>NZ_LR723670.1:0-3125000 GCF_902502825.2 Pseudorhizobium flavum
CCCTTGTTCTGGGCGATGATCGACTCCACGGAGCGATCCATGGATCCCAGATGCACCGGCATGTGCGGCGCATTGGCGACCAGTGCTCCGTTCTCGTCGAAGATGGCGCAGGAGAAGTCCAGCCGCTCCTTGATGTTCACCGACGACGCTGTGTTCTGCAGCGTCACGCCCATCTGTTCGGCGATCGACATGAAGAGATTGTTGAAGACCTCGAGCAGCACCGGATCGGCTTCCGTGCCGACCGCCTTGCTGCGCGCGAGCGCCTTGACCCGCTTCAGCACCACATGATCGAGCGTGGTGATCTCGAACGCCCAGCCATCCTCGACCACGATCGTCTGGTGCGGCTCGACGATGAGGCATGGGCCGGCGGCGCGGGCGCCGGGGCGGATGTCGGCGCGACAGTAGACCGGCGCCTCACGCCATTCTCCGCCAGAGAAGAAACGTGTTTGCTCGGTGGCAGTGGGAGCGGCGGCGTCGATAGCATGGGTCGGCTCGGTGGATTCCGCACCGCCGCCGATAGCTTCGACCTCGTAGGACTCGAAGATTATCTCTCGGTTCTCGAAGATGAAGCCGAACTGCTTGCGATGAAGCGCTTCGAACACCTCCGTCATTTCCGAAACGGAAGAAACCGGGACAGCAAGGGTCGTGTCGGTGCCCTGGTAGCGCAGATGCGCGCGATGGATGACGTCGGTATCGGCCTCGGTCACGCCTTGCGCAGCCATCTCCTGGAGAACGCTGGCGGTCAGTTCGTCACGGACCGGCGGCAGCGCATCCAGGGCCTCGCCGAGCGCGACGGAAACCGTCTTCTGGCGGGTAGCGCGGATGTCCGCAAGTCCCATGCCATAGGCGGACAGGATGCCGGAGAAGGGGTGGATCATGACGGTCGAAATGCCGAGCGCATCGGCCGTCAGGCAGGCATGCTGGCCGCCGGCACCGCCGAAGCAGGTCAGCACGTAATTGGTGACGTCATAGCCGCGCTGGACACTGATTTTCTTCACCGCATTCGCCATGTTCTCGACGGCGATCGCCAGGAAGCCGTCTGCGACTTCTTCCGGCGTACGCCCGTCGCCGATGGTCGTGGCCATGTCCTCGAAGGCTGCGCGAACGGTCGCTGCGTCCAGCGGCTGGTCGCGGTTCGGGCCGAAGATCTTCGGGAAGAGTTCGGGCGAGAGCTTGCCGAGCATGACATTGGCGTCGGTGACGGTGAGCGGCCCGCCGCGGCGATAGGCTTTCGGCCCGGGATTGGCGCCGGCGGAATCCGGCCCGACGCGGAAGCGCCCGTTCTCGAAGTGGAGGATGGAGCCGCCGCCCGCGGCAACGGTGTGGATGGACATCATCGGCGCGCGCATCCGAACACCGGCAACTTCCGTCTCGAAGGACCGCTCCAGCTCGCCATCGTAGTGGGAGACGTCCGTCGACGTGCCGCCCATGTCGAAGCCGATCATGCGGTCAAACCCGGCGAGCCTTGACGTCTCCACCGCGCCGACGACACCGCCGGCAGGGCCGGAGAGGATGGCGTCCTTGCCCTGGAAAAGGTCGGCAGCCGTGAGGCCACCCGAGGACTGCATGAACATCAGACGCGCCCCGCCTTCGGCGTCGGCACCGAGTTCGGATGCTACCTGCTCCACGTAACGGCGCAGAATCGGCGAGAGATAGGCGTCGACGACCGTCGTGTCGCCGCGGCCCACCAGTTTGATCAGCGGCGAGACCTCGTGGCTGACAGAGACCTGGGTGAATCCGATCTCGCGTGCGACCTTGGCGGCCAATTGCTCGTGCTGCGGGTACCGGTAGGCGTGCATGAAGACGATCGCGACGGCGCGGAATCCGGCATCGAACTGCGCCTGCAGGTCCCGGCGGATGACGGCTTCATCGGGGGCTGCCTCGATCTCGCCATCGGCCCGCACGCGCTCGTCGACTTCCACCACGGCGCTGTAGAGCAGTTCCGGCTTGATGATTTTCTTGGCGAAGATGTCGGCCCGCGCCTGATAGCCAATCGCCAGCGCATCGCGGAAGCCGCGCGTCGTCACGAGCAGTGTTCGCTCGCCCTTGCGTTCGAGGAGAGCATTGGTCGCAACCGTGGTGCCCATCTTGACCGCACCGATCGCGCCGGCAGGGACAGGCTCGCCTTGCTTCAGCTCCAGGAGTTCCCGGATCCCCTGGACGGCAGCATCCCGGTAGGCCTCAGGATTCTCAGAGAGGAGCTTGTGCGCGATCAGCGAACCATCCGGCCTGCGCCCGACGATGTCGGTGAACGTGCCGCCGCGATCGATCCAGAAATCCCACTTGCCGCTGGTCATGACGAGCCCCTCGTTGATTGCTTTTCTCTTACGAATACATTTCGTCGATAAAACGTCAATGATTGATTGACAGCAAAATGCTCATTGCTGCATCATGCCGCCACAACGGGCAAAGAAGCCGCCAGAGCTTCGCCCGGCCACGGCAACCGAGGGGAGCCGACCATGTTTGACTGCCGTATTCCAGACGGGAGGGCCATCTGTGTCCTCCATTGATCCGCGCCACAGCATTTTTCCCGAGTGGCTGAGGAAGGCGCTCGACGGTCTCTACCTCGCGGCGGGCTGGCTCGCCGGCATCTTTCTCGTCGCAATCTTCCTGATCATGCTGTCGCTGTCCGCCGGACGGCCTCTCGGGATAGATGTGCCGGCCGGGGACGACTTTACGGCCTGGTGCATGGCCGCGACCGCATTTCTTGGCCTGGCGCACACGTTCAGATCGGCGGAACTCATCCGCATGGGATTGCTGATCGACCGGATCAGCGGGCTGCCGCGGAAGATGATCGAGATTGCCTGCACGGCCATCGGTGCCGCCGCCGTTTCCTATTTCGCCTGGTACGCGATCGAGATGACGCTGTTCTCCTGGCGTTTCAACGACGTCTCGATGGGCGTGATTGCGGTGCCGCTGTGGATCCCGCAGCTCGGCATGTCGGCTGGCCTCACCATCCTCGCGATCGCCTTCGTCGATGAACTTGTCCACCTGCTGTTTGGCGGTACTCCGCGTTACGAGAAGCCGAAGGCTGAGACCAAGGAAGAGGTCATCGAACGCGTCATGGAAAGCGGGGTCTGATCATGGATGCCCTGTCTCTGATCGAAGTCTCCGGGCTTATCCTTGGCGCCCTCCTTTTCCTCCTTGTCGGCGGCGTCTGGATCGGTATCGCGCTGCTCGTCTGCGGCTTCGTCGCCATGCAGTTCGCGCCGACCGGCATTCAAATCGGTGCGGCACTCGCCACCAATGCCTGGAGCGGAACCGCCTCCTGGAGCCTTGCCGCCTTGCCGCTCTTCGTCTGGATGGGGGAGATTCTCTATCGCACGCGGCTCTCGGACGAAATGTTCCGCGGCCTGTCGCCATGGCTGAACTGGCTTCCCGGGCGCCTGATCCACGTCAACGTCCTTGGCTGCGGGCTTTTCGGCGCCGTTTCGGGCTCCTCCGCGGCTACCACGGCCATGGTCGCCAAGATCACGTTGCCGGAGCTCAAGAAGCGTGGCTATGACGACATGATCAGTCTTGGTTCGCTCGCCGGTGCCGGAACCCTCGGCTTCCTGGTGCCGCCGTCGATCACCATGATAGTCTATGCGGTTGCGGCGAACGTCTCCATTATCCAGATGTTCATCGCCGGCCTCATTCCGGCTGCCATCGTCATGGTGCTCTACATGACCGCCATCGTTGTCTGGTCGTTGATGAACCCGGACAGGAGCCCGCCGCCGGCGCCGAAGACCAGCCTGGCCAGCAAGCTCAGGGAAAGTCTGAACCTTATCCCGCTGGCTCTCCTGATCATGACCGTCTTCTCGGCCCTGCTCATGGGCTGGGCCACGGCAACCGAATGTGCCGCCTGGGGTGTGCTCGGATCGCTGGTGATTGCCGCATGGCAGCGCGCGCTCACCTGGGAGAGCTTCAAGCAAAGCGTCATGGGTGCGACCCGCATGACGGCGATGATCATGCTGATCCTGACCGGCGCCGGCTATATGTCGATCGCCATGGGCTATACCGGCATTCCGGCCGCGCTGGCGAGTTGGGTGGATGGCTTCGGTCTCAGCCCCTATGCGCTGATTGCGGTCCTGACGATCATGTACATCCTGCTCGGCTGCGCCATTGACGGACTGTCGATGATCGTGCTCACCACCGTCGTGGTGCTTCCGATGATCCAGCAGGCTGGCTTCGACCTCATCTGGTTCGGTGTCTTCCTGGTCCTGATGGTCGAGATGGCGCAGATCACGCCGCCCGTGGGGTTCAATCTCTTCGTGCTGCAGACGATGAGCGGCCGCGACAGCCTGACGGTTGCCCGCGCGGCGCTGCCTTTCTTCTTCCTGCTTGTGGCGACTGTCGCCATCATCACGGTCTTCCCGGACATCGTGATGGTTCTGCCGCGAATGGCATTTCCGGGGTAACGCAAAGGGGAATGACAATGAACTTGCACATGCGATCGATCGCCCGCTGGGGCATGACGGCAGCCGCACTCGCCCTGGGAGCGGGCGCGGCACTCGCTCAGACGGAATGGGTCCTGCCATCCGCCTATCCACCGGCGAACTACCACACCGAAAACCTCATGCAGTTCGCCTCCGACGTGGACGCAGCGACGAACGGCGAACTCAAGATCACCGTGCATCCCGGTGCCGCACTCTTCAAGGCACCGGAAATCAAGCGCGCGGTGCAGACGGGCCAGGCTCAGGCAGGGGAGGTTCTGATCTCGCTGCACGAAAACGAGAACCCGGTCTTCGGGATCGACGTCGTGCCCTTCCTCGCCACCAGCTTCGAGGAATCGAAAAAGCTGTGGGAAGCGTCGAAGCCTACGGTGGAGAAGGCGCTCGACGAGCAGGGCCTGAAGCTTCTCTACACGACGCCATGGCCGCCCCAGGGCATTTACACCAAGAAGGACGTCAACACCGTCGCTGACCTTAAGGGTCTGAAGTGGCGCGCCTATAACGTCGGCACCTCCCGCATTGCGGAGCTCGTCGGCGCCCAGCCTGTGACGGTCCAGGCTGCCGAGCTTCCGCAGGCACTGGCGACCGGCGTGGTCGACGGCCTGATGACCTCCAGCGCCACCGGCGTCGATTCCAAGATCTGGGAATCGCTCACCCACTACTATGACACGCAGGCCTGGATCCCGAAGAACGTCATCTTCGTGAACAAGGGCGCGTTCGAGGCGCTGGATCCGGCCGTGCAGACAGCGGTCACGGAAGCTGCGGCAGCAGCCGAAGAGCGCGGCTGGAAGCTCGGTGTCGAGAAGACTGCGGCATACATGGAGACGCTGAAGTCGAACGGCATGCAGGTTCTTGCGCCCAGCGAGGAACTGAAGAGCGGCTTGGCGGAAGTCGGCGCCCAACTCACGGAAGATTGGCTGTCCAAGGCCGGCGACGAGGGCAAGGCTATCATAGACGCCTACAAGAAGATGTGATGCAAGAAGCGCCGCCGGGTTTACCGGCGGCGCTTTGATTTTCGGGAGGAGACATCATGCCTGTAAAAAAGGATGATCTGGGCCCCATCGTATCCTCGGGCCACCTGGCGAGCGGAGCGCTGCCGGCGCTGTCGGAGATTGAGTTCGGCCTGATCATGCTGAACCATGCCTTCAACCGATGGATGGTGCGGTGCATGGCGGCGGCCGGGGTGCCGGACCTTTCGCCTGTCGACATCCTGGTGCTTCACAACATCAACAGTCGCAACAAGCCGAAGACGCTTGCCGACATCTGCCTCGTGCTGAACATCGAGGACACCCACGTCGTGACCTATGCACTGAAGAAGCTGGAGCGGATGAAGCTCATCAAGTCCGGTCGGCGCGGCAAGGAAAAGCTGGTCATGGTGACCGAAGCAGGTGCGGAATCCTGTGCACGCTACAAGGCGATGCGCGAGAGCCTGCTCGTCAACTCCGTCCTGGCGACCGAGGTCTCCGCTGACACTCTCTCGGAAGTCGCTGCACGGCTTCGAGCCCTCTCCGGTCACTACGACCAGGCGGCGCGCGCCGCGGCTTCGCTGTAGGCCGGTCAGGACAGCAGCGTCTGCGTCAGAAAATGATGGGGATCGGCCAGCCCGTCGATCACGTTGAAGTGGTGGCGGTCCGGTTCCTCGACGACTTCGGTCTCGGCGCCAAGGCCCTTCCAGATATTGGCGAGCAGCGCGTTCTGGCGGAGGAATTCCGACCGCTCTGCGCCGCCCACCCAGCAGGTCAGCTTGGCACCCTGCATCGGCTCGAGAAGTGCCGGGCTTTCGCGCCATGCCTCCTGCCGGTCGATGCTCAATTGCCTGTTCATGGCCGTGTGCATCAGCGGCCGCAGGTCATGCAGGCCGGAAAGCGATACGGTGTGCACAATGCGGCTGCGGATCTCTTCCGGCAAGGGAGAGGTCACTGTGATCATCCGCGTCGCGAGATGGCCGCCGGCGGAGTGCCCGATCAGCCGTATGGAGCCGGCGACGAGCTCTGCCGCCTGCTCGATCGCGTTGGCCACCTCAAGGGTAATCCCGCCAATGCGGATCTCGGGGCATAGCGTGTAGGAGGGAATTGCGACGGCATAGCCCAGTTCCACCGCGCCGCGGGCGAGGTGGGACCAGTAGGACTTGTCGAGCCGCAGCCAGAAGCCGCCATGGATGAATACGACGAGGCCGGCAGGTTCGGTGGCTGGCAGGAAAAGATCCATCCTGTTCCGCGCGCCGTCGCCGTAGCGAAGATCAAGCTTCGCATGCCCGGCTTCCTCCAGCGCCTGACGGTACTCCCGCGCCGGATCAACCCAGAAATCCGGCCAACGTTCCCCGCCGGGGATGTTGGGTCCGTTGGCATATGCATCGTCCCAATCGGATATCCGGTGTCGCATGTGGCCCTCAGTATCATCCAGTCGCATCCATAGTTGCATCTGGCTGCCATGAGAGGAAGGGGGGTGAATGGCTGCCGGTCCAAAATTATTACAAACTTAAAATTTCTCTCTTGCCAGCGCGCGGGAGCGGTGCTTTTCTGGTGAAAAGGCAAAAATGCCGCGGCCGCAGCACCGGATATTGTCGGATTGCGGACCAGAAGAACGCATGGGAACTCGATGATGAAACTGGGACCGACAGGCCATCTGGACACGTTTGCGCGCGACCATCTCCCGCCGCTGGACCAGTGGCCGGAGCTTCTTCTCGACGGCTTCGATTATCCCGAATGGCTGAACGCCGGGGTCGAGTTGACGGACCGGATGGTCGAGCGCGGCTTTGGCGACCATACTGCGCTGATCGGCAATGGACGTCGCCGGACCTACAAGGAGCTTTCCGACTGGACGAACCGCATCGCGCGGGCTCTGACGGAAGACTACGGGCTGAAGCCCGGGAACCGGGTCCTGATCCGCTCGGCGAACAACCCCGCCATGGTTGCCTGCTGGCTTGCGGCGACGAAGGCCGGCGCCGTGGTCGTCAACACCATGCCGATGCTGCGCGCCGGAGAGATCGCCAAGGTGGTCGACAAGGCCGAAGTCACCATGGCGCTTTGCGACACCCGGCTGATGGACGAACTGGTGGCGGTCGCCAAGGAGAGCCGGTTTCTGGAGCAGGTGATCGGCTTCGACGGCACGGCCAATCACGACGCCGAACTCGATCGTGCGGCCCTCGACAAGCCGGTCAAGTTCGAGGCCGTGAAGACCGGTCGCGACGATGTCGCGCTGCTGGGTTTCACCTCCGGCTCCACCGGCGTGCCGAAGGCGACCATGCACTTCCACCGGGACATCCTGATCATCGCGGACGCCTATGCGAAGGAAGTGCTGAAGGTCACGCCGGACGATGTGTTCGTCGGTTCGCCGCCGCTCGCCTTCACCTTCGGCCTCGGCGGCCTCGCGGTCTTCCCGCTGCGCTTCGGCGCGGCAGCCACGCTGCTCGAGCAGGCGACGCCGCCGAAGATGATCGAGATCATCGAGACCTACAAGGCGACGATCTGCTTCACTGCGCCCACTGCCTACCGCGCCATGCTTTCCGCCATGGATGAAGGCGCCGATCTTTCCTCACTCCGCGTCGCGGTTTCCGCTGGTGAAACCCTGCCGGCCCCCGTCTATGACCAGTGGGTACAGAAGACCGGCAAGCCGATCGTCGATGGCATAGGCTCGACAGAGATGCTGCACATCTTCATCTCCAACCGGCTCGACGACTCCAAGCCTGCCTGCACAGGCAAACCACTCACCGGCTACCAGGCCGTCGTCGTCGATGACGATATGCGCGAGGTGCCGCGGGGAACGATCGGCAAGCTTGCCGTCAAGGGCCCCATCGGCTGCCGCTATCTCGCCGACGACAGGCAGCGCGACTACGTGCGTGACGGCTGGAACCTTACCGGCGATTCCTTCGTGCAGGACGAGGAAGGCTATTTCCACTTCGCCGCCCGCTCCGACGACATGATCGTCTCGGCCGGCTACAACATTGCCGGTCCGGAGGTCGAGGCGGCTCTGCTGAAGCACGAGGCGGTGGCCGAATGCGCAGTGATCGGAGTTCCAGACACGGAACGTGGCCATATCGTCGAGGCGCATGTCGTGCTGGTCGATCGTCGTGCGGCGTGCGATGCCATGGCGAAGCTCCTGCAGGAGCACGTCAAGAAGGTCATCGCGCCCTACAAATATCCGCGCTCCATTGTCTTCACCGATGCGCTGCCGAAGACGGAGTCCGGCAAGATCCAGCGGTTCCGGCTGAAGCAGGCGAGTGCCGCATGAGCATTTACCGACATTCTGCAAAAGCGCATTCCAGCGGCTTCGCCAGTGGACGTTCTTTTGCAAGTATGGAAGGTATCGGGAATACCGGTCGGTGATGACATCGGGCGGATATCCGGGTTGCGAGATCGAGGGGTCCGCGCCTGGGGATGGGGTCATAAGAACAACTGGGAGTTCGAGACAATGAAGAAACTGGTTTCCGCCGCCACGCTGGCGCTCAGCATGAGCGTTTCCAGCCTTGCCTTCGCCGAGCCTGTGAAGATCGGCATGATCACGACGCTTTCGGGCGGCGGTGCCGGCCTCGGCATCGACACGCGCGACGGCTTCATGCTGGCCATCAAGCAGGCAGGCAACAGCGAGATCGAGGTCATCACCGAGGATGATGGACAGAAGCCGGAACTGGCAGTCCAGATCGCCGACAAGATGATCCAGAGCGACCAGGTCGACATCCTGACCGGCATCGTCTGGTCGAACCTGCTGATGGCGGTGGCGCCGAGCGCAGTCGCCCAGGGCAAGTTCTATGTCTCCACCAATGCGGCGCCGGCGGCGCTTGCGGGCGAAAACTGCAACCCGCTCTATTTCAACGCGGCCTACCAGAACGACAATCTTCATGAAGCCATGGGCGAATACGCCAACAAGGACTACAAGAAGATGTTCATCATGGCGCCGAACTATCCGGCCGGTAAGGATTCGCTGACCGGGTTCAAGCGCTTCTACAAGGGCGAGGTTGCTTCTGAAGTCTATACCCAGGTCGGCCAGACCGACTATGCGGCCGAGATCGCCCAGATCCGCGCATCCGGTGCCGACGCCGTCTTCGCCTTCCTGCCTGGCGGCATGGGAATTGCCTTCATGAAGCAGTATGCGCAGTCGGGCGTCGAAATCCCGATCATGGGCCCGGGCTTCTCCTTCAGCCAGGACGTGCTGGGTGCGATCGGTGATGCAGCGCTCGGCGTCAAGAATTCCGGCCACTGGGCCAAGGACCTGGACAATGAGGCGAACAAGAAGTTCGTGGAGGCTTTCCAGGCTGAATACGGTCGCCTGCCGTCCATCTATGCCGTGCAGGCTTATGATGCGGGCCAACTGATTGCATCCGCAGCAGCCAAGGCCGATGTGAAGGATACGGAAGCATTCCGTGCGGAGCTCCTGAAGGCGGACATCCAGTCGCCGCGTGGTAAGTTCAAGTTCAACACCAACCAGCACCCGATCCAGGACATCTACGTCCGCGAAGTGGTGAAGGACGGTGATGTACTTACGAACAAGATCCTCGCGCCGGTCTTCACCGACCACCAGGATGCCTACGCCAAAGACTGCAAGATGTAAGGTTGGCTGGTGACTTTCGCACTTGCTCTTGAGCAGTTGCTCAATGGCCTTCAGCTCGGCGTCATGTTGTTTCTCATGGCTGCCGGGCTGACGCTGATCTTCGGCGTCATGGGGCTGATCAATCTCGCGCATGGTTCCCTCTACATGGTCGGCGCGTTCGCCTGTGCGGCGGTGGCTGCGGCGACGGGCTCCTTCTGGCTCGGCCTCGTCGCCAGCCTCGCCTGCGCGGCGGCGGCCGGTGCCATTGTCGAGCTGCTCGTCATCCGGCGGCTCTATGATCGCGACCACCTGGACCAGGTTCTGGCCACCTTCGCGCTGATCCTGATGTTTTCGGAGGGGACCCGCTGGCTGTTCGGCTCGTTCCCGCTCTATCTCAACATTCCGCCGCTCCTGCAGGGCGCGGTGGCGCTGCCCGGTGGTGCGCAATACCCCGTCTATCGACTGGCGATCATTGCCGCCGGCGCACTCGTGGCTTTGGGCCTCTATCTCCTGATCGGAAAGACGCGGCTCGGCATGCGCATTCGCGCCGGAGAAAGCGACCGCGAAATGATCGGCGCGCTCGGCGTCGACATCCGCACGCTCTATACGGTCGTCTTCGCCCTGGGTGCAGCGCTTGCGGGCCTTGCCGGTGCCATGGTCGGCGCGCTGCAGTCGGTCCAGGTCGGCATGGGAGAGCCTGTTCTCATCCTCGCCTTCGTAGTGATCGTCATCGGCGGCATCGGCTCCATCAAGGGCGCGCTCCTCGGTGCGCTGCTGGTCGGAGTCGTCGACACCATGGGGCGCTTCCTGCTACCACAAATGCTGGCGCTGTTCGTGCCGCCTTCACAGGCCGGAATGATCGGCGGTGCTGCGGCATCCATGCTCATTTACGTGATGATGGCGCTCATCCTGGCGATGAAGCCGCGCGGGCTCTTCCCCGCCGCCCACGCGTGAGGCCGCCATGCTGACCCGGGAAATTTTCGTCAACCTGATCCTGGCTGCGCTGCTGCTTGCGGTGCCGCTCATGGCCAATGTACTTGGCCAGCCTTTCTACGTCACGCTCGCCACCCGCGTCGCCATCCTGGCGCTGGCGGCGACCGGCCTCAACCTCGCGCTCGGGCTCGGCGGCCTTGTATCCTTCGGCCACGCGGCCTTCTTCGGCATTGGCGGCTATGCCGCCGGCATCTTGGCGACCCATGCCTTCTCCGGCGATCCGCTCCTGCTTGGCCTGTCCGGCACCAACCAGATGCCGGTGATCTGGTTGGTGGCCATGCTCGTCGCGGGGCTTGTGGGGCTCTTGATCGGCCTGATCAGTCTTCGGACGTCCGGCGTCTACTTCATCATGATCACGCTCGCCTTCGCGCAGATGGTCTACTATTTTGCGATCTCCTGGCCGGCCTATGGCGGCGAAGATGGCCTCTCGATCCTGGTGCGCAACCAGTTCCCGGGCGTCAACACGATGAAGCCGGTAAGCTTCTTCCTGATCTGCTACGCGGTGCTGATCGTCGCGCTCGGCCTCTTCGTGCTGATCCGCGGATCCCGCTTCGGTTCGGCGTTGCAGGCGGCGCGCCAGAACGAGGTGCGCGTCGCGACCGTCGGTATTGCACCCTATCGAATCCGCCTCGCGGCTTTCGCGATCTCCGCGGCCCTGACGGGACTGGCCGGTGCCCTGTTTGCCGACCTCAACCGCTTCGTCAGCCCCTCCATGCTGTCCTGGCACATGTCCGGCGAACTCATCGTGCTGATTATCCTGGGCGGCACCGGACGGTTGTTCGGGCCTCTCGCGGGTGCGGCTCTGTTCGTGATCTTCGAATACGTCCTCGGTGGCTTGACGGAGCGCTGGCAGTTCTTCCTCGGCCTGATCCTGCTCGGTACCGTGCTCTTCGCGCGCGGCGGGCTCCTCGGGCTTCTGGCCGGAAAGGCGCGTCATGGCTGAACCGGTTCTTGAACTCTCCGATGTCGTGAAGAGCTTCGGCGCGCTCAGGGCGACGGATCATGTCTCGCTCGACCTGAAGCCCGGGGAGATCCATGCCCTGATCGGACCGAATGGTGCCGGCAAGTCGACGCTCATCCACCAGATCTGCGGCACGCTGCGGCAGGATTCTGGCACCATCCGCCTCGCCGGCAAAGACATCGGACATCTCGGCGTCGCAGAGCGTTCCCGGCTTGGGCTCGGCCGCACCTTCCAGGTATCCTCGCTGGCGTCGGAATTTTCGGCCTTGCGCAACGTCATGCTGGCGGTGCAGGCGCAGCAGGGCACGAGCTTCCGCTTCTTCAAGCCGGTGATGCGCGACGCGTCGTTGATAGACCGGTCGATCGCGATGCTTGAGCGGGTCGGCCTGCAGGACCGAGCGCGTATTCCCGCAGCCGAACTGTCGCACGGCGAGCGTCGGCAACTGGAAATCGCCATTGCGCTGGCCCTCAATTCCAAGGCCTTCCTGCTCGACGAGCCGATGGCTGGCATGGGACCGGAAGGGTCGAAGGCGTTGACCCACTTTCTCCATAGCCTCCGGCAGGAAGCCCCGATCCTGCTCGTGGAGCACGACATGGATGCCGTCTTCGCGCTGGCGGATCGGATTTCCGTGCTGGTCTACGGCCGGGTCATCGCCACCGGCACGGTCGAAGAGATCCGGCGCGATCCGGCTGTGCGGACTGCATACCTGGGAGACCATGCCTGATGCTGCTCGACGTTTCCAAGATAGAAGCCTCGTATGGGGCGAGCCAGGCGCTGTTCGGAGTGGATCTTGCGGTCGAGGAAGGCCAGGCCGTCGCTCTCATGGGTCGCAATGGAATGGGCAAGACGACGACCATCAGGGCCATCTGCAACCTCAACCCGCCATGTGCCGGAACCGTCCGGCTTGCGGGTACCGATCTCAAGGGCAAGCCATCGCATCGCGTCGCCAAGCTCGGCATCGGGCTGGTGCCGGAGGGGCGGCGGTGCTTTCCAAACCTCACGGTGCATGAAAACCTGATTGCGGCCGCACGGCCCGGCGCCTGGAGCCTGGAGCGCGTCAATGATCTCTTCCCCCGCCTTGCCGAGCGTCACGCGCAGATGGCACGGTCGCTCTCCGGCGGAGAGCAGCAGATGCTGGCAATCGGCCGTGCGCTGATGACCAATCCGCGCCTGCTGATCCTCGACGAGGCGACGGAGGGACTTGCGCCGGTCATCCGACAGGACATCTGGGCAGCAATCCGCAAGCTGAAGGCCGAGGGGCTCTCCATCCTGGTCGTCGACAAGACGCTGTCGGAACTGCTGCCGGTCGCCGACCGCTGCGTCATTCTGGAAAACGGACGGAGCGCCTGGCATGGAACGCCGGCGGAACTCTCCGCCGACCTGCAGGACCGTTATCTCGGCGTCTGAGTAGCGACGAACATGGGCCCGCCCTTGTGGGCCGGAAAGCCGTAGCCGTTGATCATCACCAGATCGATGTCGCTCTCGCGAGCGGCAATACCGTCCTCAAGCAGCTTCCTGCCCTCAGCGGCCATTGCGGCAAGCAGACGGCCGACGATCTCTGTGGCAGTGAAGCTGCGCGGTGTGATACCCTTGCCTGCGCGGCACTGCACGATGATCTCCGTCACGACCGGATCCACCTGCCGCTTCCCCTCGGGATAGGCATACCAGCCTCGTCCGGCCTTCTGGCCGAGCCGGCCGGCTTCGCAGAGCCGATCCGCAATCTCGACATAGCGCTCCGACGGATCCCGCTTTGCTGCCTGTCGCTTGCGCCGCGCCCAGGCGATCTCCAGCCCGGCCATGTCATAGACGGCGAAGAGACCCATCGGGAATCCATAGTCTTCCAGCGCTGCGTCGATCTCATGCGGCAAGGCGCCGTCCTCCAGCAGGAACTCGGCTTCGCGTCGATAGGCGGAGAAGATACTGTTGCCGATGAAGCCTTCGGTGACCCCGGTGACGATCGGGAGTTTTCGGAGTTTCTTCGCCACCGCAAGCCCGGTCGCCAGGACATCGGGGGCCGTGCGGGCGCAGCGCACGACCTCGAGCAGTCGCATGACATGCGCCGGTGAGAAGAAATGCAGGCCAAGCACGCGCTCCGGGTGGGCCGTGGCAGCGGCGATCTCGTCCGGGTTCAGGTAGCTCGTATTGGTGGCGAGGATGGCGTCGGGCCGGATGACCCTGTCCAGGCGGCGGAAGAGATCGATCTTGACGTCGAGATCGTCGAACACCGCCTCGATCACGAGATCGCAGGGAGCAAGATCGGCATCGGCTGCCGTGACCGAGAGGCGGCTTTCCTGCGCGTCAAACATCGCTTGGTCGATCCGCCCGGCGGACAGGTTCTTCTGAAGAAGCCCGAGAATGCGTTCGCGACCCCTGGCCGCTGCCTCATCGTCGCGGTCAAGCCCGACCACGCGATAGCCGGCACTGAGCGCAGCGACGGCGATACCGCTTCCCATCAGGCCGAGGCCGGCAATGCCGATCGTCTCGACCAGGCGAGGGGGAACACCCTCCAGATCCTCCACCTTCGACGCCTGCCGTTCTGCAAAGAAGACATGCCGCAGCGCGGCCGCCTCGCTGCTCTCGCGGAGCTTGAGGAAAGTGGCGCGCTCGTCGGCCAAGCCTTCGGCGAGCGGCCGCGCGGCCGCTTCGATGAGGCGGATGGCTTCGGCGGGCGCCTCTTGCCCGCGCGCCTTGGCAAGGATCCTCGTCTTCGCCTTCTCGACGGCGGCGCTGTCGGTTGCCGGAACCGCCAATTGGCCGGTCCGGCGCGGGTCACGGCCGGCAAGCCGTCGAACGGCCACAAGGGCTGCCTCTACCGTGCCGGCATCCGCGATTTCATCGATCAGGCCGAGTACGTGCGCTTCCTTCGCCTTCACGCTACGGCCGCTGCCGATCAGGTCGATCGCCGCAGGGATGCCGATCAGCCGGGGCAGGCGCTGGGTACCGCCCGCACCCGGCACGATACCGAGCTTCACTTCGGGGAACCCCGTCTGAGCAGCCGAAGACGCCACCCTGTAGTGGCAGCCGAGCGCGACCTCCAGACCGCCTCCGAGGGCTGCGCCGTTGATGGCCGCGACGGTTGGTTTCTCGGAGTCTTCCAGCCGCTCTATGACGGCCGGCAGGATCGGCTCCACGGGCGGCTGTCCAAATTCCCGGATGTCGGCGCCGCCGATGAAGGTCTTTCCAGCTCCGGTTATGACGAGCCCGAGGATGCCGGCGTCACCAGCGGCACGGTCCAGTGCTGCCACAAGGCCGGCGCGGACATCGACGGAGAGCGCGTTGACCGGCGGATTTTCAATGATGACGACGAGAACATCGCCCTGGACCTCGCCGCGTACGGTGTCGGAGAAACGGATCGCGGCGGCTTCCATTGCTTACTCCGGAACGACGGCGATGGCCTGGATCTCGATCTTGGCGCGGTCCTCAATCAAGGCCGTCACCTGCATGGCGGCCATGGCCGGGAAGTTCTTGCCCATGATTTCGCGATAGGCCTGACCGATCCCCTTCAGGTTGGCGAGATACTCCGCCTTGTCGATGAAGTACCAGGTCATGGTCGTCACGTGCTCGGGGCCCGCACCGCCGGCGGCGAGGACTGCAACCACGTTCTTCAGCGTCTGGCGGACCTGCTCGACGAAGTCATCGGTCTCGAACTGGCACTGGCTGTTCCAGCCGATCTGGCCGCCGACATAGACCTGCCGGCCGCGTGCCGCCACGCCGTTGGAATAGCCGATCGGCTTCGCCCAGCCCTCGGGCTGAAGAATGTCATGCATGCGTCTTCTCCGGAGGCGCGCTCTTCAGGAGTTCGCGCGCGATGATGAGTTTCTGGACTTCGGTTGCGCCCTCGTAGATCCGCAGCGCACGGATTTCGCGATAGAGGCTCTCGACGATCTCGCCGCTCTTCACGCCCCGTCCGCCGAACATCTGCACGGCGCGGTCGATCACCTGCTGGGCGGTCTCCGTCGCGACCATCTTCGCCATGGCTGCTTCCTTGGTGGTCGGTAGGCCCTGGACGTCGCGGCGCCAGGCGGCACGATAGGTCAGTAGAGCCGCGGCATCGATCTGCGCCGCCATGTCGCCGAATGCGGCCTGGGTCAGTTGCAGGTCGGAAAGGCGGTTGCCGAACATCGGACGGGCCGTCGCATGGGCAAGCGCCTCGTCCAGCGCCCGGCGGGCAAAGCCAATCGCGGCCGCAGCGACGGACGCGCGAAAGATGTCGAGCGTGCGCATGGCGATCTTGAAGCCCTCACCCGGACTGCCAAGCAGCCGGCCGGCCGGTATGCGGCAGTTCTCGAAGCGGATGGTCGCCAGTGGATGCGGCGCAATCACGTCAATTCGTTCGGCGATCGAGAAGCCCGGATCATCGGCATAGACAACGAAAGCCGAGATGCCGCGGGTTCCGGGCGCTTCGCCCGTACGTGCGAAGACGGTGTAGACGTCGGCAATGCCGCCATTGGAGATCCAGGTCTTCTCGCCGTCGAGGACAAAGTTATCGCCGTCGCGACGCGCCGCGCAGGCCATTGCCGCGACATCGGTGCCTGCGTCCTTCTCGGAGAGCGCGAAGGCCGCGATCCATTCACCGCTCTGCGCCTTCGGCAGCACGGCGCGACGCAGTTCCTCCGTTCCGGACAGCGCGATCGCGCCGGTGCCGAGGCCCTGCATGGCGAAGGCGAAATCGGCGAGGCCGTCATGCCAGGCAAGCGTCTCGCGGGTGAGGCAGGCCTCGCGGGAATCGATGGGGCGCTTGCCACCAGCGCCGGTGGCCGCATCCAATAGTCCCGCCGCGCCGAGCGAGCGAACGAGGTTGCGGCAGGCGCGATCGGTGTCGGCATGGTCGATGGCGGAAAGCGCACCCGATGCAGTATAGGCGTGGAGCCGTGCCGCCAGGGCGCGGTGGCTATCGTCGAAGAAGGGCCAGTCGAGATGCTCGCGGGTGGGGCCGGCAAGCCGGCTCGGTGCCACCATGTCAGTTCCCCTCGAAGACGGGTTTGCGCTTGTCGGCGAAGGCTTCGAAGGCGCGGCGGAAATCCTTGGTCGCCATGCAGACGGCTTGCGCCTGCGCTTCCGACTCGATCATCTCGTCGATGCCCATGGCCCATTCCTGGTTCAGCATGGTCTTGGTCATCGTGTGGGCGAACCATGGCCCGTCCGCCAGCGACTGCGCCAGCTTCACTGCTTCGGCCTCCACGGCGTCCGCCGCGTGAAGCGCATTGTAGAAGCCCCAGGCGTGACCTTCCGAGGCGCTCATGGCGCGGCCGCTGAAGAGGAGTTCGGTGGCACGGCCCTGGCCGATGATGCGCGGCAGGATTCCACAGGCGCCCATGTCGGCACCGGCAAGACCTACGCGGGTAAAGAGGAAAGCGGTCTTCGCCTCGGGCGTCGCAAGGCGCAGGTCGGAGGCCATGGCGAGGATGGCGCCCGCGCCGGCACAGATGCCGTCCACCGCCGCGATGATCGGCTGCGGGCACTTCTTCATCGCCTTGACCAGATCTCCGGTCATCCGCGTAAAGGCGAGAAGGTCCGGCATCGCCATCTGCGTCAGTGGTTCGATGATCTCGAATACGTCACCACCAGACGAAAAATTGCCGCCGGCTCCGGTCAGGATCACTGCGCGAACATCCGAAGCATAGGCAAGGTCGCGGAACAGGTCTCGCAGTTCCGCATAGCTTTCGAAGGTAAGTGGATTCTTACGGTCCGGCCGGTTCAGCCGGATCGTGGCGACCCGCCCATCGGTGCTGACCTCCCAGAGGAAATGCTGCGCCTGATAATCCTTGAACGGGCGAAGGTGCCCTGCCATGGAAGCCGTGCTCATCCTGCCAATACCTCCCCGCCGGCGATTGCGATCGCCTGGCCGTTGATCGAAGCCGCGGCGGGCGATGCCAGCCACAGAACCGCGTCTGCGACTTCTTCCGGCCGGATCAGCCGTCCCTGCGGATTGCTTTTCGTGAATTCCTTCATCGCGTTCTCCCGGCTGCGGCCGGTCTTCGCGACGATCGTTTCGATCGCCTGAGCGATCAGCGGCGTATCGGTAAAGCCGGGGCAGACCGCGTTGACGGTCATACCCGTCTTCGCAAGTTCCAGCGCCAACGAACGCGTCAGGCCGATGACGCCATGCTTTGCCGCGGTATAGGCCGAAACATAGGCATAGCCTGTGAGGCCCGCGGTAGAGGCGACGTTGATGATACGGGCACCGTCGCCGCGCGACTTCAGGTCGGGAAGGACGGCCTGAGTGACGAGGAAGGCTCCCGTCAGGTCGAGTGCCAGGACGTGGTTCCACATGTCCAGCGACGTTTTCTCGAACGGCGCGCTCGGCGCCTCGCCGGCATTGTTGACGAGGATGTCCACGGGACCGAGTGCGGCACGAGCGGCCCTCACGCCCTCCGCCACAGCCGTCTCGCTGGTGACATCGAAACCGTGAGCCACGTGAACCTGCGAAGCGCCAAGTCGTTCGGCGAGCGCCGTCAGCGGTTCTACGCGGCGTCCGGCCAGGGTGACCCTCGCACCGGCCTCGACGAGCGCGGTGGCGATGGCAGCACCGATGCCGCTGCCGCCACCCGTTACCAGCGCATGACGTCCCTCAAGCTTGCGTGCTGCATCCATCAGCCGATCCTCACTTCGCTGCTGCGGCACGCGCCAGATTGGTCTCGTATTGCTGTTTGCCGGAATAGTACTGCTTCGGCCAGGCGATGTCGGTGAGCCCGATGCGCGCTGCCTCGTGCAGCACCCAGGCCGGATCGGCGAGATGCGGACGGGCGACAGCGCAGAGATCGGCGCGGCCCGCGGCGATCACCGAATTGGCGTGGTCCGCCTCGGAAATTGCCCCGACGGCAATCGTGGGGATGCCAACTTCGTTGCGGATCTTGTCGGAGAACGGCGTCTGGAAAAGGCGGCCGTAGACCGGCTTTTCTTCCTTCCAGACCTGGCCGGACGAGCAGTCGATCATGTCGGCTCCGGCGTCCTTGAACATCTGCGCGAAGATCGCCGCGTCGTCTGGCGTATTGCCGCCCTCGAACCAGTCGTGGCAGGAGAGGCGCACCGAGATCGGCTTATCCTCAGGCCAGACGGCGCGAATGGCATTGAAGATCTCCAGCGGGTAGCGGGCGCGGTTCTCGTGGCTGCCGCCATATTCGTCGGTGCGGCGGTTGGTCAGCGGCGACAGGAAGCTCGAGAGCAGGTAGCCGTGTGCACAGTGAAGCTCCAGCCAATCGGCGCCGGTGGTCACGGCAAGCTCGGTGGCGCGGACAAAATCGGCCTTCACCCGATCCATGTCCGCGCGGTCCATGGCTTTCGGAACCTGGCTGTTCTTCAGGTAGGGCAGGGCGGAGGCGGAGATCAGCGGCCAGTCGCCCGTCTGAAGCGGCTGGTCGATCCCTTCCCATGCCAGCTTCGTGGCACCCTTCCGCCCGGCATGGCCAAGTTGAATACCCACCTTCGCGGTGCTGTTGCCATGGACGAAATCCACAAACCGCTTCCAACCCTCCGCCTGCTTCTCGTTCCACAGGCCGAGGCAGCCGGGGGTGATTCGGGCGTCCGGCGATACGCAGGTCATTTCGCCGAAGACGAGTGCTGCGCCGCCGAGCGCGCGGGCGCCCAAATGCACGAGATGGAAATCGTCGAGCACGCCGTCCTTGGCCGAATACATCGCCATCGGCGACATGACGATGCGGTTCGTCAGCGTCACCCCGCGCATCGTATAAGGCGTGAACATCGGAGGCGGCACCCGGCCATCGGCTGACGGTTCGACACCTGCCTGACTGGCGAACCAGCGCTCATAGCCCTCGAGCCAGGCCTTGTCGCGCAGTCGCAGGTTCTCATGGCTGATGCGCTGCGATCGGGTCAGCATGGAATACATGAACTGCTCGGGGGGAAGCGTATCGGCATAGCGCCTGCCCACGACCTCGAACCATTCCATCGCGTTACGGGCGGCGTTCTGGATGCGGGCAACGTCGACGCGGCGGATTTCCTCGTAGTCCTCCAGAACCGCCGGGATCTGCTCCTTCGCATGGCCGTGCCGGTTGAACTGGTTTGTGAGCTCGATGGCGTCATCGATGGCGAGCTTCGTGCCCGAGCCGATGGCGAAGTGGGCGGTATGGGCGGCGTCGCCCATCAGGACGACGTGCGAGTGACCGTTGAAATGGCTCCACTTGCCGCAGATCAGGCGATTGAAGTTCAACCAGGCGGAGCCCCGCAGGTGGCGGGCATTGGTCATCAGTTCGGCGCCGTCCAGAACCTCGGAAAATAGATCTTGGCAGAAGTCGATCGAACCCTGCTGGTCCATCTGGCCGAGACCGTGCTTTTCGTAGGCATCCTCGGTGGTCTCGACGATGAAGGTCGAAGTCTTGTCGTCGAACTTGTAGATGTGCGCCTGGAACCAGCCGTGATCCGTCTTGCGGAAATCGAAGGTGAAGGCATCGTAGAGCTTGTTGGTGCCGAGCCAGATGTAGCGGTTCGGCCGTGTCACGAGGTCGGGTTCGAAAACCTCCTGATACCGGTTGCGGATCTTCGAATTGAAGCCGTCCGAGGCGATGACGAGATCCGCATCCGCATAGTCGAGATCGCTCGCGACGTCCGTCTCGAAGACCAGTTCGACGCCGAGCGCCTCGCAGCGGCGCTGAAGGATGTTGAGGAGCTTCTTGCGGCCAATGCCAACGAAGCCGTGGCCGGAGGTACGCTGGCGGGTACCCTTGAACCAGACCTCGATATCGTCCCAATGGTTGAAGGCGTCCTCGATCTCGGCCGCACTGTCGGGATCCCAGGCGCGCATCGCCTCCATGGTTGCATCGGAAAAGACGACTCCCCAGCCGAACGTGTCATAGGGACGATTGCGCTCGACGACCGAAATCTCGTGCGCAGGGTTCTGCTTCTTCATCAGGAGCGCGAAATAGAGCCCCGCCGGGCCGCCGCCGATGCAGACGATGCGCATGAAGCTATTCCTCCTGATGTTCCGCTTTATTATTTTAAGTTTAAACTATATGTGGCGTGAGGCGATCGTCAAGCGCTTTCGGGATGGAGACCCGACCAAGGGAGCCTTTGACAATTCAAATATCGCTTCGTAACTGTTCAGACAGGGGGATGTGGCGCGGATGGACACCATGGAAAACGATGCCGCGAGCGCGGATCTGGAGCTGATCGTGCATGGTCCCGCGGGCGCGGCCAAGCCGGAGACGAGGCTGTGGCTGCGCATGCTCTCGACCACCAAGCTGATCACCACGGAAATCCGCCGTCGGCTGAGAACGGAATTCGGCGCGACGCTGCCGCAGTTCGACCTGATGGCGCAGCTCTACCGCGAGAAGAACGGGCTGCGTCTTGGGGAATTGTCCCGCCGGACAATGGTTACCAACGGCAATGTTACCGGGCTGGTGGAGCGGCTTGAATCCGACGGACTGGTCAAACGCGTCACGCCGGATCGTGACCGGCGGGTTACGGTCGCGCAGCTGACGCCAGCGGGGGCAAAACTCTTCGCGGCCATGGCCGTCGCCCACGAGGCATGGCTTCGTGACCTGCTGGCCGATGTCGACCGCGCCATGGTCGCCGACCTGTGGTCGGATATAGGCAAGGTCAAGACCTCGGTCCGCAACCATCTCTCCGGCTCGGAATTCGAATAGCGGCCCCTATGGAAAACCTGCAGTCCATCGTGGACGAGATCCATCACGCTCTCCTGCCGCGGCTTGGGGAAGGCAAGGTCGCGGATTACATCCCGCAACTGGCGCATATCAATCCGAAGAAGTTCGGGATCGCCGTGACGGACGTGGATGGGGTGGTCGCCAAGGCAGGGGATTGCGACGAGCCATTCTCGATCCAGAGCATATCCAAGGTATTCACCCTGACGCTGGCACTCGGCAAGCATGGTGAGAACGTCTGGAAGCGGGTGGGGCGGGAGCCGTCCGGATCGGCCTTCAATTCCATTGTCCAGCTGGAGCACGAGGAGGGCAAGCCGCGCAATCCCTTCATCAATGCGGGCGCAATCGCGGTCAGTGACTTGGTCCTCGCCGGCCATACGCCAAGGGAGGCGATCGGCGAGATTGTTCGCTTCGTCCAGTACCTCGCGGACGATGATGGCATCGCGATAGACCCTGCCGTTGCAAAGTCCGAGGCGGCGACGGGATATCGCAACATCGCTCTCGCCAACTTCATGCGGGGCTTCGGGAAGCTCGACCATCCGGTCGACCACGTCCTCGGCGTCTACTTCCACCACTGTGCGCTGGCAATGACCTGCACGCAACTCGCCCATTCCGGACTTTTCCTTGCGGCAGCCGGGCGCAACCCGCTGACGGGCCATACGGTGGTATCACGCCAACGGGCTCGGAGGATCAACGCGCTGATGCTCACCTGTGGCCACTACGACGGCTCGGGCGATTTCGCCTACCGCGTGGGCCTTCCGGGGAAGAGCGGAGTGGGTGGCGGCATCCTTGCCGTTGCGCCGGGCAAGGCGTCCATCGCCGTCTGGTCTCCCGGCCTCAACCACAACGGAAACTCTCTGGTTGGCTCGCTCGCGCTGGAAATGCTGGCGCATCGCACCGGCTGGTCCGTCTTCGGACCTTGAAAAGGTAAGAAAGGGGCGCCGCCGAAGCCGCACCCCCTCCGTCCTGGGAGGACTAGCTCAGTCTTCGTTCGCGGCCATCTGCGACAGCATTGCACCCCGGCCGCGGATCCGAAGGATCAGCGGAACGATGAAGGCGAGCGCCGCCACCACGAAGAGCACGGCAGCGATGGGCGAAGTGAAGAGATAGGTGACGTCACCCTGGCTGATCGCCAGAGCGCGACGTAGTTGCTGTTCGGCCAGCGGTCCGAGGATGAGGCCGACCACGACCGGCGCGATCGGGTAGCCGAAAACCCGCATGACATAGCCGAGCAGCCCGAAGGTCAGGAGCATGCCGAGTTCGAACACGGAAGGGTTTGCCCCGATCGTTCCGAGCGTGGCGAAGACCAGGATACCGGCATAGAGCCAGGGCTTGGGGATGGTCAGCAGCTTCACCCACAGGCCGATCAGCGGCAGGTTGAGAACGAGCAGCATGGCATTTGCAATGAGGAGCGAAGCGATCAGGCCCCAGACGAGCTGCGGATTGGTGGCGAACAGCAGCGGGCCTGGTTGCAGGCCATATTGCTGGAAGCCGGCAAGCATGATCGCCGCCGTCGCGGTGGTCGGCAGGCCGAGCGTCAGGAGCGGCACAAGCGTACCGGCGGCCGATGCGTTGTTGGCTGCCTCAGGTCCTGCGACGCCTTCGATGGCGCCGTTGCCGAATTCCTCCGGATGCTTCGTCAGTCGTTTTTCCGTCGCATAGGAGAGGAAGGTGCCGATCTCCGCACCGCCGGCGGGCATGGCGCCGATCGGGAAGCCGATCACGGTGCCGCGAAGCCAAGGTTTCCAGGAGCGGGCCCAGTCCTGCGCGCTCATCCAGACGGAGCCCTTCACAGCCTCCACCGTCTCAGGCCCCCGCATGCCTTGCGCGGCGACGAAGAGCGTTTCGCCGATGGCGAACATGGCGACTGCCATCGTGGTCACTTCGATGCCGTCCAGCAAGTCTGGAACTCCAAACGAAAGGCGGGTCTGACCGGTCAACTGGTCGATGCCGACGATCGAAAAGGCCAGACCGACGAAAAGCGCAGTCAAGCCACGAAGCGCGGAATCCCCGAAGGCTGAGGAAACGGTGACGAAGGCGAGCACCATCAGCGCGAAGTATTCCCGCGGCCCGAATTGGATGGCGATCTGGACGACGTAGGGTGCAAGGAAGGCCAGTAGCAGCGTGGCGATAAGACCGGCAACGAAGGAGCCTATGGCAGAGGTCGCCAGGGCAGGTCCGCCACGGCCCGCCTTGGCCATCTTGTTGCCCTCCAGCGCCGTGACGATGGACGCGCTTTCGCCGGGTGTGTTGAGGAGGATCGATGTCGTCGATCCGCCGTACATGCCGCCGTAGTAGATGCCGGCGAACATGATCAGGGAACCGGTCGGGTCAAGCCGGTACGTGACCGGCAGCAGCAGAGCAACGGTCAGCGCCGGGCCGATCCCAGGCAGAACGCCGACGGCCGTGCCGAGCGTCACGCCGATCAGGGCATAGACGAGGTTGATCGGCTCCATGGCCGAAAGCAACCCCTGCAAGAGAAACTCGAATGTGGTCATGAGGGTATCCCGGTGCTCTCGTCAGAGGAACAGCTGTTCCAGTGGCCCGGCGGGTAGGGACAGCTGGAGCAGTCCGGCGAAGATCAGGTAGATTCCGAGACAGATGGCGATGCCGACGGGAATGGTAAGCCATAGCTTTCTGCGACCGAAGCCGGCAGCGACAAATCCGAACAGCACGCCCGTAGCGATCGAAAAGCCTGCGCGATTGAGGAGCAGCATCTGCGCCGCAAGACCTGCGACCACCCAGAATACCGGGCCGAGCTCCTGCTTCTCCCGCTGCGGAAAATCGCCGCGGAACGCTTCGATGGCAGTCCAGATCGCCAGCCCGATCAAGCCAAAGGAGATCCATTCCGGCACTGTTGCTGGCCCGACCTGCGAATAGCCGGCGGCACCCTTCACGCGGGCGACGTCGAAGAAGATCACTGCCGCGATCGCGACGAGGACGACGGCGATGGCAAGCGCCGCCCAATCGGGGCGGCGCTGCTCGTTTTCAACGTTCGGCTGGTCGAGGCTCATTTCACCAGCCCGATATCCTTCAGCACGGTTTCGGTCGCGCTGATGTCCTTCTCGAGCTGCGCATCGAACTCGTCGCCTGCAAGGTAGGTATCGGCCCAGCCCTTGGTCTTCAGCGTCTCCTGCCAGGTTGCCGACTTGGCGAGCTTCTCGATGTCGGCGAGCACGGCAGCCTTCTGCTCGTCGGAAAGGCCGGGAGCTGCCGCTACCATGCGCCAGTTCTGCAGCACGACGTCGTAGCCGGCCTCCTTCAGTGTCGGAGCGTCCACGCCCTCGATGCGCTCATCGCTGGAAACGGCGAGCAGGCGCAGCGTGCCGGCCTCGACCTGCGACTGGAACTCGCCATAGCTGGAAATGCCGGCAGTGACCTGGCTGCCGAGGATGGCTGCGAGAGCTTCGCCGCCGCCCGAATAGGCGATGTAGTTGATCTTGGTGGGATCGACGCCAGCTGCCTTTGCGAGAAGCCCGACGGCAATATGGTCGGTGCCGCCGGCAGAACCGCCTGCCCAGGAAACCGAACCCGGATCGGCCTTCAGGTTCTCGACGAGCTGGTCGATCGACTGAATGTCGGAGGACGCTGGTACGACGATCGCCTCATATTCCCCGGTCAGGCGGGCGATCGGCGTGACGTCCTTCAGGGTCACCGGCGACTGGTTCGTCAGGATGGCGCCGACCATGACATAACCGCCGACGATCAGGGCGTTCGGGTTGCCCTTCTGCTGGCTGGCGAACTGCGCGAGGCCAATCGTGCCGCCGGCGCCTGGAACGTTGACGACCTGCACATTGCCGGAGATGCCCTCTTCCTGAAGGGCCGTCTGGAGCGAGCGTGCGGTTTGGTCCCAGCCGCCGCCGGGCGCTGCAGGCGCCATGATCGTGTAGTCGGCGGCTGCGGCCGGCAGAGCGAGAGCTCCGGCGAGAATTGAAGCAAGAACGAAGTGTTTCAAGGGTCTGTCCTCCAACAAGCGCCGTCTGGCGCGATCATCTTGTTTGGGAAAGGAGGACGGCGTGCTGGCAGCACATGCCGCCGGGCGCTCCTCCCATCCGCATCGGCACACCCCTCCAGGAGCGCCGAATGCCCATAAGCGATCATATCAAGCTGACATCTACCTGACATTCCGCCTCTCCTGCGCAAATGGCAAGGGGAGTTCACTGCAGCCGCAGCACCTCGTTCCAGCGAGAAATGAGCCGCGCACGCTTCACCTGGTCGAGATAGACCATTAATCCGAGGCTGACCGGCACGGGCTTGAGCTGTCCGCCCAGCATCTCCCGCATGGTGGTGGCGGTATTGTTGCCCGAGACCTCCGGGCTGACGGCCGGGATCTGCAGCTCCCGCGCCATGATCGTCTGGCCCTGGCGAGACATGAAGAACGAGAGGTAGCGGCGGCCGAGCTCGGGTGCGGCGGCGGCCTGCGGAACGAGACCGATCCGCGACATGACGACGGTATAGTCCTTCGGAAGCACGATGCCGACATCGGGATGCCGCGAGGCCCAGTCGGCCGCATAGGAGCCGAGGATGTTGTAGCCCAGGACAAACCGCCCGTCGGCGACGCGCTCGAGAATTGCCTGGCTGGTCGAATAGAGCTTGACGCCGGCAGCTCCCATGGCTCGGATTACGGACCAGATGTCCCCGAACTGTTCCTGGTCGCGCGACATGAAAAGGAAGCCGACACCCGAGCGCTCGATGTCGTAGGTGCCGATCCGGCCATAGATGTCATCGCCGCGCTGCGACAGGAGCGCCACGAACTCGGCGCGGGTGGAGGGTGGCGCTTCATCCTCGAAGCTTGGCTTGTGATAGACAAAGACTGCCGGCTCGAAGGTCAGGGCATAGGCGGTATTGCGCCAGTTGGCCCAGCCCGGCCAAGTCTCGCTCATCGGCAGATCGCTGCGCTGTGCATAGCCGTCATTCGCAAGCTTGACCTGCAGGTCCATCGCAGAGGAGAAGGCGAAGTCGGCCGTTTTCTGCCCGGCATCCGTTTCCCGCACAATCCGATCGTAGATTTCGCCCGTCAGCATGTCCTCATAGCGTACGGCAATATCCGGATTGGCAGCCTGGAAGCCCGCGACCATCGGGCGCGCCAATGGCTCGTCAAGCGAGGAGTAGACCACCAGTACAGGTGCATCGGCGCGGCCGGACAGGGCAGGAAAAACCGTCGTTGCCGCGGATGCAAAGCTGGACAGGAAGGAAAGGAGAAGGGGGAGGATAGCGAGCGGCCTCATGCACGAACCATGCATCAGCAGGAGCCGCAGCACAAGCCGAGGATCTGGCCCCTCGCTTTCGTGACAACGGGCATCGCGCAGGATAATCTCCGGCGAGAGGGGTATAGACGTGCGAATTCTTCTGGTGGAAGACAATCAGGCGCTTGCTGAGGGTCTGTCGACGCTCTTGCGCGGCAGCGGCTATGCCGTGGACGTGGTGGCTGACGGCGCCTCGGCGGAGGCGGTTGCCGTGGCGGAGACCTACGATCTTGTCATTCTCGACCTCAACCTGCCGGAAATGGATGGTCTCGATGTGTTGCGCTCCATGCGTTCGAGGCAGAACCGCGCAGCCGTGATGATCCTGACGGCACGTGGCGCACCGGAGGAACGCGTGCGCGGCCTCGATCTCGGCGCTGACGACTACATGATCAAGCCGTTCGACATTTCTGAGTTCGAGGCGCGCATCCGCATGCTGCTGCGCCGACAGGCGGGGTTGAGGAGTTCCGTCGTCCAGTTCGGGGGCGTCACGCTGGATCTTACCTCCCGGACATTCACAAGCGCCGGCGTACCGCTGGACATTCCTGCGCGCGAGCTTGCCCTGTTGGAACTGCTGTTTC
Source organism: Pseudorhizobium flavum (assembly GCF_902502825.2). The sequence continues at coordinate 27,352 of NZ_LR723670.1, forward strand.
TGCGAGCTGGAAAAGTCGTCTCCAAGGATGCGATCGTGGGATCACTGACGGGCTTCGACGAGGACCTTTCGGCCAATGCCATCGAACAATATGTCAGCCGACTGCGCCGCCGGCTGGCTCCGCACGGATTGACGGTGAGGACCGCCCGGGGGATCGGCTACTACCTCGAGAATTCGGCGACCGCTGGATGACGCCCCCGTATTCCCTTCGACGTCGGCTGCTCGCGTGGCTGCTCCTCGCCACCGCTGTGCTCGGAGCCTTTGCACTTGCGGACACCTGGCGGGAGGCCGAGAAGACCGCGGATGAGGTGTCCGACCGGGTACTCATGGGCTCAGCGCTGGCGATCGCGGAGCGCGTGGTGGTGTCGGAGGACGGCAGGCTGGAGGTCGACATTCCCTATGTCGCGCTCGAAATGCTGACATCGGCGGCACAGGACCGCGTCTTCTATCGTGTGGACGGACCGCCGGGGACCTTCATCACAGGCTACCAGACCCTGCCGTCGATTCCACGTAGCGAGGGTCAGGCGGCCGCCTTCAAGGACGCTGTGTTTCGGGGCGAGCCGATCCGGGTGGCGGTTCTGGCGCGCTCTGCGTCGACCGGTATCAATTCCGTCCCGTTCAGCGTCACGGTGGCGGAAACGACCATGGCCCGCCAGCAGTTGATGCAGACCATCCTGTTCCGGTCCGCGGCCCGCCTGCTGTTCATGATCATCGGTGCCGCCGTGATCGTGTGGATCGCAGTCACCGTCTCCCTTCGCCCGCTCTACCGCTTCAGCGAAGCGATCGCGCAACGCAGTCCCGATGATCTGCATCCGATCGCGGAGCGGGTCCCAAGCGAGGTGCAGGGTCTGGTGGACACCGTGAACTCCTTCATGGTGCGGCTTGAATCGGCGCTCGAGGCGCTTCGGCATTTCACGGGGAATGCAAGCCATCAGCTGCGCACGCCACTTGCCATCATCCGCACCCAACTCGCCCTCGCGTCTCGGTCAACCGACCTCGGCACCGCGAAGATCGCAGTCAGCAAGGCTGATGCAGCGGTCGCGGACGGTGAAAGACTGCTCGCCCAGTTGCTCCTGATGGCGAAGATAGACGCGGCGACGCGCTCGGCCTCCTTTCAGGAGACGGATCTTGGATCACTTTCGCAGAGCGTGACCGCCGATCACGTCCCACTCGCGGCAGAGGCGGGCATCGATCTTGGTTTCGAGGGCGGCGGCAAGCTGATGATCACCGGCGAGCCTCTGCTTCTTGCGGAGCTTCTGAAGAACCTCGTTGCCAACGGGCTTCTCTATGCCGGTCGCGGTGCGGACCTGACCGTTCGTGTCAGGAGAGAGGGAGTGGAAGCCATCCTCGAAGTCGAAGACAACGGGCCAGGCATTCCGCCGGAGAGGCGGGACTCCGTCCTGCAGCGCTTCGACCGTGGCACGCGCGCCGATTCCTCAGGCTCGGGTCTTGGCCTGCCCATCGTTGAAGAGATTGCCGAGTTGCACCATGCGCGTCTTGAACTATTGGATGGGGCCGGTGGGCACGGTCTCTGCGTCCGGATCCGGTTCCCCCTCCTCGGGGATCATGCCGAGTAGACGCAGGCACCGCCGATCCAGGTGCTCTTCATCTGCAGGTCGTCCGTCAACGCTACAAAATCCGCATCCGTGCCGGGTGCCAGCCGACCCTTTCGCGGGGCAACCCCGGCCGCCTCGGCCGGATAGGTGGAAACCATCCGGAACACCTCTTCGATGGGGAGGCCGAGACTGCCGTGCAGGAAGCGGACAGAGGCAAGCATGTCGATGTCGGCACCGGCAAGTGTTCCGTCCGCCAGGGTCAGGCGGCCGTCGCGACGCAGGATCTCCCGTCCGTTCAGCGTGAACCGCGTAAGATCGGTCCCGATTGGCGACATGGCGTCGGTGACGACGAAGATGCGGCCGGGTCCTTGTTTCGAGCGCAGTGCGATCGCCATCGCGGCGGGATGGACGTGGATGCCGTCGGCAATCAGGCCGGCATGGAGCACGCCGGTGTGTAGGGCAGCACCAACCATGCCCGGCTCGCGGTGGCCGAGCGGGCTCATGGCGTTGAAGAGGTGGGTGACCGTGCGCGCGCCGGCCTTTGCATACCGCTGGACGGTGTCGAAATTCGCGTCGGTATGACCGAGGCTGACGACGAAGCCTGCTTCGGCCAGACGCGAAACCTGTGCTTCCGTGACGTTCTCGGGCGCGACAGTGACCATCATCGCGGGGAAGCTGCCGCCGCAGGGGAGGAGGAGGGCGAGATCTTCTTCCTCCATGGGCCGGATCAGCGCGGGATCGTGGGCGCCTTTGCGTGCGAGCGAAAGGTGCGGACCTTCGAGATGCAAGCCGAGGAGGCCCGGCAAGTGCCCGGCCATGGCCTGCCGTCCGGCGGCGATCACGGCCGCAGTGGTCTCCGGCGTATCGGTGATCAGCGTTGGAAGGAGCGCGGTCGTGCCGAAACGGGCATGGGCGGCGCAGATGGTCCGCAGCCCTTCTACCGTCGGAGCGTCGTTGAGCATGACGCCCCCGCCGCCGTTGACCTGAAGGTCCACGAAGCCTGGAACCAGAATGCCGCCACCAATGTCCACGACTTCAGCCTCGGCGGGAACGCCCGATTCTGCAACGATGGCCACGACACGTCCGTCGGAAAGCAGGAGAGCCGAGTCCTGATGCCAGGTCTCTCCATCGAAGATGCGGGCGTTGCGGATGGCGATTGGGGTCATTTCGTTTCCGTCACTTTCTTGAGCGCCGCAGGGGCGTCAGGATTGTAGCCGCGCGTGCGTGACCAGGCTTCGACGAAGCCGTAGAACGGCAGGATGAGGCAGAGTGCGTCGGTGAGGGGGTGGCCGGTCGTGACGAAGGGAAGCTCGCTGGCCTTGCTGGCCCGGCTCGATGTCGCGAAGGCAAGGGCACCCTTGTCGACCAGACCATCGGCGATCTCGACCACCGAGGCCTCGGCGGCGTCGCGCGCCGCAAATGCGATGACCGGGAAGCGATAGTCGACGAGCGCTACCGGACCATGCAGAACCTCGGCGGAGGAATAGGCTTCCGCATGCATGTTGGAGGTTTCCTTGAACTTCAGCGCAGCTTCGCTGGCAATCGCAAGTGCCGGCCCGCGGCCGAGCATGAAAAGCGAATCCGCGTCACCGAGCTGCCCCGCAAGGTCCGTCCAATCGAGGTTTACGGCCCGTGAGCAGAGCGACGGAAGATCCTGCAGCGCACGCTTGAGGGCGTCGTCGTCCACCCACTCCGCCAGCAATGCGAGCCCCGCCACGATGGAATTGAAGTAGGACTTGGTCGCAGCCACCGCGAGTTCAGGACCGGCCTGAATGTCGATTGCGTGGGAAGAGGCCTGTGCCATCGGCGAGGCCGGTGTATTGGTCAGCGCAAGGGTGAGTGCCCCCGCCTCCGTCGCCGCCTGCGTCATGGCAATGATATCCGGGCTCTTGCCCGACTGCGAGATCGCGATGGCCGCGCTGCCGGCAAGCTTCATCGGCGCATGATAGATGGAGGCAAGCGACGGACCGAGCGAGGCGACCGGTCGTCCTGTCGTGAGCTCGATTGCGTACTTGATGAAGGTTGCAGCGTGGTCCGAGGAGCCGCGTGCAATCGTGACGAGGAAGGTGGGATCCCGTTCTCGCAGGGCCCAACCCGCCTGAGCCAGATCACCCGCCGACGTTTCCAGGAGCCGTGCGACCGCCTCCGGTATCTCGTTGATCTCGCGCCGCATATGCGTCTGCATTGTCAGTCCCCCAAGGTCAGTTCGGCCACGAAGTCATAGGTGTCGCCGCGGTAGAGAGAGCGGGTGAATTCCACCACACGCCCGGAGGCGAGGTAGGAAATGCGCTCGATCGATAGCCCCGCCGCCCCGACCGGAACGGCAAGCAGTCCTGCTTCGGGTTCCTTGACGTTGCAGGCGGAGATGCGCTGGATCGCACGCACCGGGCGCGCATTCTTCTTTCCGAGTTCGGCGTAGAGCGAGGTGGTGACCGCTTCGGGGTCGGGCAGGAATTCCGCCGACACGCTCGCCCGCTCGATCGCCAGCGGCATGTCCCTCGCAATGCGCAGTCGGCCAAGCCGGGCGACCAGCGTTCCCGCGGCAAGACCGAGCATCATCATCTCCTCGGGCGATGGGTGGAATAGGCCACGCTCCAGCCATTCCGAGCGGGTTTCGAGGCCGCGCCGCGCCATGTCCTCGGTGAAGGATGTCAGCCGCGAAAGGGGCTGTTGCACGCGCGAAACTGGCTTGGCCACGAAGGTGCCCGAGCCCTGGCGGCGCACCAGCAGGCCGTCCCGGACGAGATCGTCCACCGCCTTGCGCACAGTGACCCGGCTGACATCGGCATAGTCCGCGAGATCCCGTTCGGCGGGAAGCGCGTCGCCCTCACCGAGGCGGCCGGAGCGGATGGCCTCCTCGAGGAGCTGCCGCAGCCGACGGTAGAGCGGTCCGCCGCCAGGCGCCTGAAGACCCTCCAGGGGAAGCAGCGAAGCAAGCGGTGCCGTCATACCCCCTCCTTCCGAAACGCCTTCACGGCCAATGCAACCGCGCCGATGAGCGCGTCCCCCTGCGGCGGGACGAGCCGGCTCTTGTGACGCTCGGCGAGGTAGGATGGGTAGATCTCTGCAAGCCCGCCGAGCAGGCAGAGGCGACCGGCGCCGCCGTCGACCCGTGCTATTGCATCGAGCGCCTCGTCCACATGGGATGCCGCATCCTTCATCAGCCGCAGGGCGATTGCATCGCCTTCCGCGGCGAAGGAAACCACGATGGGTGCGTAGCGTCCGTAGTCTCCGGGGCGGGCCGCGCGCGCGAAATCGACGATCTTCCTGGGGTCGTGTGCGAACTCATCAAGGATATGGGCCGTCAGGGCGCTGCCGGGTCGGATCCGGTCATGGACGAGCAGACTTTCCTGCAAGGCAGCATGGCCTAGGCGGGCACCCCCGCCCAGGTCGCCCACCTGGAAGCCCCAGCCGCCGAGATAGTGGATCTCATCTGCATGGCGCAGGATGAAGATCGTGCCGGTGCCGACGATCCCAATCGCCCCGTCGTCATCGCCGAGAGCGCCCTGCAGGGCAATGAGGCCATCCGACACGATCTCCGAGTGCCGGAAGGGCAGCCGGGCCTGGACATAGGAAACAGCGTCTCCGACATTGTTGCCCGCGACGCCCAGAAGAGCCGATGCCTCGGAGAGGTCGGCGGAAATCCCCGCCTCCCCGAACGCCAGCCGCGTTGCCTCCTCGATGTGCCGGAGTGCGGTATCAGGATCGGTCAGGATGTTGGACGCGCCGCTTCGCCCACGGCCGATGATGCGTCCGTCGGCATCCGCCACTGCAGCCCTGCAGCTTGTTCCGCCGCCGTCGATGCCAATGAAATAAGCCTGCATGGATGACCTCCGCACTCATGATACCAAAAAAATACCAATTACCAAGGGTGAAAGCGAAGAGGTCGCAAGAACCTCAGATATGGGCTGAGAAAGCAGAGCACGCCGGCCAGTCAGCCGACGAATTAAGGCGATCTTCACATTTCTTAATTTGCCCGCTGGACAATTGGTATTTTTTTGGCATCATTTCAGCCAGAGGGAGAAACGGATGAGCGGAACCGCCACCGAAGCCACGCATGGAGAAGCAGGGGGACTTGATGCCCGCCCGCCGCAGGAGATCCTGCGCCTTCTCGCGGCTGGACAACAGGCTGCGGCCGCTGCTGTCGATGCGGCTATCCCCGCAATAGAGACAGGTTCGGACCTGATGGCTAGGGCGCTTCGCGGCGGCGGCAGGATCGCTTATGCGGGTGCGGGAAGTTCCGGGCTCATGGCCATGGCCGACGCCCTGGAACTGCCGGGTTCCTATGGAATACCCAAGGACCGGATCCTTGTCTTGCTTGCCGGCGGTCTCGCGAGCCTCAGTGACCTGGCGGGATCTCCCGAGGACGACGTGGAGCAGGCGCGAAAGGATGCCGCGGTGCTCGAGCCGACCGACTGTGTCATCTGCGTCTCGGCAAGCGGCTCCACGCCCTATGCTCTGGCCGTCGCGGAGGCCGCCAAGGGACGCGGAGCGCGGGTGATCGCCATTGCCAACAACCCTGGTGCGGCGCTGTTTACCCATGCGGACGTCTCGATCCTGCTGCAGACGCCGCCTGAGGTGATTGCGGGCTCCACCCGCATGGGTGCGGGAACGGCGCAGAAGATCGCGTTCAACATGCTGTCGACCCTTGCCGCAGTCAGGCTCGGTCATGTGCATGATGGGCATATGGTCAACCTTCATCCCGACAACATCAAGCTGCGGGCACGCGCGGCGCGTATGGTCGCCGATATCGCCGGTGTAGCGGTGGACGAGGCCGGACGACTGCTCGATAGCGCCGGAGGCTCGGTCAAGGTTGCCGTCCTCCTTGCGGCTGGGATGCCGGACATCGAATCTGCTCGGCAGGCACTGCATAGAAACGGAGAGGTGCTGCGCGCTGCTCTTGCCGAGTTCGAAACAAAAACTGGGTTCCACAAGCGCGCCTGAGTGCGCGAACAAGAGGGAGAACGATATGACCCGCATTCTGAGAGGCATGCTGCTTGCTACGACCGTTCTGGCTCCGGCCGGCATGGCGATGGCGCAGGAAACCCAGCTTACCATCGAGAGCTGGCGCAACGACGATCTGCCGATCTGGCAGGAGAAGATCATCCCGGCGTTCGAGGCCAAGCACCCGGACATCAAGGTGACCTTCGCGCCGATGGCGCCGACCGAGTACAACTCGGCCGTAAACGCCAAGCTTGAGGCCGGCACGGCAGGCGACCTGATCACCTGCCGCCCGTTCGACCTCTCTCTCGCGATGTTCGAGAAGGGGCAGCTGGCGCCGCTGAACGATCTTGAAGGCATGGAGAACTTCTCGGACGTCGCGAAGTCCGCCTGGACCACTGACGACGGCGCGACCACCTTCTGCGTACCGATGGCCTCCGTCATCCACGGCTTCATCTACAATAAGGCAGCCTTCGAGGAAGTCGGCGTCGAGGTGCCGAAGACCGAGGAAGAGTTCTTCGCCGTCCTTGAGAAGATCAAGGAAGACGGCAACTACATCCCGATGGCCATGGGCACCAAGGACCAGTGGGAAGCCGCCACCATGGGCTACTACAATATCGGCCCGAACTATTACAAAGGCGAGGAAGGCCGCAAGGCGCTGATTGATGGTACGCAGAAGCTTACCGATCCGCAGTGGGTGGAGCCCTATGCGACGCTCGCCAAGTGGAAGGACTATCTCGGCGACGGCTTCGAGGCGCAGACCTATCCGGACAGCCAGAATCTCTTCACGCTCGGACGCGCTGCGATCTACCCGGCAGGATCCTGGGAAATTGCCCCGTTCAAGAGCCAGGCCGATTTTGAAATGGGCGCCTTCCCGCCGCCGGTGAAGGCCGCGGACGACAAGTGCTACATCTCCGACCACAACGACATCGGCATCGGTCTCAACGCCAACAGCAAGAATGCGGAAGCCGCCAAGACCTTCCTGTCGTGGGTCGCGTCGCCGGAATTCGCCGATCTCTATGCCAACTCGGCTCCGGGCTTCTTCAGCCTGAACTCGACACCCGTCACCATGCAGGACGATCTGGCCCAGGAATTCGTTTCCTGGCGCGAGAACTGCGAGACGACGATCCGCCCGAGTGCCGCAATTGTCGGCCGCGGCGATCCGAACCTCGACCTCGAGATGTGGCGGGTTTCAGCCAACGTCATCAACGGCACGATGACCCCGGAGCAGGCTGGCGAAGAGACCCAGAAGGGCCTCGACAGCTGGTACAAGCCGAAGCAGTAAGAACGCCTTCGGCCACTATCTCCCTCTCCCTGACCGGGGGAGAGGGCTTCTTCCTGCCCGAGCTTCGGCCGCCATCAGCGGCACGCCCATGTCGACGGGAGGGGCGGGCGGCAGCTGGCAGGCGCCGCTGCCATAGACTTGGACGATGCCTCGTTTCCGGAACACGCCGATGACCCAATCCGACATTGCCGAGACGCGGATCGCTCCACCGAAGCGCACCATCCGCTGGCACATCCTCGTGTTCCTGGCCCCCGCCTTTCTGGTCTACACCGCGGTCATGATCCTGCCGCTGATCGAGACGCTGAGGCTGTCGCTCTTCAACGTCGTCAATGGCCAGATGACTTTCGTCGGCCTTGCAAACTTCCAGCGCCTGTTCGGCGACCCGCGGCTTGCCGCCGACTTCTGGAACGCCCTCTGGAACAACACGATCTTCTTCATCATCCACATGGCGGTGCAGAACCCGATCGGTATCGCGCTGGCCGCCATGCTGTCGGTTCCAACACTGCGGTTTGCCGCCTTCTACCGAAGCGCGATCTTCGTGCCGACGCTGCTTTCCTTCGTCATCGTCGGCTTCATCTGGAAGCTCATCCTCTCGCCGATCTGGGGGATCGCACCCGGCCTGATGGACCTCGTGGGCTTGAAGTCGCTGTTTTCACCATGGCTCGGCAAGCCGGAGAGTGCGCTCATCACCGTGTCGCTGATCTCCGTCTGGCAGTATGTCGGCATCCCGATGATGCTCATCTACGCCGCGCTTCTCAACATCCCCGACGAGGTGCTGGAAGCGGCTGAAATCGACGGCATCACCGGCTGGAGCCAATTCTGGAAGATCAAGCTGCCGCTGATCCTGCCTTCGATTGGCATCATCTCGGTGCTCACCTTCGTCGGCAACTTCAACGCCTTCGACCTGATCTATACGGTGCAGGGGGCGCTCGCCGGACCGGACGGCTCGACCGACATTCTCGGTACGCTGCTCTACCGCACCTTCTTCGGTTTCCAGAACCAGATGGGCAACCGTCCGATGGGTGCGACGATCGCCACCGTGATGTTCCTGATCATCCTCGCCGGTGTGTCGCTATACCTCTTCGTCATCCAGCGGCGTATCCGCCGCTACCAGTTCTGAAGGAGGCGAGATGTCCAAAGCACGTTCTTCCCTTCTTCGCTCCGGACTCATCCATGTAGCGTTGATCACCTATACGCTGATTGCGCTCTTTCCGGTCTTCCTGACGCTGGTGAACTCGCTCAAGGCACGCAACGCCATCTTCCGCGAGCCGATGGCCCTGCCGACGCCAAAGACCTTCAGCCTTGTCGGCTACGAGACGGTGCTGAAGCAGGGGGATTTCGTCGGCTACTTCCAGAACAGCCTGATTGTCACTGTCGTCGCGATCGCGCTGGTCCTGCTGTTCGGTGCCATGGCCGCCTTCGCCCTCTCCGAATATCGCTTCCGCGGCAATACGCTGATGGGTCTCTATCTCGCGCTTGGGATCATGATCCCGATCCGGCTGGGCACGGTTGCCATCCTGCAGGGCATGGTGGCGACGGGGCTGGTCAACACGCTGACGGCGCTGATCCTCGTCTACACGGCGCAAGGCCTGCCGCTGGCGATCTTCATACTGTCGGAGTTCATGCGCACCGTTTCCGACGACCTGAAGAATGCCGGGCGGATCGACGGCCTGTCCGAATACGCGATCTTCTTCCGCCTCGTTCTGCCGCTGGTGCGCCCGGCCATGGCGACGGTCGCCGTCTTCACCATGATCCCCATCTGGAACGACCTGTGGTTCCCGCTGATCCTGGCGCCCGGTGAGGCGACCAAGACGATCACGCTGGGCGCTCAGATGTTCATCGGCCAGTACGTGACCAACTGGAATGCGGTGCTGTCGGCGCTCTCGCTGGCCATCCTGCCGGTGCTGGTCCTTTACGTCATCTTCTCGCGGCAGTTGATCCGCGGCATTACATCCGGAGCTGTGAAGTGAGCATTGAAGACAAGCCCATCCGCGTCCTCGTCGCCGGCCTCGGCAATATGGGCCGCAGCCACGCCCTCGCCTACCACAATAACCCCGGCTTCGAGATCGTCGGTTTCGTCAATCGGTCCGAAGTGGCGCTGCCGGAGAAACTGCAGGGCTACACCATCCACCCTTCTTTTCCGGAGGCGCTCGCCGAGCTGAAGCCCGACCTCTGCTCGATCTGCACCTATTCGGACAGCCATACCGACTACGCCGTCATGGCCTTCGAGGCCGGCTGCCATGTCTTCGTCGAGAAGCCGCTGGCCACGACCGTGGCCGATGCTGAGCGTGTGGTGGCTGCGGCAAAGGCCGCCGACCGCAAGCTGGTGATCGGCTATATCCTGCGCCATCACCCGTCCTGGATGCGGCTCATCGAGGAGGCCCGCAAGCTCGGGCCGCCCTACGTTTTCCGCATGAACCTCAACCAGCAGTCCTCGGGTGCCACCTGGGAGACCCACAAGGCGCTGATGCAGACGACCTCGCCGATCGTCGATTGCGGCGTCCACTATGTCGACGTCATGTGCCAGATCACCGATGCCAAGCCCGTGCAGGTGCGCGGCATGGGCCTGCGCCTTTCCGACGAGGTAGCGCCCGACATGTACAACTACGGCCACCTGCAGGTGATGTTTGATGACGGTTCGGTCGGTTGGTACGAGGCGGGCTGGGGCCCGATGATCTCCGAGACCGCCTTCTTCGTGAAGGACGTGATGTCGCCCAAGGGCTCGGTCTCGATCGTCATGGATCCGAACGCGAAGTCCGACGACATCGACACGCACACCAAGACCTCGCTGATCCGGGTTCATACCGCCGAAACAGGCCCGGACGGGAAATTCCTGCGTCCGGACGAAGATCTGGCGATGGCTGGCGAACCGGGTCATCAGGACCTTTGCGACATGGAACAGGCCTATGTGCTCACGACCATTCGCGAGGATATCGACCTCGACCGCCACATGAACGACGCCGTGCAATCGCTGCGCATCTGCCTCGCCGCCGATCAGAGCGTGCGGACCGGCGCGCCAGTCATTCTCTAGTGCCGCCTATCTCGTAAGGACAACGCCATTGGGTTCGCTGCAACTGACCTCCATCCGCAAGTCCTTCGGGACCCACGAGGTGCTGAAGGGGATCGATCTCGACGTGAAGGATGGCGAGTTCGTGATCTTCGTCGGACCGTCAGGCTGCGGAAAGTCCACGCTCCTGCGCGTCATCGCGGGCCTGGAGGACGCGACTGCGGGAAGCGTCCGAATCGACGGCGCGGAGGTGGTGAACACGCCGCCGGCCAAGCGTGGGATTGCCATGGTCTTCCAGACCTACGCCCTCTATCCGCACCTGACGGTGAAGGACAATATGGGGCTCGGGCTGAAGCAGGCGGGCGAGGCTAAGGCGGTGATCGAGGAGCGGGTCGCCAAGGCTTCCACCATGCTGTCGCTCGACGAATATCTCGGGCGTCGGCCTGCGGAACTGTCCGGCGGACAGCGCCAGCGCGTCGCGATTGGACGGGCGATTGTTCGCGAACCGAAACTCTTCCTGTTTGATGAGCCGCTGTCCAACCTCGACGCCGCGCTCAGGGTGCATATGCGGCTGGAGATAGCAGCACTTCATCGACGCCTGAAGGCGACGATGATCTATGTCACGCACGACCAGGTCGAGGCGATGACGCTTGCGGACAAGATCGTCGTGCTGAATGCCGGCGCCATAGAGCAGATCGGCTCGCCGATGGAGCTCTACAATCGCCCGGCCAACCTCTTCGTCGCAGGCTTCCTCGGCTCGCCGCAGATGAACTTCATCGAAGCCGGGCGAATGGGCGAGACGGGGGCGACCACGATGGGCATCCGGCCGGAGCATATCGGCCTCTCACGGGAAGCGGGCACCTGGAAGGGCAGGGTCGAGCATGTGGAGCATCTTGGGGCCGACACAATCGTCTACATCCAGACGGAGCAGGCAGGGCTGGTGACGGTGCGGCTTTTCGGCGAACACCCCTATTCAGCCGACGACATCGTCTTCGCAACGCCAGATGCGACCAGCATGCACCGTTTCGATGCCGATGGTCGGGCAATCGGTCTGTGATGGCCAGTTTTTCGGACCGTCGAGAAATGATCTATTCCCGTTAGCGTCCGAGACGCCGAAGCTGTTTCGCCATGATTCTGGTTGGCAGCGCACGGTAAGCTGCTCGAGACGGTCGCTTGGGACGAGTATCGAATGCCTGCTCGCATCGGCGGCAGAGATAATGCAGGAGCGGAAAATCCGCTCCGGGGATCAGCGGGGACGTGCCTCGGTCGGTCCGCCTCGGCTATTGCTCTTCTCGTGAGGAGGATGACGATAGTGCTCTCGTGCCCCTGAGGCCGTTACCACGCTCACCTGAGAACAAGACAACAGCGTTCTCAATGGGAAGTGGGGCGTTGCTACCGACATTTCGACCGCGTGTAGGATGCGAGCCAGGCTTCGACTGCGGAGGAGCATCTCATTGGCTCGTCCGGCGCAGGCGCAGCCGGAAATGCCCGCTACCATCCAAGGAAGAGGACGCAGCGAGCAAGTCCTGGAGACTGCGAAAGCACCCTCCGTCACGCCACCATGCTGCAGCATCAGGAAACATCGAGAAACTGGACGAATACTTGCGTCTTTCAGATTGCTTGAGGAGGCGTTGTTTGTTTGCTAGTCTAAGGTAATAAAAACTTAACAAATTATAAGTGAGGCGGAGGCAGGATCATGCAAACCAAGACAGTGAAGTCCAGCGTGAGCGAGACGGTCAGCTTCGAACAGGCGGTTGCTCTTCTAGGTGTGAATAACATGAACGACGTCGCAGCGTCGTTTTTGGTCTCGGAGCTTTCAGCCAATGGGACCGTCTCTAATGTAGTCTATACTGGCGTAGGTGGCGCCGCCTATCTCGTTGGTAATCTTGGGTTGGGCGCAGTCGGCAACTTTTCCGGAGGGATATTACTCTCGACCGGCGACTTCCCGCCCACTTCAAATACGCAGTCAAGCTATGGGCGGAGCAACAGCGCGCCGGGGGATGGCGATCTTACCACCACTGTCAAGGCGGCGTTCTCTGGAGCGGGCACCACCAATGACGCTGCAATCATCGAGTTTACCGTAAACGTCACGCAAGCGGATATCGATGGCATCAAATTCGATGTGATCTTCGGATCGGACGAATTTCCGGAGTACTCAGACACCACATTTGTCGACATAGCCGCAATCTATGTGAACGACAAGAATTACGCTCTGTTCGATTCGGATGCCTTGAAGCCACTGAGTATCCTCGATGGCAACCTGCCGTACTTCAACGACAACACCGGTAGCGCCTTTCCCATCGAATGGGATGGTTTCTCTTCCAAGCTTTCTATCAGAGCGCCCGTGAAGCTTGGACTGAATACCATAAAGATAGCGATCGCAGATACGGGCGACTACATCTACGATTCAGGCCTCTATATAAATAATATAGAACTGACAGCGGGTGGGGGCACTATCGGTGAACCGGTCAAGGCGGTGGATGGGACGTCGGGTAACGATGTTTTGGAGGCTTCCCTTCTGAAGGAGGGCTTCGTCTTGGCAGGCGGTAGCGACTCCATCAGCGGGACCTTGGAAGACCTGAACGGGGATATTGTCGAAGGCTTCGGGGAAGATGATACACTGATATTCCAGAGCGTGGTCCTAGGCCCGCAGAACCTGCAAGTGCTGCAGGGGTCGGCAATCCTGAACATAGACTCGAACCTCGACGGCATCGTCGATTCCACGGTGACGTTGAGCGGCAACTTCTCAGGTGCAGCGTTTGCGTTCCAGCAGCTTGGGGGAAACAGCCATCTGACCGTGGACCTTGCGTCGAGCCCCGGCATCATCAACTCGCTCTCGTTTGAGAAGCAGTTAGAGGTGATCTATTTCGGCTACTTCGATCGAGCCGCCGACGGCGAGGGCTTCTCGTTCTGGCTTGATCAGAATGTTAAGGCTCAGGCCAGCGGTCAGAGCGCAGAAGTGGCGCTTACGAACATAGCCAATTCTTTCCGCCCTCAACCTGAGACAGTGGCGCTCTATCCGGCACTTGGGATTGATAATCCAGATTTCAGCTCCACGGAATTCCAGCAGCAACTAAGCGACTTTCTCGACGACGTCTATCAGAACCTGTTCAACCGCGCGCCCGACGCAGAAGGCAAGAGTTATTGGACCGGGCAGATACTCTCGGGGGAGGTGGGGCTAGGCGCTGCGATTCTGGCCATCGCCAACGGCGCCATCGGTGACGACGTTGCTATTGTCCTGAACAAGGCGGAAGCATCGCTCTACTTCACGAATGAGACCGACGATGCAAATCTTCCGGTGAACAGCGATTTTCTGGCACAGGCTCGAGCGGTCCTTGCAGGGGTCGATGGTTCCGCCGCGTCCGTAGCTGCGTCCAAGGCGCAGACGGATCTTTACATCGACACCCAGCCGAGCTTTGCCATCGAATACCATGCCGAGTTGGCGGTTTGGGCCGATGATGACCCTGATGGGGACTTGGTGGAACTCGTCGGCGTGGCGGATACGTCAGAAACCGCCGTGGATGCGACCTGGTGACAGAGTGTTGTCCGCTCGGGACGGCGGGCAACCCTACGTTCGTCTTCTGACGTGCTGACAGGTGAGACCGGCGCAACGAAGGACCGTCGCCCTCTCGGGCTTCAGGTATATAAGAGGAGATTTGGTGGAGCTAAGCGGGATCGAACCGCTGACCTCTTGCATGCCATGCAAGCGCTCTCCCAGCTGAGCTATAGCCCCATCAGGGTGGTCCGGCATCATGTCCGGGCCTGGGAACTCAAGGCTGTCGCCCGGAGTGGCGGCTTCTTACTTCCGGTTTTTCGAGAGTGCAAGCCGTAAATTCGTGGCCCGGCGAAATTTGTCGATCCGCCGGGCAGTTGCTGGTGGATCAGACTTCGTCGTCGTCGCCGGTGACGCCGATGATGCCGGTCATGTCGTCATCGTCGTCGTCTTCGTCGGCTTCCAGGAAGGTGTCGTCGTCGTCGCCTTCGATCTCGACGTCGTCATCGCCCATATCGGGAAGATCGTCGCCGCTGTTATCGTCGCTGTCGTCGTTCGAGACCAGTTCGACATCCGTATTCTCGGTGTCGACCTCCTGGATCTCCTCTTCCTCGGCCTGCTCCATCTTCATCTGGGCCGTGTTCTCCTCGAAGAAGGAGAGCGGCCAGGACTTGCCGGTATAGGGAGAGACGACGGGGTCGCGGTTGAGGTCGTAGAACTTCTTGCCGGTATCCGGGTCGGTACGTTTGGTTCCGAGTTCCGCTTTTGCCACTGTGAAAGCCTCGTGAGTCTGGCCGATCAAGTCGGTGTGGCCGCCGGAGCGGCTGTCAACGGGTGAAAATCTAAGCCGGTCCCCATAAGGCCTGCGCTCTTTTCTGTCAAAGGTAAACTTGACCGCCCGGAAGGCCAAATTAGCCGGATGACCGGCTACCTGCTTTATGCTAACGACGCCCGCAAAACCAGGGACAAGAACAGAAGGACTTGCCATGTCGCATGGTGTTGCGTTGAAGCCGGCCCGATCGCTGAAATCCGCCGATCTGAGGGGCACCGTCCGGATTCCCGGCGATAAGTCGATCTCACACCGCTCCTTCATGTTCGGCGGTCTTGCTGCCGGCGAGACGCGCATTACCGGCCTGCTCGAAGGCGAGGACGTCATCAACACCGGCAAGGCGATGCGCGCCATGGGTGCCAGCATCGAGAAGGTCGGCGATGAATGGATCATCCAGGGCACCGGCAACGGAGCCTTGCTTGCTCCGGAAGCGCCGCTCGATTTCGGCAATGCCGGCACCGGCTGCCGCCTGACCATGGGCCTCGTTGGCGTCTATGACTTCGAAAGTACCTTCATCGGCGACGCTTCGCTCACGAAGCGGCCTATGGGGCGTGTGCTCAACCCGCTGCGCGAAATGGGCGTGCAGGTGAAGGCCGCGGAGGGCGACCGACTGCCGGTGACGCTGCGCGGGCCCTCGATCCCGAACCCGATCACCTACCGCGTGCCGATGGCCTCTGCCCAGGTGAAGTCGGCAGTCCTGCTCGCCGGCCTCAACACGCCGGGCGTGACGACGGTCATCGAACCGGTAATGACCCGCGACCATACGGAAAAGATGCTGCAGGGCTTCGGTGCCAACCTGATGGTGGAGACGGATGCCGACGGCGTCCGCACGATCCGACTCGAAGGCCGCGGTCAGCTGATCGGACAGGTAATCGATGTTCCGGGCGATCCGTCCTCGACGGCGTTTCCGCTGGTGGCGGCCCTTCTGGTGCCGGGTTCCGACGTGACGATCGAGAACGTTCTGATGAACCCGACCCGTACCGGCCTCATCCTGACGCTGCAGGAAATGGGCGCCGACATCGAGGTTATCAATCCGCGGCTAACCGGGGGAGAGGATGTCGCGGACCTGCGCGTGCGGCATTCCGACCTGAAGGGGGTTACGGTGCCGGCCGACCGGGCCCCTTCGATGATCGACGAATATCCCGTGCTCGCCGTTGCCGCGGCGTTCGCCGAAGGTGCGACGACAATGCTGGGCCTGGAGGAATTGCGGGTCAAGGAATCCGACCGACTGTCCGCCGTAGCGGATGGGCTGAAGCTGAATGGCGTCGACTGCGACGAGGGCGAGGACACGCTGGTCGTCCGCGGCCGCCCGGGCGGCAAGGGCTATGGCAATGCCACAGGGTCTTCGGTCGTCACCCATCTCGATCATCGGATCGCGATGAGCTTCCTGATCATGGGTCTCGTTTCCGAACATGCGGTGACGGTTGACGATGCCGGCATCATCACCACCAGTTTCCCGGAATTCATGGATCTGATGACCGGGCTAGGCGCCCGCATCGAGCCGGTCGAGAGCAGGGCGGCCTGATGGGCTTCGTCGTGGCCATCGACGGACCGGCGGCAGCGGGCAAGGGAACGCTCTCGCGCCGGATCGCCGAAACCTACGGCTTCCAGCACCTCGACACCGGGCTGACCTACCGCGCCACTGCCAAGGCACTGCTCGATGCGGGGCTGCCGCTCGACGACGAGCAGGTGGCGGAAGAGATGGCGCGCGAGCTGGATCTCGGCGGCCTCGACCGGTCCGTCTTGTCGCGCCACGAGATTGGTGAGGCGGCGTCGAAGATCGCGGTGATGCCTTCCGTGCGTCGTGCGCTGGTCGAGGCGCAGCAGGCCTTTTCGCGGCGCGAGCCGGGAACGGTGCTCGACGGCCGCGATATCGGCACCGTCGTCTGCCCGCACGCGCCGGTGAAGCTCTACGTCACGGCCTCCCCGGAAGTGCGCGCGAAACGGCGCTTCGACGAAATAGTCGCCGGCGGCGGCGAGGCGGATTTCGGGGCGATCTTCGCCGACGTGAAGAAGCGCGACGAACGCGACATGGGCCGCGCAGACAGCCCCTTGAGACCCGCGGACGATGCGCACTTGCTTGATACTTCGGAAATGAGTATAGAAGCCGCGTTTCAGGCCGCGAAGAGCTTCATCGACGCTGCCTTGAATAAAGATTGACGACCTGCCGGTGAGCCGGCACGTCAGACTAGCTCGCAGATCAGTCCTTGCGCCGGATTGCCTCCAAGATGAGGCGGACTGACTTCGAGCGTGTTCAACACGAACCCCCGGCGCATATGTGTCCTTGAATGGACACCCTCAGGAGATTTCATGGCAGTATCTAACCCCACGCGGGAGGACTTCGCGTCGCTCCTCGAAGAATCCTTCGCACAGACCGATCTGGCCGAAGGCTATGTGACCAAGGGTCTGGTCACGGCGATCGAAAAGGACATGGCTGTTGTCGACGTCGGCCTCAAGGTCGAGGGTCGCATCGCGCTGAAGGAGTTCGGCGTCAAGGGCAAGGACGGTTCGCTGAAGGTCGGCGACGAAGTCGAAGTCTATGTCGAGCGCATCGAAAACGCGCTCGGCGAAGCCGTTCTGTCGCGCGAGAAGGCTCGCCGCGAGGAAAGCTGGGTCAAGCTCGAAGCCAAGTTCGAGGCTGGCGAGCGCGTCGAAGGCATCATCTTCAACCAGGTCAAGGGTGGCTTCACCGTCGATCTGGATGGTGCCGTTGCCTTCCTTCCGCGTTCGCAGGTGGACATCCGTCCGATCCGCGACGTCACCCCGCTGATGCACAACCCGCAGCCCTTTGAAATCCTCAAGATGGACAAGCGTCGCGGCAACATCGTCGTCTCGCGTCGTACGGTCCTCGAGGAGTCCCGTGCCGAGCAGCGTTCTGAAATCGTCCAGAACCTCGAAGAAGGCCAGGTTGTTGACGGCGTCGTCAAGAACATCACCGATTACGGTGCGTTCGTTGACCTCGGCGGCATCGACGGCCTGCTGCACGTCACCGACATGGCCTGGCGCCGCGTCAACCATCCGTCGGAAATCCTGTCCATCGGCCAGTCGGTCAAGGTCCAGATCATCCGCATCAACCAGGAAACCCACCGTATCTCGCTCGGCATGAAGCAGCTCGAGTCGGATCCGTGGGATGGCATCGCGGCCAAGTACCCGATCGGCAAGAAGATCTCCGGTACGGTCACGAACATCACCGACTACGGTGCGTTCGTTGAGCTGGAGCCGGGCATCGAAGGCCTGATCCACATCTCCGAAATGTCCTGGACCAAGAAGAACGTACACCCCGGCAAGATCCTGTCCACGACGCAGGATGTCGATGTTGTCGTTCTCGAAGTCGATCCGTCCAAGCGCCGTATCTCGCTCGGTCTCAAGCAGACCCTCGAGAACCCGTGGCAGGCATTTGCCTTCAGCCATCCGGCCGGCACTGAAGTCGAAGGCGAAGTCAAGAACAAGACCGAGTTCGGCCTGTTCATCGGCCTTGAAGGCGACGTTGACGGCATGGTCCACCTCTCCGACCTCGACTG
Organism: Pseudorhizobium flavum; assembly: GCF_902502825.2. The sequence continues at coordinate 45,983 of NZ_LR723670.1, forward strand.
GAACCGTCCGGGTGAGCAAGTCATCGAGGAGTACAACAAGGGCGACGTCGTCAAGGCTGTCGTTCTCGATGTGGACGTCGAGAAGGAGCGCATTTCGCTCGGCATCAAGCAGCTCGGCAAGGATGCAGTCGGTGATGCCGCTGCTTCGGGCGAACTGCGCAAGAACGCTGTCGTTTCGTGCGAAGTCATCGCCGTCAACGACGGTGGCGTCGAAGTGAAGCTCGTGAACCACGAAGACATCACCTCGTTCATCCGCCGCAACGATCTGGCACGCGATCGCGACGATCAGCGTCCGGAGCGTTTCTCGGTCGGCCAGGTGTTCGACGCGCGTGTTACCAACTTCTCGAAGAAGGACCGCAAGGTCATGCTGTCGATCAAGGCTCTCGAGATCGCAGAAGAGAAGGAAGCAGTTGCCCAGTTCGGTTCGTCCGACTCTGGCGCATCGCTCGGGGACATCCTCGGCGCAGCTCTCAAGAACCGCGGCAACAACGAGTAATCGCTGTTTCCGAAGACACGAAGGCCGCCGGATGCAAGTCCGGCGGCCTTTTTCGTTATGGGTTTGGCTCCTGCTTCAGGACAGGTCGGCCATACGCCAGTACAGATCCTGAGCATGGTCTGAAAGCTCGTCGCTTTGCACCGCCTCCCCGTCGTCGTCCTCGGGCGAGGGATCGTCCTCCGGATCGCTGTCCCCGCCCTGCGCATCCTGATGCGACGATCGATGGCCACCGTCCTCATCGATGGGCGAGACCCTTTCGACGTCGCGTTCTTCCTCATCCGGCGCCCGGGGCGCTGGCGGATAGGTCACCAGGACCTGCGCCAGACCTTCGCGTGCCAGCATGGGTGCTGCCAGGATATATGCGGCCGAATCGGCCACCAGATGGGGAGCCGCAGAGACGTTGGCCGTCACCTTGTTGCCCAACGCCGGCGCGGGGGCCGGAAGAGCGCTTTCGGTGTCTGCCGCGCGCGCCGCGATTGGCTCGCCCGATTGTATCAAGGGTGAGGCAGGCACTGGGCGGGCAATCTGGGTCGCGCCGTCCTCGGCCGACTGTTCTGCCTGGACGGGAGCAAAAACCTGGGGCACCGGCGCCTTGCTGGCGCCTGTGCTCTCCGACGGGGAGCCGCCCGACGCGGAATTCTGGAACAGGACGTCCTGTATGAACCTGTTCTTCGGATCCTCCACCGCCCTTTGGGCGAAGCGTGCCAGCGCGGGGGCGTCATAGATGACGGGCGTTCCTATGCTGGAGCTCGTTGTTGCCGAACGAGGCTCACCGACCACCTCCGCGCGGCTGGAGAGAGAGTTTTCCGTGGCCACGGGGCTCCCGCCGGCTCTCGTTTCCCCCGGCCCTGGGAGTTCAGGGGATCGGGCTGCGGGCGGAGTGCGATCCGGATCGGGACCGTCAAGCTGCAGCGGAGACATGCCGCCGCGCGTGACCGGCTGTGTCGATTGCTGTGGTTTCAGCGAAGGAACACCGGCGTCCTCTCCTCCTTCCGCAACCGCTCCCTGTGCGGGAGGTACCGTCGTGACGACGCTCGTAGGGGAGGTCGGACCAGCGGTGGCAGAGGCTGCGGCGTCCCGGACGTGCGCCGCCGGCACTGCGGCAGGCCCTTGATCGCCTCCGGCGGCCTTCGCAGGAAGCTCGGCTGGCGCTGGAGCCGCGCCCGTCAGCGGGGTGCGAACCGAGGCAGAAGCGGGAGAAGCGGAGGAGCCCACTGCAGCGTCGTTCTGGCGGTAGGAGCTGACGACGGCCCGGGTCGCCAAGTCGCGATCGGCTGCCGGTGCGCTTTCCAGATAAGCGGTGAGGCGTGCCGCCTCCGGTCCGAGCGGATTTTTCAGGATTTCGGTGAGGATGCGAAGCGTGACGCCGCGTACAAGCTGGGCGACGCTTTGCTCGAGTGCGGCCCGCTGCGACAGGCTCAGAGACTTCAGGGCTTCCGCCAGCCGATTTGCATAGTCGACAAGGCCTTCGCCTTCGCGTCGGCTGATCTTCAGGAAGCTCCCGATGGTCTCGGCGAAGATGGAAAGGCCCTGTGCCAGCTGCACCTGGCCGGACAGGGAAAGGATGTCGATCCGACCGCCGCCCAGGAGGTTTGCAGGCAAAGGGGTCGTGGCAGCTGAAACGCCAGAGGTGGCGGCGAGCGAGGCGCGCATCGCCTGCCGGCCCGCATCCTGATAGTCGACAGAGGCGCTCAACGCGGCACCGATAGGCGGCAGCATGACCTGCTCCATGTCTTCGCGGTGGGCAAGACAGATCGGCTACTGCGGTTCAGTTTTTTCGCAACGTACGGCGCTGCGGCCGCGACGCCTCATGGCGCCACCTTTGCCGATTGATTGACTAGAATGCGACCAAGGTCGTTAAGATTTCCTTAATGACCAAAACTGACGGAAGCGCGTTGCCTTCACGGTCGCGGGCTACGCCGCGAACTTTCTCTTCAGGAGTTCATAGAGTCCGATATCGTCGACGAAGATCGGTAGAACAGGGGCGGCGTTCGCTGCGACGAGCGCCATCTCCTCGATCGCTTCAGCGGTCTGTTCTGTCACCTCTTCCGGCTGCTCGACGGCACCGGTCACATCCAAGGGGATTGCAGGCGGCTCCTCCGCTGCGGACTCGGCATCGGTCTTCTTCGCCTGCTCCGCATTCGCTCCCAGGATCAGGATCAGTTCGACGCCAGAAGCAGCGGCGTCTGCCTTCGGCTCGCCGATCCCCTCCGGCTTCAGAGCGCTGTCGTTCTGGGCCGCCACGACGTCCTGCATGTCCTGGACATCTTCCAGCTTTTCGGAGGCTTCCAGCGCTTGGATATCCTTCTGCCGTTCTGCCCGCGTTTGGGCATCCTCGACACGGGTCGGATCATATCCCTGCGGCCCGAGCTTCAGTTCTTCCAGTGTCTTGGGATCGGCGACATCCTCGAGGCGCTGCAGGACCCGGGCCACGTCGAACGCCGCCCCGCCACCGTTGGCGGCTGCCGCAAGCCCTTCTAGAAGGCGTGCGTTGTCGTCACCATAGGGGTTCTTGATCGCCGCGATGACAGTCGCGAGAGAGACGCCGGCCGCCTTCAAGCCGAGTTCGTCTTCAAGCTTGGCGATAGCGGTGTGATCGAGGCCGAGCTGCTTGATTGCCTCTTCGATTGCTCGTCCGAGCGAGAAATTCGACCGGTCTTCCTCAAGATCGATGCCGAGCTTCGCCGCCAGCCGCTCGGTCAGCTTCAGCTTCAGCTCGTTTGCATCCACATTGTTGATGCCGAACAATGCCTCAGCGATCTTGTCCCGTGCGCGCCGTATTTCGATGCTCGCGCTGACCTGGGCCTCGACGACAGGATCTCGCTTCTCGCCGCTCGCCTTCTCCTGGTCTTCCCAGCGCCGCTCGTCGATGCTGTCGAGCGTCGCCTGCATGACGTTCGTTGCCGCGAGCCCCGCTGTCTGCTGCGTCGGAAAAAGCATGATCCCACCGAGATGACCCAATCGCCGCCGAGGCTATGGCAGAGTGGTTAATGCGGGGATAACGATGGGGAGCAGGTATTCTATGAAAAGGCGCGTCAACTATGGGCGAAGATGTCGGTTTCTTCCCAGCCCAGCAGGTCGAGCTTGGAGCGCGTCGGAAGAAATTCAAAACACGCCGCAGCCAACTCCATACGGCCGTCCCGGCGGAGACGGTCTGTCAGCCGGTCGGCGAGCGAATGCAGGTAGAGAACGTCCGATGCGGCATATTCCATCTGTGCGGGCGAGAGCGTTTCGGCGGCCCAGTCCGACTGCTGCTGGGCCTTCGACACGTCGATGTCGAGGAGCTCCTTCAGGTTGTCCTTCAACCCATGACGATCCGTATATGTTCGCGTCAGCCGCGAAGCGATCTTGGTGCAGAAGACGGGCGTGGTGGTGACGCCGAAGGTGTGGAAGAGGACGGCGATGTCGAAGCGGCCGTAGTGGAAGATCTTGCGGCGTGAGGGATCGGCAAGCAGGCCCACGAGGTTCGGCGCTTCCTTCTGGCCGGCGGCGATGCGAATGACGTCCGCCGTTCCGTCACCGGGGGAAAGCTGCACGACGCAGAGGCGGTCACGACGGGGAACAAGCCCGAGGGTTTCGGTATCGATCGCAACGTCACCCGTATAGCGGGCGGCATCGGCCGCGGAAATATCACCTTCGTGGTAGCGAATACTGCTCATCATCTGCCTCGTCGTTTGCTCATGAGGCAATGCCACAGCGGCCGCTCTGCGGCAAGCTGGGCCAGCGGTGGGGTCGGAAGACATAGAAGAAGCTCTGCAAAAAACGCATTGCTGCAATGCAGCAAAGCCCTTGGCAATGCATCCGGCGCAGCCTATATCTCAATCATCGAAACGACGCACTCCTCCTCCCAGCGTCGTTAGATGAGATCGGCAATCTCCTCCTCCTCCCAATTGCCGATCATGTTTAAAGCCCGACGCACCTCCTCCCGCGTCGGGCTTTTTCGTTTCGCACATCGATCATCCTAGGTGCGCCGCGCGCGCCGCACGAAAAGCCGGCAGGCCAGTTATCTCGCATTGAAGGGCTGTTCCTCGCAGGTCCGTAGGCGAGGGCACGGCCCCTCTGGAGCGCTGAGTGAACTCAAGCAGCCCCGCTCATTCGCACCTCAGCCCCTGATCGAGATAACTCGGGACGCCGGCAGGCGGGGCAGGGATGGGGGATGCGCGGCGCACGGCTGCGACGATGTAGTTGTCGATCGCCGAGTTCCCGGAGGAACGCGAGAGGGAGACATTGGTTATATTGCCGTTGCCATCGAAGCTGAATCGGACGGCGGCTGTGCCGGTGTCATTGCCGGGGCAACGGCGCGCGTTGCGCGCGATCTTCGCCTGAACGCGCGACTTCCATTTCGCGGGCGAGACGGAGGGCCGTGACGAGCCGGTGGTGGTCTGGCTGGCAGCCGTACGCTCCGAAGGCTTCGCCTGAAGCTTGGCCTGCTGCGATGCCTTGGAGGCCTGCGGCTGCTTCTGGACGCGCTTCGGCGGTTGCTTCTTCGGCTCCGGCGGCGGAGGCGGCCTCGAGACTGGCAAAGGAACTTCGACATTCTCGAGTGCGGCGATCATCTGCTCTTCCAGCGGGTCGATCTCCTCCACCGGTTCCGGTGGCGGCTCGGGCACGGTCTTGGTGATCTCAGGCTCAGGTTCGGGCTGAGGCTCCGGCTCCACCGGCTCAGGCTCCGGTTCGATCGGCTCGGCGACTTCTTCCGGCGGAGGTGGCTCGACCGGATCAGGCAATGGCTCCGCCGGCGGCTGCTCGACGGGCTCCAGCTGCCGGCTGGCAACTTCTTCGGAATCGACCTCCTCGGTCGCGACCTGGTCTTCCTCGGTGTTCGCCGCTTCCGGTTCCGCCGCAAGTTCGATCTTGATCGCTGCAGGCGGCCCGGGCTCGGCCGGTGCGTCCGGCTCCTGGCGCAGAAGAACGGCGGCAGCGGCGATGTGCGCCGTCAACACCACCATCGCAGCGGACGACCATAGTGCCAGCTCTGCGAGCCGGCCGGCACGGCTGGAGCGGGGCGTAGCGAGTGTCACTGGCTCTCTCCGCTTGCCGGGACGGTTGTGGCGGCGGGCTGTTCCGTGGCGGCAGACGGCGCTGCGCCAGGCAGTGTCTCAAGCCCGACCAGAGCGATCTTCAGGTAGCCTGCGTCCCGCAGCAGGTTCATGACCTCCATGAACTGGCCGTATTCGATCGCCTTGTCGGCGCGTAGGAAGATGCGGGTCTCCTTGTCGCTTTCGGTGACACGATCCAGCGTCGCCGCCAGCTGCTCGCGCTGCACCGGATCATTGCCGAGATTGAGGCCGAGGTCTTCCTTGAGCGTAAGATAGAGGGGCTCATCGGGGCGTTGCGCGGGCTGCGCCGACGAGGCAGGAAGGTCGACGTTCACGTCCACCGTCGCAAGTGGCGCTGCCACCATGAAGATGATCAGCAGCACCAGCATCACGTCGATGAATGGCGTGACGTTGATTTCATGGTTTTCGGCAAGCTCGTCGCCCTGCGTCTCGCGAATACCGCCGGCCATGGATCATTCTCCTGCCACGAGGGAGACAGCCACGTTGCGGTTGCCGGGGGGAACCCTGCGGAAGTCGAGGTCGCGGCTGACCAGCCGCTCGACCCCGGCGGCAGCATCAGCCAGCAACTGGCGATAGCCGGTGATGGAACGGGCAAAGACGTTGTAGATCACGACGGCCGGAATTGCGGCCACAAGACCGATCGCAGTCGCGAGCAGCGCCTCGGCAATGCCGGGTGCCACGACGGCAAGGTTGGTCGTCTGCGACTCAGAAATGCCGATGAAGGAATTCATGATCCCCCAGACGGTGCCGAAGAGACCGACGAACGGAGCGGTCGAGCCGATGGTGGCGAGAACGCCGGTGCCGCGCGACATGCGCCGGCCTGCATAGGATTCGATGCGGGAGAGCGCCGAGGCCACACGTTCCTTCACGCCGGCATTGTCGGCGTGGTCGAGTGCAGCTTCGGAAAGCCGGATTTCGTCGGCCGCAGCGCGCAGCATAAGGGCCGCCGGCCCGCCGCGCTTCCCAAGCTCTCCGACGGCATCGGCGAGCGTTGCGGAATTGCGGATGATCTTCAGCGTCCGGCCCGCCCGCGTGCGTGCTCCAGCGAGTTCCAGCGTCTTGGCTAACCAGACGGTCCAGGTGATGAGCGAGGCGAAGGCGAGACCAATCATCACGCCCTTGACCACCCAGTCCGCAGCCATGAACATGCCCCATGGCGACAGGTCGTGGGGGATGTCCGAGCGTTCGCCGGCAGGCGGGATGTCCTGCATCACCGTCGGGACATTCTCGACCACCCCTTCCGAGTCGCGCGGCTGTTCGTCGATGGTATCAGCAGAGGGTGGAATGTCCGCAGGCGTCTGCTCGGCGCGCGGCAAGGTCTGCGGGGCGGGTTCGGATGGATTGGCCTGCGATGTTGCGGCTGGCGGCGGAGCGGCATCCTGGGCATTGGTCGCAGGTGCAGCACTCAGAAGCGCGCCGACCAGGAGGGGCATCATGAGATGGTGATGAAAAGGACGGGCGGACGCAATCGTCATGTCAGAAGCTCTCCGGAATGCGAGCCTGATCGTCGCACGACCCGGGCTCCGGACTGAAGACCGGCCTTGCCGGTCTCTCTTACGGCCTCTCGATAATAAACATGACTTTGGTTGGCAACAAATAAATCTTGAACCCGACGATCCGGATTAGATCTTGTCGGTGAACTTCGCTTTCCGTGCACGCCATTGCCGTCTCGTTGCGGCAATGGCGTGACTTGTGCGGATCAGCGGGCGAGCCAACCGCCGTCCACCGGCAGCACAACGCCGTGGACATAGTCGGACGCCGAAGAGGCAAGGAAGACCGCTGCGCCGCCAAGTTCGTCGGGTTTGCCCCAGTGCCCGGCTGGAATGCGTCCAAGGATTGCGGCATTGCGGTCCGCGTCGCTACGCAGCGCTTCGGTATTGTTGGTCTCGAAGTAGCCCGGAGCAATGGCATTGACGTTGATGCCCTTGCCGGCCCACTCGCAGGCAAGCAGCCGCGTCAGCCCCGCAAGCCCGCTCTTCGATGCGGTATAGGAGGGGATGCGGATGCCGCCCTGAAAGGAGAGCAGCGAGGCGATGTTGATGATCTTGCCGCCCTTGCCTTCCGCGATCAGGTGGCGGGCAAAGGCCTGGCTCAGGAAGAAGACGCTCTTCAGGTTGACGTCCATGACGTCGTCCCAGTCCGCCTCAGTGAAGTCCACGGCGTCCGCACGGCGGATGATGCCGGCATTGTTGACGAGGATGTCGGCACGGCCCGTCCAGGCCAGGGTCTGCTCAACAACGTCCTTCACCGGTTCGATCGTCGAAAGATCGGCCTTGATGAAGCGGCACTTGCCCCGGCCGCCAGCGGCGATTGCCGCTTCCGTCTCTTCCATCGAAGAACGGCCGACCAGCGCAATGTCTGCCCCGGCCCCCGCAAGTGCGACAGCGATGGCTTGCCCGAGACCGGTATTTGCTCCGGTGACGATTGCCGTCTTTCCCGTCAGGTCGAATGAAATGGTCACGTCTGCCTCCTCCTCATGTGACAAGAAAAAAGCCGCCGGAAATCTCTTTCCAGCGGCCCTTGGTGCTGTTCCCGTCGCTTACAGCGTGCGCGTGATGTGCTCCACGCGGAAGCACTCGATGACGTCGCCGGCGCGAATGTCCTCGTAGTTCTCGAAGGCCATACCGCATTCCTGGCCGACCGGCACCTCCGCAACCTCGTCCTTGAAGCGCTTGAGCGTCTTGAGCTTGCCTTCGTGGATGACGACGTTGTCGCGCAGAAGGCGGACGCCCGCACCGCGTTCGACCTTGCCTTCCGTGACACGGCACCCGGCGACCTTGCCGATCTTGGTGATGTTGAACACCTCGAGGATCTCGGCATTGCCGAGGAAGGTTTCGCGCCGCTCGGGCGAGAGCAGGCCGGACATCGCCGCCTTCACGTCATCCACCAGGTCGTAGATGATGTTGTAGTAGCGGATCTCGATGCCTGAGCGCTCGGAAGCCGCACGGGCCTGCGCATTGGCACGAACGTTGAAGCCGATGATCGCGGCATTGGAGGCCTCGGCGAGCGAGATATCCGATTCCGTGATGGCGCCAGCACCGGAATGGACGATGCGGACCCGCACTTCGTCGGTCCCGAGCTTCTCGAGCGCGCCGGCAATGGCTTCGATCGAGCCTTGGACGTCGCCCTTGATCAGCAGCGGGAACTCCTTCAGGCCGGAGCTCTGGAGCTGGCTCATCATCTGCTCGAGCGAGCCGCGCGAGCCGGACTGGCGGGCGGCTGCCTTGTCGCGGGCAAGCCGCTGGCGGTACTCGGAGATCTCGCGCGCACGGCTCTCGCTGTCGACGACCGCGAAGCGATCGCCAGCGGCGGGCGTGCCCGACAGACCCAGAACCTCCACAGGCATGGCCGGTCCGGCTTCCTTCACATGCTCGCCCTTATCGGTGACGAGGGCGCGGACGCGGCCCCACTGGTCGCCGGCAACCAGGATCTGGCCGGGCTTCAGCGTACCCTTCTGGACGAGGACCGTCGCGACGGCACCACGGCCGCGATCGAGCTGAGCTTCGATAACGGTACCCTCGGCCGTCCGGTTCGGGTTTGCCTTGAGGTCGAGGATTTCCGCCTGCAGCAGGATTGCTTCGAGCAGCTTGTCGAGATTGGTCTTGTTCTTCGCCGATACCTCGACGTCGAGAACCTCACCGCCCATGCTTTCCACGAAGACTTCGTGCTGCAGGAGTTCCGTGCGGACCTTCTGCGCATTCGCCGTCGGCTTGTCGATCTTGTTGATCGCCACGATGATCGGCACGCCGGCCGCCTTCGCGTGATTGATGGACTCGATTGTCTGCGGCATCACGCTGTCATCAGCGGCGACCACGAGGATCGCGATGTCGGTGGCCTGCGCGCCGCGGGCACGCATTGCCGTGAAGGCGGCGTGGCCGGGCGTATCGATGAAGGTGATCTTCTGGCCGTTCTGCTCGACCTGATAGGCGCCGATATGCTGGGTGATACCACCCGCTTCGCCGGCGACCACATTGGCCTGACGGATGGCGTCGAGCAGCGAAGTCTTGCCGTGGTCGACATGGCCCATGATCGTGACGACCGGCGGACGCGGCTCCAGCTCACCTTCGTCGTCGACAACGTCAAAGATGCCTTCCTCGACGTCGGACTCCGAGACGCGCTTGACGGTATGACCGAACTCGACGGCGATCAGTTCTGCCAGGTCGGCGTCGATGACGTCGCCCGGCTTCATCATCTGGCCTTCCTTCATCAGGAACTTGATGACGTCGACAGCGCGTTCGGACATGCGCTGGGACAGTTCCTGGATGGTGATCGTTTCCGGCAAGGTCACCTCGCGCATGACCTTCTCGCGCGGCTCCTGCATCTGGCTGCGGCGGAACTTCTCCTGCCGACGGCGCATCGCAGCCATGGAACGGCCGCGGGCGTTGCCGCCATCGTCGTCGGTGCTGACGGTGGTGACCGTCAGCTTGCCGCGGCGGCGCTCATCCTCAGTTTTCGGACGTGCGGGCGCCTTGGCGGGCGCCGGGGCAGCTACGCGTCCACGGACGGGAGCTCCGCGTGGCGGACCGCGGTCGTCGTCTTCCTCGTTGCCAGCCTTGCGTCCGCGACCGATGACCGGCTGTGCGGGAGCAGCAGGCTGCGTGCGCGAAATGCCCGGGCGTGCATCTGCGGCACGCTCCGCTGGTGCAGGCGTTGCAGCCGGCGCCGGTGCTTCCTCGACGGGCACTTCTACGGGAGCCGGTTCGGCGGCGCGACGGGCAGCCTCTTCGGCTTCCTGCAACCTACGGCGTTCTTCTTCTGCCTGACGACGCGCTTCGTCTTCGGCACGCTGCTTGGCTTCGATGACTTCGCGGGCCTGCGCTTCAACCAGTGCACGGCGACGTGCATCCATTTCACTGGCAGACAGGTCATGCAGTACCGCACCCCGGGGGCGCTCGCCTTGCCGCTGCTGTGGGGCCGGCGCCGCAGGGCGTTGGGCCTGCGTTGGTTGATGAACGCGGGTTGCCGGCGGGTTCGGCTGCTGCGGGCGCGGCGCAGGTGCGGCAGGCTCTGCAGCACGGGGCGTCGGTGCCGTAAATGCCGGCTTGTCGTCCTCCGGGCGGATCGGACGGCGCTTGCGGGTCTCGACCACAACCGCCTTCGTACGACCCCGGCCCATATCCTGGCGCACAGTGCCCTGGCTCACTCCCGAAGGCTTCAGGGTGAGGGTCTTCTTAACCCCAAGCGTCTTGTCGTCTTTGTTGTCGGTCATTCCGTTCCTGTTCCTTCAAACGAGGACGGATGGCGTACATCAGACCTCGTTTCTCAATGCATGTCTCTCGGTGCGGCGGCCGGCTGCTGCCGGTGACCGCGTCATGTCTGTGGCCGGCGGGCGCCGCCACCTGCTCCCGATTGACCGGCACCGCGGTACTTTTCGAGCATGGTTGCGCGCTTCACTACACCCTCACCCGCCTGTCCGGCAAGCGCCGCGGCATGGATAAAAGCATTCTGGCCTAACAGTTCGTCCATTTCCGCCCCGGTGAAGAACGAAAACGATGGTATGTCTTCATCGGCATCGGTGCCGAGCCTCCAGGCCTTTCTGGCCTGGTCGATCTTGCGCACGCCGTCGGCCGCAGCATCGGCTGCATGGAAGACGGCAACCGCCGCACCTGAGCGCACGGCGGCATCCACTTTCATGGCGCCGCTGACGAACTGCCCGGCCTTGCGGGCCAGGTTCATCATCCCGGCGAGATCGGCTGCGATCAACCGGTCGACGAGGGCGCCGAGGTCAGGGTCGGCCTGCACGTCCCGCTTCAGGGCACGCGAGAACAGCTTTCGCTGCACTGCCCGCTCAACGAGCGCCCGGTCCGTCTTGACCCAGCACCCGCGCCCCGGAAGCTGCCGCTTCAGATCAGGAACAACCTTCCCATCGGGGCTGGCAACGAACCGGATCAGCATCTCCGGCGCTACCGTCTCGCGGGTGACGATGCAGGTGCGATCGTTCACGACCAACTCCGCATCGTCCTGCTCCTGTCCGACTTCTCCGGCGATCATTCCTCGGCGACGGCTTCCGCCTCCTCTTCTTCTTCCGGCTGGTCAGCGGCGAGATCTTCCTCGGTGATCCAACCTGCAAGCAGGCGGGCCTGGACGATCATGTTCTCCGCTTCGGCACGCGACACGTCGAACTTCGAGAACAGACCGTCGAACTTCTTCGTTTCGCCGTCCTTGCGCTCGCTCCAGCCGACAAGATCGTCGGCGGCGCAGCCTGCAAAGTCCTCGACGGTCTTTATGCCGTCCTCGCCGAGTGCCACCAGCATCTGGCCGTTGAGGCCGTCGATCTGGCGCAACTCGTCCTGGACGCCGAGTTCCTTGCGCTTGGCGTCCATCTCCGCCTCGATCTTCTCAAGGTATTCGCGGGCGCGCGTCTGGATTTCCTGGGCGGTATCCTCGTCGAAGCCTTCGATGGAAGAGATCTCGTCAAGCTCGACATAGGCGAGTTCCTCGACCGCCGCGAAGCCTTCCGAGGCCAGCACCTGGCCAACCATCTCGTCGACGTCGAGCGCTTCCATGAAGAGGTCGGTCCGCTCGTTGAATTCCTTCTGGCGACGTTCGGACTCTTCCTGTTCCGTCAGGATGTCGATGTCCCAGCCAGTCAGCTGCGAGGCCAGACGGACATTCTGTCCGCGGCGACCGATGGCGAGCGACAGCTGCTCGTCCGGCACCACCACTTCGATGCGTTCTGCATCCTCGTCGAGAACGACCTTCGCCACTTCCGCCGGCTGCAGCGCGTTGACGATGAAGGACGCCGGGTCGTTCGACCAGGGAATGATGTCGATCTTCTCGCCCTGCAGTTCGCCGACAACGGCCTGCACGCGGCTACCACGCATACCGACGCAGGCGCCGACCGGGTCGATCGAGGAGTCGTTGGAGATCACAGCGATCTTTGCGCGCGACCCCGGGTCGCGGGCAACGGAGCGGATCTCGATGATGCCGTCGTAGATTTCCGGCACTTCCATCGTGAAGAGCTTCACCATGAACTGCGGATGGGTACGCGACAGGAAGATCTGCGGGCCGCGCTGCTCACGACGCACGTCGTAGACATAGGCGCGGACGCGGTCGCCATAGCGCATGGTCTCGCGCGGGATCATCTCGTCACGGCGGATGATGCCTTCACCACGGCCGAGATCGACGATGACATTGCCGTACTCGACGCGCTTGACGGTGCCGTTGACGATCTCGCCGACGCGGTCCTTGAACTCGTCATACTGGCGGTCACGCTCGGCTTCGCGCACCTTCTGGACGATGACCTGCTTGGCAGACTGAGCGGCGATACGGCCGAAATCCATAGGCGGCAGCGGGTCGGCGATGAAGTCGCCGATCTTGGCGTCCGGGTTGCGGTCGCGCGCCAGTTCCAGGGGGATCTGCGTGCCGTAGTCCTCGGCCTGCTCGACCACTTCCAGCAAGCGCTGCAGGCGAATCTCGCCGGTCTTCGAATTGATGTCGGCGCGGATGTTGGTCTCGGAACCGTAGCGCGAGCGCGCTGCCTTCTGAATGGCGTCGGCCATCGCGGCCAGCACGATCTCGCGGTCGATGACCTTCTCACGTGCCACTGCATCCGCGATCTGCAGAAGCTCAAGCCGGTTTGCACTCACTGCCATTGTCGTTCGTCTCCGTCAGTCGAAATCTGTGCGGCCGATGGGCCGGTTGTTACTCGTCGTCTTCGCCGTTCTGGTTGGCCGCCTGGGCCTTGGCCAGCTTGTCGGCGCGCAGCGCATCCCGGATCAGGTCATCCGTCAGGATCAGCTTGGCTTCCGAGAGCGCCGTAAAGGGAATGGTGACACTCGGCGCCTCACCATAGGCTACCTGGTCGCGCTCGATCCTGAAGCCTTCGTCATTCGTCTCGACGATCTTGCCGCGGAACCGCTTGCGATTGTCGATCATGATCGACGTCTCGCATTTGACGATATGGCCCTGCCAGCGCAAGAAATCCGACTTGCGGACCATCGGCCGGTCGATACCGGGCGACGACACCTCGAGATGATATGCCTTATCTATCGGATCTTCTACATCAAGGACAGGCGAAATCGCGGTCGAGATCGTTTCGCAGTCCTCGACGGTCATCGTGCCGTCATTCCTCTCGGCCATGACCTGCAGCGTCAGCCCGTTCTGGTTCATCAGCCGGACGCGCACCAGGCGGTAATCCATTGAGGCAATCACCGGCTCGATGATCTCGGCGATCCTGAGGTCAAGCCCGGTTTCGATGATGATGCGTGCTTCGTGTTCGGTATGCGACATGGAAATTCCGGTCGTCGTTGCCAGATGAGCCTCGGCCCGTGTCGATCGCCTAACAAAAAAGAGCGGGTCCCGGTCAGGCCCCACTCTTCATCAAACGATCAAGAATATAGCCCGCATATACGTGGTCTAGCCGGCTTTTGCAAGGGCGGTGGCCCAGTCCCATCCGGACTGGCTTCTGACGGAAGCCGCCCTATACTTCGAGCCTCATCTGCAGCCGAGTTGGAATTCCGCGTGACAGAGACCCGATCGCCGTTCGCGCCGCTGCGCCACCAGACCTATCGCACCATGTGGTTTGCCAGTCTCGCCTCCAATCTGGGTGGCCTGATCCAGGCGGTCGGTGCGGCCTGGATGATGACAGCTCTTACCACGTCCGAAAACCTCATCGCTCTGGTGCAGGCTTCCACCGCCCTGCCGATCATGCTTTTCTCGGTGGTGTCGGGCGCCCTGGCGGACAGCTTCGACCGGCGCAGGGTCATGTTGGCTGCGCAGTTCCTCATGCTCGTCGCCTCTCTGCTGCTGGCGGTCTTCGCATCCTCCGACCTCCTGACGCCTGGGCTGTTGCTGATGTTCACCTTCGTCATCGGCTCCGGGACAGCCCTTCACAATCCGTCCTGGCAGGCGTCGGTAGGCGACATGGTACCCCGCCCGGACCTGCCCGAGGCGGTTTCCCTCAACAGCGCAGGCTTCAACATCATGCGCAGCGTCGGCCCGGCGCTCGGCGGCGTCATCGTCGCCGCGGCCGGTGCGGCCACTGCGTTTGCCATCAATGCAGTCAGCTATTTCGCACTGATCTATGCGCTTTTACGCTGGAAGCCGGATTATCCGAAGAACCCGCTTCCCCGCGAGACCCTCGGCAGTGCCATCTCGGCCGGCTTCCGCTATGTCGCCATGTCGCCGAACCTCGAAAAGGTGATGGTCCGCGGCTTCGTCTTTGGCCTGTCCGCCGGATCGGTGCTGGCGCTGCTCCCCATCGTCGCCCGTGATCTCCTGGAGGGCGGGCCACTGACCTACGGGATCATGTTCGGTGCGTTCGGCGTTGGCGGCATCGCCGGAGCTTTCCTGAACGCAGGCATTCGCCAGCAGCTGAGAAGCGAGCAGATCGTCCGAACGAGCTTCACGGGGTTTGCCCTGAGCGCAGCGACGATCGGGCTCAGTACATCGAGCGTGATCACCTTCCTGGCGCTGGTTCTCGCCGGAATCTGCTGGGTCGTCACCCTGTCGCTCCTCAACACGGTGGTGCAGCTTTCGACACCCCGCTGGGTGGTTGGACGCGCTCTTTCCCTCTACCAGACCGCCACGTTCGGAGGCATTGCTGGCGGCAGCTGGCTCTGGGGTTACTGGGCAGAGGAATTCAACCCCACCAACGCGCTGGTCATGTCCAGCCTGTTGATGCTGGCCGGGGCGGCGCTCGGATTGCGGCTGCCCATGCCCGATTTCCGGTCACTGAACCTCGATCCGCTCAACCGCTTCGTAGAGCCCTCGCTCGG
The DNA here is from genome assembly GCF_902502825.2 of Pseudorhizobium flavum. The sequence goes on from NZ_LR723670.1 coordinate 61,258, forward strand.
CCTGGAGATCCAGCCCCGGAGCGGGCCGATCGTCATCCAGGTAGATTACGACATCGCCGATGAAGACCTGCCGGAGTTTCTCTCGCTGATGGCCGAGCGGCGCCGGATCCGCATTCGCGACGGTGCGCGCAACTGGGCGCTGATGCGTGATCTGCAGTATCCGGAAATCTGGACCGAAACCTATCACGTGCCGACATGGGTGGAGTACGTCCGGCACAACCAGCGTCGCACGCAGGCGGACGCAGAGACGACGGACCGGATACTGTCCCTCCATCGTGGCGAAAAGGTTCGGGTTCACCGGATGATCGAGCGGCAGACGATCCCCTCAACAAGGGACGATGTGTTCCATCAGCCGCATATCGATACGCACTGAGGAGGGCTATTTCAGCCGGTCTTTCAGCGAAGCGCTCGGAAAGCAGGTGGCAGAAAGTCCGTTTTTCGCCTGCCAGTCACCGATGGATCGCCGCGTCTTGTAGCCCGCAAGCCCGTCGACCTTGCCGACGTCGTAGCCCTGTGCCACGAGGGCCTTCTGCATCGCGAGCACGTCCGACCGCTTCATTTGGCCGACATCTCCCCACGGCGCCTGGAAAGCTCCTGAGCCATAGGCGATCCGGTCCGCAAGGTTGCCTATGAAGAGAGCGTAGAGGTCGGAATTGTTGTACTGCTTGAGCACGTAGAAGTTGGGTGTGACGATGAACTGTGGCCCGTGCCGCCCCGCCGGGACGAGCATCATGCCATCGGCCCGCAGTTCAGGTTCGGGGAAACCGCGCCCGGAGACGCGCGAGATCCCCGTAGTTTCCCAGGAGGAGATCGGCCGCGCCAAGTCAGGCCCTTCCTGAGCACAGCTGACGCTGTCGGGGATGGAGACCTCAAACCCCCAGTCGCGTCCCTTCTGCCACCCCTCCCGCGCCAGGTAGTTGGCAATCGACGCTAGGCTGTCAGGCACGGAATTCCAGATATCGCGATGTCCGTCACGGTCAAAATCCACCGCATATTTCAGATAGCTCGATGGCAGAAACTGCGGTTGGCCGAGCGCTCCGGCCCAGGAGCCCATCATCTTCGACGCGGTTATGTCGCCGCCCTCGATCATGTGCAGTGCTGCAACCAGTTCCGACCTGAACATCTCCTTGCGGGTCGACATGAAGGCCTTCGTCGCCAGAACTTCGATCGCGGAATGGGGGAGCTTGGCGCGTCCGAAGCCGGATTCGCGGCCCCAGATGGCTATGATGACCTCGCCGGGAACGCCGTATGCTGCTTCGATCCGCTCCAGGGTTGTGCGATGCTGAGCGGCCAGGCTGCGTCCGGTGGCAGCCAGGCCCTGCAGGCGCTTCTCCGAGAAATATGTGCCTGGAGACGAGAACTCCGCCTGGCTCTGATCCTGGCTGGGGGGCGGCGTGCTGCCGGGCGGCACAAGGTCGGGAAGGTCCCAGTTGAGCGATACGCCTTTGAATGCGCTGGCCATCGTCTTGTCCGAGATGCCGTTCTGCTTCGCTTCCGCCGACAGATCGCCGGCGATCCATCGCTGGAATTGCTTCTCCACCTCTGCACGCGAGGCTGAGTGCGCCGCAGCGGGGAGCAGGGAGAGGAATAGAGCGGCAGCGAAAGCACATCGTCGCATGGAACCTCCTCAGATCGCGGTTCGTGCGCGAAGGGCAGCGGTCAGCGTCCCCTCGTCGAGATAGTCAAGCTCACCCCCTACGGGAACGCCATGGGCAAGCCGTGTGATCTTGACATCCAGGCCCGCGAGCTGATCGGTTATATAGTGTGCTGTCGTCTGTCCCTCGACGGTTGCGTTGACCGCAAGGATGATCTCCCGAACGCCGCCTTCGCTCACCCTTTCGATCAGCGGGCGGATGTTGAGATCATCGGGACCGATGCCGTCCAGCGGCGAAAGGGTTCCGCCGAGCACGTGGTAGGCGGCGTTCATCGCCCCAGCGCGTTCCAATGCCCAGAGATCGGATACGTCTTCCACGACGATGATCATCGACTGGTCTCGGCGCGTATCGGTGCAGACGGTGCAGGGATCGACGGTATCGACGTTACCGCAGCGCGAGCAAACCTTAACCTTGTCGTACGCCTCTCCCATGGCAAGCCCCAGCGGGCCGAGCAACTGTTCCTTCTTCTTGATCAGGTGAAGCGCCGCTCGCCGCGCCGAACGGGGTCCAAGGCCGGGGACCTTTGCCAGCAACTGGATGAGCTTTTCGATTTCGGGTCCGGTAACACGTTTTGCCATGGGGGGCTTTTAGCTGATATCTCGACCGAACGGAATCGTAACAAGGGCCCCGGCCGATGAAACTTGCCACCATCTGCCTGGGCCGGCCTGAAATCCTTCAGGGCAAGAGCTACAAGACCGGCATCAACAAGATAGCCGTCAACAGTCCGACGATGGTGGACAAGGCGGGCCTAGTCGGTGACTCGGTCTGCAACCGCAACCATCACGGAGGGCCGGACCAGGCAATTCTGCTGGAAGGCGAGCTGACGATGGCGTGGTGGTCCAGGCACATCGGTCGAGAGCTGCCGCCCGGGATCTTCGGGGAGAACCTTCGCATCGACGCGTTGGACGGACGCGACGTCTGCATCGGCGACCGGTTTGTCTTTGCAGAGGTGGTCTTGCAGGCAACGGCGCCGCGAATTCCCTGCGCGACATTCGCGGCAAGGATGGGTGAGCATGACTTCGTCAGGCGATACTTGGCTGCCGGCCGCCCCGGCATTTATTGCCGCGTCCTGCGCGAAGGAGTTCTGGAGCCCGGGGAGGCGGTGCGGTTCGAGCCTTACGAAGGCGACAGGGTTCCAGTCGCGGATCTTCTTCCCGGGGCCGGCGAGCGGTTAAACCCGCCGGACCGGTTCCGGCTTCTGGCGCTGCCGATCGCGGAACGCTTGCGCAAACGGTACTCGACGGTCTGAGCCCTCAGAAAGGCAGCTTCATTCCCGGCGGGATCGGCAGTCCGGCCGTCAGTTCCCTGGTCATGTCCGCCGCGGTGCTCTCCGCCTTCTTCTTGGCGTCCTGATGGGCAGCGACGATCAGGTCTTCCAGGATCTCGACGTCATCTTCCTTGAAGAGCGATGGATCGATCTTGAGGCCGAGCATGTCGCCCTTGCCGTTCAGCCGGACCGTCACCAGGCCGCCACCTGACGTGCCCTGGACTTCCAGTGCCGCGATGTCCGCCTGCACCTTCTCCATCTTGGCCTGCATTTCCTTGACCTTGCTCATCATGCCCATGATGTCGCGCATCGTCTTTTCCTTCTCTTATAGCTCGATGTCGTCGCCGGGCAGGATGTCGCCCTCGGCGGATTCTGCGGCAGCCGGTGCCGCGAGGTCCTCACTCCCTGGATCGTCGTCGACGACACGGATGCGAACGTCGGTAATGCGAGCACCGGGAAACTGTGCGAGGATGGCCGCAACATCCGGATCGGCCCGGGCGTCGGTGAGCCGTGCCTCGCGGGCATTGGCGTCCGCTTCGACGAGTGTCGCCTCGCCGGCCTCGTTACTCAGGCTGACGACCCAGTGGATGCCGGTCCAATCCTTAAGCTTTACACCGAGTTCACCGGGGAGCGTCGCTGGCCCGCCCTCGCTCATGCGCATGTCCAGCCGACCCGGCTCTAGCTTCACAAGCCGCACGAAGTTCCGCACCAGAGCCTTCAGCCTCGGGTCGCGGTTCTTCGAGCAGAGGTCGACGATGTCCTGCAACGAGTTGACGGCGACGGTCGAAGCCGGCTTCTCCGCCGGCAGCTCCTCTGTTCGGCCCACGGGCAGTTCGCGTGGTTCAGAGCTAGGCACGGCCTTCAGCATTGCGGTGGGCCCGCCGGCCGGCGCGCGAGCGGCGGGCGACATGACCGAGCCCTGGGCGTTGAGCGGCGGTTGCAAGCTTGCCCGAACGCTCCCGCCGCCACTGCCGGAGGGTGCCAGACTGCGGCCTTCGCCATTGCCGAGTTCCCCGAGACGTCTCGCGGCGTCCTCGGGTGCGGGAAGATGGGCGGCATGCGTCAGCCGGATCAGCACCATTTCCGTGGCGCCGGCAGGTCTGGATGAGTTCTCGGCCTCCGGGATGCCCTTCAGCAGCATCTGCCAGATGCGCGACAGGGTGCTGACGGCAACCGAGTACGCGAACTCTTGCCCGCGAACCCGCTCGACCTCGCTCAGCGACGGATCCTGCGCCGCCTCCGGGATGTACTTGATGCGGGTGACGAGATGCGTGAAGTCGGCGAGGTCCGTCAGCACCACGACCGGATTGGCCCCGGCCTGATACTGGGACTCGAACTCGCCAAGTGCTGCCGTCACGTCGCCGCGGATCACATGCTCGAAGAGATCGACGATGCGCGCCCTGTCGGCAAGGCCCAGCATTCCGCGGACGGTCTCGGCCTCGACCCGTCCACCCCCATGCGCGATCGCCTGGTCGAGCAGCGAAAGGCCGTCGCGCGCAGAGCCTTCGGCTGCCCGTGCGATCATCGACAGGGCTTCGGCATCTGCGACGATGCCTTCCTTCTCCAGGATGGTGGTGAACAGGCCGACGAGATCGGCAGCGCTGATGCGGCGCAGGTCGAAGCGCTGGCAACGAGACAGTACCGTGATCGGGACCTTGCGGATTTCCGTCGTCGCGAAGATGAACTTCACATGCTCCGGCGGCTCTTCCAGCGTCTTCAGCAGACCGTTGAAGGCCTGTGTGGATAGCATATGGACTTCGTCGATGATGTAGACCTTGTAGCGCGCCGAAACCGGCCGGTAGCGCACCTGTTCGATGATCTCGCGGATGTCGTCGATCCCGGTATGGGACGCGGCGTCCATCTCGATGACGTCCACATGCCGGCCTTCCATGATGGCCTGGCAATGCTCTCCCGGAATGCGAAGGTCGATCGTCGGCTGGTCGATCTCGGGCGTCCGATAATTCAGCGCGCGCGCCAGAATGCGCGCGGTCGTCGTCTTGCCGACACCACGGACCCCGGTCAGCATATAGGCTTGCGCGATCCGGCCCGTCTCGAAGGCGTTGGTGAGCGTACGAACCATCGGCTCCTGGCCGACCATAAGATCGGAGAAGTCCTTCGGGCGATACTTTCGCGCCAGCACCCGGTAGCCGCTACCGGGTGGAGGAAATGATTTGGAGATGGGCCCGGTGTCGTTCATGCGCCTGCCAGCCTTCGCGGGCCGTTCCAGCCTCTTGACCGGACCGGAAGCTGACCAAGATGGTAGAGGGTGGGAGGCTGGCACGGCGACCCGTGCCGGGCTCGTTAGGGCTGCTTCCTTCCGGACCTGACCCGGTTGGCGAGTGGCTCGTCCACCACCAACCTCCCGCCGCACATATCGGCAATAACACTCGCAAATGCAAGCCAAGCCTGTAAAAAACTGCTAGGGTTGAACGTCGACGGAGGAACGCGACTTGAGGCAATTCACGCTGGACGAGAGGCTGGAGCGCGATTCGGAGCTGGTGACGGTTCTCGGCCTGTGCCAGCTTCGCCTGATGAAGGACCGTCGATGGCCCTGGCTTGTGCTTGTCCCGCAACGCGAAGGCATCAGCGAGATCTTCGAACTCACACCGCTCGACCAGACGCTTCTGACCTTCGAGACCAATGCGGTGGCCGCAGCTTTGAAGAAGGCGACCGCCGCCCGAAAGATCAATGTCGGCGCCCTCGGTAACGTCGTCGCCCAGTTGCATGTCCACATTGTCGCACGCAACGAAGGCGATCCCAACTGGCCCGGACCCATCTGGGGCCATGGCACTCCCGAACCGTACGAGAACGGCGCGGAAAACAGACTTCTCCAGACGCTGATTGAAGCCCTCTGACATGACCGGTTCCCTTTTCGACACGAATGCACCGCATCCGGAAGCCAGCAATCTCACCGCCTTCTCCGGGAATACGCTGGATCGCAGGTCCGAGTACCGGGAGGAGAACTGCCTGGAGGAGGCTCTGAAGGTGGATGGGACGCACCTGCTTGCCTTCACCGGGAGCCGGCTGATCCTGAAGCATGACGGTCAGGTGCTGGATCCGCTGTTTGCTGCCTACGAACTCATGGAGTTCCAGCCGGATTTCGACAATGCTGTCCTGCTCGGCTATTGCGAGAATGGCGAGCCTCGGATCGCCGTACCGGTCGGGGTGGCAGCGGACGACCTTGCCGCTCACTTCAAGCCGACAGAGGCGCGTGCGCTCTATCGGGACGGGCTTCTGGATGTGGAATTGCTCGGCCAGGCGGCCCAGGCGGCAGCCTTGATCAACTGGAATGCGACCAACCGCTACTGCGGCAAGTGCGGGGCGGCGACCGAGAGCCGGATCGGCGGGTATCGGCGCGTCTGCAGTGCCTGCGGGCACATGACCTTTCCGCGTACTGATCCCGTCGTGATCATGCTCATCATCGACGAGCAGCGCGACCGCTGCCTTCTCGGTCGCAGCCATCATTTCCAGGAGGGGATGTATTCCTGTCTCGCCGGGTTCGTCGAGCCGGGTGAAACGATCGAACACGCGGTTCGTCGGGAGACTTTCGAGGAGTCGGGCATTCGCATCGGGCGCGTCCGCTATCACGCGTCGCAGCCCTGGCCCATGCCGCATTCGCTGATGATTGGCTGCTATGCGGAAGCAACATCGACCGAGATCAAGATCGATCAGCAGGAGATCGCCGACTGCCGGTGGTTTTCACGAGAGGACGTTGGGCGCATCCTGGAAGGTCAGCCGGGAGATGGTTTCTTTGCGCCTCCGGCAGGTGCGATCGCTCATCGGCTGATCCGCGACTGGGTCGACTGGCCCTAGGAGGTCAGTGCTTCTGCAGCGCCCCGCGCATCGGATGACCCTTGTAGACACCGAGGATGCGGACCTTCTCGGAGAAGAACCGCAACTCCTCGAGTGCCCGTCGCACCGCCGCGTCGTCGGGATGGCCTTCGATGTCCGCATAGAATTGGGTAGCGACGAACTTGCCGCCCAACTGGTAGCTCTCCAGCTTCGTCATGTTGACACCGTTGGTGGCAAATCCACCCATGGCCTTGTAGAGGGCGGCCGGGATGTTGCGGACGTTGAAGACGAAGGTGGTGACGATGATCTCGGATTCGTCCTCCCGCTTCGCCCAGTGCTCGTCCCGTGAGAGAACGACGAAACGCGTCACGTTATTCTCGGTGTCCTCGACATTCTCGGCCAGGATGTCGAGACCATAGAGATCGGCGGCAAGCCGCGGGGCGAGGGCGGCCATGGTCCGGTCTCCCTTCTCGGCCACCAGCTTGGCGGCACCGGCGGTGTCGCCCGCAACGACTGCTTTCCAGCCGTTGGAGCGTATGATCTTGCGGCACTGGCCGAGGGCGTGGATGTGGCTGTGCACCGTCCGCACTTCTTCCCGCGTAACGCCCGGCAGCACCATGAGCTGGAAGCGGATCGGCATGAAATACTCGCCGATGATGTGCAGCCGCGATTCCGGCAGGAGATAGTGGATGTCGGCAACCCGCCCTGCGATCGTATTCTCGATCGGGATCATTGCCAGATCCGCCTCTCCGCTCTCCAGCGCCACGAAGGCGTCCTCGAAGGTCGGGCAGGGGAGCGGCTGCATGGACGGGAACATGTCCCGGCATGCCATGTCGGAATTGGCGCCGAAGTCGCCCTGGAAGGCGATCCTGTTGGTGGTCTGGGTCATGGAGAAAGCGCCTCAGGAAGAGCGGCTGGAGAGAATTGCACGAGCCTTTTCAAGATCGGCCGGAGTATCGACACCGAGCGGAACCGAGTCAACGATTTCAACGTCGATGCGCATGCCGGCTTCGAGAGCCCGCAACTGTTCGAGCGACTCACGCTTCTCGAGTACGGACGGTCCAAGCGAAACGAACCGCTCCAGTGCCTTCCGGCGGTACGCATAAAGCCCGATGTGATGGTAGAGCGGACCCGGCCCGTGCGGTGCCGTGGCACGCGTGAAATAAAGCGCCCGCAGCCGTGTCGGCGAAAGCGGCGAACCGACAACCTTGACCACATTGGGGTTCGTCTTCTCGTGTTCGTCGGAGATTTCCACCGTCAGTGTGGCGATGTCGACGCTGGAGTTCTCCAGGGGACGGAGGGCAGCGCGCACGGATTCTGGCTCGATGGTCGGCAGGTCTCCCTGCACGTTGACGACCACGTCGATTTTTCCATCCGGGTCCGCCTTCTGGACGGCCTCGAAGATCCGGTCGGAGCCCGACTGGTGGTCGCCTCGGGTCATGACGACCTCGAAGCCCGCCGCCTCGACTGCATCATATGTGTCCTGATGGTCCACCGCGACGATGATCCGGCCCACATCGGCCTCCCGCGCACGCCTTGCGACCTGGACGATCATCGGGAGGCCCGCGATGTCTGCTAGCGGCTTTCCGGGCAGCCGGGTCGAGGCCATACGCGCAGGGATGAGCACCAGCGTCCGCTCATTGGCAATATTGGTCATGAAAGGCCTTCAAAAGCGCGTTGATCAGTGTCAAAAAGTCTCACGCGCTGCCGTATAATCGTGTTGCAACCGTAAAGCAAAAGACATAGGTTCCGCGCGATTTCAAGATGGCCCGCCTGTACCCCGGCGGTTGCAAGGGAGCGTTTGCATGAACTCGTACGTGAACATGGCGGTAGGAGCCTTTCTTGCCACCGTTTTCGTGATGATGACGGTTTCGATTGCGTCCGACGGAATCTGGCACTCGGAAGTTCCGGAACAGGCAGGCTTTGCCATTATCGCCGCGGAAACCGGTGGTGAGGAGGGCGGCGCCGAGGAAGAAGCTGCCGTGCCGATCGCGACCCTCCTGGCCAGCGCCGACGCTGCAGCCGGAGAGTCTTCGTTCAAGAAGTGTGCGAGCTGTCACACCGCCGATCAGGGCGGCGCCAACAAGGTTGGGCCCGGCCTTTGGGACGTTGTAAATAGGCCGATCGCTTCGCACGAAGGCTTCAGCTATTCGGCAGCGATGAAGGATTTTTCTGAGGGCGGTTCTGTCGTCTGGGATTACGATCATCTCAACGGCTTCCTGCTGGCGCCGAAGCAGCACGTTCCTGGTACGGCCATGGGCTTTGCCGGCCTGAAGAAGGACGACGAACGGGCGAACGTCATTGCCTACCTGCGGTCGCTGTCTGACAACCCGGCTCCGCTGCCGGAGGCTGAAGCCGCTCCCGCCGAGGGTGAAGCCGCTGCTCCCGCTGCTGAAGGTGCTGCTCCTGCCGCGGACGCTCCTGCCGCTGGCGAAGGTGAAGCCGCTGCTCCGGCCGAAGCTCCTGCCGCTCCGGCTGCCGAGGCGCCGGCTACCGAAGGTGCGGCACCTGCAGCCGAAGCGCCGGCCGCTCCTGCCGCGGAAGAGCCAGCGCCTGTAGGCCAGCAACCTGCACCGGCCAACAACTAACTCTCTTTCACCAGAGATCGTTCGAAGCCCGGCCTTGAGCCGGGCTTTTTCGTTGCAACCCGATCTCCGCCCTGTGATTGCTCGCCTAGGCGAGAAGCCATGCCCAGAAGCTGACCGAAACGACCCCAAGCGCCGTGGTGACGCTGATGGTGGAGGCGGCGATATTTTGCCCTGCCCGGAACCGTTGGGCGATCAGCCACGCATTGATGCCGGTCGGTACCGACGAGGTCAGCACGAGAGCCGCCGCCCATGCCGGGCTGAGGCCGAGCGCCTTGCCCATCAGGAACACGGCAGCGGGCAGGAGCAGCAGCTTCAGGGCAGCGATCGCGCCCGTCAGCCCGATATTGCCGCGTACCGGATAACGCGTGAGGGCCATTCCGATCGAAATCAGCGCGGCCGGTCCTGCCGCGCTCGACAACTGTGCCACCACGGTCGCGACGACCGGCGTTAGCGTCAGCCCGGAGAGGCTGAAGGCGAGGCCGGCGCCGAGTGCTATTACCAGCGGGTTGCGGACGAGGTTCCAACCGACCTGAGCGAGGATGGCCTTCAATCCGCGCCCCTTGCCCCCATCGACGATCACGGTGGCCCTTTCCATCAGGATGGTGCCGACGATCATCATCAGCGGCAGGTGGATCGCAAGGAGTATGGAAAGGGCGAGCAGCCCCTCGGCGCCGACGGAGCGCCCCACGAGCGGCAGGCCGATGAAAACATTGTTTGCAAATGCAGCCGACATGCCGGCGATCACGCCGATCTTGTCGTCTCGCTTGAAGACATGCTTTGCCACCAGATGACCGGCTGTCCAAGTGACGGCCACCCCTGCAAAATAGGCGGCCCACAGGCGGAAGGGGGAGACGCCGTCGAAATGGGCGTTGGCCAGGGTGCTGAAGATCAGCATGGGCACCGCGATCTTGAAGACGAACTCTCCAAGGGCATCCCCCGTTGCCTCATTCAGGACTTTCGTTCGGGCAAGAATCCAGCCGATAAGGATGAGCAGGAAGACAGGGGCTACGTTTATGAGAACTGCGGACAAGTCACTGACTTTCGAGGGAATGAATATGATCTAGAGGCTGGTCCCGTTTATGCCGAAAAACATCTGACGCCGACAAGGAATTGACGCGGGGCTATGGGGTTTTTCCTTCGCCTATGCAAAAAGGTGCCGATGACGAGTTCGAGAGAGGTCTGGCAGCATGCCGCAGTTTGATGTTTTGACGGTAGGAAACGCGATCGTAGATATCATCGCCCGATGTGACGACCAGTTTTTAGCCGAGAATGACATCATCAAGGGCGCTATGAACCTGATCGACGCCGAGCGTGCAGAACTCCTCTATTCCAGGATGGGCCCTGCGGTCGAAGCATCTGGAGGATCGGCCGGCAATACCGCGGCAGGCGTTGCCGGTATCGGTGGCAGGGCTGCATACTTCGGAAAGGTAGCCGAGGATCAGCTTGGCAGCATCTTCCAGCATGACATCCGCGCACAGGGGGTGCATTATGCGACGAAGCCGCAGGGGACCAATCCACCCACCGCGCGCTCGATGATCTTCGTCACCCCGGATGGCGAACGGTCGATGAATACCTATCTCGGCGCGTGCGTTGAATTCGGCCCCGGCGACGTGGAGCCTGCGGTCGTTGCCGAATCCGCCGTCACCTATTTCGAGGGCTACCTCTGGGATCCGCCACGGGCCAAGGAGGCGATCTTGGAGTGCGCCCGGATCGCCCATGAGAACGGGCGGGAAGTCTCCATGACTTTGTCGGACCCGTTCTGCGTCGATCGCTATCGTTCCGAGTTCCTGGACCTGATGCGCTCGGGCACCGTCGACATCGTCTTCGCCAACAGGCAGGAGGTGCTGTCGCTCTACGAGACGGATGACTTCGAACTGGCCCTGAAGAGCATCGCCGCGGATTGCAAGCTTGCTGCCGTCACCCTCAGTGAGGAAGGCGCCATCATCCTTCGCGGCGAGGAGCGCGTGAAGATCGATGCCTACAAGGTCGACGACTTGGTCGACACCACGGGCGCAGGTGATCTCTTCGCTGCCGGCTTCCTCTATGGATATACCCAAGGCCGCTCGCTTTCCGATTGCGGCAAGCTCGGATGCCTCTCGGCGGCGATCGTCATCAAGCAGATCGGCCCGCGCCCCATGGTTTCACTGCGCGATGCCGCGGTCGGCGAGGGTCTGCTGTAGCCCGAGGCGGCTACCTGAACGCCTCTCCGGGATACGCTCCCCATATTTCCGCCTGGCTGACCCAGCCTTCGGCGCCATTGACCGACGCATGGCACCAGTCGCCATTGCACTCGTCGATCGAGATGACGACGCCGGGCTGGAGCTTTGCTGTCACGGTTGCGGAGGACTGTGGTTCGCGGCGCATATTGACGAAGACGTCCTCTGCCTTGCCGCGCATCCAGGGAGCCGCCACCGCCGTTCGTTCACCCGACAGGAGCGCCTGGTTGACCCAGCCTTCGGTACCATCGGCGTCCCGGACGCGCCGCCAGTTGTCGTATTCCTGGATGATCTCCATCGGCGTGCCCGATTTCAGATACATCCACGCGACTGCATAGTCGGTGCTGGGGCCGATGCGGATATTCACCCGCTTGGACTTCAGGCTGACAAAGCGGGGCAGGGGCAGGCCGCTTGGCCCCTTCGCGCCTTGTGCAAGGGAAGGAGTGGAATGGAGCGCCGGGATCGCTCCGATGGAGACTGCCAGCAGTAGGGTAAGGATGACGCTGCGCATGCGGGTTCTTCCGAGAGTGGGCGGTGCCTGCGGGCCGGCCGCCAGCGAGTTGGGCGACATCGACAACCCGGCTCCTGCGAGGTTTTGTTTGTCTTCGCCGACGGGTCTGGTAGAAACGCCCTCTATGCTCAGACTATCGCGCGACTTGGTTAAGGACCTCTGAATACAACGCCCATGACAGCGAAGAAGAAACCCAAGGTCTATATCACACGCAAGCTGCCGGATGCCGTTGAGACCCGGATGCGCGAGCTTTTCGACGCGGAGTTGAATGTCGACGATGTGCCGCGCACGCGCGAACAGCTCGTCGAGGCGATGAGATCCTCGGACGTGCTCGTGCCGACGGTGACGGACAGGATCGACGAGGCCCTGATCAACGAGGCAGGGCCGGATCTCAGGTTGATCGCCAGTTTTTCCAACGGCACGGATCACATCGATATCGAGGCTGCCGCCCGCAAGGGCATTACGGTGACAAACACCCCGAATGTCCTCACCGAAGACACGGCCGACATGACGATGGCGCTGATTCTCGCGGTGTCGCGCCGGTTGCCCGAGGGTGCGCGGATACTGACGGACCATCCGGGCGATTGGGCCGGCTGGTCTCCCACTTGGATGCTTGGTCGTCGCATCTGGGGCAAGCGGATCGGCATTGTCGGCATGGGCCGAATCGGCACCGCCGTCGCAAGGCGTGCCAAAGCCTTTGGCCTGTCGATCCACTACCACAACCGCAAGAGGGTTCATCCTGCGACGGAGGAGGAACTCGAGGCGACCTATTGGGACAGTCTCGACCAGATGCTGGCGCGCGTCGATATTGTCTCCGTCAACTGCCCGTCGACACCAGCCACGTTCCATCTTCTGTCAGCACGGCGCCTCGCGCTGCTGCAGCCCACCAGTCTCATCGTCAACACCGCGCGTGGCGACATCATCGACGAAGCGGCGATGATCCAGCTGCTGCGCGACGGCAAGATCGCCGGCGCCGGACTTGACGTCTACGAGAATGAACCTTCTGTGAATCCCAGGCTCGTGAAGCTGGCTAATGAGGGACGCGTCGTTCTGTTGCCCCACATGGGATCAGCGACGATCGAAGGCCGGATCGACATGGGTGACAAGGTCATCATCAACATCCGCACCTTCTTCGACGGGCACAGGCCGCCGAACCGGGTTCTGCCGGGCCGAAGCTAGTCCTGCAGCAACTGGCTGGCTTCCGCTACCGGGGCGGCCAGCGTCTTTACCATCTCGATGAACGTGACGCGATCATAGCCGGGGTGAGACCTCTCCGCTGATTTGACGAAGCCCCAGCGTGAGAAGGTTGCGTGGTTGCCCGCAAGCTCGATACGCGTCTCCAGGCGAAGCCGGCTATGGCCGCTTGCGAAGGCGACACTTTCTGCGGCCTCCAGCAACTGCCGCCCCAAGCCTTGTCCTTGCATCTGCGGCCGTACCGCAAGCTTGCCGATGTAGAGTTCATCGGGTGGTTCGGGCCGACAGAAGATGCAACCCGAGATCTCGCTGCCCTGCATGGCGATGAAGCAGATTTCGCTCGCAGCCTTTTCCTTCAGAGACTGCAGATTGAGACGGCGTGCAGACGAGGGCGGATCGATGACGCCGTCCATGTAGAGGAACGCTGTCCGGATGAGGTGAAGAAGCTCATTCCAATGGTCGAACTCTTCCGGGATAATGCGGCGAACCTCGGTCATTCTGCAGCGCTCTCGGCTGGGCGCCGGTTGTATCGGATGGTGTCGAACCTGGCGGCGAGCGCGTCATACAGCAGAAGCCGTCCGATCAAAGGTTCACCGACACCCGTGATGACCTTGATGGTCTCCATCGCCATCAGCGTTCCGATCACGCCCGCCAGAGCCCCGATGATGCCGGTTTCTGCGCAGGCAGGTATCAGACCCTGCGGCGGTTTCTCGGGAAACAGGTCACGATAGCTGGGGTTCTGCATTCCATCCATGCCGACCTCATAGGGCTTCAGGACCGTCAGCGATCCGTCGAAGCGGCCCACGGCACCGGTTACAAGGGGGACCTGCGCCGCAAGCGCCGCATCCGCACATGCATAGCGGGTATCGAAGTTGTCCGATCCGTCCACCAGGAGATCGAAGAGCGGCAGATGCTCGCCGGCCCACCGTTCGGAAAAGCGCTCTTCGTAGGAGAGGACCCGGATGGTCGGATTCAACTGCGCGAGTGCCGCCCTCGCACTCTCCGTCTTCAGCTCGCCGATCGTGCCCGTATCGTGGATGACCTGCCGCTGCAGGTTCGAAAGCGAGACGACATCATCGTCGATGATGCCGATTGTGCCGATGCCGGCCGCCGCCAGGTAGAGGAGGATTGGAGCACCCAGGCCTCCGGCGCCGACGACCAGCACCCTAGCGTTCTTCAGCCGCTGTTGCCCATGGCCGCCGATCTCCGGGAGCAGGATGTGGCGTCGGTAGCGTTCGATCTCTTCAGGCGTCAGTTGCATGAGGGCAATCTAGCAGCCTAGGAGGAGGCGGAAAAGCGAGGATCAGCCGTGGATGCTGCCGCCCTCGACGCTGAAGAACTGCGCACGCTCGGCAAGCGCCGAAAACATCGACCGATCCGTGCCGGTCATGAAAGCCTGACCTCCCAATCCATCGACCAAGTCGAACAGGGCCGCACGCCGGCCTTCATCAAGATGGGCGGCAATCTCGTCAAGCAGCAGGACCGGCGCAAAGCCGGTCATGTTCGCAGTCAGCCGGGCATGGGCGAGAATGAGCCCGATCAGCAGTGCCTTCTGTTCGCCGGTGGAGCAGCGTCCGGCATCCATATCCTTCTCGCGGTGGCGAACCAGAAGGTCGCTCCGGTGGGGACCCTCCAGCGTGCGGCCAGCCGCGGCATCGCGATAACGCCCTTCCTGCAGCGCCGCCAGATAGCGCTCTTCCAGCTCCGCTGCCGGCTGATCGGCCGCATCATCCAGGAAGCCTTCGAGGTTCAGCGCCGGCGAGGGAAACGGCGTCTCCTCCATGGCGGCGGCCAAGCGGCGCAGCAAGCCCAGCATTTCCAGACGGGCTGCGGCCATGGCCACCCCAAGGCCCGCCATCTGGGCTTCGACCGCCGAGACCCAGGCGGGGTCGTAGCGCCCCTCCGAAAGCAGTCGGTTGCGGCTGCGCATTGCCCGTTCGAAGTCGCTTGCGCGGCGGCCATGGGCGGGATCGATCGACAGAACCAGCCTGTCGAGGAAGCGTCGGCGTTCCGACGCCGCACCCGTGAAGAGCCCGTCCATCGATGGCGTGAGCCATATCACGTTCAAGTGCTCGGAGAGCTCCTCGGTCGACCGTGCCGGGGTGCCATTGATGCGCAGCTTGCGGCTGACGGTTTCACCGAGGGTATCAATGCCGGTGCCCAGCGAGACCTCACCTTCCATGCCCTCCATGTCGACAAAGATGGAAAAGCCGCCACTCGCCCCGACGCGTGTCACGTCTGGGAGAACGGCGCGTCTGAGCCCGCGCCCTGGAGAGAGAAAGGAGACCGCTTCCAGAAGGTTCGTCTTGCCGGCGCCATTGTCTCCGGTCAGCACGACATGACGGCTGTCCAGCGAAAGGCCTGCTTCCGCATAGTTCCGGAAGTCGGTGAGCTTGAGACGGGAAAGGAATGCTTTCTGGGCCATGGACATCCGTGTCTGATAGGCAGGAGCTAAGGCTTCCGGGTGGCGATGGCAAGCAAAGTTCGACGCCTTGGAACCAAAGGGCGGTTGGGCAGTTTGTCGCGCGCGACAAATGAAGGAACCTGCTATCGTGTGTCCTGTCGCCGGGAGGCAACCATGCCCATACGCAAAGATGAAATGACGCCGGACGAAGCTCGCCGGGACCACGTCGATATGCTGAGGTTCCTTGCCATCAATGCTGCCTTTGGCATCATGCTGGGAATAGGCATCGCCTTCGCCCTTTACTGGTTCAACCTCTATGGCCTGGGCACCCACATCGCCCGATCGCAGACACCGATCCTGTCTTTCGTGATGATCGCCGCGCCCCTTGCGCTGACCTTCGGGGGTGCGGTAACGGCATCCGCGATCATGCTGATGCCTTACAAGCGAAAGGGCGAGCTCTGAGGCTCGCTTTATATCGTAAGACCCCGAGGGAGTGCGCGCGTTGGCCGCTGATGACGAACGTATCGTAACGCTGGAGGAGACCGTTGCCCACCAGGCGAAAACGATCGAGGAGCTTTCCGATCAACTGGCCGAACAGTGGAAAGTGGTCGAACAGACCCGCGCAAAGCTCGAGCGGCTTACGGAGCGTTTCCTGACGCTGGAGGAAACGTCGCTTGATGCACCGGCCATCACCAGACCGCCGCACTATTGATACGAACGCTTATCCGCTTGATCGGTGTCAATTACAGATGACGTCCCTGTGTTAGCACAATCTGCCTCATCAGTGGGGCAGAACGGACCAACCTACGATGCACATCCTGTCTTTCACAGCTGCTCTCCTTCTCCTGCTGCTGACGCCAGGCCCTACCAACACGCTCATGATGCTGGCCGGCTATGAACGCGGCTGGCGCAGTTCGCTCAGACTTATCGGGGCTGAGCTGACGGGATATTTGGCCGTCGTCCTGACGGTGCTTCTGGTGCTGGCGCCCGCCTTTGCGGCCTATCCCTCGATGCTCCTGTGGGTTCGCGGTGCGGCTTTCCTCTGGGTCCTCTTCCTGAGCTGGCGGCTCTGGGGTGCCTCGGCCCGCTCCCTCGCCGCAAACGGAGAATTGAGTGGCCGGCACGTCCTCCTCACCACCGTGCTCAATCCGAAGGCGCCGATCATCGCCTTGGTCATCATGCCTCAGGTGGAACTGAACGCTGCTTTGCCTTGGCTGGTGCTGCTGTCGGCGATCATTGTTCTAGCGGCCAGCTTCTGGCTGCTTGTCGGCGCGGTGAGCGCCAGGGGCGGGAGTGGGCGGCTGACGAACGGGACGATCAGAAAACTCGCGGCAACGGGCATGTTCGGGTTCGCGGTGATGCTGGCTGCCTCTTCGGTCAATGCGATGGTCTGACCCTACAAAAGGGAAAGGCAGCGGGATCCGCTGCCTTTCAATGCACACCTCGGAGGAGGAACCCAATTCTCAACCTTCGAAAAACTCCTTCATCCGTGCAAAGAAGCCGGTCGACTCGGGATTGTTTTCTTTCGAAGAGATGTCCTCGAATTCCTGCAGCAGTTCGCGCTGACGCTTGGTCAGCTTCTGAGGCGTCTCGATCTGAATCTGGATATACAGGTCGCCCGTCTGCGACGAACGCAGTACTGGCATGCCCTTGCCCTTGAGGCGGAACTGCTTGCCGGGCTGCGTGCCTTCCGGCACCGTCACCCGGGACTTGGTCCCGTCCAGCGTCGCAACGTCAAATGTTCCGCCCAGTGCGGCGGTCGTCATCGAAATTGGCACCGTGCAGAACAGGTCTGCGCCGTCGCGCTGGAAGAACTGGTGCGGCTTCACCGACAGGAAGATGTAGAGATCACCGGCTGGTCCGCCCCGCATGCCGGCTTCGCCCTCGCCCTGAAGGCGAATGCGGGTGCCGTCCTCGATGCCGGCCGGGATGTTGACCGACAGCGAGCGCTCTTCCGATACGCGCCCCTGACCATGGCACTTGGTACACGGATCGGTGATCGTCTGGCCGCGCCCGTGACAGGTCGGACAGGTCCGCTCGACGGAAAAGAAGCCCTGGCTGGCGCGCACTCGACCGGAGCCGTGGCAGGTACCGCAGGTTTTCGGCTGCGTCCCCGGTTTCGCCCCGGAGCCCGAACAGACACCGCAGGTGATGGAGGTCGGGACGCGGATCTGGGCGGTCTTGCCGCTGAAGGCTTCTTCCAGCGTGATTTCCATGTTGTAGCGCAGGTCGGCGCCGCGCTCGCGACCGCCGGAGGAGCGTCGTGCCCGTCCACCGCCCATCATCTCGCCAAAGATATCCTCGAATATATCCGAGAAGCCGCCGGCGCCTGCCGCACCGAAACCACCGCCCATGCCGCCAGGGCCCATGCCACCGGCTTCGAAGGCGGCGTGTCCGAACCGGTCGTAGGCGGCACGCTTCTGGGGATCCTTCAAGGTCTCGTAGGCCTCGTTGATCTCCTTGAACTTCTTTTCGGCCTCGGTATCGCCCGGATTCTTGTCGGGATGATACTTCATCGCGAGCTTGCGGAAGGCGCTCTTCAACTCCTTCTCGTCAGCGGACCTGCCGACACCCAAGGTTTCGTAAAAATCAGCTTTTGCCATGGAGGTAACGGCTCCCGAAAGGATTCCGGCTGCACGATGGCAGCCGGAGTTTCTAGTCGACTATCTTCATGAGGGTCGCCAACCGGCTCGCCTCAGGCCGACTTCTTGTCGTCCTTGATTTCCTCGTAGTCGGCATCGACGACACCGTCGTCGTTGTTGCCGCCTTCGGAACCTTCGGAAGCTTCCGCCTGCTGGGCCTCATAGATGGCCTGGCCGAGTTTCATCGACACTTCCATCAGCGTCTGGGTCTTCGCCTGGATGTCGTCGGCATCCGGCTCGGAGGCCTCGACGGCGGACTTCAGCGACGTGATCGCGTCCTCGATGGACTTGCGATCGGTCTCGGAGACCTTCTCGCCATATTCCTGCAGCGACTTCTCGGTCGAATGGATCAGGCTTTCGGCCTGGTTCTTCGCCTCGACGCCTGCACGACGCTTCTTGTCTTCCTCGGCATGAGCCTCGGCGTCCTTGACCATCTTCTCGATATCGGCGTCGGACAGACCGCCGGAAGCCTGGATGCGGATCTGCTGCTCCTTGCCGGTGCCCTTGTCCTTGGCCGAGACCTGTACGATGCCGTTCGCGTCGATGTCGAAGGTGACTTCGATCTGCGGTACTCCACGCGGTGCCGGCGGCAGGCCAACGAGGTCGAATTGGCCGAGCAGCTTGTTGTCGGCAGCCATTTCGCGCTCGCCCTGGCTGACGCGAATGGTCACGGCCGACTGGTTGTCCTCGGCGGTCGAGAATGTCTGGCTCTTCTTCGTCGGGATCGTCGTGTTGCGGTCGATCAGGCGGGTGAAGACGCCACCGAGCGTTTCGATGCCGAGCGACAGCGGGGTTACGTCGAGCAGCAGCACGTCCTTGACGTCGCCCTGCAGAACGCCGGCCTGGATCGCAGCGCCCATGGCCACCACTTCGTCAGGGTTGACGCCCTTGTGCGGCTCCTTGCCGAACAGCTGCTTCACGGTCTCCTGCACCTTCGGCATGCGGCTCATGCCGCCGACCAGAACGACTTCGTCGATTTCACCGGCGGTCACGCCAGCATCCTTGAGCGCTGCCTTGCACGGAGCAACGGTGCGCTGGATCAGGTCGTCGACCAGGCTTTCGAACTTGGCACGGGTCAGCTTCATCGTCAGGTGCTTCGGACCGGAGGCATCCGCCGTGATGAACGGCAGGTTGATTTCGGTCTGCTGCGAGGACGACAGCTCGATCTTGGCCTTTTCCGCAGCTTCCTTGAGGCGCTGCAGGGCAAGCTTGTCGTTCTTCAGGTCGATGCCCTGATCCTTCTTGAACTCACCGGCAAGGTACTCGACGAGGCGCATGTCGAAATCTTCACCGCCGAGGAAGGTATCACCATTCGTCGACTTCACTTCGAAGACGCCATCACCGATTTCGAGGACCGAGATATCGAAGGTACCACCGCCAAGGTCGTAGACGGCGATCGTCTTGCCGTCCTTCTTGTCGAGGCCGTAAGCGAGTGCAGCAGCCGTTGGCTCGTTGATGATGCGGAGAACTTCAAGGCCGGCGATCTTGCCGGCATCCTTGGTTGCCTGGCGCTGCGCGTCATTAAAGTAGGCAGGAACGGTGATGACCGCCTTCTCGACCTTCTCGCCGAGGTAGGATTCAGCCGTTTCCTTCATCTTCTGGAGGATCATCGCGGAGATCTGCGCAGGCGAGTAGCCCTTGCCCTGAGCCTTGACCCAGGCATCGCCATTGTCACCCTTGGAGATTTCGAAGGGAACGAGACCCTTGTCCTTCTCCACCGTCGGGTCTTCGTAGCGGCGGCCGATCAGGCGCTTGACTGCGAAGAGGGTATTGGTGGGATTGGTCACGGCCTGGCGCTTTGCCGGCTGGCCGACGAGGCGCTCCCCGTCATCGGTGAAGGCGACCATGGAAGGCGTGGTGCGCGCGCCTTCAGCGTTCTCGATGACCTTTGCGTCCTTGCCGTCCATGATGGCGACGCAGGAGTTCGTCGTGCCGAGGTCGATGCCAATTACTTTTGCCATTTTTCTCTCTCCTTTAAGCGAACCGTCGGAACCCCGGTCAGGCATTCCGCTGACAGTTCCTCGAATGGGATGGTCTTGTGTATTCCGGCAGCATTCGCTGCGTCATGCGGCGTATATAAGGACGTGATTTTTCGACTGCAAGGCGCGCCGCCATGCCGACGCCGGTAAAAAAACACGCAATTGTGAATGCGGCGCTATCGACCTCACTGGCCCATGATCAGGTCGTAGAGGGTTGTCTGCCGGGCCGATCCCCTCCCGCTCGGGGAACCGACTTCGCCAGGTGGTATCGGGCCTTCAGCATAACCCTCGCGCGGCATGGGTGCATCTTCGAACCCGTCGTAGGGACCACGGTACTCGCGATAATCGCGGACGGGAATTTCGCCCTCGGGTGGATAGGCATCGTGACGCGCAGCAGAGGGTGCGGCCGGATAGTCATCGGGCGCAGAAGATCCGGGGAGGACTCCGGATATAATGTCACCGATCGTCGTCGGCTCCCTCTCCGGCTCGGCAGCCGGTGGCAGCGCGAAGCCGCCATGGCTGCCGAACAGCGGTGTCGGCGAGTAGCCTGCATGGGCGGCCGTCATGTACTCCTTCCACGCCCTTGCAGGCAGGCCGCCACCCGTCACCTTTTTCATCGAGGTGCCGTCGTCGTTGCCGAACCAGATCCCCGTGGTCATGATGCTGGTAAAGCCGACGAAGATCGCGTCGCGGAAGGATTGGGTGGTGCCCGTCTTGCCGGCTGCCTGCCAGTTGTCGAGCCTCGCCGCCTTGCCGGTGCCTTCCTGGATGACCCGCGTGAGCATGCTGTTCATTGTGGCGACGATGGTCTCGCTAAGCACCCGCGGCGGGTTGTCATAGCTGCTCTCGTGAAGAACATTGCCGTCCGTGTCGAGGATGCGGCGCACGATGTGCGGGGTCGCCTTGTAGCCTCCGTTCATGAAGGGGGCGTAGGCGGCCGTTAGTTCCACGAGCGGCACTTCCGATGTGCCGAGCGCGATGGATGCGTTGGGCTGCATCTCCTGCTCTATCCCCATCCGGTGCGCCAGGCTCACCACCTCGTCCGGTCCGACCTCCATGACCAGTTGGGCGGCAATGGTGTTGAGCGACTGGGAGAGCGCCGAGGAAACTGTCACCTGACCCCGGTACTTCTGGTCGTAGTTCTCCGGCGTCCACTTGCCGATCCGGACCGGTGCGTCGTTGCGCACGGAGTCCGGCCGTATCCCGGCTTCGAGCGCGGCGGCATAGACGAACGGCTTGAAGGCGGATCCCGGCTGACGCTTGGCGGTCACGGCGCGGTTGAACTGGCTCTGCGCGTAATCCTTGCCGCCCACCAGCGCGCGAATGGCGCCCGTGGCATCCATTGAGACCAGGGCCGCCTGGCTGGCATTGAGCTTGCCGCCCTCGTCGTCAAGAATATCCGTGAGGGCCTCTTCTGCCTTGCGTTCGAGCGAGAGGTCGATGGTCGTCTCGACCACGACGTCCTGCTTCACCTCGCCAAGCAGCTTCCTGACCTCGTCCATGACTATGTCGGCAGCGTAGTGTTCCGCGCCCGACCAGTAGCTGCGGGCCTTTGTGGGCGGCTGGGACATGGCGGTCTTGATCTCGTCTTCCGTGACGTAGCCCTCCTCCAGCATAGCCCCGAGTACCACCTGGGCACGCTCTTCGGCCGCTTCCGGGTCGCGCGCGGGAGACAGGCGGGAAGGGGCCTTCAGCAGCCCGGCGAGAAGTGCCGCCTCGCCCAGGTTCACGTCACGAGCGGACTTGTTGAAGTACCGTCGCGACGCTGCCTCCACTCCATAGGCGTTCGAGCCGAAGAAGACCCGGTTGAGATACATCGCCAGGATCTGGTCCTTGCTGAATTTGTGTTCCAGCCAGAAGGCAAGCAGCACCTCCTGGATCTTCCGCTCGAAGGTTCTTTCGGGGGAGAGGAACAGGTTCTTGGCAAGTTGCTGGGTGATGGTGGAGCCGCCCTGGATCGGTTGGCCGGTAACATTGTTGATGAAGGCGCGCGTCAGCCCCAGCGGGTCGACCCCGAAATGCATGTAGAAGCGCCGGTCCTCGATCGCCATGACCGCCTGCGGGATGAAGGGCGACATCTCCTCGAGCGCCAGCGCTTCGCCGCCCGTGGCGCCGCGGTTTGCGATCACGGAGCCGTCGGTGGAGACGATCTTGATGTTTGGAGGACGGTCCGGGATGGCCCAGGTGCTCGCGGCGGGCATCTGGGCGCCGAAGTACAGCACGAGGCCGCCCACGCCGATCCCGACCCATATGCCGAGAACAAGGCACCAATAGAGAAGGGAACGAAGAGGCGCAAAAAAGCCGCGGGACTGCCGGGTCGGTTTGCCCTTGCGAGGCCGGCGCGGCGCCTCCTTCCTCGCTGGCGACGGCCGCTTCCTGCCGCCGCCGGCTATCCGGTCTTCGGAACGAAGCCGGAAATCCTCGTCGACATATTCACCGTCGTCAAAGGAGGGCTCGACCCTCTGTCCCGATTTTCGTTTCGCCGCCATGTCGCGTCGGTCACCCCCGCTGCGCCGGCCGCGACCGGCGGTTGCACATCGCCCGCGCATTCCGCTGGACTCTAAATGCGGCGATTTAAGGGGGGGTTAAGACCTCTGGAATGCGAGGCTGAGAGGTATCCTTTCCGGGAAATCCCGATGTCTCCTCATCCCGCCACTGCCGGCGGCCAATTGACGCGGTGCTACGGACACTGGCCCGGCGCGCCGGATGATAGACGCAGAAACGCGCGACGATCGCAGAGTACGGGCACCTGCTTGCCATAAACTTGCCATGTTGGAGGAAGCCTCGTGAGGATGCCTATCTCAACGGTCATGATCACGATCTGTCCTGCATCGAGGATGAAGGCATAGCCTATTTTACGTCCGGAGCCGGAGCCGAGGCTCGTCCGGTTAAGCCCCATCCCCGTGCACTCTTCAGCGAGGCGCGCATTGGCTTTCTCGCAGCCTGCCTGAAGGATGAAAGCGCAGAGTTCGATTTCATTGGGGACGACGGTACCGTCCTGTTCAAGAAGACGATCGCTTAAGTCGATGTGACCCGGTCCCTCGGATCGCTGTCTCGAAGAACGGAGAAGGAAGATGAAGCGGCCGGCCCGATTGATCCAGACCGGCCGTCGACATCAGCAGTCGTCGATGTAGCGGTTTCCGTAGCGGTCGCGATAGTAGCAGCGGCCAGGTTGATCCTGCACGTTTCCGATCAGGGCGCCGGATGCGCCGCCCACAGCAGCGCCGACAGCGGCACCGCGAACATCTCCGGTCACGGCACCGCCCACGACGGCTCCGGTCGCCGCACCGATACCGGCGCCACGTTCAGTTGCCGTGCATGCGGCCAGCGAGAGGGTGACGCAGCCGATGGCGAGTATCTTTTTCATGAGTGATATCCCTTGTTGTCACGAAGGGTGAACCCATGGCCTCCGCGGTGGTTTCATGGCGCAGGCAGGAAATTCGGCTCAGGGAGCGGATTTGTGATTTTGCCTTCTCACAGTTCGAGCGTACCCTGCAGCCGCAACCAAGGAAGGAGAATGCCATGAAGTTAATTCTCGCAACCCTTTCGGCGCTCGGCCTGATGGCATCTGCGGCGTTGGCTGACTGTGCGGGACACCCCAAGGTGACCGCTTCGACATCTGTCGACTACTCCACCACGACCGCAAGCGTCGCCTCTGACGATCAGACGCTCGTCGCGTCGAAGAAAAAGCCTGTCGAAGAGCAGAGCGTCGCAACCGAGTAGGTTCTCTGAAAGACGTGGCAGGTGACCGCCGTTTCCCTCCTTGGAGCGGAACAATGTCGCGCGCACTCCGTTGCGCTCCTGAACGATGAAAGGACTATGCCATGCCGAACAGAGATCCAATACCGACACCGGCGTCCGAAACTCCTCGGGGCCCGACCTCTACCCCCGGCATTCCGGACAGGACGCAGGGCAAGCCACCTCTGACGCCGGTTCAGGATCCAGGAGATACGAAGAACCCACAGGATCCGAATCTTGATCCGGCGCTTCTGCCGATCGGCGATCCTGCCGGCGCAGCGTAAGGCGGAGCCGTGAACGACCATGAGCGAGCGCCATCCCCCGGCGCTCGCTCAACGTCTTTTTCGGGCCGTTAACCCCGCAGCTCCGTGCGCGCAACCTGCCTCGACGCAAGCCCTGCACAAGTCCGCCTTCATAAAGCCAAAGTTTATGCGATCAATCCGCTCTAGGGAACAGGGGTGGAACTTGATTTGGGCCGCAACAGCAGGGGAGGTTCGTGTGCCGACTAAGACGGTTCGCAATCCGGTAGGCCCGGACCAGCTGAGCATGTTGCAGAAAGTGTTCGACCAAGCATGTGTCGAGCACAACATCAGCAAGTCGAGCCCCGATGGGGAGGCGCTTGCCCTGATCCTTGTTCACTCCATGCAAAAGGGCCTGAGCGAGCAGGAGAAGCTCGAATCGCTCGCCCATATCCTCGCCGAAAGCCGCGGCACCTGAGCATCGCGGCTGGCTCCGGGACGGAACCTATCGCAGCGCGAAAAGTTGATCCGGCACGAGCAACGATGGAGGCTGCTATGGTCGAATCTGCAGGAAGCGTGAAGCCGATTGGCGAGACTGATCCCGATCGGAACGGAAGGATCGGCGAAGAGATTGCCGGGTTGAGGGCGGAGGTCGCGGCATTGAGGGACCGTCTCGCCGAGCGCGCCGGAAGCGCGGCATCTTATGTCCAAGGCGAAGCAAGCTCGGTCGCCGGAGCAATTCGCGAACATCCGGCCACTGCAACGACGCTCTTCACGCTGGTAGGGGCGATCGGCTTCGCCATTGGCTATCTCGTCGGGACCCAGGCACTGGAAAACCGTAGCCCCTGGTACCGCCGGTATTACTGACGCCCAGGTAAAACGTCAGGCCGTCTGGCAGACGTCGATCCACTTGGCATTGCTCAGTTGGGCCATCCGCTCGGGTGATATTCGGACGGCAGAATTCGCCGCGCCCGCTGCCGGGATGACTTCCGGCAGCGCACGGAGCGACGCGTCGCAGAAGACCGGCACGTCCGAGATCAGTCCGAACGGACAGACGCCTCCTACGGGATGGCCGGTGAGTTGCGTTACGTCTTCGCCACCCAGCATCCGCGGCTTTGCGCTGAAGTGATCCCGGAATTTTCTGTTGTCCAGGCGGGCCGTTCCAGCCATGACGACCAGTACTGCGGTCGGGCCTGCCTGAACGCCAATAGTCTTTGCGATCTGCACTGGCTCGACACCGTGGGCCGCCGCGGCGAGAGCAACCGTGGCGGAGCTCTCCGCGGTGACGATGACTTCTATGTCGGGGGCGTAACGGGAGAAAAACTGGCGGACGGTTTCGAGGCTCATGTCGAATGAATAGAATTTAGCCGAGTCAGAGGCAACTCCATTTCCGCTATGCATATGATGCAATGCTGCGCTGCGAAAAGATCGCTGTTCGCCAAGCGCGGTCGGTGTATATTTCAATCATCGAAGGACGCACTCCTCCTCCCAGCGTTCCTTGGATGGGACCGGCAACACCTCCTCCTCCCAGTTGCTGGTCAGTATCGGAAACCCGGCGCTCCTCCTCCCGCGCCGGGTTTTCTGCTTTTGGAGGATAGTCGATCGGCCGCTCATTCTTGACAGGGATGGGTCCCGCTTCTATCTCCTTCGCGTCGCTATTTGTTTGATAAGCCTGCTCTAAGCGCCCCGGTGCTCTCGACCATCTTTCTGCAAATACGAACTTCCCCGTTCCGGCCTTGCTGGGACATCGCCGATATTTGCATAAGAAAGGCATCGATATGGCTACTGGTACTGTTAAGTGGTTCAACGCAACCAAGGGCTATGGCTTCATCCAGCCGGATGATGGCAGCGCCGACGTTTTCGTCCACATTTCCGCTGTTGAGCGCGCCGGCATGAGCTCGCTGAACGACGGTCAGAAGCTCTCCTACGAACTGGTTACCGACCGCCGCTCCGGCAAGGTTGCTGCTGACCAGCTGCAGGCAGCCTGATTCAGGTCTGAAATCTAACGAAAAGGCCGGCCTCCGGCCTTTTTGTATTTTAGCTCTTGCAAATAGAGATCCTCCTTCCCATCTCTCGGTCTATCGGCATTTCCGGCGCAGTGAGCAAATGCGGGAAACCGCGC
The DNA here is from genome assembly GCF_902502825.2 of Pseudorhizobium flavum. The sequence continues at coordinate 87,605 of NZ_LR723670.1, forward strand.
CATCGCGCCGTTGGTTGGCATATTCGTTGTTTACGAAATGTTAACCAGCAGGGGCGATGATGATCGCCAGAGCCGCGGTTGGCCTCAAGCGCCTGAAGCGGACGCGCCGGAAATGCCAGTCCCGATTCCTGGGTGACCACGGATGTACTGGCACTGAAAGAATCGGGAATCAGAAAGGTCGGGCCAGCCCGACCTTTTTTGTGCGTGAAGTTCGAGCCGAGCTTCGGCTACCGGGCCGCCAGGGCAGCGATAATGCGCACCCATGAGCGAATGCCCTTGTGGAACGACTTCAGGTCGTATTTCTCGTTCGGCGAATGAATCCGGTCGTCGACGAGGCCGAAGCCCACCAGCAAGGATTCCATGCCGAGCATCTTCTGGAAGTCGCCGACGATGGGTATCGAGCCACCCATACCGATAACGACGGCCGGATTGGCCCACTCGTCGGACAACGCAGTCTTCGCCTTGGTAAGAACCGGGGAATCATACGATAGCTGGATCGCCGGAGATCCTCCGTGCTCGTGGAACTCAACGGAGCAATCGGCTGGAACTCTGGAGCGGACATAGGCACGGAAGCTCTCGCGGATCTTCGCCGGATCCTGTTGTCCGACAAGTCGGAACGAAACCTTGGCGGACGCCTTGGCGGCGATCACCGTCTTGAAGCCTTCCCCTGTATAGCCGCCCCAGATGCCGTTGACCTCGCAGGTGGGGCGGGCCCAGGTCAGTTCCAGGACGGATCGTCCCTTCTCGCCGGCAGGTATCGAAAGCCCGACGTCGCCAAGAAAGTTCTCCGCGCTCCGGCCAAGGCTCTCCCAGCCTGCCTTGATGTTTGAGGGCGTTTCCTCGACACCATCGTAGAAGCCCTCAAGGGTAATGCGGCCGGTCTCATCGCGTAGGCCTGCCAGGATATCGGTCAGGATATGGATCGGATTTGCTGCCGCTCCGCCAAACAGCCCCGAATGCAGATCGCGGTCGGCGGCTGAAATGGTGATCTCTTCTCCGACAAGGCCGCGGAGGGCAGCGGCGATTGCCGGCGTGTCGCCATCCCACATGCCCGTATCGCAGACGAGTGCGCAACTCGCCCTCAGCTCTTCCGCATTCGCTTCCAGGAACGGCTTCAGCGAAGGCGAGCCCGATTCTTCCTCGCCCTCGAACAGGATGGTGACCCGGAGCGGCAGGCTGCCATTGACCTCCTTATAGGCGCGGCAGGCTTCGACGAAGGTCATCAACTGGCCCTTGTCGTCGGCCGTGCCGCGGCCCGTGATCACCTTGCGCCCAGCGCCGATATCCTTGACCGAAGGAGCGAAGGGATCGTTCTCCCAGAGCTCGATCGGATCGACTGGCTGGACGTCGTAGTGGCCGTAGAATAGGACGTGCGGTGCGTCATCCGTGGCGCCCGCATGATGGGCAACCACCATCGGATGGCCGGCCGTATCACGGATCGATGCGTCGAAACCGATATCGGCAAGGGTCGCAACCAACCATTCGGCTGCGGCGCGGCAATCCGCCGTGTAGGCCGGGTCGGTGGAGATCGACTTGATGCGTACCAACCGGGAAAGGCGGTCGAGGCTGTCGTCGAGGTTGCGGTCGGCGCGGTCAAGTACGGGGGAAAGGTCTGTCATGGGAAAATCCTGTCTGGGAGAACAGGGGCGACCTTATTGCAAAGATGCGCTTGTTTCGAGCCCCGCCCGAGCCCCCCTTCAGGCCTTGCGGGCATTCTCTATCGCCATTCGCATGTATTCCAGCATCAGTTCCCGTTCGAACTGACGAAAACCTTCGAAAAGTGCGGCATCGGCCTCGGCTGCCGCATCGATCGCACTTTTTTCAAGGTCCCTGGCGCTTTCCGTCAGTTGGATGATTTGTGCCCGCCCGTCATGGGGATGCGGCTCGCGACGGATCAGTCCGTCACGTTCCATGCGGGCAAGCGTATTGGCGAGTGTCGCCTGCTCGACCTCGAGTCGATCCAGCAATTGCTTCTGCGTCAGACCGTCTTCCTGCCACAGCTCCAGGAGAACCGGGAATTGGCCGGGCGAAAAACCGAGCCCCGCTGCCCGATTCTGCAGCGATCGCGCGAAGCACTTGGCGAGCTGGCCGGCGAGATAAGTTGCGCTATGGGAGCGGTCGAACGGCATGAAGGGAGCCCTGTCGGCAGTACTGCGCGAATATATAGCAGCCCATGCTTTCGCCAAGCCTGTGGTGGGAGGCCTGACAAGAGAAAACCGCCACGGCCGGGAGGGGAACGGCCATGGCGGTTTCAACAGGAGGACAAAGGCCCGGAGAGGGGGTGAGGCCTTTGTCCGGTCCGGCGCGGCGGGGGACGAGCCAGCTGCCGGACTGCGGCGTGATCAGTCGCCGGTAAGCTGGAGATGATAAGTGAAACCGGGCTTTTCAAGGGAATGCAGAATTACAAATCGGTAACGTTCGGGTGATGCCGAGCCGCTAGGTGGGGCCTGATTTTCATGGACGACGCGGGTGCCCCACGCTATTCCATAGCCATGAAAAAAGGTGATCACCTCTTCCTTGTCGACGGCTCCGGCTTCATCTTCCGGGCGTTCCACGCCCTTCCCCCACTGACCCGCAAGTCCGACGGCCTGCCCGTGGGAGCGGTCTCGGGCTTCTGCAACATGCTCTGGAAGCTGCTCACCGATGCGCGCGACACCTCGGTCGGGGTGACGCCCACGCATTTTGCCGTGATCTTCGACTATTCCGCGAAGACCTTCCGCAAGGACCTCTACAACGCCTACAAGGCGAACCGTTCCGAGCCGCCGGAAGACCTGATCCCGCAGTTCGGGCTGATCCGCCAGGCAACGAGGGCATTCAACCTTCCCTGTATCGAGACCGAAGGCTTCGAGGCGGACGACATCATTGCCACCTATGCTAGGCAGGCGGAAGCGATCGGCGCTGACGTCACGATCATCTCGTCCGACAAGGACCTGATGCAGCTCGTGACCCCGAATGTCCACATGTATGACAGCATGAAGGACAAGCAGATAGGCATACCAGAAGTCATCGAGAAATGGGGTGTGCCGCCTGAGAAGATGATCGACCTGCAGGCAATGGTCGGGGATTCCGTCGACAATGTCCCCGGCATCCCCGGGATCGGCCCGAAGACCGCAGCCCAGCTCCTGGAGGAGTTCGGCGACCTCGATACGCTTCTCGCCCGTGCTGCGGAGATCAAGCAGGTCAAGCGGCGTGAGAACATCGTTGCCAATGCGGAACTGGCACGCCTGTCGCGCCGGCTCGTTGAACTGCGGACGGATGCACCCCTTGATATGCCGCTGGATGCTCTCGTGCTGGAGCCGCAGAACGGACCGAAGCTGATCGGTTTCCTGAAGGCCATGGAATTCGGGACGTTGACGCGCCGTGTGGCGGAGGCCTGCGACTGCGATGCCAGCGCGATCGAGCCGGCGCACGTGCAGGTCGAATGGGGAGCGGCGGCGCGGGGGCCGGATCTCGATGCCGGCACCAGCAGTGCCGAGCCCAGGGTAGCGACGCCTGCCGGTGGCAAGGCCGGCACAACTGACCCCTACGGCAACAGTACCCCGGCGGAACTTGCCAAGGCACGAGCTGAGGCCTTCGCGACGGCGAAGATCGACAAGAGCTGCTACGTCACGATCGACGATCTGGAGGACCTGGACGATTGGCTCCGGTCAGCCCGGGAAACCGGACTGGTGGCTTTTGAAGCCGAGGGAACGTCCATCGACCCGATGCTGTCGGATGTCGTGGGGATCTCGCTGGCGCTCGCCGACAATAGCCGTAATGCGTCCGGTCTCGACGTCCGGGCCGCCTATATCCCCTTCGGCCACAAGACTGGAAGCAATGATCTGCTCGGCAATGGCCGTGCCGACAATCAGCTGACTGCCGCCGAGGTGATGGAGCGGCTGAAGCCCCTGCTCGAAGATGCTTCCGTCCTCAAGGTCGGGCATAACCTGAAATATGCCTATCTGCTCCTCAAGCGGTACGGGATCGAAATCGCCGCCTATGACGACGTGATGCTCATGTCCTACGTCCTGGAGGCAGGCAGGGGCGGACACAGCCTCGATTCGCTCTCCGACCGCTGGCTTGGCCATATGCCGGTCTCATTCAAGGATGTCGCGGGGACGGGCAAGTCTGGCGTGAGCTTTGATATGGTCGAGATCGACCGGGCTACGGTCTACGCCGCCGAAAAGGCGGATCTCACCCTCAGGCTTGCCATGGTTCTGAAACCGCGGCTGGTCGCCGACCGATTGATGCGCGTCTATGAGCGGCTGGAGCGGCCGATGGTCTCCACGCTCGCCCGCATGGAGGAGCGCGGCATCACGGTCGACCGCCAGATACTCTCTCGGCTGTCCGGGGAGCTCGCGCAAAAGGCCGCGGCGATAGAGGACGAGATCTACGAGATCGCCGGCGAGCGCTTCACGATCGGCTCACCGAAGCAGCTGGGCGACATCCTGTTCGGCAAGATGGGCCTGCCGGGCGGGGCAAAGACGAAGACGGGCCAGTGGTCCACCTCGGCGCAGGTGCTGGAAGACCTGGCTGCGGCCGGGCACGAGTTTCCGCGCAAGATCGTCGACTGGCGGCAACTGACCAAGCTCAAGTCTACCTATACAGACGCTCTGCCGGGCTACATCCACCCGCAGACAAAGCGCGTTCACACGTCCTATTCACTGGCATCGACGACGACCGGGCGTCTTTCGTCGGTCGAGCCGAACCTGCAGAACATCCCAATCCGCACGACCGAAGGACGGAAGATCCGCACCGCCTTCATCGCCACATCCGGCCACAAGCTTGTCTCTGCCGACTACAGCCAGATCGAACTGCGGGTACTCGCCCATGTCGCTGACATCCCGCAACTGCGCCAGGCGTTTGCAGACGGCATCGACATCCACGCGATGACCGCCTCGGAAATGTTCGGGGTACCGGTTGAGGGCATGCCAAGCGAGATCCGCCGCCGCGCCAAGGCGATCAACTTCGGCATCATCTACGGCATCTCCGCCTTCGGTCTGGCGAACCAGCTCTCCATCGAGCGCTCCGAAGCAGGCGAGTACATCAAGAAGTATTTCGAGCGATTCCCCGGCATCCGCGACTACATGGACAGCACCAAGGAATTCGCCCGCGAGCACGGCTACGTCGAAACCATCTTCGGCCGCCGGGCGCACTATCCGGAGATACGGTCCTCCAATCCGCAGGTGCGCTCCTTCAACGAACGGGCTGCCATCAACGCGCCGATCCAGGGGTCGGCCGCCGACATCATCCGTCGCGCCATGGTTAGGATGGAACAGGCTCTCCAATCTGCAAACCTGTCTGCCCGCATGCTTCTGCAGGTCCATGACGAACTGATCTTCGAAGTGGAAGACGCAGAGATCGAGAAGACGCTGCCCGTCATCACGGCGACCATGGAGCAGGCGGCTATGCCGGCGATCGCCATGAAGGTGCCGCTGAAGGTCGATGCGCGCGCAGCGTCAAACTGGGACGAGGCGCACTAGCGACACGAGAAAGCCGGAAGATACCTCGTCACGGCATTGACCATGGCCTGACCTGCTTCCTCGATCGATCCGCTGTTGTCGATCGTTAAAAGCTCGTAGGGCCCGACGAGCTGCGGTGAACTGCGCTGCAGCCGTCGGAGAATCTCGTCGCGCGTTTCCCGTCCGCGTGATTCCAGCCGGGTAGCCAGAACCTCAGGTCGCGCCGTGACATTGATGACGGTCATTGCCGGAAATGCGGCGCTGAAGTGGGGCAGGGCGGCACGCGAGCCGTTCGCCACCACGACATGGCCTAGGTCGATTTGATGTCGCGTCTCGATCGGGATTCCGTAACAGAGGCCGTGCGCTTCCCACCAGACGGCGAAGCCGCCAGATTGGGACATCCGGCGGAAGGCCGCATCGGACACAGCGTCGTGGTCCTCTCCACCGGAACCTCCGTCGCGCGTGATTACGCGCCGCACGAAGACCACCTCCGGCCGCTCCTTTAAGTGTTGAGCGGCATAGGACATCAGCGTGTCCTTGCCGGCGCCGCTCGGCCCGACGACGACGATCAGCCTGCCGGCAATGGTACGCCGGGCTGAAGAAGCGTCGCCCATCACGCCACCCGCCGGCCTTCCCGCCATGTCGCGCGTGCTACCGGCACACCATTGTCGCGCTTGACGCGAACGAGGTCGGCGCGAAGACCGGGTGCGATCCGGCCACGGTCATCCAGCCCCACGGTTCGTGCGGGCGTGGAGGTGACCATCGCGATCGCTCGCGGAAGCGAGATGGCATCGATATCGTCGGCGAGCACGAAGGGCGCGTGCAGCAGGCTGAGCGGCACGTAATCGGACGAAAGCACGTCCAGCACGCCGCGTTCAGCAAGCTCACGCGCCGCAATGTTGCCCGAGTGCGACTTGCCTCGAACGATGTTCGGGGCGCCCATCAGTACGCTCATCCCCGCCTTGTGTGACGCCTCCGCGGCATCGAAGCTGGTGGGGAATTCCGCCAGCCGCACACCGTGACCGATTGCCTCGTCGACATGATCGAGCGTCGCATCGTCATGGCTCGCGACGGTGATGCCGCGCTCGGCGCAGATGCGGGCCAATTCGTTTCGGTGGCCGGCGGCGTATTTGGCCGAAGCCGCCTGGCGCCGTGCCACGAAGTGAGCGAAGGCCTCGTCGCTCAGGCCGCGCTTCTCCTTGTAGTAAAGGATATACTGGTCCATCGACTGGAACTGCCGCTGGCCCGGCGCATGGTCCATCAGGGAGACGAGGCGGACATAGGGATCGTGCTCGAAGTCGGCAAAATGCTCGAGCACGTTGTCCGAGGAAACCTCGCAGCGCAGGTGGAAGAGGTGCTCTGCCCGTAGCCGTCCGTCGGCCTGGGCAGCCTGGATGGCATCGGCGAGGCTGCGCATCTCCCCCTTTTCGAATCCCCCATCCTCGTCCGCGCCCATGCGCAGGCAGTCGAAGACCGTCGTGATGCCTGAGGTCGCCACCTGAGCGTCATGCGCCTGTATGGCAGCCGTAGTGTTCCAGCGGACGCCGGGACGCGGCGAGTAGTGCTGCTCGAGATGGTCCGTGTGCAACTCGATCAGTCCGGGAATGAGATAGTCGCCCTCGAAATCCTCCCCGGCCCGAGACGCCCCCGCGGAAATCTCGGCAATCCGTCCGTCGCGGATGACCAGAGATCCGGCAATGATCTCGTCACCGACGATGATGCGGGCATTCGACAGAACGGTTTCTACGCTCATGGGAGGATCTTTCTGTTGTCCTGCGGCATGCCAAGGGGCCGCCATCGATGGATCGTGAAGGGCTCGCCGCGGCTGCGTTCGACGAAGAGCGCAAGACCGTCGATGGCGAGCGGTGCATTTGCATAAGGTGCAAAACGCTGCCGCAACTCGGCATGAACATGCGGAGCAAGAGAGCCATCGACCGGCCCCGTCAGCGTCATGTGGAAGCGGAACTCGCTCATCACATAAGGATAGCCCCACCGGTCGAGGTTCTGCCGCTCCGTCGGGGTCAGGCGCTCCGGTCTGCGGCGGGCGACGTCGGCCCCGGAAAGGGGTGCCCGGAAAGGTTCGAACGCTTCGACCACGGAAGCGGCAAATGCCTGCAGCGGCGGATGAAGATCACCCGGAACGAGCGCGAAGAAGGGCCCGAGCTGCCCGACAACGATCCGCGGAATGGCAAGGGTCTCCGTGGCTGCCACGAAGCGGTCGAACGCATCGACGAGCTCTGCCTCCGTGCGTCCCTCGCGAAGCGCGAACGGCGCCTTCAGCGTGGCGTGAAACCCATATCGCTGCGGCTCGGCAACCAGGTCCTGCCACTGCGCCACCGGCAGGGAAAGCGACGCCGGCGGATCGAGCATCTGCCCCGAGAAGGCATCGCGGCCCAGCCATTCGCTGGCCGTCGCGGTCAGCGGGTCATCGGGAGCGGGTGAGAAATAGATGGCGTAGCGCATGAACTCGATCTGCGTTCAGGTGAAGGCTGATGGGTTGCAGGTTGGGTCGGGGTCCCGACACCGGCCCTGCGCTAGGCGATTTGCGTGACAGAATGATGATGGCATTCTTCCGTTCATCCTGCCTCAAGCGTTTTCGCCGCCTGCGAATGGCTGCCATGCCGGCTGAGAAACTCTTCTGCCGTCAGACTGCGGAAATCATCCAGTGCAGCGCGCAGCTTGCGATGGTCCCAATCCCACCAGGCGAGTTCGTCCATCCGCTCGCCGATCTCCTTCGTGAAGCGCTCGCGGATGAGCTTCGCGGGAACACCACCGACGATGATAAAGGGTGCCACGTCTTTGGATACGACCGCACCGGCTCCGATGACCGCGCCATTACCGACGGTGACGCCGGGGAGGATGGTTGCGCCGTGACCGATCCATACGTCGTGGCCGATCGTGACCCTATGCTCCCGGCGCCACTCGAAGAACTCCTCCTCGTTCTCCGCATCGTCCCAGTAGTTGGCGGCACGATAGGTGAAATGGTGGAGCGTCGCCCGCCATGTCGGATGGTTGGTGGCGTTGATGCGAACCGAAGCTGCGATGTTGACGAACTTGCCGATCGTGGCGCACCACACCGCGCCATCCTGCATGATATAGGAATAGTCGCCGATCTCCGCCTCGTCGATGCGGCAGCGCTCCGCCACCTCCGTGTAGCGTCCGAGCACCGAGTTCCTCACATTCGCACTCGCGTGGATGGAGGGTTCAAGTCCGACCTTGACGCTCATGCGGCGGCCCTTCGTGGCGAGAACTGCATCACATCCAGGACGCGATCTGCGACGGCCTCGCGCACTTCCTCGTCGTGGAAGATGCCCAGGAGCGCCACGCCCTTTTCTTTCTTCTCGGCGATCATCTCCACGACGACACGCCGGTTGCGGGCGTCAATCGAGGCAGTCGGCTCGTCGAGCAGCAGGATGCCGTGATCGGTGATGAAGCCGCGCGCGATGTTGACGCGCTGCTGCTCGCCTCCGGAAAAGGTTGCCGGCGGCAGGCTCCAGAGTTCCTTGGGGAGGTTGAGCTGCGACAGCAGTGCCGATGCCGTTTCCCTCGCCTCATCGGGACCGACACCACGCGCCAGCAGCGGCTCGGCGACGACATCAAGCGCCGAGACACGGGGGACGGTTCGCAGGAACTGGCTGACATAGCCCATGGTATGACGGCGCACATCCAGCACCGTGCGAGGATCGGCGCTGGCGATGTCGACCGTCCGGTGGCGGTGGGAGACCAGGATCTGGCCCGCATCGACGGCGTAGTTGCCGTACAGCATCTTGAGAATGGAGCTCTTGCCGATGCCTGAAGGGCCGCCAAGCACGACGCATTCGCCGCTGGCGACCGAAAAGTTGACATCATTGACGACGGGCAGGCGGATGCCGTCGCGCAGGTGCATGGTGAAGCTCTTGAAGACTTCCGAGACGACGAGGGGAGTTGCCATGATGCTCTCCTATACCTGCAGAATGGAGGAGACGAGGAGCTGCGTATAGGGCTCGCGCGGGTCATCCAGCACACGGTCGGTCAAACCATGTTCGATGACGTGGCCGTCCTTCATCACCATCATCCGGTGCGACAGGAGCCGCGCAACCGCCAGATCGTGGGTGACGATGATGGCGGCAAGCCCCAGGTCGTTGACGAGGCCTCGGACGAGGTCGAGCAGACGCGCCTGCACGGAGACGTCGAGACCGCCTGTCGGCTCATCCATGAAGACGAGGCGCGGACCTGTGACAAGGTTTCGTGCGATCTGCAGCCGCTGGCGCATGCCGCCCGAGAAGGCGCGAGGGGCGTCGTCGATACGGTCCGTGCCGATCTCCACTCGCGTCAGCCAATCAAGGGCGGTCGAGCGGATGTTGCCGTAGTGACGATTGCCGACGGCCATCAGCCGCTCCCCGACATTGGCGCCAGCCGAGACCGTCATCCGCAGCCCATCCGCCGGGTTCTGGTGGACGAAGCCCCAGTCGGTGCGCATCAGGAAGCGGCGCTCTGCCTCACCCATGTGGTAGAGGTCCCGGATGCTGCCGTCGCGCATGGCATATTCGACGCTGCCGGTCGATGGCATGAGGCGGGTCGAGATGCAGTTCAGCAGCGTCGTCTTGCCGGAGCCGGATTCGCCGACGATCGCCAGCACCTCGCCGGGCCACAGATCGAAGGAAACCGCCTTGCAGCCGATACGCTGCCCGTAGAACTTCGAGACCTCCCTGACCCTCAGAAGCGGTGTTTCGCTCATTCCGCAGCCTCCTGGTGAGCCAGCATTTCCCCGGCATGGCCCTGTTCGCGGCGTTTCTCGCAATGATCCGTGTCCGAGCAGACGAACATCCGGCCGCCCGTGTCGTCGAGGATCACCTCATCGAGATAGACATTCTCTGCGCCGCAGAGTGCGCAAGGCTTTTCGAAGCGCTGGATCTCGAAGGGGTGGTCTTCGAAGTCGAGGCTGACGACCTGCGTATGGGGTGGGATGGCGTAGATGCGTTTTTCGCGCCCGGCGCCGAAGAGCTGCAGCGCGTCCGACATGTGCATCTTCGGATTGTCGAACTTCGGCGTCGGCGAGGGGTCCATGACGTACCTGCCGGCGACCTTGACCGGATAGGCGTAGGTCTTGGAGATCCGGCCATTATGCGCGATGTCCTCGTAGAGCTTCACATGCATGAGCCCGTATTCCTCCAGCGCGTGCATCTTGCGCGTCTCCGTCTCGCGAGGCTCCAGGAAGCGCAGGGGCTCTGGGATCGGCACCTGGTAGACAAGTACCTGCCCTTCGGTCAGCGACTGCTCGGGAATACGGTGGCGCGTCTGGATGATGGTCGCCTCTCCGGTATGGGTCGTCACGGCCACGTTGGCGACCTTCTGGAAGAAGACCCGGATCGATACGGCATTGGTCGTGTCGTCGGCACCCTGGTCGATCACCTTGAGCACGTCATCCGGCCCGATGATGGAGGCCGTCACCTGCACGCCGCCGGTGCCCCAGCCATAGGGCATGGGCATCTCGCGCGAAGCGAACGGAACCTGATAGCCCGGTATGGCGATCGCCTTGAGGATCGCGCGGCGGATCATCCGCTTCGTCTGCTCGTCGAGATAGGCGAAGTTGTAGGTCGCCAGACCTTGGTCGGACGGAACCTCAGGAGACATGATGAGTTTCTCCAATGCAAAAGGAGACGATAGTCATGGATACTGGCCTTCTGATCACGATGTTCTTCTCGGTCTTCGCAGCGAGCGGCCTATGCTGTGCGTACTGGTACAGCGAAACCGGCCGCGACTGATCATCTATTCCGCAGCGTCTCGAATGGCGCTGTTACCCCTTTCGGCTGCCGCCTCGATGTCGGCGCGCATCTTCCTCACCAGCGCAAGTTCCGCCTGGAAATCCACGTAGTGCGGCAGCTTGAGATGTTCGACGAAGCCTGTCGCCTGCACGTTGTCTGAATGCGAGATCACGAACTCCTCGTCCTGGGCCGGCGCCGCGACATCCTCACCCAGTTCCTCCGCCCTCAGCGCCCGGTCGACCAGCGACATGCTCATGGCCTTCCGCTCGCTCTGGCCAAAGACCAGGCCATAGCCGCGGGTAAACTGTGGCGGCGCCTTGGAAGAGCCCTTGAACTGGTTGACCATCTGGCATTCCGTGACCTGGATGGAGCCGAGGGAGACTGTAAAGCCTAGTTCCGGCACCTCCATCTCGACCTCGACCTCGCCGATTCGGATTTCGCCGACGAACGGGTGGTTGCGGCCATAGCCGCGTTGCGTCGAATAGCCGAGTGCCAGCAGGAAGCCCTCGTCGCCGCGGGCAAGTGCCTGCAGTCGCAGATCGCGCCCCATGGGGAATTCCATCGGCTCGCGCGTGAGGTCCCCGGGAGGCTCGTCCTCCGGCAAGGCGCCGTCTTCCTCGATCAGCCCCTCGGTGGCGAGAATATCGGAGACGCGCGTCGTCGTGTCGGGAAGCGGCTCCTTCCGTGATGGTGTCGGAACCGGTTCATCCGACAGAAGGGAGGGATCGAGCAGGCGGTGGGTGTAGTCGAAGGTTGGCCCGAGTACCTGTCCGCCGGGAAGGTCCTTGTAGGTGGCAGAGATACGCCGTTCGATCGCAATCCGTGCGGTGTCTATGGGAACGGAGGTCCCGAAGCGAGGCAGCGTGGTACGGTACGCGCGAAGCAGGAAGATGGCCTCGATCATGTCTCCACGAGACTGACGTACGGCAAGAGCCGCCAAGGCTCGGTCGTAGAGGGAGGCCTCCGCCATGACGCGGTCGACGGCGAGCGCCAGCTGCTCGACGATCTGGTCGATCGTTAAGGAAGGCAGCGACCGGTCGCCTCGGCGGCGGTCTGCGAGGAGGCTGTGGGCGGCGTTGATGGCAACCTCGCCACCCTTGACGGCAACATACATGGCGTTCTCCTCAGCCGATTCTGGTTGTGCGGGGAAGGCAGAGCAGGCGGTCGCCGGCTGTCAGGATGACATCGACTCCGCGCGGGAAGATCGAGCGGTTCCCCTTCCAGATTTCGTCGAAAACATCCGGAAGGCCCGCAACACTCACGGTCCGCTGCTCCTTGATGCCTGGCCCGCGGAGAACGAGCTCGCTGCCTTTGCCGATCGATGAAACTTCGATCACGATGGTTGCCGAGCGGTCGGGATATTCCTGCGTCCCGGATGCAAAGATGTCGAAGTAATAGAGCCCGGAGGCTGCCTGCAGGAAAACGAACCTTGCCTCGCTTTTCTCCTGCGCGAGAAGAGCACCGGTGTGGAAGCCGATCCAGTCGGCAACGCTTGCTTTGGCAAAGCAGGGCTGGAGCCAGACGGGAGTATCCGCGTCGCATAAGGCAAGTGCCACTGCCCCCGCAGCCTTCCCAAGGGGCGACGGTTGTCCGATCTCGCTTGTGATCGATTGAACCGTCCCCGGACGGGCCATCCCGTCCATCAGCGAGCGGAACACGGCTTGTGAATCGAACACCGGGGCGGAGAAGCCGCCGGACAGCGCCTGGACGTTCATGCTCATCAATCGTCTCCGCGGACCATGGTGAAGAAGTCGACGCGCGTCGCCGCCGTCTCTTCCGCCTTCTGCCGATCTTGCTGCGCGATCCGTGCCTCGATCGGGCCGAGGATTTCCGCCTCGACAAAGGCATGTGTCTGATCTTCCTGCCAAAGGGCATCGAAGATCGCTGCCATGCGGACCTTCGCCTTGTCCGTACCAAGGGAATGGGCGTGGCCGGCAGTGCCGGAGGCGAGCAAGACGGTGGCTCGCGTGACAGTCGCCTCGCCGAGGTTGAAGGGGTCGCCGCCGCCTCCGATCCGGCCCCGGACCATTACCAGTCCCGTTTCCGGTCCGCGGACCGGGTTGACCTCCGGCTTCTCGGCTATCTTTTGCCAGGCGGCGTTCAGTTCATCGAAGCTAGCGCGAGCAAGCAGTGCAGCGGTTCGCTGGCGGCCCTGGCGCGGCCCATCCGAAATGTCGGTCGAGGGGTTTGTCATCATCTTCCCATCAAATGTCTATTGTTATAGACAACCATACAAGTTACTCTACAGCTAACGGCAGGATGTAACAAGAGTATGACGATGGCGGCGGGATCTCAGGTTCAACGGGCGAGCGGCGTGGCCCTGTGGCGCCAGATTGCCGATCGCATCCGTGCGTCCATTGCAAACGGCGAATATGACGAGACGGGCAGGGTGCCGCCGGAAATCGTCCTGGCGACGCAATTCGGCGTCAATCGCCACACGGTGCGCAGTGCACTGGCGGCACTCGCCCAGGAAGGCATCGTCCGGGCTGTTCAGGGATTGGGTACGATCATTGAGCGAAAGGAACGGTTGAATTTTCCGATCTCGCGCCGGACGCGGTTCATAGAAGGTCTTGGTGCACAGGCGAGGGAGACGGAAGGACTGCTGCTGGAAAGTGGTGCGGAGCCCGCGTCGGAAGATCTGGCGCAAAGGCTCCGGCTTGCAGAAGGTGCGCCGCTCATCCGGCTTGAGACCTTGCGCAAGGCGGATGGCCGGCCGGTTTCTCGGGCGACGGCCTGGTTTCCGGCGTCACGCTTCGCCGGGATCGACGAAGCCTATCGCAACAGCGGTTCCATCACGGCAGCGTTAAACGCCCTTGGACTATCCGACTACCTGCGCGTTACGACGGAGATAACCGCCAGCCACGCGGAACGTGCCGACATGGAAGACCTTGGTCTGTCGGCAGGAGCAGTCCTGCTGGTGACGCGGTCACTGAACGCGGACACGAAAGGGACCCCGATCCAGTATTCGGTCAGCCGCTTCCCCGCCGACCGGGTTCAGTTCACGATCGAGAACTGAACATTCGCCGGACCTGTACCGGCTCAGTGCGCGCCGGACATGTCCCCGAGGATTTGCTTGGAGGCCACGGTCGAGTCCGCATTGAGCCTGTAGACCATCGGCACCCCCGTCGCGAGGTTCAGCTTCAGGATCTCTTCCTTGCTCAGCCGGTCGAGGACCATGACCAGCGCTCTCAGCGAGTTTCCATGGGCCGCGACAAGGACCGTTTCGCCGCGCAGGACGCGGGGCAGGATCTCAGTCATGTAATAGGGCCAGACGCGCGCGCCCGTATCCCGAAGGCTCTCGCCGCCTGGCGGCGGAATATCATAGGAGCGGCGCCAGATATGCACCTGCTCCTCACCCCACTTCTTGCGGGCATCGTCCTTGTTCAGGCCGGAGAGATCGCCATAGTCACGCTCGTTGAGCGCTTCGTCGCGGATCGTCTCGAGGTCCGGCTGGCCGACCTTGTCGAGGACGATCCTGAGCGTGTCCTGGGCGCGTTTGAGAACCGAGGTGAAGGCGATATCGAACTTCAGCCCGGCATCCGCAAGCGCTTTGCCACCGATTCCCGCCTCCTGGATGCCAAGCTCCGTCAGGTCCGGATCACGCCAGCCGGTGAAGAGGTTCTTCAGGTTCCATTCGCTCTGGCCGTGGCGAACAAGGACTAGAGTACCGCTCATGAAGTCAATTCCTCCGGATCGTCAGTTGTTGAGCCCGAGCACGTCGAGCATGTCGTAAAGGCCGGGCTTTCGCTCACGGCCCCAAAGCGCCGCCGTCACTGCGCCGCGTGCGAAGATGGAGCGGTCGAGGGCGTTGTGCGAGAGCGTGACCAGTTCGCCTTCGCCGGCAAACAGAACCGAATGGTCCCCGACGATGGAGCCACCGCGCAGCGTGGCGAAGCCGATCGTGCCGGCCTCCCGCGCGCCCGTATGCCCGTCGCGGACCTTGACTGCATTGGCCAACATGTCAATCCCACGTCCCTGCGCAGCAGCCTGACCCAGCAGCAATGCAGTCCCCGAGGGGGCATCGACCTTGTGCTTGTGATGCATCTCGAGAACTTCGATGTCCCACTGGGCGGGATCGAGCGCGCGCGCAGCCTGCTCCACGAGTACACCGAGCAGGTTCACGCCAAGGCTCATATTGCCGGACTTGATGATGCGCGCATGGCGGGCCGCAGCCCTGATCTTCTCCTCGTCGCCCGAAGAACACCCGGTTGTACCTATGACGTGGACGATCCGCGCCTGTGCCGCGAGCCCAGCGAACGCCACCGATGCGGCCGGGCTGGTGAAATCGAGGACGCCGTCGGCATCGACGAAAGCCTGCAGCGGATCGACGGTCATGGGAACGCCCAAATTGCCGACGCCGGCGATCTCGCCTGCATCCTTCCCGACAAAGGGCGAGCCCTCTCGCTCGATCGCAGCATGCAGCACGGCGCCGCCGGTTTCATGGATGACCCTGATCAGCGTCTGGCCCATGCGTCCGGCCGCGCCCACCACCACGAGTTTCATCGGATTGTCGCTCATGCCGGCAATGCTTTCATCTTTATGGGCTTGTATCCGGGGACTGCAGATTGTTGAGGCGAGCGTAGAGACCGTCCTCGCGCTGTGCAAGAGTCTCGTGGGTCCCCTCCTCGACAGCCCGTCCCTCATGCATGACGATGATCTTGTCGGCATTGACCACCGTCGAGAGCCGGTGCGCGATCACGATCACGGTGCGGCCGCTCATCGCCGTCTCGAGCGCCTTCTGCACCGCTGCTTCGGACTCGTTGTCGAGGGCGGACGTCGCCTCGTCGAGCAGCAGGATCGGCGCATTTCGAACCAGCGCGCGAGCAATCGACAGGCGCTGGCGCTGACCTCCGGAGAGCGTCACCCCGTTTTCCCCGACGGGCGTCTCGTAGCCGAAGGGCTGGGCGAGGATGAAGTCGTGTGCGAAGGCGAGCCTGGCAGCCTCCTCGACTTCCGCATCGGTGGCCTCGGGGCGGCCGTACCGGATGTTGTCGCGGATCGTTCCCTCGAACAGATAGGGTTGTTGCGACACATAGGCGATGTGCTGGCGCAGCGACATCTTGGTAACGTCGGTAATGTCCTGCCCGTCGATCAGGATGCATCCTTCCGAGGGATCGTAGAAGCGCGGGATCAGGTTGATGATCGTCGACTTGCCGGCGCCGGAGGGCCCGACCAACGCGGTCGTCTTGCCCCCGTCGGCCAAAAGGTCGACGCCGCGGAGGACTAGGTCGCCGCTCGCATAGGCGAACGAGACGCCGCGGAACTCGATCCTCGCCTCTGTGACCTTGAGGTCCTTGGCGCCCGGCTTTTCCCGTTGCTGCGGCTGCAGATCGAGGAGGGCATAGATCATCCGCGCATTGACCACCGCCCGCTCCAGGTGCACCTGCAGCTTCGCCAGCCGGCGGGCTGGATCATAGGCCATCAGCAGCGCCGTGACGAAGGCGAAGAATGCCCCTGGCGGCACGCCGTCATAGATCGACCGGAAGGCGGCATAGGCCAGCACGCTGGAGATGGCGAAGCCGGCAAAGGTCTCGGTCAACGGTGCCGTGCGCTCCGTCAGCCGGGCAATCCGGTTGGCGCGGTTTTCAGCTTGGCTGATCAGTTTCTCGACCTTGTCCCCGAGCTCCTTTTCCATCGTGAAGGCCTTGACGATGGAAATGCCCTGGATCGTCTCCTGCATGGCGCCAAGCACGTGGCTGTTCAACTCCACGGATTCGCGGGTCGCGCTCCGCAATCGGCGCGATACGTAGCGAAGGGCGAGGATGAGCGGTGGCGCGACGACGAAAACGATCAGCGACAGGATGGGATCCTTGCTGATCATCACGCCGATCAGCGCGATCAGCGTCAGGAGATCGCGCGCCGTGGAGGTCACGGTGAGATTGAGGACGTCGCGGACGCCATTGACGTTCTGGCTTATCTGCGCGGCAAGATGCGCTGACCGGGCTTCACTGAAGAAGCCGACCGACAACCCCATGAGATGGCTGTAGAGCCGGCGCTGGTAGCGCGCCACGATATTGTTGCCGATCTTCGAAAGCGTAACCGACTGGCCATAGGTGGCAAGCCCGCGCAGGACGAATGCCACGAAGATCGCCCCGCAGATGAGCCAGACAATGTCGGCGCGCTGATTGGCGAACGCCTCGTTGACCACCGCCTCCATGATCCAGGCGGTGAACGCCGTCGTCGCTGCCACGATGACCAGGCAGAAGATCGCGAAGGCGTAGCCCTTGACGTGGTCACGACCGTTTTCCGCGATCACGCGCTTGAGCACGCTTGTCACGGTGCCGGAATCGAGATGCGGCTTCTTGTCTTTCGCTGAGCCCAACAGGCGCTTTCCCGTGTGTGAACGGCCAAGGGCCAGTAGCCCTTGGCGGGTCTATAGCGAGCGAGGGCCGGCTTGGCTAGTGCGGGCGGACTGCGGGCAAGTCAGGAACGGTCAGCGCTGCCAGCGCCGGCCTTGCGTCGAAATCCCGTAGGCAGCGGGTGTTCGCGCATAGCTCCCTAGGCCGGCGAGCGCCGCAAGCGGATGGGTGACGACGAATGTCGGGATGTGGCGCATCAGCTCTGAATGCGGCGCCTTGTCCTCGAAGGCAGCACGGAATTCCGGTTGCTTGAGCGCCGGAATGATCTTCTGGGAGATACCACCGGCCAGATAGACGCCGCCCTTGGCCATGAAGACCAATGCAAGGTCGCCTGCCAGTCTTCCGAGGTAGGTCGAAAACAGAGAAACCGTCTCCATCGCCTGGCGGTTGCTGCCGGACTGCCAGCCTGCGGTGACGTCCGAGGGAAGAGCGAGTGTCGGCGAGACCCTGTCGGCCGCGCAGACAGCACGGTAGATGTTGACCAGGCCGCGACCACAGAGCAGTTGCTCCGCCGAAATGCGTCCCTCAATGGGCTCCAGATGCGGGTAGATGTCGAAGTCACGCGGCGATCGGGGGCCAATATCGACATGGCCGCCTTCGCCCGGCACCGGAAACCATGTGTCCCGGGCGTGAACCAGCCCGGCGACGCCAAGCCCGGTTCCAGGGCCGAGTACCACGCGCGATGCCGTCAGGGCCGTGGACGAAGGTCCGATGACATCGCGATAGTCTTCCGTCAGGCATGCCACCGCCAGCGCCTGCGCCTCGAAATCGTTGAGCACCAGGATATCGTCGAAGCCGAGTTCGGCGATCAGGGACATCGGCCTGACGACCCAGTCGCAGTTGGTCAGGTCGATCTCGTCACCCTCTATCGGGCCCGCAACGGCCAGAATGGCAGAGCGCGGTCGCACGGCAGTCTTCTCCAGCACATCCAGGCGGATTGCCTGGTCGATCGTCCCATAGTCGGCCGTCTGCACGTTCGGAAACCGGACGGGCTCGGCGTGCTCGTCGACCAGAATGGAAAAGCGGGCATTGGTGCCGCCGATGTCGCCGAGCAGGATCGGGAAAGGCAGGCGCTCGTTCTCGGTGGCGTGGTGCATGCTTGCGTCCATCTATTGGAAGTCGATCAGTTTTTCCGCGGTCGCGCGATTGAGCGCCATGGGGATATCATAGACCGTCGCCAGCCGGGTCAGTGCCTTGATGTCGACGTCGTGCGGCAGAGCAGTAAGCGGATCGATGAAGAAGAGCAGCATGTCGACCTCGCCAGTAGCGATCATCGCCCCGATCTGCTGGTCACCGCCGAGGGGACCGCTCTTCAGCCGGGTGACCTCAAGGCCGGGGCAGGCACCCTGGACCCTGCCGCCCGTTGTTCCCGTCGCAATGATCCGGAAGCGGGACAACGCGTCCTGGTGCTGCCGCGCGAACTCCGCCATGTCGTCCTTCTTCTCGTCATGTGCGATCAGCGCGATGCAACCGGCCACAGCCTACTCCCCCTGCAGAGCTTAAATCGATTTACATGGCTTCTACAGTGACTGCCGGCTATTGGAAAGCCCGCCTACGGGAAGGGTCGCGGCTGCGGCATCGGCCCATGGTCCGGAAGCACGGTGCCGTTGATGATGGCTTCGATGTCCTGAACCGGCGCCGCCACCGCCATGGGCGCGGAATAAGCGGCCATGCCCGATCCTAGGACGGCCTCTTCCGCGGGCCGGGCCGGCGCGGCGAGAACGGCGGCGCAGGCCTTCGGTAGATCCGAAAGGATCACCGGCCTTGGCTTGACTGGCTTCTTGTTTGGATCCTTCTTGGGTTTCGCCCAGGGCTCGTCGGTGAACCACCAGGCAAGCGACTTGTCGCAGCCGTCGCCGCTCGGAACCCGGGCCTGCGGCTTGCAGCCAGCTGCGCCCGTCGGGCAATGGATGCGGATGTGAAAATGCTCGTCGTGGCCGTAGATGGGCCTCACCTTGCCGAGCAAGGACCGATCGCCGCGCCAGGTGTCACAGAGTTTCCTCTTGATGGCTGGGGTCACGAAGACACGCTCCACCTGCGGATAACTGGCAGCCTGCATGACCACCCGTGCGTGGGTGTCGGTCCAGCGCCTGGAATCGACGGTGAGGAACTTGCTCTTGTCGAGCATGGAGGTGAACGGAAGATCCTCGCGCTGCTGCGGTGAAAGCGGCTGCGAGGGCTTCGGCGTGAACCAGATGTCCGCGTCGAGGCCGATCTGGTGCGAGGCGTGCCCGAAGAGCATCGGGCCTCCGCGTGGCTGCGAGATGTCGCCCACCAGGATGCCCGTCCCCCAGCCGAGGCTCGCCGCGTCGCGGGAGAAGCGTTCGAGGAGGGCGATCATCTGAGGATGCCCCCAACGGCGGTTGCGGGAAAGGCGCATCGCCTGCCAGGTGGGCCCGTCAGTCGGGATGGCGACCGCGCCTGCTATACATCCCTTGGCATAGGAGCCATGGGGAGCGGGCTCGGTGCGGCTGGGCAGCTTTGCTCCTCCGAACAGCTCCTTTGCCGGCGTCTCGGCCACCGCCTGGCCGGCGATCAGGAGAAGTCCCGCTCCTGCCGCGAGGAGCCGGGTCATGAATCGTGTCGCGCTGTGCATGCCTGCCGTCGTCCCCGCAAATCACTTCACCCGAATCTAGCGTGAAAGACGATTTTGTTGAAACGGAGATGCAGGATCGCATCGAGCCGATAATGCGGATGTGAGCGCTCCGCGCCTGTATTTTGCCGCGCTTTGCCCTATGCTCCCGGTCAACAAGAACACAAAAGGGATCCCGCATGTTGGCTCGCCGGTTCGCTACCCTGATTTTCTCGTTGGCATTCGCGTCATCAACCCTGCTCGCAGGAGCGCTCGCGCAGGAGCCGGATCGTCGTTGGCAGCATGGCATCGCCACGGTCGGCGAACTGAAGTACCCGGAGGGCTTCCCGCATTTCGACTACGTCAATGCGGAGGCGCCAAAGGGGGGAGCATTGCGCCTGGCTGTGGAGGGAAGCTATGACACGCTCAACCCGCTGCTTGCACGCGGCGAGCCTGCGAGCGGCCTTGGACATGTCTACGAGCCCTTGCTTGTCACGGCAGATGACGAACTAAACTCCATGTACGGGCTGCTGGCCGAGTCCCTCAGCTATCCCGCGGACTATTCCTCGGTCACCTTCCGCTTGAGGGCGGAGGCGAAGTGGGCCGACGGAAACCCGGTCACGCCGGAAGACGTCATCTTCAGCTTCGAGAACGCAAAGAAGAACGTCCCGCAGATGGAGTTCTATTATCGCCATGTCGTCAACGCCGAGAAAACCGGCGAGCGCGAGATCACCTTCACGTTTGACGAGCCGAACAACCGGGAACTGCCCCAGATCGTTGGCCAATTGACGATCGTTCCGAAACACTGGTGGGAGGGAACGGGGCCGAACGGCCAGCAGCGAGACATCACCCGCACGTCGCTGGAGCCGCCGATCGGTTCGGGCCCGTACAAGGTGGCTTCCGTTACCCCTGGCTCCGTCATCTCCTACGAATTGCGCGATGATTATTGGGGTGCCAAGCTCAACGTCAATGTCGGCCAGCACAACTTCGGCACCATCACCTACCGCTATTATGCCGACCGCGACGTGATGTTTGAATCCTTCCGCTCGGGCAACGAGGACTATTGGTGGGAAAATACCGCCCGCCGCTGGGCGACTGCCTATGATTTCCCGGCGGTGAAGGATGGCCGCGTCAAGCTCGAGGAGCACGAGAACGAGCTTCGCAAGGTCGGTGTCATGGTCGGCTTCGTATTCAACACGCGCCGTGAGAAGTTCTCGGATCCGCGAGTGCGTGAGGCGCTCAACTACGCCTTCGATTTCGAGGAACTGCGGCGCACCATCTTCTACGACTCCTACGACCGCGTCGACAGCTTCTTCTTCCGCACGGAGCTTGCTTCGTCCGGCTTGCCGGAGGGACGGGAACTGGAAATCCTGAACGAAGTTAAGGACCTAGTCCCCGCCAAGGTCTTCACGACACCCTACGAGAACCCGGTGAATGGCGATCCGCAAAAGCTGCGCGAGAACCTGCGGAGGGCCGTGAACCTCTTGCGCGAAGCAGGGTATGAGCTTCGCGGCAACCGCATGGTCAACGCCAAGACGGGCGAACCGCTGAGCTTCGAGATCATGCTCGGCGGCCCGACCATCGAGCCTGTCGCGCTGGCATTCTCGCGAAACCTGAAGATGATCGGCGTCGAAGCCACGGTCCGCAGCGTCGAGCAGTCGCAGTTCACCAACCGCTGGCGTTCGCGGGATTTCGACGTCATGTACAATGCCTGGAGCCAGAGCATGAACCCAGGCAACGAACAGGCCGAGTATTGGGGTTCCGACGCCGCGAAGCGCGAAGGGTCGCAGAACTACAGCGGCATCAGCGATCCGGGCGTCGACGCAATCATCCGCAAGGTGATCTTCGCCAAGGACCGCGATGAGCAGATTGCCGCCGTGCGGGCCCTCGACCGGGTTCTGCTCGCGCATCATATCATTGTGCCGAGCTACAGCTCGAAGACATCGCGCATCGCCTATTGGGACACGATCGCACACCCGGAAGAACTGCCGGAGTATTCCCTGGGCTTTCCGGCGATCTGGTGGTCCACCAGGGCCGCGAACTAGCCCTCCGCCGGGCACTGTGGCATCACTAGTCGTGCGAATCACCAAACATGCGGCCCTGGCCGTGAAGGAAGGACGATATCGGTTGACGCTGACCATGCCGAGCGCTTGTGCTCCCGCCGTCTTCGGAGCTAGCTCCTGATGGGCGCCTATATCCTTCGACGCCTGCTGCTGATGATCCCGACCATGATCGGCATCATGGGCATATCCTTCCTGGTGGTGCAATTTGCGCCGGGCGGCCCTGTCGAGCAGGTGATCGCGCAGTTGACCGGTCAGGGGGACAGTGCCTCCGACAGGCTCTCCGGTGGCGGAGATCTTCTCGGCTCCCAGGGCGGCGGTTTTGAGGATAATTCGCGCTATCGCGGGGCGCAGGGACTGGATCCGGAATTCATAGCCAAGCTCGAGCAGCAGTTCGGTTTCGACAAGCCGCCGCTCACCCGCTTCCTCGACATGATGTGGGACTATATCCGTTTCGATTTCGGCGAGAGCTTCTTCCGCAACGCTTCGGTGATGGACCTGATCATCGACAAGCTGCCGGTCTCCATCTCGCTCGGCTTCTGGATCCTCATCATCTCCTATCTGATCTCCATCCCGCTTGGTATCCGAAAGGCGGTCAAGGACGGGTCCGCCTTCGACATCTGGACCTCAGGGATCATCATCGTCGGCTACGCAGTCCCGAGCTTCCTTTTCGGCATCCTGCTGATCGTCCTGTTTGCCGGAGGCTCCTTCTTCGACTGGTTCCCGTTGCGCGGGCTGGTGTCGGAGAATTTCGCGCAGCTTACCTGGTGGGAAAAGATCATCGACTACTTCTGGCACCTGACATTGCCGCTGATCGCCCTTTCGCTGTCGGCCTTCGCGACGACGACGCTGCTGACCAAGAATTCGTTCCTGGACGAGATACGCAAGCAGTATGTGGTCACCGCGCGTGCGAAAGGATTACCCGAGCGGCGCGTTCTCTACGGACACGTCTTCCGCAACGCCATGCTGATCGTTATCGCTGGCTTTCCCGGAGCCTTCATCTCCGCCTTCTTCACCGGTTCGCTCTTGATCGAGAATATCTTCTCGCTCGATGGCCTGGGTCGCCTCGGCTACCTCGCCGTCGTCAACCGTGACTATCCGATCGTTTTCGGGACGCTTTACATCTTCTCGCTCATGGGCCTCGTCGTCAGCCTTGTCTCCGACCTGATCTACACCTGGATCGACCCGCGGATCGATTTCGAGCGGAGGGATGTGTGATGGAGGCGCCCGCGACCATGCCGGCCGCGACGTCGCGCCCGCGACGCGATTGGCTGTCACCGACCAATCGCCGCCGTCTGCAGAACTTCAAGGCGAACGGGCGCGGCTACTGGTCCTTCTGGATCTTCATGGTCATCTTCACTCTCAGCCTGTTTGCGGAATTCATCGCGAATGACCGGCCGATTGTAGCGTCCTACAAGGGCGAGATACTGTTTCCGGTGCTGGTGGACTATCCGGAAGAGAAGTTCGGTGGCTTCCTCGCCACCACCGACTACCGGTCCTCCTTCATTGCCGACGAGATCGAGGCGAATGGCTGGATGATCTGGCCACCGATCCGCTATTCCTACCAGACGGTCAACTCCAACATCCCGCATTCTGCTCCCACGGCACCCTTCTGGTTGATGGAAGAGGAGCAGCGTTGTGCGGGCTATCCGCTCGGACCGGAGGACCCGGCCTGCATCCTCGGCAATCTCAACTGGCTCGGCACGGACGATCAGGCGCGGGACGTCACCGCCCGCATCATCTACGGCTTCCGCGTCTCGGTTCTCTTCGGCCTGGCGCTGACCATAGCCTCCGCCGTGATCGGCGTGACGGCCGGGGCCATACAGGGCTATTTTGGCGGCTGGACAGACCTCCTGTTCCAGCGCTTCATCGAGATATGGTCGTCGATGCCGGTGCTCTACATATTGTTGATCATTGCTGCGATCCTGCCTCCCGGCTTCTTCGTCCTGCTCGGGATCATGCTGCTATTTTCGTGGGTCGGCTTTGTCGGCATTGTCCGCGCCGAATTCCTGAGAGCGCGAAACTTCGAATACGTGAACGCGGCGCGCGCGCTCGGTGTCGGCAACTGGACCATCATGTTCCGCCACCTGCTTCCCAACGCCATGGTGGCGACGCTGACCTTCCTGCCCTTCATTCTCTCGGGTTCGATCGCAACCCTGACGTCGCTGGACTTCCTCGGCTTTGGCATGCCACCCGGCTCGCCCTCCCTCGGGGAGATGATCGCCCAGGGCAAGAACAACCTGCAGGCACCATGGCTGGGGCTGACCGCCTTCTTCACCATGTCGATCATGCTGTCCCTGCTGATCTTCATCGGCGAGGCGATCCGCGACGCCTTCGATCCGCGCAAGACCTTCCGGTGAACCGATGACCGAACCTCTTCTCTCTGTTCGCGATCTGTCGGTAGCCTTCCACCAAGGGAAAGAGACATCGCGCGCCGTGGACGGTGTCTCCTTCGACATCATTCCGGGCGAGGTCGTCGCTCTGGTCGGTGAATCGGGCTCCGGCAAGTCAGTCACGGCCAATTCGATCCTGCGCCTCTTGCCCTATCCGGCC
Organism: Pseudorhizobium flavum; assembly: GCF_902502825.2. Next base: position 112,334 of record NZ_LR723670.1, read on the forward strand.
GCCAGCCATCCCTCCGGAGAAATTCTCTTTGGCGGGCATGACCTGTTGAAGACCCCCGATCAGATGTTGAGGCAGGTGCGCGGCAACGACATCACGATGATCTTCCAGGAGCCGATGACGTCGCTCAATCCGCTTCATACGATCGAGAAGCAGATCGGCGAGATCCTCGATCTCCACCAGGGATTGACCGGTCAGGCGGCGCGGGCGCGCATCCTGGAGTTGTTGAACCAGGTCGGCATTCGTGAGCCTGAGAAGCGGCTGCAGGCTTATCCGCACCAGCTTTCCGGCGGCCAGCGGCAGCGCGTGATGATCGCCATGGCACTCGCCAACCGCCCGAAGCTCCTGGTTGCCGATGAGCCGACAACGGCGCTCGACGTCACGGTTCAGGCACAGATCCTCGAACTCCTGAGCCGGCTGAAGGGCGAGCATGACATGTCCATGCTCTTCATTACCCACGATCTCGGCATCGTCCGCAAGTTTGCAGACCGCGTCTGTGTCATGACCCGGGGGAGGATCGTCGAAACCGGCAATGTCGAGGACGTGTTCACACACCCGCAGCACGAGTATACGCGCCACCTCTTGGCGTCCGAACCCCGGGGCGAACCGCCGGTCGCGGATCCCACCAAGCCGATCGTGATGGAAGGGCAGGATGTTCGTGTCTGGTTTCCGATCAAGGCGGGCCTGATGCGGCGGGTCGTGGATCACGTCAAGGCGGTCGACGGCGTCAGCCTGTCGCTGCGGGCCGGCGAAACACTGGGCGTGGTGGGCGAATCCGGATCCGGCAAGACGACGCTCGGCCTCGCGCTGGCGCGCCTGATCTCGTCGGAGGGCAGGATCGCTTTCATAGGCAATGACATCGGCAACTACTCGTTCAAGCAGATGCGCCCGCTGCGTGATCGCCTCCAGGTCGTCTTCCAGGATCCCTACGGATCGCTCAGCCCGCGCATGTCCGTGGGGGAAATCATCGCGGAGGGGCTGAAGGTCCATGAGCCGTCGCTCTCCCCGGACGAGCGCGACGAACGGGTACGATGGGCCCTGACCGAGGTCGGGCTCGATCCCGACACCCGCTGGCGCTACCCCCACGAGTTCTCCGGCGGGCAGCGGCAGCGCATCGCAATTGCTCGAGCCATGGTGCTGAAGCCACGTTTCGTGATGCTGGACGAGCCGACTTCAGCGCTCGACATGACGGTGCAGGCGCAGGTGGTCGACCTTCTGCGCGACCTGCAGAAGAAGCACGAACTCGCCTACCTCTTCATCAGCCACGACCTGAAGGTTGTGAAGGCGCTCGCCAACCATGTCATCGTCATGCGCGGTGGCAAGGTTGTCGAGGAAGGGCCGTCGGAGCAAATCTTCCAGGCGCCGCAGCAGGACTATACGAAGGCGCTGATGGCCGCGGCTTTCGATCTCAGGGCGGTCGACACGGCTGCCATCAGCCAGTAGTGCGACGAGGATTCCATGTCATCTTCCAAACCGGCCGTCGTCATTGATCTGAAATTCCAGCGTCGTGAAATCGACGCCGCCCTCAGCCACGCTTTCCGGGGGCGCAAGGTCATGCTGGCGGCCGACAAGGATCAGGATCTGTCGTCGGCGCGATATGCAGTCGTATGGAAGCCCGATCGCGACCTGTTTCTCCGGGCGGCCAATCTCCAGGTGCTGTTCTCCGGCGGCGCCGGCGTCGATCACATCCTCACCATACCCGATCTGCCTCCGATCCCCATTGTCCGCTTCGTCGACGAGAGCCTCACCACCCGCATGAGCGAGTGGGTGGTGCTGCAATGCCTCAGCCATCTGCGCCAGGCTCCGGCATATCTGAGGCAGCAACGCGAGCATTTGTGGCGCGAACTGCCGCAGCCGGAGGCGAAGGATGTCACGGTCGGCATCATGGGCCTCGGTGTGCTCGGGCGGGATTCGGCGGCAAAGCTGAAGATGATGGGCTTCAATGTGATCGGCTGGTCGAGAAGGGCGAAGGACATTGAAGACATCGACACCTTCGATAACTCCGGGCTCGACGATTTCCTGTCGAGAACGGATATTCTGGTCGGGCTTCTTCCCCTGACGCCGGATACCCGAGCACTCTTCAACGCAGGCCTGTTTCGCAAGCTTCGGCGGGGTGGCGCCCTTGGCGGTCCGGTGTTCATCAACGCCGGGCGGGGCGGAAGCCAGGTGGAGCGAGACCTGCTGGAAGCCCTCGGCAATGGGACACTGCGCGGCGCCTCGCTGGACGTCTTCGAGGTCGAGCCGCTACCGGCGGACAGTCCGTTCTGGAGGCTGGAGAACGTCATCATCACGCCGCACGCTGCCTCTGCGACCGATGTGCGGGCACTCCTGCGTCACGTCGAGCAACAGATCGATCGTTATGAGACGAACCAGCCTATGCAGCACGTCGTCGACCGCACAGTCGGTTATTGACCCGACGGAACTTCGCTGGGCGCAGATCGTTCCCCTGCCAAGAGATCGGCCGAGCTCGGCCGCGCAGAGGAGCGACATAAGATGAACACCCGTTTTGATCCCAATGATCCCAGTACCGGCAGCCGACATCCTGGTACCACCGAAAAGCCGTTGAGCGGCACGGAGGCGCGGCAGGGTCGCGCGGGTTTTCCGGTGCTGAAGGTACTGATCGCCGGCATCGTCCTCGTCATGATTGCCTGGGGCGTTGCCGAGATCTGGGGCCAGTCGACCGAGCCGCCTGCAGAACAGACGGCGACGCCGCCTGCCGGAGACACGGCGCCCGCCACGCAGGATGCACAGCCGTCTGCGGATCCGGCGGCTGCTCCGCCGGCCGCCAACGCACCGGCAAACTGACACTAACTCCACTCTGGTACCTTCGGCCGCGACCTGCCGCGGCCGAATTGGCGTGTGGACTTGCCGGTGATTTTTCCCTAAGTCTTGCGACCCGAAGGCGGTTCGCGGACTGGCCTCGTTTCGATGAGTCGAGCCGGCCCTCTTGGGCCAAGGCAGGACAGGCATGACGAAGACCGATATCGCCACCCGGGTTTACAACCACACCTGGAAGCTCGACCCGATCATTCGCAGCCTGATCGATACCGATTTCTACAAGCTCTTGATGCTGCAGATGATCTGGAAGCTCTATCCGGACGTCGATGCGACCTTCTCTCTTATCAACCGGACGAAGACGGTACGCCTGGCGGAGGAGATCGACGAGGGGGAACTGCGTGAGCAACTGGACCACGCGCGCAGCCTCCACCTGTCGAAGAAGGAGATGATCTGGCTCGCCGGTAACACCTTCTATGGACGCAAGCAGATATTCGAGCCAGAGTTCCTGAACTGGCTCGCGACCTTCCAGCTGCCGGAATACGAACTCTCCAAGCGCGACGGCCAGTACGAGCTGAACTTCCACGGCCGCTGGATGGAAACCACGATGTGGGAGATCCCGGCGCTCGCCATCATCAACGAGTTGCGCTCTCGCGCAGCCATGCGGCACATGGGCCCCTTTGCTCTCGACGTGCTCTATGCGCGGGCCAAGGCGAAGATGTGGGAGAAGGTCGAGCGACTGCGGGCGCTTCCGGGGCTGCGGATATCCGATTTCGGGACGCGCCGGCGTCACAGTTTCCTGTGGCAGCGCTGGTGCGTGGAAGCCCTGAAGGAAGGGATCGGTGCCGGCTTCACCGGCACCAGCAACGTGCTTCTCGCGATGGATTCTGACCTGGAAGCGGTGGGAACCAATGCGCACGAACTCCCCATGGTGATGGCAGCCCTGGCAAATTCGGACGAGGAACTGCGGGCTGCGCCCTACAAGGTCCTGAAGGACTGGAACCGGCTCTATGGTGGCAACCTGCTCATCGTCCTGCCGGACGCCTTCGGTACGACGGCCTTCCTGCGCGATGCGCCGGAATGGGTTGCGGACTGGACGGGGTTTCGACCCGACAGCGCACCGCCCATCGAGGGCGGAGAGAAGATCATCGACTGGTGGCAGCGCATGGGACGAGATCCGAGAAGCAAGCTTCTGATCTTTTCGGATGGACTGGATGTCGATGCGATCATCGACACCTACCGCCATTTCGAGGGTCGGGTTCGGATGAGCTTCGGCTGGGGCACCAACCTCACCAATGACTTCGCCGGCTGCGCCCCTCAATATGTGGAGAGCCTGAAGCCGATCTCGCTCGTCTGCAAGGTGAGCGAGGCGAACGGCCGCCCCGCCGTCAAGCTGTCCGACAACCCCCGCAAGGCGACCGGCGATCCGGCGGAGGTGGAGCGTTACCTTCGCTTCTTCGGTGCCCAGGACCGCGTCGATCAGGCGGTGCTCGTCTGACAAGACAAAAAAAGAGCCCCGCCGGTGAGCGGGGCTCTAGATCAACATTCTGATGCCAGAACTTACTGAATGACCTGCACCACCGTGCGGGTCTGCGGATCGACGATCACGCGCTGCTCGTTAACGACTGCATAAGCATAGGTCTCATGCTCAGGCACAGGCGTCAGGACGACGGTCTCGGGCAGGGGCTTGCCGACGACGATTTCCTCTTCAACGACGACACGTGCCGAAGGAGCAGGCTGCGTCTCGACGTAGCGGATGACTTCCTGCGGTGGCGGGTCGATGGCCGTACCCAGGGCTGCACCGGCAATCCCGCCGACGGCAGCCCCGACAGGCCCGCCGATGATGGCGCCGGTCACGGCCCCACCGGCTGCACCGCTGGCGGTTCCTTCCTGGGCGGAGGCGCCGGTTGCGAACATGGCTGCGAGAATAGCGCTAGAAGCAATGAGGATCTTTTTCATGTCTTTCTCCTTTCGTTGCCCTTCCGCGCAGAAGAACCCCCAGGGAGGAAGCTTGTTCCGGTTTTTCTCGTAACCGTTCTTAAACCGGCGTCATCTTTCGCGAGTCGCTCGCCTTGTCCGTCAGTGCAAGGTCTCGCCTCCGATCTCGTCCTGCAATATCACAAGCGCCTCCTCCAGCGCCTCGACGAGAACATCCGTCAACGTGTCGAGGTCGTTGTCTTCGAGGAAGAGGCTGAGCATTTGCTCGGAAATGGCGCCCGGAAGGTCGAGATCGTGAGACATGTTCATTGCCCTCTTTGGAACCCGTTCATCGGGCCACCAAAGCTATGCCCGCCCTTCCTTGCGCGGACCTAGCCGCGCCGCGCCATTCCCGGCACGACAAAGCCAGCCTTGACCCAAGAGCCACGAAAACGGGCCCGATGCCTGAACTAGAGCAAATGATCTCGGTGGGGAGTGGCGGACAGAGAGGGATTCGAACCCTCGATACGGTTTCCCGTATACACGCGTTCCAGGCGTGCGCCTTCAACCACTCGGCCACCTGTCCTTGGAGTAAGGGCTGCCTGCGCAGGCGCGAAGCAGCGGTCGGGCGCGATATATAACGAGGATTTCGCGTCGATCAACCGGAATTTGCGTGGCTGCGCCAGAAGGCGCTCTGAGCGGTGCCTGTTGCGCCGCAAGGCGGCCCGCATTATCGCTTGGCGAAGTACTTTGTATTCGCCCTTTCCGTTTGCGACGTCAGGAAACAGCCGTTGATACGCAGCTTCTTCCGCCTTCTCAGTCTGTTGGCGCTCGTCGCGGCGATACTCGCAGGGACGCTCGATTCCATTCAGTCGGTGGCTTCCTCGTCCGTAGTGGTGACGTCGCTTGGAAATCACTGGCAGAACCTCGACGTCGTCAGCCTCGCTATGGCGGAGGCCGCCTTCGCACACTATATCCATGCCGATGCTTGGCGGTGGGCCATCGCGCCGGTTCTGTCGCAGCCTGCCTTTGCCGTTTTCCTCGTGCTTGCCTTGCTGTTCTGGATGATCGGCTACCGGCGCCCGCGATTTGCCGGCCGCTTCTCAGCCTGATCGAACATCCGGTTTCCGCAGGCAGGCATTTCCTCTTACGCCAGGAGGCGATGATGTTCGTGATCGACATGTTCAACAAGAAGACTGCCATGCCGACGCCGGAAACGGCGCTGCCGGGCCGCGACCAGCCCATTCCGACCTCCGACAACCACTTCGTCAATGGGCATTCACTCCATGACCCGTATCCCGAAGGCATGGAGATCGCCTATTTCGGCATGGGATGCTTCTGGGGTGCGGAGCGCCTCTTCTGGAAGATCCCGGGCGTGCATGTGACGGCCGTCGGCTACGCTGGGGGCATCACGCCCAACCCCACCTATCAGGAGACGACGACGGGGCTCACCGGCCACGCGGAGATCGTCAAGGTCGTCTTCGACCCGGCGGTCGTATCCTATCGCGCCTTGCTGAAGACGTTCTTCGAGGAACATGATCCCACCCAAGGCATGCGGCAGGGCAACGACATCGGCACCACCTATCGTTCTGCCGTCTACACCACGAACGAGGCGCAGGCGGCCGAAGCGAGGGAGGCAAAGGCGGCTTTCCAGGCAGCGCTCGACTCGGCGGGAAAGAAGGGGCGCATCACCACGGAGATCGCGCCGCTCGACATCTTCTACTACGCAGAGGATTACCATCAGCAGTATCTGGCCAAGAACCCGGGCGGTTATTGCGGCTTGCGCGGCACCGGCGTGAGCTGCCCGGTCGGGTAGTCACCTCTGGCCTTCAGGACATCTTCAAGATGCCGCGCATCAACCGTGCGCGGCATTTTTTGTGTCATCGGGTGCCGGCACCAGAATTTTACCAGATGAAAAAAATCGGGTGAATTTTTCCACCACCCATGCAAAAGTGCTTAAAGCCAGTCTGTTGCGGGGAAGACCGGTTGCCGCAGCTTGCCATCGAACGGCATGCGGGAGGACCCAGCTAACAACATTCTGAAACAGGGCTGAACGATGAAGAAAACCCTTTTGACCCTCATGGCCGTTGCAGCAATGTCGGCGACCGCGCTGGCAGCGGAAATCAAGCCGGCGCTCGTCTACGGCACCGGCGGCAAGTTCGACAAATCCTTCAACGAGGCAGCCTTCGGTGGCGCCGAACAGTTCAAGAAGGAGACGGGGGTCGAGTATCGGGATTTCGAGCCTACGAGCGACACGCAGGGCGAGCAGGCGATCCGCAACTTTGCGAGCCGCGGCTTCAACCCGGTCGTGGCCGTCTCCTTCGCCTGGACCTCGGCCATGGAAAAGGTCGCAGCCGAGTTCCCGGACACCAAGTTCGTGATCGTGGATTCCGTCGTTGACCTGCCGAACGTCCGTTCAGTCGTCTACAAGGAAGAGGAGGGCTCCTACCTCGTTGGCCTCCTGGCCGGCATGGCTTCGCAGACCGGCAAGGTCGGCTTCGTCGGCGGCATGGATATTCCGCTGATCCGCAAGTTCGGCTGCGGCTATGTCCAGGGCGTCAAGGCGGCAAAGGCTGACGCGACGGTCTTCCAGAACATGGTCGGCACCACGGGTGCAGCCTGGAACGACCCGGTCCGCGCCGGCGAGCTTACCAAGAACCAGATCGACCAGGGCGCAGACGTCGTCTACGCGGCAGCCGGCGCCAGCGGCCTCGGAGTCCTTCAGACCGCAGCCGACAATGGCAAGCTCGGCATCGGCGTCGACTCCAACCAGAACCACCTGCATCCCGGCAAGGTGCTGACCTCCATGGTCAAGCGCGTCGACCTCGCCGTCTACAACGCCTTCAAGGACACACAGGACGACAAGTTCACCGCGGGCGTTGAGGCACTAGGCGTCAAGGAAGACGGCGTCACCTACGCCGTCGATGAGAACAACAAGGCGCTGATCACGCCGGAAATGTCCGAGGCGGTCGAGAAGGCCAAGGCCGACATCATTGCGGGAACCGTCAAGGTTCACGACTACATGTCCGACAATTCCTGCCCGAAGTAATCGAACCAAGGGCGCCTGCAGCAGTGCTGCAGGCGCCCTTGCCATATGCGCGATTTGAAAGGCGGACGCTTGAGCCTAGACCCTTCAGCCGTACCGGCGATCGAACTTGTGGGCATCGACAAGAGCTTCGGTCCCGTTCACGCCAACAAGAACATCAATCTCAACATCGCCAAGGGGACGATCCACGGCATTATCGGCGAGAATGGCGCCGGCAAGTCGACATTGATGTCGATTCTCTATGGATTTTATCAGGCAGACCAAGGCGAAATCCGCATTTCGGGAAAGCCCATACTGATCCGGGACAGCCAGGCTGCTATTGCCGCAGGGATAGGCATGGTTCACCAGCACTTCATGCTGGTCGAGAACTTCACCGTTCTGGAGAACGTGATGCTCGGCGTCGAAGGCGGACAGTTCCTGGGACGGTCTGCCGACAAGGCGAGAGCCGAACTTGAGCGCCTGGAGAAGGAGTATGGGCTGGAAGTCGATCCGGATGGGATCATCGAAGAACTTCCCGTTGGGGCGCAACAGCGCGTCGAGATTCTCAAGGCGCTCTATCGTGGTGCGGATATCCTCATCCTCGACGAACCCACTGGTGTGCTGACGCCCGCAGAGGCCGACCACCTGTTCAACGTCCTGCGTGTTCTGCGGGAGCAGGGAAAGACGATCATCCTGATCACCCACAAGCTGCGTGAGATCATGGCCATCACCGACTCGGTCTCCGTCATGCGCCGCGGCGAAATGGTCGCGACCCGCAAGACGGCGGAGACGACCGTGGAGGAACTCGCCGAGCTCATGGTGGGCCGCCATGTCCTCCTGCATGTGGAAAAGGGTGAGGCGAGGCCAGGGCCTGTCCTGCTGTCGGTGCGCAACCTGACGGTCAAGGATGCCCGCGGCGTTACCATGGTGGACAACGTTTCTTTCGATGTCCGAGCCGGCGAGATCGTCGGGATAGCCGGAGTTGCCGGCAACGGGCAGTCGGAACTGCTGGAGGCGATTGCCGGAATACGCAAACCCTTTTCAGGCGAAATCATCATGGACGGCCAACCGGTGGCCGGACTTGATGCGGCTCGGCGCCGCGATCTCGGCCTCGCGCACATTCCGGAAGACCGGCATCACATGGGGCTCGTCCTGAAGTTCGAAGAGTATGAAAACTCCATCCTCGGCTATCACCGTGACCCGAAATACGGCCGCGGTGCCTTCCTCGATCTGAACGCGATCCGCAAGGATGCCGAAGACAAGATTGCAAAATACGATATCCGCCCGCCCAATGCGCGTCTGAGGACGGCGAACTTTTCCGGAGGCAACCAGCAGAAGATCGTGGTGGCGCGCGAGATCGAGCGGGACCCAAAGCTGCTTATCGTTGGCCAGCCCACACGCGGCGTCGACGTCGGTGCGATAGAATTCATCCACCGCCGGATCATCGAGACGCGCGACGCAGGCAAGGCCGTCCTTTTGGTTTCTGTCGAACTGGACGAGATCCGCTCGCTTTCGGACCGCATCCTCGTCATGTTCGCCGGCCGCATCGTTGGCGAAAAGACCGGCGAAACCGAAGAACAGACACTCGGCCTGATGATGGCCGGTATTGCGGCGTGAGGTCGACATGACGACAGCATCCGTGCCGCTTCCCAACTGGATCAGCTATGGCCTGATCCCCCTGATCAACCTTCTCCTGGCTTTCTTCTTCTCCGGGCTGGTGGTCTGGTGGATCGGCGAGAGTCCCTGGGAGGCTCTGAAGTTTCTGATCCAGGGCTCGCTCGGTCGTGGCGACGCCATAGGTTTCACCCTCTTCTATGCCACCAGCTTCATCTTTACCGGGTTATCGGTCGCCGTCGCCTTCCATGCCGGCCTCTTCAACATCGGTTCGGAAGGGCAGGCCTATGTCGGTGGGCTTGGTGCCGCGCTGGCTGCACTTGCCCTCGACCACTACGTGCCATGGTACGTGACAATGCCCTTCGCCGTCGCAGGGGCTGCGATCTTCGGCGCCGCCTGGGCCTTCATTCCTGCCTGGCTGCAGGCCAAGCGCGGCAGCCACATCGTCATCACCACGATCATGTTCAACTTCATCGGCGCAGCGCTGATGGTCTACCTGCTGGTCAATGTGCTGATCGTGCCAGGCAAGATGGCGCCCGAAACGCGCACTTTCCTGGAGGGTGGCCAACTGCCCAAGCTCGACTGGCTGATGGCACTCTTCGGTCTGAAGCTAGGGCCGGCGCCCTTCAACGTGTCGTTCCTGATCGCGCTGGTGATGTGTTACCTCGTCTGGTTGCTGATCTGGCGTACCAAGCTCGGCTATGAGATGCGCACGCTCGGGATCAGCCCGTCGGCAGCGATCTATGCCGGGGTTCCCTACGTCCGTACCGTCATAATCGCCATGCTGATCTCCGGCGCGCTGGCCGGAATGATGGCGTTGAATGCCGTCAATGGCGCTGCAGCCCGGTTGCAGGTGGAATTTGTCGCCGGCGCGGGTTTCGTCGGGATCGCCGTCTCGCTGATGGGGCGCAGCCATCCGGTGGGGATCATCCTGGCAGCCATCCTGTTCGGCATCCTCTACCAGGGCGGCGCCGACCTGTCCTTCGAGATGCCGACCATCACGCGCGACATGATCGTCGTCATCCAGGGCCTCGTGATCCTGTTTGCCGGTGCGCTGGAGCACATGCTGCGTCCCGCGATTGTGCGTGTCTATCAACAGATTGCCAGAGCCTGAGGAGGGACGGATGGAGTTCTTTGATATTCTCGTCAGCATCCTCGGCTCCGCCTTGCGACTGTCGATCCCGCTCCTGTTCACCGCGCTTGCCGGCCTGTTTTCCGAACGTGCCGGGGTCTTCGACATCGGCCTTGAGGGGAAGATGCTGGCGGCCGCCTTTGCTTCCGCCTGTGCCGCCTATGTGACCGGATCGGCCTGGCTTGGCCTGCTGGCCGGCATTGGGGTGTCGATCGTCTTCTCCCTCGTCCACGGTTTTGCCTCGATCACCAATCGCGGCAACCAGATTGTCTCGGGCGTGGCGCTGAACTTCGTCGCCATGGGACTGACGGTGGTTCTTGGCCAGGCATGGTTCGGGCAGGGGGGACGTACCCCGCAGGTGCCGGGCGACGGACGATTTTCTCCGATCATCCTGCCCGGGGCCGATGCAGTGCGCGACGTGCCGATCATCGGCCCGCTCTATGCCAATGTCATCTCCGGCCACAACATCCTCGCCTACATGGCGTTCCTGGCGGTTCCCATTGCCTGGTGGGTCCTGTTCCGCACCCGATTCGGCCTGCGTCTCCGTGCCGTTGGCGAAAATCCCGGAGCCGTGGATACGGCTGGCATCTCGGTGACATGGATGCGGTACCGCGCCGTCATCGTGGCCGGTTTCCTCTGCGGCTTCTCGGGCACCTATCTTGCCATTGCCCAGTCGGCCGCCTTCATTAACAACATGTCGGCGGGCAAGGGCTATATCGCACTCGCCGCACTGATCTTTGCGAAGTGGAAGCCGGTGCCGGTGATGTTCGCCTGCCTGCTCTTCGGCTTCCTGGATGCAGTCGCCAATTTCATGCAGGGCAAGTCGGTCCCGGGCATCGGCGAAGTGCCCGTCCAGATATTCCAGGCACTGCCCTACATCCTCACCATTGTACTCCTTGCCGGCTTCATCGGTGTCGCCCATGCGCCGAAGGCGGGCGGTGTCCCCTATGTGAAGGAACGCTGACGCATGTCCCACGAGCTCTTCGAGGCTGCCCGGGAAGCAATGGCGAGAGCCTATGCGCCCTATTCGAAATTTCCGGTGGGGGCGGCGATCCGTGCCGATGATGGCAGTGTCTATGTGGGCGCCAACATCGAGAACATTTCCTTTCCTCAGGGCTGGTGCGCCGAGCCGACTGCGATCGGCGCGATGATCATGGGCGGCGGTAACCGTATCGAGGAGATCGCGGTGATCGCCGAGAAACTGCCGCTCTGTACCCCCTGCGGTGGCTGCCGGCAGAAGATTGCCGAGTTCGCGTCGGCGGATACACGGATTTATCTCTGCGACGATCAGGGGGTCCAGAAGACAGTGACCATGGCTGAACTCCTGCCCTACGCCTTCGAGACGGACGTGATCGGATGAGGGACGTTGCGGATCTTCTCGTCGATCGGTTGAACGGGCTGATGCCGCGTTGCGCCGTCGTGCTTGGCTCTGGCCTTGGCTCGCTGGTCGAGAACATCTCCGATCCGGTTCGCATTCCCTATCGCGACCTGCCGGGTTTTCCGGTGAGTGGTGTGACAGGTCATGCGGGCGAACTCGTCGCCGGCCATCTGGGTCGGGAGCCGGTCATCATGCTTTCGGGCCGTGCCCACTACTACGAGAAGGGCGACCCGCGCGCCATGCGCTTCCCTATCGAGGTTTTGAAGGGGCTTGGCGTCCAGTCGCTTGTCCTGACGAACTCTGCGGGTTCTCTGCGTCAGGACATGCCGCCGGGCTCGGTGATGCAGATCACCGACCACATCAACTACTCTGGCATGAATCCTCTGATCGGGGAGGAGGGCGACCGGCGGTTCGTGGGAATGACCAACGCCTATGATGCCGAAATCGCAACCGACATGCGCAACGCGGCGATACGCTGCGGCATCCCGCTGTTCACCGGCGTCTACATGTGGTTTTCCGGCCCGAGCTTTGAGACGCCGGCGGAAATCCGGATGGCGCGGACTTTGGGAGCAGATGCCGTCGGTATGTCCACCGTCCCGGAGGTGATCCTGGCACGCTTCTTCGGTCTGCGCGTTGCCGCGGCTTCGGTGATCACGAATTTCGGTGCCGGCATGACCGGAGGGGAGCTCAGTCACGAGGAGACGAAGGATATGGCGCCTGTCGGCGGCCGCCGCCTAGCCGCCATCCTTGAGGAAATGCTGGCGGACAAGGGACTGTGACACAGACCGGTGCAGGTTTTTGGTCACCCTTGCATGGGATTGCGAAAATCGGCGGGTTGCGTCCGATCGTTTGAACGCCGATGATGAAGCCTGACGAGGAGGTATCAGCCATGGAGATCAACACTCCGCGGGAAGCCGCCAGCTTCGCGCTTTCTCTGCTCGACCTCACCAACCTTCGCGATGATTGCGATGCGGCTGCGATCGAGACACTGTGCCGGCGGGCGCAAACCCCTTACGGCTCTGCGGCCGCGATCTGCATCTGGCCGCGATTCGTGGCGCAGGCGAGGGCGCTCCTCGGGCAGGGGCATCCGGTCCGTATCGCGACAGTGGTGAATTTCCCGTCGGGCGACCTTCCGGTAATCGATGTGGTGGAGGAGACGCGGCAGGCGATCGCCGATGGTGCCGATGAGATCGACCTCGTCATTCCCTACCGACGCCTTCTTGATGGCGACGAAGCCGCCGTCACCGACATGGTCGAGGCAGTACGCATTGCCTGCCCACAGGCCTGCCTCAAGGTCATCCTGGAGACCGGCGAACTCAAGGACAGCGTCCTGATAGGCCGGGCATCCGAACTGGCGATCGCGGCCGGTGCCGATTTCATCAAGACCTCCACGGGCAAGGTGTCCGTCAACGCCACGCTCGAGGCTGCGGACATTATGCTGCGCACCATCCGAGCGTCCCGGAAGCGCGTCGGCTTTAAGCCCGCAGGGGGTATCGCCACGGTCTCCGACGCAGACCTCTATCTGCGGCTTGCCGAAACCATCATGGGGCCGAATTGGGTCATGCCGTCGACGTTCCGGTTTGGTGCGTCCGGTCTTCTCGACGACATTCTGGCGGTGCTGAGTGGCGCCGCCTCGCCGCGCGCAGCCACGGGCTACTGACGGCATGATTCCCCAGGAGATCATCCGCCGGAAGCGCGACGGGCAGGAGCTTGCGGCTGAGGAGATCTCGGCCTTCATCGAAAGGCTGACCCGCGACGATATCAGCGAAGGGCAAGCTGCTGCCTTCGCCATGGCTGTCTTCTTTCGGGGCATGTCCCGCGACGAAACGGTCGCGCTCACTCTTGCCATGCGCGATTCCGGCGAGGTCATGGATTGGCCGGGTGTGGGCCGGCCCGTATCCGACAAGCATTCTACCGGTGGTGTCGGAGACAACGTCTCCCTGATGCTTGCCCCCATCGTCGCGGCCTGCGGGCTCGCAGTGCCGATGATCTCCGGCAGGGGGCTCGGCCATACTGGCGGGACGCTGGACAAGCTCCAGTCGATCCCGGGCTACAATGTCATGCCGGATCCCGTGCTGCTCCGCCGGGTCGTTTCCGATGTGGGCTGTGCCATCATTGGCCAGACGGGGGATCTCGCGCCGGCGGATCGGCGCCTTTACGCCATCCGCGACGTGACCGCGACGGTGGAGTCCGTGCCTCTCATCACTGCCTCCATCCTTTCGAAGAAGCTCGCTGCCGGGCTCCAGACACTCGTACTGGACGTGAAGGTTGGCAATGGCGCCTTCATGGAAGCCCCAGAGGATGCCGCCAGGCTCGCCCGCTCCCTTGTCGATGTCGCCAACGGAGCCGGGACCCGTACGAGCGCGCTTCTGACCGACATGAACCAGCCGCTCGCCGATGCTGCTGGCAACGCGGTCGAAGTCAGGAATGCCATCGATTTCCTGATGGGGCGGAAGAACGGCAGCCGGCTGGATGAGGTGGTCGTCGCGCTTGCGGCCGAGATGCTCCAGCAGGCGCAAGCCCGCCGTAGCGCAGAGGAGGCCCGGGCCGCAGCCATTGCCGCACTCGACAGTGGCAAGGCCCTGGAGATCTTCGCCCGCATGGTCCACGCCCTTGGCGGACCTTCCGACTTCACAGAGAAGCCGGACCAATATTTGCCAAAGGCACCGGTTGTCATGCCCGTGCCGGCCCCGCACGGCGGCTGGCTTGCTGCCTGCGCAACGCGTGACGTGGGTCTCGCTGTCGTCGAGCTCGGCGGAGGCCGCAAACGTCCTCAGGATAGCATCGATCACGGGGTCGGCGTCGACCGGATACAGCCACTCGGGACAAAGGTGTCGGAGGGTGATCCGATTGCCTTCGTGCATGCAAACACCGAAGCACAAGCACAAGGTGCTGTGGCCGCGCTCACGCGTTCGTTCCGCATTGCCGATGCTGCGCCGGAGCCTACTCCGGTCGTGCTTGAACGGATCGCCTGATCACTGCGACAGTCTCAGCGTCCCGCGCTCTACCCTGAAGGACGTCAGCTTTTTCAGGAAGCTCATGCCGACCAGTGCCGAGGAAAGCGCCGTGTCGCGCAGCACGAACGCATCTACCTGCCGCACCCGTACGCCCTGGAGCTCAACCTCATCCAGCACGACATGCGCAGCCTCGGTCTTGCCATTGGCCGTGCTGACCTGGTGCTTGAACTGCAGCCGGCTGCCGGCGATGCCGATCCGTCGCGCTGTGCTTTCGTTCAGGGCGACCAAGGAGGCGCCGGTGTCGATCATGCCCTCGACGGGCCGCCCATTGATGCGGAAGACGGCGTTGAAGTGTCCCCGGTCGTCGGCAGAAATCGCCGCAAGCCGCGCAGGCGACGGCGGCGCCGAGGGCGCAGTGGCCTGCGTCGTCTCCACCGGCTCCGAGATGTCCGTCAGCCCGAGCAGTGACGGCACCTGCGACATGAGAACGGCGCCGACCGCGAACAGGAAGATGTTGCGTCCGATCATGCTGGCCCCCGCCACGTTCTCAACTCGGCACGACTTTACATCATTGCCGATGAAGAATGTGCTGAACGCGATGCCGCCGGGGCCTGAAACTCGTCTCGTCGTAAAGAGCCGGTTAAGGTGCCGCTATTTCGTTCCGTACATCCGATCCCCGGCGTCGCCGAGACCGGGGACGATGTAGCCGTTCTCGTTGAGGTGGCTGTCGATGGATGCCGTGTAGACAGGCACGTCCGGGTGATGCTTTCGGAAGCTCTCGATGCCTTCCGGTGCTGCCAGCAGGCAGAGGAAGCGGATGTTGTGCGCCCCGCGCTCCTTCAGCTTGTCGATCGCAGCGATCGCCGAATTGCCGGTCGCCAGCATCGGATCGACCACGATGATCAGCCGTTCCGCGATGTCATCGGGCGCCTTGAAGAAGTACTCCACCGCCTGCAGCGTCTCGTGGTCGCGGTAGACCCCGATGTGTGAGACGCGGGCGGAGGGAACCAGTTCCAGCATGCCCTCGAGAAGACCGTTTCCGGCGCGCAGGATCGATGCGAAGACGAGTTTCTTGCCTTCGAGGACCGGCGATTGCATCTCCTGAAGTGGCGTCTCGATGGTTTCCATCGTCAGTTCGAGATCGCGGGTGACCTCGTAGCAGAGCAAGGTGGAGATTTCGCGCAGCAGACGCCGGAATCCCGCCGTCGATGTCTCCTTCTTGCGCATGATCGTCAGCTTGTGCTGCACCAGCGGATGATCGATGACCGTGACGCCGTCCATCAGAACTGCCTTCCCCTGTTGTTGATGTTTCTCTTCTTTATTGGTTGGCGGAAAACCGCAAGTCCCTGGGCCTGGTTTGCCCGTGGTTGAGCCGCCAAAGTGTCGTCAGGCAACCGCTCAAGCAGCCGCTGGCGTGTTGCCTCGTCGACGAAGGCCGCCTCGATCGCAGTGCGGGTCATGGCATTGATCTCGGCATCCGAAAAACCCATTACGCTGGAAGCGATCTCATATTCCCGCTCAAGCGACGTGTGGAAGAAGGGCGGATCGTCCGAGTTGAGACACACCCGGACCCCCTCCTTGTGGAGCCGGCGTAGCGGGTGGTGGTGGAAGTCAGGGTAGACGTTGAGGGCAACGTTTGAGCCGGGGCAGACCTCCAGAACCGTGCCGAGATCGCGGAGACGCGCAACGAGTTCCGGATCCTCCACGGCGCGCACCCCGTGGCCAAGACGCGAGGGGCGCACGAGGTCGAGTGCATCGATGACGCTGAACGGGCCACAGACCTCGCCTGCATGGATCGTCAATCCAAGACCTGCGTCCCGGGCGATGTCGAAGGCACGGGCATAGTCGGCGACGCGGCCCATGCGCTCCTCGCCTGCCATGTTGAAACCGGTCACCAGCGGGTTTTGGCTGCGCGCGGCATATTCGGCAGCGGCGATGACGCTATCCGGGCCAAAGTGACGCTCGCCGGTCACGATGATGCGGGCCTCGATACCCGTCTTCTCACCCGCCCGGCGTATACCTTCGCAGATGCCGGAGAGATAGGCGTCGGCGCCAAGTCCGATCCGGTCACCATGATCGGGAGAAACGATGATCTCGCTGTAGATCGTGTTCGCCCCGGCCAGTTCCGTGAGATAACTCTCCGTCAGCAGCGCATAATCCGCATCCGTGCGGAACAGAGCAGCGACGCGGTCATAGCAGACGAGAAACTCCGAGAAGTCGTTCCAGACATAGGCGCCATCGCGGAGGAAGCCGGTTGTGTCGACGCCGTATTTATCCGCCTGCTTCGCGGCAAGAACCGGCGGTGCTGCCCCTTCGATATGGCAGTGGATCTCGGCCTTCAGGAGATGTCGGGTCAAAGGAAACTCCATCCATGCGAGCCGGCGGGGATGCCGAGGTGCGCCGCCACCGACTCGCCAATATCCGCATAGGTCGGCCGGATACCGATGTCGCGAGAGCGGATTCCGGGACCGAAGGCCATGACGGGCACCCGCTCACGCGTATGGTCGGTGCCCCGCCACGTGGGATCGCAGCCGTGGTCAGCGGTGAGGATCACCAGATCCCCCGCCTTGAGCCGTCTATGAATTTCCGGCAGGGCGCGGTCGAAGCTCTCGAGCGCGGCTGCATAGCCAGCCACATCGCGCCGGTGACCATACAACTGGTCGAAGTCGACGAAGTTGGTGAAGACCAGGTCTCCGCTCTCGGCGACCTCCATGGCCTCAAGGGTGGCGGCCATCAAAGCGGCATTGCCGTTGGCCTTCACGACGCGGGATACGCCCTGGTGGGCGAAGATATCGCCGATCTTGCCGATCGCATGGACCTTGCGCCCCGCTTCGGTAAGACGTTCCAGCAGGGTCGGCTCGGGTGGCGGGACTGAAAAGTCGCGCCGGTTCCCTGTCCTTTCGAAGTCTGCCGGCCTCTCCCCGATGAAGGGACGGGCGATCACCCTGCCGATATTGAGCGGATCCACGAGACGGCGCACCGTCTTGCAGAGATCGAGCAGCCGCTCCAGACCGAAATGGGTCTCATGGGCGGCGATCTGCAGCACGGAATCGCTGGACGTGTAGCAGATGGGTTTGCCGGAACGGATATGCTCCTCGCCGAGGCGCGCGATGATCTCGGTCCCGGACGCATGGCGGTTGCCGAGGATACCGGGCACGCCCCCCTCGCTGCAGATCGCCTCCACCAGTTCCGGCGGGAAGGCCTCCCCCTCGGAAGGGAAATAGCCCCAGTCGAACATCACAGGCGTGCCGGAAATCTCCCAATGGCCCGATGGCGTATCCTTGCCCCGCGAAACTTCATCCGCGGCACCATGCAATCCAAAGATCCGCTCGGGAAGCGGCATGCCTGCCGGATAGTCGCCGCTCGCCAACCTCGCTATCTCCAGGAGGCCGAGTGAGGACATGTTGGGCAGCTTCAGCGGCCCCGTCCGCAAGCCCGCGCGGTCGGCGGCGCCGGCGGCACAGAATTCCGCGATGTGGCCGAGTGTGTTGGAGCCTAGATCGCCATAGGCTGCTGCATCGCGAGCGCCACCGACGCCGAAGGAATCCAGAACGAAGAGAAAGGCACGCGCCATCAGTCACCCGGGAAAAGTATCGCGCTGCCGAAGTCAGTCGCGCATCGGGTTACATATAGTTTAGCGCCTGCTTTGGCAAAGGGCGTGGTGGAGCATCAACAGTCGGCGCAAGTGATCTCCTTGCCGCTTCGAGAGCGGAAGTAGTAGTCGCGCCGGATGGTAATGTCGCGTATCTCGCTCGGTAACAGCCCCGGCATGAACATCAGCAGCCGGTGAGGGATCGACAGTTCCGCATGGACGATGAAGGAGTCTGGCACCTTCATCTGTGCGGGAATGTTGATGACGCTTCCAGTGCCATAGGGCTTGCCCCCCGCCTCGTTCCACGACCAGGCGACCGTCGAACTGGAAGCGCCAACCTTGATCCCGGTGATGTCGAGAGAGATGTCCGATGCCCCGTATGGCACGAAAATGCTCTGAGCGACATTCATCATCTCTGCGAGGGAGCTCTTGGAAACGCTCGGCTGCTGGGTCACGAGATCGGCGATCGCTCCGGAGGCACGGGCAACCCTCTTCGAGACGCTCAGGCCGATCGTCAGTTCGAACACGGTGATGTAGATCATCAGGAGCAGCGGCGCGATCAAAGCGAACTCGACGGCGCCCACGCCTTGGCGGTCACGCCAGAGGCGCGCAGCGACCTTGCTGGCCTTCCTCACGATGCCGCTCGGCGTTGTCCATCCCATCACTCGTAGTCCTCGTTCTGGAAGGAGGCAGTGGCAACGATCAGGAATTCCTTGGGAAGCGATCCGTCAGCCGGTCTCAGGCCGGAAATATAGGGGCGCACGAGATCGGTAACGACGCTCCACCGGTAATAGGCGCGCAGCATGTTGATGCTGGCCGGCCCGCCGGGAGCGAACGTATCCGTCGCGTCCAGGTCGCCGTTCTTGCGCGGGATGTCGTCGGGAATCTCGGCGAACTTGGAGAAGCTGCGGATGTCGAGGATCAGCTTGCTGCTGTCCTCTCCGCTGCATGTGATGAGGATGGATACCTCGTCGCAGAACTTGCCGCGAAAATCGGCCTTGGTGGTATTCGCAGCCGTGATCTGCCCCGTCCGTATCTGGCGGGAGAGCGTATCGACTGCGTTGGAGACCAGTTGCTCACCGGTGAATGCGACAAAGGTCTCGATGATGGCAAAGACGATCAGGAAATAGGGGATTGCGAGCAGGGCGAATTCGATCGCAGCAGCGCCGTCGCGCGAGCGGGCGAAGCGCGCGCTCAAGCGTTGGCGACGGGCGCAGGATACGTCATCCGGGGCATTGTGTTTGTTCCGGCACATGATTGATCCCGCTGTCACGCAGGTGATGTTAGGGGTCGATTATTGACAAAGCGTTTCGGACGCCGCTGCATTTGCAGTCAAACGGCAACACGGAATGGCTACGGCGTGCCCTGCGGGAATTCCGCATGTTCCTCACACGTTGGCGTGCAGGAGAGGATTTTGCGGTCGGACGGGCGGAATACGCGAACCGTGTTCCCCTCATCGATCGACACGAGCACACGCTCGTCGGCGATGGCATTGCCGTCGCTGTCCAGCAGGACGAGGTTGGTGGTGCCGAAGCTGCGGCCCGTGACAACGATGGTCGTCGGGTCGGCCACGGTGGCGTCGGCGACCTTGGCATTGCCGACGATGACCTTGCTGACCGGTCGGTCGAGCCGCAGGACCCGGGCATGGTTCATGAAGACGCGAAGAATGTCCTCCTCCTGGGCCGATGCTGGCCATGCGCCGCCCGCGAGCGCGAGCAGGGCGAGGCCGAGACGGAGGGCGAGCGTGCAGTACATTTCCTGGCCTTTGGATGGATGGTGCCTCGGCGACAATGCGGGATAGTGGTGAATGAAGCCTTAAGGATCAAAACGGGAGCGGGAGGCCGCAGCGCCATGTCCATCACCCGCATTTCCCGGAGTGCCGCCCGTTTGCGGTGCCGATCCTCTTGTTTTCTATCGGAATCCCCGGATGTCTTTGAGAAGGGAAGAGCGCTGCGGTATTATCACACCATTAACGATCTTCTTTAAGTGGATCGAAATCGTCTCTCGCTACGGTGCCTGCATCCGAACAACGGAAACAGTTGTCGGGATTTGCTGATTCACCAACGTGTCGTAGGAGAGTTCCAATGTCGAAGTTTTTCGCTCGCTTCAAGAAAGATGAATCCGGTGCGACCGCCATCGAATATGGTCTGATCGCAGCCCTTATTTCCGTTGCCCTGATCGCCGGCGCAACCACGCTCGGCAACACGCTGAACGATACGTTCACGTCGCTTTCCGGCAAGATGCAGAACGCTAACGCCAAGACCTACTAATCCAGCAGCAATTCTGCCGGACAAATTTTACAGAACCGCTCCGAACGGAGCGGTCTGAACCTCTTGGCTAGGGGAAAGGGTGCGGCAACCACGCCGCCGGGAGAGGACGTATGAGTTCTGCAGCAGTCTTATTGGTTCTGCCCATGTGCCTGCTCATTGCGGCTGTCAGCGATCTCTTCACCATGACGATACCCAACAGGATATCGATCTTCCTCCTCGCATCCTTTGCCGTCTTGGCGCCGGTCTCCGGCCTTCCCTGGGCCGAGATCAGCATGAGCGTTGCAGCAGGCGCGGTGGTGCTCGCCGTCTGCTTCGGGTTCTTCTACCTGAACATCATGGGCGGCGGCGACGTGAAGCTCTTGGCCGCGTCGGCCGTCTGGTTCGGTTTCAGCGCCGCGCTCGGCGCCTTCATCGTTCAGACCGCTCTTTGGGGTGGTCTCATTACATTGCTCGTGATGTTGCTCCGCTCTCAGGCGGATCGCTTCGCAATGATCGGCCACATTCTCCCAGCCCCCGTCCTTGTATCCAAAAAGGTGCCCTATGGGGTCGCGATCGGCATCGCTGGCATGCTGACATTCTGGAGCTCGCCCATTGCGGTGAGCGCGCTGACCCTCCTCCAGAAGTGAAGGCTGGGGTTACAAGGTTTCGTTAACCAAGCGCGTAACGATATCATTAACCTTACTTACACCATTGGCAGCCATTCTGCGGGCAGATTGAGTCCCGCGAGGAATGGTGATGAAACCCGCTCGTATCCTGATTTTGACGGTTGCCGTCGTTGCAGCAGGCCTGGCCGGCGTGCTGGCCATGCGGCTGTCCGGCACGAGCGCGCCGCAGATCGCCGAGACGATCATTGAGAAACAGCCGAGCATCAATGTCCTTGTGTCGTCAGCGAACCTGCCGGTCGGAAGTCGCCTGAACGAGGAAAACCTGCGCTGGCTGCCCTGGCCCGAGGATGGTGTCGTCGAAGGAGTGATCACGCAGTCGGCGCGGCCCGAGGCCATCACCGAGCTGAGCGGCATGGTCGTCCGCCTGCCGCTTTTCGAAGGCGAGCCGGTCCGGGCCGAAAAGATAGCGGACTCTTCGAACCGGATCATGTCGTCGCTCCTGCCTGCCGGCAAGCGGGCCGTCGCCACGGAGATTTCGGTAGCGACGGGCGCAGGCGGTTTCGTTCTGCCGAACGATCGCGTCGACGTAATCATGGTTCGCCGCAGCGAGGAAGGGCGTTTCCTGACAGAGGAAGTGCTGACGAACATCCGTGTATTGGCGGTCGACCAGCAGATTCAGGAAAGCCAGGACGGCCAGAAAACCGTCATCGGCACAACGGCCACCCTCGAGCTAACCCCCGATCAGGCGAAGGTCATCACCGTGGCCCAGCAGATGGCGGACCGCCTGACGCTTGCGCTTCGCTCGGTCGCCGATGCGCAGGAGCCCGATACCATCGCGGCTGATTATCTGCTGAGCGGCGGCGGGCGGGCAGAGATC
Organism: Pseudorhizobium flavum; assembly: GCF_902502825.2. The sequence continues at coordinate 134,473 of NZ_LR723670.1, forward strand.
CAGGTCATCAAGTCGGGTGCCATCGTCGGCAACCAGAAGGCGGCAGGGGCAGATGCACAGTAACGGAGTGCCGACGTTGACAATCTTGGGACGCATGGGGCGGACAACGGCCGCGTTTGGTCTGGCATTTGCCATGGCGGTTTCAGGCATTCCCGGAGTGCCGGAATCGGGGGCACTCTCCGTATCGCGAGCCATGGCTCAGGAAAGCAGCATCGTCCGCATCAGCGAGATCGGCATGGGTGCGCGCAAGCGCCTCAAGATAGGCCTCAACAAGGCGATCGTCGTGGACCTGCCCGCCGATGCCCATGACATCCTGGTAGCAGACCCGTCCATGGCCGACGCGGTGACCCGCACCTCGCGGCGCATCTACCTCTTCGGCAAGACGGTCGGCCAGACGAATATCTTCATCTTCGGCCGAAACGGGGAAGAGATTGTCGCAATCGACCTCGAGATCGAACGCGATATCTCGGGGCTCGAGGCCAATCTTCGTCGCTTCCTGCCGGATTCCAACATCAAGGTGGAGATCATCTCCGACAATATCGTGTTGAGTGGGACGGTGCGCACACCGCAGGATGCGACGCAGGCGACGAAGCTCGCTTCCATCTTCCTCAAGGGCGGCGAGGCGACGACCCGCAACACGGTGGCGACCAGCGAAAGCAGTGGCGATGGCGCCGTCGCTATCTATGCGGAAGGACGCCAGCAGTCTCAGGTGGTGAACCTGCTGACCATCGAGGGCGAGGACCAGGTCACGCTCAAGGTAACCGTCGCCGAAATTCGTCGCGAGGTGCTCAAACAGCTGGGCTTCGACAACTCGTTCCGTCGGCAGCCGGCGGGCGCGAGCCAGGGTCTCCAGGTGTTCGACATCGCTGCCGGAAGCGGCGGGTTGTCCGGTACCATAGCGGGAACAGCTGGACGCATGGGTATCGAGACTGCGTTGAGCGCATTGGAGCAGGCAAAGGCGATCCGTACCCTCGCAGAGCCGACATTGACTGCCATCTCCGGTCAGTCCGCGACCTTCAACTCCGGCGGCGAGCGTCTCTACACCACTACCAACTCCGACGGCGATACCATCATCACGCCCTACGAATACGGGATATCGCTCGGATTCACTCCGACCGTGCTCTCCTCGGGGCGCATCAGCCTGCGGATTCAGACGCGCGTTTCCGAGCCCGTCATCACGGGTGTCGGCGGCGTCGAGTTCCGCAAGCGCGACGCCGAGACGGTGCTGGAACTGCCGTCTGGCGGTTCCATTGCGCTGGCCGGCCTCATCCGTGATGACGTGCAGCAGGACATGACCGGAACGCCTGGGGCGTCGAAGCTGCCGCTGTTCGGCGCGCTGTTCAGAGAAAAGACCCTGGAACGTACCGAGACGGAACTGGTCATCATAGCGACGCCCTACCTCGTCCGGCCGGTTGCGCGCAACGAGCTGTCCCGTCCTGACGACAACTTCAACCCGGCGAGTGATGTCGCCAGTGTCTTCCTCGGCCACGTGAACCGCATTTACGGCCGAAAGGACGCTCCACCACCTGCCCTTCCGTATGAAGGCAATGTCGGGTTCATCTACAAATGAAGAGCCTGCACCCCGATCCCCGCACCAGCCAGAGGCAGCACGAAAGGCGCCGGACAATGAGCAATCCTGTCGCAACTGGAGTAGCCGGTCCCGGAAGACGGACCGTTGCGACGGTCCTGCTCGGCATCGCCGTATTGATGTCCGGCTGCGCCAATCCGGACGGTGTCACGACCGGATCACTCCCGGACGATTACCGGACCCGTCATCCGATTACTGTGGGCGAGGCCGAGAAGGTCATAGACATACCGATCGCCGCGGGAGACCACGGCCTGACCGTCGGCCAGCGCGAGGTGATTGCCGGATTCGCGCAGGAATACCAGCGGTCGTCGAAAGGCATTATCCAGATCATGACGCCACAGGGAGCTCTGAATTCCGGTGCCGCGGCCTATGCAGCGGGGGATATCCGCCGACTGCTGGTGCGAATGGGCGTGCCGAAGAACCGCATCTTGCAGACAGGCTTCGCGGCCCATGATTATGGCGCCTCGGCCCCGATCAGGCTCACCTATGTCGCGATCACTGCCCAGACCACTCCATGTGGTGAATGGCCCGAGGACATCACGCTCAACACCATCGAAAACCGCAATTACTACAACTTCGGCTGCGCCAGCCAGCGCAACCTGGCGGCACAGATCGCCAACCCCAACGATCTCCTCGGCCCCCGCCGCTCGACACCGGCCGATGCCGAACAACGCGGCCGCGCAATGGAGCGCTATCGGGGAGCCTATACCGAACTGAGGGACTTGCGATGAACCTCCTTTTCCCGGCACGGCAGGTCGGCTCATGAACCAGATAGACTACAGCATCCCGGCAGCGCCGGACGAGCAGCACGGAGCCGGACTCGAGGTCGAGGCCCAGTCCGATCTCGCCTCTCTTCGGCCCCTGCCGCGCATCTCCATTCACGCCTTCTGCGAAAGCGATGCCCTGCAGAGGACTGTCGAGCGCATGGCGCGCGACCGGCGGATGACGAAGGTCAACATGCGGATCACCAATGGCAGCATCGAAGCCGCTGCCAACATGTTCGCGTCTTCGCCAACCCCGAACCTGATAATCATCGAGACGGATACCGACCCGGGCCACCTGCTTGGCGAGCTCGCGCCGCTGGCGGAAGTCTGCGATCCGTCCACCCGCGTGATTCTCGTCGGCCAGTACAACGACATCGCGCTCTACCGCGACCTGATCCGGAGCGGCATTTCCGAATATCTGGTCGGCCCAGTTCAGATGGCCGACCTCCTCGCATCGGTGGCGGCGATCTTCGTGGATCCCGAGGCGGAGCCGCTCGGCAGGTCGATCGCCTTCATAGGCGCCAAGGGCGGCGTCGGATCATCCACCATTGCCCACAATTGTGCTTTCGGCATTTCCAGCCTTTTCTCCACCGAGACGATCCTAGCCGATCTCGACCTGCCCTTCGGCACCGCCAACATCGATTTCGACCAGGATCCGGCGCAGGGTATTGCCGAAGCCGTCTTCGCTCCTGAGCGCCTCGACGAGGTATTCCTGGATCGCCTGCTGACAAAGTGCTCCGAGCACCTCTCCCTTCTGGCGGCTCCGTCCATTCTTGATCGCACCTACGACTACGGCGGCACCGCCTTCCAGCCGGTGGTGGAAATATTGCAGCGGAGCGCTCCGGTGGCGGTTCTCGACCTCCCGCACACGTGGTCGGAATGGACCCGATCGTTGCTGGCTGAGGCCGACGAAGTGGTCATCACGGCTGTTCCGGATCTCGCCAATCTGCGTAATGCCAAGAATATGCTCGACGCGCTTCGCAAGCTCAGGCCGAACGATCATCTGCCGCATCTCGTTTTGAACCAGGTGGGAATGCCCAAGCGCCCGGAGATCGCGCCTTCCGACTTCATGGAGGCGCTTGAGATCGAGCCGGCCGCGATCTTGCCGTTCGACGTGCAGCTGTTCGGCAACGCCGCAAACAGCGGCAGGATGATCACGGAAGTGGATGCGAAGTCGGCGGCGGCCGAGACCTTCTCCCAGATCTGCCACATCGTCACCGGCCGCACCGAGATGAGGAAGATCAGGAAGGGCGGGCTTTCCAAGGTGCTTGGAATGCTTCGCCGCAAGTAGAAGACCCTATCGAGGGACAGGTTGCACTGATGTTCGGAAAACGTGGACAAGACGGCTTTGGGAAGGCTTCCGGCGTGGTTGCGCCGGCAGCGCCGGCACCTGTTGCCCCCGCACCCGCGGCAAGCCAGGCGACCGGTCCGGAAGTCTTCGCCGAACCCCATAGGGACTCCCAGGCCGCCCGCCAGCAGGTCGCGCCGCCGCCGCTTGCTCCGACGAGCGGCCGCAAGAAGACCCCTCGGACCGAACTCTACTACGACACGAAGAGCCAGGTCTTCTCGGCGCTCATCGATACGATCGACCTCTCGCAACTCGCCAAGCTCGACGGCGAAAGCGCACGCGAGGAAATCCGCGATATCGTCAACGATATCATCACCATCAAGAACTTCGCGATGTCGATTTCCGAGCAGGAGGAACTGCTTGAGGACATCTGCAACGACGTGCTCGGCTACGGTCCGCTCGAACCGCTTCTTGCACGTGACGATATCGCCGACATCATGGTCAATGGTTCTGGCCAGACCTTCATTGAAGTGAGCGGAAAGACGATCGAGTCGGACATCCGCTTCCGCGACAACGCCCAGCTCCTGTCGATCTGCCAGCGCATCGTCAGCCAGGTCGGTCGCCGCGTCGACGAATCCTCGCCCATCTGCGACGCCCGCCTGCCCGACGGCTCCCGCGTCAACGTGATCGCTCCGCCGCTTGCCATCGACGGTCCCGCGCTCACGATCCGAAAGTTCAAGAAGGACAAGCTCACCCTCGAGCAATTGGTCAAGTACGGCTCGGTCACCCAGGAGGGAGCGGTGCTCCTCCAGATCGTCGGCCGCGTGCGCTGCAATGTCGTCATATCCGGCGGTACCGGCTCGGGTAAGACGACGCTGCTCAACTGCCTCACCCGCTACATCGATGCGGACGAGCGGGTGATCACCTGCGAGGATACCGCCGAACTGCAGCTTCAGCAGCCGCATGTGGTGCGTCTCGAAACCCGCCCCCCGAACATCGAGGGCGAGGGCGAGATCACCATGCGCGATCTCGTCAAGAACTGCCTTCGCATGCGCCCTGAACGCATCATCGTCGGCGAAGTCCGCGGCCCGGAGGTGTTCGACCTGCTTCAGGCGATGAACACCGGTCACGACGGCTCTATGGGAACCATCCACGCCAACTCGCCGCGCGAATGCCTGAGCCGAATGGAATCCATGATCGCCATGGGCGGTTTCGGGCTGCCGGCCAAGACCGTCCGCGAGATCATCGCCGGCTCGGTGGATGTCATCGTTCAGGCCGCCCGGCTGCGCGACGGCTCGCGCCGCATCACCCACGTGACGGAAGTGATCGGGATGGAAGGCGACGTGATCGTCACCCAGGATCTCATGCGTTACGAGATCGAGGGCGAGGATGCCAATGGCAGGCTGATCGGCCGACACGTATCGACCGGCATCGCCAAGCCGCATTTCTGGGATCGCGCCCGCTACTTCAATGAAGAGCGGCGGCTGGCGGCCGCGTTGGACGCGATGGAACAGGTCGCGGGGTAGGGGCTTGATGTTCGGTTTCGACCCCAATGTCCTGCTGGTCATCACCCTCGCCGCCATCGCTGCCGGCGCCCTCTGCTACGCACTGCTCTTCTCCCGCATCGAGACCGAGAAGAAGACAGATGCCCGCCTCAGCCGCGTCAAGTCGGCGGAGACCGACATGGGCAAGGTCAAGGCGGCGCGCGACCGTGTCCAGGAAATGTCGAAGCGTCGCAAGTCGGTTCAGGACAGCCTCAAGGAGCTTGAGAAGAAGCAGGAGGAGAAGTCCCGCAAGATCGGCAATTCGAGCATCAAGTCTCGCCTTGTCCAGACGGGCCTGCCCCTGCGGATGTCGCAGTTCTACATCATTAGCGCCGTCCTCGGGATCGTCGTCCTGCTCGTGACCCTTCTGGCGGGAGCGCCGCCACTGCTCGCCATCGGTGCCGGTTTCGCGGCGGCCATAGGCATGCCACGCTGGATACTGAGTTTTCTCGTCAGGCGGCGGCAGAAGCGGTTTCTTGTCGAATTCCCGAATGCGCTGGACGTCATGGTGCGCTCCATCAAGTCTGGCCTGCCCCTGAACGACGCGCTGCGGCTCATCGCGGCGGACGGCCAGGAGCCGGTGAAGACCGAGTTTCGCCGGGTGATCGAATCCCAGCAGGTCGGTCTCAGCATTCCGGAGGCCTGCGTGCGGATGATGCAGACCATGCCGCTGCCGGAGGTGAATTTCTTCTCCATCGTCATCACCATCCAGAGCCAGGCAGGCGGAAATCTGTCGGAAGCGCTCGGCAACCTCTCGCGCGTTCTTCGCGAGCGCAAGAAGATGAAGGCCAAGGTGCAGGCCCTGTCGATGGAGGCAAAGGCCTCGGCAGCCATCATCGGCGCCTTGCCGTTCATCGTCGCAACGCTCGTCTACCTGACGTCGCCGGGCTACATGACCATCCTGTTCACGGATCCGCGCGGCCATATCATCATGCTGTTCTCGGGGATCTGGATGTCGATAGGCATTCTGGTCATGCGCAACATGATCAACTTCGACATCTAGGGGGCAGCCATGACCAGGGATATAGCCGCGACGCTGACTGATCCGGTTCTGCTCCTTGCCCTCTTGGTCGCCATTGCCGTCTTCGCCACCTTCTACTCGCTCGCGAGCCCGTTCCTGGAAAGGGGCGACCTGAACAAGCGCATGAAGGCGGTGTCCACCGAGCGCGAGCAGATGCGCGCGAGGGAACGGGCGCGGATGAACGCGGAGGCGTCGAAGGCTTCACTGCGGACCCAGAACAACCAGTCCGCCCTTCAGCTCGTCGAGCGTTTCAACCTTCGCAAGGCGCTGGTCGACGACAACACCGTCAACCGCCTGCGGGCCGCCGGCCTGCGGTCACAGAACGCGCTGAACATCTTCCTTGCGGCACGCTTCCTGCTGCCCTTCGTCTTTCTCCTGCTGGCTATCGTCTGGATCTTCGTGCTCGGCAATCTGGGCGACCGGCCGATCGCGATCCGGATGCTGGTGGCGATCGTCTGCGCCTATGTCGGCTTCTACCTCCCGAACATCTACGTCAGCAACCGGGTAACCAAGCGCCAGCAATCCATCAAGCGAGCCTGGCCCGATGCGCTCGACCTCATGCTGATCTGCGTCGAAGCGGGGATCTCGATCGAGGCCGCCATGCGAAGGGTGGCGGAGGAAATGGGCAACCAGTCGCCGCCGCTGGCCGAGGAAATGGTGTTGACGACAGCTGAACTGTCGTTCCTCCAGGATCGCCGGGTTGCGCTCGAGAACCTCGGTTTACGGACGCAGCTCGATACGGTGAAGAATGTGACCCAGGCGCTCATCCAGGCCGAGCGCTACGGAACCCCCATCGCCCAGGCATTGCGGGTTCTTGCCCAGGAAGGGCGTGACGAGCGGATGAACGAGGCCGAAAAGAAGGCGGCTGCCCTGCCGCCCAAGCTGACGGTCCCCATGATCCTGTTCTTCCTGCCGGTGCTGGTAGCCGTCATTCTCGGCCCGGCCGGCATACAGGTTGCCGACCGCTTCTGACCGAGAACGGATGAACACGGCGCTGCAGGAGCCATCGGTTCCCCGACATCCACCTCCAGCTATGTAATGGAAAACGGTAGCAGAGACCCTTTAGTTGGTTGCCTTCTGCTGGCTGTCCTTGTCGGCGAGCTTCGCCCAGGAATTCTGCTGCGACAGCATCGAGCGCAGATAGGTGACGTTCGCATCCGCCTGCTGGGCGGATAGCTCGCGCCGCGCGATCTCCTCGGCCTCCTTGAAGCGGCCCTGAAGGCCAACCACGAGCGCTAGGTTCTGGCGTACGCGGCTATCTGCGGCGGGCTGCTGCGCGGCCGAGCGCATATAGGTCTCCGCCGTCCGCAGATCGCCGCTCAGCACATAGGACATGCCGAGATTGGAAATTACGGTCGGTTCATTCGGCTGTGCATCGAGTGCCAGTCGGTATTTCTGCCGCGCTTCGTCCGAGCGACCCAGTTGGTCGAGAACCGCCCCTTCGGCGGAGTAGAGGCGCCAGTCCGGGCGATCCGGCGTCTGGGCGCGCTGGATGGTCGTGAGCGCCTGCTCGAGCTGGCCCGCGGCCGCCTGCGCCTTGCCATAGGCGGCCAGTACGTCGCGATCCGTCGGATGGGCAATAACCACCTGCTGCATGACGGCCAGCGCCTGGGCGTGCTTGCCGGTCATGCCGAGCACTTGCGCATAGCGAAGCCCTGCATTGCGGTCCCTTGGGTTGCGCTCATAGGCGGCGCCGATCGAACGTTCCGCATTCTCGAGCTGTGGGGCGCTCATGCTCTCCAGAGGCGCGCCCGAGATCGGGATCGATCCCGTCGTTGTCTTGTCCGGCCTTGTGGCGCATCCCGCCAGCGTCGCTGCCAGAAGCAGCATGGCGGTCGCCTGTGCGAGGCGGGCCTTGCGATGCGTCGGGGATGCGATAGCTGCCATGGTCGGTCTCGTGCCTTCTGCTGCGCCTTGCCCGTGGCGAAGGTCCCGCCGATGGCGCATTGCTTGCTCCAGCAATAGACTGTTAACCCTAATAGACCGTTAAGGCGCTGATTCACCACGAGAAGGCTTTCCATGAACAGCTACAGCCACATCGACCGCCCATCCCCGTTCACGCAGCACTCCCCTGCGTCCCGTCCTGTCTATCTCGTTGCGCCATCGGACATCGAGAAGGGCACGATCGAGGCCTCGATGCTTGGTTGGGCGCGCAATGCGGGTTACGCGGCCGAGCCCGGCAGCCTGCTCCTCGTTCCCGGAGCGGACGGCGAGCTTGCTGCGGCACTCTTCGGCTTCAGCGGTGAAACGGAAGAGGCATTTGCAGCCGGTAGGCTCGCCAAGCTCCTTCCTGCCGGCGACTGGCATGTCGAGAGCGCGTTGGCACCGGAAAAAATCGCGCTCGGCTTCGGCCTGGGGACCTACCTGTTCGGCCGTTACCGGAAGGATAAGCAGAGGCAGGTCCGGCTTGCGCTTGCCGACGACATTCGGGTCGATGTCGAGCGGCAGGTTGCCGGTGTGTTCCTTGCCCGTGACCTGATCAACATGCCGACCAACGACATGGGGCCCGAACAGCTGGAGTCCGCGTTGCGCGCTCTCGGCAAACATTACGGAGCAAGCGTCACATCCATCATCGGCGATGAACTCCTGGCGCAGGATTTCCCGCTCATTCACGCTGTTGGTCGTGCCAGTGCGCAAGCACCCCGGCTCCTCGACATGCGATGGGGCAGGGAGGGTGCACCGCGCATCGTCCTGGTCGGCAAGGGCGTCTGCTTCGATACCGGTGGCCTCGACATCAAGAGTGCAGCCAACATGGCCATCATGAAGAAGGACATGGGCGGCGCGGCGAACGTTATGGGTCTGGCATTGATGATCATGGATGCCGGTCTGGACGTGGAGTTGCGGGTGCTCATCCCTGCGGTCGAGAATTCGATCGCCGGCAATGCGTTCCGCCCCGGTGACATTTATCGCAGCCGCAAGGGGCTGACGGTTCAGATCGACAACACCGATGCGGAAGGCAGGCTCGTGCTTGCCGATGCTCTTGCGTTCGCCGACGAAACGCCCTGTGACCTCCTCGTGGACATGGCGACCCTGACCGGCGCCGCGCGTGTTGCGCTCGGGCCGGACGTGGCGCCATTCTTCACCGATGACGATTCCCTGGCGGCGCGTCTGTCGGCCATCTCGTCCCAGGAAAACGATCCCATGTGGCGACTGCCACTGTGGAAAGGCTATGACAAGGACCTGAAATCGCGTGCCGCCGACATCACCAACGCGCCTTCCGGCGGAATGGCAGGGTCCATCACCGCCGCGCTCTTCCTCAAGCGCTTCGTCCGCCCGCAGACGCGCTGGGCCCATTTCGACATCTATGGCTGGACGCTCTCGGAGAAGCCGCACGCCCCGGTCGGTGGCGAGGCCTTCGCCATCCGGACGCTCTACCGATACGTCCTGGAACTCGCCCGGCAATGATCCGCTAACCGCTTCGCACTAGATTGACGCTCCTCTACTCTGGGCGCATGTCGCCGTAGCTGAACCTTTTTGTTGATCTGGTTCACGCCAGTGTATGCGTACTGAACATGGAAGATGCGATGACATTGGACAGACGGCTCCACGCCTTCCGGGCGGATCTGGCAGACGAGGCCCTGCGGGGGCAGGTGGAGGCTGCGCGCTTCGTGACCGGCGTCCCCGCGCAGGTCGGCGTGCCTGTCGTGCCTTTGAGGCCCAGGCCGGATGCAGACTGCGGCATAGATACCGAACTCCTGCTCGGCGAAGCAGTCCGCGTCTTCGAGCGGGCTGACGGTTGGACATGGGTGCAGTCCTGCGAGGATGGCTATGTGGGATATCTGCCGATGGACGCGCTGAATGAGCCCGAGGAGGCGACGCACATCATCTGTGTCCAGCGCACCTTCCTATACCCGGGCCCCGAATTGCGCCATCCTCCCGTCTCTGCCCTGTCCATGGGAAGTCGCGTCAGGATCGTGGGAGCGACGGAAACCCGCGGCACGGCATACCTCGTCCTGCCCGACGGGACAGCACTCATCCGATCCCACTGCCGGGCGCTCGCCGAGACACCGCCGGAAGACTACGTCGATGTCGCGGCGTGCTTCCTGGAGACGCCCTACCTCTGGGGTGGCCGCTCGGGTTTCGGCATCGATTGCTCCGCGCTCGTGCAGTTGTCGCTGATGATGGTCGGCCAGTCGGCGCCGCGTGATTCCGACATGCAGGCGGCGATCGGAACGGAAATCACGAGGGAGGAGCTTCGCCGCGGCGACCTGGTTTTCTGGAAGGGTCATGTCGGCATCATGGAGGATGCCGAGACACTTCTTCACGCCAATGGTCATACTATGACGGTGGCGCGGGAAAACCTCGATGCCGCGATCGAGCGGATAGGCTGGCTCTACAGCCGTCCGACCGGCTTTCGCCGCCTCGCGCCGTTCACGCGATCGTAAACATGGCGACGTGGCACCTATCGAAGGAAGCGCCTATCTTCCCCTCGATTCGAGGGATGAAGATGCTGAAACGCGCCTGGATATTGCCGCTTCTGATGCTGATCGCCATAGGTTTCGCAGCGCTCGTGCCGGCCAGGGCCGCAGCCGACGACGAGTTCCGGCGCAAGCCGTTGACCGTCTACAAGGATCTCCCCGGCGTCGTTCCGGCAGAGGAGCGCGTCGGGCGCGACAGCTACAGCTGCACGACGAGCATCGAGAACGTCTATGTCGGGCGGGGGCGCTATGACATCCTCTATGGCGATGTCGCACCGCGTCGCGTCTACCGCTGCGAGAGCGAGAGCGGCCTTACCTATTCCGGCACCCGCCCGCCCAACACGCACTGGGTTCCCGGTCTCAATCCACTTCATCTGCCCGAGTAGGCAATCTTTTTGCCGCATCGCGCTCGCCGGCAACCTTATCTTGCGAAGTCGGGAAGGATCATTGACGCCGCGCGGGGCGTGCCCCACAACCATGTTCTGACAGAGGCACGTCCGGGAGGAGACCGGTGTTCCACGCATCGATGAAATTTGCAGTTGGCGAGGACGTCGAGGCTGTCCGCGAGACAGTCCACCGGTTCGCTCAGGAAAGGCTTGGCGCCCGCGCGGACGAGATTGATCGTACCAACGAGTTCCCGCGCGATCTCTGGCCGGAGCTTGGCGCCCTCGGCTTGCTCGGCATCACCGCCGATCCCGAATTCGGGGGGTCGGGGCTGGGCTACCTTGCCCATGTCATTGCCGTTGAGGAAATCGCCCGCGCGTCGGCCTCCACGTCGTTGAGCTACGGCGCGCACTCGAACCTCTGCGTCAACCAGATCAACCGCAATGCTTCCCCTGACCAGAAGAGGCGTTATCTGCCGAAGCTCTGCTCGGGCGAGTATGTCGGGGCGCTTGCTATGTCGGAGCCCGGCGCTGGTTCCGACGTCGTTTCGATGAAGCTGCGTGCCGAGAGGCGCGGCGACCTCTATGTGCTGAACGGCAGCAAGATGTGGATCACCAATGGCCCGGATGCCGATGTGCTGGTTGTCTACGCCAAGAGCGACCCATCGGCGGGGGCTAAGGGCATCACGGCCTTTCTGGTGGAGAAAGGCTTCAAGGGCTTCTCCACGGCACAGAAGCTCGACAAGCTCGGCATGCGGGGGTCCAATACCTGCGAACTCGTCTTCTCCGATTGCGAGGTCCCGGCCGAAAATGTCATGGGAGCCGAAGGAGAAGGCGTCCGTATCCTCATGTCCGGCCTCGACTATGAGCGCGTTGTGCTTGCCGGCATTGGAGTCGGGATCATGCACGCCTCCCTCGACGTGGTGATGCCCTATGTTCACGAACGCAAGCAGTTCGGCCAGGCGATCGGCGAATTCCAGCTGATCCAGGCGAAGATCGCCGACATGTACACCGCCATGAATTCCGCGCGTGCCTATGTCTACGCCGTCGCGGCCGCCTGCGATCGTGGCGAGGTCACCCGCCAGGATGCTGCCGCCTGCTGCCTCTACGCGTCCGAGCAGGCCACGCAACAGGCGCTTCAGGCCATCCAGGTTCTCGGCGGCAATGGCTACATCAACGATAACCCCACCGGCCGCCTGCTGCGGGACGCGAAGCTGATGGAGATCGGTGCCGGTACGTCCGAAATTCGCCGTATACTGATCGGTCGCGAGCTCTTCCGCGAAACGGCCTGAGTCACTGCTCGCTGCATGGGATGTCGGACAACCGGCATGTCAAGTTGCCTAAGCTAGCCATTTCCGCAGAAGAAATGGCTTGGGTATACCGCCGGCATCGCCGATGACTGTCGTCCGCCGGCGGGGCCCGAGAGCATCCGGTCGGCTGAAGTCGTGTCCGCGAGGAGGTAGCATGTCCACGAAGCTCATCATTCCCGACCTTTCCGAAAAAGCCGTGCTGATCACCGGCGCCTCGACCGGAATCGGTGCGGCGCTGGCCCGGGAATTCGCCGCGCAGGGGGCGCTTGTCGGCCTTCACTACAATGCAAGCGTAGACGCCGCGAAGACCCTGGCGGAGGAGATCGAGGCAGCCGGAGGGCAGGTCCACCTGGTCCGCGGCGATGCCTCCAAGTCGGGAGAGATGGCCCGCGTTGTCGAGGAGACGGCGGACGCCTTCGGTCGCCTTGACGGGCTCGTCAACAATGCCGGTGGCATGGTCGCGCGCGTGGCCTATGCCGAGATGACGGACGAGCATTATGATGCGGTGATGGACCTCAACGCGCGTTCCGTCCTGGCGGCGTCCACCGCCGCGATACCGCACCTGAAGAAGAATGGTGGTTTCATCATCAACACAACCTCCATCGCTGCCCGCAACGGCGCGTCGAACGGGGCCGGGATCTATGGCTCGTCGAAGGCCTTCGTCTCCAACGTGACGCGAGGCATGGCGAAGGAATTGATTCCGTTCGGGATCCGCGTCAACGGCGTGGCGCCGGGCACCATCACCACGCCCTTCCACGAGCGCTACTCGACACCCCAGCACCTGCAGGCGGCGCTGGCGACCATTCCGCAGGGTCGCCTTGGCATTGCCGAGGATTGCGTTGGCGCTTACCTCTTCCTCGCCTCCGAGAAACTGTCCGGCTACATCATCGGGCAGGTCATCGAGGTCAATGGCGGGCAACTGATGCCGTGAGACAGGTGGTGCTGGCGCACCGCCACACCACCGAAGGCAATGGCGGCCGCTGACTGTGCGGCCGCCGGGCTCGTTACGCAGCTGGTCGCCTCAGTTGCGCTCCCAGTACCAGGCCGCATACATCATCTTCCGGTCGTGCCCGCGGCTCTTGAGGAACTTCCGGATCGAGCGGACGTCCTCCTTTTCGCAGGCCACCCAGACGAATGTCTGGCCCTCGGCATTGGCGATTGCTTCCTTGCCCGCCTCCGCCAGCACGTTGGTAGAGCCGGGGACATAGCTGTTCCGGTGCAACCATCGGATATCAATGGAGCCGGAGGTCGCAAGCGGTTGTTCTTCCGCCGCATCGGCCACCTCGATGATCGCCTTCATCCGGGTGGTGGAGGGGACCTCCTCGGCGATGCGGGCAATCGCCGGCAGGGCGCTTTCGTCGCCGACGAACAGAATGGAATTCGCAGTAGGAGCATCACCGCCACCAGGTCCCAGCAGGCCAACGAGTTGTCCCGGTTCTGCGTCGCGTGCGAAATCGGCACCGGGGGTGGCGACGCCGTCTGCGGGGTGCTGCAGGAAGTCGATCCACAACTCGCGCCGGTCCCTGTCAACGCGACGGATCGTATAGACCCGGACCAGAAGCTCGTCGTCTCCCTCCGGCCAGGCAACCCGGCCGTTTTCCTGCAGGCCCGGCCAGACCGGTGCCCGCCCCTTTGGCGGCACCAGGATGCGGACATGCATGTCGCCGCCCGTGAACGGTTCGATATCGGGGCAGGAAAACCTGACGCGACGCATGTGGGGCGTGACGTCCTCGGCGGAGATGACGGTCACCTCGTGGATGTTCGGTAGCCGGGCGAGGGTGGTGGGGTTTGACCAGGTCAGCTCCAGCGGGTCGTCACCGGCGAAGTAGAACAGGTGTTCGGCGAGCATGACGCGGGTACCCTGCAGCGTTTCCTCGGTGGTGCAGGCAAGATCGATCAGCAGCTTTCCGTCCTCGAGACGGATGCCGGCCGTGCCGTCCTCGTTCTTAAGGACGACGAGGTCGCCGTCGCGCTGGACTTCCGAATGTTCGATGAAGTGCTCGCAGACTTCCTCGAGCATGCCGAGGGCATCCTTCGGCAGCGCAACGCCGGAGAGTTTGAACTGCTGGGCCGCATTCATGAATGGTCTTCCTTTTGGGGATTGTCGCTTGAGTATGGGAGGGGGGCTCCAGTGCCGGTCGGCTCCGCCGTCACCCTGTGACGGCCGATCGGCAACATGATGGGACGCCCCGAGATCGGATCGGAAATGATGCGGCTGTCCAGGCCGAAGACGTGGCGAACGGTCTCTTCCGTCAAGACCTCTTCCGCAGGTCCGGAAACATGCAGGCGCCCTCGCGCCATGGCGACAAGATGATCCGCGTACCGCGCCGCCAGGTTGAGGTCGTGCAGCACCATCACGATTGTCGTGCCGCGAGAGTGGTTGAGGTCGGTGAGGAGATCGAGAACCTCGATCTGGTGGCTGACATCCAGGAAGGTGGTCGGCTCGTCGAGCAGGAGCAGGTCTGTCCGCTGCGCCAGCGCCATGGCGATCCATACCCGTTGCCGCTGCCCGCCGGAAAGCTCATCCACGGGTCGTTCGGCGAGCCCGGCCGTCTTCGTCATCTCCAGCGCCGCCGCAACCGCCTCGTCGTCTCCGCGGCTCCAGCGGGAGAACATGCCTTGGTGAGGATGTCGGCCCCGGCCTACGAGATCGGCTACGGTGATGCCTTCGGGGGCGATAGGCGATTGCGGCAGGAGGCCAAGCATTTTAGCCAACTGCCGCGGTGGCATGTGGTGGATCGACTTGCCGTCGAGAAGGACCTGCCCGTTGTGAGGCGAAAGAAGCCGGGACATTGCGCGCAGCAGGGTGGATTTCCCGCAGGCGTTGGCACCGACGATTGCAGTGATCCGGCCGGGGGGCACGTCCAGGTCCAGACCGTTCAGGACGACGGTATCGCCATAACCGGCGGAGAGGGCCTTGGCAGCCAGGGTGTGAGTGATCATAGGGACCCTCCGCTGCGATTGACGCGTATGATGAGGTAGATCAGGTAGGGCGCGCCGAGCGCACCGGTGACGACCCCCACCGGATAGCGGCTGGGCAGCAGGAACTGCCCTGCATAGTCAGCGAGCATCACAAGGACTGCCCCGAGAAGGGCGGCCGGCAGCAGTATGGACCCGTTCCCGCCGACAAGACGGGCCGCGATGGATCCCGCCAGGAAGGCGACGAAGGACACCGGTCCCGCCACTGCGGTTGCGACGGCGATGACGCCTACGGCCGCGATCATCACGGTGATGCGGGTGGCGGCCACGTTCGTCCCGAGTGCGGCAGCTGTATCGTCCCCGAGCCTCAGTGTATCGAGGTCGCGGGCGCGGCTGAGGAGGAGTCCGCCGAAGAGGAAAAGCGCGACCAGCAACGGCAGGGCCTGGCTGGTCTGCGTGCCGTTCAGGCTTCCGGCAAGCCATCGCATGGCCTCCTGCAGGCTCCAGGCAGGCGCGCGCGAAAGCGTGTAGGCGATGAAGCTCTCGAGCATTGCGGCAACGCCGATGCCGATCAGGATCAGCCGCGTTCCCGCCACGCCATCCCGGAAGGAGAGGCCGTAGATCGCCATGGCGACCCCTAGGGCGGCAACCACCGCGAATACCGAGACGGCCGGACCGTTCATCTGCAGGACGACGATCGCAAAGACGGCCGCCGCGCTGGCGCCGAGGTTGATGCCGATGATATCAGGACTGGCGAGAGGATTGCGAAGCATGATCTGGAACGCGGCTCCCCCCAGGCCGAAGCTCAGCCCGGTCAGCACGGCAAGCACTGCCCGGGGCAGCCGTAACTGCCCTACGGTGAAGCTTGCCCCCTGAACCTCCTCGCCGAACAGCACCCGGAGAACCTCCCCGGGCGGCGTGAAAGTCTGCCCGAGCATGAGCGTCAGGGCAAAAAGCAGCACGACCAGGGTGAGGAGCGAGCCGATCACCAGTCGCCGCCGCCGCATGCGGCTCGCGCGCCCGTTCCAGACGATGTCGATCGAAGATGCTTGCATGGTCACAGTTCGCGAACCCGTTGCCGCCGGACGATCCAGATGAAGAAGGGCGCGCCGATGAAAGCTGTGACAACGCCGACCTCCAACTCGTTGGGGCGGGCGATGATGCGGCCCATCACGTCTGCCGCAAGAAGCAGGCAGGCCCCTGCAAGGGCCGAGAAGGGCAACAGCCAGCGGTGGTCGACGCCGACCAGCAGG
This sequence comes from Pseudorhizobium flavum, assembly GCF_902502825.2. The sequence goes on from NZ_LR723670.1 coordinate 150,961, forward strand.
CGGCAGAGATGCGGCACGACGAGCCCGACGAACCCGATCGGGCCACACACGGCGGTGGTGGCGCCGCACAGGAGGATTGCCGAGAGTGCTGCGGTGGCGCGTGCCAGGGCGACGCGCTCGCCAAGGCCGGTTGCGATCTCGTCGCCGAACGCCAGGGAATTCAGTCGCCGCGCCGACAGGAGGGCGAGGAGGACGCCGCCAACGAGGAAGGGCGTGACTTCACCTATTGCCCAGAAGGTTGCCCCGCCGACACCGCCGATCCGCCAGGACTGGATGCCTCCGGCAATGTCCGCGCGTGGCAGGATGATCGCCACGACCAGCGATGCGAAGGCGATGGATGTTGCCACGCCGGCAAGGGCAAGCTTGAGCGGCGTCGCGCCGCCACGGCCCAGCGACCCGATGGTGTAGACGAAGACCGCCGTGACGCCTGCTCCGAGGATCGCGACCCAGATAAAAGCCTGTGAGGAGGTGATCCCGAACCATGCGACCCCAACCACGACAGCGAGCGATGCACCGAGGTTGACGCCCAGGATCCCCGGATCTGCGAGCGGATTGCGGGTGACGCCCTGCATGATGGCTCCGGCCAGTCCCAGGGCGGCCCCGGCCGCGCCTGCCAGAAGGGTGCGCGGAATACGCACCGTCACCGCCGCCTGGTCGATCGTCCCGCTGGCGCCGCCCAGCGCAGCCACGACGTCGCTCCAGCCGACGGATCGGGTGCCGACCGCGACGGAGAGGCCAAGCAGCAGCGTGAGGCCAGCGATTACCGTCGCCAGCCAGAGCAGTCGCATCCCCTCCGCGCCCGTCGTCATTCTGTTTTTGCTGCTGCCTTTGCCAGCAGCTCCACGTAATCATCGAGAACCCAGCGTATGGAGAGCGGCGTGGGATTGGCCGCCGTGCCGAGCGGATTTCGTCCCAGCATGACGATCGCGTCATGGACGACCGCCGGCATTCTCGACATCAGCGGATCGGCCGCCAGCGCATTCTTCAGGTCCTCGCCGCCATAGGTGACGACGATGTCGACATCATCGAACGCATCGATCTTCTCTGCGCTGATGCCGCCGGAGAACTGGCCGGGACGGGAGGCCCCTGCCACGCTACTGGGCATGCTCAGGCCGAGGTCCTGGAAGAACTTCACCCGCGTGTCGTTGGTCGTATAGAAATTGATGACGCTGAGATTGGTCGTGTCCAGATGAGTAACGAACATTGCCGACTTGCCCTGGATCACGGGATGCTCGCTTCTCGCCTTGGCGATGTCGGCCTCGATCCGCTCGATCAGCGCCTGTCCTTCCTCCTCCATGCCGAGGCCGGCGCTGTTGAAGCGGATCATCTCCCGCCAATCCGTCGCCCAGGGCGATTCCGGATAGGCGATGACCGGCGCGATCTGGCTCAGCGTTTCGTAGTCTGCTCTCGACAGTCCAGAATAGGCAGCAAGGATCACATCGGGATTGGTGGCGGCCACACTCTCGAAATCGATCCCGTCGCCCTCGTCGAAGAGCACGGGCATCTCTGCCCCTAGCTCGTTCAGCCTCTCCTCTACCCAGGGAAGCAGCCCGTCGCCGTTATCGTCACCGAAATTGGCTGCCGCAAATCCGACCGGAACGATGCCGAGCGCCAGCGGGACTTCGTGGTTCGCCCAGGCGACGGTCGCCACACGTTCCGGCTTGCTGGCAATGGTCGTCGTACCGAACGCGTGCTTGACGGTGATCGGATACCTCGCCTGCTGGGCCGACGCCCCCGTGGTGGATAGCGAGCAGGACGCAATCGCGAGTGCGGACAGGAGAACGAAACGCAGCAACGGGAGAGATCCTCCTTGGCAATAACTGGAGTGTCCGTGTCATCTTAGATTGCGTCCGTCAAGTCCTCCGCAGGTTTGTCTCCATGCCCTGCGGAAGTTTCCGGGGCTTCGTACAAGACCGCAGGAATCGACAATACTGGATTAAAGCTATCAAGTTATGGGCGGATGAGGTACAGGCCGATCGCTGCCATCGCCAAGGGTTCGAGGGGGAACTCCTGCAGGCCGCAGATGCAGCTCGTGCCAACCGGCTGCTGCTGCGGCCGGGCTCCAGCAACATAGTGATCAGTTTCCGGGTTGAATGATGAAGATCGATAGGCGAGGCGGTAATCCCACGGGGGGCAACATGGCAGGGTGGCAGGCGATCCTGCTGAGTTGCACGGCATTGGCGGCCATCTCGGCCACGTCAGCCGTGGCCCAGGACGGGTCAGAGGCCGCCGGCGGCACCCAACTTGAAACCATCGTCATAGAGGGCAGCGGAAACGGCGACGATGACGCCCGCACGATCGTGGCGAGGAAGGCCACTGGCGTCGGCAAGATGCCGACCGAAGTCCTGCAGACGCCCGCTTCGGTTTCGGTCATCACCTCCAAGGAGGTCCAGGAACGTGGTGCCTCGACCGTCGAGCAGGTCGTCCAGTACACGGCCGGCGTCGTCACCGACTTCTACGGGTCGGACGACAGGTTCGACTACTTCGACATTCGTGGCTTTACCCCCTACACCTATCGCGACGGCTTGCCGATCGGCCGGACCTTCGGCGCAGCACGGGAAGAGCCCTATGCGTTCGAGCGGATCGAGATACTGAAGGGCGCCAGCTCAGCGGGCTTCGGCGCGGCAGAGCCCGGCGGCTCGGTGAACTACGTGACCAAGCTTCCCAAGAGCGAGCGCTTCGGGGAAGTCTACGGCACCGTGGGCTCCTTCTCGCACAAGGAAGCGGGGATCGATTTCGGCGACAACATCACCGAAGATGACACCCTCTCCTATCGCCTGACCGGCATCTATCAGAATGCCGATGCCGAATATGATCATTCCCAGGACGACAAGAAGTTCATCATGGGTGGTCTGACATGGCGTCCCGCAGACCTGACAAGCCTGTCGTTCGTCTTCGATCACCTGAACACGGATGGCGTTCCCGGCAGCGGCGGCCACCCGATCGGGTCCGATTTTGACCGCGACCGCTTCTTCGGCGAACCCGACTACTATTTCCGGACGACCAACCGGAACACCTACAGCGTGATGCTCGATCATGACTTCGGCAACGGGCTGACCATCGGCTCCAATGCAAGGTACATGAAATCGGCTGACGCATTCGGAGGGGCCTACCTGTCGAATACCCGCACCGACGGTTCCAATCTGGCGGACCGCTATTACTTCGGCAGCGACAAGTCGAGCGAGCAGTTCGTCATCGACGCGAACCTGATGTACGAAACCCGCTTCAACGATGTCGAAAGCCGCACCCTCGCAGGCGTCGACTACAACAACTTCAATTCCCAGAATGTCGGCCTGTATATCCCCGGGGCACCGAGCATCAACTGGATGAATCCGGTCTACTCCGGAGGGCCGGCCTCGACAGCGCCCAATTCAGGCACGCGCAACGACCAGACGACCAAGGGCATCTACGTCCAGCAGGACCTGACGTTCTTCGACAGGCTCACCGCGAGCATCGGCCTGCGGAACGACTGGCTCGACCTGCGTGAAAACAACCTGTTCACCGGCGTCGTCAAGGAGGGCGATTACAGCGAGTTCACCAAGCGCGTCGGCCTGAGCTACAAGATCACCGATGAGCTGGCCGCCTATGTGAGCTACGCAGAGTCTGTCGCGCCTCCGGGTGCAGGCAACGAGCCGACGACCGGCAAGCAGTACGAAGCCGGCATCAAGTATCAGCCGGAGGCCTTTCCGGCGCTCTTCACGGCTTCGGTGTATGACCTCACGAAGGGGAATATCACCGTATACGACAGCGTGACCTACCTGCCGACCACGGTCGAAGAGGTACGTCATCGCGGCATAGAGCTCGAGGCCAAGGCGGAAATCACCGATAACATCGGCCTGATCGCGGCCTATACCTATATCGACTCCGAGATCAAGGAGCCGGGCGGAGCGAATGACGGAAATCGCCTGATGCGGGTGCCTGAGCATATGGCGTCCATCTGGGGCACCTACACGCTGCCAGGAAACGGCATCCGAGGTGACATGACGTTCGGTCTGGGAGCGCGCTATGTGGACTCCTATTTCACGAACATCACAAACACCATAGCCTCGGAAAGCGCCGTGGTGTTCGATGCTTCGTTCACCTATGAGATCAGGGAGAACACCACGCTCCAGCTGAACGCCAGCAATATCTTCGACGAGAAGCATGTTGCGAGCCAGGACAGCGGCGGCGTCTACTACAATCCCGGCCGCGCAATCTACGCCACGCTGCGCCAGACCTGGTGACAACGCAAATCCCCGCCCGGGTCAGTTCGGGCGGGGAACTATCGGTAGCGCTGCAGGCGGCGCCAGGACGCAGGGGTATCGCCGGCGACCTGGCGGAAGGCCTTGGTAAGATGGGCCTGGTCCGCAAATCCAAGCTGCAGGGCAATGTCGGCAACCGTCAGATCGGTCTCGGTCAGCAGCTTCTGTGCCAGCGCAACCCGGCGCGTGCGCTGCCACTGCTGCGGCGTCTCGCCGGTCGTCTGCTTGAAGACGTGGGTGAACCAGCTCTCCGACAGCCCCACGGTCTGGGCCATCTCGGCAACGCTGAGGCGCCCGTCGGTGCGCGCATCGAACCGGCCATGCAGCTTTTTAAGCTGCGCCTGCGTGAGCCGGCCGCCGGCCGGGGCCATCTCTTCCGCCGGAAGATCGAGAAGTGCAGTGGCTATGCTGCCGACGAGGCTTTCGCCATAGACGGCGTGCCTGGTGGGTGCGGCAAGCTCCTGGACCAGCAGACCCGCCAGCGTCTCGATCGGTCCGACATTCTCGATCTCGACAGGCCGGCGCAGGATGGAACGTGCGGCCGCTCCTCCCAGGGCCGGGGCGATGAAGCGCAGAAGCCGGTCGCTGTGGAGGTGGATATCGAGATGCGAGAAGCGATGCGAGGAGGTGAAGGCCGTCCAGAGCGGGACGCCTGCCGGCACGTAGACCGCTCGTGTCATTGGCCGCGCGTCGCGTCCGATGCCGCCTTCCCGGTTGGTCATTTGGATATGCGGCGATACGTCGTTGAAGAAGATGACGATTCGCGGGTCGGGAGAGAGGTAGTAGGCCTTCGCTCCCGACTGGCCCTCTGCATCCCAGTAGACGCCGACGATGCCGTCGAAACTCCTCCACTGCGCAGGCACGAGCGGGCGGATACCCTCCGTGTAGCAGGTCATCGAGTGTCGGTAGCTCAATGGCGTTTCCTGAAGGCGGCGTAACGTCGCCGGGTATGAGAATGATGACGGGCTGGCACGGCTGGACATCTCGGTGATGCCCTATCGTTCAGGCCATTGGGTAGACCTGAAACGACCGTCCCAATTTAACCTGAACATTCTCGTCATGTTTGTCCATGCCCTGAGCGGATTTTCTACCGTCTGCCGTCCGTCGAGGACACGGCTGGCACAGAGGCACAGGCCTCGTCGCAATTGTCGTTCGCGGCAAGCAAACGGTGTCGCCGCTACGCACTGCCCTTTATGCGGTTGCATTCCCCCTTCTGATGCCAGCCTTCGTACCGGATGACGCATCGAACAAAGCTTGCTAGTCTTCGAAGGCAATCGGCTCCGGAATAGGCTTTTCGCGAATGCTGGCACCCAATTACGATCTGGTCCTGGTGTTTGCCTCGATCGCGGTATCGATCATGGCTTCCTTTACGGGCCTGACGCTTACGAGGGGCATCAACGCTCTGCCGGATGTGCGGCGGAAGTTCATGATCGTCATGGCATCGATGGCGCTCGGCGGCGGCATCTGGTCCATGCACTTCGTCGCGATGCTGGCGATGAGCCTGCCCGTCCCCATCAGCTATGATGCGATCAGCACCCTTGGCTCGGCGCTGATCGCCATCCTGATGTGCGGCATTGCCATCCTGATCATGCACTATGTCGGGCGCACCTGGATCCATACGGCGGTCGCCGGGACGATTCTCGGAAATGGTATCGTCGTCATGCACTATGTCGGCATGTCCGGCATTCGCGGCTGCTTGCCGACCTTCGAGCTGCCGGGCGTCGTGCTGGCCGTCCTGGGCGCGACGGCTATGGGGATTGTGGCGCTGCGGATTTCCTATGTTCGCCGCTCGACCGGCCATATCTTCCTGGGCGCCATCATCTTCGGGCTGTCGGTCGTCCTCGTGCACTTCGTCGCCGTCGGCTGGACCGGTTTCCGTGTGGGCGAAGGATCAGGCGACGTTGCGCCGCTGATCGACAATGGCATTCTGGCACTGCTGGTCATGCTGTCGGCCTTCGTGATCTGCGGGACGTTCCTGCTAACGGCGACCAACTTCGTGCTGGTAGGCACGTCCGAGGCATCGCCTTCCGTTTCCGCCTCCGCTCCGGTGACGAACACGCCCAAGCCGCAGCCCGAAACGAACGAGGCGCAACTGCCGGAGCATGGTCGCCTGCCCTACGAGCGCGACAAGCGCATTTATTTCGTTGAACCGTCGAAGGTCGCGGCCATTCGGGCGGAGGGGCATTATTCCATCATCTACACCTCCGATGAAAAGCTCTTCTGTCCCCTCTCGATATCCGTGATCGAGAAGCGGCTCGACCCGCAGCAGTTCCTGCGTACCCACAGGAGCTACCTCGTCAATATTGAGCAGGTGGCGGCCTTCGAGCGCGCAAAGGACAACGGTCGATGTCTGTTCGAGGGAGTGGCCTCCCTCAAGTCCGCACCCGTCAGCCGCGCCTTCGTGCCGCGCGTTCGCAGCGCCTTGAGCATCTAGCCAGCGCGATCGGCTCTTTGCGCGTTTCGTGCAGCTATTTCGCATTTCGTGCAGAACCGTTCGCCGCCAGGGTCTTCGACGTTGCGGCAGTGGGTGCCCCCTTCATCCTTCCATCAGAGGCGTGCCTGCCGGCTCGCTTCGTTTCTGGGAGGAAATCGATGATACCGGCACCCTTTGAATACCACCGCCCGGAGTCCGTCGAGGCGGCGGTGAAACTTATCGCCGACTTCGGTGATAGCGCCCGCGTGCTCGCCGGCGGCCACAGCCTCATCCCGATGATGAAGATGCGCATGACCGACATTGCGCATCTCGTAGACCTGCAGAAGATCGGCACCCTGAAGGGCATTCGGATCGACGGACGCAGCGTCACCATCGCCGCCATGACCACGCAACACGAATTGATCGCAAGCGCGGACCTGGCAAGTGTCGCCCCTATCCTTCGTGAAGCCGCGCTGCAGATCGCCGATCCGCAGGTGCGCTATGTCGGCACGATCGGCGGCAACGTCGCCAACGGCGACCCCGGCAACGACATGCCGGCCCTGATGCAGTGTCTCGGCGCGACCTACCACCTGCAAGGTCCGGATGGGGCTCGCACCGTCAAGGCGCGCGACTTCTACGAGGCCGCCTACTTCACCGCCCGCACGGACGAAGAGATTCTCACCGCGGTCAGCTTCGAGGCGCCGGCCGGCGGTCACGCCTATGTGAAGCAGAAGCGCAAGACCGGCGACTATGCCACGGCCGCGGCCGCGGTGGTGATCGCAAAATCGGGCGGCAGCTGTTCCGCCGCATCGATCGCCATGACCAATCTTTCCGACACGCCCGTCTGGTGCGAGGGCGCCGGTGAAGCGCTGGTCGGCACTGCACTGGGCGCCGCCGATGTTGGAAACGCTGTCAATGCGATGCTCGAGGTCATCAACCCCCAGGATGACAACAAGGGTCCCGCGGAGTTCAAGCGCCACGCCGCCGCCGTTGTCCTGCGCCGCGCGATCGAACGCGCCGCGTCACGCGCCTGAAGGAGTTTCTCATGAGCAAGACGCACATCAAGATGACGGTCAACGGAAAGGCCGTAGAACTGCTCGCAGAACCCCGTGAACTGCTGATCCACGTGCTCCGCGAAGAACTTTCGATCACAGGTCCCCATATCGGCTGCGAGACCACCCATTGCGGCGCCTGCACCGTGGACATGGACGGAAGATCGGTGAAATCCTGCACCGTCTTCGCGGCCCAGGCGAATGGCGCCAGCGTCACCACGATCGAGGGCGTTGGAACCGCGGACGGCCTGCACGTGCTGCAGACGATGTTCAAGGAGCATCACGGTCTGCAATGCGGCTTCTGCACACCGGGCATGATTACCCGCGCCTATCGGCTGCTGCAGGAAAATCCCGATCCGACCGAAGAGGAGGTCCGCTTCGGCATGTCCGGAAATCTGTGCCGCTGCACCGGCTACCAGAACATCGTCAAGGCGATCCTCGCCGCGGCGGCTGAACTCAATGCGGTCAAGGAGGCGGCACAATGAACGAGATGACACCCCCGAACACCGAACGCGCTGCAGCCCTCAAGGGCCTCGGTTCCTCCCGCAAGCGCGTCGAGGACGCCCGCTTCACCCAGGGCAAGGGCAATTACGTCGATGACATCAAGATGCCCGGCATGCTGTTCGGCGATTTCGTCCGCAGCCCCTATGCCCACGCCCGCATCACGTCGATTAACGCCGATAAGGCGAAGGCGCTTCCCGGTGTGATCGCGGTGCTGACCGCGGCCGATCTCGCGCCGCTCAACCTGCATTGGATGCCGACGCTCGCCGGCGACGTGCAGATGGTGCTCGCCGACGGCAAGGTTCTGTTCCAGGGCCAGGAAGTCGCCTTCGTCGTGGCCGAGAACCGTTATATCGCGGCAGACGCGGTGGAACTGGTGGAGGTCGGATACGAGGAGCTTCCTGTCGTCGTCGATCCGTTCGCGGCCGAGGCTCCGGATGCGCCGGTTTTGCGCGAGGATCTCGCGGGCAAGACCGAGGGCGCGCACGGACCGCGGCGTCACCACAACCACATCTTCACCTGGGAACAGGGCGATAGGGACGCGACCGAGAAAGTGCTCGGCTCGGCGGACGTGGTGGCCGAGGAGATGGTCTACTATCACCGCACCCACCCCTGTCCGCTGGAGACCTGCGGCTGCGTCGCCTCGATGGACAAGGTCAACGGCAAGCTGACGGTCTGGGGCACCTTCCAGGCGCCGCACGCGGTGCGGACGGTTGCCTCCCTCATCTCCGGCATCGCCGAGCACAATATCCGCGTCATATCGCCGGATATCGGTGGCGGCTTCGGCAACAAGGTCGGCGTCTATCCGGGCTACATCTGCTCCATCGTCGCCTCCATCGTCACCGGCGTCCCGGTGAAGTGGGTCGAGGACCGGATGGAAAACCTGATGGCGACCGCCTTTGCCCGCGACTACTGGATGAAGGGCAAGATTTCGGCGACAAAGGACGGCAAGATCACCGGCCTGTCGTGTCATGTGACGGCCGACCACGGCGCCTTCGACGCCTGCGCCGACCCGACCAAGTTCCCGGCCGGATTCTTCAATATCTGCACCGGTTCCTACGACATCCCGGTCGCCTATCTCGCGGTCGACGGGGTCTATACCAACAAGGCCCCGGGCGGCGTCGCCTATCGCTGCTCCTTCCGGGTGACGGAAGCGGCCTATTTCATTGAGCGGATGATCGAGGTGCTGGCGATCAAGCTCGGCATGGATGCGGCCGAACTCAGGCGCAAGAACTTCATCCGCAAGGACCAGTTCCCCTATCACTCGGCGCTCGGCTGGGAATATGACTCCGGCGACTATCACACCGCCTGGGACAAGGCGTTGAAAGCCGTCGATTACGAGGGGCTGCGACGTGAGCAGGCCCAGCGGATCCAGGACTTCAAGGCCGGAAAAACCCGCAAGCTCCTCGGCATCGGCCTTACCCACTTCACTGAAATCGTCGGTGCAGGTCCGGTCAAGAACTGCGACATCCTGGGGCTCGGCATGTTCGACTCCTGCGAGATCCGCATCCATCCGACGGGGTCGGCGATCGCGCGTCTCGGGACGATCAGCCAGGGCCAGGGCCATGCCACGACCTTCGCCCAGATCCTCGCCTCCGAGATCGGCATCCCCGCCGATGACATCACGGTGGAGGAGGGCGACACGGACACGGCGCCCTATGGTCTCGGCACCTACGGCTCGCGCTCGACCCCGGTCGCGGGGGCGGCGACCGCCATGGCCGGCCGCAAGATCCGCGCGAAAGCCCAGATGATTGCTGCCTATCTGCTGGAGGTCCATGACGACGACGTCGAATGGGATGTCGACCGCTTTGCGGTCAAGGGCGCGCCCGAGCGCTTCAAGACCATGAAGGAGATCGCGTTTGCCGCCTACAACCAGGCGATCCCGGGTCTCGAGCCTGGCCTGGAGGCGGTGAGCTACTTCGACCCGCCGAACATGACCTATCCCTTCGGCGCCTATATCTGCGTCATGGAAATCGACGTCGATACCGGCGAGCACGAGATCCGCCAGTTCTACGCGCTCGATGATTGCGGCACACGCATTAATCCGATGATCATTGAGGGTCAGATCCATGGCGGTGCGACGGAAGGCTACGCCATCGCCATGGGTCAGGAGATTGCCTACGACGACATGGGCAACGTGAAGACCGGAACCCTGATGGACTTCTTCCTGCCGACGGCCTGGGAGACGCCGCACTACACGACCGACTTCACCGTCACCCCTTCGCCGCATCACCCGATCGGCGCCAAGGGCGTGGGCGAAAGCCCGAACGTTGGTTCGGTGCCTGCCTTTTCCAACGCCGTGCATGACGCGTTCCGTGCCTTCGGGCTGACACAGACGCACATGCCCCATGATCACTGGCGGATCTGGAAGACGGCGCACGAACTCGGCCTGCACGGCTGAGGATGCGGAAAGCGGGCCGGTACGCGGCCGGCCCGCTTCTTGCCGGATGGATGCGATGACCTGGAAGACGTTGAAGCAGGACCTTGCGGAGCATGGCTATGTCGCCTCGAACGACCTCGCCATGGCGCTGCATCTTGCCGTGACAATCGGCAAACCACTGCTGCTCGAAGGAGCGGCGGGCGTCGGCAAGACACAGCTCGCCAAGACCCTGGCCGAACTGTTCGACGCCCGCCTCATCCGCCTGCAATGCTACGAGGGCCTCGACGCGGCTGCCGCCATCTACGAATGGAACTACCAGCGCCAGCTCCTTTCGATCCGGGCCGCGACTGAAAGCGGTGGTGGTGCCGCCGACGACATCGAGGATCGGATATTCTCCGAGAAATACCTGCTCGCGCGGCCGCTTCTGGAAGCGATCCGTCAGGACAAGGCGCCGGTGCTGCTTCTCGACGAGGTCGATCGCGCCGACGAGGAATTCGAGGCCTATCTGCTGGAACTCCTTTCGGATTTCCAGGTGACGATCCCCGAACTCGGCACCATCACCGCGAAGACGCGGCCCCATGTGATCCTGACCTCGAACGGCACGCGCGACCTGTCGGACGCCCTGCGCCGCCGCTGCCTCTATTCCTATGTCGATTACCCCGACCGGGTGACCGAGCTTTCGATCCTCGCCGCCCGCCAGCCGGGCCTGGAGGCGCGGCTTTGCGAGCAGATCGTCGGCGTCGTTCAGGCGCTTCGCAAGGAGGATCTGGAGAAGAAGCCGGGCGTCGCTGAGATGCTGGACTGGGCGGCGGCGATCGCCGGCCTCGGCATCAACGACCTCGCCGACGATCCCGTCGAACTTCAGGCGACGCTCGTCTGCCTGCTGAAAACCCAGGCTGACCGCGCCGCCGTGCCGATCGAGGTGCAGCAGCGGCTTGTCGGAAAGGCGGCCTGATGCGCGCGACCCGCTTTCCCGAACGCCAGACGGTCCCCGAACGCATGGCGGGCTTCATGGCCCATCTGCGGCTGAACGGGCTCAATGCCGGCATGCCGGAGGGCGAGATGGCCCTTGCCGCGCTTCATGCCATCGATGCGACGGACCGCGACGAGGTGCGGCTTGCGCTGAAATCGGTCTGCGCCCGTGGCGCGGATGGCTTTCGCGCCTTTGACGAACTCTTCGACGCCTATTGGCTTGCCGATGGCAGGCGGCGCGAGCGGCCGGGGCGGGAACGCCAATTCGAGCGCCGGCCGCCGCGCCAGACCTCCAATATCCGCGAGATGATCGAAAGCCGCGCCAGCGGCGGCGTGCCGGATGTTCCAGACAATGGCAGCGAAGGCGAGAGCGAGGCCGGAGGGACCGGACGCCTGCTCGCCTCGCGCATCGAGGCCGTGCGCCGTGCCGACCTTCGCGGTCTCGTCACGCCGGACGAACTGGCCGAAGCCGAGGCCGTCGCCCGGCAGATTGCCCGTGCGCTGCGCGACCGGCGCTCGCGGCGGCGCAAGGCCGCGCGCCGCGGCGCCATGCTGGATCTCCGCCGCATCGCCCGCCGTTCGGTCGCCCATGGCGGCGATCCCGTCGAACTCCTGCGCCGGCGCCGGCCGGACCGGCCGGTGAACATCGTCGCGATCTGCGACGTGTCGGGCTCCATGAGCGTCTATGCGCGCATCTTCCTCGCCTTTCTGCAGGGGCTCGTCAGCGTCGACAGCCGCACCGACGCCTTCCTCCTGCACACGCGGCTCGTGCGGATATCCGACGCGCTGCGCGACAATGATACCTTGAGGGCGGTGGAGCGGCTGTCGCTGATGGCCAACGGCTTTGGCGGCGGCACGAGGATCGGCGCCAACCTGAAGCAATTCAACGATCAATATGCGCGCGGCATGGTGACGGGAAGAACCGTAGTGGTGATCCTCTCCGACGGCTACGACACGGATCCCGCGGATCAGATAGGCACCGAACTCGCCCGGCTGAGGCGGCGGGGCTGCAAGATCGTCTGGCTCAATCCGCTGAAGGGCTGGGGGGGTTACGAGCCGGTGGCGCGCGGCATGGCGGCGGCGCTGCCGCATCTCGATCTCTTCGCCGCGGCCAATACGCTTGATGCGCTTGCGGCGCTTGAACCGCATCTTCGAAAGGTGTGAGCGGAGGAGGCTCGCATGATGAGGAAACCGAAAATCGACGAGATCGCACAGGCGCTGAAACGCGCCGGAACGCCCTTCGTCATGGCGACGGTCGTGCGCACCGTCGCGGCGACGGCGGCGAAGGCCGGTGCCAAGGCCGTGATCGTCGAGGACGGCACGATTGCCGAGGGCTGGATCGGCGGCGGCTGCGCGCGCGGCGCGGTGCTGCGGGCGGCAAGGGACGCGATCGCCGATGGCGAGCCGCGCCTCATCTCCGTCCAGCCGGAGGACCTGCTGTCCGAACTCGGCGTGGCGCCGGGCGAAGTCCGAGACGGCATCCGCTTTGCCCGCAACATGTGCCCGTCCAAGGGAACCATGGACGTGTTCATCGAGCCGGTGCTGCCGGTGCCGCATCTCTACGTTCTGGGCGCAAGCCCCGTGGGCGTCGCGCTCGCCGATCTCGCCCGCCGCTTCGGTTTCCATACCGTCGCCTGCGCGCCGGCGCCTGATCAGCCGGCCTTTGCCGAGGTCGACGATCGGATCGAGGGCTATCTTCTGCCGGCCGATACGCCGGGAGAGCGTTATCTGGTGGTGGCGACGCAGGGCCGGGGCGACGAGGCGGCGTTGCGCGCCGCCCTGGGCTCGCCGGCGGCCCATGTCGCCTTCGTCGGTAGCCGCGCCAAGGCTGCCTCGCTCAAGGCGGAACTGCGCTCGACCGGGGTGGCTGAGGAGGATCTGGAGCGCGTGAAGGCGCCCGCGGGCCTGGACATTGGCGCGGTGACGCCGGAGGAAATTGCGCTCTCGATCGTCGCCGAGCTGGTGGAGGTGCGGCGTCGCGGCCAGCTGCGGGTGATGCGCGAAGGCCCGGTCGAAAAAGAACGGCTTGGCGCGGGGCCGGAAAAGGACGATGCTCCGGAGGCTGGTCCGGCTGATGCTGCAGCCAGACCGGGCCTGTTGAGGAGGGCAGGAGATCGTCTTCGCGAGAAGATGTTCTCGACTATGCCGGCCGAAGAACAGCGGCAGGAGGAGACATCTGATCTCTCTCTGCTTCTGCATCGTCGGTTTTGTTGCATGTAAGGGTGGAGACAAGATGGAACTGAAAGACGAAATCCGCATCGAGGCGCCGAAGCACGAGGTCTATGCCGCGCTCAACGATCCCGAGGTGCTGAAGGCTTCGATCCCGGGCTGCCAGGAACTTGAAAAGGTGTCCGACAACGAGCTTGAGGCGAAGGTGACGTTGAAGGTCGGTCCCGTGAAGGCGACCTTCGGCGGAAAGGTGACGCTCGATACCGCCGGGGCACCGGATCGTTTTTCCCTCTCCGGCGAGGGAAGCGGCGGCGTCGCCGGCTTCGCCAAGGGCGGCGCGGATGTCGAACTGGAGGCGGACGGTGACGCGACCATCCTGCGCTATGCGGCCAAGGCCGATGTCGGCGGCAAGCTAGCCATGCTCGGCAGCCGGCTGATCGCCAGCACGGCTCAGAAGCTCGCGGGCCAGTTCTTCGAGAACTTTTCCGAAAAGGTCGCGCCGAAGCAGGAAGTCAGCTGAACGTTGGACTCTCTCGCGGCCAGCCTGAGGAACTGTCGCGGTAGTCCTCGCGCTGGCCTACGAAGTCGCAGTCTTGGAAGGCGCCGCGGATCGAAACTCCCGCCGTTCCAGCCGATCAGTGCTAAAGGCTGAGATGCAGCTTAGCGGCAGGGCCACGCGGGACGTGACCAAGCTGAATGGGATCAGTTATCTAGTGGGAAATGGTGCCCAGAAGAGGACTCGCTCCTCAGGAGAGGTTGCATCCGTAACCCTCTGAATTTGCACGATGAAGTCCGAACTGCTATCGACTCGACTATCACAGAGACTGTCACATATGCAAGAGGTTGCAGGCCCTTGCGCTCTACATCTTCAGAACGGTCAAAAGAGCTTGTACCGACCTTATGGCACGCCCGACCGCCTCAGGTTTCCGGCAGCCGGAGGAGTTCGCACCCAAGTTCGCATCAACCAGCTGAGTTTGCCCGGGTACAGACGCGCGCCAAACCGACGCTGTCACGATAGAGGGTGCAGCAATTTGGTTGCAGCACTTCGATCGACGGCTGGAGAATAAAGATATCCCTGACCGAGCTTGCAGCCTAGCTGGAGCAGCCGATCGGCTTGAGACTGCGCTTCGATCCCCTCTGCCACCACCCTCAGTCCGAGATTGTTGGCAATTCCAAGCAGGCCTTCGACGATGATGAGGCCAGCATCTCCTGGGACCAGACGATCGGTGAAGGATTTATCTATCTTGATGATGTCCACCGGAAACGTCAGCAGGTGTGTGAGGGACGCGTAGCCTGTCCCGAAATCGTCAAGCGCCACCCGCAATCCCACCTGACGAAGCGCATCGATTTCCGCAGCAATGCGATGATCACGCTGACCCAGATAGACAGATTCCGTCACTTCCAGGATGAGGTGATGTAGCGGAACACCAACTCTGGCAAAAATGCCAGTAAGCCTTTGGTGCAGCCCACCAGCTTGAAGATCTACCGCTGAGAGATTCACGCCCACGTGCTGAACCGGGAGGCCGTTATCAAGTCAGCCGCGGATATCGTGAGCCACGCGCAGAAGCATTTGATAGGTCAGATCAGCAGCGATATGGGCATCCTTCGTCGCCTCATGGAAGTTTGCAGCAGCAATGATTTCACCGGAGGGAGATCTCATGCGGCAAAGGGCTTCAAAGCCGACAATGTGCCCGGTATCGAGGCGAACGATTGGCTGATAGAAGGCATCCAGTCGATCCTCAGCCAACGCCAAGCGGACATCCCTTATGGCGCGGAACCGCTTCGTTTGGACCGTCCCAAGCTCGGGCGTGTACTGTACATACTGGCCGCGACTGCGCTCTTTGGCATGGTAGAGTGCCACATCCGCCTGTCGGCGGACACCCTCCAAATCGTTGCCAGCCTTGGCGAGTGCTCCGCCGATGGTCACTGATGGATGAATCACATGGCCGTCGCACCAGGAAGGAGCGGTGATGGCTGAAAGGATAGCATCCGCTAGGGCCTTGAGATGCCCCGCAGCACCGCCCTCCACGATGATAGCGAACTCGCCGCCGCTGAGCCGAAAAGTCCGTCCCCTAGCTGCTGCAGCCGCTATGCGCTCCGCCACTACCTTGATCAAAGCGTCGCCTGCGGCGTGGCCGAATATGTCGTTGGCCGACTTGAGGTTGTCGATGTCTGCGAGCAACAAGGCGCAAGGCTGCGACGGCCCACCCGCTCCTTCTTCCACGAACTGATTAAATCGGACCCGGTTCGGCAGACCCGTCAAGGCATCAGCGTGGATCAGGCGCTCGCGTTCCAGAACCCGTTCATTCCTGTCGATCGCAATCGAGCACAAATGGACGCAAGCCTCGACGGTCTTCTGCTCGCGCACGCTGGGGCCGCGGTGCTCACGATAATAAAAGGCGAAGGTGCCAATCACTCCAGCCGCGTTCCTGATTGGTGTTGACCAACATGCCTTGAAGCCGAGCGGGAGTGCCAAGTGCTTGAAATTCTCCCACAAGGGATCGGTCTCAATGTCCGTGACGATCACTGGTTCTCCGCGATAGGCAGCGGTACCGCATGAGCCCGCAAAAGCTCCGGCCTCAAGATCCTCAAGCGCTGCGGAGTAATGCGAGGGCAGAGATGGAGCAGCAAGAGGATGGAGATGGGATCCGTCGTAGGTCAAAACAGAGGCTGAGATTCCAGGGATTACTGCCTCTACGTTGCTACAGAGTTGTTCGACAGTGATTGCCAATGGTTCACCCCTGGCAATCATTTCGAGAATGGTGTTCTGCAACTCAAGGATCATTCGATGGCTTCCCGTTGAACCAACAGCCTCTATCACCCTTCGTTCCATCGACAACGGCTTTATTAGAAATGCGGCACATAATGACGATCGCTGAGATGCGCCGCAACGCTCTCTCGACCTGCGGGTGGGCTGGAGGGTCCGACTGAGGGCCTGCCGACTTTGTGCGGCCGCTGAATTAAGCGCTTCGACGGGTCAGCGATGACCGACATTCATCCAGAAGAGGGCGCACCCGATGACCGTTGGAAAAATGTCACCCGATTGCGGCCGCCTTGCTTCGCTCGATAGAGCGCCTCGTCCGCTTGCCGCTGAAGCACGTCTGCGGTTATCGACGGATCGTCTTGCGAGGTGACTGAGACCCCAATACTGACGGTGACGTATTCGTTGGTGGTGGATTTAGGATTGGGCAGGGACGCGGCTTCGACTCGACTGCGGATCTGTTCCGCAACGACGCAAGCCTCCTGTTCATCCGCATCACGAAGCAGGACCAGGAACTCTTCGCCGCCATAGCGAGCGACCTGATCGCGATCGTCGCGGAGGCTGCTCTGGATGATGCCGGCGACTTTCACAAGGCAGCGATCGCCTTCGGCATGACCGAGGCTGTCGTTGAGTTGCTTGAAGTGATCAACATCGCACATCAGGACGGCATTTCCTCGTGTCTGCTCGCCTTCGCCAGTCCACACGCGATCGAGCGTCTCAATCATGCAGCGGCGGTTGGCGATACCTGTGAGGGGGTCGGTACGAGCTAGCAGTTCCAGTCGGGTGTTCGCATCCGTCAGTTCGTCAAGGCGCTTCCGATCGCGAAGCACAAGGAGGAAGGTCTTGTGCGCAAGGATGTTTGCCGTATGACGGGCAGCAACAGTTGCAATGACGCCGGTGGCGAAGAAGAGTGCGCCAGCCAGTGCGCTCCCCCTTGCTATCGCGGGATTGTTCAGCTGGAATGCTAAATAGAGCCCCAGCGCTGAGGCCGCAATGCCAACGGTCCAGGAGAAGGGAATTGGGAAGATGATGATGGCGGTCACTGCAACGAACAACATGATTGTCAGGTGACGCTCATAGAATTCCCCTCCAGCCGAGACCCCGACCAAGGCGACCGACAGCAGGATCAGAAAGACGCCGAGAAGGATGGCGACGCCTTGCATCCATATGGGGTGGGGTCTCCGGAAGATAAATTCGGCGGCTAGGGCTGCGGGGATGAGAATAGACGCGGGAGCGAGCATGAGCCGGACGGGCTCAGCCGGAAGCAGAACCGCATTGACAGCCAGGGTCAAGAGATCCAGCACCACCACCCAAATCATCCAAGCCCGAACGAGCTTCGACATTTGCGGCCATGAACGCTCCCGGAAGTGCTGCATTAGCTCCGGGCTTAGCCGAATGTCTCGGGTTCTTCCGGCGAGGAGGCGTTCGATCTCCTTGCTGGTTGCGGGCGACAATCCTTGGAAGTTCGGCAGTGGCCGCGCACTCGCTCCGCGTGACGAGCTGGAGATTGGATTCGAGGTCATCCCTCCGATCTAGAGGCTTCTAACCGTACGGCAAGAATGGGTGAATGGGCGGGCCTATGGGAGCGGCTTGTGCTCCTTGGATTTCGCAGCTCGATTAAAACACACGAAGCAGCAGGCGATCGAACTGCTCGATGCCGTGGATCATCCGGCCGTCCAGCCGATGCTCGACACGTTCCACATGCACATGGAAGAAGCCTCCATTGCGGAGGCGATCCAGCTGGGCGAAACGCGCGTCGTCCACTTCCGGGCCAACGAGAACTATTATGGCTTTCCCGATACCGGCGCGAGCGCCCAATTCATCAAGTCCCACATCCTGCTTACGGAATATCGTCGATATCCCTGAAGATCGGTTGGATTGGCTGCGGCGTCCACGCTCCGCAGATACTGCTTCCGCAGCTCGTTCGCCACGCTTGGGAACTGAAGCTTGGGCGCGGAGCATGCACGCGACGCCCGTCGTGCACGACATGAGCGCTCCGATCCTTCTTCATCCATCGCCCCCGACTGAGCAGGCTGTGAGGGCCACCCCCGCACAGATTATGGAGCACGGCATTCCGCCGACATTGCGCTCCGGCGATAAGATCCCGTTGAGAAACACGAAGCTTCCATGTGGGATCCCTCCTTAACCATTGATTAATCCTAGCTGGTGCTAATACGCCTTACAGGCGGGTTCGCGTATTGATTTGCCACGTCTTTTCCCAACCTTGACGAAAGGACGTTGTCGTGTCGGTTGCGAGAGCCTGGATGTTGCGTGTCTGCACAGGAGTGATGATAGGGACGGCCGGTGCGGGATGCAGCTCCACGGGTAAGGTGATGCGGCCGATATCTCCCGCTTTGGTCGCCGACGAGCAGGCGCTGGCGCTGCCGCCCCCGGGCGGTCCCGCAATCATCGGGGTTGTGGAGCGCACGCGCGGCAATGGTGTCGAACAGACCATCTCCCTTGCTACAACCGCACGCGTTACTGGCCAGAATTACCTTAAGATCGAGTTCTATGGACCCGATGTGTCGCGCGGCGAGTCGGCCACGTTCAGAACCATTAACGAGCGCGCCATCCTGGGCGAGGCAGCGGCGGCCGTACCAGGCGTGCGCCTTGCGCGCCGCTCGACCTTTCTGCAGAACAGCTACGGTCCTTTCGCCTATGCCGCCGGCCGCAGCGCCTTCGGCGATACCTGCATCTACGCATGGCAGCAGATCCGTGCCGGGACGGCGTCGAACGGGATCGGGCGCAACTTCGGCATGATTCAGGTACGCTGGCGGCTGTGCGACGCGTCCGCGAGCGAAGAGCAGCTGCTGAGCGCCATTTACGGCTACACGATCACCGGCACCTTCGACGGGAAGGCCTGGAACCCCTTCGGCGAACCCAATCGCGTCGATCCCCGCCTCGGCGAGACGGGATACCCGATCTACCCTCAAAACGGCGTAACGCTTGCAGGCCTGCCAATGGGGTATGCCGGAGGGATCGACCTCCGCTCCACGGCAACAGTTTCAGCGCGGTCCGTGCGCAGAACCGTAGAGGCACCGCAGCCTGCGGGAAAAAATGAAGCGCGTGAGGCAGGACCGCGCGTACCCAGTCCCGATCAATTGACGACAAGAGCAGCCGCGGAACCTTCCGCGGCTACCCAAGAAGAACATACGGCGAAGCGACCAGCGGTCATGGTGCCTTCACCGAAAGGTTTATCAACGCCCCAGCCATGATGGCGGGCGTCAACAACTGGCGTATATCCGGTCCTATCCGCGGCCGGCTCCTTGGCGCCGAAGGATGTCGATGCATAGAGCCCGTAGCGTATTCTTGTGGGCGATCGTGGCGATCTTCGAGATCGTCCTGATCACACTTCCGGTCAGCCTCCAGGCTCAGTTGATCGCGGGGATCAGCGTCGTCACGCTGATGGGCGTCATCAAGATCCTCAACGCGCAGGGTACATGGCGCCTGGTATCGCTGGCGCTGGGTACGGGGATTGTCTTGCGCTACGTCTACTGGCGCACCACCGAGACATTGCCGCCGATCGATCAGATTCAGGACTTCGTTCCTGGGATGCTACTCTATCTCGCAGAGATGTATAATGTTCTGATGCTGGCGCTCAGCCTGTTCATCGTAGCGATGCCCCTGCCGCCACGCCCGTCGCGCAAGGATGCGGTGGAGGACTTCCCGGACGTCGACGTCTTCATTCCGAGCTACAACGAAGATGCCAAGCTGCTGGCCAATACGCTGGCGGCGGCGAAGGCAATGGATTACCCGCCAGAAAAGCTGCACGTCTGGTTGCTGGATGACGGGGGAACAGTCCAGAAGCGAAGTGCCGCCGATGTGGCCTCGGCGGAGGCCGCCCGCGAGCGGCATCATGAACTTGCCGAGCTTTGCCGGGCCTTGGGTGCCAATTATCTGACCCGCGAGCGCAACGAGCATGCCAAGGCCGGAAACCTCAACAACGGTCTTACCCATTCCACCGGCGATCTAGTGGCCGTCTTCGATGCAGACCATGCGCCGGCGCGCGACTTCCTGCGTGAAACTGTCGCCTATTTTGGCGAGGATCCAAAGCTCTTCCTCGTTCAGACGCCACACTTCTTCATTAATCCCGATCCGCTGGAAAGAAACCTGCAGACCTTTGACACGATGCCGAGTGAGAACGAGATGTTCTACGGCATCATTCAACGCGGCTTGGACAAGTGGAACGCCGCCTTCTTCTGCGGCTCGGCAGCCGTGCTGAGCCGCAGAGCCCTTGAGGAGACGGGAGGCTTTTCGGGGCTGAGCATCACGGAGGACTGCGAGACGGCGCTGGCACTCCACAGCGCTGGTTGGAACAGCGTCTATGTCGACAAGCCACTGATCGCCGGTCTGCAGCCTGCGACCTTCGCCAGCTTCATCGGCCAGCGCAGCCGCTGGGCACAGGGCATGATGCAGATCCTGCGTTTCCGCTTCCCGCTCTTCAAGGGCGGCCTGAGCGTGCCGCAGCGGCTTTGCTACATGTCATCGACCCTGTTCTGGCTGTTTCCTTTCACTCGCGCAACCTTCCTGTTCGCGCCGCTGTTCTACCTGCTCTTTGACCTGCAGATATTCATCGCTTCCGGCGGCGATTTCCTAGCGTACACGCTGTCCTACCTGATCGTGAACCTGATGATGCAGAACTACCTCTACGGTTCGTTCCGCTGGCCGTGGGTGTCCGAGCTCTATGAGTACGTGCAGACCGTTCACCTTCTTCCGGCGGTGGTCTCGGTCATGCTCAATCCGCGCAAGCCGACCTTCAAGGTGACTGCGAAGGACGAGTCTATCGCCGTTAGTCGCCTCTCGGAAATCAGCCGCCCCTTCTTCGTGATTTTTGCCGCGCTGGTGATTGCCACAGGCTTTGCCGTCTACCGGATCTATACCGAGCCGTACAAGGCGGACATCACGCTCGTGGTGGCCGGCTGGAACGTCCTCAATCTCATCCTCGCGGGTTGCGCGCTGGGTGTCGTCGCGGAGCGCGGCGAGAAGGCGGGATCTCGACGGGTCAAGCTGCAGCGTCGGTGCGAGGTGGTTATCGATGATCACCCCTATGCTGCCTCCATCGAGGATGTGTCGGTAGGCGGCGCTCAGGTCCACATCTACTCGAAGCAGATACGCGGGCTTGGCAAGGGGAAAGAGGCGCTGTTACGCTTCCAGCCCCACGGTATGGATACGAAGGAAACGCTCCCTATCATAGTGCGCAGGGTAGAGACATCGGGCGACCTTACGACGATCGGCTGCCAGTATCAGCCGGCCGGGCCGCTGGATCATCGCTGGATCGCCGACCTGATCTTTGCAAACTCCAGGCAGTGGTCGCAGTTTCAGGAGTCGCGGCGGCGCAACCCGGGCATCGTCAAGGGCAGCCTGATATTCCTGAGTGTGGCGCTCTACCAGACGAGCCGCGGCCTCGTTTACTTCCTGCGCGGCCGGGGCAGCAACAAGGTAGCTGGGGAGGGGCGTGCACGATGAGGCGGTTCCGGTACCCGTTTGTCTTCATTGCCTTTTGCGGCCTCTCTACGACGGTGCTGGCCCAGCCGGTACCCTTCGACATGTCGCCGGAACGGCCGGCGGGCCAGGGAGAGGTGCCCCAGATGCCACGGCCGCGTCCGGTCGCTCCGCGAGAGCCGGTACCGCAGGCTGAGGAGGAGGTGCCGGCAGCTGCCAACCCGCCGGCGCCAGCGCCTGTTCAGCAGCCGGCGCAGGTGGAAGCTCCTCGACAGCCGGAACCGCCGCAAACGACCGCTGCGCAGTCTTCCGCGGCAGGCGATTCGCTGCGCCGCTACATCGTTCCCTCGGAAAGTTTGGCGCTGACGGGTGAATACAGCCGAAGCGCATGGTCCGTCTACTTGACGGCCGAACAGGCGGGAGCCGCCCAGTCGATCAACCTCGGCTATCAGAATGCAATCGTCGTCGCGCCGGAGGCGTCCACCCTGTCCCTGTTCATCAACAACAGGCGCGTCGGGGAGGAAAGGATCAGCGCTCCGGATGCAACGAGGTCAGTACGCTGGCCCATACCCGCCGGTCTCTTGCGTCCGGGCAGTAATGACGTGGAGCTGGTGGCGAGCCAGAGACACCGGACCGACTGCGATGTCCGTTCGACCTACGATCTGTGGACGCAAATAGACAGCGGCGAGACCTACCTGCAGTTCGGCCCCCAGTTCGCGCCGGCGAATTCGGCGGTCGAAGCGGTGAACGCGCTTGGGCCGGATCCGGAGGGGCTAACGCAGTTTCAGATGGTGGTCCCCTCGGTCGGCGCGATCGAGGAACTGGCGCCTCTGTTGAAGCTCACTCAGGGTCTTGCCGTGATGAACGGCATGCCAAACCCACGGTTCTCCTTTCGGGAAGGTCTGCCGGACCCGATCGGAGCGCCCGGCCGCCTGACCGTTGCGATCGGAACGGCAGCCGAACTTGCCGACCTCCTGCCATCTTTGCCCCCGGGCGCCGAAGCCGGGCCCGTCAGTGCCGTCACCCCGTCTGGAGACGGCAAGACTTCCATCATCGTCTTTACCGGACCGACGTGGTCTGCCGTCGGCAGCGCGATCGACAGCTTTCTGGCGCCGGTCGTGCGGTCACCGACCCTGCGACGTGAATCCATGTCGAACGAGCGATGGGTGCGCCCTAACGCTCCCTTTGTCTTCGGCGGCGAGAGGTTGACTTTCGCTCAGCTCGGCATCTCGACAATCGAATTTTCAGGGAGACGTTTGCGGACCGGCTTCGATATTGCCGTCCCTTCAGACTTCTATGCCGGTGCCTATGGCGAGGCAACCATCCTTCTCGATGCCGCCTATGGGGGACAGGTCACAGCCGGTAGCCACATCGATGTCTACGTTAACGGCAACATTGCCTCGACCGTGCCCATCACGGAAGGCGGGGGGGGTATTTTGCGGCAGGCACCGATCCGCATCACCATGCGGCACCTGCGCGCCGGCATCAACCGTATTGAGGTCGAAGCGATCCTGCTGTCGGATGCCGATAGCGCCTGCGTCCCCGGCAGCAATGCATCGACCGACGCCCGCTTCGCACTCTTTGACAGCTCCGCATTCTTTATGCCGAGCTACGCCCGCATCGGGCAGACACCAAACCTTTCGGCTCTGTCGGGGACGGGATTTCCCTACAGCCGCCAAACGGAGGCGGCGGCCTTCTTCATGGACAGGATTGATGCCGACATGCTCTCGGCCGCCGCCAATTTCTTCGGCAAAGCAGCGCAAGTCTCCGGTGCTCCCATCGCCCTCGATCCCGTGTCAGCTGCCAATGCCGTGGGCGGCCGCAACGCGATCTATATCGGTTCGGCCGGGCAGCTACCGGCCAACGTCCTGACCCAGCTTAATCTGGCCCCGAGCCTGGCTGCGGGATGGAGCCCCGCCGCAGGAGAAGGCCAGACGGCCGGCGACACTGCCGCCTCGATGGAAGCCTGGCGTGGCCGACTTCAGGGAGGCTTCCTGAGCCAGAAGATTGCTTCCTTCCGCGAGTGGCTGCAGGCCAAGCTCGATCTTTCTGAAGAGGCACTGCGGTTCCTGCCCGGCAGCGAGACGGTGTTCAGCCCGGATGAGGACGATGATCTCCTTCTGGCGCAGGGGCCGGGCGTCAACGGGAGCGGTATCTGGACGGTGCTGACGGCTCCGAGCCCGCAGGAGTTGCGCCTGGCCACCGGTGAACTTGGCCGGCAGGATGTCTGGCAGCAGATTGAAGGCCGCATCTTCAGCTATTCGCGCGAGACAAATGATGTCTCGATTCAGGAAGCAAGCAAGCTCTCCTTCCTTCCGCCGCTCGATACCTCGCTTAAGAACTACCGCCTGATCGCTGCGAACTGGCTGTCGAGCAATCTGCTTTCCTATGCGCTCGCCATTGTGCTTGTGTCTTGCCTGCTCGGTGTGACAACGGCTAGCCTGCTCAGATGGCTGGGGAGGCGAAGATGACCGCCGGACGGCTGATCTCCATGCTGACGCTCATCGGATTTCTGGCCTCGTCATGGCCTGCGGCTGCGCAGCAGGGCTCGCTGCAAGCATCGCTTTGGAAGACCTACAAGTCGAGGTTTCTCGATGCCAGCGGCCGGATTATCGACAATGCCAACGGCGGTATAAGCCACAGTGAGGGGCAGGGCTACGGTCTTCTACTCGCCTTCTTCGCCAACAGCCGGTCGGACTTCGAACAGATCTGGTCGTTTACCAAGATCGAACTGCTGGTGCGCAACGACGGGCTTGCGGCGTGGAAATGGGATCCCACCGCCCAGCCGCATGTAACGGATGTGAACAACGCTTCCGACGGGGACCTGCTGATCGCCTACGCGCTGGCGATGGCAGGTGCCGCTTGGGATCGGCAAGATTACCTTTCCAGTGCGGCATCCCTTGCACGTGCGATCCTCGAGAACGTCGTCGTGGAGCGAGGGGGACGGGTGCTGCTCCTGCCGGCGGCGGAAGGTTTCGACGCCGGCGAACGGGCGGATGGTCCCGTAATTAACCCGTCCTACTGGATCTTCGAGGCCTTCTCCATCATGGCCATCCTAGCACCTTCCGACCAATGGCCGAGGCTGGAGCGGGACGGGCTGGCCCTTCTGAACACCATGAAGTTCGGCCCACGCAACCTGCCGGCGGAATGGGTCAGTCTGGCGCGGCAGCCGAAGCCCGCCGAAGGGTTCGAGGCAGAGTTTGGTTACAACGCTATTCGTATTCCGCTTTATCTGTTGCGGGCAGAGGCCGAGATAGGTCTCGTGAAGCGCTTGCAGGAGGGCATGACGGTGGACGGCGGCACTCCAGCTATCATTGATCTCAGCAGCGGCGAACCAAAGGAGCGGCTGGACGATCCCGGTTATGATTTCGTTAACCATGTTGTGGCCTGTGTTAACAACGGCACCGTCGTGCCGAACGCCGCCCGCGAGCTGACGTCGGAATTCTATTATCCGGCAACGCTGCACCTGCTTGGACTTGCTTACCTCGTGGAGAAACATCCCTCGTGTCTCTGAAGCTGCCCATACTGATGGTCTCCGCTGCCGTATCGGCGGGTCTGTTCGTGACGCAGTCGAGCGACACGTCGTTGCCATTGTCTTGGCTGGCGTCGGAGGTTGCGGACGTGAGCAACGGCCCGACCGTGCCACAACTCGTGGCAGACGAGGGTGGAGACCCCGCGGCGCTCGATGTGGTCGCGCGCGACATTCTCGCCCTGCGGCAAAGGCCGCCAAAGACGGAGCGCGTAAATCAGCCTGCGCCGATCGTTCCCTTTGAGCTTTCGCAGTTACTACCGGACAGTGCGGCTCAAACGACCGGGCGGACGGATACCAGTTCGGATGAGCCACCGGTGGAGGTGGACGAGACGGCGCTTCGATACTTCGCTGCGCAAGGGGACACAGCGCGACTTGCTGCCGAGATCGCACGCCTGCGGCAGCTTTATCCGAACTGGACACCGCCGGCGGACCCGCTTGCCGTGCCCCAGAATACCGATAAACAGCTCGACACCATGTGGCAGCTTTATGCGGAGGGTCGCTACGCCGAAGTTCGCAAGGCAATTGCGGAGCGCCAGGCGGCGGAGTCCGATTGGCAGCCCCCAGCCGATCTCCTGGAGCGTCTTGCCCTCGCAGAAGGGCGTGCTCGTCTGATCAATGCTTCCGAACTGAAGCAATATGAGCGGGTCATTGAGGTTGGTGCTGCCAATCCGCCCCTTCTGAACTGCACCGAAATAGATGTTCTGTGGCGCGTGGCCGAGGCTTTCGCGAAAACCGACCGGCCCCAGCGCGCGGTGGATGCCTACAACTACATCCTGACGAACTGCACGGATCCGGCAGAGCGGCTGGCCACCGTCCAGAAGGCCGCCGACGCATTGCCCTATGCCCGCGTTCAGCCTCTTCTCGCGTTAGAAAAGTCCTCAGAGAACGGAGCTGGTGAGTTCGACAGCATCCGTGACGATCTCGCTCGCCGCTTTGTGGCCCAAGCGAATGAAGAGTTGTCGCTTAAGATCGCGCCGGAATACGTGGAGCGGTTGAAAACGTCAGCCAGTGCAAACGGCCCAGCCTCCGATGCCTTGCTGCTTGGCTGGTATTATCTGCGACGTGATAATGCCGACGAAGCTGCTGTCTGGTTCAGGCGTGCCAGCGAGCGCGAAGACAACGCCGAGGCTGCACAGGGGTTGGCGCTTGCCCTGTTGGAGCAGGGCAAGCCAGGCGAGGCGGAAACCGTGCTCTACACGTGGCGTGATGCCTCCGAGGACGCGACAGCGACCTATCTGGCGGCAACCGCGAACGTCCTGGCGATCGATCCGCCGCCGAGGATCGAGGAAAACATCCTGACGCGGATGGCAGAGACGGTGATTGCCGAACGCTATGCGCCTTCGGCACAGCAGTTTGGTTGGTATGCTCGTGCGTTCGACCAGCCGCAGACGGCGGCCCAATGGTTCGAGACAGCACTGAATTGGGCGCCGGAGGATGAGCCTTCCGCCTATGGCCTTGCCTTGACGCGGCTTCAGCTGAACGACAGGGTGGGCTTTGCCGAGCTTCAGCGGAAATGGACCGACAAGTCGGCGCGGATTGCAGATCTGGCAAGAGGGCGGACACGCGAGGGGGATGGAACGCCAGCGGCAGCGTCTCAGTCAGACCAACGCACCACCGAGGAGCGATCCGTTCAGCAGAGCCCGAGGGTGGCAGCGCGAACGGCCCCTCCTTCGCTCGAATCGGGCCAGCCTGCACCTCCGGCACGGGCCACCACCCTTGTCACCACTGTCCGCCGTTCTTCCTGCTCGAGCCCAATTCAAGCCTCTCGTCTATCACCGGGTGCAGCACTACAACGCGGGTGGTGCCTGATGGACCTGAACCGGCCGCTTGAAGCCGCGGAGAGTTTCGGGGTGGCCGTTTCTAGCAGCGATCGCAACATCAGCGAAGATGCCGCCTACGGACAAAGTCTCGCCTATCTCCGCCTCGGCCTGACCGACCGCGCGGCCGTTGCGGCGACGAAGGCTCCGATGCGCGCGGTAAGAGCCCGCGAGCTGCAGGCGTCAATCCTCGCCGACCGGGCCATTCAGGCGTTCCAGTCCGATCGCTACCGGGAGACCCTTCTTTACCTCGATCAGAGGGCGCAGGTGCAGCAGGAGCCGGTCGACCTGATGGTCTTGCGCGCCTACAGCTACATGAACCTGAATAGACCGCATGATGCGCTCCGTCTGTTCGAGGCCGCCGCCGCCACTGGCAATCGTGACGCAAGCCGCGGCCTCGCCGACGCCAAGGCTGCGGTTGGTTTGAACTGATGCCATGAAACGGTCACTCCGACCGTTATCGGTATCGGGAAGGGTATGCCTCTGCGGCAGATGAAAGGTGCGGCGCTCGGTCGAGCCACGCAAGACAGGAGGTCTTGATGGAAACCACCCTTACGGAAGAGCTACCGCTGGAATCGCGCCGACTGACGGCTGTCCGATCTCTGCTTGATCTCCATTTCGGGCCGACCCCTGAACTGGCTGCCACCGCAGAGCTTGCTCAGGGCGTGTTCTCCGTGCTGCGGGCAGGCGTGCATATCCTGGACGAAAGCTGGCTCAGGATCGCGGCCCAGGCTGGGTTGGAAATTGCGGAATGCGCCAGCGACATGTCGATCTGCACCCGCGTGGTCCAGAAGCGCGACCTGATCATCATTCCCGACCTGCGGGCGCATCCTGAGTTGCGCCTGATGCCCTATGTCACGGATGGACCGAAACTCAGGTTCTACGCTGGTGTCCCCCTGGAACTGGAGCCGGGGCTGATCGTCGGTACCTTCTGTCTCCTGCATGACGAGGTGAAGACGCTGACCGATGAGAGTGTTGAAACCCTACAGCGGTTTGCTGTGGTAGCGGAGGCACTTCTACGTTTGCAACGGGCAAACTGCATGCTCAAGATCAGTGAAGACAATCTCAGCGAGGCCGCGATGCGCGATCCGCTGACACGCTTCTATAACCGATTAGCTCTCGAAAAAATTGTCGATGCGAACCTGCATGCCAAGAATGGCGAGAGCGAACTCCTCGGCGTTCTCTACCTCGACATGGACGGTTTCAAGGCGATCAACGACACATACGGCCATCGCGCAGGGGACGTAACGCTGCACGAAATTGCCGACCGGATCCGCCAGATCGTGCGCGGCAGCGATATGGTGGTCCGTATGGGCGGCGATGAATTCGCCATCTTCATGCCGGATCTGGGATCGCGCGATCGGCTGAAGCGCGTGGCGGAGCGGCTGCTGGCGCAGTTCCAGGAGCCGATAACGCTGGACGGCAAGGCTGTATACGCCGGCGCAAGCATCGGTGGTATCGTTGCCGAAAAGGGCGATGTCGACCGAAACACCCTCCTGACGGCAGTGGACGCGGCCATGTATGAAGCAAAGGCCCGGGGGCGCAATTGCTTCGTCGAACGAACGCTGTAGAGCCTCAGGCTGCCGCAGTGGGATGCGCATGCTCGCAGCGGTTGCTGTGTAACGCTATATCTTGAAGATGTACGCCTGTCTGCGACCTGATCATCACCATTGATGCGACCACGAGCAAAGCTCGCTACAGCGGGATCGACGGCAAGCGCGAAACACACGCATCCTCTCTAAAGGAGCTGCTTCTCGGTTTTCCGGCTCGCGCACCGCCGAACACCTATCCCGAACGCTT
The DNA here is from genome assembly GCF_902502825.2 of Pseudorhizobium flavum. The sequence goes on from NZ_LR723670.1 coordinate 180,041, forward strand.
GCAGTTGGTGTCGGCGCCGAACTGGCTGTAGCTGCAACCAAATGGTTTGCGATACCAGTCGGGGAAGCGGTGAAGGACCTGAGGTTGGTCTGCCGATATCTCGGAGGGGGCCCCTCAGGCTGCCTTCCGCCCCAGCCTAGCCAGATGCTCTTCGCAAACCTTTCTTACCAGTTGATGGAGCAGGGCAGTGCGCTCGCCAAGCGAACTCAGTGCTTCGTCGCTGATCTCGAAGTGCTTTGAATAAAGCGTCTTCACACAAGCTTTCGTTCAGCCTGTTAAACCATTCCCGTTCGCGGAGCTGGTCACCAGCGCAAATTTTCGCACGCATCTCCTTTGGCGGCGATTGACAATGATCAATTGACCGCTCATGATATTTTTTATGGATACATCATATTCAAATAGAATACAAGAAGAAAATTCAGGGGTTCGGCCTCTTTCGACAGCCCTCAAGACGATGGCCGTGCTGGACGTGTTGGCCGAGAGCCGTCGCGGGATGCGCCTGCCTGAGATTGCCACGGCGATGGAGCTGTCGCGCCCCACGGCCTATCAGCGCCTTTTGACGTTGGTTGAGGCAGGTCTGGTCGAGCAGGACCAGGACATGCGCTACCGCCTTTCCATGCATGCATGCCGACTTGCTGCTGCGGCATTGGAACAAGCAGATCTAGGGACACGGGTCCAGCCGATCCTCGAGATGCTGGTGGCCCGCGTTCAGGAGACGGCCTCACTCGCCGTCCTTGACCGTGGCGTGCCGTGCATCGTGTCTCGCGTGGAATCGCAAAGCGTTTTGCGGGCCGAGCAGAAGATCGGCACCACCATGTCGCTCGAAGGGTCTGCTTCCGGACGCGTCCTTACAGCCTTCGCAGATCCGGCAACGCTCGAACGGCTGAAGCAGAACGGCGAGCCACTGGCCGCTGAGGCGCTTTTAGAAGAGGCTCGTGAGCAAGGTTACGCGGTATCAAGCGGTTACACCCACAGCGGCGTTGTCGCGATCGCCGCACCGATCTTCGATATTCACAACAAGTGCCTTTCCACCGTCTCACTGGTGATGCCGGAGACGCGCTTCGATCTCGAAACCTTTCGCGAACCGCTTCTCGAAGCCGCTCGCGCCATAACCAAGATGCAGCAGGGAGCACGTTGACGGCATGACCGCAACATCCGAACAGGCGGCAAAGCCGCTGCCGAGACCAGGGCACGAGGTGATGAAAACGTCGCGGCTCGCCGCCATTCAGCCTAGCCGGCTGAGTGGGACGCGCGCTTTCATGAACAAAATGATCCGCGAAAGATGGAGCATCAGCATTGTGCGGTTCGACGTGGACAGCAACGCCGATGGTACCGTTGTGTATTCGATCAAGGCACCAGAGCAGGAATTCTCCTTCATAGGCTTTTCGCGTCCGCCAAGCCGCACTGCGCGAACAGGTCGCATCATTGGTCAAGCATGGGACATGATGGGGGCGTTGATCGAGGGCCCCGCGACGGAAGAAGAAATCGAGAGCGCGCGCCGGGAGATCCCAAAGCTCTATACAGGCAGGGCAACGTCCAACGCTCTGATATGGTGCCGGTCGAACCGGTCCATGCGTGTATTCGACCAGACCATGGCCGCGCTTGCGGACGGCCGCCAGCCTCAGGTCGATGACATCGCGCAGGTCTGTTATCTGATGCGCAATACCGGGCTGGACGGAAACGGCACCTTCGGGACGCGCTCGTTTCCGTCTCTTGGAGCAAAACATGCGCTGGGAGGTGTTCTCGAAGCCCAGTTGCTCACAGCCTACCTGATGCGCGAGTATTCCTGCGACTTGGTTGAGCATCTCGCAGCCAAAGTTTCCTCACGAGCAATCAAGCTCGCACCGGAACTCCGCCGCTACATCGGGGTGGGCAACGGCTCGGCTCTAGGGCTCATCTTCTTCGTTCACAAGCACCCGCGGTTGATCGACTGGCTGCTTTCGGCACGAGAACAGGCCATTGCGCTTGCACGGGGGCTGACCTTAGAGCGATCCGACCGACGGATCGAACTGTCCGTCGTCGAATGATTTGAAACTTTTTGGGCGTGGGAAGATTGGAGTTTCCGGCTCGGTTTTCGGGTTGATTTAAGCCGCTTTGGCCTGGTGGTTCAAGCGGCGTTGTCTGATGGTGTCGCGTTTGATCCTTTCGCGTTCGAGGAGGATTGTTTGGCCGCGCCCGAAGTAGACGTCGGCCGGGGTGAGATTTTCGAGGCTCTCGTGGTATCGGCGATGATTGTAATGCTCCACGAAGGCCGCGATCTGCGCTTCGAGGTCTTCCTGGAAGAAGTAGTTTTCCAGCAGAATGCGGCTCTTCAACGTCTGGTGCCAGCGCTCGATCTTGCCCTGCGTTTGGGGGTGGCCGGGAGCCCCGTGAACCTGATCGATCTTGTATTTGTCCAGCCATTCGCCGAGATCTGAGGCGACGTAACACGGGCCGTTATCCGACAGCAGGCGCGGCCGGTGTTCGACCTTGACCTTGTCGCAGCCTGAGGCGGCCAGCGCCAGGTCGAGCGTGTCGGTGACATCCTCGACCTTCATGCTGGTGCACAGCTTCCAGGCGATGATGTAGCGGGAATAATCGTCGAGGATGGTCGACAGATAGAACCATCCCCAGCCGATGACCTTCAAGTAGGTGAAGTCAGTTTGCCACATCTCGTTCGGGCGCGTGGTCTTGTCCTTGAATTCGTCATTGGCCTTGATGACGATATAGGCTGGCGAGGTGATTAGGTCATGGGCCTTGAGCAGGCGGTAGACCGAAGCCTCTGAGACGAAATAGCTTTCCATGTCGGTGAACTTCACCGCCAGCTCGCGTGGCGACAGATCGGCATGATCGAGCGCGAGTGTGATGATGCGATCCCTGATATCGTCGGGGATACGGTTCCACACCCGTGACGGCGCGGATGTCCGGTCTTCCAGCCCCTCAACACCGTGGGTCTGGAAGCGATCATACCAGCGATAGAAGGTTGGTCTTGGAATGCCGAGCTTGTCGAGGGTTTGCCTGGCTGGCAGATGAGACCCCTCGACAAGCCGGATGATCTCGAGTTTTTCGGTGGCGGGATATCTCATTCTTCGTCGCCCCCATCCGCGATCATGCTTTTTTTAAGCAGGCGGTTTTCCAGGGTGAGGTCGGCCAGCGCCTCTTTCAGGTCGCGGCTTTCACGGCGTAGCGCCTTGACCTCATCGCTGGTGGCCGAGCGGGCAGTGTCACCGGCTAGCCGCTTCTTGCCCGCTTCGAGGAATTCCTTCGACCAGCTATAATACAGGCTCTCGGCGATCCCTTCGCGGCGGCAGATCGCGGCAATGCTGTCTTCACCGCGAAGGCCTTCCAGCACGATGCGGATTTTCTCCTCCGACGAATGGTGCTTGCGCGTGGCGCGACGGATATCCTTGATCGTCTTCTCGGCCGACGATGTCTGCGGCCCGGTTTTCTGTCTCATCTTCGCTTCCTTTGAATGAGCTACGATGAGCCGAAAATCCTCTCTTCTCAATTAAACCAGTTCTGTCTCATAGGCGTTGATGGCGGACAGCGATAACCAATTCCATCGATCAGTTGATCTGGGCAACGCGTCCGGATGGCTACCATGATTTCTACAATGCTCGCTGGTACGAATATACTGGCGTCCCCTTCGGATCTACCGACGGAGAGGAATGGAACGCCATGTTCCATCCGGAGGATCGTGAGCTAGCCTGGGCTGTCTGGCAGAAGTGCCTGCGAACGGGAGAACCCTATCACATAGAGTACCGCCTGCGGCACCGCTCGGCTCAATACCGCTGGGTGATTGGCCGGGCACAGGCCGTGAGGGATATGGATGGGCGAATTGTGCGCTGGTTCGGCACCTGCACTGATGTTCATGATTTGAAAGTCGCTGAAGAGCAGCGCGAGTTGATCGCGCGGGAGCTATCCCATCGGATCAAGAACATATTCGCTGTCGTCAGCAGCATCCTCACCTTGTCCGCAAGGGGTTTCCCTGAAGCGAGAGATTATGCGAATGCCGTTCGTGCCCGGCTCGATGCACTTGGAATAGCGCACGAATACGTGCGTCCGCATGGCCCCGAATCCCGTCCTCCCGAGGAGGCGACGACTGTTCACGGGCTCTTGCGTGCACTCCTGAAGCCCTACGATAATTCCGCCGGCGCCCGCTTCACGATAGCGGGGTGCGATGCTCACATTGGTACTCAAGCGGCTACCGGACTTTCGCTAGTGATCCATGAGCTTGCCACCAATGCAGTGAAATATGGAGCGCTGGCTAGCCCGGACGGGCATGTGAAAATCGGATGTGACACCCTTGCCGAACAATTTCGGCTACGATGGCAGGAGCTTGGTGGACCGGCCGTTATGGGGCCACCAATCCGGACAGGCTTCGGAAGCACCCTTGCCGAACGAGTCGCTATGGCCAATTTTGGCGCGCGCATCGAGCGAGAGTGGTGCAGAGAGGGATTGATCGTGAACTTCATCTCTTCCTACGACTCTCTCGAGCTTTAACGACAGGCTAAAGACCGACCCTCTTGGAGTAATGGACAATGCAAGATCTAGGTTTGGACTTCGATGCGGCACCCGTTGCCACAGGTGTTCCTGGGCTGGACCATGTTCTGCGTGGGGGCTTCGCGCGGTCCCGTTCGCACCTTATTGAGGGACGGCCGGGAAGCGGGAAAACGACGATCGGGTTGCAGTTTCTGATCGAAGGGCGAAGGCGCGGAGAGAGGTGTCTCTACATCACCTTGTCGGAAAGCAAGCGAGAACTGCAGTCGGTTGCCGGTCGTCACGGCTTTGACTTGAACGGGATCGACATCTTCGAATTGATCCCGCCCGAGCTCAGTCTCGATCCCAATCAGCGACAGACCTTGGTCCACTCTTCTGATCTGGAGCTTGGGGAAACCGTAGAACTCGTTCTGGCCGAGGTCGAGCGACTGAAGCCGGACAGAATTGTCTTCGATTCCCTTTCGGAAATCCGTTTGCTGTCGCAGGGGACGCTTCGTTACCGACGACAGGTGTTGGCGCTCAAGAGCTTCTTCCTTCTGGGCAATAGTACGGTCCTTTTCCTGGACGATCTCACGGGGGAGCAGGATGACCTGAACTTGCACAGCGTCGCTCATGGAGTAATCCGGCTCGAGCAACTTATCCCCGTCTACGGGGGAGAGCGTCGTCGACTACGGGTCATCAAGATGCGGGGTGTACAGATCCGCGGTGGTTATCATGATTTCGTCATCCGGCCAGGCGGCGTCTCGGTCTTCCCTCGGCTCGTTGCGGCAGACCATTCTCTGGAGGATGCTGGAGCGGACGTGTCGAGTGCGACCGCTCTCGACCAGCTTTTGAACGGCGGTCTTGCCAGGGGCACGACAACACTCGTGATGGGCCCTTCGGGCACAGGGAAGTCGTCGCTGGCGCTCTCTTACGTCTACGCTGCTCTGGAGCGTGGCGAGGCCGCCTACGTTATGGTCTTTGATGAGACCCTTCGCGTTGTCAGGGAACGAGCTTCCGGAATGGCCATGCCCCTGGAGAAATTTTTGGGCAGCGGGCTGCTGAAGCTTGATCAGATTGATCCAGCGGAGCTGACGCCGGGTGAATTGACAAACCGCATCCGGCACGCCGTTGAGGTCGAGGGCGCCAAAATCGTGGTCGTTGACAGCTTGACGGGCTATCTGAATGCCATGCCGGCGGAACAGTATCTCTTGCTTCAGATGCATGAGATCACCACCTACCTGAACCAAAAAGGTGTCGTTACGTTACTGCTGCTCGCAAACCATGGGTTGGTGGGACAGATGAACACGAATGTGGATCTGACGTACCTGAGTGACACGGTCGTTCTGCTTCGATACTTCGAGGCGCAGGGACGCATACGGCGCGCCGTATCGGTAGTGAAGAAGCGCACAGGCTCTCACGAAAACACGATCAGGGAATTTACGCTGTCTTCGGAAGGTGTGTCGGTTGGCCATGCACTGGCGGACTTCTCCGGTGTGCTTACGGGTGTCCCAAAATATCACGGGGCAAGGGAGGCATTGATGGGCGATGAACCTTCTGAGGCCTGAAATGAAAGATGCGCTCATTTTAGCGCCCACAGGTCGTGACGCTTCCGTTGCGGCGAACATCCTGACCAGCTATGGCCTCTCGTCAGAGGTGTGCGAGAGTGTGGAGGACTGCTTCAAGATCTTCGCGTCGGCCTATAGTTTGGTCGTGACAGAGGAGGCTTTGCTTCATAGCAATCGTGAGCAATTGGCTGAATGGATTGAGGCCCAGCCGCCGTGGTCGGATTTCCCGATTGTCCTTCTGACGACCAAGGAAGGTGGGCCACCAGATGCACGTCTGTCATTTCTTGCAGAGTATGCGGTCACCCTGGAGCGACCCTTTCATCCGGAATCTCTGGTTGCTGCTGTACGAGCAGCGGTCCGGGCACGCCGGAGGCAGCTCGAGGTAAAGGCGCTGCTCGATGAACGGGACGAGTCGAACCAGCGACAGAAGCTCCTCATCAAGGAACTCCACCATAGAGTGAAGAATACACTCGCAAACGTTCAAGCAGTGCTTGGTGCCACCGCCAGGTCGACATCGTCGGTTGAGGACTTTCAAAGGTCGTTCTCGGGGCGTCTGCACGCACTTGCCCGGACACACTCCTTCCTCACGGACGATTACTGGCAGACGGCGTCACTGCATAAGATGCTGCAGGCAGAGCTTGCACCATACGCCACAGACGGAAGGGTTGAACTCTGTGGTCCGGATATTCTCCTGAATGCTGATCACGCGGTGCCGCTCGGGATGGCTTTCCACGAACTGGCCACCAACGCATCCAAGTATGGGTCGCTCTCTGTCCCGACAGGGCGGCTCCGTGTCGCCTGGACCGCAACCCCCATCGAGGGCGGGGAGGAACTTCTACTCGGATGGACGGAGCAGGGAGGTCCCCCCGCGAAGGATAGCGGGCGGAAGGGGTTTGGAAGCCTGCTGTTCGAAAGAGTACTCTCAGTTCAGGTGGCGGCGAAATTCAACATGGACTTTGCGCCGGAGGGTCTGATCGTGACCTTGTCTCTCCCGGTAAAGCGAGGCCGGTTGGTTCCAGCATATCACGCTTGATCCGACGTAGGGCGTCTTCATTAAATCCCGCTTCAACCGTAACGGGTCCGCTTTAGGCTGTCTCCGCCCAGTAGCTGAACGTCTGCTTCCGGCCCCAAAACAGCCTTTCCGGCATGACCGAGTTCTTAGCCAACTTGGCCTGGTGTGGTGAGTACCGCTCCCCCGAGGGACGGATGGATGTCCTCGTCACACCACATAGGCAGCTGGGTTACCTGTACGAGATGCTCAACGCCTCTTGAAACGGCGGAATGGGGCTGGATTGCGTGCGGTCAGCCGAATGATGCTGACAGACTACCCTCTCATGCCATGTCTCATTCCGGTGGTAGCGGTAGTTTTTGCAGAGCTGCTGCCATCACGGCTATGCCGATGTGTCGGTAGACGGCTGACGAACTACTGTCACTGTGACCTTGTATAGCGTCTGCTATGCTGTCCGGAATCCCAACTCTTGCCGCTTCAGTCTTGAACCAATGCCGAAGCGCGTGGTTCGGAGCCTTGCGAGGGTCGCGGAAGCCGCAACTACGGATCCAGGCACCGAGGCGATTGGACACGCCTTTCGAGGCGTGCTTGCTTGGGATTACCTGAGGAGCGTGAATAGAATAAGGGGCCGCTCCCTCGCGAGGCAACAAACTCCAGGAAGCCAGCCTGGATCAGGGCAGGGTGTATGGGGACGGTACGCTCGCTCGACTCATTCTTTATGCTGCCTGCGTCGCTTGCCGGCTGTACTTTCAGAACTGCGTAGCCCTCTTCCTCGGTGACATGCGAGCCGTGCAACTGAGCGACCTCGCCAATGCGAGACCCGGTGGCTGCCGCAAGCCAGGGTAGCCAGCGCTTCCACGGCTCCTTTGCCTCTGTGGCGAGATCGAGGAGTTTTGCTACTTCATCATTGGTGTAGCCCAGCATGCGAGTGCCGGCCTTTGCCTTGCGAATGACCTTGATCCCTTCGGTGGGATCCGTCGCCATCGTCTGGTTGGCGATAGCGAACCGGAACAGGGCGCGTGCGCAGCCGAGATAGCCACGGGAGATTGTTGCCGCCGCCTTCTTGTCCCGCACGAGCTTGTCCTTCCATCCGACGATGTCAGCCGCGACAACGGTGCGGATGTCATTCGCCTTGGGTCCGATAAAGGATTTCAGGTCGCGAACGATTCCGCGCCAGCTGGAGAGGGTGCTGGCGCTTGGGTTCGTCTCCCTTTCCCATTTCTCGAAGATTGCGTCGATCGATACGGGATTGCCTTCTAGGGGAAGCGGAGACGGGGGTGGGTTCGAGGTCCTGGCAACATCAGAAACCGGAGCTGGGCTCAATGGAGCAACTTGATCTGCCGCTAGCTGGTCTCCGCCAAGAATGGCTTCGATGATTGAAAGCTCGGTGTCCAGTAGCAGCCGAGCCAAACTCACCGCAGATCTATTATTCAACCCGGCAAGACGCTCTTGGGCAGCGATCACAAACTCTTCGACGTCGCCGGTTGCCCGCATCCGCTTCAGATTTCGGACGCGCTCTTTCAATCGAAACTGATTCAAGAAGCCGATGATCTTGTCGAGGTCGCCTTCCGCGACGAGATGATCGAAATAGGTATAGGCGTCGGCTTCGCCGTGACCGAAATGGGCAGGGGTCGGGAGTGCCATGAGTTCCCCCGACCAGAGGCGCCGAGGCTCCCGGGTTGCCTCGGCATAGAAGGCCGCTCGCTGCTCGAACTCACGATCGCGAATGGTGAGAGCATGTTGCGAGACGATTCTCGGGAAGGTGGCGCGTAGAGCGTCCTGATCGGCTGCTGGGGTCGCCTCGTTGGCCCCGTTCGCCCCTTGGCTCTTCGAGCGCAATTCCTCGAACTGCTCTTCGGCTTCCACAGTCTTGCGGGCCAGGCGGGCCTTCGCCGTTTTGAGGTCTTTCGTGCGCAAGGAAGTCACCACCAGCTGCCGGCCATAGACCGGCACGATATCCTTGGGGATCCATAAGCGGAAGTAGAAGGTGCCGTTTCGCACCATGAGCCGGTCTGGCAGCATTTTCATCGCTTCGTGGGCCTCGACTATAACACTGACTGTTACAGCTGGGACTTCAATCGAGCGATTCAAAATATCTGAACAAAGTCAGACACTTAGTGGGAAATGGTGCCCAGAAGAGGACTCGAACCTCCACACCCTTGCGAGTACCAGCACCTGAAGCTGGCGCGTCTACCAATTCCGCCATCTGGGCGACGGAGAGCGATGTACGGGGGCGGCCGTCTGCTGTCAACTGGCTTTTTGAAGTTTCCATGTCGGGATTGCAAAAACAGTCGCAGCACCTTGGCCCGCAGCCTAGGAGGCATCGTTCGATGGCGTTTGCCGGTCCAAATGCCCCAGGTCCCGCTCCGGCTCGATCACGTCGCGAACCCTTTGCTTGAGCTCCTTCGGCCCGGGAAATCCGCCGTCACGCTTGCGTTCCCAAAGAAGGTCGCCGTCGATCCGGATCTCGAAATTGCCGCCGGTTCCGGGGATGAGCGCCACTTCGCCGAGACTGTCGGAAAAGGTCTGCAGCAGTTCCTGCGCCATCCATCCGGCCCGCAACAGCCAGTTGCATTGGGTGCAGTAGAGGATGGTAACGCGCGGCTTGTCCATGGCTCTTCCTTCGACCGGTCCTGGGAATAGAGCGACTATGGACTGAACGGGAGCGGAATTCCATTCTGAGGGAAGGGCAAGTGTAGCGAGGACTTCCCATTCCTCGTCTGGGACATGGCATGACGGGAGGCGCTTGAGCCGCCGCTGATCCCACGAAAAAGGCTCCCGCACGAATGCGGGAGCCTCGAAGTGAAGGCAACGGGTCAGTGGGGGCGGGTATCTCCCCGTGCCGCACCGTTGCCCTGCTGCATGCCGCGGGCTTCCTCGGCTATACGGTCCCTCGCCGCATCATGGACATCCGAAGCGACGGCCGAAGCCTTGCCATAGATGTCCGACGCTGCGGCCTCGGCCTTGTCGACCGCATCGGCGGCCTTCGAGGACATCTGCTTACGCACACCTTCGGCCATCTCGCCCATCGCTTCGTCCTCGCGGCGCGTGTTCGGCAGGGCGGCACCGATGGCCGCGCCGAGTGCAAAGGCTAATGCCCCGCCGATCAGTGGCTGGTCGCGGAAATGCCGGGCAATGCTGTCGTTCAGATCGCCGGCGTAGTCGCGAACCGACCCACCCGCCGACATCGCACCGTCACCCATGGACCGCGCGCCGCGCATCATGGAGTGGCCGGCTTTTCCAGCGGTAGAACTCATCCGTCTCCAGGTTTTCGAAGCCCAGCCGGAAGCCTCGTCGAAGAGGCGGCCGGTCTCGTCGCGGATGTCGTGGACCTGACGCCCGGTCGCATCTGCAAAGCCGCGATAGGTCTTGCCCGCTTCGTCCATGAAGTGGCCGGCGCGGCGACCGGTTTCATCGGTCAGAGCCCGGAACCGGCTTCCTCCTTCGTCGGTGAAGTGGCTGTAACGGCTCTCCCCCTGCGTCTGCACGGGGCCGACGCGGCGGACATGGCCGGTGACGGGCGCCAGTGGATATTCCACTCCATCGTCCTCATGGGCAGAGGTCCGGTTGCTGCCTGGATTGGCCATCAGCCAGGCCATGCTCACACCCATCAATGCGACGGGGATGGGATTGGTCTTCATGGCACTGCCGAGATTGGCGACGTATTCGCCGCCGCCGCTCGACTTGGCATAGGCCAACGCTTCGTCCAGAAGCTGGCCCGGCGACATCTTCGCCTGAATCGCATCCATGCGTTCCTCGATCCGGCGACGGTCCTGTTCGATCTCGCGCTCGAGCTGTTCAGCCCGCATTGTATCGGTCGTGGACATCAGACACGCTCCTTTATCATCTGGGCATCCCGGCGAATGGACGTCGAGGTGCGGTCAAGCTTCAGGTTCTCACCGCGCAGGGTCGACAAGCCGCGATGGATCATACCCCAAGCGAGGAGCGCCACGACGACGCCGACGATGACTGACGCGAGGCCATCTGCGCCCGGTTCCGTCATTCCCCGAGCGACGAAGAATGCGGCGAGGCCATTGACGAGGGCCGCGAGAAGAACGCCGACGGCCGCGATCGCGAATACCAGTCCTGCGGCGAAGGCCTCAACCCCCGTAAGGGCGTGGGACATCTTCTCCGAGGCTTCTGTCTTGGCGAGCGTGATTTCCTTGCGGAAGAGACCGGTGATGTCGGACACCAGTCCGCTCAGCAGTTCGGAAAGGGGACGATTGTCCATTTGGTTAGCCATTGTAGCTTCCCTCCGAATTGTAGCCCGTCGCATAGCCGGTGCCGGTGGCGGGGCTGACGGGTGAGGTTGACGTGGTGGCCGTGCTGCTGCCGGCCCGGCTGATCCCTTCGCTCCGCCCGGCGGTTTGTCCGCCGCGATCGGCCGATGCGGTCAGGAAACGGCTGGCGGCAAAGCCTGCCAGGGCCGCAATGCCGAGAAAGGCGGCAGGTTGCCTGCGGCCGAAATCTTCAGCCATGGCGGCGACTTCGCTAAGATCCTTGCCCTTCATGTCATCGGCAAAGCGCTGCATGCTGGCACCGATCTGCTTGGCGTAGCGGCCGACCTCGCGCTGGTCGCCCTGCTCGAGCTCGCCCCCGACGCGCTCGATGGCGCTGGCGATGCCGCTGACTCGGCTCGCTGCAAAATCCTTCTGCTCGCCGGCAGCGTCGCGGGCCTGTTGCCCCACCCGGCTGACCTGTTCCTGGGCGCCGGCCTTCACCGCCTGCCAGTCTTCAGCGGCTTTCTCCTTCAGGCTGCCTCCTGCGTCCTTGGCCGCGGAGGAAACTGCCGAGGCGGCATGGGACGCTGTCCCCTCTTGCCCCGACGGCTTGCTGGCGGAAGGGTCGCGAGCAGGATTGCTTGCGGTTGGATAGGTAGAGCCAGGCTGAAAGCCGGCTCCTGGATTCGTGTCTCGTTCGGTCATTGAACTCTCCCAAAATCTGGAACGGGATAGGCATGACGACATCAAGTGATGCGATCTTTGGAGGAACCGGGATCGCGGCCTAAAGTTCCCAGAATTGCCGCAATTCGCTACCGCCTCGCCGAGGGGAGGCTACCGTTTGGCGCCATCATGGTCGTGCTCGTTAAGAATGGATTCAATCTTTGGCGGTAATCTTCCGTTAGCTTTTTCCGTGCGCGCGTCCCGGCGTCGTGTGCGGCTGCCTTCGATCCCTGTTTTGCGTACGTGGGTGCCATGCGTCGTTCCGCCATCTCCGCCATTGCCATGATTGCCTTCGCCCTGTCGGGCTGCACGTCGAGCTCGGGTCCCGAGGCTCTCGTCGCCGGTCTGCCTTCAAGGGAGGTGACGAGTTCCGTTAAACCCGCGGCGCCGGTTCCCGCAGCGGTCGTGGGAGAGGCGAAGCCGCTCGCCTGGGCGGAGGATGAGACCGGCAGTGCGCCGCTGGCGGCCATGACTACGACCGTCGGCATGCCGACCCCCTCGTCGCGCCCGCTGGGGATGCTTCTGCCGGATAATCCTGCCGGCGCAGGCCCCGTCACGCGCTCGCGGGTCTACAGCCAGCGCTTCAGCGACGCCAAGCCGATCAATTTCGGCAAGGTCCAGCCGCAGCATTACGCCGTGCACGGCGTCGACGTCTCCCGCTGGCAGGGCGAGATCGACTGGCCGAAGCTCAGGACGCAGGGCGCGAACTTCGCCTACATCAAGGCCACGGACGGCGGCGACCATCTCGACCCCATGTTCAAGACCAACTGGCAGCGGGCCAAGGAGGCCGGCATCCGCCGCGGCGCCTACCACTTCTTCTACTGGTGCCGGCGCGCAAGCGAGCAGGCCGACTGGTTCATCCGTAACGTGCCGCGTGATCCCGACGCCCTGCCGCCGGTGATCGACGTCGAGTGGAACGGCGACTCGGCTTGCAAGCGTCGCCCCTCGCGCGCCGACGTCCTGGAAAAGATGCAGGTCTTCATGGACAAGCTGGAGCGGCACTACGGCCAGCGGCCTGTGATCTACACGGCTCCGGATTTCTACAAGGACAACCTCGTCGGCGCCTTCGAGAACTATCCCTTCTGGCTGCGCGCCGTCGCCCAGCACCCGTCCAAGGTCTATCCGGGCCGCAAGTTCGTCTTCTGGCAATATTCCGGCTCGGGCCTGTCGCAGGGCGTGAACGGCAAGATCGACCTCAACGTCTTCAACGGTTCTGTCGAGGGCTGGCACAACTGGGTCGAGGCAAGGACGATGACCGCCCGAAACTGACGGATCCGCTTGCTCTTCCATGGGTTCCGGAGACGCATCGAATCTTTGACGGAACAAATTTCCGTGAGTCTCCGTTCTTCTGCCAGGTTAAACGGAGGAAGAACCCATGACCTATGATCCGAATGACAATCGTCCGGACCTGCGTGACCGTCGCCCGGACCTCGTGAATAACAACGTCGACGCCCGCCGCAGCTCGTCCTGGGTGCCGTGGGTGGCCGTTCTGGCTGTCCTGCTGATCGGCGCCTTCATCTGGGGCAATATGGGTGGCGAGCCCGGTACCGACCCGGCGACGACCTCCTCGACGACGAATTCGGAAGCCATGGACAGCGCTCCGGCTCCGGTCGCTCCGGCACCGGGCGGTGGCGCAACCGACGCTGCCCCGGCCGCACCCGCCGACCCGGCAACACCGCCCGCTGCAGGTGGCGCCACGAACGGCGGCTAATCTGTCCCACATCATCTTCCCGAGCCGCTCGCCATCCTTGGCGGGCGGCTTTTCTTTGGGGCGACAAAGGTATGCCACCTCGGCACTCTTGGTGAGGGGTTCCCTTGTCCTCGGGTCAAGCCCGAGGATGACGAGCGGACAGACTCCTCTCTTGGCGATCCACGGGTCTCACTGCGTTCGCCCGAGGAAGACGAACAATTTCAAATCGGACGGGGCGCTGAAAGCTGCCTCGTAAAGTTAGTTTATGTGGCACCTCTCAGCGCCCCGTTCGGCAGTTTGTGCCCGCGACTCCGGTCTCTCTGCAAAGGTCGAGTGGGGAGGTGTTTGACCGCCGGTTTCCCGGGTGCCGAGGCTTCTTGCCCCGGCATCTCGTCGGACCTGGAGGTCCGGCGACATCCTCTCCATCGACCCCCCTGTGTGCCGCACAGGCACGCCCGGCGCGCTCTTTCGGGCATCAGAAGCAGGTGGCCGGTCCGAAACCATCCCGCTTCCCCCGTCTCGCCGGAGGGAGACCATTTTCCGCGGACCCCGATGATGAAGGTTCACGTCGTCCCCTCACCACCAGCGCCGGCCCCGCCTCGCCAGGACGCCTCCTGGTGTATCCGCAGCGGGACGGGGATAGTGTAGGTATGGGTTTGGGGGGAGGGGATGAAGGAGGACGAGAATTCGTGCAAGATGTTGATGTTGTTGATGGGGCTGCGTGAAAACGTCCCCCTCTTCGCCTCCGGTGCGCCCCCCTCACCAACAAAATCTACGACTTAGCTGAAGCTAAGATCGTGATTTTGTAACCTCTCCCACAAGGGGAGAGGGAGAGTGTCGAGGGTGCGGCCCCGTCTCCTCTCCCCCTGTGGGAGAGGATGTCAATTTCAGCATCTTAGCGTCAGCTAAGTGCTAGAAATTGCAGGTGAGGGGGCTGCAGTGTGCGCAATCTATAGGTCCAAGAGCCCCCGTTGCCGAGGATTGATGCAACCGCGGAACGGATCTCGCCTCCTCACTCATCCCCCATCTTCAGCGCCGCAATGAACGCTTCCTGCGGGATTTCGACCTTGCCGAACTGGCGCATGCGCTTTTTGCCTTCCTTCTGCTTGTCGAGAAGCTTGCGCTTGCGCGTGGCATCGCCGCCGTAGCACTTGGCGGTCACGTCCTTGCGGAGCGCCCGCACGGTTTCGCGGGCGATCACCTTGCCGCCGATCGCGGCCTGGATCGGGATCTGGAACATGTGCGGCGGGATGAGTTCCTTCAGCTTTTCGCACATGCCGCGGCCGCGGCGATCGGCGGCGGAACGGTGGACGAGCATGGAAAGCGCGTCGACGGGATCGCCGTTGACGAGGATCGACATCTTCACGAGGTCGCCGGCGCGGTAGTCGATGATGTTGTAGTCGAAGGAGGCATAACCCTTGGAGATCGACTTCAGCCGGTCGTAGAAATCGAAGACCACTTCGTTGAGCGGCAACTCGTAGGTGATCATCGCCCGGTTGCCGACATAGGTAAGCTCGGTCTGGATGCCGCGCCGGTCCTGGCAGAGCTTCAGGATGCCACCGAGATATTCGTCGGGCGTCATGATCGTCGCCTTGATCCACGGCTCGCGGATCTCGTCGATCTTGACGACGTCCGGCATGTCGGCCGGGTTGTGCAGTTCCTTCTCGGTGCCGTCGGTCAGCGTCATCTGGTAGACGACGGATGGGGCGGTCGCGACGAGATCGAGGTTGAACTCGCGCTCCAGCCGCTCCTGGATGATTTCGAGGTGCAGCAGGCCGAGGAAGCCGCAGCGGAAGCCGAAGCCAAGCGCGGCCGAGCTTTCCATCTCGAAGGAGAAGCTCGCATCGTTGAGGCGAAGCTTGCCCATGGCCGAGCGAAGGTCCTCGAAGTCGGCGGCATCGACCGGGAAGAGGCCGCAGAAGACGACCGGCTGGGCGGGCTTGAAGCCCGGCAGCGCGGAAGCCGTCGGCTTCTTGTCGTCGGTGATCGTGTCGCCGACGCGGGTATCGGCCACTTCCTTGATCGAGGCGGTGATGACGCCGATCTCGCCGGGGCCGAGGGAGTCCATCTGCAGCATCTTCGGGGTGAGCACGCCGACGCGCTCGACGCCATAGCGGGCGCCGGTGCCCATCATGCGGATCTGCTGGCCCTTGGTCAGCACGCCGTCGATGACGCGCACGAGGACCATGACGCCGAGATAGGTGTCGTACCAGCTATCGACGAGGAGGGCCTTGAGCGGCGCCTTCTCGCCACCCTCGCTCTTCGGCGGCGGCAGCTTGTGCACGATCGCTTCGAGCACGTCCGGAATGCCGAGGCCGGTCTTGGCGGAGATCATCACGGCGTCGGAGGCGTCGATGCCGATCACCTCCTCGATCTGCTCCTTGATGCGGTCGGGCTCGGCCGCCGGCAGGTCGATCTTGTTGAGGACGGTGACGAGCTCGTGGTCGTTGTCGATCGCCTGGTAGACATTGGCAAGCGTCTGGGCTTCGACCCCTTGCGAGGCGTCGACCACCAGCAGCGAGCCCTCGCAGGCCGAGAGCGACCGGGATACTTCGTAGGCGAAGTCGACATGGCCGGGGGTGTCGATCAGGTTCAGGACATAGGTCTCGCCGTCCTTGGCCTTGTAGTGCAGGCGCACCGTCTGCGCCTTGATGGTGATGCCGCGCTCGCGCTCGATATCCATGGAATCGAGGACCTGTTCCGACATCTCGCGTTCGGCAAGGCCGCCGCAGGTCTGGATCAGCCGGTCGGCAAGGGTGGACTTGCCGTGGTCGATATGCGCGACGATGGAGAAGTTGCGGATGTGGTCGAGGGGCGTGCGATCGGTGCTCATGGCTCGCGCATATAGCAGCGGTCAAAGGCGACGCATAGCCGGTAGTCACCGGCATTTGCGACAAATGCGCTGCTTTCAGCGTGCGAACTGCTCCGGCCAGTCGCGGCGGGTGGCGACCTGGCCTTCGGTGCGCAGCCGCGCGACATCCGCAAGATCGACCTCGACGATGAGCCATGACGTTTGCTCCACGGTGTCGGACGGGCTTTCCGCGACGATGCCGGAAGGCGGCATGCCGTAGTCGGAGGGAACGTATAGGGCAGCGCGGCCGCGGTTCTCGTCCATCGCAGGGGACCAGGGCGCGGTGCCGGCGGTGGGCGACGACAGCACGGCATACTGGTTCTCCAGCGCCCGCGCCTGGGCCCCGATCCGCACGCGGTAGCTGCCGGCCAGCGTGTCGGTGCAGGAAGGGGCGAGCACCAGGTCCACGCCAAGATCGGCCAGCTTCCGGCCCAGCATAGGGAACTCGTTATCGTAGCAGATCAGAATGCCGAGCGTGCCGAGGTCGGTCTCGAAGGCCTTGAGACCATCGATGCCGGCGGCGATCCCCCATTGCTCGCGCTCGAAGCGCGTCATGATCTGCTTGTCCTGGTGGCCGATCAGCCCGTCGGGACCGAACAGCCAGGCGCGGTTGCGATACTGCCCGTCAGGATCAAGGACAGGGGCCGAGCCCGGCTGGAAGACGATCCGATGCTTGCGGGCGAGCGCCTCGCACAGCTCCAGCCAGCGCGGGATCAGCGGCTGGATGCCGGCGATCGACCCGTGCAGGTCGGAGCGGGTGGCGGCATCCAGCTGGCCGGCGAGCACCAGACCGGCATATTCCGGCATCAGCAGCAGTTCCGCACCCTGGGCGGTAGCCTCTTCCACGAGCCGGGTGAGGTGGCGGAGATAGTCGTCCCAGCCCTCGATCAGCTCGATGGCATACTGGCAGGCGGCGAGCTTCATCATGCGGCAAGGTCCTTGATCCAGAAGGAGAGCGGCTTCGGGCTTTCGCTCGTGTCGTCGAGGTCACGCCAGGTGAAGGAGGTGCGAAGCTCGGGGTGATGGCGGTAGCCGCGCTTGTGCCAGAAGGCGTCGAGCGGCACGTAGTCCGTCGGGCGGCGCGGGTGGTTGGCGGGACGTTCGACGGCACAGAAGGTCGTGTAGCGGAGGCCGAAGCGGTGTGCTTGTGCTTCCCGCTCGGCGAAGAAGGTGACACCGATGCCGCGGCCCCGATAGGCGGGCAGGAGAACGCTTTCGCCGAAGTAGAAATAGTCCGCGGGGTCGCGTCCGGACGCGAGGAAGGGCGCCTTCACCTCGTCCGTCTCGGCGGTCATCGGCGTGCCGGTGGAGGCACCGACGACCGTACCGTCGTCGATCGCCAGGACGAAGATCGACCCTTGCGAGCGGGCGTAGGTGGCGAGGTAGCGCTCCTCATAGGCGAGGTCACCATCATAGAGGTAGGGGAAGTCGCGGAAGACGGCGATGCGCAACCGCGCGACATCGGTAAGCCGGGCGGCAGCCTCGGCGCCGGAAAAGGTTTTGATTTCGAGTGTCATAGATTATGTTCAGCCGGTTTCGATGTCGTTATACCGTCGCCGTCCAACCATTCCAACCCTCTGCCAGACCCCGGGGACACGCATGACCGCTACCGAGATCGTCCGCGCCTATTACGATGCCTTCAACGCACAGGATATGGAGCGCTTCCTGGCGCTGCTGACCGACGACGTCGTGCACGACATCAACCAGGGCGAACGGCAGGTGGGCAAGGACGCCTTCGCCCAGTTCATGGATCACATGAACCGCTGCTACCGCGAGCGGCTGACGGACATGGTGGTGATGGCGAGCGAGGATGGTCGGCGCGCCGCGGCGGAGTTCATCGTCAACGGCGAGTATTTGGCAACCGACGAGGGGCTGCCGGAGGCGAGCGGCCAGACTTACCGGCTGCCGGCCGGCGCCTTCTTCGAGATCCGCGACGGCAAGGTGGCGCGGGTTACCAACTACTACAACCTCAACGACTGGATTGCGCAGGTCGGGGCGTGAGCGCGCTTGATTCGCCATCCTTTCGCCACCAGGGTCAACTTGCAGCCGTAATCCTGCGGGATAGGGCGTGGGCAGGACGATCCGTTCAGCGGACGCCGACAGGGGCGCAGGGCAAAAGGACAGGGGACGCTGAGTAGGCAAACGGGACAACGAATAGGTCCGCTCATCGCAGGCGCCGCCGTGCTGCTCCTGGCGCTCGGGACTGCGGGCGTGATGGAGCGCATGCGGTCCCAGCAGAACCTCCATGACCTCGGAATGCTCGCCGAGCGGATCGAGGGGCGGATTGCGGCGCAGACCTCTCTCCTGTCCTTCCTGCGCTCATTCCTGGTCGCCAATGACTACAGGGTGGATGTTGCCGATATCCGCCATTTCCTCAATCTCGGCCCAGAAAACGACCTCACCGGCGGCATGCAGGGCATCGGCATCGCACTTTACCAACCGACGGAGGACACGGCGGCTGCGCTGGACATCCTGCGGTCTTCCTATGCGGGCGACCAGCGCATCTGGCCGGAGACGGACCAGTCCTACCGTTTTCCCATCGTGCTCCTGGAACCGCCCGACGACCGAAACCGTGCGGCCTATGGCTACGACATGTATTCGGAGCCGATCCGGCGTGAGGCGATGGAGCGGGCCTGGCGCACGGGCAAGGCAGCGGCGACTGCGCCGGTCGAGCTGGTGCAGGAGATCACCCAGCAGAAGCAGGCAGGCTTCCTCATCTACCTGCCTGTCCTCTCGCCGGACGCGCAGTCCATCCACAGCATGGTCTACGCTCCCTATCGGATCGGCGATCTCATGGAGACGGCGCTATCGGTGCCGACCGACCTTGGGGTCGAGGCCCGGCTCGTCGATGCCAAGACCGGAACGGTCATGCTGGAGCCGGAACAGCCCGTGGCCTGGCAAGGGAGGTTCCCGATCATGGTCGCCGACCGGGAATGGGTCATCCACCTTGCCTTCCGAGATCCGGGCAGCCTTTTCTCTCGTCCTTCCATCATCACCCTGCTGGTGGGGGGGCTCGTCGCCATCCTGCTTCAGCGTCTCCTCCAGCAGCGTGAGCAGCGCATTGCGGCTGAGCGCGAGGTGGCCCGCGAGGCGCGCCTTGCTGCGGAGCAGCGCGGTCTTCTCCTCGACGAGAGCAAGCATCGTCTCAAGAACTCGATTGCCCGAATAGCGGGGATAGCGAGGTTGGCTGCGCGCGAGGCGACGAGCAAGGAGGAGTTCCTGTCGGCGCTCGAGCGACAACTCCAGGCGCTGGCCGCGGCGCAGGATCTTCTCAATCCCGCGCTCGGGGGCGGAGTCGACCTGGAGGCACTTCTGAAAGCCGAGCTCGCCTCGGTGGGCGGAAGCACCGATGCGGTTACCTTCGACGGACCGCCGCTGATACTCGATTCGAACCAGGCGCAGGCCTTGGGATTGGTGCTGCATGAGCTTATGACCAATGCCCTGAAATACGGCGCGCTCGGCCATGCCGGCGGGTCTCTCGACGTGCGCTGGACGACGGCCTCCGGCGCCAGGCTGGAGTGGGTGGAGCGCAGCGACAGCATCGTAGATCTCGAAGCGAGCGGCTTCGGCACGCGGCTGATCGAGACGCTGGTGAAGCGTCAGCTGGGGGGGACCCTCTCCCGCACGGTCGAGGAGGGACGCTACAGGCTGGTCATCGGATGGCCGCTGAAGCAGGTCGGCGATTAGACCCCGTCACGCCAAGGCAAGCCCGCCACCGCCCAGGGCCATGACCAGGACCACGATCCAGGGCGGCGCCCGCCAGACCACCAGCAGCAGGAAGCCGGCAAGCGCGAGCGCAAAGTCGTAAGGGCTGAGGATGGCACTGGTCCAGACCGGGTTGTAGAGGGCGGAGCCGAGGATGCCGACAACGGCGGCATTGGCGCCCCGCATCGCTGCCTGTGCAAATGGCCGTTTGCGGAAGCGGTCCCAGAAGGGCAAGACACCGACGAGCAGCAGGAGGCCCGGCGTGAATATGGCAACCAGCGCAATCATGGCGCCCGCCATGCCATTCGGCACTGGCCCCATGACGGCTCCGAGATAAGCAGCAAAGGTGAAAAGCGGACCGGGCACCGCCTGGGCTGCGCCATAGCCGGCGAGGAAGGCGTCATTTGTCACCCAGCCCGGGGCCACGACTTCCGCCTGGAGCAGGGGCAACACCACGTGGCCGCCGCCGAAAACCAGTGCTCCGGCACGGAAGAAGGCATCTGCAAGGGACAGACCCTGCGCCTCCAACGCGACGGAAAGGATCGGCAGCCCGAACAGCAGGAGGAAGAAGACCAGCAGACAGATCATGCCGACGCGGCGCGGCACCCTGAAGGAAAGGTGACCGGACTCCACCGCTGGCCCCTGGCGGCAAAAGATAAGACCAGCCAGCGCGCCGACAAGGATTGCTGCGACCTGTCCTGCAGAACCTGCAGCCACCACGACGATGATGACGGCCGCCAGCGCGATCCCTGCGCGCGGCCTGTCCGGGGTGAGGCTCCTGGCCATGCCCCAGACCGCCTGCGCCACCACCGCGACGGCAACCACCTTGAGCCCATGCAGCAAGCCCGTGGCGACCGGACCGTCGAGGGCGGCGGCGGCGAATGCAAACATCACGAGCAGCGCTGCCGAGGGAAGGGTGAAGGCTGCCCAGGTGGCCAATGCGCCAAGGGGTCCGCCGCGCAGAAGCCCGAGTGCAAATCCTACCTGGCTGGATGCCGGGCCCGGGAGGAACTGGCAGAGGGCCACCAGATCGGCGTATCCGGTTTCCGTTATCCACCTGCGGCGCACAACGAGCTCGTCCCGGAAATAGCCGAGATGCGCGATCGGACCGCCGAAGGAGGTAAGGCCGAGCTTCAGGAAAGCTCCGAACACTTCCGAGGGTGTTCCACGCTCAACTGTCGCGGCGGCTGGCTCGGAAGGGGGCGATGCGGTGGATTGCGTCAATGGGCGGGTCCTTCGCATGACGTGGCTGGCGCGGTGCAATGGCAGTCGGAGCGGTACCGCTATGGCAAACTGATGACAAGCGGGCGATCATGATGGCCGCGATCATCCTGGCATGATCAGGCAAGGATGTGCATTGGAGCGCGTGGGTCAAGCTCGAGAGCGGTCGCACAGTTCATCCTCCTGCCCCGGGGCGCGCGTCAAGCGGCCCGCCTTCAGGGATCCGGAGGAGAGAGAATATGGTTAGGTGGCGCCGCCAATTAGCGTCTTCTGAGGCACTTCACTTCGCGACCTGGAGCCCTAATTCTGCTCCTCAGCGGATCAGGGGCCCATGGCAAGCAGCATATTCCCATCATCGACAGGCTTGATGGCTGACAAGATCAGGTCTTTTGCGTGGGAAAGGACGCCGCTCGGACCGATCGAGTCCTGGTCGCCTGCCCTCAAGATTGCAGTCGAAGCAGTCGTTGCGTCGAGGTTTCCGCAGTGCCTGTTCTGGGGCCCGGATCTGATCGCGATCTACAATGACGAATTCCTGCCGATACTCGGTGCCAAGGAAGAGGCCTTGGGCCAGCCTCTTCGGGTGACATGGAGCGAGACCTGGGAGGCGCTGAGGCCGATCGCAGAGGATGCGTTGGCGGGCATAGCCGGCTACCACGAAGACTTCCCGCTGCAGACCACACGCCATGGCCATACGGAAACGGCCTACTTCACCTTCTGCTACGCCCCGGTCCGTGACGAGAACGGCACCGTGCTCGGCATGCTGGACACGGCCATCGAGACGACGGATGCGGTCCACGGTCGAAGGACCCTCATTTCCGAACGCGAGCGTTATCGGCAGATGTTCGAGAATGCTCCAGGCTTCATGGCGATGCTGAGCGTACCGGATTTTCGCATCGAGTATGCCAATCCCGCCTATATGCGGCTGGTCGGCGACCGCGACGTCATCGGCAGGAAAGTCATCGACGCGCTTCCCGAGGCGATTTCGCAAGGATATCTCGATATTCTGCAGGAGATCCTGCAGTCCGGGAAGGCCTATGCGGCCGCGGGAAAGCTCTTCACCTTCATGCCTCCTGCTGCAGCGCAGGCCCAGGATCGATATCTGGATTTCGTCTACCAGCCCATCCGGAGCCCGGGAGGCGAAATAACCAACATCTTCGTGTCGGGCTCCGATGTCACGGAGAGAACACTGGGCGAAGAGACGCTGAGACGCTCGGAGGCGCGGCTTCGATTCCTGGACGATCTGGCAAAGGAGACGGGCAAGGGCGCCGACGCCGACACCATTCTGGCAGTCACGACCAGAATGGTGGGCGAGTACCTGAAGCTGTCCAACTGCGCTTATGCGGACATGGACGACGATGAAGATGGATTCACCATACGCGGCGACTGGGCCGCCGAGGGCTCACCTTCCATCGTTGGTCATTACAGCCTCGCCGCCTTTGGAAGGCTTGCGGTTTCCAACCTGACCCGAGGTCTGCCCCTCATTATCAACGACAATCTCCGAGAACTCGCGCCGGAAGAGGCCAAGACGTTCCAGGATATCGGTATTGCCGCCACGATCTGCATGCCCCTGCTGCGGGGCGGAAAGCTCACCGCATTGATGGCGATGCACGACAAGGTGCCGCATACCTGGTCGGCCGAGGAGTTTGCGCTCATACGCGAGGTCACCGAACGGTCCTGGGCCCACATCCAGCGTGTCAGGGTGGAGGCGGAACTGCGGAGCGCGGCCGAGGCGCTTGCTGCACTCAACGCGTCGCTTGAAGCCCGTGTGGAAGAACGGACCGCTGCTCTGGTCCAGGCTGAGGAAGCACTTCGCCATTCCCAGAAGATGGAAGCGGTCGGGCAACTCACCGGCGGTCTGGCCCATGACTTCAACAACATCCTCGCCGGGATCGGTGGCAGCTTAGAGCTGATGAACACACGTCTATCCCAAGGCAGGATCGCGGATGTGGACCGTTATCTGCACGGGGCGCAGTCTGCGGTGAAGCGGGCCGCGGGATTGACGCAGCGCCTCCTTGCCTTTTCCCGGCGCCAGACGCTTGATCCGAAGCCGGTAGACCTCAATCGGCTGGTGGCGGGAATGCAGGACCTGATCGCGCGAAGCGTCGGTCCGTCCGTCGCAGTCGAATCCGTCGCGGCCGGAGGGCTCTGGACAACCTTTGCTGACGTCGGCCAGCTCGAGAATGCCCTACTTAACCTCTGTATCAATGCGCGCGACGCGATGCCGGACGGTGGAAAGGTCACCATAGAAACCGCCAACCGATGGATGGATGAACGCGCCGCTCGCGAACGTGGGTTGGCGCCGGGGCAATATGTTTCGCTGTGCGTGAGCGATACCGGGACAGGCATGTCTTCCGAAACGATCGCACGCGCTTTTGACCCCTTCTTCACCACGAAGCCGACCGGCCAGGGCACCGGACTTGGCCTCTCCATGGTCTACGGGTTCGCGGGACAGTCGGGCGGATCCGCTCGCATCTACTCCGAGGTCGGTCAGGGGACCATGGTGTGCCTTTACCTGCCGCGTTATGCCGCCGAAGCGCCTGACGAGGAGGAATTCGAGCGTGAGCCCGAAGCGCCGCGAGCATCGGGCAGCCAGACGATCCTGGTGGTCGATGACGAGCCTCTTGTGCGTATGGTTGCGGTCGAGATCCTGACGGAGCTGGGATACGACGTCCTGGAGGCGGACGACGGGCCATCGGCAATGAGACTGCTCCAATCCCATCGGGATATCTGCCTGTTGCTGACCGATGTGGGCCTCCCCAACGGCATGAACGGTCGCCAGCTTGCTGATGCCGCCAGGCTGGGCCAGCCGGACCTGAAGGTTCTCTTCATCACCGGCTACGCTGAAAACGCCGTTCTGAACCACGGCCATCTGGAACGTGGAATGCAGGTCATGACGAAGCCGTTTTCCGGCGAGGCGCTCGCGAGGCGGGTGAACGACATCATCAAGGGCGAACAAGGCAGTTGAACCCGTAACCGTCAAAGGCCGCAACAGGACATCAGCAGCCTTTCATGCCAAGCCGATTCATCCTATCCCGCCGCCGCGGGAGCAATTACGGTACCGTTCTCGCAACCGGAACCCGCCCATGTCTGCCTTGCCCTTCGCCACCGGAATCCATCATGTCACGCTGATTACCCGGCGGGTGCAGGACAATGTCGATTTCTATGTCGGCTTCCTGGGGCTCCACCTGGTGAAGCGCACCGGGGGCTTCGAGGATGCCGAGCAACTGCATCTCTTCTACGGCAATGCAGAGGCAGAGCCGGGCACGCTCGTCACCTTCCTCGTCTGGGAAGACGGGGCGCCGGGGCGGATAGGCAATGGCCAGGTCTCCGAGATCGCCTTCTCCGTGCCGCAGAACACGATCGGCGAATGGCTGACGAGGGCGATCACCCACCGGGTGCCGGTGGAAGGCCCGTTGCACGAATTCGGCGAGACGGTGCTGCGGTTGAAGGATCCAGACGGGATCATCGTCAAGCTCGTCGCGAACGGGCCTCCGATGCCTGACATGGAGGACGGCCTGGCGGTGCAGTGCCTGCGTGCCGTCACCTTGCTGACCGAGACGCCGGAGGAGACGGCGGCATTCCTCGGCCGTTTCGGATATCGCCCGGGGCCCGCCTCCGGCTCGCTACAGAGGATGCTTTCAGATACCGATGCGGTCGACGTGCGGGATGCCAGCGGCTATGTGCCAGGAATTCCCGGAACAGGGACGGCGGATCATGTCGCCTTTCGCGCCGCCGACCTTGCGGCCGTCGAACGGGCCGAGGCGGAGCTTTCCAGGCGTAACGCCTCCACAACGACGCTCCACGACCGGAAGTACTTTACCTCGCTTTACGTCCGCGAACCGGGTGGAACGCTGATCGAGTTCGCGACCGACGGTCCTGGTTTTGCGATCGACGAGGAGCCAGGCCATCTCGGCGAGACGCTCTTCGTGCCGCCGCAAGACCTTGAGCGCGCGGAAGACCTGAAGGTGCTGCTGCCGCAGTTCTCGAAGCCGGGCGAGCCGCGCATGCCGCGCCGTGACCTCCCCTTCGTCCACCGCTTCTTCGTGCCGGAGACGCCGGGAGATGAGACACTGGTGCTGCTGCATGGCAGCGGTGGCAACGAGGCGGCGCTGATGCCGCTTGCGCATCGGGTCGCGCCGCAGGCAACGCTTCTCGGCGTACGGGGCCGTGCCGCGGAGGAGGGTTTTCCCCGCTGGTTCCGGCGCCTGCCGGCGGCTCGCTTCGACCAGCAGGACATCCGTAGCGAAGCCGAGGCCTTCGCCGCCTTCGTTGAAGGCGCCATGGACGGCTACCGGCTTGATCCGGAGCAACTGGTCTTCCTCGGCCAGTCCAACGGCGCCAACTTCCTGGCGGCGATCATGGCGCTCCATCCAGGACTTGTGCGCCGCGCTATCCTGCTGCGGCCCATGCTGGTTCTGGAAGAGCCGCCGATTGTCGATCTGACGGGGACGGACGTGATGATGGTAAGTGGCAGGCTGGATATCGCCGCACCGTCGGCACGCCAACTGGAAAGCTGGCTGAGGGCGTGTGGGGCGCGGCTGACCAGCCACGTGATCGACGCTGGTCATCCGCTCACCGACCAGGATCTGCCATTGGTGAGCGACTGGCTGGAGAGCCAGCGCCAAATGTGAAACCCAGTTGACTCCATTATAAGAGACGTTCATTCTCTCATAATGGACAGCGTTCCAATCGATCGATCAATCGCCGAGCGTGTACGGACCCTGCGGGCAGAGCAGGGGCTGACCCTGGACGAACTCGCGGAACGCTCCGGCGTCAGCCGGGCGATGATCTCGCGTATCGAAAGGGCAGAGGCAAGCCCGACGGCAGCGCTGCTGGCGCGGCTGTGCGAAGCGCTGGGAATGACTCTGTCCGGCTTTTTTGCCGAGGTCACGGATGTCTCGTCGCCGCTCAGTCGGCGGCAGGAGCAACGGCTCTGGCGAGACCCGCATACGGGTTACCTGCGACGATCGGTTTCCCCGCCGGGCATGCCGAACCGGGTGGACATCGTGGAGGTGGAGTTTCCGCCGGGCGCCCGGGTGAGTTTTCCACCGCGCGCCGAGAGCCGCTCGATGACCCAGCATGTCTGGCTGCTGGAGGGGGCGTTGCAGATGACGATCGGCGAGACGGTGCACCATCTGCAGCCGGGCGACTGTCTGTTCATGGATCTCGGCGATGCCTTCGACTTTTACAATCCCGGTCAAAGTCCGGCGAGATATGCGATCATCCTCGACCGCGGACGGTGAGGAAAGAAAGGAAGGACACGATGGCGACGATCCACATCGCCGATGCTGATGCAGCGCGCGCAGCCATACCGGCCCTCTGTGAGGTTCTCGCTGACTGTATCAATGGCGGTGCCTCGCTGGGCTTCATGCTTCCCTTCGCGCCCGAGGATGCGACGGGGTACTGGGGGCAGGTCGCCGAGGAGGTCGAGCTGGGTCGCACGATCCTGGCACTCGCCGAGCTGGAGGGCAGGGTGGTCGGCACGGTGCAGGTTGGAATGGCGACCAAACCGAACCAGCCGCATCGCGGCGACCTGATGAAGCTGCTCGTGCACCGTTCGGCCCGCGGCCACGGCCTATCGCGCCTGCTGATGGACGCGGTGGAGGCCGAGGCGGCGCGACGCGGCCGCACACTGCTGGTTTTGGATACGGCCACCGGCAGCGAGGCGGAGCGTATCTATCCGCGCTTCGGCTGGGAGCGGGTAGGCATGATACCTGAATACGCGATGTGGCCGGATGGCGGGTTCTGCGACACCACCTTGTTCTACAAGCGGATTGACAGCTATGCGTTGCCGGGTGCGTCATCCTGACGCCCTGAATGAAGGAACATCGAGCTTTGACCGTGGTTGAGTCTGGGTCACCAACTCAAAAGACGGAGACGAAGCATGACCAAGAGTGACGTAAAGGAAGCCATCAAGCGCGCCGAGAAGCAGGTTGAGAACACCAGTGGCGGCGGACACCTGGGTGGGACCTACTACGGTCAGGAGCCGGACGGGAAGACGGCGTCCAGCAACTCCAATGTCGGGCGCAACCGCCCGAATACGGGCGCTGCCTAGGCAGCCCAATCCAAGAGTTTCGGGCCCCGCCATGTGCGGGGCTCATCTATTTGGGGATGTCACGGGGTATCGGAGCGGGAAGTCTTAGCGGACCACGGCAGCGTTCAGGTCCTTGGCGAGATAGACACGCGGCGCGGATGGGCCATCGTCCATCGTTGCCGCAACGAAGCTGCCGCCGGCAATGACGAGGAGCATGAAAAGGACAGCGGTGCCGAGGCCGCCCTTGGCCTGGCGCGGGGGGTGGTGGTATGCCATGAAGTCTCTCCGGTGTGGTCTGCACAGAACGGATGAGGCGGCTTGGCGTTCCCACGAATGTGGCCGAAAAGTAGCGTTGCCTAATAATAAAAAGCCCCGCACACGGCGGGGCTTCGGGTTCTGCGCCGAGGGGGCTGTCTGAAGCCTACAGCGCACCATTGCGCTGCTGGATCATCATGAAGGTGTCGAAGCTGTACTCCGCCACCTGGGCCCAGAGATAAGCGTCCTTCTTGAAGGCCAATTGGCTGTCATAGAGCTTCTTGAAGTCGGGACTCTTTTCCGAAAGCTCCGCATAGGTCTCCATGGCTGCCTTGTAGCAGGCTTCCATCACCTCCTGGCTGAAAGGCTTGAGGATGGCGCCTTCGGCGACCAGTTGCTTGAGGGCCGTCGCATTCTGCGCGTCGTAATTGGCCAGCATCTTGTTGTTGGCAGAGGCACAGGCATTGGCGAGGATCTGCTGATAACTCTTCGGCAATCCGTTCCACTTCTCCAGGTTGAAGAAGGCATGCATGGCCGGGCCGCCTTCCCACCAGGCGGGATAGTAGTAGTACTTGGCGACCTTGTGGAAGCCGAGCTTCTGGTCGTCATACGGTCCGACGAATTCCGTCGCGTCGATCGTACCCTTCTCCAGAGCCGGATAAACGTCGCCGGCCGCGATCTGCTGCGGCGTCACGCCCACCTTCGTCATGATCTGCCCGGCAAGGCCCGCGATCCGCATCTTCAGACCCTTGAGGTCGTCGATCGTATTGATCTCCTTGCGGAACCAGCCGCCCATCTGGGTGCCGCTGTTGCCCGCGGGCAGCGCGTAGAGGTTCCGCGGAGCCAGGAACTCGTTGATCATGTCCGTGCCGCCCGTTTCGAACCACGCATTGGTCATGCGCGCATTCAGGCCGAACGGTATGGCAGTTCCGAGCGCAAAGGCCGGATCCTGCCCGATGTAGTAGTAGGAGCAGGTATGGGCCATCTCCACCGTGCCATTTGCAACGGCATCGGCGGCTTGGAGGCCCGGGACGATCTCGCCGGCAGCGAACACCTGGATGGTGAACCGGCCATCGGTCGCGTTCTTGACGCTGTCGGCGATCTCGTTGGCGGCGCCGAAGATGATGTCGAGGTTCTTCGGGAATGACGAGGTGAGCCGCCAGGTGATCTGTGGCTGCTCCTGGGCGATGGCCGGGGCGGCAAGCGTGGCGGCCGTTGCGGCGCCCGCGCCGGCCGTTGCGGCCTGTCTCAAGAATCTTCTGCGGTCCATGGGTGTTCTCCTGGTTACGAATGATGGCAGGTTCGGCGGCTAGTTAAGGCTCAGAATCCGGCGGCCGCAAGCGGGATCCGGTGTCGCGGCCATCCCGTCGCTGCTGGAATGTGGGAGAGCCTTGGAGCGGGCTCTCCCATTGCATGGAGTCAGAGCGTGCCGTTGCGCTGCTGGATCATCATGAAGGTGTCGTAGCTGTACTCGGCGATCTGCGCCCAGAGATAAGCGTCCTTCTTGAACGCCTGCTGGCTGTCGTAGATCTTCTTGAAGGCCGGGTTGCTCGCCGAGATCTCGGCATAGGTTTCCTGCGCCGCCTTATAGCTGGCGTCGAGGATTTCCTGGCTGAAGGGTCGCAGGATCGCGCCGGCAGCCACCAGTTCCTTCAGCGCAACCGGGTTGCGGGCGTCGTAGCGCTCCAGCATGCTGGCGCTGCCGGCAGCGCAGGCATCCTGCAGGATACGCTTGTAGTTCTCCGGCAGGCTGTTCCACTTTTCGAGATTGACGAACGCGTGGACGGCCGGGCCGCCTTCCCACCACGCCGGATAGTAGTAGTACTTGGCGACCTTGTGGAAGCCGAGCTTCTGATCGTCATACGGTCCGACGAACTCGGTGGCGTCGATCGTGCCCTTCTCGAGTGCGGCATAGACATCGCCGCCGGCGATCTGCTGCGGCGTGACGCCTACCTTGCTCATGACCTGGCCGGTGAGGCCGGCAATGCGCATCTTCAGGCCCTTGAGGTCTTCGATCGTGTTGATTTCCTTCCGGAACCAGCCGCCCATCTGGGCGCCGGTGTTGCCGAGCAGGATGGAGTGGATGTTGTAGCCGGACAGGAATTCGTTGAGCAGTTCATTGCCGCCGGCCTGGTTGAACCACGCATTGGTCTGGCGTGCGTTGAGGCCGAACGGGACAGCGGTACCGAGCGCGAAGGTCGGATCCTTGCCGACATAATAGTAGGCGCAGGTATGGGCCATTTCGACCGTGCCGGAACTGACGGCATCTGCCGCCTGCAGCGCCGGGACGATTTCGCCGCCCGCGAAGTGCTGGATCACGAAATTGCCGTTCGATGCCTCGCGGACGTGCTCCGCGACGATTTCCGCCGCACCGAAAAGGATGTCGAGACCCTTGGTGAAGGACGAAGTCATCCGCCACGTGATCTTGGGATTTTCCTGGGCGATCGCGGGGGTGGCAAGTGTAGCCGCCGAGCCGGCGAGGATGCCGGCCGTGCCGGCCTGACGAATGAAGTTTCTGCGGTTCATGGGAGCATGCCTTTCTGAATAAAGCGCGCGGCCGAGGCCGCAGCTTTCGGCCTTGTACGGCGATCATTTCCCGAACGGCAAGCCCGACAGGTCGATAATTGCGTAAAGCCGGGTCACCAAATCGCGATTATTGCGACCAGGCTTCCTTGTTCTGGGGCGGCGTCGAACTTGATCGTCGTGTCGAGAAGAATTAGATTAGAATAATTCTAAAAGAGGTTTTCGATGTTTGCTACCCTGCTTCCCTCCGCACTTTCGTCACGCCGCTCCTTTGATTCTCTCAGCGAAGAGGAAATCCTCGCCCTCGCCATCGGTGCGGAGGAGGAGGATGCGCGCATCTACAAGGCCTATGCCGAGAACCTTCGTGAGCGATATCCGGCCTCCGCGAAGGTGTTCGAGGACATGGCCGACGTGGAGCAGACCCACAAGAACATGCTGATCGATATGTTCCGCTCCCGTTTCGGCGAGGAGATCCCGCTCATCCGCCGCGAACACGTTCGCGGCTTCTATGCCCGGCGCCCTGACTGGCTCGTCCGCAACCTGGCGCTCGAGACAATCCGCGAACAGGCGCGCGCAATGGAGGAGCAGGCGTTTCGCTTCTACACCGAAGCGGCAAAGCGGGTGAGCGATGCCTCGACACGACGGCTTCTCGGTGACCTTGCGCTTGCCGAACAGGGCCATGAGGAAATTGCCCAGGCTCTTACGGAAAAGCATGTCGGCGAGGGGGAGCGGGAAGAGGAAGACGCGACCGCGCATCGCCAGTTCATCCTGACCTATGTGCAGCCGGGACTGGCAGGACTGATGGATGGATCGGTCTCCACGCTGGCGCCGATCTTCGCCGCCGCCTTCGCCACGCAGGACACCTGGTCGACCTTCCTCATCGGCCTTTCGGCTTCGGTCGGTGCCGGTATTTCCATGGGATTCACCGAAGCCGCCCATGACGACGGCAAGATTTCCGGACGCGGCTCACCCGTGAAGCGGGGCCTCGCTTCGGGCATCATGACTGCGATTGGCGGTCTCGGACATGCGCTGCCCTACCTGATCCCGCATTTCTGGACTGCGACGATCCTCGCCGGCATCGTCGTCTTCGTGGAGCTTTGGGCGATCGCCTTCATCCAGAACCGTTACATGGAAACGCCCTTCATGCGTGCGGTGATGCAGGTGGTGCTCGGAGGATCGCTAGTGCTGGCGGCCGGCATCATCATCGGACATGGCTAGCAAGCGGACACAAAAAAAGCGGGCCTAGCCCGCTTCCTTTGTCTGATATGAAGCGGCTTAGCGCAGGGCGCCGACCACGACGTCGCTGCCGTTTTCGATGCTGACCCAGCGGCCGGTGCTGAAGGATGCCTGCCGCTTCAGGTACGTGTAGGAGGTCTCGTTCCAGAGCTTCACGTCCGGATCAAGGTTGTCGAGGATGAAGTCGCCCTGCGCGGTGCGGACCGTCAGGACCGCATGTCCTTCGCCATCCGGCTTGCGGACGACGGTGATGAGAAGGTCCGAAAGCGAGAAGCCCTTGGCGGCGAGCTCACGCCGCTTCAGCAGCGCATAATCCTCGCAGTCACCGACGTCCTTCGGATAGACCCAGACTTCTTCGCGACCGTAGATATCCCTGTCCGTCATCGCCTTGATCCGCGAATTGACCGACTGGTTGATGTTCTTGACGATCGCCCACCCGTTGGGGGTCAGCTTTGGCGCCGGGCTGGAAGCGAGCCGCGTGTTGCATTCGCCAGGGTTCTGGCGGCAGAACTCATAATGTCCGATCGGCTGGGACGTCACGTCCCCTGTCACCATGTGCGCCTGAGAGCGCGGCGCCGGCACCGCGGCTGACGTCGGCGCAAGTATAGATGCGAGGATCACAGCTATCAGCTGTGCCTTCGAGGCAATTCTCATGGACCCGTCCCTTCAAGTCTTAACAAAACGTTAAGTCGGGGCGGGTCGGACTGTCAATCGATCAACTTTTAGGGATTCATTCTCATAGTGATTATGGTTAAGGGTGATGCATTTGAGTATCAGCTTAATTATTAATCACAATTTATGAGGGTCGCGAGTGCCGAGCGCAGTTTTTCGAGGTCCTGGGGGCGGGACAGGCGGTGGTCGCCGTCGCGGATCAGCGTCAGGACGACGTCGTCTGCGGGAAGGTGCTCCATCAGCGTCAGGGCATGCTTGTAAGGCACGTCCGGATCCGCCATTCCCTGCAGGATATGCACCGGGCAGCCGGTTTCGATGATTCCCTTCAGGACCTGGTTCGCTCGCCCGTCCTCGATCAGGGCGCGGGTGTAGATGTTCGGCTCCGGACTGTATTCCGAAGGCTCCTCGAAGTAGCCCTTGTCTTTCAGTGCCTGGCGCTGATCCTCGGTCAGGTGGGGCTCGATGAGCTCGGACGTGAAATCGGGAGCCGGAGCGATGAGGGCGAGGCCGTCAAGCGCGAGGCTGCCGCGGCGGCGCAATTCGCGTGCCAGGAGTAGGGCGATCCATCCTCCCATGGACGAGCCGACGAGGACCACCCGCGTGGGCTTCAAAGCGTCGAGCACGGCAAGAGCCTCCTCCAGCCAGCGGGAAATCGTGCCGTCACGAAACTCGCCCCCCGATGCGCCATGGCCGGAGTAATCGAAGCGAATCGCTTCAGAGCCGCATTCCGCCGCCAAGGCGTCCATTTCGATCGCCTTTGTGCCGCTCATGTCCGAGCGGTAGCCACCGAGCCACACGAGTGCGGGTGCCTCGGGTCTGGTCTCCGCCGGGCGATGAAGGATCGCAATCTCCCGCGTCGAACCGGGAGGACCGACAAGGACGGACTTGGGTTGTGGCGGCTTGATCTGATCTTCTGGCATTGGGATTCCTTATGTGTTGGCGCTTTATAGACCAGATTCCCGTCCCGCGGGCAGCAGGTGATTTTTTCGAAAAGCTATGCTATTGACTTCGCCGTCGTGATCACGACATTGCCGACGCTTCCGCGATTTCAGCGGATTTGCGGCGTTTTACGGAAACAGCCAAGGAGAATACGACCATTCGCAGACCGTTCAAAGCCGATGCCCCCGTCAAGGAAGGGCCGCGCTCAAACCGGGAAATCCGGGTTCCTAGGGTTCAGCTTATCGACGCCGATGGAAACAACCTCGGCCCCGTTGCGACAGACGAAGCGTTGAGGATGGCGGAAGACGCCGGCCTGGACCTTGTCGAGATCTCTCCGAACAATGATCCGCCGGTATGCAAGATCCTCGATCTGGGCAAGCTGAAATACGCCAACCAGAAAAAGGCTGCCGAGGCGCGCAAGAAGCAGAAGATCGTCGAGATCAAGGAAATCAAGATGCGCCCGAACATCGACACCCATGACTATGAGGTGAAGATGAAGGCGATCAACCGGTTCTTCGAGGACGGTGACAAGGTTCGCGTGACATTGCGCTTCCGCGGACGCGAGATGGCTCACCAGGAACTTGGTCTGAAGCTCCTGCAGCAGGTCAAGGAAGATACGGCGGAAATCGCCAAGGTCGAGGCCGAGCCGAAGCTCGAAGGTCGCCAGATGATGATGGTGCTGGCGCCGCGTTGAGCGCCGGTCCCCACGCCGGGGAGCCTCAGCAGAGGGCTTGGATCCGGCGCCAAAACCTTTCGCCAATGCCGTTGCGCTTTTTCCCGACTGCGGGTATAAGCGCGCGTCCGAACGGTCCGGCAGGGCATGCCGAGGCCGTTCTTAATATGCTTGAAGCTGGCCTCGTCAGCGGGCTTCACAAGAAGAATGGAGTAGCAAAATGCCCAAGATGAAGACGAAATCCTCCGCCAAGAAGCGGTTCAAGATCACGGCTTCCGGCAAGGTCCTCGCGGCCGCTGCTGGCAAGCGCCACGGAATGATCAAGCGGTCCAACAAGTTCATCCGCGATGCACGCGGCACGATGGTCCTTGCCGAACCAGATGGCAAGAAGGTCGTCAAGAACTACCTGCCGAACGGTCTCTGAGACCCTTTCGCTATTTGGATCATTAAGGAGATCATGACATGGCACGCGTAAAACGTGGCGTAACGTCCCGCGCCAAGCACACCAAGACCCTCAAGGCCGCCAAGGGCTTCTACGGCCGCCGCAAGAACACCATCCGCGCTGCAAAGGCCGCGGTCGACCGTTCGCGCCAGTATGCGACCCGCGACCGCCGGGCTAAGAAGCGCAACTTCCGCGCCCTGTGGATCCAGCGTATCAACGCAGCCGTCCGCGAATCCGGCCTCACCTACGGCCGCTTCATCGACGGCCTGAACAAGGCCGGCATCGAAGTCGACCGCAAGGTCCTGTCCGACATGGCGATCCACGAGCCGGCTGCCTTCGGTGCCCTCGTCGAGGCTTCCAAGAAGGCTCTCGAGTACCTCAAGGATGCAGGCACGGCCAACGAGTTTGAAAGCGCGGTTCGTTAACCAGCGCTTCCCAGGCTCTTTAGCTTCATAGTTTTTGGGAAACCCGCGCTGGTTTGGGCTGGCGCGGGTTTTTCTTTTGCCCGTCACGACACGACGTTAACAACGACGCCGAGCATCACACGGAAGAAACCATGTCCGATCTGGAAAACCTGAAAACATCGCTCCTGGCGGAGATTACCGCAGCCGGCGACGAGGCGGCGATCGAGGCCGTTCGTGTCAATGCGCTGGGCAAGAAGGGGTCCGTCTCCGAACTCCTGAAGACGCTGGGCGACATGAGTGCAGAAGAGCGCCAGACGCGCGGTGCCGCGATCAACGCGCTTAAGAACGAGATCACCGAAGCGATCAATGCGCGCAAGACGGTACTGAAGGATGCGGCGATCGAGGCACGGCTGAAGGCGGAGACCGTGGATGTCTCGCTGCCGGTGCGGTCTTCGCCGGCCGAGCGGGGCCGCATCCACCCGATCAGCCAGATCGTCGACGAGATCACCGCCGTCTTCGCCGACATGGGATTCTCGATCGCCGAAGGCCCGGACATCGAGACCGACTACTACAATTTCACGGCGCTGAACTTCCCGGAAGGCCATCCGGCCCGCGAGATGCACGACACCTTCTTCTTCCACGCGGACGAGAAGGGCGAGCGCAAGGTTCTGCGGACCCATACCTCACCGGTCCAGGTGCGCACCATGGAAGCCCAGAAGCCGCCGATCCGCATCGTCATCCCGGGCAAGACCTATCGCCAAGACTCCGATGCCACGCATTCGCCGATGTTCCACCAGGTCGAGGGGCTGGTCGTCGACAAGAAGAGCCATGTCGGTCACATGCGCTGGATCCTTGAAGAGTTCTGCAAGGCCTTCTTTGAGGTCGACAGCGTGACGATGCGCTTCCGCCCGTCCTTCTTCCCTTTCACGGAACCGAGCTTCGAGGTCGACATCCAGTGCGACCGCTCCGGTCCGATAGTCAAGTTCGGCGAAGGCTCCGACTGGATGGAGATCCTCGGCTGCGGCATGGTGCATCCGAACGTGCTGCGCGCCGGCGGGCTCGATCCCGACGAGTACCAGGGCTTTGCCTGGGGCATGGGGCTCGATCGCATCGCCATGCTGAAATACGGCATGCCGGACCTGCGCGACTTCTTCAACGCCGATGTTCGCTGGATGAACCACTACGGCTTCCGCCCGCTCGACATGCCGACGCTGTTCGGCGGCCTGAGCGCTTGAAGGGAGGGACAGACACATGAAATTCACGCTCTCCTGGCTCAAGGATCACCTTGAGACCGATGCAACCCTGGATGAGATCTGCGAGCGCCTGACGGCGATCGGCCTCGAGGTAGAGGATGTCGATGACAAGGCGGCCTACAAGCCCTTCGTCATCGCCAAGGTCGTCTCCGCCGAGAAACACCCTTCTGCCGACCGGCTGAAGGTGCTGATGGTCGATGCCGGCGACGGCAAGCCGGTGCAGGTCGTCTGCGGCGCGCCAAACGCGCGGGCAGGCCTGGTCGGTGCCCTGGCGCGGCCCGGCACCTATGTCCCCGGCATCGACGTGACGCTGTCGGTCGGCAATATCCGCGGCGTCGAAAGCCACGGCATGATGTGCTCCGAAAAAGAGCTCGACATGTCGGACAACCACGAGGGCATCATCGACCTGCCGGTTGATGCGCCCGTGGGCAAGCCATTTGCGAGCTATGCCGGCCTCGATGATCCGGTCATCGAGATCAACCTGACGCCGAACCGCCCGGATTGCACGTCGATCTACGGCATTGCCCGCGATCTGGCAGCCTCCGGCCTAGGCACCCTGAAGCAGCACGCCAAGCCGGACTTCAGGACGGAGGGCGAGACTTCCGTCGACCTGAAGATCATCCTCGACGATGAGCGTCTCTGCCCAGGCTTCGGCCTGCGGCTCGTGCGCGGTGTGAAAAACGGCCCGAGCCCGGTCTGGATGCAGCAGCGCCTGAAGGCGATCGGCCTTCGCCCGATCAACGCGCTGGTCGATATCACCAACTACATGACCTTCGACCAGGGCCGCCCGATGCACGTCTTCGACGCAGCCAAGGTCAAGGGCGGGCTGACCGTCCGCCGCGCGCTCCAGGGCGAGACGGTCCTTGCGCTCGACCAGCGGGAATACACGCTGACGCCGAATAACGTGGTGATCGCCGACGAAAACGGCGTCGAGTCGATCGGCGGCGTGATGGGCGGCGAGCATTCGGGCTGCGACGAGAACACGACTGACGTGCTGATCGAATCGGCCCTATGGGATCCGATCAACATCGCCAAGACCGGCCGCTCGCTCGGCATCATTACCGATGCGCGCTACCGCTTCGAGCGCGGCGTCGATCCTGAATACATGGTACCTGGGCTGGAGCGCACGACCGAACTGGTGCTGGAACTGTGCGGCGGTACCGCAGCCGAAGCAAAGGTCGTCGGATACAAGGGCCACCAGCCGAAGATGATCGACTTCCCGACTTCGGAGGTCAAACGCCTGACGGGTCTCAACGTGTCGCCGGAGGAAAGCCGGGAAATCCTCGCGCGACTGGGTTTCGGGGTGAAGGGCGAAGGCAGCCGCCTGTCGGTCACCGTGCCCTCCTGGCGCCCTGACATCGACGGCAAGGCCGACCTCGTGGAAGAGGTGATGCGCGTCCATGGCGTCGACCAGATCCTGCCCGAGCCGATCGAAAATCTCGGTTCGGTCAACGGTCGAATCCTGACCACGCTGCAGGTCCGCAGCCGCACGGCCCGCCGCGCCCTGGCTGCGCGCGGCATGCTGGAGGCGGTTACGTGGTCCTTCATTTCGGAAGACCACGCGAGGCTTTTCGGCGGTGGTGCGGCGAGCCTCAAGCTTGCCAACCCGATTGCCTCGGACATGTCGGACATGCGGCCATCGCTGTTGCCCGGCCTGCTGACGGCCGCGCAGCGCAATGCCGACAAGGGCTATGGCGACGTTGCGATCTTCGAAGTGTCCGGTACCTACGAGAGCGATGCACCCGAAGGTCAGCGCCGCGTGGCCGGCGGCGTGCGTCGCGGTACGGCGTCGATCAACGGCGCCGGTCGCCTCTGGTCGAACGCGACGAAGGGCGGCGGCAAGCCGGTCGATGTCTTCGACGCCAAGGCCGATGCGCTCGCCGTACTGGAAGCCTGTGGCCTGCCGATGGGCAATGTCCAGGTCGAGAAGGGTGCGCCAGCCTGGTACCACCCCGGCCGTTCCGGAACGATCAAGATGGGCCCGAAGGTGGTGCTCGGCTATTTCGGCGAATTCCACCCCAAGACACTCGGAGCGCTCGATGTCTCCGGCGCGCTGTGCGGCTTTGAAGTCTATCTCGACGTCATGCCGGAGCCGAAGAAGAAGGCGACTCGCACCAAGCCGCCGCTGGAGCTGTCGCCCTTCCAGGTGGTGAAGCGCGACTTCGCCTTTGTGGTCGACAGCACCGTCGAGGCGGGTGCCATCATCAAGGCAGCCACCAGCGCCGATCGCAAGCTGATCACCGGCGTCAACGTCTTCGATATCTTCGAAGGTGCTTCGCTCGGCGAGGGCCGCAAGTCCGTCGCCATCGAAGTGCTGATCCAGCCGGTCGAGCGGACGCTGACGGACGAGGACTTCGAGGCACTGACGGCCAAGATCGTCGGCAATGTCGAGAAGAGCACGGGCGGCACCCTGCGCGCCTAGTCCGCGCGCTGGTATCGCCACTCCTGCGTCCTGCCGCCGTAGCCATAGGCCGCAGCCCGGACGTCCTGGACATAGATGTAGCTCTCCTCGTGCAGGTTCCCGAGCAGAGCCGCAAAGCCCTCGAAGGCCGCCTGAATGAAGGCGGCCTTCTCGCTTTTCGTATTGGTCTCGTCCGTGACTTTGATGTCGAAGTAGACGCTCGACTTCCCCTGTTCAGCGAGGCTCTTACCACTGGCGTACCAGTCGCGCGGATCGATGTAGCCGATGGCGATAGCCGTGACCGCGGGGTCCTTGCGCAGGATCCGCTGCGTCAGGTCTCCCAGCAGAGACGTGATGGCCTTCGTCATCGCGTCAGAACGCTCCCCACTCACCTTCACGTTCAGGATTGGCATGATGTCGTCTCCATTGGTTAGCTATGCAACTATGTGGATTAAAAATCAGGGCAGATGAACGCTGATGGACCTCGCCCGCCGAACGAATTCCGCGAACGTTCCCGTGCCAAGCTCACCTTTCAGACGCTCGGTCACGCGCCTGCTCGCCGTGTCGAGCGGAACCTTCAACTCGGCCGCTTCCGGGGTCGGGTGGATCTCCCATTCGCGCCCATCATTCCTGCCGGGACGACGCTCCAGAAGATGCCGCGCGACGAGCCCGTCCACTGCGCGCGTTGCGGTCGCCCGGGCAATCTTCAACGTTTCCGCCAGTTCGCTGTGCAACATGCCAGGCTTCCGGAAGACCGCGCGCAAGGTGAAGGCCTGCGACGGCGTCAGGTCGAACGGTTTGAAGGCGTCCGCCCAGACCCGTTCGAGTTGGCGCGCCAGCGCGGTCGTATTGAAGTAGAGGCACTCGTCGAACATGAGCCCAGCTTAGCATATGTAATTGCATATGCAATCAATTTGTGAGGCTGTCTGAGTGATGCAGATCGGGTGGCGCGCTTACTGGCGAGGTTGTACGCCTCCGGTGGCAAAGGAGGAGGACATATGCGCAAACCGAGTTCGATGAGGGGACTGGAAGACCTAGGGCGCGTCAGGCTGTCGAAGAACTTCTTCTTCCGCGACTTCCTGTTTTCCGAGATCGCGGCCGTCCGTGGCATAGCGAACGTGCCGGACGATCCGGAACTCGCGATCGAGTCAGGCAGGCGGCTCTGCGAAGACTTGCTGGAGCCGCTCCAGGCGACGTTCGGACGCCTTCACCTGCGCTCCGGCTACCGTTCGGCGGCGGTCAACGAGTTCGGCAACCGGAACAATCTCAACTGCTCGACGAATGCAGCCTCGGCGGCCGACCATATCTGGGACATGCGCGACGTCGACGGATGCATGGGCGCGACCGCTTGCGTCGTCATTCCTTGGCTAATCGACAACCACGACCGGGAGGGCGACTGGCAAAAGATGGCCTGGTGGATCCACGACCACCTGCCTTACGCCTCGCTTTGCTTCTTCCCGAAGCTGTGGGCCTTCAACATCCAGTGGCACGAGAGGCCCGCGCGACGGATCATGAGTTATGCCGAGCCCCGCGGTGTGCTGACGAAGCCTGGAATGGCCAACCATGAAGGTGACCACTCAAGCTTCTATGAGACCTTTCCTGCCTGGAGAACCGCGGGTTAAGCTAAAGCTTGAGCTTCCCCTTCAGGGCATCGATGCGTTTCGATGCCTTCGCCTTGGTAAGATCATCCGCGAATGCGTCCGGCTCATGCGCCTGTTCGGTCAATGTTTTCAGGTAGGAGGTCTGGGCACCGGTCATAGGCTCGTCGCCCGTCACCCAGTCCTCGGGGTCCTTCTCCGTATTCGAGTTCGGATCCGCGTTCAGCTTGGGATTGTGTTGATCGACCATCTCACCCTCTCGGTTTGTGATGTTCACTTAACGTTCTCCACTGCGAACTGTTCCGCTGAGGAGAGCGAGCAACCCGAGGCTGCCGTCAGGCAGTGCCCCGTTGCGGCTTCTCGATCTCTTCCTGGACCTCTTCCTTCAATCGCTCTCGCGCACTGCCGCCGGAGAGGTCTTCGCGAACGCGTCCGATAGTTGCATCGTCTGCCTCGATCGGCCGGCTGCTGTCGTCCGGGATGCCCGCTCCGGATTGGGCGATCGTATCCTGCCGCGGCCTGTCGTTCATGCCGCCCGTGATCATCTGGTCCTTGGTCATGATGCACCTCCTGATGAGGTCTAGAACAAGCGGCGACGGCTTTTGTGCCAGCGCAGTCGTGATGATCGTGCAGGGAGCATCTGCGCCGTCTCATCCCCTACGGCCTCGTTGCAACCGCTCGGTTGCGACCCTATGGTGCGTCGGCAAATCAAGCGAGGAGATGACGATGTTGCGTTTTGGAATTCTGTCGACGGCAAAGATCGGTCGGGACATCGTCGTGTTGTCGCTGCAGGATGCGGAGAACTGTGTCGTCACCGCCGTCGCCAGTCGCGATCTCGCCAAGGCCCGGGACATGGCCGACCGGTTCTCGGTGCCGCACGCCTTCGGTTCCTACGAGGAGATGCTGGCCTCGGACGTGATTGACGCGGTCTATATCCCGCTACCGACGAGCCAGCATGTGGAATGGTCCATCAAGGCCGCCGATGCCGGCAAGCACGTGCTGTGCGAAAAGCCCATTGCGCTCAAGGCCGACGATATCGATGCGCTGATCGCGGCGCGGGATCGCAACAGAGTGCTGATCGCCGAAGCCTTCATGGTGACCTATGCACCGGTCTGGCTGAAGGTTCGCGAGTTGATCGCCGAAGGAGCGATCGGCCGTCTGCGTCACGTCCAGGGTGCTTTTACCTATTTCAATCGCGATGCCGGCAATATGCGCAATATCCCCGAACTCGGCGGCGGTGCGCTGCCCGATATCGGCGTCTACCCGACGATCACGACCCGCTTCGCCACCGGTCGCGAGCCTCTGCGGGTGCAGGCTGTCACGGAGCGGGATGCCGAGTTTTGCACCGACATCTATTCGAGCGTCAAGGCGGACTTCGGCGATTTCGAGATGAGCTTCTATGTGGCCACCCAGATGGCAAACCGGCAGGTCATGGTCTTCCACGGAACCGAGGGTTATATCGAAGTGAAGTCGCCCTTCAATGCCGAGCGCTGGGGTGCCGAGGAGATTGAACTTACCAACCAGAAGCACACCGAGTCACAGATTTTCCGCTTCCAGGACAGCCGTCAGTACCGGCGCCAGGCCGAAGCCTTCTCACGCGCCGTCGCAGGCGAGAAAGCCGAGGTGGTGACGCTTGAGAATTCGGTGAAGAACCAGCGCTTCATCGATGCGATCTATCGGGCCAGCAGCCATGACGGATGGGAAACCGTCTAGCCGTCAGCGTCCGAAGACGAAGCGGGAATAGCCGAAGAAACTGTAGGCCATGGCGGCGATCGAGGCAAAGACGATCGCCGCTACCGGTTGTATGGGCAAGCGGTAGATCAGCGCCGAGTAGACGGCGTAGTTCAGAAGCGCTGCGGTGACGCCGACCGCCCAGTAGCGGAAGCCTTCTGCCGCGAGCGACGAGGATGAACGGCCGAAGGTGAAACTGCGGTTGAGGAACCAGGTGGCAGCCATGGCCGCCATGATCGCCGGAATACGGGCGAGGAACGGGCTCGCTGGCGTAAATGCGATCAGGAGATGCGTCAGCCCCGCATCGATCGCGAAGCCGGTTCCGCCGGCGATCACGAACCAGGCGAGCCTTCTCATGCGGCGTCGGCGCGGCGCGATGTTTTGGCCGGCGAGACGGCTTCCGCGTCCCGGGACGCCGTGCTGACGAGGCCGGGCTGGCTGATATAGGAAAGCCGAAGCTGTTCGTTGCGGGCCCTCGAGAGCGAGTCGAGGATGAGCCCCGCCGTGAAGACGAGCAGTGACACCATCATCAGCGCCATCGACAGGATCCAGGTCGGCACACGGCTGACGAAGCCGGTGTGGAAGTATTCCGCCAGGACCGGCAGCATGAAGGCAATGCTTGCGGCCAGGACCGCGCCGCTGATCAGCCCGAAGAAGACGAACGGACGCGTTTCCTTCATCAGCATGGCGAACATCCAGAGGATGCGGCTGCCATCGCGGAAGGTCGACAGTTTCGAATGCGAGCCCTCCGG
Source organism: Pseudorhizobium flavum (assembly GCF_902502825.2). The sequence goes on from NZ_LR723670.1 coordinate 222,399, forward strand.
CCGGCGACCGTAGTGTAGTTCGATCTCGCTGACCGGCAGCTTGAGCCGCGAAGCATGGACCGACATCTCGGTTTCGATCTCGAACCCGCCGGAGACTGCCGGGAAGCTCTTCACGAAACGGCGGGAAAAGGCGCGGTAGCCGGAGAAGATGTCGGTAAAGTCGCGGCCGAAGATCGTCCGGTAGAGAAGGTTGAAGAGGCGGTTGCCTGCCGCGTGGCCTTGACGCCCCGCGTCCGCAAGCACACCCCGGCGGGTGCCGACCACCATGTCGGCCCTCTCGGTCAAGAGCGTGCGTACAAGCTCCTCTGCGTCGGCGGGAGCATAGGTGCCGTCGCCATCGGCCATGATGTAGATGTCGGCGTCGATGTCTGCGAACATGCGCCTGACGACATGGCCTTTGCCTTGCCGCCGTTCACGCACCACGTGGGCGCCGGCGAGCATCGCCTTCAGCGCCGTCCCGTCGGTGGAATTGTTGTCGTAGACGTAGATGCGCGCCGCCGGCAGAGCGGCGCGGAAGCCGAGCACCACGTCGCCGATCGTGGCTGCCTCATTGTAGCAGGGGAGAAGGATCGCGATGTCGACGGAACTGACGGTCATGATTTTCACTCGCTACCCGGAAAATCGGCGCAGGTTCGTCCGGCGCGGCGGCTTTACTATTTCTTGGGAAGGTTAAGGCTAGGTTTCCGCCGAGAAAACAACACACCGGAAGCCGATGCCAGACGCCGCGGCCGCACATCTGCAGCAAGCACAGCCTGAACGCCGGCCACTGTCGGTGCGTCCCGGGCTGCTCAGTCTCCTCTACACGCTGGTGACGATCGCCGTCATGCTGGCGATGTTCGTCCCCTCCGCAACGGACTATGTCGGTCCCGACAATGACGATGTGATGCGCCTGGTACAGGTGAGGGACCTTCTCGCGGGGCAAGGCTGGTTCGACCTCACGCAGTACCGGCTGGGCCTCGACGGTGGCACCTTGATGCACTGGTCGCGGCTCGTGGACCTGCCGATCGGGGCATTGATCCGGATGGGAACGCTGGTCCTGCCGCAGGATCAGGCAGAAGCCCTGGCGCTCACCGTCTGGCCACTGCTGCTCATCCCCTGCCTCCTTTACCCGATCGGGCTTGCCGCTGGACGCCTTTCGGGTCCGGTGGCGATGAACATCGCGCTCGGTCTGGGCAGCCTTTTCGCCTTCACCAATATCCGCTTCCACCCCGGCTCGATCGACCATCACAACATCCAGTCGGTCCTGGTGGTGTGGATTGCGGCCATGCTCGTCGATCCTGACCGCCGCGCGTGGAGCTATGGCACGGCCGGGGCGGTTGCCGCGCTTGCGATCGCAATCGGAGCGGAGACGGTGCCGGTGGTGGCGGTCGCTTGCCTCTGCGTCGCCCTTCAATGGATCTGGCACGGCGACGCGATGTCCCGGCCGGCCCGTGCCTTCGGGGTTTCCCTTGCACTGGGGATCACTGCGGCCTTCCTGCTGACCATTCCGCCCGCCCGCTACGGCGTGGTGACATGCGACAGCCTCTCGCTCGGCTTCTATGCCCTTGCCGCCATGGGCGGTACGCTCTTGGCGGGCGCAACCTATCTGCCCGCCGATCACGGCATCCGTGGCCGCCTCTTTGCCGCTGCGGGCATCGCCGTTGCACTCGCTGCAGCCGCCCTGCTGATCGCCCCGCAATGCCTGGGCAGCCCGCTGGCCGACCTCGATCCCATGCTGGTGACGCTGTGGCTGGACGCCGTCACCGAGGCACAGTCCATCGTCGGCATCGTAACCCGCGATACCCATGCGCTGGGCGGGTACTATGCCGTCGGCTTCTTCGCCGCCATGGTCTGCCTTTTCCGCATCCTGCAGGACCAGGACCGGGAGGCGCATCTCGTCTTCCTGCTGTTGATCGCGGCAAGCTGGATGGTCGCTCTCGTGCAGGTTCGCGGCTTCTTCTTTGCCAACATGCTGGCAATCCTGCCGCTGGCGCTCCTGATCGCCGACCTCCGCCGCGGCTCGCAGGCGGACCCGGAAAGCCCAAATGCGGCCTTCGCCTATGTGATGACAGTCCTGATGGCGGTACCGGCCGTCTGGGCGCTGGCGGGTGCGTTGATCGACCACAACGCCGAAGGATCGCTCGGCATGGAGACGCTCACCCAGGACAGCGGCGCCCGACCGGTGCCGGGGGAATGCTCGGCAGAGGACGGGCTGCCGCTTCTGGCGGGCCTGGAGCCGGGCGTCGTGGCCGCACCCTCGAACAGCGGCGCCGAAATCCTCCGCTACACCGCCCACCGGGTGCTTGCGGCGCCCTACCATCGCAACCAGGGTGGCATGCTGACGGAACTGCACATCGGGCTCGCCCCGCCAGCCGAGAGCGAAGCCTTCCTGCGCGGCGCCGGCGTGACGCTGCTTGCCTTCTGCGCCGGCGACCCGCAGACACGGTCGCTGATCCGGATGAAGCCGGATGGACTCTATGCGGCGCTGGCGCGGGGCGATGTCCCCACCTTCTTGGCGCCGATAGGACGTACCGGGGAGGGTGACGGGTTTGTCGTTTACCGCGTGGTGACGGTTGACGGAGCGATGAGGTGAATTGGCCTCGCCCCTCGGTGCGATCCTCCGGCCAATGGCGGCTTCTCCACCGGAGTGTTCATGATCCTAGAGCGAAATGGCGACACCGGGTCATCTTGCGGCTCCGCCGCCCGTAAACTATCAGGCGATGATGACTGACAGGATTTTGAAGATTGCGGCCTGGGGGCTTCTGGCGGCCATCGTCGTCGTGACGATCGTCCCTCTCGAACTCCGGCCAACGGACGTCGCGACTGCCGATATTGATCGGGCATTTGCCTTCATGATCGTTACGGCGGTCTTCACGTTAGCTTTCCCTCGAAAGATCTGGCTTTGCGTTCTTCTGTTGATGGCCGCCGTCTGGTTTATCGAGTCGCTCCAGTTCCTTTCAGTCAGCCGACACCCTGATGCCAGCGACGCGGCGTGGAAAACCCTCGGCGTGGCGGCAGGTGCCGCAGCCGGCTGGCTGGTGAACTGCCTGCGGATGAAGCGGGCGTGAGGTTGGGGGAGCAAGCCGGCAGTAGCGTCCCAGGATCATGCATATAGGCTCCTGAAGGCGGGCAGCACGATGTTGCGGATGTCGGCGTTGGCTGTCTCGACGGAGCGGATCAACGTGCCGTAGATGCGTCCGCTGAAGAAGTCGGAAGCGCCACCTTCCAGAGAGCCGATCTTGTAGCTGCTCCCCGCGCCGTCCATGTTTGCCACCCGTGCTTCGTCGATGACGAGCGGGTCGGAGTAAGTGCTGAGGTAGCAGCGGCGGCGCCCGTTTCCCCATGTCTGGATCATCACCACATCCGTGCCGCGGATGTCGGACGAGCCGGGAAGACTAATGATCTGGTCATTGAAAACGAAGGATGGGAGGCCGGTCGCCGTCAAGGCCAGCCGACACCGCTTGTTGCCCGAGAAGGTCCCGCTGGCAATCATCGCCTGCGTCGCGGCAATGCCGGCAGTTGCCCGGAAAGCCGAGACGATCGTTCCGGAAGCTCCAGGGACCAGGCCCGGCACGTTCGTCAGATCATCGATCCCGTCGTAGAGCAGGAAGGGTTTCGGACCCGCCTGCCATTTCGGCTTCGCTGCGCCAGTGGCTTGGGTCGCGTGATTGCCGGGAACGGCCGAAGGTCCGGCGTACCCGCCTTCCGCAATGACTTGCGCATAGGTCCTCGTGCCGTGGCTAGACCAGTCCATGTCCAGCCCGACGACATCGCCGGACGCCGCAGGATTGGCACCTCCGGTTGGAGTGGCGAAGCGGCGGTCGGTCCTGGCATAGTCCCAGATCAGTGCCGTGCCGACATCACTCTGGATGAGGTTGAGAAGGCGAGACGCCGCACTGCCGCCCTTACCCAAGGCGAGCCCCGTGCCGGTGGTCCTGACGGCAGCCATGTTCAGGCCGGTCGAGAACGATACCATCACACCAGCCCCACCAGGTTACCGGCCGTCGTGCCTGTCGCAAGGATGCGCGTGGCGCGGACAGGCAAGAGGCTTGCCGGTGAAATCCCCACGAATGTGAGGGTTTCGCCGGTGAGCATGCGGAGGCAGAGATCACCCCCGCTGCCGACATAGATCGCGCGGGTGGTTTCCGGCAGGTCTGCTGCATCATGGGGCGTGATGGCAAAGCCGGAGGAGGCGGGGCCGGACAAGGAGGTTTGGACATTGGCAAAACGATCGGGCATGTGAGGTCTCCGTGGGTTCTGCAGCCATTGTCGGGCCATGCATTCCCGCGGGGATGACTCGACATGACGTTTTTCGCATGCCGTCCAAGGCCTTGATTGCAAAGGTGCCGCGCCCTCAACGGGTTAGGTGCTGTGCGATCGCAGAGGCGGGCCGGCCATCAACCGTTCCCGGTGCGGGGAAGCGGCTTCCACATCCCCGCATCGGGCAGGTGAAATGCCGGCCGCCTTCCTGTAGAAGGAGGCATGAACACTTTTGCCGCCAGGGATTCGCAGACAAATCTTCTCGAGGTCACGGTTTCGGAACTGTCCGGTTCGATCAAGCGGACGGTCGAGACCGCCTTCGACCATGTTCGGGTCCGGGGCGAGATTTCCGGCTATCGCGGACAGCATTCCTCCGGCCATGCCTATTTCTGCCTGAAGGATGATCGGGCGCGAATCGATGCGGTCATCTGGAAGGGAACCTTCCCCCGCCTTCGGTTCAAGCCGGAAGAGGGGATGGAGGTCATTGCCACCGGCAAGGTGACGACCTTCCCTGGCTCGTCGAAATATCAGATCGTCATAGAGAACATGGAGCCGGCCGGCGCGGGCGCGCTGATGGCGCTCCTGGACGAACGGCGCCGCCGCCTGGCGGAGGAAGGCCTTTTCGATCAGGCCCGCAAGCGCCCCTTGCCCTTCATGCCGCAGGTCATCGGTGTCGTGACCTCGCCGACCGGCGCCGTCATTCGCGACATCCTGCACCGCATCACCGACCGCTTCCCCGTCCACGTGGTCGTCTGGCCGGTGAAGGTGCAGGGCGAAGGTTCCGGTGACGAGGTGGCTGCGGCAATCCGGGGCTTCAACGAGATGCCGACCGAGGGGCCTGTGAAGCGGCCGGACGTGCTGATCGTCGCGCGCGGCGGCGGCAGCCTCGAAGACCTCTGGGGCTTCAATGACGAAGCCGTCGTGCGCGCCGCAGCGGAAAGCCGGATCCCGCTCATCTCCGCGGTTGGCCATGAGACGGACTGGACGCTGATCGATCACGCCGCCGATATGCGGGCGCCCACACCCACGGGTGCCGCCGAAATGGCGGTCCCGGTGAAGGCGGAACTGGATGCGCAGGTTGCAAGCCTTTCGGCGCGGCTGCGGGGCTGCGCCAGCCGGCACATGGACCATCGCCGCCAGTCGGTCCGCGCGCTCGTTCGTGCGCTGCCGTCCCTCGATCAGTTGCTCGCGCTGCCGCGCCGTCGCTTCGACGAGGCGGCTGCCGGTCTTGGCCGCGGCCTCGAGCGCACTACGGTCGTTAAGCGTCGCAGCCTCGATCAGGCAACCGCGGGGCTGCGTCTCGAGATTCTGGCAAACCGTGTCTCGGAGCGACGCCGCTTCATCGGCGAGCAGGTCCTGCGCAAGGAGCGCTGCCTCGAGCGGCACATGCTGAAGGAGCATAGCCGTGTCGCGAAAGCCGCGACTGCGCTTGGCGCATTGCCGGCCCGACTGGCGGGCCAACTGCAGCGCGAGCGTCAGCACCTGACCGCCCTGATGCGCCAAGCGGATACCGCGGTGTCCTACGCCCTGACACGCAACCGCGGCCTCGTGACGGGGCAGGATCGCGTCCTGCAATCGCTCTCCTACAAGAACGTGTTGAAACGTGGCTATGCGGTGGTGCGTGATGCCGAGAACCGGCCGCTGACGCGTGCCTCGGACGTATCGGTCGGACAGTTCCTGGAGATCGAGTTCGCGGACGAGCGGATCAACACGATCGCCTGCGGGGACAGCCCTCCCGCCTCGCCACCGGGCCCAGAGACCGCCCGCAAGAAGCCCACCGCAAGGGCGGCGCCATCCGGCGAGCCGCCGAAGCAGGGTAGCCTGTTCTGAGGGCCGCAGGCCCCCGGCCACTTAAAATTCGTCTGCGCTGGCCTAGGTAAAGAGGAGAGGGCGGTCCTGTCCGCCTGCTGACCTCTTGGGAGTGCGCGATGAAAAGGAACCTGCTTGCCGCTGCCATTGGCATCCTGATGGGTGCTTCGATCGCTGGCCCGACCAATGCCGGGCAGAGCGATGTTTCCGTCTTCCTGTTCGGCCGGATCTACAATGACGGAGTCACGGCGATCTCGGTCTCCGAGGGTCGTTCGGAAGACGAACGCCATCCGTCCTACTACCTTATCCCGGTACGGATGCGGATCGCCCAGCAGATCGTCATGGGCGACCCTTCGCTGTTGGACGCGCTGGAGCGCCGCCAGATTGCAGTACACAACGTGCTGTGGGTACAGACGGCAGCCAATGGCGGCAAGGTCATCTACTATCGGTGACCGACGACCGGCCGGCGATGATTTCCGGCCGCAAGCCGATGCTCAGGCCCACTCGCCCTTGCGCATCACCGGCACGCGCGCGCCGTCTGCCTTGATGCCGTCGATGTCGATCTTGTCCGAGCCGATCATCCAGTCGATGTGGATGAGGCTCGAATTGCCGCCTTGTGCCGCGATCTGCTCCTGACTGAGTGTGGCGCCGTCAAGGAAGCACTTCGAATAGCACTGGCCGAGCGCGATGTGGCAGGACGCATTCTCGTCGAACAACGTGTTGTAGAAGAGGATGCCGCTCGCCGAGATTGGCGAGGAGTGCGGCACCAGCGCCACTTCGCCAAGGCGCCTGGCACCTTCATCGGTGTCGAGCACCTTGTTCAACACTTCCTCGCCCTTCGAAGCCTTGGCTTCGACTATACGCCCCCCCTCGAACCTGACCTGAATATTGTCGATCAGCGTGCCCTGGTGGGATAGCGGCTTCGTCGAGGACACATGTCCTTCGACGTTCAGGGCGTGCGGGGTGGTAAAGACCTCCTCGGTCGGGATGTTCGGGTTGCAGGTAACGCCGTTCCTGGCCACCGACGCGCCGCCATGCCATTCGTGACCGTCTGCGAGACCTACGGTCAGATCGGTGCCGGGACCGGTGAAGTGGAGGGCGGAGAAGCGTTCGCCGTTCAACCAGCCCGAGCGCTTCTTCAGGTTGGCGTTGTGCTCCGCCCAAGCGGCGATCGGATCGGCGACATCGACGCGCGATGCGGCGAAGATTGCGTCGGCAAGCCTTCTCACCGCCTCCTCCTCGGGAACGCCTGGGAAGACGATCTTCGCCCAGGACGGGTTGGGATAGGAGACGATATTCCAGTTGATGTCGAAGTTCGAGATCTTCTCGAGTGCCGGCTTGTAGGCCATCGAATTGGCCTTGTTTGCCCGTGCAACCTTGGCGGGATCCTGGCTCGCTAGCAGCAGCGGGTTGTCGCCGGCGATGGCCAGCCGCGCGGCACCATTGGCATAGGCCTTCGCCATGCCTTCGTAGAGCCAGCCGGAGGCCTTGTCGAAGCTTGCATCCGGGGCGTGCGCGTAGCGGGCGAGCGTCGTCTCCTCATCCGAATAGAAGGTGGTCACGAGACCGGCGCCGGCCAAATAAGCATGCTTGGTGATGAGCCGCACCAGCGGCAGAGCGGCGAGCGGGGCCGTCATGACGAGATCCTGGTCGCGCTGCAATTGCAGGCCGACCTTGACGGCCACCTCCGCCAGCTTTTCGAGCCTGACCGGGTCGACGCTGCTGCTGATCTCGGAATGAATGTTCATCGGTTCACTATCCTGTCTTCGGGAGGTCGCCCACAGATAGGGCCTACGACGCGAAATTTGAAGCCGCTTCGTCTCTCGGCAGCCCCTCAAGGCGGGTGATCAGATCTGCGCCTCATAGACCTCGGGCTTGAAGCCGACGATGATCCTGTCGTCAATCTCGAGCACCGGCCGCTTGATCATTGATGGTTGATCCAGCATCAGCGTGATCGCCTTGTCCCCGTCCAGTCCGGCCTTCGCCGCCTCGTCCAGCTTGCGGAACGTTGTGCCGGCGCGGTTCAGCACCGTCTCCCAGCCGACCGCATCGATCCAATGCTCCAGCTTGCCGCGATCGATGCCCTCCGCCTTGTAGTCGTGAAACCGGTAGGCCGCGTTCTTGTCGTCAAGCCAGGCACGAGCCTTCTTCATCGTGTCGCAGTTCTTTATGCCGTAAATAGTGATGCTCAAGACGATATCTCCCGTGAAGAAGAAGCGATAGCAAGCCACCCGGCGGAGGTGCAAGCATGACGGTTCGCCTAAAGCCATGCTCCGTCTGCATGGCTCAGATGCTCTCTTGTGCGTTGCACAATCGCGGCGATGGCCCCACATTCTGGGCAACACAAGGAGCACATCATGTTGAACCAACGCAAGAATGTACCGGGCGGCTTCCTCGGTCGTGCCTTCGCTGTCTTCGGTGCGGCTGTCAATGCATCGAATGCCGTTGAGAACCATCGCAGGCCGGCCAAGCGTGACCTGGCTATCCTCGGCATTGATCCGAAGGCCTTTGACCAGCTCTGATGAGTAATTGGCGCCAGCCGCTCATCAATTAGGCATCTACACGCTTTGTTAATCCTGCCGCGCGATTATCTCCCGATATCCGGGAGGTGACGGTGGGTGCTATTGCGCAGATTCTTGATGAGAATGAACCGCCAGCCGAGGCGGTTATTGATGCCGACCAGCTTCAGGCCGTTGTGGCAAGACTGGCGCTCGAAGCGTCTGACCTCGGCCTCCATCTCGTCGATATTGCCGGCACGATCCAGGACACGGCGGCCCAATCGTCGGAACATGCAAGTCTGCTTTCGCGCCTGACGCAGGCCGCCGAGGCGATTGCCGAGGCAAATGCAGACATTGCCCGGTCTCTTGGCGAAACGGACAAGCTGGCTGCCAGCGCCCGGAAGGTGCTTGGCGAACAAGCGCAGCAGCTGACCGGCTCGGTCGCTGCCATAGACCACATGGTGACGGCCTCCCAGGAAATCGGCCAGGAGATCAAATCCTTTTCCACCGCTCTTGCCGATGTCGGCCGACTGGCCGATGCGATCGGCACCATTGCGCGGCAGACAAACCTCCTTGCGCTGAACGCGGCGATCGAAGCGGCCAGGGCCGGAGACGCCGGCAAGGGCTTTGCCGTCGTTGCTGCCGAGGTCCGGGCGCTTTCCCTGCAGACGTCCCAGACCACAGCGTCCATCCAGTCCACCCTCGAGCAGCTGGGGGCCCGCATCGATGCGCTCGTCGCGGCGGGGGATCAGGCGCGTGTCTCTGCCGAAGGCGTGAAGTCCACGGCCACGGAAGTGCAGGGCTCCTTCAAGGGCGTCGAAGACGTCATGTCCCAGATCCTCGACAGCGCTTCCTCGCTGGCGGGAACGACAGAGGCCGTCGACCGGCAATGCAACGAATTCGCGGGTTCGATCGCGACGGCCGCAGCGGCTATCCTGAAGTCGAACGACAAGCTGCAGGATACGTCGGGCCGGGTGGGCGAGGTGGTCGCCATTTCCGAGCGCATCATCCAGGCGACGGCGAGCGCGGGTACGGAAACGCCCGATACACCCTATATCCGCGCAGCCATGTCTGTTGCCGCCGAGGTCTCGGCGGCCTTCGAGGCAGCCGTCCGCTCTGGTCGCATCGATATGGCAGCGCTCTTCGACCGACAGTACCAGCCGATCCGCGGGACAGAACCGGTCCAGTATATGACGCGGTTTACCGAGCTGACCGACGCGATCCTGCCGGCGATACAGGAGAAAGCCGCAGCGAGCGACGATCGCGTGGCGTTCTGCGCTTGTGTCGATGAAAACGGTTACCTGCCGACTCACAATCGCAAGTTCTCCCATCCGCAGCGTCCCGGGGACGTGGAGTGGAACACGGCGAACTGCCGCAACCGCCGTATGTTCAACGACCGAGTCGGCCTTGCTGCTGGCCGCAACACCGAGCCCTTCCTGCTGCAGACCTATCGTCGCGACATGGGCGGCGGCCAGTTCGTGCTGATGAAGGATATTTCGGCACCCATCTTCGTCAATGGACGCCACTGGGGCGGCTTGAGGCTGGCCATCCGGGTCTAGGACGAGGTCCAGGCAAGAAGCGGGTTGAATTTCGAGGGAAACGGGACGATCTTCCGGAAGAACGGAGGATGAACATCGTGCGGCTCCATCACTATTATGTCTTCGAAACATCGGCGGGCTTCTGCGCGATCGCCTGGAGCGAGGCGGGGATCAGCCGCTTCCAGCTGCCGATGACAAGTGCCGACGCAGTGGAGCGGATGATCCTGCGTCGCCTGCCCCAAGGGGCGCCGGACATTCCATCGGCCGGGATCAAGGCTGTCATCGAAACTGTCCGCCGTTACTTCGCTGGTGCACCCGTCGAGTTTTCCGCGCTGCGCCTCGATCTGGTCGAACAGGATGCCTTCTTCCGCGAGATCTATCTTGCTCTTCGAAGGGTCGGCTGGGGTGAGACCACGAGCTACGGCGCTCTGGCGAAGGCAATCGGAGCGGGGCCGGACGCGGCGCGAAGGGTCGGTCAGGCCATGGCGAATAATCCGATTCCCCTGATCATTCCATGCCATCGCGTGCTGGCTGCCGGTGGCAGGCTTGGTGGCTTTTCGGCTCCCGGCGGCTCCGACACGAAGGTGCGAATGCTGGAACTGGAGGGGGTACGGCTCGGCGCCAGGGATTCATCCCAACAGGCCTTCGCCTTCTAGCGGCTTAGATGCGGGTGATCGGAAGGGCGCGGATCACGATTTCTTCCTGATCGAAGCGCCGCTCCAGATCCGCGCGGAAATGTGTCCACCACTCGCGGTCGATCGCATCCACCATGACCTCGGCCGTAACGATGGCGTCCTTTTCCACGCCATCGTCGCTGAGCCAGAGGCCTTCAGCCGGAGCACTGCGGTGAAAGGTGATCCCACCGAACCGCTGGGCCAGGAGGTCGCGGATAGAGGCGAACATCTCGGGCGGGAACCCGTTGCCGTCGGAGTCCGTGGCGGGCAGCAAAATCTGGATAAGGTACATCTCGAACTCTTGGGTGCTGGAGGAGGCAATCTAGTGTCGCCCCGTCTTAACCTCCAGCGCTGTCGGCCGCTTTTCTGGCCCTTTCGGCTGCAGCTTGCGCGTCGATAATGGCTTGCACAGCCTCCTCTCTGCCAGCCGCGGCCTGGCTACGCGCCATATCGGCGAAACCCGCTGCCATCTGGGCTGCCGATTGTGCGGCTAAGCGGTTGGCGAGGGCGACTGGATGATCGCCTTTCGCCTCGGCGTCGCGGGCTTCCTGAGCAGAGGCTTCAGCGCCCACAGCCAGCTGATTGGCAGTGGCGGCATTATGCATCGCCAACTGGGCTGCAGTCAGGCTGGTTGCCGTAGCGGTTCCCGAAGCATTCAGAAAGGTGCGATCCCAGTCGATGTACGGGATCAGGGCGCCGCAATGGCTTTGAATGTAGACACTCAAGCCTTCCGTTGCTCGATTCATGATGTTTGCGTCTGTTTCGTCGGTCCGTGCCGACTTTCCCAACTGGACGCCGTAAGCTACCCCGTACGCAAACCCGGCCTGCAGCCCCTCCTTGTACCCCTGCCGTTCGTCGGCAGAAGTAATCGAATCCGGCACCGGCGCGGCTGCCAGCGAAACCGACCCCCCGGTGGCCGATGCATCGGCCACCCCATTGTATCCATCCACCAGGCCGCGCAACCAGCCAGGATAGGCTCCCTCGCACGCTCCCCGGTGATACTGAGGACTGTCACGGTCGGCGAGAACTGCGGGGACGTCCCCGAGAACAGTGAAAAGGATCGCGATCGCGACGCGCCGGCGAATAGCGTGATTGATATTCGCAGGAGCGGGCCTCCCGATATGCCTGGTCTGCCACACCATCCCGACCTCCCGTGATCGATGCCTTTCCGCTAGGCGAGGCTTCGATCATCAGGGATAGAACGCCGGCGATCATTGACCTGCGTCATCCTTGGCCGCGGGTACCGGCGGGCGGCCTATTCCCACTCGATCGTGCCGGGCGGCTTCGACGTCACGTCGTAGACCACCCGGTTGATGCCGCGCACCTCGTTGATGATGCGGGTGGCGGTGCGGCCGAGGAAGTTCATGTCGTAGGGGTAGAAGTCGGCCGTCATTCCGTCCACGGAGGTAACGGCACGCAGGGCGCAGACGAAGTCATAGGTGCGGTAGTCGCCCATGACCCCGACCGTCTGTACGGGGAGGAGCACTGCAAACGCCTGCCAGATCGTGTCGTAGAGACCGGCCTTGCGGATCTCGTCCAGATAGATGGCATCTGCCTTGCGCAGGATGTCGAGCTTATCGCGAGTCACGGCGCCGGGGCAGCGGATCGCGAGGCCCGGGCCCGGGAAGGGATGACGACCGATAAAGCTTTCCGGCAGGCCGAGCTCTCGGCCAAGTGCGCGCACCTCGTCCTTGAAGAGCTCGCGCAGCGGCTCCACGAGCTGCATGTTCATCCGCTCCGGCAGACCGCCGACATTGTGGTGGCTCTTGATGGTGACGGAGGGGCCGCCGGAGAAGGAGACGCTTTCGATCACGTCCGGATAGAGCGTGCCCTGTGCCAGGAATTTCGGGGCACCCTTGCCGTCCTCGGCGATCTTCGTCGCTTCGGCGTCGAAGACCTCGATGAACAGGCGGCCGATCGTCTTGCGCTTGACTTCCGGGTCGGTGACGCCGGCGAGCTCCGTCAGGAACAGGTCGGATGCGTCCACATGGACGAGCGGGATGTTGTAATGGTCGCGGAACATGCCGACCACCTGCTCGCTCTCGCCCTGGCGCATCAGGCCGTGGTCGACATAGATGCAGGTCAGCTGGTCGCCAATTGCCTCGTGGATCAGCACCGCCGCTACGGATGAATCGACGCCGCCGGAGAGGCCGCAGATGACCCGCTCGGAGCCGACCTGCTCCTTGATCTTGCGGATCATCTCGGCGCGATAGGCAGCCATGGTCCAGTCCGACTTCAGGCCGACGATCTTGTGCACGAAGTTGGAGAGCAGCTTAGCGCCGTCCGGCGTATGCACCACTTCCGGGTGGAACATGGTGGTGTAGTAGCGGCGGCTCTCGTCGGCGGCGATGGCGAAGGGCGCATTTTCCGACGTCGCGATGACTTCAAAACCCTCGGGGAGTTTGGTGACCCGGTCACCGTGGCTCATCCAGACGGGATAGCGTCCGCCGACTTCCCAGAAGCCCTCGAACAGCGGGCTCGCCGCCTTCACCTCGAGATCGGCACGGCCGAACTCCGCCGCATGGCCGCCCTCGACGACGCCGCCGAGCTGGGTGCAGAGCGTCTGCTGACCGTAGCAGATGCCGAGGATCGGGACTCCGGAGTCGAAGACCGCCTGTGGCGCCCGCGGGCTGCCTTCCGCCGTCACCGAGGCCGGACCGCCGGAGAAGATCACGCCCTTCGGCTGCATCTTCTCGAAGGCCGTAGCGGCGTTCTGGAACGGGTGGATCTCGCAATAGACCCCGGCCTCGCGGATGCGGCGCGCAATCAACTGCGTCACCTGGCTGCCGAAATCGATGATGAGGATGCTGTCGGGATGGGCGATCTGGGTCATGGCGAGCCTTTAGAGAAACTTTGGCGTCGGCGCAACTGCGTCAGGGGTTCAATTCGCCGCTCTCCAGGGCATCGAGAAGGCGATCGACGGCCACGGCGAGCTTCTCGTCGATCACATGCAGGTATTCCGTCCAGTCACCCACATGCTTGAGGTCCTCCTTGCCGTCGGAGATGCCGCGAAGGCCGATCAGTGGGAGGCCGAACCGGTGGCAGCTTCGCAGCAGGGCGAAGGTTTCCATGTCCACCATGTCCGCTTCGATCCCGTCATAGGCAGGACCCGAAATGATCTTGCCTCCGGTGGAGAGCGCGGCCGTGGGAATGCCGGGGATACGGTGAGGGAGTTCGATCGTTGCGGGGTGATCGAGAAACGGTGTCCTGCCCTTCTCGAAGCCGAGCGGCGAAGCATCCATGTCGCGGTAGGCAACGGAGGCGACCTGATAGATGCCTGTCTGCTCCAGGCTACGCGAACCGGCAGATCCAAGGGAGACAACCAGATCGGGGCGGTCACCCGATGCCTCCAGCCGCGTGAGGGCATGAGTCAGGACGACGGCCGCCTCGACCGGACCGACGCCCGTCATCAGCGGAACGATCCGCTGGCGCAGATGCACGCCATACTCCGCGTCCACCGCCATCACGAACAGCAAGGTCTTGCCGCCCGCCCGGGTCAGGTGAACTTTCATCCGACGATGTCCTCCCGGCCGCGCACCACCATCATCGTTGCCGTCATCGAAGCAATCAGCTTCGCCGGCCCGTCGCTGATCGCATAGGCACGCCCGTCCGCGACGATGATGGTCGAGCCGGGCTTGGTGATCTCCCCGTGGAAGAGGAAGCGTTCGCCGCGACCGGGCGACATGAGATTGACCTTGAACTCGATCGTCAGCAGCGAAGCGTCGACCGGGATCACGGAGAAGGCCGCATACGTACATGCCGTGTCGAGGGCAGTGGAAATGATGCCGCCGTGCAGGAGACCGTGCTGTTGCGTCAGCTTAGGGTCGAACGGCAACTCGATCTCGACCATCGCCTGCTCGATACGGGTGAGTGTCGCACCTATCGTCTCCATCGCCGGCTGGCGACCGAAGCTCTGCCTGATCCGCTCGCGGAAATCGTCGGTGTCATCCATCTCGTACCCTCTTCGCGATTGCGAAATTGGCATGCCGCGGACCGCCAAGCAAGCAGGAGCAGGTTTCCGCTCAGTTCAGCACGGCGATGGAGAGATTGAGCAGTGTCGCAAAGGTGACCCACGCCGCATAGGGCACGAAGAGCCAGGCGGAGACCCGGTCGACGTTCCAACTGAGGCGGATGAAGGCAAGGATGGCGACGAGGAGCGGGATGATCACGACCAAGCCGAGGATCGGGCTCTGGTAGCCGAAGAAGGCAGGTGACCAGAGAAAGTTCAGGATCATCTGCATGAACCAGACCTGCATGCGTCCCGAGGCCGGTGCCTGAAGCCAGGTGCGCGCTCCGGCAATCGCGGTCAACACGTAGAGCGTGGTCCAGACCGGGCCGAAGATCCATGGCGGTGGCTGGAAGAACGGCTTCTCCAGTGACTGGTACCACTCGCCGGGCATATTGCTGACGCCGCTGAGGGCGCCGAGCCCGACAATGACGGCGATGAACAGGATGTAGGTGAGCGATTTCTTCATGGGCGGGAACATAGGGCGCACGGTTCCTTGCGCCAGTCCCTTCACGCGAGCCGCACGATGTGCTGGTCCCAGGCGACGGGGCTGCGGCTGTCGTCGAAACTGCCGCGATAGGAGGAGACGGCAAAACCTGTGCTCGACGGCGCGATGCCTGCAGCGTCGACGACCGCCTGCTCCCGCACGACTTCGCCGGTCCTCGCATCGAGGCTGACTGCCCGGCCACCCTTGGGTGAGGTCACCCCGACGATGCCATCGCGTCGATTCACGGCGATCGCTCCCACGTAATTGGCAAGGCCGTCGGTCACGTTCGCCGGCAATGGTGTGAATGTCAGATCCTCACCCCGGCCAAGGTGCCCGACAAGCGGCGGCCGGGCATCGCGCGGACCCTCCCACTGGCAGGCAAACCAGATCTGCCCACCGTCTCCCAAGGCGATGTGGCGGGTGGACAATTGACGCAGCGCCGGCGGCAGTGCGTGCTTCTGGATGAGCCGGCCGTCGCTCGCCCCAAGCAGCACCAGCGACGGCTCCATGTGGTCGAGATTGAGCTTCGTTCGACCGAAATCCGGATGAGTCTCGATGCCGCCATTGGCGATCACCAGCATTGTACCGTCGTCCGAGACGGTCATGTCATGGGTGCCTATGCCGTGCGCGTCGAACTCGCCGATACGGCGGAAGCCGTCTGCCGCATCATAGATGCCGATCATGCCGCGATTGCCATCGAAGTCGTTCTCGCTGGCATAGAGCAGGCGCCCGTCTGGAGAAAAGGCGCCGTGGCCATAGTAGTGCCGCCCCTCGGGCGCGGACAGGACGATGGGTTCCATCCTGCCGAACGGATCGGTCACCACGGCGAAGGTGCCGGGCCTGCGGGCAAAGGCAACCAGCCGGCGGGTTGTCGGGCTGAAGGCCATGCCGTGGGAGCGGGCGGGGAGGAGGGTGCGGTCGATGATCTCCCCGCGTTCGGAGACGGTCGCGAGGCCGAAGGAGCCATCCGGCGCACGAAAGCCTGAGGCATAGACGGCATCGCATCGCTCGAGCGCCATCAGCGAGCGCGGCCCAAGCGCTGCCGCAAAACCGACGCCGGCGGCTCTCAGGAAACTGCGGCGGTCGATGAGGTCGCTCCGCCAGGCCATCCTCAGTCTCCGTCCGAGAAAGAGAAGCCGGACGTCAGGCCGATCGCGCCGCCATACTGGTCGTTCAGCCGGTCGATCAGGTCGCGGCCGTTCACCAGCAGGAAATCGAGCTTCTGCCGCTCCGCAGTGTCGGCGACGGCGAATTCCATGTCGGGATTGATCTCCTCGACCACCCCCATCATCGCTTTGAGGACGAAATCGATGGAGCCGACGATGGAATGCTGGTCGGAAGGAAGCAGGTCGACAAGTTCAGATACCTGGATGAGGTCCCGCAGGCCCTCCAGGTTGCCATCCACCATCGTCCAGGTGTTCTGCGACCGCCAGAAGATCGCCTGCTTCGGAAAAGCCGACTTGTCCTCGCCTCGGTAGAACGTCTCGATCCGCTGGTCTCGCACCATTTCGGCACCATGGACCAGAATGCCGAGCAGTGCCGTCATCGCCTCCTGTTCCGTGCGGAACAGGGGACTGTCTGGCCCTGAGTTCTTCCACTGGTGTTGGACACCGTCGGACGCATCCCACTTCGCCGCCAGCTCGGAAGCGATCTGCTTAATGTTCTGCGCTACCGCACGGCCATAGCGGCAGCGGAAATTTCCCTCAGGGCCGGTCAGGCTCTCGGAACCCGTGCCGGCTAGCACGAACTCCAGCGCGCCGAAGCCCTGCATGGCGACGCTCTTGCCTTTCAGGCTCGCGACCTCCGTCGCCGCCTCGTCCGGCTTCGCCAGCAACGCCTGAACCTGCTTCAAGCCGGTGCTCTTGCGGTCCGGATAGAAGAGGATGCGCTCCAGGCGGTTTTCCTCGATGGCCGGACCGGTCCGGACGATCTCGATCCTCGCCCAGCTTCGAGCAGCCTTCGCAAAACCATTTTTCGCGGCAGCAAGTGAAGCCGGCGAAGGCGCGCTGCAGAGCGATGCCATATCTTCGGCGAGATCACCCGCTGCAAGCTGGAAGACACGGTAGCCCTCCCGGATGAAGCCGTCGACGGCCTTTTCAATGACCTGCCGGATGGCTTCCGGTTCCGGAAAGGTGGGACTGATGGCCTCTTCCTGCGCCACGGCCACGGATGCGAATGCGAGAGCTCCCAGGGCGGCGGTGGAAAGAGCTTTCAGCATCAGAGCGACTCCAGGAAGGCAAGCAGCGCCGTGCGGTCGTCCTTGTTAAGGGAGGCAAAGGCATCGCGTGCAGCCTCGGCCTCGCCACCATGCCAGAGGATCGCCTCGGTGAGATTGCGGGCCCGGCCGTCATGAAGGAAGAACGTGTGCTCGTTGACCGTTTCCGTCAAGCCGATTCCCCAGAGTGGCTGCGTGCGCCATTCCCGCCCGTTCGCGACCCCGACCTCCTGCCCGTCCGCCAGGCCTTCGCCCATGTCGTGCAGCAGGAAGTCGGAATAGGGCCAGATCAGCTGGAAGGCGTGCGCCTTGTTCTCCGCGTCGCGGCGGGTCACGAATTTCGGTGTGTGGCAGGAGACGCAGCCCGATTGATAGAACAGTTCCTTGCCCTTGAGAACCTTGGTATCTCCCGGTTCACGACGGGCGGGGACAGCGAGGTTCTCGGAGTAGAAAGTTACGAGTTCCAGAACCGGATCGGGCGCCTCCGTATCACCCAGCCGCTCCTGCACGCCCGACGCGCGCGCAAAGCAGTCGGTCTGGGCGCTCGTGCAGTCGCCGTGATGAAACGGAGCATCCGGATTGGAAATGCCGAGATCGCCGACGAAGGCGGAAGCGGACTGGTCGCGGACAGAAGCGTTCTGCGCCTTGAATCCGAAGCGCCCGAGCTTCAGTTCCCGTGTACGATGGTCGCGGACCAGGGCAGGCTTGCCGGAGATGCCATCGCCGTCCTCATCATCCGGATCTGCATTAGCGAGGATATCGGCCTCGTGGATCGCCTGGATCAGACCCATGCCGATCATCGGCGGAGCAATCCGCGGCGACAGGGTCACGTCCGGGTCCAGCGGACCGTAGCTCAGGTCCTTCACCGAATAGGTCGGCTTGCGCAGCGACACGACCTCGCCGTCCGCAAGCGTCATCTGGACCTCCTCATAGGAGATCGCCATCGACCCTTCGGATTTCAGCCCGGGGACGGCAAGGTCCTGTAACTGCTTGCCGTAAGTTAGGTCGGGGAAGTTCAGCGCCTCGTGGCGGGCAATGAGCGTCCTTTCCTCTTCCGTTCGGGCCGGGCGGGCGAGCCGGAGGAACATGGAGGTTGCGTCGGCCGCACCTTCAGGAGGATGCCCACGACCGTCCTTCAGGTGGCAGCTCTGGCAAGCCCGGGCGTTGAACAGCGGACCCAGCCCATCGGAGGCCTGGGTCGAAGAGGGCGAGGAGACCCACAGCTTGCGAAAGAGCGCGTTGCCGAGCTTGAATTCCTCCTCCTCAGCAAAGGTGAGATTGGCCGAGAAATGCGAGAAGGCATCCCCGTTGACGATCGCCTTGGTGGTCGCCGCACCGCCCTGCATGGTCTCGAAGTTCTCGGCCTTGGAGAAATCTTTGGTGGGGCGGGTCACGCTGGCGACGCGCTTCCTGTCCTTTGGCGAGAGATCGGTGCGTTCATCCGGAAAGCGCGTGTCTTCAGAAATCGCCACCAGCGGAGTCAGAAGGAGAGCGCTCGACAGGATCGGCAACAGAAAAAGGCTGGCTTTGAGCGCTCTCATTGGTGGTACAGGCCGTCCGGTCGGGACGGCCTTCCTCATGTCTTATTGGAAAACGGCGTCAGGATTATCAAGGCTGTCGGAACCTTCAAGCGCGATAGCGCCGAGGTCCAGCGACGCAATGACGCGTTCGATCGAGCGGGTTTGGTCGATCAGTCCGTCGATCGCCGCCTGGATGATGGCGTTGCCCTCCGCATTGCCCTCGCCGATCATCTGGTCATAGGCTTCGCCACCTTCTGCCCGTTCGGCCATGGCGTTCATGGCGGCAAGCGTTGCGTCGAGCTTTGCCTTCACTTCCGCATCGAGCGCCGCATCCTTGGCAGCAACCAGGTCCGACAGCGATGGACCGGTCATCTTCGTGCCGTCGGCACGGGTGTACTCGCCTGTGTATGCCGAAGCGATGCCGATGGCGTCGTTGAGATGTGAGGCATGCGTGTTGTCGGAGAAGCAGTCATGCTCTTCTTCGGGGTCGTGGAGCAGCAGCCCGAGCTTCATGCGCTCGCCGGCAAGTTCCCCATAGGACAGCGAGCCCATGCCGGTCAGCATGGCGCGGATGCCGGCCTGCGGATCGGCGGTCACGGCCTTGGCAGCCTCACCTTCCGGCGCCCAGGCGGCAACCATCTCCTCCAGGTCGGAGATCAGCAGTTCGGATGCAGCCTTCAGATAGGCTGCGCGCCGGTCGCAATTGCCGTTGGTGCAATTTGCTGTGTCGAAATCGGTGTGGGACCGGTTGCCGGCTCCGGCATCGGTGCCGTTGAGGTCCTGACCCCAGAGCAGGAATTCGACCGCATGGTAGCCGGTCGCGACATTGGCTTCGATCTCGCCGGCCTCATGCAGGCTGCGGAGCAGCTCAGGCGTGATGCTGCTGGCGTCGATTTCCTCGCCGTTCACGCTGAGCTTCGGGTTGGCAACCACGTTGGCGACATAGAGGGCATTGCTGTCGCTTTCGGTGCCGTAGGAAGCATCGACGTAGTCGATCAAGCCCTCGTCGAGGGGCCAGGCATTCACCTTGCCTTCCCATTCGTCCACGATCGGATTGCCGAAGCGGTAGACTTCGCTCTGCTGGTAGGGAACCCGTGCAGCAATCCAGGCCTCGCGTGCGGCCTTCAACGTTTCCTCGCTCGGCTGCGCAATCAGTGCGTCGATGGCCACATCAAGCGCCTTGGCTGTCATCAAGGAGTCTTGGTACTTAGCGTGCGCCAGCTCTGCATAATGCTGCACGACAGCAGCCGGCTCCGTTGCAGCGGCAGCCGACGCCACCGGAAAGGCCGCTGAGGCGGCCAGAAGCGCGAAGGCCGCGCTGAAGAATGTCTTGCGGATCATGGTCCCTCCTTTGGCAGCCTCTTCCCTCGGCTGCGCGGGACGTGCATGGCGCAAATGAAAACTGGTGTCAAATCATCTAGTTTAGAACGATTTGAAATGCTGTCATTCCCTTGACGGCTGTCAAACCGTGGAGGGCTGCCGGCGCATCCGGCAGAAGAAGAAACCATCCGTGCCGGTGCTGGCCGGGGTCAGCGTCAACATCTTTCCGTCACGGCTGCGGGGACGCCGTGTGTCGCCACCGAACAGGCCGTTCCAGTTCTGCAAGACGGGTTCGGGAGAAAATTCGGGGTGTGTCTCGCAGAAGCGCTCGATCTGAACATCATTCTCTTCGGGCAGGACTGAGCAGGTGACGTATACGAGGCTGCCACCAGGCTTGACGAAGGCAGCCGCCTCACCAAGCGCTTCCTGCTGTTGCGCGACGCGTTCCTCGAGATTACGCGGCGTCAGCCGCCATTTCGTATCCGGGCGCCGGCGCCAGGTGCCCGTGCCGGTGCAGGGCGCATCCACCAGGACTACATCCAGCTTCTCCCTGAACTGATCGAGCTGGCGAGCATCGTCATGAACCTGGACATTGCGAGTCCCGGCGCGGCGGAGCCGCTCGATGATCGGCGCCAACCGCTTGCGGTCGGCATCATAGGCGTGGACCTGGCCCTTGTTGTTCATCGCCGCTGCCATGGCCAGCGTCTTGCCACCGCCGCCGGCGCAGAAATCGAGCACCTGGGCGTGCTCGGGCGGCTGAACCAGCTCGGAGACGATCTGGGACCCCTCATCCTGCACCTCGAACCAGCCCTTCTGGAACGAAAGTTCGGCGGTGACGTTCGGCAGCCGCGACGCTCCTTCTCCGGCGGGTATCCTGATCCCGTTGCGGGCAATCGGCGCCGGGATGGCTCCGGAGCGGTCAAGCGCCTTCCCGACCTTCTCGCGCGATGCCTTCAGCGTATTGGCGCGCAAATCGAGGGTCGGACGTTCCGCCAATGCCCTGGCCTCCGCCAGCCAGTCCCCGCCGAATGCCGCTTCGAAGGACGGCTGAGTCCAGTCCGGAATGTCGCCCTGCACATGCAGGGGGGCATCGTCGAGATTACGGGAGGAAAGGGCCGCGAGGTTCGCCTCGGTGAGGAGTGGCGGAGCGAAGCGGTCATCGGCGAACTCGGCGGAGAGGGCTTCAGGCGTCAACCCCCACTGCCGGATGAGGACCGCATAGGCGAGGGCCGCCGGCCCATCGTCGTCCATCAGGAACGCATGCGAGAGGCGCATGCGCAGCGCGTCGTAGACAATGTTGCCGATTGCGGCACGATCGCCGGAACCGGCGAAACGATGAGCCAGGCCCCAGTCCTTCAGCGCATCCGCGACAGGGCGCCTTCTGTCTTCGATGTCCCTCAGCACATCGATGGCTCCACTGAGCCGTCCGCCCAATCGCATGTCAGTCTCCGCTCCGGTTGAACCCGTCTGCGCGGGTCCTAACCATCATCGACGGCAAGAGCAAGTACCAGTAGCTTCAGCTGCCCTTGACGCCCTTGCCGGAGGCCTTTCCATTGCCGGCGTCGACAATCTGGAAACAGACCTGCGCGGTGCCGGAGCGGACCATGCCAATGTTCTGGGCGGCGGCCTTGGACACGTCGATAACGCGGCCCTTGATGAACGGTCCGCGGTCGTTGATGCGTACGATCACGCTCTTGCCGTTTCGCTTGTTGGTCACCTTCACCTTCGTGCCGAAAGGCAGCGAACGGTGTGCCGCAGTCAGCTTGGCCGGGTTCATACGCTCCCCGGAGGCCGTCTTCGACGTCAAAGCATACCAGGAGGCGTGGCCGCAACCGGGCGCAGCGTGAGCGGATGCAGTGCCGAAGGTTGCGAAGGCAGCAAAGGCAGCCGCGGCGAAAATCGAGTTTCGAATTGTCGTCAAGTCTTTGTCCCCGTCGATGGATGTCGGCACATGGCGTGCGGGAACGGTTAAGCGGGGTGAAAATTGGCGAAAAAGTGCGCAATACGATCACGGAATGTTACATCATGAAACAATCCGGATTGCATTTGTGGCTATGAAACAGGCGGGTTTAGGAGGAGGAGTGGTAAAAAACCCTGTAAAACAAGCTCAAATTGAAACCGAGTTTCGGGCCCGGGCGCTGGGGAAGAACTTCACGAAATTGCTTGAAATTTTTTTGCTGAGGATGCCCCCGTACATCAGTTCAGACGAAATCTTTGCACGGAAATGGGTGTGAGGCCTCCCTTTTCGCCCCTCGAACGCCCACCGGATGAATATTTCATCCCTTTCGAAGCGGAAGCTCGCCATCCCATGTGCGGCTCACCCACAGGTGATTGAGAGACATGCGGTAGTCCGGGTATAGGAACTGAAAGCCCAGATCGCTAATCCGCTTATTGGAGACGCGCTTGTTCGAGCCGTAGAAGGAGCGTGCCATTGCGGTCATCTCGGCGGTCTCGAACGGTTGTTCGGTAGGCGGCTCGACCCCCATCAGCCGCGCAGCTTCGGCAATGACGTCCTGGGGTGCCGCCGGCTCGTCATCCGTGACGTTGAAAGTGCCGCCGTGACCGGACTGAGCCAGAAAAAGGGCGGCACGCGCTATGTCCTCGACACGGATGCGATTGAACACCTGATCCTTCTTGACGATCCGGCGCGCGGTACCGCGCTTGAGATTGACGAAGGCATTGCGGCCTGGCCCGTAGATGCCGGATAGCCGCAGCACCGCGACAGGCACGCCGATCGCCTCGCCCGCGGCGAGCCAGGCTTTCTCGGCCTCGACCCTTTCCCGGGAACGGCCGGGGGCGGGGTTGCAGGGCGTTTCCTCATCGACCCAGCCGCCCGCCTGGTCGCCATAGACGCCGATGGTTGAGAGATAACCCACCCATGTGAGCCTGGGGCAGAGCGCGGCCAGACGGTCGCTTGCAAGGCTAAGCACAGGGTCCCCGCCCGCACCCGGCGGTATCGATTGGACGAGATGCGTGACCTGCGACAGCGCATGCTCCAAGGGTTGATCAATGGCCGTGCCATCGAAGACGAAAGCTTCGACACCTTGCGCAGCCAGTGCTTCCGCCTTCTCGCCAGTCCGGCTCGTGCCGAAGACCTTCGCACCGGTCTCCATGGCTGCCCGCGCGATGGCCCTACCCGAATAGCCGCACCCGAAGACCATCATTCGCATCATGCCGCTCCTGCCAACTGCCACTCATCCAGGACATAGGGGTCCTGCTCATCTTTTCGCAAAAGAGCGAGCTGCTTAAACTCCTGCGGCGGCATCAGCCGCTTGAGCGCCCACACGGCCATGCCGCGAACCACCGGCGACGAATCCTCCGCCAGATTCAGGCACGGTTGGATCAGTGCCCCATCACCGGAATTTCCCGCCGCTATCAGAGCATTGCGGACGAAGCGGTCCCGTCCGATGCGCTTGACCGGGGAGCCGCTGAAGAAGCTGCGGAACTGCGGGTCGTCGAGCGTGAGCAGGAAGGAAAGCGTAGGTGCCTTCAGGTCCTCCCTGGCCTTCAGCTTCATTTCCGATGCACTAACAGCAAACTTGTTCCAGGGGCAGGCGGCCAGGCAGTCATCACAGCCATAGATGCGGTTGCCGATCAGTGGCCGAAGCTCAGGATCGATCGGTCCCTTGTGCTCAATCGTCAGATAGGAGATGCAGCGGCGTGCATCGAGCCGGTAAGGAGCAGGGAAGGCGGCTGTCGGACAAGCGTCGACGCAGGCGCGGCAGGAGCCGCAATGGTCAATCTGCGGCTCATCGATATCGAGATCGGCGGTCGTGAACAGGCTGCCGAGGAAGAGCCAGGAACCATGACTGCGGCTGACCAGATTGGTGTGCTTGCCCTGCCATCCAAGACCGGCTGCGGCGGCAAGCGGCTTTTCCATGACCGGCGCAGTGTCGACGAAGACCTTGACGTCCTCACCGGCCCGAGCAGCGAAGCGCGTGGCGATCTCTTTCAAGCGGCCTTTGATGACATCGTGGTAATCGCGATTGCGGGCATAGACCGATATCGCGCCGCGGTCCTTCTGTTCCTGCAGCGCGCGAGGGTCTTCATCAGGGCCGTAGTTCAGTCCGAACATGACGACCGAGCGGACGTCAGGCCAGAGCGTTCGCGGATCACTGCGTCGGTCGCGCGTTTCCTCCATCCACTCCATCGTGCCGTGATGGCCCTCGGACAGATAGACATCCAGACGTTTGGGAGCTTCCGGAATGCTGCCGGCATGGGTGATGCGGCAGAGGTCGAAACCGTGCGCCATGGCTTCCGCCTTGATGAAGGCGGTCAGCTTCTCCCGACGCCGAACTTGGGCATCGGGACGGTCTGCCGTGATCTCAGAAGTCGAGGTCCGCATAGTGGGAAACCGGTGTCAGGCCGCGCACTCTCTCGGCCAGCAGCGGTCGGAAGGAGGGGCGGGATTTCAGGCGTTGATACCATTCCTTTGCAATCGGCGTCTCCGCCCAGTCGATCTCGCCGAGATAGTCCAGGACCGAAATGCATGCGGCCGCAGCGAGATCGGCATATGTCAACCGGTCGCCTGCAAGCCAAGGGCGCGAGCCGGCAAGCCAGGAAAGGTACTTCATGTGCTGTCGGATATTGGAACGCGCTGTTCGAAGCGCTTTCGAGTCCGGGGCTCCTCCGCCCTGCGCCGCGGTCATCTGCAGCTTGTAGACACGCTCGCGTACCAGAGGGCGGGTCACATCCTGCTCCATCTTGGCGAGGAACCACTCCGTCAGCCGCCGGATCTCGGCCCGCTGGAAAGGGTCTTCCGCAAAGAGCCTCCGTTCACGCTTCAGGACGCCGTGCGTTTCGTCCAGGAATTCCATCAGCACGGCGGGTCCACAGAGGGCGCGCATGCTGTCGTCGACATAGACGGGGAGCGTCGCGGCCGGATTGAGCGCCAGGAATTCCCGACGCTTCTCCCATGGCTGCTCTTCGATCAGCTCCACTGGAAAACCGTATTCCGACAGGATAAGCCGGACGAAACGCGAGCTGGAAGACATCGGGTGATGGAAGAGCGTAGGCATCGATACGTGAGCTTTACAATTTTTGTATAGGAGGGGCTGGCCGTTTCTCGAGGCGCCGCAATAGCCCAGCTATACGGTTTTGGTAAGGGGCATGGCAAGCAGACAGCCACCATGGGTTCCGGATCCTGCCGACCGACCATCAAACAAAGGGTGAAGAATGCCGGAACAATCGATCATCAGCGCTCTCGTACTGGGCATAATCGAGGGCCTGACGGAGTTCATCCCCGTGTCGTCGACGGCACATGTTCTTCTGGCTGGCCACTTCCTCGGCTTCGAATCGCCTGGCAACACATTTGCAGTGCTTATCCAGTTGGGCGCCATCCTGGCGATCCTGCTCGTCTACTTCCGCAAGCTCTGGGAGATCGCCATGGCCTTGCCGACGTCCGGGAAGGCACGGCGATTCGTGCTGACGGTCCTGCTCGCCTTCCTGCCGGCGGCGGTCATCGGGGCGCTCGCGCATGACTTCATCAAGACGATCCTGTTCGAGACGCCGATGCTCATCTGCATCGTGCTCATCCTGGGCGGCTTCGTGCTGCTTGCGGTGGATCGCATGGCAATCCGGCCGAAATACACGGACATTATGGATTATCCGCCGTCGCTTGCCTTCAAGATCGGCCTGTTCCAGTGCCTTGCCATGGTTCCGGGAACCTCGCGGTCCGGTGCTACCATCGTCGGCTCGCTGCTGATGGGGACCGACAAACGGTCGGCGGCAGAATTCTCCTTCTTCCTTGCCATGCCGACAATGCTCGGTGCGTTCACCCTCGATCTCTACAAGAACCGGGACCTCATCCGCTTCGATGATGGCATCGTCATCGCCATCGGCTTCATCGCGGCCTTCGTCATGGCGCTGGTGGTGGTCCGCTCGCTCCTGGATTTCGTTTCAAGCCGTGGCTATGCGCCGTTTGCCTGGTGGCGGATTGCCGTCGGAACGGCAGGCCTGATCGGGCTGCTGATCTTTGGCTGATGACTCAGCCGTGGTCGTCGCGCCCGTGGTAGAAGAAGAGGTCGTAGCCGGCCATGGCAATGGTGATGGCCACCAGCACGATGAGGTCTGCGCGAGGCACTTTCCAGACAAGGATGGCCAGGAACCCGCAGAACACGGAGAACCCCAACAAGGCGAGAAGGCGGTCTAGCATCTGCCACTCCTTTCATCGATCGGTCCCCTTACGGACCTTATTGGACCTGTCTCCACCGGGAGACGCGCCGGTGGAGAGCGATGTCATCGGCCATAGAATTGTTCTGGCAGGTAGAACACGATCTGCGGGAACATGTACATCAGCGCCATGCTGATGAAGACCATGAACACGAAGGGCAGCACACCCTTGAAGATCTGTGTCAGCCGCACCTCCGGCGGCGCGATCCCCTTCAGGTAGTAGGCTGACATCGCCATCGGCGGTGTCAGGAACGAGGTCTGCAGGTTGAGCGCTACCAATATTCCGAAGAACAGTGGATCGATGCCGAACATGTCGAGGAGCGGCAGGAAGATCGGTACGAAGATGATGATGATCTCCGACCACTCCAGCGGCCAGCCCAGGAGGAAGATGATCAGCTGCGCCAGCAGCAGGAACTGGAACGGCGTCAGATCCAGGCCTCGCACGAACTCGGAAATCACGTGCTCTCCACCGAGGTAGGAGAAGACGGAGGAGAAGGTGTAGGAGCCGACGAAGAGCCAGCAGACCATCGCCGTGGTTCGGACGGTGAGATAGACACTTTGCCTGAGACGGTCCCAACTCATCGCTCGATAGAGCACAGCGAGAACCATGCCGCCGAGTGCCCCGATCGCGGCCGCTTCGGTCGGCGTCGCCAGCCCGAAGAGAATCGAACCCAGCACTGCCAGGATGAGGACCGCCAGCGGCAGGAATGAGGTCACGATCATCCATGTAAGCTTGAAGAACGGAACATCCGGGACTTCGTCCGCCCTCGGCTTGGGCGCCACGCTCGGCTGCAGGATCGAGCGCCCGACAATATAGATCAGGTAGAGTCCCACGAGGGTCAGGCCCGGCAACAGGGCCGCCGAGTAGAGGCGCACGATCGATGTCCCTGACGCTGCCGCATAGACGATTAGCATGATCGACGGCGGGATCAGGATCCCGAGCGTTCCCCCGGCGCAGATGATGCCGGTCGCGAACGAGTGGTCGTAGCGCGCCTTCAGCATTGCCGGCAGCGCCAGCAGGCCCATCAGGGTCACCACTGCACCCACGATCCCTGTCGCCGTCGCGAAGAGCGCGCAGGTGACGAGGGCGGCGACGCCCATCGATCCTGGAATATTCTTCGAGGCGATATTCAAGGTGCTGAACAGGCGGTCGACGATGTTCGCCCGTTCCACAATATAGCCCATGAACAGGAACAATGGCACGGCTGTCAGGACGTCGTTCGCCATCACCGTGTAGGTCTGGTTGATGAAGAGATCGAAGACCCGGTTATTGAAGAAGCCCTCGATCCACAGGCTGGTGCTGTCCCACCACCCTGCCGTTTCGTCCAGCCGGTTGAAGGAGCGCCACATGCGGTTCGGTTCGAAATAGGCATAGTAGCCGAAGCCGATGCCCATCGCCATGAGCGTGAAGGCAATCGGAAACCCGAGAAACACCACGAAGATGAAGAGCCCGAGCATCAGGAGCGCGACTTGGGGATCCGTCATGCCTGATCTCCCGAAAGCTCGGCCTGTTTTTCTTTGATTAGAAGGGTCTCAGTCTCTTCGACATCCTCCTCCGCCTCGATCCAGAAGCCGTCCCGTATGCACTGGATGCAGCGGAAGACCTGGGCGATTCCCTGGATGAACAGGAGAATCCCCGCCGCGACAATGGCGGTCTTGAACTGGTAAATTGGGATGCCGGCCGGGCTGTTGACGCTTACCTCGCCATAGCCCCAGGATCGCGAGGCATACTTCCAGCCCGCGAAGATCAGTGCCGTGACACCCGGAAAAAAGAAGAAGATATAGAGAACCAGGTCGACCGTCGCCTGCGTCCTCGGCCGCCATAGGCGGTAGAGAAAGTCGCCCCGCACGTGCCCGCCGCGTGAGAGCGTATAGGCGCCCCCCATCATGAACAGCGTACCGTACATGATGAACGAGACGTCGAGCGCCCAAGGCGTGGGACGGCCGACAATATAGCGGACAAAGACCTCATAGCTCGTGCCGAAGGTCATCAGTAGGATGAGCCAGGCGAAGGCCTTGCCGAACCATGCCGACAGCCCGTCGGCGAACCGGATGAATGCGATCATCGACGTGAACGTCTTCCTGATGGGAGAGGGGCCGGCAGGCGCGACCTGCGCCTGCCGGCATTACCACTTGCGGTCAAGAACGGCTCAGAGCTTGAGCTTGTTCGGGAAGTAGTGGTTGTAGGCGAGCTGGTAGTCCGGGGATGCCATCAGTTCGAAATAGGTGACCCGTTCCACCCAGGCGCGCTGGCTGTCGAGCACCTTCTTCATGAAGGCGTCCTTTTCGAGTTCGACAATCAGGTCGTCCCAGGCCTTGATCTGCGCATCAAGGATCTCCGTGGACGTCCGGTGCACGTTGACGCCTGATTCCTCCTGCAACTTCTTGAGGTCGGCCGAATAGTTGTCCATCGCCGACGCGGTGTTGGCAGTGGACGCCGCCTCGACAGCATACTTCACGATGGCCTGGAGGTCCGGCTCGAGATCTTCATAGAAGCCTCTATTGAACAGGAACTCGAAGGATTCCGACGCCTGGTGGTACGAGGAGAGGTAGTAGTTCTTCGCGACATCCTGGGCACCGAAGCGCAAGTCGGACGACGGATTGTTGAACTCGAAGGCATCAATGACGCCTCGTTCCATCGCCGGGACGATTTCGCCACCCGGAAGCTGTGCAACGGACATGCCCATCGCCTGCATCAGGTCGGCGGCGAGACCGACGGTGCGGTACTTCAACCCGTTGATATCGCTGACAGCGTTGACTTCGTTCTTGAACCAGCCGAAGGGCTGGGCGAACATCGGGAAGCCCAGATAGCCGACAACCTCCAGGCCCAGGATATCCTGCTGGAGTTCCCGATAGAACTCTGCGCCGCCGCCGGCATAGAACCAGGACAGCATGGTTGTCGCCGAACCCCCGAAGACCGGACCGGTGCCGAACAGCGATGCACCCTTGTGCTTGCCGTACCAGTACACCGGAACCGAGTGGGCCGCGTCGATGACGCCGTCATGGACAGCGTCGAGAACCTGAAAGGCGCCCACGACTGCGCCCGCTGGCAGCAGGTCGACCGTCAGCCGTCCTCCGGACATTGCGTCGACGCGTTCGGTGAACTGCCGGGCAAAATCCATCCAGATGTCCGACGCCGGCCACGACGTCTGCATCTTCATCACGATCGGTGATTGTGCGAGTACGGCCGGTGCCGCGAGAGTGCCTGCGGCTGCTCCGCCTGCGGTTGCGCTGATCTTCAGAAACGAACGGCGCGTATGCGCCTTCTTCTCAGGCTTATCCATTGATTTCTCCTCCCAATTGGGCGGGCTTTTGCCCTTCTCCCACGATCAGTATTGAGGAAAAACCTTCGAACAGCAATACGCTACGGACACGTCAGCTTCAAATTGACGCGCCGGTTGGACAGGATGCCAGAGAATTGTTTGACGCTCAGCGCGTCGAGGCGCCCGGTATGGAGCCCGTTGCGCAAGGATCTACTCCATAGGCCGGAGCGCACTTGCCGCCGCCCGCCGCGCCCGTTTCCGGGGCGATGAAAGAGCCGACGAGGATCGTCAGTGCCGCACACGCAAAAAACAGTGCGATGGGCTTGCCCATGGAGAAATGCCTTTCAGACCAATGTGATTGAAGCGTAATTTCGCTGCAGCCGTGTATGACCCGCCTGCAGGATTTTCAATAGAGGAAGTTGCTGAATCCCGCGTTAATGCTCAACGCAAGACCGAGTGGGGCGTTCGTGCCACAGGCGGCGTCAAGCAGGCTCGCCGAACCGGCGGGAGATTGCCTCAGGCCGCTTTGCCGCTGTTGGTGAACTGGCCCTGCGGACGATACTGGACGAGGTAGGAGGGCACAACAGACGCGAGATGCGTCGGACGGATACCCATGCCCTCCAGGGTCCGGCCATCGCGAATCGCCTCTTCCGAGACGACGTTGTCCTTCTTCAGCAGCGCGACCTGATCGCTGGTGATCGGCGGTTTGATGAGTGGGATCAGCGAGGCGATGCTGCCGATCATGGAGGCGATGGAGAAGTGGAGAGAGATCAGCGGCCGCTTGCGCGCGGTCGTCCGCAGAACGATTTCCATGCATTCACGGAACGTCAGTACCTCCGGCCCACCGAGTTCGTAGATGCGACCGCCGGGGATGACGCCGTCGACGCCGAGCGCCACCGCCTTGGCGACATCCTCCACATAGACCGGCTGGAACTTCGTCTTGCCGCCGCCGATCAGGGGCAGCGCCGGAAACATCTTGGCCATCCCGGCAAACTTGTTGAAGAAGCTGTCCTCAGGCCCGAAAACGATGGAGGGGCGCAGGATCACTGCGTCCGGAACCGTTTCGAGGATTGCGGCTTCTGCGCGACCCTTGCTCTGCGCGTAGCTCGAGTCGGAATCCCTGTCGGCGCCGATGGCCGAGACATGCACCAGCTTGGCGCCGGCGGCGCGTGCCGCTTCGGCCACAGCTCTTCCGCCGAAGTCCTGCACCGCATTGAAGGAGTTGCGCCCGCTTTCGAAGAGGATGCCGACGCAGTTGACCACGAAGGACGCTCCCTCGACCGCACGGTCCACCGAGTACCTGTATCGCAGGTTTGCCTGCACCAGCGCGATCTGGCCCACATAACCATAGGGCAGAAGAAAACCGGCGAGATCCGGACGCCGGACAGCCACCCGGATACGGTAGCCCCGCTTGACGAGGCTTCGTACCACATGTCGTCCGACGAAGCCCGAGCCTCCGAACACGGTGACGAGGGGCGGCAGGTTGGACACGGACATGGGTGGCTCCGGGAACTGTGATGGTCGGGTTGTCAGCGGTCTCTTAGACCAAATGTTCTTCAACGGGAAGCGGAAGAAGTGCCGCGGTTGGCAAGCGTCAGACGCTTTCCACGACGACCATTTCGGCGTCCGCACATTCCTGCCTGATCTTGGCCGCCGCCTGGTATTCCGGCGAGTTGTAGCAGTCCACCGCCGCCTGGACCGAGGGAAACTCAATCACGACATTGCGGCCCCGCGCTTTGCCTTCCAGCTCGACGAACTGTCCACCGCGTGCCAGGAAGTTGGCGCCGAACCGCTCAAATGCCGGCTTTGCCGTGCTGACGTAGTCCTTGTAGCGCTCCGGGTCGCGAACATCGACTCTGGCGATCCAATAGGCCTTGGGCATGCGGGTTCCTCCTTGCGGTTTGAAATTTAGAGCGCGGATGTCATCTCGGCGAGTATCGCACGGGCGGCCGCGCGCGGATCCTCTGCCTTGACGATCGGACGGCCGACGACAAGATGGCTTGAGCCGGCACGCAGTGCGTCGCCCGGGGTCATCACCCGCTTCTGGTCGCCGGCATCGCCGCCGGCCGGACGAATCCCCGGCGTGACGATCGCCATGTCCGATCCGACGATCTTGTGCACCGCCGCCGATTCCTCCGCCGAGCAGACGATCCCCCCCATCCCGGCTGCGAGCGCCTGTTCGGCGCGACGCATGACCAGCGTGCGCGCATCCGCCTGGTAACCCACCTCAAGCAGGTCGGCGTCGTCCATGGACGTCAGCACGGTCACCGCGAGAAGGCAGAGGCCTGAACCTTCGGCGGCCTTGACTGCGGCGCGCATGGCCTTCGGATAGGCATGCACTGTCAGCATCGTCATTCCCATGGTGGCAATGTTTTCGACGCCCTTCGCAACAGTGTTGTCGATGTCGAGAAGCTTCATGTCGAGAAAGACGTTCTTGCCGTCCTTCGCGAGGTCGCGGGCGAACTCGATGCCACCTGCAAACGCGAGCTGGTATCCGATCTTGTAGAAGGAAACCGTGTCGCCCAGCGTGGCGACCATCTTCTCCGCTTCACCGACGGTCGGGATATCGAGGCCCACGATCAGGCGGTTACGCGCGTGCATGTCCGAATCCCTTCCATTCTTCCATAGCCGTCCAGTCGCATGTCACGATTCTGTCTGCAAGGGAGAAGGCGAAGAGATTGCCGCCGCCAGCGGGCTGGTCGCGGTCCCGCGAAATCCACACACCCTGGAAATGGCATTTCAGGAGCGTCCCCGCTCCGCCATGCCCGACGAAGACAATCGGCATTGCCGGGTCATGGTCGGCGAGGATACTATCGACCGCTTTGACGATCCGTGCCTGCGCATCAATTGCGCGTTCCCACCCCTGGAAACTCTCGTCTGGGTGGGCGAAGAACCAGTCAGCAGCCTTCTCGAACTCGGCAGGAGGCAGGAAGCCGGTACTGCTGCGGTCGTTCTCGTGCATGTCGACGGCGACCTCCACCGCAGCCCCCGAGACACGGGCCAGCAGTTCGGCCGTCTCCACGGCCTTCCTCTCGTCGCTCGAGACAATGCGTTGAAGAGTGGCAGCCCAAGCGCTCTGCGCAGCCTCGTTCGCCCGTGCCCTGCCGGTTTCCGACAGCCCCCATTGCGGAACGGGAACCTGCGGGTCGATGTTCACTTGCGGATGGGTAACATAGACGCCGAACATGGCGAGCTAGCCCCGGCTGTAGACCCAGAGCTGCGCCGGCGGGATGTTGCGGACGACGAAGTCGAGGTGGCGGATATGGAACCGGTCCGGGCGGGCGTCGATGGGAGATACCGGGCTATAGGTGATCTGGACGACGGGCCGGCCGGGCGGCATTCGGTCGAGCAGGTCCTCCAGCAACGCGATGCGCTTCTCCATCGGAAAGCTCAGCATCGGGATCGCCGAAATCACTGCATCGAACTTGCGGTCCTTCCAGTCACCAAGTGTCGTGTCCAGGTCGAAGGCGTCGCCGTTGATGAAGTTGACGCCGGGGATCGTCCGCTTGAGGTGCTGGTAGAAATCGGTCGAATACTCGATCGAGACGATATTCTCCGTCGCCACGCCGCGGTCAATGATCGCCTTGGTGATGATGCCGGTGCCGGGTCCGAGTTCAAGAACCGGCAGGCCCGAGGCCGGATTGATGACGCTCGCCATGCGACGCGCGGTAACGGCTGAAGTCGGCAATATGGCCCCGACGCTCTTGGGGCCGTCGATCCAGCCCTTGAAGAACCTGATCTCCTCGTCGAACTTCCGGCCCAGCCTTTCCTTCAGTCGCAATTCCATCAGGTCTCTCCTCCTTGATCCATAAGGGCTTATGTGGGGTCAATGACGCAAAAACAAGGCAGAATGTCGCATCTGGAAAACGACAGCAAAAAAGCGGCAGGTTTCCCAGCCGCTTTTTCTGTGTCAGACGCGCATCGGCATCAGGACATAGAGCGCGTCATCGCCCGCTGTGTCCCGCACCAAGGTAGGGGAGCCCGCGTCCGCCAGCATGAACACCGCATCCTCGCCTGAAAGCTGCGCCGTGATGTCGAGCAGGTACTTGGCGTTGAAGCCGATCTCCAGCGGATCGTGTTCATAGCCTACTGCGACCTCTTCCGTCGCGCTGCCGGAATCGGGATTGTTTACGGTAAGCGTCAGTTGCCCATCGGCCAGCGACAGCTTCACGGCACGGCCTCGCTCCGACGAGATTGTCGATACGCGGTCGACGGCGCGGGTGAAGCTCTGGCAGTCGACGCGCATCTCCTTGTCGTTGTTCGTCGGAATGACGCGCTGGTAATCGGGGAACGTGCCGTCGATCAGCTTCGACGTCATGATGATGGAGCCGATTGTCAGGCGGATCTTCGCGTCGGAGACCTCGACCGTGACCATCAGGTCGGGATTGTCAACCAGCTTCTGAAGCTCACCCACGGTCTTGCGTGGAATGATGATGCCCGGCATGCCTTCCGATCCCGAAGGTGCCTCCACATCGGCGCGGGCCAACCGGTGTCCGTCGGTTGCCACGGCGCGCAGCTTCAGGTCGCCGCCGGCCTCGATCGTGTGGAAGAAGATGCCGTTCAGGTAGTATCGTGTCTCTTCCGTCGAGATGGCGAACTGGGTGCGGTCGATCAGCATCTTCAGATCGGTCGCCTTCAGCTTGAACGTATGGCTGAAGCTGCCGGCGGTGAGATCGGGGAAGTCCGCCTCCGGAAGGCACTGCAGCGAGAACTTCGAGCGTCCCGACTGCACCGTCATCGAACCGCCGTCCGGATTGGTCGCCAGACGGACCTCCGATCCCTCCGGCAATTTGCGGACGATTTCATAGAGGAGATGCGCCGGCACGGTCGTGGCACCCGGCTGTTCGACCATGGCTGCAACCGCCTCGGTGATCTCGAGGTCGAGGTCCGTCGCCTTGAGCTCCAGGTCGGCGCCGGAAGCGCGCAGGAGCACGTTCGACAGGATCGGGATCGTGTTGCGACGTTCCACGACACGATGGACATGGTTCAGCGACTTCAGGAGATTGGACCGCTCAAGAGTAATACGCATGGACGCTACCGCTTCTGACCGGGACGCCGGCAGGAACGGGGCGTCCGCATGTTTGCCGGCCGCAGGGCCGGGAGATGTGGAGGCGCAAAATGGCAGAACATCCCCCTAGAAAGCAAGAGCCGGAAGGGCCGCCATTCGCCCGAATGGAAACTTGTCGCCATGATTCACAGGGAAAACTTCGCGACGCTCCGCTTGCCCGCTTGCCGCACCTCGCCCATAAGAAGGCGAGAGCAAGCAGATCAGCCGGATACCTTCGTGAGCGACGAACAGAAGACCATGGGCCGCAGCTACAGGATCGGCAATACGGCGATCCCCGCACGCCCACTGGAGCCGGGGCTCTATCTCGTCGCCACTCCGATCGGTAATCTCGGCGATATCACCCTGCGTGCGCTTGAGACGCTGGCGGGAGCCGACGTGCTTGCCTGCGAAGACACGCGTGTGACCCGCGTGCTTCTTGACCGCTACGGCATCGTCAACCGCCCCTTCGCCTATCACGAGCACAACGCCGCCGAGGCAGGGCCGAAGCTGCTTGCCGCGCTCGACGAGGGACGGTCGGTGGCGCTCGTTTCGGATGCGGGCACCCCCCTCGTCTCGGACCCGGGCTACCGGCTGGGACGCATGGCAATCGACGCTGGACACCGCGTCATCCCCATCCCCGGCGCCTCGGCGCCCCTGGCGGCCCTGGTGGGTTCAGGCCTGCCCTCGGACAGCTTTTTGTTTGCCGGTTTTCTGCCGGTCAAGGACAAGGGCAGGCGGGATCGGCTGGCAGAACTGTCGCGCGTGCCGGCGACGCTGATCTTCTTCGAATCGCCCCACCGTATCGGGACAAGCCTTGCCGCCGCAGCCGATGTCCTGGGAACGGCTCGCGAAGCGGCAGTGTGTCGCGAACTGACGAAGGCCTTTGAGGAGTTCCGGCGGGGCACGCTGGCGGAACTGGCTGACTTCTATGCGGAGCGGGCCGTGAAAGGCGAGATCGTACTCCTGATAGCTCCTCCTGAAATCGATGATGTGCCGGGGGCGATGGAGGTCGATGTCCTGCTGAAGGAACTGGCGGCCACCATGCCGACTTCGAAGGCGGCCGCCGAGGGCGCGCGCCTCACAGGGCTGTCGAAGAAGGACCTCTACCAGCGGCTGCTGGCGCTGAAGGACGGAGACGGTGGCGAAGCAAGCTAGGGAGAGGCGCCGGGCGGAACGGCGCGGCCATTTCGCCGAATATGCCGCCGCACTCTTTCTGCTGGCGAAAGGCTATCGGATCCTCGCCATCCGCTTCCGTACCAAAGCCGGAGAGATCGACCTGGTGGCGCGTAAGGGTGATCTGGCCGTCTTCGTCGAGGTCAAGGCGAGGGTCGGAGAGCGGGAGGCGGTGGATGCAGTGAGCGCGAAGGCCCAACGACGCATTCGTGCAGCAAGCGACATATGGCTTTCACGCCGTTCGGATGCCGCACGCCTCTCGCAACGCTACGATGTGGTTGCCGTGCTTCCCGGCCGTCTTCCAAGGCACTTCCCGGACGCATTCTGAGGGAGTTCATGCCTTGTCGCCGTCGGTGCGATAGCCGGTCGTCAGGACTATACCAGCCGTTGCCTTTGACGAGCCGCCGTCCTACATCAGGCGGGCATTTTTGAAGGGGCAGGGACGATGGCGAACATCCGCAAGGTCGCATTCCAGATGGACCATGTCTCCAGCATCAACATTGCTGGGGATTCAACCTTTGCCATGGCGCTGGAGGCGCAGGCGCGCGGCTACGAACTGTTCCACTACACCCCGGATCGTCTGACCATGCGCGACGGCAAGATCTTTGCGGCCGTGGAGCCGATGCAGGTCCGCGATGTGAAGGGCGACCACTACAGCCTTGGCGAGCGCGAGCGCGTCGACCTCTCGACCATGGACGTGATCCACCTGCGCCAGGACCCGCCCTTCCATATGGGCTACATCACCTCGACACATCTGCTCGAGCGCATCCATCCGAAGACACTGGTGGTCAACGACCCCGCCTGGGTCCGCAATTCGCCGGAGAAGATCTTCGTCACCGAATTTGCCGACCTGATGCCGGCAACGCTGATCAGCCGCGACGTGCAGGAGATCGCCGCCTTCCGTCAGGAGATGGGCGACATCATCCTGAAGCCGCTTTACGGCAATGGCGGTGCCGGGGTCTTCCACTCCGCCCGCGACGACCGCAATTTCACCTCGCTGCTGGAAATGTTCGAACAGGTCTATCGCGGCGAGCCCTACATCGCGCAGGCTTATCTGCCGGCCGTGCGCAAGGGCGACAAGCGCATCCTGCTGGTGGATGGAGAGCCTGTCGGCGCCATCAACCGCGTGCCGGCGGAGACCGACAGCCGTTCCAACATGCATGTCGGCGGCCGCGCCGAGGCCGTGGAACTGACGCGGCGTGATCGGGAGATCTGCCAACGGATCGGGCCCGCGCTTCGGGAGCGTGGCTTCATCTTCGTCGGCATCGACGTCATCGGCGATTATATGACGGAGATCAACGTAACGTCGCCGACCGGTATTCGCGAGGTGAAGAAGTTCGGCGGCGCCGATGTTGCCGCGCTGCTTTGGGACGCGATCGAAGCCAAGCGCCGTTGAAACTGCGGCTGCAGAGCAGTTTTGTTCTCGCGCTACAACCTCCTGCAACCTAAGAGCAACAGAGACGGGAAATAGTTCCCGCGATGTTCTTGTTTTATTCTCATTTCCATGCCAGATTGCAATCGCTGGCGCGGAAAGCGTGGATCGCTTGGCGCTTCTGGCATGAGCTTGGAGGCGGTTTATGGTGGCGCGTGTCTCTACGGTTGCATTTCAGGGCATAGAAGGCGTTCCTGTCGAAGTTCAGGTTATGGTCTCTCCCGGCAAGCTGCTGATGCCGATCGTCGGGCTTCCCGACAAGGCGGTGGCGGAAAGCCGCGAAAGGGTCCAGGCCGCTCTCCATGCCTCCGGACTTTCCCTTCCGCCCAAGAAGGTGACGGTGAACCTCGCGCCGGCCGATCTTCCCAAGGAAGGCTCGCACTTCGATCTGGCTATCGCGCTCGGTCTCATGGCCGCCCTTGGCGCCATTCCGGCCGATGCCCTGTCGGGCTATGTCGTCATTGGCGAACTGAACCTCGATGGCACCTTGGCGCCGGTGGCCGGCGCGCTTCCGGCGGCGATCAGCGCGAATGCGCTCGGCAAGGGCCTGATATGTCCGGCGGACAGCGGGGCCGAGGCAGCCTGGGCCGGATCCGATATCGACATCCTGGCGCCCCGGAGCCTGATCGCGCTCGCCAACCATTTTCGCGGTACACAGGTTCTCTCCCGGCCGCAGCCGGCCGTGCGCGCACTGCCGGCAAACCTGCCGGACCTGATCGACATAAAGGGACAGGAGAGTGCCAAGCGCGCGCTGGAGGTAGCCGCCGCAGGAGGTCACAACCTGCTGATGGTCGGTCCCCCTGGCTCGGGAAAGTCGATGCTGGCGGCACGCCTGCCGTCCATCCTTCCGCCTTTGTCTGCGGCGGAGCTTCTCGAAGTGTCGATGATCCATTCCATCGCTGGCCAGCTCTCCGGCGGCAAGCTTTCGGACCGCCGTCCGTTCCGCACGCCGCATCACTCCGCCACCATGGCCGCTCTCGTTGGCGGCGGGTTGCGGGCAAAGCCTGGCGAGGCTTCTCTCGCCCACCACGGCATTCTCTTCCTTGACGAGTTCCCGGAGTTCGCGCCGCAAGTGCTGGACGCGCTGCGCCAGCCACTCGAGACGGGGGAATGCGTCATTGCCCGCGCCAACCACAGGGTCTCCTATCCGGCCACCATTCAGCTTGTCGCGGCAATGAATCCGTGTCGCTGCGGCATGGCCGGAGAGCCTGGCCACACCTGCGCGCGCGGGCCGAAATGCGTGTCGGATTATCAGGGACGTATTTCAGGACCGCTGATGGACCGGATCGATATCCGGATCGATGTTCCGGCAGTCTCCGCAGCCGATCTCATCAGGCCTCGGCCGGCTGAGGCGAGCACCGACGTCGCAAGACGCGTCGCCGCCGCCCGTGAGCGGCAGCAGGAGCGCTTCCGGGCGGCAGGGGCGCCACATGTCTCGACCAACGCACGGTGCTCCACTGCGTTGATCGAGAAGATCGCCGAGCCGGATGCGGGGGGACTTGAATTGCTGCGCGCTGCGGCGGAGAAGTTGAAGTTCTCCGCGCGCGGCTACCATCGGGTCCTGAAGGTCGCCCGCACGCTTGCCGACCTCGACGGATGCGATACCGTCAGTCGCATCCATCTGGCCGAAGCGATCTCCTACCGCATGGCAGGGGAGCGGCTCTCGGCGGCGGCCTAGAAGAGACAGCGAGCAGTTGGTGGCGATTAGCGGGTAGCGAACGGACGGATCCGTCCGCTACCCGGCATCAGGATGTTCAGCCGCCCAGACCTTCGAACAACGCCGTCGACAGATAGCGCTCGGCGAAGGAGGGGATGATAACGACGATGTTCTTGCCTGCGTTCTCCTCGCGGCTACCTACCTTGATGGCCGCGGCGAGTGCCGCGCCGGAGGATATGCCGACCGGCACTCCCTCCAGGCGGGCGACGAGCCGTGCCATCTCGAAGGCCTCGTCGTTGGAGATCGTGACGACCTCGTCATAGACGCCGGTATCGAGGATCTGCGGCGCGAACCCCGCACCGATGCCCTGGATCTTGTGGGGGCCCGGATTGCCGCCGGAGAGGACCGGGCTGTCGCTCGGTTCGACTGCAACCACCTTGAGCTCGGGCTTGCGGCCCTTCAGCACCTGCCCCGCGCCGGTGATCGTGCCGCCGGTGCCGATGCCGGAGATGAGGATGTCGACCTGGCCGCCCGTGTCGTTCCAGATCTCTTCCGCCGTCGTCTTGCGGTGGATCTCAGGGTTAGCCGGGTTCTCGAACTGCTGGGGGATGACGGCGTCGGGCAGAGTGGAGGCGAGCTCCTCGGCCTTGGCGATGGCACCCTTCATCCCCTTCGGGCCTTCCGTCAGCACCAGTTCTGCCCCAAGAAGTGCGAGCATCTTGCGGCGCTCGATCGACATCGTCTCGGGCATGGTCAGGATCAGCTTGTATCCCTTTGCGGCAGCCGCGAAGGCGAGCGCAATGCCGGTGTTTCCGGATGTCGGCTCCACCAGCGTCGTCTTGCCGGGAGTAATCTTGCCCTGAGCTTCAAGGCTCTCAATCATCGCGACGCCGATACGGTCCTTGACGGAAGCGATCGGATTGAAGAATTCGAGCTTGGCGAGCAGGTTCGCCTTGACGCCCTTCTCCTTCGCCAGCTTGTCGAGACGGACGATGGGGGTGTCGCCGATCGTCTCGGTGATGGAGGAATAGATCCGGCCGCGGCCGGGCTTCTTGTTGTCTGTCATCTTGCTCTCCCTAGGATGCCGACAAGTTAGGGCCAGTTTCGCCGGAAGGCCAGCGAACAGCCTTTGCTTCTGGCCGCATGGGCGGAATTTTGTTCCATGCATGGGCGCCGCCGGGGCAGCACGTTGCGCTGTCAGACGCCGGTCGATCCGAACCCGCCAGCGCCCCGCCCGGTGTCTCCCGTCTCGCTCACCTCGTGGACCTGCACCCGTGTCACGGGGGCAATGACCATCTGCGCGATGCGCATCCCGCGCGAGATCTCGAATTCATCCTCGCCGAGATTGACGAGCAGCACCTTCACCTCGCCGCGATAGTCGCTGTCGATCGTGCCGGGCGTGTTGAGGCAGGTGATGCCGTGTTTGAAGGCAAGGCCGGAGCGCGGGCGGATCTGTGCCTCGAAACCTTCGGGGATCTCGAGGATGAAGCCGGTCGGCACCAGCTTCCGTTGCCCCGCCTTCAGTGTCAGCGTCTCGTTCTCCGCGATCGCGGCCCGCAGATCCATCCCCGCTGCCCCGTGTGTCTCATAGCTCGGCAGCGGCAGTCCTGCCCCATGGGGCAGTCGCACCAACCTGAGGGCCGGACCAATGATGTCGCGCATGCCGTGTCTCCTTTGTTTTCGAGGTGAATTGCATAAAGCCGGCCGGATCGCTAGATAGGCGCCAACTGACAGGATTTACCGGACATGGCTGAAAGTCTCGCAGAGGCGGTATCCCGCCGCCGCACCTTCGCGATCATCGCGCACCCCGACGCGGGTAAGACCACGCTCACCGAAAAGCTGCTGCTGTTCGGGGGCGCGATCCAGCTTGCGGGCGAGGTAAAGGCGAAGAAGGACCGCATCCAGACCCGTTCGGACTGGATGAAGATCGAGCGCGAGCGCGGAATCTCCGTCGTCACATCGGTGATGACTTTCGAATACGAAGGCAATGTCTTCAACATTCTCGACACCCCGGGCCACGAAGACTTTGCGGACGACACCTACCGTACCCTGACGGCGGTCGATGCGGCCGTCATGGTCATCGATGCCGCAAAGGGCATCGAGCCGCGGACGCTGAAGCTGTTCGAGGTCTGCCGCATGCGCGACATCCCGATCATCACCTTCATCAACAAGATGGACCGCGAAAGCCGCGATCCCTTCGAGATCCTCGACGAGGTCGAGGAGAAGCTGGCGCTCGATACCGCGCCGCTGACCTGGCCGGTCGGCCGCTCGAAGACCTTCTGCGGCTCCTACAACCTTGCCGACAACACCTTCCGGGGCTCCGACACCCAGGTCGAGCCGATGCCGGTGAATGGTCCGCAGAGCGTGGCCGACCGGCTGCCGGAAAACGAGAGAAGCGCCTTCATCGAGGAAACCGAGCTGGCGATCGAGGCCTGCCGCCCCTTCGACAGGCAGTCTTTCCTGGAAGGCCACCTGACGCCGGTCTTCTTCGGCTCGGCCTTGCGCAATTTCGGCGTTCGCGATCTCATCAACGCGCTTGGCGCCTTTGCCCCGCCCCCGCGCGACCAGGTGGCGGATGTACGCACCGTCCACGCCAATGAAGACAGGATGACCGCCTTCGTCTTCAAGATCCAGGCGAACATGGACCCCAACCACCGCGACCGCATCGCCTTCGCCCGGATCTGCTCCGGCAAGCTGGAGCGCGGCATGAAGGCGAGGCTGGCGCGCACCGGCAAGCAGCTCGGGCTGACTGCGCCGCAGTTCTTCTTCGCTTCGCAGCGCCAGCTGGCCGATACCGCCTATGCCGGCGACGTCGTCGGCATCCCCAACCACGGCACGCTGCGCATCGGCGATACGCTGACCGAGGGCGAGGCGCTCGTCTTCCAGGGCGTCCCGAACTTCTCGCCGGAGATCCTGCGCCGCGTGCGGCTGGAAGATGCCATGAAGGCAAAGAAGCTGAAGGAGGCTTTGCAGCAGATGGCGGAAGAGGGGGTCGTCCAGCTCTTCCAGCCGGAGGACGGCTCGCCCGCAATCGTTGGTGTCGTCGGGGCCCTGCAGTTGGACGTGCTGAAGGAGCGCCTGTCGGCCGAATACGGCCTGCCGGTCTCCTTCGAGATGGCGCGGTTCTCTGTCTGCCGCTGGATCTCTGCGGACCAGCCGGCTGATCTCGAGAAGTTCATCAACCAGCGCCGCGGCGACATCTGCCGTGATCTCGACGGTGATCCCGTCTTCAT
The DNA here is from genome assembly GCF_902502825.2 of Pseudorhizobium flavum. Next base: position 264,681 of record NZ_LR723670.1, read on the forward strand.
GGCCCAGGACGCATTCTCGCTGCGTTACGAGGCGGAGCGCTATCCCGCCATCATGATGGTCGCAATCAAGGAGTATCACGTCGCCAAGGCGGCGTGATCACGGCGCGCGACTGCGGACAAAACTCAATCGACGTTTGTGCTTTCATAAGAAACTACCGATACAGCTATCGGTAGAATCTGCCCGCTAGAGTTTCCGAGAGCTGCAAGTGCGATGACAAAATCCGGAACGTTCAACACCTTGAGCCGAGCACTAATGGATGCTTGGGTTGCCGCGGATCTGGCGGAGGCAGTTTCGCCGGAGGTCTTGTATCGGGATATCCTCGACCACCTCTCGATCAAGATGCGGCTGACCGTGGTTGATATCAGAGCCGACGATCCGAATGACTGGTATCTGGATGCAAAACGTGAGTTTCGGTTCGTATCCCGTCTCATCAACGTGCAAAGCCTGCTGACGGGGAGGATAGGCGACTTTTCAGACCAATCGTTCATGCACCAGTCGGTTCTGCCCCACTACCAGAAGGTCATCGCGGGGAGGAAGCCGGCGATCGACTTCGTTAACACCAGGATATTGGGCCTCAATGTCGGTTATGACCGTATCGTTCTACCGCAGAAGACCAACGGTCGGCCGGAGTGGCTAATCTCCATGACCGAAGGAAGGTTTCTGGTGAAGCCCATCGACACGAATCATGACCTTGACGTGTCGGACGAACGGATCACGCAACTCCTTATGGAAGGCTTGACGTCCAAGGAGATCGCTGCGGAAATTGGCATGTCCCACCGCACCGTTGAGCATCGCCTGGACGTCCTGAAGGGGCGCTACGGTGCGAGAAATATCGTGCATCTGGTAACGATGCTGTTCGGTAACCATCTGCGCCAAGGGCGGGGTTAGCCTCGAATTCCCGAGGCCGTGCTCCGCTTGATCAAGATGACAACACTTGAACGGCCCCTGCCGGCTTGGCTCTCGCGCGCAGAGCGGCGACGGTAAGGCCGGTGCTCGATGATGCGATGTTGTATAATGCAGTGGTGAGATCCTTAGTGCGGAATGCGACAGCTTGTTCGCCGCGGCTGTGGTCAAAACCGATCGCGTTCCCGTTCCGATCGACCATCAGATGGATACCAAAGAAGATCTGGTCAAAGTTCCTGTTGTTTGGCTTGTAGAAGCCCTCGAAATTGCTCGTGTCTAAGGCGGCATCGAAATTGGCGATGTAGAACTGCAGCATCGTCCGGTGTGTAGATTGTTCATCCACGGTGACCTGGCCAAACCTACAAGCACCCAGGTGTGGCGCAGAGGGGAGAACGCTGGATCGCACCGACTTGGTCATCTTGTGATTTGCGGGTAAGCGGGAGGAGAACAGCGAGTGTGCATCGTTCCCCAGAATAGCAAGATTCCCGCGTGTTATCTCAGCGATCTGTTTCGCGGCCATGCCGGCGGAAATGGATCGGAACTTGCGCTTGGATGTGCTGATCGGCTCCGGCTGGTCCTCGCCATGGAACCAGCGTGTATATCGGGCTGAGACGTTCGCTTGATCGGTGCGGCTTGAAGCAAGAGAAAGCGCATGCTGGCGCACCGTTTTGGAGATGTCATCGCCGAAGCGATCGGCGTAGGTAAGCTTGCTTGCAGTGGAAATGCTCATCTTGATCCTCCATCCTGGCTGTTAGGCCTGTTTGGAGAACGCTAGAGGGCAACCGTTAACGCCATTTGGCGGTTGCAACCGTAGATTTACGGTCGAGTCGGGGAGGGTAGTCTCTCCAGGAGATTATGGACTGGTTTACTCAACGGGTTTCTATCTTGGCCCCGTAGATCTACGGTCGCCGGGCCGAGAAGGCGCATGATAGACCCGGTTGCGCTCGCCGGCTCTCAAGCCTGCAGATCCTTCAGGAAATCGTCGCACCAGCGCATGACATCCCGTTCGAGAAGGTGGTCCATCATCCCGCGCCACCGCTCCTGCCGTTCCTCCAGCGACATACTGAGGCCACGGGCGATGGCATTGGCCGTACCCTCGATGTCATAGGGGTTGACCAGCAGCGCCCCTCGAAGTTCCCGGGCGGCGCCGGCGAAACGGGAAAGCACGAGAACACCGGGATCTTCCGGGTCCTGCGCCGCGACATATTCCTTGGCAACCAGGTTCATGCCGTCGCGCAACGGAGTGACCAGTCCGATCTTGGCAAGTCGGTACAAGCCGGCAAGCACCGGGCGGCCGATCGATCGATTGATGTAGCGGATCGGCACCCAGTCCACCGTGCCCATGGCACCGTTCACCCGGCCCGCCTGTTCGGCCACGGTGCGCTGCATCGCTTCATACTCCGGCACTTCGGAGCGCGATTTCGGCGTGATCTGCAGATAGGTCACCTTGTTGTGGTAACCGGGATTGGCTTTCACGAATTGTTCGAACGCATCGATCCGCTGGGTGATCCCCTTTGAATAGTCCAGCCGGTCAACGCCAATGATCAGGTCGCGCCCTTCGATGCTCTGTCGCGCCTTTCGCACCATGATGTTGCTTGCCGCCTTGCGCGCGAAGTCGGCGAACGCGGCCGTCTCGATGCCAATCCCGTAGTAGCCGCCCCTGAATGTCCTGCCATAGGAGGTGAACCGCCCATCGCCGAGGGCCTCGCCAATGCCCTCGCGCACGAGACCGCCCCCGAAGTTCGAAAGATCGTGGTCGGTCTGGAAACCAACGAGGTCATAGTGCGACAGGCCGCGCATGATTTCCTCATGCACCGGCATGGTGAACAGCACGTCGGCCGGAGGCCATGGGATGTGCAGGAAGAAGCCGATCTTGTTCTTGAAGCCCATCTGCCGCAGTTCCGCCGCGAGCGGGATCAGGTGATAGTCATGCACCCAGATGACGTCGTCTTCCTGCAACAGCGGTGCAAGACGATGCGCAAAGAAGCGGTTCACGCGGAAGTAACCGGCCATTTCCTTGCGACCGTATTCGGCAAGGTCGAGACGGTAATGGCAGATCGGCCAGAGAACGCGATTGGCGAAGCCCTCGTAGTATTCCTCCACGTCCGTCTTCGTCAGGTCCGTCAGCGCATAGGTGATATTGCCATGCTGCTGCTGGGCGAGTGGCTCAGGCTCACGGGAACCGCTGGACTTTCCGGACCAGCCCATCCAGATCCCGCCCCGCTCCTGTAGAGCCGCCTGCAAGGCGACAGCCAGTCCACCGGCTGGCGCAGCCCCGCCCTTTGCCGGCAGTGTCACACGGTTCGAAACGACCACAAGACGGCTCAAGCGGTTCTTCCTTTCAAGGATGATGGCAATGATGTTGAGGATGGAAATTCGGAACCATCGCCCGCTGTCGCTGCACGTGCGAGGGCCTGGCGAAGGTCCTCCGCGGATGCGATGATGCCACGGGCCTCTGTGCCCCCAGGGGCATCAGCGATGCGGATCGAGTGGCCACCCATCCGGTTAACGATCCGGAACATTTCCTCGTCGGTCACGTCGTCGCCGATGGCGATCGGACGTCGTCCACGAAACGGCGCCTCCTCAAGATAGGACTGGACTGCGCTTCCCTTGTTGGCGCGCGCTGGCCGGATCTCGAAAACCATCTTGCCCCGCTGCAGCGTGAAATCGGAGCCGGCCTGGAGCAGGTAGAACTCCATCGCCTTTTCGACCTCGTCGCGCCACTCCGGCGCCTGGCGATAATGCGCCGCAACCGCTGCTCCCTTGTCCTCGACGAGGACGCCCGGCCACTGTCCGGCCGCTGCCGCGAGCGCAGCCTTCACCTCCTCGAAGGCCGATGTGGCCGCCACCGCGTCCACCGAGCCGTCGACCATGCGCCTTTCGGCGCCATGGAGTCCGGCGACGGGAAGCTCGTAGGGTTGGAAAAGCTTGTCGGCATAGGGAAGAGCCCGGCCTGTCACCAGTGCCAGCGCTCCGTTCAGGCGCCTCGAGAGCGCCACAAGATGGCCTGGCAGATCAGGCGGTACCACGATAGCGTCCGGCGAGGGGGCGATATCGACGAGGGTACCGTCGATGTCGAGGAAGAGGGCCCAGGCGTCCGGTTCCCGCGTCAGCGCATCGACCAACCATTCGATCTGTTGAAGCGGCCCTTCCGGTGTCCCGGATTGCGACGGATCTAAGTGTTGCATGCGCCTTTATCTATACCGTTGAACCGACGTGACAAGGTCGAGGCAGGGTCCGGCTGCCATGGAAGACGCGCCGGGCGGTCATAAATCCGCCATGCTCGGTGACCGATTTACGCTCGGTTAACGATCTGCGTTGAAACTTGTTTAACCGGCAGCATGCGCTGCCCGTGACCGAAGTCAGAGGGAACATGTGCCGCTGGGCAGCCTATCGCGGTGATCCAATCTATCTCGAGGAGCTAGTCTCTTCCCCCGCCCATTCGCTGATCGAGCAGTCGCATTGTGCGACCCGAGCGAAGACTGCGACGAATGGCGACGGTTTCGGGATCGCCTGGTACGGAGACAGGCCGGAGCCTGGACGCTACCGCGACATCCTTCCCGCCTGGTCCGACTGCAACCTGCGCAGCATTGCGCGCCAGATCCGTTCGCCGCTTTTCCTGGCCCATGTGCGAGCCGCGACCCATGGGGCAACCCGCCGCGACAACTGCCACCCGTTCGTGCATGGACGCTGGTGCTTCATGCACAATGGCCAGATCTCGGGCTTCGACCGCATTCGCCGGCGCATGGAAAGCCTCCTTTCCGACGAACTCTTCCATGCCCGCACCGGCACCACTGACTCGGAACTGCTTTTCCTCCTGGCGCTGGAATTCGGGCTGGAGGTCGACCCTCATGCCGCCATCGCCCGAGCCATTGCCACCGTGGAGAGCCTTTCTGAAGAAGTCTGCGGCGATGTGCTCGTTCGCTTCACCGCCGCCTTCTCCAATGGGGAGGCGCTTTATGCGGTGCGCTACGCAACGGACGACAAGCCCCCGACGCTCTATGCCGCGCCGCTCGGCAACACGTTGAGCTACTGCCTCGTTTCCGAGCCGCTGAACGACGACACGGATTCCTGGGCGGAAATTCCCAATGGATCGATGATCGTCGTGAACGACCGCGGCCTCGATGCCGAGCCCTTCCTGCCAGAGGCGACGGCGCGAGCGGCCTAGCGCTCTGTAAGCCGCTCGGCGATCAGACGGGCGAGCCTGTCAGCCACTTCATCCTTGGTGAGATCCGGCCAGGCTTCCACGCCCGTTGGGGAGAGGATCTTCACCCGGTTGCGGCTGCCTCCCATGATCCCCGTTTCTGGCGAAACGTCATTGGCGACGATGAGGTCGGCACCTTTCCGCTCGAGCTTGCGGAGCGCGTTTTCCTCGATGTCCTGCGTTTCGGCCGCAAACCCCACAACCACGCGCGGGCGCTTCTCGTGATGGCCGACGGTCTTCAGGATGTCCGGATTCTCCGTCAGGATCAGCGGGGCAGGGGCCTCTCCCGCCTGCTTCTTGATCTTCTGATCGGAGGAGGTGGCAACGCGCCAGTCCGCAACGGCCGCAACCATTACCGCGATGTCGACGGGCAGCCGCGACAGCACGGCGTCATGCATCTCTTCCGCACGCTCGACATGAATCGTCGTCACGCCGGCAGGATCCGGAATGGTGACCGGCCCCGAGACGAGGGTGACGTCGGCGCCAAGACGGGCGAGAGCCGCTGCTATGGCATGGCCCTGGCGACCCGAGGAGCGGTTGGCAATGTAACGGACCGGATCGATGGGCTCATGGGTCGGTCCAGACGTGACAAGCGCTGTCCGGCCTTCCAGCGGCCGATCACCGTCTCGAAGCAGGGCTGCTGCCGCCTCGGCGATCTCGACCGGTTCGGCCATCCGGCCGAGACCTGCCTCGCCGGACTCGGCCATTTCGCCGCGCATCGGGCCAACGAAGCGTATTCGGTCGGCGCGCAGCATGTCGACATTCCGCTGCGTTGCGGGTGCCGACCACATCTTCGGGTTCATGGCGGGCGCAGCCAGCACCGGCTTGTCGGTAGCCAGCAGAATGGTGCTGGCGAGGTCGTTGGCAAGGCCATGGGCCATCTTTGCCAGAAGATCGGCGCTCGCAGGCGCAATCAGCACCAGATCGCAGTCACGGGCGAGGCGGATATGGCCGACATCCTGCTCGTCCTCGCGTGAGAACAGGTCGCTATAGACATGCGAGGCCGAAAGTGCCCCAACCGCGAGCGGCGTCACGAACTCCTGTGCGGCGGCCGTCATTACCGGCCGTACGTCCGCGCCGCGCTCCCTGAGCCGCCGGATCAGGTCGAGGCTCTTGTAGGCGGCGATGCCGCCCGAGATGATCAGAAGAATACGCTTGCCGCCAAGTTCCATGAAGAGACCCGCCATGAGAATGCGGCGGAAGCTAAGCGTTTACCCCAGAAGTTGCAACTTGGGGCAAGCCGGTCGGAACAGGGAAGGGTTGGCCAGCGTTTCGGGGGAAAAGGAGAAAGCCATGGCCAAGAAGAATGCCATTCCGAAGAAGGTGGCGGGTTTCAAGGTCCCGAAGACGATCCGCAAATCGAAGCCGTTAAAGGCCCTGCTGGCCAGCAAGACCGGGCGTGACATCCTCGGCAAGGCTCTGGTAGCCGGGGCAGCAGCTGCCGCCGCGGTCCTGGCGGAGGAACGCGAGGAAGTTGCCACTGCCGGGAAGAAGGGGATGCGAAAGGGTGCGCGAACGATCGGGATCGCCGGAGACGCACTTCAAAGCGCTGCTCATGCGGCCATGGGGGTCGTGACGGAGTCGGCACGCGAACATTTACCAGACCGGAAGGAGGGCAGCAGCGGAAGGGACGAGCGCCCTTTCGGCAGCAGCGCTCGCCATTGACCCCCCGGCGAGACAAGGCGCAATCTGCGGGGGCTGCCAAGCCGGGGCCCGTCAGGCGTCTTGCAAACCGGCGATTTGCAAAATCCGCAGCCGGAAGAATAGGAACAGCGGCCGTCCTGGCAGCGCTCGGGACCCTCGTTCGAAATCACCCGCTGATTGCGATGGAGATGGCCGCCGCCGGCTTGAAGAAGGCAGGCAAGGTTGGCGTCACGGAATTCAAGGATCTGCTATCCCCTGTGGAGGAAGGCTCTTCTCGCCAAGGGGATGCTCCGGGTCGTCCAGTCTAGGCAGCAGCTAGTCTGCAGCTTCTGCCGTTGTCGTTGCTTGCTTCGTCAGCTTGAACTCGGCCATCTCTTGAGGCGTCAGGTAGTAGAGCCTGTCCGGCGGGGTCTCCAGCGCATTGAGCCAGAGACCGGCGCCAATCCCCATCTCTTCCAGATGCCGGACAATCCTCGCCGTGGTGTTCTGGGCGCCGGACATCGCCTCTTCTGCCGTCGGCCGGGCTTGCCCTCCGTTGAAGACCTGATGGACGCCGACGACGGCATCGGCTTCCGCCTCGCGAACCACGCCGCCGGCAAAAACCAGAGGACAGGAGGATGCGCAGAGCGCCTTGGTTTCGACCTTTGTGTTCAGCCCTCGCTCCCGAATGAGCCGCGAGATCTCCAGCGCGTCGTCGACCGAACCGCCCGGCGAGTTCAGCGTAACGGACTTCACGTATTCGCCGCGAGCCTCGATCTCTTTGGCGAAACGCGCCGCGGCACCGACATCAATGGAGCCTTCTGCCTTCAGTTCTCCGCCCGCGGCGAGTTCGAACCGGATTGGTTGGCGGAGGACCTCCGGAGGGGTGGCCGGCTGTACCGGCGGCGCTTGCGGCACCCCGTCCGTCAGCGCGGGCGGCAGGACCGGCGCATCCGTTCGCAATGGGTCATGACCGGGAAGCGAGGCATTCGCCAGGCTCAACTCGCGCATATCGATGAAGACGAAGGCGGCCGAAGCGAGCAACAAGCCGAAGAACGCATAGCGCATCAACGAGCCATCGTCGGTCCGCAGGAAGAGATCCTTGAGGCGTGAGGCAAGGCGGGATGGCCTCATGCCTGCGGCCCCTTTCGCGGCAGTTTTGGGGGCATGTCGAGGTTGGTGATGTTGGTCGGATGGTCGGAGGCAGGATCCTGCGTCTCCGCCTGCCGGATGGCGTCTTCGGGATCAAGCCCGCTCCTCTCCACCGCCCGCCGCACCTCAAGTGCCTCGAGAAGCTCCGCGGCCGTGATCCGATGCGCAAAGGGCAGCCGCTCGTCCTGCCTGCGTATGACGCCATGGACGACAGCCAGCATGAAGACTAGCACGGCAGGCAGAAGGTCGATAGAGATCGCGCCGGCCCAGGCGGGAATGAAATCGTCCGCATAGCGCAAGACCGCCTCGGCGGAAGAGAGCGGTACGAACCGGCGTTCGGCAACCGGCTCGCGGGCAAGGATGTCGTCCGCCGCCTGCGAGAGGACCGTCGATTGGGCCGCGACCGACGCCCGGATGGTCGCCATGACCTGATCCTGCCGGTTGGCGAGATCCGCAGCCCGGCCATCCGCGACCGGGGCGATGAAGCCGAGCGAGAGATCCTCGGCCGCACGCTTGACCGAAGGCGCGATGGATGTCTGCTGTAGCGATGTGATGACGCCGGACAGCGCCACCACCTCGGCGGAGAACTGGTCACTGCGGGGCGCAATGGCGCCGGGCGCCGAAACAAGGGTTCGCATCGTCTCGAGATGGGTGCGGCCCTGATCGAAGAGATTGGTCACTCGCTCGCGGGAGGCAATGATGTTGGACTCCAGCTCTCCAAGCTGCGCCGACATCTGTGAAAGAAGCTGTACCACGCTGCCGGAGCCGGTCGTGCCGGTTAGCGCACCCGATTCCCGCTCATCCTCGGCGAGCCGGGCAAATCTCTCCGACGTCCGCTGAATGTCAGGAAGCAGGCTCTGGGCGGCAAGTGCGTTCTGGTGCGCCTTGTCGAGATCGGCCGTATAGTCCTCGACGGTTTCCGCCAGATGCTGTTCGAGCGCTGCCGACCCGGCAAGTGCTGCCGCATTCAGCCAGCTGGACATGGCAATGATCATGGCGCAGCCAAGTGCCATGACACCCAGCATCGCGCCTCGGGCGGCGGCGCCTGTCACATGCGGATAGAAGCGGCCCATATACGACCAGAAGGCATAGATTGCCACGGATACCGAGGCGGAATAGATGATCGCGGCAAAGAAGACCGCGGTCGGCGAGCCGTCGAGCAGGCTTCTCACTCCGAGATAGGTGTAGACACCCGAGGCAAGGGCCAGAACTGCGAGGGCAAAGCGGGTCATGGTTTCGACGGCGACGACCCCGTCCTGCAGTCGGTGCGATGCGCCAAGCGCCATGAAGCTACTCCAGAGGATTGAATTCCTTAAGAGATGGTGAAGAAACCGGCGAAATGAAGGCCTCGGCCCGCACAGCGATGCTGGAGTGCGGACACATTTTCGGCAAACGTCCTCACACGTGCCTGCGGTGCGGTTGGCAGGATGTCTTAGGAGATCGCGATTGCCAAATAGACCAGACTGAGCGCAATGATCCAAAGCGCGATGCGTCCGGAGCGGGTGTGGCGGGCCTCGGAGCGGCCAATGGCCTCGGCGGTCTGCGGGTCAAACCGCAGGCCGTGCTCGCTCATGTGAACCACCTCGTGATGGAGCTTTTCGGTCTTGGCGGCGATTTCGGGAAGGGCTTCGGCCAGCTTCACCGCGGCCTTGACGCCATCCTTCAGGTCTGTGGCGATACGCTTCGGTCCGAGGTTGTCACGGATCCAGTCCCCCACCACCGGCTCTGCCGCCTTCCACATGTTGAAGCGTGGATTGAGCATCCGCGAGACGCCTTCGACGACGACCATGGTCTTCTGGAGGAGGATCAGTTCGGGCCGCGTCTGCATCTCGAAGAGATCGGTGACTTCGAACAGCAGCGCCAGAAGCCGCGCCATGGATATCGTTTCGGCTGGTTGACCATGGATAGGCTCGCCAATGGCCCGGATCGCTTGGGCAAAACTTGCGACGTCATGGTGGGCGGGGACATAGCCCGCCTCGAAATGTACCTCGGCGACGCGCCTGTAGTCACGGATGATGAAGCCGTAGAGGATTTCAGCCAGGAAGCGCCGTTCCTTCTTTCCCAGGCGCCCGACGATGCCCATGTCGACGGCGACGATGGTGCCGGCGGCATCCACGAACAGGTTGCCGGGGTGCATGTCGGCATGGAAGAAGCCGTCGCGCAACGTGTGCCGCAGGAAGGACTGGATCAGAGTCTCTGCGAGGCGATCGAGGTCGTGACCGGCAGCGCGCAGCGCTTCCATGTCCGACAGCTTGATGCCGTCGATCCATTCCATGGTGATCACGTCGCGGCCGGTTCTCTCCCAGTCGACGATCGGTACCCGGAAGCCGGGGTCGTTCTTCGTGTTCTCGGCGATTTCGGACAGGGCGGCCGCCTCGAGGCGAAGGTCCATCTCCACCTTCGTCGTCTGTTCGAGCGTCCGCGTCACCTCGACGGGGCGCAGCCGGCGGCTCGACGGCATGAACCGCTCCTGCATCCGCGCAAGCAGGTACATGCTCTCGATGTCATGGGCGAAACGCTGCCTCACGCCGGGCCGCACAACCTTGACCGCCACCTTTCGCCCATCGACATACGCAGGATGGACCTGTGCTATCGAGGCCGCGGCGATCGGCTCGCCGAATTCCGAATAGAGATCCGCGATCGTTCGCCCCAGCGAAAGCTCCACCGCCGTCTTCGCCGTGTCGGTCGGGAAGAAGGACATCCGGTCCTGCAGCATCGAGAGGTCGAGCGCCCAGTCCACCCCCACGACATCGGGGCGCGTGGCGAGAAACTGGCCGATCTTGACATAGGAGGGGCCAAGCCGGTCGACGGCACGTGACAGGCGGGTGCTGCGGGCCTGCCGCTTGGCACGGATACGGGCGAAAGGTTCTGCCAGTGATTTGAGCAGGCCAATGGACGGCGGCATGTCCTGCGTCGGCAGCGCCGAGACGACGCCTTCGCGGACAAGCACCCAGCCCACGCGCACAAGCCTGAAATAGGCGCCGATCGTGCTCATGGGCAGCCCCCGCCGCGTTGCATTTCCATTCCTGTCATCGGCGTCAAAGCTTCCAGCCGGAATGCAGCGCAGCAATGCCGCCGGTGTAATTGGTATAGGTGACGCGGGAGAAGCCGGCCTGGCGGATCATCGCCGCGAAATTCTCCTGATTGGGAAACTTCCGGATGGATTCGACCAGATACTGATAGGGTTCGCTGTCGCCGGTAATCATCTTGCCGAACTGAGGGATCGCCTTGAACGACCACTCATCGTAGAAACGGTCGAGAAGCGGCAGCCCGACCTCGGAAAACTCCAGCACCAGCAACCGCCCTCCGCGCTTCAGGACGCGGTAGGCCTCCGATAGCGCGACATCGATGTGTGGCACATTGCGGATGCCGAAGGCGATCGTGTAGGCGTCGAAGCTGTTCGGCTGGAACGGCAGTTCTTCGGCGTTCGCCTCGACGAAGGTGAGGTTGTCGGACAGGCCCTTCTTTCGCGCACGTTCAGCGCCAACCGCGAGCATCGAACCGTTGATGTCGAGCACCGTCGCATGGCCCTTCCGCCCGGACGCCTCGACGATCCGGAAGGCGATATCGCCCGTGCCGCCGGCAACGTCCAGTACCTTGTAAGAAGGATCCTTGCGGGGATTGAGCGCGGTGACCAGGGCGTCCTTCCAGAGCCGATGCAAGCCCCCCGACATGACATCGTTCATGATGTCGTAGCGTTTGGCGACCTTGTGGAACACGTCGTTGACGAGGTGCTGCTTCTCGCCCTCGGCAACCTGGCGGAAGCCGTAGGACGTCTCCATGCCGCCTTCTGCGGAGGTGCGTGCTTCACTCATCGGAACTCCTTGCTCGTCCGGTCGCTGGCCATGGCGAAATCGCTCCAGCCTCGCTATCTGTGCCGCATGTCGATGACAATGCGACCGCTGGCCCTGGTCTATAGACGAGGCGGGCGGGGCTTGGAACAGGAAGTTAGATAGTCATGCCGGAATTGCCAGAGGTGGAGACGGTACGGCGGGGACTTGCGCCGGCCATGGAAGGTTCCATCATCGAGAGGCTGGAACTGCGCCGGCAGGATCTGCGCTTCCCTCTCCCAGAGAACTTTGCCGATGCCTCGCAAGGCAAGCGGATCGTTTCGCTGGGGCGGCGCGCGAAGTATCTGCTGATCGACCTCGACGACGACATGACCATCATCTCCCACCTCGGAATGTCGGGATCCTTCAGGGTCGAGGAAGAAGCGGCCTCCCGGACGCCGGGCGGCTTCGCCCTTCCTCGCTCGAAGGACGGGAAGCATGACCATGTCCTGTTCCATCTGCGCACGCCGCAGGGCTGGTCGCGCGTGGTCTACAACGATCCGCGGCGGTTCGGTTTCATGCATCTGTGGAAACGCAGCCAGCTCGATGCCTATCCGCCTTTCGTCGGGCTGGGGCCCGAACCGACCGGCAACCTGCTCGATGCGGACTATCTGGCACGCAGGCTTGGCGGCAGGACCCAGCCGCTCAAGGGTGCCCTGCTCGACCAGAGCGTGGTGGCCGGGCTCGGCAACATCTATGTCTGCGAGGCGCTCTGGCGCGCACACCTCTCGCCGCTTCGAAAGTCAGGCTCGTTGGTGACGCCGACGGGAGGGCCAAAGAAGCAGCTTCTGCTTCTGACGGAAGCGATCCGTGCCGTCATCGCCGATGCGATCGCGGCTGGTGGTTCCTCCCTGCGTGACCACATCCAGACGGACGGCTCGCTTGGCTATTTCCAGCATTCCTTCTCCGTCTATGACCGCGAAGGGGAGGCTTGCAGAACGCCGGGCTGCAACGGTACGGTCTCGCGCATCATCCAGGCTGGCCGCTCGTCTTTCTATTGTGCGAGTTGCCAGAAATAGGGAGGAACCACCATGCAGGATTTCGAAACGCTGCTGATTGAGACACGCGGCGATGTCGGGCTGATCACGCTGAACCGGCCGAAGGCGCTGAACGCATTGAACTCGACCGTGATGCGCGAGCTCACGCAGGCGCTCCGGTCCTTCGATGCCGATCCGCAAGTGGGTGCGATCGTGCTGACCGGTTCTGAGAAGGCGTTTGCCGCCGGCGCGGACATAAAGGAAATGCAGCCGGTGAATTTCGTGGACGCATACCTAGACGACCTGCTGGGCGGCTGGGAGGCGATTGCTGCGACACGCAAGCCCATCATTGCCGCAGTCTCGGGTTATGCACTGGGAGGAGGCTGCGAATTGGCGATGATGTGTGACTTCATCATCGCAGCGGAGAATGCAAAGTTCGGGCAGCCGGAAATCACGCTCGGCGTTATCCCAGGCATGGGCGGGTCGCAACGGCTGACGCGGGCCGTGGGCAAGGCAAAGGCCATGGACCTCGTGCTGACGGGCAGGATGATGGACGCGGCCGAGGCGGAGCGGGCTGGACTCGTCGCCCGCATCGTCTCGACGGAGCGCCTGCTCGACGAGGCGCTGGAGGCGGCCGCGAAAATTGCCTCCTTCTCGCGTGTCGCCGTGCTCATGGCGAAGGACGCGGTCAATCGCGCCGACGAACTGACCCTGGCCGAAGGATTGCGCCTGGAACGGCGCTTGTTCCAGTCCCTCTTCGCTACTGCCGACCAGAAGGAAGGCATGGCTGCTTTCATGGAGAAGCGGAAGCCGGATTTCAACAACCGGTGAAGGCAAAATGCGCGTTGACGGCGGGCGCCATTCAAGTTATATGCCGCGCCACAGTTGGGAAAGCCTGATCAAGGCTTCCTCTAATGCTCCCCAATTGCTGAAGATCTGGTCGCTGACGGCCGCGGCAACGGTGGAGTTTGGTTCGAATTCGTAGAGAGGCATAAATGGCCAATACAACTTCGGCGAAAAAGGCGACCCGCAAGATCGCTCGCCGTACCGCAGTCAACAAGGCTCGCCGTTCGCGCGTTCGCGGCTTTATTCGCAAGGTGGAAGAAGCGATTGCTACGGGTGATGTCGCAGTTGCCGCCGAAGCTTTGAAGGCGGCGCAGCCGGAGATCCATCGCGCAGCGACCAAGGGTGTCCTCCACCGCAACACTGCATCGCGCAAGGTGTCGCGTCTGGCGGCTCGCGTGAAGGCTCTGTCTGCCTAATATTAGCAATTCAAAATTCTGTGATAAGCCTGGCACGCGTGCTGGGCTTTTCTGATTCCGGCTCGTCTGTCTCTTATCTGTGACGGTCGCCCGCGCGGATGTGTCGGCGGCATGACAAAAAAAATCAATTAATAACAATGGCTTGGAAAAGCTCTTGGAAAAGCGGAGCCTCTGTCGCCTTCCGCGGCTAGGCTGGAAACGAGTCAAGCAGTTTTTTATTTTTTCTCTGTATACCTGCTCCATTCCCGCGCCGTTTTCGAATCCTATTGATTCGACAGGGATTCTCCGGAGCCCCTTTCAGGCGATGCAAACGGGGTCGGAAGAGTCAACGCCCGCCAATTAATTTTGGGTAAAAATCAGCATTGATCTCCACCTCCGATCCTGCCTAAATGGCTTCAGCAAGGGCACGGGGACGACTTCAAGAAAGCCGGCGCCATTCGCGTTTTTACCGGCGCGGAGCAGCAGCTTTTTCGCTCTTGTTGCGGACTGCGATGTCCGCTTTCCATGTAACCAAAGGTTGTGCACCGGATTCCTATCGGGAATGCGAACGGGACCGGTGTGTGACGACTGGCTTCGGGCCGGAGACAAGGAGGAAGTGGGGACGGGTCTCGTCAGGACGAGGATGGGAGCCCGGGTAGATGATCGCGGAGACGCGGCGTTAGGTCCGAGGAGCGGTATCTTTGACTGTACCGCAACGACGACAAAGGAAGCAGGGACGGCTCGACGATGATGCAGCAGCAGGTCGAGCTTGCGAGATCGAGGATGGTCTGGCGGCAGCGGTGCCGCTGGTACAGGAACTAGAAGGCGGCAGAATAAATGCAGACGAATACGGCGGCACGTGCATTGGGCGAGGCGGACCATGTACGACAGGCATTCGAGACGGCATCGGCGCAGACAAAAGAGGTAAGCTCGGACATGACGGATGAAGCTCTCTTCGGTCGCGTAAAGCAGCGGTTGAAGGCCCAGGTTGGTGCCGATGTATACACAAGCTGGTTTGGTCGCCTGAAGCTACATTCCTTCTCCAAGAGCGTCGTTCGGCTGAGCGTTCCGACCACCTTTTTGAAATCGTGGATCACCAACCGCTATCTTGATCTGATCACCAGCATCTTCCAGGCGGAGGAGCCGGGCATCCTGAAGGTGGAGATCCTGGTCCGCAGCGCAAGCCGAAATCCGCGTCCGGTTTCCGCAGAGACTAGCCTTCAGGCCACAGAGGCCGCCCCCGTCGCTACGCCCTCTGCCTCGCGGCAGCCGGTATCCCGCGAAATCGGCAAGATCGCCACCTTTCCGACAGCCGCGGCGGGCCCGCGACCGAGTGCTGCCGCGCCGCTGTTCGGCTCGCCGCTCGATTCCCGCTTCACCTTCGATACCTATGTGGAGGGTCCGTCCAATCGGGTAGCACTGGCTGCGGCCCGAACGATTGCCGAGGCCGGCGCAGGCGCCGTGCGGTTCAACCCGCTGTTCATCCATTCCGGTGTCGGGCTCGGAAAGACGCACCTGCTCCAGGCCATTGCCAATGCCGCCGTCTCCAGCGCCCGCGCGCCGCGCGTCGTCTACCTGACCGCCGAATATTTCATGTGGCGCTTCGCAACGGCGATCCGTGACAACAATGCCCTGACGCTCAAGGATTCCCTGCGCAATATTGACCTCCTGATCATCGACGACATGCAGTTCCTGCAGGGCAAGATGATCCAGAACGAGTTCTGCCACCTCCTCAATACCTTGCTCGACAGCGCCAAGCAGGTGGTCGTGGCCGCAGACCGTGCGCCTTGGGAACTGGAGTCTCTGGACCCACGCGTCCGTTCGCGCCTGCAGGGCGGCGTGGCGATCGAGATGGAAAGCCCCGACTATGAGATGCGCTTCGAAATGCTGAAGCGTCGCCTGGAGGCGGCTCAGCAGGAAGACGCCTCGCTGGACATCCCGGTCGAAATCCTCTCGCATGTGGCCCGCAATGTCGCCAATAGCGGTCGCGAACTGGAAGGTGCCTTCAACCAGTTGCTCTTTCGCCGCTCGTTCGAGCCTTCGCTGTCGATCGAGCGCGTCGATGAACTGCTCGCCCATCTGGTCGGCACTGGAGAGGCAAAGCGCGTCCGCATCGAGGACATCCAGCGGATCGTCGCCCGTCACTATAACGTCTCGCGACAGGAGCTCGTTTCCAATCGCCGGACACGAGTCGTCGTGAAGCCGCGCCAGATCGCCATGTATCTGGCGAAGACTCTGACGCCCCGGTCGTTCCCGGAGATCGGTCGCCGCTTCGGCGGACGCGACCATACGACGGTACTTCATGCTGTACGAAAGATTGAAGACCTGATCTCGGGCGACAGCAAGCTCTGCCACGAGGTCGAGCTTCTGAAGCGGCTGATCAACGAGAACAATGCCTGATAAAAAAGGCCGGCAGAGATGCCGGCCTTCTCGTCTATCCGGGCAGGGGCCGGTTGCTGCCCAAATCCCTAGCAGGCCAGATCCGCGACCACGGCGTCCAGGATGAGCATTCCCTTAGGGGTGCAGCGCAGCCTCGAATTGCCAAGCCGTTCGATAAAGCCGTGTTCCAGTAAGGCCTCCTCCCGTGCCGGATCGGGATCGCGCCCGGACAGTTGCTGCCAGCGGGCAAGGTCGACGCCCTCGGTCAATCTCAGCCCCATCAACAGCAGTTCGTCAGCCTGCTCGTCGCGGCCGAGGTCCTCCTGGTCCACAAGCCCGTGCCCCTGTTGCTCTACGAGCTCCAGCCATGTCTCGGGACGCCGTTCCGTTGCTGTCGCGATCTTGGCCGCGCCGCGTGTGAGGCGGCCGTGGGCTCCCGGTCCTATCCCCCCATAGTCGCCATAGCGCCAGTAGGTGAGGTTATGGCGGCTTTCGGCGCCCGGTCGGGCATGGTTTGAAACCTCATACGCCGGCAATCCGTGACGGGCGGTGATCTCCTGCGTCGCCTCGTAGAGGTCCGCAGACTGATCGCCGTCCGGCACGACGAGCTTGCCGGCCTTGTGAAGGCCGTAGAACGGCGTGCCTTCCTCGATGGTGAGTTGGTAGAGCGAGAGGTGGTCGACGGCATAGGAGATCGCCTGCTCGAGCTCTGCCTCCCATGCCTCGACCGTCTGTCGTGGACGGGCATAGATGAGGTCGAAGCTCATGCGGGGAAAGATCTCCCGCGCCAGGCGGATCGCCTTCAGCGCATCGGTCACGTCATGGAGCCTGCCCAGAAATTTCAGGTCGGCATCGTTAAGGGCCTGCACGCCGAGGGACACGCGGTTCACGCCTGCCACCCGATAGCCGCGGAACCGTTCCGCCTCGACGCTGGACGGATTGGCTTCCATGGTGATCTCGATACCATCCGGCACATGCCAGTATCGGGCAATGCCGTCGAGGACTGCGGCGACCGTACCCGGCTCCATCAGCGATGGCGTTCCGCCGCCGAGGAAAATACTGGTGACGGTCTTCGGGCCGCTCATCTGGCGCATGGTGGCCATCTCCCGCAGGAAGGCGGCCGTAAAGCGAGGCTGGTCCACGGGCTGGTGCCGGACGTGGCTATTGAAATCGCAGTAGGGACACTTGGCCGCGCAGAACGGCCAATGCACATAGATGCCGAAGCCGGGTTCTCCGGTATCGGGCAGAAGGGGCGCGTCCGGGTTCAACGGCTCAGCTCTCCAGGCAGGTTTCCACGAAGCGCTTGAACGCGCGGGCGCGGTGCGAAAGCGCCTCCGGCTCCCCGTGCTTCCAGCCGTGCTTTTCTTCCGAACTCATCTCGCCGAAGGTCGTATCATAGCCCTTCGGCTGGAAGACCGGGTCGTAACCGAAGCCCTTGCCTCCCCGGGGCGGCCAGACGACGCTGCCCTCGACTTCGCCACGGAAGAACTCCGTATGGCCATCCGGCCAGGCAAGGCAAAGCACGCTCACGAAGCGGGCGGTGCGCTGCTCGGCGGTGGTCGCCCCGCGCTCTGAAAGCGCCTTCTCGACCTTCTCCATAGCCATGGTGAAATCGCGGCTGCCGTCCTCGCGCTCTGCCCAGTTGGCAGTGTAGACGCCCGGTTGTCCGTCGAGTGCATCGACGACGAGGCCGGAATCGTCGGAAAGCGCCGGAAGGCCGGATGCCGTGGCGGAGGCCAGTGCCTTGATAGCTGCGTTCTCCTCGAAGGTCGTACCGGTCTCGGCCGGCTCCTCCAGCGCCAGTTCAGCCGCAGATTTCGCGCTGAAGCCGAACGGAGCAATGAGCTCGGCGATCTCGCGGATCTTGCCGGCATTGTGGCTGGCGACGACGATCGTCCTGGTGTCGAGTTTGCGCATGTTCCTGGTTTCCTCAGCCGATGGACCAGAGGCCCGGTTCGGCGCATTCGAGACTGTTGCCCGCCGGATCGCGGAAGTAGATCGACCGGGCGCCGTTCGGCCATATCACGTCGCTCTCGATCGCGACGCCTGCCTTCTTAAGCGTGTCGGCAACAGCGTCGAGATTGCTGCGGGCAACCCGGAAACAGGCATGGCCTGCGCCTGTCGCGCCATGCGGCGGGACCTGCGGTCCGTTTTCTGCGGGCGGCTTCACCGTCTCGTCAGGATTGAAGACAAGCAGAACCCCTTGCCCGCACCGGAAGAAGACATGGCGGTTGCTGGCCCGGACGATCCGCTCTAGCCCCAGGATGCCGCCGTAGAAGGCCTCTGCCGCATCGAGATCTTCGGCATAGAGAGCAGTCTCGAGCATCCCTTCGATCAGCATCGCGCTCTCCGGTCAGGCAGTGATGGCCTGCTTCTGAAGTGCCACCAGTTCCTCGGTACCCGCCTTCGCCAGCGCCAGCAGTGAAAGGAACTCTTCCTGGCTGAACGGTGCACCCTCGGCGGTTCCCTGTACCTCCACGATACCGCCCGTGCCGGTCATGACGAAATTGGCATCCGTTTCGGCGGCGGAATCTTCGAGATAGTCGAGGTCGATGACCGACTGTCCAGCGAAGATACCGCAGGAGATCGCCGCGACGTGGTCCTTCAGGACCTTGTCGAGCTTCGTCATCGAGCGGGCTTCCATCCATTTCAGGCAGTCGTGCAGGGCAATCCAACCCCCGGTGATGGCTGCGGTACGCGTTCCGCCGTCCGCCTGGATGACGTCGCAGTCGATGGTAATCTGCTTTTCCCCAAGCGCGCTCAGGTCCACCACGGCGCGAAGCGAGCGACCGATCAGGCGCTGAATCTCCTGGGTGCGCCCGCCTTGCTTGCCGGACGCAGCTTCGCGCTTCATTCGATCACCGGTCGCGCGAGGCAGCATGCCGTATTCCGCCGTCACCCAGCCCTTGCCGCTGTTGCGAAGCCATGCCGGAGGCTTCTCCTCAAGGCTTGCGGTGCAGAGAACGTGAGTGTCTCCGAAGCGGACGAGGCAGGACCCTTCCGCATGTTTCGAGAAGTTGCGCTCGAAGGAAACCTTGCGCATCTGGTCGGTTTTTCTGCCTGAAGGCCGCATGTCATGCTCCTGAGAATTTCCTAGGCGTTCTACGGACGTCGCCCGGCATTTGCAAAGGAAAAGGGGCGGGGCGCGTATCGGAAGCAGGCCGAACGCGCGCATAACTTTCCGTGTGGCGAAGACCGTGCCGGATGACTATATTTGATCAAGACGAACCGAGGGCTCCAAGGGAACGATGGGATTGATGGAACGAAGGGAAAGCGGCGCGGTGCTTGACGACCGTTCGCGTGAGATCTTCAGACGCATCGTCGAAAGCTACCTTGAAACCGGAGAGCCACTGGGCTCTCGAAATCTCTCCCGCCTCCTGCCCATGTCGCTATCGCCAGCATCTGTCCGCAATGTCATGAGCGATCTGGAAGAGCTCGGTCTCATCTACTCCCCGCACGTCAGCTCAGGGCGATTGCCGACCCAGTCCGGCCTGCGCTTTTTCGTCGATGCCTTCATGCAGGTGGGTGACCTCTCGGAGGAGGAGCGGACGAGCATTGAACGGCAGATCCGCCTGGAGGACCGCGACCGACCGCTTGAGAGCCTGATGCACGATGCCAGCCGGATGCTCTCCGGTGTCTCGCGCGGCGCCGGCATCGTCGTCACCACCAAGAGCGATCCTATCCTCAAGCATGTCGAGTTCATCCGGCTGGAGCCGACCAAGGCGCTAGCGGTCCTCGTCGGCGAACATAACCAGGTGGAAAACCGGATCATCGACCTGCCTGCGGGAGTAACTTCCTCGCAGCTGACAGAAGCCGCAAACTTCCTGAACGCTCATCTGACGGGCCAGACGCTCCTCGAGCTTCGCGCAGAACTTGAGAGGCTGAAGACGCAGGTTCAGACCGAACTGACGGCGCTGTCACAGGACCTGGTGCAGCGCGGTTTGGCCGTCTGGTCCGGGGCGCGCGAAGACGGCAAACCCAACCAGCTGATCGTGCGCGGGCGCGCGAACCTCCTCGAAGGAATGACGGGTCTCGACGACCTGGACAGGCTGCGCCTGCTCTTCGACGATCTGGAGAAGAAGGACAGCCTCATCGAGATACTGAACCTTGCCGAAAGTGGGCCGGGCGTGAGGATCTTCATTGGGTCGGAGAACAAGCTCTTCTCGCTCTCGGGCTCGTCCCTGATCGTCGCGCCCTACAGGGATCAGGAAGAACGCATCGTGGGGGCCGTCGGCGTGATCGGTCCGACACGTCTCAATTACTCGCGCGTCGTCCCGATGGTGGACTATACTGCACAGCTTCTGGCACGCTTGACGCGGAAGCCACGATAACACCCCATTCTCGGACCAGCCTTGATTTTTGAGGTTCAAACCTCGATATCGGGCACGACTTTGTGAACGAAGATACCGGAGAAGGTCATGACCGACGAGACAAAGAAAACCGGACCTGACGCGGGCAAGCACGAAACCGCCGCGGAAAATGCTGCCGAGGCTGTGGCATCAGGGCAGCAGGATCAGGAGACGGTTGAGGGTGGCGAATCCCAGACCGCCGAGCCTGATCCCATCGAGGCAATCAGGGCCGAAAATGCCGATCTTCGCGACCGTTTCCTGCGTATGGCCGCCGAGATGGAAAACCTGCGTCGTCGCACGGAACGCGATGTGAAGGACGCGAAGTCCTATTCAGTCGCCGCCTTCGCGCGCGACATGCTGGCCGTCTCCGACAATCTCCGTCGGGCGATCGATGCCGTCCCGGCCGAAATTCGTGCCGCGGCCGACCAGAGCCTGACCTCGCTGCTCGAAGGCGTGGAAATGACCGAACGTTCGATGCTGTCTGCGCTCGAACGCCACGGCGTGAAGAAGATGGACGCCGAGGGCCAGAAGTTCGATCCCAACTTCCACCAGGCCATGTTCGAGATCCCTAATCCCGAAGTGCCGAACAACACCATTCTCCAAGTGGTTCAGGCGGGTTACACGATCGGTGAGCGTGTCCTGAGGCCTGCCATGGTGGGCGTTTCCAAGGGAGGGCCGAAGGTCGAAGCAACCACCGCCCTCGGCGAGAGCGAAACGACGAACGGCTGATAACTTCACCGTGAACGCGAAATAGCCGCCCGCTGCCATAGGCGCCGGGCGGCTATTTCGGTCTCAGTTCTGTTGTCAGGCGGCGGTTGCCTGTTCTTCATTCAGGAAGGCGTAGATCGCCGATGCCGAATCCGTCTGGCGAAGCTTTGCGACAAGTTCCTGGTCGCGCAACACGCGTGCGATCCGCGAAAGCGCCTTGAGGTGGTCTGCTCCGGCCCCTTCGGGAGCAAGCAGAAGGAATACGAGATCGACGGGTTCATCGTCCAACGCTTCGAAATCGACGGGCGTTTCAAGCCGCGCGAAGACACCGCTGATGGACGAAATACTGTTAAGCTTGCCATGCGGAATGGCCACGCCGTGACCGACGCCGGTCGAACCCAACCGTTCCCGCTGTAGGATGACGTCGAAGATCTCCCGCTCCGCAACCCCGGTGAGCTTGGAGGCCCTGGAGGCCAACTCCTGCAACAGCTGCTTCTTGGAATTTACTTTCAGGGCGGGAATAATCGCATCTTGCTGCAGCAAATCTGCCAAAGCCATTCTCTTCTTCCTTTTTACCACCGCAAGGTGGAGGGAGCGTCGTCGCCGACGCTCTCCCAGAATCGTTAGCCTTTGATATTGGTGGAGTCGATCCAGCCGATATTGCCGTCATTGCGGCGGTAGACGATGTTCAGGTCTTCCTTGCCGGGGCTCCGGAAAAGCAGAACCGGCTCGTCGGTCATGTCCAGGGCCATCACAGCGGTGGCAACCGACATCGTGCGCAACTGCTTGGAACTTTCCGCCACGATGGTGGGCGCGAAATCCTCTGGCAGTTCCTCGTCTTCTTCCGGAATGGCATCCATGACGGTGTAGGCGATTTCCTTGCCGTTGCCGTGGGAACCGCCATGATGATCCTTCAGCTTGCGCTTGTAGCGCCGAAGGCGCTTCTCAATGCGCTCGGCGGCGGCATCGAAGCTTAGCTGCGGATCGTTAGCCTGGCCTGCTGCATGCAGGACAATGCCGGTATCGAGATGTATCTTGCAATCCGCCGAGAAACGCGATCCGGATTTCTCCACGATCACCTGACCTGCGTACCCCCCGTCGAAGTACTTGGCGACAGCCTCGCCGATCTGGTCCTCGATCCGCTGGCGGAACGATTCACCGATCTCCATCTGTTTACCAGATACACGCACACTCATGGATTGGTTCCTTCTTATCGTGACTTGCGTGTTTCAGTCTACGCCAACCATCCACCTCATCCAAGCGCTTCACGCGGCACCGGGATGTTTTTAGGAGGCATGGCGAGTGGGTAAGGGTGCTTGCTTTTGTCCGTTGCAATTGCGGCGGGCTTCTACGCCTGTGAACCTCTAAAGTCAACGCATCCCTAATGGACGCCCCAGAGTAGAAGGTCTCCGGCGACCCTCGTCGGCTCTAAAGCCCTTTGCCAACTGCCGGGGCAATTGCTATTTGCAGCGAAACGTCAACCGATCGGATGTGCAGTGAAAAACAGGGAAAAACGCACGGAGCGGAGACCCGGCACGAGCGGCAGCCCGCGTTCCGGGCGCCCCCGTCCCGGCGGGCCGGCAAAGGGCGAGCGCGAGGCAGGATCTGTCGCTGGCGGCCGAGCGGCGGCCGAGCCTGCGCCACAGCGGCCTCTCATCCAGCGGGTCGGCGAACGCCCGTCGGAGCGC
This sequence comes from Pseudorhizobium flavum, assembly GCF_902502825.2. The sequence continues at coordinate 287,736 of NZ_LR723670.1, forward strand.
GTGCCGGTCATCCTCGAGTCACGCGGCGCCGGAGATTTCCACCTGATCGACAGCGGCAATGCGTTGAAGCTTGAGCAATACGGACCCTATCGGATCGTCCGGCCGGAAGCACAGGCACTCTGGCAGCCGTCGCTCCCCCCTTCGGTCTGGGAGAAGGTCGATGCCGTCTTCACCGGAGATACGGACGAGGACGGCATTGGACGCTGGCGCTTTCCGAAGGAGGCGCTGGGAGAAACCTGGCCCCTGTCGCTGCTTGGCGTCGATTTCCTCGGCCGGTTCACCTCTTTTCGGCATGTCGGCGTGTTCCCGGAGCAGATCGTCCACTGGGAGTGGATGAAGCAGCAGGTCGAGAGCGCTGGTCGCCCGCTCAAGGTGCTGAACCTCTTCGGTTATACGGGGGTCGCCTCGCTTGTCGCGGCCGCTGCCGGCGCCGAGGTCACCCATGTTGACGCGTCGAGGAAGGCGATTGGATGGGCTCGCGAGAACCAAGCCTTGTCGCGCCTGGAGCGGGCGCCGATCCGGTGGATTTGCGAAGACGCCATGAAGTTCATCCAGAGGGAGGAACGGCGAGGCAACCACTACGACATTATCCTGACCGATCCGCCGAAGTTCGGCCGAGGTCCCAATGGCGAAGTCTGGCACCTGTTCGAGCATCTTCCCCTTATGCTGGACGTGTGCCGAGAACTGCTGTCTCCTAACGCTGTCGGTCTTGTGCTGACCGCCTATTCGATCAGGGCGAGCTTTTATTCGATCCACGAACTGATGCGCGAGACCATGCGCGGCGCTGGCGGTGTCGTGGAATCGGGAGAACTGGTCATCCGCGAAACGGGCATCGACGCCGGTGCTGTCGGTCGCGCCCTGTCAACCTCCCTATTCAGCCGCTGGGTGCGCGAATGAGCAATGATCACCACAGCGAGGGTCCTCGGCGCGTCGGCCAGGTAAAGGAGGTGACCAGCCTGTCAAACCCGATCGTCAAGGATATCAAGGCGCTCAGCAACAAGAAGGATCGCGAGCAGAGCGGGACCTTCATGGCAGAAGGGCTTAAGCTGGTCATCGATGCGCTGGAACTGGGCTGGGCTATCCGGACCCTCGTCTATGCGAAGGCCGCCAAGGGAAAGCCTCTGGTGGAACAGGTAGCTGCCCGCACAGTCGCCAAGGGGGGGCTCGTGCTGGAAGTCAGCGAGAAGGTCCTCTCCTCCATCACGCGTCGAGACAATCCGCAAATGGTGGTCGGCATTTTTGAGCAGCGCTGGACACCGCTTGAGGACCTCCGGCCGAGCCAAGGGATGACCTATGTGGCCCTCGATCGCGTCCGCGATCCGGGCAATCTGGGCACGATCATCCGCACCGCGGACGCGGCCGGTGCCTCTGGCGTGATCCTGGTCGGGGAATGTACCGATCCCTTCTCGCTGGAAACCGTCCGCGCCACAATGGGATCCGTTTTTGCAGTCCCCCTCGCCAGAGCGACGACCGAGGAATTCTTTGCGTGGCAGAAGCGTTCGGGTGCCCAAGTCGTCGCAACCCATCTAGCCGGTGCGGTTGACTATCGGACAGTCAATTATGAAAAGAAACCGACGGTCCTGCTGATGGGTAATGAACAATCAGGTCTTCCCGAGGCACTGGCGAAGTCCGCCGATCGACTGGTGCGCATTCCGCAGCAGGGCAGGGCAGACAGCCTCAATCTTGCGGTCGCGACGGCGGTCATGCTCTTTGAGGCCCGCCGTCATCTCCTGAAGCTGGAGGACGCCGGATGATCGTAGCCACTGCTTCCAGGTTCTCACGTCCGCTCGTCGCGGTAGTGCTTATCGTCATTGCCGTCGTGCTGGATCAGGCGATCAAGCTTGCGGTCGAAGCCTATCTGCCGCTGGAAGAGGCGGTTCACGTCCTGCCGATGCTGGCGCTCTATCGGACCTACAATCTCGGTGTCGCCTTCTCTCTCCTGTCGGGAATGGAGAGGGAGTTCATTATCGGCATGCGGGTCGTGATTGTGGCCTTCGTGCTCTGGCTCTGGCGCCGCACGCCCGGGGAGCGTGGTTTCGCCCATCTCGGATTCACCCTCATCGTCGCAGGCGCGATCGGCAACCTGATCGATGGGTTCGTCTATGGCCACGTGATAGATTACATTCTCTTCTATACGCAGACCTGGTCCTTCGCCGTCTTCAACCTTGCCGACAGTTTCATTTCAATCGGGGCTGCCCTGGTCATCTTGGATGAGCTGGTGGGGTCGCGGAAGGCTGCCCGGGCCAGCGAGAGCGAGTAGAGATTTGTTAGCTTTGCAGGTGCAATGTTCGGAGAAACTGTGCCGGGCCATTTCCGATGCGTTTCCCCTTTGCCACCTTGAAGGATCGCCTGCCGCGGCTGCGTGACAGCTGCTCGGTCTTTATAGATCGCATTTCCGGCAGGCGGCTGCGTGACGCAGAAGCGGAGAGCGCTGCAAAATCCCGCCAGATTGCCACGGTCGTGCACGAACTGCGAACGCCGCTGAACGGCATCCTCGGCATGACCCATCTTCTCGGACAGACGCGGCTTACCGCCGAACAGCAGAACTATCTGAGTGGCATCCGCCAGTCGGGGCATGCGCTGGCCCAACTCGTAGAAGATCTCCTAGACTTCTCGACGCTCGAAGCCGGACGCTTTCGCCTCAACAACCGGACCGCCAGCATTCGTCAACAGATCGAGACCGTCGTGGAAATGCTCGCGCCGCGCGCGCATGAGAAGGGCATAGAGCTCGCCGCGACGGTTGCTGCAGACGTACCGGAACTGCTTGAGTTCGATCCCGCCCGTCTTCGGCAGGTGCTTTTCAACGTGATCGGCAATGCCGTGAAGTTCACGGAGCGCGGCGGCGTCCTGATCAGCGTCCGCGCGGAAGGTTCGGACGTCGTCATCGCCGTCGCCGACACGGGCCCCGGAATGAACGCCGATGCGCGGATGCGGCTGTTCCGTGAGTTCGAGCAGATGGGTAATGCGGCCCAGCGCAGTGGCGGAACGGGTCTCGGGCTTGCGATAGCCCTTCACATACTGCGGGAACTCGGCGGCAGTCTCTCGGCGGCGAGCGAGCCTGACCTGGGCACCACCTTCACAATCCGTTTCCCGCTGAGGCTTGCCGAGGATGCGCCGGCGGGCGCTACCCGGCGAGGTGGCCTGCTGGAGCGCAATCGGGTCCTGTTGCTGGCACCAGCCGGGCCGGCGGCCACGGCAACCGTCGCGACGATCGAAACGCTGGGGGGAACCTGCCGCCATGTCGAGAGTACGGCGGATGCAGCCGAGCTGCTCACGGGCGATTCAGCGCTGACGCCCTTTACCGATCTCATTGTCGATCATCGGCTGGCGGCCCAGTCGGTAGGCGGTCAAGGCACCGGTCCGCTGCACCGCATCCTCCTCGTCAACCCGGAAGAGCGGGCCTCGCAGCCGCAGGAACTTTATGACGCATGGCTGATACGACCGCTGCGTGAGAAATCGCTGATCGATGTCCTGTCCGGCCGCCTCAAAGGTTCCCGAAACCGTGAAGAAGCGAGTCTTCCGGCCGGATCGACAACGGAAGCGGTGAGCCCACCTGCAGTGTCGAGGCTACATGTTCTTGTCGCAGAGGATGATCCCATAGGAGCGAAACTGGTCAGTGCTGCTCTGAGGAAAAGAGGCCATCGGGTGGATATCGTCGACAATGCAAGATCGATTCTCGATCATGCCGCAATACTGGACGGTCGCCCCGATGTCATTATCACTGACTTGCACATGCCGGGCATGGCCACCATGGAGGCGTTGTCGGAACTGCGGCGGCATGAAGGTTTGAACCGGCTTTCAGCCACGCCCGTCATCGTGCTTTCCGGAGATGCTTCAGGACAGTCGCCGGTCGGTTCGGAAGCACTCGACATAAGCGCGCGGCTCGGGAAGCCGACGGATCCTCAGCATCTGCTGCAACTGGTCGAACAACTGGCCTCGCGTAAGGTGGCGCCAACGGAACTGCATTGACGGGCGGCTCTGCCCCAACCTATTGTGACACCCATTGTCATTTTTCTGTTGCGGGAAGATGATTATACGGCGGTGAGTTGAACCTGTGGGGCAAATCACCATGGCGCTAGACCTTCTGAAGCATGACGTGAACGCGAACCCCAGCCAGACTCTGGTTCAGCAGCCGGCCGACGAGATCCTTGGACGGATCGGCAGTCTGGAAACGCGGCTTGCGCGGACGGCGCGTGAAGTGGATGCGGCACAGGCCGTCCGCTACCGCGTGTTCGTGGAGGAGATGAAGGCACAACTGCCCCCAGAGGCGATGCGCCTTCGCCGAGACATCGACTCCTTTGATGCCATCTGCGACCATCTCCTCGTCATCGATCGTGCCATCGAGGGTGAGATCGAGGACCAGATCGTCGGCACTTACCGCCTGTTGCGCCATCATGTGGCCATGTCCCATGGCGGCTTCTACAGCGCCTCGGAGTTCGAGATCGAGCCGATGCTTGCGCGTCATCCCGACAAGCAGTTCATGGAACTGGGGCGCTCCTGCGTCCTGCCGGCCTATCGGACGAAGCGGACAGTGGAACTTCTCTGGCAGGGCAACTGGGCCTATGCGCTGAAGCACGGCATGGCGGCCATGTTCGGCTGCGCCTCCTTTCCGGGGATCCATCCGGAGGAGCATGCCTTGGCGTTGTCTTTCCTCCAGCACAATGTGGGTGCGAAGGGCGAATGGGCCGTAGCGGCGCGCCCGGACCTGCGCCGGGAGATGGACCTCGTGCCGCCTGAAGGGATCGACACGCGCAAGGCGCTGGCGGCCATGCCGCCGCTGATCAAGGGCTATCTTCGCCTCGGGGCCATGACTGGCGACGGCGCGGTGGTGGATGCGGCCTTCAACACCACCGATGTGCTGGTCGTGTTGCCGATTTCCGCGATCTCGAACCGCTATATCAACTACTATGGCGCCGATGCCGGACGGTTTGCCAGCTGACCGCTAACTTCCCGCGTTGTAGGCGGCGATCGCCGCCATGTTCACGATGTCGGAATCCTTGGCGCCCATCGACGTGATCTGCACCGATTTGTCGAGCCCAACCAGAAGCGGGCCGATCACGGTCGCCGCGCCCAGTTCCGCCAGCATGCGGGTCGAGATGGATGCAGAATGGATGGCCGGCATCACCAGGACATTGGCCGTGCCGGAGAGGCGGCAGAAGGGATACTGCTCCATCCGCTGCGGGTTGAGTGCAATGTCGGCGGCCATCTCACCATCATACTCGAAATCGACACGGCGACGGTCGAGGATCTTGACTGCCTCCCGCACACGCTCGGAGCGTTCTCCGGTGGGCTGGCCGAAGGTCGAATAGGCGAGCAGGGCGACGCGTGGCTCGTAGCCCATGCGGCGCGCAACCCGGGCAGCTTCGACGGCGATATCCGCAAGTTCCTCCGCCGTCGGCATGTCGTGAACCGCCGTATCTGCGACGAACACCGTCCGGCCGCGGGACAGGGCGAGCGACACGCCGATGACGCGGTGGCCCGGCTTGGTGTTGATGCAGCGGCGAATGTCCTGCAGCGCCGTCGCATAGTTCCGGGTCGTGCCTGTGACCATTGCATCCGCGTCGCCGACGGCCACCATGGTCGCGGCGAAATGATTGCGGTCGTTGTGGATCAGGCGCTGCACGTCCCGCAACAGGAAGCCTTTTCGCTGCAGGCGCTCGTAAAGATAATCGATGTAAGCGTCCACGCGCGTCGAGATGCGTGCGTTGACGATTTCGATGTTCGGCCGATCGAGGTCGATTCCTGCCTTCTCCGCCGTCGTTCTTATGACGTCATCGCGCCCGAGCAGGATGGCAGTACCGAGTTGGTGATGGGCAAAGGAGACGGCCGCCCGCATCACCTGCTCCTCCTCGGCCTCGGCGAAAACGACACGTTTGGGGAAGCGGCGCACACGCTCGTAGATACCTTGCGTCGTCGCTGCGATCGGGTCGCGCCGAGCCGACAATTCTCGCGCATAAGCGGCAAGGTCCGGAATATTCTTTTGCGCAACGCCGCTTTCCATCGCGGCTTCTGCAACCGCGACCGGAATGGCTGAAATCAGCCGCGGATCGAACGGCACGGGGATGATGTACTGGGATCCGAATATCGGGCGGTTGCCCTGGTAGGCGGCCGCGACATCGTCCGGCACGTCCTCGCGCGCCAGACTTGCCAGCGCTCGCACGGCGGCGATCTTCATCGCATCGTTTATTTGTGTCGCCCGCACGTCCAGCGCACCACGGAAGATATAGGGGAACCCGAGGACGTTGTTGACCTGGTTCGGATAGTCGGAACGGCCGGTCGCCATGATGGCGTCGTCGCGGATGCGGGCCACTTCCTCCGGCGTGATCTCCGGGTCGGGATTGGCCATGGCGAAGATGATCGGCCTGTCGGCCATCGAACGGATCATCTCCTCCGAGAAGGCACCCTTCTGCGACAGTCCGAACACGACATCCGCACCGTCCATCGCCTCCGCCAGCGTCCGCTTGTCCGTCTTGGCGGCATGAGCGGATTTCCACTGGTTCATTCCCTCGGCGCGGCCCTGGTAGATGACCCCCTTGGTGTCGCAGAGGATGATGTTGTCCGCGTTGAAGCCCATGGCCTTGATGAGTTCGACGCAGGCGATCGCGGCAGCGCCGGCGCCGTTGCAGACGAGCCGGGTATTTTTGAGGTCCCGCCCAGTCAGTTCCAGGGCATTGACCAGGCCGGCGGCAGCAATGATCGCGGTCCCGTGCTGGTCGTCATGGAAGACGGGAATGTCCATCATCTCGCGCAGGCGGCTCTCGATGATGAAGCATTCGGGCGCCTTGATGTCCTCGAGATTGATGCCGCCGAAGGAGGGGCCGAGGAAGCGGACGCAGTTGACGAACTCGTCGACATTTTCCGTGTCCACTTCCAGGTCGATGGAGTCGACATCGGCGAAGCGCTTGAAGAGAACGGCCTTGCCCTCCATGACCGGCTTCGACGCCAGAGCGCCGAGATTGCCAAGACCCAGGATCGCCGTGCCGTTGGAGATCACTGCCACCATGTTGCCACGGGTGGTATAGTCGTAGGCGGTGGCAGGATCGGCGGCGATTGCCTTGACCGGCACCGCGACACCGGGGGAGTAGGCCAGAGACAGATCCCGCTGCGTCGCCATCGGCTTGGTTGGGTTGATCTCCAGCTTGCCGGGCCTGCCCTCGGCATGGAAGGCGAGCGCTTCGCTTTCCGTTACGGATGTGCGCGTTCGGGCGGCCTTCTCATTCACTGGCATTCCTCCTCCCAGCTTCCTGTGGGCAGCCGTTCTTCTGGCTGCGGCGGCTGTTGTCTTTCCGGGGCCAACATCGATAGTGTCGGCAATTCCCCTGCGCAACAAAAAACCGGTTCCGTGACGCAATTTGAAAGATTCTCCATCGACGCGCTGACCACGGCTGAGCTGGCGACGGCAGAAAGCCGCGCATCGGCAACGCCGATGATGGAGCAGTATATCGAGATCAAGGCGAACAACCCGGATTCGCTCCTCTTCTACCGGATGGGAGACTTCTACGAGCTCTTTTTCGAAGATGCGGTGGAGGCGTCCCGGGCGCTGGGGATCACCCTGACCCGACGCGGACAGCACATGGGCCAGGACATCCCCATGTGCGGCGTTCCCATCCACGCCGCCGACGACTACCTGCAGAAGCTCATTTCGCTCGGCTTCCGGGTGGCGGTGTGCGAGCAGGTCGAGGATCCGGCAGAGGCGAAGAAGCGCGGTTCGAAATCGGTGGTGAAGCGCGACGTCGTCCGGCTCGTGACGCCGGGAACGCTGACCGAGGAAAAGCTGCTTTCTCCCTCGGAACCAAACTACCTGATGGCGCTCGCACGTATTCGTGGCGGAGCCGATCCTCAGCTGGCGCTAGCCTGGATCGACATCTCGACCGGCGTCTTCCGGCTCGCCGAGACCGATCAGTCGCGACTTCTCGCCGACATCCTGCGGATCGATCCACGCGAACTGATCGTGCCGGACACCATGTTCCACGATGCCGAACTGAAGCCGGTGTTCGACGTTCTGGGCAAGGTTGCGGTCCCGCAGCCGAGCGTTCTCTTCGACAGCGCCAGCGCCGAAGGGCGCATTGCCCGCTATTTCAGTGTCGGCACCCTTGACGGTTTCGGCAGCTTTTCCCGGGCAGAAATGGCGGCGGCTGCGGCCGCGGTCGCCTATGTGGAGAAGACGCAGATATCCGAGCGGCCACCACTTGGCATCCCCGAGCGCGAGAGCGCCGCCTCGACGCTCTTCATAGACCCGGCCACCCGCGGCAATCTGGAACTGACGCGGACCCTGTCCGGAGACCGGGACGGCACCCTGCTAAAGGCCATCGACCGGACCGTGACCGGTGGCGGCGCCCGCCTGCTCGCCGAGCGACTGATGTCGCCGTTGACCGACCCGTTCCAGATCAATCGAAGGCTGGATTCGATCTCCTTCCTGATCGACGAGCCGTCGCTCTGCTCCGAACTCAGAGCGGCGTTGAAGCATGTGCCGGACATGCCGCGGGCCCTTTCGCGCCTTGCCCTCGATCGAGGCGGCCCGCGTGACCTCGGCGCGATTCGTCGCGGCCTCGAGGTGTCTCGTGCCGTCGCAGCCTTCCTCGAGAAATCGATGCTGCCGGAGGAACTCGCAGCAGCGCTGGAGGATATCCTCTCCCTCCCGCCAAGCCTGGAGCAGCGGCTCGCGGAGATGCTGGCCGAGGACCTGCCGCTCCTGAAGCGCGACGGCGGCTTCCTGCGCGAAGGCGCCGATGCGGAACTCGACGAAGTGCGGGCGCTACGCGATCAGTCTCGGCGGATCATTGCGGGACTGCAACTGCAATATGCCGAAGAAACGGGGATCCGCTCCCTGAAGATCAAGCACAACAACGTGCTTGGTTACTTCATCGAGGTTACTGCGGGCAGTGCCGGTCCGATGACTGATGGTCCGGAGGCGAAGGCCCGCTTCATCCATCGGCAGACGATGGCGAATGCAATGCGCTTCACGACGACCGAGCTTGCAGATCTGGAAAGCCGGATTGCCAACGCCGCCGACCGCGCGCTGGCTATCGAGCTGGCGGCCTTCGATCGTATGGTCGAGGCGGTGACCGGTGAGGCCGAGGCCATCAAGAAGGGCGCGCGTGCAATCGCCGTCATCGACGTGGCAGCGGCTCTGGCCCTGCTCGCGGAAGAATGGAGCTATCGCCGTCCGACAGTGGATGCGTCCCGTATGTTTGCGATCGAAGGCGGCCGCCATCCGGTCGTGGAGCAGGCGCTGCGGCGGCAGTCGGAAGGTCCCTTCATTGCCAATGACTGCGATCTCTCGCCGTCGCAGGAAGGGGAGTTCGGGGCTCTCTGGCTGCTGACAGGCCCCAACATGGGGGGCAAGTCGACATTCCTTCGGCAGAATGCGCTGATCGCCATCCTCGCCCAGATGGGGTCCTTTGTTCCGGCGTCGTCCGCGCATATCGGGGTGGTCGACAGGCTGTTTTCACGAGTCGGAGCCTCCGATGATCTCGCCCGGGGCCGGTCCACCTTCATGGTGGAGATGGTCGAGACGGCTGCCATCCTCAACCAGGCGACCGATCGCTCGCTGGTCATTCTCGATGAGATCGGCCGGGGAACGGCCACCTTTGACGGTCTCTCCATTGCATGGGCGGCGGTCGAGCATCTGCATGAGGTCAACCGCTGCCGCGGGCTCTTCGCTACCCATTTCCACGAGCTGACGGTTCTGTCGGAGAAGCTGAACCGGCTTTCCAATGCCACGATGCGGGTCAAGGAATGGGATGGAGAAGTGGTCTTCCTCCATGAAGTCGGACCGGGTGCCGCAGACCGCTCCTATGGCATTCAGGTTGCCCGTCTTGCCGGCCTGCCTGCCTCTGTGGTCGCGCGGGCAAGGGACGTGCTGACGAAGCTGGAGGATTCCGACCGAAAGAACCCGGCGAGCCAGCTAATCGATGACCTGCCGCTGTTTCAGGTGGCCGTCCGGCGCGAGGAGCAGCGGAGGGTAGGGCCATCCAAGGTGGAAGAAGCCTTGAAGGCGATCAATCCGGACGACATGACACCGCGCGAGGCGCTCGAGGCGCTTTATCTGCTACGCAAGCAACTGCCTCGTGACTGAAAATATCGGGAACTCTCCGGCACACGAAGTGTGAACGGGGAATGATGATTAGTATTGGCCAGTCCGTAGCGGAGCGGATATAGGCTCCATTCAGGCCGGCATCAGCGGGATAAAATGGTTCAGGACGCGATCGATCTCTCCGACATCCTCGACGTGGAAGCGCTGCGGGCAGATTGTCTTGCGGCTTTGCAGGACGAAGGCAAGTCGGCACTGGATCGGCGCGCTGCGGTGCTTGCGGTGTTGAGGACTGCCAGCACCGAGGGCCGGAAGAAGATCCGCCGGCTGCTGGACGAGGATGGCGGTGGTCTCGCCTGCGCCCAGCGCCTTTCATGGCTGCAGGACCAGGTGATTCAGGTCCTGCATGTGGCGGTGGCAGAGACCCTCCAACCGGAGGCAAGCAGCATCGCGGTCGCGGCTGTTGGTGGATATGGCCGTGACACCCTGGCACCCGGTTCGGATATCGACCTGCTCTTCCTGCTGCCTGCAAAGAATTCCGACGCCATGCGGAAGGCGATCGAATTCTTGCTCTATGTCCTCTGGGACATGGGCTTCAAGGTCGGCCATGCAACCCGCACGGTGGAGGAGTGCATCCAGCTTTCCAAGACGGACATGACGATCCGCACGGCGATCCTCGAAAGTCGCTATGTCTGCGGCGCCGCGGCGCTGGTGGCGGAGCTGGAGAAGCGGTTCGATGCGGAGATCGTCGCCGGAACGGGTGAGGAGTTCGTCGCCGCCAAGCTGGCGGAACGTGATCTGCGCCACCAGAAATCTGGCGACACCCGCTATCTGGTGGAGCCGAACGTCAAGGAAGGCAAGGGCGGCCTGCGAGACCTTCACACGCTCTTCTGGATCGCCAAGTACTACTACCGAATCCCCAACGCGCAGGAACTGATCAAGCTGGGCGTCCTCTCTCGCCATGAATGGAAGGTCTTCCGGAAGTCGGAAGATTTCCTTTGGGCTGTTCGCTGCCACATGCACTTTTTGACAGGCAAGGCGGAGGAGCGGCTTTCCTTCGACATCCAGCGCGAGATCGCCGAAAGTCTCGGCTATCATTCGCGGCCAGGCCTTTCTGCCGTCGAGCGCTTCATGAAGCACTACTTCCTGGTGGCAAAGGACGTCGGCGACCTGACTCGGATTTTCTGCGCGGCGCTTGAGGACGAGCAGGCAAAGGAAGCACCAGGCCTGAAGCGGGTGATCTCGCGCTTCACCAAGCGTGTGCACAAGATTCCCGGAACCGTGGAGTTCGTCCAGGATCGCGGCAGGATCACCCTGGCTGATCCCGATGTCTTCAAGCGCGATCCCGTCAACATCATCCGCTTTTTCCACGTTGCTGACATCCATGGGCTTGAGTTTCATCCGGATGCACTGAAACGCGTCACCCGTTCGCTCTCCCTCATCGGCAGCGAGGTGAGGGAGGATGAGGAGGCCAATCGCCTCTTTCTGTCGATGCTGACATCTCGCCGGCAACCTGCGCTGATGCTGCGCCGCATGAACGAGGCCGGCGTGCTGGGGCGGTTCATCCCCGATTTTGGTCGGATCGTCTCGATGATGCAGTTCAACATGTATCACCACTATACGGTGGATGAGCATCTGATTCGTTCTGTCGATGCTCTGTCGGAGGTAGACAATGGCAGGGCGGCGGATATCCATCCGCTTGCCAACAAGCTGATGCCCTCGGTCGAGGAGCGGGAGGCTCTCTACGTCGCTGTCCTGCTTCACGACATCGCTAAGGGGCGGCAGGAGGATCATTCCGTTGCAGGCGCGCGCATCGCCCGTAAGCTCTGCCCCCGCTTCGGCCTCAACACCAAGCAGACGGAACTGGTCGCCTGGCTGATCGAGGAACATCTGCTGATGTCGATGACAGCCCAGACCCGCGACCTCCACGATCGCAAGACGATCACGGACTTCGCCGAGAAGGTCCAGTCCATGGACCGGCTGAAGCTTCTACTGATCCTGACGATCTGCGACATCCGTGCGGTCGGCCCGGGTGTCTGGAACGGCTGGAAGGGGCAATTGCTGCGCACGCTCTACTACGAAACCGAGCTTCTCCTTTCCGGCGGCTTCTCGGAACTTTCGCGCAAGGAGCGCGCCCAGCAGGCCGAGCAGGAGCTCTACGACGCACTTGCTGACTGGAACCAGAAGGACCGGCGGGTCTATTCGCGGCTGCATTATCCGCCCTACCTTCTGTCGGTGCCGCTGGAAGACCAGGTTCGCCATACCCGCTTCATACGTGAGGCCGATCAGAAGCGGCAGGCACTTGCGACCACGGTCAGGACCCATTCATTCCACGCCATCACCGAGATCACCGTCCTCGCACCGGACCATCCCCGGCTGCTTTCCGTCATCGCAGGGGCCTGCTCCGCAGCCGGAGCCAATATCGCCGACGCGCAGATCTTTACGACGTCCGATGGGCGCGCGCTCGACACGATCCTCATCAATCGCGAGTTCCCGGTCGATGAAGACGAGCTTCGCCGGGCGGCCACGATCGGGCGGATGATCGAGGACGTGCTTTCGGGGAAGAAGCGTTTGCCGGAGGTGATCGCTACGCGCGCGAAGGCAAGGCGACGCAACAAGATGTTCGAAATCCCGCCCTCGGTGATCATCTCCAACGGCCTGTCGAACAAGTTCACCGTCGTCGAGGTCGAGTGCCTCGACCGTCCGGGTCTTCTGGCGGAAATCACCGCTGTTCTCGCGGACCTGTCGCTCGACATCCACTCGGCGCGTATCACCACCTTTGGCGAGAAGGTGATTGATACCTTCTACGTGACCGATCTGCTTGGTACGAAAATCACCAACGAGAACCGGCAGGGCAATATTTCAGCACGCTTGAAGGCAGTGATGGCCGAGCAGGAGGACGAGCTGCGGAGCGGCATGCCCTCCGGAATCATCGCGCCGGCTCCCATGCCCGCCCGGCGGGTTCAAGCCGCTCCGCGTCGACCAAAGGCCGACGCATGAGCCTCGTCCGCAAGTTCGCAACGGTCGGTGGTGCAACCCTCGGCAGCCGTATCTTCGGCTTTGCCCGCGAAACGATGATGGCGGCCGCGCTCGGCACCGGCCCGATGGCGGACGTCTTCTACGCGGCATTTCGTTTTCCCAACCTCTTCCGGCGGTTGTTTGCCGAGGGAGCGTTCAACGCCGCCTTCGTCCCGCTCTTTTCCAAGGAAATCGAGACGCACGGGGTGGAAGGTGCCAAGCGGTTCTCCGAGGAGGTCTTCGGCGTCCTGTTCTCGGCCCTGCTGCTGATCACCATTGCCATGGAACTGGCCATGCCCTGGCTGGTGGATTGGATTATCGCTCCGGGCTTTGCCGGTGACGCGGAGAAATCGGCGCTCACGGTCCGGCTGGCAGCCGTGATGTTCCCCTATCTCATGTGCATGTCGCTGACGGCGATGATGAGCGGCATGCTGAATTCGCTTCATCGTTTCTTTGCCGCCGCGATCGCGCCGGTCTTCCTCAACGTGGTGATGATCGCAGCGCTCGCCTATGCGTGGTGGAGCGGAGCCGATCCCCTGGCGACTGCCTGGTATCTCTCCTGGAGTGTCCTCGTCGCCGGCGTGCTCCAGCTTTCCGTGGTCTACTTCGGTGTTCGTCACGCGGGCATCAGCATCGGATTTCGTCGCCCGCGTATGACGCCCAACGTCAAGCGCCTTCTGGTTCTTGCCGTGCCCGCGGCGATCACCGGCGGGATCACGCAGATCAACCAGATCATCGGCCAGGCAATCGCATCCGGCAAGGAAGGGGCGATCGCCGCGCTTCAATACGCCGACCGCATCTATCAATTGCCGTTGGGCGTGGTCGGCGTGGCGGTGGGCGTGGTCCTGCTGCCGGAACTGTCCCGGGCGTTGAAGGCGGGCCACATGAAGGAGGCAGTCGGCATTCAGAACCGGTCGCTCGAGTTCGTTCTGTTCATGACCCTGCCGGCCGCTGCGGGGCTCTGGGTTCTGTCCGAGCCGATCATCCGTGTGCTTTACGAACGCGGCGCCTTCTCTGCGGAAAACACGACCGTGGTGGCATCCATCTTGGCCATCTACGGCATAGGACTTCCGGGTTTCGTGATGATCAAGGCGCTCCAGCCGGGATTTTATGCGCGCGAGGATACGCGCACGCCCATGCGGTTCACGTTCATTTCGGTGATCGTCAATTCAGGGCTGGCAATCACGCTTTTCCCGATCCTGGCGGAGCGCGGCATTGCTACTGCCGAGGCGGCCGCAGGCTGGATCAACACGATCCTGCTTTTCTCTACCCTGCTCTGGCGAGGGGATCTCGTTTGGGAATGGGCGCTCCTGCGTCGAACGCTGTTGCTCATCGTGTCCGCGGGCGTGATGGCTGCAACACTGATCTATGCGCTGCCATATGCGTCGCCTTGGCTCTTGCCGCAGGTGCCGCTTCTGCAGCAGATCGCAGCACTTGCCGCACTGATCGGGCTAGCGATCGCGGTCTATTTCCCGGTTGCCTTCCTCATCGGCGGTGCCGAACTCGGCATGATCCGCAGGAACCTCAGGCGAACGCCCCCGAAGGGATAGCAGTTACTTCCGACGTCCGCAGTGAGCCCAGCGGCGCTTGGGCCCGATGTCCACGTGCACGAGTCCGTTGCAATATCGGCCGATGCCGCCGATGCCCGGGGCGCTGGCAGCGACAGCCAGAATCTTTTTCTCTGACACACCGGGGACGCGAATGTCTGCGGCGTAGCAGTTGCTATGCTGCGAGCGGCCGGAGCGTGGGCGGTGGCCGGACGTGACGACCGGCCTCTTGCCCGTGTGGACCGCGATATGGGCCAGGATGGCCTTCAGCTTGGATGGGAAGCAACTGGTCCTGACGCTGACCCGCTGGACCGTATAGGCAGCCGTGTAATCGTGCTTGAAGATATTGCCGCGGCGCTTCTGTGAGTTGTCGGCTTCAGCAACACCGCTCAGGCCGACCGAGAGTAGAGAGGCAAGCGCGACACGAAGAACAATGCGCATGGTATCCCCCTATGGCTGGCTCAAAATCATCTTGAGCCTTCTTAGGTGGCTCGGAAAATGGTTCCAGAAAGTGTCGCAAATATGAAGGAATATTCTGCGGACGTTGGTGGCGTTGTTTGTTGGCTCGGGTGTTCGTGCACCGCGCCGCTTCGATAGCGGAAGAAATTTTCGAAAGGCAAAAGGAATCAGTGCTCAAGGCGACGCATTGGAAACTATGCAAAATTGACGCACGCAAGACAGAATATGCCAAAAAATGCGGCGGCATTCGGCGAGGTCGCCGGTTTTTGAGTAACTCATGACGAGGCGGAGAGGCGAGTATGTGGCAAAAATGAGGCAGAAACTTGTCCCGCTGGCTCTTCGCGATCTACTTGATCGGTGCGGCAGGGGAGTGCATAAGCCCGACCGTTAGCAACATGGCCCACTGGGCCTGGGGCCCTCCACCAGCCTATTGAGGACAAGATGAATACCTTCCAGCCGCTCGTGTTTTCCGGCGTGCAGCCAACAGGCAACCTGCATCTCGGCAATTACCTCGGGGCCATCCGGAAATTCGTGGCTCTCCAGGAGAACAACGACTGCATTTATTGCGTCGTCGATTTGCACGCGATCACCGCGCAGTTGGTTCATGATGATCTGCGCAATCAGATTCGCTCTATCGCGGCCGCGTTCATCGCATCCGGCGTCGATCCCGTGAAGCATATTGTCTTTAACCAGTCGGCAGTGCCGCAGCATGCGGAACTGGCATGGATATTCAACTGCGTTGCCCGTATCGGCTGGATGAACCGCATGACGCAGTTCAAGGACAAGGCCGGCAAGGACCGTGAGAATGCCTCTCTTGGCCTCCTTGCCTATCCGAGCCTGATGGCGGCCGACATCCTTGTCTACCGTGCCACGCACGTGCCGGTGGGCGATGACCAGAAGCAGCATCTCGAACTGGCGCGGGATATTGCCCAGAAATTCAACATCGATTTTCAGGACAAGATCCGCGCAGCCGGCACCGGCGTCGACATGGTCGTCGGCGAGGAGCCTATCCATGGATATTTCCCGCTGGTGGAGCCCCTGATCGAAGGTCCGGCGCCCCGCGTCATGTCGCTGAAGGACGGTACGAAGAAGATGTCTAAGTCCGATCCGTCGGACCTTTCGCGCATCAACCTCATGGACGACGCCGACGCGATCCTGAAGAAGATCCGCAAGGCGAAGACCGATCCCGACTCGCTGCCCTCGGAGGTTGACGGCCTTAAAGGACGCCCTGAAGCGGACAATCTCGTCGGGATCTATGCGGCACTGGCGGATCGCAAGAAGGAAGACGTGCTGAAGGAGTTTGGCGGACAGCAGTTCTCGGCGTTCAAGCCGGCCCTTGCCGATCTCGCGGTCCACGTCCTCTCGCCGATCACGGGCGAGATGCGGCGGCTGATGGACGACACGACCCACATTGATGCTATCCTTCGGGACGGTGGTGAACGGGCACGGGCGCGGGCGTCGAAGGTGATGGGCGACGTCTTCGACATCATAGGCTTCTTGCGCTGAGCGTGCGGCTTCGTCGCAATCGCCCCGGTTTTAATTTCGTCGCGTTCGTATAAATTCCGCGGCTCGACCGTCAGCGTCGAGCTTCGGGAGGAAGGGGGCTGCCATGGTTTCAAAACGCCTGTCTCGACTTGAGGGACATCGCCGCAAGTTCATGGCGATCATCGACGGCACGCCGGAATGCGAAAGGGCGGTGCACTATGCCGGTCGCCGTGCCAAGAATTCTAATGGCGGGCTCGTCCTGCTGTTCGTCATTCCGGAAGGGGACTTTCAGCAGTGGCTGGGCGTCGAGGCGATCATGCGCGCCGAAGCCCGCGAGGAAGCGGAGGCCATCATGGCCAAGGCTGCCCAGAAGGTGCGCGAATCGATCGGCATCGACCCGGAAGTGGTGATCCGTGAAGGCAATGCCACGGATGAGATCAATGATCTGGTCGAAGAGGACCGGGATATTGCTATTCTTGTTCTTGCGGCAGCCTCGGCCAAGGAAGGTCCCGGACCGCTCGTGTCAGCCATTGCGGGCAGAGGCGCCGTGTTTCCCATTCCCGTCACCGTTCTGCCCGACAGTCTGTCGGACGAGGAGATCGACGCGCTGTGCTGAGGCGCTTGACGGCCGGGATCGAAAAGCGCACTTGAACCGAAAGGTGATCGGGATTATCTTCTTTGGAAGAATTCTAAACTAAGTGCCTGCGCACTTCGGAGAAGCAAGATGTTCATTCAGACCGAGGCAACGCCGAACCCGGCAACCCTGAAGTTCCTGCCCGGCAAGGTGGTCATGGAAAAGGGCACGGCGGACTTCCGCAATGCTGGCGAGGCGGAAGCATCGCCTCTCGCGTCGCGCCTTTTCGCAGTTCCTGGAGTGACCGGCGTCTATTTCGGCTACGACTTCATCACCGTGACGAAGGAGAGTGGCGAGTGGCAGCATCTGAAGCCCGCCATCCTCGGCTCGATCATGGAGCACTTCATGTCCGGTCAGCCGGTCATGGGCGGTGGCACAAGCACGGCCGAAGCCTTCGACGAAGAGGGCGAGTTCTATGACGAAGGCGACGAGACGATTGTCGCAACGATCAAGGAATTGCTGGAAACCCGAGTCCGGCCTGCTGTTGCCCAGGATGGCGGCGACATCACCTTCAAGGGCTTCAAGGACGGTACTGTCTACCTGAACATGAAGGGAGCCTGCTCCGGCTGCCCGTCGTCCACCGCAACCCTGAAGCATGGTGTGCATAACCTGCTTCGCCACTTCGTCCCGGAAGTGCAGTCGGTGGAAGCCCTCTAAGGGCGCCGGCTATCGATGCTCCTCTTGGCCATTGATACCGCCGGGGCCGATTGTTCCGCGGCGGTCTATGACACATCCTGCTGCAAGATCCTGGGTTCCGTCGTCGACAACATCGGCAAGGGACATGCGGAACGGCTGATGGCTGCGATTGACGAGGCGCTAGCCCAGGCCGGTCGACCCCTTTCCGATGTCGGACGGATCGCTGTTGTCGTTGGACCCGGCTCCTTCACGGGAATTCGGGTCGGCGTCGCTACGGCGCGCGGGCTCGCGCTTTCCCTGGGTGTGCAGGCAGTCGGGGTAACGACCCTTGAGGTGCTTGCCCAGGCCTTCCTCGATGGAGGACATTCCGGCCCGGTGGTCGCTGCGATGGATGCCAAGCGCGGCGAACTTTATGTCCAGGCTTTCGCTGCCGATGGGAACTCCCTGGGGGAGCCGCAGGCGCTTCCGCCACAGTCCGCAAGAGATCTGGCAGCTTCGCTTTCCGCCGATCTGACAGGATCCGGACGCAAGCTTGCCATGGGTGAGGAAGCATCCGCTGGTGCCGATCGCTTCGATATCTCGATCATCGCGCGACTGGGGGCGGCAAAGCGCCTGGACGCGGAGCGTCCGAAGCCGCTTTACCTGCGTGGGCCGGATGCGAAGCCGCAGACCGGCTATGCGCTTGCCAGGGCCTGATTGCGATGCTGGAAGAATATCTCCAGTGGAAACCCTTTTTCGAGATTGTTCCGCTCGAGAACCAGGACTGCCGTGAGATATCTGAGCTCCACGGTCAGCGGTTTCCACGTCAGTGGAACGACGGCGAATTTCTCGGCCTGTTGCTGCAGCCGAACGTCTTCGGCTTCATCGCCCGCCAGACCAATGCGTTCTTCTCCCGTCCGGCGGCGGGCTTCGTGTTGGCGCGAGAGACTGCCGGCGAAGCGGAGATATTAACGATAGCGGTCGCCGAGCGATTTGCGGGGGCGGGCCTGGGTTGGCGCCTCATGCAGGCGGCCCTGCGCGAGGCCGAGCAGCGAGGCGCGGAAGAAATCTTCCTGGAGGTCGAGGCTGCCAACGAGCCGGCGGTCCGACTGTATCGGAAGCTCGACTTCGTGATCGTCGCTGAACGTCCAGCCTACTACGAAAGCGCCGGTGGGGAGCGGTCGTCGGCGCTTGTCATGAAGCGCGATCTTCGCTAGTTCCATCAGGTAGATAACGAGAGGCGGCAACGTCATGACAGATCTTTCCAAGACACTGGAAGAACTGTGCGCCGACAAGGGCATGCGCATGACGGAGCAGCGCCGGGTCATTGCGCGCATCCTCCAGGAATCCGATGACCATCCCGATGTTGAGGAACTCTATCGCCGCTCCTCAACCGTAGATCCTCGTATCTCGCTATCAACGGTCTATCGGACTGTGAAGCTGTTCGAGGACGAGGGCATCATCGAGAAGCATGATTTCCGGGATGGCCGCGCGCGTTACGAGACCGTGCCCGAGGAGCATCACGATCACATGATCGACGTCGAAACCGGGTCCGTCATCGAGTTTCATTCGCCTGAAATCGAGGCGCTGCAGGAGCGTATTGCCCGCGAGCATGGCTTCCGCCTCGTCGGGCATCGGCTGGAGCTCTACGGCGTTCCGCTCGACAAGGACGACGCTTGATCACCTGGTTGCGGATCGGCTTCGTCGTCGTCTCGCTTGCGGCAGTCACGCTGGTGCTCCTGCCTCTCCAAGTCGTCGGGCTGGCATTCGACCTGAGGCTCCGCCGCTACGTCCCGCGATACTGGCACCGCGCCGCCTGCCGCCTGCTCGGCATCCGCATCCACGTTCACGGCAAGCCGGAGCCGCGCCGGCCCCTGATGCTCGCCGCCAACCATGCCTCCTGGAAGGACATCCTCGTTCTCGGCGCGATCGCGGACGTCGCCTTCATCGCCAAGTCCGAAGTCGCCGATTGGCCGATATTCGGGCTTCTTGCCAAGCTGCAGAAGACGATCTTCGTGGCGCGGGAGCAGAAGCGCCAGGCCGGCCGCCAGGTGAACGAGATCGCCGAGCGTATGAAGGCGGGTGAAGTCGTCGTGCTCTTCCCGGAAGGCACGACGTCAGACGGCAATCGGGTGCTGGAGATAAAGTCGTCGCTTTTCGGCGCTGCCGCGGCGGCCGTGCCGCAGGTGCCGGGCAATGTCGTCCATGTCCAACCGGTCGCCATCGCCTATACGCGGGTGCACGGCATGGCAATGGGACGGTATCACAGGCCGATTGCAGCCTGGCCGGGCGACATTGAGCTGGTGCCACACCTGATCGGCGTGCTCAAGGCGCAGGCGATTGATGTCGACATCTCCTTCGGGCAGACAATCGAGTTTCGAGCCGGCGACAACCGCAAGCTGTTGAGTGCAGCGGTCGCCGCGCAGATCCGGCGCATGCTGCTTGCTCGACTTCGCGGTCGCGAAGCCGGATAAACCCTTCTATTGCGGGCCGTCTTGCGGTAAAGAGCCCGCCCATGAGCAACGACACCGCAACAACTCCTCCGGCCGCAGACAAGGCAGGCGCCGCCAATACCCGCAAGGTATTCATCAAGACCTATGGCTGCCAGATGAACGTCTACGATTCCGTGCGCATGGGCGACGCGCTTGCCGGTGACGGCTATGTTCCGACCGATGCCATGGAAGAAGCGGACCTGATCCTGCTGAACACCTGCCATATCCGGGAGAAGGCTGCGGAGAAGGTCTACTCCGCGCTGGGACGGCTGCGGGACATGAAACAGGCCCGCAAGGCGGACGGGCAGGAATTGATGATCGGCGTCACCGGCTGTGTCGCGCAGGCGGAAGGGGAAGAAATCCTCAGGCGTGCTCCCGCAGTCGACGTGGTTGTCGGGCCGCAAACCTATCATCGGCTTCCCGAGGCGCTGCGGCGTGCAAGAGAGGGCACGCGGGTCGTCGATACCGACTACGCGGTCGAGGACAAGTTCGAGCACCTGCCGGCGACCGAGAAGGCGCGCATCCGCGCCCGCGGCGTTACGGCATTTCTCACCGTTCAGGAAGGCTGTGACAAGTTCTGCACCTTCTGCGTAGTGCCCTACACGCGTGGTGCGGAGGTCTCGCGACCCTTGCACCAGATCATCGACGAGGCCCGCCGTCTGGCAGATGCCGGGGTGCGCGAGATCACGCTCCTCGGCCAGAACGTCAATGCATGGCACGGCGAGGGTCCGGATGGCCGGGAATGGGGATTGGGTGACCTGCTCTATCGCCTGGCCGAGGTTCCGGGCCTTGCCCGCTTGCGCTACACCACCAGCCATCCGCGCGACATGGACGATCGCTTGATCGATGCTCACAGGGATCTGCGCGCGCTGATG
Organism: Pseudorhizobium flavum; assembly: GCF_902502825.2. Next base: position 308,894 of record NZ_LR723670.1, read on the forward strand.
CCCTATCTGCATCTTCCCGTTCAGTCCGGCTCGGATCGCATCCTCAAGGCGATGAACCGGCGTCACACGGCGTCGGAATACCTGCGCCTGATCGACCGAATCCGCACGGCGCGGCCGGATATTGCCATGTCCGGCGATTTCATCGTTGGCTTTCCCGGAGAGACCGACGTCGAATTCGAGGATACGCTGCGGATCGTTCAGGCGGTCGGCTATGCCCAGGCCTTCTCGTTCAAGTATTCCACCCGTCCCGGCACGCCCGGCGCCGACCTTCCCGATCAGGTTCCCGAGGACGTGAAGTCGGAACGGCTTGAAAGATTGCAGACCCTCCTCTTGAAACAGCAGGCGGAGTTCGCCAAATCCTGCGTTGGAAAGGTCATCGACCTGTTGCTGGAAAAGCCTGGCCGGAACGAGGGTCAGGTGATCGGAAGATCGCCCTGGCTGCAGTCTGTGAATGTTGATGCAAAAACATCGCAGATAGGTGACATTATTCCGGTACGAATCATCGGAACGGGGCCGAACAGCTTGTTTGCCGAGCCCGTACGGGATGTAATCATAGCCTGAACCCACTGGCGAGGAGCTTGCCTACTTGAACGGACACGAACTGGTTTCTTCACCCGCGCGTCAAACCCGATCCGCTGCGCCCGATGCCAACCACTTCGTGCTGACATTCGAGAACAACAGGTTGGCGAGCGAACTTTTCGGACAATTCGACCAGAATCTGAAATTGCTCGAGGAGCGGCTGCATGTCGATGCCCGCGCCCGAGGCAATTCCGTATCGATCTCCGGCGATGTCACCGCGACAAACCAGGCCCGTCGCGCCCTCGACTATCTCTACGAGCGGCTCCAGAAGGGCGGCAGCGTCGAGGCTTCGGATGTCGAAGGGGCGATCCGCATGGCGGTTGCGGCAGACGACCAGCTGCAGTTGCCGACCATGGAGCGCAAGGCGAAGCTGTCCATGGCGCAGATTTCTACGCGCAAGAAGACGATCGTTGCACGTACCCCTACCCAGGATACATACATTCGGGCGCTCGAGCGGGCGGAACTCGTCTTCGGCGTCGGCCCGGCCGGCACGGGCAAAACCTATCTCGCCGTAGCGCACGCGGCCCAGTTGCTCGAGCGCGGCGCCGTGGATCGAATCATCCTTTCCCGTCCGGCTGTTGAAGCGGGGGAACGACTGGGCTTCCTGCCCGGCGACATGAAGGAGAAGGTCGATCCCTACCTGCGGCCGCTCTACGACGCGCTTTACGACATGATACCGGGCGACAAGGTGGAGCGTGCGATCACCGCCGGCGTCATCGAGATCGCCCCGCTCGCCTTCATGCGCGGACGCACGCTCTCCAATGCGGCTGTTATCCTCGACGAAGCCCAGAACACGACATCGATGCAGATGAAGATGTTCCTGACCCGCCTCGGCGAGAATGCGCGGATGATCATTACCGGTGATCCGAGCCAGGTGGATCTTCCGCGCGGCGTCAAGTCCGGTCTCGTGGAAGCCTTGCATGTGCTGAAGGGGGTTGAGGGGATATCCGTGACCCGCTTCAAGGATGTCGACGTGGTGCGCCACCCGCTCGTCGGGCGGATCGTCCAGGCCTATGACGCCCAGTACGCTGTTCACGAGGAAAGCGAGGAAGTCGACCGGTAAGGTGCCGATCGCAGTCTGATGCCGCAATTGGATATACAGGTTAGCGTCGAGGAGAGCGGGTGGTCTTCGGAAGAGGAACTGGCGGAGCAGGCCGTGGCCGTCCTCTCGGTTGCGGCAGATTATCTGGCCGATGCGGAAGGGCAGCCCTTTCCCGCTCACCCTGTTGAAGTCTCGATCGTCTTCACGGGCGATGAAGAGATCCGCGCCATCAATGCCGAGTGGCGAGGCAAGGACAAGCCGACCAACGTCCTCTCCTTCCCTGCTTTCCCGATCGCGCCGGGCAAGATGCCGGGTCCGATGCTGGGCGACATCGTAGTGGCCCGTGAGACAGTCGAGAGGGAAGCCGCGGAGCTCGACAAGAGCTTCGACGCGCATTTGACGCATCTGCTGGTGCATGGTTTTTTGCACCTGTTCGGTTATGACCACATCGAAAATCACGAAGCCGAACGGATGGAAGCGACGGAGACTCGCATTTTGGCCAAGCTTGGCCTATCTGATCCCTATGCGGGACAAGACCCGATCAATGACCTGGAACGATGAACGACATATCGACCATTGCTGCCCATGAGGGCAAGTCCGGTTCGGACACTTCCTCGGAAGAAGACAGTAGTCCGCTCCGACGCGACAACCTTACCCGAAGCCAGAGTTCCTTTTGGGCGCGGATGATGCGCCTCGTGCGACCCGCACAGGGCGAGCGCCTGCGGGAGGATCTTGCGGATGCGCTGATGACCGACGCCGGCATCAGCAGTGCCTTCTCGCCCGAAGAACGGGCCATGCTGCACAATATCCTGCGGTTCCGAGAGGTTCGCGTCGAAGATGTCATGGTGCCGCGGGCCGATATCGAGGCGGTCGACATGACGATCACGCTCGGCGATCTCATGATCCATTTCGAGGAGACGGGCCGGTCGCGAATGCCTGTCTACTGCGATGCACTGGATGATCCGCGGGGCTTCGTCCACATCCGCGATCTCCTCTCTTACCTGGCGAAGCAGGCTCGCAACAAGCGACGCTCGGTGCCGCGCGCGGCTCCGGCCCAGCCCATGCCGCTCGCCAGCGAGAAGACCGAAAAGCCGGCCCGAACGCCGAAGCCATCCTTCGACCTCGGTCGGGTGGATCTCAGCAAGACGGTCGCGGAGGCGGGGCTGATCCGCAATATTCTATTCGTGCCTCCATCCATGCTTGCCTCCGACCTGCTCCAGAGCATGCAGGCGGCGCGAACGCAGATGGCGTTGGTCATTGACGAGTATGGCGGCACCGACGGTCTCGTTTCCCACGAGGACATCGTGGAAATGGTGATCGGTGACGTCGAAGATGAACACGACGACGACGAGGTCATGTTCTCGCGTTCGGCCGATGACATTTTCGTCGCCGATGCTCGCGTGGAACTGGAAGAGATCGCCGAGGCGATCGGCCCTGACTTCGACATCCGCGACCGTGTCGAGGATGTCGACACGCTGGGTGGACTGATCTTCTCGGCGCTCGGCAGGATTCCGGTTCGCGGCGAGGTGGTCCAGGCTCTCCCGGGCTTTGAGTTTCACATACTCGACGCCGATCCTCGGCGGATCAAGCGGGTGCGTATTGTCCGCAAGCGGGTGCTCTCCCGCCGGCGGCACAGCAAGGGTGAGTTGGACACTGCTGCCGAAGCCGATTCCAGCGCCACCGTCCCGGTTGCCGATGCGGTGACTGCCGCCGACCATACAGCATCCGATGTTCGGAATGCTTCCTAGTACCCTTGGCGGGACAGGCGGCGGGAATTTTGAAACACTGCGATCCTGATTCGGGGCAGGGGAAGGATTGCGGATGGAGCGGCTGGCGGGCAGAATAATGCTTCTATGGGGCGCGCGCCGTCATGCGCTCGCGTTCGCCGCCGGTGCGGTTGGCGCCCTTGCATTGCCGCCCTTCGGGATGTTCGGCGCTCTCTTTGTCTCCTTCACGCTGCTCGTCTGGCTGATGGACGGGCAGGCGTCGCATCCGGAAAGCGGCTGGGTAGTGCGCCTGCGATCCGTGTTCCTTCTCGGATGGTCCTTCGGCTTCGGCTACTTCCTCGCTGGTCTCTGGTGGCTTGGCAACGCCCTTCTGGTCGAAGCGGACCAGTTTGCTTGGGCCCTGCCGCTTGCGGTGCTCGGCCTGCCTGCCTTTCTGGCCCTCTTCTTCGGCCTGGCGACGATGGTTGCCGGACTGCTCTGGTCGGACGGGCTGGCTCGGCTGGCTGCACTGGCCTTCGGGTTCGGCCTTGCGGAATGGCTAAGAAGCTTCGTGGCAACCGGGTTTCCCTGGAACGCGATCGGCTATGGCGCCATGCAGACGCCGATCATGATGCAGTCCTCTGCAGTCATCGGACTCTTCGGCGTGACGACCTTGGCAGTCTTCATCTTCTCGCTTCCTGCACTCTTCGGCACGCGTCGTGGACTGGCTGCGGGAATGGCCTGTGGCATCGTCCTCTTGTGCGCACATTTCGGTTACGGCGCCTATCGTCTTTCCACCACGACAGATGATGCCGGCGACGACCCGCAGAAGATCGTGCGGCTTGTCCAGCCGGTGCTGGACCAGTCCCGGAAGCTTCAGAACTCCGACCGGGCGGCGATCTTCGAGGAGCATCTGGCGCTGTCATCCGCTGCACCGGCAGAAGGCGACAGACGGCCCGACATTATCGTCTGGCCCGAGACTTCGGTGCCTTTCATCCTGACCGAGAACCAGGATGCGCTTGCCCGGATCGCGGAGGTGCTTGAGGAGGGACAGGTTCTGGTGGCGGGGGCCGTACGCGTGGAATATTCCAGCCCCGGATCACCTCCGCGCTACTATAACTCCGTCTATGTCATCGACGACCGGGGAGAGATCCGTGGTGCCGCCGACAAGGTGCACCTCACCCCGTTCGGAGAATACGTTCCTTTCGAAGACTGGCTGCGGGATTGGGGGGTTGAGAATCTGGTCGCCCTGCCGGGGGGCTTTTCGGCCGCCGCCACACGCTCGCTCCTGTCTCTGCCGGATGGCCGTACCCTCTATCCACTGATCTGCTACGAAGCGATCTTCCCGCACGAGATCGGCGACGATGTGGGATTGTCCACCGCGATCCTGAACATCACCAACGATGCCTGGTTCGGCGACACACCCGGCCCCTATCAGCACTTTCAGCAGGCTCGCCTGCGCGCAGTGGAGACCGGCCTTCCTCTTATTCGCAGCGCCAATAGCGGGATTTCCGCAGTGATCACGCCTGCGGGAACGGTCGTCGACAGTCTGAGCTTCAACCAGAAAGCCTTCCGGGATGTTGGGCTCAAGGAAGTCTCGATGCCGTCGTGGAGCGACGCTGACCGCCAGACCCATTTCTGGTTGATTGAAATGATCATGTTCTTGATTGCAGTCACTTCGCGCAATGGTTTTAATTTCCGACGGAATTGACCGAAAACCCCCAAAATTGCATAGTGGTGCTGCGCTTCTGTTCTCCAAGGTTTAGAAGTGATATGCGTTCCTGCCACCGCAAGGTTCGGCGGCAGTCTCGGAGCGGTTTGCAGACCTACGTCAGGACAGAGTGATGATTGAAAACAAGAAGAAGCCGAATCCCATCGACATCCATGTTGGAAGTCGGATTCGTCTTCGCCGTACCATGCTCGGTATGAGCCAGGAGAAACTGGGGGAGAGCCTCGGCATTACCTTCCAGCAGATCCAGAAGTATGAAAAGGGCACGAACCGGGTCGGTGCAAGCCGTCTGCAGAACATCTCCAGCATCCTGAATGTGCCTGTGTCCTTCTTCTTCGAAGACGCCCCCGGTGAAAACCGTGCTTCCCCTGCGGGGATGGAAGAGGCATCGAGCTCGAACTTCGTGGTCGATTTCCTCTCTTCATCTGAAGGTCTTCAACTCAACCGGGCTTTCGTGAAGATTTCGGACGCGAAGGTCAGGCGGCGGATTGTCGATCTGGTAAAGGCGCTGGCCGCCGACGCTGACGAGTAATATTCTGAATGTCTTGAAGAGCGGCCGCTGGGCCGCTTTTTTTTTAAGCCGACAGGCGCGGCAAGGCGCGATTTCAGATATAAAGATATATTTATGTCCTTGTCTTTGGCAGGGTGAGCCACTAAGAGGTTGGCTGTTTCTTTTCTTGAGGGGAATCCCGCATGCGTGAGAGCTATCTCTTTACCAGTGAATCGGTTTCGGAAGGTCACCCTGACAAGGTATGCGACCGGATCTCGGACGAGATCGTCGACCTTATCTACCGGGAAGCGGCAAAGACGGGAATCGACCCCTGGACGGTGCGGGTGGCATGCGAAACCCTCGCAACCACCAATCGGGTGGTCATCGCGGGTGAAGTACGGCTCCCGCCGAGCTTGATGAAGAAGGACAAGGAAGGCCGCGACGTCATCAATCCGTCGAAGTTCCGCTCCGCGGCGCGAAAGGCAATTCGCGACATCGGTTACGAGCAGGATGGCTTCAACTGGCGCACGGTGAAGGTCGACGTCCTCCTGCATTCACAATCGGCCGACATTGCACAGGGCGTTGACAGCGCTGCCGACAAGCAGGGTCATGAAGGGGCCGGCGACCAGGGTATCATGTTCGGCTATGCCTGCCGCGAGACGCCCGATCTCATGCCGGCACCGATCTACTACTCGCACCGCATTCTCCAGCTACTCGCTGCGGCACGCAAGAAGGGCGAAGGCGATGCCGCCAAGCTCGGTCCTGACGCCAAGAGCCAGGTGACCGTACGCTACGAGAACGGCAAGCCGGCTTGCGTCGACTCCATCGTCCTCTCCACACAGCATCTGGACGAAAGCTGGGATTCCAAGAAGGTGCGCGCCGTCGTCGAGCCCTATATCCGCGAGGCGCTCGGCGATCTGAAGATCTCGGATGACTGCAAGTGGTACATCAACCCGACCGGCAAATTCGTCATCGGCGGTCCGGATGGAGACGCCGGCCTGACCGGCCGCAAGATCATCGTGGACACCTATGGCGGTGCTGCTCCCCATGGCGGCGGCGCGTTCTCCGGCAAGGACACCACCAAGGTTGACCGGTCGGCTGCCTACGCCGCTCGTTACCTCGCAAAGAATGTCGTTGCAGCCGGCCTGGCTGATCGTTGCACGATCCAGATTGCCTATGCGATCGGTATCGCCCAGCCCCTGTCGATCTACGTGGACCTCGGGGGAACCGGAAAGGGCGTCACCGAGGATCAGGTGGAGGCGGCCATCCGCAAGGTCATCGATCTGTCGCCCTCCGGCATCCGGCGCCATCTCGACCTGAACAAGCCGATCTACGCCAGAACCTCCGCCTATGGCCATTTCGGCCGCAAGCCCGGGCGTGATGGTTCCTTCGCTTGGGAGAAGGTTGATCTCGTGAAGCCGCTCAAGGAAGCGCTGAAGGCCGCCTGACCGGCCTTTACGGACCCTTTGTGGAGACTGTAAAGCGGATGGCTCTCAAGCCGTCCGCTTTTCTATTGTTGAAAGACCCGCCGATGACCGATCGACACCACCCTGGCCGTGCCACCGAAGCTTTCTTTGGCCGGCGCAAGGGAAAGCCGCTACGCGATCGCCAAGCGGAAAGTCTGGCAACGGTACTGCCGGCGCTGAAGCTGGATCTGGGGGCGCCTGCGCCGGCGAGGCTCGCGGATCTGTTCTCGGTTCCTGTCGACGAGGTCCGGCTGGAAATCGGCTTCGGGGGAGGGGAGCATCTGGTGCATCGGGCCCAGGAGAGCCCCGTCACCGGCTTCATCGGCGTTGAACCCTTCGTCAATTCCATGGCGAAACTCGTGGGAAGGGTCATTGACCTCGACCTGCGCAATATCCGTCTCTACGACGATGATGCGACGCAGGTTCTGGATTGGCTTCCGCCGGCGTCAGTCGATCGTATCGATCTTCTTTATCCGGACCCCTGGCCTAAGCGGAAGCACTGGAAGCGCCGCTTCGTGTCGCAGGTGAACCTGGAGCGATTCCACCGCGTCCTGAAGCCGGGCGGACTGTTTCTCTTCGCCTCCGACATCGATACCTATGTCAACTGGACGTTGATCCACTGCCGAAACCACGGGGGTTTCGAATGGCTTGCCCAGGACGCATCGGACTGGCTGACGCCCTTCGCCGGCTGGCCCGGCACGCGATACGAAGCCAAGGCGCGCAGAGAGGGGCGATCGTCCGCCTACCTTACGTTTCGAAGCATCTAATCCAGAGGTTCTAGTGGAGGCTGACCGTCTTCAGGTCGTCCTCAGCCGCCTTGAAGAAGGTGCTTGAGCGGTTGTCGGTCAGCAGGATGGGAGTGCCGTCGGCACCGAAAAGTGCCCAGAGATCAAGATTGGGGTCCATGGACGGCGCTTCGGGGAAACAACGCGACACGTCTTCGTATCTGATCTTGCGAATGTAGCCGACTTCGCCGGCACCCAGATGGGCAAGTTCCGATTCGGTCAGCCGCGTATTCGCTTCTTTCAGGAGCATTCCAGCCTCCAGCATTGAGGGCATCACGACGATGATGTCGTTGCTCTACTCTGGGACGGAAATGTTAATTTTTCGCACCATCCGGGCAGGTTCGGGTCGGACCAGGTCCACGGAAAGCAGGCCGTTTTTCAAAGCAGCTCCATCGACTTGCATCCCGTCTGCAAGTACGAACATCCGCTGGAATTGGCGTGCGGCAATGCCTCGGTAAAGGTAGTCCCGCTCTGGCTGTTCTGCCTGACGCCCGCGTATGACCAGCTGGTTTTCCTCGACCGTGATGTCGAGTTCGTCCCGGGAGAAACCCGCGACCGCAATCGTGATGCGGAGGCGATCGGGAGCGCCGGATGAGTCCGGAAATATCCGCTCGATATTGTAGGGCGGATATCCGTCATTCGCCTTGACCAGGCGCTCCAGCGTCTTCTCCATCGCATCGAAGCCCAGGAGAAGTGGGCTGGCGAACGGTGTGATTCGGCTCATTCTCAGTCCTTTTGAAGCGACCGCAACTCCGGCCCTCAATGGCGCCGGCCACGGCCGGAATATGGGAACGGCGCGCCTTGAACGCAAGCATGGACAGAAGGCCGATCCATTGCCTCAGGCGGTTTAGCGGTGTAGCTACACGCCGGACAGAAACGGGGCTCCAGCATGGCACAGCGCAGGAAGATCATCATCGACACCGATCCGGGACAGGATGATGCTGCCGCGCTCATGCTAGCCTTCGCCAGCCCTGATGAACTGGATGTACTAGGCCTCTGCGCGGTAGCGGGAAACGTGCCGCTCTCGCTGACCAGCCGGAATGTGAGGATCGTCTGCGAACTCTGCGGGCAATCCGACATGCCGGTCTTCGAAGGCGCAATGCACCCGATCCTGCGCAAGCAGGTCACGGCCGAGCACGTTCATGGCCGCACCGGCCTGGATGGTGCGGAACTGCCGGAACCCACCATGGCGGTGCGCTCGCAGCATGCGGTCGACTTCATCGTCGAAACGGTGATGCGCGAGCCAGCCGGTAGCGTCACGCTGTGCACGCTCGGTCCGCTGACCAATGTTGCGCTCGCACTGCAGATGGAGCCGGCAATCGCCGGCCGCGTCCGGGAACTGGTGATGATGGGCGGCGGCTTCTTCGAGGGTGGTAACATCACGCCGGCTGCCGAATTCAACATCTATGTCGATCCGGAAGCGGCCGCGGCCGTCTTCGCCTCCGGAATCCCGATCGTGATGATGCCGCTCGACGTCACCCATCAACTGCTGACCCGCAAGGACCGCGTTGCAAGGATCGCCGCGCTCGGGACACGCCCGGCACAGGTGCTGGTGGGCTGGCTTGCGTTTTTCGAGCGCTTCGACGAGGAGAAGTACGGTTCCGATGGCGGTCCGCTGCACGACCCAACCGTTATCGCCTACCTGCTGAAGCCGGAGCTGTTCTCGGGTCGCCACTGCAATGTCGAGATCGAGACGCAGTCCGAGTTGACGGTCGGCATGACCGTCGTCGACTGGTGGCGGGTTTCCGGGCGCAAGCCGAACGCCATGGTCATGCGACACGTCGACGCCGACGGCTTCTTTGATCTGCTGACGGAGCGGGTCGGCCGGCTCTAGAGGCGGCTGGCGACTTCCTCTGCGAGCGGTATGGACGGCTGTGCCCCAGGTTTGAGACAGGCGAGCGAGCCGGCAACGGCCGCGCGCCGCAAGGCTTCTGCGAACGTGAGACCGCTGTCAATGCCGGCGGCGAGATAGCCGCAGAATGTATCGCCCGCACCCACCGTGTCTACCGGCTGGATGTCGAGACCGTGCGCATGAAACAACCGGCCGTCCTGCGCAGCGACCACGCCTTCGGCCCCGAGCGTCACGATCACGGTCTGCCCCGTCTCGGCATGCATCTTCCGCAGCAGGTCTTCCCGCTCGTTGGGCCGCAGTCCCGCCTGGCCCGTCAGGAGCTCGAACTCGGTCTCGTTGGTGATGACCACGTCGACGAGTTTCGCTAGTCTTGCAGCATCCGCCGTGAGCGGCGCGGTGTTGAGAATAGACCGGATGCGCTTCGCCCTCGCTGCCTGCAGTGCCGCCTCGACGGCAGCCGCCGGCACTTCGAGTTGGAGCATCAACACGTCTTCGGCTGACATCGCCTCGACCGCCGCGCGGGCCTGTCGCTCGTTGACACTTCCGTTTGCAGCCGGAACCACGGCAATCATGTTCTCACCGGTACCACCAACTAGAATGAGAGCCGTACCTGTTGGTCCGTCAACATGATCGACGGCGGTCAGGTCGACACCCGCCTGATCGAGAAGTGAAAGCGCCGGCTTGGAAAACTCGTCCTTGCCGACGGCCCCTACCATGCGCACGAAGCTCCCGGCCCGCCGTGCAGCCAGCGCCTGGTTTGCGCCCTTGCCGCCGGCGGCGGTAGCAAAGCCGGTTCCGGCCACCGTCTCACCCGGTTCCGGCAGGCGCTCGGTGTTGGCGATCAGGTCCATGTTGATGGATCCGAAGACGGTGATCATAGGCAATCTTTCTGTATCGTCAGAATTTGCTGGCGACACTGCCCGAGCCGCTTACTCCTCGTCAACCACCCGCAGCTTCAGGAGCCCGGTTCGGCTTTCCACGGCGCGTGGCTCGTCGCGTCCGGCTGTCGCCTCTGCCGCCTGCTCGAGTTCAAGCGCACCGATCTTCGCTCCGCGCCGGACGAGTTTGTCCGACGAGGTGAGGATCTGGTCTACATCCCGCTGCGCCGCCAGGAAATGTCCCTGCAGCTTGCGGGTCCTGTCGTCGAGCCGTGACAGGTCCTCCATCAGGAGTGCCACTTCGCCCTGTATCAGGTGCGCCTGCTCGCGCATCCTCTGATCCTTGAGAACCGCCTGGATGACCTGGATAGAAAGCATCAGCAGCGAGGGTGAGACGATCACCACCTTCAGCCGCTGGGCCTTCTGCACCACGCCGTCGAAATGCTCGTGGATCTCCGCAAAGATGGATTCCGACGGTACAAACAGGAAGGCCATGTCCTGTGTCTCGCCCGTAATCAGATATTTTTCGGCAATATCCCGGACATGGACCTCGAGGTCACGACGGAACTGTACGGCAGCTGCCTTGCGCGCCTCGGGCGCCGCTGTATCGCGAAACGCATTCCACGCCTCCAGCGGGAACTTCGCGTCGATCACCAGCGGTGAAGCGCCATTCGGCATTCGCACGAGACAGTCAGGCCGCTTGCCGTTAGAAAGCGTGGCCTGGAATTCGTAGGCGCCCATCGGCAATCCGTCCGCGATGATTGCTTCCATCCGCCCCTGCCCGAAGGCGCCGCGCGTCTGCTTGTTCGACAGGATCGCCTGCAATCCGACCACATCCTTCGCCAGGGTCTGGATATTGCTCTGTGCCGCGTCGATAACCGCGAGCCGTTCCTGCAGCAGGCGAAGGTTTTCATGCGTCGATTTCGTCTGTTCGGTGATCGTGCTCCCCAGGCGGTGGGTCATGCCGTCCAGTCGCTGGTTCACCGCATGATTGAGTTCCGCCTGCTTCTGGGACAGCGTCTCTGCCATTGTCACAAGCCGCCCCTGCATCTCCGCCTGTGCCCGCATCAGCTCTGCGAGGCGGGCCTCCGACTGGGCGGCCTGTCGTGCCTGCTCTGCGCTCCTGCGGCGCGAACCGAGAGCAAGTCCGACGGCTGTTAGGCAAAGTGCTGCGAAGAAAGCTGCGAGGAGCCAGACGGCGCTGGAGGAATCGGCTGCAAGATCCTGGAGGATCGGGGTGAGGCTGTTCATGCCGACACACTAGCAGAAATCATTGGCGCGGGAAGATCAAATCGTGAACATGCTTCCTTCTGCTGTTGCCGCTGGTCAGCGGCAATCCTGTTCCATCCGGCAAAAAGATGCGCTATGGGAGGCCATGACCATCAAGCCCCTCATCATCCTTCCCGACCCGATCCTGCGCCAGGTTTCTAAGCCGGTGGAGCAGGTCGATTCCGAAATCACGCGTCTCGCCGACGACATGCTGGAGACGATGTATGACGCGCCGGGCATAGGGCTTGCGGCGATCCAGATCGGTGTGCCCCGCCGCCTGCTGGTGATCGACGTCTCCAAGGAGGATGAGGACAACTCGCCGCTCGTATTCATCAACCCGCAGATCGTCGCGTCGTCCGACGAGCGTTCGGTCTACGAGGAGGGGTGTCTTTCCATTCCTGACTATTATGCGGAAGTGGAGCGACCGGCTGCGGTGACGGTGGACTATATCGATCGCGAGGGAAAGCAGCAGACGCTCCAGGCTGATGGCCTCCTGGCGACCTGCCTTCAGCACGAGATCGATCACCTGAACGGCGTCCTCTTCATCGATCACATCTCGCGCCTCAAGAGGGAGATGGTGATCAAGAAGTTCACCAAGGCTGCCCGCGCCCGCGCGTAAAAGCGGGCCACGCGGGGTCAACGAACATGGCGGCAGCAGCCGCCGGCAAGGAGCGCACGCAGCATGGCGCTACGCATCATCTTCATGGGAACGCCAGAGTTTTCGGTTCCGACGCTCCGCGCGCTGAAGGACGCCGGCCACGACATCGTGGCGGTCTACAGCCAGCCGCCGCGTCCCGGTGGACGCCGTGGACTGGACCTGCAGAAGTCCCCCGTCCACCAGGCGGCAGAGCTTCTGGGTATCCCGGTCTTTACACCTTTGAACTTCAAGGATGAGGCTGACCGCGAGCAGTTCCGCAGCTTCACGGCTGATGTGGCGGTGGTCGTCGCCTACGGCCTGCTGCTGCCGGAGGCAATCCTCAACGGCACGAGGCTTGGATGCTACAACGGCCACGCCTCTCTGCTGCCGCGCTGGCGCGGCGCCGCACCGATCCAGCGCGCGATCATGGCCGGCGACAGGAAGACCGGCATGATGGTCATGAAGATGGAGAAGGGGCTGGACACCGGCCCCGTTGCGCTCACCCGCGAGGTGGAGATCGGCGAGAACACCACGGCTGGCGAACTCCACGATCAGTTGATGCTGGTTGGCGCCCGCGCCATGGTGGAGGCGATGCAGCGACTGGAAGAGGGCGACCTGCCGCTGACGTCGCAGCCGGAAGAGGGCGTCCTCTATGCCTCCAAGATCGACAAGAACGAGACGCGCATCGACTTCTCTCGACCGGCTCGCGAGGTGCACAATCACATTCGGGGCCTTTCCCCCTTTCCGGGGGCATGGTTCGAGGTCGAGTTCACTGGCCGTCCCGAGCGCATCAAGGTGCTCTCCTCGGAACTTGCCGAGGGGCAGGGTGCTGCTGGCGCGGTTCTTGACGAGAGGCTCGCCATTGCCTGCGGCAGCGGCGCAATCCGACTGACGCGGCTGCAGAAGGCCGGCGGAAGGCCGCTGGCGGCCGCAGACTTCCTGCGCGGAACACCGCTTCCCGCCGGCACGAGGCTTGGCTGATGCCGCGTTTCCGCATGACCGTGGAATATGACGGTACGACCTATGTCGGCTGGCAGATGCAGGAGAACGGCCACTCGGTCCAGGCTGCACTCCAGAACGGCATCCTGTCGCTGACCGGGGAGACCGTCTCCATCCGCGGTGCCGGACGGACGGATTCGGGCGTGCACGCCATAGGCCAGGTGATCCACGCTGACCTGACGCGCGACTGGAAGCCCTACACGCTTCGCAACGCCTTGAATGCGCATCTCGGCATGGCAGGTGAGAAGGTTGCCGTCATCGAGGTCGCGGCGGTGGACGAGAGCTTCGACGCCCGCTTCTCGGCGGTCAGGCGGCACTATCTCTACCGCATCATCAACCGCCCGGCTCCATTGGCACTTGAAGCCAACCGTGCCTGGTGGGTGCCCAAGCCTCTCGATCACGATGCCATGCATGCCGCCGCCCAGATGCTGGTCGGCCACCATGACTTCACCACCTTCCGCTCCGCCCACTGCCAGGCGACCAGTCCGGTTCGCACCCTCGATCGGCTGGACGTGACGAGGCAGGGGGACTTGATCGAGATCCGCGCGTCCGCGCAGAGCTTCCTGCACAACCAGATCCGCTCCTTTGCCGGCACGCTGAAGCTCGCGGGCGAGGGGAAGATGTCGCCTGCCGATGTACGAGCAGCGCTGGAGGCAAGGGATCGGAAGGAATGCGGGCCGGTGGCGCCCCCCGAAGGTCTCTACTTCATGAAGGTCGACTATCCCGGCGACGAAGCGTGAGCTTCAGCCCGGATAAATGCCGAGAAAGCGCTCCAGCGTATCCGACAGCAGCATGGTCGGCACGATCAGTACCATGGTCAGCGTTGCCACCATCAGCGGGCTGGGTCCGCAGATGATCCTGAAGATGCGCGATATGGAAAACACCAGACCGATCATCAGGGCGAGCCAGATCAGCGACAGCAAGCCCGTCAGTCCCGGTGCGAACAACAGCAGAAGGCTGAGCACCGCATAGGCGTAGGCAAAGGGCACGGACAGCCAGTTAACCGCCACGACCATCGCGTAGTACTTCCGGCCGAGCCCGAGTGCCCAGGCCATCAGGCCGACCAGCACCAGCGGCACGATCCAGTTGGCAAGTTCCAGCATTGCGAGGCGCAAGAAGAACATGCCGCCGACTTCCATGTCGCTGGGCATGCCGCGCAGGAAGAGGGCGCGCCACCAGAACCATGATATGGCCATCGCCGGCAGGCACCAGATGATCGCCCAGAATGAACGCATCAGGCCGCGGTCGGAAATGTCGAGACGGCGCAGGCCGGCGGCATCCCCGCGGATGACCTGCCAGAGGCCGCCGAGGTAGAACCTGACCTCAAGCGCTCCGGGCATGCGTAAACCAGTTGGCGATGAAACTGCCGTAGATATTCGTGAGCGTCTCGAGGTCCTCGACCGACACGCGCTCATCGACCATGTGCATTGTCTGCCCGACGAGGCCGAACTCGACGACTGGGCAATAGTCCTTGATGAAGCGGGCGTCGGAGGTTCCTCCCGTGGTGGAGAGGGCAGGACGCCTGCCGGTGATCTTCTCCACGGCCAGCGACAGGGATTCGATCAGGGCGTCGTTTCGCGTCAGGAAGACATGGCTCGGCCGCTCGTTCCATACGATCTCGTAGCGCACCGGGTCACGCCCCGGCCGAAGGCTGCCTTCGGTTGCCGCCGTTTCCAGCCTGCGGATGATCTCGTCCTGAAGGCTGTCCGCGGTCCAGGTGTCGTTGAAGCGGATGTTGAAGGCAGCCGTGGCCTTGGCCGGGATGACGTTAACGGCCGGGTTGCCGGTGTCGATCGTCGTGACCTCGAGATTGGACGGCGGAAAATCCGTGGTCCCGTGGTCGAACGGCTCGTCCATCAGCGCGTGCGTGAGTTGCAGCAGACCGCGGATCGGATTGTCCGCGAGATGCGGATAGGCGGAATGACCCTGAACGCCCTGCACCGTGATGCGACCCGACAGAGACCCTCGCCGGCCGATCTTGATCATGTCCCCCAGCACGTCGGGATTGGTCGGCTCGCCGACGAGGCAGGCATCCCATTTCTCGCCCTTGTCCACCGCCCATTGCAGGAGCTTATCGGTACCGTTGATCGCCGGTCCTTCCTCGTCACCGGTGATCAGGAAGGAGATGGAGCCCTCCGGTGCGCCATACTTCTCGATGTGACGCGCCACCGCCGCCACGAAGCAGGCGATCCCGCCCTTCATGTCAACCGCGCCGCGGCCGAACAGCATTCCGTCGGAGATCTCTGCCGCGAACGGCGGATGGGACCAGTCTGCCTCGTTGCCGGGGGGAACCACATCCGTGTGACCAGCAAACATGAGGTGCGGTCCGCCGGAACCGACACGGGCATACAGGTTCTCGACGTCCGGCGTCCCTTCCGCCCGCGCCACGACCCGTTCCACCTTGAAACCGAGGGGCGCAAGCATCCCCTCGAGGGCCGAAAGCGCACCGCCTTCCGCCGGAGTGACCGAAGGGCAGCGAATGAGCGCCTGGAGATTGTCTACGGGATTGGTGGCGGACATGGGTTCCGATCAGTCCCGCAGGAGTTCGTTGATGCCGGTCTTGGAGCGGGTCTTCTCGTCGACGCGCTTCACGATGACGGCGCAGTAGAGGCTCGGACCGGGCTCGCCGTTGGGGAACGGCTTGCCCGGCATCGTGCCGGCGACTACCACCGAATAGGGAGGCACTTCGCCATAGGTGATCTCACCCGTGGCGCGATCGACGATCTTGGTGGACTTGCCGATGAAGACGCCCATGCCAAGGACCGATCCTTCGCGAATGATGCAGCCTTCGACAACCTCCGAGCGCGCACCGATGAAGCAGTTGTCCTCGATGATAGTAGGTCCGGCCTGCATCGGCTCCAACACGCCGCCAATGCCGACGCCGCCGGAGAGGTGCACGTTCTTGCCGATCTGGGCGCAGGAGCCGACCGTTGCCCAGGTGTCGACCATCGTGCCTTCGCCGACATAGGCGCCAAGGTTCACGAAGGAGGGCATCAGCACGACGTTTGGTGCGATGAAGGCGGAGCGGCGGACCACGGCATTGGGCACGGCCCGGAACGCGGCGGCTCGGAACTCACTCTCGCCCCAGCCCTCGAACTTCGAGGGCACCTTGTCCCACCATGTGGACTGGCCCGGTCCACCCTTGACCACTTCCATGTCGTTGAGGCGGAACGACAGGAGCACTGCTTTCTTAAGCCACTGGTTGACCTTCCACGAGCCGTCCGCCTGGCGCTCGGCGACGCGGGCCTTGCCTGAATCGAGCAGGTCGAGTGCCGTATCGACGGCGTCGCGGATTTCTCCCTTCGTGGAAACAGATACGCCGTCTCGTTGTTCGAAGGCGGTCTCGATCGAGGTTTCCAGGGAGGCGAGATCCGTGCTGCTCATGGGAAGTCCTTAACGTCGTTTGCGTAGGATGGTCGGGATGGTCGGCGGCTGGCCAAATTATGGTAATTGATCTAAGCGACCGCCACCGCACCGTCAACGTGAATTGGCGCCTCGCGTCGGACTTGAAAGGCAGGACATGGCGAAGATGAAGAAGGATGGCCCGCGGCGCAAGGATGGCGTCTGGGATCCGTTGAAGGACAGTTCGACCGACCGGCGGAGCGCCGCCGGCGTGCCCCAGACGCCGCAGTCCATGTCGCCCTCCTATCGCCTCGCCTATGCCGACGACGACTTCATGTTGCGCGAGGAACTACGGCCCGTTCGCCTTCAACTGGAGCTCCTGAAGGCTGAAATGATTCTCGCCGAGCGGCGCATAAGGTCAACCGTCGTCCTGTTCGGCGGAGCACGTATTCCGGCGCCGGGGCAGGCTGCCTGGGCCGCCCGCAACGAGACCCAGCGCCAGAACCTCGAGGCGGCCTCCGCCTATTACGAGGAGGCGCGCAAGTTCGCCCATCTCTGCGCCCTGCACGGTGAGAAATATGACCATCAGGAATACGTCGTGGTGACCGGCGGCGGCCCGGGCGTGATGGAGGCCGGAAATCGCGGAGCATCCGAGGCCGGAGCGCCTACGGTCGGCTTCAACGTAGTGCTACCACACGAGCAGGCGCCGAACCGTTACGTCACGCCCGATCTCAGCCTCAACTTCCATTACTTTGCGATCCGCAAGATGCACCTGATGATGCGCGCCAAGGCGATCGCCATCTTTCCCGGCGGTTTCGGCACGCTGGACGAGATGTTCGAGGGGCTGACGCTCATCCAGACCGGCCGCATGGAGCGCATCCCCTTCATCCTTTTCGGCAAGGAGTTCTGGCACCGGATCGTCAACTGGCAGGCGCTGGCCGATTTCGGGACCATTGCCCCGGAGGATATCGACCTCATCAGCTTCGTCGAGACAGCGGACGAGGCCTGGAAGATCATCGGCGACTTCTACGAACACTAGAGGAAAAGAAACCCGCCCCTGGCGGTGGGGCGGGTTCAACGACGTGCCGTTCTAATCGGGGCGATTAGAAGGGGCGGTCCGGCATGTCGTCGATGGCGATCACGCCGTCGCCATTGCGGTCCATGCGGGTAAACAGCTTGTCCACGGCGGCAGTGACCTCGGCCTTGCTGAACTGGCCGTTTTCGTCGGTGTCGGCCTGGCGAACCAGGTGGAAGCCACCCATCTGGCCTCCCATTCGGCCGTGGTGCATCCCCCACCGTCCGCCGTCATGGCGACGCTCGCCGCGCTCTCCGCGCAGGCCTTGGCGCATGTCATCGTTATCCTGACGGCTCTCGGCCATCTCCTTGCGGCGCTCTTCACGCCGTTCGGCCCTTTCCTTGCGGACGTCTTCCATCTTGGCGTCGCGATAAGTGCGTAGTTCACCAGGGATCAGGTTGCCGTCGTTGTCGGCGTCAATCTCGCTGAACAGGGCATCCTGCCTTGCCGCAACCTCCTCCTTGGTGATCTTCGCATCCTTGTTGGCATCTGCCGTCTTCAGCAGGCGGACGAACATCATCTCCTGCATCATGCCGCCTCTGCCGGCTTGCCGGCCGGGGCCATCCCGCCCAGGGCCTGCGAAGCTCGGCAGGGCGGTGCCGGCGACCAGGACTGCGGCGAGCGATGCCAGTACGATCTTGCGGGTCTTCATGGAGAGGCTCCTTCCTCGGTTGCTCTATAGCCTCAAGCTATGGCCAGCCCGCTGGAAGAACCACTTAAACATCGGTAATCTGGATGAACTTTCGGTAAGGTCGTCAGCCCGCGGTGAGAGCGGCTAGGAAGGCCTGGAGGTCATCCGTGAGGTAGTCGATGTGGTCGTCCTCCTCCGAAAACACCTCCCAGCGCTCGATCAGGATGTCGTCCAGGTTGCGTGGCGTCAAAAGCACGGTGCGCATGCCGAGCGCCTTTGGGGCCTTGAGGTTGCGCGGCAGGTCCTCGAACATGGCGGCATGGCGTGTATCCACGCGATGGAGATTTGCGAACTTGTCATAGGTCTCGCCGGCCGGCTTCGGCACGTAGTCTGCGGCGACGATGTCGAAGATGTCGTCGAAGTGGTCGAGAATTCCTAGCGCCCGCGCAGCCGCCTCGGCATGAGGGACACTTCCGTTCGTGAAGATGAACTTGCGGCCGGGTAGTGCCTTGATTGCCTCTCCGAGTTCCGGATGCGGCAGCAGCGCCGAATAGTCGATCGCATGCGCCCTCTCCAGGAAGTCGTTGGGATCGATGTTGTGGTTCAGCATCAGACCCTGCAGGGTTGTTCCATGCTCGTGGTAGTAACGCTTCTGCAACGCACGGGCTTCATCCGGCTCAAGCTGCAAGAGCTCAGCCACGAAGGCGCTCATGTTCTGGTCGATCTGGGCAAACAGGTTGACGTGATGCGGGTACAGCGTGTTGTCGAGGTCGAATACCCAGTCCCGGACATGGGTGAAATCGGCGGCGACAGGCATGGTCTTCGGCTTGGTCATGCCGCCTTATGCACCGTCCGGCAGCGAAAGAAAACGGCAAACTCCAGTGCCGCCGGAAAGTGATCTTGGCGAAGCGCTGCGGGAGTGGTAGCGGCCAATGGCATGGAACTCTGGATACCGATCACCATTGGCGCAGCCTTTCTGCAGAACATGCGCTCGACCCTTCAGAAGCACCTGCGCGGTCGCCTGAACACGACCGGCGCGACCTTCGTGCGCTTCGGCTACGGCGTCCCGTTTGCGCTCGCCTACATGGCAATCCTGCACTATGGCCTCGGCCGGCCGATGCCTTCCCCGAACCTCTCCTTCTGGCTCTGGTCGATCACCGGCGGCCTGGCGCAGATCGGTGCTACCTTCCTTCTCGTCTATATCTTCGCCTTCCGGAACTTCGCTGTCGGCACGGCCTATTCGCGGACGGAACCGGCCCAGGCCGCGCTTGTGGCGCTCGTGCTGGTCGGCGAGACGGTGACTGTCGGCACGGTGATCGCGATTGCGATCTCGGTTGTCGGCGTCATGCTGATTTCGGTGGCAAGGACAGAGCTTACCGCGAAGTCGCTCATCACCTCCGTCGGAAGCCGCACGGCCATCATCGGCCTGATGTCGGGCTTCCTCTTCGGCATCTCCGGTGTCTCCTACCGCTATGCATCCCTGTCGCTGGCGCCGAGTCTGCCCGTACCCGATCCTGTCGTTCAGGCCGGCTATACCCTGATGGTGGTGATCATCATGCAGGCGATCGCCATGCTTGTCTGGATCGTCCTGCGGGAGCGACAGGAACTCAGTAGGGTCGTCGGGGCCTGGCGATCGGCCGTGCTGGTCGGTTTCGTGGGCGCAACCGCCTCCTTCGGCTGGTTCACAGCCATGACGCTTCAGCCGGCTGCCGTCATCAAGGCGCTGGCGCAGGTCGAAATGCTGTTCACCTTCGCGTCGTCCGTCTTCATCTTCAAGGAGCACATCAACCGGCTGGAGATAGCCGGCTGCCTGCTGATCGTCCTCGGGATCCTCGCGCTGGTCCTGATCTGATCAGGGAACGATCAGCGTCCCCGCGCCGTGCTCGGTGAAGATCTCGAGGAGCACGGAGTGCGCGGTCTTGCCATTGAGGATGACGACCCCCTGAACACCTGCCTTGATGGCATCGATGCAGGTCTCGACCTTCGGGATCATCCCGCCGGAGATCGTCCCGTCCTTGATCAGCGCCTGTGCCTGCGCCACCGAGAGTTCCTTGATGAGCTGCTTGTCCTTGTCGAGGACGCCCGGAACGTCCGTGAGGAACAGCAGGCGCGTCGCCCTCAGCGCGCCGGCGATGGCACCTGCAAAAGTGTCGGCATTGATGTTGTAGGTCGCCCCGTCGCGGCCTGGGGCAACGGGCGCGATGACGGGAATCATCTCCGACTTTGCAAGGAGGTCGAGCAAGGTCCGGTCCACCTCCACCACTTCGCCAACAAATCCGAGATCCAGCACCCGTTCGATGTTGGAATCCGGATCGACGATGGTCTTCTTAGCCTTCTCGGCGAAGACCATGTTGCCGTCCTTGCCGCACAGTCCGATTGCCCATTCGCCCGTCTGGTTGATGAGCGCGACGATCTCCTTGTTGATCGAGCCGGCCAGGACCATCTCGACTATCTCGACAGTCTTTGCGTCGGTGACCCGCAGCCCGCCTTCGAACTTGGATTCGATGCCCATCTTGTTGAGCATCGCACCGATCTGCGGCCCACCGCCATGGACAACGATCGGATTGACGCCGGATTGCTTCAGAAGTGCGATGTCGGCCGCGAACGCTTTGCCGAGTTCGGTGTCGCCCATGGCATGGCCGCCATACTTCACCACGATTGTCTTGTTCTCGTAGCGCTGCATGTAGGGCAGCGCCTGGGCCAGAAGTTTCGCCTGGAGTTCGCTGTCGGTCGCGCTCATGGGAATCCCTGTGATTTGGTTCGGCGCGTTCTAGCGCAGGTTTGGAGCAGATGGAACACGTCGTCAGACGGTGGAGTAGCCAACCGTCCTTGCAATGGTCTGGCGCAGCTCGTCCAGCCCTTTTCCCTTCTCCGAGGAGGTGGCGATGATCTCGGGATAGGCGGCCGGCCGCTTGCGGATCTTCTCCGCAGTCTCGGAGACGAGCCGCGGGACGCCGGCCTCCTTGATCTTGTCGGTCTTGGTAAGGACGATCTGATAGGACACGGCAGCCTTGTCGAGGAGATCCAGGACCTCCTCGTCGTTCTTCTTGATGCCGTGGCGGCTGTCGATCAGCACGTAGACCCGCTTCAGTGTCGCGCGTCCGCGCAGGTAGTCGAAGACGAGCTTCGTCCAGGCATCCACCTGATCCTTCGGCGCCTGGGCATAGCCATAACCCGGCATGTCGACGAGCGCCATTGGCGGTAGGTCGCCGCCTTCCCCCGAATACCCCTCCGGCACGAAATAGTTGAGCTCCTGCGTGCGCCCGGGCGTGTTCGACGTTCGCGCAAGGCCCCTGTGGCCGACAAGGGCGTTGATAAGCGACGACTTGCCAACATTGGAACGTCCCGCGAAGGCCACTTCCAGCGGGCCTTCCGGCGGCAGGAATTTCAGCGAAGGTACGCCGCGGATGAAGATCCAGGGGCGGCCGAAGAGCGGCTTCTCGTCCGGTGTCGTGGTCGCGGGCATCAGTCTGGTCCTGTCGATGTGAAAGGCGGGCTTCGGTTTTTTGGCCCTGCTTGTCAAGTTGCGACCGCACCACGGACGCCTGCAAAGAGAAAAGCCCCGGTGTGGCCGGGGCTTTTCGAGGTTACTTATTGGTCGCCGGCTTTCGTCGGAAGAGGCCCTTGATGTTATCGAAGAGCTCGATCTTCGCTCCGTGCCGCTTCATGATCAGCGCCTGCTGCATGATGGACAGCGTGTTATTCCACGCCCAGTAGATCACGAGGCCTGCCGGGAACGTCGCCAGCATGAAGGTGAAGATCAGCGGCATCCAGTTGAAGATCATCGCCTGGGTCGGATCCGGCGGGGTCGGGTTCATGCGCATCTGCAGCCACATGGTGATGCCCATGATCAGCGGCCATACGCCGATCATCAGGAAGGACGGGACGTCGTAGGGCAACAGGCCGAACAGGTTGAACAGTGACGTCGGATCGGGCGCCGAGAGGTCCTGGATCCAGCCGAAGAACGGCGCATGCCGCATCTCGATCGTGACGTAGATCACCTTGTAGAGCGCGAAGAAGACCGGGATCTGCAGGAGGATTGGCCAGCAACCCGCGATCGGGTTGATCTTCTCCTCCTTGTAGAGCTGCATCATCGCCTGCTGCATGGCCATGCGGTCGTCGCCATGCTTGGCTTTCAGCTCTTCCATCTTCGGCTGCACGCGCTTCATGTTGGCCATGGAGGCATATTGCTTGCTGGCCAGCGGGAAGAAGATCGCCTTGACGACGATCGTCGTCATCAGGATCGCCACGCCGAAGTTTCCGAAATAGCGGAAGAAGAAGTCCATCAGGTGGAACATCGGCTTGGTGATGAAGTAGAACCAGCCCCAGTCGATCAAGAGCTCGAAGCGCGGGATCGAATACTGCTCCTCATATTGGTCGACCAGAGGCACTTCCTTGGCGCCGGCGAAGACCAGGTTCTTCACTTCTGCTGACTGGCCAGGCTCCACCGTCACCGTATCGCTGCGGAAATCCGCCTGGAAGCGTGGCTGTCCGTCGGTGAAATGGGTGAAGCGCGACTCGAAGGGCAGCGACTGTGGCGGAACGAGCGTGGCCGCCCAGTACTTGTCGGTGATGCCGAGCCAGCCGCCGGTCGCCTTCGCGTTGGTGATCGCCTCCTCTTCGACGTCGCCGTAGCTTTCCTCGATGAGGCCGTTCTCGCCGAGCACGCCGATGAAGCCTTCATGGATGACGTAGACGGAAGGGGTCGCCGGCTTGTTGTAGCGGGTGACGCGTCCGTACGGGGCAACTGCCACCGCCTCGCCGGTCGGATTCTGGATCTGGTCGGTGACGGTGATCAGGTAGTGCTCGTCGATGGAGATAGTCCGGTTGAAGACTACGCCCCTGTCGTTGGTGAAGCTCAGAACGACCGGGCTGTCGACCGAGAGAGTCTCGCCGCTGGCAAGGGTCCATTGCGTGCCGGGGCCGGGGACAGGACCTGACGTCTCGCTCTGGACGTAGCCGAGTTCGGTGAAGTAGCCGCCACTGGTGTTGGCCGGTGAGAAGAGCGTGATGATCGGGCTCTCGTCGTCGACGGTCTCGTGGTACTCGCGCAGCCTTAGGTCGTCGAAGCGGGCGCCGACGAGGTTGATCGAGCCGGAAAGCGCGGGCGTGTCGATGGCGACGCGAGGACTTGCCGCCACCGCCTGCTCACGGTTCTGCGTCGCCTCCGCCTGGTTTGCGCCGGGAAGGGGCCCGGTGGCAGTCGCCCCGGGGCTTTCCGGCGTCACCGGCTGCGCGCTTTCACCCTGCAGGGCCCGCTGCGCCTCCAGGGCGCGCTGTTGCGCTTCCATCCTCGGGTTCATGTAGAGGAATTGCCAGGCAAGGACGATCACTACCGAAAGGGCGATCGCGATGAAGTAATTGCGGTTTTTTTCCATCATGCTTTCCTGGAACGGGTCTCCTCGGACCGCCTCGGTCTCGACCGGTCTTCTATGCGTTCGGCGAGTTGTGCAGCCAGTTCTGCGAACGGTACCGTCAGGACCTCCCGTCGCGCGACAATGACATAGTCGTGTCCGGCTTTCATTGCAAACCCGGCGCTCTGCCGCACGGCCTCCTTGAGGCGCCGGCGCATGCGGTTACGCTCGACGGCGTTACCGTGCTTCTTGGTCACCGTGAAGCCGGCCCGGGGTGGCGTATCGGGCTCCTGCCGGTCCAGGACCTCCAGAAGGAAGGTGCGGCCCCGGCGGCTCTCGCCCTTGCGCACGGCAAGAAACTGCGGCCGGCTTTTCAGCCGCCCGACAGTCGATTTCATTTTCTTCTCGGTCGTCATTGCCCGGTTGTCGGGCACGTCCGGCCCTTAGGCCGAGAGACGCTTGCGACCGCGTGCGCGACGAGCTGCAAGAACCTTGCGGCCACCATTGGTCGCCATGCGGGCACGAAAGCCATGGCGGCGCTTGCGGACAAGCTTGGACGGTTGATAGGTACGCTTCGACATTTATTTAAATACCGCGGTGTGCGGCCCTTCTTGATTGCCTTGCGGCAACAGCGTTTCGTAAAAACGTCCGCCAATAGCTCACGCTCGCGCGAGCCGGGGAGGCTGAACGTGCGCGGCTTATAAGAGAACTGGGCGACAGGAGTCAATCGCCGAACGGCCAAAGAGACGAGGCGGTGAGGTGGAAAGGTGGTCGACCAATTGTCCGACCAGGCGCTGCCCAGCAGGTCGCTTCCCCTAAAATGAGGGATGAAAATTCGCAGTCAGCCGCAAAGCGTAAGGTTTCGAAGGAAAAATCTCCGTCTCGACAGTCACTTGGAGGAATTCAGCGTCCGGTAAATCGGCCTGACCAGTTAATAGCCTCAAGCATTTCTTAATCGCTGCCTGTCATTTCTGGCCCTCAATCGTGGGGGACTCCACAAGAGGCCTGATTGGAAGCTTTAGCTGGAAAAGGGAATGCGATGAGAATCCGAGGTAAGATCAACCTGCTCGTGGGCCTCATGAGCGCTGTAACGCTGATAATTGGCGGCATATCTATTTTTGCGCAGACGGAATCCCGTTCTCTCATGCAGAGCTACGAGGCGGCGGCACATCGGGCCCATATGGGTGAGAGCCTGAACAGGCTGGTGACGGCGGTCGTCATGGATGCCCGCGGTATCTATGCATCCGATACGAAGGAACAAGCCGCCAAGTTCGGTGATGGCCTTCTGACGAGCCTGCAGAAGATGGACGAACTGCTGGCCGACTGGAAGACCGAGGTTCCGGATCATCAGCGGGCTTCTTTCGAGAACCTTCTTACGAGAGCTGCTGAGTTCAAGGCGTTCCGTTCGGAGACGGTCCGGCTCGGCACCGAAATCGGTCCGGAAGCAGGCAATGAGCAGGGCAACAACGAGGCGAACCGTGCTAACCGCAAGGCTTTCCAGGCAGAGATCGATGCCGTCGTACAAGCCGATCTCGCCGAGCTTGAGGCCGTGGATGCGCAGGTCACGCAATTCGGGCGAATGGTCGTTCTCACTCTGTCCGGGATCACTCTCTTTGGTGTCGTCGCCGGTGCCGGGTTTGGCCTCTATATCGGCCGCCGCCAGCTGAGCGGCCCGATCCTGGATCTCACTGCCGCAATGAAGAGCGTCGCCGATGGCCAGTTCGAAACGGATATTCCCGGTCGCGGCCGCGTCGACGAGATCGGCGAGATGGCAGATGCCGTGGAGATCTTCAAGCAGAACGGCATTCAGGTTGCCCGCATGAACGAGCAGGAAAGCGGAAGTCGGGCGCGCAGCGACGAACTTCGTTCGCGGATGGAAGCGGTCGTCGGTGCCGCTGCCGAGGGCGACTTCAGCAAGCGGATCGACAAGCGCTTCGGCGAGGAGAGCCTCGACAACTTTGCCCGCAACGTCGACAGCCTGATGGACACTGTCGAGGCTGGCGTCTCCGAGACCGGACGCGTGGTCAAGTCTCTCGCCCAGGGCGATCTTACCCAGACGATGTCGGGCAATTTCCGCGGTGCCTTTGCGGAACTCCAGGCGAACGTGAATGCGGCTGTCGCCAGCCTGCGTGAGGCCATGCAGAACGTGCGGGTCAGCTCCGGCACGATCAACAGCAGTTCCAATGAGTTGAGCAGTGCAACGAACGACCTCTCGAAGCGCACCGAACAGCAGGCTGCCGCCCTCGAGGAAACCTCGGCAGCACTCGACGAGATCACCGCCGTAGTCCGCACCTCGACCGAGCGCGCTCAGGAGGCTACGGTCATGGTGGGCGAGGCGAAGGAAAGCGCCGTCCAGTCCGGCGCCGTCGTCCGCAGCGCGGTGGAAGCCATGGGCCGCATCGAGCAGGCGTCGCACGAGATCGCCCAGATCACCAACGTGATCGACGAGATAGCCTTCCAGACGAACCTGCTGGCGCTCAACGCCGGTGTGGAAGCTGCGCGCGCCGGAGAGGCCGGCAAGGGCTTTGCCGTCGTCGCCCAGGAGGTTCGCGAGCTCGCACAACGTTCTGCCGCGGCCGCCAAGGACATCAAGGGCCTCATCACGAAGTCGGGCGAGGAGGTTGCCGGTGGCGTCCGTCTGGTCCAGAAGACGGGCGAGGCCCTGTCCGAGATCGAGGCGCGCGTCCTGCGGATCAACGACCACATCCATTCGATCGCGGTCGCCGCGAAGGAGCAGGCGACCGGTCTGCAGGAGGTCAATACAGCCATCAACCAGATGGATCAGGTGACACAGCAGAACGCCGCCATGGTCGAGGAGACTTCGGCAGCAACGCAGAAGCTGTCCTCTGAAGCCGGCGGATTGTTCTCGATGGTCTCGCAGTTCCACCTGGGAGAGGCAGGCGCCGCCCAGGGCCACACAGCAACAGTGTCGGCTACGGCCTCGAAACCACCGGCCTCCAGGAGCATCGCGAAACCGGCACGTGCCGCATCCGAGATCGATCGACCGCGTGCTTCGCCTGCACGGGCAATGACGGGTGCGATCGCCAAGGCTCTTGGTATTGGCGGAGCCGCGACGGCGGCAGCCGCCGCGCCTGATGCAGACTGGGAAGAATTCTGAACATCAGTGCATCGCTGAAACCTGCGCAGGCCGAGGATTCCCCTCGGCCTGCTTCTGTTTGTGCGGGGTGCAAAACCTGTTAAAAAGGACTCGGGGCGCACGATAGTTGGATGCGGCCGCCAGAGGGGGTTTGGCGGCAACGACTGGAGATCCGCATGAGCGGAGACGCCGAGACAGAGACTGACGCATCGCCGGAGCGCGAAGCCCCAGCGCGGATGCCGCCCCTTTTCCAGGGCCTTTCGGGGCGGTTGCTCTGGCTGACCGTCGCCTTCGTCATGCTCGCCGAAATTCTCATCTTTGCGCCCTCGGTGGCGGGAATGCGCATGAACTGGCTGCGGGACCGGCTCGATACGGCGGCGGCGGCCGGTGTGGTCATCGACGGTCTGCGGCCCTCCGAATTGCCCAGAAGCGTTCAGGACGACACGCTGCTGGCGACGGGCGCAAAGGTTGTGGCGCTGCGAAAGGATGGCACCTCGAGCTTGCTGGCCGCAGTCGATGCCCCACCCCAGATCGACGACCAGTACGACCTGTCGGATGTGTCGCTTCTCGTATCGATCCGCGACGCCATGCAAACCCTGTTCTTCGGCGGTGGGCGGGTCATGCGCGTTCTGGGACCGATCGGCGAGACGGACATGATCATCGAAGTGGTGATGACCGACGACGCCCTGCGCAAGGACATGCTCGACTACGCGCAGATGATGTTCGTTCTGTCGCTTGTGATCTCGCTGATAACCGCCGTGCTGATCTTCCTCGCCATCAACCGCATGATGATCCGGCCGATCCGTCACCTCGCGCGCAGCATGCAGATCTTCTCGGAGCGTCCCGAGGATCCGGGCCGGTTGTTCCGCCCCGATGCCGCCAGGGGCGAGCTTGCCGTGGCCGGGCGTCATCTCCTGGAAATGCAGGTCGAGCTGCAGCGAACCCTCAAGCAGCAGAAGAACCTCGCCGACCTCGGGCTGGCGGTGTCCAAGATCAACCACGACATGCGCAATATTCTTGCCTCTGCGCAGCTCATGTCAGACCGCCTCGTGGACGTCGACGACCCGATGGTGCGCAGCTTCGCGCCAAAGCTGCTGCGCACCATAGACCGGGCCGTCGGCTACACCAGCGAAGTGCTGTCCTACGGCCAGGCGAGTGAATCCGCGCCGAAACGACGCGTGCTGCGTCTGGCGGAGCTGTGCCAGGACGTGCGCGACATACTCGCGCTTGATGCCGAGACAGGCATAGAGTTTCAGGATCAGATCCCGGTCGACCTCGAGATCGATGCCGACAGCGATCAGCTCTTCCGCGTGATCCACAACATCTGCCGGAACGCGGTACAGGCCCTGGTGATCTTCCATCCTGACGATCCGGCGACCATCAGGCGCATAACCCTCACGGCGCAGCGCGTCGGCAGCGTCGTCAGCATCACCATAGACGATACGGGGCCGGGAATGCCGCGCAAGGCCAAGGAAAATCTCTTCGCCGCTTTCCGGGGCTCGGCCCGCTCTGGTGGTACCGGGCTGGGACTTGCCATTGCGCGCGAACTGGTGCTTGCCCATGGCGGCACCATCGCCCTGGTGGAGAAGCCCGGGCCGGGCACGCAGTTCAGGATCGAGATCCCCGATCGTCCGGTCGCCCTCGACGACTACCGCGTCCGCGCCGGCGCTTGAAACTCCCTGACCAGCGACGACCCCGGTACGTCGGTTGGCAAAAAACGGATCGACATCGGAAAAGCGCTTGCAATCCATCGGAGGACGTTTTAGAGGATCGCCCACGCAAGCGACACGGTCGTTTCGCAGTACGCACCCGTAGCTCAGCTGGATAGAGCACCAGACTACGAATCTGGGGGTCAGGAGTTCGAATCTCTTCGGGTGCGCCATTCTTCCTTTTGATGTCCCGTTCTTCTGCGTGTCTTGCGGCGAGCCTGTCGAGGCGCAGGCCATGTCATTCCGTTCCTGTAAATTCCGGTCCTGAAGCCGCCATAGGCAAGCGCGAGTTGGTGGTGCTATAGCTTCAGCGAGAGCACATCCGGCGGATGTGCAGCGCCAGGGAGCTACAATGCAGGACGATTCGGAAAAGCCGGTTGCGTTGATCACTGGTGGTGGACGTGGCATGGGGGCGGCGATCGCGCGGGAGCTGCATGAGCGGGGCTACCGTCTGGCACTCATGTCGCCTTCGAGAAGCTGCGAAGCTCTGGCCGCTGAACTCGGAGGCGTCGCGGTCCGCGGCGTTGCAGAAGAGGCAGCGGACATCCAGGCAATTTTCGATCTGGCGATGACGACCTATGGCCGGATCGATGCGGTGGTCAATCACACCGGTCATCCGCCCAAGGGCGATCTTCTCGATATCACGGACGAGCAATGGACGCTGGGATCGGACATGATGATCCTCAGCCTGGTGCGGATGGCGAGACTGGTCACTCCTGTCATGCTCCGTCAGGGGCAAGGCGCCTTCGTCAACATAACGACCTTCGCCGCCTATGAACCCTCGCTGGTTTTTCCAGTCTCCTGCACCTATCGGGCGGCAGCGGGCGCCTTTACCAAGCTCTATTCCGACCGTTACGCTGCCAGCGGCATCAGGATGAACTGCATTCTCCCAGGCTACATCGACAGCCTGGACCACAAGCCCGAGACTGCCGACAAGGTACCAATGAAGCGCATCGGTCTGGTGGAGGAGATAGCGAAGACAGCTGCCTTCCTGCTGTCCGATGGCGCAGGCTATATCACCGGGCAGAACATAAGGGTGGATGGCGGCCTCACGCGTCACGTCTGAGATTTTGCCTGAGCGGGCTCAGGACGCGGCTCGCATCCAGTTCGGCGTCTATCAGATGCTCTTCGTGAGGATTGAGGGAGTCTCCATGTCGCCCTCCTTGAGGATGAGGGTGGTTACCCCTTCATCGAACTCGCTGACCTCCGGTGGCGCCAGAAGACCCGAGGCATGCAGTTCGACAACCTTGTTGGCGGCGAACATGTCACCGCGCTCCGCCGCCTGGGCATATAGTTCGGCGGCCTGGGCGGCATCCGGTTCGATACCTTCGCCGGTCTCGAGCATAATGCCGAGGTTCACCATGGCATCCACGTTACCGCGTGCAACGGCGAGATCGTACCAGGCAATAGCCGTCTGGTCGTCCTCGGGAACCAGGTTTCCTTCATCGTGGATGACGGCGATATTGAAGGCTGCCGTGTCGTCGCCGCCCGCGGCAGCAGTCTCGAACCAGGCCAGCGCCTTGGAGACGTCAATCTCGGTGCCGATCCCGTCACGATACGATACGCCGAGGTTGTAAGCCGCCAGCACGCTCCCACCCTTGGCTGCCTCGCTATACATCTCGAACTCCGCGCGGTGGTCGCCGAGACGGCCGAGAAGGATGCCGAAGTTCACTTTGGCTGCCGGGTAGTCCGCCTGCGCGGCAGTCTGATAGGCCAACATCGCCTCATCTATTTCGTTGGCTTTGTTCAGCGCGCGCCCCAGCTGGTAGGCAAAACGCGGATTGCCGGTGGCCTCGAATGCGAGCCGGCAGGAGCCGATTGCGCTGGCCGCAATTTCGGATGTTTCGACGGCGCCGAACGCCTTGTTGCGCTGGTTGTCGCTGGGGCTGCCGGCCAGCCGGTCGCACTCGTTCTGAAGGTTGAGCGAAGCGGCAGCTACGGCATTCTCCTGCGCACCGGGGGACACTGACAGCGCCAGCAGCGCGACTGCGGTTCCTGTTGCAAGTGCAAATCCCTTGTTGACTTTCGAGACCGGGGATTTCATGGTGCGCTCCGATTCATTTCTTCTTCATTTTGCTTAACGAACGCCCAAGTCCGTGAGCGGTTCCTTTAATGTTAGGATCCGGCGGCGCTGCCTCGGGCATTTCCGATCACCATTTCGCGAGACAACTGACCCGACCACGGGTCTGCCGTTGCCCTTGGGCGTTGTTTCCGAGCACCCGTTGGTGCTATGCCGCCTCACTGATGACTGCGAGGCTCCCCTATGAAGACGCTCACCATCCGACGCCCTGATGACTGGCATCTCCACCTGCGCGATGGCGCCGTTCTGGAAGGGGTCATTGGCGACACCACCCGCCATTTCGCCCGCGCCATCATCATGCCGAACCTCGTGCCGCCGGTTGTAACAACGGCAGACGCGGCAGCCTACCGGGAGCGGATAGTCGCGGCCCTGCCGGAAGGTGATCGCTTCGAGCCGCTGATGACGCTTTATCTGACGGAGGGGACCGATCCCGACGATGTTGCAGCCGGCAAGGAGAGCGGCCTCATCACCGCCGTGAAGCTTTATCCTGCCGGCGCCACCACCAACTCCAGCAGCGGCGTACGCGATATCGATAAGGCGATGCCGGTTCTGGAGCGGATGGCTGAGATTGGCTTGCCGCTCTGCGTCCATGGTGAGGTGACGACGCCCGAGATCGACATCTTCGACCGCGAGGCCGTCTTCATCGAGACGGTCCTCGACCCGCTGCGCAAGCGCCTGCCGGAGCTGAAGGTGACGATGGAGCATGTCACCACCAAGGACGGCATCGACTACATCCGCGGCTCCTCCGGCAATCTTGCCGGCACGATCACCACCCATCACCTGATCATCAACCGCAACGCCATTCTCGTCGGCGGCATCCGCCCGCATTACTACTGCCTGCCGGTTGCAAAGCGCGAGCATCATCGGCTGGCGCTGCGGGCTGCGGCGACGTCCGGCGACGCACGCTTTTTCCTAGGCACTGACTCCGCGCCGCATGTCGACCCCTTGAAGGAATGCGCCTGCGGCTGCGCCGGCATCTATACGGCGCCGAACACCATGAGCTGCCTTGCGCATGTCTTCGAGCAGGAGGATGCCCTTGACCGGCTTGAGGCCTTTGCCTGCCTCAATGGTCCGGCCTGGTACGGGCTCGCGCCGAACCCCGAGACGATCACGTTGTCCAGGCAGGAGCAGCCGGTGGTCTACCCGGCCAAACGCGAGACGGAGGCGGGAGCGATCACCGTATTCGATCCGATGTTCCCGCTGCACTGGCGAGTGGATCCCTGAGCCTTTGATCCGCCGGCGGGACATCTGGCGCGTCGGGCGGCATGCTGCTATGGCGCTTGGAACCGAGCGACAGGAAGGAGCGCCAGCATGATCCAGACCACCTTTACGGACCGCAGCGTCATGGCGGAACTGATGGCGAAGATGCTGTGGGAGATCGGTGCCGTCCACTTCAGCGCCGACAAGCCTTACAAGCTGTCTTCAGGCATGATGAGCCCCGTCTACATCGATTGCCGCAAGCTCATCTCTTATCCCCGCATCCGCTCCACCATCATGGATTTCGCAGCCGCCACGGTCATGCGCGACGCCGGCTTCGAGAAATTCGATTGCGTTGCGGGTGGCGAGACCGCGGGCATTCCGTTTGCAGCCTTTCTTGCAGAGCGTCTCGGCCTGCCGATGATCTATGTCCGCAAGGCTCCCAAGGGCCACGGCCGCAACGCCCAGATAGAGGGTCACATGCCGGAAGGGGCTCGGGTGCTGGTGATAGAGGACCTGACCACGGCCGGTGGTTCCATGTTCAAGTTCATCGATGCCATCCGCGCGGCCGGCGGCACCGTCGACCACGGTATTGCCCTCTTCTTCTATGGCATCTTTCCGGAGGCCGAGGCGCGCTTCTCCAATGGTCAGGTGCAGCTTCACCACATCGCCACCTGGCGCAACGTCTTGGCGGTGGCACGGGCCGAGCGGCTCTTCGACGACAAGACACTTTCGGAAGTCGAGGCCTTTCTCGATTCGCCGCTCGCCTGGTCAGGCCGCAACGGCGGCGTGAGTGAGCTTTCGCTCTAGCCAAGTGACAAAAGCTTACGTATCGAATGACGCAGCAGTTCTGGGAGGGACCGATATGATCCTGTGTTGCGGCGAGGCGCTGATCGACATGCTACCGCGTGAGACGACGCTCGGCGAAAAGGGCTTCGCGCCCTATGCCGGCGGTGCCGTCTTTAATACGGCGGTCGCGCTTGGTCGGCTTGGCCAGCCGACCGGCTTCTTCACCGGCCTCTCGGACGACATGATGGGGGACATCCTGCGCGACACCCTGCGCGCCAGCAATGTCGATTTCAGCTACTGCGCCACCCTCTCGCGGCCCACCACCATCGCCTTCGTGAAGCTCGTGCAGGGGCAGGCATCCTACGCGTTTTACGACGAGAACACGGCCGGAAGGATGATCACGGAAGATCATCTGCCGGACCTGGCCGACGAGTGCGAGGCGCTCCACTTCGGCGCGATCAGCCTGATCCCGGAACCATGCGGCTCGACCTATGAGGCGCTCTTGAAACGCGAGCATCAGCGGCGCGTGATCTCGCTCGATCCCAATATCCGTCCCGGCTTCATCACGGACAAGGCTTCGCACATGCTGCGCATTCGGCGGATGGCCGCCATGTCCGACATCCTGAAGTTCTCCGACGAGGATCTCGCCTGGTTCGGCCTGGACGGCGATACGGACGCACTTGCACGCCACTGGCTTCATCATGGCGCCAAGCTAGTCGTTGTCACGCGCGGAGCAGAAGGCGCGACAGGCTACACAGCAGATCATCGGGTTACGGTGCCGAGCGAGAAGGTAACGGTGGTGGACACCGTCGGTGCCGGAGATACCTTCGACGCAGGCGTACTCGCTTCGCTGAAGCTGCAAGGGCTCCTGACGAAGGCTCATGTGGCGAAGCTTACCGAGGCAGAGATCCGCAACGCCCTTTCGCTGGGTTCGAAGGCGGCAGCGGTAACGGTTTCGCGGGCAGGTGCTAATCCGCCATATGCGCATGAGATTGGTTTGCCGGCCCCTCACGCCTAACCGTCCTGGTGAGCGTCACCGGCAGCTGCCATCTCGTAAACGGCGCATACGCGGCCCAGTAGGGAGAACCCCGTCCAGGCCGGACGCGTCAGCTTCTGGCCTTCAGCAGCCGCGCCACGAGCCCCGCCGTCGAGCTGTCGTGGTCGTCGGCGGTTTCCTTGCCTTCGACGATCGGCAGCAGGCCGGTCGCTAGTTCCTTGCCCAGTTCGACGCCCCACTGGTCGAATGAGTTGATCCGGAACAGCACGCCCTCGACGAAGACGCGATGCTCGTAGAGGGCGATGAGGCGGCCGAGTGCAAAGGGCGTGAGCTGGTCATAGACGAAGGTGATCGAGGGACGATTGCCGGGGAAGACGCGATGAGGCGCGATCGCGTCCGCCTGGCCTTCGTCCATCCCCTTCGACGTCAGCTGTGCCTTCGCCTCCTCCAGCGTCCGGCCCTTCATCAGCGCTTCCGACTGCGCCAGGCAGTTGGCAATCAGCAGCTCGTGCTGGTGGCGCAGATGCGGCTCGAACCCGTTTGTCGCGATCATGAACTCAGCCGGAACGATGCTCGTGCCCTGATGGATGAGCTGGTAGAAGGCATGCTGGCCGTTGGTGCCGGGCTCGCCCCAGACCACGGGTCCGGAATCCCCCTCCACCGGCGTCCCGTCCACCGTCACACCCTTGCCGTTCGATTCCATGTCGAGCTGCTGCAGGTAT
The DNA here is from genome assembly GCF_902502825.2 of Pseudorhizobium flavum. The sequence continues at coordinate 343,319 of NZ_LR723670.1, forward strand.
GCGGGGAAACGCGCAAGACGCTGGTCATAGGGCAGGATCGCCCGCGAGGGATAGCCCAGCACATTGCGGTGGTAGAATCCGATCAGCCCCAGCAGCATCGGCAGGTTCTCACGGACCGGCGCCTCGCGGAAATGCCGGTCCATCGCGTGCGCACCGTCCAGGAAGCGGCCGAAGTTTTCCGGGCCGACTGCGATCATCAGCGGCAGGCCGATCGCCGACCAGATCGAATAGCGCCCGCCGACCCAGTCCCAGAAGCCGAAGACGCGTTCGCTCGCGATCCCGAAGGCAGCCACCTTGTCGAGGGCGGTGGAAACGGCCGCAAAGTGATGCTTCACCGCATCATCGCCGAGCTTCTCGGCGATGAACGCCCGCGCGGAGGCGGCATTCGTCATTGTTTCAATGGTCGTGAACGTCTTGGAGGCGATGATGAAGAGCGTCGTCTCGGCATCAAGGCCCTTCAGCGTGTCGGCGATGTGGGCACCGTCGACATTGGAGACGAAATGTGCGCGGGGGCCGTCGTGATAGGGCGAAAGCGCCAGCGTCGCCATGGCCGGGCCGAGGTCCGAGCCGCCGATGCCGATATTGACCACATCGGTGATCCTGCACCCAGTTGCACCCTTGAGGCTCCCGGAGCGAATTCCGTCCGCGAAGCCAGCCATGGCGGCGAGCACGCCATTGACGTCCGGCATCACATCCTTGCCGTCCACCAGGACAGGCTTGTTGGATCGATTGCGAAGCGCCGTGTGCAGGACGGCGCGGCCCTCCGTGAAGTTGATGGCCTCGCCAAAAAACATCGCATCGCGCTTCTGCGCAACCCCGGCCTCTTCCACCAGCTTCTCCAGGAGAGTGATGACCCGGTCATTGACGGCCGTCTTGGAGAAGTCCATCAGCAGGTCGTCCAACGAGACACTGTACCGCCGGAAGCGTTGCGGATCGGCAGAAAATGCCGCCCGCAGGTCGGTTGCAGCCGTGGCGGCGGCGGTGGTCTTCAGCTCGTCGATGATGGCCCGCATGGAATGTCCTCGTGATCCGGGGGAGGGATGCACGGGAACCTATAAGACTTCCATGTCAAATCAAGCGCAGCCTGAGGCGGCTGCGCTTGTGGGTGGTCGATCTTAGCCGCGCAGTTCGCGACGAAGGATCTTGCCGACATTGGACTTTGGCAGTTCGTTGCGGAATTCGATCATCCGTGGTCGCTTGTAGCCGGTCAGGTTGGCGGCGCAGTGCTCCCGCACGTCATGCTCCGTCAGCGCCGGATCCTTCTTGACGACGAAGAGCTTCACAGCTTCGCCGGAATGCGGGTCCGGCACACCGACCGCCGCGCATTCCAGCACGCCCGGATGCATGGCTGCGACTTCCTCCACCTCGTTCGGATAGACGTTGAAGCCGGAAACGAGGATCATGTCCTTCTTGCGGTCGACGATCTTCGTGTAGCCGCGCTCATCCATGTAGCCCATGTCGCCGGAGCGGAAGAAACCGTCTTCTGTCATGACCTTGGCTGTCTCGTCCGGACGCTGCCAATAGCCGGCCATCACCTGCGGCCCCCGGATGCAGATCTCGCCGACTTCGCCGAGCGGGAGTGGCTTGCCGTCTTCGTCGCGAATGGAAATCTCCGTCGACGGCAGCGGCAGCCCGATCATGCCCGTGAATTCCTGCGTATCGAAGCGGTTGGCGGTGGCAACCGGGGAGGTTTCCGACAGGCCATAACCCTCGGTGATGGCAGTGCCGGTCAGCGCCTGCCAGCGTTCGGCAACCGGCCGCTGCACGGCCATGCCGCCGCCAAGCGCCAGGATCAGCGAGGAGAAGTCGATCTTTCCGAAGTCTGCATTGTTCATCATCGCGTTGAAGAGCGTGTTGAGGCCGGGGAAGACATGCACCTTGTGCTTCTGCAGTTCCTTGACGAAGGCGGGAATGTCGCGTGGGTTGGCGATGAGGATATTGTGCCCGCCCATGGCGACGCCCATCAACGAATTCACCGTTAGTGCGAAGATATGGTAGAGCGGCAGTGCGCAGACGAAGGTCAGGACCTCGGGCCTTGGCCTGTTCTCGAACGCCGCCTCCAGCCACATGCTGATCTGCATCTTGTTGGCGATCAGGTTGGCATGCGTGAGAGCCGCCCCCTTTGAAACGCCCGTCGTGCCGCCGGTATATTGCAGGAAGGCGACATCGTTGCTGTCGATATCGACCGGCTTCAGTGGAAGATGCGAGCCTTCCGTAAGGACCTTCTTGAACGGAATAGCCGAGGGGATCGTCCAAGCCGGAACCAGCTTCTTGACCTTCCGGACCACCAGGTTGACGACATGGCCTTTCATGCCCAGCATGTCGCCCATCGCGGTCACGACAATGTGCCGCAAGCCAACTTCGGCTGCCACCTGCTGGACGGTGTGCGCGAAGTTCTCCAGAACGAAGATCGCCTTCGCACCCGCATCCTTCAGCTGATGCTCGAGCTCGCGGGGCGTATAGAGTGGATTGATGTTGACCACTACGAAGCCGGCCCGAAGGATCGCGTAGGTGACGACCGGGTTCTGGAGCACGTTCGGCATCATGACGGCGACGCGGTCGCCCTTCTCCAGCCCCTGTGCCTGAAGCCACGCGCCCACTTTGCGCGTTTCCACTTCCAGCTCGCGATAGGTCATCTCCCGACCCATACTCGAGAAGGCCACGCGCGGCAGATATTCTACGCAGCAGCTCTCGAAGAGTTCGCCGAGCGAACGATAGGAAAGGGCGGGGATTTCGGGGGGAACCGAAGAGGGATAGGAGGCAAGCCAGAACTTCTCGGAGTTGTCACTTACCTGCGCAGGCGCTTCGTTCATTTGGGCCTCCTCTTCCCTTTTATCTTGGCGGCGTCTCATGGCGCAAAGTCCTCCACTCTGCGGCAAGAGTCCCACTATGCCATGCTCTGTCCCACCGGGCCATAAGCTGATTGCTATATAACCTGCACGTAAACGTCAACGGCCCGAACCGCGGCCCTTCAGGGAACGATCGCCTGGACCATGAGTTTCGAAGGAAGCACTCACCGAACCATAAAGGAGGCATGTGATGTTGCATCAGGAACCGCGCGCAGGGCAGGACCCCTATGTGAAGGACACCCCGTCGCTGATCGCAAGCGACAAGGTCGAAGGTACCCGCGTCTATGGCGCCGACGGGCAGCATATCGGCTCGATCGAGCGCGTTCTTCTGGAGAAGCGTGGCGGCCGGGTAGCCTATGCAGTCCTGAGCTTCGGCGGCTTCCTCGGCATCGGCGATGACTACTACCCGTTGCCGTGGGAAAAGCTGAACTATGATGAGGAACTCGACGGCTACCGCATCGACCTGACGAAGGATCAGATCACCGGCGCACCCCGCTACAATGATCTGGAAGACGACAGCTGGTATCAGGACAAGGGCCGTACGATCTACGACTATTACGGTGTCCCGCCGTACTGGGTGTGACGTTTCCAGCCTCGAAGGACAACAAGAGGCTCCGCACGCGGGGCCTCTTTCCGTTTGATTAACAGCTGCGTGCCAATCATGCGATCAGCCGTCGCAGAGCCGGAGCAAGCGGAAACATGTCTCAGTCAGCAGGGCAGGGGAGCGTGCGCGATCTTGAGCGCGACGATATCTCCGCGGTCGCCCGCCTGTTCCAGAACACGTTTCGCAACGGCCAGGAGGTTCCCGGAGCGCTCGTAGAGTACATTCGGGAGGTCTTCCTCGATCACCCTTGGCATGAAGAGGATCTGCGCTCGAAGGTCTTTGTGGGGGAAAAGGGCGAGCTGAAGGGCTTCATCGGCGTCTTTCCATCGCGCCTGCAGCTCGAAGGCAGGCCGGTTCGCGCCGCGTTCGCGGGCTCCATGATGGTGCAGGAGCCCGAGCGGAATCCGCTGGCCGGCGCGCGGCTCCTGCGCGCATTCCTCGCCGGCCCCCAGGATATTTCCTTGACCGAGACGGCAAACGCCACCGCGCTTGGCATGTGGCAGAAGCTCGCATTGCCGCTCGATACCGCGTATAGCCTCAACTGGCTGCGGGTCTTTCGGCCGGTTTCCGCCGCAGTCAACGCTGCTGAACGCCGTCTCCCGAGTGCGCGTATACTTCGGCCTCTGGGCAGAGCCGCGGATGCGGTAGTCGAGAAGACCGGTGTCTCCTCGCTGCGTTTGTCGAAAGGTGCAACCGCGCGCCGCATCAGCTTCCGGGACGCGAGCGAGAACGAGTTCGCCGAAGCGGTGCTTTTATTGAGCAAGAGCTTTCCTCTTCGCCCGCTCTGGAATCGTGCCATGCTCGACTGGTTTATCGGGCATGCGCGCCAGAAACGGGCATTGGGGGCACCCGTCTGGCGCATAGCGGAATCGAGGAATGGCGACATTGCCGCCTGCTATGCCTATTTCGGCGGAGCCGGTCGTATCGGCTGGCTGCTGCAGGCGCTCTGTGCGCCGGCGATCGCCGGTGATCTTGTCGATGACCTTTTCGTCCACGCGGACGGAAGCGGTTGCGCCGGGCTGCGGGGTGGTGGGCACCCGTGGTTGACCCACGAACTGATCACCCGCAAGGCAGTCTTCTATGGGCGGGCCTTCTTCGTTGCCCATTCGAAGGATGAGAGCCTCCTGGAGCCCATCAAGTCGGGACAGGCACTGATCAGCGGCCTTGCCGGAGAGAACTGGACCCGCTTGATCGGCGACCGTTTCGACTGACCGGATGCCGCCCCATCAAAGCATGGTCGCCGGTGCGGCGTGCAGATACTCGGCCACTTTCCGCTTGGACGCGATATTGCGCCACACCGCATCCACCTGCTCCGGCGTCAGGCCAGCCGCATCGGCTACGGCATCCGGTGAAACACCATGGTCGAGCCCGAAGAGGCAGATGTCCATCCGGTCGTAGGGAAGCGAGAAGTAATACTCGTCCTGGCCCTGGGGCAGCGACCAGGTATCGGTTGTCGGCGGTCGGCGACGGATCTCTTCCGGCACGCCCAAAGCCTCTGCAAGCTGATAGACCTGGGTCTTGTAGAGGTGCGCGATCGGCTTGAAGTCTGCCGCGCCGTCGCCGTTCTTCACGAAGAAGCCCTGGTCGTACTCCAGCCGGTTCGGCGTCCCCGCGACCGCATAGTTCAGGCGGTCGCCATGGTAGTACTCGATCTGCTTGCGAGTGCGCTGCTTCATATTGGCCGCCGCGATCATGCCGAGATAGACGTCGAGCGGCATCCGGTGCCTACTCTGCTCGCCAGTCGGCGACGCGACGACAAGCCAGGAGATATTGTAGCCGCGGTTCGAGAGGGCATTCTCCAGCACCACCTTGCAGCCCCAGCCTTCGCCGAATTCCGGCACGATCTGCCGTATGAAGCCGTCGCGCCGGGTATAGCAGCCCGCCGCGGCGAGGGCCGGGCCGATGTCTTCCAGTACCGTCTCGACACCGGTCGCGGCGGCCAGCGCCTGTCCCAGCCGCAGGCTCTCCGGGTCGGAATCGTGCTCGGGCATGAAGATACCGGTCACCCTGGAAGGGCCGAGGGCCTGGGCGCAAAGGGCCGCCGTGACGCTGGAATCGATGCCGCCGGACAGGCCGAGCACGACGCCGCGCTTGCGCAGGTCCTTCAGGACGGTCTCCCTGATCCAGGCGCAGATGCGCTCGATCTCGGCCTCGGCATCGAGGCGGAGGCCGGCGGCGGAAAAGGCCGCATCCTGGCGGGCGATCTTCATCGTCTGGTTCATATTGCAGTCTCCAGTTTCCCCTCGACGAGGTCGCCCTCGGCGCTCATCCTGATCTTGCCGGTCGTCGTTCGCGGCAGCATATCCCGGAACTCAACCATCTTCGGCACCATGTAATCCTCTAGCTGGCTGGCGCAGTGACGCATGACGTCGCGCTCCGATAGCGCGCAGCCGGGTTCTAGCGCCACATGGGCGCAGACGACCTGGCCGAAGACCGGATCGTCCATTCCCGTCACCGCCGCCTCCCGGACACCGGGCAGGGCGTAGAGCACCCGCTCGACCTCCTGCGGGCTCACCTTCTCGCCGCGAGTCTTGATGATGTCGTCCTTGCGGCTGACGAAATAGAGAAAGCCGTCCGCATCCATCCGGAAGAGGTCGCCCGTTCGAAGGCGTCTTCCGCCCTCGATTTCCGTCGGGCGTTGCCTCGGGCCCGCCTCGTCGCCCCAGTAGCCGGCCATGACATGCGGCCCCTCGACCACCAACTCGCCCACCTCCCCGGGATTGCAGGGTTGGCCGTCGTCCCCCACGACATAGGCGCGCGTGCCTGGAATGGCCTTGCCGACGGATGTCGGGCGGCGTGCGATTTCAGTCGGCTCCAGATAGCTCACCCGCAGACACTCGGTCTGGCCATACATGATGAAGATCAGAGTGCCCGGCATCATTCCCCTGAGCCGTCCGGACAAGGCGGGCGGCAGCGCCGCTGCGGCGCTCGTGACGTAGCGAAGGGAGGCGAACTGGTCGTCAGGAAGGTCCTTCATGCCGGCAATCAGCGCGGCCATGGCCGGCACCAGGGGCAACCCTGTCGCCTTCTCCGCGGCAAGCCGGTCGAGGATCGTGCGAGGAAAGGCAAAGCTCTTCTCCAGCACCAGCCTTCCACCAACCGAGGCCATCGTCACCATCTGCGTGATGCCGTAGCCGAAGGAAAGCGGCAGAACGCTCAGGACGACGTCGTCCTCGGTATTGCCGAGATAGCCTGCGATCGACTGGCAGGCGGCATCGACATTTGCATGCGTCAGCATCACGCCCTTCGGGCGTCCCGTGGAGCCGGAAGTATGAATGAGGAGGGCGAGTTCCGACTCGTTCGCGCGCAGCTCGGGCCGAGCCGTTGGCCCGCCGAATGTCATAGACGCGAACGACAGCGCATCCCCGACGGCATTATTCGCCCCTTCCGTGGTGATGACGATGGACTGGCAGCCGCTTGCCCCGATCGCCGCCTGGACGGACAGGATCTGCCGCGCCTGAGTCACGACTGCTGCGGGCCGGATGCTTGAAAATATGGCTGCGAGCTTCTCCGATTTCATCGAGGGATAAAGCGGACAGGCTACGGCACCGGCCTTCCAGGCTGCAAAGAAGCTTAGCGGAGCCTCAATCCCGTTCTCCAGCAGCAGCGCCACCCGGTCTCCCGGCTGGACCCCGGCCTTGCGGAGCGCGGCGGCCAGGTGATCGGATCGGGTATCGAACTCGGCATAGCTCAGGCGGCATCCACCGGCGACAAGAGCGACCTTGTCGGGATAGCGGCGGGCGCTTTCGCGGAGCCTTGCCTCGAGCCGCATCGGGGTTTCAGGCGGCAACCGGCAGCTTGCGCGCCAGGTAATTGGTCATGGCATCGACGCTGTCGAGGTTTTGCGGGATAATCTCTTCATCCGCGATGCTGATGCCGTAACTGGTCTCCAGAAAAGCGATCAACTCGAGGACTCCGGTTGAATCCATTACGCCGCTTTCCAGCAGAGACTGGTCATCGGCGATCTCCGCATCCGCGCGAAAAAGGAAGTTTTCGGCAATGAACTCGCGCACCGCGGGTCGGAATCTCTGGCTCATGACTGGTCGCTCCGAGGTATATCTCTATCTGCAATGCCGTCGCGTATGGATTTGCGGCATGTCTCAACGAGAATTCACCATGACACCGTCACCTGAATCTTTCGCTAAATGGCATCGTAAAGACTTCGCAAAACATGCAGAGGTTGTAATGTTCGACAATGGTGGCGCGATGCGATCGAGTGGCCCGACGGACAACGCTTCATCCTTCGCGGTCATGAAATCTGTGCCGGCATGAAGATTGCGACCTTCAACGTCAACGGTGTCAACGGCCGGATCGACACCCTTCTCCGCTGGCTCGACGAGGCGCGTCCTGACGTGGTCTGCCTACAGGAGTTGAAGGCGCCGCAGGAGAAGTTTCCCCACCGTGCCCTGGACAAGGCAGGTTATGGGGCGGTCTGGCACGGGCAGCAGCGCTGGAACGGGGTGGCCATCCTGGCACGCGATGTTGAGCCGATCGAGACGCGCCGCGGCCTGGGCGGTGATCCGGACGACAGCCACAGTCGGTATGTCGAAGCGGCCGTCAACGGCGTGCTGATCGGCTGCCTCTATGCGCCGAACGGAAATCCGGCGCCGGGCTCCAAGTTCGACTACAAGCTCTCCTGGTACGAGCGCTTTCTTGCTCACACGCAACACCTCTTGAAGACGGGCGCTCCGGTGGTGCTCGCAGGCGACTACAATATCATGCCGACGGACCTCGACGTCTATGCGCCGGAGCGCTGGCAGGACGATGCGCTGTTCCGACCCGAGGTGCGCGAGGTCTTCCGCAACCTCATCGCGCAGGGCTGGATGGACGCCCTGCGCCAGCTTCATCCCGATGAACGGATCTACACCTTCTGGGACTATTTCCGGAACGCCTGGGGTCGCAATGCCGGCCTCCGCCTCGACCACCTGCTGCTCAGCCCGTGCGTTGCGGGCCGTCTGGACGCGGCCGGCGTCGACCGCCACGTGCGCGGCTGGGACCATGCCAGCGACCACGCGCCGGTATGGGTTACACTTCTGGATGAGTGAGGAGCCGGCACGGATGAGAAGGTCCGCGCCGGCAATGGGTCAGAGGGCAGCCCGCTTGTCGCGGCGGCCGAGCCGCTGCAACAGATAGTCCACCTCGGCCCGCGCCGTCTCCGAAAGGGCAAGCCCCGGCTTGCGCTGCGCATCCGATGTGATCACGCCACGCCGCTTCAGCACGTGCTTGCGCACGGCAAGCCCGATGCCGAGCTGCTGCTCGTAGCGGATCAGCGGCAGGTGTGCATCGAAAAGGTCGTGCGCCTCGTCTCGCTTTCCCGCGGCGAACAAGCCGATCAGCTCTGTCAGCATGTCCGGGAAGCCATATCCCGTCATTGCGCCATCGGCGCCACGTTCCGGTTCAAAATCCAGGAACATGCCGCCATTGCCGCAGAGGATCGAGAACGGCCGAAGCTCGCCCGCCTTCTGCAGGGCGCGCAGCCTGGAGATCTTTTCCAGCCCCGGCCAGTCCTCATGCTTCAGCATCAGGCAGGAGGAATGGTTAGAAATGACCTTCGCCACCACGCTCACTGACATGACGACGTTCAGCGTCAGCGGGTAGTCCTGCAACACCCAAGGCACGTCGTCGCCGACCGCCTCCACGGCCTGCCCAAAGTAGTTGATGATCTGCTCGTCTGTCCGCAGCGCGGGCGTCGGCGCGATCATCACGCCGGCCGCCCCCATGTCCATCGCATCGCGGGCGAGCGAGCGCATCGCAGCAAATCCGGGAGCCGAGACGCCGACAATCACGGGCACTCGCGAGCGGCCGACCACCTGCCGGATGATCGCCCGGCTCTCCGACGGCTCGAGCTTCGGGGCTTCCCCCATGATGCCGAGGATGGTGATCCCGGTACAGCCGCTGTCCTGGTAGAAATCCGTCAGCCGGTCGACCGACGGCGTATCGAGCGAGCCGTCCGGCAGGAACGGCGTGGTGGCGATGGCGTAGACGCCTTTTGATTGCGCGGAAAAGCTCACTGGGCGTCCTTCCATGCCTGGTAGCGCGCCTTGGTCTCGGCATTCATCGGATAGAGGCCGGGAAGCGGCACGCCGCGGTCGACCTCGGTCATGATCCAGGCTTCCATGCGCTCCTGCTCCGGCGCCTCGGCCAGTACCGCATCGAGCAGTTTCGCCGGGATCAGCACCGCGCCGTCTTCGTCCACGACGACGATGTCGTCCGGGTAAACGGCGACGCCGCCGCAGGCGATCGGCTCCTGCCAGCCGACAAAAGTAAGGCCTGCAACGGACGGTGGCGCAGCGACGCCGTTGCACCAGACATCGAGGCCGGTGCCCAGCACGCCTTCCGCATCCCTTACCACGCCATCCGTCACCAGCCCGGCAACGCCCTTCTTAACCATGCGCGAGCAGAGGATGTCGCCGAAGATGCCCGCATCGAGCACGCCCATTGCGTCGGCGACGGCCACGCAGCCTTCCGGCATCGCCTCGATTGCGGCGCGGGTGGAGACCGGTGACGCCCAGCTTTCCGGCGTTGCGAGGTCTTCCCGCGCCGGCACGAAACGAAGCGTGAAAGCGGGGCCGACGACGCATCCCTGCCCAGCCTTCAGGGGCTTGGTGCCGCGCATCCAGACATTGCGCAGGCCCTTCTTCAGCAGCACGGTGGTCAGCGTAGCGGTGGAGACACCCTTCAGCGTCTCTACGATCTTCGGATCAAGCATGTAATTTCCTCGGCACTTGGGTGGCGGAACGGTCCGTCACGGCCGCGGATATTCTGTTGTCCCACAAGATGCGTCAAGCAAGGCAAACTTGCTTTCGGTTCGCCCTTTAGTCCTTGCCCGACGTCCGGTCAGTATCGCCGTTATGGAAGATCCGTCGGTCGTCATCGGCCGCGCCGACGTCGAACTCTTCCACGGGCGAGATCGGCGAATTCGCGGAGACCTTTGCCTGCTCGTCGGTCTTCTGCTGGGCTTCCTGCTTGGTCTCTTGCTTGTCAGTATGGTTCATCATCTGCCTCCTGGTTCTCAATGAGAACGAGCGAAAGCAGGGTTTGTTCGCATAAGGACGAAAGCGTATCGTTCAGCGACCGTGGTCTGGCACCGATTAAACCTAATCTGTCGAAACCCCGTCGCTAACGAAACCACCGCTCCGCCGCCGCGAGAAGCTCCTCCTCGGACCTCACGCCGTCCTGGAACAGTCGCACCAGCAGCATCGCCAGTTCGTCGGGATGGGTGTCGTGCTCGGGTATCACCTGTGCGAACACCCGTTCGAGCAAGGCAAGGTCCTCGGGACGAAGAAGAACATCGGAGGGAATACGGCCACGCATGGTGACACGCTACGGCCCGAAAAGGCTTTAGGCAAGAGTGTGTGGTAAATGGTGCCGCTTACGTGACTCGAACACGTGACCCCATCATTACGAATGATGTGCTCTACCGACTGAGCTAAAGCGGCATGACAGGCCGGCGCGCCGGCTGCGATGTGATGCGGCTGATACAGGCAAAGAACGCCGATTTCAAGCCGGGAATTTTTCCGTACCGGAAATTTACCGGCGGGGCACTGTCGGTCTCAACGGCAGAGCCGCTCGCGTGTGGTGCGATATTCCCGTTCCAGCCGGTCGACCAATTCCGCTACCGGAACGACAGCCTTGACGGACCCGACTCCCTGGCCCGCGCCCCAGATGTCCTTCCAGGCCTTCGCGCCGGTTGTCGCCTTGTCGAAATCCATTTTAGAGGGATCGGCGACGGGCAGATTCTCCGGATCCATGCCTGAAGCAAGGATCGAGCCCTTCAGATAGTTGCCGTGGATTCCGGTGAAATAGTTCGAGTAGACGATGTCGGCAGCCTGGGACTGGGCGATCATCTGCTTGTAGGCATCTGCCGCGCGTGCCTCTTCGGTGGCGATGAAGGGCGTGCCGATATAGGCCATGTCGGCGCCCATGGCCTGAGCGGCCAGGATCCCGCCGCCCGTGCCGATGGCGCCGGCAAGCAGCAGGGGGCCATCGAACCATTCACGGATCTCCTGCACCAGTGCGAACGGTGAGAGTGTGCCGGCATGGCCGCCCGCGCCGGCAGCCACCGCGATCAGCCCGTCTGCCCCCTTGCGGATCGCCGAATTGGCGTGCCGGTTGTTGATCACGTCGTGCAGCACGATGCCTCCATAGGAATGAACGGCGGCATTGACCTCGGGGACGGCGCCCAGCGAAGAGATGACGATCGGCACCTTGTATTTCACGCACATCATCAGGTCGTGCTCCAGCCGCTTGTTGGAGGTGTGCACGATCTGGTTGACGGCGAAGGGGGCGGCCGGTTTATCGGGATTGGCGGCGTCATGCGCGGCAAGCTCTTCCGTGATCATCGCCAGCCATTCGTCGAGCTGGCTCTCCGGCCGCGCATTGAGCGCCGGAAAAGCGCCCACCACCCCGGCCTTGCATTGGGCCAGCGTCAGCGCCGGATGTGAGATGATGAAGAGCGGAGAGGCGACAACCGGCAGGCGCAGTTTGTCCTTCAGGATGGGCGGCAGCATCAAATCCTCCTCGGCTTACGTTTACGCAAACGTAAGCTTCCCTAGCAGAGGCGGACGGATTCGAAAAGGGTCATGGGAGTGCAGGTGAGAGAGCCGGCCGCAGATTCGACAGAATGCCGGTGCTTGCAGTTCGTGAGCGGAAAGATTACCGAAACGTAAAGGCAGGCGCCGGACGCGAGGCGATGACAGGGCAGGATTGGCATTGAGCGGTTTGGAAACAGCGATCAGAAACGCGTTGGAAAAGTCCGAGCGCACCAATCCCGATGTCCGGGCCCGCATCTATCAGTCCGCGCGGCAGGCCTTGGATGCCGGGCTGAAGAAGCAGGGCGTTTCCGATGAGCAGGTGGTTCTGGCGCAGCACCAGCGGCTCGAACAGAAGATACGGGAAATCGAGTTCGAGGAGCGGAAGGCCGTCGCAGCTGCCGCGTCGATCCCGGCTGCTGCGACACCACCCGCTGCGCCTCGGGTAGCACCGGCGGAGGCGCCTGCCGCTACCTCACCTGCAGTGTCTCCAGCTGCCTCCCCGATTGCCCCACCGGTCTCTTCGGGTGTTTCGCGGGACGCGTCGCGTTCCACTGCGTCCCGGCCGCAGGATGACGCGCCCCTTCTGGGTGGGGCGACGCGCGATGCCAGTCGGGACATCTCCAGCGCGCCAGGTGTGGCCAGTGCCTCCGGCCTCGATTCCCTGCGCGCCGCTCGGGATATTCCTTTCGAGGGCGGGCAGGAGCCGCAGGCGGCCCCGCTTCCGGTAGGCGAAGCGCGCGAAGCGAGACGGCCGCGCGACGAGACCCTGCTCGAAACCCGACCCGAACGCACGGCAAAGCCGCGCCGGCGCCGCGGTTTCCTGTCCGTGCTCTTTGCATGGCTCGTCTTCTTTATCCTGGTCGGTCTTGCGGCCTGGTGGGCCTATTCGTCCGGCCTCATCCAGCAGTCGCTGCAGCAGGCGCTTGATGCTGCCGAACGGACGGCGGGCAGCCCATCGTCCGACCTCGGAAGCCGAGGACCCCAGAACGGTTTCTCCGAAGCGTGGACGGAAATTTTCTCCGGCGGCAATACCAACGCGCTTGAAGGTGGTGCAGCCGCTCGCCTGGAGCCGGCATCCATTCAGGGAACGACTGCGGCGCGCGTGATGTCCGGCGCGTCTACCTCCGAAGGCGATGTTTCCATTCCCGTTCCCGCGGAGATCCTGCAGGAGCTGGCGGGCAAGTCTTCCACGATCGCCTTGACCGTGCAGTCGGCAGCGGAAACGCCGGTTCAATTCTCGGTCCGTTGCGACTTCGGAAGCCTCGGCGCCTGTCCCCGCCATCGCTTCACGGCGCGGCAGGAGCGGGCGGACGTGCTGCTGCGCGTGACCTTCGAACGCTCGATTGCTCCGAACGCCCCCGGCCGGCTGGTGGTCAATACCGGCCTCGACGGCGCGGAGGCGGCTATCCTTATGCATTCGGTTCGGGTGCTTCCGGGGCAGTAGCCTCAGCCCAGGAACTCGGGACCTTCGCTGAGGGTGTTGTGATCGATCTCGCCGATCGCCTTCTCGTCTCGACCCTCGTAGTCGATCGATAGCAGAATATGTCGGATCACGTTGATCCGAGCCCGTCGCTTGTCGTTCGCCTTCACCACCGTCCACGGTGCATGCTTGGTGTGTGTCTTCTTCAGCATACGGTCGCGCGCATCGGTGAACTGGTCCCACTTCGTCAGTGCCGCAATGTCCATTGGCGAGAGCTTCCAAATCTTCAGCGGATCGTGGCGCCGGTCGTGAAAGCGCTTCAACTGCATCTCCTGGCCGATGTTCAGCCAGAACTTGAAGAAGTGGATTCCCTCATCGACGATGAGTTCCTCGAACCGCGGCACTTCGTCGAGGAACTTCTTGCATTGTTCGGCGGTGCAGAAGCCCATGACCGGCTCCACCACGCCGCGGTTATACCAGGAGCGGTCGAAGAGCACGATCTCGCCAGCGGTCGGGAAGTGAGTGACATAGCGCTGGAAATACCATTGGCCGGCCTCCGTTTCAGTCGGCTTCGGCAACGCCACGATACGCGCCGAGCGCGGATTGAGGTAGGCGCGTATGGAGAAGATCGTGCCGCCCTTGCCGGCGGCGTCACGGCCCTCGAATACGGAGATCACCCGCTTGCCGCTGGCGTTCAGCCAGAACTGCAGCTTGACCAGTTCGATCTGCAGTCGCTCCAGCGTATCCGCGTAGTCGCGCTTGTCCATCTTGTCGTCATAGGGATAGCCCTCTGAACCGAGCGCGTTCTTGTCGATCCAGTCCGGCAGCTTCGGATCGTCAATATCGAAGACGCGCCGACGCCCGCCGATCTCGATGTCCACCGAACGGTCCTGTTTTGAGCTGCTCAATCTCTTCTCCTCTCGTTGGACAACGCCGGCAAAACGACGGGACGCTTCCTCGTAATTTATCGTTCATCCGCCGGGCGTCGATGTATATCTGTCATCAGGGCGGTTTAAGAGCCAGAAAATCTGGATGGGGAGGTGAGTCGCGCATGGGTTCGCAGTGGGGGACATGGTTGAACAAGCGGTTCGGCGGCTCCTGGCTGCTGCTGCTTGCCCTGTCGCTGGCCGGGGCATTGAGCGTCTTCGCCGGCGTTCCGGTCTGGCAGGCAGGCCTTGCCTGGTTCGCGCTCGCCGGCCTCGTCCTCGCCGCCGATCATAAACCCGAGCCAGCGCCAGAGCGACCGGCGACCGCAGAGGAGCAGGCGCCGCACGATGTCGCAGAGGTAATCTCTGCCGCGCTCAATGCGCTCGACATACCGACCCTCCTGCTCGACGGGGAGGCCAACGTGTTATCCCAAAATGCCGCGGCCGACCGCCTCTTGGGCTCGCTGCCGCTTGGCGCTCATGTCGCTGGACGGCTGCGCTCCCCCGCGGTGCTGGACATCATCCGGGAGACACTGGCCACCGGCAGGCCGAACCAGATCGAGCATGTCGAGCGTCTGCCCTCGCAACAGGTCTACGTCGTCCGGATCGCGCCGGTTGACCTGCCCGGGCGGGACCAGCGGGACCGGCTGTACCTGCTCTCGTTTCGCGATGTGTCCGAACTGCATCGGCTCGACCGAATGCGTAGCGATTTCGTGGCCAATGCGAGTCACGAACTGCGCACACCGCTTGCGTCGCTGCGTGGTTTCATCGAAACCCTGCAGGGGGCGGCTAAGTCCGATCCGAAGGCCCAGGAGCGGTTCCTGTCGATCATGCTGGACCAGTCGACGCGTATGAGCCGGCTGATCGATGACCTTCTTTCCCTTTCCCGGCTCGAGTTGAGGTCGAATGTGGCGCCGGAGGGCAAGGTGAACCTCGTGCCCCTGCTTTCCCATGTCCGCGATGCACTCTCGCCTCTGGCAGAAGAACTCGGCGTGGAGATCAACCTTCATCTGCCGGAACGTGCGGTCGAAGTGACGGGTGACCGCGACGAACTGGTGCAGGTGTTCGAGAACCTAGTGGAGAATGCCTGCAAGTACGGCCAGGACGGCAAGACCGTCGATGTCTTTCTGAAGTCTCCGGAAGCCGGGCCCGTCGAGGTCACCGTTGTCGATCACGGCCCCGGTATTCCCTCGGAGCACGTCCCTCGTCTGACGGAGCGCTTCTACCGCGTCAGCGTTGCCGATAGCCGCTCCAAGAAGGGAACCGGTCTTGGGCTTGCCATCGTGAAACACATCCTTACCCGTCATCGGGCAAGGCTGGTGGTCACGTCCGAGATAGGCAAGGGCAGCCAGTTCACCGTCCGCTTCTGAGCCCGAATTCGTGCGGTGGGCGGCGAGATCTTGATCTGGCACGCGCAACGAAAAAGCGGGCCCTCAAGGCCCGCTTCCACCATCGGCATTTTGGATCAGGCCCGTGCTGCAGCCTTCCGCCGGTCCGCCACTGGCTGATAAGCAAGGCGGGCATGATAGCCGCAATAGGGAGAGGCTTCCGAGGCGTCGACGCCGCAGAAGTGGAAGTCGTCCTTCAGCGGGTCTCCCATCGGCCACTTGCAGGTGCGTTCGGTCAGATCCGTCAGTGCAAGCTTGCGCGAGATCGGCACCACCACGTTGTTGGAAGGAACATAGGACATCTCGGGCACGGCAACCTCAACGTCATCCTTCAAAGCCGTCGCGCCGACCGTGCGGGCTACGGGCCGGGTTGCAACGCGTGCCGGGTAGTTGGCCGGACGGGCCGGCGCTGCCGGGCGTTTGGCCGAGCGGCTAGCACCGGTCGATCCGCCTGCCTTGGCGCGTCCGGGAAGGTTCAGCCGGTGAACCTTGCCGATGACCGCATTCCGGCTGACCCCGCCCAATTGGGCCGCGATCTGGCTGGCGCTCAGGCCCTCCGCCCACAGTCTCTTCAGCTTTTCGACGCGCTCGTCTGTCCAGTTCATGCCCGTTCTCCGCATTTGAACGTGTCCGGCATGCAGAATCCCCCGCCCTTGGCGCGAACGACAATTCGCGCCAGCTACTAGATATAGCTTGTTAGGTGACTAGTTCCGCCGCATGCAGTCTAGTTGTTGATTGGTAAACTACTGGGCCGGTGACTCCGTGGCAAGAGTCAGCGGAATCGGCACGAATCGATTTCCGGGTTTTCCCCAACTTGCTTTTCAAGCGAGTCATTTTTGTCACAGCCGCGAAGGTTGCAGGAAAGGGGGCTTTTGTTGACATCGCGGGGCGAAATGCCGATAGTGCCGGCGCCGCCCGACAGGGCGGCATTTTTGATTGATCGGGGCCACGCCCCTTGCATCTCCTAGAGGAGCCGCTCCCCATGGCCGAGGCCGCGCTGTTCGAAACCTATAACCGTGCTCCACTGCGCTTTGCGCGCGGCGAGGGTGTCTGGCTGGTGACGGAGAGTGGTGAGCGCTATCTCGATTTTGCCGCAGGGATCGCAGTCAATTCCCTCGGCCACGCCCACCCGCATCTGGTGGAGGCTTTGAAGGCTCAGGCTGACAAGCTGTGGCACCTGTCGAACCTCTATGACATCCCTGGTCAGGAGCAACTGGCGCGCCGGCTGACGGAAGCGACCTTCGCCGACAGGGTCTTCTTTACCAACTCCGGCGCCGAGGCGCTTGAATGCGCGATCAAGACGGCGCGGCGCTACCAGTTCAGCAAGGGGCATCCGGAGCGTTTCCATATCATCACCTTCGAAGGTGCCTTCCACGGTCGAACCTTGGCAACGATCGCCGCCGGCGGACAGGCGAAGTACCTCGAAGGTTTCGGTCCCAAGGTCAGCGGCTTCGATCAGGTGCCTTTCGGCGATCTGGACGCGCTGAAGGCTGCGATCACCGACGCCACCGCTGCCATCCTGATCGAGCCGGTGCAGGGCGAGGGCGGCCTGCGCCTGGTCTCCCGGGAGTTCATGCGGTCCCTGCGGGACCTCTGTGATGAGCACGGTCTCCTTCTCATCCTTGACGAGGTACAGTCCGGCGTCGGTCGGACCGGCAAGTTGTTCGCGCACGAGTGGTCCGGCATCGCGCCCGACATCATGGCAGTGGCGAAGGGCATCGGCGGTGGTTTCCCGCTCGGCGCCTGTCTTGCGACGGAAGAGGCGGCAAGCGGTATGAAGGCCGGCACGCACGGCACCACCTATGGCGGCAACCCGCTGGCCATGGCAGTCGGCAATGCCGTTCTCGACGTTGTGCTGGCCGAGGGCTTCCTCGACCACGTGCGTGATGTCGCGCTTGTCTTCCGGCAGGGCCTGGAGAGCTTGAAGGATCGGTTCCCTGATGTCATCGACGAGATTCGCGGCGAGGGCCTGATGCTCGGCATCAAGGCAAAGGTGCCGAATACCGAGCTGCTGATGGCCATGCGCGAGGAACGTATTCTCGCCGTGCCTGCGGGCGATAACGTGCTGCGGCTCCTGCCGCCTCTGATCGTCACCGCCGAGGAGGCTCGCGATGGTCTTGCACGTATCGAGCGTGCCGCGGAGCGCCTGCACCAGTCGGGCTTGAAGAAATCAGCGTAAGGAGTGCGGGGCGCCGGAGCCCTCATTGAAGACATGGCATCACCCAAGCATTTTCTCGATCTTTCAGCCGTCGCCGCCGATGACCTGCGGGTGATCCTCGATGACGCGCTCACACGGAAGCTGGCGACCAAGGCCGGCACGGCCGACAAGCCGCTCGCCGGCAAGATGCTGGCGATGATCTTCGAGAAGCCTTCTACGCGTACCCGCGTGTCCTTCGACGTCGGCATGCGCCAGCTCGGCGGGGAGACGCTCTTTCTCTCGGGTACCGAGATGCAGCTCGGCCGCGCGGAAACGATTGGCGACACCGCAAAGGTCCTCTCCCGCTATGTCGACGCGATCATGATCCGTACGACCGACCATTCGCGCCTCCTGGAGCTTGCCGAGCATGCGACCGTTCCGGTCATCAATGCCCTGACGGATGACACGCATCCCTGCCAGATCATGGCGGACATCATGACCTTCGAAGAGCATCGCGGACCGGTGAAAGGCAAGACGATCGCCTGGACGGGTGATGGCAACAATGTCCTCCATTCCTTCGTCGAGGGCGCCGCCCGCTTCGGTTACCGCATGAACATGGCTGTGCCGATGGGATCGGAGCCGTCGGACAAGTTCCTGAACTGGGCTCGCAACAACGGCGGCGACATCATGCTCTGCCATGACGCAGAGCGCGCCGTCTCCGGCGCGGACTGCGTCGTGACGGATACCTGGGTCTCCATGAACCAGGAGCACAAGGCACGCGGTCACAACATCTTCCAGCCCTATCAGGTAAACGTCGCGCTGATGAAGCAGGCCAAGCCGGAAGCGCTCTTTATGCATTGCCTTCCGGCCCATCGTGGCGAGGAAGTGACCGACGAGGTCATCGATGGGCCGCAGTCGGTCGTTTTCGAGGAGGCGGAGAACCGGTTGCACGCCCAGAAGTCCATTCTTGCATGGTGTCTCGGCGCTCTTTGAGCCTGTTCTTGACTTCGGGCGGCCCCGATACCACCTGTCGGCTATCGAGCCCTTCCCGGTGACGGAAGGGCATTCCATTATATTGCCGACAACTTTCACGCCCCGGCGGTTCCGTCGCCAGGCGCGCGTGCACAAATTGGCCCGTTAGGCGCCAGGGAGCAGACCATGGCGGAAGCCACTGTTGAACTGAGTGATTTCAACTTCGCCGGCGATGACCGGGTCGTCCCCTTTCAGGTGGAAGGTTTGGACGTTCGTGGCCGTGCGGTACAGCTTGGCCCGCTTCTGAACGCGATCCTCGGGCGCCATGAATATCCCGCGCCTGTGGCCCGCCTTCTGGCGGAGGCGATCGTGCTGACGGCGCTTCTGGGCACATCCCTGAAGTTCGACGGCAAGTTTACCGTTCAAACGAAGGGAGACGGACCCGTCGATCTTCTGGTGGCGGATTTTACGTCGCCCGACAGCCTGCGCGCCTACGCAAGGTATGACGAGGACGCGCTTGCTGCGGCAGTTGCAGACGGCAAGACGTCGCCGCCCGAACTGCTGGGCGCTGGCGTCCTTGCCTTCACCATAGACCATGGCCATGGCATGCAGCCCTACCAGGGCATCGTCCCGCTCGACGGCTCGTCGCTCGAGGAGATCGCCGGCGTCTATTTCCGCCAGTCGGAGCAGATACCCACCAAGGTGAGGCTGGGTGTGGCCGAGCTGCTGGATCGGGATGAGGCCGGCAAGCCGCGCCACAACTGGCGGGCGGGTGGACTGGTGGCGCAGTTCCTGCCACAGGCGCCCGAGCGCATGCGCCAGCCTGATCTCCATGGCGGCGATGGCGACGAGCGCGAGCATGACCACAGCGAGGACGATGCGTGGTCTGAGGCTCGCGTTATGGTCGAGACGATCGATACGGACGAACTGACCGATCCGCAGGTGCCGATCGAACGTCTGCTGTTCCGTCTGTTTCACGAGCGGGGCGTGAGGGTCTACAAGCCCCAGTCGGTCCTCGATCGCTGCAGCTGTTCGCGCGAGAGGCTCAAGGCCATTCTGGACAGCTTCAGCGCCGAGGAGATCGAGGCGAGCGAGCAGGACGGCGAGATTGCCGTCACCTGTGAGTTCTGCTCGACCACATACCGCTTCTCGCCGGAAGAGTTCACCGCGGCCTGACAGCCAGCCTTCGTCTCAGTTCAGCACTCTCAGAAGTCCCGGTGAATCCAGCGAGAACGCCGGGATTTCGACGTTGAATGCCTTCCCCTCGTCGTCTTCCATCCGGTAGTGGCCGAACATGATGCCGGAGGGCGTGTCGAGCGGGCAGCCGGAGGAATACTCGTAGGAATCACCTGGCAGGAGCCGTGGCTGCTCGCCCACCACTCCGGGACCTTCGACCTCGTCGACAAGGCCGTTCTGGTCAGTGATGTGCCAGTAGCGATGCGTCAGCCGCACCGCCTGGTCCGAATGGTTCTCGATGACGATGTGGTAAGCCCAGACATAACGGCTATCCTCCGGACTGGATTGCTCCTCCAGATAATAGGGCTCGACGACGACCTCTATGTCACATGTCCTGGCGCGGTACATGCGCGACACCTTCTACCACATCCCATCCGATATGCTGCAGCTCCGCGAGAACGTCAAGAAACCCCGCGGTTTGGAGGAGAGCTCCGTGGCCTCTCGCGCGAAGTTTCGCCGGTTAAGGATAACCGGGGCGCCGACAGGCGGAACCTGCAACGCGCCCGGCGGAAGCCTCGGTCAACCCGGAAGCTTGTCCAGAGCCCTTGCGAAATCTTCAAGCAGGTCGTCAGTATCCTCTATACCCGCCGATAGCCGGAGCGTTCCCGGTGAGATGCCGAGCTCGGCCCGCGCCTCGTCAGTCAGGTTCTTGTGCGTCGTCGTCCCCGGATGGGTGATGAGGCTTTTGGCGTCGCCCAGATTGTTGGAGATTTTCACCACCTCCAGCGCATTCTGCAATCCGAAGGCTGCGGCCTTGCCACCCTTGAGTTCGAGGCAGACGAGCGTCGAGCCGCCAGTCATCTGCTTGGCGATGATGTCGGCCTGCGGATGGTCCGCGCGACCCGGATAGATGACCCTTGCCACCTTCGGATGGTTCGCCAGGAGATCGGCGATCCGGCCGGCATTTTTCGTCTGCTGGCGCACCCGAAGCGGAAGGGTTTCGATCCCCTTCAGCAGCGTCCACGCATTGAAGGGCGACATGGCAGGGCCCGTATGACGGAAGTAATCCTGGAGGCTTTCCTTGATCCACTCGCTGTCGGAAAGGACGACGCCGCCGAGGCAGCGGCCCTGTCCGTCGATGTGCTTCGTCGCGGAATAGACGACGACATGGGCACCGAGCTCCAGCGGCTTCTGGAAGAGCGGCGTCGCAAACACATTGTCCACCACCACCTTGGCGCCCGCCTGGTTTGCGAGCTTTGCAACGCCGGCGATGTCGATCACCTCGAGTGTCGGATTGGTTGGGCTTTCCAGGAAGAAGACCTTGGTGTTCTTCCGGACCGCCCTTTCCCAGTTGGCAAGATCCCGCCCGTCCACCAGCGTACACTCCACGCCGTACTTCGGTGCAAGCGTCTCCACCACCCAACGGCAGGATCCAAACAGAGCCCGGGCCGCGACGATATGGTCGCCCGCCTTGACTTGGCAAAGGATCGCTGCCGCGACCGCGGCCATGCCCGAGGCCATGGCGCGCGCATCCTCCGCACCTTCCAGCAGGCACATGCGCTTCTCGAACATGTCGTTGGTCGGGCTGCCGTAGCGGGCATAGATATAGCCTTCGCTCTCGCCCTTGAAGCGTGCCTCGGCCGCCTCCGCCGTCTCGTAGACGAAGCCCTGCGTCAGGTAGATGGCCTCGGAGGTCTCGCCATACTGGGAGCGGATCGTTCCGCCATGAACGAGCTGGGTTGCGGGGCGCCATTTCGTGGTCATGCGCTTGCACCTTTCAGACACAAAAAAAACCGGTCGCGTCAGCAGACCGGTTTCGCCCCGGTCTTTTTAGCCACTTGTTTAACGTGGCTGCAAGCCGACCGGCCAAATCACCACGGGATAAAGCTGCCATAGCGCCGCTCCTCGCTTGCGTCAATGGCAGGCATTTGGTTTTGTCCGGCAGGACGGGAAAGAACGACGATGAAAAGAACCACCGGGATCCTGGCCGATCGGGCCATCGCAGCGCTGTTTGACAGCGGGCGCCTCACATCCGAGAAGCCGCTGGACAGCGACCAGGTCCAGCCCGCCAGTCTCGATCTGCGCCTCGGCGCCAAGGCCTTCCGCGTCCGCGCAAGCTTCATGCCGGGCCCGAACAGCCGGGTTGCCGACAAGCTCGACCGGCTGAAGCTGCACGTGGTCGACCTTTCGGAAGGGGCGGTCCTTGAAACCGGCTGCGTCTATATCGTGCCGCTGATGGAACGACTGGATCTGCCGGCAGAAATGTCGGCCTCGGCCAATCCCAAAAGTTCCACCGGTCGCCTCGACATCTTCACCCGCGTCATCACCGACTATGCCCAGGAGTTCGACAAGATCCCTGCTGGTTATTCCGGGCCGCTCTATCTGGAGATCAGCCCGCGCACTTTTCCGATCGTCGTCCGGCGTGGCTCGCGCCTGTCGCAGATCCGCTTCCGCATCGGCAATGCCCTGCTGAACGAGCCGGAGCTTCTGCAATTGCATGGCGCCGAAACGCTGGTGGCGGCCCGCGAGCCCAATATCAGCGGAGGCGGTATCGCGCTGTCGATCGACCTCACGGGCGACAAGGAAGGCCTGATCGGCTACCGCGGCAAGCACCACACTGCCGTGGTCGATGTCGACAAGAAGGCCCAGCACGACATCTTCGACTTCTGGGAACCGCTCTATAGTCGCGGCCGCAACGAACTGATCCTCGATCCCGACGAATTCTACATCCTCGTGTCGCGGGAAGCGGTCCACGTGCCGCCGCTTTACGCGGCGGAGATGACGCCTTTCGACCCGCTGGTGGGCGAGTTCCGCGTCCATTATGCCGGCTTCTTCGACCCCGGCTTCGGGCATGCCGAGGCGGGCGGCCGCGGCAGCCGCGCCGTTCTGGAAGTGCGCAGCCACGAGGTGCCGTTCATTCTCGAAGACGGCCAGATCGTCGGCCGCCTCGTCTACGAGCACATGCTGGAACGACCCGATGCCCTCTATGGCCTCGGCCTTGGCTCCAATTACCAGGCGCAGGGTCTGAAGCTGTCGAAGCACTTCCGGATCGGCTGACGCATCCGCCCGCGATCATGCTTGACAGACGCCGCGAACTGGGCGAACTCTGCCCCCGTCGCGGGTGTAGCTCAATGGTAGAGCAGCAGCTTCCCAAGCTGACGACGAGGGTTCGATTCCCTTCACCCGCTCCAGCTAGCTCTCCAACGATGTCCAGCAATGTTTAGCAAGGCGCAGAGCGCCGGCAGTTCAAGGGCGTTGGCCCGATGTCGGCTTGGTGTCCTGCGGATACGTGCAGACTGGGCTCCATTGATAATGGGCGCCATGACCACTACTTCCACCCTGATGTGTAAGCGTGGCCGCATGCCGGGTTGAATAGGAGTGCAAATGAACAGAACGCGTGCCGGCGTCACCCTGGCGGCTTATTTGCTCCTCGCCAGTGGCGCTGCCAGCGCTGGGGCCGTAGTGGTTGAAAGCTTTGGCTTTCCCTATGCCAATGGACGCTTCGAAAGGTTCACGGACGTCACGGACGCGGAAATCGGCGAAGCGACCGCCCTTCGCATGGCGGAGCGTTACCCCGAGGTCAAGGAAATCGAGCTCTTTTGCATTGGCCTGTCCGGGCCGCT
The DNA here is from genome assembly GCF_902502825.2 of Pseudorhizobium flavum. Next base: position 366,948 of record NZ_LR723670.1, read on the forward strand.
TCTTGCCTACATCGATGGGACCTTCTACGCACTGAACGAAAAGGCCGGGCGGCGAGGCGCCTATGTCACCACGGAGGCAGGTCAGGCCGATGTGCTGGACATCGACAAGTCGCCTTCACCGCTGGCCGGGGACTTCCTCACCATTCTCGCCCTCACACGGGATGCAGGCGAGGCCTGCCGAGCGCTTTTCCAATAGGACCGGCGCGTGTCTCAAGGCGTTAGCCGGAGACTGTGTAATGCCTGGGGTGGCGTGCACGACGTAGGACATCTGCAACTGACGCGGCTTCTCCGAGGGTCTCAACTGCTCGGCTGGTGTGGTGTCTTCTGCCAGAAGAAGGGTTTCGCCCGCAATTCCATGACCGCTTTCCACGAGGCGATGGAGGTCAGCAGCCAGTAGAGCGGAACACCTGTCCAGCGCATTCCGATCTGTCGCTGCTCGTCGTCGGTCATCGCCTTGATGCCGAGCGTGACGAAGATCAGGTAGCTGCCGAAGATGTTGACCGCATCGACCACGAAGAGCATCAGCACCCGGGCGGGGATGGCATCTGCGGGCGCCGCCAGCATGGCAAACACTCCCTCGACCAGGAAGACGAAGATCAGCGGATGAAGGAGGGATGACAGAAGCATGCCGCCGATCAGCAGCTGGAAGATGAGGACGTTGCGCAGGCCCATCTGTGCAGCGAGCCTGCCCGGCTGGCGCATCAACACCAGCCAGGTCTGCACCCAGCCCTTGAACCAGCGCGTCCGCTGCCCCATCCACACCGCACGCGTGGTCGGCGCATCCTCCTGCGTCGGTCGTTGAAGCACATCGGCGCGATAGCCCAGGCGAAACAGCCGCAGCCCGAGATCGGCATCCTCGGTCACATTGAACGGGTCCCATCCGCCGACCTCTCGCAATGCCGCGACCCGGAAGTGATTGGAAGTCCCACCGAGCGGAATGGGCATGCGGTGATTGGCAAGCCATGGCAGGAGGGCGCGAAAGAGGGCCGAGTATTCGAGCGCGAAAAGCGCACTGATCCACGACGCTTTCGCATTGCTGATCACGAGCGGTGCCTGCAGGCAGGCGACTTCTGCGGGAAGCTCGCAGAAGCGACAATAGGCTTCGCGCAACTGGCGAGGGTGCGGGCGGTCCTCAGCGTCGTAGATCACCAGGTAATCGCCACGGACACCGTTCAGAGCATAGGTGAGCGCCTTCGGCTTGGTGCGTGGTGCAGCGGGTGGAACCTCAACGATCTCGAAGTTCGCCGGAAGCATCTGGGCTCGTAACGCGTCGATCGTTTCCCGATCATCGGCCTCACAGACGAGCTTGATGTCGAGCAGCGGAGACGGCCAGTCGATCCGCTTCAGGCCGTCCACCAACTGCCGGGCGATGGCCGCCTCCCGGTAGAGGGCGACCAGGATGGTGTAGCAGGGCAGGGGACCGGTGACGTCGTGCACCTGAGTTTCGTGTCTCTGCCTGTGGTGCAGAAGCGCCATGATTCTCAGGATGAGCCCGAAGAGGTAGAGATAGGAAAGCGCCGGGTGGAGGAACGAAAAGAACAATCCCGGTTCTGCGAGGGCGCAAGCGACCAGCGTCGCGGTCAGCAAGCCGGCGACAAAACCCTGTCCTCCCATCAGGACGATCCGCGCCGAAAGGTCCTGCCGCTGATCGAACAGCTCTCCGATCGTGTGACGAACCCTCCTGAGCGCTCCCGCTTCCCATACCGCGGCGCGCAGGGCGGTTGGTGTGGTGACGACAAGCCCCTCTCGCAGCGATGGCCGGTTCGCGAGGGTCGCTGCGAGATCGCCGAGGCGTGCCGCCCGGGGAATCACCGCCATCTGCGGCGCCTGCCGTTGATGCTGCAGCCGGATCATGGTCGGGCGCCGCAGCTGCGTGTCGGCATGCTCGCTGTCGACGACGATCGCGCTGTCGATCCTCTCGAGGAAGGGGAGACGCAGGAACCGCGCCATCGCGCCATAATAGGCGTGTTCCTCTATGCCCGGATGGTGGAGGAGTTCCTGCTCAAGGCTGGTTCCGTGGTGTCGGGCCTTGGCGGCAATGGCTTCCACCAGTGGCTTGGAGAACCCGAGGGACTGCAGTGCTGCCGCTTCACCGGCTGGCGCCGACGCCGCGTCAAGATCCCGTTGCGCCGCCGTCTCCGGCACCCGGCCGTCATGGCCGGAGTCTCCGCCCCGAAGCGAAGGCGCTTGCGAATATTCCCCCAGACGCATGACTCTGTTACACCGTCCTGCCGCCCTGTCCCGAAATGGATCATAGACATGCCCGCATTGCTTACATCCCTCAGAAGGCAGGGGGTATTTCTCCTTTGGGTTGTCCTGGGGTGTGGCCTCGCCTTTGCCCCCGCGCACGAGGCGGCGGCGCAGGATACGGAGCTTCCGGTCCTCTTCGATGCGCGCGAACGCCTTCCGCGCCCGGATCTCTCTAACCTCCTGCGGCTGCGGATCCTGACAACCGCCGATTTTCCGCCCTTCAATTTTGCCGATCAGACCGGTCGCCTCGCCGGCTTCAACATCGATCTTGCCCGAGAAATCTGTCTCGAACTGAAGATCGAAGGCCGCTGCCAGATCCAGGCACTGCCTTTCGAGGAGTTGGAAGAGGCCTTGGCGAATGGAAACGGCGATGCGGTCATGGCGGGGGTGGCGGTGACGGCGGAACGCCGCCAGTCATTCTCCTTCTCGCGTCCCTATCTGATGATCCCGGCGCGCTTCGCCCGCCATGCTGACCGCGATCTGGGGGAACTGGACGAGAACGCGCTTGCCGCGCGGACCGTCGGCGTGGTGAACGGATCGGCCCATGAAGCGATGCTCAAGGCCTTCTTCCCGCGCGCTATTCCCGTGCTGTTCACCGACCAGAATGCGCTGCTCGACGCCTTGAAGGATAACAAGGTCGCCGCCGTCTTCTCCGACGGTCTGAGGCTGCCCTTCTGGATTGCCGGCGAGGCCTCCGCAAACTGCTGCCGCCTCTATGGCGGACCCTACTTCTCGGAGACCTTCCTGGGGGAAGGAGTGACGGTGATGCTGAAGAAGGACGACGACACCCTGCGGGATGCCTTCGATCACGCGCTGGCAACGCTCTCCCGCAACGGCCGCCTGCAGGACATCTACCTGCGCTACTTCCCGCACGGGCTTTATTGACTGCCGGAGTATATTCCTACTGGCTTGCCCAGATGATCCTGGCCACCCATTCGATCTCCGCCATGTCGAAGGTCCGGTTCGGATGGTCGGGATTGAGCGAGGTCAGCTCAATGCTGCGCGGGGTCTGCCGCAACAGCACCTTGGCCATCACCTCGCCATCCCGGGTCTTCACCACGACGCGGTCTCCGCGGCGAACCTGCGCGCCGGGTTCGACGATCAGCACGTCCCCGTCGCGGTAGAGCGGCACCATGGAATCGCCCTGGACCTCCAGAGCGTAGACGCCGGCCTTCCGCGAAGGGGAGGCAGGAAAATCCACCACGTCCCAGCCCTGGCCGGCCGGGAAGCCGCCATCGTCGAAGAAGCCGCCGGCGCCAGCCTGCGCGAAGCCGAGCAGAGGGATCGAACCGGCCTGCGGCGGAAAGCTTCCTGTCGGGACGTCGGATCGTGTCTGGCCCGGCAGTGAACTGAGAAACTGATCGATCGTGGCGCCCGTGGCCTCCAGCACCTTGGCGATCGACTCGGTCGAAGGCCAGCGCAGCCGCCCGTCAGGCCCCAGTCGTTTGGACTTGTTGAACGATGTCGGATCCAGGCCTGCCCGGCGCGCCAGCCCCGAAGGCGTCAGCTTGTGACGGGCGGCGAGTGCATCGATCGCACCCCAGATCGTGTCGTGTGACAGCATGACGATACATACTCCGGCGGATCGTCGTGGGCCTTGCGCCCCCGAACCGTCTCGCCATCCAAAGGCATGGCGCACCGGGATGCCTTTTCGGAGCACATCACGGCGCAGGCAGCCATACGGCCACTCGAAACAGATTAGCGAAACGGAAGTCGCGGGTAAAGGGAAGGAAGGAATAAAATCCTGCCCTATGCCACCATCGGCATGTTGATCCTGCTGAGCTTGATCACTGCCTGGGTCCGGCTGTCGACATTGAGCTTCAGGAGGATGGCGGAGACATGCGCCTTGATCGTCGCCTCCGACACGCCGAGTTCATAGGCGATCTGCTTGTTGAGGAGGCCTTCTCCCAGCATGGCCAGCACGCGGCTCTGCTGCGGGGTCAGCGTCCTTAACCGCTCGAGCAGTTCGCTCACGCCCGGATCCTCGTCCGAGACCGGGAGCGGAACGTCGGGTGCCCATATGTCGCCCTCCAGCACCGCATTGATGCCGGCACGAATGTCGTCGAGGCCGGAGGACTTGGAGATGAAGCCCGAGGCGCCCAGTTCGAGCGCCCGCCGGATCGTGTTTCCATCGTCGGTCGCCGATACGATGACGATCGGCAGTGCCGGAAACTCTGCCCGCAGCGACATCAGCCCGGAAAAGCCGCTCACGCCCGGCATGGCGAGGTCGAGAAGCATCACATCCGCCTCGGGATTGTCGCGTGCGGCCTTGCGGGCTGCCTCGAAGTCCCCGGCCTCGATGATCCGGCGCTCCTCGCCGAGGTCGTGGACCGCCTGCTTCAGCGCGCCCCGGAAGAGCGGATGGTCGTCGGCTATGAGGATCGTCAGTGTCTGCATTCCACGCCCCCTCCCAAGAGCATAGTCGCATAATTGCATACAGTTTACGCGGGCCGCGCTCCGGAAACAATAGCCCTCTTCTTGTGGTGGAGAATCTGGGTGCTGGGCTCAGGTCCTCTGGGGCGCCGGCTCGGCATTGTCCCTCTCCGTCGTGAACTCCTCGATGATCTCCATGAAGCGCCGCATGAAGCGCTCCATGATGGAAAGGCTCTGCTCGATCTCGGCCTCTCCCGGCAGGGCGTTCTGTGAGGGCTGGGCGTCAAGCCGCTTCTCCAGCGCGGTAACCCGATCGCCGAGCAGGTCGAGTTCCTTTTCGTAGGCGGCCCGCTCGTCCGCGGCCATTCGACAGACCAGGTCGCCTTCCGCCTCGCGGCAGAGCGACACCGCACCGGTTTCCCGGTCGAGGCGGATGAAGCCGCTCTCGGTTCGCTCCAGCTGGAAGCGCAATGGGTCCGCGTCCTGGGCAAAGGCGAATGCGGGCAGGGCGAGGGGCAGAAGGATCCAGAACAGTCTTTTCATTTCGCTTCCCTTTCCTGCGGTGGACAAGCCGGTCTCTTTGCGGCAAACCGCCGGTCAGCAATCGACGCGTTTCCGAAAGCGGCCTATGAACACTATCGTCTATAAGATCGTTCCGCGAGCGCTTTGGCAGCAAGCCAGGCAAACAGGCGTTTTTGAAGGCGCACCCGTCGATCTGCAGGACGGCTTCATCCATTTCTCCACGGCCTCGCAATGCCGTGAAACCGCCCGGCGTCATTTTGCCGGCATGGACGACCTCCTGCTCGTCGCCGTCGATGGTGATGCGTTTGGGGAGGCGCTGAAGTTCGAACCCTCCCGCGGCGGTGATCTTTTCCCGCACCTCTACGCCCGGCTTCCGATGGATGCCGTACTGTGGGAGCGCTCCCTGCCGGTCGGCGACGATGGGCTGCATATTTTTCCGGAGGAGGTCGCCTGATGTTCGGCCCCGTTACCGACCTGGCGCGTCAGGCGCTCTTCCTTCTTGATCCGGAAACGGCCCACGGCATGTCGATCGCGGCGCTGAAAAGCGGGGTCGTCCCCTCCTGTCGCGTTCCGGATGACCCGCGCCTCGCCGTGACGGTTGCCGGAATAGGCTTTCCCAATCCGCTTGGCATGGCGGCCGGCTACGACAAGAATGCCGAAGTGCCGGACGCGCTGTTGAAGCTCGGCTTCGGTTTTGCGGAAGTCGGGACCGTGACACCGAAGCCGCAGGTCGGCAACGACAAGCCGCGCATCTTCCGCCTCGCTGGCGACCGGGCGGTGATCAACCGGCTCGGCTTCAACAACGAGGGGCATGAGGCGGCCTTTGCACGCCTTTCCGCACGCAATGGGTCCGGCGGCATCGTCGGCGTCAATATCGGCGCCAACAAGGACAGTGCCGATCGCGTGGCGGACTATGTGGCCGGCATCAGGCGCTTCTATCCGGTTGCGAGCTATTTCACGGTCAATATTTCCTCGCCCAACACACCCGGCCTGCGCGACCTGCAGGCCCGCGACAGCCTGAAGGCGCTGCTGGAATCCGTACTTGCTGCCCGCGCGGAGGAGGCATCCAGGGTCGGTCGCTCGCTGCCCGTATTCCTGAAGATCGCTCCCGATCTGACCGAGGAAGGGCTCGATGATGTTGCGGCCGAAGCCCTGGCACACGATCTGGATGGCCTCATCATCTCCAACACGACGCTCTCCCGCGATGGCCTGAGAGACCGTCGGCATGCCGCGGAATCAGGCGGACTGTCGGGCGCTCCGCTCTTTCGCCTGTCCACGGCCGTTCTCGCCAAGATGCGGCAGCGCGTGGGACCGACGCTCCCGCTGGTGGGGGTCGGGGGCGTCGGAAGTGCAGAAGATGCCATGGAGAAGATCCGTGCCGGTGCGGACCTTGTGCAGCTCTATTCCTGCATGATCTACGAAGGTCCCGCCCTGCCGGCTCGCATCCTGCGCGGCCTGTCCGACCTGCTCGATCGTGACGGGGCCGGCTCCATCCGCGACCTGCGTGATAGCCGGGTGGATCATTGGGCGGCGATGAAGCTCTGAGCCGTCTTGCGCGGCACCATGGCGGCGAGGAACACGCCGCGCATCAGCAGGAACAGGTTGAGTGCCGCCCACAGACCGTGATTGGCATAGGCCGGCACCAGCGTCAGCAGGGCCACGCAATAGGCGACAAATGACAGCAGCATCATGTTACGCATTTCCCGCGACCAGATGGCGCCGATGAAGACGCCGTCCATCTGGAAGGCGAGCGCTCCGGCAAGGCCGGTCATCGCGGCCCAGGGAAGATAGGCGATTGCGATTTCCCGCACCTCCGGCGATGTCGTCAGCAGCTGGATGATCGGCTGGCCGAACAGCAGGAAGAAGGCAGCAAGGACGCCTGCCATGGCGAAGGACCAGACGGCCGTGAGCTTGATGGCACGGTTGAACGACGGGCGATAATTGGCGCCGACGGCCCGCCCGGACAGTTGCTCTGCAGCGCCCGCGAGCCCGTCCAGGAAGAATGACGAGAGCATGAAGATGTTCATCAGCACGGCGTTGGCGGCGAGCGTCACCGCCCCGAAGCTTGAACCGACCTTCGTCAGGAGCGCGAACGCGCCGTTGAGGACCAGCGAGCGGATCAGGATGTCGGCATTGAGCTGGAAGAGCTGCTTCAGCTTGTACCGGTCGAGGAGGTCTGCCCTGGTCGGCCGCGAACCAGGCGAAAACCGGGGTACCACCAGCGCCAGGCCGACGGCGGCCGCCAGCACTTCGGCCGCAGCCGTTCCCCATGCCACCCCCGCAACGCCCCAGCCAAGCCACAGGCCCAGGATGATCGAAAGCAGGATGTTCGTACCGTTCAACAGGATCTGCAGCGCGAGGCCGAACTTTGGCTGCCCCCGGCCGAAGACGAAGCCGAGGATGGCGTAGTTGAGAAAGGTCGCCGGGCTGGAGATGACGCGGATGGCGAAATAGTCCCGGACGACCGCTTGAACCGACCGATCGTCCGTCATCAGGTCGGGCGCTGCCCAGAGGATAACCGGCGCAAGCGCCAGCATCAGGGCGCCGAGCGCAAGCGCGCTGAGTGTGGCCCGCCAGAACACCGCCTGCAGTTCGCGCTCGTCGGCGCGTCCGAAGGCCTGTGCGGCCAGTCCCGTGGTCGCGGTCCGAAAGAAGCTGAGGCTGCCATAGATGAGATCGAAGAGGATCGCGCCGATCGCGAGACCGGCCAGCGCTTCAGCCTGGCCAAGGCGGCCGACGACTGCGGTATCGGTCAGTCCGAGCAGCGGCGTGGTCAGGAAGCCGAGCGTCATCGGCACTGCGATCGAAAGCACCAGCCCATGCGTGACTTCGAAGGGCCGAGACACGACATGCTGGGACCTGGAGGCCGGCTCCATCAGGCCGACAACACCATTGCCCAATAGGGCCGGGATGCAGGGGATTGTGCGACCGCGACACCGACGCCACTGAAGGAGCCCAGCATGTTCTTCAGGTGACGCTGGGAATCGATCCAGGCCTGCACGGCGTCATCCACCGACCTCTGGCCGCTTGCGATGTTCTCTGCCGCAGGAAGCGGCACGTTGCGGCGCGTCATCCGGGTGGCGAAGCTGTCGCCCATGCCGATCAGGTGCGTCATCTGCTCCGCCTTCGCCATTCGCGCGGCCTGCTCGGCGGCGGCGGCGCGCGCAGGCGCCTTGGCCGACAGCGCCGGAAGCCCCTGCTGGGCGCGCACGCGGTTGACCAGCGGCAGGGCGGCATCCGTCTCGTCCTCGACGCCGGCGACTGAGTCCGGTTTCAGAACGCTGGAGCATCCGGTTGCGAGCAGGCCGCAGCCCGCGAGCACCAGGAAGCCCCGTCTCGGAAGGGAGTTTGCCAGTGTCATGTCAGCGCCTGTAGCTGAGGAGCCGCAGAATGATGAAGGCCGGGATGACAATAGTGGCCCCGAGGATCAGGTAGTCGCCGACGCGCCCGAGCGCATGGAAGCCCTGATACCAGAGGTCGAGGACGAAATTGCGGATTCCGTAGACGATATCCCACGGGTCGAGGCCGAATATGGCCATCACGAAACCCACGATGAGCGATACGACGATGAGTTTGACGATCGTGCGCCCCGGCGTATCGCCGAGAAGCCGGTTGACCCCGTCCGACATGCTTTCAGTCTCCGTTTGGCGGCAGGAATAGGCGGCATCGACGCGCGTCGCAAGTCCGTTCTCCACCGCCCCATGCCGCCCCTTCAAATAGAACTTGAGTTTTTTTGTGACTTCGGCCAATAACCCGCACCCCTCCAGGAGCACCCATGCCGCCCGTCCAGCTTTCTTCCGGTGATGCCATCGCAGATCGGCGCATGGACTATGCCCGGATGTTTTTCGACAGTGGCGATCTGCAGGCGGCGCTCGAGCTGGTGGAGCAGGCTGTCGAACTTGTGCCTGCCTGGGCTGCTGGCTGGTTTCGTCTTGGTGAGTACCGGGAGAAGGCGAGCCTCGTCGAACATGCGGTGGAGGCCTTCCGGAAGGTCCTCGCGATCGAGCCGCAGGATATCTTCGGCGCACGCCTGAAGCTGGCGCTTCTGGGGGCCGAGGAGGTTCCTGAACATCCGCCCAGCCGCTATGTCGAAAGCCTGTTCGACGGATATGCGGACCGCTTCGAGACCGCTCTCGTGGAAAAGCTCGGTTACAGCGTCCCGGCAAGGCTTGCGGAGATGCTGGTGCCTGCGGCGCCCTATCGGCTGGCCGTGGACCTTGGCTGCGGCACCGGCCTGATGGGCCTTGAGGCTCGCCTGATGACCAAGCGTCTGGAGGGCTTTGATCTGTCCCTCAACATGATCGAGAAGGCGCGGCAGAAGGACATCTACGACCACCTCGCCCAAGCGGATCTCAGCCTCCCGGCAGACCGGACGACACTCTTTTCGGATGTTCTCGCCCGTCATCGCGCCGATCTCGTCGTGGCGGCCGATGTCCTCATCTATCTGGGCTCGCTCCAGACTGTCTTTCCGCTTGTCACCGAACTGCTTGCTCCGGGCGGCCTCTTTGCCTTCTCGATCGAAGACGCCGGCGTCGATGAAGGGTTCGTGCTGCGCGACTCGCTTCGCTATGCGCATTCGGAAGACTACATCCGTCAGCTTTTGGGCACACATCATCTCCGCCTGCTTGACGTCCAGCGGATCGACCTTCGTCACGACCGCGGCAAGCCGGTGGGTGGCATGCTGTTTCTGTCGCAGAAGCAGTAACGAACCAACATATTCTTTCGTTTTGCGGTGTTCACCGCGGCAGCCGTTGAACAGGGTGCGCCAACGATTTATTGCATTGCAGCATCCACGCATTCCAGAGGTTCAGGATTGGCTCAGCAGAAGCAGGCGCAGAGGCGAAGCCTCGGCTTCTACAGCGCAGACCCTTCGCAGCATACGCTGCTGGAGGATAGCCAGGGCTTGGCCACCGGCGCCCTCGTCGCCGGCCTTGGCTTCTATCTGCTCAATCACGTCGGCCTGCTGACGGGAGGTACGGCGGGAGTGGCCTTCCTGCTTCACTATGCGTTCGGCATCTCGTTCGGCCTGCTGTTCTTCATCGTCAACCTGCCTTTTTATTATCTCTCCTTCCGGCGTCTCGGCCTCGGCTTCTCGCTGAAGACCTTCATCGCCATCGGCCTCGTCTCGATGGTCACGGAGATCGAGCATCGCTTCCTGCTGATCGAATACCTCCATCCCGGCTGGGCGGCCATGCTTGGAGGCCTCCTGTTGGGATACGGACTGCTCGCCCTTTACAGGCACCGGGCCTCGCTCGGTGGGGTCGGAATCCTGGCGATCTACATTCAGGATCGTTTCGGCATTCAGGCCGGGCTGGTGCAACTCGCCTTCGATCTCTGCGTCATGATCTGTGCCTTTGCTGTCGTTTCCCCTGCAACCGTGGCATGGTCGATCCTTGGTGCGGTGGTGCTCAACGTCTTCCTGGCGATCAACCATCGCTCCGACCGGTATATCGTGGTGCGCTGATGGCAAATGCTGACGGGCAGAAGACACCGGTGGGATTCTGGGCATCGGCCTCCGATCGCCACTCGATAGCGGAAGACATTCAGGGGATCGCAGCCGGTTCGATGCTGGCGGCCCTCGGCGTCACCATGCTCGCCTCGGCGGAACTGCTGATCGGCGGCACCGCCGGGCTCGGCTTCCTGGTGCGCTATTCCACGGGCTTGAGCTTCGGCCTCGTCTTCTTCTCGCTCAACCTTCCCTTCTACTGGCTTGCCTATCGGCGGCTGGGCCTCGCCTTCACGGTCAAGACGTTCTCGGCGGTTGCCTTCACATCCGTTCTCACGGAAGTGCTGCCGGCCTTCATCACCTTCGAGACCCTGCATCCCGTGGTCGCGGCCTTGTTCGGCGGTCTTCTGATCGGAACGGGCATGCTGGCGCTGTTTCGCCATCGGGCGTCGCTCGGCGGCTTCGGCATACTCGCTCTCTACCTGCAGGAGCGTGCTGGGTGGAGGGCAGGGTTTGTGCAGCTGGCGCTCGACCTCCTGGTACTCGCGCTCTCCTTCTTCGTCGCCACGCCCTTCGTGATCGTCTGCTCCATCGTGGCAGCCGCGACCCTGAATCTTACACTGGCGATCAACCATCGCACGGACCGCTACATCGTCCGGTGATCTGCCTAGACAGCAGCGAGCCTCGCCATTGCCCGCTTTTCGCGCCGCCGCTGCACGGAGGAGGGGATGTTCATCGCTTCCCTGTACTTGGCGACGGTGCGTCGTGCGAGGTCGACTCCGCCCTTTTTGAGGGAAATAACGATGTCGTCGTCCGACAGAATGGCGTCGGCGCTCTCCTGATCGATCAGCGCCCGGATGCGGTGGCGCACAGCCTCCGCGGAATGGGCGTCACCGCCATCCTCGGTGGAGCCGATCGATACGGAGAAGAAATACTTCAGCTCGAACATGCCTCTCGGCGTCAGCATGTACTTGTTCGAGGTCACCCGGCTGACCGTGGACTCGTGCATCTTGATGGCCTCAGCGACCGCCTTCAGGGTGAGCGGCCGCAGGTGGTCTACGCCATGCTCGAGAAACGCTTCCTGCTGCCGCACGATTTCCGTCGCCACCTTCAGGATAGTCTTTGCCCTCTGGTCGAGGCTACGGGTCAGCCAGTTCGCATTCTGCAGGCATTCCGCGAGGAAGTCCTGCTCTTGTCCGTTCTTGGCGCAGGACTTCGACACGGACAGGAAGTACTGCCGGTTGACCAGTACGCGGGGCAGGGTGTCTGGGTTGAGCTCGACCATCCAGCCTCCGGTCGAGCCGGGCCGAACGACGACGTCGGGTGCAACGGGTTCGGCGGCGTGTCGTTCGAAGCAGTCGCCGGGCTTCGGGTTCAGCGTGCGGATCTCTGCCAGCATGTCGAGAAGGTCTTCCTCGCTGACCCCGCAAAGGCGGCGGAGCGAGGAGAAATCTCGGCGGGCGAGCAAATCGAGATTGTCGACCAGCAGGTTCATCGCAGGATCAAGACGATCGCGCTGCTTCAGTTGGATCGCCAGGCATTCGCGCAGTGACCGCGCCATCACGCCGGGCGGATCGAGCGTCTGCAGCGCCGTCAGCACGGCTTCCGCCTGTTGCCGGTCCACGCCGAGGCGCTCGGCAATGTCCGCGGTGGATCCGGAAAAATATCCTGCCTGATCGACTGCGTCGATGAGATGTTCCGCAATAAGGCGCTCAGTCGCGCTCTTCAGGAGGAACGGAACCTGCTGACCCAGGTGCTCAGCAAGCGTCATCGGAGCGGCGGCGAAATCCTCCAGGTCGTAGTCGTCGCCGGACTGCGCTCCCGTCATTGATTTCCACTGGCCAAGCAGTTCGGGTACATCGGCCTTCGCCGCAGGTCTGTCATCCTGGAAGACGTTCTCGAAGCCCTGATCGATTTCCTGCAACCGCGCCGCAGCGACCTCGGGCCGGCTTTCGTACCAGTCATCGGAGGCGTCTAAGCTTGCCGACCTGTCGTCGTCCGCTCCATCCTGCTCGCCGCGCGGCGCCGACTGTTCCGCCGATCGCGGTTCGCTGGCGTCATCCATCTCCGGAGAAGCGAGATCGAGAAGCGGGTTCTTTTCGATTTCAGCCGCGATGAACTGGTTGAGTTCGAGATGCGTCATCTGCAGCAGTTGAATGGACTGCAGCAATTGCGGCGTCATGACCAGTGACTGGCTCTGGCGCAGAAGAAGGCTGGCGGACAAGGCCATGCGGACGCAAACTCCCTAGCGGTCAACATTCCGGCGTCCGGATATCGACTTGGCCCAAAAATTGCTTTTTTGAATGGTTTGGTCAAGCGGTCCGCATCGACCGCGACAGTTTGCGCCTCAGAGTGTGAACTTGTCGCCCAGGTAGAGGCGGCGGACATCGGGATTGTTGACGATATCCTCGGCCCGGCCGTGCGTCAGCACCTCGCCCGCATGGATGATATAGGCACGGTCGATGAGACCGAGCGTTTCCCGGACGTTGTGGTCGGTGATCAGGACTCCGATGCCGCGGGCGGTCAGGTGGCGAACGAGGTTCTGGATATCGGAGACGGAAATCGGGTCGACGCCGGCGAAGGGTTCGTCCAGCAGCATGAAGGCCGGATCGGTCGCAAGCGCCCGTGCGATCTCGAGGCGTCGTCTTTCGCCGCCGGAGAGCGCAACGGCTGCCGATTTCCGCAGGTGGCCGATATGGAATTCCTCCAGCAACTCGTCCAGCTTGCGCTCGCGCTTCTCCTTGCTCGGCTCGTGAACCTCGAGGACCGCGCGGATGTTCTGCTCGACCGTCAGGCCCCGGAAGATCGACGCTTCCTGCGGCAGGTAGCCGACACCCAGGCGCGCGCGCCGATACATCGGCATCGTGGTCACCTCGTTGCCGTCGATGGCGATCATGCCCTCGTCGACCGGCACGAGGCCGGTGATCATGTAGAAGCATGTTGTCTTGCCGGCACCGTTCGGGCCCAGCAGCCCCACGGCCTCGCCGCGCCGCACCACGAGTGACACCCCGTTGACGACCCGGCGCGTGTCATAGGTCTTGGAAAGCCCGTGGGCGACCAGCGTGCCTTCGTAGCGCGTCTTGTCCTTCACCGCGAACGGCTGGCGAGGGGACGGCTTGCGCGCCGCCAGTCTGGATAGGAGGGGAAGTTTCACACTGCTTCCGTCGTTACTGCTGCTGCCGCGACTTCGGATCGAGCAGGATCTCGACGCGTCCGCCGCAGGCATCCAGCCGTGCTTCGCCGGTTTCCATATAGACGGTAAGCTTGCAGCCCTTGAAGACGTTAGGGCCTTCGGAAAGCACGACCTGGTCGCCCGTCAGGATGAACGTCTGGGACGGCATGTCGAACTCGCCCTTGTCGGCGGTCGCCTGCTGCGTTCCGGAGTTGAGCAGGACCTTGTTGTCCAGATAGATCTTCTCGATGTCCGCATTGCCTCCGGTCATGGAGGCGCCTTCACCGGTGTAGAGCACGGTCATCTTGCCGGCGCGCATCGTCGTTGTCCCTTGGACGACCTTCACATTGCCGGTGAAGTAGGCCTTCTTCTCCTGCTCCTTGATCTCGAGCTGGTCGCTCTCGATCTGGATCGGTTCATCATTGGAAAGCCGCATCCCATCCATCTGGCTCGTCGTCGCCTGGGCGAAGGCCGGACAGACGGCCGCAAGCGAAAGCAAGCCCCCCAGGATCATGGAAACGGATGTCTGAGAACGTCGACGAACGGTCATGGTGCCGGCTCTAACTGCCTCGGTTGCGGATGGCGGCGGCTTCGATGTTGACCCGAACCTGTCCCGCGAATGTGATGGTTCGCCCCTTATCCGTTATCTTGAGGGACTGTGCAACAATGGACGCCTGCTCGGTGTCGATTGACACCGGGTCGTCGGTATTCAGCGTCCCCGCGACGACATCGAGTTGCGCCGACTGGAACTTCGCCGTGGTCCCGTTGCTGAGATTGACGTCGAATGGGGCCGTCAGTTCCATGCGGTCGGTCCCGCGGTCGAAGATGCCTTCCGTCGCGACGACACGCGCGATCGTGTTGACGTTCAACGGGACCGCGGCCTTCACGTCCTCGAGCGTAATCATGTTCGGGTTAGCGATATCCTGCAGCGCCCGCACCGCCGTCATCGAATAGCTGATGCCGTCATCGTTGCGCCCAGCAATCGCCGGCCGTTCCATGACGATCTTGCCGTCTTCGATGCGGGCGCTCTCGACCGAGAGGTTTTCGGGAAGGTAGGCCCGGATCACCGAGACGGAGATGAAGATCGCCGAGATGACAACCGCGCCAATCGGAAGCCAGATGCGGAGCTTGCGCACGCGTGCGGAATGGGCGACTGCCGCCTGGTAGGCGTCAACCTCCGCCCGGCCCATGCTGGCCGGTCCTGGTGCTTTGAGCATTCTCTGCAGCATTGGCTGGGTCTGTTCCTCACATTCCGCATGTTTTTTCAGTTGCGCTTGCGGCCAGCACGGATTTCGTGTTTCGCGCCAATATGGTTTTTATGGATCAACAAACAATAACAGCCAACATCAAATCGTGATAGTCGGTGGCGTAGCGCGTACTTATCGAGCGTGCATCGACAGCAGGGAAATCCAATGGATCAATCGGCAATTGCAGATCGTCGGCGGCTGAGGCGGAAGCTCACCTTCTGGCGGGTCCTCACTCTTCTGGTCATCATCGGGCTCGGATTCGCGGTCTACCGCATGAGCGCGGGCGAGGGCGGCCGTGCCACGCCGCACGTTGCCCAGGTCAAGATCACCGGCATGATCCAGGACGATACGGAACTCCTGGAGCGGCTGGACAGGATCGCCGAAAGCGACAGCGTCAAGGCACTGGTGGTTTCCATTTCGTCGCCCGGCGGAACGACATATGGCGGAGAGCGGATCTTCAAGGCGATCCGCGCGGTGGCCGAAAAGAAGCCGGTCGTCTCCGACATCCGCACGCTTGCCGCCTCCGCCGGCTACATGATCGCCACCGCTGGCGACACGATCGTCGCAGGCGAAAGCTCGATCACCGGCTCGATCGGCGTCATCTTCCAGTATCCGCAGATTGCCGAGATGATGGATAACCTCGGCATCTCGCTGGAGGAGATCAAGTCCTCGCCGCTGAAGGCAGAGCCTTCGCCCTTCCATCCTCCGAGCGAGGAAGCGCGGCAGATGATCCGCTCGATGATCATGGACAGCTACGACTGGTTCGTGGATCTGGTTGCGGAGCGCCGCAACCTTCCGCGCGACGAGGCGCTGCGGCTTTCGGATGGTTCCATCTTCACTGGCCGGCAGGCGCTGCAGGCCAAGCTGATCGATACGCTCGGCGGCGAGGATGAGATCCGCGCCTATCTCGCCGGCAAGGGCGTCGGCGAGGACCTGCCCATGGTCGAATGGAAGGACGACGGGAGCAGTTCCTCCCTCTGGTTCGCCCAGGCGATGACGGAGTTCGTCCGGCTGACGGGGCTCGGAAAGATGCTGGGTCTCGACAGCATGCGGCCCTGGATGGGCGAGAAGTTGTTCCTTGACGGTCTTGTCTCCGTTTGGCAGGTTGGCCGCAATTAAATCTAGATTTTTCAGGGGGCAAACGTGATCAAGTCGGAACTGGTCCAGATCGTTGCGGCGCGTAACCCGCACCTCTACCATCGCGATGTCGAGAACATCGTGAACGCGGTCCTCGACGAAATCACCGACGCGCTGGCCGCCGGAAACCGCGTGGAGCTGCGCGGCTTCGGCGCCTTTTCCGTCAAGAACCGCCCCTCGCGCTCCGGCCGCAATCCGCGCACCGGCGAATCCGTATTCGTCGAGGAGAAGTGGGTGCCTTTCTTCAAGACGGGCAAGGAACTGCGTGAGCGCCTCAACCCCGGCATGGGCGACGAGGCGGATTGACGCGGCCTTCGCTCCGGGGATTGCACTTGAAAGGCGCCGCAAGGCGCCTATTCTGCCTCCGGAGGCATCAAGCCATCAGACACAGACGAGGCAGGACGACATGACGAGGCTGAAGAAGATTGTCACGCTGGTGATCCTGGTGCCGCTCGGCATCCTTCTCATCGTCCTTTCCGTCGCCAATCGTCAGAGCGTCACGCTCGCCCTGAACCCGTTCCGGCCCGAAGACCCTGTTCTGTCGCTGACGGCCCCCTTCTTTCTCTTTTTGATGCTTTCACTGATCCTCGGCATGCTCATTGGCTCACTCGCGACCTGGTGGACACAGGGCAAGTATCGCCGGCAGGCTCGCGTCGAGGCGCGGGAAGCCATCAAGTGGCACAACGAGGCCGACAGGCAGAAGACGCAGTCGACCGCCATCGCGCCTGCCGGATCCGCACTTTCGCGCCGATAGTCTGCGGAGCTGCTTACGCCGCCTTGGCTGGCTGATCGAGTGGATGCATCGCCCGGAAGCCGACGCAGAGCCGGTTCCAGACATTGATTGCGCCGATCGCCACCGTGATCTTCATCATTTCCTCCTCCGTGAAATGGGCCTTGATGGCATCATAGGCGCTTTCCGGAACATGGGTGTCGGCAACTCGCGTCACCGCGTCCACCCAGGTCAGCAGGGCCCGCTCCTTTTCGTCGTAGACGGGGGATTCCTCCCAGGCGCTCATCAGGTTGATCCATTGTTCGGAAAGCCCGTCGTGGCGGCTTTCCTTGACGTGCATGTCGATGCAATAGGCGCAGTGATTGATGATCGAGGCGCAGCTTGATCAGATGGATGAAGCGGCGCTCGAGCCCGGATTTCTGGACATAGTTCTCGAGTTCCAGCACAGCCTTGTATGCCTCCTGCGAGGCCTTGGCGAAGTTCATGCGAGGCTTCATCGTCATCTCCATCGGATTGGCCGCATTCAGCGGGCCGGTTTGCGTTCGTTCAGTTCGAGGAAGGCACAGCCGCGGGCGGCGATGCCCCCGTCGTCCCCCGCCTCCAGATCGGCCATGATGTCGGCGATCGACACCTTCGCGAGTTCGGCGCGATAGGCCTTTTCCGCCTTCAGCATGGCGGCGTTGATGCCGCATGGCTTGCGGAAATAGCGCCCCGGCAGCGGGTTCGGCCCGCGTTGGCGGATTTCGGCACAGCGGAAAGCCGGTGCCGGTCCCTCCACGGCCAGCACGATGTCGAGCAGGGTAACTTCCTCCGGTCGTCTTGCCAGCCGGTAACCGCCCTTCGGGCCGGGCATGGTTGCGACGATTCCGGCGGCGGACAGCGCCTGCATGTGCTTCAGCAGATAGCTGACCGAGAGCCCGTGGAATTCGGCAAGCGCCGCGGCCGAGAGTACCCCGCCTTCCGAAAGGCCGGAGAGCATCGTCGCGCAATGAATTGCCTGTTCGACTCCGTCACTCAGTTTCATGCTCACTCCTAATCGTGGATAAAATATATCCATGATATCTTGGTCGTGGTCAAGGGGCTTCTTTTCGCGGTGGCAGCGCTTATCTTCTAGCGCCGTGGACCTTGTCGAAACCCCATCCGCCGGCCGTGACGCCGTAACTCTGCCCCGGCCTTTCCTGAAATGGTTCGCCGAGAAGGGCTGGTCACCGCGTGCGCATCAGCTCGAGCTTTTGGCGAGGGCGCAGGCCGGCGAGAACATGCTGCTGATCGCGCCCACCGGCGCCGGGAAGACGCTCGCTGGCTTTCTACCGTCGCTCACGGATCTCACGAACCGTGGCAAGATCCCGCCCGGCTCCGCCTTCACCGGCATCCACACGCTCTACATTTCGCCCCTGAAGGCGCTGGCGGTCGATATCGAACGCAACCTGATGAAGCCCGTCTCGGAGATGGGCCTGCCGGTCACCATCGAAAACCGTACGGGTGATACGCCTCAGGCCAAGCGGCAGCGCCAGAAGCTGACCCCGCCCGACATCCTTCTGACGACGCCGGAACAGGTCGCGCTGCTGCTTGCCAACAAGGAAGCCGAGCGCTTCTTCAAGGACCTGAAATACGTGGTCCTCGACGAGCTGCATTCGCTGGTGACGTCGAAGCGCGGCCATCTGCTGTCGCTCGGGCTCGCCCGCATCCGCCGGCATGCGCCGCAGATGCAGACGATCGGTCTCTCGGCGACCGTCGCCGATCCGATGGACCTGCAGCGCTGGCTGGTGCCGCAGGGGGAACGCCCTTCGTCGCCGGCCGGTCTCGTGCACGTCCAGGGCGGTGCAGCCCCGGACATCGCGATCCTCGGCACCGACAAGCGTATCCCCTGGTCCGGCCATGTCTCCACCTATGCCATTCCCGAGGTCTACGAGGAGATCAAGCGCCATAAGACGACGCTGATCTTCGTCAACACCCGCTTCCAGGCGGAACTCCTGTTCCAGGAGCTCTGGACGATCAACGAGGACAACCTGCCGATCGCGCTGCATCATGGCTCGCTGGACGCGGGCCAGCGTCGTCGGGTCGAAGCTGCCATGGCCGCCAACAAGTTGCGCGCCGTGGTGGCGACCTCCACGCTGGATCTCGGCCTGGACTGGGGTGATGTCGATCTCGTCGTCCATGTCGGTGCGCCGAAGGGTGCGTCCCGCCTTGCGCAGCGCATCGGCCGATCCAATCACCGGATGGACGAACCGTCGAAGGCAATCCTCGTGCCGGCCAACCGCTTCGAGGTGATGGAGTGCCAGGCGGCGCTGGATGCCAATTATCTCGGCGCTCAGGATACCCCGCCGGTGGGGGAGGGTGCCCTCGACGTGCTCCCCCAGCATATCCTCGGCATGGCCTGCGCCGAGCCCTTCGATCCGCTGGAGCTCTACGAGGAGATCACCTCGGCCTCGCCTTACGCAAGTCTCTCCTGGGAGATGTTCGAACGCGCGGTCGATTTCGTTGCGACCGGTGGCTACGCGCTCCGCTCCTACGAGCGCTATGCCAAGATCCGCAAGACGCAGGAAGGACGCTGGCGTGTCTCCAATCCGCAGGTTGCCCAGCAGTATCGGCTGAACCTCGGCACGATCGTCGAAGCGACCGAACTCAATGTCCGACTGGTGAAGCGCAACGCCAAGGGCACGCTCGGCCGCGGCGGCCTGTCGCTCGGCAAGGTCGAGGAGTATTTCCTGGAGCAGCTCGTACAGGGCGACACCTTCCTCTTCGCCGGCAAGGTGCTGCGCTTCGAGGGCATTCGCGAGAACGAGTGCCTCGTCTCCAATGCCTTTTCCATGGACCCGAAGATCCCCGCCTATGCAGGCGGCAAGTTCCCGCTCTCCACCTATCTCGCCGACCAGGTGCGCGGCATGCTGGCAGATCCGGCGCGCTGGAAAGTCCTGCCCGACCAGGTGCGTGAGTGGCTGGAGATTCAGCAGGACCGCTCAATGCTGCCGAGCAAGGATGAACTGCTGATCGAAACCTTTCCGCGTGGCAAGCGCTTCTTCATAATCGCCTATTGCTTTGAGGGCAGACTTGCCCACCAGACGCTCGGAATGTTGCTCACACGTCGGCTGGAACGCCTCGGCGCCCGCCCGCTCGGTTTTGTCGCGACCGACTATTCCCTCGCCGTCTGGGCGCTGAACGACATCGGCGGCATGATCGACGACGGCCGCATCAGCCTCACCGACCTCTTCGACGAGGACATGCTGGGCGACGATCTGGAGGCATGGCTCGACGAGAGCTACATGCTCAAGCGCACCTTCCGCAATTGCGCCGTGATCTCCGGCTTGATCGAGCGGCGTCACCCGGGGAAGGAAAAGACGGGCCGGCAGGTGACGGTATCCACCGACCTCATTTACGACGTGCTGCGCAGCCATGAGCCGGATCATATCCTGCTCGAAGCGACGCGGCGGGATGCGGCATCCGGTCTTTTGGACATCGGCCGGCTTGGCGATATGCTGGCGCGAATCAAGGGGCACATCACCCATCGCGATCTCGACCACGTCTCGCCGCTCGCCGTTCCCATCATGCTGGAGATCGGGCGAGAGTCGGTTCCGGGAGAGGCGCAAGATGCGGTGCTGCAGGAAGCCGCCGAGGAACTGATTGCGGAGGCGCTTTCCTGATGCCCTTCGCGCCATGGAAAGACAGACGCTTGATGCACCGCCTCGGGCTTGCCGCCCGTACAGCAACCTTGACGGGCCGCGAGGCCGGATCGGAAGAAACCGTTGTCCACGGCGTGGCAGCGGTCTGCGACCCGCTGGGCGCGCTTTACCTCCCGGACGCCGGTGCGCTGGTGGTCTCCGACCTGCATCTCGAGAAGGGCGCGGCCTTTGCACGCCGCGGCATGATGCTGCCGCCTTACGACACGATCGCCACGCTCAACATCCTCGCCGCCGTGATCGCCCGCTATGACCCGAGGACCGTCATCTCGCTCGGCGACAACTTTCACGATCGCAGGGGATCGGCCCATCTTCCGGACGATCTGAGGGGGGTGATCGGCGCGATGGCCCGCGGCCGGGACTGGATCTGGATCAACGGCAACCACGACCCGGACGGCACGACCGATCTCCCGGGCACCTCTGTTGACGAGCTGCTCTACGGCGGCCTCGTCTTCCGCCACGAACCGAGCCTCACGGCCGGCAGGGGCGAGATCGCCGGTCACCTGCACCCGTCGGCCACTGTCCGCCGCCGCGAAAAATACGTTCGTCGCCCGTGTTTCGCCACCGACGGAACGCGGCTGCTGATGCCAGCCTTCGGCGTGCTGGCCGGTGGCCTCGATCTCAACCACAAGGTCATGCACGGCCTGTTCGACCGCCAGGCGCTCGTCGCCCACCTGCTCGGCCGCGACCGCATCTATTCCGTCCGCTATGCCAACCTTCTCGGCTGACCTATCGTGGCGGTTGTGCGAAGCCCTTGGCGAGAACCGGGCCAGTCGGACGGCCGGTTGGCGAGCCTCCGGCATCCTCCAAGGTGATCTCGTACAACTGGGCGGCCCGCGGCACGGGAAGCGGAGGACCTTCAAGACGAGATGAGCCTCCGTCCTCCAGAAGGCCCAGCGAGACGGGACCCATTTCGCGGGACGGCAGCGTCCAGACCTCCACCGCCTTGTCCTCCGGCACGCTAATGTCAGCGAGAACGCGGATCTGGGCTGTGTCGTTGCCAAAATCCTCTACCACCGCCTGCACCTCGCCCGCCTCGTTCAGGAGCACGGCGATCACGACGGGATCAGCCTGGCGCCCCAGGCTCCAGGTCAAGGCAACGGCCAGCACCAGCGACGCGGCCATTGAGGAGAGGGCGGCTGCCCGCCAGCCGAAGCGACGGTTGTCGTTGGCTGCGGGGGTGAGCGCAGCTTCCGGTGCAAGCGTCGCGCCTCCAAGCGGCACGGGTGTATCGCCATCCGCCAACCCTGCTTCGATCTGTCCCCAGAGCCCTGCCGGTACGGCGGCCGGTTCAACGGTCAGGTCGAGCGGCAGGTAGCGCTCGCGGCTTGCGGCGATCGCTGTACGCAAGGTCAGATTTTTGTCCGCCTCTTGCTCCACCGCCTGCTGCTCCGCCGGGTCGAGCAGACCAAGCACATATTCGTCGGCAATCTCGGGTATGGTCGCGTTGTCGAACCTCATGCCATGCACTCCCGCAGTGCCGACAGGCCGCGGCGGATCCACGATTTCGTCGTGCCGAGCGGCAGCTTCAGCCGTCCGGCGATCTCGCCATGCGTATAGCCGCCCACATAGGCGAGCAGGATCCCGCGGCGCTTCCTCTCGTCCAACGCGCCAAGGCACTCGTGAAGTCGGCTGTTGCGATCGAGTGCCTGCCAGGCGGAGAGGATATGCTCCATCTGCTCACCCTCGCGTAGCGTCTCCAGACGACCCTCCTCCACGGTGTCCTCCCGGCGCCCGTCCCTGAGAACGTTGAGCGCCCGGTTGCGGACGATGGCGTAGATCCAGCCGCGTGCCGATCCGCGGGTCCCGTCGAACTGCCGGGCGCTGGTCCAGATGCGAAGGAAGGCTTCCTGCACGACCTCCTCGGCCAGTTCGCGCCGGCGCAGGATCCGTTCGGCCAAGGCAATGAGCCGCCCCGCTTCCGTATCGAAGATATGCTTCAACGCGCTGCGCTCGCCGCGGCCACAGGCAATCAGCAGCGCAGCCAGATCGTCGGTCGGCGGTTCCGCCAGGCTCAAGTCATGTCTCCCGCATCCACCGTTCCTGTCATGCCACTAATACACGTCGTGACGTCTTCCGGATGCGCCGCCGATTATATTTTTTTCTGAATGCATCCAAACGCACCCGCTGGCGGGTCTTCCCTGTGAGGCAGGACGTCATCAAGCGCCGATTGCCTCACAACGCTAGATTCAACGGGAGAAAAGACATGATGAAACTGCGCACGGTTCTGATCGCCTCCAGCGTCCTCGCCGCCACTTCGGCTGCCGCATCCGCCGCGCCGGTCGTCGGCCTCGTCGGCGACAAGACGCTGGTGATGTTCGATACCGATAACCCGGCCGTTTCCGAAACCATGGACGTTACTGGCGTCGACCGCCTCGTCGGCATCGACCTTCGCCCGTCCAACAACACGCTGGTCGGCGTCACCCCCGACAGCACCATTGTCACGATCGACATGGAAACCGGCGCAGCGACCGAGGTCGCCAAGATGGACAAGCCGCTGACAATCGGCGATGCGCCGGTCGTAGTCGACTTCAACCCGATGGCCGACCGGCTTCGCTACATGACCGGCACCACCAACCACCGCGTTCATCCCGATACTGGCGAGGTGACGGTGGACGGCAGCCTCGCCTTCGAGGACGGAGACATGCACAAGGGCGAGGAGCCGAACATCGTCGCCGCCGCCTACATCAACTCCTACGGCAAGCCAGAAAAAACGGCGATGTACAACATCGATGCCACCATCGGCGGACTTATCCAGCAGACGAAGCCCAACGACGGCACCTTGAAGGCGATCGGCAAGCTCGGTGGCGAAGGCATGCCTTCCACCTACGCCTTCGACGTACAGACCACAGCCGATGGGGAGAATACTGCCTGGCTGGTAGCCGGCGGCGCGCTTCATACCGTCGATCTGGAAAGCGGCAAGGCGACGAAGACCGCCGACATCACCGGCGCCGACGGCGACATCCGCGACATCGCCGTTCTGCAGGCGATGTAACGCGACGAGGGAGGCCGGGCAGGTCGCACCCGGCCTTCCTCCAGAAGCGCGGTTCGTGAGCCGCTCACTCCTTACGGAACACCAGGCTGGCGCCCCAGCCGGTGATGACAGCGATCAGGACGCAGAGGAAGCCGTAGGCGATCGGACGATTGCGCGCCGCGTCCGTAATCGCCTGCTCGATGCCCGTCTTGACCACCCGCAGTGGCAGTTCCCGGTCAAAGATCAGTTCGCCGCCCTTGAAGAGGTAGGCGCGGACGGTGTGGACGCCATCCGGAATGTTGGCGGGCAGCCGCAGCGAGGCGCGGAACAGGCTGGAGCTGACGAAGCGCACGCCGCTCGTGTCGCGCTGGTAAAGGCCGCTGGAAAGCTTGAGCCGCCGGTAGGCCTCGCGGAATTCGGAGAGATTGACGGCGTTGCCCAGATAGCCGGTCGGCGTCAGCGCCAGGTGGTTGATCCCCACGCCAATGCTGTTGAGCGAGGGCGCCTCGTCGATCGCGTCGATCTCGCGCGTGCTGGCAAGCGAATAGGATTCCGGCACCTGCTCGAAGGTCATGGACTCGGTGTTCATCCAGATCCCGAGCACGCGCTCCTTCCTCCGCACCGTGGCATAGTCACGCGGCCCTTCCAGCGTGACGATCACGTCGTACTGGCCGATCGCCAGGAACAGTTCGTCGGCGTTGGTCAATGCCCCGAAGACGGTCAGGTCGGCTCCCCGGAAGTCGGAGGTAATGGCGATCTCGTTTGTCGACGTCCCGATCTCCAGCCCCTCCTTGACGGCGGAGGCCTCCCCGAAGGGGACCTGCGCGACGGCCGGCGCGGCGGCGAGGATCAGGCTGGAGACGGCAAGCATGCGCAGGAAGGTCAGCATCAGTAGGCGAAGCTCCCCACCGCGACCGAGTACACATCGTCGGGCGGAACGACGAGGGCAATCGCCAGGCGGATGCCGACGGCGAGCACGAGGAGCGCAAGCAGGGCACGCAGTTGCTCGCCGCGCAGCTTCTGCCCGACCCGCACCCCGTATTGGGCGCCTATGACACCTGCGACCATCAGGATTGTCGCCAGCACGATGTCGACGGAATAGTTCGTCGCCGCCTGCACCATGGTCGTGTAGGCGGTGACGAAGATGATCTGGAACAGCGACGTTCCGACAACCACGTTCGTGGGGATGCGCAAGAGGTAAATCATCGCCGGCACCATGATGAAGCCGCCGCCGACACCCATGATCGAGGTCAGTACGCCGATCGCGAAGCCGAGCGCGAGCACCGGGATGGCGCTGAGATAGATCTTCGACTTCTTGAAGCGCATCTTGAAGGGCAGGCGATGCACCCAGATGTGCTGGCCGGGCCGCTTGGCAACCGGCGGCTCGTTGCGCGCCGTCCGCCGCATGGCGCGCACGCTCTCGCTGAGCATCAGGCTGCCGACGGTGCCGAGCAGGATCACGTAGAGGAGCGAGACGAACAGGTCCAGCTGGCCCAGGCGCCTGAGCCACGAGAAGATGGATATCCCGATCGTTGCCCCGGCAAGACCGCCGACCAGAAGCACGGTGCCGAGCTTGACATCCAGTGTGCCGCGCCGGAAATGGGTGATCGCGCCCGATATCGAAGATGCGACCACCTGGTTGGCGCCGGTCGCGACCGCGACCACGGGAGGGATGTTGTAGAAGATCAAGAGCGGCGTGATGAGGAAGCCGCCGCCGACGCCGAACATGCCCGAAAGGAACCCGACGGCCGCACCCATCCCCAGGATGATGAAGATGTTCACAGAAAGCTCTGCGATCGGCAGGTAGACGGTCACGGCCGAACCTCAAACACGATGGCGCCGCGGCAAGGAAGCGGTTCCGCCAGACGGATGCAATTCCGCGCCAGTGCCGGGAAAGTGGCCCTGCTCGAAGGCAGGTTCCGGAAGCTTCTCTCTTGCGCCCGATACCGTGCCTAGTCAACGGAAGGCGGCCGGGATATGCCGCCATTCCCGCCTTTTTGTGGCATCGTGATTAATACGGGTGGCGCGGGGAGCGCCGGCTGCTCATGCGTTGCGCTTCAGAAGTTCCTTCACCAGCGCGTCATTCACCTTGCCCGTCGGCTCCTGTCCCACGGACGTCTGGAATGCCTTGATCGCTTCGGTCGTCTTCGGCCCCATCTTGCCATCCGGCGTCCCGGCATCGAAGCCGTTCTTGTTGAGTATGGCCTGTATGTTGAGGATCGCCTTTTCCACATCGACGGAGCCGGTGGTCAACGGCGTGCCGTTGGTCCAGCCGTCGGGAAGCGTAACCTCGTTGGCCTCTGCCCTCAGGGGCTGCGCCTTCCAGCTGTCGGCAGCAGCACGCGCGGCCTGGACCTGGTCCTGACGCATCGCCTTGGCCACTTCGTCGCGTTTCTGGGCGGCATCCTGATCGCCGCCCTTCGCGGCTATCGCGAACCACTTGTAGGACTGGACCAGATCCTGCGGCGCGCCATTGCCGCGGGCATAAAGAATGGCAAGGTTGAACTGGCTGTCGGAGACACCGAGATCGGCAGCCTTCTTGAACCAGTCCACGGCTGTCGCATAATCCGGCTCGCCCGTTGCGCCCGAGGCATGGAGAACGGCAAGATTGTGCATGGCGCTGGCATTGCCTGCCTCGGCTGCCTCCCGATAGTAGGTAACTGCCTTGTCCACGTCACGGGTGACGCCCGTCCCCTTTTCGAAGAGGTTCGCCAGCCGGTACTGTGCCGGCGCAAAGCCCTTGTCGGCTGCCAGCTTGTACCAGTTGGCTGCCTCAGAGAGATCCGTCGCGACGCCGCGGCCATCGGTGTAGCGAGCGCCGATTTCGAACAGCGCGAGCGGATCGCCGGACTCGGCCGCCTCCGCCAGCGGCTTCGGGCCGATCGAGGCAGGCACCACGATACGAGGCGCTGCCTCTTCAGCCGCGACAATCTCCACTGGTTCAGTGGCGGTCACCTCTGGTTCCGCGGCCGCATCGGAAGCAATCTCCTCTGTCGGGTCCGTGGCCGTACCCGTGTCAGCAGCCGCGTCCTCGGCCGGCGGTTCCTCAACAGGAACAAGCGGGACAGCAGAGACAGCATTCGCCTCCGGCCCTGTTTCAGCCACAGCAGCAGCCTCCGCCGCCCCCTCGGACGCTGCGGGCGCAGCGTCGGTGGCAGGTGCTTCCATCGGTGCGGGCGGCGGCGGGAGAACCTCGCCCCCGCCGGTCAACGTTCTGACCAGCGGCACGGTCATCAGCACCAGCAGGACCGCGCCCACCGCCATCATGATCGGCCGGCGATGCCGGGTCAGTGCGCTTGCAGATGCCTTGCCGGCCCCGCTCTTTCCGGAGGACGAGACCCTGTCGGCGCCGCCCGTGGCCGGGTCGGTCTCAAGTGCTGCAGCCTTGGCGGCACGGCGGGCCGCAGCAATGAAATCGGCGCGATCCGACTCCGTCACCGGACCCCGTCCGGCGGCTGCCGCCTGGCTGGCGCGAACCCGCTCGAGGATCTTGCGGACGTCCGGCGCGCCGGAGCCTGGCTCCAGAGGCTCGTTCTGCTGTTCGGCCGGCAATAGGTCTACCGGCGCGAGCGGGGGTGTGGGATCGACGACGGTCCGTCCGGGGGTCGCGGCAGCCGCCTTCTGGCCGGGCCGCAGCCGCTTGGTGATCTTGTTCAGGAGCCCGCCTTTTTCCACCTCACCCGGCTCTCCCACGGCGACGGGCGCCTCGGGCGAAATGGTCGACTCGTCCACCATTGCGTCGGCTGCCGCTGCGTCTCCATCGAGAACCGGCGGACGGGAGGCGGCAGGGGCAGCATGGGCCGTGCTGCTGGCCAGCGAGTTCAACAGGTCGGTGTGAAACCGGTCCGCTTCGCGCGGCGCCTCTGCACGGGATGTCGCCTCGGGAGCCGCAAATTGCATGCGGGGCGCCGCATTCGGCTCCTGCTGCCATTTCTCTGTTGCCGGGTGTTGCGGAAGAGGCTGCGCGAAGCGATCCTCCATCGTATCGAGCCGGTCGGCAATCTGCACCAGGGTGCTGTGAAGCGCGTTGAGCGTGTGCTGGGAGCGCTCCTCGCTGCTGCGGGTCAGTTCTTCCAGATGGCGAAGATCCTCGGCAAGGGCGGCCACGGCACTCATGTCGACGGGATTGACCGGGCCATGGCCCTGCCGGGAAAAGTTCTCGAGGACGGCCTCTGCGGCCTGCCTTGCTGCTTCGAGGATATATTCGTCGTTCGTCGCCAGATAGTTCTCGAGCTGGGTCACCCGATTGTCCATCTCGGGCATCGCACCCGCATGGCTTCCCGGCTGGCTGATCAGCGTCGACAGGTGCGCTATTTGCGCCTCCAGGTTTTGCAGCGCGGCGCTGTCGCCGGCCGGCGCAAGCGTCGCCTCGTCCAGTCTGGCGGCGATGCCACTCAGCCTGTCCTCGATCCGGTCGAATGCCGCCGGATCTGGCGAGTGCTGGCCATGCGCCCGGTGGTAGTCGATCTCCTTGATCTGCTGCGTCAGGCGATCCAGCCGCTCGACAAGGTCGTGGCTTCCTACCCCTTGCCCCAGACGGTCAACCTTGCTCGAGATCTCGCCCAGGAAATCGGCCAGGTCGGCATCCTGCCCCTTGGAAGTCTGGGTCAGCATCTGCGAAAGCTGGTCCAGCCGTTCCTCCAGGCGCAGGACCTGGTCGCCGGCCAGTTGTTCGACCCGTTCGGACAATCCCTCGATCCGCTCGGACAGGAGCCGTGTCGCATCGGGTCTTGCACCGACGGCCATGGCATCGATCTGCTGTGCCAGCGAGCCGAGCCGGTTTTCCAGCCGCTCGAGAAGCGCATGATCCATGGCCGGCGCGGAGGCAGCCCGGCCACTTGCAGCAATTGCGCGGCTGATTTCGTCGAGCCGCTCGTCCAGAATGGCGAACTGCTCGTTCAACGCCTCGTCCTTCGGCTGCATCCGCGAACCGAGTTGCTCCATTGCGGTCGCAACGGCGACGAGCTTCTGTTCCAGCGCCCGGATGGCGGGGCTGTCGCTCATGGTGCCGAGCTGCCCCTTGATGTCGTCGATGCGATAGGCGAGGCCCACGAGTTCTTCGCGCAGTGCGTGGGTGTCGAGGTCGAGAAGACGCTCCTCCAGCCCGTCCCACCGGCTGTCCAGCCGCTGCACCGTCTCCTCTCGCGCCAGTCCATCGACCGCTGCCAGCAACTGCTCGTATTCGTCGCGAAGCGCATCTGCTGCAGGTCCGCCA
Organism: Pseudorhizobium flavum; assembly: GCF_902502825.2. The sequence goes on from NZ_LR723670.1 coordinate 395,691, forward strand.
CGGTGACCCAGCGCATCTATCCCGTCCGCGAGGCGCGCAAGATCCGCCCTGACATCGTCGTCGATGTGGGGCCGGCCCGAAGTCGTGCGAAGGCCGCCGATCTCCGATCGCAGCCCGCCGATCTCGCGCGCGATCTCCTGGGCGACATCCTGCCTGATCTCCTTGCGGAGGGCGGCCATCGCTTCCACCACCTCATGCATTGAATGACCGTCGGATTGGGGCATGGGGGTGGAGCGCGGCGTGGCGCCCGCTTCGGCTACGCCGGCGCGCGGTGCGGGCCTGCGCGGCTCGAGCGGAGGGCGAAATGACGGTGATGTGCGCTCCGGTGCCGGGCGGCGGTCACTTTCCGGGATTCGCGTGCCGGCAAGGCTTCGCTGCCGCTCGCGGATTTCCTGCAGGGGATCGCGATGGGCCGTTGTCTGCGGCAACTGCGGCGCCCTGGCCGGATGGCCCTTGTCGCCGCTCGACTGACGCGGTTTGTCCCGGATCTGCATGAGCCCTTCCAGCCGCGCCTCCAGCCCTTCAATGGTCCTGTTCAGCGCGTCTAGCGACGATCTGTCTCCGTGAAGGGGATGTGTCGATCGTGAACCGTTCATTTCGCTGCTCGTTCCAGGTTGTCCGGCTTGGCGACGGGAATTCTGATGGATCGGCCGCAGGTGCTGCCAACGGGCCTTCTCCAGGTGCAATTTCGCCAAACGTGGTAAACAAGCCGTTAAATCCGGCAGACTTTTTTAACCTTTGCGCTACGTTTGCCTTCGCCGCGGGAAGACCGGCAGTGTAGGACCGCGCGACGGAGCATCAAAAAAAACCGATGAGCGCTGTTTGACGTTTACGCAAACGTCAATTATTTGTGGGAGACATGATGGCGGACCCTCATGTCCGTGCGAGGTTTATGGAGGAAGCTCGACCATGCCTGTCTACAAGGCTCCGGTAAACGATACCCTTTTCGTACTGAACGACGTTCTCGGCCTGGAGCGCTACGGCAACCTGCCGGGCTTCGCCGATGCCTCTCCCGACATGGTCGAGGCGATCCTGGGTGAAGCTGCGAAGGTTGCGGAGGAAGCACTCTTCCCGCTCAACCTCTCCGGCGACCAGGAAGGCTGCACGCGTCATGACGATGGTACGGTCACTGTGCCTAAGGGTTTCAAGGAAGCCTATGACCAATATTGCCAGGGTGGGTGGATCGGACTTGCCGTGCCGGAAGAGTTCGGCGGCCAGGGCCTGCCCTACACGCTGCACGCCGCCGTCGGCGAGTACATGTCCTCCGCCAACATGTCGCTGATGATGTATCCGGGCCTGACCCAGGGCGCGATTGCGGCGATCCTCGTCCACGGCTCCGACGAGCAGAAGCAGACCTACCTGCCGAAGATGGTGGAAGGTACCTGGTCCGGCACCATGAACCTGACGGAGCCCCATTGCGGCACCGATCTCGGGCTCCTGCGCACCAAGGCCGTCCCGAATGGCGACGGCAGCTACAAGATCTCCGGCCAGAAGATCTTCATCTCCGCCGGCGAGCACGGCATGACCGACAACATCATCCATTTGGTGCTCGCCCGCATCGAAGGAGCGCCGGAAGGCACCAAGGGCATCTCGCTCTTCATCGTGCCGAAGTTCATGGTGAACGAGGATGGCTCCGTCGGCGATCGCAACTCCGTCACCTGCGGCGCCATCGAGCACAAGATGGGCATCCACGGCAATTCCACCTGCGTGATGAACTATGACGAGGCGACCGGCTATCTGATCGGCGCCGAGAACAAGGGTCTCGCGGCCATGTTCGTGATGATGAACGAAGCCCGCCTCGGCGTCGGCCTGCAGGGCCTGTCGATTGCCGAGACCGCCTACCAGAACGCCGTCGCCTATGCCCGCGAGCGCATCCAGGGTCGCTCGCTTTCTGGCCCCAAGGCGCCGGAAAAGAAGGCCGACCCGATCATCGTCCATCCGGACATCCGCCGCACGCTGATGACTATCAAGGCCTTCAACGAGGCCGGCCGCGCCTTCATGCTGTGGACGGCGCTGAAGTCCGACATCGCCCACCGGTCGGAAGACGCTGCCGAGCGCCAGAACGCCGATGACCTGCTCGGCCTCGCGACCCCGATCCTCAAGGGTGTCCTGACCGACAAGGGCTTCGACCACGCGGTCATGGCGCAGCAGGTCTATGGCGGCCACGGCTATATCGAAGAATGGGGCATGAGCCAGTATGTCCGCGATGCCCGCATCGCGATGATCTACGAAGGCGCCAACGGCATCCAGGCGCTTGATCTCGTTGGCCGCAAGCTGGCGCTGAACGGCGGTCGCGCCGTCATGGCCATGTTCAAGGAGATCGGCGACTTCTGCGAGGAAAATCGCGCAGACGAAGCGATGGCGCCGTTCACCAAGGCGCTCAAGAAGGGCCTTAACGACCTGCAGGCTTCGACTATGTGGTTCATGCAGAACGCCATGGCCAAGCCCGACAATGCCGGTGCCGGCTCGACCGACTACATGCACCTCTTCGGCCTCGTCACCCTCGGCTATATGTGGGCGAAGATGGCAAAGGCCGCCCAGGCGGGACTTGCCGCCGGCGATCCGCGCGAGGACTACCTGAAGAACAAGCTTGTCACGGCTAAATTCTACATGGAGCGCATCATGCCGGAAACGGCGCTGCGCAAGGCCCGGATCGAAACCGGTGCCGACACCATGATGGAACTGGCCGCGGAAGCGTTCTGATCCTCAACCTCCCCATGCGGGAGAGGGGGAGGGCTGAAGCCCTCCCCATTGCACCACGTTTCTGGCAACCCGGTTGCCACCTAGGGAGATGACACCATGACCGAAGTCTTCATTTACGATCACGTCCGCACGCCGCGCGGCCGCGGCAAGAAGGATGGATCGCTGCACGAGGTACCCTCCGTCCGCCTTGCGGCGAAGACGCTGGAAGCGATCCGCGACAGAAACGGCCTCGACACGTCCACCGTCGACGACATCATCATGGGCTGCGTCGATCCGGTCATGGATGCCGGCGCCGTCATCCCCAAGGCTGCCGCCTTCGAGGCTGGCTATTCCTTCGCCGCCCCCGGCATGCAGATTTCCCGCTTCTGCGCCTCAGGCCTCGATGCCGTCAACTTCGCCGCCGGCAAGGTCGCGGCAGGCTCCGATGACATCGTTATCGCCGGCGGTGTGGAGAGCATGTCGCGCGTCGGCATGGGCATGTCCGGCGGTGCCTGGTACATGGACCCCTCGGTGAACTTCCCGGCCTATTTCATGCCGCAGGGCGTCTCCGCCGACCTGATCGCCACCAAGTACGGCTTTTCCCGCGACGACGTGGATGGCTACGCGGTGGAGAGCCAGAAGCGCGCGGCAAACGCCTGGGAGAAGGGCTACTTCAAGAACTCCGTCATCCCGGTGAAGGACCAGAACGGCCTCGTGATCCTCGACCGTGACGAGCACATGCGCCCCGGCACCGACATGCAGTCGCTGGCCTCGCTGAACCCCTCCTTCCAGATGCCGGGCGAGATGGGCGGCTTCGAGGCCGTCGGCATCCAGGCCCATCCGGAGGTCGAGAAGATCAATTACGTCCACCATGCCGGCAATTCGTCGGGCATTGTCGATGGCGCCGCCGCCGTGCTGATCGGCTCCAGGGCCGGCGGCGAAACGCTCGGCGTCAAGCCGCGCGCCCGCATCCGCGCCTTCACCAATATCGGCTCCGATCCGGCGCTGATGCTGACCGGCCCGGTCGACGTCACCGAAAAGCTCCTGAAGCGCTCCGGCATGTCGCTTTCCGACATCGACCTCTTCGAGCTCAACGAGGCCTTCGCCGCCGTCGTGCTGCGCTACATGCAGGCCTTCGACATTTCCCATGACAAGATGAACGTCAACGGCGGCGCGATCGCCATGGGCCATCCGCTCGGCGCCACCGGCGCGATGATCCTCGGCACCGTGCTCGACGAACTGGAGCGGCGCGACCTGAACACCGCGCTGGTCACCCTCTGCATCGGCGCCGGCATGGGCACCGCCACCATTATCGAACGCGTCTAAGGGAGGATTGACGATGACCTACAAGAACTTCACCGTCGAAACCGACGCAGACGGCATCGCCCTCGTCACCTGGGACATGAAGGACAAGTCGATGAACGTCTTCACCGTCGAGGTGATGGACGAGATCGAGAAGATCGTCGACGCGACCGTCGCCGACGAGGCCGTCAAGGGCGTGGTGTTCACCTCCGGCAAGTCCTCCTTCTCCGGCGGCGCCGACCTCACCATGATCAAGTCGATGTTCTCCATGCTCGCCGAGGAAAAGGCGAAGGATCCGCAGTCGGCCGTCCAGAAGCTCTTCGATGCCGCCGGCCGCATGTCCTGGCTGTGGCGCAAGATCGAGACCAACGGCAAGCCTTGGGTCTCCGCCATCAACGGCACCTGCATGGGCGGCGCCTTTGAGCTCTCGCTCGCCTGCCACGGCCGCGTCACCGCCAATTCCAAGTCGGTGAAGATCGCGCTGCCCGAGGTCAAGGTCGGCATCTTCCCGGGCGCCGGCGGCACCCAGCGCGTGCCGCGGCTCGCCAACGCCCAGGACGCCCTGCAGATGATGACGACCGGCCAGTCGCTCACCGCCCAGCGCGCCAAGGCCATGGGCCTCGTCCACCAGGTCGTCGAGCCCGCCGAACTCATCAATGCCGCCAAGCAGATGATCAAGGACGGCCTGAAGCCGGTCGCCCCCTGGGACGAAAAGGGCTTCAAGGTGCCCGGCGGCGGCGTCTGGACCCCCGCGGCCGCCCAGCTCTTCCCGGCAGCCCCCGCCATCCTGCGCCGCGAAACCGCCGGCAACTATCCCGGCGCGCTCGCCATCCTGAAATGCGTCTACGAGGGCCTGCAGCTGCCCTTCGACACCGCCTTGAAGGTCGAGCAGCGCTACTTCACGCAGATCCTGCAGACCACCGAGGCCTTCTCGATGATCCGCTCGCTCTTCGTCTCCATGCAGGAGCTCGGCAAGGGCGCCCGCCGCCCGGCCGGCGTTCCGAAGACGGAGATCAGGAAGGTCGGCGTCGTCGGCGCGGGCTTCATGGGCGCCTCGATCGCCTATGTCACCGCCGCCGCCGGCATCCCCGTGGTCCTCATCGACCGCGACCAGGAAGCCGCGGACAAGGGCAAGGCCGTCTCTGAAAAGCTGGTTTCCGATTCGGTCGGCAAGGGCCGCATGACGAAGGAAGAGGGCGAGAAGCTGCTCTCCCTCGTCACCCCGACCCCCGACTACTCCACGCTCTCCGACGTCGACCTCGTGGTCGAGGCGGTCTTCGAGGACCGCGCCGTCAAGAAGGCCGTCATCGAGCAGGTCGAGGCCGTCATCCCGGAAACCGCGATCTTCGCCTCCAACACCTCGACGCTGCCGATCACCGGCCTCGCCGAGAATTCGAAGCGTCCGGAGCAGTTCATCGGCGTCCACTTCTTCTCGCCGGTCGAAAAGATGATGCTCACCGAAGTCATCCTCGGCGAGAAGTCGGGCGACAAGGCGCTCGCCATGGCGCTGGATTTCGTCGGCAAGATCAGGAAGACGCCGATCGTCGTCAACGATACGCGCGGCTTCTTCGTCAACCGCTGCGTCTTCCGCTACATCAACGAGGCCTATGACATGCTGGCCGAGGGCGTGCCGGCGACAATGATCGAGAATGCCGCCAAGATGGCTGGCATGCCGGTCGGCCCGCTGTCACTCAACGACGAGGTCGCCGTCGATCTCTCCCAGAAGATCATGAAGGCCTCGATCGCCGATCTCGGCCCCAACGCTGTCAAGCCGGAGCATATGGCGCTCATCGACAAGATGGTCGACGTGCTCGACCGCCGCGGCCGCAAGAACGGCAAGGGCTTCTACGAATACCCTGCCAAGCCCGCCAAGAAGTTCCTCTGGCCGGGCCTCAAGGACCTCTACCCGCAGAAGCCCGCTTCGGAAGTCGACGTCAACGTCCTGAAACAGCGCTTCCTGGTCACCATCGCGCTGGAAGCCGCCCGCACGGTGGAAGAAGGCATCGTGACGGACCCGCGCGAAGCCGACGTCGGCTCCATCCTCGGCTTCGGCTTCGCCCCCTATACCGGCGGCACGCTGTCCTACATCGACGGCATGGGCGTGAAGGCCTTCGTGGAACTGGCGGAAAAACTCGCCGCCCAATACGGCGACCACTTCAAGCCGACGCCGCTGTTGAAGGACATGGCGGCCAACGGCGAGACCTTCTACGGGCGGTTTGATCCGTATGGCGACGTGGAGAAGGCGGCTTAGGCCGCCTTTTTCTACACGACGATAATCCGATAATACCGATTGTTTTCGTCGATTTTCGACAACGTGCTATACATGTAATCGCCGAATTGGCGAGACTCCTTCATGTACTCAGCGCTATGCTTGCGGTCGCTGAAAATAGCCTCCAAAGCCTCCTCACCAATGCTAGTGAGAGATAAGAAGTAATTGTACTGCTGGATAAGCTTCTCAGCCTCGGAGTGCGCGTTGCTAGCTTCAGGCTGTTGCATTAGCCATTCTACGCGCCCGACGGGAGTGAGTTGGGTCATTGCAAAGCCGTCTTCTTGCGAAACCGTACCATGCCGCTTGTAGATTGTAAGGAGGTACAGTAGTGCCGAGTAGCATGTTAGCATTCGGCTGTGCTTTAGCTTGTAGTTCTTGACCTTTCCTTTGGCTTTTTTAGGGTCCGGCTCGCGTTCAGTCCGAGCTTCATAGTTCACGCAGAACGTACGCCACAGCCGCAGTATATCATTCGTTAGGTACGCAGGAATGAAGTCGTCTTTGTGATCTTGGTAGTCACGCCAATATGCTTCAATGACGGTGCGTATGACCTCGGAATAGACCTGCTTTCCAAGGAGAGGCCGGCTCTCCAGCAGCAGGAGTAGGCGGCCCGTAAGTGTGTTGGTTGCGTCGTCTTCGGGCGTCCCTAAGGTCTTGGTGAACATTTCTGCGGAATAATGAGCTAGATACCGCCCATCACCATCGAAATCCTTGATGCCTAGCCGCTTTGTCGCCCGAATAAGATCAGCCTTTATGCAGATCTCATCTAGGTGTCGAAGAAGGCTCCCTTTCGGTGTCTGCTTCGAATGGATATCGGTTAATCCAACAATGAAGAGATCTAGATCGCTGTCGGGGCGAGCTTCTAGTCGACCGTATGAACCAGTAGCATAGACACAGGCTTTTCCCTCTAAGAGGAGGTCTGCGTCCCTCAATTCACCTTGAAGCGCTTCCGCGTTTTGCAATGTGTATTGTCGACGACGTCCGATTTCCTCCACTCAGCGCCCCCACTCAAACACATTAGCAAATATTTCAGCCTGCTCGATTGCATCATCAAGTGCATGATGGGTATGTGGCCTGCTAGGAACCAGATTCGAAGGGAGTTTTGATCTGCTTGATCTCGATATCGGCATAGATCCCTTCACCGCAACCGCAGTTTTAATATCAAAGCACTGCGAATAGCCAAAAGGGGATCCTTTGGGGCAGAAGCGGGTGAAGTACCAGTACAGCCAAGTCCAATCAAAGCTGAGTGGATAGGCAACTAATACAGGTTTATGTCTTCCGGCAATTTGATGTACCCATTCATAAGCTGCGCTCATCGCATCCTGTGGGTCATTCCCGCGTAGCTTGAGTTCTTCGCGATTTAGCCCGTTTATCTTAAGGGCCTCCACCTGATACTCTTCGGATATCGGTTTCATTTCGCGGTAGAAGGACTGGTTGTAGGCAGGAGGTCGGTGGAACGTCGTTCCGTCGAAATGTCCAGCGTATACGATAGCGAATGACAAGATCGAGAATGGGCCCGGAATAGGCCCATCGGTTTCGACATCTGCTGAGAAATAAACGTCCACTTGGTCTTCTATGTCCTGGAGCCTGAGCACGCCTGTAGAGGCGCCCAGCCTCCCAAGATCGGGGGATATATAGTTCATTTTGAGAGCCCTCCACCGCTTTTATGCATCTCTGATCCGCGCGAGACGCTCGTACCACGAATCAACCGGCTTAACTCGTTGATTACTCAGAGTCCGGCGCGAGACTAATTTCTTGAATGAGACAATGCGCGATTTGCAGCACATAATCAGCCCTAAGTTTTAGCGGATGGAAAACCACCCGGGAGCTAGTATAGGGGCAGCGGCATTTTTCCCAGTCGCCCCACCTGCCACTGCTGCCCGGCTTTCGTCGAGACTGAGAAGCCCTCCGTCATTCCTGTGCTTGTCACAGGAATCCAGCGGCGCCGCGTCGGCAGCGCGATAGACGCTTCATCACCGGCACCAGGTTTTCTCGCCGCGCAGACGCGCGGCGGCTGGATCCCGGCTCAAGGCCGGGATGACGGAGCGGGAGCCCGTCACCTCTCCCCACCCACCCCCTCTCGCCCTACCTCGCCCCCATGTGCAACGACTACGAACAACACATCCGCTATGCCGAATACCTCCGCGCGCTGGAGGAGCAGGGCCTCGCCGCGCCAGCGCACCAGGCGAGGCGGATCTGCAGCAGGCGGATGACAACCCGGATCAGCGATCTCAAACCGGTGATGCGGTCGGAAGGTGAGGGCATGGTGGCGCTGTCGCCGATGGCTTTTCCCGAAGCCATTGGATAGGGAGAGGCGCCGTCCTCTCCTCCGTCATTCCTGTGCTTGTCACAGGAATCCAGCAGCGCCGCGTCGGCGGCGCGAAAGACTCCTTCGTCACCAGCAACAAGTTCTCTCGCCGCGCGGACGCGCGGCGGCTGGATCCCGGCTCAAGGCCGGGATGACGGGTGGGTGTTGCCCGCATCCCGCCAAAGCAGCGTCGGCGCATGCTCTTGCATGCTCCGTTCTTCATGGCATTATTCTCGGATGCGTCAGGGCTATGTCTACATCCTTGCCTCCAAGCGCAACGGGACGCTCTATACCGGCGTGACGTCCGATCTGCCGCGCCGCCTCTACGAGCACCAGAACGATCTCACCCCCGGCTTTACCACCCGCTATGGCGTCAAGACACTCGTCTGGTTCGAGATCCACGACCTGGTGGTCGACGCGATCCGGCGTGAAAAGACCATCAAGAAATGGCCACGCGCCTGGAAGCTCAACCTGATCGAGAGCATCAATCCCGACTGGGATGACATCTCACCATGGCTGCTCTGATCCCCAAAGAACGTGGAAGCTCCGCCGCCAAAAATCGCGGCACCGGCTCCTCGCCCCTCGTGGGACAGCAAGAAAAATCAGCCTCTTAGCCAAAGGCTAAGCGCTGGATTTTTCAGGCGAGGGGATTTTTCGTCCCCCTTCCAAGAACCCGCTCCCATAATCATCCCGCCTCCGTCGCCGGAGTGTTTCGCGAGACGGTCGCGGGCAGGCGGGGGCCGGTGCTTCCATTTAAGCCGTAACGTGCGGGGAGGGTGGAAGAGGTGAAAGCCATGGAGCGGGCTGACAAGGCAGCGCTCCTGTCAAGTCTCCCCCGGGCAGCCATGTCCGGTTCGGGAAAGCCGTGCAAGCACCGGGAGAAATCCGGGTGCGCAGAGAGACGAGGCGATCGCCTGTAGGGGCTGGACACCCCGAAAGAACGCCGAAGGCCACGCGGATGCGGAGCCACAGACTAAAACCAAAGTGAGGTTCCGCATCCGTGTGGGCTCTCCAACCCGATCAGAAAGACATGCGAAGCCGCGTGAACGCGGACCCGTGCCCGGAAAGGGGGATCAGCCATGGCAGAAAGCAAGGAAGAAAAGCTCCGCCTCTGGCGGGAGTACGACAACGAGCCCTACCTGTCGGGCTATACCCGCGGCGAGTTCAACAGGCTCCCCCCGCGCCAGAAGTCGCGCGAATGGCAGAAGCTCACCCAGCGCGTGACGACCGATCTCGGCTACTGGAAGACCTGCACGCTCCCCGCCTGCCGCCGCGCCCGCGCCTGCCGCGGCTTCCTGTCGGAAAAGCAGTATAGCGGCGAGCCGCGCTGGCACAACGCCTTCCCGCCCTGCGTCGGCCCGCGCGGCGCCCGCCAGCCGGAGGTGCTCGCCGCCTTCCCCGCCGCCCTCGGCTACCCGCCGGAAGAGGATGACGGCCCGAAGTACAACGGCCGCGCCTCCAACAGGTCGGCGGAGGAGGACGGGGAGGCCTCGTGACGGCCGCTGCTTGCCGAAAACCCGCGCTTCCCCTAGGCTGCGGGGCGGAAGCAGGTGAGGTGGCCCCATGTCCCGCCGTATCTTGATTGCCTTCTTCATTTTCGCCGGCTGGGCCGGCGCAGCTTTCGCGCAGGCGACGGCAGGGGACACCCTGCGCCTCGGCTTCTTTCCGCCGCTCGGCGAAGACCTCGTCTACCGCATCGAGTTCTCGCAGGAGCAGGTGTTCGACGGGCGGACCGACCGCCGCCGCTGGTCGCACGACGTCGTCATCCGCCTCACCGGCAAGCGGCCTCCGGATCTCCTGGAGGGCCGCTTCACCCTCCGCAACGTCGTCGATCACCAGGGGTCGGGCGAGGACCCCTATTACCTGATCGCAAGCGCGATCGAGGGCGAGAGCTTCGATCTGCAGATGCTGGAGGCCGGTCCGCCGGTGGTGGTCGACTGGGCCGGCATCAAGCAGCGCATCGAACGCTCCGCCGGCCGGGGTGGCCGCACGGCGGCGGCCATGCCGCAGATACTGCCGATGTTCGATCCGGAGGGCGTCACCGCAGTGATGCGGCCGCTCTGGGTCACCGGCATTGCTTATCTGCGCGCCTTCGCCAGGGACGGCTCGACCACCACCGCCACCGGCCTCGACCTGCCCGCCTTCTATCCGGTCAAGGGGGCGGTGCTGCAATCCTATGGCGCCCGTCTCGAAGGTTCCGAAGACCTGATGTTCGTCTGGAAGATCACCTCCGATCCGAAGGCGGCGTCGGAAAGCCTTGGCCGGGAGCTCCAGGGGATCGGCCGCGCGCTCGCCGGTGGTGCCGGGCAGGCGGACGCAGGCAGGCAGATCACGGAAGCGGTGGCGCAGGGCGTCGAGGCGCTGGAAGCGGGCGTGGCGATCTACGACCTGACGCCGGGGCTGATGCGCGAGATCACCTTCGACGCCCGGCTTACCGCCGGCCCGTTCCGACGCGACACCCACATCATCATCACCCGCCTCGCGCCGGAGTAGAGCGGGGTGCCTTGTACGGGTTTAGCCGGAAATGCGTTGCGCCCCGCTCCGTCCACGGTATACCATTGACAGGTTGTCAGACGTCAAGATATGACTTCCAGAACTGGTAAGGCCAGCTTACCAGTCACGCGCCGAGGAGGGTGCGTCGGGAGGATGGATGTTTTCGGTCATTGAATCGCGCCGGCTGTATCGCCAGGTCGCCGACCAGATGCGCAGCCTGATCGAGCAGGGCAAGTTCGCCCCCGGCTCCAAGCTGCCCGCCGAGCGGGAGCTCGCGGAACTGCTTGCCGTATCCCGCCCCACCGTCCGTGAAGCCCTGATCGTGCTGGAAGTCGAAGGCTTCGTGCATATCCGCATGGGCTCCGGCGTCTATGTCGCCACGCCCCGCCAGGCGGCCGAACCCCATCCGGCCGGCGAGGCGGAAGGTCCCTTCGAGCTGCTGCGCGCCCGCGCCATCCTCGAATGCGCCATTGCCGAGGAGGCGGCCCGCGTGGCCCGGCCTGACCAGATTGCCGTGCTCGACGAAAATCTCGCCGCCATGGCCGAAGCCCTGGACAACCGCCCGCTGGCGCTGAAGCTCGACCGCGAATTTCACATCGCGGTTGCCGGCATCATCGGCAACGGCACCCTCAACCGTTTCGTCGGCAGCATCCACGACCTGCGCCTGACGCCCTATTTCGAGAAGCTGGCGAGCTATTTCGAAAACCCTAAGACCTGGCAGGCGGCCATGGATGAGCATCGCGCCATCCGCGACGCCATCGCCGCCGGCGATCCGCAGGCCGCGCGTTCCGCCATGCGTGCCCATCTCGACCAGTCCCAGATCCGCCTGTCGGAAAGTTTCGGCGAGGAGCCGGCCGACAGCGTCATACCCGCCGCATGGAGACGTGCGGGCGGCCAATAGCAACCTTTGACTTTAACCGGGAGGAAATGAAAATGAAGTTGAAACTGTCCACCATCCTCGGCGCCACTGCCGCGGTCCTGGTGTCGGCGCTTGGAGCCCATGCCCAGACCGCGCTCAAGTGGGCGCATGTCTACGAAACCTCCGAGCCGTTCCACACGGAATCGGTCTGGGCGGCGGAAGAGATCGCCAAGCGCACCGACGGCCGCTACAAGATCGACGTTTTCCCGGCCTCGCAGCTCGGCAAGGAAGCCGATATCAACCAGGGCCTCAAGCTCGGCACCGTCGATATCATCATCTCGGGCTCCAGCTTCGCGTCGCGCGAGCACCCGCCGATCGGCGTCACCTACTTCCCCTACATCTTCCGCGATCCGAGCCACCTGATCGCCTACACCAAGAGCGACGTCTTCAAGAAGCTCGCTCAGGGGTATGAGGAAGCATCGGGCGGCAACCACATCACCGCCGTCACCTATTACGGCACGCGCCACACGACCTCGAACCGGCCGATCGAGAAGTGTGCCGACATGCAGGGCCTGAAGATCCGCGTTCCTGACGTTCCGGCCTATCTCGCCATGCCGCGCGCATGCGGCGCCAACACCACCCCGATCGCCTTCGCGGAAGTCTACCTTGCTCTCCAGAACGGCACGGTCGAGGCCCAGGAAAACCCGCTGACGACGATCGAGGCGAAGAAGTTCTACGAAGTCCAGAAGAACATCGTCCTCACCGGCCATATCGTCGACCACCTGAACACGGTCGTCTCCGGCATGCTGTGGTCGAAGCTCTCGGACGAAGACAAGCAGATATTCACCGAAGTCATGCAGGAAGCCGCCGAGCGCAGCACCAAGATCATCGAGGAGCGTGAAAATGCGCTGGTCGAGAAGTTCAAGGCTGACGGCATCACGGTGACCGAAGTCGACAAGTCCGACTTCGAGAAGACGGTCATGGAAAAGGTGACCTTCGAGGAGTTCGGCTACGACAAGGCCGACTGGGAAGCCATCCGCGCCGTCCAGTAATCAAGGCAACTGGAGCGCCCGGCCTCGCTGCCGGGCGCTCCTCGCATCCCAGATTGGCGGAGTTCTCCGATGCACGAACAAAAGCACGCTCCCATCAGCGTCGAGGAAATGGCCCATGCCTTCGAGGAGGAGGTGGGTCCGGTGGACCTGTCGCCTTACGCACTGGAGGACTGGTTCAACATGGCCATCTTCTGGGTCATGGCCGCCTCCGTCTTCCTGCAGTTCTTCACCCGTTATGCCTTAAACAACAGCTTGGCATGGACCGAGGAGATCGCCGCCAACTGCCTTGTCGTCCTTGTCTTTCTGGGCTCGGTGATGTGCGTTCGCATGTGCAGGCACATCTCCGTGGACATTCTCTACCGCTTCCTGCCACACAAGGCCGGCCGAGCGCTGGAACTCCTGGTCGATCTCATCGTCATCGGCTTCTTCGCCTACACGACCTGGCTGATGTGGCGCTATATCGCCATCGTAGGCAATGAACGCATGGTGACGGTCAACCTGCCGCGCGGCTATGTCTTCTACACGGTATTCGCCGCCTTCGCGCTGATGCTGGCGCGTGCGGTCCAGAACTTCGTCAAGGACATGATCAACGACAAGACGGTTCGCGAAAAGGCGAACGAAACCGGCATTCAGGGGGTCTGACCAGTGCTGCTTCTCATCGGGTCCTTTCTCGCCCTCATGATCGTCGGCGCGCCGATTGCGGTTTCGCTCGGCGTCTCCTCTCTCCTTTACCTCGTCATCTACGGTGTCGCGCCCGACATTATCGCCGCGCAGCGGATGATCGCCGGCGTCGAAAGCTTCCCGCTGATCGCCGTGCCCTTCTTCATCCTTGTCGGCAACCTGATGAACATCGCCGGCGTCACGGGCCGCATCTACACCTTTGCACTGGCACTGGTCGGCTGGATGAAGGGCGGGCTGGCGCAGGTTAACATCATCGGCTCCGTCGTCTTCTCCGGCATGTCGGGTACAGCGCTCGCGGATGCTGCCGGCATCGGCACCATCGAAATCAAGGCGATGAAGGATCACGGCTACCCGGTCGAGGCCGCCGTCGGCGTGACTGCCGCCTCCGCAACCCTCGGTCCGATCTTCCCGCCGTCGCTGCCCTTCGTCATCTACGGCATGATGGCGAATGTCTCCATCGGAGCCCTGTTCATGGCGGGCATCCTGCCGGGCATCGTGATGACGGCGCTGATGATGCTGACCGTGTTCATCTTTGCCTACCGCAAGGGCTGGGGGTCGGACACGCCGTTCGAGCTGCGCAAGCTCGCTTCCGCCTCGCTTGAAATCGTCATCGTCTTCTGCTTCCCACTCGCCGTTTACCTGCTGGTGCTGGCCGGTCTATCCATCAACATCGCCGTGCTGATCGCGCTCGTCGCGCTCATTGCTCTCGACTGGTACTTCGATTTCTCGGCCGTCATGGCGCTGCTGACGCCAGTTCTCCTGATCGGTGGCATGACCATGGGCTGGTTCACGCCGACGGAAGCGGCGGTTGCCGCCGTCCTGTGGTCGCTCTTCCTCGGCCTTGTGCGCTACCGCACCATGACGCTGCGAACACTCGCCAAGGCGAGCTTCGACACGATCGAGACAACGGCCTCCGTGCTGTTCATCGTCACCACCGCCTCGATCTTCGCATGGCTTCTGACGGTCAGCCAGGCGGCCCAGCTGTTCTCCGACTTCATGTTCTCCCTGACGAACAACTGGTGGACCTTCCTCATCATCGTCAACATCCTGCTGCTGATCGTCGGGGCCTTCCTCGATACCATCGCGGCAATCAGTATCCTCGTGCCGATCCTGATGCCGATCGCTGCCCGTTACGGCATCGATCCAGTGCATATGGGGCTGATCTTCACGCTGAACCTGATGATCGGCCTCCTGACGCCGCCGGTCGGCATGGTGCTCTTCGTGCTATCGCGGATATCGAAGCTTTCAGTGGAGAGAACCACCATGGCGATCCTGCCGTGGATGATCCCGCTCTTCGTCGCCCTGCTGCTGATCACCTTCATACCGGCTATCACTCTCTGGCTGCCGACCCAGCTTGGCCTGCTGCGGTAAGGAGCCTCCACGATGCAGACCCGGTTCGCACGTCTCTACGGCCAGCGGGACCTCAAGGTTGAGGAGGCGCCCGTCGCTGCGCCCGGTGAAGGCGAGGTCCTGCTGAAAATGGCCGCCGCTGGCATCTGCGGCTCCGACCTGCACTACTACCAGGACGGCGGCTTCGGGCCGGTGCGGGTGCGCGAGCCGATCATTCCGGGACACGAAGCAGCGGGTCATGTGGAGGCATTGGGCGTCGGGGTGTCTGGCCTTGCCGTTGGCCAACTGGTCGCGGTCAATCCAAGCCAGCCTTGCGGTCACTGCCGCTTCTGCCGCGAAGGCCTGCCGATCCATTGCCTCGACATGCAATTCATGGGCAGCGCGATGCGCCTGCCGCATGCCCAAGGCATGTTCCGCGACTGGCTGGTGGTTCCCGCACGTCAGTGCGTGCCAGTCGGCGAGACGGTGACGGCGGGCGAGGCGGCGTGCGCCGAGCCATTGGCGGTCTGCCTGCATGCCGTGGCGCGCGCCGGTGACCTCAAGGGCAAACGGGTGCTGGTGACTGGTGCGGGTCCGATCGGCGTTCTGACGATCGCTGCGGCGCGGCATGCGGGTGCCGCCGAGATCGTGGCGACCGATCTGACGGATGGCGCCCTGGAGCGTGCGACCGCAATGGGAGCCAGCCAGACCATCAACGTGGCGACGGATGCCGGTGCCCTTTTTGCCTTCGAAGTCGACAAGGGGCGGTTCGATGTCGCCTTTGAGTGCTCGGCCGCGGCGCCTGCGATCCGCACTGCGATTGCGACTGTCCGGCCGCGTGGGCTCATCGTCCAGGTCGGCGTGACGGGCGACGTGACGGTGCCCCTGAATGCCCTGGTTGGCAAGGAGCTGCACTGGATCGGCACGCAGCGGTTCGACCAGGAGTTCGCCCGAGCAGCAGACCTCATCGGTCGCCGCGAAATCGACGTGCGGCCGATCATCTCCCACAGCTTTCCCGTCACGGATGCGGTAAAGGCGTTTGAGCAGGCCGGCGATCGCGCCACCGCCTGCAAGGTTCAACTGACGTTTTTCTGAGGATATTTCATGCGGCATACGTGGCGTTGGTTCGGCCCGGTCGACAAGGTGAGCGTGGAGGATGCGGCCCAGGCCGGTGCCAAGGGCATCGTCAGCGCCCTGCATCATATCCCGACCGGGGACGTCTGGCCGGTGGAGGAAATCGCCAAGCGCCATGAGGCGATCAAGGCGGGCGGCCTGTTCTGGGACGTGGTCGAGAGCGTGCCGGTGTCCGAAAGCATCAAGACCCAGACCGGCGACTGGCGCCAGCATGTTTCCAACTGGCAGGAGACGCTCCGCCGCCTCTCATCCAGCGGCATCCGCACCGTCTGCTACAATTTCATGCCGGTGCTCGACTGGACCCGCACTGATCTTCGCTGGTCGACACGCCACGGGGCACGAGCGATGCGTTTCGACCTGCTCGACTTCGTCGCCTTCGACATCCACCTGCTGGAGCGTCCGGGTGCGGCGGATGATTATGATGAGGGCCTGTGCGAGCAAGCGGCAAGACGCTTTGCGGAGATGCCGGAAGATCGTCGGGAGGCGCTCTCGAAGAATGTCGGAGCTGGCTTGCCGGGCTCGGCTGACGGATACACGCTGCCGCAGCTGCGCGACCATCTGGCGACCTATGACGGCATCAGCCGCGAAAAGTTGCAACAGCATCTGGTGGACTTCCTGTCGGAAGTGACGCCCGTTGCCGAGAAGGTCGGCATCAACATCTGCGCCCATCCGGACGATCCTCCATGGGCGCTGCTCGGCCTGCCGCGTATCCTCTCCACCGAGTCAGACTACCTCCACATGCTGCGTGCCGTCGACAGCCCCGCGAGCGGCGTGACCTTCTGCACCGGGTCCCTGGGCGCGCGCGGCGACAACGACCTGCCGGCTATGGTAAAGCGGCTTGCCCCGCGCATCCACTTCGTCCACCTGCGCAACGTTCACCGGGACGAGGAGACTATCCCTTGCTCCTTCTTCGAGGACGAGCATCTCGAAGGCCACACCGATATGGTGGCCGTGATTGCCGAACTGCTTGCCGAGGAGAAGCGCCGCCAGGCGGAAGGCCGCGCTGATCACGAGATCCCGATGCGTCCTGACCACGGCCAGGAAATTCTCGACGACCTCACCCGCGGCGCCCAGCCCGGCTATCCGGCCATTGGCCGGCTGAAGGGGCTTGCCGAACTGCGCGGTATCGAACGCGCGCTTAGCCACTCCAGATACGGATTGTCCTGATCATGGAAAGACTGTCAGCCTCGACCCCGCTCGCCGGATACGTCGTCAAGCCTGCCTTCGACCCGAAGACGCTGAAGCCTGGCATCCTGCATATCGGGCTCGGTGCATTTCATCGCGCGCACCAGGCGGTTTACAACGACCTGGCGCTGGCCAAGGAGCTAGGAGATTGGGGCATTGTCGGCGTCAGCCTGCGGTCGCTCGATATCGTTCGCGATCTCAAGGCGCAGGACCATCTCTATTCCGTCGTGACCCGCAGCGGTGCGGGTGAAGGCGTGCAGGTGGTCGGCTCCATCATCCATGGCATTTCGGCGGTGGAGGACCGCGAGGAGCTTCTGGCGCTGCTCGTCGATCCGTCGATCAAGATCGTCACGATCACGGTGACGGAAAAAGCATACGGGCTCGACCCGAGAACGGGCGGCCTGGATCGCAACCATCCGGCGGTGGCGGCCGATCTCGCCAATCCGACCGCGCCCGTTGGCGTCATCGGCTATATCGTCGAAGGTCTTGCGCGCCGTCATACAGCCGGCCAGGAGCCCTTCACCGTGCTCTGCTGCGATAACCTGCCGACCAACGGTCGGATCGTCCGCCGCCTGGTGATCGAAATGGCCGGTGCCCGCGATCCGGCACTTGCCAACTGGATCTCCGGCCATGGCGCTTTTCCGTCGAGCATGGTCGACCGCATCGTCCCGGCCGCGACTGACGAGGGTCGGGCACGGGCGGCGGGTCTCTTGGGCGCCGAGGATGCGCTGTCGCTGGAAACCGAGCCTTTCATGCAATGGGTGATCGAGGATCACTTCATCGCCGGTCATCCGGCTTGGGACAAGGCCGGCGCGCTCTTCGTCGATGATGTCGAGCCCTACGAGAAGATGAAGCTGAGGCTCCTCAACGGTGCCCACTCCATGATCGCATACCTCGGCCAGCTGAAGGGGCTGGAATATGTCCGTGATGTCATGGCCGTTCCGGAATATCGCGACCTCGCACGCCGGCACATGCAGGCGGCCCGCAAGACGCTGGACCCGGTGCCGGGCATCGACCTCGACAAGTACATCGACCAGCTGATCGAGCGGTTCGAGAACCCGACGATCGCCCACCGAACGAAGCAGATCGCCATGGACGGCAGCCAGAAGCTGCCGCAGCGGCTGTTCGCGGGAACGGCCGAGGCCCTTGCCGAAGGCGAGGACGCCGACACGGCGGCACTCGCGACGGCACTCTGGATCGCCTATGCCAAGCGGACGCCGGACATTGACGATCCGCGGCGGGAGGAACTGCGCCGCGCGGCAGCCGAGCCCGCGGGCGATGATGCCTCGGCACCCTTCTTCGCGCTCCCCGGCCTCTTCCCGCAGGCGCTGATCGACAATCGTGGCTGGCGGAACCTGGTGAATGCGAAGCTGGCGGAGATCGAGGCGGGGCGGCTCTAGGCGCGCCGATCCCGCTCGAGGTTTGTGTTTGGATCCTCGGGTCAAGCCCGAGGATGACGAAGGAGAGGACGAGGCCTCCTCTTCCTGCCAGTCAGCGACGGCGCCGGCTTACCCCCTGAACGTATACTCCGCGATCGACTCCGGCTTCATCTCGATAGAGAAGCCCGGCCGTGAGGGAGGCATGTAGGCGGCGTTCTTGATGACGCAAGGGTCGACGAAGTGCTCGTGCAGGTGGTCGACATATTCGATCACGCGCCCGTCCTTCGTGCCCGAGACGGCGACGTAGTCGATCATCGACAGGTGCTGCACGTATTCGCACAAGCCGACGCCGCCCGCATGCGGCCAGACAGGCAGGTTGTACTTGGCGGCGATCAGCAGCACCGCCAGCACCTCGTTCAGGCCCCCCATGCGGCAGGAATCGATCTGCACGATGTCGATCGCGCCCTCGGCAATGAACTGCTTGAACATGATCCGGTTCTGGCACATCTCGCCGGTGGCGACCTTCACAGGACCGATGCCCTGGCGGATCTTGCGGTGTCCGGCGACGTCGTCCGGGCTCGTGGGCTCTTCGATGAAGAAGGGCTTGGCAAAGGCGAGCTTCTTCACCCAGTCGATCGCCTGGTCGACCTCCCAGACCTGGTTGGCATCGATCATCAGGTAACGATCCGGGCCGATCACCTCGCGGGCGATGGTCAGGCGGCGGATGTCGTCCTCAAGGTCGCGGCCGACCTTCATCTTGACATGGTTGAAGCCGGCATCAACCGCCTCCTGGCAGAGGCGGCGGAGCTTGTCCTCCGGATAGCCGAGCCAGCCGGCCGACGTCGTGTAGCAGGCATAGCCTTCCTGCTTGAGGGTGGCGATGCGTTTCGCCTTGCCGGCCTCGGCCTTTTTCAGGATGGCGACGGCCTCGTCCCGCGTCAGCACATCGGTCAGATAGCGGAAGTCGACGATGTCGGCGATCTCTTCCGCCGAAAGCTCGGAAACGAGTTGCCAGACCGGCTTGCCTTGCTGCTTGGCGAGAAGATCCCAGAACGCGTTGACGACGGCCCCGGTGGCAAGGTGCATGGCACCCTTGTCCGGGCCAATCCAGCGCAGCTGGCTGTCGCTGGTCAGGTGCCGCCAGAACTTACCGGGGTGCTGACGGAATGCGTCGAGCTCCTGCCCCACCACGAGATGCCGCATGGCCTTGATTGCCATGCAGCAGATGTCGTTGCCGCGGCCGATGGTGAAGGTCAGGCCATGGCCGGCCAGCCCTTCGCTGTCGGTATCGAGGATGACATAGGCGGCCGAGTAATCCGGATCCGGGTTCATCGCGTCGGAGCCATCCAGGCTCTTCGAGGTCGGGAAGCGCAGGTCGAAGACGCGTAGATCGGTAATGCGGGTCATGGCAGTCTCTGTCGCCGGTGAAGAGTCAGATGGTCCAGCCGCCGTCGATGCAGAAGGCCTGGCCGGACGTGTAGGTGGCGCCGGCGATATAGACGGCGAGGTCCGCGATTTCTTCGGGCGAGCCGAGGCGGCCCATCGGCTGGCGGGCGATGAAGGCGGCACGAGCGGTTTCGTAATCACCCTGGGCCCGCATGCGGTCCTGCAGCGACGGGCTTTCAACGGTCCCGGGGCAGATGCAGTTGCAGCGAATGCCCTGCGTCACGTAGTCGGCGGCTACATGCTTCGTCAGGCCGATCACGGCTGCCTTCGTCGTGCCGTAGGCAAAGCGATTGGGCACGCCCTTGATGCTGGAGGCGACGGACGACATGTTGATGATCGCCCCGTCCTTGCGCTCCAGCATGCCTGGCAGCACCGCCCGGATGGTGCGGATCATTGCCTTGACGTTGAGGTCGAAGGCGAAGTCGAGATCGCTGTCCTTCATCTCCAGGATGGATCCGCCATGGACGACACCGGCGCAATTGAAGAGAATGTCGACCTTGCCGATCTGCGCCACGGCGGCCTTCACGGCGGTCTCGTCGAGGACGTCGAGCCGGGATGCCTTCAGGTTCTCGAGCTTTGGCAGTTCGGCAAGGGCCTGTTCGTTGATGTCTGTGGCGTGCACCACTGCTCCGGCCTCGGCAAAGGCAATCGCGGAGGCCCGGCCAATGCCCTGGCCGGCGGCGGTGATGAGAACGGTCTTTCCTTGAAGCGTCTTCGTCATGTCATTCCTCAAATGTCGCGGCGGTGAAGGCGGTAGACGGCACTTTCCACGCCCGCCCTCAGTTATCTTCTACGGCCTGTGCAGTTCCGTGGGTAGCGGCTCCGTCCTCACACCTCGATCATCGCCTTCACGACAGCGGCGGCAGGATCTGTAAGGGCCGCAAAACGCTCCGGGACCTCGGAAAGCGTCATCCGGTGCGTGACCAGCGCCTCCGGCACTTCGCCGACCCGCATCGCCTCCATGACCCGTTCGAAGTCCGCCACCGTTGCGTTGCGGCTGCCGAGCAGCGAGGTCTCGCGCTTGTGGAATTCCGGATCCGAGAAGGTGATGTCGCTGGCGACGATCGACACCAGTACATAGGCGCCGCCGTGGCCGACGAAGCTGAAGCCGCGCTCCATTGCCTTCGGATTACCCGTGGCATCGAACACGACGTCGAAGAAGTCGCCGCTGGTGATGTCCGACAGTGCTTCGTGATCGGCTTCGCCAAGCTGGACCGTATGGGAGGCGCCGAGATGCTTGGCAGCGAAGGCCAGCCGATCGGCGCGGGCGTCGAGGAACGTCACCTCGGCGCCATCAAGCCGGGCGAAGATCGCCACTGCCATGCCGATCGGACCGGCGCCGACCACCAGCACCTTCTGGCCAGGCTGAACAGTGGCGCGTGCGACGGCATGGGCGCCGATCGCCAGGAATTCAACCATGGCCGCCTGGTCGAGGGTCAGGCCTTCCGCCTTGAGGACGAACTGCTCCGGCAGGCTGAGATATTCCGTCATGCCGCCGTCCCGATGAACGCCAAGCACGCCGATGTTGCGGCAGCAATTGGTCTTGCCTTTGCTGCAGGCGCTGCAGTGACCGCAGGAGATGTAGGGGATGATCGATACCGTGTCGCCGGCCTGGAGAGAGCTTCCTGGCGGTGCCTCCTCGACCGTTGCAGCGAGCTCATGTCCCATGACGCGGGGATAGGAGAGATAGGGCTGGTTTCCCGTGAAGATATGCAGGTCTGTCCCGCAGACCCCGACGCGCCGGATCTTCACGAGCACCTCGCCCTCGCCCGGAAAGGGCTTCGCGCGCTCCGAGCGGGAGAGAGTGCCGGGGGAATCGCAGGTAATCGTAAGCATGAAAGCCTTGCCTGTAAGCCGCTATTGCAGCCGACGATGGATGTGTGATCTTCTTCGGATCCGAAGCGGGTCGGAACGACAATGAAGCTAACGATGTTTCCCGGAATTGGTCAAGCCAATTGCTTGGAGCGACTGGCAGGATCCGCGAAATGAGCGAGGAGTGGCGGTGGCAGTGGCCTGACCAGCCTTGCTACTGACGCAAAGCACTCCTATGGTAAGGCCAGATTAGAGCAGCGGCAGCAACATGAACGCACCCATCAAGGCGACGGAACCAAGGCGCCTCTATCAGCAGATTGCGGACCAGATTCGCGGCCTGATCCAGGGCGGTCATTTCGCCGCGGGCGATCGGCTGCCGGCGGAGCGGGACCTTGCGCAGCAACTCGGCGTCTCCCGGCCTTCCCTTCGTGAGGCTTTGATTGCGCTGGAGATCGAGGGCAGTGTGGAAATCCGCATGGGGTCCGGGATCTATATCACCGCGGAAACAGAGCGCCGTCCGCTGCAGACGGGCTCGATGGGCGAGAGCCCGATCGAGCTCATGGAAGCGCGGGCCGCTGTCGAGGGAACAGTGGCGCTTGCCGCTGCCGCAAGAATCTCTCAGGAAGGGCTGACGCTGCTTCGCCAGACGCTCGACGCAATGCGTGCCGAGATCGAAGCCGGCAGGAAGCCGCTCGACCAGGATCGGCTTTTCCACCTCACCATCGCGGCGGAGGGTGGCAATTCGGTGCTGGCTCAGATCGTCGGCGATCTGTTCGATGAGCGCCATAGTCCGATCTCGGCCCAGTTGCGGACACGCTTCGAGACGCCGGAGACCTGGCATCTCGCGCTTCGCGAGCATGAGGCGATCCTCACGGCTTTGCAGGCACGCGACCCGCTGCTCGTCCAGGCGATGATGCATGCGCATCTGGAGCAGTCCAAACGCCGGTGGATGGAAAACGAACCCCGCTGAACCCCCCAATCAGAAACAGGAAGACCTCCCGGGAGGAGGAAGCAGCCATGGATGCCATTGTAACGCCTATCATCATTCTCAATCCGGCCGACGATGTCGGTGTGGTCCGCCGTTCGGTCCAGGCGGGAAATCCGGTCGGCCATGGCGATCTCGTCGCCCGTGAACTGATCGGTCGCGGCCACAAGGTGGCGATCCGGCCGATTCCCAAGGGCGCCGAGGTCAAGAAGTATGGTCAGGTCATCGGCGTCGCGACGCAGGATATCGAGCCGGGCAGCCACGTCCATCTGCACAACCTCGCCATGCTGCCCTCCGAGCACGAGCACCAGTTCAGCATCGATGTCGAGGAGAAGGGCATGCTGCCGGAGAACGAGCGGCGGACCTTCATGGGTTATGATCGCGGCATCGGCGGTGCCGGCACCCGCAACTACATTGGCATCATCTCCTCGGTGAACTGTTCCGCCACCGTCTCCCGCTACATCGCCGACTACTTCAACCGCATGGGCGGGCTCGACGGGTTCGACAATGTCGATGGCGTCGTAGCGCTGACCCATGGCGGTGGCTGTGCCCTCAACAACAAGTCCGAAGGCTATCGCGTCCTCATTCGCACGATCCAGGGTTATGCCAAGCACCCCAATTTCGGCGGCATCCTGATGATTGGCCTCGGCTGTGAAACCAACCAGATCGGCCCCATCCTCGAGCACTACAAGATGGAAGAGGGCGACCGGCTGCGCACGATGACGATCCAGCAGCACGGCGGCACGAAGAAGACGATCAATGCGGCAATCGAGATCATCAAGGAGATGCTGCCGAGCGTGAATGCGGCAGTGCGCACGCCGCAGCCGCTGTCCAAGCTGAAGGTGGCACTCGAATGCGGCGGCTCCGACGGCTATTCAGGCATTTCGGCCAATCCGGCGCTGGGCTACGCCTCCGATCTTATCGTTCGCAACGGCGGCACCACGGTGCTTTCGGAAACGCCGGAGATCTACGGTGCGGAGCATCTGCTGACGCGGCGTGCCGTGAGGCCGGAAGTGGCGGAAAAGCTCCTGCAACGGATCGACTGGTGGCGGGACTATACCGCCCGCAACGGCGATGAACTGAACAACAACCCCTCGCACGGCAACAAGCTTGGAGGATTGACGACGATCCTCGAAAAATCGCTCGGCGCCGTCGCCAAGGGTGGGTCCATGCCGCTGAAGGCCGTCTACGAGTTCGCCGAAACGGTCACGGAACCGGGCTTCGTCTTCATGGACACGCCCGGATATGATCCCGTGGCGGTGACGGGACAGGTAGCCGGCGGATGCAATGTCATCTGTTTCACCACCGGCCGCGGCTCCGTCTCCGGCTTCAAGCCGTCCCCCTGCATCAAGATCGCCACGAACTCCGAAATGTACGAGCACATGAAGGAAGACATGGACATCAACTGCGGCGGCATCGTCACGGGGGAGGAAACGATCGAGGAGTCCGGTCAGCGGATTTTCGAGGACATCATCGCGGTCGCGTCGGGCAAGAAGACCCTGAGCGAGATCTACGACTACGGCGACAACGAATTCGTGCCCTGGCAGATCGGGGCAGTGACCTGACGGTCACCATCCCGACCTTATTCTATCGAAGCGACTTCGTCTGCGGTTTCATGACCGGCGTTGCGGCGCTGCCGAAGAACTTCTCGCGTTCGCGCCAGACCGCCGGCAGAGCCAGAAGCGCGATACCTACGAACGCGATCGCAGTCTTGGTCAGCTGGCTGAGTTCCGGCGAACGGCCGTCGAAGTAGTAGACCGCGTAGACGATTGCGACGTGCCATACGTAGACGTAGAGCGAATGGCGACCGATCAGCTGCAGGAACTTCAGCGAGAAGACCCAAGTCAGCACTCCGGCCGCCTTCTGGACGAAGGTTGAGGGATGCTTTGGACCAGCGACGAGCAGCCACGTGACGAGTGCCGCGACGGCGATGAAGTTCAGGAGATAGACTGGCCCGAAGTCGGCGCGCACTTCCATGGCGGCGAACTTGCCGATCATGAAGTCCGGCATCAGGCCGTTGGCGGTCATGATCCTCAGCGGCAGGAAGAACAGGACGACGATCAGCGCCATCTTCGGAATGAACGTGTTCTCCGGCGTCAGGATCCGGCCCCAGTCGATCTTCCCGGCCGAAGTCATGGCGCCCAGAACCAAGCCTGAATAGAAGACGATCTGCCAACCAAGCATGTTGAAGCTTGCGCGAATGCCCTGGTCATCCGGGCCCATCACCAGCTGATGTACGGGCTCCGTAACGATACGCTGGAGGCCGAGCTGCGCGGCCATCCACATGACGAGGGAGGCGGCGAGCACATAGTGCCACTTGTCTTCAAGCACGAGCTTCACGAGCATCGGCGCAAAGAGCATGTAGACGATGTACTGCGGCAGGATGTCCATGAATGTCGGCTGGAACAGGAAGGTGGCAATCGCTGCAAGACGAAGCGGATCGTCGAAGGTCGTGTAGCCAAGCCAGTTGTACCAGACCGTGTAGGCTTCCGGCAGGATCATCTGCGCGGCGAGCACGGCGATCACAATCCCCATGGCGTAGCGATAGAGTTCAAAGGCGCGCGAATAGATCGCCTGTCGACCTGCGGCATAACCGTTCTTCACCATCTTGCGGGCGTAGACCATGCCGATGAGAAGGCCGGAGAGGAAAACGAAGCCTTGTGCATCCTCGACAAAGGCCAACTGGTTGTGGTTCACCTTCACGAGCCAGTAACCGCCGGCGAAGATCAGGTGGTTGATCAGCATGAAGACGAGGAAATAGCCTCGCATACCATCAATAATATCGAACCGTTTCATCGGTCGCGGTCTCCGTCTTGCCGGCCCGATGCGCTTGGGTCGCCCGGTCGGTATGGCCTCTTCGGGCCAGGATCTTCTGCGCCCCAAACGCAGCAATCACGCAGTCAGTTCCGCGCGGCCGAGTCGAGGCGTCCGTCTTCCTAGGAGAGGGTGGATGACTGCCGGATGAACGGCGGTGCTATTCCGCGGCGATCCGCTTGATGCCGGCGACCTGTGTCAGGTAGGCCCGCAGGGCCGCCGGACGCACCGGCTTGTGTTGCAGTGCGATATCGTGACGTTCCGCCTCCGCCCGCACCTCGAGGGAACGGTCGGCCGTCACGAGCAATGCCGGGATCTCTGCTATGTAAGCCTGCCTAAGACGGAGAATGGCCTCGACGCCGTTTCCGTCGCCAAGATGATAATCTGCGACAATGAGCTCGGGAGGTGGCTCGCGGCCTGCTATCAGACCCTCGACGTCTGCGAGGGAGGCGGCCTGGCCGACCGTGCATCCCCAGCCGGAAATCAGCAGCGCCATGCCCTCGAGGATCTTCGGGTCGTTATCGATGCACAGGACCCGGAGCCCCGTCAGTGGCTGCGTGCGCCGGCGCCGCTCCGGACGTTCGCTGCTGCGCATTGATTGCGATACCGTCAGGTCACGCGGAATGCTGACGCGGAAGACGGTGCCCTTGCCGGGCACGGAGGACAGTTCGACCGGATGGTTCAGGACCCGCGAGATGCGATCGACGATCGAAAGGCCGAGACCGAGCCCCGACGCTGTCCGTGCTCCCTCGTCCAGCCGGGCGAACTCCTTGAATACGGTCCGGAACTTGGCGGATGGAATGCCGATGCCTGAATCGAGCACCTCGATCACCACCTCGTCCCCGCGCCGGCGCGCACCGACCAGGATCTTCCCGTCAATCGTGTACTTGATGGCGTTCGAAACGAGGTTCTGGACCAGGCGCCGCAAGAGGTTTGGGTCCGAGCGGACACGGATCGAGCTCGGAACGACGACGAAGCGCAGGTTCTTCTCCCGGGCCATGGGCGCGAAATCGGTTTCGATGCGCCTCAGGAGCTCGTCGAGGGCCACGGATGCAACGCGCGGCTTCATGGCACCGGTATCGAGACGGGAAATGTCCAGAACGGCTCCCAGGATTGCCTCGACCGATTCCAGCGCCGAATCGATATTGCGTACCAGGGCGCTGTTCTCCGACTTGCCCAGCCGCTCGACGAGCGCCGAGGAATAGAGGCGCGCGGCATTCAACGGCTGAAGGATGTCGTGGCCCGCCGCTGCGAAGAAGCGTGTCTTGCCGATATTGGCTTCCTCGGCCGCGGCACGCGCTTCCGCCAGCTCCCGGTTCACCCTCGTGAGTTCCGCAGTCCGCTCCTCGACCCGCTGCTCCAGCGTCTCGTTGGCGAGCTTGAGGGCGCGGTCAGCGGCGACCCGCTCGGTAATGTCTGTCAGCGTCGCGACGATGCCCTTGTCGGGCATGGCATTGGAGCGCACTTCGATGATGCGTGTGCCGCCCGCCACCACGAGCGAGAAGGGAGCATCGAGGGTCTGGAACTGGCGGATCACCTCCGCCCGGTTCTCGGGCTGGATGTCACCCCGATTGGACAGGTAGGCGACAATATCGGTAAGCGGATAGCCGACCTGGCCGGCCTGCTCCGGCAGGTCGAGGAGGTTCCGGAAGCGGCGGTTCCAGATCGTCAGGCAATAGGAGCTGTCGAAGACCGCGATGCCCTCATCCATCTGCGAGAGCGCAGTCTGCAGCATGTCCTGATTGTATTGGAGCGCCTCGCTTGCCTGGTCGAGCAGCCACGCCGTATCCGAATTGGTGTCCTCGGCCTTCTGCAGGATGAGGGAAAGGACCAGTCGTGCCGATGATGAACCGATCGCGCTTCCGAGCAATTGCTCGGAGAAGTGGATCAGCGCCATGTCCGCAGGCTGGCTGTCCTCGAGCCGACGCCCGCCCGCATTCGCGTAGTTGGCGAAGGAGCGCTCCATCCGCTCCTCGCCGAGATAGCGGGCGATCGTGGTCTTCAGGTCTCCGACGCTGACACGCGTCTTCCAGCCCCGGGTCGCAAACTGGGTACGGCGATGCCTGCGGACGAAGATGCCGGACTGGATACGTTCGACGGGGCTTGGATTGCGCGACAGCGAGCCGAGCACGAAGGCGGCCGTGTTGATGATCAGGCTGAACAGCGTCACCGTCACCAGGGCATCAGTCTCGGCGCCGGAAAAGAGCCCTGTACCCGGCAGCAGGAAATCGAGGATGGCTGTAGCCACATGGGAATTGTTCGGACCACCGAGGCTCGGCACGAAGAGCAGGTAGGCCCAGACGAGGAAGCCTAGGGTCATTCCGAGGATGGCGCCGCGGGCGTTCGCGCGCCGCCAGATGAGCCCCCCGAAAAGGCTCGGGGCCATCTGCGCAATGGCGGCGAAGGCGAGGAGGCCGATGGAGGCCAGACCCGATTCGCTGTCGGCGCCGCGATAGTAAGCATAACCGAGCATCAGGACGACGATGATCGAGGTCCGCCGGACCCGCAGCAGCGTCTTGGTGAAGTCGGCCCGATGCACCGAACGCCGCATGAGCTTGCGGCGGAGAAGCACCGGCATGACGATGTCGTTCGACACCATGATCGACAGCGCGACGGACGCGACGATGACCATCGCCGTTGCGGCCGAGAAGCCACCGATGAAGGCGATCAGCGAGACGACCGGCATTTCGTTCGCGAGCGGCAGGAGCAGGACGTAGAGGTCGGCATTGCCGGTGCCGCCGAACTGGATTAGGCCTGCCATTGCGATCGGCAGCACGAAGAGGTTGATCGCCACGAGGTAGAGCGGCAGGAAGTAGCCCGCTGTCTTCAGTTCCCGCTCGGTGCGGTTCTCGACGACCGTGACGTGGAATTGCCGCGGCAGCATGATGATGGCGAAGGCCGATAGCACGATCAGCAGAATCCAGCGGCTGACGGGCGTCTCATAGGACATGGCCGAGGCGACGAGCAGGTTCTCCGTGGAGCGCTGCCACAGATCCGCCGGCCCGTCGAAGAGGAAGAATACAACGGCAATACCGACCGTTGCGAAGGCCAGCAGCTTGACGACGGACTCCATCGCCACTGCAAGGATCAGGCCGTCCTGGTGTTCCGTGGCATCCGTGTGGCGGGTCCCGAACACCACGGCGAAACACGCCATCAGGATCGTGACGATCAGCGCGAGGTCGATGAAATAGAGGTTGCCGCTGCCAATGCCGTAGGCAGAGGCGTCCACCATGGCGGCAACGGAGCTTGAGACAGCCTTTAGCTGAAGGGCGATATAGGGGATCGCTCCGATCAGCGAGATAAAAGCGACGATCATGGCGACCGCGGGGTTCTTGCCGTAGCGGGCGGCGATGAAGTCGGCGACTGAGGTGAGTTTCTCCGCCTTCGCCAGTTCGACGATCCGTCGGATGATCGGCATGCCAATCGTGAAGGCGAGGATCGGGCCGATGTAGATGCCGGTGAATTCCAGACCCCGCTGGGAGGCGAGCCCGACGCCGCCAAAATAGGTCCAGGACGTGCAGTAGATGGCGAGGCTGAGCGCATAGACCACCGGACGGCCGCGATCGGGCACGCCGATCAACCGGCTCCGGCGATCACCATAGCTCGCGACCGCGAAAAGCAGCAGAATATAGACGAATGCCGACAGGAAGATCAGCCAGGCTGGAAGCATGTCTCCTCCGCTCGGGACGCTTGCTCAAGTCGGGCAGGATAGGTGAAAACAGGATGCTTGGAAATCGCGTGGGTCTTGGCATAAAGTCCTACTTGTTCGGCTCTCGCCGACACAACACCTCCACAAGGGTTGATGCCGGGCATCGTGCCGCGGTTCGCCCTGATTAGTACAGGAAGGGGTCGTCATGTCCGTGGTCTCCGAGTTTCGTTCTTTCATCGCCAAGGGGAATGTCATCGATCTCGCCGTCGGGATCATTATCGGCGGTGCCTTCACGGGGATCGTCAATTCGCTCGTCAACGACATCATCATGCCCATCGTCGGCGCAATCATCGGCGGTATCGACTTCTCCGACTACTTCATTCCACTCTCCTCCACCGTAACTGCTCCGACGCTGGCGGCAGCACGGGAGCAGGGGGCAGTCTTCGCCTATGGCAGCTTCGTTACGGTCATCTTGAATTTCCTGATCCTCGCCTGGATCATCTTCCTGATGGTTAGGGTCGTGAATCGCATCCGCCTTGCCGAGGAAAAGAAACCGGTGGAAGAGGCTCCAGCCCCGCCGCCGGCGGATGTGCTGCTGCTGGCGGAGATCCGCGACCTGCTCAAGGCCCGCTGATAATCATCACGCAAATCGATCTCGGCCTCACCGATTGTCATGGGATTCCTTCGGCCGGCTGCGCTATGAGGGACTGACAAACGGAGAGGGATCGTATGTCGGTCTTGGAAAGTCTCAGCCCCCGCGCACTTGCCGCACCGGAAAGCGGCATCGTCGAAGTCATCACGTATGCGCGGGGCCAGGAGGGGCTTATTCCGCTCTGGGCGGGGGAGGGCGACCTGCCGTCGCCGGATTTCATCAACAGGGCGGCCAGCGACGCGCTCCTCGCCGGCGAGACCTTCTACACTTGGCAGCGGGGGATACCGGAACTGCGCGAAGCGTTGTCGCGCTACTACGCAAGGCATTTCTCGGTTTCGCTTTCCAGCGACCATTTCTACGTCACCGGGTCGGGGATGCATGCCATCATGCTGGCGGCGCAGGCGCTGACCTCCCCGGGCGACGAACTTGTTTATCTTTCTCCTGCCTGGCCGAACATCGTGGCCGCCACCGAGCTTGGCGGGGCGAAGGCCGTTGCTCTTCCACTGGACTTCGCGAACGGCGCCTGGTCGCTGGATCTCCAGAAGCTTGAATCGCTGGTATCGCCCAAGACCCGGGCAATCTTCGTGAATACGCCGTCTAACCCGACAGGCTGGACCGCAAGCCGGGAGGAACTGGCAGCAATCCTGGCCATTGCCCGCAGGCACGGCATCTGGATCATTGCCGACGAGATCTATGCACTCTACCACTACGGGGAAGGAGTACGCGCACCGTCCTTCCTGGATGTCATGGAGCCGGGGGAGCGTGTGATCTTCGCCAACTCCTTCTCCAAGAACTGGTCGATGACCGGCTGGCGCGTGGGCTGGCTGGTGGCTCCACCGGAAATGGGCCAGGTTATTGAGAACCTCGTCCAGTATTCCAACTCGGGCGTCGCGCAATTTCTGCAGCGCGGCTGCGTGGCGGCTCTCGACCACGGGGACGACTTCTTCAGGGAGAACTTCGCCCGGGCGAGGCAATCGCGCGATATCCTGTGCGATACGCTGATTGCAACGAACAGGGTGGAGACCTTGAAGCCGCAGGGGGCTCTCTATGCCTTTCTGAAGGTCGACGGTATCACCGATAGCCGGCAAGCCGCCCTCGACATTGTCGACCGGGTCCAGGTCGCGCTCGCCCCCGGCTCCGCCTTCGGGCCGGGTGGCGCGGAATTCCTCAGAGCCTGTTTCCTACGGGACCCGAAAAAGGTGCGCGTCGCGGCCGATCGGCTGGCGGACTACATCCTTGGGCTTTGATGCCGTAAGGGGCGATCGATAAAGTTTGAGGAAAACGATCAGCACAGGCTTAGCCATGGGCGGAGATAAACCCGGCGCAGCGCTCCACAAGTAAGCAATATTGAAGACGGACGGTGTTTCGCTTCCCGCCAACAACAAAGGCAGGGAGCGTCGAAATGGCCGTTCTGGTGACTGGTGGTGCCGGCTATATTGGCAGCCACATGGCGTGGGCGTTGCTGGATGCAGGGGAGGAGGTCGTGGTTCTCGATCGCCTGTCCACCGGCTTCCGCTGGGCCGTTCCTCCCGCCGCGCGCTTTTACCTCGGCGATGTCGGCAACATGGATCTGCTGGCGCAGGTGTTCGCCGAAAACCGAATCGATGCCGTGATGCATTTCGCCGGCTCGATCGTTGTCCCGCAATCGGTCGCACATCCTCTGGAGTACTACGACAACAACACCAGCAAGACCCGGCTTCTGGCCGAAGCGACCATTGCTGCGGGGATCAAGCATTTCGTGTTCTCGTCAACCGCTGCCGTCTATGGCGACCAGCCGGACGACACGCCGGTTCTGGAAAGCGCTCCTCTCCAGCCCAAGAACCCCTACGGGCAGTCGAAGCTAATGGCGGAAATCATGCTGCGCGACGCTGCCTCAGCCCATGACTTCCGTTTCGTGGCGTTGCGCTACTTCAACGTCGCCGGCGCCGATCCGCAGGGCCGGACGGGACTTTCGACGGTAGGCGCGACGCACCTGATCAAGATCGCCGTTGAGGCGGCTCTCGCCCAGAGATCCGGCGTCGATATCTTCGGCACCGACTACCCGACTCCCGATGGGACGGGCATCCGCGACTACATCCACGTCAGCGATCTGGTGGAGGCGCATCTGCGGGCGTTGAGCTATCTACGTCGCGGCGGAGAAGCGCTGATCGCCAACTGCGGCTACGGCCGGGGCTATTCCGTGCTGGAAGTGCTGCAAACGGTCATGCGGGTGAGCGGCGAGAGCTTCGACGTCAGATACGGGCCGCGGCGGCCCGGAGATGCGGCGAGCGTGGTCGCGAATGCCACGCTGGCGCGACGTCTTCTCGACTGGACCCCTCGCCACGACGACCTGGAACTAATCGTCCAGACGGCACTGGCCTGGGAACGACACCTGATGGAGCGGAAGATCGGTGATCTTCGGGAACTGCGGCAGCGTCTGGCTACCGCCGCCTTTTGATGTGGAATTCGTTCGGAAATGGCGAAAATACGCCGCTTGTCTCCAAATGTAGCTGCTAGTTGAAGGATTTCTTAATTAGGCGGTGCTGTGGTGTTGGCGAATGGGGGACTTCCACATGCCGACCTTGATACGTAACCTTCTCATCCTCGCGGCCATCTTCTTTACCGGCGTTACCTCGGCACTCGCCGAGGAATGGCTTGTCGAGAAAGCGAACCAGCAGGTTCAGTACACGACCGACAAACAGACATGGCAGCCCGTCAAGGCGGGGATGAACATCCCCAACAAGGCATGGATCTCCACGGGCCCGCGAGGCCGGGCGGTGCTGACCCGGGGTGTTGAAACCATCGCGGTGCAACCGCAGACCCTGGCGGCCATCATCACCACGGAGAGCCTTTTCAACCGCAAGACGGAGGTCGTGCAGCAGCACGGCAAGCTGGCGCTCGATATTGAAAAGCGTAGCAGCCCGCACACCTACGTCCATACGCCGTTCCTCGCCGCTGTGGTGAAGGGAACGAGCTTCGATGTCACGGTCACGGAGAAGGACGCCTCTGTTAGCGTCGAGCGTGGCCTGGTCCAGGTGTCGTCGTTCACTGGCGGGCAGACTACCGACCTTGGTCCCGGCCAAAGCGCACGTGTCGACCAATCGCAGTCGATGAGCGTCGCGGGTGTCTCCGGCGCTCCTACAGTGTCGGCGGCCCAGCCGAGTGCGGCTAGCGTACCGGCCGTCGGGACGTTTACTCCCATCGGTGCGGATCAGGCCTCCAGCAATGGGCGGGGCGGCGACAGCAGCGGGCCTTCCGGAGGCTTTGAGGGCTCGGGCGGCTCCAGCAGCGGTACCAGCGGCAAGGTCATTGCGATCGGCAACGGCAACGGAAACGCTGGCGGAAACGGCAACGGCAATAGCGGCAACGGCAGCGGCGGCGAGAACGGCAATAGCGGGAACGGCAACGGTGCCGGGAACGGCAACGGCAATAGCGGGAACGGTGCCGGCAACGGTGCCGGGAACGGCAATGGCAATAGCGGCAACGGCAACGGAAACGCTGGCGGGAACGGCAACGGCAATAGTGGGAACGGCAACGGTGCCGGGAACGGCAATGGCAATAGCGGCAACGGCAACGGAAACGCTGGCGGGAACGGCAACGGCAATAGTGGGAACGGCAACGGTGCCGGGAACGGCAATGGCAATAGCGGCAACGGCAACGGAAACGTTGGCGGGAACGGCAACGGCAATAGTGGGAACGGCAACGGTGCCGGGAACGGCAACGGCAATAGCGGGAACGGCAACGGCAACGGTGCCGGGAACGGCAATGGCAATAGCGGCAACGGCAACGGAAACGCTGGCGGGAACGGCAACGGAAAAAAATGACCGCAACTCCGAGCCTGAAGCACGGTAACAAGGATTGTCCTCCACGATGCTGGACCGGCTCTCACCGCTGAAACAGGGAAGGCGACTAGGCAGGCTGACGCGAGCAATCTCGGTCAGCCTGCTGTTGTTACTGTCTCTCTGGCTGCCGGGCGTTGGCACCGTGGAGCGTCTCGATTCGCAACTGATAGATTTCCGGGCCGCCAACGCGCCGCGGGCTGCGTCGGACCGCTTTGTCTATCTGGCAATTGACAAGGAGAGTCTGGATTACGTCGGGACGTGGCCATGGCCCCGCTCGATCCATGCCGAGATCATCGACAGGCTGGTTGCTGCAGGCGCTGGCGACATCCTTCTCGATATCGATTTCAGCACTCCCTCACGTCCGGCGGAAGACCAGGCCCTATCCGCGGCCTTGATTCGGGCCGGCGGCGGGGTGATCCTGCCGGTCTTTCTGCAGCGCCAGAACGTTGATAATCCCTTCTCGGCAACAATCACGAAACCGATCCCCGAGTTTGCGGAGAATGCTTGGCTGGCTGCCGCGGATGCGTCGCTGACGGAGGCGGGGCAATTCCGGGCGTTTGACACGTTCAGAGGGATGAACGATGAAAACTTCACGTCGGTTGCGGTGGTGCTCTCCGCACTGCCGGAGGCGGGCCTACCGGAACAGATTGGAATCGATTTTTCGATACGGCCTGACACGGTGCGGGTAATCTCGGTGGCGGACCTGTTGCGCAACAAGGTTTCCGCAGACATGCTGGCCGGCCGTTCGGTCGTCGTGGGCGCCTACTCGACGGAACTGAAGGATCAGTTCCCTGTCCCGATCTACGGTATACTCAGCGGGCCAATGCTGCACATTCTCGCAGCCGAGACGCTGCTGCAGGATCGTGTCCCGCAGCCGCTCGTAAGCTGGCCGATATACCTGATAACGGGGCTGCTTGTTATCGCCGCGACAATCTGGCGACGGCTGACATCGATCCCGGTCGTGGCTGCGATTGCCGTGGTGATTTCGGTGGCCTCCGAACTGGCGGCCTACTTCCTTCAGAAGCAATGGTCGCTCATCCTGCCAACAGCGACCATCCACCTGATACTGGCTCTCGGATTCACGGCACTGCTGGCCGCCAAGCTGGATCTCACCACCTTGCTTGCCGAATTGGCGAGCGCAGAGAAACGGAACTCTCGGCGGATACTCAAGCGTATCATTCAGGACAGTGTTGATGCCGTCTTCATCGTCAACGATCAGGGCACGATCATCGACCTCAGCCGCACTGCAGGCTCGCTTTCCTGTTCTTCCTGGGAGCCCAGACGTGGAAGCGATTTCTGTGAAGGAGCTCCCGCCGTACTCGTCGCGGCGCTTCGACGGAGCATCGCAGCCTTCACGGAAGGCAATCGCAACGCGCCGGCCATTCAGGAAGAATTCGACCTTGTTTGCGATGGCCAGAAGAAGCATGTCGAAGCAGTACTGACGCTGTCCTCGCTCGAGCAGTCTGGCAGTGGCAGCGATGAAGGCCACGGCCGATCCTATGCGGCCTGCATCACGATGAGAGACATCACCGCGAGAAAGGTCTACGAGGCGAAACTCCGTCGTCTGTCGCAACTCGACGATCTCACTGGTGCCTTGAACCGCCGTGAGCTGATCAACCGCATCAGGGAAAGCGCCGAGGAAGAGAAGACGCTGGCGGTCTTCGCGATCGATCTGCATCGGTTCAGCACGGTAAACGCCACGCTCGGCAGATATATCGGCGATCAGGTTCTGCAAGCGGTCTCCCGTCGCCTGATGGCGGCAGCGAGAAATATCTCGGAAGTTCCCGATGTCGGTCTTGTCGGCAGGCTTGGTGGGGATGTGTTCTGCGTTGTGCTGGCCGTGTCGGCCGACAATCCCCTTTCCTTCTACGCTGACAAGATCGTCGGTGTGTTCTCCAAAGGCATCAACTGCGGTTCGTCCAGGATCGACGTCTCCGTACGTGTCGGCGCCGCCCTGGCAAGCGACGTCGCTGGGGGTCCAGCTTCCTGGATCGACGCCGCCGAGGCTGCGCTCGATCAGGCAAAGAAGGTCGGCGGCGCCGGCTGGGCTGTCCACACGCCGGTCGAGGCCGCAGCCGAAGCCCGTACACGGCGACTGGAAAAGGACATGCGGCCGGCGCTCAAGAGAGGAGAGTTCTTCCTCGTCTACCAGCCGCAGGTAGATCTCAAGACCGGCGCTATCGTTGGGGCAGAAGCGCTCATCCGCTGGCAGCACGCGGAACTGGGCCTGGTCTCACCGATGGATTTCATCGGGATCGCCGAGGCGAACGGCTTCATCTGCGACCTTGGGCGCTGGGCGCTGGAAGAAGCCTGCAGAGAGGCCGTCCACTGGCCGTCGGATCTGACGGTCGCGGTCAACGTGTCGGCGGTCCAGTTTGCCGGATCGGATGTGCGTGAAGACGTTTTGAGGGCATTGCAGGTAACAGGGCTCCCGCCGGGCCGTCTCCATGTCGAGATCACGGAATCGACATTCGCGCTCGATGCCAAGAAGCTTCTGGAAGACATGAAGCGGCTGAAGGCGCTGGGAGTGACGATTGCTCTCGACGATTTCGGGACCGGCTATTCGTCGCTGTCCTATATTTCCGATTTCCCGTTCGACCTGATCAAGATCGACCAGTCGTTCATACGAAGGCTAGCGGAAGATGCCGCGTCCAGGGCCATCGTGCATGCTGTCACTGGCATTGCCGCGCAACTGGGCAGGAAGGTTCTTTGCGAAGGTATCGAGGGAGAGACGGAACGTCAGCTACTATCGGTGATGGGCTGCCAGTTTGGGCAGGGCTATCACTTTGGCCGGCCGGGCCCGGCGTCGCAGTTGCTCGCGCTCTTGGACCAAGCCAAGCCGCCTGTGGGTTTGACAGCCTGACCGCAAGCGGCAGCCGGCCTGATACCGTTCAGCAGATCCCGCTGCACGAGACTCGGGTCTCGGATGCCGCGAGGCGCGTGTAGAACATGTCCGCGCGTCTTTCCTGCAGGCTGGACATTTTTTGATGCAGCTGCTCCCGCGCCACCCTGTCGAGAAGATCTGCGAACGCCGCCTTGTCCATGCCGTCGGCTTCGAGCATGAGGCCGATCAGCGGGTCGGAGAGAACTTCTGCTACTGTGAGATCGGTTGCCATGGCTTTTCCTCCACCAGCTGATCCTAACGATCAATTGCGACGAAATTAATTCAGAGGCGCCAGGATCCGGGAACGCCAGATGCGGACTGGTCCGGAACGATCTAGCCGATGCCGTGCTTTGACTCGCGTCAATGCATGGATCGGGGGCAAGGTCCATGCTGAGACAGTTGCGTAGTGCTGCGAGAGACGACGGACCGTGGAGCCAGCATAAATGCCCAAAGATTGCGAGATCGGGTTTCTGGAGGCGGACGATGTTGCACGCGCTTTTGCGGTGATGCAGGTCGTCATGCCGTCGCTATCCTTCGAGACGTGGAAACGCCTGTTGGCGACGGATTCACTGCGACGTCAATGGGCTGTTGCACGGGATAGGAGGGGCTACATTCGAGGTCTGGTCCGAATCCAGCCGACGAGCCAGGGGCAGGTGGCGCGAATCCTCGACGTGCCGATCTTCGCAACCGTCTCGCTTCTGGATCACGACGGTATTTCCCGTCAACTCCTCGACTTCGCCAAGAAATGCGCCTGGGAAGAGGGGTGCGAGGCGATCCGGTTCTGGAACTCGGCGCCGGAGACACCGGAACAGCTGGAATTGCCGGAAGCCACCGATCCCCCCGTCAGCCTTTTCTATGATCTGCGCACTGACCGGCAATGGCCAGAGCCCTACGATACCCGCCCAGTGAAGACGTAACCAATACCGCGCACCGACTTCACCAGTTCCGGGCGTTTGGGATCGCGCTCGATCTTCCGGCGAAGGCGCACGATCTGCGCATCGACCGCCCGATCGAAGGCCTCCATTGGCCGCCCGCGGGTCATGTCCATCAACTGGTCGCGTGACAGAACCCGGCCGGAATTCTTCACGAGCGAGACGAGCATGTCGAACTCTCCGGTTGTCAGGCCGATCTCGCCGCCCTCCGGATCGTACAGCATTCGACGGCTGACATTGAGGGACCAGCCATCAAATGAGAAGACTTCCTCTTCCGGCGCGGCGCTGACCTTGGCGGGAGTGGATGTGGCCCGCCGCCGCAGGATCGACTTCAACCTCGCGTGTACCTCGCGGAGGTGGAAGGGCTTGGCTATGTAATCATCGGCTCCGATCTCAAGGCCAACGATGCGATCGACGACGTCGTCGCGACCGGTCAGCATGACGATCGGGACGTCGGACTGGCTCCGAATTTCGCGGGCGAGATCCAGTCCGTCCTGCCCACCGGGAAGGGAGAGATCCAGCAGGATGGCGTCGAACGTCTTCTGCCGCATCTCCACGCGCATTTCGATTCCGTCGGCGACGCAGGTGACCGAGTATTCCTCCTCCTCGAAATATCGGGCGAGGAGGTTGCGGATACGCGGATCGTCGTCGATCACGAGGAGGTGGGGAGGGCTGTTCACGTCCGGTTTCATGCGCCGCCGATTCTGCATTGTTACACAGTGTTACACGATAGCGCCGATTGTCACACCCAGGGCATCAGCGTGTTACTTTAATCGCGTCTATTGGCATCATCAACAAATGGAGGCGATGCCGATGTTCATCGAAAGCGCAGGCAATTCCCTGAGAACAATTCCCGGAAGCTTTGCCGTGCAGCCTACGAGCCTGCAGGCACTTTTCTCCAAGCTTCCTGCCGAAAGCCTTTCGGCAGGCCAGACCCTGATCCTCGAGGGCGACGTCGCCACGTCCGTCTTCCATGTGGTTACGGGTTCGCTGCGGATATTCCGCATTCTTGGCGACGGACGCCGCGTCATCACCGGCTTCCTTCATGCCGGCGACATTCTCGGCATGTCCTTCAAGAGCCACTATATCTACACGGCCGAGGCGATCACGCCGGTGACCATTCGCCGCCTATCCCGCAAGAGCTTCGAAAACGAGATCGCGGTTTCCC
The DNA here is from genome assembly GCF_902502825.2 of Pseudorhizobium flavum. The sequence continues at coordinate 434,524 of NZ_LR723670.1, forward strand.
CCGACCTTGGCCCCGCCGTCTTCCACCAGATGTCCGACGAAATGGCGGCAGCGCAGGATCAGATGGTGCTGCTTTCCACCAAGAATGCCGAAGAGCGGCTTTGCAGCTTCCTGCTGAAGGAGTTGCAGCGCACTCTGAACGCCGGTGCTCTTCAGACGGCAGTCCAGCTGCCGATGACCCGTCTCGACATTGCCGATTACCTTGGGCTAACTATCGAAACCGTCTCCCGGACATTGACCAAGCTGAGCAGCAAGGGCGTGATTGAAACCGCCGGCCGCCATTCGGTGAAGATACTGAAGCGCGGAAAGCTTGCGCAGATGGCTGGAGACGGCGATGAATACGAAGATGATTGGCGTCCCGCGACCCCACAGCCGGAGCGGATCCGCCACTAGCTCCAAGGCTTGATTAGGACATGGATTTGGCAGTCTCCCCCCAATGGACAAGTCGGGAAGATCTCGACGCCGCACTTCGACTGTTGAACCATGCCAACCTTATCGTCCACCGCCTGGAGGGAACCATCTTCGGATGGTCCGCCGGATGCGAAGCTCTGTATGGATGGACGAGGCAGGAAGCAGTCGGAAAGGTCATTCACCAGCTGCTCTCGACGCGCTTTCCAAAGCCGCGCGAAGAGATTTGTGCCGAGGTACTTTCGGCCGGTGTCTGGGAAGGGGAGATCCTCCACAAGCACAAAGACGGTCATACGGTCGTCAGTGCAACGCGCTGGGTAGCGCTGCGCATTCCCGATGAGCCCGAACCGATCATCATCCAGACGAACAACGACGTGACGAACATGAAGGCGACCGAAATTAACCTGGCTGAGAGAGAGGCGCATCTGCGCTCGATCCTTGATACCGTTCCCGACTCCATGATCGTCATCGAGGAGAACGGCACGATAACCTCGTTCAGCGCCGCGGCCGAACGTCTCTTCGGCTATTCGGCCGGTGAGGTTCGCGGCCGCAACGTCAAAATGCTGATGCCATCCCCCGACCGCGAGAAGCATGATGGCTATCTCAATCGCTACATCACGACCGGCGAGCGCAGGATCATCGGTTATGGCCGGGTGGTGACGGGGCAGCGCAAGGACGGAACCCTTTTTCCGATGGAACTGGCGGTCGGAGAAACCCGCGTCAACGGCAAGCGCATCTTTACAGGCTTCGTGCGGGACCTGACGAGCCGGCACAAGATCGAGGAGGAGTTGCGGCAGGCCCAGAAGATGGAAGCGATCGGGCAACTCACCGGCGGCCTTGCCCACGACTTCAACAACCTGCTGACGGTGATCAGCGGTAATCTCGAGATGATCGAAAGCCGGCTGAACGACGAAAAGCTGCTGACGATGCTGCGGGAGGCGCAGGGAGCGGCGGAAGACGGCGCAAAGCTGACCGGGCAGTTGCTGGCCTTCGGGCGCAAGCAGCCCCTCAATCCGAAGATCGTCGATGTCGGGCAGCTCGTGTCGGGCTTCTCTGATCTGCTTCGCCGCTCTGTCGGCGAGATGATCGAGTTGCGGACAATCATCAGCGGCGGCAGCAACGAGGCGCTGGTGGATGCGTCCCAGCTGCAGAATGCGATCCTCAACCTCACCCTGAACGCCCGCGATGCGATGCCGCGGGGCGGGCGCCTGTCGATCGAGATTTCGCGCGTGAAGCTCGATGTCGACTATGCACAGATGTATCCGCATGTCCGCACCGGGGATTATGTTCTCGTCAGCGTGACCGACAATGGCGCCGGCATGTCGCAGGAAGTGAAGCAGCGGGCATTCGAGCCCTTCTTCACCACGAAGAGCGTCGGAGCTGGGACCGGTCTAGGTCTCAGCATGGTTTACGGCTTTGCCAAGCAGTCCGGTGGACACATCCAGCTCTACAGCGAGGAAGGACAGGGAACCAGTGTCCGCGTCTTCCTGCCAGCGGTGCAGTATGCGACGGATATGGCCTCGCCGGCCGAGCAGGTGGCGGTCAAGAGGGCGCTGCCCGGCGGTTCGGAAAAGATACTGGCCGTGGAGGACGACGCGCGGGTGCGGCGCGTGGCAGTGTCGCGCCTGATCGATCTGGGATACGAGGTCATCGAGGCGGAAAACGGCGCCGCTGCGCTCGAACGCCTGAAGCAGCATTCCGACATAGCCTTGCTCTTCACCGACGTGGTCATGCCGGGGGGAATGACGGGGGACGAACTCGCCGAGATCGTCCGCCGGGAACGCCCGGAGATCAAGGTCCTGTTCACCTCCGGCTATGCAGAGCCGGAGATCGCGGGGCGGGAACTGGCTGCATCTGGAAGCTGGCTGAAGAAGCCCTATACTGCCCGGGAACTGGCCGAGCGGCTGCGCGAGCTACTGGACTGAGGCCCCTCAGCTCAGCGCACGCGGCTTCAAGTTCTCATGAGCGGTCCGAGATAGGGGCTGTTGATCAGCGCGCTTGTGTCGAGGTGGTGGTGTGCGATCAGGCCCGTGCTTTGAACGCGATCATTTAGAAGCAGCGACATGAGGGTGGCTGCGTAGCCCACGGCGACCGATGTCAGGGCGTTGAAGGCACCGAAGGTGGAACTCGCCGAAAATCGGTGATGGACCGTCTTTTCGATCGGTTGTCGACCGCGAAGACCTCGCGCGGTCATTACCAGAAGAAGCGTATCGTCTTCGATGACCGGTAGACCATTGGCCAGCAAGGATCGGAGCATATCACGCCGGTGCCGGAGCCCGAGGTCATCGAGCAGGAACCGCATATAATCGAGATGACCGGGATAGCGTATCGTCTTGAACGTCACGTTTCGGGGCAGCTCTTCCCCGAAAATGGAAAGGTCGCCAAGGCCTCCGGCCGTTGTGAAACCTTCGTAGTCACGCCGTCGATCGTGAGTCGCTCCAGCCCCTCAAGCGACTCGATCCACGTAACCTGCCCGTCCCGTATTGCCGCACTTGGCTTGGTATACTCGCTGATCAGGCCGTCCAGGTTCCAGATCTGGCCATAGCCCAGGCGATTGGTCGGTACGATCGGATTGGCGCCGACTCGTATCGTCAGGTCGGTGATCGGTGAGAAGGCAGACAGCAAGCTGCAGGCGATGTTTCCCACTAGGCCTGGCGAGACGCCGCAGCCGCTGAAGACGGCTCGTCGCTCCGCCAGCTGCGCCAGTGCTGCCCTGACTGCGTCCGTGGGACATGTGAAGTCGAGGTAGTGCACGTTGGCAGCAAGTGCTGCCAGGGCCACATCCTTGACCGCCGCTTCGGGAACGGCTGCGACTGCAATATCCTGAGCGCTCAGCGTCGCGCGCGCGCCGTCTGCTCCACTGACGAGCTGAAGCTTCACGTCAAGGTTTCGCTTGCGGATGCGATCGAGCGCATCTTCCGACGGGTCGACGACTTTTACCGCGAAGCCATCGCTCCTGCTGAGTGTTGACGCGAGCGCTGTGCCGATCTCCCCTGCGCCGAAGATGCAAACGTTCAGCTTCGCCATGCCGCTTTACCCTTTGAAGCGGGCAACGAAGCCCTGCAGCCTGGGGTTCTGCGGATTGAGGATGACCTCCTCGGCACTTCCCGTCTCGGCGATGACACCTTGGTCCAGGAACAGCACGCGGCTCGCCACGGCGGCGGCGAAAGCCATCTCGTGCGTCACGATCGCCATCGTCATTCCTTCCTCTGCCAGCTTCCGGATAACCGCAAGCACTTCGCCGACCAGTTCCGGATCGAGTGCGCTCGTCACTTCGTCGAGGAGCAGGACTTCCGGCTGCATCGCGAGCGCTCGCGCAATGGCGACGCGCTGCTTCTGACCACCCGAGAGGTGATTTGGATAGGCGGCGTGTTTTTCCGCGAGCCCCACCTGCGCAAGCAGGTCCATTGCCACTTCCTCCGCCTCTCGCTTCGGGCGGTTGCACACGACGATAGGTCCCTCGGTGACGTTCTGCAGCACCGTCTTGTGGGGGAAGAGGTTGAAGTGCTGGAACACCATGCCGACATGGCGCCGCAGCGTGCCGATCCCGATCTCCTCGCCCTTGTCGCGGAACTGCTTGCCCACGGGCTTCTGGCGAAAGCGGATGGTTCCGCCGGTTGGGACCTCCATCATGTTGAGGCAGCGAATGAACGTCGACTTGCCGGATCCGGAGGGTCCAATCAGGGCGACGACTTCGCCGCGATCCAGGCTGAGGTCCAGCCCCTTGAGCACTTCGAGCGTCCCGTAGCTCTTGCGCAGTCCCACGGCCTCGATCACAGCCGAATCTGCCTTCGTATTCTTGCTCATCTGTTCCATCCGCTCCATCAGTCGCTGACTCTCAGACGACGCTCGACCCAGTCTGCGGCCTGCGTGAGCGGCAGCAGCATCGCGATGTAGAGTCCGGCCATCAGCGTGTAGGATTCCAGCGGCCGGTAGGTCTGACCGTTCACGACCGCGGCCATATAGGCGAGGTCGGCAACCGAGATGACCGAGACCAGAGACGTGTTCTTGAACTGGATGACCGGCTGGTTGATGAAGGACGGCAGGGCCCGCTTCATCGCCTGCGGAAGGATGATCCGGTTCATCGACTGCCACGAGCTCATGCCGATCGCTGCCGCGGCTTCCCGCTGCCCCCGGTCGATCGACACGATCGCGCCGCGGAAGATTTCGGCATAGAAGGCGCCGACATAGAGCGACAGCGTCAGCATTGCTGCGACCCGGTTGTCGATCGACCCGCCGATGAGCAGCGGGAAGGCATAGTAGAACCACAGGAGCTGGACGAGCAGCGGCGTGCAGCGAAAGATCTCCTGGTAGACGCGGGCGATGCCGCCAAGCAACCTGGAGCCGGAAAGCCGCGCCGCGCAGGTTGCGAAACCTATGACGATGCCGAAGAGGATCGATCCGAAGGTGTAGACGACTGTGATCCACAGTCCCCAGAGGAACAGGTCCCAGTACTGCCAGACGGAGTGGAAATCCCAGGTGTAGTTCATCGGCAGCTCCTGACGGTCTTGATCCGGGCAGGAAGGTGATGCCTCCCCCTCAGACAGCCGTTCGGCTCAGTCCCGTTCCTCATTCACGTTCCCCTTGTCTTTGACGGCACGTCCGCTGACGCGGACGGCCATGGTCGATACTCCTATGCTCGGCAGCACCGGGCAATGCAAAGCTGCAGGCGCGGCTTAGCGCATTTCTTGGAAGGCGGCCGAGGCGGATGTGAACCGACCAAGGACCGCGGAAAGACGCTCGCGATTGTCCGCCGACACCGGCACCATGGGCAGCCGCATCTCGGGCCCCGCCAGGTTTGCGAGCGCCAGTGCCGCCTTGACCGGTCCCGGATTGGACTCGATGAACATGCTGTCCGTCAGCTCGGAAATCAGCTCGTGCAGCTTGAGGGCCCGTGCCGTGTCCCCGCGCTTCCAGGCCTCGACCAGCTGCACCATTTCGCGCGGAGCGACGTTTGCGACGACGCTCGTCACACCAATCGCCCCAAGCGACAGGAAGGGAAGCGTCAGGCCATCATCGCCGGAGTGAATGATGAACTGGTCGCCGCAGGCAGCGCGCAGCTGCGTGACCCTGCTCGCCGATCCGCCGGCTTCCTTGATGCCGATGATGTTGGCATGCTTCTCCATCAGAACCGCGCAGGTCTCGGGTGCGATCTCGACCCCGCAGCGACCCGGCACCGAATAGAGCATGACCGGCAGTGAGGTCGACGCCGCGGCCATGCTGTAATGGGCAATCAGGCCCGCCTGGGTCGGCTTGTTGTAATAGGGCGTGACGATCAGGACTGCATCCGCACCCGCCGCTTCTGCCCGCTTGACCTTCTCGACCGTCTTCTTCGTGTCGTTGGCGCCGGCACCTGCCATGACCAATGCACGGCCGCCGGCAAGCCGGACGGTGCGGGCAATCAGCGCATCGGCCTCGTCGTCGGCAAGGGTCGCCGCCTCGCCGGTCGTGCCGACCGGCACAAGTCCGGCGACGCCGGCTTCGAGCTGGCGTTCGACGAGTGCGTCGTAGGCGACGGTGTCGACTTCTCCATCCTTGAAGGGGGTGATCAGGGCGGTGAAGACGCCCCCGAAGCGGCTGACCAGTTCATCCATGTCCATGTTCCTGTTCCTCTCAATCGTTTCCGTTCAGACTGTCCGCAAGCTGATATCGGCCGGCCGCCCTCGGCTTGGAAGCCAGCCACTGTGCGGCTGCAAGCGCCCCTTCCGCGTATGCCGCGAGCGTATGGACGCGGTAGGTGAAGACCGCTTCGGCCGATCCCATCTCGAAGCGCACTTCATTGATGCCGACGGTATCGCCTTCGCGGTTGACCGTGATCGAGGGCTCCGGCGCGGCGAAGCCCATGGCAGCGCTGCGGGCCTGAAACAGCTGCGAGGCCAGCAGTCGGGAGGTTCCCGACGCTTCAGCCTTCTTGCGTGCATGATATGTTTCGCTCACCGCGGCTTCCGCTTCGGGCATGCGCTGGGAGAAGCCGACGACCGCCAGCCGGAAGGCCTCGAACCCGTGGGCGAAATTGGCGCTGATCAGCATTGCCCGGTGCCGGCTGAAATCTGTCAGGCGCTCCTCCTCCTCGCCGGTAAACCCGGTGGTTCCGATCACCATCGGGATCGTCTTCGTCCCGAGTGTTTCCTGGAATGCGAGGCTTGCGGCCGGTGTCGAGAAGTCGATCATCACGTCGCAATGGCTCTTCATTGCCGCGTCCGCCGGACGATACTCGAGGCTGCCGCCGGCGACGGGGCTCCCGATGAGCCGGGACTGCGGCGAAACCAGCGCCGCGGCAAGCTCCAGCCCCGGATTGGTGAGAATTTGTTCGACGAGACGGGCTCCGACCCGCCCCGATGCTCCAAGGATACCGACGCGCATTCCACCCTCCTTAGTCGATGACCACCTTGGGCTCCGACATCTCCCGCAGGGCGATCCGCACACCTTCGCGGCCGAGGCCCGAGCGCTTGATTCCGCCGAACGGCACATGCTCGGCCCGGAAGTCGGGGCCTTCATTGATCATCACGCCGCCGACCTGCAGGTCTCGGGAGAAGGTCTTGATCAGCGCGTGGTCGTTGGTGAAGACGCCCGCCTGCAGTCCGTAGGAGCCGGCATTGACCTCGGTGATTGCCTCGCGCGCATCCCAGAAGGAGCGGATCGCGATGATCGGGCCGAAGGTCTCATCGGCAATGACGGGTGCATCCACGGAGACTTCGGAGATAACGGTCGGTGCGTAGACGGTTCCGTCATGGGTGCCGCCGGTCAGCAGCTTTCCGTTACCGTTGGCGATCGTGGCTTCGACACGGTCGGCCACCGTTCTCGCCGCGGCCATGTCGATGACCGTTCCCATGTCGGTGTCGTCCCTTGAGGGGTCGCCGAACTCGACCGCATCGACGGCAGCGAGCAGCTTCTCGGTGAAGGTCTTCTCTATGTCCTTGTGCAGGTAGAGCTTCTTCACGGCGGCACAGCTCTGGCCGGCAATCTCGAAACGGTGTCCGATCGTGGTTGCGACGGCCTTGTCCAGATCGGCGTCGGGCAGCACGAAAAGCGGGTCGTTGCCGCCGAGCTCCATGAGGCAGCGCACGAGGCCCGACGCATTCTTGAGCGCAAGGCCTGCGGACGGGCCGCCGGTGAACGACAGGAGGTCGATCGGAGCGCGGACAAGCGCCAGTGCCTCATCGGCTCCGCCGTGCACGACCTGGAACAGGTCCTTCGGCCAGCCCGCCTTCAGCGCCAGTTCGCGCAAGCGCGCGGCGGCGAGGGGCGCCTTGGGCGAGGGCTTCGCGACCAGGGCATTGCCGGCAGCAATCGCGGGACCGAGCTTGTGGCAGAGCAGGTTGAGCGGGTAGTTGAACGGCGTGATGGCGCCTACGACACCAACAGGTTCGTAGGTGATCGTGGCCAGCCTGTCAGCCCCGCCTTCAACGATGGCGCAGTGCAGTGCCTCGCCGTCGAGAAAGGTTGCGGCATCTCCCGAGAGCCTCAACGTGTTCTGCGCGCGGCGCACCTCGTTTCGCGCCTCGCGGATGGTCTTGCCCATCTCGGACGAAATGATCCGGGCGAGGTTTTCGGCATCGGCGGCAATTTCCGTTGCAAGCGCATTCAGCATGGCGCGGCGAACGGCCGGCGTTGACCGCCTGAAATCCCATTGCGCCACCTTGGCGCGTGCGACGACCGCCGCGATCTCGCCTGCGCTGCTGGTCGGCACCTCTCCCACCGGGGAGCCGTCGAAAGGATTGCGGACCAGGATCGCATTCGTTGTCTCGATCGTCAGGCGCTGTGCTTGCGTCATGTGCGGATACCTCGTCATTGGCTTTCAGTTCTTGTGGGATTGGCGCGGGTCAGCGCCGCAATGGAGACCGGGCGCACCGGCCAGCGGCGGCCCGTAAGGTCCTCGGCGAGTGGCTGGGGCTCTCCCGGATTAAGTTGCGCCATCAGCGATGCCGTGTTTTCGGCGCAGAAGCGGCCCTGGCACGCTCCCATGGCGAAGCGGCCATTGTGCTTCACCTCCCGGCCTGTCAGCCGGTCGGGCTGGCTGCAGAGGCTGCGCAGGTCACCGACAGTCTTGCTTTCGCACCGGCACAGAACGATTTCATCCGGCAGATCGCAGAAAGGAGAAGCGGGGCGGACGGGGGCAAAAAGCGCTGCGAGGTTTGCCTGCGTCCGCCGTGACCGCTCAAGTGCCGTCGTGAGATCGCCAGCGCCGAGATTGCCCAGAAGGAGTTCGGAGACCATGCGTCCAACGCGGCGACCATCCGTCTCCGCCGCATAGGCTCCAAGCGCTTCGCGACAATCCCCCGCCCTGAAGATGAAGGGCCCGGTTCGCGGCCCGGTCGAGTCCTCCGGTAAGCCGAAGTCATTGGGACGGATGCCGTCGTGCAGGCCAATGCGATCTACCGTGAAGGACCGCTCCGAACCACCACTGTCACGGACCCGTACTTCCAGGAGTGTGCCACTGTCTTCGATCGCGACGATGCGTGCGCCTCTCAGCCAGGTTATCCGCCTGCGCGCGACGCTGGCCAGATAGCCGGCAGCCTCCACGAGGATCGTCGGGTCGGAAAGCAGCTTGAGACCCGCTCTGAACCGCCGCAGAGGATCGCCGGCTTCGACGATCGCCACGGGCGGATTTCCGAGCTTTGCCATCTGGGCCGCGACGGCCACCAGCAGTGGACCTGTACCGGCGAGCAGGACGCGGCCTTGCGGCGCCTGTCCGGTTTCCTTCATCATCACCTGCAGTCCACCGGCCGTGGAAACCCCCGGCAGCTGCCAGCCCGGTCTTGGGAGGACCTTTTCGACGGCGCCGGTCGCGATGATGATTGCCTTCGGGCGCAACAACTCGACCTGCCCGGTCTGGCGGTTCTCTATTAGCGTGAAGCCGTCGCCATCGACACCGAAAAACACCGATTGATAGCGGACAGGAATCTGTGCCTCCGAGAATGCCCTGGAAACTCGCTCCCAGCTCGCGCGGGTGCCGCGGGCCTGGGGGACGTGCGCAACCCTATCAACAGGCTGCCGATGCACAGCCCCGCCGACGCTGTTGCGTTGTTCGACGAGCTCGACGAGATATCCCGAGGCCGCGACCTCCGTTGCTGCGGCGAGACCCGCAGGACCGCCGCCAACGACGATGACGTCCGGCTCAACCATCGATCTTTCCCACGGGGCCGACCTGGGCTCCTGTTCTGGCCGGAGTGATGCACGCTTCCCGGATCACGCCGTCCACCCGGATCAGGCAGGACTGGCAGGCGCCGATCCCACAGAAGTAGCGCGACAGGTTGCCGACCGTGTCGGACCCGAAGGTGCGGATTCCCGCGGCATCGAGTGCCGCCGCAAAGCTCTCGCCCTCGCGGAAGCTGACTTTGTGTCCCATCCAGTCGAAGGTTCGGTCGCTCATGCCGCAGCCCCGTAGCTGCCGAAGCGAGCGGGATCGAAGAAGGAAAGGTCGATCGAGGGCTTCTCGCCGCAGATCAGCTGAACGATCGATTGGCCGGTAATCGGGCCGAGACAGATGCCATCGCCCTCGAACCCCGTCGCGACGAAGGCGTTTTCCAGACCCGGCACGCGGCCGACCAGCGGCAACCCGTCGATGACCGCGGTGCGCACGCCGGCGAAGCTGCGCAGCAGCCTGACCGAGGCAAGTCCCGGCACCAGTTCGACAGCATCACAAAGGATACGCGAGACCGCTTCGATATCGTTTGTACGCCGGTCGCCGAAGTCCTCACGAGTGCCGCCAATCAGGAACTGGCCGGTAACGAGCGGGTCGATCACGAGGCCGAGGCCCCGCGGCGGCGGGCTGTAGCCAGCTTTCTGGCTTCCCTTGCTGAGCAGGTAGCGGCCAGACATGATGGCACCGGGCATGGCGGCGTTGAGTGCAGGCGCCCGTTCGGTCACCAGCAATTGTCCCTTGCGCGGAGTGAGGACCTGGGACAGGCCCAGAAGCGAGGCTGAGCCGCTGCCCGCCGCGACCAAGAATACGTCTGCGGCGAGGCGCCCGCGGTTGGTGTCGATGCCGGTGACGCGCTGTCCGCTCCGATCGAGCCGGAGGCCCTCCACCCGCGTGTCGCGGTCGACGGTAATGCCCGAGGCCGTCAACAGCCTGTGGACGATCTGGTAGCCGATGGCGTGGCCCTCGCCATGCACCTCGACAGCCATCCTGGCCTGGTTCGAAAGAACCGGAAATGCCTGGCGGAGCCTGTCTCCCGAAAGCGTCTCAACCTTGACCCCCGCACTCTCCAGAGCTGCCGAATGGCTGGCGAGAACGGTGCACTCGTCGTCGGAAGCGGCTATGATGAAAGTGGAACGCCGCTTGAACGCACCGGCCAGAAGTCCTTCATCGGCAAGTTGACCGTAGAGGCGCACGCCTTCGAGCGCTGCCGACATCATTGGTCCGGGGCGTTTGCTCGCCACGGAAACGGCGCCGTCCGCAGCCCCTGTCGCTTCGGCGGCGGGAGCCGAGGCGTCGAGAAGCCTGACCGAGATGCCTCGCTTGGCCAGGAAATAGGCGCATGCCGCTCCGATGATGCCGGAGCCGACGACGATGGCGCTGGACGGAGGGCGAGGTTGCATGTGCGAATGGCCGAGCCTTGTTGGTTGTCGGCCAATATTGGGGGCGGTGATGCGCCAGCGTCGATACAAGATGACGCCCGTGCTTGTTCACGAAATTTGTATCCGGTACGACGGGCGGGCGCCTTATCAAGGTGGGAGGAAACGGGTACCCCATGGCAAAGATCAGCCTCACACTCATCCAGACCTTCTACCAGGTGGCTCGTCACGGCTCGTTTTCCGGCGCGGCGCGGGAACTCAATCTGAGTTACCAGTCGGCCGCCAACCACGTCCGGCGACTGGAGCAGATCCTCCAGGGAAAGCTGATCGACTCCGAGCAGGGCGCCAAGCGGATATCGCTCACGCCGCGCGGACGGGCGCTATACAGCCTCCTTCATCCGGAGCTCGACATCATGCTCGAGCGGCTGACGAAGCTGATCGAGAACCAGCGATCGTCGCTGCGGGTCGGGATGCCCCAGGCGATCTTCTTCTACCTGTTCCCCCGGGTACTGTCCCGGTTTCGTGAAGCCTTCCCCGAGATGGAGTTCGCGGTCTACGAGCGAGACACGGTGCTGGCGGAGCTCGTCAAGAACGGCAGCCTGGATGTCTGCATATCGGAGCGCTACTTCGGCGACCCCGTTGTCCCGCAGCGCCTGCTCGGCAGCTATAGGCTGAGCCTGGTCTATCCGCATGTGTGGGGGGAGCCGCCAAAACAGGAGGATATTCCTGGCTGGGCCGAGGGGCGCCCCTTCGTGACCTACGAGCCCGGGCAGACCCTGAGGAACCTTGCAGTCGACTTCCTGGGCCGTGATGGTGCGATCGTGCAGCCGGCTATTTCGACCTCCGGAAGTTCCAGCGTCAAGCGGTGCGTGGAAGAAGGTCTGGGCTTCTCGATCATACCCTCCTGGTGCGTCGGGCCGGAAGATGGCGCGATCCGCAGCACGAAGTTGACGAACCTGCCCGAGGTGCGGGTCTATTTCGGCAGTGCAGGCTTCCTGCAGAAGCATCCGATGGTCCAACAACTGCTGGAAGATTGCCGGCGCGAACTGGTCGGCCCGGTGCTCGATCCGCCGCGCAGCAGCGAGATTTCAGTCCCGCCGCTGTGATCGGGACATATAAAAAACCCGCTAAGTCCCTCGGCGTCTCTAGCATTGTTCCCGGCCAATTCGCCGCTAGGCTGATCTTCACCGGCAAGCCCGCAAGGCATCTGAACCGAGTGGGGGGACGGACATCAACAAGATTCCGGGGAACTAGGAGAAGAAGCATGAACATTATTTCCAAGATCTGTGGGGTAGCGGCGATGGCGCTGTCGCTGTTGGGTGGCACGGCGGCCTCGGCCGGCACCATTGACGACATCCGCTCGCGCGGCGTGCTTCGCATTCCGGCGATCCTCAACGAAACGCCCTATTTCAACAAGGATCCGCGCACCGGCGAATGGCAGGGCTTCGTCATCGACATGGCGAACGACATCGCCAAGACGCTGGACGTCAAGCTTGAAGTGGTCGAGTCCAGTTGGGCAAACGCGATCCTCGACGTCCAGAGCGGCAAGGTCGACATGGCATTCGCCGTGACGGCGACGCCGGTCCGCGCCATGTCGGTCTCCTTCTCCGACCCGACCTACTACAACAGCTTCGTGCTCGTCTCCGCCAAGGAAGAGATCGCCGGGAAGACCTGGAAGGAACTCAACGATCCGCAGTACACCTTTGCCGTCGATCTCGGCTCGGCCCAGGACCTGATCACCCAGCAATACCTGCCCAAGGCCAACGTGCTGCGCTTCAAGACGCGTGACGAGGCAATCGTTGCAGTGACCACCGGCAAGGCCGATGCGCTGGTCAACACCATGCTGAACGGCCTAGTCATTGCCAAGAAGGCTCCGACCATCGGCGCGGTGCAGGTTCCGACGCCGGTTCTCTCCACGCCTTCGGTCATCGCTCTCAACTATGGTGGCGACGAGACCTTCAAGAGCTTTGTCTCCGCCTGGGCCGAATACAATCGCCGCATCGGCAACAACCAGACATGGATCCTGAAGAGCCTCGAGACCTTCGACATCACCCTCGAAGACATGCCGGTCGGCTTCGGCTTCGGCGGCTGACCTTCAGATCGCTGCCGGGACCCGTCCCGGCAAGGTCCATCTGAACGCGCGGAACGACCTCGTTCCGCGCGTTTTTCGCATGCGGAGGCGTGAGGTTATCCCGGCGCGGCCACAGCCAAGAATCGCTCACAAATCATCAGCAGAGCGGTCAGAGGGTTTGAACGATCCCGTTGGCCACAGGCGCTCCCAAGTCCTCCACAACAGATTCTTCTGATAGGGTGGTTTGGTCGTCCACGCCGGTTTGCGCAGTAGCCAAGCAAATCCGATACCATCCACAAGGATCCGGCGCAGCGGTGAGGAAAAGATGGTGCTGCTAGAGAGATTTGAATTTTCTTGCAGTGATCCCAGAAGCCCTAAGATTCAGGCAGTCCAGAGGTGAAGCCGACCAGTGTTTGTACCACTCCTCTGACACAGAACTTGTAAAGCTAAGTCAACAGAATTCCTAGAGGGAATTTGCGGCCGGTCGGGCCGCGTGACCCACGACCACTACGACTGGAACCGGCTGTGCACGGCTATGGCGGGTATCGTGCTGGACGTTCATGGAGCCGTGTTCTCGTATCGACCGCAGGGTATTGCCTAACTTCATCACTAGGATGGAGCATGCGAGAAGCATGTTAATCGCCGTGGCGCTTCAAGGTCAAAATGACCTCTCGATTAAGTCACGTAGAGGTACATGATGAAGCAACAGGCTGGTAGGGGTTGTATCGATATGTTACTCCACGAACGGAGTTGAGCTTCAGAGGCGTATGACAACACCGCGGTGGGAAATTCGAGACGCAGTACTGTCCCTCATAGATGATGATGGGAATGCCCATTGCCCATCCGCCGACGAAATTTATAGCGCCTTAGTTGAAAAGCGGCCTTATGCCGATTGGGTGCCCACGGACGTAACCGGCGTCCGCCTCTCCCGATACCCCCTTGCGCCGACTCTGAAAATTTTAGAGGGCTCAGATGGTGAAGCGCCAACCTGCAGCGTCACATCTACGAGCCGGGGCGTAGAAGTCACTCTCGATCTTGCTGATCTCGAACGAGGTCATAAGGTGGCTGAAGGTATCTGGTACCCCATTGAGCCGGCAGCCAGCGCCGAAATCCTGCAACTCGTGGAAAGCACTGGCGCGAGCCTCGGGGAAGCTGCCTCTCTCAAGGCATTTCTTGCCATCCGCAAGGCTGGTGCAGCCGGAGCCTCTATCGACGACCACACAGCCGGCCGCGCGATTTCGCCGCTCGCTTTCGCGCCATCCGGGGATGAATTGCCAGCGGGGGTTCAAGCCACCCTCTATCCATACCAGATTTCCGGATGGCGCTGGCTGAAGTTCCTCCTAACAGAAGGTGTCGGTGGCCTTCTCGCCGACGAAATGGGCCTCGGCAAAACCTTGCAGATCATCAGCGCGCTCAGCGATTCCGGTGGCGCGCCGTTGCGTCCGGCGCTGATCATCGCGCCCGGTTCACTGCTGGAGAACTGGCGACGGGAAATTTCAAAGTTCGCGCCACACCTCAAGGTACTAAAGCATCATGGAGCCCTTCGAACGGGTCGCCCTTCCGAGCTGAAGGACCATGATGTCGTCGTGACGTCGTATGACAATGCGGTTCGCGACAACAGCCTGCTCAACATGATTCTCTGGAAGGTAATCGTGCTGGACGAAGCCCAGTTTATCCGGAATCCCGACGCCCAGCGGACGAAGGCTGTGAAAAGGCTTCAGCGGGAGGCAGGTCTGGCCGTGACGGGCACGCCTGTCGAAAATCGCCTGCTCGATCTGTGGTCAATCGTGGATTTCGTCCTGCCCGGCTATCTTGGTGACGCAAAAAGCTTCGGATCGGAATATGCCGACGATGTTGATGGCGCGGCGAAGCTGGAGCCGCTCGTTTCGCCGCTCATGTTGCGCCGGCGCGTTGCGGACGTAGCGCAGGACCTGCCTAGCAGGATTGATATTCCGCAGCTGGTTGAACTAGATGAACTTGAGATAGCGCAATATGACGCGGAACGCGAGCGAATCCATGCTGAATATGGCGCAGCCGCCACGCTCGTCGCATTGACCTCATTGCGCCGCTTCTGCGCCCATCCGGACTTGATGAGTGGTAATGCCGCTACGGCCGATCCCATGTCGTTCTCAAAGTTTCGGCGCATGGACGAGATTGTGGAAGAGATTTTCGCACGGGGCGAGAAGGTGATCATATTCACGTCATTTACGGCGATGGCTGATATGATTGCTCGGCACACCAAGAACCGTTTCGGAACCTTTGCCGGTGTGATCGACGGTCGCTTGGCTATCGACGATCGCCAGCCGCTGATTGACCGCTTCAGCGCCGTCCAGGGCGGCGCTGCGCTGGTGCTGAACCCGAAGGCCGGAGGAGCTGGCCTCAACATTACAGCTGCCAATCATGTGATCCACTATAATCCGGAATGGAACCCGGCACTCGAAGACCAGGCGTCTGCCCGGGCTCACCGGCGCGGCCAGCAATTGCCGGTGACAGTCCACCGGCTCCTCGTTGCCGATACGGTCGAGGACGTGGTGAATGAGCGACTGACGCGCAAGCGAGCAATTTCGGGCACTGCGGTTGTCGGCCTTGAGGGCAGGGAAGATGATTACGGCGATATCGTCGCGGCGCTGATGCGGTCGCCATCAAAGGGGACTAACCGATAGGTATGCCAGAGCAGACAATCGCAAAGGTACTAAGCGCCAACGATACAGGCGAGACCGGGGGACACCAGGCTGGCATTCTGGTGCCAAGGGAGGAACGGCTGTTGTCGTTCTTTCCCCGCCTCGACCCGAGCCAGTACAACCCGAGATGTCACCTGAATTTTGTGGATGATGGCGGCACTTTCTGGGAATTTGCCTTCATCTATTACAACAATAAGTTTTTTGAAGGTACACGTAACGAGTACAGATTAACTAGGATGACCAAATATATCCGTCAGGCAAATCTGGTTCCTGGCGACGAAATCATTCTGGTGAGAGATGACGATGACCGGTACCGGATCACCCATAAACGAAAGCAGCAGGCAGAACGAGCCAAGGGCGTCCTGAAGCTCGGGACAGGCTGGCGCGTAATCGAAATTCAGGGGGGAAGATGAGCAACGTTGAGGAAATCGAACTACCGCCGGACCCGGAACGGGTCATCGTCGGCCTGCGCGACACTGGCTATGAATTCAATACGGCAGTGGCTGATATCGTTGACAATTCCATTGCCGCCAACGCCACCCACGTCCAGCTGTGGCTGGTTGCCGACCTGCGCGGCGACATCCGCCTGATGATCGCCGACAACGGCGACGGTATGAACCGCGATGGCCTGATCAATGCCATGCAATATGGCTCGAAAGCCCGCCCCAGCGCCGCCAGCCTCGGCAAATACGGTCTGGGCCTAAAAACTGCCTCGACAGCTTTCTGCAAGAAGCTGTCGGTGATTTCCCGCCCGGACGGAAATACGCCGGCGCTGATGGCAACCTGGGACCTGTACCATGTCGCCAAGGTCAACAAATGGTCGCTACTGCTGAACGAGGAGTGCGATCCGGAAGCACTCGAAAATCTCGACCTTGTGGCTCCTGGCCATGCCGGCACTGTCGTCCTGTGGGAGGACGTGGACCGGTTGCTGAAGGAATATCAGGACCCGGCCGGTGCCCCGGCGCGTAAGGCGCTGAAGTCCCGCGAGGACGCCCTTCGCGAGCATCTTTCCATGGTCTATCAGCGCTTCCTCGACCCCGACGACGAGCGGGCGCGAAACGTTATCATGGAACTCAATGGCAAGCCGGTTGTGGCTTGGGACCCCTTCCAGTCCAAATTGTCGGAACTGGTTGCAGATGAGCCCATCGAAACAGAGCTGTCAGACAACCGGAGTGCCGCGTTCAGGGTGCGGGCATTTATCCTGCCTCGCCGGGAAGAGTTTCCGGATGAAAAGGCAGCTGCTGCGGCGAAATTGTCAAACGACCGTCAGGGCATATACATCTATCGCGAAAATCGGCTTATTCACGATGCAGACTGGCTTGGACTTTACCAGAAAGAGCCACATCTGACTGGCCTGCGCATCGAGTTTTCGTTCGACCACAAGCTGGATGATGCCTTCCACCTCGATATCAAGAAGTCCCAGATCATTCTGAATGATGATCTGGCAAACTGGCTACAAGGGGAATTTCTTCCCGCTCCGCGACGAGAAGCCAATCGGCGTTATCGTGAGGGACAACAGAAGGTCATTTCGAAGAAGGGGGAGGGAGCTCACGACACCTCCAACACTAATATTCGTAACCGCGAGGCGGCGGCCGGCGGCCCCAAGGTTAATATCGCGGACCCTAATACCGGCGAAGCTGTCGTTGAGAACAGGCATGGGACAACCCGACTAAAGCTCACGATAACGTCTGCCAAAAGACCAGGCGAAGTTTTTGTGCAGCCGGTGGAGGGGATCAACAACGGCCTGCTTTTTCAGCCCGCTCTGATCGAGGGGCACAAGGGGGTTCAAGTAAATACCAGCCACCCCTATTATCAGAAGGTCTACGTTCCGAACCTCAATCGAAGCGTGACCATGCAGGGTCTCGACTCGCTCATGTGGGCGTTGGCCGTCGCGGAACTCTCGACCGTGCAAGACCACACAGCCTCGTTGTTCCGCGACATGCGCTTCGAAGTCTCGCGCGTTCTTGAGAAGCTCGTAGAAACGCTGCCAGAACCTGACGTGGATAAGGATGTCGCCTGATCCGCGCTCGCTTGCGGAGCGGGTCTCCGGTGAGACAGGGCTGGAATTTTCCGGCCGTGAGGGACGGGACCACGACGGTACGCGCTGGCTGGAGCTCCAGCCAGCCGGCTATCCTCCTGGCCAGACATTTACGCTGCGGACCCTGATAGGATGGCGGCGGCTGGATGTCCATTTCCGGCCCGGCAATTTCGCAGGCGATCTCATGGCCGCCATGGGCTCGGCAGACGAGACCGGCCGTCGGACTTTCCGGACGGTGCTGGATGTTTGCCGCGATGCTGAAGCGGAAATCACTCTAACCATCAATGGCACGGCATATTCACCGGATGATTCAGCGATCTGGGAAACGCAATGGCGCAGCTTCAGTCTCGATGTGCGCCGGGGAATGCTGGCGATCAACGACGGAAACGCTGAAGAGGACATGCGTCAGGTCGAACTCTGGACGTCCAGGGTCGCGGCGGCCGTTCTGGCCCTGCTACCAGTAGAGGCTGATGACAACGATTCTGAGGAGTCCGCTGACGTTATAGGCTTCCCGGAGGGAGCAAGGACCCGCATTGAGGTCAACCGCTATGAAAGGGATCGACGCAACCGTGCCGCCGCCCTCGCGATTCATGGCTATTCCTGCAAGGCCTGCAAGCTGGATATGGGAGAGCGCTACGGTTCAGCTGCTGCCGGTCTGATAGAGGTTCACCACGTCACGCCGGTTTCGCAGCTCGGGAAAGACTATATCATCGACCCGAGAACGGACCTGACGCCGCTTTGTCCGAATTGCCATTCGGTCGCCCATCGCCGGAGCCCGCCTTGGTCAGTCGATGATCTCCGCGAAATGCTCGCCTCGACGCACGAGAACTGACAGTTACTCTGCCCGCTGGCGCTCCTTCACCAGCTACATAAAGTGCCGAGCGTCATGAGCCATCCGCGCTGGTTTTTGCGATAGGTCGCGTGAAGCGATTGCGGAAGAACCAGCTGAAGCTGCTTCGCCTTCATTTCGTCGGTTTGGTTTTCCGAGATACCGCCTTGCGACAAACAGCACGTCGCCTTCTGCTGCCGCCTCGCACACCGCGTTCGTCAGGAAATATAGCCTGTTTTCCTTTCTTGGCAGTTGCCGGGACTGGTACTAGGATCAGAAATCCTTCTTCAGAAAGCGCCTCCCGCTCACCATCAATCCAGATGAATTCTGCCCGGTACTCCAACCGGTCGGCGTGCTGAGCAAGCTCCTGAGCTGCTTTCAGCTGTTGAATTCGTGCTGGTTCGAACGACGGACGTTGGCCTCGACTGCACTCAGCCGCTTGACCGTCACACCGTCGAAATAACCTGAGAGCAACCCCCGTCGCATGACCTACGCGCTCCCCCTGATCTCGAAAAACTGAGTATGGGACTGAAGCCACCCCGCGCATTCGGCAAGCACGTTCTCGATCGGCAACCGGGCCTTACCTTTCAATGCACATTCCCAGACGATTCCCTGCCGCCACCCTGCCGCATGCAAAGCGGCCGAGGCAAGAGCGTCAACCTCGCGGTTTCTGTCAATCTTGGCCCGCCAGAAGTCCGGTCTGCTGGAGGGCCATTTGAACAGATGGCAGTCGTGCCCGTGCCAGAAGCATCCGTGAGCAAAGAGGACAGCCCTGTATTTCGGGAAGACGATATCAGGCTTTCCTGGCAGGATGCGATCATGCAGCCGGAACCGGAACCCGGCCGCGTGTAAACCCCGTCTCAGCGTCAGCTCTGGCTTCGTGTTTTTGCCCCGGATGCCAGCCATCATCCGGCTGCGGACTTCCGGGGTAACAATGTCAGCCATGGAGGGCTGCCAATGGGGAAACCGGACATGTCACCGCAAAAGCCGGACCAGACGCTACTGGATACTCCCGGCTTTCCGAAAGTGCTGCCGCGATATGCGGCTTCATTGCCTCGGCAACGAACTCAACCACCGGAACCACGACGGCATTGCCGAACTGGCGATAGGCTTGGGTATCGGAGACCTCGATCCGGAAACGCCTGTCACCCCGGTCGAAGCCCATCAACCGGGCACACTCAAGCGGCGTCAGCCGGCGCGGCCGCTTGCCCGGCTGGTCGATCAGGACCTCGGACCCGTCCTTGTAGTAGCGGGCAGACAGGGTGCGGGCCACATCATCCGGGCCGAAAAGGCTGTATCCGAACCCGTTGCCCTTCGCCTGATGCTTTTCCTTATAGGCTTGCAGATATTCCCAAAGGCGGGGTGTCAGGGTGTACTTCGGATCAACCTCGTCATGCGGCTGGAGAATGGTCCCGAGTTTCGGGCCACTCTTTGCAGGCGGTAGTTTTATGCCCCCGAAGTCGAACTTCGACGGCTCGCGAAAGCCTACGATAAACACGCGTTCGCGCTTCTGCGGCACCCACGGCTCCGAGCTGATGACGCGGTGCTGGACATGATAGCCAAGCTCGTTTTGCAGAACGTTCATGATGGTCGCGAATGTGCGGCCCTGATCGTGGCTTTCGAGGTTCTTGACGTTCTCCAGAACGAACGCCGCCGGCCGATGATGAGCGATGATCTGGGCCGTATCGAAGAACAGCGTTCCCTGCGTGTCGCACAGGAAGCCGTGTGGTCGCCCCAGCGCATTTTTCTTGGAGACACCCGCCAATGAAAATGGCTGGCATGGAAAGCCAGCAAGCAGAACGTCGAATTCCGGGATTAGCTCAGGGTTCTTGGAAAATTCCCGTACGTCCCCATTGATGCGGTGGTTGTCGGGGAAATTCAACGAATACGTCTGTTGGCTGTGGCGGTCCCATTCCGAAGTGAAGACGCAGCGGCCGCCAATGCTCTCGAACCCTAGCCTTAGCCCACCTATCCCGGCAAAAAGATCGATAAACCGGAAATCCGCTTTGCCTGCGTCACATTCTTTTAGCCGACGGTCAGCGGCATCTCTCAGTGTTTTTAGCGCAAGTCGCGGTACCCGAGACGTGCCGTCCTCATACCGGTAGGCGGTGCGAGGGGAGACTTCGAGAAGAGCCTCGACTTCTTCTAGTGTAAGGCCGGCCTGCTCTCGTATGCGGCTAAATTCAGTCCGCTTTCGCGTATGCATATCTCACTCGAATCATTCACTGGGTCAATTTTTGTCAGGATGACATTATTCTTCCTACCAGACAATGAATGTTCAATTTTTGTTCTAAGGTTATTGCGGCTTTACACAACATCTTGAGTTTTGCCGTGGCGATCGTGTCACCGCACGAGACGATGGAACTCGTCATCATGACGCAGGAATGGTGATAGTCGGTCACTATCATCGTACTTCCCCTTCCTTTCTGTTCCGCCGGCAGGCAGCATTTGTTTATTCCTCAGGAACACACGCCGATGGCGTACCAGTTTGCTCACCTAGAATCCTACAGCAGACGCCGCGACTCCCGCGGTCGCAGCACTGACTACATCTTCGACGAGGCATCCCGTAAGCCAATAGCCTCTGTTCACGTCCACAACCCCGAGCCGCCGACCACCATCTGGGGCGTGGACGTCGAGGAGGTCCGGACGATGCATGATGCAGCTGCCGCCGTAGCAATGACTGCCGGCGCGCGGGGCAGGCTGCGGAAGATAGCGGTCAGCCAGAAGACATTGCATACCGTCGTCGCAAGCCACCCCCATACCGTCGCTGAAGTGTGTGGCGATCCCGCCAAGCTTGCCGAGGTGAACCATTGGGAGCGCCTGACGATCGACTGGCTACAGCGACAATATGGGCCGGCGCTGAAATCCGTCATCCGCCACACCGACGAAAAACAGTGGCACATACACGCCTTTATCGTACCGACTGCGGACCCTGAACTGAAGGCCACCGTCTACCATCCTGGGATCGTCGCAAAGCGGGCCGTGATGGCTGCGGGTCGGAGACCGGGCGAGGACGGCAAGGCGCTGAACAAGCGCTCGAATGCCGCTTACAAGGCGGCAATGCGGGAATGGCAGGACTCTTATCATGAGGCGGTCGCAATGCCGTGTGGCCTGACGCGTCTCGGCCCCGCACGCCGACGGCTAACCCGCGACGAATGGAAATCGGAACAGGTACAGGCGGCCGCGCTCAGGCGGGCCGTAGAGCGCGCCGCTTCTGTCGAGAAGATGGGCCGTGAATATGTCAAGCGAACCAAAACAGAAGCCGCAGCTGTCAGGGAAGATGCCGCGAAGGTGCGGGTTACAGCCGATCGACTAAAAGGGATCGGCGGGGCCGTGCGGTCGGTCGTGGACGGCATACAGGCATCGCGCATCCGCTCCGAAATCCGCAAAGAGTTCGCGCGGGACCTGGCGAAGGCAGAGGCGACTGCTGACCAGGCGCGTCGGGCTGCGGAAAGGGAGCGGGCCCTGCGGCGGAACCTGGAGGGTCATGCATCAGCTCTGCGCTACACGGTGCGACAGCAGTCGCAGAGCCTGTCGGTTGCGCGCCACGAGGTGCGCCGTCTCTCTTCCGCACTGGCGGCGGCGCTGGACGAACGTCAACCGACACCAGGAGCGCCTGCACCATGACCATCAGCCGAGATATTTTCTGGTACAATGCTGCTGCCGTGGTGCGCGACATGGGAATGCCTCACCTCAATCCCCCACATGGCGCTGCGGTGGATGCAGTGCGTTGGTGCCTCTTGGTGCAGGGTCGGCCAACCCATCTCCGGCAGGAATTTTTGGAAAAGGAAAGCCCGCAGCTCCTCGCCTATCTTGAGAAGCTCGCGCATCGTGGAGATGCCGCAGGTTGGCGGACGCTCCGAGACCGTATCCAGTTCCGTGCCGAGATTCTCTCGGACACCGGCATACAACCATGCAGCCGCCCCTGGCTGGCCGCGATTTGGCATACGCTGCCCGAACTCGCCGCTCTGGGGCAGGTTATTCTCGACCACAGGGGTGATGATCAGCGACTTTCTCCTGATCCTAGAATGCCTACTTCCGCAGCAGACGCCGTAACGGCCGGTGAAGGCGATGGAGCTGCTGGAAAGACGGGGTCATCAGCCGCGGCGAAGCCCGGGCTCTCCCCACGGCTGGTTCTGCCGTTCGTGGTCGTCGTACCGACACCGGCGGAAGAGAAGGCGCTCGACTTGAGCAATGATAGGAAAAAGGAGGTCAGGGACGATACCGCTCCCGACGGTCCCGAAGGTTTTGATGGTCCCGACGGACCAGGAAGGGCAAATGGCCCTGCAGGCCCCGGTGGTCGCCGATAATGGACCTTCTGGCGGAACCCTCTGCGTCGAATCTCGCCTGGACACTCGTCACCGCCGTGCTTCCTACGGACGCCACATCGCCCTGGGGGCAGACGCTGAAAGTCTTCACCTCCACCCTTTTTCTGCTGTGCGCTTTTCTGGTGGGTTACAGTGCGGTCTCCGGGGTCGTTCAGACCGCGTATACCGGCAGGGTTCTGGGGCGGCAGTGGCACCAGATTTGGACGCCTCTCAGGATCATCGCGGGTCTTGGTCTTCTCGTTCCCTTGCCGACGACCGGATTCTCTGCTGCTCACTACGTGTTGCGTGACGTGGTCGCGCGCGGGGGCATCAATCTGGCCGATGCTTCCTGGTCGGCCTTTGTCGAGACGGTGGCCTCGGGCGAGACGACCATCCGGCCCACTTCTTCTTCCGGATCGACGCTGGCACTAACGGTGCTGCGGCACGAGATATGCGCGGCGGTTTATAATCGCGCGGGGTCGTTCTGGGGCTGGGAAACCCCGCTCCCTGAGCCGAAGGGACAGATCGCAAGCCTTGGCACTCCCGGGTACAGCAGCAAGGTCGTCTGGAGTTACGGGCCTACCTGCGGAGCTTTCTCCTATACCCTTCCAAACAATCGAGCTGCATTCGCGAATGCTCGGATCAACGCAGTAGCGGACCTCGTCTCCGCATACAGGGCGGAAGCCCAGCGTTACGCGGGGCTGGCTGCCGAGACGTCCGGTCTTTCCTCCGCTGATGGCGTGAAACACGCACTTGCGGCCAAGACGCTCTCCGCAACAATTGCGCAAGACATCCGCGCCCGCGGAGCCGCCTTTGACGAGACGATCGCGGCTGCCGCGAAGTCCGAGGCGGCCGTGATTGAGAAAGAATCGCGATCCAGGCTTGTCGAGAACGCAAAGCTGGAAGGTTTCCTGTCGGCCGGCAGCTACTTCAGGACATTGAGTCAGATCAGCGAACTCACCTTAAACCTCGCGAACGAGGTCCCGGAAGAGGTCGCGCCCCGGACAGATGGTGACTTCGGCCTGGCGCTCGGGAGGGCGTTCGTAGTCCTGCGCCTTCAGGTCTCGGCAGAGGCGGAGCGGGCGTCGCTCTCCGCGAACGATTTCGCCGCTGCACAGGATGAAACGGCAGGTTACATGACGAAGTTGTTAGCACCGGTCGCGCGGGGTCTTGCGGAATGGGCTTCCACACCGACGGCGGATGCAGGTGATGCGATGGGGAACATGATCGCCTCCGGCCACGCCCTCATTTCCATATCTTGGGCCGCAATTGGTGCGGGGGCCACCATTATGGTTGCCTCGGGGAACGCTTTCACCGATGCGCTCGGCGCTGGAGGCGCTGCAGCGTGGGTTCTGGACTGGAGCCGGTGGGTCATCGGCGGGCTGATGGCCATCGGGGCGATCCGGGCATATCTTATACCTATTCTGCCGTTTTTCTTCATCCTTGCCTCTGGTATCGCCCTTGTTGCAGCCCTGCTCGAAGCAATGATCGCATTACCGCTCTGGTGCCTCCGGTGGATTAGAATGGAGGGCGGGGAGGACTTCGTGAGCGACGGCGTCCGCCTCGGGATTATGATGACGGTCAACATCTTCATGCGGCCGTCGCTGGCGATCCTGGCGTTCTGCGGTAGTTACCCGGTCTTCGATGTTGTTCTCAGGACCATGGACAGGATGTGGGCCACGGGTTTCCTTGCCCAGACCGGCGGTGTGATCGTCGGCCTGGTGGGCTTCCTTGTCATGTCGATAATACAACTTTACCTGACATGGTATGTGAGCCTGAAGCTGTTTGGCCAGTCCTGGGCGCTCCCGGACCGGATACTGGCGTGGCTTGGTCTACCCGGGACTGCTGGTGAATCCGGCATGGCATCCGGAGCCGTCGGCGGAATGCTCGCACTTGCCGGCCGCGGCGGATTGCCCAACACTGGTATTGGCAAGTTGACCAAGGGAAAAGCGAGATGAAGAAGACATTAGTTTGGACGATGGCCGGCCTCTCGCTTGCGACGATTTGCGGTTTGGCTGGTCTTCATCACCTGTCCGCCTCTTTTGTCACGCTCACGGTATTCTTTAGCGTGCCGGCGCTCGCAGTTCTTTGCCTCGATGCTTCTTTCACGAGTCCGCCCCGAAAGAGGCCCACAGGTGAATGAGCAATCATGTACACTGACATGAGGAGGGTGTTTCTACCGGCTCGCAGAAACGGGTTCGACAAAAGCCTGTGGTCGATGCCTCATCTCGTTGAAAGTGGTCTCTACGACACGCCACATTCCTGGCATCAGAACGGCATCCTTGACGGTTCGACCACCCTCGCCCAAGACCTCGTTGCCGCGTTGACGAAGCAAAATTAGCCTTACTTCGGTGCCCACCCGAATATTGCCCACATCCCACTGGGTCTTCAGACCGCCATGGTTCGTAAGCGGGCGAAAAATCGAGAACCGACCTTTTCCGTCGTTGGCATCTGTCCACGACGTGACCACAAGCTGACCATCGTCAGCCACGCCGCCCCAGAAGCCGCGCGCAGTGCGCGTGTTGACGCCTGCAGTTTGCAAGGCGTCGAGAAACTTTCCAAAGGGCGGAAGCTTCAAAGGTGCGCTCATTCGTCTCTCCTGCAAATGTATGGTCACTGAACTAATGCTATGTCTACGACATGTCTACGTCAACTCTATGCATGTTCTAGGTAATGTGGATACATTCCTCTCGTCGACTACAGCGAGTATGATGGCGGAAGCGGCAGAGATGTCAGTCTTCTTGTCGGGCCAGACCATGTGAGACGTTTCCGCCCGAAGAAACGCATCGCCTGCGTGAGGGCATCTCGGATGAGGGATTAACCGGCCATTAACTTCGCGATCGTAACCTGTCCCGGCCTCTCGATCCATTTTGCGCATCGTGGGCAGCAGATCATTTTTGAGGCGGGACTCGATCCCCTCATACCGAAGCGCTGGCCGTTAATCTTTTCTTAGGAGATTAGCGATAGAACCCCCGTGTGCCAATTACAGGCGGCAACAACGGAGACAGTGCCCCATGACATCCAGCTTCTTCCTAATATGACCGGAAGCCGGTCGCGAAATGGTTCGCGCGGCAAATGGGGAAGAAGCCCGAGGAGATGGGGCATGGAAGGCATTGCAAACGCGCTTCAGGCAGCCGCGAAGCTGGAAGTCGTAACGCTTGCGGAGGGCGTCGAGCTGATCGTCGAGCGCGGTGAAAACGGCAAGGGTGACGTCATCTCTGCCGCGATCACGACGGACGCTTCTCCCAAGTATCTGTGGCAGAAGAAGTACCGTAATCGAAAATGGGCACTGAAGGGCATCACGCGAGCTATGGACAAGCTCGGGATCGAGATGCCGGCCGCTGAGGCGGCGGAGCATAGCTCTCACGCCGCAGTGAACTCCAGCAAGCCGGTCGTCGCGGTTGCCGGCGAAGTGGAAGAGGCTGCCAATGACAGCCCGTCGCTTCCCCCTTCGCCGCGCGGCTCGATGTGGGAGGTCATCCCCGTCGCGCACAAGCATCAGGCGAAGTTCACACGCCTCGACCTCACCGTCACGGTGACGGTGCATCCGCAGGCGGATGATGCCTACCCCGTCGAGGTCCAGTGGAACGGGCCTACCTTGACGTCCAGCTTCGAGGACGAGCGCATCGCGAAAATGGAGGGTCGCAAGGTGGCCGAGATGCTCCTGGACTGGGCTGCGTAAGCATTGGCATTGGTTGGATGTAAGGAGAGCTTTATGCTCTCTTTACATCGCCGCGCTCATAGTAAGGTACCACTGAGTACCACTTGATCTCTTGCCCCGGGCGAGAGAATCAAAGACGTTTGACGTCTAGTGCTGCTGCGGGACGTTGCCGAAACATTTCATATTCCTCCGCAGTACTAGCAGGGGATGGACATGACCTTCGACAATGCAATGCAGGCGGCCGCGCGCGCAGCGGACTCGGCCGTGTGGAAGACCGTCGAAAAATTCCGCGGCGGTGGAGTGTTCGATGAACCCGAGATCAGCACTTACCTAATCAGCCAGCTTGATTCCGAGATGACCGGGCGGATAGGCGGGCTCTCCTGGTCGAGCACCATCCTGCGAAATGGGAAGGGTAAGGCCGGCGAAGAAAAACAGGTGGGAGCGGACATCCTCTTGCACGTCTCACTGGAGACCCCAACCGACAAGTATTCGAAGGGGGTTCTGATTCAAGCCAAGAAGGCGGAGCCCTACCAGCCTGTGCCAAAGGCAGTGCTGGATGAACTAAATGATCAGTGCCGGAAGATGCTGAGCCATAGCCCGAGCGCCTTCGTCATGAGCTACTCTACGACTGGCTTTCGCACCGGCTCGGCTACCCGGTTTTCGGGCACCCAAAGTCGCGATATTCACCGCGTGTGCACGTGGACATCATATCGATTCTTCCTAGAACTTTTTCGCTGCCCGGTTGGCGATCCACGGATCACTAGCGGACGGGTGAAGGAATTACCCGTGCCCAATGTTATTCACTTGGCCGCGGAAGGTCGGCTAGGCCCCGGATAGCAGGCGTCGCGGGATGGCATCCGTTACAACGTTTTGCCCTGGCTCTTAGTGCTGATGGGGTGGACCAACTACGTTTGGGGGGGGGACTATGCAGCTTGAACGCGCGCATATTAGAAACTTCAGATCATTGCGGGATGTCGAGGTCGAGTTCGGGAGCCATACTGCGCTCATCGGAGGCAATGGAGCAGGAAAGTCATCGATACTGAGAGCTATCGAGAAGTTCTATGCGACCTCCAAGACATGCGAGCCAGATGACTATTTCGGGCGGCAACAGGAAAACCCGATCGAGATCGAACTGACCTTCAAAGACCTGACCGAGCAAGAGCAAGCGTCCTTTGGTGATCGTGTCCGGGACGGCCGGTTGGCGGTGAAACGCATCTTCGATGGCGGTCCTGGTAGTGGCCGCTATCATGGCCTGGTGCCTCAGTGCGCGGATTTTGTTGCCGTGCGTGGGCAGCCGAATGCTACCGCCAAGAGAGAAGCCTATCGGGCACTACGTGAGAATAATCCCGCCTATTCCGACTTGCCCGCAGCGAGCAGCGCGAATGCGGTCGACCAGGCTCTAACCGAATGGGAGACAAATAATCCTGACCAACTTCAGTTGTTGCTGGACGACGGACAATTCTTCGGATTTCAGAACAACAGCAGGGGGAAGCTGCAACGCCATACCAGTTTTGTCTTCATACCGGCGGTTCGAGACGCGTCGGCGGACGCTGCCGACGGCAAGGGAAGCGTTATCGGTCGTCTGCTTGAACTCCTCGTCCGGAGCCAAATCCTCCAACGTCCGGACGTCCAGCAGTTCAAGCTGGAAATGACGCAACGATACCAGCAACTCGTCGCGCCAGAGAATATGCCGGAACTCGGAGCGTTGGCGGGAACGCTGACCACCGACCTCAGGGGACTGTACCGGGATGCAGAGGTCGAACTGGCTTGGCGAGATGTGGGTGATATTCCCGTACCGCTTCCGTTGGCGGAGGTTGCCCTGAAGGACGACGGGTTTGGCGGACCTGTAGATCGCCAGGGGCACGGGCTGCAACGCGCGTTTATCTTCACCATACTCCAGCACCTTGCGAGAACAGCCGCAGCAGATACGCCGAGCGAGGCAGATGAGGTAGTGCCGGCAGAGCCACAGGCACCCGCACTGATTTTGGCCATAGAGGAACCCGAGCTTTATCAGCACCCGACGAAGCAACGTCACTTCGCTGAGGTGCTCCGCAAGTTGAGCAACGGCACGTTGCCAGGGGTTCAGGGGCACACTCAGGTGATCTTTGGTTCGCACTCCCCCATGTTCGTTTCGATGGGCAAGCCAGATGAACTACGCCTAATACGTCGCACGGTCTGCGAGGAGAGTGACTTCAAGGAGTGTTCACTCCAGGCGCTGGACTTGAATACCGTGGCAAGGAAGCTGGAAGCTGGGTGGAGCAAAGAGCCCGGCACGTACAGCGCCCAGACACTCGCTCCGCGACTTCACATCCTGGGAACAGAGTTGGCAGAAGGGTTCTTCGCCAACGGTGTTGTGCTGGTTGAAGGGCGCAGCGACAAAGCAGCCCTGACTGCAGTGGCACGATTGATGGGCCTGAACTTCGAGGCAGCAGGTATCGCCATCCTGTCAGCGGAAGGAAAAGGCAATCTGGACCGTCCGCTTGTTGTGTTTCGCGAGCTGGGGATTCCAGCCTTCGTGCTCTGGGATTGCGACATGAACAAAAATCTAGGCGACCGGAAGCCTGACATCAATCTTGCCCTCGCTAGACTTGCCAATCCTGGAGAGGAGACCAATGCTGCGCCAGAGACAGATCATGTAGGCGAGAGCTATGCCCACTTCTCCGAAAATCTGGAGAGGAAGATCAAGGAGGAACTGACGCCGGAAGTACACGGATCGTGTCTTGCGGCGGCCTGTGAACCGTTCGGCATCTCACCGAGCAATGAAACGCAGAAGATACCTGAAGTCATGTTCGAGACGCTCAGGCTCGCCAGAGAGGCCGGACGTGAGTGCGAGACGCTAAAGCAGATCGTTCAGGCGATCTGGCTATATCTCCAGCACGAAGATGTTTCAGCTGAGGCGGCTGCGGCCGCTACGGCGTAGTATCGCTCGGACATACCGTACATCTTCACTTTGAGGCAGCGTGGGCGCGAGTTAATGAGAGTGTCATGTATGCGTACATGACACTCTCAGCGCTCGGACGAGGGTTATGTCCCCCAGCTTTCAGTTTCGTAGGGGCTGATCTCTGCATATGCTTCTGAGGGGCCGTCATCCGGGGTCGCGCCATTGACCAAGTGATAGTCGCTCGACCTGACGCCGCTCATAAGCTCTGTGAGGTCTACCGTCTGGGTTTGATCATCCCGGCGACGGTCCCTGTGATCCACAGTTTCAGCATTTCGTAAGAGGTAGCGGCGATAGCGCCCGATAGAAGTCGCCAGGTTGGATTTTGTCTGCCTCCCCAGCTGTTCGAACTCCGGCGACGATCTGAGAGCAGCCAGTTCCAGTGCCTCGTTAGAGAACGTGCGTCCTCGTAGGAGACGCCGAGCCCTGCGGACGTAGGAGACCTCGTTCCGGGCATCTCGAACCGAGAGGCCTTCGTTTTGGCGGAGCCAGTGGTGGAAACCACCCTCGACCTCCGGCGTCGACCTGGCCAAATGCCGGTCGAGAAGAACCTGACCGATGATCTTGGCCGTGGGCGCTGGTACGCCATTGGCGATCATCTGCCTAATCTCCCTTTTGGATAGACGACCGTCCTTGTCGCGGACCCACTTCCAATCAGGAGGGAAGCCCTGAATTTCTTGTATCTGACGAAGTGACGGCTGAACGACTAGGTTGGCAGGCATTGGGTCTGCAGGGTGAGGAGCAGACAGATAAGCGTCTGTTGCAGGTTCCGAGGAAGTCCGGGTCACGGTAGGGAGGGGTTCATCGATTGTCCGGACTCCTCTACCGCCCTTGAAAGGACGGCTGTAGAGGTGGCCGTTAACGATCAGGTTGAAGTCCTCGAATCTACCTTTCGCACCGAGAGCAAAGTAGCCGCCCCGGTGCCGGCTGCCGTAAAAATACTTTCGAAGGGTCATGCGCTCTGCCGCCCGAGCTGTATGAACCGCACCTTCTATGAAGCCATCGATTTCGCCAAGCCTGCCGACCACTATCGCCCTGTGTCTGGCCTGTGGAACACCATAGAAGGAGCAGTCAATCTTGGTCTCTGATATGCCATATCCCGCACGTTTGAGTATCGCTCTCGCTTCCTTCCACGTCTTCGACGTCAGCGCCCGAGGGACGTTCTCCATCAGGAACCACTCGGGTCTGACGGCGGCAATGACGACCGCGTAAGCGAGCGTCAGTTCAGCGTTTGCACCTTCGACGCCCTTCCCTGCGGTGCTGTAGTCCTGGCACGGCGGTCCGCCGCAAATGACGTCAGGAGCCAAACTCATGATCGTTGGTATGACCGAGAGAGGCCTGGACAGATCAGCCTCCTCAGCATGAGGACCGACATTGTGAAGGTAATTGGCAACCGCTGCGGGAGAAACGTCATACGCTTTGACTATCTTGATACCGGCTGCCGCCAAACCGCGGGACATACCACCCGCACCACAAAAGAGCTCCACTGCCCGCACCTGAAACCTCCAGACTTACACGATACTCGCCGTCGCGAGCGTGCCCTCCAATCCGTTACAAATCTGAGAATGCTCGCCGGCATTAAATTGTCGCAGAGTCCGCCCATTCGCGCCGCCGCTCGGCATCTTCGATGCCAACGATCAGGTTCCAGGCGCGATCCAGATGATGCTCCGCCTGATCAAGCTCGCGGCCCACGGTCTGTCCGGAACTGGTGCCGAGGTTGTCGAACCCAATGGCCGCCGCGCGGATGTTGTTTCGCAGCTGATGGCACTTTACAGCTGTAAGCGGAAATCGTTCTCGAGGGATGTCCAGAAATCGTTGAGGCTCCTTCATGCTTCGGCACCTATGCACATGTTCGGCATCAGGCCTCCGGTTTCGAAGGCCTCATCGTTCCTCCCGCGCCTGCAGGTCCACGTCGCGGATACGGTTGTTGCTCCCATCGCTATAGCTCCACCCGGTTCTGCCGACCTGCGTCTGCCAAGGCCTCCTCCTGTTCAATTTCGGCCAGGGCGATATCCCAGTCGGTCAACCACTTTTTCTTGCGGTACTCCCTGTTGATCTTCCTGACGATCTGCCTCTGGGACGCATCAAGCCGTAGCCACGCCCCCTTCTCGTCCCCGGCATAGCTTGGGTTGGTTTTCTCAAGAGCACCCAGTGCTAGGCCCAACGTTATGCGCTCGGTTGTAGAGCCGGGTACATCGCCGACAGCAATCTCGCCGCGCTTCACCTGCCCAATCCTCTCCATTACATTCATGCATCCTCCACAGCCTGAGTGCAGGCATGGCTTCGCCATTCGCGACGAAGCACATCACGTTGATCTTGTTCCCGTCTTCAGGGGCTATTGTCGGAGGTGCGAGCTTTCATGCACCGCCGCCACATCCAAAGTGTTGGAGCGTTCAGGGCCGGTTGCAAGACAAAAAATCGATCGGCGGCGAAGTTTTTCAGCCGCGCCAGCCAAACGCCCCGTGTCTGCCTCGGCAGCTTCTCTTCTGCCGCCATCTGGTTCTGCAGAGCCGAATGGCAGTCAGCGAAGCCAGAATGGCGCATAGCAACTGGCCGCCAGCTTCGACCATGTCTGGAGCCTTGATCGCAAGGGCATGCAGAGCAGCGAAGCTCAACAGCGCCGTCGGAATGGTGATGATGCGGAGAAGAGGCATGGGATATTTCTCGTCGAAGGAGGTTCAGGAGTTCTGGAACCGGCGAAAGGCCTGGATGCCATCCCGTTCAAGCTCGCGTCTCATTTCATCTGCGGCACCGGGAAGCCGTGAGCGGCGGAGCAACCGTCTGACTGAGGTTGTCTTTTCTATCCGATAGATCGATGCGAGGTATCCGTTGAGCTGGCCTACGGCATCCCGATCTGCAAACTCCTCAACCAGAAGATTGTAGGTCAGGCCTTGAAAGGTGGTGCAGGTAATCGGCACGCTGATCCCTCGACGCTGTTTTCGTTGATCAAACATACCCCATCCCGCCAATCGAGCCCAGGGAGAGACGCGGCATGGTTGCATCGTCCCGGACGAACTCCTGGTGGAAAGGATAGAATTTGACCTTGTGTAAAACAGGGAGCTCCTCGTTCGATGCCGGCCGCCAGCCGGGTTTCGAACCACGCGTAGCGTGCACTGATGTTCCTCGTCCCGATGATCAAGAAAGGCCGCCGTTGCCAGGCGGAAGTCATCCGAAGGACCGGAACCAGGCTGGAGGACGCATAGGCGTTGGCGAAACGGGAACGGTGGCAGACTCGCCGGAATCCGGATTTAGACCAATAAACAGTTTGATCCACTGATCGTCGTGCCGGCCCGACCAGCGGAGGTGCGTTAGGCACGTGCAACAGCATCGTTCAACAACGAGCCTCAGGGCCTCCGAGCCTTTGGCCTATAGAGGATGAGCATATCGGAGCGGCAAGCATAGCGACCCCGACGGGGATGACGCGGGAATTCGCGCATGCGATTTCGGAGCCGACGTCAGCCGCAGGAGCGTCAGCATAGCGACCCGGAACGGGTGACGCGGGACCGACTGAAGCCGAAATCGTATTCATGATCTCCGGCCGCGGCCGACGGCTCGCCTTGCGAGCCGGCCTGCCTTCATGACCTGCAACGAGCCGGCTGTCGCGGCTGTATGTTTCAGCTCCCTCACTGCCCGCACGTTCCGGGGGTGATGGTTGTTCGTATAGGGCGGGCGAGGACGCGGGGGCCTTTTTATCTATACACTGATTTTCACACCCTGCGCCGACAGCCGCCACAAGCTCGGACCACCGGTTGATGACGGTCCGGCGCGAAACGCCGGCTGCTTCAGCCAAAGCCGTTTTCGTGATGGGCCTCCCCGCCCTCGCCAACCTTCCATGGGCGTCGACGAGGCTCGTTAGCGCTCGGTCAGCCTTTGCCCTCGCGGCGTGGCGGCCGCCGACTGCCTGCCGAGCGGCAACGGAAGGCATCCCTTCAACCAGGTGAAGCAGCCTCCCGCGGCTGACGCCCGGATTCTCCAGCTTCGCTGCGTCGAACTTATGAGCGAGATAGTCTGAAACCTTGCCGCTTAGATGCCCTATCTGGGTATCAGGGAGTCCCGCTTCGGCCGCGAATACCAGCAGCGCCTCGTGCAGATGGTCCCCGATTGCCGCGCGAGTACCACGCATGCGGCTATCGGCAGCGAAATGCCATTCCGCAAGAAGGCGTTTTCCTTCCGTCCGGAGGCCATCGAAGAGGGCATTTGACGCCGTAAGGCCCAGGCCGGACTGAATGGCAGCGGCACGCCGGGCAAGCACCGATCGGCTCGCGCCGGTATCGACGTACTCGGCGTACTCGGACAATGTCGGCCACACATCGGAGTTAGGCGTGATTGTATGCCATAGCGGCGACGTCGGGCATTTCATCCTCATCGTCATCGTCGGCGCGAATGGGTCCGCGCCGATGTCGATCAAGGCAGATGTAAGTCCGCGGCACACAGCATCGAACAGCCTGATTGGTGCCTTTCGGCATCGTGGGTCGCTCGAGTTCCAGACGGCGGTGCCGTATGGGAGGAGCCATACGAAATGTGGTCGGACAAACCGGCCGTCCTCCAACCGGTCGCCGACGATGATATGCGGCAGGCAGGGAATCCGGTTGTTACGCACGTATCCGAGCAACTCCATGACGCAAGCATCAGGAGTGGAGAAAATCCCGTCACAGTCCACGCGTAGCGCCGCCAGGAACTCTTTGTTGAGTTCGATGTACGGGTAATCGAGCGTGAGGACCTTCTCGCGGCATTGAACCGCCAGATTGGCTTTGTCCCATGATGCTCGCGCTCGTCCCCGTCGAGGAACGAGCGACACGAAGTACTTCAGGGCGACGTTCTCTTCCGAACGCAATCCCTCCTCCTTGAATGGCTCCCGGTAGCGACCTCCCACGGATTTTCCGAAGGGAAGCTGGTACCCTTCTGTAATGCGTCTCCGGACCATTTCCTTTTGATAGGCCGCGCGAAGGCTAAAGTCACTGGAGGCGTTCCCGCCCCGATACCTTGCGCCTCGATTGGCTTGTCGCTGGGCCTCAGCATAACGGCTTTCGAAGCCGATCATGCCGTTCGAGCGGTCGGGCCAAATTTGTTGACGTCGTAGGTTGCAAGGGTCCTCGGTGCCGGCTGGGACATATCCCAGCCCCGGGATCACCGTTCAAACAAGGGGGGTTTTACAAGGCTCGCGCCGACATTGAACATCATTAGTCCTTCGAGAAAAGCCGCGTAGGGTTCCCGCCCTTTTACCTCGGCTTTCTATATGCTGCGGTCGATGTTCCGGAGGGTCAAGCGCCGATTGCCTTGATGACTGAGTCAGTGAAGGGTAACTGTGTTCCGGCACACATTCCCGTCTGCCGCCTGATCTGTGATCGAGGTTTCCATTGATGAAGAGCGGGAGTTTCTCCATCGAGTGGGTTGGAGTTTCTTACGAGCAGGAAGCTTGGACGTGCGACTCGTCGACATTGGCCTGTGAGGTCAAGGCGCGGATCGCATCAATGAGCTTCTGCCGAGAGATTGTTCGGGAGGAACGAACGGCTGAAGTCTGCTGTCGGCCCAGAGCAGACACCGCAGCTGCCGGTCTTGCCAGACGGAGAGTCTTTGAGTTTCGGAGTTTCCGCTCCATCTTTGCATGATGCGGCTCACCGTCTCGAAGGGAGCTGGCGTCTTGAAGACGGTGCCGATGCTCGGAGGTTCTCCGAACGTTCACAACTCAGCCAGGAGGGCCGCGGCGGAAGCGACTGCAGCTTCCGCCTCAGTCTCAGTCATGTCCTGCCTTAAAACTCCTCCCAGCTTTCGGTGCTGACGGCGACGGCGGCGGAGCCCTTGCCGGCGAACGTCCGAGCGATCTTGTTGACCATGCCACGGGCGGGTGAAGCTGACGATGCCATGCTTGCGGTCGCTGTCGTGTTTCGCAGCATCGGCTGGTAGGTTGCCGCGCCGCCGAGCTGGAACTGGCCGATCAGGCCGCGCAGGCGGCTTGCCTCGTTGGCGAGGGTTGCTCCGGCCGCGTTGGCCTCTTCCACCATCGCCGCGTTCTGCTGCGTCACCTGGTCCATCTGGTTGACGGCGGTGTTGACCTCCGACAGGCCCACCGACTGTTCGCGGGCCGAGGTGGCGATCGCGTCCATGTGCTGGTTGATCGTGACGATATAGCTCTCGATCGTCTTCAGGGCTTCGCCGGTGTCGCTGACCAGCTTCACGCCGTTGCCGACCTCGGCAGATGAGTTGCGGATCAGGTCCTTGATCTCCTTGGCAGCGGTTGCCGAACGCTGCGCCAGTTCGCGGACTTCCTGGGCGACGACGGCAAAGCCCTTGCCGGCTTCGCCGGCACGTGCTGCTTCGACGCCCGCATTCAGCGCCAGGAGGTTGGTCTGGAAGGCGATATCGTCAATCACGCCGATGATCGAGGAAATTTGGTTCGACGACTGCTCGATCTTGCCCATGGCATCGACGGCATTGGCAACCACTGCGCCGGAATGGCGGGCGTTTTCATTCGCCTGGATAGCTACCGCGCGGGCCTCTTCGGCACGCTTGGAGGAGTTGGCGACATTGGTGGTGATCTGGTCGAGCGCTGCGGCGGTCTCTTCCAGCGAGGCGGCCTGCTGTTCGGTGCGCTTCGACAGGTCTTCCGCACTCTGGCTGATCTCGCGCGAGCCGCTGTCGATCGAGCTGGTGGATTCCGCCACCGCCGTCATGGTTTCGCGAAGCTGCATGACCGAGCGGTTGAAGTCTTCGCGCAGGCCTTCGAATTCCTCGGCGAAGGACTGCGTCAGCTGGACGCCGAGATTGCCGGCGGAAAGCTGCTTCAGCCCGTCGGCCAAGCCCGTGGTTGCCTGTGCCATGGCTTCGGCGCGGATGCGCTCCTGCTCGGCCGTGCGGCGGCGCTGCTCTTCCGACTGCGAGCGCTGGGCATTGGCCTCCTGCTCAAGTCGGCGGTTTTCTGCAGCGTTTTGACGAAAGACCTCGACCGCGTCGGCCATCTTTCCGATTTCGTCTGCCCTGCCGGCGGCGGGTACTGTGAGATTCGTGTCCCCGGCGGCCAACTTTGTCATCGCGTTTGTCATCGCGATCACAGGAGTGGCGACTGATCTTGCCAGGATAACACCAAAGGCAATAGCTATGATGGCGGTGACGGTTCCGCCTGCCAGCAGCGTGGTCATGCCAGTGGTGAAAGAGGCCTCGGCAAGGAGCGCCCGTTCGGCAGCGACCTTCTCGGCGTCTTCAACGAACTTAGTTAGTATCGCCCTGGTCTGAGTTAGACGGGCTGTCTTCGCGATGTTGGCCCTTGTAGCATCGAGCAGGGCGGGGTCTGAGACGGCCGAGACGGTGTCGGAGAGTTCCTTGTTGAAGGTATCAATGGCACCTCGCAGAGGTGACAGAACATTGTTGCGGACTTCGGGAGGAAGAGCACGTTCGAGTTCCGACAGCATGGGAGGGATCGAGTTCCGGTATTCGTCGATACGCCCGACGAAGGCCTTGTCAGCACTCGCCGCGTATCCGCGCATCGCATTCTGAGTCTCCACAAGGGTCGACAGTATAATGTTTGCAATCTCTACTGTTTTCTGAGTCTGCGCGTTCTCACTCGTGGTTCTGCTAATATGGGTTAACGATATAAGCACCACCGCGGAAAACAGCAGTACGACTGTGGTGATCGTCGAGAAGGCGATCAGAAGCTTGCGCGATATGCGCAGGTTGGCAAACATTTCAGGCTCCAGGGTATTGTCATTTCAGGAACTGGAAATGTAACGACCGGACGTTAAGATCATGTCACTGTAGGCCCCCCGCTGCGAGGGAAGGTTTGCTTTCCGCCTGTCATTCGATGTGATCGGCTAGGTCCGCTTCTGGAACAATGCTGGCGATCGACGTCCCCTATCGGCCCATTGCAGACTTGTGCGACCAGCTTCTGACTACTGCTAGCTCAGCACCTTCCACGCGACCCCCAGGACAGCAGAGGCAACCAAAACCGTGATCACAGACTGCTTGAGGCGAAACAGTGCCAAGGCGGATATTAGCGTCAGGATGAGCGAAGGCCAATCGAGGGTACTCACGACCGGAACGTCCCACCATAGCGGTCCGAGCTTCAGTATGGCGACCTCGCGGAACAGCACGTGCAGGCCAAACCACACAGCGAGGTTCAGGATCACGCCGACGACGGCTGCCGTGATCGCAGCCATGGCTCCGCTGAGCGCCGCGTTGCCCCGCATCCTTTCCATGAAGGGCGCTCCAGCGAAAATCCACAGGAAGCTCGGTATGAAGGTTACCCAGGTCGCGAGCATAGCCGCCAGCGTCGCGGCAGCAATCGGATTGAGGTTTCCAGGGTCGCGATAGCCCGCGAGGAAGCCGACGAACTGGGTGACCATGATCAAGGGACCTGGAGTCGTCTCGGCCATTCCCAAGCCATCCAGCATTTCTCCGGGCCGCAACCAGCCAAATCCTTGAACGGCTTCCTGCGCGACGTAGGCGAGGACTGCGTAGGCTCCGCCGAAGGTGACGACGGCCATCTGACTGAAGAAGACGCCGAGTTGGGAGAAGACGTTGTCCTGACCGAGCGCCAGCAGCAGCCCGGCAACAGGAAGAAGCCAGAGTGCCGCAAGAGCACCTGACGTCTTGAGCGACCAAGCGAGGTTCGGAGCGGCATGAGACGGAATGTCTTCACCAAGAAGCGAATCTCGGTCCTCCAGAATTTTGCCAGCACCTGCTTTATGCCCGCCACCAACGCGGAAGGCGGAGGTACCGGTACGGCCGCCCAGGTAACCGATGACGCCAGCCGCGACGATGATCAGGGGAAACGGCACGTGCAGGAAAAAGATCGCAACGAAGGCGGCGGCGGCCAAACCGACCATCGGCCCATTCTTGAGCGCCCGGCTTCCGATCTTGAACACCGCTTGGACTACGACCGCCAGCACCGAGCACTTCAGGCCGAAGAACATGCCCTCGACGACCGTGACATTCCCGAACAGCACGTAGATGTAGCTGAGTGCCAGGATCGAGACAAAGCCGGGCAGCACGAACAGGAGGCCCGCGATCATGCCCCCCAAGGTCTTGTTGAGGAGCCAGCCGATATAGATGGCAAGTTGATGGGCCTCCGGCCCTGGCAGGAGCATGCAGTAGTTCAGCGCATGGAGGAAGCGGTGCTCGCCGATCCACCGCTTCTCGTCGACGACGATCCGGTGCATCACCGCAATCTGTCCTGCCGGTCCCCCGAAGCTCAACGCCGCCACACGGGCCCACACCTTCACGGCTTCAGAAAGAGGGACAACATCAGCTTCGGTCCCAGAATGATCCGAGACTTTCCCGAAGTTGGCCATGTTCTTCATCCCTTCCTCGGGTTCGGCCAGTTGTGGCTCTCGCCCGTGGCGTCGCGGCACCAGCGGTAGAAGGCGTCGTAGAGGGTCAGGCCTGCCTCCAACTGTTCCAGATCATCGTTGAACATCCGCGACAGCCCGAGCGATGCCGCCAGCAGACCGGCGACCTCCGGAGCAAGTTCCGGCCGTGCCGTATCAGCACCGCGCACGATCCTGGCCAGATGAAGCAGGGGCTGCGACGTCAGACAGAACTCCTCGATCATCACATCGAATGTGCACAGCTCGCCGCGATGGCTCCAGAAGACATCCTCGATGTCGAAGGGTGTCGCCGCAAACCGTTCTCCCACAAGTGCCACTTCGCTCGCCGGGACAAACAGGAAGATCGCGAACGGATCGATGAAGCGGCGGATCAACCAGGGGCAAGCGATGCGGTCGATCTTCGGTCTCGCTCGTGTCACCCACACCGTGCGCCCGCTGGCATCTCGTGATGGAAGCTTCTCTTCAGGGACAAGCAAGCCCTGGCTGTCACGCCAGGCTTCGAATCCACCTTCGAGCACTTCGGCCTGCTTGCCCATGGCACGCAGGTGGGCGGCAACGCCGTGGCCGAGCTTCTGCCCCTTCTGGCAGAAGACGATGGCGGGACTGGAGACGTAAGGTCCCCATTCCGTAACTCGACGAAAATCCCGTCGGATCGAGCCGGGGATCAGTCTTGGATCGCTGCCGAAGTCCTCGTCGTTGCGCACATCGATGATGGTGGGGAGGTTCGGCGTCCCCATGATGCGAGTCAGTTTGTCGGGTGTGATTTCCAGATATGACGGCATAGCGCGTCCCTCCGTTTTTCTCGGGTTCCAAGGACGCGATTCTTCAGCCGTGGCCTCGTGGGGCGATCGCAAGCCCCATGCGCGGGATTTTGCTCCAGCCGCCGGAGTTGTCAAGCGTCTGACAAAGCTAGCCCTCTGCTGACATCAATCATGACCGCCAATGGCGCATTCTTGCCACCAATGTCGCAACGGTAATTGGGAATGGCCAACCGAGCTTGGTTAATGTGGGAGGAAAATCGCTTACAGTGAAGGAACGTTCATGTAAGTGTACATGAACGCCCGTGAGCCGGTGCCGTAACGCGGAAGGAGGTGAGGAGCGGTGGCTCAACGTCCTCGGGCAACGAGAACGCGGCTAAAATCCAACTCATCAAATCCAAGCTTTGAATACTCCTCATGCAGAGTACGAAGGCGTACCTTACCCGATCCGTAGCGTCCGGCCATTCCCGGGTTTGAATGCCCCTGAAGACTGTTCACAACGTTTAACCCAACGTTACTGTCGAGGGCCTCATCTTCGAATGTGTGGCGGAAGCTATGGAAAGAGTTCTTTTCCGTTTTTACGCCGATGCGCTCGAGAAATCGGCCAAAGCGGGGAGCATACGCCGTCGAATAGTATCCGTCCGACGCGCGAGGAAAATCTGGAAACATTCGGCTACCCTTCTTGCGCTGCGTCTCAACGAACTCCTTGATGCCCAAGCGAACAAGCATGGAATGGACGGGTATCTTCCTGGCGGAAGCTTTGCTCTTGAGGCTCTGCCCCTTGCGCTCGTTCGTGATGTTGAAATGCAGTATCCCACGCTCTTCCGTGAGATCATCGACATCAAGCTGGATTATCTCACCCGAGCGGGCACCCGTGAAAAGACCTATAAGCGGGACCCAGTATATGCCTTGGTCGAAAGGGACGTGTTTGCCGGGCGTCAGCCATGCTTCTGGAGATTTGCAACCGGTAAACAGAGGTGCGTCCAGAATTGACTGGAGTTCCCCCGCAGTGAAGGGGTCCTTCTGATCGAGAGCATCTGTCTGCCCCCTTACTTTCATCCCGTCGAAGAGGCTGGGGGGTACGTCGTCGTAGTTTCGCAGCGACCAGTTCCAGAACGCCTGGACGAAACCAATGTTCTTGTTGATGTTACGCTCATCGATACAAGTGAATGCCAACCGCGTGTTATGCTCGCGGGACGTCCGGATTGCGTCTCTGGAAGCTGCCACGATCTGAGAGAAGCTCTTGCCAACGAACTGCTTCTTTATGAAGTCCGTTCTAGGCAGGACAAGCAGCGCATCTTTGTATGCCTTTGCGTCTTTCTTCCTGTAGCTTGACAGCGGCCGATCGCCAACCAGCTCGAGAAATCGTCTTGCCGCCAACTCGTTGGCCTTGGCTGAGCCTTTTGTCCAGGCAGCACGCCCGCGTTTGCCCGTTTGGCGGCTCTTTTCGGCGACCCACGCGTCGATCGCGGCAGACAGGAGAGGGGTAGTTGTGTCTTCGCCTTTCGCGTCCCTTTTTATCGGCGACACGTACTCCGGATACTTTGCCGCTTCCGGATCGGGACCGTAGTCAAGTCCTGTAGCCATCTTGTCGAGTTTGTTTCGGGCATGGAAGATCGCCTCATCTACGTGCTTCCGCAGCCTGAGGAGGCTGTCCGGTTGTAGCCGGTAGCCTTCGCGCAGGAGGAAGTCATCAATCCGCTTCTGATTGTACTGCTCGCGCCGCTCGCGCATCTTGGTGAGGGTCTTGTCCACCAGAGCCTGATTTTTTGTGATGGGGACGACCTTCACTCCACCTTTCCCAAGGGCGAAACCATCATACAGATATTGTCCGACCTGACCTTCTGGGTCGTTTTCTCGCTCGGCAATCATCTCGCGATAGATTTGCCCCGCTATGGCGACCGACTCCTTGTGCGTCAGCGAGACCGCACCTTGCCGGAGGCGCGCCCAACGCTCCTCGATCTCGGCAGAGGCCTTGAGGAATCTCAACTTGGCTTCGTTTGGGTCGCGGGTCCGGAGAGAGAACTTTTCTTCGGACTTATTCAGGATGGGACGTAGCTCGTCCGGAACGCCTTTGCGAAACCAGTAGACCTGCCCGCGGAGCCAAGGCTTTAACATTCTGATACTCATCGTTGTACCACTGTTTTGTACCAGTCGGCGGTAACGAAAAGCCTAATTCCGCAAAGGAATAACGATTTCAGAGGGAAAGGATGGTGCTGCTAGAGAGATTTGAACTCTCGGCCTCTCCCTTACCAAGGGAGTGCTCTACCCCTGAGCTATAGCAGCTTAGGCCCGATCTGAAGGGCGTCCGTGGTGGACGTCGTCGGGCGAGGGGCCTATTGCCATAGCTTCGGAGCGAGCGCAAGCCGCAAATTGCGGTTCGCCGCAGGATGGAGCTAAAAGGAGGCCGACGGGTTTTCCAGCAGGCATGTAGGAACGAGTGATGGCGGCAAAGGACGAAGATGCGACGCCTTCGGCAGTAGAGACGAAGAGCGGGCGCAAGCGGGAAGCGGAGATCAGGGAAGAGCAGCGGCAGGCACGCGCCGCCGCCAAGCTTCGCGAGAACCTGCTGCGCCGCAAGGCGCAGACGCGGGCGCGGCGCGCCGGGGCGGCCGACGAGGTGGACGGGCTGCCCGCCGCAAAAAAGGACGAATCAGGCTGACACATCCGCATCCGGCCTAGTCCAAACCATTTGAAGCCTACTTGCTTTTCCGCTAAGGACGCCATCTTTCGCGCTTGCACAAGAACAAAGGGCGGGCTTGCTCCCGTTGGACCTCATGGATCGCATCAGAATTCGCGGCGGCAACAAGCTCAACGGCGTCATCCCAATCTCCGGCGCCAAGAATGCGGCGCTTCCGCTGATGATTGCGTCGCTGCTGACCAGCGATACGCTGAC
Organism: Pseudorhizobium flavum; assembly: GCF_902502825.2. Next base: position 476,951 of record NZ_LR723670.1, read on the forward strand.
GCTGGAGAACGTTCCGCATCTTGCCGACGTCGAGCAGCTTCTGCGAATCCTCGGCAATCACGGTGTCGACGTGATGGTCAACGGGCGGCGCGAAAGCCAGACGGAAAGCTATTCGCGGACGATCCAGTTCACCTGCAGGACGATCGTCGACACGACTGCTCCCTATGATCTCGTCTCCAAGATGCGTGCGAGCTTCTGGGTCATCGGACCGCTCCTGGCCCGCGCCGGTACGGCCCGCGTATCGCTGCCGGGGGGGTGCGCCATCGGCACGCGCCCGGTTGACCTTTTCCTCGAAGGCCTGCAGGCGCTTGGCGCACAGATTGAGATCGACGGCGGCTATGTCAATGCGACTGCCCCGGACGGCGGGCTCGTCGGTGGACACTACACCTTCCCCAAGGTCTCGGTCGGGGCCACCCATGTGCTGATGATGGCCGCAACGCTTGCGAACGGCACGACCGTGATCGACAATGCCGCCCGCGAGCCCGAGGTCGTCGATCTTGCCGACTGCCTCATCGCCATGGGAGCACGCATCTCCGGCGCGGGAACCAGCACGATCACGGTCGAGGGCGTCACCTCGCTGCACGGTGCGCGCCACCGCGTGCTGCCGGACCGCATCGAGACGGGTACCTATGCGATGGCTGTCGCGATGACCGGTGGCGACGTGACGCTCGAGGGAACGCGCGCGGACCTGCTCGAGAACGCGCTTGATGCGCTGCGCATGTCCGGAGCCGAAATCACCGAGACCGAAAGCGGGCTCAGGGTGGTGCGCAACGGGAACGGCATCCAGCCGGTCGATGTCGTCACGGAACCCTTCCCCGGCTTCCCGACCGACCTGCAGGCACAGTTCATGGCGCTGATGACGCGCTCCTCCGGCGTTTCCCACATCACGGAGACCATCTTCGAGAACCGCTTCATGCATGTGCAGGAACTGGCGCGTCTAGGTGCGCGCATCTCGCTGTCCGGACAGATGGCGCGGATCGAGGGGGTGGATCGGCTGCGCGGAGCCCCGGTCATGGCGACGGATCTGCGGGCTTCCGTGTCGCTTGTCATCGCCGGGCTGGCGGCCGAGGGGGAGACCATGGTCAACCGTGTCTACCACCTCGACCGCGGCTTCGAGCGGCTGGAGGAAAAGCTCACCCGCTGCGGCGCCGAGGTGGAACGGGTCAGCGACTAAGGTCACGCTGGCGTTGCATGGCGTGCCGCGTCATCCTATCTCCAGCGCCGGATGACAACGCGCCGCGCGCGCCGTGGATTGGAATGGAATCATGGCCGACCTCAAGCTTCTCGCTCTCGATCAGGATGATCTCGGCATCATCTCCGCCCATATGCAAGATAGCGTCTTTCGCGTCGGCGAACTGAGTTATGACGCGCGCCACCGGCAATTCACCGCCTTGGTCAACCGCTTTGTCTGGGAGGAAGCCGACCGCGGGAGGAAGGGCTACGAACGGCGTCGCTCGGTCATCTCCTTCAAGCGTGTGGAGGCAGTCCGGTCGATGGGCATCAACCGCCAGGATGCGGAAGGCGTTTACTGCCTGCTGGCGATCCGATTCGAGCAGAAGGGCGAGGGGCCCGACGGAACGATCGAGCTGACGCTTGCCGGCGGTGCCGCGATCAGCCTCGACGTCGAATGCATCGAGGTGCAGATGCTGGATACCGGCGGCGCCTGGGCAACCGAGCGCCTGCCGGCGCACCCGGCCGACTAAGTGACGCAGGCGGCACGGAATTTCAAGGGGACGTAAGACGTGGCAATCTGGCTGGATCAGCGATCCGAGGACTTCGAGGCGCGGTTTTCCGCCTTTCTCTCGACGAAGCGGGAGGTTTCCGATGATGTCAATGCCGTGGTGCGGGGCATCATCGATGACGTGCGCCTTCGTGGCGACGCCGCGCTCTTCGACTATTCGGCCCGCTTCGATGGGGTGGATCTCGCGACGGCCGGCCTTCGGGTCAGCGACGCGGACATCGATGCGGCGGTAGCCGCCACCGATCCGGAGGTGCTGGAAGCTTTGAAGCTTGCGGCCGAGCGGATCGAGAAGCACCATGCGCGGCAAATGCCGAAGGATGACATCTACGAGGATGCGCTCGGCGTCGGACTCGGGTCCCGCTGGACGGCGGTCGAGGCAGTCGGCCTCTACGTCCCGGGCGGTACAGCAAGCTATCCGAGTTCGGTCCTGATGAACGCGCTGCCGGCGAAGGTAGCGGGCGTGCCTCGGGTGGTCATGGTGGTCCCGGCCAGCGGTGGAGCGATCAATCCCACTGTCCTGGCGGCCGCCCGGATCGCCGGCGTGACGGAGATCTACCGGGTCGGCGGCGCGCAGGCGATTGCCGCTCTCGCCTACGGCACCGAAACGATCGCACCGGTCGCCAAGATCGTCGGTCCGGGCAATGCTTACGTCGCCGCGGCGAAGCGGCAGGTCTTCGGTCAGGTGGGGATCGACATGATTGCCGGTCCTTCCGAAGTGCTCATCATCGCAGATGGCGACAACGACCCGGACTGGATCGCCGCGGATCTCCTGGCCCAGGCGGAGCACGACGAGGGTGCCCAGTCGATCCTGATCACGGACGACCGCGCCTTCGGGGAGGCGGTGGAGCAGGCGGTGGAGCGTCAACTGACCCGGTTGTCACGGTCACGGACCGCAGCAAGAAGCTGGGCGGATTTCGGTGCGATCATCCTCGTCGGCGACTTTTCGGCGGCCGTACCGCTGGCGGACCGGATCGCTGCCGAACATCTGGAGCTCGCCGTGGCGGAGCCCGACGCGCTGATCAACCGGATCCGCAATGCGGGAGCGATCTTCGTCGGCCGGCATACACCGGAAGTGATCGGCGATTATGTCGGCGGATCAAACCATGTGTTGCCGACGGCACGCTCGGCCCGCTTTTCGTCAGGTCTCTCCGTCCTCGACTACGTCAAGCGCACCTCGATCCTTCGCCTCGGTCCCGACCAGCTGGCAGCGCTGGCGCCCGCGGCAATCACGCTCGCGAATTCCGAAGGGCTCGATGCCCATGCAAGGTCGGTCTCGATCCGGCTCAACCGCGGGGGTTGAGGATGGCGAAGGACGATTTCCGGCTTTCCGATGTCGTCCTGGATGAGTCCATCGGGCGCTCCACGCCGGATGTCGAGCATGAGCGGGCTGTTGCGATCTTCGACCTGGTGGAGGAAAACTCCTTCGAGCCTGTGGGACATTCTGGCGGCCCCTACCACCTGAAGCTCTCGCTGGTGGACTCCAAGCTGGTCTTCACCATCACGACCGAGGGTGGAGAGGACGTTGCCACCCACATTCTCTCGCTGACGCCCTTCCGGCGGATCATCAAGGATTACTTCATGATCTGCGAGAGCTACTATGAGGCGATCCGCTCCGCCACGCCTAGCCGGATCGAGTCGATCGACATGGGCCGCCGCGGTATCCACAACGAGGGATCGCAAACCCTGATGGATCGCCTGGACGGCAAGGTGCGGCTGGATTTTGATACTGCCAGACGGCTGTTCACGCTCGTCTGTGTCCTCTACTGGCGCGGATGACGTCCATGAGCGGCGCCCCTGACGCGGACGTCAAGAAGGAGAGGCCGGGCGCAATCCTTTTCATGTGCGGCTGGAATGCGATCCGGTCGCCAATGGCAGAGGCCATTGCAAAGCGGCTGCTGCCTTCCGATATCTATGTCCAGTCGGCTGGCGTGCGTTCAGGAGAGCCTGATCCTTTCGTGGATGTCGTGCTCGACGAGATCGGTCTTTCCATTCCGCGTCACCAGCCTCGGACCCTTGACGATCTCGAAGACGACTATTTTGACGTCATCATCACATTGACGCCCGAGGCCCATCATGCGGCGCTTGAACTGACGCGGTCGAATGCGGTTGAGGTCGTCTACTGGCCGACTATGGATCCAACCGCCGCGACCGGCTCTCGCGAGCAACGGCTCGACGCGTACCGTGGGGTGAGGGATCACCTTTGGAAGCGGATCGAGGAGCGCTTTTCCGGCCTGCAGAAGCGTCCGGCGGACAGGCGATGAGCGACGGAAGGGGAACGGAAATTATGCGAGTTCACAAAGCGAACATGATTGTGTAGTTTCCGCCAAAATTTGCGGGGCCGGCTGAAGCTGCGCCCATGAAATCAACAGACAGGAAGATAATCCGTAGATGGCTAAAGAAGAAGTCCTTGAGTTTCCGGGCGTCGTGACCGAATTGCTGCCGAACGCGACGTTCCGTGTGAAGCTAGAAAACGAACACGAAATCATTGCCCATACCGCTGGCCGGATGCGCAAGAACCGTATCCGCGTTCTCGCCGGCGATAAGGTCCTCGTGGAAATGACTCCCTACGACCTGACCAAGGGCCGTATCACCTACCGCTTCAAGTAATATCAAGCGGCAGTTCGGCAGGCTCATGGCGTCAGAACAGAAACTCATCCTGGCCTCCGGCTCTCCGCGTCGCCTGGACCTGCTCAACCAGGCAGGGCTCCATCCTGCGCGCCTGATGCCGATGGACATCGACGAGACGCCGAAGAAGTCCGAACACCCCCGCTCGCTTGCCCGCCGCCTTTCCGGCGAGAAGGCGGAGGCCGCCTGGGCTGCGCTCAAGAGCGATCTCGCCTGGCGCCACAGCTACATCCTGTCGGCGGACACGGTCGTTGCGGTCGGGCGCCGGATCCTGGAGAAGACGGAGTATACGGACGAGGCATCCTCCGCGCTGCACCTTCTCTCCGGACGCGGCCACTCGGTCTATACCGGCATCTGTCTCGTCACGCCGGGCGGCCAGTTCCGGCAGAAGGTCGTACAGACGAAGGTACGGTTCAAGCGACTGTCGCCGCACGAGATCGACAACTACATCGCTTCGGGTCAGTGGCGCGGCAAGGCCGGCGCCTACGCGATCCAGGGCATCGCCGGCAGCTTCGTGCAGAAGATCGTAGGGTCCTACACCAATGTCGTCGGGCTGCCGCTCTATGAAACGCTGTCGCTGCTTTCGGGAGAAGGCTTCGACGTGCAGGCGGCCTGGCCGGAGGGCTGAGACCTATGGCACCATCGACAAAGCCCGGCGCCAAGGTGGAGCCGCTTCGCAAGGCAAGGCCGTGCCCGGAATGCGGTAAGCCATCGGCTCGTGAACACTATCCCTTCTGCTCCGATCGCTGCCGTACCCTCGATCTGTCGCGTTGGCTGAAGGGTTCCTACGCCATCCCGGTGGCCGAGGACCAGAGCAAGGCTGACCCCCTGGACGAGTAGTGTCCGCCGGTCTGTTCCACGCCGATTTCCCGGACGATGAGAGCAGGCGAAAAAAGTGTCCGCCGCCGCTGGACATGGCCGAACAAGATGTTATAACCCCGCTCGCTTCCGGGGCGCAGGCCCCGCCGGCCCAGTGCCGGAAGGCTTGAAGAAGCCTCGATGCCCGGATAGCTCAGTTGGTAGAGCAGCGGATTGAAAATCCGCGTGTCGGTGGTTCAAATCCGCCTCCGGGCACCATTTCCCTTCAGTCTCCCAAGCCAGAGCAGGCCATGGACCCCCAGAATGTCTTCGATCGTTCCGCCGTGGAAGTCGCCCGCGACCTCATCGGCGCCGAGCTGGCTTTCCGTGGTGTCGGTGGCATCGTCGTGGAGACTGAAGCCTATGAGCCCGACGATCCGGCCTCGCACAGTTTCCGAGGCCCGACGGATAGGAACCGTTCGATGTTCGGGCCTGCGGGACATGCCTATGTCTACCGTTCCTACGGCATCCACTGGTGTCTCAATGTCGTCTGCCGGCCCGGCAGCGCAGTGCTCATCCGTGCCCTGGAGCCGGTATGGGGTGTGGCGGAAATGCAGGAGCGCCGCGGGCAGACCGCACCTCGCCTCCTCTGTGCCGGTCCCGGGCGGGTGTGCCAGGCACTTGGCATCGGCCGCGAGCATGACGGGCTCAGTCTGGTCGAACCGCCCTTCCGGGTGTCGCTGCCGCGCGAGAGCTGCTCGGTAGCAACTGGAACGCGCATCGGGATAACCAAGGCTGCCGACCAGCCGTGGCGCTTTGGTCTGCGGGGCTCGCCACATCTCAGCCGCCGGTTCCCGCCGGAGGCCTAACAGGCGTGAGCCCATGCCTCATAGGGTAGGAGCCACACGTCGGAACCGTGGCTTCCGGCTGCAAATGGTTGCGATGTTGGGACAGTTCCAGCCACATCTTAACCTTCGGGCAAGGAATTAACCATACATATTAGAAACCACGGCAAATTGGGTTACCTGGAGTTTCCCGAGGCATGACGCCGCCCTGCCGTACCGGTCTCGACCCGGTATCATCCATGATCACAATCAGAACGACTGCGGTGACCGCATGGTCTGTGACGCCGGCGCGTGTGCCGGTGCATCGGCCCGCGATCTCTGCGGCGGACCTTGTGAAGCGACAGTTCGCACTCGGCCCTTCTTGGGTATCTATTGGTTTCGAGGATGCAGTTGGGGAACGAGACGCGATCCGATCAGGCGCGAAAGGGACAGGCGGGAAGCCTGGGGGAAAGGCTGGCATTCGCTGGCCTCGACGCCGCCCTGTGCGACCTGCTGCGCCGCCACCGGCCGCAGCTCGAGCCGGCGGTGAAAAGCGGCCTGCGCGATCTCATGCTGCGCTATCAGTCCTTCCCCGATTCATCCCGCGCCTTCGCCAGCGAGCAGCAGATCGAGCGTCTGCATGATCTTCAGTCCTCCCACTGGAGTGTCCTGACCGACGCGCGGTTCGACGCGCTCTATGCAGAACGCGTCAAGATACTGTCCGACAGCGAGAGCCGCATGGGACTTGATCCCAGGTGGCACATTGCCGGACATGCCGTCATGCTGGAGCATCTGTTGAAGGCAGCCATGGCGCAGGAAGGCCGCAAGTCGCGGCTCCCCTTCGGTCGGCGCGGCTCCGATGGTCTCGCAGACATCGTCACAGCGCTTGTCCGCTTGGTCATGGTCGACGTCGAGATCGCCGTTTCGCTCCGGTTCAACGAACTGCGCCAGAAGCACCATCGCGCCCTGGCCGAGCAACGGCAGGAAGACCAGGGCGAGGTGATCCAGCTTCTGTCCGAGGTTATCCATTCGCTCGCCGAACGTGACCTGACCGCGACGCTGCCGGAGGACGTGCCGGGGGCTTATGCAGAGATTACATCCGTGCTGGGTGGCGCCATCGAGACCATGCGCGCCTCGATCCACGGCGCCTGTGGCCGTAGCGACCAGGCTGGCACGGCGTCCGCCGCCCTTGCTGCGCGCGCACGTGCCGTGGCCGAGGAATCCGAAGGGCAGTCCGCCCGTGTCCGGGAAGCGGCGCATCAACTGGAGGAACTCGTCGGCCGTCTTCGCACGGGTGCCGCAGAAACCGGCGACGCGGCGCGGCTCGCAGCCATGACGAGGGGAACGGTAGAGGAAAGTGGTGAGGCTGTCGGGCGTGCCATCACTGCCATGGCGGATATAGAGACGTCTGCGGAAAAGATCGGCCAGATCATCGGCGTCATCGACGAGATAGCATTCCAGACCAATCTCCTGGCGCTCAACGCCGGCATCGAAGCGGCACGGGCCGGAGAAAGCGGGAGGGGCTTTGCGGTCGTCGCACAGGAAGTGCGTGCCCTGGCGCAGCGCTCCGCCGATGCGGCCCGGGAGATCAAGTCACTGGTCAACACGACGAAGACCCAGGTGGATGCCGGGGTCGAGATGGTACACCGCACGCAGGATGCCATCGGTGGCATTGTCCGTCAGGTCACGGAAATAAACGACGCGATCGCCGGCATAGCCACCCGTTCCGACGAGCATGTCGGCGAACTCGGCAGCATCTCGGCAGATCTCTCATCAGTAGGCAGGGAGATCAGCGCCACGACTGGCAATGCCGGAATGGTTGGATCCGAGGCGGACGACCTGCACACGGTGATCCTCGAGCTCGGGCGTACCGTCCGCGAGTTTCGGGTCGAGCGGCAGGTCCGCTATCGCTCCGACCATAAGAACACCACGCCGCTGGCACCCGCCCGCCTGCCGGTCGCTCTGATCGATGTCGGTGATCCACTGCAGGCTGCCGGCGAAGAAATCGAATTTCCCCGAAGACAAGGAATGAACTGATGGCGAGCAAAAAGGCTGCCCAGGAAAATCTGAAACTGTCACCGGTCCTGGACCTGAACGAAGCGTCCGTCCTGCATGGCAAGCTGATGGAGCTTCGTGGCCGCGATCTGAAGATCGATGCCTCGCAAGTTGAACGGCTGGGGGTCCAATGTGTCCAAGTCATCGTCGCGGCGGCCCGCGCATGGCAGGCCGACAAGAAGGCCTTCGTTGTCGAGAAGGCATCCGACGCATTCGAAAAGACCCTGCAACTCATCGGCATCGATCCTCACCAGCTGACGGCCAAGGAGACCTGAAATCATGAAGAAGAAAGTGCTGACCGTGGATGATTCCCGGACCATCCGGAACATGCTGCTGGTAACCCTCAATAATGCCGGTTTCGAGACGGTCCAGGCCGAGGATGGCGTCGAGGGGCTGGAAGTCCTGGAAGATGCCAATCCGGACGTCATCGTCACCGACATCAACATGCCGCGCCTCGACGGCTTCGGCTTCATCGAAGGCGTCCGCCGCAACGAGAAATATCGTGCGGTCCCGATCCTCGTGCTGACCACCGAAAGCGATGCGGAGAAGAAGAACCGAGCCCGCCAGGCTGGTGCGACGGGCTGGATCGTTAAGCCGTTCGATCCCGCCAAGCTCATCGATGCAATCGAGCGCGTCACAGCCTGAAACAAACCGCCTGATCAGGATTTTCTCCGATGGATATGAACGAAATCAAAGAGATCTTCTTCCAGGAATGCGAGGAGCAACTCGCGGAACTGGAATCCGGGCTTCTGAAGCTCAACGATGGAGATCGCGATCCCGAGACGGTGAACGCCGTCTTCCGTGCCGTTCATTCCATCAAGGGCGGTGCTGGCGCCTTCGGCCTGGACGACCTTGTCGCCTTTGCCCATGTCTTCGAAACGACCCTCGACTGCGTACGTTCGAACCGTCTTGAGCCGACGCAGGATGTCCTGAAGGTCATGCTGAAATCGGCCGACGTCCTTGCCGACCTCACCAATGCCGCCCGCGATGGCGGTTATGTCGACGAGACGCGCAGCCGGGCGTTGGTCAAGGAGCTCGAGGCGCTGGCGAACGGTGAGGCCCCGGCGCCTGCCGCCAAGACGCCCGAACCGGCAACTGCTGCAGCTACCCCCGCGCCCGCGCCTACCGATGACAGCGGTTTCCAGCCGATCCCGTTCTCGTTCGATTCCTTCGACGACGGTGAAGCGGTGGACGACAGCCGGGCCTACGAGATTTCGTTCCGCCCGCGTCGGGAACTCTACACCAAGGGCAACGAGGCGGCGTTGCTGTTGCGGGATCTCTCCCGCATCGGCGAGATGAGCATCAATTGCGATGCCGACGGTCTTCCGGCGCTCGACAAGATGGATCCAGAAGAGGCCTATTTCGGCTGGACCATCCAGCTGAAGACGGAAAAGTCCGAAGATGACATTCGCACTGTCTTCGAATTTGCCGAATGGGATTGCGACCTGGAGATCAGGGAAGCCGCCGACGCGGCGCCCGAGGAAGAGGTTCCGATGATCCCCGTGCCCTTCGACCTTTCGGCATTGGACGAGACAGACACCGCAGCTGAGACGACATCGTCCGCCAATGCCGCAGTGGAAGCCGTAGCCGCAGCGGAGACCGCGAGTTCGGTGTCGAAGATGGCTGCCGCGGCCGCTCGGGTCGAGAAGAAGGAAGCATCCGCCACGGCCGCTTCCGCGGCCGCCGCGCAGAATGCGGCTGCCGCAGCCGCAGCAGGACAGACCATCCGCGTCGACCTCGACCGTGTCGATCGCCTGATCAACCTCGTGGGCGAGCTTGTCATCAATCAGGCCATGCTGTCGCAGAGCGTTATCGAGAACGACACGACGGGAACTTCCTCCATCAACATGGGCCTGGAGGAACTCCAGCAACTGACGCGCGAGATCCAGGATTCCGTCATGGCGATCCGCGCACAGCCGGTAAAGCCGGTCTTCCAGCGCATGTCGCGTATCGTCCGCGAAGTCGCGGACATGGTCGGAAAGTCGATCCGGCTCGTCACCGAAGGCGAGAATACCGAAGTCGACAAGACTGTCATCGACAAGCTTGCCGAGCCCCTGACCCACATGATCCGCAACGCCGTCGATCACGGCATTGAGACACCGGAGAAGCGCGAGGCGGCTGGCAAGGATCCGGAAGGCACGATCAAGCTGACGGCCAAGCACCGCTCGGGCCGCATCGTGATCGAGCTGGTCGACGATGGCGCCGGGATCAACCGCGAAAGGGTCAGGCAGAAGGCGATCGACAACGATCTGATCGCTGCAGACGCCAACCTGACGGACGAGGAGATCGACAATCTGATCTTCGCGCCGGGCTTCTCGACCGCCGACAAGATCTCGGACATTTCAGGCCGCGGCGTCGGCATGGACGTGGTGAAGCGCTCCATCCAGGCGCTTGGTGGACGAATCTCGATCTCGTCGCGCCCAGGCCACGGCTCCACCTTCACGATGAGCCTGCCGCTGACGCTTGCCGTTCTCGACGGCATGGTGGTGACGGTTGCAGGGCAGACGCTGGTGGTGCCGCTGACGGCTATCGTCGAGACGCTGCAGCCGGAGGCCTCCTCCATCCATTCCTTCGGGGCAAACCAGCGGCTCATCTCGATCCGCGACTCCTTCTGCCCGTTGGTGGATGTAGGCCGGATCCTGAACTTCCGGGCAACACAGGCAAATCCCGTCGAGGGAGTCGCCCTGCTGGTGGAATCTGAAGGTGGCGGGCAGCGTGCCCTCATGGTCGATGCCATCCAGGGCCAGCGCCAGGTTGTCATCAAGTCGCTGGAAGCCAACTATACCCACGTTCCCGGAATTGCGGCCGCTACCATCCTCGGTGATGGCCGCGTCGCCCTCATTCTCGATGTCGATGCCGTTGTGGCGGCATCGCGCGGGCAGTCCCTCAAACCGGAAATATCACTAGCAGCCACGGGTTAAGTGTATGTCGTACGCCGTGAAAAACAGCCATCAAGCCAGCCGCGAGCTGATCGCCTTCCGCATCGGCGACCAGGAGTTCTGCGTCAACATCATGTCGGTCCGAGAGATACGGGGCTGGACCCCGGCCACTCCGCTGCCGCATGCGCCCCCCTACGTGATGGGCGTGATCAACCTTCGTGGCGCCGTGCTTCCGATCATCGATCTTTCCGCAAGGCTCGGGATGAAGGACGCGGAACCGACTGCGCGCCACGTCATCATCGTGGCGCAGGTGAGGTCGCGCGTGGTTGGTCTTCTGGTGGAGGCTGTTTCCGATATCCTTACGATTACAGAGGATAATATCCAGCCGGTACCGGAAGTCTCTTCCGACCTCGAGAAACAATATGCGCGGGGGATCCTGTCCATCGACAAGCGGATGATCTGCATGATCGAGTTGGATGCGCTCTTCCTGCACAAGGAAAGCGAAGCTGCATGATGCCCATGGGCGCAGTCGATACCCGGCAATCGCCGGACGAGGTCATGGCAAGCGGGGAATACCCGCTGACCCGCCGCGATCTGTCCGAAATTGCGGCGATGATCTATTCCGATGCCGGGATCTATCTGAATGATTCCAAGGCTTCGCTCGTCTATTCCCGGCTGTCCAAGCACATCCGCTCACTGGGGCTGAAGGGTTTCCGGGAGTATTGCGCCCTCGTCGCTTCGCCGGAGGGTGCGGCCGCACGGCGTGAGATGCTGTCGCATCTCACGACCAACTTCACCCGCTTCTTCCGTGAGAACCATCACTTCGAGCATCTCCGGGACGAAGTGCTGCCCGGACTGATCGCGCGGGCGAAGTCGGGCGGTCGCGTCCGCATATGGTCGGCAGCCTGTTCTGATGGGCAGGAGCCCTATTCGATCGCCCTGACCGTCCTGTCGGCACTGCCCAATGCCGCGGATTATGATTTCAAGATCCTCGCGACCGACATCGATCCGAAGATTCTCGCCCAGGCCCGGGCAGGGATCTACGATGAGAACGCCTTGGAAACGGTGTCGCCTCAGATCCGCAAGCAGTATTTCAAGGAGCTGGACGTCGGTGGGCGACGGAAGTTCCAGGTCGATGATCGCCTCAAGAAGCTCATCACCTTCAATGAACTCAACCTGATGGCCCAGTGGCCGTTCAAGGGCCAGTTCGACGTGATCTTCTGCCGTAACGTCGTCATCTACTTCGACGAGCCGACACAGATGAAGATCTGGTCACGGTTTGCAGCACTGCTGCCCGTCGGTGGTCATCTCTACATCGGACATTCCGAGCGCGTCTCGGGAGATGCGAAGAACCAGTTCGACAACATCGGCATCACCACCTACCGCTATACGGGCTCCGGCGCGGGGAGGCGGGCATGAGTTCACCGGCACGGGTTCTGGTCGTAGATGACTCTCCCACCATGCGTGGCCTGATCACGGCCGTCCTGAATTCCGACCCCGAGGTCAGCGTCGTCGGCCAGGCGAGCGATGCTCTTGAAGCCCGGGCAGCGATCAAGGAGCTCAACCCCGACGTCGTGACCCTGGATATCGAGATGCCGAACATGAACGGCCTCGAATTCCTGGACAAGATCATGCGGCTTCGGCCCATGCCGGTGATCATGGTGTCCACGATGACCCACCAGGGGGCCAATGCGACATTGGCGGCCCTGGAGATCGGTGCTTTCGACTGTGTCGGCAAGCCATCGCCCGGCGACGCCCGTCCCTTCCTGGATCTGGCTGAGAAGGTGAAGGCGGCAGCGCGTTCGGGTCTGCGACGCAAGGCCTCTCTGCCGGCACCCGCCATTACGCCGTCTGCTGAATACCGGGTCGGCCGCAAGGTCGTCGCCATCGGGTCGTCTACGGGCGGGGTCGAGGCGCTCATTACCGTGCTGCAGAACTTCCCGAAGAACTGTCCGCCGACAGTAATTACTCAGCACATGCCGTCGACCTTCACCAAGAGCTTTGCCGAGCGCCTCAATCGCCTTTGCGCGCCGGTCGTCGAGGAAGCGACCGATGGTGCCCGGCTGCAGATCGGAAAGATATACGTGGCGCCTGGCGGTGACCGGCATCTGGAGGTCGTCAATCCATCAGCTCCCTCCTGCCGTCTGGTCGAACGCGAACCCGTTAATGGTCATCGTCCGTCCGTGGACGTCCTGTTCGATTCCGTTGCGACCCTGGCTGGGCGCAACGCGGTTGGCGTCATCCTGACCGGAATGGGCCGTGATGGTGCTTCCGGGCTGTTGACGATGCGGCGGGCCGGCGCCCGCACCATCGGCCAGAACGAAAAGACCTGCGTTGTCTATGGAATGCCCCGCGTTGCCCACGAGATCGGCGCTGTCGAACAGCAATTGCCGCTCGGCGCGATCGGCGAGGAAATACTGAAACTAACTGCTGCCCGAAAAGAAGGTGTCGAATAGATGTCGCTCGCAGAAAAGATCAAAGTTCTGATCGTCGATGATCAGGTAACCAGCCGCCTGCTGCTCAGCGATGCTCTGACACAGCTGGGCTTCAAGCAGATCACCGCCGCCGGTGACGGCGAGCAGGGCATGAAGATCATGTACGAGCAGCCGCACCACCTGGTGATCTCGGACTTCAACATGCCGAAGATGGACGGACTCGGGCTGCTGGAAGCGGTTCGCAAGAACCCCAACACCAAGAAGGCGGCCTTCATCATTCTCACCGCTCAGGGCGACAGGGCCCTGGTCCAGAAGGCTGCGCAACTTGGCGCGAACAACGTTCTGGCCAAGCCATTCACCATCGAGAAGATGAAGGCGGCTATCGAAGCCGTATTCGGAGCGCTCAAATGAATGAGACTGCCGCCGCAAAGCGGGTCCACATTATTCAGGGAGAGTACAAGGTCGTCGATGACCCGGACGTGGTCCTTTCGACGATCCTTGGTTCCTGCGTGGCCGCTTGTCTGCGGGATCCGGTCGCAGGCGTCGGCGGCATGAATCACTTCCTGCTCCCGGGGTCCGGCGGCGCGGCGTCCTCGGGTGGCGATGCGACCCGCTACGGCGTTCACCTGATGGAGCTGCTGATCAACGGCCTCCTGAAAAGGGGCGCGCGGCGCGACCGGCTCGAAGCGAAGATTTTCGGCGGCGCCAAGACGATTGCCAGCTTTTCCAACGTCGGCGAGCAGAACGCCGCTTTCGCCACCCAATTCCTGAAGGACGAGGGTATCCCCATCGTCAGTTCTTCGACGGGTGGAGAGCATGGGCGCAAGCTCGAATACTGGCCGGTGAGCGGAAGGGCCCGCCAGTATCCGCTGACTGGAGCTGAGACGCAAAAGACCGTTGCTCTCGAGCAGCAGCGTCCCGTCCGGACGCCGAAGCCGGTCGAAAGCTCCATCGAATTCTTTTAGGAAGGCCCGCAGGGGCGCGAGGAAAGCCATGAAAGACATCTCGAAGCCGCAAGACGCTTCCCTCGAGCAGTCTCTGCCGGAGGTCCTGATGCGGCTCGTATCGGAGCTGCATGACGTGGCGTACCTGATAGAGCGTGTCGAACCGCAGCTGCTGGAGCTCGGCGACGCGAACCTGATGCAGCATCCCGACAGCATCAAGGTGCTGCAGGGGATCGACCTGGCGGTGCAGAAGACGCGCGGACTGGCCGAATTCATCGACACGATTACCGCGACCATACCTGAGGACTGGATGGTCGACGTGTCGACTGCCCTCAGCCTCGTCAAGCTGGCGGATATGCACCGCGCCCTTGCTACCGGCGTTCGCCATGGTCACAGCCAGCCGCTCAGCAAGGCTGCTGGAGACTTCGACTTCTTCTGATTCTTTGATCGTCGGCGCGCCAACACCACGGCTCGGCAGTTCGCCCAGATCGCATTCCCGAAACGCTCGCACAAGCTTCGTTGCCTAGGGTGGCCCTGGGCATAGGCCTGATCCGTATTTGCGATGTGGGAACAGAATGAATCTGTTGGCTCAATTCAATCAAGTTTTCGATAATCTGGCCAAGCTAGGCCAGACCAAGCTTATTGCGCTGGCAGGGGTAGGCGTCGTTTCTCTTGCGCTCGTCCTGGGCGCCGCGCTTTATGTCAACAAGCCTGCTTATGAAACCCTCTACGTTGGGCTTGAGACCACGGACCTCAACCAGGTCAGCATCGCCCTTGCGGAGGCCAGTATCGACTTTGCCGTCGGAGCCGACGGAGCAACCATCCAGGTCCCGGTTGGCATGACAGGCAAGGCCCGCCTGCTCCTCGCTGAACGCGGGCTGCCCAACAGCGCCAATGCGGGCTACGAGCTTTTCGACAATGTCGGCTCCCTCGGACTGACGTCCTTCATGCAGGAAGTCACCCGTGTGCGGGCCCTTGAGGGTGAGATCGGCCGCTCTATCCAGCAAATCAGCGGCGTCGCCGCCGCAAGAGTTCACATTGTGATGCCCGACGTCGGCAACTTCCGGCGAGGCGAGCAAAAGCCGACGGCGTCGGTAATGATTCGCGCCAGCACCAGCACCGGCCGCAAGGCCGCGGCATCCATTCGGCATCTGGTCGCGTCCGCCGTTCCGGGCCTCGAAGTCGACGACGTCACCATTCTTGATTCCACGGGTCAGCTCCTCGCCGCCGGCGACGAGTATGGAAACAGCGAGCTCAACCGCTCCCTCAACATCGTGCAGTCGGTGCAGCAGGAACTGGAAACCAACATCGACAAGGCGTTGGCACCATTCCTCGGAATGGACAACTTCCGCTCCAGCGTGACCGCGAACCTCAACACGGACAGCCAGCAGATCCAGGAAACGATCTTCGATCCGGAATCGCGTGTCGAGCGTTCGGTCCGCATCACCAAGGAAGAGCAGCGTTCGCAACAGAACCAGAACGATTCTGCAGCGACCGTCGAACAGAATATTCCCCAGGCTGCTCCTGAGGCAGGCGGTGCCACAGGTCCGCAATCCTCCGACCAGTCGGACAAGAAGGAAGAACAGACGAACTACGAGATCAACAGCAGGACTGTTGCGACCGTCCGCAACAGCTATCAGATCGAGAAGCTGTCGGTCGCCGTGGTCGTCAATCGGGGCCGCATCGCCCAGATGGTCGGCGAACCCGTCGATCAGGCGAAGATCGATGCCTATCTGGCCGAGATGCAGAAGATCGTGACGTCCGCTGCCGGCCTCAACCAGGAGCGGGGCGATGTCGTGACGCTCACCGCCATGGACTTCCTGGAGTCGCAGCTTCTCGAAGAAGCAGCATCGGGGCCGGGCGTGACCGAGGTTCTCAGCCGTAATCTCGGAGGCATCATCAACTCGCTCGCCTTCGTCGTGGTCGCCTTCCTGGTTGTCTGGCTCGGCCTGCGCCCGCTGGTCCGCACGGTCGGTGCAACGACAGCCTCCACGGAACTGTCCACCGACAGCGCCGGCCTCGAACTGCCGGACTTCTCTCCGGCGGCCGGCGGCAGCTCTTTGATGGAGGGCTTCGGCTCCGACTTCGGCTTCGACAGCACCGACGATCTGCTCGGCATGGGCGACGACGAGGGTGGTTTCAATCGCCGTGTCAAGGAAGGCCCGGAGAAGCGGCTTTCCCGCATGGTGGAGATCAGCGAGGAGCGGGCCGCGAAGATTCTCCGCAAATGGGCGGTCGATCAGGCGGCCTGACCAAAACTCACAGAAATGTTACCAGAAGAGGTCGACCGGTGGGTCGGCCTTTTCTGTTTACATACCCGTGGCTTGTCTGGACCTATCGATCGCTTGTCGATCCTTGACGTCCTCCTGCTCCTGGAGATGACACCGAAGCGATGGAAATTTCCGACGGCTTTCCTAGAATGGCTCCGAATCGACGATCAGATGGAGTTGAGTCGCTGAACAGATGGATCTGGAACGCATCATTGGCCTCTCCAGACGTGCTTGTTAAGGATTAGCAAGCACATGGATTCAAGGGGAGTGAGGGCAGTAAGGGAGACCTTGGGACTTGAGGATGATACGTCCTCGACGCCTTCGTCTCGGGAACGTGTTGTCCGCAAGCTCTCGCTTACTGCTGGTGCGCGCGACGTTCCGTCGTCGATGCATCTTCTGGCCGAATATGTGGGTGCTTCCCATTTCCTCCTCGCCCGCTGCGACCTCATCCAGCAACAGGGCCTCGAATACATCATCTCTTCCGATTGGCCCTTTGATCTGGTCCGCCGCGTCGCACCGGAGATCGCCAGCAACTACGCAAGATCAACGGAGCTGGATAAGTGCCTCTCGCTCTTTGCCCCTACCTTTTCTCTCGTTCCCGATGACACACCTGTTCCGGACAACATCAGCCGGCAGTATTGCTCCCTCAGCCTGTGCGTCGGGCGGACGCGCTATATGCTGCTCCTGCTGTTCTCGGAGGGGCTGATCCTGTCGCAGGAGCGTTTGCGGGAAGTGGGTTTGCTGGCGGCCTACGCCGTCAGTTCCTCCGATCGACGAGAGGTCCGCACCGAGCGGGATTTCGAGCTCACGGAACGTGAGCTGGAGTGCCTGTTCTGGATTGCAGAAGGCAAGACAAGTGACGAGATCGCTACCATCCTCGGTATCTCGCGCAACACCATCAACAATTACATAACGAGCGTAATGCGGAAGACGGGAACCAAAACCCGCTCGGAGGCCATAGCCTACGCAGTGCGCCACAATCTCGTCTAGGGAAGCATGGCATGAATGGGATGAACGCATAGCATGGCGATCGACGCCTCAACGGCGGCGCATTTCCTCCGCGCTCAACGGCCTACCAGCCGCGCCGATATATTTCCAAGACTGGTGGCGATGCAGAAGCATCTGCGGGCCCGTAATTTCGTGATGTTCCGGATCGCGGGTGACGGTCTTCCGGGCAAGCGCAAGCTGATCTCGGAAATGGACAACTGGGGAGAGGAGCACTCCCGCCATCTCGCCATGATGGTGGAAACCTACGGCGAAGCGATGTTGGACCACGTGGAGACATCGCTCCTGCCGTTGGCCTGGACCGGCTCTGATCACATGAGTTTCGTACAGGCTTCAGAGTTCACGCCTCTCATCCGTGAGCTGCCCTCGGACGTTCTGCCTTTCTCTGGTTTGGCCTTTCCAATTCGGCTTGGCGCGACGGGGAACGGCTATCTCGTATTCACCGCCGCCTCCCTCAACCTCTCCAGCGACGCTATCGTCGAACACCATGTGCTCGGCTGCCAGATCATGATGGACCTGCTCGCGCTGGACGAGCGGCGGACGGTGACCGCCGAGACACTCAGTGAACGGGAGGTTGCCTGCCTACAGCTGGCGGGCGACGGACGCATCAGCGAGGAAATTGCCGAAAATCTTGGTCTCTCCGTCCATACGGTCAACGCCTATCTCGGTTCGGCGACCATGAAGCTCGATGCCGTGAACCGGATACAGGCCATAGCCAAGGCGATCCGCCTCGGCCATATCCATTGAGGGAGAGGAGGCGGATCCCGCCTAGCTGGCCAGAGCCATGGGCGGCGTCGTCTTGACGAACCGCGCCTCCTGGAGACTGCGCTCGAGGAACTCTGTATTTGCCTCCGGGTTCTCCAGCGGCGTCTGGAAGGCGATGTGGTCGATCTCAATTCCCGCCTGCGTGTCGGCGAGCGTCAGGCGGGCATAGACGGAGACGCCCTTCGGCTTGATTTCGAGATCCAGAACGACTTGCGGCGGCCCGCTCCACTCCAGCGAATACTCCCCACCGGCGCCGAAGTTGATCGTGCCGGGATGGAAGTACAGTTCCGCGGCCGACGAAACCAGGTCAGCGAGATTGCCATAGGACTCCAGCCGTATCAGGGAAATCAGATCACCGGCGTCCAGTAAGCGAAGCTCTGTAGCCACGGGACTGATAGCACTGGCGAGTATCTTTTCTCTTTCTGCAGCGTGGTCGCATTTTTTCATGACGCTCAATGTGTCCGTTGATTCGGCTAACGGGCCGCGTAAACCCGATGCACCAGTTCCGCCACCGCCTTGTAGAAGGCTGGCGGAATGACGCTATCAACCGAGACTTGCGCAAACATGGAGCGGGCAAGGGGCGGATCTTCGAAGACGGGGATGCCGTTCGCCTCCGCAATCTCGCGAATCCTGAGGGCGATGAGGTCCTGGCCCTTGGCGACGACCACCGGCGCGTCGTTCTCCTCGCGTACATAGCGAAGGGCCACTGCAAAGTGGGTGGGGTTGGCGATCACCAGCGTGGCGCGTGGCACGCTGTCGATCATGCGGCGTCGGGCGCGATCTCGGGCGATCGACCGCTGCCTCGACTTCACCAGCGGGTCGCCCTGGGCCTGCTTGTACTCGTCCTTCACCTCCTGCTTCGTCATCTTGAGCTGGGTGAACCAGTGATGACGCGACCAGGCGACGTCGACTGCGGCGAGGAAGGCGGTGGCCAGGAGCACGATGACCACCATCTTGCGGGCTATTCCGTCAAGCTTGACCAGAATGACCTGCGGGTCCGAGAACATCGCATCGATCGCTGCGAAGAACTCGCCGCGCATCACGAAGTACATGATGGTCGAGACGATGAGGATCTTGAAGAAGGACTTACCGAACTCCACCATGCCCGCCACGCTGTAGATGCGCTCGAAACCCTTCTTAGGTGAGATTCGCGAAACCTGCGGACGGATACGCTCCAGCACCATGGATGGCATGTTCTGCGCAAGCGAGGATCCCACGCCGAACAGGATGAAGAGGAGCATGACGGGGATGAGGAATCCCGCGACGGCCCAGGCAAGATGGACGCCGAGCGATATGACGTCCGGCCTGTTCTCCAGTTGCCATTGATCGGGCTGCGAGAAGACGTCCTTCAGGGTCTCTGCGAGGTTGGCCATGCCGGAGGGCATGAAGAAGACCAGGAATATGTAGAAGGCAAGTGCCGACGCGAAGACGGGGACTTCTCGCGCAAAAGGCACGTTGCCCTTGGCGGCCGCGTCGGAGATTTTCTTGGCGGTAGGGTCTTCTGTTTTGCTGTCTTTATCTTCTGACAAGACGTCTGTCCCCGCCGAATCGATCAGGCCTGCAGCCGCAGGCTAGCGCATGCGGGCGCTAGCCGGTAATCGAGTCAACAAAAAGACTGTGGGCAGGACATGCGAGAAATGCCAGTGAGGCCTCAGGCTGCCTGCACGTCGCCGCCTTCTTCCGGCTCCTTGAGCAGGATTTGCCCGGCGGTTGCGAGCCGGATCGCTTCCTGCGCCACGGCACGCCGCGCGATTGCCACCTCGCGCGGGTTCAGTGCCGCAGCCGGCACGGCGAGATCCGATTCGATCATGCGGCGCTGGCGTGGGCTGATCGCCGAAAGGACGCATTCCTTGATTTCGGAGCTCGCACCGCGAAGCGCCATCGTCAGGATATCCGCAGCAACGTCGTTCAGCAGCAGGACCCGGCTGCGCTGCGGCATGTAGAGGAGGTCCTCGAACAGGAAGATCTTCGGGCGAACCTTGTTGACGGCTTCCTTGCTGATCGTCTCGAGAGACGTGAGCAGCGTGTCGACCTGCGGCTTGTCGAGCTCGTTCATCAGTTCCGCGACCTTCGCGGAACCCTGCGAATTGCGCTCTGCGTCGATAGCGGCAATCAGGTCCACGACCCGCTTTTCGATGATCTGTGCAGCCTTCGCGCTCACGTCCTTCATGTTTACCGTACGGTTCATGATGTCGGCGCGACGGCTTTCGGGCAGTTGCAGCAGGACCTTTGCGCCGAAGGAGGACGGCAGCATCGACAGGATGTAGGCCATCGTCTGGGGATGCTCGCGCGACAGGAATCTGGCAACGAAGGCCGGATCGGCATCCTGCAGACGGTCCCAGATCGACGATTCGTAAGCCTGGAATGCAGTGCGGCGGCCGAGAAGGCCGTCGACTTCCTCAGGTGTAAGCCCCTCTTCGAGGATCGCCTCGATGGCGGCGGCGTTGTCCATGAGACCCGTTCCTTCAGTGAACAGGTCTTCGAATTCGTTGACGAGCAGCAACAGCTCGTCAGGCGGAATTGAGCGCAAGCGCTGGGCAGAGGCGATGATGGTCTGGAGTTCGGCCTGGGTGAAGTACTTCAAAAGCTTGCCGGCAACGCCCTTGCCCATGGCAAGAAGCACAGCGGCGGCCTTTTCGGCTTGGGACAACGGTTTCTCGGCTACAGCGCCACCGAAATCGTCAAAGTCCATCATGGTCTTACCTCTCTGTCCCTACACCGGGATCAGGCTCTTTTCGTACTGAGTACTTCAGTTACCTTCACGCCAAAGCGCGTGTCGTCATTGTCGAGCACGGTGATCTCACCTTTGCCGATTCGCCGACCGTTGACCATTATCTCAACGGGCTCGCCGATCTTCTTGTCCAGCGCGATCGTTGCACCTTCTTCGAGGTTCATCAGCCCGGAAACCTGCATACGGCTTGAACCGAGAACAATTTCGACGTCGATCGGAATGTCCATGATGAGGTCGAGATTGGCGGCGAGCGCGCTACCAGGCTCCTGGACGCCACCGGAAAAGGTCGGTTCGTCCATGCTTGCGCCGCCGAAACCGGAGCCCCCGAGGTCGGAACCACCGAAGTCGGTGTTGCCGAAATCGCTGCCCCCGAAATCGCCGCCGCCAAAATCTCCGAGACCACCGGCAGAACTGGCTGCACCAGCGAGGTCAGAGCCGAACTCGGCACCGAAATCGGTAGATGCTGCGGGCGAGAGGTCACTGCCGACATTTCCGAAGTCGGCATCGAAACCTGGTACGCCATCACTATCGGCCTTGAGCACGCCACGCAGGTCATCGATCGCCTGATCGAGTTCGCCGCTCGCGACGCCGGGCATCGCGATGTCCTCTTCGGTCACTGGTGTCTTCTTCGTAGCCATGTGCTCATTATTCCCGTTGAAACTTGCGTCAACCTGCCGTGCGGGTGATGGCCTGCCCGGCTCTATCCCATCAGATGGTCAAGGATCTCGTCGTCGGTGCTGATGTTGTCTTTCACGCGGACCGTATACCGCTCGCCGGACCGGCCGAGTTCGCAGGCATACATGTCCATGCCGTTGGCACGCACCTGAACGGTCACGTCTTTCTTGTCCTGGAAGGCAATGACGTCGCCAGCGGCCAGGCGAGATATGGTTCCGAGGGTCAGTGTCTGGAGGCGAACGCGCGCTTCCAGCGTCACGTGGGAGCGTCGAACCTGCTCGGTGATTCGCTCATGCCACTCTTCCTTCGTCTTCGATGACTGACCCTTCGCCTTCGGCATCACGACCTTGGTCTTCAGGAAAGCGCGCTGCGGAATGACGAGAGCGAGCTCGGACGTGACCTTGCCGATCTCTATGGCCAGTCGGATGGCGACGCCGAATTCGGCCGGAATCGCCTCGTCCGGTTGCGGACGGTCCTCGAAGTTGTGGCTGCGCTCCAGTATTGCCTCGAAGCCGCCCTGGGCGTTCACGCCCGAGCGTAGGACCTCACCCATCTTGCCGAGGACCATCTGCGCGAGATCGAGTTCGATCTCCGACAGAGGCCGTTCGAAGGGCTGCTCGATGGTTTCCGGCAGGGCGCCCAGCATGCGTTCCATCAATGCGATGATGAAGCTGTTGCCGCAGGCGAGAACAAAGTTCGGCGACCAGTTGCGGAGCGAGCCGTCGGCAAGCGTTAACGTGTCCCCGAGATCCGTGACCAGATCCGTCATCAGGCCGGAAGAGCAGCCGGTATAGGTCACATCGATCGAGATGCCGGTCTCGCTGTTGAAGACATCCGGCAGGAAGTCGGCATAGAGCCGACCGAAATCAGCGCTGATCTTCTCGATCGTCTTCCGGTCCCCAAGCCCCCCCGTCAGTCTCGCGAGAAGGGCGAAGTCGATTGGAGCCGGGGAGAATTCCCTTGCCTCGGTCGTCGTCATCATGCCGCCTTGTTTTCACCGCCCGGATTCATCATTTCCTGCTCGACCGCATCGATCGAGGGGCGCTCGTAGTTGGAGATTGTCTTGCGTCCGTATTCCAGCGCCACCTGTGGGACAGAGCCGTTCATGTAGGCGAGAAGCGTCTGCTTCACGATGATGAAGAGGCGATGCTGCTTGGTGCGCACGATCTTGACCTGCGACGCCAGCGGCGTGCAGACGGAATAGGAGAGGACGATGCCGAGCATCGTGCCGACGAGTGCGGCGCCGATCAGGCCGCCGAGAACTTCGGGCGACTCGTTGATCTTTCCGAGCGCCTTGATGACCCCGAGAACTGCCGCAACGATGCCGATGGCCGGGAAACTGTCGCCCATCTGCGAGATGGCGTTGTAAGGCTTCATCTTGTCGTGGAGAAGCGTCTCTAGTTCTTCATCCATGAGCGCCTCGATTTCGTGCGAGCGCGCATTGCCGATGATGATCAGCCGGACGTAGTCGCAGATGAACGAGGTGAGTTCCTTGTTCTTCAGAAGATTGGGGGCGGTCTGGAAGATCGGCGATTCTTCGGGATTGTCGATATGCGCTTCGATCTCGTTACGCGACTTCGTGCGCAGGTCACGCATCAGCGAGTAGAGGACCCCGAGAACATCAAGGTAGTTGCGCTCCTTCGGCACGGCGTTCTTGAACACCTCGCCGAGCGCCTTGCCCGAGTCCTTTACCACCTTCATTGGGTTCGCGACGATGAAGCCGCCGAGGCCGGCACCGCCGATGATCACCAGTTCGAATGGCTGAATGAGAACGTCGATATGCCCCCCCATGGCCATGTAGCCACCCAGGATGCAGCCGAACGTGATCACCATTCCGATTAGAATATTCATCCGGGTACCCACACAGAAGTTGAGACTTTCACGGTGGAGATACGGCCTCTGGCTTGCGTGAGGCTGGTTCAGTCAGAGAAACCGGTCTGGAGCTCCGGGGGTGAGGTACAGCCTCGCACAAGTCTTCCATCCTAGTGCTTGCCATCAGAATCGGGCGCATTGTCCGAAAGGGCCGTTTCACCAGCGCCTGGGGGATCCGAGATGATCACGACTTATACCAGCTACGCAATGATCAGCAGGGACTTGCCGAGCTCCCTGGCGCGCGTGGCCGAGAAACCGGATGTGGCGCGCGAGACCGAATACTACCTGGCCAACATCGGCAAGATAAAAACTGTCGATGATTTCATGGCTGACAGCCGCATCTACAACTACGCCCTCAAGGCCCATGGCCTGGAGGACATGGCCTATGCCAAGGCCTTCATCCGGAAGGTACTGACCGAAGGCGTGGCAGACAGCGAGGCATTCGCGCGCAAGCTCGCCGACAGCCGTTACGCGGCGCTTGCAGAGACCTTCAACTTCGAGGCGCACGGCACCGCGGCTACCGCTTTCGACAAGGCGCAGAAGGGCGTGGTAGAGCGATACCAGCGCCAGACGCTGGAGGAGGAGGCGGGAGCGGACAATCCCGGCGTGCGGCTGGCGCTCTACTTCGAACGTATGGCCCCTTCCATAAAGTCCGGCATGGAAATCCTGGCCGATGATGCACTCGTCGAGGTGATCCGGACCGTCCTTCAGTTGCCCGACGAGATCGCTGCGATGGATGTCGACCGCCAGGCCGAATTCATCGAGGACTCCATCGACATTGCCGACTTCCAGGACCCCGCAAAGGTATCGAAGCTGCTGGAGCGGTTCGCGGCCCTGTGGGAGATGGAAAATTCGAGCGATCCCGTCTCCATCGTTTCGCTCTTCGCCCCATCCACTCAGGGCATCTCCACTGACCTTCTCATCTCGATCAATTCACTGAAACTCGGAGGCAAATGATATGCAGTCCGGACTATACGTCGGAATTTCCTCGCAGATCGCGCTCGAGCGCCGTCTGAACACGATCGCCGACAATATGGCCAACATGAACACTGTCGGCTTCCGCGCGACCGAGGTGAAATTCGACGAGGTCTTGAGCAGCACCCGTAACGAACTGAATGCCAAGGTGGCATTCGTCACCCAGGGCAACGATTATCTGTCCACGCGCCTGGGCCAGATGCAACAGACAGGCAATGCCCTCGACTTTGCTATCAAGGGTGATGCGTGGTTCACGATCGATACGCCCGCAGGGCAGGTGCTAACCAGGGACGGCCGCTTCACGATGCTCGAAACCGGTGAACTCGTGTCGATCATGGGGCACCCGGTTCTGGACGCCGGCGGCGCACCGATCCAGCTCAACCGCAATGGCGGCCCGCCGACCGTCGGTGCCGATGGCCGCATCTCGCAGGACGGCCAGCCGGTCGCAACGCTTGGCCTGTTCACCGCTGACCTTTCCCAGGGGTTCCTGCGGGCAGACAACAGCGGGGTCATTCCCGTGGCTGCGCCCCAGCCGGTCGTCGATAACTTCAGCGTCGCTGTGGTGCAGGGTTACATCGAGGGATCGAACGTCAACGGCATCAGCGAGATGACGCAGCTGATCCAGGTGAACCGCGCCTTCGAGGGGATCTCCGCAATGATGCGCGACACCGAAGCCTCCTTCGACGAGGCCATCAAGACACTTGGCGGCGGCCGATAGGAACTGAATCCCGATGTTTGACCAAGCGGCCATCCTGCAGGCAGTCACGGGCGGAAAGCTGGCGCAGCTCGCCGAAATCACCGAACGCTATGCCAGTCCGGCCCATTCGGTGGCGCACGGAGGCCATGTTCGTACGATTGCGGCCGGTCATTATACGGTTGCGGGCCTCTCGCGGCATGTTCGGCTCGGGGAGTTTGTGGCCCACCGCAGCGCCACCGGCATCCACCTCGGCGAAGTGGTTCGCGTCGAACCGGAGGTGGTCTACGTCTGCCCGATCGAGCCCGGCGAGCCAATCGGCATTGGCGATACGGTGATCCGCAAGGGCGCTTTCCGGGTCGCCCCGGACGACAGCTGGTGCGGGCGCACGATCAACGCGCTGGGAGACCCGATCGACGGGCGCGGACCACTGGTCAAGGGACGCGTCAAGCGCTCCATTTCCAATACGGCGCCGCCTTCGATGACCCGCAGCCGCGTCGAGAAGGGGTTCATGACCGGCGTTCGGGCTGTTGATATCTTCTCCCCGCTCTGCCTTGGCCAGCGCCTAGGCGTCTTTGCTGGTTCGGGCGTCGGCAAATCAACGCTTCTGTCGATGCTGGCTCGTGCAGACGCGTTCGACAAGGTTGTCATTGCGCTCGTTGGCGAACGAGGACGAGAAGTTCGCGAATTCATCGAGGACACGATGGGCGCGCACATGGCAAAGGCGATCGCGGTCGTTGCGACGAGTGACGAAAGCCCGATGCTGCGCAAGATGGCGCCGCTGGTCGCCGTGACGATTGCCGAGCATTTCCGCGACCAGGGGGACAATGTCCTCTTCATCGTTGACAGCGTCACCCGCTTTGCCCATGCGATCCGAGAGGTCGCCGTCGCTTCCGGCGAGCCGCCGATCGCGCGCGGCTATCCGGCTTCCGTCTTCACGGAACTGCCGCGCCTACTCGAACGGGCAGGGCCGGGCGCCGAAGGTGCGGGCACCGTTACGGCGATCATCTCCATTCTCGTGGATGGCGACAACCACAATGACCCCATTGCCGATTCGACGCGTGGCATCCTCGATGGCCATCTTGTGCTGGATCGGAGCCTCGCGGAGGAGGGGCGCTATCCACCAATCAATCCCCTTGCGTCAATCTCCCGTCTGGCACGCAAGGCATGGACGCCGGACCAGGAGAAGCTCGTTTCCCGTCTGAAGGCGCTCATCCACAGATACGAGGAAACGCGCGACCTGCGCCTTATCGGCGGATATCGCCCCGGTAGTGACCCGGATCTCGACATGGCGATCAAGCAGGTGCCGGTCATTTACGAAGTCCTGAAGCAGACGCCGGGCGAGCAGCCTTCCGCTGACGCTTATGCCGACCTCGCAACAGCACTTCGCAACGCGGCCGGCCAGGCGCCGCAAGCTGCGAGACAGAGAGGGTAAGCATGGCTGAAATCGACACTCCGGAGATGGACGACCTGCACCGGCTGCAGAAGAATTCGCCTCGCACGGGGGATCGGATCCTCACGGCCACGGGTATCGCGCTCGCCGCGGCCTCGGCGATCTTTCCCTGGTACGTCTTTTTCAACGAGGACAAGTTCGGTATCCGCACCCCGAGCTTCGAGCATACGCGCGATCTCCCCCCAGGGCAGCCGCGCAATGTGATGAGCGTCTCGCCTCTGGCTATGGTCGACAATTCGGATGATGACGAAGCGGCGCCGGCACCTGAGCCTGCAGATAGCCTGACTACTGCAACGACGTCGGCGCTGGGCGAGGAGGAAGAGCGCGGCAGGCTGCGCGAAATCCAGCCCTTCCCCGGAAAGAGCTCGTTCCGCTTGCTGCACGTCACCAATGGCCGTGCACTGATTGAAGACGGCGCCGGCATGTACATGGCGCGGGTGGGATCAATCCTCCCCGACAACAGCAAGCTCGCGCGAATCGAGCAGCGCGACGGCAAGTGGGCAATCGTCACGTCCTCCGGCGAAGTCTACGAGGATCAAGGCACGGGGCGTCCGTAAGTCCCACGCAAGATTACCTGCATAGTCTCCTGACAGAACGATGGAGAAGCCTATGCAACCGATTCAACTATTCGCGCTCGCATCCCGGCAGGCTGAATGGCTTTCGGTCCGTCAGGAGGTTGTGGCGACCAACATCGCGAATGCCAACACGCCCCAGTTCCGCGCCAAGGACATCACTCCGTTCAATGCGGTGCTGGACCAGACCCAGGTCAGCATGGTCCGGACGCATCCCGGACACCTCGCGGCGAGCCAGTACGGCCAGGACATCGAAGTCAGCGACAACGAGCTGAACAACGAAATCGGCCTGCAGGAGTCCGGCAATACCGTGGCGCTCGCCGAGGAACTTTCCAAGACGGGAGAGATCAAGCGCCAATACGAGCTCAGCACGAGCCTCGTGAAGTCTTTTCATAGCATGATGCTCATGACGGTAAGAAGGTAAGCAATGGATCCGCTTTCAGCCGCTTCCAAGATCGCAGGCTCCGGCCTTGAGGCCCAGGCGACACGCCTGCGCATCGTTTCCGAAAACATCGCCAACGCACGCTCCACAGGGGACACGCCTGGCGCCGATCCGTACCGGCGCAAGACGATCACCTTCGGCGCCGAGATGGACCGCGCTGCCGAGGTGGAACTGGTGCGCGTGAAGAAGCTCGGTACCGATGCCTCAAATTTCATTGAGGAATACGACCCCAACCATCCGGCTGCCGATGAGCGTGGCATGGTGAAGCTGCCAAATGTCAACATGCTGATCGAAATGGCGGACATGCGCGAGGCCAACAGGACCTACGACGCAAATCTGCAGACCATCAAACAGACGCGGGAACTCATCGCCGCGACCATAGACCTTCTGAAGAGCGGACAATGATCGATAGCATTACCCAGATAAGCTCCCTGTCGCCGACCCGGAACCTGAAGGAACTGGTCGAGACGAGTTCCTCCCTCAATGGCACGCTTGCTCCCGGCGAGAACGCCGGCATGAACTTCGCCAGCGTCCTTGGCGGCATGGCGACCGACACCATGAACAGCCTGAAGTTCGCCGAAGTGAAATCCTTCGAGGGAATTCAGGGCAAGGCCAACACCCGTGAGGTGGTGGACGCCGTCCTGCAGGCCCAGCAGTCGTTGAATACGGCGATCGCGCTGCGCGACAAGATCGTGAATGCGTATCTCGAAGTCACCAAGATGTCGATCTAACGGAGCGGAGACCAGGACATGAGAGCGCTTTCCGTCGCGGCGACGGGCATGGATGCCCAGCAGACCAATCTCGAGGTCATCGCCAACAACATCGCCAACATCAACACGACCGGCTACAAGCGCGCGCGTGCTGAATTCTCCGACCTCCTTTACCAGACCGAGCGTGCCCAGGGCGTGCCGAACCGCGCCAACCAGGCGATCGTGCCGGAAGGCGCCAACATCGGCCTCGGTGTCCAGACCGCCGCCGTGCGCAACATTCATACGCAGGGCCAGCTGACCCATACCGAGAACAGCCTCGACCTCTCGCTGGTCGGCCGCGGTTGGTTCCAGATCGAGGCGCCCGACGGCACGACGATGTACACGCGGGCCGGCGCCTTCAACACCAATGCCCAGGGACAACTCGTCACCATCGACGGTTATACGGTCGTTCCAGGCATCGTCTTCCCGCCGGAGGTCAGTGAGACTGTCATCAGCCGGACCGGCCAGGTGAGCGTCCGCATCGGGAATGCGACCGAGTTCCAGGAAATCGGCCAGCTTACCATCGCCAACTTCGTGAACGAGGCAGGACTGCAGCCGCTCGGCGACAATCTGTTCGCCCAGACCCCGGCGTCGGGCGAGCCGATCGTCGCCGTCCCGGAAGATCCGGGCTTCGGTTACGTGAAGCAGGGCTATCTGGAAGCCTCCAACGTCGATGCGGTGAAGGAGATCACCGACCTCATCTCTGCGCAGCGTGCCTACGAGATGAACTCCAAAGTGATCACCACGGCAGATGAGATGGCTTCCATCGTCAGCAAGAACCTGAAGTAAGCAGCGGGAAGGGCAGACATGATGTTTCGCCGCAGAATGAGGATCATCAACGGGAAGGTCTTCCCGTGGGCTGCCGCCTTGCTATTGGGGATGACAGCTGCTGCCGCCGCGAACATGGGCACCGCCGTGGTGCCGAAGCAGATCATCTATCCCGGCGAGGAGATTTCGGTCGCCGCGGTGGAAGAGGTCGACGTGACCAATCCGAACCTCGCCGGTGGCTATGCCCGCACGGTCGAGGAAGTCAGCGGCATGGTCAGCACGCGAACACTGCTGCCAGGCCGCACCATTGCCCTCTCCGGGCTGCGGGCGCCCTATGCGGTGCGCCGCGGCTCGTCGGTACGTCTCTCCTTCAGCATCGACAACATGACGATCTCGGCGGCCGGCATGCCTCTCCAGGACGCCTCTGTCGGAGATCTCATTCGAGTGCGAAATACGGATTCCGGCGTCATCGTGAGCGGTACGGTAATGGGTGACGGGACGGTACAGGTGATGGCGCGATGAAACACGCTCGCTGGATACTGGCACTGGTTCTGACGGCGGCGGCACTCTCTGCTGTTGCCCCATCGGCCATGGCGGACGCCGCCCGCATCAAGGACATCGCTTCGCTACAGTCTGGCCGCGACAACCAGTTGATCGGCTATGGTCTGGTCGTCGGTCTGCAGGGTAGCGGAGACAGCCTTCGCAGTTCGCCCTTCACCGACCAGTCCATGCGGGCGATGCTGCAAAATCTCGGCATTTCCACCCAGGGGGGGCAGTCCAATGCGAAGAACGTCGCAGCTGTGATGGTCACCGCGAACCTGCCGCCCTTCGCAAGCCCGGGCAGCCGTCTCGATGTCAGTGTCAGCTCGCTGGGCGACGCGACCTCGCTGCGCGGCGGCACGCTGGTGATGACGTCTCTCTCCGGTGCCGACGGCCAGATCTATGCCGTGGCCCAGGGTGCTGTCATCGTATCGGGTTTTTCCGCCCAGGGAGAGGCGGCGACGCTGACCGAAGGTGTCGCTACGGCCGGTCGGGTCCCGAACGGAGCGATCATCGAGCGCGAACTGCCGTCCCGCTTCAAGGATGCGGTCAACCTGGTGCTGCAATTGCGCAATCCGGATTTCTCCACGGCCGTCCGCATGGCGGATGCGGTGAACGTCTTTGCGGGTCAGCGTTATGGCGGTCCGATCGCAGAGGCGCGTGACTCCCAGGAAGTCATCATCGCCAAGCCGAAGGCTGCCGACCTCACGCGCCTGATGGCCGAAGTCGAGAACCTGGTGGTCCAGACCGACACTCCGGCCAAGGTCGTCATCAACGAGCGCACCGGCACCATCGTCATCGGCGCCGATGTCCGGGTTTCGCGCGTCGCCGTGAGCTATGGGACGCTCACCGTCCAGGTGACGGAGACACCGCAGGTCATCCAGCCCGAGCCGTTTTCCCGGGGCGTGACTGCGGTCCAGCCGGAAACGGACATCATGGCGATGAAGGAAGGCGGCCCGGTCGCCATCCTCGATGGTCCCGATCTCCGTACGCTGGTCGCCGGCCTCAACAATATCGGCGTCAAGCCCGACGGGATCATTGCCATCCTTCAGGGCATCAAGTCTGCCGGTGCCCTTCAAGCGGAGCTTGTCCTGCAATGACCGAGCAAAGGAACCCTTGTGGCCGTCGCCCCTCCCTTCGCCACATTATTCTGGCAGGCGTGGTACTGCTGGCGGTCCCGCAGGTTAATGCGCAGGAGCCTGCTCCATCGCTCACGAACTCCACCCAGGACGAGATCAGGCAGTTCTGCACCAACATTGCCGATGCCGCCAGGGATCAGCGCTACCTCTTGCAGAAGCAGGAGCTGGAAAAGCTGCAGTCCGACGTCGACGCCCGGATCGTCGTTCTGGAAAGCCGCAAGGCGGAGTACGAGGACTGGCTGAAGCGTCGCAACGATTTCCTCACTCGTGCCGAGGCAGGCCTCGTCGAGATCTTCAAGACGATGAAGGCCGATGCCGCCGCGCCGCAGCTCGAAGAAATGAACGTCGAAGTGGCGGCTGCCATCATCATGAAGCTTCCGCCACGCCAGTCGGGGCTCGTCCTCAGCGAAATGGATCCCCAGAAGGCGGGAGTGATTGCCACGATCATCGCCAGCGCATCCGACCCCAATACCTCGAAAGAACCCTCATGAAGAAGCGTGCCCCAGCCATCATGGCTGTCCTCCTGCTCGCGGGATGCCAGAGCCAGACCATCAAGGAAATCGGCAATGCGCCTTCCATGAGCCCGATCGGCAGCGGCCTGCAATACGCTTCCGCGCCGCAGATGGCGTCCTATCCAAAACAGCCGCGCCAGCTTTCCAATGGCTACTCGCTATGGAGCGACTCGCAGTCCGCGCTCTTCAAGGATGCCCGCGCCCTCAACGTTGGCGATATCCTCACCGTCGACATCCAGATCAACGATAGAGCCTCGTTCGACAACGAAACCGAACGCAGCCGCACGAACGGCACCAATCTGCAGTGGGGCGCCCAGGTCTCGAACTTCCTCGGCTTCAGCACGGACACCGGTACATCGGGCGACATGGGGACTGATTCCAATTCGAGTTCGCAGGGCAAGGGTTCCACGGAGCGTTCCGAAAAGCTGAAACTGCTCGTTGCAGCCGTCGTGACCGGAATTCTGGAGAACGGCAACCTGTTGATCAGCGGCTCGCAGGAAGTGCGGGTGAACCACGAAATCCGCATCCTGAACGTCGCCGGCATCGTCCGTCCGCAGGATGTCAATGCCGACAACACGATCTCCTACGAGCGCATCGCCGAGGCGCGCATTTCCTACGGCGGCCGTGGTCGCCTGATGGAAGTACAACAGCCGCCGATTGGCCAGCAGGTGGTGGATCTCTACTCGCCCTTCTGAGGCGGCCTGAGCACGGGACACGACGATGGATGAGTCACAGGGCGCCGACGGTGCCAACAAGAAGAAGTCGCTTCTGCTGCTGATCGGCGGTGTTGCAATTCTGACTCTGCTTGGTGCCGGCGGCGGCTGGGTATTGGGCGGGATGATCGCGCCACCTGTTCCCGGGGTCGAGGAAGCAGTTGCGCCGGAAGGCGAGAAGGACGCCAAGGAAGAGGGTATTCCAAAGATCGCGACGGAGGCCAACGGCATCGTCTTGCTCGACCCGATAACGACCAATCTCGCCTATCCTTCCGAAAACTGGATCCGTCTCGAAGTCGCCCTTGCCTTCAACGGCCCGCCGGAACTCCCCCTTGCGGAGGATATCCACCAGGACATCCTCGCCTATGTACGGACGGTCTCCCTGCAGCAGATCGAGGGTCCGCGCGGTTTCCAGTATCTGCGCGACGACCTTCAGGAGCGCGTCGCGTTGCGTTCGAAGGGAAAGGTATCGAGGGTGATGTTCCGCACCATGGTGATCGAGTAGACCTTCTGCGGTCAGACCCCGCCGATAACAGGGGATGAACTGCGCGCCTAGTTGACCGCCATCACCTGCGATGGCTATCGAAGGTCGATGTCCAGAACCTTCGTGATCGCATGATTCGGCTGATCCTCCTGCTCATAGCCATGATGGCGATTCCGGGACTTGCCCTGGCACAGCAGTCACCCGCGGACCTTCTGAACCTGCCCGTCGACGGCTCCGCTGCGGCCTGGATCATCCGGACGTTCGGTCTTCTGACCGTCCTTTCGGTCGCGCCAGGCATCCTCATCATGGTGACCAGCTTCCCCCGCTTCGTCATCGCCTTCTCGATCCTCCGCTCCGGCATGGGGCTGGCTACTGCACCGCCCAACCTCATATTGATCTCCATGGCGCTGTTCATGACCTTCTACGTCATGGCACCAACTTTCGACCGGGCCTGGAACGAGGGAGTGCAGCCACTTCTGGAAAATCAGATACAGGAGGCTGAGGCGGTCCAGAGGATCGCCGAGCCCTTCCGCGCCTTCATGAGCGTCAACACGCGCGACAAGGATCTGGCGCTCTTCGTCGATCTGGCGAGGGAGCGGAACCAGACCGTCGGTACGGCCGAGGCAATCGATTACCGGGTTCTCATCCCGGCATTCATGCTGTCGGAAATCCGGCGCGGCTTCGAGATCGGCTTCCTGATCATCCTGCCATTCCTCGTGATCGACATGGTCGTTGCCGCCATCACCATGGCCATGGGCATGATGATGCTGCCCCCGACCTCGATCTCGCTGCCGTTCAAGATCCTCTTCTTCGTCTTGATCGACGGCTGGAACCTGCTGGTCGGCAGCCTGGTCCGATCGTTCGGCTGACCGTTAACCACGCCTCCTTACCCCCCGTTTACCATGAGCCGACTGCCGACCTGAGTGGCGCTCGGATTTAAGATGTTGGCAAGAATTGGCGTGCGACCTTTGCCTCACACGACGGGTTTGGTAGCCAAAGATGCGGCACCGAGTGGCATGACGCCGGGCTGTCGTGACCGGAAGGGAAACCGATCCGGTATGTCCCCCAATAGTATTTTGTCAAAGGGACAAACATTATGTCGAGTGTTCTGACCAACACCAATGCAATGGCAGCTCTTGCAACGCTGCGTAACATCTCTTCCAACATGGAAGACACCCAGGCGCGTATCTCCTCCGGTCTGCGCGTCGGTTCGGCTTCCGATAACGCGGCCTACTGGTCGATTGCTACGACCATGCGTTCTGACAACATGGCTCTGTCGTCGGTTTCCGACGCTCTGGGCCTCGGTGCCGCCAAGGTCGATACCGCTTATGCCGGTATGGAATCGGCCATCGAAGTCGTGAAGGAAATCAAGGCCAAGCTCGTTGCCGCAACCGAGGACGGCGTCGACAAGTCCAAGATCCAGGAAGAGATTTCGCAGCTGAAGGACCAGCTGACGGCGATCTCCTCTGCGGCATCCTTCTCCGGCGAGAACTGGCTCCAGGCCGACCTCACCGGCGCAGGCGGCACGATCCAGAAGAACGTCGTGGCCTCCTTCGTTCGCGACGACCAGGGCAATGTCTCTGTCAAGAAGGTGAACTACACGCTCGACTCGACGACCGTTCTGTTCGATGACGGCGGCAACACCGGTATCCTCGACAAGACCTACAACGTCTCGCAGGCAAGCGTGACCCTGAAGGTCAACATGAACGGTACCGAGACCGAGTTCACGGTTGGTGCCTATTCCGTTGATGACCTGATCGCGGACGGCGCGACCTTTGATGGCGACTATGCCAACTCCACGGGTGCTCTCGCTGGTGATTACGTGAAGGTCAACGGCAACTGGGTTGCCGCAGTTGACGTCGGCACCACCGGCCAGGAAGTCGTCTATGACGACGGCACGACCAAGTGGGGCGTAGACACCGGTGCTGTTCCGACGACGGCCGTTGCCACTCAGTCCATCGCGACCCTCGACCTGGCATCGCTGACCACTGCCCAGCTCGACGTGATGATCTCCGCGGTTGACGCGGCTCTGAGCGACATGACGAGTGCTGCCGCCGACCTCGGTTCGATCGGCATGCGCATCGACATGCAGGAAGAGTTCGTCAAGAAGCTGAGCGAGTCGATCGACGCTGGTATCGGCCGCCTGGTTGATGCCGACATGAACGAAGAGTCGACCCGTCTGAAGGCTCTGCAGACGCAGCAGCAGCTGGCAATCCAGGCTCTCTCGATCGCCAACTCCGACTCGCAGAACGTCCTGTCGCTCTTCCGTTAATCGGATACGACCATCGGCTTTACAGCCGGTACATTCAGCCGCACCTGGCAACAGGTGCGGCTTTATCTTTTTTTAAGCATCTTGTGGCACGCGCGCGCGCACGCAAAGGCTGCAAAATAAAATCTCCGGCTGTGCCTCTTTGGCTGCTCCGTTTAGCTCTTCATTAACCAAACCGGCGTTAGCTAGCCTCATCGAGACGGCGAGTTAACCTTGAAAATTAACAGGTTAGCAAGCATGACGCTGTGCGCCTTCTCCCGGTACAGTCCGGAATGTCCCTTCCCAAAATCAGCCATTCAAGGGGCACCCATAAATGACTAGCATTCTGACTAACGTCGCAGCCATGGCTGCGCTCTCGACCCTGCGCGGAATTTCTTCCAGCATGGAAGAGACCCAGGCTCGCGTATCCTCCGGTCTGCGTGTCGGCGAAGCCGCTGACAATGCCGCCTACTGGTCGATCGCAACGACCATGCGTTCTGACAACATGGCTCTTTCGGCTGTTTCCGACGCTCTCGGCCTCGGTGCCGCCAAGGTCGATACCGCTTATGCCGGTATGGAATCGGCCATCGAAGTCGTCAAGGAAATCAAGGCCAAGCTCGTTGCCGCAACCGAGGACGGCGTCGATCGCACGAAGATCCAGGAAGAACTCGACCAGCTGAAGGATCAGCTGACGTCCATCGCCTCCGCCGCTGCATTCTCCGGCGAGAACTGGCTCGAGGCCGACCTCACGGCCGGTGGTATCGCTCTTCAGAAGAGCGTCGTTGCATCCTTCGTCCGCGATGACAACAACGCCGTCTCGGTCAAGAAGGTGAACTACACGCTCTCGACCAGCAACGTTCTGTTCGATACCGGAGGCAACACCGGCATCCTCGACAAGACCTACAACGTCTCGCAGGCAAGCACGACGCTGAAGGTCAACATGAACGGTACCGAGACCGAGTTCACGGTTGGTGCCTATTCCGTTGATGACCTGATCGCGGACGGGGCGACTTTTACCGGCGACTATGCGAACTCGACGGGTGCTCTCGCCGGTGATTACGTCAAGGTCAACGGCACCTGGGTGGCCGCAGTTGACGTCGGCACCACCGGCCAGGAAGTCGTCTATGACGACGGCACGACCAAGTGGGGCGTAGACACCGGTGCTGTTCCGACGACGGCCGTTGCCACTCAGTCGGTTGCGACCCTCGACCTCGCCACGCTGACCAACGCCCAGCTCGACGTGATGATCTCCGCGGTTGACGCGGCCCTCACCGACATGACGAGTGCTGCCGCCGACCTCGGTTCGATCGGCATGCGCATCGACATGCAGGAAGAGTTCGTCAAGAAGCTGAGCGAGTCGATCGACTCCGGTATCGGCCGCCTGGTTGATGCCGACATGAACGAAGAGTCGACCCGTCTGAAGGCTCTGCAGACGCAGCAGCAGCTGGCAATCCAGTCGCTCTCGATCGCCAACTCGGCTTCGGAAGTCATCCTCACGCTGTTCCGTTAATCTTCGAGCAGCTCACACTTGGAAGGCCGTCCCCTCGGGGGCGGCCTTTTTCTGTTTCGTTAAACTTTGTGAACTCCGTTTAAGGTTTGTTAACCATGCCCGGCTTAACTGCAACCATCGTAACGATGGGTTAACCTAGACGAAGAAGCGGTTAACGGCATCAAGCCATACCATCGTTCCCGGCCTATCCGGGATGTCCCTCATCTAGCCAATAAAGGGGCAACCACAATGACGAGCATTCTTACCAACGTTGCAGCAATGGCTGCACTCCAGACTCTCCGTTCGATCGATGCCAAGATGGAAGAGACCCAGGCGCGCGTTTCGTCCGGTCTTCGCGTCGGCACCGCTTCCGACAATGCCGCCTACTGGTCGATCGCCACGACCATGCGGTCCGACAACATGGCCCTCTCCGCCGTTCAGGATGCCCTGGGTCTCGGCGCAGCAAAGGTCGATACCGCTTATGCCGCGATGGAGACCGTGGTTGAAGTGATGAAGGAGATCAAGGCGAAGGTCGTTGCCGCCACGGAAGAGGGCGTCGACCGGAGCAAGATCCAGGAGGAGATCGATCAGCTGAAGGATCAGTTGACCTCAATCGCTTCGGCCGCGTCCTTCTCCGGTGAGAACTGGCTGCAGGCGGACCTGACTGCCGGCGGTGCAGCGCTCCAGAAGAACGTCGTCGCCTCCTTCGTTCGTGACGAAACGGGCGCGGTCTCGGTCCAGAAAGTCAACTATACGCTTTCGGCCACCAATGTCCTCTTCGACACAGGAGGGAACACCGGCATTCTGGACAAGCAGTTCAACGTCTCGCAGTCGGCCGTCACCCTTCAGGTGAACATCAATGGCACGGTTTCGGAGCATACGGTCGGGGTGTACTCGATCGACGGATTGATCGGAGCCGGTGCTGTCTTCACCGGAGACTCTGCCAACGTAACCGGCTACATCGTCCCGCCCGGCGGCGTCGACTACAACGGTGACTATGTCAAGGTGGATGGTCACTGGGTGCGCGCAATCGACGTGTTGGCCACGGGTCAGGAAGTCATCTATGATGACGGCGCGACCAAATGGGGTGTCGATACCGGTGTGACCGGCGCACCGCAGACTAATATCGTTGCACCTCAGTCGATCGATCTGCTGAACATCACCACCCTGACCAACGCCGAACTCGACATCATGGTTCAGGCCGTCGACGTGGCCCTCGAGGCGGCGATCAGCGTCAGTGCCGACCTCGGCTCGATCGCCATGCGCATCGAGATGCAGGAGGAGTTCATCGCGGCCCTCACCGACTCCATCGACTCCGGTATCGGCCGCCTGGTTGATGCGGACATGAACGAGGAATCGACCCGCCTGAAAGCTCTTCAGACGCAGCAGCAGCTGGCCATCCAGTCGCTCTCCATCGCCAACACCGCCTCCGAGAACATCCTGACTCTCTTCCGCCAGTAAGCGGAGCCCGGCTAGGGGCATCTTCGTCCCGCCCTGCGGATTGGAAGTCATGATGGAAGCCGCGCCTCGAAAGGGGCGCGGTTTTCGCGTTTCCGTAGCTTGCGTGAAGCCTGCCGCAGGTCGAAACCAAGCATCTCCTCGCTTGCCACGGGCAAGCCTCGCCTGTTAACTGTCCGCGTTAACGATTTGTTAACGAACGACAGACCGCCCGCCCATGATGGGAACCGGCGGCCGAGCATGAAGCCCTTCCTGTCGTCTTCCTGATGCACACCGGCATTCGAGACAGAGGCAGGGGCAATGACAAGTATCCTTACGAACGTTGCTGCTATGGCGGCGCTCCAGACGCTCCGGTCGATCGACCGGAACCTCGAGACGACGCAGGCGCGTGTTTCGACGGGACTGCGGGTCGAGACGGCTGAGGACAACGCTGCATACTGGTCGATTGCGACGACCATGCGCTCCGACAATGGCACACTGTCGACCGTTCAGGATGCGCTCGGTCTTGGTGCTGCCAAGGTCGATACCGCCTATGAGGCTATGGACAGCGCGATCGCGACTGTCCAGGAGATCAAGTCGAAGCTGGTCGCCGCCTACGGCGTCGGCGTCGACCGGTCGAAGATCCAGGAAGAGATCACGCAGTTGCAGGAGCAATTGCGCAGCATTTCGGAATCGGCGAGCTTCTCCGGCGAGAACTGGATCCAGGGCGTCATCAGCGACGGCGGCAGCCCGGCGGTCGAGAAGACGCTTCTGAAGGAGGTGGTTTCAGCCTTCACCCGCGGCCCTTCCGGCGAGGTTGCGGTTACCACCGTCGACTACCCCATGAATTCCACAACGGTCCTTTTCGACACCAGTGGCGGAAAACTGGGTATCCTTGATAAGGACTTGGCCTATATAGCCAAGGGTGAGATGGCGGTCACGGCGTCGACTGACGACGGTGCCGGCTTGGTCACGGACGCCAAATTCGCAGTGCCCACCTACACCGACGCCGATCTCGCAGCGCTCGGCGCGGATACCAACGCCGATGCCTCGATCTACACCGCAGGTGGGGGGTCCTACTTCAAGGTGACCGACGATGTCTGGGTCGAAGCAACGACCACCGATTCGGCTGTTGGGCCGGCGTTCACCGTGCCGGTTCACAACGACGGGACCAACGATTTCTTCTACGTCGTCGTCGCCGCCAACAACCTGAACAATCGCAAGGTGGACGTTTCCGTCGTCACGTTGGATATCACAAAGCTCGGGGACCTGCGCGTCGCATTGAATGCAAAGGTGCCGGGCTCGATAACCGAGGATACTGATGTCCTCGACATCATGATGAGTTTCGTCGACCAGCAGCTTTTGGCTATGACGAGCGCCGCGTCCAGCCTTGGCTCCATCCAGAGCCGCATCGACCTGCAGGAGGACTTTATCGCCTCCCTGATCGACGTAATCGACAAGGGCATCGGCCGCCTGGTGGATGCGGACATGAACGAGGAGTCGACAAGGCTGAAGGCCCTGCAGACGCAGCAGCAGCTCGGCATCCAGTCGCTTTCCATCGCCAACACCAATGCCGAGAACATCCTGACCCTCTTCAGGCAGTAACTTTGCGACGACGTCGCCGTCTACCTTCATCCTCGCACAAGCTTGGAATTCTAGCCTGTTGCCAGATGCCGGGCGTCCCTGTGGATGATGCGGCGCAATCGGCTAGCCCCGGCGGTAACCCTTTGTTGCCCTGCGTGCACTAGCCTGGACAGGATAGATGAACAGGTTCCAGCAATGACAGCCTCGATTGCCCGTTTTCTGAAGGATTTCGGCGAAGTGCCGCCGCCACCCCCTCCGGAGGCGAGTGGCGACTTTGATTTCGGCGGATTCCCGGGATCGGATGCGGTTGTCGAAGAACCTGTCGACATCGAGGCCGAGCGCGCCGAAGCCCATGCCAGGGGATATGAAGCAGCCACGCACGAGCTTCAGGCGAAATGGGCCGAGGAACGTCAGGCTCTCCTGGCGGCTCAGGAGGCTGAAATGGCGGCATTGAAATCCCGCTACGAGAACGAAATTGTCGACCTCGTCCAATCAAAGCTCGGTCAGATCGCCATAACAGTCGCCGAGGCGGTAAGCGACCAGACTGCGAAGGTACTTGCACCCCTCGTTGAAGAGGCGCTGACCAACAAGGCCATCGCGGACATGGCGGGCCTCATCAGGGCAGCAGTGCTTGAAGGCGATGTGGCGACGGTCACATTGCGTGGGCCGGAGCATCTGCGCATGAAGCTGTCTGAAGCGCTCGGTGACAGCCTGCCTTCCTTGCTCCGTCATGTTGAGGCGAGCGATCTCGACGTCTCTGCCGACCTTGGTGATCCGGCACTGGTGACGCGGCTCTCCGCTTGGTCGGCCCGGGTGAAGGAGCTTCTTGCATGAGCGAGACAGAGAACCATCACCACGGCAAGAACGAGATCATTATCGTCAAGAAGCACCGCGGCGACCACGACGGCGCCCATGGCGGCGCCTGGAAGATTGCCTATGCAGACTTCATGACGGCGATGATGGCATTCTTCCTCGTGATGTGGCTCGTGAACGCCGCGAATGAGGAAACGAAGGCCTCGATGGCGAGCTACTTCAATCCCATCAAGCTTTCCGACGAGACGCCCGCCGAGAAGGGGATCGAAAAGCCCGTCGACCAGGCGGAGGGGCAGGAGCAGACCGAGCGCTCGAAGGTCAAGGCAGAGGGTAGTACTATCGGTTCGGCCGCGGCAACCGGCGAGGACATGACCTCGACATCCGGCGACGAAACCAACTACTCCGAGGCCGACTACTTCGAAAATCCCTACTCGGTACTGGCCGAAATTGCCCAGGAGGTTGGCCAGCAGGCCAATATCAGCGCCAAGGGCGAAGGGGGCGCTGCCGATTCCGGTCCTGCCACGGGCGCCGACGGCGGCGAGGCCTATCGCGATCCATTCGATCCGGATTTCTGGACCCAGCAGGTTCAGGTCACCAGCCCCGAGCAACAGCAGGAAGCGCGATCGTCGACGACGACGGACGGTGAGCCCCCGGCGGAGGACGAGGTGGCGCTTGCAATGCCCCAACCGCGCCAGAACACGGATTTGCCCGAGATCGCCAGCAAGCCCGAGCCCAACGAGAAGCTGGAAAAGGCAACCGACAAGAGTGAGGCCCTGGCGGGCGTGGACAAGATGGAGGAGGTCGCCGACGCGCCGGCAGATGGCGCAGCGGAGCGAACCTCCGAGGCCAATGCTCTGCGTCAGGAGATCGCAAAGCAGATAAACGGCGTCGCCGGCAAGCTCGCCGAGGGCTTGGTGGTCACTCCCGCAGAAGGTGGGTTGCTGGTGACGATCTCGGATCAGGCTGCCGATCCCATGTTCAACATCGGATCGGCGGTTCCTCGCCGCGAAATGGTTCTGGCGATGGAGAAAATCGGCAAGATCCTGCAGGAGCGCAAGGGCGCGATCCTGGTGCGCGGCCATACGGATGGTCGCCAGTTCAAGGGCGGCGAGAACGACAACTGGCGGCTTTCCATGGCCCGCGCGCACAGCGCCTACTACATGCTCGTCCGCGGCGGCCTGAAGGAAGATCGAGTGCAGCAAGTTTCCGGCTATGCTGATCGACGGTTGCAGGTGCCGGAAGATCCGCTGGCCGCCGCAAACCGGCGGATCGAAATCCTGTTGCAGGCTGACGAGGGATAGCCATGCCGCGGATGGTGTTTCGTTCGGCAGCGCTTGCGGCGGTTCTCCTCTTGGGGGGGCAGCCCGCGCGTCCCGTCGGTGCGCAAGAGGCGCCTGAACTCGCCCCGTACATCATGCTCCGTTCGCTGCAATTCGTGCAGGATACGGTCGCCCTCGGCGATCATTCCGCCGGCGAGATGCAGCGCTTCATGCTCAACAAGATCGACTCGGCGCTCCGGGCCGCGGATACGTCGACCTTCGATGATCCGCGCAACGTCGATGCCGCCTTGATCTATGCGATGAGCGGCGGCAATCCAGCCACGCTGGAATACCTCGTGGAGCGCGACCTCTCGGGAAACTTCGACAGTCGCGTCGCAGATGCATTGCGTAAGTATCTGGGGGGCAGGGGAACACTCGTTGCCAAGAGCCTGGGCGACATGGCGATCGAATATCGTGATCAGGCGATCGGCCCATATGTTGCGCTCGTGAGCGGCAATGTCACAGTTGCGGAAAACCCGGTCGGCGCTTTGGAGTACTACGACATCGCTCGACTGGGAGCGCCGGGCACGATTATAGAAGAAGCAGCGCTACGGCGTTCCGTTGCCATCGCGGTCGATGCCGACCTCGTGGACAAGGGGCTGGCATACTCCCGAAAATACGCCCGGCGTTTTGTCCATTCCCCCTATGCCAGCCAGTTCGTGGACTTCTTTGTCCAGCTTGTCGTTGAGCACTATCCCGAGATCAGTGAGCCTGACATCGACGCAACGGTAGAGTTCATGGATGTCGACCGCCGTCGCGAGGTCTTCCTACGCATCGCCCGCCGCGCGACACTCGATGGCAAGAATGATCTGGCGCGGATGGCGTCTGGCAAGGCTGCGGCTCTGGCAGGCATGGCTGCCGACGGACCGGAAGTGCTGGCGAGGCTGTATCGGGGCGTCGCGAGCATCCCGACATCGGATGTTGGCACTGCCATTGAGGACCTTGCAGCCATTCCGGAGGATCAACTATCCCCCCGTGACCAGGCGCTGCGCGCTGCCGCGCAGGCGATTGCGAGCGAGGTCCTTCGCAAGCCGACGACTACAAGCCTCGCGCAAGATGCAGGCGTCAAAGTCGAGGCTCGACCCGACGCTGAAATTGAGGAAGCGTCTCCCGGATATGAAGATCCCGGGCCTGCAGTTGTGGCGCTCCCGGCGTCACTGGAGAGCAGCGTCGAGATTGATCCCGAAATCCAGACCTTTGTCGAATCCGGTCGCTCCAAATTGAGCGAGATCGACGATCTTCTGAAACAGGAAGGTGTAGTGCGATGATGCTGGATCCTCTATCCAAGGCGGCGACGGCTGAGCCTGCAGTCAAGGGATTGGGCCGATCGGGTAAGGCCGAAGACGGAGAGGCGGGCTTCTCTAATACGCTGACGCGTTTGGGGGGACGAAACGCTGGGGAAGGTGAGGCGGCATCGAGCCAGCCTGCGGTCAACGGATCGGGGCGACGGGGTGATGCAGATGATGGGGAAGCTGGTTTGTCCGGCGCTTCGACGCAGTCGAGCGGACGGAGCATGGGCGAAGCACGGGCTGGTTCCGGAGCTGATGGTGAATTGCCGCCCGATAGCGGCCTGGAGAATATGCTCGGAGACCGCGATGCGGGTGCGTCCACCATCAATCCCGCGACAAGGCTTGCGCACCCTAATCGTCACGAACTGGATAAAACCTCTCCCGCACGGACCTCGATTTTCCAGGCGGGCTTTGGGGTGAAGCAAACCGATGGTGCCAACCAGTTGGAGGCGAAGCGTGGGCCTTCATCGGCAGTGGTGGGAGAAGTCGCAACAGATCAGGCCGGAACGGCCGATGCAGATGATGCATTGCTCAGCGGCGCCGCTTCCGGGACCGGCGACCCTCAGGGCGCATCTGACCTCCTGAACATTCTGGGCGGGACGGCTCAAGCCTGGTCTGCTCACGGTGCAAGCCGCGAGACGCAAGCCGGGGGAGGGCGCAAGTCTGAATCGGAGGCTATGAGGCGCGGCGAGGTGAATTCGGAAAGTCTCCGCAGAACCGCGGGTGCCCAGGGTGAGACGCTGGAGATGCCTACGACGGAATTGGACAGCGCGGTAGAGCCGGCACGTAGCTTCCGCTTTTCCGACGCCAAGGGTGGCGACGTTGCTGCTGAACTGACGCGTGCCGCAAATGTCTCGGACAAGGCGGGAGAGAGCAAGGGCAAGGCTGCACCGATCGAGAACATCTCCATCGTCGAATCCCGACGGTTCCTCGGACTCGCGCCCAGCTCCAACAGCACCTCGCTGCTCGCAGCCATGACCGGCGACACGGGATGGTCGTCAGCGATGCACTCGCGCGCAGTTGGCGCTGACACAGTCGTTGGCGGGGCTACAGGCTCGGCCGTGCAGATGCTGAAATTGCAGATGACACCCCATGACCTCGGCACGGTAACTGCCACGCTGAGGCTGATCGGGGAGGAGCTTCACGTTCATCTGACGGTGGAAACGCGCGCGGCGTATCGGCAGCTGAGCGACGACAGCAAGGGCATGCTCGACGCGTTGAAGGCCAACGGTTTCTCTGTCGATCAGGTGACCATCAACATCTCGTCCACGGCTGACGCCGAGCAGCAGAAGGGACAGCAAAATGCCGCTACTGGCCAGCAGATGGCGGGAAGCGGGGAACGAAACGGCGGTGCGCAGAACCGGGAACAGCAAAGGCCCGGCTTCGATAGCGAGATGAACGGAAGGGCGGACGGGAATGAACTGGTCACTGAAAAGGCTGCTTCTGCCGATCCTGTCAGTGCTCGCAACGGCCAGCTTTACCTCTGACGCACTCGCCTCTGGCGGTGCCTGCGAACGGGAAATCCAGGCCGCAGCTGCCAAATACGGCGTTCCCGAAGGCATCCTCTACTCCGTCGGCCTTACCGAGACCGGGCGGAAGGGAAGCCTTTACGCCTATGCGATGAACGTCGAGGGCAAGGCGTACTACCCTTCCTCGACGCATGAAGCGCTTGCAGTGTTCGAAGCCGCCCGGCGTGAGGGACGGAAGCTGATCGACATCGGGTGCATGCAAATCAACCACCACTTCCACGGCGAGAACTTCTCATCGGCACAGGAAATGTTCGAGCCGAGGCGCAACGTGGAGTACGCAGCGAAGTTTCTCCGCAACCTCCACAGCCGCCACGAAACATGGACCATGGCGGTAGCTCGTTACCACGCTGGACCGAACAATGATCCCGCGCAAAAGAAATATGTCTGCCGGGTGATCGGCAATCTGGTTGCCACCGGCTATGGGAAGTGGACGCCTAACGCATCAAGCTTCTGCGCTGAATAGCAACCTCTGGCTGCAGGGGCGGGCCACCAAGACTCGCAATCTGACGTGTGGCAAATTTGGGGCAAATTAAGCGATGCAAGCCCCTACCCGATCAAATATTAATTTTTCCCAGAAA
The DNA here is from genome assembly GCF_902502825.2 of Pseudorhizobium flavum. The sequence goes on from NZ_LR723670.1 coordinate 521,897, forward strand.
AAATTGTGCTAGTTCGCCGAGACAGATACTACATATAGTGCAAATCGGCAGCCAATGGTTAATCAACTGTTAATTTGTTTGGTTAACTTCCTGCAGCTTGTGTCCGATTCCTACGATTCGTACCCATAGCCTCATCGAAACACCACAACTGATTCGGAGGCGGACGAATGATCGTAGTGGTTGACGAGCGCGAGCTCGTGAAAAATGGCTACACTTCTCTTTTTGGACGCGAGGGCATCCCCTCGACGGGCTTCGATCCCGCAGAATTCACCGAGTGGGTGAACACGGCGGCCGACGGCGATCTTCATGCCGTGGAGGCATTCCTGATTGGCCAGGGGGACTGCATGCTCGAGCTGCCGCGGACCATTCGCGACCGCTCCCAGGCACCGGTCATCGCGGTAAGCGACCAACCCTCGCTCGATGCAACTCTTGCTCTGTTCGACAGCGGCGTTGATGACGTCGTGCGCAAGCCGGTCCATCCCCGCGAGATTCTTGCTCGTGCGGCGGCGATCCGGCGACGATTGAAGGCGATAGCCAATCACACCGACGTTGGCCAGATCAGGGTGTTCTCCGACGGCCGTGATCCGGAAATTGCCGGAGAGACCTTCCCCTTGCCGCGGCGTGAGCGTCGCATCCTCGAATATTTGGTCGCCAATCGTGGCCGACGTGTCTCCAAGACGCAGATCTTCAACGCGATCTACGGCATTTTCGACGAAGAAGTCGAAGAGAACGTGGTCGAAAGTCATATTAGTAAGCTGCGCAAGAAGCTGCGCAAGAAGCTCGGGACCGACCCGATCGATTCGAAGCGGTTCCTTGGCTACTGCATCGACTGGAACTGACGCAAGAATTCCGCTTCCCTGGATGAAGCGGAATTCAGACAGCTTCACGCAAGGCCCACCACCTACTCTCCCGGACAATAAAGCTACAACGAGGATTGGATATGAGCCTCTACGGAACCATGAGAACCGGCGTATCCGGGATGAACGCACAGGCGAACCGGCTGAGCACGGTGGGCGACAACATCGCCAATGCGTCAACCGCGGGCTACAAGAAGGCGTCCACCCAGTTCTCTTCGCTGATCCTGCCCTCCAGTGAAGGCAGCTACAACTCGGGTGGCGTCACCACGAATGTTCGCTACTCCATCTCCTCGCAGGGCACGTTCACCTACACCACGTCGTCGACGGACCTCGCCATCAACGGGCGTGGTTTCTTCATCGTCCAGGGCTCGGACGGCATCGAGTACCTCACTCGCGCAGGTAACTTCACCGGCATGTCCGACGGCACGCTGCAGAACGCTGCCGGCTTTACACTGATGGGCTATCAGTACTCCACCACCGAGGACCCGACTATTGTCGTTAACGGCTTCGACGGTCTGACCGAGATCAACCTGTCATCCGCCTCACTTACGGCAACAGCGTCCACGACGGGTGTCCTGGATGTCAATCTTCGCGCAACGGAAGCTGTCGGTTACACCAAGACCACGTCGCTGGTCGCCTATGACAGCCAAGGCAATAGCCGACTGCTTGAGTTCACGTACGAGAAGATTGCTGACAATCAATGGTCCGTTGATGTTGCCTACGACGGTACTTCCATCGGTTCGCAGACGCTCACCTTTGATGTGAACGGCCAGCTAACGGCGACGCCTGTAACGGTCACGACGACTGCCGTAGGGGCAGCCACTTTGGCCGGGGCGGAACTTCCGTCCCTGACGATTGACATGTCAGGAACGACCCAGCTCGGGGCAGACTTCAAGGTCGGCAACGGTAAGATTGACGGCAATGCGGCAAGCGACGTGGTCGGTCACGAAATCAGCGAGGATGGCGTCGTCTACCTTAAATACTCAAACGGCAAGCTGGAGCCGAAGTATCGGATCGCTATGGCTGACGTTCAAAGCCCTGACCAGCTGAAGCCGCTGGCAGGCAATGTCTACACGCAGAGCAATGATTCAGGCGTCATCGTGATGGGTTACGCAGGAAATGGAAGCTACGGCACCATCCTGTCCGGCGCCCTGGAAGACTCGAACGTCGATATTGCCGAAGAGCTGACCTCGATGATCGAATCCCAGCGCAACTACACCGCCAATTCCAAGGTCTTCCAGACCGGTTCCGAACTGATGGAAGTTCTCGTCAATCTGAAGAGATGACGGGAACTAATTCCTAGAGGCAGTCACCATGTCGCTTTCGTCCGCACTTTCCACGGCGCAATCCATCTTCAACAACACCGGCATTCAGACCGGCGTCGCATCGAAGAACATTGCGAATGCGCAGAACGCCAACTACGTCCGGCGATCCGCAGTGCTGACCACAGGGGGCAATGGTTCTCTCGTCGTTGCCATCGAGCGCTCCCAGAACCAGGCGCTCTATCGGCAGACGATCGAAAGCTCCTCTCTCTATAGTGGCCAAAAGATCCTGCTTTCCGGCCTAGAAGAAGTGAAATCCCTTATGGGAGGGAACGACTATGAGACGTCGCCCTCCGCGATAATCGCTAATCTGCGCAACAATCTCCAGACCTGGGCGAGCAAGCCGAGCGAAACGACGGTCGGTGCAACGGTCATCTCCACGGCTGTCGATCTCGCCAATTCGCTCAACACCGCCTCCGACCAGTTGCAGGCCATTCGCAAGCGCGCTGACGACGACATCAAGCAGGGAGTCGAGGAACTCAACAAGCTGCTGGCGCAGTTTGAGATCGCGAATAATCGGGTAAAGCAGGAAACCGCTGTAGGCGCCAATCCGAACGACGCTCTTGACCAGCGCGAAACACTCCTGAAGCAGATTGCGGAGATTGTCGGCGTTACGACTCTGTCGCGCGAAAACAATGACCTGGTCCTCTATACAACGGAGGGGACGGTATTGTTCGAAACACTTCCCCGGCCTGTCACGTTCGCACCAACCGTAGCCTACGGCGCCACCACGACCGGCAATGGCGTCTTTATCGACGGTGTGGCCATCAAGGCAGGTGTCGGTCCTGAGACCAGCGCCAAGGGATCTCTCCAGGCGCTGCTGCAACTTCGTGACGATATCGTGCCCGTCTACCAGAGCCAGATGGACGAGATCGCCCGTGGGCTAATCATGGCATTCGCCGAAACGGACCAGACGGTCGTTCCTCCGGCGCCTGCCATTCTTGCGCCCGGCCTTTTCACCTGGGATGTTGGTACGATACCTGCTGCCAACACGGTTGAGCCGGGGTTGGCGGCCCGCATCAAGGTCAACCCGCTGGTCATTCCCCCATCCGGGAACCCGATGTTGATCCGCGACGGCGGCATCAACGGCGTAACCTATGTCGTCAATACCACGGCCTCGACCGGATTTTCGGATCTGCTCAACAAGTACGACGACGCCTTCGAAGTCAGGATCGACTTTGCGGCAAGCACCCAGGTCGGCGGCAAGCTCGACCTGCAGTCCTTCGCTGCAGATTCCATCGGCTGGCTCGAGATGCTGCGCAGCACGGCAACGTCGGCCACGGAGAACAAGCTGGCAATGCTCAGCCGTGCAACCGATGCCTATTCCAGCGAAACCGGCGTAAGCCTCGACGAGGAGCTGTCGTTGCTGCTCGATATCGAGCAGTCCTACAAGGCGGCGGCAAAACTGATGTCGACGGTCGACACGATGATGCAGGCCCTGCTCGAGGCGGCGAGCTGATCATGAAGACTTCTTTCATTTCATCGCTCAGTATCCAGACAACGATGCGCTACGCTGTCGCCAAGGCGCAGCAGGACATGGTCGCCGCGCAGCAGGAGGTAACGACGGGCCGGCACGCGGACGTCGGTGTGGCGCTTGGCGCGACCACGTCCAGAAGCCTCGACCTCACCCGCGACGTGTTGCGCATCAAGTCGATGCTGACCACCAACTCTCTCGCCACCCAGCGGCTGGAATCCTCGGAAGAGGCGCTGTCGAAGATGTCTGGTCTCGGCCAGAAGATTCTCGATTCCCTCATCGGCATCGGCGGCAGCAGCGATTCCACAAATCTTAGCGTCGCACGCACGTCCATTCAGTCGGCGCTGGACACATTTGCCAGCTTCGCCAATACGTCGGTAAACGGTGAATACCTGTTTGCGGGCATCAACTCCGACATCAAGCCGTTCGAGAACGTCGCGGCGGCCGGTTCCGCGGTACAGGTCGCTTTTGATGCCGAGCTGGCGAAGTTCCTGACGGACAATGCAATTGCGTCGCGAAGCGACATGACCCAGCAGGACATGTCGGACTTCCTGGACCTTATGGAATCGAAGTTCGACGGCAGTTCGCCGCTCACGGACCCACCTCACGACATCGCGACCGTCGGTACGGATTTCTGGGCGGCCTATGTATCGAATGCGTCCGACGAGAACATGAAGAGCCGCATCACGCAGAGCGAGATCGTCGAGACCTCCACGAATTCCAACACGGCAGGCATGCGGAAGTTCGTTTTGACCTCCCTGATTTCGATGGAGTTTCTCACGAACGACATTTCGGATGAAGCTCGCAGCGTCGTGACGACCCGCGCCCAGGCCTACATCGGCCAGGCGATGTCGAGCCTCACCGGTGAGCGGGCCCGTCTCGGTCTTTCGGCAGAACGGGTGAAAAAGGCCGACGAGACGCTCGAGGCACAGCAGAAGATCATCGAAGTGCATCTCAACGACCTCGAATCGGTGGATGCCTACGAGGCGTCCACCCGGGTCAAGGGCCTTCAGGCGTTGATCGAGACAGCCTACACGCTGACCGCACGTCTACAACAGTTAAGTCTGGTCAACTTCCTCAGATGATTGAGGAAACAGGTGAAAATGAAGGATACATGAATGTACCAGTTTTCATATGCCGAGATCATGGAAGATGGCGTCGCCGACGCCAAGGACCGTGAACGGCAGGCGCTGGAACGATCGATAGAACTTCTGGTCGCCGCGCGTGACGCAGGAGCTTATTCCCGCCACACTATCGAGGCGGTCTACTACACACGGCGGGTCTGGATACGTCTGATCGAGGACCTCAAGCAGCCGGAGAACGAGCTCGGCTCGGAGTTGCGCGCCAATCTGATTTCGATCGCGATCTGGATACTGAAGGAATGCGAGCGGATCAGGAAGCGCCAGTCGACGAACTACCAGGGCATCATCGACGTGACCACCATCATCAAGGATGGACTTAAATGAAAAGTACGCTGCGCATCTCGCTGAAATCGGGCGAACGCATCTTCATCAACGGCGCGGTGCTGCGGGTTGATCGCAAGGTTGCATTGGAATTCCTGAACGATGTGACGTTCCTCCTGGAAAACCACGTCCTCCAGCCGGAGGAAGCAACGACGCCGCTACGGCAACTCTACTTCATTGCCCAGATGATGTTGATCAATCCCGAGGGCAAGGACCAGTCGATGGCTCTTTTCCGGAAGTCGGTGAGCATGCTCCTGAACTGCTTCCAGAACGAAGAGGTGCTGGCAGAACTGAAGCGGATTGACGGGATGGTAGCCTCGGGGCGCGCCTTCGACGCTCTGAAGGCTATTCGCGGCCTCTATCCGATCGAGGACCGCATCCTCAACAGCCAGGAAATGACGCCGGCGACGGTCGAGCAGATCCGCAAGGAGATCGCCCCATGGCGGTAGATCCGGTAACCACGGCGGCTTCCAACCCCTGGGCGAATGCCGCCGCCACGACGAAGGACGCTGACAAGGCAGGGCTGAACTACGACAGCTTCCTGAAGCTGCTCATCGCCCAGATGAAGAACCAGGATCCGACCGATCCGATGGATGCGAGCGAGCAGATGTCCCAGCTTGCCTCCTTCTCCCAGGTCGAGCAGACGATCCAGACGAACGCCCACCTGCGCAGCATGCTGCAGGCGGAGGCGCTGACACGTGCGGGCGATCTCGTCGGCAAGTATGTCCAGAGCGCCGACGACAAGGTCATGGGTAAGGTCAAGGAAGTCGAAGTCTACTCGGATGGCGTGATCGTCATCACCGAGAACAACGACAAGGTCCTATTGCAGGCCGGCGTGGTGATCTCCGACAATCCGATCGTCAAGACGACGCCCGGCGATAACACTGGCGGCTCGACGGACGGTTCAGGCGACGATACAACAAGCTGATGACTGAAGGCCCGAATGATTCGGGTCGGAGCTGGCGACATGAACGAAGCCGATGCCCTGGATATCATGCAGGCGGCGATCTGGACCATCCTCGTGGCGTCCGGTCCCGCCGTGCTGACGGCCATGATTGTTGGCGTCGGCATCGCTATCCTGCAGGCGCTCACGCAGGTGCAGGAAATGACGCTCACCTTCGTGCCGAAGATCGTCGCCATCATGATCATGATCGGTGTCTCGGCACCCTTTATCGGTGCTCAGATCAACCTGTTCGCCAACCTCGTCTTCTCTCGGGTGCAGTCGGGCTTCTGACCCGCCGCGGATATGACACCCTCGCGCAAGCTTCGCCGTCTAGGAAGACGGTGAACTGGCAGTACTCCTGCCGCCTTCTCATGAAGAGACGGATGCATCATGGCGCAACCACCTGCACTTTCCATCCCTAAGGTAGCCCCTAACGGCCGTGACATCGGCTTTGCGGCTGGTATCGTCGGGATACTGTGCATCCTGTTCCTGCCCATACCGACCTTCTTAATCGACATGGGCCTGGCATTCTCGATCGCCTTCTCCGTGCTGATCCTGATGGTCGCGCTCTGGATCCAACGGCCGCTGGACTTTTCGTCCTTTCCGACCATCCTGCTGATCGCCACGATGATCCGCCTGTCGCTCAACATCGCAACGACGCGCGTCATTCTCTCGAACGGTCACGAAGGCCACGATGCGGCCGGCGGCGTCATCTCGGGCTTTGCCAGCCTCGTGATGTCCGGCGACTTCGTGATCGGGATCATCGTCTTCATGATCCTGATCACCGTCAACTTCATCGTTATCACCAAGGGTGCTACGCGTATCGCCGAAGTCGGCGCCCGCTTCACGCTGGACGCCATCCCCGGCAAGCAGATGTCGATCGACGCCGACCTTTCCGCAGGCGTGATCGATGAGAAGGAAGCCCAGCGCCGGCGCGGCGAGCTCGAGCAGGAGAGCTCCTTCTTCGGCGCCATGGACGGTGCATCCAAGTTTGTCCGTGGTGATGCGATCGCCGGCCTCATCATTACCGCGATCAACATCTTCGGCGGGATCATCATCGGCTATTTCCGTCACGGCATGGAAATTGGCGAGGCGGCCGATGTCTTCGTGAAGCTGTCGGTCGGTGACGGCATCGTCTCGCAGGTTCCGGCGCTGGTCGTGTCGCTGGCCGCAGGCCTGCTCGTGTCGCGTGGCGGCACTTCCGGTTCGACCGACAAGGCAGTTGTGGACCAGCTGAGCGGCTATCCCCGCGCCCTCTCGATGGCGGCGGGGCTGATGGGCATGCTGGCGCTCGTTCCGGGTCTTCCGCTCGTGCCCTTCATGGCGCTTGGCGGCGTGATGGGCTTCGGCGCCTGGTATATTCCGCGCCGCGTGGAGACCGAGAACAAGCTGCGCCGCGAGGACGAGGAGAAGAAGGTCGTTCAGAACAAGGAGGCGGAGAAGGATTCCGTCAAGAGCGCGCTCCGGACCGCCGAAATCGAGCTGGCGCTCGGGAAGCAGGTCTCCACGCGACTGCTCGGTGCGCATCAGGAGCTCGCCTTCCGCGTCGGCAAGATGCGCAAGAAGTTCGCGACCCAGTACGGCTTCGTGGTGCCGGAGATCAAGGTATCCGACGACATCATGATCCCGGAGAAGTCCTACCAGATCCGCATCCACGGAACGACGATCGCGTCCAACACCTTGCGTGTCGGCGACGTGCTGGTCGTAACCGGTTCCGGCCGCAAGCCGAGCATCCCGGGTGACGAGATTCGCGAGCCCGCATTCGGCATGCCGGCCGTATCGATTCTCGAGACCTTTGCCGAAGACCTGAAGCGCGAGGGCTTCCATCCGATCGACAACGTCTCGGTAGTACTGACGCACATGTCCGAGGTCATTCGCAACAACCTTCCGCAACTCCTGTCCTACAAGGACGTGAAGGTCCTGATCGATCGCCTTGATCCCGAATACAAGAAGCTCGCCGACGAGATCTGCTCCTCGCATATGTCCTATTCGGGCCTACAGGCGGTGCTGAAGCTTCTGCTCGCCGAGCGCGTCTCGATCCGCAACCTGCACCTGATTCTGGAAGCCGTCGCGGAGTTGGCTCCTCACGTGCGCAAGACCGAGCAAATCGTCGAGCATGTCCGTGTTCGCATGTCACAGCAGTTGTGCGGCGATCTGGCGGACAATGGTGTGCTTCGCGTTCTCCGCCTCGGAACCAAGTGGGACATGATCTTCCACCAGGCCCTGAAGCGGGATGCGAAGGGCGAGGTCGTCGAGTTCGACATCGATCCGCGCAGCCTGGAGGAGTTCAGCGAGCAAGCGACTAAAGTTATCCGTGAATTCATGGACCGCGGACTGCCTTTCGTCCTTGTCACATCGCCTGAAACACGGTCCTATGTCCGCATGATCATCGAGCGGCTGTTTGCGACGCTTCCCGTTCTCTCCCACGTCGAACTTGCCAAGGGACTCGAGATCAAGATTTTGGGCTCCATCTCCTGATGGCCGAGCCCGGCAGGGGATCGTCCGGATGATTACCGACCCGCAGGGGACCATACTGGCACTGTTTCTCGCCTTCTGTCGCATGGGCGGGTGCATCATGGTTCTGCCGGGATTTGGAAGCGCGCGCGTACCTGCCAATATTCGACTTTTCCTGGCGGTGGCCGTGTCCGTGGCGGTTCTCCCGCTTCTATGGGACGTCATCTATCCGCGAGCTACTTCGCCCGATGCTACCTATATTGGGCTGATCGTCAGCGAAACGCTTATCGGTGTCGTCTACGGATTGATCGCCCGCCTCTACACGTTGGGCATGCAGTATGCAGGCGCAATCCTCACCATGTCGATTGGGTTCACGGCGCCCGGCGGCACGGACGTCCTGGAGGACACCTCAGAAAACCAGCTGACGAACCTCCTGACCTTCAGCGCGCTTCTGCTGCTCTTCATGCTCGACTTCCATCACATCGTCATCCGCGCGCTGGTGGATTCCTACGCGGCGACGCCTGTTGGAAATCTGGTCGATCCTCAAAAGATGCTGATTACTCTGACGGACACGTTGCGCGCCTCGACGGATCTGATGTTGCGGCTTGCGAGCCCCTTCCTGATCTACGGCCTGATGTTCAACGTCGGCATTGGGTTGATCAACAAGCTTGCGCCACAGATCCCGGTCTTCTTCATTTCCACCCCATTCCTGCTCGCGGGCGGTCTGTTCCTGCTCTACCTGTCGATCGCTGCCCTGATTCGCCAGTTCGCGGACGGTTTCCCGATGGTCTTTCTTTCTTTCTGAGGTGTCATGGCTGACGAGCAGAACAGGTCGAAGAAGTTGAAACGCCTCGTGAGCGTTCAGCGCCACATGGAAAAGATGGCGGAGCACGAGCTCGCCGCAACGACCAAGCACCGTGCCGAGGTGGCCCAGTCGATGGAGGTCGTGATCCAGGCGATCGGCTCGATCGATCCGATTCACCGTTCCTTTTCGCAGAACTACGCCGAGCGCTTCGGCCGCCTGACGATCAAGGATGGCCAGTTGGAGAACATCCAGCAGATACAGGAAATGAAGGTGCTCCGGGAGCGCACGAAGGGCGATCGGCTCGAGGAGCACATGAAGAAGGCACGCGAGCAGGAGGAGCGCCAGGCGTCCGACCAGGCGATCTACGATCTCCTGGAAATCACCTTCGCCGCGCCAGCCTCCAGCAAGGTTCAGTCGTCATAGTCTTGGCCACAGTCGAAGGGGCGGCCCGAGCCGCCGCTAGAAAGCAATCGAACCGTTGCTGCCATGGCCGACATGCCTGGCGGCCGTGGCGAAAGGAACTGACGTGGCGATCTCCCCTCCCAGCGATCTCGTCCTGGACGTGGTCCGGGCTGCAGACCCGGCTGAAGTCCAGGCGGCCCAGGCGAAGTTGAAGGCGAACAAGGCTGCATTTGCGGCGAGCAGCCTGGCCGAGGTCGGGGCAGGTTTCGGCGCGGCGCTCGACGTCATCTCGACACCGGCGACGAAGGCAGGGCTCGCCAATCCCGCGCCCGCGGCAGAGACCGCGCGGATGCCGGAGGAATACCGGAAGTTCGAAGCAAGCATCCTGCAGAACTTCGTCAGCTCCATGCTGCCGAGCGACAGCGAGCAGGTCTATGGCAAGGGTTCGGCCGGCGAGTTCTGGAAGAGCATGATGGCCGAGCAGATCGCAGACGGCATGTCGCGGAACGGCGGGATCGGCATTGCCGAGCAGATGTACTCCCAGGCGTTGGCGCGGCAGGAGGCGGCAGTCGTCAATGCCACGACAGATGAAAGCGATCGCGATCGCGCCATGCGGATGAAGACCGATATTGAACGTCAGGTCCTGGATCTTGCTCCTACGCAAGAGGGTGAGGCCTGATATGGAAAATGCTGGGGCAGGACAAATGGAAGTTGTTTCAAACGATCACCGGATCAAGACAGTGCTCGGCCGCCTGGAGATGATCGTCGATAACGAGAATCAGCGGCTGGGGACGGATGCCGAGTTCGACCTCAAGGTCTCGAACGCGCACAAAAGCAGGTGCCTGTATGAATTGACCATGTTGTTCCGGAGCACCGATCCGAAGGAACTGGCAGTCGCGCACATCGACCAGATGCACCACTTGAAGGAAAAACTCGCGATCAATGCGCGCCGTGTCGAGGCACATCTGCACGCCGTACGCGCGGTCGCTGACCTCCTCAAGAACGCGGCCCGCGAAGCCGACGGTGACGGCACATATACCCAGGAACAATTCCTCTACAGCGAGATGTGATGATCAAGCTGCTTCTGACCGGACTGTGGGTCTGCATCGTGACGCTGGCCGCAGTCTATTTCTCCGTCCAGATGTCTGCACCGCCGCCACCCGTCGACGAGGAGGCTGCCCGCAAGGAGGCATTGGAACTCGTCCGGGGCGAATCGCTCACGGTTCCGGTCATCTCTGACGGTATGATCACAGGCTATTTCCTTGGCCGCTTCTCGTTCATGATGGACAAGGAACAGATCAAGGGCCAGAAGCTTCCGATGACGGAACTGACGACCGACCAGTTGTTCACACTGCTGGTCGGCGACAAGATGATCGATCTCGGCAACCCGGGCGCGTTTGATCTGGAGACATTCCGTACCCGCATCAAGGACCAGCTGAACGCCAAGCTGGGCGAAGGAATGGTCGATGAAGTCCTTGTCGAACAACTGGACTTCATCTCCAAGGAAGACATTCGAACCAATGTCGCGCGGGAGGGCAAGCGACCGATCGCCCCGACCAAGATCGTCGAAGGCGTGGTTGTCGAAGAGCCGAAGCCTGCGACCCACTAGCCCGTAAAGCACCGATCGTTCAAAATTGAGCGATCTGCTTACGCGGCAATTCACCGGGCTCTGCTAGAACCATCGGCCAAAGATGGTTCGGTGGTCGTTCATGCGAGAAGCAACCTCTCCAGCTCAGGATTGTGTCCCGGTTTGTGTTCAGCCGTCATCTCTGATTGACGGCGGGGCCGCTGATTGGCCGCAAGCCTGGAACGCGACGCTGGCGGCGCTGGAGGCGATGATCTTCGCACAGGCGACGGGTGCATCAGTTTCACTCGATGAAGATGTGCTCAGGTCCGACCGCGGTCCGCTCGGGGCGGTCTCCCGTCTACGGTCGCTTTTCCTTGCACCGCGTCTGCGCAGGTTATGTTCGTGGAGGAGCGGGCGCTGGGACCGCTCAGCCCCCGCCCTTGTTCCTGCCCTGTTGACCTTCGTTGAGAGTCCGCTGCGGATCATCGTGATCGGCCGAACGGCGGAGGAGCTGGATATAGCCGGCCTTCGGCTCAAGGCCCATGCCCCTTGGCACGATTACACAATGGCGGACCTCGGTGCGCTCCGCGATCTTCCGCATTCCGATCTGGCACTGATTGCCATTCCCAATATCAGCGCCGAAGACCGGCTTCGGCTCTCGGTCTTTTCGGCGAGCCTCAAGCTCTTTTGTGGCACGACGCCCGAAGGTCTCGTAGCCCGGACGGAGCCACTGCGAGCTGCGCCTCCGCAGTCGCAGAACGAACCTCGCCGGAAGGCCGCGTGAGGCGCTGTCGCGCCGCCGGTTAACGGTTTGTTTCCCACGTCTGTTTAGCATCCCTTCATGATGTTCCGAGGCGGCAGAGCGAACTGCCGAGCTGACCGATGCTAGCCGACCGTCCGATCCACGACCTGATTGAAGTCGACGCATTGGCATCGGCGGCGCCATCGCGCCTCCTCCGCGGTATCGTGACTGTCCTCCTCGCCGCGACGGTAGGTGCTGTGATCTCGCTTCCCCTGGCAACGTGGTCGCCCCGCCAGGTCAGCGTGGATGCGACCCTGAAAATCGAGGGTGGAGCGCTCACGCCTTCGATGGCGGCATCCTTGTCGAATGCCATATCCTCGGAGGGCGCCGAGCGCGTCCATACCGTAGTGGAGCGACAGAACGAAGCGGATGCCGGAAACAGCTCCCTGCCTAGGATGATCCTCGACGCACTGCTGGGCGCTCCACCGGTTGCCTCCGTTGACGAAGCGGCCGCTGAGGTGGCAGCCGGTTCAGTCCAGCTTGTCCCCGCGGAAGACGGCAGGATGCTGCTGGTCCGCGCGACTGCTTCCGACGCGGCCACCGCAACGCGTGCAGCCAACAGCGTGGCCGCTGAACTTCTCGACAACCCGGCTGTTTGGCTTCCTGTCGCGCCCGATCAGAGATTGCCGAAACTGAAGGCGGCGGCGGAAAAGGCGAAAAGGGACCTCGAAGCCTTCAAGGCGGGTCTCGACAGCAAAGAGCTTGCTGCGGCCAAGCGCGCGGGCGGAGCGGCGGAGTTGTCCCGACAGGAAATCAGTGCGCTTGAAGCCCGGCTCATGCAACTCGACGAGCAGGTGCAGGAAGCGGCGTCGATGACGTCTGCTGACGTGTTGAGGCAGTCGCTGCCGGATCGGCTCGAATACACGGCGCTGGAGTATCACCGCCAGCGATATGTCGAAGCGAAGCTTGCCTTCGACCAGCTCTCGCAACAGCTGGGGCCGCGCCATCCCAACCTTCTGGGTGCGAAGGGCGGGCTTGATGCCGCGAAGGCCGACATCGACCGGGAACTGGTGAAACGCGTGAAGGGCCTTGAGGCACAGAAAGCGGACGCGTCGCAGAAACTCGCCGAACTGAAGCGCCGGGAGCCGGCCGTCTCATCTGAAGGCCGGGCGCTGCGCCAGAAGCTGGATTCACTTGAAGCAGCTGTGCGGAAGGCGGAGCAGGTTTACCGCGAGGCCAGTCATGAGGCTCGGACCGACGGTTCTGCGAGCCCGCTGTCACTGACGCTGATCGCCCAGGCAGAGCCGGAGCGGGCCGTCACCACGGACTGGACGCTCCCGGGATCGATGGCCACCGGAGCGGTGGCGGGCATGTCGATAGCGCTGATGTTCCTTCACTGGAGGCGTCGTCCGCGAACGGTGTCTCGCACCGTCTCTGAAGATGCCCGCGATGGCATGCGGTCCGACCGGGATGTGCAGGAGATGAATGATGCTCTTTCGGACCATGGTGAGGGCGTAGAGGACGATCCTCTCCTGTCGCCTTCAATGGATGATGCACCCCTGGCGGAGCGAATTCGACAGATCCTATATCACAACGCCGTTCCCGCGGATCGCGCTCCGTCCTATCCGCCTCTCGTGGCATCGGCGATCGCGGGTGAGGTGCATCAGTCGGTTCGCCATGAGCTCTCCCCTGGAGATCTTCCCCCGCCTGCCAATGACGAGGACCCGCTGGAGCGGGAGCTCTGGGAACTGCATCACCAGCTTGTCGAGCTTCGGGGACGGGTCGTGCGTCGCTCCGCCAGTGGCCGCTGAAGGCATTCTTTCTTGCATTTCTCCTGCTTGCGACGCATTAGGCATGACAGCCTGATGTGCAGCCAGGGTGCTGCGCAGACTTCAGTTTCGGTCTCATTCGACAACGGGGAACGCGTGTGGCGACGATCATCGACGGCAAGGTAGCGGCGGAATCGGTCATTGAGACCGTGACGAGGGCGGCGGCAGCCATGGAGAGCGACGTCGGGGTGAAGCCTGGCCTTGCCGTGGTCATTGTCGGCAATGATCCTGCCAGCCACGCCTATGTCAATTCCAAGAGCAAGATGGCGAAGCAGTGCGGCTTCAACTCCGTGCAGCACAGCCTGCCTGAGGAGACAACGCAGGAGGAGCTGGAGAAGTTGGTCTCCGAACTGAATGCCGATCCTGCCATCCACGGCATTCTCGTCCAGTTGCCGCTGCCGAAGCACCTGAAGTCGGAGCCGGTGATCCAGTCGATCGCGCCGGAAAAGGATGTCGACGGGCTGAACGTCGTCAACGCCGGCAAGCTCGCGACAGGCGATCTCGCAAGCGGACTGATCTCCTGTACGCCCGCCGGTGCGCTCATCCTCATCAACAAGATCCATGGAACCGACCTGTCGGGTCTCAACGCGGTCGTCATCGGTCGTTCGAACCTGTTCGGCAAGCCGATGGGCATGCTGCTTCTGTCGTCGAATGCGACGGTGACCATGGCGCATTCGCGCAGCAAGGATCTGCCCGGCATCTGCCGCAACGCGGACATCCTCGTCGCCGCCGTCGGACGCCCCCACATGGTCAGGGCCGATTGGGTGAAGCCCGGTGCGACGGTCGTCGACGTCGGCATCAATCGCGTCCCCGCGCCTGAAAAGGGTGAGGGCAAGACGAAGATCACCGGCGATGTCGCCTATGAGGAATGCGCAGCGGTTGCCGGTGCGATAACGCCGGTCCCCGGTGGCGTCGGTCCTATGACGATCGCCATGTTGATGGCCAACACCGCGGTTGCCGCCTGCAGGACATTCGGGCGCCCGATCCCGAAGTTCTGACGGCACGAGCCATATGCCCCTCAGCGGGGGGCGGCGCCCGTCGAGTTGCGCACGATCAGTTCAGCCTTCCAAAGTTCCTGCTCGGGACCTGTCTCAAGTCCCTTGATCCGGTCGATCAGCCGTTGGCCGATGCGCACGCCCGCGGCCCTGAGCGATGACCGAGTCGTGGTTAGCGGCACGGAGAAATCCTCAGGCTTGAGCAGTGGCAGGACATCGTCATGGGCGATGAGGGAGATGTCCCGGCCGAGCCTCAGGCCCGCTTGATTGACGGCCCGTATCGCCCCGAGTGCGAGTACGGTACTTGCGCAAAGCACGGCCGTGGGGGGCGAGGGCTGTTCCAGAAGTTCCTTCATGCCGCGGAAGCCGAACTCGTCGGTCATGGCTGTATGGCGCGTTTGGTCAGCCTCCAGGGCAAGTCCTTTCGCGGCGAGCGCCGCCTCTACCCCGGCTTTGCGGCGGATGGTAAAATCCACACCGCCCGGCCCGTTGAGCAGGCCGATCCGCCGATGGCCGAGTTCCAGGAGGAGATTGGTGGCGTCGCGAAAGGCGGCCTCATTGTCCACGTCGAGATAAGGATAGTCGCCCTCGATCCCAATCGAGCGCCCGTGGACCAGATAAGGGATCCGGAGCGACTGCATCAGCGTAATTCGCGGATCATTCGCCTGCATGTAAGCGAGATAGATCCCGTCGACGCTGCCGCTCGCGACAAGCCAGCGAAGCGCATCCTCCTCCTCGCCAGGCTTCTTCGGCATCAGTACAAAGTGAAAATCCCGCCGAGCAGCTTCCTCGCCCAGGCCGCTCAGGAATTCCGCGAAATGGATATCGGCATAATAATCGGGCGCTGCGGGCATGACGAGGCCGATCGATCCTGCCCGCCCGGTGGCCAGACGCTGCGCCGCTGCATTGGGACGATATCCTGTCTCTTCCGCAGCCTTGAGAACGCGCTCTCGGGTTGCCCTGTTGACCTCAGGATAGCCGTTCAGCGCGCGACTGACGGTTGTCTGTGACAGGCCCAGCAGCTCCGCCAACTGCCTCAGGTTCACGACTACTCCTCCCTGCCACACTCTCAAAGCGCTTTGAACTAGTAACAGCGGTTTATTGAAATCTCAAACAAAAGCTATCGATCATACTCGCCCGGATGTTGGTTGTGCTGCGGTGCAACACTAATATGCCGCCCGAGGACTTGACAGTGACAGGTCGGAGAACACATGACTACCGATCAAAGCGCTTTGGGCAGACAGCAATCTGTGACACTGCGCGACCAACAAAGAGGGAGGTCTTCGATGATAAACAAGTCACTGTGGATGGGCGTTGCACTGACCGTGCTTATGGCGGGCGGGGCTGCCGCGCAGGAGCTCAAGTTCGCTCCGGGCGAAGACTCTCGTTTTAACTGGCAGAGCTTCGAGGACTTCAAGTCGGCGCACGGCGATCTCAAGGGGCAGAGCCTAACTCTGTTCGGTCCATGGCGCGGCGACGACGAGATCCTCTTCAACAGCGTGCTTGCCTATTTCCGCGAGGCGACGGGCGTCGATGCCCGGTATTCCTCTTCCGAGAACTACGAGCAGCAGATCGTGATCGACACGCAGGCGGGTTCGCCGCCGAACATCGCCATCCTGCCGCAGCCGGGCCTGCTGGCCGATCTCGCATCCAAGGGCTTCCTCGTTCCCCTTGGTGACGAGACTGCAAACTGGGTGAAGGAAAACTACGGCGCCGGCGAGAGCTGGATTGGTTACGGCACCTACAAGGGCAAGGACGGGGCGGAAGCCTTCTACGCCTTCCCCTACAAGGCGGACGTGAAGTCGCTTGTCTGGTACGTGCCGGAGAACTTCGAGGAGGCCGGCTATGAAGTGCCGGAGACCATGGAAGATCTGTTGGCGCTCAGCGACCAGATCGTCGAGGACGGCGGCGTGCCGTGGTGCATCGGTCTGGGTTCGGGCGGTGCTACCGGCTGGCCCGCAACCGACTGGGTCGAGGACCTGATGCTGCGCACCCAGCCGGCGGAGACCTACGACAAGTGGGTGAGCAACGAGATCAAGTTCAATGATCCGGCCGTCGTCGGCGCGATCGAGGAATTCGGCAAGATCGCCCGCAATGACAAATTTGTCAGCGGCGGCGTGGCAGCGGTTGCTTCGACCGACTTCCGCGACAGCCCGAAGGGCCTCTTCGACATTCCGCCGAAGTGCTACCTGCATCATCAGGCGTCCTTCATCCCGTCCTTCTTCCCCGACGGCGTGGAGCTTGGTGCGGATGCTGACTTCTTCTACATGCCGACCTACGAAGCCAAGGCCGATCTCGGCACTCCCGTTCTCGGCGCAGGCACCCTGGTCACCATTACCAAGGATTCGCCGGCCGCCCAGGCCTTCATCGAATTCCTGAAGACGCCGATCGCGCACGAGGTATGGATGGCTCAGGCCGCGTTCCTGACGCCGTACAAGGGCGTGAACGTCGAGGCCTATGCCAACGACCCGCTGAAGAAGCAGGGTGAGATACTCACCTCCGCCACCACCTTCCGCTTCGACGCATCGGACCTGATGCCCGGCAAGATCGGCGCAGGCGCCTTCTGGACGGGCATGATCGACTATGTCGGCGGCAAGGATGCAGAGGCCGTAGCAACGGATATCCAGAAAGCCTGGGATGGCTTGAACTAAAATCGGCGGGACCGTGCCCCGGGTCATCGGACGCACGGTCCCCCGAAACAGCAACAGATTCAGCGGCCGCAAGAGCCGCAAGGCCGGGAGGGGGGAGTGATGGCATCACAGATCGTATCGGCCGTCGGCGTCATGGTCGTCGGCGTGTTTGTCTGCGCACTCTATTACTGGCTGTCGGACAAGGTCCTCCAGGTCATCTTCCCCACGCCACGGGACGATGTCCAGCGCGCGTCGCGCAACCTCAACCGGCGAGCGGTCGTCCGGCCCTGGCTTTTCCTCGGGCCTGCTCTGATCCTTCTCGGCATCTACCTCGTCTATCCGGTCGTTGCGACCTTCATCCTGTCCTTCTACGACCGATCGGGAACAGCCTTCGTGGGGCTCGCCAACTACCGTTGGGCGCTTTCCGATGCCGGGTTCCGGCAGTCGATCTTCAACAATTTCTTGTGGCTGCTGGTGGTGCCGGCCGCCTGCACCTTCCTGGGTTTGGTGATCGCGGTTCTGACGGATCGCATTTGGTGGGGCAACATCGCCAAGAGCCTTGTCTTCATGCCGATGGCGATCTCTTTTGTCGGCGCATCGGTGATCTGGAAGTTCATCTACGAGTACCGGGGCGCCGGGCAGACGCAGATCGGCCTGCTCAATGCCATCGTCCAGTTCTTCGGCGGCGACCCGCAGGTCTGGATCGCGCTGCCGTTCTGGAACAACTTCTTCCTCATGGTCATCCTGATCTGGATCCAGACCGGTTTCGCCATGGTGATCCTGTCGGCGGCGCTGCGCGGCATTCCCGAGGAGACGATCGAGGCGGCGGTGATCGACGGCGCCAATGGCTGGCAGATCTTCTGGAAGATCATGGTTCCCCAGATATGGGCCACAATCGCTGTCGTCTGGACGACGATCACCATCCTCGTGCTCAAGGTCTTCGACATCGTGCTGACCATGACCAACGGCCAGTGGGACACGATGGTGCTCGCAAACTTGATGTTCGACTGGATGTTCCGTGGCGGAGGTGATTCCGGCCGGAGTGCGGTCATCGCCCTGGTGATCATGGCCGCGGTGACGCCGATCATGATCTGGAACATCCGCCAGGCGAACCGCGAAACGGGGGGGCACTGACATGGCTACTATGGCAGCCCGCATCCGGCGCGTCGGACTTCCCCGTTTCTTTGTCCACCTCTCGGTTCTACTGATCGTCATCATCTGGCTGGTGCCCACGCTCGGCATCCTGGTCACCTCGATCCGCGACCGGGACCAGATCACCACATCCGGCTGGTGGACGGCGTTCTCGCGCTCCGCCCAGACGGCCGCGGTGCGCCTTGCGGAGCCTTCCGCGCAGCGGCAAGAGGGTACCAGCTATGTCATCACCGGCAATGTCTTCGAGGAAGGTGCTTCCGGCACGGTACGCGCCTTCGGTGTTCGCGTGCAGGAGCCGGCTGCGTTCGAAGCCGGCGAGACCGCCGATCTGGGAGATGGCGAGGCGCTGACGGTCAACGGCGACGGCAGCTATGTCCATTCCAGCACGACACCCTTCGAGGGAAACCGCGGCCAGCGTGTCTATCTGACGGTGGCGACGCCGCCCGAATTCACGATGGAAAACTATCAGACCGTGGTGAATGCCGAAGGTCTTGGTCAGTCCTTCATCAATTCGCTGACAGTGACTATCCCGGCAACCATCATTCCGATCCTGATTGCGGCCTTTGCAGCCTATGCGCTGTCCTGGATGGAGTTCCCCGGGCGCACGATCATCATTGCGACCGTCATCGGCCTCATCGTCGTGCCGCTCCAGATGTCGCTGATACCGCTTCTACGGTTGTATAACGAGATCAGCATACTCTTCGGCGTCCCGTCGAAGACCTATGCCGGGATATGGCTCGCCCACACGGCCTTCGGCATGCCGCTCGCCATCTACCTCCTGCGCAATTACATCGCGGGCCTGCCCAAGGAGATCATCGAATCTGCCCGTGTCGACGGCGCCAGCGACTTCGAGATCTTCATGAAGATCGTGCTCCCGCTTTCCTTCCCGGCGCTCGCCTCCTTTGCAATTTTCCAGTTCCTCTGGGTCTGGAACGACCTGCTTGTCGCGATCGTCTTCCTTGGCGCCAGCCGGGACCAACTGGTCCTCACCGGCGCACTGAATGCGCTGCTCGGCTCGCGGGGAGGCAACTGGGAGATTCTGACCGCTTCCGCCTTCATCACCATCATCGTGCCCCTCCTCGTGTTCTTCGCGCTCCAGAGGTATCTGGTCCGCGGCCTGCTGGCGGGATCGGTGAAGGGCGGCTGAAGCATATTCCTTCACGAAAACAGGATACTGAATGACCATACTCGCAGGAACGCCCGCGGCACCGGACAAGGACTGGTGGCGCGGCGCCGTCATCTATCAGATCTACCCACGCTCCTTTCAGGACTCCAACGGTGACGGCATCGGAGACTTGAAAGGCATCACCGCGCGCCTGCCGCATGTTTCGGCTCTCGGCGCCGACGCGATCTGGATCTCGCCGTTCTTCCCGTCGCCGATGAAGGACTTCGGCTACGACGTATCGAACTATACCGAGGTCGATCCGATGTTCGGGACGCTCTCGGATTTCGACGCGCTCATCGCCGAGGCCCATCGCCTCGGCCTCAAGGTGATGATCGATCTGGTGATGTCGCACAGTTCCGACCAGCATGCCTGGTTCATCGAGAGCCGGTCGAGCCGGGTCAACCCGAAGGCGGACTGGTATGTCTGGGCCGATGCCAAGCCGGACGGTACGCCGCCGAACAACTGGATGTCGATCTTCGGCGGGTCCGCGTGGCATTGGGACCCGACCCGCATGCAGTACTACATGCACAACTTCCTGACGTCCCAGCCGGACCTCAACCTGCACAATCCGGAGGTCCAGGATGCTCTCCTTGACATGACGCGCTTTTGGCTGGAGCGCGGTGTGGATGGCTTCCGGCTCGACACGATCAACTTCTACTTCCATGACAAGGAACTTCGCGACAATCCGGCTCTAGAAGTGTCGCGGCGCAACGCCTCCACGGCGCCTGCGGTCAATCCTTATAATTTCCAGGAGCACATCTACGACAAGAACCGTCCGGAGAACCTGGATTTCCTGAGGCGGTTCCGCGCGGTGCTCGACGAATTCCCGGCAATTGCCGCCGTCGGCGAGGTGGGTGACAGCCAGCGTGGCTTGGAGATTGTCGGCGAGTACACCTCCGGCGGCGACAAGATGCATATGTGCTACGCCTTTGAATTCCTGGCGCCGGACGCGCTGACGCCATCGCGGGTCAAGGAGGTCCAGACAGCATTTTCGGCCGCAGCGCCCGAGGGGTGGGCCTGCTGGGCCTTCTCCAATCATGACGTCGTCCGTCACGCCAGCCGCTGGGGCGCCGAGGTCCAGGATCGCGATGCCTATGTCAGGATGCTCGCGGCAGTGCTGATGACGCAGCGCGGATCGGTCTGCATCTATCAGGGCGAGGAATTGGGCTTGACCGAAGCGGACATCGCGTTTGCCGACCTGCAGGACCCATACGGGATCCAGTTCTGGCCAGAGTTCAAGGGGCGGGACGGATGCCGAACCCCGATGGTCTGGGATGCTCAGGCGCTCCATGCCGGCTTCTCAACCTCCGACCGCACATGGCTTCCCATTCCGGTCGAACATCAGCTTCGCGCCGTCAGCGCCCAGTACGGCGATCCGGACTCGGTGCTGGAGCAGTACCGGCGCTTCCTTGCCTTCCGCAAGCAGCATCCCGCGCTGGCCAAGGGAGACATGGAACTGCTTTCGTCCGAGATGCCGCTCCTGCAATATGAGCGGCGCTACGGCAACGAGATCGTCCTGTGCGTCTTCAACATGTCGCCGGGTTCGGCGACGGCAGAGCCACCTCCCGGCGACTGGGAGGTGCTGGAGGGTCACGGCTTCGAAAGCACGGTGGAAGGCAACCGCATAAACCTGCCCGCGTGGGGGGCGTTTTTCGCCCGGCGGGCCTAAAGGAGGGGAAAATGGCTGGCGTCGTTCTGAAGGACATCCGCAAGGCCTACGGCCAGGTCAAGGTGATCCACGGCATCGATCTGGAGATCAGGCAGGGGGAGTTCGTCGTTTTCGTCGGGCCCTCGGGGTGCGGCAAGTCTACGCTGCTCAGGATGATCGCGGGCCTCGAGACCATTACCGGCGGCGAGATGTACATTGACGGCCAACTGGTCAATGAGGTGCCGCCTTCCAAGCGCGGCATCGCAATGGTCTTCCAGTCCTACGCGCTCTACCCGCACATGACCGTCTACGACAACATGGCCTTCGGCATGCGCATCGCCAAGGAGAACAAGGCGGAGATCGACCGGCGGGTTCGATCGGCAGCCGACATCCTCCAGTTGACCCCTTACCTGGATCGTCTGCCCAAGGCACTCTCGGGCGGCCAGCGGCAACGCGTCGCCATCGGCCGTGCGATCTGCCGGGACCCTAAGGTATTCCTGTTCGACGAACCCCTTTCGAACCTGGACGCGGCCCTTCGGGTCGCCACTCGCATCGAGATTGCCAAGCTCAATGAGTCCATGCCGGACACCACGATGATCTACGTCACCCACGATCAGGTCGAGGCGATGACGCTGGCCGACCGCATCGTCGTCCTTTCAGCCGGCCGGATCGAGCAGGTTGGGGCGCCGCTCGATCTTTACGAACGGCCGCACAACCTCTTCGTCGCACGCTTCATCGGCTCGCCGGCGATGAACATCCTGCCGGTCACCATCACCGAAACGGGCGAGACCACGACCGTCAGCTTCGGCGGCGGGAAGGCTGTTCGGATTCCCATCCGGACGGATGCCTCCGAACGAGGCAAGTCCGCAAGCTTCGGTGTACGGCCGGAGGACCTTTCCGTTGCCGAGAATGGAGACTTCCTCTTCGAGGGGCGAATTTCGCTGGTCGAAGCCCTGGGGGAGGTGACGCTTCTTTATATCGAGGGCCTTTCGGACCACGAGCCGCTTATCGCCAAGTTTCCGGGCATCTGGAGCGGCAGGAAGGGCGACACCGTGCGCCTGACGGCTTCGCCCGACAAGCTTCATCTCTTCGATGGTGAGGGGCACACCTATCGCACCTGAGCCATCATTTAGGCGCTCCCCCAAAACGTGAGCATCTCACAGTTTTTCGCCCATGGGCGCCCAAGACATACCCTCTGTTAAGCTTCGACCTGTAAGCTTGTCGGGCAGAGTAGGAGACTGGCCGTGGGTGCATTCAGCGGTGGAAAAAATCACTTCCTGAACAAGGAAGAGTCCTTCATGTACGACCGCGAGACGCGGTTCCGCATGGAGGACACCATGAACGCGGCGCGGATCGAGTATACCGAGAATGGCGTTCTGAACATGGCCGCCCGCCGCTGCGATATCCTGCGCATCTCGCTGAGCGGAGCCATCATTGGCATCCTGACCCAGTACAAGCTGCCCCAGCAGTTCTACCTGGATATTCCGGACGCCCGGATCTCCAAGATCGGTTGCCTGCTGATGAAGACCTTTGCCAACAACACGATCGAAGTCCGCTTCCTCCGGTTGTTGAGCCAGAAGGAACTTGATCGGATCTTCGTCTTCAGCACGCATCCCGCTCATCGCGACAAGGTGCTGGACATCCGCTCCTGGTAAGTATCTCGCGGCACAAGCCGAACGGTCAGGCGAAGACGCTCGCGCCGTTGTCTGCCGTTCCGGCATTCTGCCGGAAGATTGCAAAGAGCTCGCGGCCCATGCCGAATTCGTTCTGCTCCAGATTGGCGCTCGCAGGAGCCCGCGCGGAGAACTCAGCTGCGTCGACGAGCACTTCCAAGGTTCCCCTGCTTGCGTCGAGGCGGATCAAGTCGCCGTCCTTGATCCGTGCGATCGGGCCAGCGTCGGAGGCTTCAGGCGTCACGTGGATCGCGGCAGGAACCTTGCCGGAGGCACCTGACATGCGCCCGTCGGTCACCAGCGCAACCTTATAGCCCCTGTCCTGGAGAACCCCAAGCGGCGGTGTCAGGCGGTGCAGTTCCGGCATGCCGTTCGATTTCGGCCCTTGGAAGCGCATGACCGCGATGAAGTCGCGGTTGAGGTCGCCTCGCTTGAAGGCATCCTGCAGTTCCTGCTGGTCATGGAAGACGATCGCCGGCGCCTCGATCACATGCCGCTCCGGCTTGACGGCGGAGATCTTGATGACGGCCTTGCCGAGATTGCCTGTCAGCATCTTGAGCCCGCCGTTCGGTTGGAACGGCGCCTCCGCTTTCGCAAGAACCTTGGCGTCCCCGCTTTCCTCCGGCGCCGGCTGCCGGACGATGCTGCCTGCCGCGTCGAGCTTCGCCTCGATCGTATAGGCCTCAAGCCCGTGACCGAAGACGGTGCGGACATCGTCGTGGACAAGCCCCGCCTTCAGCAACTGCTTGATCAGGAACCCCATGCCGCCGGCGGCGTGGAAATGGTTCACGTCGGCAAGTCCGTTCGGGTAGACGCGGGCCAGCAGCGGCACGATGTCGGACAGCTCGGAGATGTCCTGCCATGTCAGGTGGATACCGGCAGCGCGCGCCATGGCAACGAGATGGAGCGTGTGGTTGGTGGAGCCGCCGGTCGCGTGCAGGCCGACCACGCCGTTGACGATGGAGCGCTCGTCGATCATCTCGCCAGCCGGTGTGAACTCGTTGCCGATCGCCGTGATCGCGAGCGCACGCTTGGCGGCTTCCTTGGTCAGGGCGTCCCGCAACGGCGTGCCCGGATTGATGAAGGAGGCGCCTGGCATGTGGAAGCCCATGATCTCCATCAGCATCTGGTTCGAATTGGCAGTGCCGTAGAAGGTGCAGGTGCCGGGGCCGTGATAGGATTTGGACTCTGCGTCCAACAGTTCTGCCCGCCCGACCTTTCCTTCCGCGTAGAGCTGGCGGATCCTAGACTTCTCGTCATTGGGCAGCCCCGACGTCATGGGACCTGCTGGGATGAACACGGCCGGCAGGTGACCAAAGGTCAGCGCAGCGATTACCAGGCCGGGGACGATCTTGTCACAGATGCCGAGGAAGACGGCCGCGTCGAACATGTTGTGGGAGAGGCCGATGCCTGCAGCCATGGCGATCGCATCGCGCGAGAAAAGCGAAAGCTCCATTCCTGGCTGGCCCTGGGTGACACCGTCGCACATCGCCGGCACCCCGCCAGCGACCTGTGCCACGCCACCGACCTCGCGGGCCGCTTCGCGGATGATGGCCGGGAAGGTCTCGTAAGGCTGATGCGCCGACAGCATGTCGTTATAGGCGGTGATGATGCCGAGGTTGGGGACCACGTCTGCCGCAAGGTCCGCCTTGTCGGCGGGGGAACAGGCGGCAAAGCCGTGGGCGAGGTTGCCGCAGGAAAGGACTGCCCGATGGGGACCCCGCGAAACAGCTGAGTTAACCTGGTTGAGATAGCGTTCGCGGCGGGGCTTTGAACGTTCGACGATGCGGGCTGTAATTGCTTCGATCTGCGAGTGAGCAGCCATGGCCATGTCCTTTGGTTCGGGAGCAAGCCGGCTGGGAGCGGCAGATGCCGCCGGATTGCTCCGGGTGATGCTTCGGGCCGGGCGTCAGGGCGCCCAGTAGATGTCCACCGGCGACGAGGCTCGATGAAGAACCGCGCGGATCGGCATCTCCGTCTCGTTGGTACCTTCCTGCGCTTTGGCCAGCACGTCCTTCTTCGACTGCCCCTCGATATGGAGCACAAGCATTCCGGCATCCGTGAGGCTGGAAAAGGAGAAGGTCAGGCGAGGCTCCTCGGCGCCGTCGGCCTCCATGGGCAGGACAGAGCGAGGCCCGGCCGCGTCGAGCGCCTCGTTCAAGGTGCTGCCGTGCGGGAAGAAGGAGGCAGTATGGCCATCTCCACCCATGCCGAGGATGACGACATCGAAAGGTGGGCTGATTGCCTTTGCCGCCGCTGTTGCCGCCTGGGCAGCCTCCTCGACGCTCGGGCGATCATGGTAGAGTGGGATGAAGTGTGCCGCTGCCGCCTTGCCCTGCAAGAGGTTCTCCCGCACCAGCAGGTGGTTGGACCGCGGATGATCGGCAGGAACGAAACGTTCGTCGACCAGCGTGACCGTGACCTTCGCCCAGTCGATGTCCCTGTTGGCGAGTGCCTGGAAGAACCTCTTCGGCGTGGAGCCACCCGACACGGCGAGACTTGCTTCGCCACGCGCTTCCACCGCCGCGGCGAGGCGATGGGCGACCTGATCGGCAAGCTTTTCCGCCAGAACCGTACCGTCTGAGAATTCGTGCAGGTTTGGTTCCATCACTCAACCCTCGTGCCATGTGCGGCCGTCGCGCTCGATCAGCGCGATTGCCTGGCTTGGACCCCAGGTTCCTGCGGTGTAGCCCTGGACTGCCTGGCCGGTGGATTCCCAGCCCTTCAGGATCGGATCTACCCACTGCCAGGCCGCCTCGACCTCGTCGCGACGCATGAACAGCGTCTGGTTCGAGCGGATCGTATCCATCAGCAGGCGTTCGTAGGCATCCGGATTGCGGACGGCGAAGGCTTCGGCAAAGCTCATGTCGAGCGAGACGCCGCGAAGGCGCATGCCGCCGGGACCAGGGTCCTTGATCATCAGCGACTGCTTGACGCCCTCGTCTGGCTGCAGGCGAATGATTAGCTGGTTGGCGGAGATGCGCCCCGCTGTCTGGTCGAAAATGTTGTGGGGGATCGGCTTGAAGGTGATGACGATCTCCGACACCCGTGTCGCCAGCCGCTTCCCCGTGCGGATGTAGAAGGGCACTCCGGCCCACCGCCAATTGCCGATCTCGGCCTTGATTGCAACGAAGGTCTCGGTGTTGGAGACGCCGCCTTCCAGCTCGTCCAGGTAACCTTTTACCGGCCCTCCAGCAGATGCTCCGGCTCTGTACTGGCCCCGCACAGTCATGTGCTCGACATTGCCCTCGGTGATGGGCTTAAGTGCCCGCAAGACCTTGAGCTTCTCGTCGCGGACGGCTTCGGCGCTCAGCGAAGAGGGCACTTCCATGGCAACAAGGCAGAGCAGTTGCAGGATGTGGTTCTGCACCATGTCGCGCAGTGCGCCAGCCGTGTCGTAATAGCCGGCGCGGCCTTCCAGTCCGACGGCCTCGGCAACCGTGATTTGCACGTGGTCGATGTGCTGCGCGTTCCAGAGCGGCTCGTAGAGGGCATTGGCGAAGCGCAGCGCCATCAGGTTCTGCACCGTCTCCTTGCCGAGGTAGTGATCGATGCGGAAGATCTGCTCTTCCTGGAATACC
Source organism: Pseudorhizobium flavum (assembly GCF_902502825.2). Next base: position 548,599 of record NZ_LR723670.1, read on the forward strand.
CGGCCGATGGTGTCATTGAGCTCCAGTGCCGACGCGAGGTCGCGGCCGATCGGCTTCTCCACGACGATCCTTGTTTGCTTGGTGATCAGCTTGTGGTCGCGGATCTTTTCCGAGATCGCGCCGAAGATCGACGGAGCAACGGCAAGATAGAAGACGCGGACGCAATCCTTGCCGCCGTCCAGAAGCTTCTTGAGCTTGTCCCAGCCCTGATCCGATTTCGCGTCAACAGGGATGTAGAACAGCCGCTTGCAGAAGCGCTCGACCTCGGCGTCGTTGTATTCTCCCGGTTTGAGATGCTCACGGAGCGCGTCACGCGCAAAGGTCCGATACTCTTCGTCGGACAGCGGGCTGCGGGACGCACCGATAATGCGGGTCGGCTCCAGGAACTGTCCTTCGACCTGTCGATGATAGAGCGCCGGCAACAGCTTTCGTTCCGCAAGGTCGCCCGATCCGCCAAACACGACGCAATCAAAGGGATCGACCGGGATGATCTGGCTGCTCATAAGGCTCGTCTCTCGTCTTTTCGAACTTGGACGTTCCTAATCTAATCGATTTAAAAATTCCAGTCCCCGGGCGCATTTTTTGAGGCGCTGCTACACCCGGTCGCGCAGCGCATACCAAGTAAGGGCGAGGAACAGCAGCGGCTTGCGCAGATGGGCACCGCCCGGGAAACTCGGCACATCGAGCGCCTCTAAATCACCCAGCGCATTCGCCGTACCGGTCAGGCGGTCGGCATAGAGCTTGCCGCAAAAATTCGACAACATGACGCCATGGCCGGAATAGCCGCCGATCGAGGTGACCCCCGGCATGACTTCGCGGACAAACGGCTGCCGCGGCATGGTGATCCCCACATAGCCGCCCCAGGCATGGGTGATGCGGATATCTTTCAAGGACGGATAGGTCTCGATGATCTGCCGGCGGATGAAGTTTGCGGTGTCTTCCGGGCTGCTGGAAGAGTAGACTTCGCGGCCGCCGAACAGCAGACGATTGTCACGCGATTTGCGGAAATAGCGGACGACGAAGCGGGAGTCCGCTACGGCCTCTCCGCCCGGCAGCACGCTCGGGTAATCGTCCAGCGGCTCCGTTGCCGCAATGAAGGATCCGATCGGCATGATGTGACCGGCCGTGACCGGCTCAAGCTTGTCGATATAGCCGTTGGTGGCGATTAGGACCCGGTCTGCCGAGACCGTACCCCGCGCCGTATCGAGCAGCGTCTTTCCATCTCCCCGCCGGATCGCGGTGACCCTCGTCATCTCGTGGATCTGGGCACCGGCGCTCTGAGCGGCGCGCGCCAGTCCGACCAGCAGCTTGAGCGGGTGGATGTGCCCGGTGCCGGTGTCGCGGACGCCGCAGTAATAGTGTCGCGAGCCTGTCCGCTCTGCCGTTTCTTCCCGGTCCATGAAGCTGAGATGCGGATAGCCATAGCGCTCTGCCGCGATCTCGGCATTGGCGCGGTAGTCCCTCTCGTAGCCCGGCTTGTGCGCCACATTCATCTGGCCGGGCGTGTAGTCCATGTCGATCTGGTGCTCGGACGCAAAGTCCAGCAGGTAGCGCTTCGCCTGCTCCGCCATGTCAAACAGCGCTTTCGAGCGCTCGAAACCTATCTTCTGCTCCAGTTCCTCCGGCCAGGCGCGCTGCCCGGTTCCCATCTGGCCGCCATTGCGACCCGATGCGCCGTCACCCAGGCGGGCGCCTTCCAAGAGGACAACCGACAGGCCTCGCTGGGCAAGATTGAAAGCGGCCTGCAGCCCGGTGAAGCCGCCGCCGACGATCGCCACGTCGGCCGTCGTGGAGCCATCCAGGGCGGGATAAGTCAGTCGCTCACCGACCGTGGCCTGATACCATGAGATGCCGGGCGCGATCGGGCTCTGCCACTCACTCATTAGACCACTCAGACGTTGAGGAGCAGGAACTCCCGCTCCCACGGGCTGATGACCTGCATGAAGGTCTCGAATTCGCCGCGCTTGACGCCGGCATAGAGGCCGATGAACTCCGAGCCGAGCACCTCCGCAAGGGCCGGCTCCGCTTCAAGTGCGGAGACGGCCTCCAGGAGACCGCGCGGCAGTTCGATCGAGCCTTCATTGGCGCTGTGCTCCGTCGGTGGGCCCGGCTCAACCTTGTTCACGATGCCGAGCATCCCGCAGGCAAGGGAGGCTGCCAGCGCCAGATAAGGATTGGCATCGGAACTCGGCAGGCGGTTCTCAACGCGCCGCGCGCCAGCATCGGAGACCGGTACGCGGAAGGCGGTGGTGCGATTGTCATATCCCCACGCATTATTTACTGGTGCTGCCATGTCCGGCGTCAGGCGGCGGTAGGAGTTGACATAGGGCGCCATCATCACGAGCGCCTTGGGGACATAGGTCTGCATGCCGCCGATGAAGTGAAAGAACTCGCTGGAGGGCGAGCCGTCCTCGTTGGAAAAGACGTTCCGTCCCGTTTCGATGTCGACCACCGACTGGTGGATGTGCATCGCAGATCCCGCCTGACCCTGCATCGGCTTTGCCATGAACGTCGCATAGATGCCGTGCTTCAACGCCGCTTCACGGATCGTGCGCTTGAAGAGGAAAACCTGGTCGGCCAATTCTATCGGGTCGCCGTGCCGCAGATTGATCTCGAGCTGGGCGGGCCCTTCCTCGTGAATGAGCGTGTCGATCTCCAGGCCCTGCTTCTCGGAGAAATGGTAGATGTCGTCGATCAGTTCATCGAACTCGTTGATGCCGGCGATCGAATACCCCTGGCCGCCGAGAATGGCGCGGCCCGAGCGTCCCTTCGGCGGGTGCAGGGGATAGTCCGGATCATCATTCTTGGCGACGAGGTAGAACTCGATTTCCGGCGCGACCACCGGCTTCCACCCGCGCTCATGATAAAGGTCGACGATGTTCTTCAAGACGGCGCGAGGCGTATAGGGGACGTTGTCGCCGCCGATGCCGACCACATCGCAGATGACCTGGGCCGTCGGATCCGTCTCCCAAGGCACGACGGAGAGAGTCGAAAGGTCGGGAACCAGCTTCAGGTCGCTGTCGCGTGGCTCATAACGGAAGCTGGCCGTCTCATCCGGATACTCGCCGGAGATCGTGTGTCGGTAAAGAGCGGAAGGCAAGGCCAGCGACGTGTTGGAGGTAAACTTCGACGACGGCATCATCTTGCCGCGCGGGACGCCTGCGAGGTCTGGCGTAATGCACTCGACATCCTCGATGCCACGCGCCCGCAGCCAGGCGACGGCCTCCTTCCAGTCGTGTACGCCGCGCAGAGAGGTCAGGGCTGGTGGCGTGGGCTGCCCGCCGGTCGATTTCAGCACAGGCCCTGCGGATGGGGAGGCAGGCGACGGTTTCTTGCGCGTCATGAAGCACCGGTATGCGTTGATCGGAGCGCCATCATAACCAGAGATTGGCAATTGGCGAGGGGGCGGCATTGACTTTGCCCGACTGATCGCAAACAGGGAAACCTGCTGAAGGGAGCCGCACTTGGTCCGCAAATTCGACGCCGTCATTCTTGGAGCCGGAGCCGCGGGGATGATGTGCGCCATTCGTGCCGGGCAGCGCGGGAGGAGGGTCCTGCTCCTCGATCATGCGAAGGCGCCGGGCGAAAAGATCCGCATTTCCGGCGGCGGAAGATGCAACTTCACCAACACCGGGACTTCGCCGGCAAACTACATCTCCGCCAACGCCCACTTCGCCAAGTCCGCCCTTGCGCGCTACACGCCGCGTGACTTCATTACTCTCGTGGACAAGCATGGCATAGCCTGGCACGAGAAGACGCTCGGGCAGTTGTTCTGCGACGGCAGCGCCAAAGAGATCATCGGAATGCTGACGGCAGAGATGCGCGCCGCGAACGTCCAGATGGAACTCCAGCAGGAGATTTCGTCGGTCGAACATACCGGCGCCGGCTTCCGCATAGGAACATCGGGCGGCTCGGTCGAGGGGGCAGCCTTGGTGGTCGCCACCGGCGGCAAGTCTATCCCGAAGATGGGAGCCACCGGTCTTGCCTACCGCATTGCCGAACAGTTCGGGCTGAAGGTGATCGAGACGCGCCCCGGCCTTGTCCCGCTGACGCTCGACCCGCAACTGCTCGAACGTCTCGCGTCCCTGTCGGGGATCTCCGTTCCCGCGCAAGTGCGTCACGGCAAGACCGCCTTTCGCGAGGCCCTTCTCTTTACCCATCGGGGCATGAGCGGACCGGCCATCCTGCAGATTTCGTCCTACTGGCGCGAAGGCGACGAAATCCTGCTGAAGATCGAGCCGGAGCATGACCTCTTCCAGATGCTGAGGTCGGCGCGGAGGGAGAATGGCCGCCAGGCGCCTCTGACCGTGCTGTCCGAGCTTCTGCCGAGGCGCCTCGCGCAGTACCTTCTGGAGAGGTCGGGCGTCGCGGCCCATGTCCAACTGGCCGATTGCCCGGACAGGGTGCTCCAGGCGGTCGCTGCCTCGGCCCAGGAATGGCGTGTTCGGCCGGCGGGATCCGAAGGCTATCGCACGGCGGAGGTAACCCTTGGCGGTGTCGATACAAAGGAACTGGATTCGCGCACGCTTGCCGCCAGGAAGGTTCCCGGCCTCCACTTCATCGGGGAGTGCGTCGATGTGACCGGCTGGCTTGGGGGGTATAATTTCCAGTGGGCCTGGGCCTCGGGCCATGTTTGTGGGGACGCATTGTAGGCATCGCTGATTCAAGCCTTGTTAAGGTGCTTTGATCATCCTGCCTTGATGCCGGCAAATTCCTGCTGTCAGGATGTGGCATCCGGCCTGTCGCGGCAGACCGCGACCGACAACGCTCTTGGGGTTCAGATCATGCAAAAAGTTCGCCGTGCCCGTGCTGTCGCCATTGCCAAGGCTGAGGATGCCGACCGGCTCTTTCGTCTGCGCCTCCTGTTGCTATGCGCTGGCGCGACCGCTGCCTTCCTGGTGCTGTCGGCAATTTCCTGATCGTCGTGAATCGTCCTTGGCCGACGGCCTGAGGCTCAAGAGCCTGTCCGCAATCCGGCAGACGGCTGCAGGAGCACGCGGTATCGGCGTTGCGAACCGCCGATAATATCGATCTTCCAGTCCACGCTCCCTCCTTCCTCGATTCTCCCATGCTCGGGATGATGCCACGATCGCAGCGACGACTTCGTACATTGTCTCTACCTCCGAAGATGAAAAGCCGTCGTCTGAGATAGACCGGTCCTCCGGCTTCTGAAACAGCCGGAAACGCGCTATGCTTTTCAAAGATGAAAAACGTCAGTTGGGATACGTACGAACTTTTCCTCAAGGTCGCCCGTCATGGCGGCCTGTCCGGCGCTGCCGGTGTCACCGGCTTGAGCCCTGCTACCATCGGACGTCGCATGCTCGAGCTGGAAGGCGGCGTCGGGCGCCCGCTCTTTCTCCGGAGCCGGACCGGCTATCAACTGACGGCTGAGGGCGCGGTGCTTTTCGAGCAGGTGCAGGAAATGGAAGGTGCTGCACGGCGGATCGATGCGTGGCAACAGGAAAGTGCTTCGCCGCTCGTGAGGATCGCCTGCGGCACCTGGCTTGCCTGGTGGATGGCAAGGCATCACACACGCCTTCAGAGGGCCGAAGAGAACCTCCGCATCGACATGTTCATCGCGGAGCGAAGGGCGAGCCTCGCGCACCGCGAGAGCGATATCGGCATCCGGGCGTTTGAGCCGGAGGAGGGGAATCTTGCCGCGCGCCGTTTGGGCGAGGTGGCTTACGCCGCTTACTGCTCCCGCGAGGTCGATATCTCAGGTCGGGAGCGCTGGCTTGCCGTTGCGGAGGAAGAGGCGATTTCCGCTTATCTCCGCTATCCGCACGAGCATCAGGCGGATGCGATTACAGTGACGGTCAATCGGCCGAGGTCGCTCCATGACTTGGTGATCGCAGGCGCGGGTATCGCCGTGCTGCCATGCTTCGTGGGGGACAATGACGTTCGGCTGGAACGGGTAGGGGAGGAGATAACCGCCCTGCGTCACACCCAGTGGATCGTGATGAACAATGACGACCGTCACAGGCGGGAGATCCGGACGGTCGTGGATCGGATCACGGAGCTTGTTCGCAGCCATGCCGACCTCTTTGCCGGCCGCCGCCCCGCCTCGACGCGCTGAATGCGCAGAGGGCGCCGCGGCATGCGCGACGCCCTCTGCCTATCATGGCCTGCTCAGTGAGCCTGGGTGACAACAACCGGAATGAGGAGATCGCCCCAGTTTCCGTCGCCGCCATGATGGCGGGCGGAGCGGACGAGCTCGACCGATACACCAGCGTCGACGGCTTTCATGACCGACTGGTTGAGACGGTGCAGGTCGTTGGCGACCATGCGGATCATGGCCTGCTGGTCGGTGGTCATGGCGGATGCCTGTTCTTCGGCACGTTCCTTGACGCGGGTCTGTGGGGTCATTGCATTTCTCCTCTTATACGCGGGGTTCTTGAAGTTGCTGATCCGGGTGCTGGTCGGTCTCCTCTTCCCGCGGACGGGAAGAGGTATGGCGAAGGGTTGTATCCGGGATATTATTCAGCGGCCGGCCTGAACTGTTCGGTCTCGGTCGATTCCTTCATGGCGGTGGTCGAGGACTTGCCGCCGGTGATCGCCATGGAGACAGCGTCGAAGTAGCCGGTGCCGACCTCGCGCTGGTGCTTGGTGGCGGTGTAGCCATTGACCTCTGCCGCGAATTCGGCTTCCTGCAGCTCGGAGTAGGCGGCCATCTGCCGATCCTTGTAGCCGCGCGCCAGTTCGAACATGCCATAGTTCAGCTGGTGGAAGCCGGCGAGGGTGATGAACTGGAACTTGTAGCCCATTGCACCCAGTTCCTTCTGGAACTTCGCGATCGTCGCGTCGTCCAGGTTCTTCTTCCAGTTGAACGACGGCGAGCAGTTATAGGCAAGCTTCTTGCCCGGGTGTGCCTTGTGGACGGCTTCCGCGAACTTGCGGGCCTGTTCCAGGTCCGGCTTGCCGGTTTCCATCCAGATCATGTCGCAGTGCGGAGCATAGGCGATCGCACGGGCGATGCAGGGCTCGATGCCATTCTTGACCTGGTAGAAGCCTTCGGCAGTGCGGCCGGCATCGTAGTCGACGAAAGGCTGGTCGCGCTCGTCGATGTCCGACGTCAGGAGCTTGGCGGCCTCGGCATCGGTACGGGCGACGATCAGCGTCGGGACGCCCATGACGTCCGCGGCGAGGCGGGCGGCGTTCAGGTTGCGGATATGGGCCGCCGTCGGGATTAGAACCTTGCCGCCGAGATGGCCGCACTTCTTCTCAGAGGCGAGCTGGTCCTCAAAGTGAACGCCTGCGGCGCCGGCTTCGATGAAGGCCTTCATGATCTCGAAGGCATTCAGCGGTCCGCCGAAGCCGGCTTCCGCGTCGGCGACGATCGGCGCAAACCAGGTCTCGACGGAAAGCCCCTTGCCTTCGGCCGTCTCGATTTGGTCCGCGCGCTGCAGTGTGCGGTTAATCCGCTTTGCAAGCTCCGGAGCTGCATTGGCCGGATAGAGCGACTGGTCGGGATACATGGCGGACGCGGTGTTGGCGTCGGCAGCGACCTGCCAGCCGGAGAGGTAGATGGCCTTCAGGCCGGCGCGGACCATCTGCATGGCCTGGTTGCCGGAGAGCGCGCCGAGAGCGTTGATGAAGGGCTCTTCGTTAATCAGCTTCCACAGGCGATTGGCGCCCATTTCCGCCAGCGTGTACTTGATTTCGACTGAGCCGCGCAGACGCTTGACGTCCTCCGCCGTGTAGGGGCGCTCGATGCCGTCATAACGGTCTTTCGGGGCGTTCGGAATGAGGTTGTAAAAGTCGGTCATCTGCGAGGCTCCATCTTCATTCGTGGCTTCCGCATCAGCAACCGTAGCTGCCTGCGTCTGTGACGGGATTTACAGATGCAAACGTTGAACTGCCAGAAAATATGCAAAAACAGAGACATCAAAAGGGTTATGATGTCGCTTGTTTGACAAGTGCGGTTGTGAAGATGTAAAAATAGTCAAAGAAGCTGTCTGGTTCGGGCGTGTAAAAAAGGTGACAAATGGCTGAACGCAAGATTTTCGCCGGGCCTCGCGTACGACGTGTTCGTCTCGGGCTCGGCCTGACGCAGACGGCAATGGCGGAGGCGCTTGGGATATCGCCGTCCTATCTGAACCTGATCGAGCGGAACCAGCGCCCGCTCACGGTACAACTGCTTATCAAGCTGGCCTCGGTCTACAAGGTCGATCTCGACCTGCTGCAGGGAGAGGGTAACGGCGCCGCAACCCAGCTGCGCGAAGTGTTTGCCGATCCTCTCCTGTCGGGCGAAATTCCAGGCGATCAGGAAATCCTCGAAGTCGCGGAGGCTGCTCCCAATGCCGCGCTTGGAATGGTGAAGCTTTACCGGGCATATCGGGAACAGGCGGCGCGCCTGACGGATCTGACCGACATTCTGGCGAAGGAGGGGCATGAGACTTCGGTTTCTGCAACCCATCTGCCGATCGACGAAGTCCGGGACAGACTGGAGCGGCGCCCGAACTTCTTCGGCCGGATCGAAGATGCAGCCGAAGAGTTCGTGCAACGCCTGGGTCCAGGGGAGGACTTGCCGGGAGCCCTGAAGGCCTGGCTGAAGGCCGAGCATGGTATTGCCGCGCGCACCCTGCCCATACACGCAATGCCAAATCTGCGACGCCGATACGATCGCCACTCAATGCGGCTCTTTTTGTCCGAGAGGCTGTCTCCCTTCGACAGGACGCGAGAACTGGCCGCCGAGGCGGCACAACTGGCGTTGTCCTCGGAGATCCTGGCGGAACTGGAAGACCTGTCCTTCACCAGCAGCGAGGCACGCCGCATCGGAAGGTTCGAACTGGCGCGCTATGCAGCCCATGCGCTGATGATGCCATATGGGGCCTTCCTCTCGGCTGCGCAGAAGGCCCGCTATGACATAGACCTCTTAAGGTCCCGCTTCGATGTCTCGTTCGAGCAGGCGGCCAACCGGATCACCACGCTTTCCAGACCCGGGGCGGTGGGGCTGCCGTTCTTCCTGCTTGAACTGGATCATGCGGGCAATGTCATCCGGCGTGCGGGAGCACAAAGCTATCCAAGGGCGGCGTTCGGCGGGCTCTGTCCGAAGCTCGGCATCCACTCAGCCTTCGCCCAGCCTGGCCAGATATTGGCGGAAGCGGCTGAAATGCCCGATGGTACCGCCTACCTGACGGTTTCCCGTACCATCGACGGACCTCAGGCGGCTTTCGGAGAACGGATTAGGCGGACTGCCTTGCTCATCGGATGCGAACTGGCGCTCGCCGACGAGACTGTCTATGGCCCTGCCGTTGAAAGCACAGCCGCGCGGGTGCTCGCCGGCACGGCCTGTCGCCTCTGCGAACGACGGGGCTGCTTGGCCCGCGCGGAACCCCCGTTGACGCGCCCGCTGGGGCTTGACGAGATGGTGACGGGATTGAGCGCCTTCGATTTCCAGTAAGCCGATCCTGCAGTGCACATTTTCCTTGTAGCGGCAAAATTTCCTTCTTACTCTCGCCTCGAAATGGGGAACGGCTGCATCGATGGCCGACAAGTCGAACTGGAGAGATTATGAAGACCAAGCTGCTGCATCTTGCTGCAACCGTTGCCAGCCTCGCCGTGACCGCTACCGCCGCCATGGCCCAGGAACGGGTGGTGCATGTCTACAACTGGTCCGACTACATCGACGAGTCGGTGCTGGAAGACTTCACGAAGGAGACCGGCATCAAGGTCGTCTATGACGTGTTCGATTCCAACGAAATCGTCGAGACGAAGCTTCTGGCCGGTGGCTCCGGCTATGACGTCGTTGTTCCGACCGCACCCTTCCTGGCGCGCCAGATCCAGGCGGGCGTTTTCCAGAAGCTCGACAAGTCGAAGCTGCCGAACCTGTCGAACATGTGGCCGGAAATCACCGCGCGCCTGGCCAAGTACGACCCCGGCAACGAGTACGCGGTCAACTACATGTGGGGAACGACTGGGCTTGGCTATAACGTCGACAAGGTCAAGGCAGCGCTTGGCGACGTGCCGGTCGACAGCTGGGACATCCTCTTCAAGCCCGAAAATGCCGAGAAGCTGAAAGCCTGCGGCATCAACATCCTCGACGCCTCCGACGAGACCTTCGCGATCGCGATGAACTACGTCGGCAAAGATCCGGACAGCAAGGAGACCGCCGACCTTGAGGCAGGTGGCGAGGTTTACATGAACATCCGCCCGTTCGTGAAGACTTTCAACTCGTCGGCTTACATCGACGAACTGGCCAATGGCGATACCTGCATCTCGATGGGTTGGTCGGGCGACGTGCTGCAGGCCAAGGCACGCGCTGAAGAGGCGGGCAACGGCGTGAACGTGGAGTACGTGATCCCGAAGGAAGGCACCTACATGTGGTTCGACAATCTGGCGATCCCGGCGGATGCCAAGAATGTCGAGGAAGCGCATGCCTTCATCAACTTCCTGATGAAGCCCGAGGTCATCGCCAAGGCCTCGAATTACGTCCAGTATGCGAACGGCAACCTTGCATCGCAGGAACTGCTCGACAAGGAAGTCCTGGAAAACCCCTCCGTCTATCCTCCGGCCGAGACCGTGTCCAAGCTCTTCACCATCTCTCCCTATGGGCCGCGTGAGCAACGCGTGCTCAACCGGATCTGGACCCAGATCAAGACCGGCAGCTGATACAGAGGGGCGGGCAGTGACCCGCCCTTCGCATTCTTGTCACTGATACCCGCAACGCTCGATGGAGCAAGCATGGCCAGATCTCTGGGACCCGTGAAACGGACGTTTTCTCCATGGACAGAACCCGACGCCGTACCATTCATCCGCTTTGAGAACATCACGAAGCGCTTCGGCGATTTCACCGCCGTCAGTGAACTGAGCCTCGACATATACGAACGTGAGTTCTTCTCCTTGCTCGGCCCTTCGGGATGCGGCAAGACCACGCTGATGCGGATGCTGGCGGGGTTCGAGGAGCCGACGGAAGGTCGCATCCTGCTTCAAGGCAAGGACATCTCGGGCGTGCCGCCCTATCGGCGCCCGACCAACATGATGTTCCAGAGCTACGCGCTCTTCCCCCACATGACGGTGGAGAAGAATATTGCCTTCGGTCTCGAACAGGACAAGCTGCCGAAGGGAGAGATCGACGAGCGGGTCCAGGAAATGCTGAGGCTCGTCAGGCTGGAGGAGTTTGCGAAGCGCAAGCCCGGGCAATTGTCCGGTGGCCAGCGGCAGCGCGTGGCTCTTGCTCGCTCCCTCGCGAAGCGTCCGAAAGTGCTTCTGCTGGACGAACCGCTGGGCGCCCTCGATCGCAAGCTGCGCGAGGAAACGCAGTTTGAGCTGATGGATATCCAGCACACGCTGGGCCTGACCTTCCTGATCGTCACCCATGACCAGGAGGAGGCGATGACGGTCTCGGATCGTATTGCGGTGATGGACAAGGGCAGGATCGTTCAGGTTGCCACGCCTGCCGAGATCTACGAGGCGCCCAACAGCCGGTATGTCGCCGATTTCATAGGCGACATCAACATCATGGAAGGTACAGTCACCGGAGTGACCGGCGGCGGCTCATCGATGATCGTCACCATGAACTGTGACGGCTTGGCAGTTGCGGTGGAGCAGGAATGTGCGGCGGTCGAGAGAAGCAAGGCGGCCTTCGCCATTCGGCCGGAGAAAGTTCGCATCACTCTCGATCCTCCCTCCGATACGGGCGTCAATGCAGCCCATGGAGAGGTCTGGGATATCGGCTATCTCGGCGATTTTTCCGTCTTTCTTGTCAGGCTGGAGGACGGTCGGATCATCCGCGCTGCGCAGGCAAACGTCTCCAGGCTGGTCGATCGCCCGATTACCTTCGGCGACATGGTCTGGCTGAGTTGGCCCAGGGATGCCGGGCTGATCCTGACCAATTGAGGGGAGCGGAGAATGGCTGACACTGCGGCACCTCCCCAGGCGGGACCAGCGAGATGGCTGGTCGTCATCATCCCATATCTGTGGCTGCTGCTCTTCTTTGCCGCGCCGTTCCTGATCATCCTGAAGATATCGCTATCCGACACGGCAATCGCCATGCCGCCTTACCTGCCGGTCTTCGAGGGGCCCGGCATGCTCGGCGACTTCGTGCGCCAACTGGACCTGGAGAACTACAGCTTCCTCCTGGAGGACCCACTTTACCTGCAGTCCTACCTCTCCTCGTTGCGCATTGCGGCGATCTCGACCGCCCTCCTGCTGCTGATCGGCTATCCGATCGCACTCGCCATGGCCCGCGCACCGAATTCGTTGCGACCAACCCTGGTCATGCTGGTGATCCTGCCGTTCTGGACCTCGTTCCTGATCCGTGTCTACGCCTGGATTGGCATCCTGAAGCCTGAAGGACTTCTCACGGTTTTCCTTCAGGCGCTCGGCTTGCTGGGTCCTGACGAGCAGGTGCAGATCTATCGCACCGACATCGCCGTCTTCATCGGCATTGTCTATTCCTACCTCCCCTTCATGGTTCTCCCACTCTATGCCGCCCTGGAGAAGATGGACGGGACGCTGCTCGAGGCGGCCAGCGATCTCGGCTGCCCCCCCTGGAAGGCCTTCTGGAGGATCACGTTCCCGCTGTCCCTGCCGGGCGTCGTCGCCGGCTCGATGATCTGCTTCATCCCGATCACAGGTGAGTTCGTCATCCCCGACCTGCTCGGCGGGGCCCAGACACTGATGATCGGCAAGACCTTGTGGACGGAGTTCTTCGGCAATCGTGACTGGCCGCTCGCATCAGCCGTAGCGGTGCTCCTCCTGCTGGTGCTGGTGGTGCCGATCATGATCTTCCAGAACCAGCAGCAGAAGGTGAGGTGAGCCATGAAGTCCTCACGCTTTGACCCCATCATCCTCACCCTGGGCTTCGCCTTCCTCTACATACCGATCATCATCCTGGTCATCTACTCTTTCAACGCCTCCCGGCTGGTGACCGTCTGGGGCGGGTTTTCGCTCCAGTGGTATGCGGCCATGTGGTCCAATCAGGGGCTGATGGATGCCGCCTGGGTCACGGCGCGGGTGGGGGTGCTGAGTGCCACGCTTGGGACCGTGCTGGGTACGCTCGCGGCACTTGCGCTGGTTCGCTTTTCACGATTCCCCGGGCGAACGGCATTTTCGGGAATGATCTATGCGCCGCTGGTCATGCCGGAGGTCATCACCGGACTGTCGCTGCTCCTGCTGTTCGTGGCGCTCAACGTCGATCGTGGCTTCTGGACGGTGACGATAGCCCATACGACCTTCACCATGTGCTACGTGGCGATTGTCGTCCAGTCGCGACTCCTCACCTTCGACCGCAGCCTCGAAGAGGCGGCACTCGATCTTGGCTGTCCGCCGGTCAAAACCTTCTTCAAGGTCACGCTTCCGCTCATCATGCCGGCGGTGGTCGCGGGCTGGATGCTGGCCTTCACCCTCTCGCTCGACGATCTGGTCATCGCGAGCTTCACCACCGGACCCGGCGCGACCACCTTGCCAATCAAGATCTATTCGCAGGTGAGGCTGGGGGTGACGCCGGAGATCAACGCAATCTGCACGATTCTCATCGGCCTGGTGACGATCGGTGTCATTTTCGCCTCCATCGCATCAAAGCGTGCAGAGCTCAGGCGCATCCGCGACGAGCATGTTGCTCTGCGGGGAACAACTTGAAGGGACGAAGGCGCCAGCCTTCCGGTCGGCGCCTCACGCCAATCAGTGGCGGTGGTGGCCGAGGTGGGCTTAATCGGATGAAGCCGGAATGGCCGGTGGCATCAGGGCAATTACCATCGGCTCCGAAAGAGAGCCGCCGATGAACAGCACGTTCTCCTCACCCTGCTGTTCTCGTCTGCTGATCGTCGCCGAGAGCGCCAGACCGCCGTCCGTCAGTGGAAGCGCGCCTGAAAATTCCACGCGCAGGCCGTTGCCTTCGATGATGGCCGTCTCGATCTCCGCCAAACCACGTGCGAACGTCGCAGAAAGCGCAAGGCTCTGGTAGTCAAAGTCCTGGCCGTCCGGGTTCGTCAGGGGCTGGTACCGTCCCTGGCGTGCACGGGTCAGGATGGTTTCCGGTTCCAGACCGGCCAAGGTGCCCGGGCCGGTCGTCATGCGAAAGGAGCCCCGGCCCTTGCGCCAGCCCCTCCAGCCGTCCTCCGTCGTTGCCAATGTCACTTCGAAGGAGCCCTGGGCTTGAGGAACCGGGCCACGCAGCCTTAGCGTCTCGAAGATCTCCCCGAGGTCGGCGTTCCGGACAGAGACCGTGACATCGGTGGTGAGCTTTCCCGCCCCTACGGAGGTGATGACCTGACCAGTCATGTCGCCCCCTCCGAGCGTTCCATCCACAAGATCAAAGCGGGACTGACCGTTCTCACGAAGGATGCTTACCGCCGCCTGGGTGAGCGAAAGGTTGGCGAGCGAAACGTCCTGTCCCGAAAGACGCAAGTCGAGCTCCATCCGGTCCAAGAAACTGCCTTTCCCGTCGCCGTCAGGCTTTGGTCTCGTCGCTGCCTGCAGGTCGGCGAGGTCGAAGCGGTTCGCGGCTAGCGTCCCCGTCACGCGCAGGGGGCGATCCTGCGGGAGCAGCAGGTCAATTATTCCCGTCGCTTCCATCCACTCTGTCGTGAGATGCAGTTCATCAAAGCGCAGTGCTCTCTCAGTTGTCAGCAGCCGGGCCTCGATCGACAATCGTCCATCTGATGCAAGGTCTGAAATCGGCACTCCTGCCCATGCGAGAGCAGCTTGCGCGTTTGGTGTTGAGAGCTTGACTGGTCCGGACAGGAAGCCTCCTTTCGCGAGGTCTGCGGTTCCGGCAAACTCGGCTGCCAGCAGGTCCGAGTTGAGGGAGAGTTCAAGGGACGCAGACCGACCCGCAAGAAGGAGTAGAGGCTGACCTGAGGAGCCGGAAAGCTGCAATGCCTGCCCATTGACCACCGCCGTCACATGCAGCGAGGCTGGCTCGGACAGTCGGGGCCAATCGAGATCACCCGTAATTCCACGCCCCGACCAGACGCGCCCAGTCGCAGCGTCTTTCACCTCGACCCGACCGTTGTTGATCGTGACATCGCCCAGGGCAAGGTCCAGTGACCGATCGAGAACCACGCGTCCGTCCACCTCGACAGCACTGCGTATTGCGCCAGTGAGCCGACCCTCCTGCGCCCAATCCAGGCGGCCCTCCTCGTCACGCAAGAGGAATATCTCCGGGTCGAAGAACGTGAAGTCGCGAAACTCCAGGCTTCCCCCCATCGCCTTGAGGAGGCGGAAGTCAGCCGTCATCCGCGAGACGCGCGCCAGAACGCGAATGCCTGAGGGCGTTTGTTTCGTGACGACGATACGGCTGACCTCGATTTCGGGCTCGGGCCAGAAGCTGAGTTTTGGAGGTCCTTCTATGCGAACATCATGGCCAGTCCAATCGGACAGCGCACGCTCTATTCCATCGCGTACGATCGAGCTGGAGATCAGAACAGGCGCCAGCGCCTGAACAGCCAGCACTAGCCCCACAAGAAGCAGGATACCCGCGCCGAACGGACGCCACGAGCGGCGAAACAGTCGCTTCGAGGATATGCCAACTCCCTCTGCCATAGGCCTCCTAAGCCTCGCGGGCTCTCGCGGTAGTCTTGATCAAGTTGCTGGGTCAGGCCTGCGGATACAGGAAATGGGCTTCTGGCGCAAACTGGGCTCCGGATCAGATCATTGGCCGTTTATCTTGCGCTGCAGCATTGCTATAGGGAAGGTGTTCTTGGGATGGAGGAGACCCTATGAATTCTGATCAGCCGCTATGGACACCGTCGGACCTTCGACAGGATTTGCCGCTTCGATCGTTCATGTCCTGGTGCGCCGGACGACATGGAAGCCCCACGACCTCCGTGGATGACTTCCATGCGTGGTCTGTGAGGGAACCGGAGGCATTCTGGATGGCCATCTGGCAGTTCTGCGGCGTCAAGGGGGAGCCTGGCGCTCGTTTGCTGGTAAACGGTGGCGATATGCTCGGAGCCCGCTTCTTTCCGGACGCCAGGTTGAATTTCGCGGAAAACCTCCTGTCCCAGCGCGGTGCTGGCGAAGCCATCATCTTCAGAGGGGAGGACAAGGCTCGCGATACATGGTCATGGGATCGCCTCCGCGACAACGTTTCCCGCCTCCAGCAGGCGATGCGGGCGGCCGGCGTCCGGGAAGGTGATCGCGTCGCTGCGATGATGCCCAACATGCCTGAGACGGTGGCGCTGATGCTCGCGGCGGCGTCAATCGGCGCCGTCTGGTCCTCCTGTTCGCCCGATTTTGGTGAGCAGGGTGTGCTGGACCGGTTCGGCCAGATTGCGCCCAAGCTCTTCATCGCCTGTGATGGCTATTGGTACAATGGAAAGCTGCAGGACGTCGCGGATAAGGTCCGGACGGTTGCTGCTGCGCTTGCCGTTCCGGTGCTGGTCGTCCCCTATGCCGGTGATGCGCCGGCGCTCGCCGCTTCGCTTGCCGACGGTCGGACGTTTGCGGACTTCATTGCTCCGTTCGAAGCGCGCGAGGTCGAATATCTGCTCCTTCCCTTCGCGCACCCACTCTACATCCTCTTCTCGTCTGGAACGACAGGCGTGCCGAAGTGTATCGTTCATTCCGCCGGTGGGGTCCTGCTCCAGCACCTGAAGGAGCACCGCCTTCACTGCAGCATCGAGGCGGGTGAGAGGCTGTTCTACTTCACCACCTGCGGGTGGATGATGTGGAACTGGCTGGTGTCGGGGCTCGCGGTCGGAGCGACGCTCTGCCTGTTCGACGGTTCGCCCTTCGCACCGGATGAAAAGGTGTTGTTCGATTATGCCCAGGATGAGCGATTCGCTGTATTCGGGACTTCGGCCAAGTACATCGACGCGGTACGCAAGAGCGGACTCGTTCCGCGAGAGACCCACGACTTGTCCCATTTGCGGCTGATGACCTCGACGGGATCACCGCTCTCTCCCGAGGGCTTCTCCTTCGTCTATGAAGGCATCAAGTCGGACATCCACCTTGCGTCCATCTCCGGGGGGACGGACATCGTCTCCTGCTTCGTGCTCGGCAACCCGCTTAAGCCGGTCTGGCGGGGTGAGATCCAGGGACCGGGGCTTGGGCTGGCGGTCGATGTCTGGAACGATAACGGGCAGCCCGTGCGCGGAGAAAAGGGCGAGCTCGTCTGCACCAGGCCATTTCCCTCCATGCCGATCAGGTTCTGGAATGACCCGGAAGGCGAGAAGTATCGAGCCGCCTACTTCGACCGGTTCGAGAATGTCTGGTGCCATGGCGACTTCGCCGAGTGGACCGAGCATGGCGGCATCATCATCCATGGGCGCTCGGATGCGACCCTCAATCCAGGCGGGGTGCGCATCGGTACCGCCGAGATCTATAATCAGGTCGAACAGCTTCCGGAGATCGCCGAGGCCATCTGCATCGGCCAGGATTGGGACGGGGACGTACGCGTCGTCCTCTTCGTACGTCTTGCGCCGGGAGCCGTGCTCGATGATGAACTTGTGAAGGCCATCAGGAACCAGATACGCACCGGCGCGTCCCCGCGGCATGTCCCGGCCAAGGTCATTGCCGTTGCAGATATACCGAGGACCAAGTCCGGCAAGATCGTCGAACTAGCGGTGCGGGATGTGGTCCATGGACGGGCGGTCAAGAACAAGGAGGCTTTGGCCAATCCGGAGGCGCTGGACCTTTTCGCTGACCTCCTCGAGCTCCGGACTTGATAGGCAGGATGACGCGGAGGACCCTCTAGTCGAGACACATCCGCTTCAGTTTGGGGCGGGACTGACGGTTGCCAGAGATCGTGTGCCACTTTAACGCATCGTTAAGTCGCACCGGCAAAGATTGCAGCAGTAGCGGGCGACATCGCTAAACCCGTCCGAAGCAGCAGGCGCTTGGGGCATCAGGATGTCCGAACGCACGTGACACAGCATTACCTCGAAAGGCGGCTTTGGCCGCCTTCTTTTTTGATCAGCGCTGCCTGTCCAAGGAACGTGAAACGATCAGGACAGGGATCAGGCCCGCAAGGATGATGATCATCGCGGCAACTGACGCATCCTCGATCCGGGCACGGGAAGCATCCTCGTAAACCAGCGTCGCGAGCGTATTGAAGTTGAACGGTCGCAACAGCATCGTGGCCGAAAGCTCCTTCATGGTTTCGATGAAGACCATGAGCGCCGCCGTCATCAAGGCTGGACCAAGATTGGGAAGGAGAATGGTCGCCAGCGTCTGTCGTTGGTTGCGGCCAAGCGTGCGTGCGGCCATGTCCAGGTGAGGAGAGAGTTTGTGGAACCCGGCTTCCAATGTTCCCTCCGCCATGGTCATGAACCGGGCCGTGCAGGCATAGACGATCGCCGCGCCGCTACCCGAGAGAAGAAGGCCGGTTGATATGCCGACATTCGAACGAAGGAAGCCGTCGACCGCATTGTCAAAACCGGCCATGGGGATGAGCACGCCGATGGCCAGCACTGTCCCCGGGACGCCATAGCCGAGGGAGGCGATACGCCCCGCCATCGTGACACCGGATGACCGGTCGTTGCGGATAGAGTAGGCAAGGACAAGGCCGAACAGGACGGCGATCATCGCGGTCAGCGAGGAAACGACCAGACTGTTCCAGAGCGCGTCGAGCAGCCGAGGATCAAGATAGTCGGCGAGCCGTCGGGAGGCGAACCCGCCAAGGATGACGACCGGAATCGCGAAGCCGGTTACGACCGGAAGAAGGCAGAACGCCGTTGCACCCGCAGCTGCCGCGCCGGTCAGGCCGGTTCGCACAACGTCATGCACCGCCCCGGTGGTCCGGTTCGTAGAGAAGCGCTGGCTGCGACGCGCCGCCTGCTCGAGCCAGATCAGAAGTGCGACGATCCCCAGCATCACGGCCGCGATCTGGGCCGCCCCGCTCAGGCTGCCCCGGTTCAGCCAGGTATCATAGACGGAGAAGGTCAGGGTATTGATGCCGAGAAATTGCACGGCGCCGATATCGTTCAAGGTTTCCATCGTTACCAGCGTCAGGCCGATCATGATCGCGGGGCGCGCCATCGGGATCTGAATGCGCCAGAATACTCTTGCCGGACTGGCACCAAGCGTCCTCGCAACATCGGCGGCGGCTCGTCCTTGCATGAGGAACATCGAGCGACAGGCGAGATAGACGTACGGATAGAGCACCGAACTCAGGACGAGAACTGCGCCGCCCATCGAACGGATGTCCGGGAACCAGTACTCGCGAGAGCTTTGAAAGCCGAAGGCTGCGCGGTAGGCCGTCTGCAGGGGGCCTGTGAAGTCCATGAATTCGCCGAAGGCATAGGCGGCGAGATAGGAAGGGATCGCAAGCGGCAAGACGAGCATGACCGACAGCATGCTGCGCATGGGGAATTCGTAGCTCGTAACGAGCCATGCCGTAAGAGTACCAACGAGGGCACATACAAGCCCCGTCAGGCCCAGGAGTTGCAGGGTGCGCAGGCTTGCGCGAGGGATGACCGTGGACGCGACATGCCGCCACGTGTCATCACCCCCCTGGAGCGCGATCCACACCACGGCAATCACCGGCATGGCGACCACGGCTGCCGTGACGATCGCCAGCGCAGACGTGGCGCGTCGGGGGCGTCGGGGGGGGCGACTGGCCGGATACGGGGGAACCTGCAAGCTTGATCCTCTAGAAGTGAGGAACTGCTAAGCCGGCAGACCTCAATTCGCAAGCACCCGCTGCGGCGGAAAGGTTATTTCGACCAGTGTCCCTTCGCGCGGCGCAGAACTGATTGCGAAACTGGCGCGATTGGCATCGACCATTGCCTTGGTCAGGGGAAGCCCCAGACCAGTGCCGTCGCCGCGCTTTCTCGTGCTACCCGCGACCTGTCTGAACGGCTTCATGGCAACCTCCAGTTCCTCCCGGGTCATGCCGATGCCGGTGTCACGGATACGCAGGACGACGCTTCCGTTCGCTTCATAGGCCGTCGAAACCACGATCTGCCCTCCGGAGGGCGTGAAGCGGATTGCATTGGAGAGGATGTTGAGGACGATTTGCTTCACCGAGCGAAGGTCTGCAACCACCTGCGGCACGGAGTGGGAGAGGGCTGTCCGGATGATGACCCGCTGCCCGTTCGCCTGTGGCTGCAACAGCGAGACTGCCTCCGACACCGTTTCGTTGAGCTCGACTGGGATAAAGTCGAGTTCCATTTCTCCGGCCTCGATCTTCGAAATGTCGAGGAGGTCGTTGACGATGTCCAGCACATGTCGGCCCGAGCGCACGATGTCGCTCGCATATTCCACATAGCGCGGGTGGCCGACTGGGCCGAAGTGCTCCGTCGCCATCAGGTCCGCAAAGCCGATAATGGCGTTCAGGGGCGTCCGGATTTCATGGCTTACATGGGCCAGAAACTCGCTTTTGTGGGCGTTCGCGGCCTCAGCCACGCGCTTTGCCGTTCGCAGTTCCTCTTCCGTCCTCTTCCACTGGGTCACGTCACGGATCACCGCGCAGAAGCCGTTGGAAGAGGTCAGCCTCCCGATGGTCATGAAAAGCGGGATGAACCCTCCGGAGGCCTCGCGTCCGATAACCTCCCGGCCGTCATTGAGGACGCTGGCGACGCCATGTCCGGAAAGACCTGCGAGATAGTCGACGATTGCCTTCTGGCTTTCATGGGCGAAGAGCATCACGAAGGGTTTGCCCTCCGTCTCGTCGTTATCGTAGTTGAAAAGTGCGCTGGCGGACCGGTTCATCGAGCGGATGGTTCCGTCGATGTCGATGACGACGACGCCATCTGTCGCAGTCTCGAGGATTGCCCTCAGTTCTTCCACCTCCACCTGAAGGCGCGCCGCCTGCTCGGGAATTGGCCTTGCGAGCGGAATGATTTCGGCCCGATGTTCCTTCTCCGCCACCGGCTCTGCAGCGATCGGGATCATGGCGAGCATGAGCGCAGTGGCATCCTCGAATCGGACGGACTGAAGACGCGCGGTCACCGGAACGATCAAGTCGTCGGCTCGAACAAGCACCAGCCCGCTGGCCTGATTGGCCGCGTTGTCGAGATCCTGCCGCTGCAGCAGCGCATCGAGCCCGCCAACGTGTGCCAGCGCCTCAAGCGACGGATAGCCCGTCAGGCGCAGGAATTCCGGATTGGCATGGATGAGCCGGTCACCGGCATGCACCAGGAGCGCAACCGGCATCTGGTCCAGGATCTCTCCCGACAATCCCATACGTTCGCGGGCAGCAGGCATGTAGGAAACTCTTTCGCCGTCTGCGGTATCGGACTGGTGGTGGTCGAGCTCGCTCTCTTCCACTGCCGGGCGCTGCTCCTCAGCAGGTGGCGCCTCTCGCGCATCGTTTGGCTCAGTCAAGTCTGCCGATGACAGGTCGTCGTCTCCCTCCGCCTCTGAAGAAGGCGGTGACACCTCCCGCTTATCTTCCAGCGTGTCGGGCAAGGCTTGAACCTCATCGGCATTTACGCCTGCTCCCTCCTGACTGCTGGGGTCCTCATCCCCCGGGGGGCGGCGGCCTATGAAGCCGTCAAGCTGACGGGCGATCTCGCGGAACGCGGCCTGTTCGACAGGTGACAGGCCCTCTCGCCGGATCCGGCGATCCGGTAGCTGCACGACCTTGTCGGTGCTGGCGGGCGCGGGAGCCTCCACCACGCGAAGTGCAGGCTTTTCATTCTCCGGCAGTTGGAGATCGGTTTCTGCGCCGCAGTTGGACGGCTGTGTCGTCGACGGTTCGGGCAGTTCACTATCGAGTTCGGCATCGGAGGCCGGCTCGATCTCTGGAACGGCTTCCTCAGGTGTCGTCAAGTCTTCCCTTGTCGCGGCTTCGCCGGATGCAACGTCGTCCGAAACGGAGGAGGAGACCTCTTCGGTCTCTTGGAGTGGTGACGCTTCCGCGCGCGTTTCGTTCGCGTCAGAGGCGAGACTGATGCCGAGCGCATCGGGGTCCTCGGTTACATCGCCGACACGGATGATGCCGAACCCGCGGAACCCGTCGAAGACGCGGTCGCGGGTGTAGGTCGGCAACGCCGCGAGATCGATCGGAACCTTCAACGAAGTTCCCTCGACGGGCCACCAGATCGTCTTGCCGGACCAAGTATCGCGGCGGCGCAGAAGATCCTGCAGTTTGTTCTCCGGATCGAGTTTGAAGCGCGCTGAAACGTCTGCAAAGGTCGAACCGGCAATGTTCGCAGAGCGGGGACCGACGGTTCGCGCAAACTCGTCGGAAATCTCCTGGAAACGCCCCTCCGCATCGATCTTCCAGACGAAGCGGGTGGCGCGGGTATCGCGACGGAAAACGAAGCGAGTTTCCGAAGGAGGCTCTTCGCGCGGTGGGGTCGGCGGCTCGGCCGGCGCCTCATCGACCACGCCTTCACCTGGGAGCGTCACCGTTGTCGCCTGCGCCTCGCCGCTTTGAGGGGGGAGGGTCCTGCCGCCCTCGTCCGAGTCGTCGTCCTCTTCACCGCCTGCCAGATCGACATCGAGCGTCACCAGCTCCTCCGCGTCGGAGGTTTCCTCGATATGCGCGACCGCATCGATAGCGGCGTCGAAGCTATCTGTGTCTCGGGACCTGACTTCCATGGCCGCAGCCGGGTCATTGCCGATCGCTTCAGGTGCCAGATCCATGCCGGCAGCGGCCGTCTCCACGACGAGCAGCAGATAGAGCGCCGGATCGTCGGAGAGCTTGCCCATCGCCGCAGGAAGATAACCCTTGGAGGTCGGGACCGGGCGTTTGACCAGACGGTTCGTCTCATTGTTCGCGATGGTCACGAGCATCTGCGCGGTATGCGGCGTCAGCCCGAGAGTTGGAAATGCTTTCGATGCCTCGGCCACCACTCCGTCGGCGCCGAGCACCGCCACGTGGATGTGGGGATCATCGAGCCCATCGATCAGCCCTGACGCCATTGCACCAGCCGCGCCGCCAACTCCTCCCATAGGGGCTGAAAAAAGTACCGCTGCCTCGCCGGAAAGGTCGATCGGCATGCAGCGCGCCATGACGGGGGCCGCACGGAAGCCGGAAGCGACGCGTATAGTGAGTGTTTCGGGAACGGAGGAGCGTCCAACCCGCGACGCCACGCCTCTCACCTGCCGACAGAGAAGGTCATTCTGATGCGGGCCCTGGTCGAGAAAGTCATAGACGGACCCATAACCGAACAGGCCAGCGCCGCGACCGTTGGACCACAGGACCGTGGACATGTCGGCTGAGAACAGCACGATCGCATCGCCAGCCGCATACCGGTTACGAACACCTTCGTGAACCGCGATGTCGATGAACGGGTACTGTGTGGCAGGCATGGAAGGGCCCCGACGTCACGAGCGCAAATAAGGTTCTTAACATAGTGTTAATAGCCGGAACGCCGATTTGGGTCCACAATGACTGCGCCCTAACGCCCCGAAAGGTTAACGGGGAAAATGGTGCGACGCACAATAATGTTGCAATGCACAATGAGATCTATTATATACGGCTCATGAAGCTTCGGTCACCTTCCGAAGATACCAAGTATAAGGAATACGAGGATGGCATACCGCAACGATGATATCTTCTCCTTCAGCGCCTTCGACCCGGCCAAGCTGACGGACAGCTTCCGTGAATTTGCCGAGAAGGGCGCAGCCCAGTCTCGCGAAGCCTATGCAAAGGTAAAGGCTGCGACCGAAGAGGCGACGAAGACGGTCGAGACCACCATGCAGTCCGCTCAGGCCGGCTCCGTGGAAGTTGGCCTCAAGGCCATCGAGGCTCTTCGCACTAATGCCGATCTTTCGCTTTCCCACATGGAAGCGCTTCTTGGCGTGAAGTCCGTCGCTGAGTTCGTGGAGCTGCAGACGAGCTTCGTCCGCAAGCAGGCCGAACTGACCGTCGATCAGGCTCGCAGCATCCAGGATGCCACGCGCAAGCTCGCAGAAGCGGTC
Organism: Pseudorhizobium flavum; assembly: GCF_902502825.2. Next base: position 572,359 of record NZ_LR723670.1, read on the forward strand.
AGCCAACCCGGCAAGGAAGCTGCCGAAAAGGCCATGTCGACTTTCAAGGCCGCCTGATTTTCAGCATCGAGAAGAGGAAGGACCGGCGGCGAAGAAGCCCCGGTCCTTCTTTTCGTATGGGGGCTTGCAAAAACAGCCCGATGCTCGTATTTGACCGGAAAAGCCGCCGCGGCGGCTTGCATGTGCGGTTGTAGCTCAGTTGGTTAGAGCGCAGGTTTGTGGCACCTGAGGTCGCTGGTTCAACTCCAGCCAACCGTACCATTTCTCTTGATCCCGATGCGCTGCAGGTAAGCCGCGAGTGGCTGCGAACTAGTCACCGTTCTGTTTTTCTGCGGCACGTACGCGGGCAAGCCACGGCTTGAGCAGTCGGTCTGGGCCGGCTGACTTGCATCCACTCGGCCAAGAACCTACTCTTTATTGCGGCGCACGCTATTTGTGCTGCCGTACTCCTTGCACACTTCGCCTGCGGCGCGAGACAATTGTAGAGGGTTCCTCCTATGTCTATTTCCATGAGCAATTTCGACACTGCAGTGAAGACCGGTATCTCCGCTGATCGTGTTTCAGCCATTCTCACCGAAGCGCGCCAGGAGCGGAGCTATACGCTTGAGCAACTGGCCGTGACCACCGGCCTGACCGTGGACGAACTGAAGGCGGTGGAGGATGGCGGTGTAACGGATCCGGCACTCGTGCAGCGTATCGCCTCTGCTCTTGGTCTGCCGCCTGCCGCTCTTCTCTGAAGGCAGGCGTCGGGTTGACTTCAGAGCCAGCAAAAACAGCAAAATGAAGCCCGTCCGTAAACGTAATCTTGACGGGAAGCTGTCATCCCTGCGGCATCTCGAACGACGAGAGCCGGCGGGGCGACAGCGTGGAAAAACCCTTTCTGATTGAGGTGCGGAACCGGCTGGATGACCTCTCGTCCGACTGGCCCGTCGGCGCCCCATCCCACCAGGCCCAGACACTGCAGCACGCCTTCCAATCGCGCACCTTTCTTCAGGTGTGGCTGGAAAGCTTCGGGCGGTCCGGCACGCAGAGCTTCCATTTCTTGGAGGTAAGGAACCGAGCCCGCCAACCCTTGCTTTTCATGCCGCTTCGCATCCTCAGGGCAGGCGGCGCAAGACTGCTGCAGTTCGTCGACCAGCATGCCGCAGACTATAACGCTCCGGTGCTTTTTCCATCGGAGATGACGTGGAGCCGCGAGACCGCGGAGCAACTCTGGCAGCAGGTGCTCGCAGAGCTTCCGCCCGTCGATGTCGTCGAGCTGACGAAGATGCCGGGGGACGTAGAGGGCTTGCTGAACCCGCTTGTCTTCCTGGGGAGCGGAGCCAGTGAACTCTCGTGTCATGCAACGGACCTGAGGCGCCCCTGGGCCGAGATCGACGGGGAAATACCTCGGCGCACGACGCTGATGCGCAAGATCAGGGGCCTGGAACGCTTGGGCCCCCTCGGATTCCACCTTGCTGAGACGGAAGACGAGGTGAGGCGGGTGACTGCGGTGATGCTTCGGCAGAAGCAGCGCCGTTTCGAGGAGACCAAGGTTCCGGGCTTTGACGTCGATCGCGATAAGTTCGACTTCTTCGACCGCGGAACGGCCCGCTTTCATCGAGATGGCATGCTCAGGCTCTTCTACCTCACCGTCGGCGAGACGGTCGTGGCTACCATCTGGGGCCTAGTCAGCGGCAAGCGGTACTACGCCATCATGCTCTCCTTCGAGGGCGACGAGTGGACGAAGCACTCCCCCGGCAGCGTCCTCTTCTATAAGGTCCTCGAGTGGCTTCATCGGAACGGCTTCGAGTGGATGGACCTCGGGATCGGCAATGAACCCTGGAAGCTGGAAAGCTGCAGGACGACAATCCCCCTCCTGGAGCGGCGTGAGGCACTGACGCTCCGCGGGCGCATCTACCTGGCGCGTCTGAGTTTGATGGAGAAGATTCGTGGAACGCTGGTCTACCAGCGGCTGCGGCCGTTGAAATGGGTCGTCCTGCGGAAACTGTCGGTGCGCTGACGATCTGGCGTCACAGGAAGATATGGCGCTCCTCGTGAACGATGTCGTTCAGATAGCGGACCAGCGTCTTGATCCGCATCAGGTCGCGACTGCTCTCATGATAGGTCGTCCAGTAGGCGCGGCGGATCACCACGTCCGGGAGAATGCGGACGAGTTCCGGGTACTGGCGAGCGATGTAGTCGTGCAGGATACCTATGCCGGCTCCTGAGCGTACGGCCTCGGTCTGGCCGATGGCGCTGGAGACTTCCAGCATCGCATCCCAGTCGCGCATCACCTCGCCGGTGAAGTTGAGCGAAGGCGAGAAGATCAGGTCCTCCACATAGCCGATGCGAGGATGATGCCGCAGGTCCTCGAGCCCGCCCGGCATTCCATGCGTTTTCACATGGGCGCGCGATGCGTAGAGGCCCAAGGTATAGTCGGTAAGCTTGGAGGAGATGAGCCGGCCCTGTTCCGGCCGCTCGATCGTTATGGCCACGTCCGCTTCCCGCTGTGACAGCGAGAAGGAACGAGGAACGGGCACGAGTTGCACCTTCAACTGAGGGTGCTGCTGCATGAGCCTTCCCAGGCGCGCTGCGAGGAACGACACACCAAATCCGTCCGGTGCGCCAAGCCGGACCGTGCCGGCCACGCTCGTATCGATCTGGCCGGTCGCAGCCTGCGCCGCCAGCATCTCGGCTTCCATCCGCTCGGCGGCGGCAAGGTAGACCTCTCCCTCCGCTGTGAGTTCGCATCCGTTCGTTCGCCGAACCAGAAGCCTTGTCCCCAGGGCGTGCTCAAGCGCCGTCATCCGACGGCCCAAGGTTGCGTGATTGATCCCCAGGCGTCGCGAAGCGGCGAGAAGCTGGCCACTTCGCGCGACGGCTAGGAAAAGCCTCACATCATCCCAGTCCACGGATCACCTATCGACAAAAATGCACAACGGATGCGTAAACTATCCCGTTGCGTTGTGCAAATTTGTTTGCCACTCTGCGGGCCATCGAGCTATCGGAGGAGTGTTTCTATGTACGAGATCGGCCATTTCATCGGCGGCAAGCGCGTTGTCGGCCAGAGCGGGCGCGCCGCAAACATCTTCAATCCCGCGACCGGAGAGGTCCAGGGCACGGTTTCCCTGGCGAGTGACGCTGAGCTCAGTACGGCCGTCGAAGCGGCAAAGGCTGCCCAGCCCGCCTGGGCGGCGACCAATCCCCAGCGCCGGGCACGGGTTTTCATGAAGTTCGTGCAACTGCTGAACGAGAACATGGATGAACTCGCGGAACGGCTCTCCCGCGAGCACGGCAAGACCATAGAGGATTCCAAGGGCGACATCGTCCGGGGCCTGGAAGTCTGCGAGTTCGTCATCGGCATCCCGCATCTTTCCAAGAGCGAATTCACAGAAGGCGCCGGCCCCGGCATCGACATGTACTCGATCCGCCAGCCGGTCGGCATCGGCGCCGGCATTACCCCCTTCAATTTCCCCGGCATGATCCCGATGTGGATGTTCGCGCCGGCCATCGCATGCGGCAACGCATTCATCCTGAAGCCATCGGAACGGGACCCGTCTGTCCCGATGCGCCTCGCGGAGCTGATGATCGAGGCCGGCTTGCCGGAAGGCGTTCTGAACGTTGTCAACGGCGACAAGGCAGCCGTGGACGCTATCCTTGCTCATCCGGATATTGGCGCCGTCTCTTTCGTGGGCTCCACGCCGATCGCCCGCTATGTCTATGGCACGGCCACGACTAACGGCAAGCGCGCCCAGTGCTTCGGCGGCGCGAAGAACCACATGATCATCATGCCGGATGCCGATCTTGATCAGGCCGCCAATGCACTGATCGGCGCGGGCTACGGTTCCGCCGGCGAACGCTGCATGGCGATCTCCGTGGCTGTTCCGGTTGGGGAAGAGACTGCGAACCGCCTGATCGACAAGCTGACCCCGATGGTCGAGAGCCTTCGCATCGGTCCCTACACGGATGACAAGGCCGACATGGGGCCGCTCGTTACCAAGGAAGCGCACACCCGAGTTCGCGGCCTCATCGATCGTGGCGTCGAGGAGGGCGCAAAGCTTGTCGTCGACGGACGTGACTTCAAGCTGCAGGGCTATGAGAACGGCTATTTCGTCGGCGGCTGCCTCTTCGACCACGTGACGCCCGACATGGACATCTACAAGACCGAAATCTTCGGTCCGGTGCTCTCCGTCGTGCGCGCAAGAAATTATGAAGAAGCTCTAGAGCTGCCGATGAAGCACGAATACGGAAACGGTGTCGCCATCTACACCCGCGACGGTGATGCCGCCCGCGACTTCGCCAGCCGTATCAATATCGGCATGGTCGGGGTTAACGTGCCGATCCCGGTGCCGCTCGCCTACCACACCTTCGGCGGTTGGAAGGCCTCATCCTTCGGCGACCTCAATCAGCACGGGACGGATTCGATCAGGTTCTGGACACGCACCAAGACAGTCACGTCGCGCTGGCCCTCGGGTATCAAGGACGGCGCCGAATTCTCCATCCCGACGATGAAGTAAGTCGTCACTGCAAAAGAAGGCTCCGCAAATGCAGAGCCTTCTTTTTTAGCATATGTTGACGTTCAGTCCGGCCGCCCTACTTCGCCTGCGCTAGGGAGCGGGACGATGGTTTACGAATGGGATGAGAGGCGCGCCAGACGCGCCTATTGGAGCAGGGTTGCCGTGGTCGCGATAATTGTTCTGGCGCTCGTCGGAGCATTCGCCTGGACGGCGGCAGCCGTGCTTTGATCTACCGCAGTTCTGAACGTCAACGGGGGCGGTATGACCGCCCCCGCCTTAGCTGTGTCAGCCGTTCGGCCCTTCGTTCACGCCGACCTTGTCCACGAGTTCCGAGGCCTTCTTCCGGTTCGCGGCGATATCGGCCAGCGGGAGCGTGTCCGGCTTGATCTCGCCGAATGCCTTGACGATGTCGGATGGCTCCGCGCCCGGCATGACGGGATATTCGAAGACCTGCTCGGCGTAGATCTCCTGTGCGTCGCCCGATGCGAGGAATTCCATCAGCTTGATGGCGTTGTCGCGGTTCGGAGCGTTCTTTGCGAGTGCCATCGCCGAGATGTTCACATGCGTGCCGCGGTCGGCGGTGTTGGGGAACAGGACCTTGATGGCGGCCGCCCAGTCCTTCTGCTCCGGTTCCTTCTCGTTGGTCTGCATCAAGCCGACGTAGTAGGTATTTCCAAGCGCAATGTCGCACTCGCCGGCAAAGATTGCCTTCGCCTGGTCGCGATCGCCGCCGTTCGGCTTGCGGGCAAGATTGTTCTTCAGTCCGGTCAGCCACTCCTCGGTATACTCTTCGCCGTGGGCAGCGATCATCGAGGCAATCAGTCCGATGTTATAGGAATGCTGCGCATCGCGAATGCAGATCCTGCCCTTCCATTCCGGATCCGCAAGCTCCTCATAGGTGATCTCGTCCTGCTCGACGCGCTCCTTTGAGGCGTAGACGACACGGCCCCGGGTGGTAAGCCCGAACCATTCGCCGGCAGGATCCCGGAAGTGGGCCGGAATGTCCTTGTTGATCGTCTCATTGTCGGTGACCGGCTGGGTCACGCCGCCTTCCTTGGCTTCCATGACGCGGGAGATGTCGACTGTAAGGATGACGTCTGCGGGCGAATTCGCACCTTCCGCCTGGATGCGCTCGACAAGGCCCTTGTCCAGGAAGAGCACGTTGGTCTCGACGCCGGTTCTCTTGGTGAACTCGTCCAGCAGCGGTTTGATCAGGTCCGGCTGCCGGTAGGAGTAGATGTTCACTTCACCGTCTGCCAGTGCGCGGTCGATCGGAAGAAGCGCCACGCTCGCCACGATCGCTGGCGCGACAAGAGATAACATTTTCACCATGAGTGTCCTCCATCGGGTTATGAATCTTGATGGCAGAAGTCATGAATTTTTGCGAGGGTCAAGAGCCCCCGGGCGGCTCGGGCGGGAAAACTTGATCATAAATTTCTTATTTTGGAATTGTTCAAAACTAGCCCAGCCCTTATATGTAAGTTCTGACGAAGACTCGGGGAGCAATACAATGCGGTTGACGAAGCAGACGAACTACGCGGTGCGCATGTTGATGTACTGCGCGGCCAATGAAGGTCACCTGAGCCGCATCCCCGAGATTGCCAAGGCTTACGGCGTGTCGGAGCTCTTCCTCTTCAAGATCCTCCAGCCGCTGACCAAGGCAGGACTGGTCGAGACCGTTCGCGGTCGCAATGGAGGTGTGCGGCTTGGACGTCCGGCCGATAAGATCACGCTTTTCGACGTCGTGAAGGTCACCGAAGATAATTTTGCGATGGCGGAGTGTTTTGAGGATTCCGTCGCGGAATGTCCGCTTGTGAACAGCTGTGGCCTCAACTCGGCCCTGCGCAAGGCCCTTAACGCGTTCTTTGATGTCCTGTCGGAATACACGATCGACGATCTCGTCAAGGCTCGTCCGCAGATCAACTTCCTGCTCGGGATCGACGAGGCTCGTGCACCACGGCTTGCAGCCGTGCCTGCCGCTTAAGGCGCCCGATTTGTCTTGGCCCGGCAAAGCTTTGTCGGGTTGACCTCTCTCCGGCGTGCAATACAAGGGAGAACGCTCAGGGGTGGAGATTGCGCCTCGAAAAGGCGTCTGAATGTCCCTTGCCGATCTTCGTACCTTCCTTCTCACTGCAGCCCTGGCATCGGCCGGGGCTATAGCCGCCTACCTCTTTGGGTTGCCTGCGCCGTTCCTGATAGGGCCTGCCTCCGCCGTCAGCATCGCTGGACTTGCCGGACTGCGGCTTTCCATTCCCACATCGGTGCGAAACGCCTGCTTCGTTGCGGTGGGCCTATCTATGGGAGCGGGCCTGACGCCTGAGGTCTTTGTCGCGGCCCGGACGTGGCCCCTGAGCTTCCTTCTCGTGCCCGTGGCCATCGTCATCCTCCTCTATTCGGCGACCTGGATCCTGCAGCGGTTCTTTGGCTACGATCGAACCACGGCCTTGCTTGCGGCATCGCCCGGTCACCTCAGCTTCGTGCTCAGCCTGGCGGCGGACACCCGTAGCGACCTTCTGGCTGTAGGCGTCATCCAGAGTGTCCGGGTCCTCGCCCTGACGTTGACGGTTCCGCTGATCGTGGAGGTTCTCGACCTGGTTGGAACCGCGCCGCCTCCCGCCGCGACCATGGCCATCTGGCCATTGGCCAACTCGTTTGCAGCGGCTCTCGGTCTGGGCTGGGTGCTGATGCGGCTGCGCGTGCCAGCCGCACTTCTTATGGGAGGAATGATCGCGTCGGGTAGCGCTCATCTCAGCGGGATGGTGGAAGGCAACCTGCCCGCCTGGATTTTGATCCCGACCTATATGCTACTGGGCGCGATGATCGGATCCCGTTTCTCCGGGGTCTCTCTCCGGGCGTTGCGGACGGCATTTGTCGCGGGAGGTGTGGTGACGGTCGTCGTGGTGGTGCTGGCTGCCCTGATCGCGGCTCTGGTGTCACATATCGCGGATGTCCCGGTCGATGCCGCGCTTATTGCCTTCGCCCCCGGCGGACTGGAAACGATGGCTGCGATGGCGGTCATGCTGAATGCCCAGCCGACCTATGTGGGCGCGCATCACATCCTGCGCCTACTGCTCCTGTCCGGGCTGATGCCGTATGTTTTGCGCCGCGATCTGAGCAGGAATTGATGCGAAGCTGTGCAGATCGGCTTCCTGCGGCTTGAGCTTGACGGGGAAGGTCGGATAGCTGGTCCCCGGATCTATTGAGGAATGATTAGCACAATGACCCGCCAAACAGCTTCAGCAATCATCGTCATGGGCGTCAGCGGAGCCGGTAAGTCCTCGGTGGGCGAACGGTTGGCTGAGGCGCTGAACTGCGACTTTGCGGAAGGAGACAGGCTCCATCCTCCCTCCAACGTCGAGAAGATGGCGAAGGGCATTCCGCTTACCGATGAGGACCGCTGGCCATGGCTCGATCTTGTGGGGCAGGAGCTCGCCCGCGCCGTTGCCGAGGGCCGGAGCCTTGTCCTCTCCTGCTCCGCGCTCAAGCGCATCTATCGTGACCGCCTTCGCGCAGCTGCGGGAGGAAACCTAAAGTTCGTCTTCCTGAAGGGGACGCCGGAGCTTCTGGAAATCCGGATGGGGGAACGGACGGGCCACTTCATGCCGCTCTCGCTGCTCCACAGTCAGCTGGCGACGCTGGAGACGCCGGAGGGCGAGGAGGGCGTCGTGACCGTGACTATCGATGGGACGCTCGCCGAAATAGTCGAAGCCGCCGAAGAAGGTCTGAGCAAGCTCGGACCTAGGTCTGATTCGCGCTGAAGTGACTTCTTACATCCTAATACAATGATAAAACCCGCAGGGTTGATGATCTAGATCACTTTCGCTCCCGTAGAGGCAGGTATGCTGGGTCTCCATCGGGTGCCTGCAGATACCGGCATCGGGATTCAGTGTGAGTATGGGAGAAGTGCTGCGAATGTCGGATACGATGGATTGCGTAACGCAAGGTCTCCTGCGGCGGATACCGAAGCAGGAGCGCAGTCGCGAACGGATAGATGAAATCCTCAAGGTCTCCATGGACCTAATCGGCAGCAAGGGTATCGATGCGGTCACGATGAAGGAGATCGCCTCTCTCGCGGGCGGCCCGATCGCGTCGATCTACCAGTACTTCCCGAACAAGAGCGCGATCGTCGCGACGCTTTACATGCGGTACGTGGACGGCGTCGGGATGTTCATCCGGGATGGCGTTTCCAGGGTGGCGACCGTCGACGATGTCTTCCGGGCGATCGACTGCATCATCGATCGCTACTACGAAAACATCCGCCGAACGCCTGCGCTGCAGGACCTTTTGAATGCCACGCAGGCCGACAAGGAGCTGGCACTTCTGGATCTCCAGGAGTCCCGCAACCATGCCAGGTTGTTTTCGGATGCCACGTCACGCTTCGTAGCCGCGGACCGTCGAGACGAATTCGAGCGCATGGTGTTCCTGATGTTCCACATGGCCGAAGCCGCTGTTCGCCTCGCGTTGCTGGCCGGCGAGCACGAGTCCGGGCTTATCATCGAAGACTTCAAATCCGCATGCGCGGTTCAGATGCAACGCTTTCTCCCCGGGTCGGAAGCAGACGCCTAGCGATGCTTCGGGACATCATAGTCCAAGGCGGTCCCGCAGCCCGTACCACCAGGCACCGAGTACGGTGAGCGGAACCCGGAACGTCTTTCCGCCCGGGAATGGAAGGTTGGGAAGCGAAGCCCAGATGTCGAAGCGTTCAGCGTGACCGGCGACTGCCTCGCCGAGAATCTTGCCGAGCAGGTGGGTGGTCGTGACGCCGTGGCCGCTGTCTCCATGCGAGAAATAGACATTGTTGGAAAGGCGCCCCATGTGCGGGATTCGCGTCAGGGTCAGCGCGAAATTGCCGCTCCACGCATAGTCGATCCGGACATCCTTTAGCTGCGGGAAAGTCTTCAGCATGTTCGGCCGGATGACGCTCGTCAGGTCCTTCGGATCATGCCCGCCATATCCGATGCCACCGCCATAGAGCAGGCGATTGTCGGCGCTCCGGCGGTAGTAGTCGAGGATATAGTTGGCATCCTCGACGCAGTAGTTTGCCGGCAGCAGAGATTGGACCAGCCCCTCCTCGAGGGGTTCGGTCGCCATGACCTGGCTCGACACCGGCATCATGCGCCCGTGGATCTCCGGCAGGAGGGGGGATAGATAGGCATTGCCGCAGACGAGCACGTAGGCGGACCTGACCGATCCTTGCTCTGTACGAACGATCGGTCGTTCTCCATCCTCCAGCGCGACAGCGCGCGAGCCTTCGAAGATACGCGCGCCGAGGCTTTCCGCCGCCGCCGCCTCGCCGACGACCAGGTTGAGGGGATGGATGTGCCCGCCCAGCCGGTCGATCATGCCGCCGGCATAGCGGTCTGTCTGGACATAGCGGCTGACCTCCTGCTTCGAGACCATTTCCAGTCCGCCGTGGCCATGCTGCTCCCAATGCCGCTTGTGGGCCTCCATTTCCCGGATCTGCTTGTCCGTAAATGCTGCGAAGAAGCCGCCCGGGATGAGATCGCAGTCGATGTTGTAGGTCGAAACGCGCTTACGGATGATCTCCCCACCTTCAAGCGACATGGCGCCGAGGGCGACCGCCTTCTCCTGTCCGTATCGGGAGGCGATCGTCTGCAGGTCACGGCTATAGCCGTTGACGATCTGCCCGCCATTTCGCCCGGATGCGCCATAGCCGATGCGTTCCGCCTCCAGAACAACCACCCGGTAGCCCCGTTCGCTGAGCTCGACGGCGGCCGAGATTCCTGTGAAGCCGGCACCAATGATGCAGACATCGGTCTCCAGATCTTCCTGGAGGGCAGGGCGTACCCGCTTGTCGTTGGCGGTTGCCGCGTACCAGGAATTCGTGTGCCGGGGATTGTCGCTGGTCTTGAAACTCATCTCATACCGTCCGGATATAGGCGTCATACTCCACGTCGGTCACCCGAAGTGAGAACTCCTGGATCTCCTGCTGCTTGCAGGCGGTGTAGAGCGCACGATACTTGGGGCCGAGGGTGGCATAGGCGAACGTCGACTTCGCGAACTGCTGCACCGCATAGTCCCAGTTGGTCGGCAGGGGCTCGTGGCTGACCGCGTGGTCGTCCCCGGTAATCGCCCCGCCCGGATTGCGCTTCTCGCGTATGCCGGTGAGCGCTGCATTGAGGATCATCGCCAGCACGAGATACGGATTGGTGTCGGATCCCGCCACCCTATGCTCAATGCGGGTGGCCGGTCGGCTCGCGGTGATGACGCGCACCGCCGCCGAGCGATTGTCGAAGCCCCAGGAGGCGTAGGTGGGTGCGTGCTCGCTTGGCCGGAGGCGTCGATAGGAATTGGCGTGCGGCGCAAAGACTGCCATGCTGTCGTTCATGTTCTCCAGGAGGCCGCCGACGGAGTGAAACAGACGTTCCGCCGGGCCGTCCTCTCCCGCGTAGACATTGGTCCCCGTTTCGTCGATCAGGGAGAAATGCACGTGCATTCCGCTCCCCGCCTGGCTGCCGTAGGGCTTGGCCATGAAGGTGGCATCGAGGTCGTTTGCCCGCGCCACGCCCTTGACGATCCGCTTGAGGAGAACCGCGAAGTCGGCCGCTTTCAACGCGTCGGGAACATGGTTGAGGTTGATCTCGTACTGGCCCGGCCCATTCTCGCGCAGTGTCGTGTCTGCGGGAATACCTTGGGCGCGTGCCGCACTGGCAATCCCGTGGAAGACCGGCTCGAAGTCCTGCAATTCCGAGATCGACAGAACCTGAGTCTGGCCCGTATGCCAGCGGCCATCGCGGGAATTGGGAGGGCGCACGGGGTCGAGTGCCGAACGTACCGGATCGATCAGGTAGAACTCGAGCTCCGTCGCCACCACCGGGGTCAGCCCCAGCTTCGTGAAACCCCTGAGGACATTGGCGAGGATCTGCCGAGGATCGCCGTAGAAGCCCTGGCCATCCGGATCACGCATCCCGAGAAGAACCTGGGCAGTTGGCCGGTTCAGCCAGGTCACGCGCGAAAGCGTACCTGGGACGGGAAAACAAAGGCCGTCCGGGTCGCCGGTGCCCTCGGCGAGCCCGGCCGCATTCACATCCCGTCCCCACACATCCAGTGCATAGACGGATCTTGGCATCGCCATGCCCTTGGACAGGATGTCGAGAGCCCGCTCGCGCGGAATCCATTTGCCGCGCGGCACGCCATTGACGTCTATGACGAATGCCTCGAGGACTTCGATGTCCGGATTGCTGTCTAAGAAAACCTGCGCTGAACTTATATCATCCATGTAACACCAAGAAGCCGTTTCCGTAGGCGCCGAAGCGCCGGGCCGGGTGGCCCGCTAACGATGGACGGTTCTGGCATTGTAGATGAGATATCGAGCCATTCTTGATGTCGCGGGACATGCCCGCCTTCCCCTGTTTTCATAGACTAGCGTCATTCCGGCAGGAAGGCCAGCAGTCAGGCCCCGAAGCGCTCGGGCCGGTAGGCCGAGATGTCGATGAGGGTCTGTTCTCCCGCAATGGCTTCCGCGATGACCTGACCGGTCACCGGGCCGAGCGTCAGGCCGTGGTGGGCATGGCCGAAGGCGAACCAGAGGCCTTTGTGACGCGGCGCCTGACCGATGACCGGCATCATGTCCGGCGTGCAGGGGCGTGCACCCATCCAAGGTTCCGGGTCCAGGCGCTCGCCAAGCGGGAAGACCGTGCGGGCGACCGCTTCTGCCCGCTCCAGCTGGACCGGTGTCTTGCGGGCATCGCGAAGCGCGAATTCAGCTCCGGTGGTCAGGCGGATACCCTGGTTCATCGGCGCGAGGAAATAGCCCTTCTCCGCATCCATGGTCCAGCCATTGAGCTTTGCGCCCACCCTGGTTCCGTAGTGCATGTGATAGCCACGCTTGACGCCGACGAGGAAGCGGTAGCCGAGGGGCTTCGTCACGGTGTCGGACCAGGGGCCGAGCGCAACCACCACATCCTTTGCTTCGACGGTTCCTTCTCCGGCAACCATGCGCCAGCCGGTCGCCGTCTGCGACAGGCTGCGGGCATCACCCTTGAGGACCCGCCCACCGAGTTTCTCGAACAGGCGAACATAGGCCATGGTCAGCGCATAGGGGTCGCGGACGGACCACGGATCTTCCCACTTCAGGCCGCCGACGAAGTCGCCGCTGATATCGGGCTCCTCTACGTTTATGTCGGCTGAGGTCAGCTCCCGGAAAGTGACTCCATACTCCTGGCGCAGCCGTGCCGCTTCCTTCAACTCGCCATCGCGCTTTGCGGAGGTGCGGAAGAGTTCAGTCCAGCCATTCCTGGCGATGAGGTCCTGTGCACCAGCTTCTTCTATCAGCTCGTTGTGGGTGGAGATCGAGTGCTCAATCAGGGGAGCGTAGGCGCGTGCGATCAGCTGATGCCGGCTGAGGTTGGAATGCCACCAGTACTTCGCGAGGAAGGAAGTGACATGCGGGATGGCGCGCCAGTGATAGTGAGCATCGATACGGTTGTTCAAGGCGTAGCGCAGGATCAGGCCGAACTGTTGCGGGAACCCGTAAGGGACGACGCCCTCTCGCTGGATGAGCCCGGCATTCCCGTAGGATGTCTCTTCCCCCGGCCCCCTACGATCGACAAGGACGACCGACTTGCCGCGCCGCGCCAATTGTAGCGCCGTCGAAACCCCTATGATGCCTGCGCCCAGGACGATTGCATCCGCTGCCATGTCTGCACTTTCAATCCAAATACCGATGGCGCGAACATGCCGGGGAGGATGCTGCGGCGCAAATGAAAAATCGCCACAGGCTTGCGATTGTCTGAAAGCTTCCATCTTCGGTTCTCTTGCCGCGGTGCCGGGGGGCAGATACAGATCGAGGCAAAGCGGCAAGACGAGCGGAGCGAGCGCATGAAGTTTGGAACCAGCGGCCTTCGAGGCCTTTCGGTCGATCTCGAAGGACCGGTGTCCGGCACCTACGCCGCAGCCTTTGGACGGTATCTCCTGGAGAGTAAACAAGCGAAGCAGGGCTCCGAGATCCTCCTGGCAAAGGACTTTCGCCCCTCCAGCCCCGCGATCGCATCCAACTGCAGTGCGGCATTATCGCAATTGGGCTTTCGCGTGGTTGATTGCGGCGAGCTTCCCACTCCCGCTCTGGCGCTTTACGGCCTCAAGCGTGGCGCAGCGTCGCTGATGGTCACCGGCTCGCATATCCCTGCCGACCGCAACGGCATCAAGTTCTATCGCCCGGATGGCGAGATCGACAAGCAGGACGAGCAGGCGATCAGCGCGCTTGCCGCCAAGGGATCGGAGGTCGGTCCGACGTCTCATGCACCCGCCGATCACTCGCGCGAATGCCTTACACTCTTTCGAGACAGGAATATCGCGCTCCTCCTGCAGAATGCCTTGGAGGGACTTCGGATCGGGGTCTACCAGCACAGCACGGTGGCGCGGGACCTGCTCGTGGACGTGCTGCGCTTCTACGGCGCCGACGTCATGTCTCTGGGACGTTCGCAGACCTTCATTCCGGTGGATACCGAAGCGGTTTCAGCCGACACCATCAACGCGTTGCGGCAGTGGAGCGCGGAATTCGAGCTCGATGCCATCGTATCGGCCGATGGCGACGGCGACCGTCCGCTGGTGGCAGACGAAGCAGGCATACCGCTTCGCGGTGATCTGCTTGGCCTGATCGCCGCGAACTTCCTTCGCGCAGACGTGGTCGTCACTCCGGTGACCTCCAACTCGGGGATTGAGGCAGCAGGGTCATTCGCAGTCACCCGGACGCGTGTGGGCTCCCCCTATGTGATTGCGGCGATGCAGGAGGCCGTGGCAGCCGGAAGGCACGGCGTGATGGGCTTCGAAGCCAATGGTGGGGTTCTGACCGCATCTGATTTCCAGGTGAACGGGCAGGTCTTCCGTGCCCTGCCAACGCGAGACTGCTTCCTGCCTATTCTCGCGGTGCTTGCACTGCGTGCGGAGAGCGGGCTGCCTCTCTCGAAGATCGCCGCTCAATTCGAGCTGCCGATTGCCGCCTCTGACCGATTGGAGAACTTCCCGACGGAAACGAGCGCTGCGCTCATGGCCCATCTGCGAGCGGATCGCGGAAATCTCGAGTCGTTCCTGGAACCGATCGGACCGATCAAGGAGACCTCTGACATCGATGGTCTGAGGGTGGCACTCGTCGATGGGAGGATCATTCACTTCAGGCCGTCCGGAAATGCGCCCGAGATGCGCTGCTACGTCGAGGCGAAAGACGCATCAGCCGCAGATGCGCTGCTTCGGGCCGGACTGGAGCGCATAGGCCAGTGGGCGCACGAACACGGCGGTGCAGACGCTCTTTAGACCACGGCCTGGAACCTTTGCTGGATCGGCTGGTTGGCGCCGAATTCCCAGGAGAGGTATCATGAACCTTCGTTACCTTGTCATCGGCGTTCTCGTCATCGTGCTCGCGATCGTCATCATCGGCTTCCGTCCCTTCCAGGCGCCGGTCTCGGAGGAGCCGGGCAACCCGCCGCCGCATGCCGTCAATCAGTGATTGGCTTGCACGGAAGGCTGGAACAAACATGGGAGCCATCCTGTTCATCGCTTGCAGCAGGGCGAGGTGGCGATGAGCAGCACGAAGGGTACGGATCGGCTGGATGATTTTGACGAGGTCGCGACCGGCCACGGCATTCCGGCTACCTATCAGGATCTGCAAGGCAAGGTGCAGAGCGTGCCGCCCGCCACGCGCGAACTCATGCTTCGCGCCCTGGGGAAGGTGTCGCGGGAGGCAGAAAATCTGTCGCCGCCGCGCATGGAGCTCGATGAGGCGACGAAATGCTATCTGCCTCCTTTTCTTGAGAAGGAGAAGGTGTGGGGAATTTCCCTGCAGCTCTACGAACTGCGGTCGGCCCGCAGTTGGGGCCTTGGGGATTTCGAGGATCTGAAAGCTGCTTGCGAGATTGCGGCCGCGGCTGGAGCTGACTTCGTCGGACTGAGCCCTGTGCATGCGCTCTTTCTCTCCCAACCCACCCGCTGCAGCCCCTATTCCCCATCGAACAGGAAGTTCCTCAATCCTCTCTACATCGCGGTTGACAAGCTGCCTGGCTACGAGGCGGCGTGGGTGGATCAGGATTCGCTCGCAACGCTGCAGGAAGCCGAGTTTGTAGACTACGAGGGGGTAACACGGCTCAAGCTGCCGGTGCTGCGGAAGGTCTGGCAGGCAAGCGCGGAGGCGACGGCCGGACGCGAGACGTTTGAGCGGTTCCGATCGGACGCCGGGGAGGAGCTTCGTCTGCATGCGCTCTTCGAAGCGCTATCGTTGGCGATGGTCGAACGTGGTCATGGTGGCGGATGGACCGACTGGCCCGCAGAATTCCGGTCCAAGGATAGCGACACGGTAAAACGCTTCGCTGACGATCATGCAGACGAAGTGGAATTCCATTGCTGGCTGCAGTGGGTCGCTGCTGAGCAGTTGCAGGAAGCCGAGCATTGCGCGCGTAGCACGGGCATGCGGATCGGCTTGTACTTCGATCTTGCGGTAGGGGAGGCTCCGGACGGCTCCTCGAGCTGGAGCACGCCGGAACTCGTCCTGCAGGGGCTCAGGGTTGGGGCGCCGCCGGATGTCTTCAGCACCTCGGGGCAGGACTGGGGCCTCGTGGCCCTGTCGCCCGCTGCGTTGAAGGCAAAAGACATGCGGCCCTATGCCGAGCTCCTGGATGCGTCCATGCGGTTTGCCGGCGCTCTGCGCATCGATCATGCCATGGGACTCTGGCAGCTCTTCCTGCTGCCGGAAGGAGAGACACCGGCGGTCGGCGGCTATCTCCGTTATCCGTTCCAGGACATGGTCGTTACCCTTGCCGCAGAGAGCCACAGGCGCGGCACGATCGTTATCGGAGAGGACCTCGGCAACGTGCCGGACGGCTTCCGCGACATGATGGCGAAGGCGCAGATTCTCGGCTATCGCGTCCTCTACTTCGAGCCGGTGGATGAGGTTGTCGGGTCGCCTGCCGTCCCACACCTTTCCTTGGCCTGCCTGTCCACCCATGATTTGCCGCCCTTGATCGGCTGGTGGCGCGGTGACGACATCCGGCTCGCAAGGGAATTCGGCCTTACGGACGAACCGGGAGCAGAAGCGTCACTGCGTGAAAGGCAGGGACGGCGCAGCGCCTTCATCCAGGCCCTACAGGACGCTGGATTGTCTTCTGCAGCCGTCGGCTCGATCTCCGAGCCAGCGGGCGCTATCTCCGAGGAACTGTTTGTCGCAATGCACCGGCTGCTGGCCCGCTCGCCCAGCGTCACGGTCGCTCTGCGACTTGCGGATCTGGTCGGAGAGGACCGCCAGACGAACGTGCCGGGAACATCGGAGGCCTACCCGAACTGGCGGTTGAAGCTGCGTCTTCCGCTGGAGGAGATTGCCGGAAGCTCGCTCTTCCAACGTGTTGTCGCCGCTGTGACGGCCGAACGGCCGCGGCAATCCTAGACCGGCCGCATCACATGGGAACCTCCGCGTGCGTCTTCTGTTACCCCTTCCTGCAGAGAACCCAGGAGGATTAGGATGGCCGCGATGGACCCCAAGATGAAGGAATGCATAGACAACTGCCTGAACTGCTACAGCGTCTGCCTCTCGATGGCGATGAGCCACTGCCTGGAGACCGGCGGAAAACACACGGAACCTGCACACTTTCGGCTGATGATGGCCTGCGCGGAAATCTGCCGGACGTCGGCACACTTCATGCTGATTGGCACGGAGCATCACAAGCATACATGCCGCGAATGCGCGGAAATCTGCACCGAATGTGCGAACGATTGCGAGCAAGTAGGCGACATGCGGGCTTGCGTGGACGCCTGCCGCAGATGCGCCGAGAGCTGCCGCCAGATGGCTGCCTGATCGGGACTTTGGCTAAAACGCGTGTCTCAACCGGCTCTAGGTGTTCCGAGAGCCGGTTGAACCGAATTCAGGCGGCAGCGGATTGTCAGCCTCCTCGGTCGGCTGGTGCGTGAAGCCCTCGACGCCGGAAATCTCCCTTGCATCCCGCTTTATCTCCACTCGGCTGACGGCGAATGCCGCAACGAGGCGGGCTACCGAGACGAGCGCATGCATATGAATTCGCTCATACCCATGGGACGCGTCGATTCCGAAGGTGGCAAGGGCCGTGCGCACATCATGGCCCGCTTCGATCGCAGAGGCGGAGTCGGAACGATAGTAGCGGAAGACATCCTTCTGATAGGGAATGCCTTCGCTCTGGCACAGATCGACGAGCTTCTTGGTCAGGTGATAGTCGAACGGTCCTGATTGGTCCGCCATGGCAATGGTCACGCCGAATTCGGCCGAGTTCTGCCCCGGGGCGCTGGTCCCGTTGTCGATGGTCAGCATGGAGGCAATGTCTCCGGTCAGGATCGATGAGGCTCCGACGCCGACCTCTTCCGCAATCGTGAAGAGCCAATAGGTATCGACCGGTGTTGTTGCTGCGGCCCGCTCAAGAGCTTCGATTGCCGCCAGAGCGATTGCCACGCCCGCCTTGTCGTCGAGATGACGCGAGTTGATGAAGCCGTTCTCCAGAAACTCCGGAGCAGGGTCGATTGCGATGACATCGCCCACATCGATGCCCAAGGCCAAGGTTTCCTGGCGCGAGGTCGTCACTGCATCGATGCGAAGCTCCACATAGCGCCACCCGACAGGGAGCGTATCGACCTCGTCATTGAATGTGTGGCCCGAGGCCTTGATCGGCAGGATCGTGCCGCGGAAACTGCCGGCGCTGCTGAAGACGGTGACCCTGGCGCCCTCGGCGAACCGGGCAGACCAGTGGCCGATCGGTATGACTTCCAGACGTCCGTTGTCCTTCACCGATTTCACCTGTGCGCCCAGCGTATCCAGATGGGTGACCATGGCGCGCGCACCGTGGCGGCGGCTGCCCTGCCGGACGGCCCGGATCGCACCGCGACGGGTAAGCTCTGGCTTCAAGCCAAGCCGTTCCAACTCGCGGGAGCAGTAGTGGACGATTTCATCGGTATAGCCCGTCGGACTTGCGATGCGCAGGAGCGCCTCCAACTGGCGCTTGAGGTAAGCCTCGTCGATCTCGATGGACATGCCTAGCTCTTCCCGAGGGCGAGATTGGCGTAACGCTGCCCGGAGGTCGGAAATAGCAGGTCCAGGAACCGCTCCGCCGTCGGTTGCGGCTCGTGGTTTGCGAGGCCCGGGCGCTCGTTGGCTTCGATGAAGACATAGTCCGGCTCGGTGGGATTGCGGACCATGAAATCGATTCCGACGACAGGAATATCGATGGCGCGTGCAGCGGAGATAGCGGCTTCGACAAGCCGCGGATGGACGATGCCGGTGACATCGTGAATGGAGCCGCCGGTGTGCAGGTTGGCCGCCTTGCGCACGAGCACCTCCTGACCGCTTTCCAGCACCGTGTCGAGCCCGTAGCCGCCGAGCTTGAGGCAGCGTTCCGTCTCGGCGTCGATCGGGACCGTGCTCTCTCCTCCGGTTGCAGCTGCCCGGCGTCGCGAGAGGGCTTCGATCAGTTCGCGGATCGTCTGCCGCCCGTCTCCAACAACGTGGGGCGGACGTCGGACGGCGGCGGCGACAAGCTTGAAGTCAATGACCACCAGTCGGAGATCCTGCCCCTCGAAACAGGCCTCGACGAGAACCCGATCGCAGACCTCCCGGGCTTCCGCAATTGCGCGCTTGACCGCCGTTAGGTTGTCGAGCCCGACCGCGACGGCACGACCCTGTTCGCCTCTGGCCGGTTTGACCACGACTTGGCCGTGCCTTTCGATGAAAGCTGCCAGTTCGTCATCATTTCCACCTGCCGTCATCTGCTCCGGCACGCTGATACCGGCCCGCTCGACCACGCGTCGGGTCACCGCCTTGTCATCACAGATCGACATGGCAACCCCGGAGGTGAGTTCCGACAGGCTTTCGCGGCAGTGTACGGACCGCCCGCCCTGGGTCAGCCGAAAGAAGCCACCTTCGGCGTCGGTGATTTCCACGTGGATCCCGCGCCGGCGGGCCTCATTGACGATGAGCCGCGCATAAGGGTTGAGAACGTCATATTCCTCCAGCGGGTTGGCGTAGAGCCGCTCGTTGATGGAATTCTTCCGCTTGACGGTGAAGGCCGTGATCCGGCGGAAGTGCAGTTTTTCGTAGAGGCTGATTGCCTGCTCGTTGTCGTGCAGAACCGACAGGTCCATGAAGGCCGAGCCCCTGGCCTTGAAATGCTCGGCCAGCCGCCGCACCAGAGCTTCGCCGACGCCGCCATGGCGAGCCTGTGGATCCACCGCCAGGCACCATAGGGACGAGCCCCGCTCCGGATCTGTAAACGCACGGCGATGGTCGATGCCCGTGACGGTGCCGATGATCTCGCCCGAGACCTCGTCCTCCGCCACGAGGTAGGTGATCGAGCGATTGTCCCTGTTCGACCAGAAGAAGTCGGGCCGCACCGGAACCATTCCTCGCGACGCATAGATGCGGTTGACCGCATCCGCATCCGCCTCGGAGGAGAGCCTGCGCACAAAGAAACCGCGGGGCTGCTTGCGGCTGTTGCGATAGGTTGACAAATCCAGACGATATGTGTGGGAGGGATCGAGGAAGAGCTCCTGCGGTGCGGCAGCGAGGACGACATGCGGATCGCTGACATAGACGGCTATGTCCCGCCGTTCCGGCGCTTCCTCGCGCAGGGCGGCCACCAGTTGAGCCGGATCCTGGAAGGTCTGCGCAAACAGCAGCCGTCCCCAGCCGCAATCAACCTGGGCTGCGTCCTTCGCGATATCAGCGTCCGCAGGGTGGCCTCCGCCTCTGGAGTAGTCCACCCGTTGGCGTTTGAGACGATGGGCGACCGCCTTCGCTGCGGGAAATCGGCCCGCCCTGTCTTCGGGTGTGGTCTTGGCCATCATCAGATCCCCTGTGTCTGCATCCACATTTCAAGGAGCCCTACCTGCCAAAGCTCCGACCCGCGAAGCGGGGTGATATGATCAGAGGGGTTGTCGAACAGCTGATTCAGGTAGTCCTTGCGGAATATCCCGCGGTCGCGTGCAGCCTGCGACCCCAACGCATCGCGAACCATATCGAGATAGGGTCCGTCGACGTATTTCAGCTGGGGTACCGGGAAGTAACCCTTCTTTCGATCGATGACTTCCGAAGGTACGACGAGGCGCGCTGCGTCCTTAAGCACGCCTTTGCCGCCTTCCCGCAGCTTCTCTTCCGGTGGGATCTTGGCCGCCAGTTCAACGAGTTCGTGGTCGAGGAAGGGCACGCGTGCCTCTAGGCCCCAGGCCATGGTCATGTTGTCCACTCGTTTGACCGGGTCGTCCACCAGCATGACCTGGCTGTCGAGACGAAGGGCGGCATCAACAGCCGTGTCCGCGCCGGGGGAGCGAAGGTGGCGATCAACGAATTCGAAGCTGACGTCGCTCTCCGTCACCCACTCGGGATTGAGGTGCTGCGAAAGCTTGTCGTGCGAGCGATCGAAAAATACCTTTGCATAGTCGTGGCTGACGTCGTTCGACTGTGCAAGCGGCGGATACCAATGATAGCCACCGAAGACCTCATCGGCCCCCTGGCCAGACTGCACCACCCGGATATGTTTCGAGACCTCCTGCGACAACAGGTAGAAACCGGCATTATCGTAGGAGACCATAGGCTCGGACATCGCCGCGAAGACGCCCGGCAAGGCCTCCATGAGGCGTTCCGACGGCACAAAGATCTGGTGATGATCCGTGCCGAACCTCTTGGCGACGATGTCGGAATAGATGAATTCGTCGCCCTTTTCTCCGTTCGCGGCTTCAAAACCTACCGAGAAGGTCATGAGGTCCTTCTGGCCCATTTCTGCCAGAAGGCCGACGATGAGGCTGGAATCGACGCCCCCGGAAAGCAGGACGCCTACCGGAACATCAGCCACCATCCGACGGCGAACTGCCGTTCTCAGAGCATCCAGCACGAGATCCCGCCATTCCGTCGAGGAAAGCTTGCTCATTGATGGATCGCGCTGGTAGGGCGGCGCCCAATAGACGGTGTCTTCTTCGCGCCCATCAGCCTCGATGACGCGGATCGTCGCTGGCGGCAGCTTCTGGATACCGTTGACGATCGTGTGTGGCGGGGGCACCACCGCATGGAAGGTCATGTAGTGATGCAGCGCCGTCTTGTTAATCGAAGTGTCGATGTCGCCACTCTTCAGAAGCGCCGGAAGGAAGGAGGCAAACCGGATCGCACCTCCAGTCCGGGCAAAGTAGAGCGGCTTGATACCGAACCGGTCCCTCGCCATGACGACCCGACCGCTGTCGCGCTCGTGGATGACGAACGCGAACATGCCGTGAAAGCGCTTCACGCACTCGGTTCCCCAGGCATGCCATGATTTCAGGATCACCTCGGTGTCGCCGTGCGAAAAGAAGCGATAGCCCTTGGCTTCCAGCTCGCTGCGGAGTTCGGGATAATTGTAGATGCAGCCATTGAACGCGATGGTGAGGCCAAGATCGGCATCCACCATGGGCTGGCGAGCCTTCTGCGAGAGGTCGATGATGGACAGGCGCCGGTGGCCGAGCGCCGCATTGCCATGGATAACCAACCCGGAGCCATCCGGCCCCCTCGGCGCTATCGCATCCATCATTTTCGCCTGCACGAGGGGCGAGGGCTGTCCCCCATCAAACCGCACTTCACCACAGATCCCACACACGGTTCCTATCAATCCTCTCTTGTTCTTGAATGGCCTGAAATAATACTAGATCTAATAGTTAGAGATCGAATGGATATGGTCAAGGCATGAATGTCGCGGCAAACGAGACGGATGGGAAAAGGTTGCAGACGGAAGCCCGGGTGGTCGAGAAGGCAGTCCGGCGAATCGTCCGGGCCCACGATCTTCAATCACGGGCGCTTTCGAAGCGATGCGGGCTGACGGCGGCGCAACTCATCCTCATGAAGGGCATCATGGAGCTTGGGGAGGTAACCTCCGTGGCGCTTTCCATCTATGCTGACATCAGCCCGGCGACCGTGGTGACGATCCTTGATAATCTGGAGGAGCGCGGGCTGATCCAGCGATACCGGTCCGGTACCGACCGGAGGATCGTCCATACGAGACTCACGCCGGAGGGTTCCCGACTGGTATCCGAAGCGCCGGAGCCGATGGGAGACGTATTTCTGAAGAACTTCGCTGGCCTTCCCCCACAGCAACGCCAGGCGCTGGCGCAGGCTGTCCTGCAATTGGCCGAGTTGATGTCTCCGGCCAGGTAGCGAGCCAATAACGGTAGTGGATCGGCCGGAAGCGACGGGCCTCCTATTGTTGACGAAATCCGATATCCTAACTTGTCTTGCGAACGCTGAAGGAGGCAGCAATGACGATTACAAAGGAAGAGATCAGGCAGGTCCTAGGCTCGGTCGAGGACGGTTTTGCGGCTGAGATCGTGGCAACCGGCGCGAGTTTCCAGGACCTGATAGAAGCATGGGCCTGGCTCAACAGTGACGAGGCGCTGATCAACGAGGGGCATCATCTGCCAAGCCCTCGCGTGGCCGAGCTCGTTGCCATGCTGGAGCCGGAGCAGGACGAAGACCGCGGTTGAGGTGGGGGCTGCCGCATCCGTCCCTCTGACGTGGCGCGCCAGAATCTCTGGCAACTGAGCGACGTCCACAGGTGGCAGAAGTTTGCTGCAGCTTGAATTTCGTCAGCAAACCGTCGCATAAGGCGCAAGTTGAGCGCTGTTGAAGCCGATCGGCACGATCAGGCTTAGCGCAACCTCTCGACCGAACGTCCCGGAGCCTCGCATGATCCATCTGGCAGATAGCGCGCCTGTTGCTTCTGGCAATAACTCGGCTGTGTATCGCCACCCTGACGACTCGTCGATCCTTGTAAAGGTGGTGCGGCCCGAAGCCGTCAAGCGTCAGAAGACCCGCTGGGGATTCCTGCGTGGCCGCCGTCGCCGCTTCTATCATCTGAAGAATTTCATGCGGGTTCTGGAGGAGCAGGTGGCTTATTACGCCGCCGAGGGACATGCTTCGCAGCATCTGGAAGAGGTGGTCGGCTTGATCGACACCGATATTGGGCCGGGGCTTGCGGTTCGATGCGAGACCTTTCGGAGCGACATCGCCCCCGCCGTGGCGAGCCTGATGAAGTCCGGTCAGTTGGACAGGAGCATATTGCTTCTGCTGGAGGAGTTTTTTGACTGGCTTGAACGCAGTCCGCTCGTGGTCAACGAGCTTGGAATCGACAATCTCGTGCTTTCAGATCGTCTGCCGGGGCGGCTCCGGATCGTGCTGATCGATGGTTATGGGGAAAACGCCGCAATTCCGTTGAAAAGCTGGTCGCAGTCACTTAATCGATACGACAAGCGTCAGAAGGTTGAGAAACTCCGTGCCCGCCTGAACGCGGCGCTGTCGTCCGAGGACGCTCTCGATCGATCATTGACTGCGAGCGGATAGGCGCTCTCGTCAGGCTTGGCTATACTGCCGCGTCCACCCCGTTCCGATGAGTCCTGATGCACAGCGCCGACACCCCCCTCCAGGTCATCATTTACGCGATCAACCTCGACCGCTCCCGGGAGCGGTGGGAAGAACTCTCTCGCGAGGCTGCTGACCTGGGCCTGCCTATTCACAGGATCGCGGCGGTCGACGGCAGTCTTGTCGACGCAGGAGATCGGGTGGACGCGAACGAAGCTGCCTTCATGCGTAACAACGGGCGCCATATGATCCCGGGCGAGTATGGGTGCTATCGCAGCCACATGAAGGCCCTGTCGACCTTTCTTGAGGCCGGGCTGCCTCAGGCAATCATCGTTGAAGACGACATCAGGCTTTCATCGGATCTGCCGCAGCGTGCGGCGGCGGCACTCGCAATCGTTCCGGGGGTGGATGTAGTTAAACTGTTCAATCACCGTATGGTCGGATTCAGGAGCTATGCAACGACCGCTCAAGGCGACCGCATCGGCCGTGCCATCCACGGTCCCTTGGGGTCAACGGCCTGCTACGCGGTCACGCGCGCTGGTGCTGCGAAACTTGTTGAGCGGATGAAGGTGATGGAATACCCGTTCGACATCGCGTTGGAGCGTGGCTGGGCGATAGGCGCGGAAGTCTTGACCGTAGACACGGATGTCGTCACCTCCAAGCGGTCTACAAGCACTATTGCCAACCGAAGCGGCTACAAGGAGAGAAAGTTTGTCTGGTGGAAGCGCCTCCCGACTCATTGGCAGCGGGCGAAGGACTATCTCCAACGGATCCTGTATGCCCTAAAAGGGATTTGAGTTGATGCCGGCCGTTGCGCTCTCTCGGTCTGATCCCTTTCTTCTTCCACTGCTGTGGGTGCTGATGGCATCGGCGATGCTGGTCGAGAGCGACACGTACCGCTATGCCACGCTGGCGCTCGTCGCGCTTTCGATGATCCGTTTTCGTGACGACGTTCGCCTCGTCTCGCGTGACTGGCTTGCCTGGTTCTGTTGGCTCTGGGCCGCCTACGCTGCTATGCGCTTCGTGATCGGCATGACGGTTCATGACGTACGCGGCACCTCCGAGTGGTTGTACATATTCCCGCTCTTCTTTCCGGCCCTTGGGGTGGCCCTCTACAAGACACGTCAATACGTCTTTCCGGCCGCAATCGTTTTGATCGCCGCCGGAGCTGTAGGATTGCTGGCTAGCATCGACTGGGCTGCACTCAGGAGCGGCGAGCGCGTATTCCCTCTCTTTCACAATAATCCCATCCATGCGGCGATCGGATGCGGCATGCTTCTGGTTACAAGCATTTGCTGGATGCTCCACGTCGTGGAAACGCGGCGCTATGACGGGTGGCGTCTCGCCGCGGTTCTCGGAATGGGGTTCCTGACAGTGCTGTTGAGCGGGATCGGTATTTTAGGCGCCCAGTCGAAAGGGGTATGGCTCGCCCTCGGCCCTGTAGCGGGCTTCATGTCCCTGGCGATCGTGGCGTTCTACGGCAGGCGTCTGGCATTGGCCGTCCTTGCCGTCCTGCTGGTGGCAATGCTGGGGATAATCGTTGCGCAGGAGGATACGAGGCGCGTGGCTGGTCCCACCATAGAAGCCGCCGGTGAGTTGTTCAGCTTTGGAACGGAACATGTCGATCCCCGAGACGCCATGCGCCGTGCCGTAGAGAATCCCGACACTCCCCAATCCATGCGGGAGCGCCTGATGCTGTGGACCAACGCCCTGGATACGGTGGAATCATCTCCGTGGTTCGGCTGGGGGAACCTCTGGCAGGATCGATGGCGGCAGGGTACCTATCAAGATACGAACCACCAGTTGCTCCACAATGGCTACCTCGAGATATTGGTGAGGCACGGCCTCTTTGGTACTTTGGTACTCGCCATCTTCATCCTGGTCTCCGTGCGCAGGATATACGTAGCGAGGCGGCAGGGGATCATCTCTGCCAGCCTCATGCTCTACCTGTACAGTCTGAGCCTGTTTTTCTTCATCACCATCGCAACGAACTCGAACAATCGCCTGGCGCTGGGCGAGAGCTACTTCCTGCTCGCGGGGGCGGCCGTCTTTGCGATCTCGCTCGCGATGCGAGGCGAGCGGACAAAGCCCGCCGATATCGCGCAAGCTGATTAGTCACGTCCCGCTGGCACTCGTTATCTGGTTTTCGCAGTGTTTCAATGCCGTGAACTCTGCTGAGGTTTGAGGGTCTCAGGATTGTTTCGCCACAGGTTGTGTCACATAGGCGATGACGGCATCCGAAATCATCCGCTTATGGCGATCATAAAGGGCGGGCTCCGATAGGTCCCGGTGAAAGATCGTGCCGAAGGTGTAGCGGTTGGACACGCGGAAGAAGCAGAAGGCGCTGATCAGCATGTGCAGGTCCACCGCGTCGACGTCGCGATGGAAGACGCCTTCTCGACGCCCCCTTTCCAGGATTTCGCCAATCGTCCTGACGATCGAGAGGTTGAGTTCGCCGATCTCGGACGATCGCTTCATGTGGTTCGCGTGGTGGATATTCTCGATGCTGACCAACCGGACGAAGTCGGGATTGTTCTCATCATGGTCGAAGGTGCTGGCAACCAGGGTCCGCAGTGCCTCGACCGGCGGCATGTCGGCAAGTTCAAGATCGGCTTCGAGCGAGCGGATCTTGCGGTAGGCCTTTTCGAGGACCGCGAGGTAGAGACCCTCCTTGCTGCCGAAATAGTAGTAGATCATGCGCTTCGACGTGCGGGTCTTTTCGGCAATCGCGTCGACGCGGCCGCCGGATAGGCCATAGGCCGAAAACTCCTCCGTCGCGACGTTCAGGATGTCGTCCCGTGTC
The DNA here is from genome assembly GCF_902502825.2 of Pseudorhizobium flavum. Next base: position 598,997 of record NZ_LR723670.1, read on the forward strand.
TTCTCCGGATCATTCTTCCGGCTTTCTCGCTCTGCAGCCCTGCGCACGTCCACTTCCGTCACTTCCCCCGGGGCATCCTCGCGGCCCTCCGCGACGACTCATAGGGGCCTTACGGTCAGGTTTCAATGGAGCATCGATTGACACGAACTAGTTAGTACATTATTGTGTTGACGGAGAACAGCGTTTTGGGAGGAGCGCCGTCGGCCGGAATGATCCTGATCATCCGTCGCCGCGGTGAATGCAGAAATGGCAGCCGTCGAGCATTCCTCATTTCGTGCCGGGCTTATCGGCAAGGGCATCCAGGCTTCCCTGACGCCTGCGATGCACATGGAAGAGGGCCGCGCGCAGGGCCTGAATTATCGCTACGTTCTACTCGATCTGGACCGGATCGATGGTGGCGACGAGCGCCTGCCGAACCTCCTTTCGGATGCGGAAGCGAAAGGCTTCGGTGGCCTGAACATTACCCACCCCTGCAAGCAGGACGTCATCCCCTTCCTCCATACCCTTTCCGAGGAGGCCATGGCACTTGGTGCCGTCAACACGGTCGTCCTCCGCGATGGCCGGCGGCACGGGCACAACACCGACTGGTGGGGGTTCGCCGAGAGCTTCCGGCGAGGCCTGCCTGGAGCGACTCTCCGTTCGGTCGTGCAGCTGGGGGCCGGAGGTGCGGGCGCCGCAACGGCCTTTGCCATCCTTCGATCAGGTGCCGAGAGGCTGACGATCTTCGATCAGGATGCGGCCCGCTCCTCGGTTCTCGCGGAGAGCATGAAAAGGCATTTTCCAGACAGGTCAGTCGTGGCGGGCCGCGATCTCTCGCAGGACATGGCATCGGCGACGGGGCTGATACACGCGACGCCGACCGGCATGGCGAAGTATCCCGGCCTGCCGCTGCCGGCCGATCTTCTCGACCCCTCCCTGTGGGTGGCGGAAATCGTCTACTTCCCCTTGAGGACGGAACTGCTGATCGAGGCAGAAAAGGTTGGATGCCGCATCCTGGATGGCGGCGGCATGGCGGTCTTTCAGGCTGTTGGCGCATTCGAGCTCTTTACCGGCTTGGAACCGGATGCGGACCGCATGCTCCGACACTTCGCCGAGATGACGCGGGGGCCGGTCCAGCCCGTCCGCGCAGCGGGAGGCGGCCGATGAAGACATCGATCGCAACGGTATCGATCAGCGGCGAACTTCCGGAGAAACTGGAGGCCATCGCCAAGGCGGGTTTCGATGGGGTCGAGATCTTCGAGAACGACTTTCTCGCCTTCGACGGTAGCCCACGCGATGTTGGCCGAATGGTCCGGGACGCCGGGCTCGAGATCACGCTTTTCCAGCCGTTTCGCGATTTCGAGGGGATGCCCGAGCCGCACCGCGCTCGGACCTTCGATCGTGCCGAACGCAAGTTCGATGTCATGCAGGAACTGGGAACGGATCTCGTCCTGGTCTGCTCGAACGTCTCGCCGGTCTCGCTCGGTGGGATCGATCGCGCCGCAGCGGATTTCCGCGAACTGGGCGATAGGGCGGCCAAGCGCGGCCTGCGGGTCGGCTATGAAGCCCTTGCGTGGGGTCGCCATATCTTCGATCATCGTGACGCATGGGAAATCGTCCGCCGCGCCGATCATCCCAATGTCGGCCTGATCCTTGACAGTTTCCATTCACTGGCGCGCAAGATCGACATCGGTTCGATCCGATCCGTCCCGAAGGACAAGATCTTTATCGTCCAGCTCGCGGACGCGCCGCTCATCGACATGGACCTCCTCTACTGGAGCAGGCATTTCCGCAACATGCCGGGCGAGGGGGATCTGCCAGTCACCGACTTCGTCGCCGCAATCGCGGAAACCGGCTACGACGGCTATTTCTCGCTTGAGATATTCAATGATCAATTTCGTGGCGGCTCGCCCAAGGCGATCGCGGCCGATGGCCATCGATCGCTGATCTATCTCGGCGATCAGGTGCGGAGAAAATCGGGGGCGGCCACGCTGTCGGTTGCGCCGATGCCCGAGCGCGCCGTGGTGAAGGGCGTGGCTTTCGTAGAGTTCTCTGTCGGCGAGGCGGATGCCGGCCAGTTGATCGCGATGCTGCATGCGCTCGGTTTCCGCAAGACCGCCGTTCACAGAACGAAGAAGGTCAGCGTCTATCAGCAGGGACAGATCCGCATCCTCGTCAATCGGGAATCCGTCGGCTTTGCCAGCGCGGCCTATGCCGTTCACGGGACATCCGCCTATGCCATGGCCCTGGAAGTAGAGGATGCATCTGCAGCGTTGGCGCGCGCGGTAGCGTTGGGGGCGGAACCGTTCCACCAGCCGGTAGGACCCGGCGAACTGGAGATCCCGGCGATCCGCGGGGTCGGCGGCGGGTTGGTCTATCTGATCGATGGCACGAGCAGCCTAGGCAAAATATGGGAGGTGGACTTCGTCCCCGCATCTGATGAGGGCCAGCCGGTCCCCGCGAACCTGATTGCCGTAGACCATGTTGCCCAGACGGTGGCCTATGAAGAGATGCTGACCTGGCTTCTCTTCTATACCTCCATCTTCGAGGCCGCCAAGTCGCCCATGGTGGACATCATCGATCCGGCCGGCGTGGTGCGGAGCCAGGTCGTTGAAAATCGCGACGGTTCCTTGCGGATCACGATGAACGGCGCCGAGAACCGGAGAACACTGGCGGGCCACTTCATAGCAGAGAAATTCGGCTCCGGTATCCAGCATCTTGCCTTCAGAAGCACCGATATCTTCAAGACCGCCGAGGCGTTGCGGGCCAACGGCTTCCATACCTTGCCGATCTCGCCAAACTACTACGACGACGTCGAAGCACGTTTCGGTCTTGAGCCGCAATTGACCGAGCGCATGAAGGCAGAGAACATCCTCTACGACCGGGATGAGCACGGGGAATATTTCCAGCTATACAGCGGAACCTTCGCTGAGGGATTCTTTTTCGAGATCGTCGAAAGACGCGGCTATCGCGGCTACGGTGCAGCCAATGCGATCTTCCGCATCGCGGCTTTGAGAAAGCAGATCCGACCCGAAGGAGTGCCCGCGACATAACAAATTGCCAGCGCGAAGACACGCGCAACAGGTGGAAGAATTGACCAAACGAACTGTTCCGTACATTCTGCCTTGAGCAGACGGGAGACACCGTTGGTCTGGAGGAGATCATCTACGCTCGGTGGATGAGAGAGAAACAAACAGGAGGAGAAAACATGATGCTCAATCTCACACGCCGTCATTTGTTTGGCGCAACCATGCTCGCCGCGGCAGTGCTCGCCGTTCCGGCCCTGGCCCAGGACAAGCCGGTCCTCAAGTTCTCGGCCGTGTTCTCGGAGCAGGATATCCGCGCCGAGATGACCAAGAAGCTTGCCGAAGGGATCAGCGAGAACTTCAAGCTGGAACCCTATTACGGCGGTAACCTCTTCAAGCAGGGCACCGAACTCGTAGCAATCCAGCGCGGCAACCTGCAGATGGGTAATATCGCGCCGCAGGACATTTCCAAGCAGATCCCGGAGTGGTCGGTTCTCACGTCCGCTTACCTTTTCCGTGACGCTGCACATCTGTCGGCCTTCTTCAACAGCGAGACCGGCGCCGAGTTCAAGAAGATGGCCGAGGACAAGCTCGGTATCCACATTCTCGGCCCGACCTATTTCGGCGCGCGCCAGGTGGGCCTGAAGCCTGAGAAGAAGATCAACACGCCGGAAGACATGGCCGGCATCAAGCTGCGCATGCCGGGTGGGGACGCCTGGCAGTTCCTCGGCGAGGCCCTAGGGGCCAACCCGGTTCCTGTTGCCTATGCGGAAGTCTATACCGCACTGCAGACGGGTGCGATCGACGGCCAGGACAACCCGCTCCCGAACGTCAAGAACATGAAGTTCTACGAGGTCATGTCGCAGATCGTGCTGACTTCGCACCTGATCGGCTACGACCTGCTGGTCATCTCCAAGGAAGTTTGGGACAAGATGACACCTGAACAGCAGCAGTCCTTCCAGACGGCGGCAGACGAGGCCATGAAATGGAGCGAGGAACAGCACGTCGCCCAGGAAAAGTCGCTGCTGGATGAGTTCAAGGCTGCCGGCCTTGAGATCTATGAACCAGACCAGGAGGCGTTCCGCAAATTCGCGCAGGAGAAGTATCTCGCTTCCGACCTCGCGAAGTCCTGGCCCGAGGGCATCCTGGAAAAAGTCGCCGGAATGTAAGATCGAGCTGAAGCTCAGAGTACGATGATCGAGGAGGCGGCCCGCTCCTGCGGCGCGCCTCCTCCTGGGAGGAATGAGGGATGAACACCACACTTGCGACCATCGGCGGGTGGTTGAGACGGCGCGCGGAAAACATATTGTGCCTGATGTTGCTGATGATGTTCGTCGTCTTCATCCTGCAGATCATCTTCCGCTATGTACTCAATCTCTCCATCGGCTGGACCCACGAGGTCAGCGTGGCGCTCTGGATCTGGATCGTTCTCTTCGGATCAGCCTTCGTGGTTCGTGAGGTCGACGAAATCCGCTTCGACCTGATCTGGGGTGGTGCCAGCGACCAGTCACGACGCATCATGCAGATCATTTGTGCAGCGGCACTGATCTTTCTCTTCGGCATTTCGCTTCCGGCCATCGTCGACTACGTGACCTTCATGAAGGTGGAGAGCACCGCCTATCTCAAGATCCGGTTCGACTATCTCTATTCCATCTATGTCGTCTTCGCGATTGCGATGATCGTCCGCTATATGTGGCTGGGCTTCCGCGCTATACGCGGCAACGCGCCGGATGCTTTCGACCCGACCAAGGCAGGCTCAGGCGTATGAACCTCGCAAGCCCTTTCTCAATCTCGATCGTCATCATTACCATTCTTGCATTCCTTGGCCTGCCCATAGGGCTCGCCATGCTGGCTGGTTCTACGCTTTACCTGTTCCTGGTGGGTGCGGACATGGGGATCGTCGCCGAGCAGTTTCTCAACGGCATGTACTCCAACTACGTCATTCTGGCGGTCCCGCTCTTCATCCTTGCGGCCGAGTTCATGAATGTCGGGTCGATGACGGAACGACTACTGACCTTCTGCAACGTCCTGGTGGGGCGCTTCCGCGGCGGTCTTGCTCAGGTCAATATCGTGCAGAGCATCATCTTTGCCGGCATGTCGGGCTCGGCAATCGCCGACGCCGCCGGGAGCGGCCGGATGATGCAGAACATGATGACCCGGGAAGGCCGCTACACACCGAGCTACGCAGCCGCACTGACGGCGGTAACCTCGGTTATCGGCCCGATCATTCCGCCATCAATCCCGATGATCATCTACGCGCTCGTGTCGGACGCCTCGATCGGCTACCTCTTCCTCGCAGGCATGGTTCCCGGCCTCTTGATGGCGGGGCTGCAGATGATGCAGGTTGCCATCACTGCACGCCGCAAGAACTTCCCGGTGGAAGATCCGGTGCCGATGCGCGAGATCCCGCGCATCACCATCCGCGCCTTCCCCGCCCTCATGATGCCGGTCGTCCTGCTCGGCTGCATCTATACCGGCATCACGACGCCGACCGAGGCGGCGGCCATCGCTGCTGCCTATGCACTCGTCATCTCCGTCCTGCTCTACCGCAGCATCACCCTGAAGGACTTCTACGGTTCGCTCTATACGAGCGCCAAGTCGTCCGCCTCGATCGGTATGCTTATCGCCGGCGCGCTCGTCTTCAACTACGTCGTCACGATCGAGAACATTCCCGATAGTCTGCGGGTCATGCTGACCAGCATGGACCTCTCGCCGATCGGTTTCCTGATCCTCGTCAACATCATCCTGCTCTTGCTCGGGTGCGTGCTGGAAGGCACGGCGATCCTGCTCATCATCGTGCCGGTCTTCATTCCGACGGCGCAGGCGCTCGGCATCGATCTCGTCCATTTCGGCGTCGTGGTCGTGGTCAACATCATGCTTGGCCTCGTCACGCCGCCTTATGGCCTGCTGCTGTTCATCATGACCAACATCTCCGGAAGTCCGGTCCGCGACATCATCCGTGACGCGCTGCCCTTCCTCTTCTGGATGGTGGTTTCGCTCGTATTCATCACCTTCGTTCCCGACAGCGTTCTCTGGCTGCCGCGGCTGCTGGGCTATCAAGGCTGAGGTATCATCATGAAGCCGATCTACATCCTGAACGGCCCGAACCTGAACCGGCTAGGAAAGCGGGAGCCCGAGATCTACGGGACGACGACCCTGGCAGAAGTCGAGGCCATGTGCCGGGATGCGGCCGGTGAGCGACCGGTCGAGTTTCGACAGACCAACAGCGAGGAGCGGCTGATCGAATGGGTGCATGAGGCGATCGACGAAGGGGATGGCATCATCATCAATCCTGCAGCCTTCACGTTCACCTCCTTGGCTCTCCTCGACGCGCTGAAGATGTTCAAGGGACCCATCATCGAGTTCCACATCAGCAACGTCCATCGCCGGGAGTCGATCTACCACCGCTCCTACGTCTCGATGACCGCGACCACGATTATGGCCGGGCTGGGGGCGGAAGGCTATCCCGTCGCCGTTCGTGCCCTGGAGACGTTGATCGCCAAGAAGGCACGATAGGCGCGGCACTCCAGCCCCGCCCCCTACTCATCAATGCATTACGGATCGAAGATCCGGCTGCGCGGCGCAAGCCGCGTTGCGGCCACTACGTAAATCATTGACGGATTCATTCTCCGCTTCCTGATAGAAGGCTAAAGTCGGGAATGATCCGTGGCGGGTCGTCTGCGGCGCTGGAGAGTTGTTTGATGTCAGGATATTCGGCGGGCGAGAAGCTGAAGATCGCGCTTCTGGCGGTGGCCCTCGGTGGCCTCTTTGGCGGTCTCCTGCTGGCTTACGGGATTGATAGACCGGAACTTGCCACTACCGTGTGGGCGCTGGGTGTTGGCCCTGTGCTTGTCGCGCTCCTAGTCGAGATCCTGCACAGCCTGCGCCGGGGTGAGGTCGGGCTCGATATCGTGGCGGCTCTTTCCATGTCGGCCGCGCTCCTTTTTGGCGAAACTCTCGCAGCCGCCGTTGTTGCGGTTATGTATTCCGGCGGTACCTTTCTTGAAAGCTTCGCCGAAGGCCGCGCGCGTCGCGAGATGCGCGACCTGCTCGCGCGCGTGCCTCGGACGGCTACGCGGCACATCAATGGCGCACTGGAAGACGTGCCGCTCGATGCCGTCGCACCCGGCGACCGGCTGCTGATCCGGCAGGGGGACGTGGTTCCGGTCGATGGCACCGTCGGATCCTCCGTCGCCTTCCTGGATACCTCCGCCCTGACGGGGGAGTCGCTGCCGGTCAGGGTGGAGGAGGGCGGTGATGCAATGAGCGGTTCCACCAATGCTGGCGAGGCATTCGACCTCCTTGCGACCCGACCGGCAGCCGACAGTACCTATGCCGGCATCGTTCGTCTCGTCGAACAGGCCCAGGCCTCGAAGGCACCCATGTCGCGGCTCGCGGACAGGTGGTCGCTTGCTTTCCTGCTCGTCACTGTCGCAATCGCCTTCTCGGCGTGGTGGGTAACGGGGGACCCCATCCGCGCTGTTGCCGTATTGGTGGTGGCAACGCCGTGCCCGCTGATCCTGGCTGTGCCCGTGGCGTTGGTGGCTGGCCTTTCCCGCGCCGCTCATCACGGAGTGCTGATCAAGGGTGCCGGACCCCTTGAAGCGATGGCCCGCGCGCGCACGCTGATCCTCGACAAGACGGGGACGCTGACGGATGGGCGGCCGAAGATCGTGTCGGCCAGCACATATGGCGGTATGGTAGAGGACGACGTGCTGAGGCTGGCGGCGGCGCTCGAACAGGCAACCAAGCACCCGGTTGCCCAGGCGATCGTCCAGGAGGCGCGCGAGCGAGGGCTGGCACTGCCAATTCCGACGGAGGTGACCGAGACCCCGGGGGAGGGGCTGGTCGGTCGCGTCGACGACCGCTCCGTGGTCGTGGGCGGTCATCGCTTCGTATCCGACCAACTCGGTCGAACACTGATGGGGCATCCGGCGCTCGGTGCGGGATCGGTGCTGGTCGCTGTCGGCATTGACGGTCGAATCGCGGGTCATTTCGTCATGGCTGACCCCCTGCGCGATGACAGTCTCGGAATGCTTTCAGGCCTGCGTCGGCAGGGAATCGAGCGCATCCTGCTGGCAACAGGAGATCGCCGGGATGTCGCCAAGCGCATAACCGAGGGACTTGGCCTTGATGGCATCAGAGCTGACCTCAGCCCCAACGAGAAAGTGCTGCTGGTGCTCACCGAGCGGAAGCATGGTCCCGTGATGATGGTCGGAGATGGCGTCAATGATGCACCCGCCTTGGCTGCGGCTGATATCGGCGTCGCCATGGGTGCGCGTGGCGCGGCCGCGTCGGCAGAGGCCGCGGACGTCGTCCTGCTTGTTGACAGCGTGGACCGGCTGCGGGCAGGGGTGGAAATCGCCCGTGGCGCGCGGCGAATTGCCCTGCAAAGCGTGGTGGTCGGGATCGGGCTCTCCGTCATCGGTATGATCGCGGCAGCCCTTGGCTACCTCTCCCCCGTCCAGGGTGCCTTGATCCAGGAGGCGATCGACGTGGCAGTCATTCTCAACGCGTTGCGCGCCCTCCGCATCGAGCCGGCCCCGGCCGATCCCGACCATCCGAGTTTGCGCAGCAGCAAAGAAGGCATGGGAAGGTTCGGATAGCTCAATGCGGCCGGACATCATGTTAGGCGGTTCGGCATGAGGCCGGCGTCGTTTGGAGCCTCCTCATGCGTTTTTCTGATGTATCCCTCACAAAACGAATTCTGGTCTGCGCGGCTCTGCCGGCGGTTGTGGCCGTCTGGCTCGCTTACGGCCGTATCACCGACGGGATCGTTTCCTATCGCGAGGCCACACATGTCGTATCGGTGAGCGTCGACCTGGCCGCCCTCGCGGACGTGATCCATGCGGTACAGAGAGAGCGAGGCCAAACTGCCGGCGCCCTTGCAGCCAGCGATCAGGCTCAGTTGAGCCGCCTTGATGAAGCCCGTCAATCGACTGATGACTTCGCCGGGACGCTGGAGGAACTGTCGTCGGACACGGGATCCACGCCACCCGGTTCTTTGTCCGCGTCGCTGGATAGCCTTCGGGAACTGCGGCAGCGGGTCGATCTACGGGAGCTTTCGGCCGCCACCGCGACCTTGCGCTACAGCGATGTCGTCGCTGGCTTGCTTGCATTGTCGAAGACCCTCGGAGACCAAGGCTCCGACAGCCCGATCGCCGATGAAATTGCAGCCTACAGCCTCTTCTCTCAGGTGAAGGAGTTGGCGGGCCAGGAAAGGGCAACCGGCAATGGCGTGATCACGGCAGGTGTCGTCGACAAGGCCGCCTTGACGCGATTGTCGATCCTTCACGGTTCGCAGGCAGCGCTGCTGGACGAATTCGCAGCACGTGCGCCTGCCTTCGCGGATGCTGCAAGGTCGATCGCAGTTGCAGGCGAGGGACCGCTTGCGGCCATGCGATCGCGCCTGCTGCTCGCCGGCGCAGAGGGCGATGTGTCCGGACTCGATGCCGCAACCTGGTATCGCCTCACCACAGAACGGATCGACACGATGCGTGCCCTTGAGCAACGTCTTCTCGAGCAGGTCAGAGAAGATGCAGCCGGAGCAGCGGCGGCCGAAGAGCGCGCACTGGTCGTCCTGGGCGTTTCGCTGGCTGGCGCGCTTGCTGGTTCGTTATTGCTTTCGCTTGCGATCGGCCTGGGCGTGGTGCGGCCGATCAAGCGCCTCACCGCAGCCATAGAACAACTCGCCGAAGGTGACGCCACGGTCAGCGTCGGCGATACCTCCGCCAGGGACGAGGTCGGCGCCATGTCGCGGGCAGTTGCTCGGGCGCTCGAGGAGGCGCGGCGGCAGGCCGAGCACCAGAGGCAGGAAGAGATGGCCCGCGACGCTGATGCGCGGCGCATCGCCGAAGCCGCCGAGCGCGAGCGCGTGGTACGTAGCCAGGCGGTCGAATATGCTCTCGGCCAGCTTGTAACGGGTCTTGATGCACTTTCGGCCGGCGACCTTCGCTATAGGATAGAAGCAGTCCTAGATGCCGACTTCGACGGGCTCCGCCTTATCTTCAACCGGTCTGTCGAGACCCTGGAGCAGCTGGTTGCCACTGCTGGCGGCAATGCCAGTGTCATCGATGAGGGGTGTGCCGATTTGCGCGGTGCCGCTGACGAGCTTGCCCGCCGGACGGCGGGCCAGGCGGCCGCGCTTGAAGAGGCCGCAGCGGCACTGGAGCAGGTGGCGAGCGCAGTCAAAATGTCCTCGGGTGCGGCAGACGACGCGCAGAAGTCATCCACCCGAGCAAGCGACGACACATCCCAGGCGACGATCATCGTGAGCCAGACAGTCGAGGCGATGGAGGAGATTGCTCACTCGTCCTCGCGGATTGGTCACATCATCAACGTCATCGATGAAATTGCCTTCCAGACCAACCTGCTGGCGCTCAACGCCGGCGTCGAGGCGGCACGAGCCGGTGAAGCAGGGAAGGGCTTCGCAGTCGTCGCCCAAGAGGTCCGCGAACTGGCACAGCGCTCGGCCTCGGCTGCCAGAGAGATAAAATCTCTGGTGGAGCAGGCATCCAAAGACGTCTCCAACGGCGTTTCGCTGGTCGGCCGTACCGGGGAGGCTCTCCATGGCATCGAGCAGCAGGTGAGAACGGTCAATGGACAGATGCTGGCGATAGCGCAATCCGCAAAGGAGCAGTCGGTGGCGCTGGCGGAGATCAGCGGTTCGATCGCGCAACTGGACCAGATCACTCAGCAGAACGCCAGCATGGTGGAAGAGACCAACGCAGCCTCGGTAACGCTGGCGGTTGAAGCGTCAAAGCTGCGGGATCAGTTGGCCGCTTTCCGGACCAGTGATCAACAGTCGGCCGAGGTGCAAACTTATCCAGCGGCTGCCTGAAGGAAGTGCCCTCGGTAGCGCCTCCGAGGGACCTGCATGCCAGTACGGGTGATATGACCATCGGCAGGATCTTTGTCCGGAACTGCCGAGGGTCACCGAAGAGCCCTAGAGGATGGAAACGCGGTCGCGACCTGTCCGTTTCGAGTGATACAGTCCTTCATCGGCGCGCCTCAGAATATCATCGGTCGACTTGTCCGAGAACCGGAAGTCGCTGACGCCGCCGCTGATCGTCGACTCATGTCGCAGGCAATCCCGGAGCGCAGCTGGAACGTGCTTGCGAAGCCGCTCCGCAATCTCCAGCGCATTACCGCTCTCGGTTCCTGGCATGACGATCACGAACTCGTCCCCACCGAAGCGAGCGATCACGTCGCTCTGGCTCAGATGCTGGCGACAGAGCCGCGCAATCTCTATGAGCGCTGCGTCGCCCATGTGGTGCCCCATCTCGTCGTTGATGCGTTTGAAGTTGTCGAGATCAAAGACCAGAAGCGAGGTCTGGGATTTTTCGCGTTCGAAGGCCGCCAGCCGATCATCGAGGGTCGCGATGAGCTTCCGCCGGTTGTAAAGGCCGGTCAGGGCATCCGTTTCGCTCAGCTGACGCAGTTTTTGCTGCGTCTCGTTCTTCTCGGTGATGTTGCTCGCTACCCAGACGACGGCGGGCTCACCATCAACGGGAAAGTCGAGTGCCTGGACGCGACCTTCGAACCATATCGCGTGCGCGGGACCGTCGCCGGCACCCTTCACGTCACTGCCGCTGAGTTGGTACTCGACAATATGGAGAACGCCGCTCGACAGCGCCTTCTCGATTTCTGCAGCGAACCACTGAGCCTTTTCCTGTTTCAGCACCTCGAACATGCTGCGCCCGACGAGGCCGCTGCCGTCATGATAGTGCCTGATGTCCTTGCCTCCAAAGATCGCCGCGTAGCGACCGCTACGGGTGAGGATGAAGGCGGGATCGGGAAGGGAGGATAGTATCGAGATCAGTTGCTGATGCGTGAACAAGGAAGACCTACCGGACGCTCCGAGAAGACCGATGACCACCGTCGAGCGACGCCTTGCGCTTGCATCTGACTCGGTCAGCGGCGGGAAGCGAATAGTTGTCATACAAGTGCTGCCATTCTCTAAATGCCCGCCCGCTGGTGCCGGCCGGCAGCCCCTTTTGTTTCCATTCCGCGAGAGAGGTCGTGGCTCCTTCATCGGAGACAATGCCTGGCCAATGATCGACGCTGCGTTGGAGGTTGAAAAAGTCTGCCGCGTCTAAGCTCGTTTTATCGCCATACGGACCTTGGCCCACGGGGACGCCAGATTGCGGTCGCCGAGAACTTATCTTGCCACCAGATGGCCGCCGCCGATGTCGACGAGTTCCACGCGGTTCGGCCCTTGCCCGACCTTCCACACCGGGCTCGGGATCTCGCCGGACAACCGTGCGCTCGGCTGACGCTCGCGGCGCGGATCGGGCACAGGCACTGCGGCGAGGAGCCGCCTGGTGTAGGGGTGCTGCGGATTGCCGAATAGCTGCGCGCGCGTTCCCATCTCGACGATCTGGCCGAGATACATGACCGCCACACGGTCGGAGATGTTCTCGACCACCGCCATGTCATGGCTGATGAAGAGATAGGTGACGCCGCTTTCCTTCTGCAGGTCGCGCAGGAGGTCCAGGACCTTGGCCTGGATCGAGACGTCGAGAGCTGCCACGCTCTCGTCGCAGATGATCAGCTTTGGCTTCAGGGCAAGCGCGCGCGCAATGCAGATGCGCTGTCGCTGACCGCCGGAGAACTGGTGCGGGTAGCGATTGTAAACGTTGCGCGATAGCTCCACGCGCTCAAGCAGTTCGTGCACACGTGCCTTCTGTTCGGCAGGGGTTCCGATGCCGTGGATGACCAGCGGCTCGCGGATCAGTTCGCCAACCGTCATCCGTGCATCAAGCGCCGCCATCGGGTCCTGGAAAACGATCTGGAGATCGCGACGGATCGCCTTACGGCCGGCATTGTTCAGGTCGCCCAGCGCCTTGCCGTTGATTTCGATGCGACCGGAATGCGGAACGAGGCCCACCAGCGCCTTTGCCATGGTCGACTTACCACAACCGGATTCGCCCACCAGGGAAAGCGTTTCGCCGCGGAAGATTTCCAGAGAAACGTGTTCGACAGCATGGACGCGGGCCGCGACACGGCTCAGCAGCCCCTGCCGGATCGGAAAGTTCACCGATACGTCGTCGTATCGAACGAGGACTTCTCGCGCGGTGGGTTCCGGCCGCGATGCACCTGTGCCGATGCGCGGCACGGCGGCCAGCAGGTCGCGCGTATACTCCTCCTGAGGTGCGTCGAAGAGGTCGACGGTCGGCGCCGCCTCCACCATCTTGCCCTTGCGCATGACGATGACGCGGTCTGCCATTTCGGCGACCACGCCCATGTCATGGGTGATCAGGATGACGGCGGTGCCGAGGTCCTTCTGCAGGTCGCGCAGGAGGTCGAGCACCTCGCGCTGCACTGTCACGTCCAACGCGGTTGTGGGCTCGTCGGCAATGAGAACGGCCGGCCGCAAAGCGATCGCCATGGCGATCATCACGCGCTGTCGCATGCCCCCCGATAATTCGTGCGGATACTGCTCCAGCCGCTTCTCCGGCTGCGATAGGCGAACGGCCTTCATCGCTTCCAGTGCCCGCGCACGCGCCTGCGAAATCGACAGCGGCTCATGCGCCCGGATGGCCTCGACCAGTTGCCGGCCGATGCTCATGACCGGATTGAGCGCGGTCATCGGTTCCTGGAAGATCATCGCTATGCGCGCGCCGCGCATCGCCTGCATCTTCTTTTCGGGCAGTGTCGTCAGTTCCTCATCGCCAAAGCGGATGGAGCCTCCCGTGACCCGCACGGCGGGTGCCGGTAAAAGCCCCATGCAGGCAAGTGAGGTAATTGACTTGCCCGAGCCGCTTTCCCCCGCGATCGCCAGGGTCTCGCCCCGGTGGAGATCGAAACTCAACCCTTCGACCAACGGCACTAGCCCATGGTCCGAACGGGCAGAGACCTGCAGGTCGCGCACCGACAGGACGACGTCGGTTGCTGTATCGACGACGGGAGAAAGCACGGCTGCGGTCATTCGAAGACGGCCCTCGGGAAGTAGAAGCTCACCACGACGTTAGGCATGTCGACAATCTCGGAAATGCGAAGATCGCCACAGGTCGAGACGAGCATGTACGCATCCACTGGATCCATCTTCTGCGTCGTCGCAAGGAGATCGACCATGTTGGCGACGGCGTCCTTAGCCGCGGTCCACAGATCGGGACCGATGCCGGTCGTGACCTCGTAGCCCTTGGCGTCGAGATGGCGCGTGACCGGGCCAGGCGTCGTGAAGCGAGGCGTCTTCAGCGGCTGGTCCTTGATGAGGTCGAGCGTGAGTACGACGTCGAAGGGGCTCTCGATCGCCGTCCCGCAGACCTCACCGTCGCCCTGGGCGGCATGGGTGTCGCCGACCGAGAACAGCGCACCGTCGACCTCGACCGGCAGGTAGAGCGTCGTGCCGGCGGCTAGATCGCGGATGTCGAGGTTGCCGCCGACCCGGCGCGGCGGCACGACGGTGTGATGGCCCTTCTCGGCCAGCGCGTTGCCGATGGTGCCGGCAAACGGCTTCAGCGGAACGCGACCATTCTTACCGAACAGCGCGGGTTCCATGCTTGACGCGTCGAACTTCCAGACATTGAGAGCCGGTTCGGTGAACTGGTCAGCGAGCAGGCCGAAGCCTGGAATGTTGGCTGTCCATCCGAAGCCCGCACCGTCGCGAAGCTGTGGCGTAAAGCTCTCGATGGTTACCTTGAGAACGTCCCCCGGCTTGGCGCCATCGATATAGATCGGGCCGGAGACCGGGTTGATCTTGGCAAAATCCAGCGCCTTCACGTCCTCGACGGTGGACTGGGGGCCGAGTTGGCCCCCAGAACTGTCAAGGCACTGGAACAGGATCGTCTCGCCTGGTGCAGCTGTCAGGGCAGGAGCAAAGGAATTGTCCCAGCCGTAGTGGTGCTGATGGGCGTGGATCGTGTGGTTGCAGTGCTTGCACATTGCCAGCCTTACTCCTTGATGAAGACGTAGTCGTAGTTGACCGGGATCGAAACCGGATCGACATAGAGCGCATCGTCACCGCCCATGCGAGCGGACTTCAGCGTGAAGCGCTGTTCGTTGAACACCGGTGCCCAAGGCGCATCTTCCATGACCTTCATGTAGATCTCGGACCACTTCGCCATACGCTCATCCACCTTTGCCGGATCGACGATGGAGTCCGCATCCGCCGCCAGCTTGTCGAGATCGGCATTGCAGTATTTCGACCAGTTCCAGCCACCTTCGACGGCACCGCCGCAGCCGAGGATCGGACCGTAGAAGTTTGCCGGATCCGGGAAGTCTGCGATCCATGCCATGCCACCCGACCAGATCATCGGCGCGGTGCCTGCGCCACCGGCCTCGATCACGTTAGCCTGGGCCAGCGACTTGATCGACGCATTGATGCCGATTGCCTTCAGGTCCTGCTGGATCGCCTGGGCGATACGCGGGTTCGGGTCGGTGTTCATGACGAAGAGTTCGGTGTCGAAGCCGTCCGCATAGCCGGCGTCCGCGAGCAGCTTCTTCGCGCCTTCCGGATCGTACTTGTAGCCCTCGTAGCCTTCCGTGTAGCCCGGCATGGAGGGCGGCAGCGGCTGGCTTGCCGGAACGGCGCGGCCGTTGATAACCTGGACGATGCGGTCCTTGTTGATCGCCATGTTGACGGCACGCCGCACCTCGACCTTGTCGAACGGAGCCTGCGTCACGTTCATGGTGATGTAGCCCGTGTGCAACTGGCCGCCTTCGACCACGAGGCTCGCCTGCGCCTCGTCCTTCATGACTTCGACGAACTTTGCGGGCGGAATGCCGTCGCCCGGGATGTCGACTTCGCCGTTCTGCGCCCGCAGAAGGGCGACCACAGGCTCCTGGCCCACTTCAACCGTGAAGCTGTCCAGATAGGGAACGCCCGAGACCCAGTAATCCTCGTTCTTCTCGAATACGAGCCGCTGGCCAAGCGTCCACTCGGTCAGCTTGAACGCGCCGGTGCCAACAGGCTTCTTGCCGAAATCGGCGCCGGCTTCCTCGACGGCTTCCTTGGGCACGATGAAGGAGAAGTTCAGCGCCATGATGTGAAGGAAGGTTGCGTCGGGACGCGACAGCTTGAAGACGACCGTGGTCGCATCGGGAGCAGAAACGCCCGATACCGTCTCGGCCTTGCCTTCGGCGGCTTCGTCGTAGCCTTCGATCATGGAGAAGAAGCCCTGGCCGGGCGACTGGGTGGCCGGATTGATGACGCGGTTGATGGAATAGACCACGTCGTCGGCAACCAGTTCGCGGCCGTTGTGGAACTTGACGCCCGGACGCAGCTTGAAGGTGTAGGTCAGGCCATCTTCGGAAATTTCATAGCTTTCAGCGAGGCCGGGGCGAAGGTTGGTGGTACCGGGCTCATAGTCCATCAGGCCATCGAACACGGACTTGATCATCGACCAGTTCTGCCAGTCGTAGCCAATGGCGGGATCAAGCGTGGCGACGTCGTCCTTGTAGGTCACGATCATGTTTCCGCCGTGCTTGGCCTCCTGGGCTTGCGCCGGGGCAAGTGCCGGCAGCGCCATCAGCGTTGCAAGTGCGGTGGAAAGGATAAGCTTCTTCATAGGCTTCACTCCTGTGGGTTGGCGGTTCAGCGCAGCTTGATGCGCGGATCGATGAGCGGCGAAATCAGGTCGGCGATGAGATTGCCGAGGACGATGCCGCAGGCTGAGACGAGCGTGACGCCCATGATGATCGGAATGTCGACGCGCTGGATGGCCTGCCACGCGAGCTGGCCGATGCCCGGCCAGCCGAAGACGCTTTCCACGACGACGATGCCCGACATGAAGATTCCGATGTCGATGCCGATCATGGCGATGATCGGCAGGATGGCGTTGGGCAGGGCATGGCCGAGGATGACCTTGCTGCGGCCCAGGCCCTTGGCGCGTGCCGTGCGGATGAAGTCGGCGCGCAGCACATCCACCATGGAAGACCGCATGATGCGCGAATACCAGCCGGAGCCGAGAATGCCGAGCGTGAGCGCCGGCAGGACGATGTGCGCAAAAGTCCCATAGCCGCCGATCGGGAACCAGCCGAGCTTCACGGCAAAGACGAAGAGCAGCAGCAGCGCCACGACGAACTGGGGAGCAGAGACCGTCAGAAAGCTGGTCAGCATCAGACCGTTGTCCAATGCCTTTCCGCGGTTGAGCGCCGCAACGATGCCGAGCGGCAGGCCGATCAGAAGTTCGCAGGCGATGGCGGCAACCAGCAGCAGCAGCGTGGCCGGCAGGCGCGACGCGATAAGCTGCGCCACCTCGGTCTTCTGCAGATAGGATCGGCCAAAATCGCCCTGCACGAGGTTGAGGAGGTAATTGCCGTACTGGATGAGGAATGGCTGGTCGAGGCCGAGCTGCTGGCGGATGCTTTCGACGGTCGCGGCCGTTGCCGAACGGCCGGCGATCTGGCGGACGGGGTCCGCCGGCAAAACGTAGAGCAGCACGAAGGTGATGAACGAGACGCCGAGCAGGATGAGCGCGGACTGGACGAGGCGTCTGAGGATATAGACGGCCATCAGTCACGCCCCTGCTGTGTCGGGTCGAGAATATCGCGCAGTGCGTCCCCCACCAGGTTGAAGGCCAGCGCGAGCAGCAGGATTGCTGCACCCGGGATGAAGACGAGCCAGGGCGCGGATTGGAAGTAGGTCTGGTTTTCGAAGATGATGTTGCCCCATGACGGGATCGGCGGCTGAACGCCGATGCCGAGGAAGGAAAGCGTGGCCTCCAGCAGGACGGTCGTCGAGATGCCGAGCGTGCCCCACACGATCAGGGTCGGGATGAGATGCGGCAGGATGTGCTTGAACAGGATGCGGCCGTGGCCGGCGCCAAGCGTCTTCTCGGCTGCTATGTAATCCCGTTCGGCGAGCGACGATGTCTGGGTGAAGATCACGCGTGCGGTCTGTACCCAATTCACGAAGGCGATCACCATCGCGACGATCCACAGCGACGGCGAGAAGATGGCGGCAAGGCAGATCGCCAGCAGCAGTGCAGGAAATGCCATCATCAGGTCGGTGAAGCGCATCAGCACCGCGCCGATGAAGCCCCGGAAGTAGCCGGCCGTCACACCGACGAGCGTGCCGATAAAGAGCGCCGCGCCGTTGGCTACAAGCCCGATGATCAGCGAGGTCTGAGCCCCATAGAGGACACGGGAGAACAGGTCGCGACCGAGGAGATCGGTCCCGAACCAGAATGTCTCGTTCGGCGGTAGCGGCGCACCTTCCAGCGTCAGGCCGTCGAAGAACTGTTCATAGGGATCGTGAGGGGCAAGCCAGTCGGCGAAGAGTGCGCCGCCGACGCAAACGAGCACGATCAGCAATCCCAGGAGCGCAAGCTTGCGGCTCATCAGCCTGCGCAGGATCGAAGGTCCGTCTGCCGGCACCACCAAGGGTTCAGGCGAGGTCGATGCGTCTGCCATCGTCGGTGCCCCTCTCGTTCGTATGGTTGGCCACCAGCCGCTCCGCGGCGGTTTCGATTGTCACGCGCCAGGTCATCGCGGTCTGGCGTAGAAGGTCATAGGCCTCCGCCTCCGTCTTGCCTTGCATCACGAAAATCATCACCGCACGGACGATCGTCTGTCGCGCCGACAGGCGGTTCTGCAGATCGGTGATCAGAGCTTCCGATGCCTTGGCGCGATCGAAATTGCTGCGCGCGACCAGGAGGGCGGCGTAGACGCCCTTGTCGCTCATGGGCTTGAGCAGCTGCGCATGCGCGCCCATCTCCATGGCCCAGCGAAGACGACCCGGCGCTTCCGACCCGATCAGGGCGATCATCGGCATCGGGGATTGTCCCGGCGACCAGGGGAACTGCTCGTCGTGACCCATGTCTGCATCATAGAAGATGAAGTCCGCGGCAATTGCCTCGGCGGACAATTCGGGCCAGGCCTCGCGAGCCTCCAGGCCGATGACACCGAGCTGGCGGATCAGGCCCTGCACCGACGGGTGCGGGCGGTGCAGGATCCAGGCTGTCGCTCCGCCGAGGTTCTCGGTCCTGATGTGCGTCATGGCACCACCTTCAGCCAGGGGCTGCCTTGGACGGGATGCGAGCGGGCGGTGAGATAGGGATCTGCGCGCAGTGCCGGCAGGCGCTTGATCTCGCGAAAACGGCCATTCTCCAGCCGCGCGATGATGGCTGGCTGGCGTGCGTGATGATGTTCGGGGTCAAGCCTCCGCTTATGGCCGGAGCTGATCGCGGAGCGCAGAAGTTCCGACAGCGGGAGCAGTTCGGCGCGAGGGCGGCCGTGCAACAACCTGGCCAGTTCGTGTACGGACTGACGGGACATCTCGTGGAACGATCCGCCGGAGCCGCCGTTTGGCTCGAACCACGGCCCTGCCGACACCAGTCCCTCGGCCGCTTCACCTGCGGATATGATCTCGCATTCGGTGAAGTTGCAGGAGAGGACCGTGGGGCCCTTGTCGAATCCCGCTTCCTGCTTCAGCTCCGCCAGTCGCGCAAGGAAGGCGTAGGAACTGTCGCCCACCAGCGAGTTCAGGATGAAGTCCGGCTTCAAGACCCGGATTTCCTGGATGATGTGATCAAGGTCGGTGTCGCCCACGGGCAGATAGCGATCGCCCAGCACCTCGCCGGCTGCCGCCATAACCCGTTCGCGGGCAATTCGGGCCATTTCCCAGCCCCAGATGTAATTGGAGCCGACGAGGTAGGCCCGCTTGCCGAGGGACGGCAGCACCCACTCCAGAAGCGGCAGAAGATGCTGGTTCGGGCAGGCATGCATATAAGCAACGTGTTCCGACGCTTCGAAACCCTCGTAAGGCACTGGATACCATAGGACCCCATCGAACCGCTCGAGCTCGGGGATCACCTCCTTGCGGCTCGCCGAAGTGATGCAGCCGAAGATGTGCCGAGCCTCGGAACCCCGCAGGATTTCCCGGCAGAGCGGCGCATAGCGGTCGAGCCGCCCTTCGGGATCCCGCTCGACGACGCGAAAGGAGACATCGAGCCGGGGATCGGCATTCACCTCGTCGACGCCTCGCAGCACCCCCGCACGGCTCGCGCGCGCCAGCGCCGCATACATGCCGCTGCCGGAGAGAAGAAGGCCTATGTCCACGACTCGCTTCATCAAAGCCCCAATACAAAAAGCCCCGGGCGATGCGCGCCGGAAGCGCGATCGATACGGGGCTCGAATGCCGGTTATTTCGCGCTAGTTTAGCGCTGGTGATTCCAGATTGGAAGCTTAATTACGAAATAGACCCGTAAATTTGCACAATAGCGTCTCGTTGAAAGCCTCCTGCGCAACAAATGTGCAAATGCTGTTTTTTATGATCGGTATTGGCTAGGGACACCTGCCTTTGCGATGTGCGGCAGTCATGTACTGACGCCGCATAGCTAGGCATGGAGCATGATCCGGCACCTACAGTTCCGGGCATCAGCTCGCCAATGACGCCAAAACGGGATCCGGCACGACTGGAAAAATCAAGGAATTAAGGGCTTTCGGGAGGATTGGCTGGGGAACCTGGATTCTCAGGTGCCAGTCAGATCCCAAATTCAGGCATCGCGGGGCGAGGCTTTCATCGACGAGAGCGACTGTGGGCATCACCTGTGTGCCTGAGGTGCGGGCGTCAGTCAAGAGTGCTAGGCGCACTAGTTTCGCACAGGCCGAGAAGCCCAGGTTGGGGGCGAGGTCAGCTAAGATCGAAGGTGACGCGCGGCGAACCTGATGAACATTCCGCGCTAAAGCGTACGGCATAGCCAGGGCGGCCATGATGTGTGCAAGACGCGGTAATCATCCAAGGCCGTCCTCCCGCAAGGGTGTAGAGCATCCGGGAAGTTAGCGTCCGGGCATACAGAGTTTCGGTTCATTGTTCGCGCTGATCGCCATGGGCGATAAAGGGGGCCTCTCCCGGTTGCTTCCTGCCCATCGACGCCTTTCTTCCAGGGAGAGATGAATGCCCCGGACAAATGAGGTTTATGCCCTGTTGGCGGGCATGAAGGGCGTAACGCTGCAGATCATCCAGTCGGGCAAGTACAGCCCGTTCCTGGATGACTTCGTGGCTGACGCGAACGCGCCGCGGCCGATCATCGCCGGTGGGACAGGTGCGGCGTCTCCCGATCAGGCCGCTCCAAACCTCGCCTCGTGTCCGCGAAGGACAGGGCAGGCCTCAACACGATCGGTGGCACGGCCAACGCGCTTGCGATCACGACTGACCGTGACTATCCCGAGTACGAGGACGCGCTGTTCCTGACGTTCAAGGCGGATTCCGATATCGCTGGGGCGGGATTGCGATCGACCTCGACGGGCTGGGCGCCAAGCGGGTCTACAAGAACGTTGCAGCAGGCCTCGTCGACGTGAATGCAGGCGATATCATCGCAGGTGGCTACTATCACCTGACGTTTGATACGGAGGCAGACGGCGGTACCGGAGGCTTTCATTCTGCTAAATGCCGGCGGTGGTGTCTCCGCATTCCAAGTCGGAGACTTCTTCACTACAGTCCAAACGTTGAATTCTCCGTCAGAGTTAGAACCTGTGGCTGCTCAATTCGGATTAGCCTTGCCAGTTTTTCGCCAACGGAGGAGCTCGGAAGGTTCCACTGAATGTTCCAAGTAACGGCCCGCATTAACGCTGGCTTTTGGAAGCTAAGGTACCTAGCGGAACAGCGTCAGAATGGCTTCGGCGTTGGCATTAGCGATGGAGAGCGACTGAGTAGCCAGTTGCTCTTGTGTCTGAAGGGCTTTGAGCCTCGTGGAAGCCTCATTCATATCCGCGTCGACCAGTCGTCCGATCCCGCTGGTGATGCTGTCAGTCAGGCTCGCTACAAAATCTGATTGCATGTCAATCCGCATCGCAATTGATCCAAGAGTGCTTGCGCTGGAGATGGCGTGCTTCAGCATATATTCAACGCCGGTGATGTACTCGTCTACGGTGAAGGCAGACGTTGTGATGTCCACTTCCGCGAAGTCAAAGTCCAGTGTCCAAAGCGGCACCGACCACACATTCCCGACATAGAAGCGGGCGGCTTTGTTGCCGGCTTCCGGAAAGACTGTCTGGTCTGCTGTGAATAAGATACTGGATCCTACGGCTGTCGTAAGGAGCCCGGCGCCGGACGTCACGTAGCCAATGACGGCGGCGAGATCACTGGCGCTTCCAACATAGCCGTCCGAGGTGCCAAGCGCTGCACTGACTGTTGTGCGATCGATCCTATACGTCGTGACGGGACCAGGACCAATCTGCATGTCAAAGTAGATCTCGGCCTTTTCGGACATGGTGAAGGGTTCGGTGAAGGTTATCTGCTCTTCGGGGTACATATTGTCATGGTTGCGGACCGGGACATCTTCCAGACCCATACCGAAGGTGCCTGGCACTCCGCCAAACTCAGAAGTAACGTTCAGCACGTCGATACTAGAACCTGGATGTGTCGTGCTCTCAGTAGATTCGATCTCGAAGAGTCCGGCCATGCCCCCCGTGAACAGGGTTGCGCTTGCGGATGCAGGAACAGAGTTATCGGAGAAGACCCTGTTCAGAACAGTACGCAGTTGAGCTGCATTGAGCATGACGCCCTCGGTAGTACCCAGCGCCGCGTCGATTACTGCCTTGTCGATCCTCAGGCCTGTGAATGTATCGCCGGGCGAGTGAGGGCTGGCATCGATGATGAGGTCGAATTCAATGTAGTCGCTGGCGCCGAAAATGGTTGGTCCCGTGAAGGTATGGCTTTCATGTCCCTGGTGTGCATCCGCGGTGAGTTCGGAGCCGCGGAAGCCACCGATATCTCCGACGCCGCCAATCTCTTTCTGTAGGATGCCGCCTCCGCCAGTGTTGAGCATACTGGTAGTCTTGAGGTTCATGTCCAGCTTCTCAACCGACACCGAACCACTGGACGATCTCACAAAAGAAGCAACGACTGCGGCTGGGATGGCATCGGTCTCCATAAGATGTGCAGGAGAGGTGGTCGCCAACCAATTGGTGCCGCTGAAACTGGAAGAGCGGACGATACTTTCCGCCTGTGCATTCAGTTGCGCCAGCTCTTGCTGGACCTTGGCCTTATCCAGGCCCTCCTCCTTAGCCGCGACCAGACGCGCCTTAAATTCCGTCAAGATGTCCACGATCGACGACGTACCGGCATAAGCAGTATCGACAGTGGCCGCGCCAAGTCCCAGTGCATCCTGCACAGCCGAGAGAGCCATGTTGTCCGATCGCATGGTGGTCGCGATGGACCAATATGCCGAATTGTCGGAAGCCGCTCCGACACGCAGTCCAATGGATACCTGGCGCTGTGCCTCGCCCATCTGGCTGGAAATCGAGCGGAGAGTTTGCAGCGCCGATATAGCGCCGACATTTGTGTGAATGCTGGTCATGATTGCTCTAATGGCGTGGAGAATCGGGCAGTCATGGCCCTTAACGATGTGGTAACTAAATCCCAGACGTAGTTAACGAGAAGTTAACGCCAGGTCTATACATATGCCCCCGGAATTCGGGAATGCATTGCGCTCTATGCAGAGCGGGCCTTCGAACGCGGATTTCGCTCTGTTCACCCCGCCCGCGCTCGCTAGCCAGCAACATGTGCTTCTACATCCTTTCACGAGATGCGGCAGGGATCGCTGCCCCAGCAATAGGGCGCTGCCTTGACCCCCGCCCATCGATATTAGCCGCGAGAATACCTCTTCCGATTGCTCATGCTGCCCCGGCGAGGAATGTCCGCGCGGGAGGGCTGGGAGGACTGTTCCGGTGGTACGTCCCGCGGGATAGCGGCGGCGCCAAGGTACCGCCTCTATCGGCAAAGGAAAAAGCCCGGTGCGGGAAGGGCACCGGGCTCGATAGTGACTGACGACTTGGGAGGGGGACGCCGCCAATCGTTGTCAGAGCACTTGGGAGGAGGAGGGGTGCGCTCGCGACAGCCAGGTGGGTAGTACGAACGGCTTTTGACATTTGACAAGTTGACGCAGGTTCGATGGGTAGCGGGTACCACTCGGTAAAATGCTCTTCTTTCCGTTTTCCAGGAGTTGACCACCTTGACAGCTTGGTGGTGCCGCCGCGTCACGTTTACGCCGAAGTTAAGATGACCCGTTCTAGGGTAGTTACAGTTATACTGCGAGGGAATGGGGACATGAAAATCAGCGCTGTCAGCGGCGTCATCGCATCCTGCCTGTTGCTGGCGTCGTGCTAAATATCGAACACCTACATGAAGGTCGCTCACGGACCTGACATGGAATACTCATTGGCGAAATGCGAGATTGCTTCAGCTTCAACCCAGCAGGGCATGTGGGCTATGGGCTCGCCCGCTTACGTGTTCGGTGCGCAGCTTGGTAACGCAATCGACAACGAGATCCGCAAGCAGGAGTTCGTCAAGCGCTGCATGATCATGCACGGCTGGAAGCAAGTGCCGGCAAATGCCGCACAAGCCAAGAATGAGCCCAAGGCCGTCTACCCGCAAGGTTACAAGGTGAAGCCGGCTGCGGCGTATTACGGAACTCCGTATTCAAGCCGTCCGCCGAGGACCGTCGTGGCGGGCCAGTAACAGGGCGCCCTGTGGTGTCGGGAGGTGGCGGTTGCCTTATCGAACCATCTCCCGCACGGCATCCTTAAGCTCAGTCACGTAGTCTACCGGATGGCAGAACTGCTCATGCAGCACCGCTTGGTTCGCCAGCACTGCGGTCACCAAAGCTAAGGTGAAGCCCAACCCAATGCCGAACATCAGTAGACCCTTGATGGTCCACAGCGACGCTTGGGCCCATAGCGGCCGCGCTTGTTTTGCTGACTTCATGTCTGCCCCCCTGATTCCCTTGGGTTCATTGGAGCGCATGTTGACGATTCTGGGAAGGCAAATCAGGCACCACGTTGGGCGTGGGTGCCCCGGAAGATCTGCAAGCGGGTGCAGACCTTCCCGGGGCTGCCAGATTCGGGTTTCTGAACCCGCGACTGTCGCACGCCTGCCGTTGATTTTCCATCAATCCGATTGGTGGATCAGCGTGGCTCGGTATCCAGCAGAATCCGCAACCTCCTGGTCTCGTCACCGCATTTCGGCATCACCACCGCGGACAGCACCTCCGTCATCTCCGAAGCGTGCGACTTCATCTTATCGAGGTCCGCCGTCACGTCGAAGGACAGCGGGACCGCGCGCTCCCTCATGGTCAGGAAATCACGTTGCGACCGAATAGTGGCCGCGGCGCGCTCGATCAGCCGCACGCGCTCGAATGGCGTCAGCGCGTCAATCTCATTCGCGGCTCTGATGAGTCGGCGATGAAGTTGGCACGGCCACCTCGTTACCATCGCTATTATGGCCACCTGCGCACCTAAATGGGATGCCATTTCGGGATGATCCTTTGTGAACGAACAGACCGTTAAAGCGAGGTCATCTGTAGAAACAGTGTTTGGGACGCAAATCTTCTTTGGAATGCGTAAGTGAGCCAGAACATGATCCCGGGACATCCCGGCGTCCAACTGCCCCATCCAGAAGGTGAAGCCACCTGGCTCCCCGTCTCGGTCAAGCACGTTCTCGTAGAGCCGATCTACGAACTCTCCGTCAGAGGGTGCGATACCCTACTCTCTCTCGAATTCGGGGATCTGACGTCTGATGAGTTTCAGCCGCGTGATCTGGCCGTCAGTCTGCCCATCTGACCACGGGGAGATCATCGCGTTTCTAACGGCGGCGAGGTCTCTTGCGACGCCTCCTGCAAACGAGTCCACTAGACTGTCCTTTGCAGCATCAAGGGTCGTGTCCCGCAGCGTGGTGTAGCTTCGGCAGTCGCCGTGCCTTCCGGACAGAGCCGGGAATGGATCAGCTTGCGGCTGGCAGGCTGATGAGCGGATCATCGCTCATCGTGGCGATGGTCTCAAGTGTCATGTAGCGGGATCGTTGGACCGCCCATTCGTCGTTTTGCTCGAGGAGCAAGGCACCGACCAGTCTGACGATGGCGTCATCGTTGGGAAAGATGCCGACTACCTCCGTTCGCCGCTTGATCTCGCCATTCAAGCGCTCGATAGGATTTGTGCTGTGAAGCTTGGTCCAGTGCTGCCTGGGAAAGGTCATGTAGGCAAGCACGTCCTGCTCGGCGCTGTCCATGAGCGTGGCGAGTTTGGGCACCTTCGGCCTGATCTGATCGGCGACATTGCGCCATTGGGTGCTTGCGGCCTCCGGCGTGTCCTGGGCGAAGGCGGTGGCGATGAAGGCGGAGACGACACGGCGTCCGCTCTTTCCGGCATGGGCCAAGGCATTGCGCATGAAGTGAACACGGCACCTCTGCCAGGTGGCGGCAAGAACCTTGGATACAGCCGCTTTGATGCCTTCATGGGCATTGGAAACAGCCAGCTTGACGCCGCGCAGGCCTCTTCTTGTCAGTTTGCGCAGGAATTCCGTCCAGATCGGCTCGGCCTCGGATGTGCCGATCTCCATGCCCAACACCTCTCGGCGTCCGTCGGTGTTGACGCCGACGGCGATGATGACGGCGACGGAGACGATGCGCCCACCGCGCCGGACCTTGAGGTAGGTGGCATCGATCCACAGGTAGGGCCATTCACCCTCTATGGGCCTGTCGAGAAAGGCCTTCACCTTGTCGTCGATCTCCTCGCAAAGCCTTGAGACCTGGCTCTTGGAGATGCCACTCATGCCCATGGCCTTGACCAGCTCATCGACGGAGCGGGTCGAAACACCCTGGATATAGGCTTCCTGGATCACGGCCGTCAGAGCCTTCTCCGCCATGCGGCGCGGCTCAAGGAAGCTCGGAAAATAGCTGCCGGTGCGCAGCTTCGGGATGCGCAGTTCGACGGTGCCAGCCCGCGTCTCCCAGTCCCGATCGCGATAGCCGTTACGCTGGGCCAATCGGAAGCCATTCTTCTCGCCGTAGCCCGCGCCGGTCTTCGTGCCGACCTCCAGCGCCATCAGTTTCTCGGCAGCAAAGCCGATCATGTCGCGCAGTAAATCGGCGTCGGCGCTCTTCTCAACGAGTAAGCGCAGGTTCATCATGTCGTCGGTCATCGGTGGTCTTCCCTCAGGTTGAGCTTCAACAACCCGACCCTATCGGAAAACACTGGTGACCACCGCTACGCCGCCCGCTCCCTACAGCACTATGGAGGGTGCGCTCGCGAGCGGCTTCGCTATTACCCAGCTACACCATCCGGCGGGACACGATCGCATCAAGCCTTTCGTCGAGCTTTCGGGCGTTCTTCGAGCGGATCATGGATTAGAAGTAACCGATAGCTATGCGCGCGATCACCAGCTCAGGCACGTTTCCCTTCAATAGCCGCTACCAAATTGGTTTCTGCTTTTGGTCATCACGTGCAGTGGTCATCAGCCGGGCGATCACCCGTGCCTATGGCGTTCTGGCGAGGCCACTCTGATTTGCTTTTTCTGCAAGACAGCTGCGCTGAGCCCATTGCGAGATGACACCGCTCTGTCCCGGAGAGCCCTCTGCTTTCATTTCCCGCCAGAGCGCCAATGTGGTTCGCGCCCCTTCTTCCCCACGCCCGCTGAGCCAGGGCAGCCATCTATCCAGGGAGCTGGGCTGTGTGCGGAACACATCAGGACGCTGTCCCCGCAAGACGTCCCCGGACGAGCCGGGATGCTGTCATAGTTGGAGAGGCGAGTCTGCCCCTCATTCCAGAGCAGTGCCATAACGGGTTAAAGAGCCATAAGTCGCCCAGCTTGGGTAACAGGACATTAATTCTCTCCCTCGATTTTGACGGGGACGAAGCTCCCATTCCCCCCTTCGTCGTCTGTTCCGGCCTATATGCTCAGGCGTGTGAATAGCCAAGTCGATGGAGGCTTCGGTGCATAACCATGATCCTAATGAACACCTGGCGGAACTTACGGCAGGGATTGTGTCAGCTTATCTGAATAAGAATGTCGTGAGCACCGCAGCTCTCGTTTCTCTAATTGAGAGTGTTCAGGAGACGCTTGCCAAGCTGGATAGATCAGAAGCCCCTCCGGGGCCGAAAATAACGTCACCCGCGAAAAACATGAAGAAGACGGTGCGCCGTGAGGCGATCATGTGCCTTGAGTGCGGCAAGCATTTCAAGTCACTCCGGCGTCATCTGGCCGTCCACCACAATCTCAGTCCGGGAGCGTACCGGCACAAATGGGCATTGGGATCTGACTATCCAATGGTCGCTCCCGCTTATGCGGAGAGGCGTTCACAGCTTGCAAGAGATATGGGGCTAGGGGGTACAAGCAGACGGTAGCGATCTAAGCAAGCCAGATGCCATCTGCTGTAGCCGGGGCAGTGCCGACGATATTCTCAGGGCTCTCTGAGAACCCATAGAGGATCGTCGCTCGAGAGGTTCCAGCTTCAAGAGCCTCGACCCAATAGCTGATGCCCGCTGCCTCTCCTTCACGGCCGAGGATGTTTTCATAAAGGGCGCCGACAAAAGCTTCGTCTGTCGCGTTCGACCCAAAGATGGATGCGAACTCGTCGGAGCGAACAAAGCCCTCTGCAACATCGGCAAGCGATGTGCCCGCGTCCATGCTTTTGATCCAATAGGACAGGCCGCCGGCATCCGGCGTCCGATCGAAGGCAGCCTGATAGATCCTATAGGCTTGGCCTGCATTGCCGTCGACATCGAAGGCAAGCGTGCCATCCGTGAAAACAAGCCGTTCAATGCTGGTGAGGCGGTCGGAGCCTTCTCCTACCACTTGAAGGCTATCGCCACTCCTGGTGATAGAAAAGGACGCGCGGGCGCCGCCCATCAATGCAACGTCGCGACCCCCAAGCCCATTCAGAACGTCGTTGCCCAAAGTGAGGACGAAGACGTCATCACCGCCTGTCGCCACGAACCCGCGGCCGCCGTAGAGGGCTTGAATGCCGGCAATGTCGCCGGGACCCAGCGTTTGCAGCTCGGTGAGCATGGGATTCATGATCTGGCTGGGATCGTCCACGTGACCAAGGCCGAGGGCATGGCCGATTTCATGCACAGCAACGGCGAAGAAACTGGAGCCGGAGCCTGCGCGAACCGTCCAGGTCTCGGCGGTATCGAAGCGGATCTCTGCGGACGTTATGGAGTAGTTAGTGCCGTCGGTGGAGGAAGCCGACCAAGATGCTTCACCGACAGTGCCATAGGCACCATCAATATAATCCCAGCCGAAGCGCAACATGGTCGACACGCTGTCTCCGATCTCCTGGAAATCAAGCTGGGCGACCGACTCCCAAAGTGCAAGTGCATCACGAATAGCCTGCTGATAGGCAGGATCCGTTATGATGGCGTCGAACTGATATCCACCCCAGCTGAATTGAGCAAAACTCCAGGTGATTACGCCGCTTGACGTGCCGTAGCCTGGATCGCCCCATTTTGGTCCCTCAAGAACATAGCTCATGCAACATCATCCATTAAGCAGAGACACATCTGCGCAGGTTATGACTTCAATTACGAGGGCAGAGAATTATCTGACGGTCAGGCCTTGCCGACCTGAGCCTCGAGTGCACGCAGGCGGCGCTCCAGGTCGCTAGGCTTGTTCTGCTTCCCAATCCAACAATCTCAGCCTTCGTATTTCTTCGGCAAACGCAATCAGCACGGTTCCCATTAACACGTCCGATCCGGTCTCACCATGCTGTCTTAGCGCTTGCAGGTCACTGACGAAGCCAAGGGGGAGCTTTGCAGGCTTCCGCGCCTCGAGCCGTTCCCGCAGCTCTGCGACTTCGCTTGCGGCGCGCTCCACCAGGCACTCTCGTTCTGCCAGAGGCAACAGATGTAACTCTCTGGCAGAACGTAAAAGGTCGTCGATGAGATCTGTGGGCGCCATGCTCAGCACTCGTTAGCAGTAAAGCTGGTCTCCTGGGTCGACAGCAGCGAACGGGCTGAGGCCGTTTTACCGTTTCAATTACGCCCAACCACCCATGTTCGGATCACTCGTCAGCGCCGATTCGGGCCGGCGCCGACTTCCGATAAATCCACCAATCCTTATGGTGCTCTCCTAGCATCCTATCATGAAACAGGATGGCTTGATTTCTCCCGAGCTGCTTGGCTTTGTATAGGGCAACGTCCGCAGCGCGAAAAAGATCTTCCGGGCCGGGCGCTTGAGAAGCAAAGGCAACGCCAAGCGATACGGTGACCGTTCCCAGATCAAAGCCGATGCGAGAGTTTGTGAACTTTCGCCTTGCGATAGTCGTGCACAGCTTGCGGCAGAATGTCATTACTTCGTCGCGCGACCATCCTTTCAAGACAAGCCCGAACTCTTCGCCGCCGGTTCGAGCCACGAAAGTTGTCTTCGGCGCTGCTGCGCGGAGGACGCGTCCAACCGTTACCAGCACCTGGTCCCCTATCGGATGGCCGTAGCTATCATTGACCTTCTTGAAGTGATCGACATCTGCCATGACCAGTGCTGTGAGGGGAAGAGCAGTAGCTCCTCCATAAACGTCCGCCAGCTCCTCGTCGAAAGCGCGTCGATTGGCCAGCCCGGTAAGGGAGTCGGTGTTGGCGGCCTTCTTGTATTTCTCGAGTTGCTCATAGACTTCTGCCAGTTCCGCCGAGGTGCAGTCGACATGCCGGACCGTGGTCTTCCCCTGTGAGATCGTCTCACCGGTAGCCGTACTGAGCGCACCGACCACGCCCTTCACCATTTCGGCGGTTTGTGCGCTGACGTTAGCAAGTCGGCCGGACGCTTCGCCCAAGAGATCATTGTAGCTTTCGAGAACCACCTGTTGTCGTTGTATCTGCGAGATCACGCCGCACAACTGGTCCGACAATCGCTCATTTAACTCCCGGAAGAATTGGATGGTGCCAAGCCCCATCTCTGTCGCAGCCAGTTCGTCTAGTTCTGGCTGCGTCGGACTCGACCCAAGCATGGCAAGTTTCTCTGCCAATGCGGTTTTGGAGCCGACATATGCTTCATAGAAGAGATGATAGTTACGTGGTATGGGTGCGACGCCGACCGATCGCATCGCTTTGATCACCACTGCGGCGGCATCGAAGGTGTTGCCGAGCTCGACGTTCATTATCAATTCTTCTATGTCTACGTGAAAACCGCTTCAGATACTCACTTATGGGCAGTTAAAATTTTATGGAAATCTTCGCCCTTAGGGCGCGCGAGCATCTGGAGAGACATCCGTGATCCGCATATCCCGGCTTTCCTAACCAGAGTTCTATTGGACCTTCTTGTCCCTGACCTGCAGGGTCGACGTGAACAACCTCGATACATCCGGCGGCTTATCCCATTCGCCTTCGGGAGTGCAACAAGGGCAGGGCATACCGGGAGCACCGCAGCTGCAGGCCTTCGGGCCGTTCCACAGTTTGCGTGGATGTGCCTCGCAGACGAAGCCGGTGTTGTCGCAGGTCTTGCACTCCATCGGCTGAGCATAGCCGAAGATTGAACCCCAGAAAATTGGGAGAAATGCAATGAAGATGAGCACCGAAGGGCTGATCGCCCTGATCGGCCACGAAGGCATTGTGCGCTCGCGCTACAAGGATTCCGTCGGCGTCTGGACGATCGGTGTCGGCCACACCGCCGCGGCCGGCGGGCTGAACCCGGCGACGTACAGCGGCGCGCTGACCATGCAGGAGGTGATCGACCTCCTGCGCAAGGACATTGCGAAGTATGAGGCAGATGTGGACCGGGCCGTTGCCGTGCCTCTGAAGCAGCACGAGTTCGATGCGCTGGTGAGCTTCCACTTCAACACTGGAGCCATCGGCAGGGCTTCCTTCGTCAAGAAGCTGAACGCTGGTGACCGGGTAGGGGCAATGAAGGGAATGATGGACTGGCGCAAGCCGCCGGAGATCATCCCTCGCCGCACGGCTGAACGGGACCTGTTCCAGACCGGCATCTATCCCGAGCCTTATGCGACGGAATACCCGGCCGACCACAACGGTAGGGTTTTGTGGAGCAAGGGCAAGCGCGTGAACGTGCGGGAGCCTCTCAGTCGGTGGCCATTCCGACGCAGAAACCTCGTCCGGACGCTCCTGCGGCCGAAACCAAGCCGGTTCCGACTGCATCGAGCGGAGCAAAAAGGCACTGGTTGCCTTTGTCGCCGCCGCTGCGGCTGCTGTGGGTGCCTGGGTCTCCGATCTCTTCCAAGGATGGTTCTAATCGTCTGGGACGTGTCTCCAATGCTTCCGCAGCTTTATGTTGGAGACCGTTTGCCTGCTGACGTCAAAGTCAGCTGCAATCTTCGACTGCACCCTGTCGTCCTTGCGAATGGCCCTGATGTCATCCGGAGTGAGGTGGGTCTTGTGGTGCCTCTGGCCCAGCGCCCCGAACTGACGGCGCAGCCGTAACTTTTCCGGCAGGTTGTCAGCCACGACATGAGACCAGCGCACGCCACGCTGGATCATGCTGATGTAGCGGCTGGAGACATTGTAGCGCCTTGCCAGAACGTCCCGGTGTTCTTCGGATGAAAGGATGGCTTTGACATCTTCCTCGGTAAGGCGGGAGCTCGGGTGCTGATCTCCTCTCACGAACCTGTCTCGATCCTTGGCATCCCGATTCTTGTCTTCTTGTGTGCCGAGCAGGAGATGCTTCGGATTTACGCAACTCGGGTTGCCGCATCGGTGACGGACAATAAGCCCTTCGGGAATGGGGCCGATGTGGAAGATATGTGATGCACGGTGAGCAAGGATGTTCTTACCGTCGCCCCACCGCATGACGCCATAGCCAGACGCTTTTCTGGCGGCCTTCCATTCCCAGCACTCGTATTCGCCGGAGCGGGTGAACTTCCCTTTGAACCGTTGAAACAGCTTTTCCAACATTACCAATCGCTACGAGGTGACGAACATGGTGTCAACATTCATCAAATCCGCCATCAGGTTCAGGACGTGGATCGTGAACCTGCTTTTTAGTTGTTGTCACGCTTGCGCCGGAAATCCTGAATTCGCCGGAGATCCTCGCCATCGTTCCTCAAGCGTGGCAACGGTACTTTCTCGCCGCGCTCTTCCTACTGAATATCTGGATGCGGCCGCGACCGGCGGTGCTTCGAGGCGATCCGGAAGCGCAGGCAAAAAAGGCGGTGACATGATCGGCTTCATCTTCTCGCCCATTGGCAAGGCGCTGGCCGCCGCTGTGGTGGCAGCGGGCGTTGTCTCCGGGGCCGTCTTCTATGGAAAGAGCGTCGGGCGTCAGGAGACCGCTGTGGAAGCGCTTGAACGCTCCGTCGAAGTTCTTCGGGAAAGGAACCAAACCGATGATGAAGTTTCTGCTTCTGATGCCGCTGATCTGTGTCGGTCTATGGGGTTGCTCGAGCAAGACCGTCTCGAATGCGTGCGACGGCTGGTCGAAGCTGACCCCCAGCCTTGATACTTCGGTGATGATCCTGAAGACTGATCGCCCCTTCGCCAACCAGGTGGCTGCGCACAACCGGCACGGCGAGAGACAAGGTTGCTGGTAGGCGATCCGATGCCCTGCCAAAACAGGACACCGGATCTAGCCAATCGCAACTACGGGATTGCGACGGCCTCCAAGTATAGTGCCACCAGGGCGTTGCTACTTCATGAATCCGTGGCTGAGGGACTAGGTGTTCAGTCCCGGCATTTGATGGATCGGATTGATGATGAATTGATCCGGCTCTGAAGTCCACCGTTTGCAGATAAACTCGTATGGCGTGAGGCCCTTGAGTGTCTTGAGGCGGCGACCGAAATTGTAAGCGTCGATGAAGTCCTGGAGATGCCGGCGCAGCTGATCGTGGCTGTCGTAATGGAAGCGCTTGACGGTGGCATCCTTGATGGTGCGGTTCATGCGCTCCACTTGTCCGTTCGTCCACGGATGGTTGATCTTGGTGAACCTGTGCTCGATGCCGTTCTCTTGGCATCGCATGTCGAACATGTGGGTCATGTATCGCGCTGTCGGCCCGTTGGCGTGGCGCGGCGGAAAGCGGAACTGGATGCCGTTGTCGGTGAGCACGGTGTGGATCTTGTAAGGCACCGCCTCGATCAGAGCGACGAGGAAGGCGGACGCGGTGACGCGGGTTGCCTTCTCGACCAGCTGAACGAAAGCGAACTTGGAGGTCCGGTCGATTGCGACGAAGAGGTAGAGCTTGCCTTCGGCGGTCTGCACCTCGGCAATATCGATATGGAAATAGCCGATCGGGTAGCTCTTGAACTTCTTCTTCGCCGGCTTGTCGCCCTCGACGTCTGGCAGTCTCGATATGCCGTGACGCTGCAAACAGCGGTGCAGCGATGAGCGCGTCAGGTGCGGGATGGTCGGCTGGAGCGCGTAGAGACAGTCGTCGAGCGGCAGCAGCGTATGCTTGCGGAAGGCGACGACAACCGCCTCGTCTTCCAGCGACAGCACCGTGGAATGGGCCTCCTTGGGCCCGGTCGGCACATCGGCGACCGACGACCGCTTCTTCCACTTCGCCACGGTCTTCTGGTTGATCCCGTAGCGCTTGGCCAGAGCCCTCAGGCTCTCTTGACTATGTTGTATCGCTCGACGGACCGCCTCTGTCGTCGTGGCGCTGCCGTGAAGAACTTGGCCCATAGTGCATCCCTCCATTCATGCGAAAAGAGTGCACCATCAAAGTCTGGGATCAAACACCTAGCGTCGGCACAGGATTGTGTATCGCGAGTTCTTTCCAAGCATCGCCAATGTCTTCCAGGCGAGATACGTCTTTGATGACTTCCAGCATTTTGACCCCCTTCCTTTGTTGCCACATAGAAACACATTATTGCTCTATTTTGAAAAAGTATTGGAAGTAACGGTTAATGCGAGCCGGCAGCTATTCCGACTGTCTGGTAATCAGCTGGTAGATAGTCTTGCCCTGCTGTCAGTACGGGCAGGCAGTGAGCTTGACGGACGAGGTAGACCTGCATGGCGGCAGAGGGCGATCGGGGTGGTTGAGCCGCACGAAATGAATGCGATCTTCAGTCGCTTTTTGTGACCAGATCTCTCTCGATCTCAGGACCGACGGCTGGCGCTGTCATCTCGTCTGGCCAGCAGTGCAGCCGGAAGTCTGCCCGCCTAACCGAGACGAATATTCCATAGCATGCGCATTGAAGAGGGCCGGGGATTTGACGGACAGGAACGACGACATGAACGCGGTAAAGGCTCCGGCCTGGAAGTGGGAATGGAACCTCAACACGCTCGTGATCCTGATCGGCTTCGTGGGTGGCCTCATGACATGGGGCGCCACCTGGAACGAACTGGAGAACCGTTCCGCGGCAAATGCGCAGGGGATCGAGCGCCTCGACAAGCGGCTGACTGCCGTCGAGGCCTCCATGCGCGTGCTCGACACGCAGGAGCTGCGGCTGAAGGCGGTCGAGAAGCAGTCGAGCGATGCGTCGTCTCGATGCGCTCGCTCGAGACGACGCTCAACGCGCTCGGTACGGATATCCGCGTTGTGAAGGAAATCCTTCAACGGCTGGAGAACGGCAACCGGCAGTCACCGGACCGCTAGAGCCAGCCGAATAGCCGCGCAACGTCGACGCCGAAGCCGATCGCGGCACAGATCAGCAGCACCGCGAGCATCAAGAAGAGAAGCGCGTCCTTCATCCCAGCCCCATGGCCTGCACGTCGTAAGCAAGCGCACATCGATCATAGTAGGGGGTTGCCCACCTTTGAACATCCCTCCGCTGCGGCGATCTTCAGCCTGAGCGACGGCAGGCACATGTCGCCCGTCCTTGCTAGCATGGCGCTCGCATCATACCTGCGGCGCATTCCGCAGGTCGTACATCGGAGGATGATCTTTCGGCCGGCAAAGTCTGCCAGGTGGGGATCACGTGGCTCATCATCTGGGCGCGGTTTTCGGCGCATGGCGTTCTCTCGTATCGAGACCGCCGCATCGGTGTGGTTGGCCCGCCGCCACTCGGGTGGACGATGAGATGGCTCGCGAGCATCATGCAGTCAAGATCCCCGGCGGCACCGTCCACACCGTTGTGCTACAGAATGGGCGTGGTGATGGTTCTTCGCGGGCGTTGCCCCACCTGGCGCCCTCGTCAGCCTGACTTGCACTCGTATCTCTTCAGATACGAAACGACCCGCTCTATCCCCTCCAGATCATCCCCAAACGCGCACATGGCAGAATAGCACGACGAGCACAGAAGCCCTCTGATTTCTCCTGTCCTCGAATTGTGGTCGACAAGGAGCTGCATATGCTTTGTCTTGCCGCTCTTCGCGTTCGGCGCGCCGCAGACGCCGCAGCAGTTCCCGTATTCTTCTTGTAGGGCCTGCAATTGCTCCGACGACAAAACGGGGGCGTTCTTTTCCTTCTCCCGTCTGATAACCAGTCGTCGCGCTTCCAGCTTCTTCTGATAGTAGCCCTTCCTCTTTTCCCTGCCGTGCTCCGTTTGCAGTCTGGCTGTTTGCTCGGCTGCGATGCACTTCTTGCAGTGGCTGCGGTATCCGTTGTGGTAGCCGTTCCCCCGCGAAAATTCTGTCAGTGGTTTTTCCACTCGGCATTTCGTGCAGGTCTTTGTCGTGGTGCTCGACAGATCCAAGGGGCACTCCAAGGATTGGAAGGCGGCTCACCCCGGTTAGAGGACGAAGTGAGCCGCCAAAGGGAGTTTCAATTGGCCTCGAAACTCGCCTCCCATCGTATCCCGTCCCTCTTTCCTGTCAATACCGCACGCCTTAACGGCTGTTCTGGCCTTTAAGAAGAACTGCGAATATCGATAAAACTTTCGCCATTAACTAAAAGTTAATCCTAACGATTGCTTTACTCAAGGTTGAGTCGTAAGCTTTGTTGGCCCGTAGGAGAACGGGATCAACAAAGGGAGAATGAACATGGCCTCTATTCAGGGGATTTATGTTGCGTTGTTCGGCCGCCCAGCCGATCCCGCAGGCCTTGCTTATTTCAATGCAGAGACTAACAACGGTGCCGATCTGACCGCAATCGGCAATCTGGCGTCTACGGATGAATACCAGCAGCGCTTTACCGGTATGTCGAATGAAGAGATCATCAACTCCATCTATCAATCGCTGTTCGAGCGCAATGGAGAGCCTGCTGGTGTTCAGTTCTATCTGGAAGAACTGGAAGCAGGCCGACTGAACATCAACAATATCGCCATTGCCATCCTTGACGGAGCCAAAGGCGACGATCTTGCAATGGTCACGGCCAAGATTGCTGCTGCAAATCTGTTCACAGCTTCGCTCGATACTGGTGCGGAGATCGATGCCTATGATGGCGCGTCTGCCGCTGCTATCGGCCGCGCTTTCATCGATGACGTTGAGACGGACGATCCCGGTACGCAGGAAGAGGTTGACTCTGCTATCACCGAGATAGTGACGGGTGAGAGTCAATCCCCGGATCAGCCAGGCGGTGGCGGTGGCGGTAGCGGTGGCGGTGGCCGGGTGCCCATATTCACCCTGGAAGACAACGTTCTGTCGTTTGGCCGCGAAGGCGAGTACAGCATCGGGGTAGGCGTTATCCTGAACGGCGGACGGGTTGAGCGGATTGAAGACCCGGAGGACATGCCTCCGTACATTGAGGGGCTTCAACTGGTCTTGCTGGTCCAGCACGGAGATGAGGTCGATACCATCGACATACTGAGCGACGGCCTTCTCAACGTCGACACCCTAAACCTCGTTCAGGATGGCACGGTGCTTGGCATCAATGCCAACGTCTTCAACCTGTTGTACGGCCTTGACATTGGAGACTTCACATTCAGTGGCAAGGGGACCGTCGACCTTAAGTACGTCGATTTCTTTGAAGCTGATGAAACCGGCGGCGACTACGAAGCATCCGCCAACTTGGGCAACATCATCAGCGCCCTGCAGGAAGACGGGGTGAACTTCACCGTGAATGGTGACGAAGCTGAAACCATCCGGGCCTTGTGGGAACTCTATGATGAGCGTTATGCAGACAACCCCAACGACGCCGTCAACAATGAAGCGCTTGTAGACCTTGGCCTACGTTACATTGAATATCTAGTTGACGGCGACCCGATCATGGACGTCGTCAAATACAGCGATAGCGAGGGGAACCCGCGCCTGCAGTCGATGCACGATAACCTCCTCGGGAACCTCAACGCTTCCCCAATTGGCTATCGGTTCGAAGGCGACAAGGAAGCTGAGTTGCTCGCCAAAATTCCCGACGAGTTCGAAACCCGCCCAATCTATAGCGGGGAGTACAAGAAGCCATCGGAACAGGCGAACCACGACGCTGTTCGCGAATTCGATTTCCATAAGGGATGGGACCGTCCCGATTACATCGACGTTGTCAGTAATGGCACCGTAGATGAATCCGGCCAGAACGCGAACGATGGCCTTAACTTTGGGGACGGCACAAGTACATCGGCAGGCTTCGAGATCGCCCGTCACGAGGGCGCCGGTATTGAACTTGCTCTTAAGGTAGTCGAACGTGGATCGAACGATCCGTATGACAACTACATTGATGCAGAGGATGGCGTTCGCGTATTCGAAGCCGACCCCGGCACAAGCTCCGCTAGCTGGGGAACACCCGCAAAGTGGAATTTTAACTTCTCAGTCCTTACGGACACGAATGATCACCCCTCCGACATTGAGGATTACGAGTTCGTCATCCGTCTTGACACCAACCCTGGCGCTGGCAAGAACTTCGTTGAGTTCACGCTCACCGATATAGACGGCGCTAAGGCCTGGGTAGGAGAAGACGGCGAATCCTTCTTCGGCGGTGATGAGGATCTCATGACCGTCAACATGGAGCAGAACAGCGTCAACATCGGCTTCAACCAGTTGAAGGGTCTGTTCGAAGAATATGCGGACGGTGACGAAGGTGACTTCGGAGCAGGTACGTTTGATGTCGAACTCGTAGCTTACAAAGACGGCGTTGAGCTTGTCGGCACAGCGGTACGTGTCGAGGTGCAAGATTTCGCAGTTGCCTAAACACTCTATTGCCTGACAACGCTACCGGCCCTCGCAGCAATGCGGGGGCTTTTCCGTCTATAGCAACCCCAGCCAATCCAGCACCGGGGCTACTACCAGGATGACAAGGGTGGCATAGAAGGCGATATGCAGACGACTACTATAACCCCGTGGAGAATGCACTCTCAAGACTGAAAGCCGTGGTGCGCGGCCGGGCAGAGCGGAAGATCGATGCCCTCTGGGACGCGGTCGGTGCTTTGATGCCCCGCTTTACACCGGCAGAATGCGCCAACTACTTCAGGGCAGCCGGATATGACCCGGATTGAACAGGATCTGCTTGTCTTATGACTATTGCGCTTCTTCGTGAGATAAAGAAGCGCCGGAGAGGACGGCCATCCTCTTCCGGCGATGGGGGACGGGTCGTGAACTGCGAGGCCGCCATTCTTACGAATTTGGGCCGAGCTAGAGTGTGATCGCCCCCATCTTTTCAAATCGTCCTGAACGGATACCCGAGCCTTGGGCTCGGATGACAAGCATGGGAGATGAGAAAAGATGACGGATATTACCATCGGCGCGGACATCTCGAAAGACCATATCGATCTGCACAGTCTTGCTGACGATCAAACGCTGAAGGTTGCAAATGACCGCAAGGGATTTGCAGCCATTGTCAGATGGATCGGCACAAAGGGCGTGGCGCGCATCGTCTACGAACCCACGGGTCCTTACCATAAAGCGTTCGAACGTTCATGGCTGCAAAGGGGCTGCCGCTCTCCAAGGTCAATCCTCGCCTTGCCCGGCGCTTCTGTGAGGCCACCGGCAGGCTCGCCAAGACAGACAGGATCGATGCCAAACTCTTGGCCCAGTACGGTCAGTTTCTTCAGCCGCGCATCCTGCAGGCCAACACGCAACTTCTCAATGACTTGAAAGAGTTACACGTCGCGCGGCTAGCTCTCATCAAGGACAGGACGGCCGCGAAAAACAGGGGCCAGAACCTGATCAACCCGCTGCTCAGGAAACACAATAGCGACAGGCTCAGGCAGATTGAATGCCAGATGAAGGCCGTGGACGAAGCCATCATGGCGCTAGTGGACAAGGACGCAAAACTCAAGGCCAGGTTCAATATCCTTGTCTCGATCCCCGGCGTGTCGAGGGTCACAGCCTTTACGCTTCTCATCGAAATGCCGGAACTGGGGGAACTGGATGAAAAGGCCGCAGCAGCTTTATCCGGTCTTGCGCCGATGAGCCGACAATCCGGACGATGGACCGGACGCGCCTTCATCGCTGGCGGCAGGGCCATCGTCCGGCAGGCACTTTACATGCCTGCCCTCGTCGCAAGTCGCTTCAACCCAGACCTCAAGGCCAAATACGATCAGCTCAAGGCCGCCGGAAAAGCACCAAAGGTCGCCATCACAGCCATCATGCGAAAGCTCATCGTGCTGGCAAACGCCTTGCTTCGAAACAATCGAAAATGGGGGCCAAAACCCGCTTGATCAAAACGGATACTCTAGAAGGCGATGGCGGGAGCCAGCGCCTGGATTGAACGTCGCCCGGCAAGGGCAGAGCATGACGAGCTTCTTCAACAAAGGGGCCTGATTATGCAGTACCCCGATCTCGACACACCTATCAGCCCGCTGCGCCAGCGGTTGATCGACGACATGAACATGCGGCGTTTCTCACGCGAAACGCAGCGCAACTATCTTCGCGATATTGGACGCCTGGCTTCCTTCCTCGGGCGGTCACCAGACACGGCGACCGCCGACGATCTGCGTCGGTTCCAGATCGAGCAGCAGAACGATGGCGTGCCCGTTCCGACAATGAACAGCATCGTATCGGCGTAACGCTTCCTCTTCACCCAGACCCTCGACCGTCCGGACCTGGCGCGCAGGCTTGTCCGGCTGGCACATTCTCGGAACCTGCCTATGGTGCTGAGCCGCGACGAGGTTACCCGGTTGCTCAATGCCACCACCCGCCTCAAGCATCAGGCCGCATTGTCGGTTGCCTATGGCGCCGGCCTTCGCGTCGCTGAGGTCTCCATGCTGAAGGTCACCGATGTCGACAGTGAGCGGATGGTACTGCGGGTCGAGCGCGGCAAGGGAGGGCGCTATCGTAATGCCATGCTTTCTGAGGATTTGCTCACCTTGTTGCGCGAGTGGTGGAAGGTAGGGCGACAGCAGGGTGTGATGCATCGCGACCGCTGGTTATTCCCAGGCCAGCACGCGATGAAGCCTATCAGTAAACGGCAGCTCTATCGTGTTTTCGTGGAAGCGGCCCGGGCCGCCGACATTGCCAAGCGGGTCGGGCCGCATACGTTGCGCCATAGCTTCGCCACTCACCTGCTGGAGGACGGCACAGACATAAGGATCATCCAGGTCATTCTGGGACACGCAAACTCAATAACACCGCCCTCTACGTAAGCATCCGGCGTAGGCCGCGGATGGGCCGGCTTCCGGTCAGTGGCGGTTGTTCT
Source organism: Pseudorhizobium flavum (assembly GCF_902502825.2). The sequence continues at coordinate 640,050 of NZ_LR723670.1, forward strand.
GGCTTTTTGCGTAACCAGCTTTTCCAAGGGTTCGGCGACGCGCGAGTTTAGCTATCCGATCATTGATCGTATCGACACCAATATTGTCCGGCTCGAAGCGACCTCCGTACCAGGCTACGACTTCGCGGTGTTGTGCATGTCGAGGCTTTGCCATTGCGTTCAGGAACTCCTCGAAGCCGGACAATCCGCAGACATCTTCCGGCGGCGCGCGCCGTTCGCCGTCGACGAAGCGCGGATATTCGACTGCCGGATCGGCGTCCGTGACGGCCTCAACAGTGATTGAATGCCGCCAGTCGTCGCCGAAGTCATAGGTATAGTTGAAGGTTGTGATGCCGCGATCCACCAGAGCGCCTATACGAACATTGCGGGCGGCATAGGTCTCACGGCCGAAGTCCCATTCAGGATCGGGAACTGCGTAGCGCTTGCCGCCGGCATTGAACTCGAAGAGGTGATAGTCCTGGAATGGCATGACGGCCTGGATGATGTCGTGCAGCCCTTTCAGGCTGGTGGTGATCGGGACCTCGACCCTGCGCCAGATGGCTGGGTCGATATGATCGAGCTTGACGATAATCCGGGCGATGCGTTCGCTGGAGGTCATGATGCCAATGCCATAGGTGCTTGCGCTGATGTCCAGTGCCACGGAAGCAGTTGCTCCAGCCTGCTGACAGGAGTGTCGGCGATACGAGCGAGAACGTCAGCGAGCCAGGCCTGCGGGTCGATGTCATTGAGCTTGGCGGTCATGATCAGCGTGGCCATGAAGGCTGCACGATCAGCCCCACGATCCGATCCGGCAAAGAGCCATGACTTCCTGCCCAGTGCAAAGCCTCTAAGCGCTCGTTCGGCGGCGTTGTTTGTGAGGCAGACACGTCCATCGTCGAGGAATGACGTAAAGCCATCCCAGCGCTTTAGCATATAGTCGATTGCCTCAGCGACGGGAGAACTGCGTGACAGCTTCGTCCGTTCGGTCTGGAGCCAATCATGCAGCTCTTCGATGAGTGGCTGGCTTTCTCTTCGTCGGTGCTCCAGTCGCTGTTGGGCGGCAAGACCGTTGATCTCCCGCTCGAAGTCGAACAGGGCATCGATACGCTTAACGGCCTCCAACGCTACGGGCGAGATCGGCGCGGCTTTGCTTCCACGTTTGGCGTTCGTGGCGAGGTCGGCCAGCACAAAGAACTTGCGGCGCGCGTGCGCCCAGCAGAGTGCTTGCGTCAGCGGCGCGGGATCGCGATCTGCTTTGTAGAGCGGGTTATAGCCGCCATAGGCATCAGCCTGCAGAATACCGGTGAAGGTTCTCAGGTGGCGCTCGGGATGCTCCTGTCGCCTGTCTCGCGATGCGTAGAACAGTGCCGCCGGCGGTGATAGCCCGCCGAACGGTCGATCATCCCGGACATACGTCCAGATGCGGCCGATATCGTTGAAAAACTCGTAGGATTGGCTGCTCATCCGCCCATTTCTGCCGTTAGGCGGATCGAGCATGTCCCTCTGCCCAGAGCCGCAGCGTAGGGTGGTAGTCCATGACGCTCTCAGACGGCAATGACGCTGTGTGATGGCCTGAGTTTGGCCAGCCTTCTGAGGTTTTGCGCCGTCGCTGCAAGCAGGAATTCGTCTCGCGCACCACATGGCCCTCGAAGGCGCAGCCTTGCCATCCGCAGAATGCGCTTCAGGTGAGCGAAGAGCATTTCAACCTTCTTTCGACGATGCCGTGACTGCTCATATTCCTGTGTCTTGGCAATCGCTCTGGCGACATCGCGTGCATCCTCGTTGAGATCGCGCGGTATTTTGCGCATAGGCATGTTCGGGCAGCATCGAGGCTTCAGCTCACACTGATCACAGTCCTTCTTGCTTGCACGATAAAGCCGGGTCCCCTCGGCCGTGATCCCCGATCTGGGTGGGTCGTAAGTGCGGTGGAATTGCTTCAGTTCCTTTCCGGCAGGGCAAAGGTATTGCTCCTTCTCAGCTTGCCAAGTGAAATCGGAACGAGAGAAGGTGCCATCCGTCCGCTTTGACTTGTCGAAGACGGGAATGTGCGGCGCAATCTCCTTCTCGTTGACAAGCCAGGCGAGGTTGTCGGCAGAACCGTATGCACTGTCGGCCGCGAGGTAATCGGGCCGCAAGCCGAAGCGGCTCTCCGTTCTGTCGAGCATCGTGCGGGATGCTTCAACCTCCGCCTGGCGGATTGCTCGTGTGGCCTCTACGTCCACAATGACGCCGTGGTCTGTGTCGATCAGGTAGTTGGTGGCATAGGCGAAGAAGGCATGGCCTTTGTGGGCACCGGTCCATTGGGCGGCCGGATCGGAAGAGGAGATGAACTTCGGCGTCACCCGCGAGGCAGCACCAAAAGCGGCATCATCGAGAACAGCCAGATATTCCTGCACCGAACGCCCAGCGTCCTCTTTGGCTTCCCATTCAGCGCCCGGTACCGAGCGCTGTTTGTTGGCATCTGCTGCAATCAGGCTAGCGTCGACGGCAAATCCTTCCGCACCGACCAACCCTTGCGCAAGGCAGCGCTCCACGACCCTCTCAAACATATGTCGCAGGATGTCGCTCTGCCGGAACCGGCCATGGCGGTTCTTCGAGAAGCTGGAATGATCAGGCACTTTGCCGTCCAGTCCAAGGCGGCAGAACCAGCGATAGGCGAGATTAAGGTGGACCTCTTCGCAGAGCCGCCGCTCAGATCGGATACCCATGGAATAGCCGATGATCAGCATCCGCATCATTAGCTCCGGATCAATCGAAGGGCGACCAGTGGTGCTGTAGAAAGGCTTCAACTGCGCTCGCACGCTGTCGAGTTTGAGATGGCGGTCGATCCCGCGCAGCAGATGATCTGCAGGAACGTGATCATCAAGGCAGAAGTCGTAGAAGAGCTGCGCCGGAACTGCCTGACATCCCATCATCGCTCAATCCTCCGCAAATCATTGCGGCGATTGAATCACGGCTACCCAGCACCGACAACGCGAGTTTTTCAACAGTATCGGCCCGTATCGGTCTTTCCCTTTGCCAGGATCGGCACGGTCGTGTCGTCGCCATGCAGCCGCTTTGCGGCCAGGACATGAGCCTCGATCAACGAATGGATTGGCTCGAGGGCTGCGGCACACGCGCCGACCTGGTCGGCCAGCGTCGACAGGCTGAGGTCGATGCCCTCGCGGGCATAGCGTTCGCTTTGGCGATTGAGCGGCTGATGCTGGGCGAACTTCTCGAACAGGATCATCGCCAGAAGGTTTGGCCCGGCAAAACCGCGCGGCGTCACATGGAAGGGTGCCGGCGGTTGGGTGATCTTCTCGCATTCGCGGCAGGAAAACTTCTCCCGCACGGTCTGAATGACCTTCCACTGACGAGGGATGACCTCCAGTGTCTCTGTGATATCCTCACCGAGCTTCGACAGCTTGGCAGAGCCGCAGCAGGAGCAGTTTGTCGGAGCAGCAATGACGACACGTTCGCGCGGGAGATGCTCGGGAAACGGCTTGCGTGATGGTCGCTTGCGCTCGAAGGCCCTGACGGTCGAGGCATTGGCTGCGATCTCCGCCGCCAATTCATCTTCGCCAGCATCAGCCTCCAGCTCCTCGAGCTGCAGTTCCATCTGTTCGAGAAGCCGCGCTTTGCGCTCGGAGCGACTGCCATAAAGCTCCCGGCGGACTTTCTCGATCTCCAGCTTCAACCGCGCGATCAGCGCCTCGGAGTGCGACACGAGCGCCTTCGCGCTGGCGGCCTCTGCCTTGGCGGTCGCTGCCTCGGCCTCGGCCGTAATGCGTCGGGCACGCTCCGCCGCCAAGGCCGCAAGTGCGCTGGCAAGGTCGTCAGGAAGCTGTTCAGCCGCATCGTTCATGGGCTGATGGAATCATATTCGCCCCTGCCATTCCAGCGTTTTTGCTCATCCGACTGATGTTGGTCGCCAGGTCTTTTGCGGCATCCGCCAGTCGATACCCTCCAGCAGATAACCGAGCTGTCCAGGCGTAATTACCACCGTACCATCGGCCACCGACGGCCATATAAAGCGTCCCCGCTCCAGCTTCTTCGTGAACAAGCAAGCTCCCTGGCCATCGTGCCAAATGACCTTGATCAGACCGCCGCCACGCCCGCGGAACACGAACAGGTGCCCGCACATCGGATCGCGCTTCAGTGTCTCTTGCACCATCAGCGACAGACCGGGAAAGCCCTTGCGCATGTCCGTATGGCCGGTCGCCAACCAGACCTTCACACCACCAGGAACAGGGATCATCGCCGACCCAGTACACAGTCGAGAATGCGACCGAGCGCCTCCGTGTCGATGTCGCTGTCCACGCGGACACGACGACCACGGCCTAGCTCAATCGTCACATCGCTGCGCTTCCGGCGAGGTTGTGGCGGAACCGGCGTTTCCGGGGCAGCGGATTGGGCTGCCGGCGCGGTCTCCGACACGATCACGGGCACCAACGTGCTCGATACCTGCTTCGACGGCTCCTCGATCCGGCACAGTTCTTTGCGCCAACGAAAGAGCTGGCTGACATGGATACCGGCTGCGCGGGCTACCTCCGAGATCACAGCGTCAGGTTCAAAGCAGGCAGCGACGAGCCGCTCCTTTTCGTCGCGAGACCAGCGACGACGGCGCTCGACAGACGTGATCACTTCAATCGGATGCTTCGTCATACGACTACTCCTCTTATGTTCGTTTACAAGAGGTGGAGACACAGCTTCCCCGCCGCCTAGAGACGGATGCGGCTAATTAACACCGTTGAACAAAGCAGGAGGCAAGGCATTTCGACGACGGTTGGCATACTCTTATTCGCGGGTTGATTACCGCATTTCCGTTTGTTCGTCTGGGGCTGCCTCGGTCTAGTGTCGGGCGTAGAATAAATCTGCCACATAGGAGTATCGAGGGTTCCCCACCGCAGCCCTGCCTCCAACTTTGATCAACAGATAATGTTTTCCAAGGTGACCTAAGAAGGCTCGCAGCGAGCCTGTTTCAAAGCTTGCTGAGGGGCGCTACTTCTTGCCCGCTCGCCCATATGAAGGCGGCCATCTCTCTCGCGATGGCCGTCACGGCAACCGTCTTTGCCTTGCCGGCGCTTATCAGTCTTCGGTACCGGGTGCAGAGTCTAACTTGTCCTTTCCACGCAATCGCACAGACCGACTTCGGGAGACCTGCCAGTCTTGCACTGATTGAGGAACTGATCCTTGCGGGGTATCGGTACGTCCAAGCCCCCTCAATCAGCGCCCGGCGCGCCCGTGCGTTGCCTGCCTTAGTGATTCCTCCACGTCTAACGCGCTCGCCCGTTGAGCTTTCTGTAGGAACGAGGCCGAGATAGGCCATCAACTGGCGTGGGCTGTCGAAGCGACGGACATCTCCAATTTCGACCACCAACGTAACTGCTGTCATGAACGCGACACCGCGCATCGCTTGGTAGGCGGCGACCACTGGTGCCATTGCCCAAGAGGCCGAAGTCTCCACAATCAGTTTGTCAGTCGATCAAGACGAGCTCCGGCATCCTCAACAGTCTGACAGTATTCGGCCAGCAGAATTTGATGCGCAGGATGATCGAACGCTTGAGATGCCAACCACCGTCCATGCGCGCGAGTCCAGGCTTTCCGTCCTGTGTAATATCGGCCGTGACGGAGCAAGAACGAATGGAGTTGTTGTCGCGCCTGCTTCTGTGCCTCGAAAGCCGCGTCGCGGGCACGTACCAGGTCGCGAACCGCTTCATGAGCTTCATCTGGCACCCAGACAGATGTCAACTCGCCAGCTCGATGAAGCCTCGCAAGACTGATCGCATCGCGGCGATTAGTTTTCACCCGATCACCGGCACGCTTTGGCACCAATGACGGCGCGACCACACTGCATTGGTGACCCAATTCAACGATTTGCCGATAGAGCCCATAGCCTGTAGGGCCGGCTTCATAGCAGAAGTGGAGCTTGGCCCCGCGTTTAGCCAGCTTCTTGACCATTCCCGCTACCGAAGCTGGCTCAGAGGAAATGTCACCCAGAAACCGCCCCTCGCCGTTGCGTTCGCCGTCGGCAATCGCCACAGAAATCTTCAACTTTGATGTGTCTAGGCCGATGAAGGCTACCTGCTCACTTGACATGTCTTCCCTCGCTGGTTGGTAGGTCGCCCTGGCTAATTCCAGCGCCCACACAATCTACAGCGCGGGCGCGCGACCCTCACCAACGAACATACGGTCTAGTGCTACCAATAGGACTTCCGATGTTCGCATCAACCTCGCAAGGCGGCCCTCACCGGGCGCTTACCCCTCTACGCCAAGGTAGCGACCAGGACTGTCTGGACGGTTACCAGCCCGTTCGACAAGCTCGGCCTGTTGAAGCAGGAAGAAGCCTCCCCCGACGGTTGAGCCTTGCCGCCTCGATCGAGGTCGCCGACATCTTCCGTATCGCTGGGGCGGCGTATCGGCGAGCGCATGCAGGACATGTGAGCCTGCCGCAAATGAAGGTAATGTCGGCGATATAGAACTGCCGCACCGCTGCCCTTGGCGGTCACGTCGAGGCCTGCGAGGGTTGCGGCCATTGGCGGATCGCCTACAACTCCTGCCGCAATCGGCACTGCCCAAAGTGCCAGGGCGCCGCCGCGCGGACATGGCTTGCCGAACGCAAGGCCGGTCTGCTTTCGGTTGGGTACTTCCGCGTCGTGTTCACGCTGCCGGCCGAGGTTGCCGATATAGCGTTCCAGAACAAAGCGCTTGTTTATGACCTGCTGTTCAAGGCGGCGTCGGAGACGATGCTGGCCATCGCGGCCGATCGCAAGCATCTTGGCGGGCGTATCGGCATCACCGCCGTGCTCCACACATGGGGATCGGCTATGACGCATCACCCGCATGCCCACATGATCGTTCCGGGCGGCTGGTTTTATTCGGTGCTCTTGCCCATCTCGCCGAGCGGCAGGCATTCTTGCGGCATCCATCGCCGGCCAGGAAGAAGCGCTGGGCGGTCTATGCCAAGGCGCCCTTCGCATGGCCGCAAGCTGTGCTCGCCTACCTGTCACGCTACACCCATCGGGTCGCAATCTCGAACCGCCGACTGATCGCCTCTGACGAAACCGGCGTTACCTTCCGCTACAAAGACTACCGTCGCGACGGCTCCGATCGGCAGCAGGTCATGACGCTCGCCGTCGATGAGTTTATCCGCCGCTTCCTGCTCCATGTCTTGCCGCGCGGCTTCCACCGCATCCGGCACTACGGCCTTCTCGCAGGCTCTGCCCGAAAGACCAGCCTTGCGCTTGCGCGCCAACTCCTGCACGTCGTCGCACCTGTCGATGACACCGCTCCTGGCGAACCAGATGACTAGCGCCCGCCGTGCTCCTGCTGTGGCGGACGCATGATTGTCATCGAGGTCTTTGCACCCTGGAAGTAGCCGCGAGGACCACCAGAGGCGACACCAACGACCTGGGAGATAGCTTGATGACCGGGCCATGAAATGGCCAAAACCTCAGCCGCAGGCTTCACGCCTCCGGCAACCGACCCACATGCGCCCGTGGAGATCAACGCCGTCAACAGGCTTCCAACTGGATGTGCGCCAAGCTGTCAAAGCCGCTCGGATGCGCAACGAAACGACCTGTCCGTAGCCATCGATCTACTTACTGGCTGCAGTCTCACCACCCCGCACATCAGCCGAAAAGCGAAATCTCCATAGCATCAGCCTGTGGTCCGCGGGTTCCTTCCTCGGGACTTCCGTACGCCTGCCGGCGCCCGAACTCTTCACGATACCGGTCCTTCCCGTATCTTTCGCAGTTTAACAAAAGCGGCCTATGTTTTATTTTCCCGCTCTTCATATTCGCCCTCCCGCATGCGCCCGCAGTGAGGCTTCCTGAGGTCTGCTATCGGGCCGCAGTCTCATGAAACCTGGCGACGACAGCCGTCGGTTGCCTCCGACCGGACTGTCTGGTGCCTAGCGGCTGGTCCTGCAGAATCTTAGGAGGCCGTCGCTGTTGCATGACGGCTCGCCGCCGGGTGACACGGCGGGGGAGACAGTCAGGACGCCTTGAGGGGCCAGTTGAGGGGAACTTGAGCAGTCAACCGCGACTCCGCGGGCGATGTGTGCTCCGTCCGTTGGTTTGCCTGCACGGGCGACGATGGCAAGCGCTTCAATCGCCGCAGTTTTGGATGGCCCCTCCGGCAGGCAATCGATTGGTGGCCAGAAGCGGACGAAGGAGGATTGAAGGACCGCCGCTTCGAGTGCGACCTTCGGCTCACTCGTCCAGCCGTTCTGCATCCCCCTCAGAAGAAGGTGAGCATCATAAGCTTGTAGGGCGGCGATCATTACGGCCGCTGCAACGGCCAATCGGCGGGACCGCTGGCACAGCAATTGAATGACCAACGCGAAGAACCCGAACCCGATGACGTAGCCGAATATCCAGCCGAAGCGTCCGCTGGCCCTGAACGTTGAAAACGGAAAACCATCGACAGGGAGATCAAAGTGCAAAAGCTGTCGTCCTGCTAAAGTTACGTTATTCGTGATGGCGAACGCCAGCATGCCGATTACGCAGAGCACGAATAGCGGGTGGTCGCTGAACGCCCCAAGATGATGCTTTCGGACAAGAAACAAGCCTGTCACCACGCAGATTATGCCGCCCAACCCGAGATAGTTGAAACCTTCGAAGGCGCTCTGCATGCTGAATATCACCGGAGCCTCCAGCAGTGCCGAGCCGTGAGGCCAAATATAGGCCAGAAGATCCAGCGGAAAGCTGCCGTAGCCAAGGGCGTTGATGTCGCCTGCGCTCTGATAACCACCAGCTAACGCAAGAGCCGAACACCATACCGAGACGAAGCCGACGGTCACGGCTATGGTCGCCTTGCTTTCCCTTCGCTGCAGCAAGAGATCGGCATAGGCCGCAGCGAAGAGAGCAAACGACATGAAGAAGAGATAGGCGTGCGTCCAAATCGCGACACCAAGCAACAATGCCCACCCGACGGCTGTCGACGTTCGTTTTGGCGGGTACACGGTTTTCATGTACAGGCCAAGCGCAAAGAGAAGCAGGAAATGAGAACCCAATGCGAGATGGAAATGCCGGTTCAGGAAAGCCGGCCAAGCCAAAGCGAACACTGCGGCGGACGCTATAATGAGCGGATCCCGGAATCCCCACTGCCGGGCGAGAAATGCGCCGCCCGCGGCCTGTCCAACCCAGAGGACAGCAAACCAACTGCCGAGATAATTGAAGCGGATCCCGGTAAGACTTTGGAATAGCTTTGCGACGAGTCCTGCAAAAGGCGCGCTATCGGTGAAGATGATATTGACGCCCTCAGGGACATTGATGCGATCGGTTCCGAAGAGTGGAAAGCTCCATTCGCCATCGAGGTAAGCGAACGCACCGGCGATATGTTGCGCCTGGTCACCGGCAGGCCACTGATAAACAGGATCGGTCCCGAGGGCACGGTCTAGTCCAAAGAAGGCAATGAAGGACGTGGCCCCCATCATAATGCCTATCATAAGTGCGGCTTTTGTTGAACCTGCGTCTATGAAAGCCCTCGGCTTGTTAGGCATGTGTGTCCTCTGGAAGCCCACCATTCGTTGTCTCGTTCATCCATATCGTCTGCTGGATTGATCTTCTGCTACGGCGTCGCCCATGGTAGAAGCCCCACAGTTGCTATTAACCGGCCGTTCGAAAATGCATCCCCATATCACAGTTGTTGTTCCTTGTTTCAATGAAGAAGCAAATCTTGCCCCGCTTCTTGAGAGGCTGGATGTGGTAGTGGGCCGGCTTCCGGTCGGCCGCGTCGATGTGGTCCTGGTCGATGACGGCAGCCGTGACCGAACGGTGGAGATGGCGCTGTCGCTGCGGGAAAGGTTCCCGTACCTGTCGCTCATCGAGCTCTCCCGCAACTTTGGCAAGGAGGCCGCACTGATGGCCGGTATCGACCATGCCGATGGCGACTGCGTCATCATCATGGACGCCGACTTGCAACATCCCCCGGAAGCCATCGAGGAAATGCTGACGGTCTGGGGGGGAGGGGCGGACGTCGTGGCTTGCCGGCGTGTCGACCGGGAAACCGACAGCTTCCTGCGCTCGCTTCTGAGCCGCTCCTTCTATGTGCTTTTGACCAAGGGGTCATCGGTTCCCATTCCACGCAATGTCGGTGATTTTCGACTGATGGACCGCAGGGTTGTGGAGGCGGTGCGATTGCTTCGCGAGAATCAGCGGTTCATGAAAGGAATCTACGCCTGGGTTGGATTCAGGACAAAGATCATTGAATTTGAGGTGGCGGCCCGCCACGCCGGCGTCAGCAGCTTCAACCTGAGGAAACTTTGGCATTTTGCATGGGACGGCATCACGAGTTTCAGCATCGTGCCGTTGCGGTTTTCTTCGTATCTGGGTTCGGCTGTCGCATTGGGTTCACTGGGCTATGGGCTCTTTATCTTCATCGAGGCGGTGGTGCGCGGCGGCGCCGCCCCGGGATATCCCTCATTGATGACTGCGATCGCCTTTCTCGGAGGTGTTCAACTCATTAGTATTGGCATGCTGGGCGAGTACATCGGCCGCATGTACGTCGAGGCGAAGCAGCGGCCTATCTACATTGTGAGAGAGCATTACAGGGGAAGGAAAATCACCGAAGGATGAAGCTTTCTCGCCGGGATATCAGTCGGTTTCTCAGGTTTGCTGCCATTGGTGTTTTGAACACCGGACTGCATTCCGTCGTTGTACTCGTCGCCCACGGCACCTTTCACTTCCCCGTCGTGGCCTGTCACGTGCTCGCTTTCATGGTAGCCAACGTTTTTTCTTATTTCCTAAATAGTTCCCTTGTCTTCAGGAGCAGGCTGGCCCTCATGAGCTATCTTCGTTTCGTGGCAGTGTCGCTTTTCAGCCTGGCCACCACGATCACAGTGGCGGCCTTCTGCGAAGTCGCCGGCATTGATTACCGGGCGGGCCTCGTCGCGGTCATTCTGGTCACCCCCCCTATGACCTATCTGCTCCAGAAGCGGTTCACTTATCGGTATCGGTAGAGTCCGGCTGAGAGCGGCGGTGCAAAAGTCGGCCACGGTAGCGGCGGCATATGCTGCCGTGGGCGGAGTAAAATCCGATCACCTATTTCCTTTCTGCAATGAGCGCAGGAGGGACAAGGGAACTACACCGTGGAACTTTAGTTAAGGGTTCGCCTGGCTGTTTCCGAAGGGATGACGCAGCGTCAGGCGGCGAAGCGTTTAAACATCGCCCGACAGCGTTGCGAAGATGTTCTCGTATTCAACACCGCCCGGCTATCAGCGGTGGTCGCCGATTCGGCGGCCTAAGCAAGCAGCGCCATAACCGCCAAGCGTGTGTTCGATCGGCTGCGTGACGAGTGCGGCTTCACCGGCGGCTATACGATCATCAAGGGTTACATGCGCGAGCGGGATCAGCGCCGCCAGGAAGTCTGAGCCTCGACTTCCGAACCCTTCGGCAGCGTGTGCTTCCTGCCTCGCGGGAAATGCAGCGTTTTTACCTTTGAGCCGGTAACCGACCTCATAGGTCCGCCCGCAGCTGACGGTGAAGCGATACTGCATCTGCCCTTTCTCTTGCAGAGGCGCTTGCTCGGGGTAGGTACAGTCTTGGGACGAAGCCGGTGCGGCAGTGACGGCGAGAGCGAGAGGTTGGCTTTTCCCAGGCGCCTGTTGATGTGCAGGACATGAAAGCCGAAAATCACGACCGGCTTTAGGTGTTTGATCCCAGACTTTGATGGTGCACTCTTTTCGCATGAATGGAGGGATGCACTATGGGCCAAGTTCTTCACGGCAGCGCCACGACGACAGAGGCGGTCCGTCGAGCGATACAACATAGTCAAGAGAGCCTGAGGGCTCTGGCCAAGCGCTACGGGATCAACCAGAAGACCGTGGCGAAGTGGAAGAAGCGGTCGTCGGTCGCCGATGTGCCGACCGGGCCCAAGGAGGCCCATTCCACGGTGCTGTCGCTGGAAGACGAGGCGGTTGTCGTCGCCTTCCGCAAGCATACGCTGCTGCCGCTCGACGACTGTCTCTACGCGCTCCAGCCGACCATCCCGCACCTGACGCGCTCATCGCTGCACCGCTGTTTGCAGCGTCACGGCATATCGAGACTGCCAGACGTCGAGGGCGACAAGCCGGCGAAGAAGAAGTTCAAGAGCTACCCGATCGGCTATTTCCATATCGATATTGCCGAGGTGCAGACCGCCGAAGGCAAGCTCTACCTCTTCGTCGCAATCGACCGGACCTCCAAGTTCGCTTTCGTTCAGCTGGTCGAGAAGGCAACCCGCGTCACCGCGTCCGCCTTCCTCGTCGCTCTGATCGAGGCGGTGCCTTACAAGATCCACACCGTGCTCACCGACAACGGCATCCAGTTCCGCTTTCCGCCGCGCCACGCCAACGGGCCGACAGCGCGATACATGACCCACATGTTCGACATGCGATGCCAAGAGAACGGCATCGAGCACAGGTTCACCAAGATCAACCATCCGTGGACGAACGGACAAGTGGAGCGCATGAACCGCACCATCAAGGATGCCACCGTCAAGCGCTTCCATTACGACAGCCACGATCAGCTGCGCCGGCATCTCCAGGACTTCATCGACGCTTACAATTTCGGTCGCCGCCTCAAGACACTCAAGGGCCTCACGCCATACGAGTTTATCTGCAAACGGTGGACTTCAGAGCCGGATCAATTCATCATCAATCCGATCCATCAAATGCCGGGACTGAACACCTAGGCTGGAGCTGGCTCAATAGAAAACCCCGCCATCCGAAGACAGCGAGGTCTTTAGTTTAATCAGTCTCTTGCGAGACGATTACGCGACAAAGTCAGCAGCAGTAACCGTTGTCGCATTTGTGATGCCAGTCAGCTGAACAGCTGCATCAGCAGAACCGTTGCCATCGGCGTCGTAGAACACCCAAGTGCTCGTGCCGTTGTCGATGGCGTAGTACTGAACAGTACCATCGAACGCGCCTTCAGCAAGCTCACGAGCATCATTGAAGGATGCGGCGTTAGTGCCGTTGGAGACGAAGTTCGTTGCTGAACCCACCGGACCGTTGAAGTCAAGGCTGTCATCAGCGACTACGAAGTCAGTGATGATGTCGATGTCTCCGAACAGAGCAGAAGCCGTCTCAATAACGAACGTATCGTTGCCACCATCACCGGTCATGGTGTCAGCACCTGCACCACCATTGATGGTGTCGTTGCCGCCGTTGCCACGAAGCGTGTCGTTGCCAGCGCCACCGTTGATGACGTCGTTGCCATTGCCACCTTCGAAGTTGTTCACGCCAGCGCCGCCGTTGAAGGTGACCGCACCAGTTGCAGCACCCGCATCAACAGCAACCCGGCCAGTTGCAGCCGAAGCCTCAACCGTCGTGATCGTCGTAACAGCATCGATGTCGATAGCAATGTTGCCTTCGCCGGTGACCGTGAGCGTGCGAGCAGCCGTGAATGCGTCAAGGTTGACGGCATCAGCGACCGAGTTGCCTGTAGCGCCGTTACCAGCTTCGCCAGCTGCCTGAACTGTAATGGCTTCAATGCCTGCTGCATCTGCAGACGTAAAGGTCACGAGGTTGGCGTTGTTGTCGTCAACTGCGAACGTGACAGCATCGGACGTCCCGGTGAAGGCGCCGGTGTAGTCAACTGCGACTGCTACACCAGCAGTGGCACCCGATGCGCCGAAGACGGTCGCACGGTTTGCGTTGGTGTAGTTAAACGCATTTGCACCACCGCTACCAACCGACCAAAGCTGCTCAACACCAGTTGCGTTGGTAAGGTCGAGGGTCGCAGCTGCGGCAGGAGTATCATCGCCGCCACCCAGAGCTCCGTCCGCACCAAGATCCAGCGCAGTACCGTTGTCACGGTTGTTGATGCGCTCGATGCCCGAAAGAACCGGAGCAGCCGTGCCGCCGCTGATTGCACCATCAGCAATCTCCAGCGTGTCGAAGCCTGCACCGCCACGGACGATGTCTTCGCTACCCAGAGCGTTAGCAGTAACCGCGCGGAAGGTATCCGCGTTGCCGGTGCCCGTTACATCGTCTACGCCACCGGTGGTAACAACAGTGTTGTTAGTGAGCGTACCATTGGCCCGTTAGCCCTCCCCTTAGGGCGAACCTTTATTCTTCATATACATCAGTAGCTTAGCAAGGCTAAGCGGACTAAAAGGCTAATATCTCGTCGCCACCTATCTAGCGTCCGACTCTCCTCCGACCTCATCGAGCAGGAAACTACCCTTCACGAACTTGCCGACTCCTAGGGAGTCCAAGGGTTTGACCCTCGCCGATCTACCGACCGCCCGCCGAACGCAAATTGTCGATGGCTATCGGGCTATTGCAATGAGAGACACGATCCTCTAGTGTGACTACATGTAGTCACATCCGAGGAGCCTCCAAAAATGAAAACGCTAAACCTCCGAGATGCCAAGGCGACGTTCTCCGCCGTCGTTGAAGCGGCTGCCCAAGGGGAACCGACCGTCGTAACCAAGCACGGTCGCCCGGCGGTAATGATCGTTCCTATCGAGGAAGGTCGACGCATCTTCCCCGACACCAAGCCAAGCTTTGCCGATCTGCTCCTTTCCATGCCGCACGAGCTTCAGATCGAGCGCGATCAAACTCCTATGCGTGAGGTTGACCTGTGAGAGGCTGGCTGCTGGACACGAACATCATCAGCCTGCTTGCCCCAAAAAAGGACGGCGGCCCCAGGATCAGTTCAGAGCTGGCGGCTTGGATTCGGAAGAACACCGACAGCCTCTTCCTGTCGGCAATTACCGTAGCCGAGATACGCGCCGGCATCAGCAAGCTTCGTCGCTCAGGCGGGGAAGCCCGCTCAGATGACCTGGAACTTTGGCTGAATAATTTGATCTCAAACTATGGCGACCGCCTTCTGCCCGTGGAGGTGCATGCGGCAACCATGGCCGGCGATCTCGCCGACCATGCGACGGCAACTGGTCGAAATCCCGGCTTGGCCGATATATTGGTTGCTGCGACTGCCCAACGCCACCACCTCTGCCTACTCACGGCAAACACCAAGCACTTCGAGCATTTGGCTCTGAGCATCCGAGTGGAAAATCCACTGGACCACCTCCCAAGTTCTCAGGTCTAAAACGCTGGGGGTGTAGGCCGAAATTCAGCTGGCAGAACTGGCAGCTCCTGACTTTATCGCGAAGGGAGAAACGATCGATCCCATCGATCAATCCATCCTATCCCTAATCCCTTCCATCCATTCTACCTTCCCTTCCCTTCCCTTCCCTTCCCTTCCTTTCCCTTCCTTTCCCTTACACCCTATCCCTCAGACCCTAGGAAATGGGATCAGCAAGATTAAAGCCAGGAGACCAAACCATGCCCGCCAAACGCCGCACCGACCCCTCCCAGGCCATGGCCGAAGCTGAAGCCGCCCTGACCCGCGCCGGGGTCAAATTCACCCAGAAGACGGATTTTCATCTCAAGGTCCAGGCCCTCAATTACTGGCCCTCGACGGGCAATGTTCGTCACGATGGCGACCACAAGCCAGCCCAACCCCTCGGCCTCGCCGTCTTCATCCGCTTGCTGCGCGAGGCTGGACTGGCTACCGCCCAGCCCCTCGATCTTGTTGACGATCCCGCCGCCTTCATCGTGCAACGCCCACCACAAGAACCCGGCTTCGAGACTTATTGAGCCAGGCCATTGGGCCAGGAGAGCGAGGGAGGTTCCGCCAATCCTTCGTGGACAAGAGCCAAGTCTTCCGATGCGGAAAAACCAGCCTGAGCGGTGGCACGACCCCCGCCCAGGGCAAATTCAGTTACCAGGGCCAACTCTAGCCAGTTGATATCAATAGGTTCTTCAGCTCGCTCTTCCAGTTTCGTGCACTAAAAGCACCCATAATCGAACCTGAAGACCTTCATCACCAGCTAGATCACCAAGCTTTTCAGCAGAAGCCCCATCCGCTTCTGCTCCATGCGAGCCTCCCACATCCCGTACTCCCAGTTCTCATAGACAAAACTGAAGTCACGCTCATCGAAGGTCGAGACAAACCCTTCTTCCTCCTGGGCCTTCGCGTTCAAGGCGCGGCAGATGCCGGCCAGTTGAGGGACCATCACCCAGACTGGCGTGCAGTCATTCGGTTTGGCCCAGACAGCCCGGCGCAACGACCACTGCCGACCATGACGATCCAGCTTCGGCACATCAGCCGTTGTCTTCAGCACGTACCGCAGCAAATGAACATGACGGGCATATTGGGTGCGCTGCTGCTTGGGCCACCGGCACTCGAAGTCCAGCGCGGCCTTCGTCGGCACCTGTTTGGCGTGCCGAACCCACCAATCCCAGGCTTTGGCGACAAAGGCCTTCTTCAGCCCCTTCGGCAGCACGCAGAGGACATGCACATGAAACCCCTGTTCACGGGCATACTCCGCGACCGAGATCCAGTAATGTGGCTGCGAGGCTTCCGGCAAGCACTTCCGAGATGCCCGGCGACGGAACCGATCAGTCCCGTTCATCATCCAGCGGGCCATTTCCTTATGCCAGACCGGCATCAGCTTCATGAACTCGGCATTGTCCGAGAACCCCAGCTCCTTGGCACTCACCGTAATCATCGTGTTGAAGTGCTTACCGGTGGACCAGATCAGAAACGAGGCGGCATTGAACAGCTTCGGTGTTTCCCGCTCCAGCACCGTCAGGCGCGGTTTCAACGGCTGCGGCGACTTCTTCCGCTGCCAGTGACGAAACGGCAGCAGCCCGACGCTGGGATCGAAGTTGTCGAAATCCACTTCGTACACACCAGGGGCGACTCCGAAGTGGCCTTCATCACTTTGCCCCATCCGGTGAGTCCGACAATTAACCGGCTTCATCACCACCACTTTGGGACCGCTCACCTCCCAATCCGGGCTGATCGTCAACTGGCCACCCGGCAGCACCGAGCGATACAGCCTACCACCTCCCCAATTGTCACCGGGGCGAAAATGATTAGCGTTCATCATTTGTATCCCCCTCGACAGAGTTAAATCCGGACGCGGGCTCGGAAGGGTAGCTACAAATGAGAACCTCGAACTCTTCGTCCGTACCGACGGGTGTGGGAGCACAGCGACCGGAACCGACATCGGCAATGCCGGGGGCTTCGGCAGGCGAGCTACTAATGAGAACCTCAAATTCTCCATGTTCATTGACGTGTGTGCGATCATTATGTGACATGTGTCATCCTTAGATTGATCGCGATCTCGATTGCTGGCAGGGGCTGCGAAGCAAGGACCGCCTGCAATATAATGTTTTTCGGCCCTTTCTCGCACTTCGGCGGAGACAAAAGTTCAGCTGTTGCCGATAAGTAACAAGCTCGACTTCCGCCGTCGCCTCATATTTCATATTAATTTCCAGTGGCTTAGCCTGAATCATCCTCGTTTATTTCCGAGATCGAGGATTTTCCCACCATGCCCAAGGCCACTGCCAAGCCTGCCCCTGTCATTGAAGACGACGTCAACGAAACCATCCCGCTGATCCCCGAGGACATCCTGCGCCAGCATCACTGCCTGGAGCCCGACGCCTCAAGGTTCACCGCCGCTGCCCGCCTGCTACAATCCCTCTGGCGGCAGGACCAGAACCTGCCCGTTGGTCGCCACCGCAGCCCATCAGGCGAAACCCGCCAGATCGGTTCCCGCCTCACCATGTCGGCAGGCCGCGCCGGGGCCAACTTCCTCGATCCGGCCATTGCCTCCCTCGTTCGTCGGGAACTCGTCTACCGCGAGATTGGTGCGCTGATCGATGCCGACCGGCTCTTCCGTAACCTGCTTTCATCCATGCCGCTGGTCTTCAATCTCTTCGGTCCGCTCAAACGCGATCTGGAGCTTGCCACCCGTGTCATGCGGCTGGTCCTGCCCGGCTTCACGGGAACTGTGACCAAGATCCAATTCGAGCATAGCCCCGGACGCGGCAACCCGGCCTTTTCTGCCGACTACACCGCAGCCGACGCCCTGGTCCGCTACCGCACCGAGGATGGCCGACGCGGGTACGTCTTCGTCGAACAGAAGTATACAGAAACAATGGGAGAAACGACGCAGCCGACCCGGCCCCATCTCGACCGGCTGTCCGAACAATCCGGCCTGTTCAAGGACGCCAATGCTGCCAGTTTGAGGTCGAGCCCCTGCCAGCAGCTCTGGCGGGAGCACCTGCTCGCCGCCAGCATGATCCAGCGCGGCAATTATGATGAGGGCTATTTTATCGTGATCGCGCCCCGCCTGAACTGGCATGCCCAGAATGGGATCGCCGCCTATGCCCGGCACCTCAAGAAACCGGACCCCGGCCATCCCGTCTTCACCGGCATCTTCCTGGAGCGCTTCATCGAAGCCATCGGGACTGCAGGAGAGCCGGATTACGCCCAGCGGCTTCATCAGCGTTACGCAGACTTTGCCCGGATCGACCAGCTGATCGATGCCTATCTCGACGCCGAGGATCAGGCCGGAATTGAGCTGCTGACCACGCCAGAAGACGTGTCAGCCCGGAGCGAAACCGAGGCCATGGCCGCCGCCTGACCCCGCGTCGGTGGAGCCCCGGGCCCACCCCCATCCTTCATCGCCGCATTTCTCGCCCAGTTACACGGAGCATCGGCATGCCACGCCCCACACTGCTGAACGCAGCCCTTCGTCGCCAGCTTCTGCAGAACGGTCACAAGAGCCGCAGCCAGCCGGACTTCGATCCGGTTCCCGTCGCCAAGCTTTTCACCCCCGACGCCAGCGCCACCTGGCTCCTCACCGAACTCAACCCCGATAATCCCGATCTCGCCTTTGGTCTCTGCGATCTTGGCCTTGGTTCACCCGAACTCGGCTATGTGTCCCTCGCCGAAATCGCACGCATTCGAGGACGTCTCCGGCTTCCGGTCGAACGGGATCGCTGGTTTTGGACGACCGAGCCGCTATCCGTTCATCTCCAGTGCGCCCGCCAGTCCGGCAGGATTGCGGCATGACAGACCCGAGCCGTTCTCCACCCGACTGGTTGCGCCTCGTCCGGGCAGGCCAATTCAACTCCATGCCCGATCCCTTCACATGGGACATCAGCCACGACTTCGCCCACCTAATCAATGGTTACACGCTCAGCCAGCAGGCCGGGCTTAGACGTCTCGGGTTCCTTGCCAATGCCTGCTTCGATGAAGCCCAGGAGACCGGCCACTGGTCAGGCACAGCGCTTGAACTCTGGTGCTGTCTTTTCTTCGAGCATCGCCGCTACCGCCACATGGGTGAAGGTGAACCAACCGGTTCCGACCTCGAGCTCCTCAACCGTCTCTGCACCAGGCTTCGTCTGGAACTCCAGACCCTCACCGATGAGGAGCGCCAAACCCTGTTGATCGCCCTTCCGCAGCGCTGACGCCACCACCCGTATCGACCTCAACCATCAAAGGACATTCCGATGAACCTGCAGCTTCTCCAGTCCTGGCGCGGCGCTCTGCTGATCGCCGCCATCGTTACCCTCGGCATGACCGCCTATAAGGCCGTCTTTGGTCCCGATCCCGCCACCCGGATTGCCGAAAGCCGCATGGCCCGCCTTTTACCAGGTGGTCAGCCCAGCCAGGACATGCTGAACCGGCAGATTGCCGCCGCCCGTCCCTATATCAGTATCCAGATCACCCTTGGCCAACTCGCCAACTACATGCGCGGCCTCAACTACGAGATCACGTGGGAGGTGGTCGATGTGAACGCCTTCGTCATGATGGCCACGGGTGATGACCCCTTGACCCGCCAGTCCGAGGAATACGCCATCCAGTTCATTGTCCTCGATGGCCCCGTCCGGGACGGACGCGTCATCGGCACCTTCGAAGGACCGGCTGTCGGGATCGACAGCATGGCCTATAACCGTGAGACGGTGACCGACGAGGAGATCGTGCAGTTCCTCCTGCACATCATCTCGGAGCTGTCGCCCCTTCCACTGCAGTAGGGAGCCACCCATGCTCGGCCAGATCACCGATCACCGCCCCGATCCAAGAGCCGAGGATTGCGACGCCGTCTTCGAGCCGAGCATTCATGACGATCCGCATGTTGGAGGTGAATGGTCCTACGAGGCCGTCACCGCCCATGCCGACTATTTCCATGTCACCGCCCTCTACGAGACGGCCGTCACTCACGCGATCCGACACGCCGAAACTGCCTGGCCGTTCCCGGTCAACATCTATCTCTACCCGAAAGGCAGCGCACCGCTTGGCTGATTGGCATTCCCCCTCCGCTTCGTCCGACCCTCTTCCGACGCCAAACGCCCCACCTTCTCACTTTCAGTCTGTGATCTTCAGCAGGTGAACTTCTCCATATCGCCGCCGAAGCAACCGGGACGGCCACGCTCAACCAGCGGCGGCCAGCCCATTCGGTGGAGCACTCATGCCTGTCATCAACCTGACCCAGAACATCGTCCGTACCGCAACCTGTCCTGCCGGCAAACGCAAGATCGAGTATTCCGACGCCAAGCAGCGCGGCTTTTATCTCGAAGTGCTGCATACAGGCACCAAGACCTATCGTCAGCGCTATACGGACGACCACGGCAAGAAGAATCACTACAAGATCGGCGCAGCTAACGTGCTCACCCTCGACCAGGCTCGTCAGAAGGCTCGATCCATTCTGGCTCAGGTTCATCTCGGAGAAGACCCACAGGCAAAGCGCCAGGAGAAGCGTGAAATTCCGTCACTCTCCGAGTTTGTGCGGTCGCGGTACCTGCCGCATGCGCAGGAGAAGAAGCGGAGCTGGAAGACGGATGAGACCATGTTGCGGGTCCACATCCTGCCAGCCCTCGGCAGTAAGCCGATGGACACCATCACACCGGAACAGATCGCCGCGCTCGTGCAGCGCATGAAGGGGAAGGGCTACGCGCCCGGCACGGTCAATCGGGCCGTCATCCTCCTGCGCTTCATGTTCAATCTCGCCCGCAGGTGGAAGATCGCCGGCATCATAGAGAACCCGACTGCTGACTTGGCACTTGCGCCTACCCAGCACCGCCAGCGGTTTCTGTCGAAGGATGAGCTACGCTCGCTCCTGCTGTCGATCCAAGAGGACGAAAATCAGGTCGCCGCCCAGGCGATCCTGCTGCTCCTGCTGACGGGTGCTCGTCGCAATGAAGTCACGCATGCCAAGTGGGAGTACATCAACTGGCAGAGCAATACGCTCTGGGTGCCGCTTTCCAAATCGGGGAAGGAACGTTTCGTCAGTCTGAACAAGCAGGCCATCGCGCTCCTGCGGTCCCTCCAGCGTACCCCCGGCAACCCCTACATCTTCCCGAGCACCGTTACGGGCGAACCGTCACCATCGCTCCACTACCCCTGGGTTCGCATCCGTGACCGCGCCGGGCTCAAGGACATGCGGGTGCATGATCTGCGGCACTCCTTCGCCAGCTTCCTCGTTAACGAAGGTGTCTCGCTTTACGTCGTGCAGAACCTGTTGGGGCACACCCAAGTCCGCACCACGCAGCGCTATGCCCATATCGCGGACGGGACGAAGAGCGATGCTGCCCAACTGGCTGGCCAGGTCATCGAAGCCATGACGCTGCCCGCCCTCAGCCTCACCCCCTGAACAATGCCCCAGAGGTAGATCGGGCGATCAGTTTCGTCCGACCGTCTTCCGACTTAGAGCATGGCCTGGGAGCGTCACCGTCGGCCACCAGGGCTCCCGATAAACGTCAGTGGCGGTTTGCGGCGGTAACCTCCCGTCACGCCGCTCCTTTTCCGCCCCAGCTTCCCGAATGCTTCTCTTCTTGTTCCAAATTCTAATTCTGGAAATTTAGAGGTTGGCGGTGAGCGCTTGGAGCACCGGCAACTGCTTCTACGCAAAGGTACGGCCTGGGCCTTCAACTCCGCAAGGTTATCTTCCAGCTAGAGCCCTTGGTTCGGACTAGGCCAGCGGCGCCACCTTCGAGGCCGTAGGTATCCCGCAAG
Source organism: Pseudorhizobium flavum (assembly GCF_902502825.2). The sequence goes on from NZ_LR723670.1 coordinate 661,811, forward strand.
ATCCTCTCTGCCTCAGCTTCTGTCGCTTCCGGCAGACTGTGTTGCCCGCCACGAGGAAAGTGTAGTGTCTGGCCTTCTAGCCGGTATCCCACCTCATAGGGTTTCCCGCAGCTGTCGACAAAGCGATAGTCGACACCGCCGTCACGTTCTATCGGTTCGCGCTGGGGATACGTGCATTCTTGCGCCCAGACAGGCTGGGCAGCGGCTAACAAAAAGCCAGCGACTATAACAGTCTTCATTATACTCTCCTCCTTCAAATCACCTGCAGGCTCTTCAGAACCGGCTACTGCTTCACTGCATAGATCGTAGCTTGTGCCTATAGGTGATTACTGAAGGAGAGCAGGAGACGACGGCAGGGGCGCAAGGACCCGCTCAAGAAAAAACCCCGCCATCCGAAGACAGCGGGGTCTGTAGTTTTAATCAGTCTCTGCGAGATGATTAGAACTGGAAGTCAGTCGCGTTTAGAGCAACATTACCAGTCAAGCCGATCACCATGTCGCTGTCGTTGCCGTCTGCGAACACGTAGGTGTTGCCACCGTACTGGAACCAAGCAACCTGACCTTCTGCAACCTGCGCGTCAACTGCGGCAACCGCCTGAGCGAGAGTCGAGCCGGCTGCCAGACCATTAACAGCGTTGTCTACGAGGATCTGGTTTTCAGCAGAGACCAGACCGGTGAACGCCTGAGCGCCTGTCCCTGCTGGGTCGGGTGTACCCGGATTAGTCTCAACCGGGCCAGCAGCCGCGTCAATGTCGATGCCAGCGAAGCTGATCGTGTCGTTACCGACGTTGAAGTCGCTGATCATGTCGATCGTGTTCGCAGCGTTAGCGCCAGTTCCCAGCTGAGAATCGGTCAAAGCTGTGAAGCTGAAGACGTCATCCCCAGCGCCACCGGTGAGAGCGTCACCGTTCGCACCACCACGGATTACGTCGTTGCCAGCGCCGCCATTGATGACGTCACGACCAGCACCGCCAGTGATGAGGTCGTTGCCAGCGCCGCCGTTGATCGTGGCAACCACAGTGCCGGATGATACGCTTGCTGCACTCAGGACGTCGTTACCCGAACCACCAGTGATCGTAGCTGCCTGAGCAAGGGCACCACTTGTGAAGGAAACGCCACCGGTGTTCGCAGATGCATCGAACGTTGTGATGGTTGTTTCGGCTGTGTCGACGGTTACCCGCCCAGCGCCGGATACCGAAACCGTATCCAGGGTCGTCAATGCGGTGTCGAGCGTGACTTCACCGTTCCCAGACACTGCATTGATTGAAACAGCTTCAATCGCAGTCGCATCCGTGCCGGTGAACACAAAAGTAGCATCCGAGGTGACACCAGTGTTGCTGGTGGCCAACTGTGCCGTGGTACGGCCAGCAAGCTGCGCATCAGTATAGTCGATGTTGATCGTCTGTGCCTGACCTGCAGTAGCACCCGAAGCACCGAAGACAGTAGCAAGTGCAGCGTTCGTATAGGCGAAGGCACCAGCCGTGTTCGACCAAACCTGCTGAACGCCGGAAACGGCCGACAGGTTGAGGGTCGATGCGCCAGTTGCACCACCGTTGTCAGAGTTGTTGATGCGTTCAACGTTGGTGATCACAGGAGCAGCCGAACCGCCTGCCTGCTGCACTGGAGGAGTAGCAGTGTTGAACGTGCCACCAGCAATGGCGCCGTCGGCGATGTTCAGCGTGTCGAAACCAGCTCCGCCATTGATGGTGTCAGAGGTGGACAGCGAGCCAGCATCAACAGCGCGGATGATGTCGTCGCCTGCAGTGCCTGTGATGTTGTCAACGCCGGAAACACCCGTCCCACTTGCAGTGAGCGTGAAGGTGTCGCCAGGAGTGCCTGGTACGCCAGGAACAACTTCGCCGTCGCCGTAAGCTTCGACCTGAGCCTGAACCTGTTCATCGGTGAGCGTATCAGTCGGCTCATCGATCTGATTGAGGAAGGCCTGACCAAACTGGATGCCAGCTTCGCCCTGGTAGGCAGCGAGAGCGTCCGGATCGGCAGCAACAGCGGCCGTGAACTGGTCAGCAGCAGCAATCTTGGCGTCAACGAGTTCACGGTCAGCGCCCTGTGCGCCGTCGAGAATGTTGATGGCGATGTCGTTGATGGTGCGGGCGCCAGAGTTCAGCTGCTCAGTGAAGAACGTCAGACCGGCGAGTTCTGGATTGCGGCCGAACAGTTCCTGATAGATCGCAGTGACGATCTGCGCGTTGTTCATGCCCTCGAAACGGTTCAGGTACTCCGGCTGGCCAGCAAGGTTGCCGATCTCAGCAAGGTTCTGGCCGTTGTTGGTGATGCCGTTGAAATAGTTCAGGCCGACCGGGTCCGCCGGGCGGCCGAACAGCGCGATATAGATACCCTGGATAGATGCCATGGTAAGGTGTCCTCTCGTTTAAGACCATGTGTGGTCGGCAGCATCCATAACTGCGTCGGAGACGTGCGTCAACAGACATATGTCCATCAAATACTGTTTTTTTTGCATTCGATCCATCTAGCATGAAATTTTTGGTGGTTGCTGGAACAGAAAGCCGTCCTCGAGGTTAGTAGTGGTAACCTACAGTATCTATTGTTGTTTTTCATGGACGCGAAGGACGGCGCTTGGTCGTCGGCCTGAGCGTAGTCGCCCACCTACACCCTTTGGGTTACAGTAGGCACTAGACATCCCCGCAGAGAACGCTTATCTAGGAGGCACAGAAGAACTCGCACAAAGGGATTTAAAGAAAATGCGCCCCGTTCCAAGTGAGGCAGCGAAGCAGCAGATAGAAGAGTTGCGGGCCAGCGTTGGCAAATGGCTGCGCGACAAACGCATCGAAGCTGGCCTCAACCAGAAAGAGTTGGCTGCGCGTGCGGGGTTTGAATATTACACATTCATTTCGCAGATGGAGACGGGGCGTGGGCGCGTCCCGGCGGAGCGTTATGAAGGCTATGCCAAGGCTCTCGGCATAGACCCGAAAGAATTCGCGATGCGGATGCTCTATGCTTATGAGAACAGCACCTACCATCTGCTCTTCCCCAAGGAGCAGGTGACCGACCTTGAGCGCCGGCTGGCGGCTCTCGAAATGGCTGTCGCGAACAAATAGCTTGCTTGCCAGAAGACAAGTCAGCCGTCCTTCGGGGCGGCTTTTGTTTTTCAGCATTGCCATTCGATTCGCAGATAACGCCCGGATGGCCAGTAATCCTTCAGGCCTGCTACCCCACCTCTCGGGCGGCGATCCTACACGGGTTCTCAGAAGCAATGGGAATATATTAGGACTGTGCCGGCTATAGCAGATGGCACCTGGTTTGCCTGAACCACTACCGTCTGCTTGTGCCCCCTAGCCCCATATCTTTTGCAAGCTGTGAACGCCTCTCCGCATACGCGGGTGCGACCATTGGATGGTCAGGTTCCAATGCCCATTTGTGCCGGTACGCTTCCGGACTGAGATTGTGGTGGACGGCCAGATGACGCCGGAGCGACTTGAAGTGCTTGCCGCACTCAAGGCAAGTGATTGCCTCACGGTTCACCGTCTTCTTCACGTTTTTCGCTCGAGACGTTCTTTTCGGGTCCGGAGGGGCTTCTGACTCCATCCAGCCTGGAAAGCGTCTCTCGGACACTTTCGATTAGCGAAACGAGAGCTGCGGGGCTCACGACATTCTTATTCAGGTAAGCCGATACAATCCCTGCCGTCAGCTCCGCCAGGTGTTCTTTATGATCATGGTTATGCACCGAAGCCTCCATCGACTTGGCTATTCACAAGACTGATCATATAGGCCGGAACAGACGACGAAGGGGGGTAAGGGAGCTTCGTCCATGCAAATTCGGGGGGGAGCATTAGGGCCCGTTACCCAATCCGGGCTACTTATGGCTATTTAACTCGTTATGGCACTGCTGTGGTACGCGAAGCCAGTTCGCCTCTCCAACTATGACGGCTTTCGTATGGCGCAAGATGGAGACCGGGCGTGGGCGCGTTCCGGCAGAGCGTTACGAAGGCTATGCCAGGACACTCGGCGTTGACCCGAAAGATACTCGATGCGGATGCTCTATGTTTCTGCGAGCAGCACTTATGAGCGCCGGCTGGCGGCTCTTGAGTTGGCTATCGCCAATAGGTGATCTTTTTGCTGAAAGATGGTTCTTAGCCGCCCGCAGAGGCGGCTTTTCTTTGCCTGTTTCGGAAGAGGTCGAGCAACGCCGCATTTTCTCAGCGAATCAGGGGGCGCTTTTACGAAAAGACCCGGAGGGCTACTATCCCTCCGGGTCAATTCCTGCCTTGCAGCAGAGCATGCGACCACGAACGACCGCATGGTGATGAAGGTAGGATTTCCCCTCGCGTTTTGTCAATCATCCAAGGTCGACCTGGTCTGCGGCTGCAGGACAATGTGGAAGTCCCGGATCGTTCCGGCGGTCGTCAGCAGCGCCAGGTGTTCTTTAGGATCATGGCTATGCACCGAAGCCTCCATCGACTTGGCTATTCACACGCCTGAGCAAATAGGCCGCAACAGACGACGAAGGGGGGTGGGAGCTTCGTCCCCGTCAAAATCGAGGGAGAGGATGAATGTCCTGTTACGCAAGCTGGGCTACTTGTGGCTCTTTAACCCGTTATGGCACTGCTCTGGAATGAGGGATGGACTCGCCTCTCCAACCTCCGGCGGAAGATGGAGACCGACGTGGTCGCGTCTCGGCAGAGCGTACGAAGGTCATGCCTGGGCGCTCGGTGTTGCCCAGGAAATTCGCAATGCGGATGCTCTATGTTTATGAGAATGTGGAGTAGGGCACCGACGCAGCAGCAGAACGGCTGCAGTCGTTCGTGAGGCAGTAGAATTGGGAGCCAGCCGGCGGCGAATCGGCACGGCGCGGAGTGGCGAAGAGTGCTACGGCGAGGAGCCTAGCTGTGATTATCGTTCCACTCCCGGATGGCCTTGGCCTGCTCTTCGTCAAGGAACCTTTGGTCTAGCCCTTCCCTACGCGCCCCGCCACGTATCAAAAGGAGGAGTGCCGCGGTAATGACGATCGAAAGTATGCCGAGCGATACTGCGATGTTGATCCAGTTCATGCCACTCACCTTGCGCTTTTAAGAAGGATCAATGCCATTTGTTTCATCTTCGCCCGGCCTTCTAAGAGCCCGTCTCGAAAGGGTTGAGTAGCTGGCGCAGTCGTGATTCCGAATTGGGTGTCGAAGCCTATTCGGAGAGACCTGATGTGGACGCCAGCTACCCGTCGCCAGCATAACCGTGAAAGCCTGCGCTACGAAACCGATCTGACGGATCGGGAATGGAATTTGTTGGCGCCGATGATGCCCGTGGCGGCGAAGACCGGCAGGCCCCGCAAATGGACGCTGCGCGAGATCATGAACGCGATCTTCTACGTCATGTGCGGCGGTATCGGCTGGCGGTTGCTGCCTTCCGACTTCCCGCCCAGAAGCACGGTGTTCCGGTGGTTCTGTCGCTTCCGCGACGAGTGTCTGTTCGAGAAGATCAACCACAGACTGCTGACGCTGGATCGCGAGCGCTGCGGTCGGGAGGCCTCGCCCACGGCGTCGATTATTGACAGCCAGAGTGTGAAGACCTGCGAGAGCGGCGGGCCGTGCGGCTATGACGCTGGCAAGAAGATCAAAGGCCGCAAGCGTCACGTACTGGTCGACACCGACGGTCGGGCGTTGGTGCTGTTTCCGCACCCTGCAAGCATCCAGGATCGCGATGGTGCGGGTCCGGTTCTGCAGGCCTCGCGGCGACCGTTTCCCTTCGTCCGCAAGGTCTTCGCAGACGCAGGCTATCAGGGACCGCGTGTCGCGGAAGCCACCTCCATCGCGGTCGAGATCGTGAAACGGAAGCCCGATCAGGTCGGCTTCGCCGTCCAGCCGAGGCGATGGGTGGTCGAACGCTTCTTCGCCTGGATCGGCCGAAACCGAAGGCTCTGGAAGGACGCGGAGGCCACCATCGAATCCGCCACCGCATTCCTCTACGCCGCAGCAGTCATGATCCTCGTCAGGCGCATCGCGCGACAATCATGAGCAGTTTCGGCACGGACTCTTAGTGTCCCGGACGAAAGCCTCAGCACGAGCAGCACCGGGTCGGTTATTGTCACATCCTCGGTCACATAGCCCAATCTATATAGGTAGAGGTGGGATGTCCAACATCTGGCTTCCTGTTTAGTCCGTGAAGTAAAGCGCGGCCTGAAGAACGAAAACCAGCGGTCATCGGACCGCTAGAAACCGTAACATCGGGTGTCGTCTTTTCCAGGACCTCCAGGTGAAACCAGCGATGAACGTGCCGGTGAATGTCGAACCGTTGGCATCCAACGCGCCAGTCAGGCGAAAGATTTAGCTCGAATGGCTTCCTGGTTTGTCGTGACGCTATAGAGTTGCACATCATCCACCTCCTGAACTGCCGATACGGAATCTTAAGCAGACGGTGTTGCAATGGCCGTATGGCCAAAGGTCCTCGCAAGACAACTGCTCCGCTCCTCATCGAAGACGACCTGCCGCTGAAAAGCGGCCGAGTGCGCAAGCGCGACCCGAAGCAGCCGGAGCTGCCCTTTGATCCAATGCCGGAGAGGGTCGACCCTTGCCTTGCCAAGCTCGTCCAGAAGCCGCCGCATGGCGACGAGTGGTCCTATGAGTTGAAATGGGACGGATATCGGCTAGCGGTGCATATCGAAGCCGGTGGAGTGCGGATACTCACCAGGAACGGGCACGACTGGACACACCGCTTTCCGGGCATCGAAGAAGAGGCGAGGGGCTTCGCACCGTCGACCATGATCCTCGATGGCGAAGCCGTGGTGTTCAATGCACAGGGCATTCCCGACTTCGGGTTGCTGCAGAACTCGCTCGGCGGGCGGGGCGGCAAGCTGCCTTCGCGGAACTCGGTCCTCATGGCCTTCGATCTTCTCTACCTCGACGGTCACGACCTCACGAAGATGGAGTATGGCGCCCGCCGCCATCTGCTGGAGGACGTGCTGGCCGACAAGCAGGGGGCAATCCGGCTTTCGGAGGAGTTTCATGAGGATCCGGACGAGCTGCTGCGGCACGCCCGCGAGCACGACCTGGAGGGGATCATCGCCAAGCATCGCGACCGGCCGTACAGGTCCGGGCGGAGTGGTGACTGGCTGAAGATCAAGTGCGTGCAGAGCGATACGTTCACGATCGTCGGCTACGAACCATCTACGGCAGTTCCCGGCGCAATCGGCAGCCTTCTCCTCGCTGCGCGATATCGGGACGGCTGGAAGTATGTCGGCAGCGTCGGTACCGGCTTCAAGCATGACGAGGCGCGGCGGCTGAAGAAGCAGCTCGACAAGCTCAAGACCGACATTCCGGCGGTGAGCGTGCCGAGCAAGAAGGTGGTGATGACCGGGCCATCACTCTTCGCTGAGATCGAATACCGTGCCTGGACTCATACCGGAACGCTTCGGCATCCCTCGTTCAAAGGACTTCGCGAACCAGAGGATTGGGCTGAGGTCTACCGGCTGCCGGACTAGGTTCCGCGGCGGAGCTCCGTTAGAGGCGTCATCAGCGTGTCGTTCGAAGGCTTGCCAGCATCAGGTGGTCCCGAAAGCTGACCAACGCGATAGGCTACTTGTCCTGCGTCGCACTGATCCGGCTCTCTCTCTCCCGGTTGTTTATGCAGACTAGGCAGCATTCCGGCAGAGGTGAGAGACCTGGGGGAAATGGGTAAAACAGACTCTTTTTTGCCTCTACCGCTAACCTGAACCTTTAATTGAAGACTTTCTTAATTAGCCGCCTGCTTTGCTGTGTCGACATGCAAGGGGGGATTTCATGCCACGTATTTTCCGCTCTATTCCATTCGCTGCATTGATGATGCTGTGCTTTTCGGCCGCGGGTTCATTGGCGTCCGAGTGGTTGGTCAGCAGGACGACTCAGCAGGTCTCGTTCACGGTCGACAAGAAGACATGGGTGCCCGTGGTCGGTGGCATGACCATCCCCAACAGATCCTGGATTTCGACGGGGCCGAGGGGGCGAGTACAGCTGGAACGAGGCGTGGAGAAGGTTTCCTTCGGTCCGAAGACCCTTGCTGCGATCATCACCGAGAACGGGCTCTTCTCTAGAAAGACCGAGGTGGTTCAGCAGAAGGGAGAGATCGCGCTCAATATCGAAAAGCGTAGTCGTCCGCATACCTATGTCCACACCCCCTTCCTCGCTGCCGTAGTGAAAGGAACAACATTCACCGTGACCGTGAGCGAGAAGGCCGCTTCGGTCTCCGTTGACGAGGGTCTAGTTCAGGTTTCCTCCTTCACAGGTGGCCAGAGCACGAATGTCGGGCCCGGCCAACAAGTCACTGTCGACCACGCTCAGAGCATGTCCGTGGCCGGAATAACCGAAACGCCCGCCGTGTTCTCGGTCGAGCCAACGCAAGCATTCGTCCCTGCCGTTGGTCAGCCAGCGCCGGTGGGTGCCGGACTCGGACTAGGTACGTTTAGCGACCAGGGCTCAACGGGTCCAAGCAGCAATGGGGGCTCAATCGGCGTCAATGGCGAAAGCAGTGGAGGTGGCAACAGTTTGGAGCAGCCGATGGTCGACAACAACGGAAACGTTGGCGGGAGCGGCAACGGCAATGACGGCAAGGGACCCGGCGGCAAGGGCCCTGATGACAAGGGACCAGGCGGCAAGGGCCCTGGTGACAAGGGACCAGGCGGCAAGGGCCCTGGTGACAAGGGACCAGGCGGCAAGGGCCCCGATGACAAGGGACCGGGCGGCAAGGGCCCTGGTGACAAGGGACCCGGCGGCAAAGGCCCCGATGACAAGGGACCGGGCGGCAAGGGCCCCGATGACAAGGGACCGGGCGGCAAGGGTCCTGGTGACAAGGTACCCGGCGGCAAGGGCCCTGATGACAAGGGACCGGGCGGCAAGGGCCCCGATGACAAGGGACCCGGCGGCAAAGGCCCTGATGACAAGGGACCCGGCGGCAAGGGCAATGACGGCAACAGTGGCGGCAAGGGCAATGACGGCAAAGGACCCGGCGGCAAGGGCAATAATGAGCAGGGCCGTGGCGGTAAGGGCAACAGCGGCAAAGACGATGACTGACGCTCTAGCTGCTGGTGCCGGAACTGAGGGCCACAGTGCCTTCAGGAAGCGCCTCAAAACCAAGATTGACTAACAGAAGTTGGAGAACCCGATGAGATACGCTTTGCTGATAGCTCTTGCCATCCTGGCCGGATGCGCCACAAGTGATCCGTCCAGGTATGAGCCTCCCGCTACAACTCCGGTCTACCAGTAGGATCTGGCCAGAAGAGAGGTTTCGATGTCCTCAACCGACAACCTCGCGTGTAGTTGCCGAAGCAGAAAGCCCGTGGCATCAACCACCGACCTCCTCACGCGCTCCATCTCGTGCTGTCCATCCGTGGTCACGGCAGAAGCGTCTGGAGGATGATAGCCCAAAAAGAGAGTCACCTCTTTTGTCCGGTACCTAAAACCAAATGGGCCGGTTACAAGCCGGTGTGTGCGGAACCGCCCTGAGGAGGGCGGCCCGTTCTGATTCACTGGTAAACGGCGTTAGATGGAGTAATGGGGGGAGTGGCCGTGTTGATGAGCAAACGCCGTTCAGTCGGCATCCCGGTCCAGCAGGATGCGTGCCGAGGCAGGAGGCTCCTCCTGGAGATGGAGCTTGCGCCGGAAGTTCCAGCCGCCATCGACGTATTTGTCAATTAGCTCATCCAGCACCTCCTCAGAAGCCCTCGCGTTGAAACCTTGGGCGACCAAGCCATCCAGCAAAGCATCCTCCACGACATGCATGCGTGCAGGGTTGCTCGTCCTTACTGCCAGGTTTGCTGTCTTCACGATCAGCCAGTGGAGCGCGATGCGGGCGACGTCGTCACGACCGGGACGGCGCTCCCTCTTGAGACGCTCCCGATAGGCTCGCTGACGTCCGCGTTGTCTGTCTCGCCCGCCGCCACGCCTGCCGCCGCGCGTGCTCATGACCACCTCCTGCAAACGGCGTTTCTCCCAGAATCGAATTTGTCGAATTCTGAATCGAGAGATTGGATCAGATCGAAGAGGGAAGGGCGGGAGCCCGACGTTTTCCAGGACCGTACCTGACTGCTTGGAACGCGACGGGCAGCACTCTGGAACGCGCTTGCAGGTTCTCTCTCAGTTGTCATCTCGACCTCCCAGCCATGCAAGGCCGGTGGAGCCTCGCCATGAAAACATCGACCGCTCCGGCAGCTTTGCCAGGCTGCGCTGAAACCGAGATGCTGGGGGGCTGCGATATCGCTGTCGAGAGTGACGGCATCAGGCGAGACGCTGATCGAGAGTTCAATGCACCCGAAAACAAGATGGCTTATCCAGTGACGGCGATCGTGTCCCCCGGCGTGGTGTAGCTTTGGCGGTCGCCGTGCTTCCGGACAGAGCCGGGAATGGATCAGCTTGCGGCTGGCAGGCTGATGAGCGGATCATCGCTCATCGTGGCGATTGTCTCAAGTGTCATGTAGCGGGACCGCTGGACGGCCCATTCGTCGTTCTGTTCGAGCAGCAGCGCACCGACTAGGCGCACGATGGCGTCGTCGTTTGGGAAGATGCCGACGACCTCTGTGCGTCGCTTGATCTCACCGTTCAATCGCTCAATCGGGTTTGTCGAGTGGAGTTTGGCCCAATGCTGCTTGGGAAAGGTCATGTAGGCGAGCACGTCTTGCTCGGCACTGTCCATGAGACTGGCGAGTTTGGGCACCTTCGGCCTGATCTGGTCGGCGACGTTGCGCCATTGGGTACTTGCAGCCTCTGACGTGTCTTGGGCAAAGGCCGTGGCGATGAAGGCAGAGACAACACGGCGTCCGCTCTTCCCGGCATGGGCCAAAGCATTGCGCATGAAGTGGACACGGCATCGCTGCCAGGTGGCGGAGAGCACCTTCGATACTGCGGCTTTGATGCCCTCATGGGCATCGGAGACGACGAGCTTGACGCCACACAGACCCCGCCTTGTCAGCTTACGCAGGAACTCTGTCCAGATCGCCTCGGCCTCGGATGTGCCGATCTCCATACCGAGCACCTCGCGTCGACCGTCGGTGTTGACGCCGACGGCGATGATGACGGCGACGGAGACGATGCGCCCGCCGCGCCGGACCTTGAGGTAGGTCGCATCGATCCAAAGGTAGGGCCATTCCCCTTCGATGGGCCTGTCGAGGAAGGCCTTCACCTTCTCGTCGATCTCCTCGCAGAGCCGGGATACCTGGCTCTTGGAGATGCCCGACATGCCCATGGCCTTAACGAGGTCATCGACGGATCGGGTCGAGACGCCTTGGATATAGGCCTCTTGGATAACTGCCGTCAGGGCCTTCTCTGCCATGCGGCGTGGTTCGAGAAAGCTCGGGAAATAGCTGCCTGTGCGAAGCTTCGGAATGCGCAGCTCAACGGTGCCCGCCCGTGTCTCCCAGTCCCGGTCGCGATAGCCGTTGCGCTGGGCCAGTCGGAAGCTATTCTTCTCGCCATAGCCCGCGCCAGTCTTCGTGCTGACCTCCAGCGCCATCAGCTTTTCGGCAGCGAAGCCGATCATCTCGCGCAGCAAATCGGCGTCGGCGCTCTTCTCAACGAGTGAGCGCAGGTTCATCATGTCGTCGGTCATCGGTGGTGTCCCTCAGGTTGGTCATAAGCAACCCGACCCTACCGGAAAACACTGGTGACCACCGCTACGCCGCCCGCTCCCTACAGCACCTTGGAGGGTGCACTCGCGAGCGGCTTCGCTATCACCCAGCTACACCACTCGGCGGGACACGATCGTGACGGCATCCAGACGCAAGCACCTCTGAGAGGTCGGGTGGGGTGTCGGCAATAGTCGAGAGGGCGCGGGCCAGCGGTGGCCGCGTTAGGGCGTTGTCGGGCATGTCAGGGAGAAATCCGGTTGATACTGATAATAGGGTCATGTCATATTTTTGTGCTGTCAAGAAGTATCTTGTGAGAAGAAATTGGATTTGCGGGGGCGCGCTACACAGCCAAGTCTGTCGACCGGGAGATGATCTATTCCATCTGAGGTGTTAGCTTTGGCTCCAACGCCAAGCGCCATTCGTGCGCTGTTGTCGCAAACGGCGTTCACTATGGAATCGGATAAGAGCGCGGGACTGTGGGAATCGAGAACATCCAACTCAGAATCGAAAATGCGCAACGTACTTCGACTTACAGCAAGGTGCGGGCAATTTGGTTCGGAGTGAGCCGTTGAACATACTCCACGGGCGATCACCCCTGCGTGTCGTTCTGTTTTCCCCGTGGGACGAGCCAGGGCCCGTTGGCGGTGAACGCTGGTGTACGTTGGTGCTATTGGCTGTCGTGGCGTTGGCCATAGACCAACGCCACCTGAAAGGACTGCGGATAACTCCGCTTCTCGTCGAACCCGCCATTCGTCCAGGTTGTCAACATTTGCGCGCACGCAAGCGCAGCACAAGGTAGCCAGGGGCATGCCGGAAGCCTCAGCTGCGGCAGGCAGAGATTACCGCTGGACAGTCTCTTATGGATGCGATGATCAGCAGCAAATGGCTCTCATCATCCGGTAAGAAGATCGGATGACGGATACTGACCAACATGCACGGCACGATTACTTGGTCTCTACAAGGGTCGTTCAGGCGAAATTGAAGGGGCGGACGTTTGCCAATCTCCACGGTTTGAGGTCATCGCGCTGGCTCTCCGGAAGTGCCCTATTGCCTCAAGCATAAACCGCAGGCAGCGTTCATCGGTAACGCCAACTGAGGATGCGTCATCGCCATCGGTACCGCGGGTTTCCGCGTAGGACCATGACATTGACTGGTCCTGCGCCTGGACGACGAAGAGAAGATCATTTTCTTCCAAAAGGAGCGACCATCGAAAACCGTCAAGGCTGCCTTCACCCAGTTCTTGCTCCTCGTCGGCATCCAGGTTCTCCACATTAAACGATAAACGGACTCCAGCAGTTCACGGCACTCACGCGAGATATCATAATCATCGAAATCATTCAGTTCGTCGAAGCCTGCCGCCTCGTTGGGCACCCAAAGCCAGCCAAGGACATAACCGCCAACGTGGAAGTAGTCATTGCCATCCGCGGCTTCGATGAAAGTGTCCGCGTCTGGGTGCGGGGATGAGGGTGTGAGCTTCGCTATAACCGATGGGTTGTCCGTTGCTGCTAGTATTGTTGCAACTTCATTTTTGTCCAATTCGATCCACATGTCAGTCTCCGGTGTGTGGGTTAGCCTATAAGAGAATGGTCACCGGAGAATCTGTCGGCCGCAATAGTAGCTTGTTCTTTCGCTTTCTCCCGCGTCTGAAAGAGCGCGCGGGAATGCCGACGAGGGACCGTGCTGGCAGTTGCGACTGAGATGTGACTTCAATGTGACGGATACTTTCCCTGTTGCTGTCAAGACGCCGACACCCGATGGCACCGAGCGAACCGGGTTTCGGCTAAGACACGTGCCGCCGGTAAACGTCGTACCCCCGCGCACGGAATGATCGTCGCCTGAATCGACGATATCGACTTTTGAATCGTTGATGCGCAACTTACATCAATTCGTTTTGCTTCGCCTATACATTGATAACGCGCACCCGGACATCGAAAACACTTTACCCCAATGGCCGGGCAAATGACGACGCGGCCTGAGACCACCGGTGAAGAATGTCGGATTGAGCCACCTTCTTGACAGTCCCCTCATCGGGATCGCTACGGCATCGCAAGTAGATTTCTCCGCAGTGTCAACATTTCTTCTGTCTTTGGTATCATCGCCGGGATTAAACGCCGTTCGTGGGTTCGTTAACAAAAAATTCTCGGACTAAGCTATTCCCTATTATCGGCTGTTGACGCCGACGAAAATATACACCGAGAATAGAATTCTCGAAACATATCGCACACGAGGCGAGCAAGTTGAAAGATGATGTAATGAGTGAGATCGTATTAGCAGAACAACCCAACCAGGACGCTTGGAGTTTCCTTAAGGCTGGTAGCAGACCTGGTGACAGTTGAGGAATATGCAGAGGAGCTTATCGAGGAGGAAGGGCTCGATTTGCACGATGCCATCAATCGGGCCTATCAATGTTATGACGGCCTTGAGACAGTGGAGGCCCTGATCCGTAGGGCGCGTAGCATCTGTGAGAAGCATGATGTTGAGTAGAGCTATTTGAACCATTCCTCCGCCGATGCTGGCGGAGGAATGGTTCAAAGCCTTGTTGCCGTGAGCCAGCACTGCGGCGTCTACATGTTTCTGTGTCGCTTGGTTAGGCTCAGGATGTCCGCGACATGACTGCCTTCGAGATAGGTCGCGGCATCCAAAGCTTTGGCGAGGCTTAGCAGCACTTCGTGGTGCTCGCGCATCGCATCGAGAGCGATGCCCATTGCCATCTCCAGCCGCTGATGAACGCGTGCGGCCAAACTCGGATCGAACCGGAGGTCATGCGAGATGCGCTCAGGCGGCATGTAGAGCAGGGGCTTCGATGAGGAGCATCCAAGCATAGTCTCCAGGTGCGTCGCATGGGCCGTTGCCAATGCAAGATCGCTGCGGTCCGATCCGCCGCCACCGATCATGGCCTCGCCCAGGATGGTGAGTTCAGCCGCACGCCCACCGAGCAAACAGGCGATGAGCGACATAATGCCTGCCTCTGTTTGCGTTGCTTCAGTTGAGATTTCCACCCGCGTGTCGCCGCCGCGTGCTTGGCCGGTTGTCATGGACACCACCGTGCCGACGCCCGTGAGCGACCACATCAGGGCGTGCCCGGCCTCGTGGGCCGAGATCCCCCATTTCAGCGCGGGCGAAGGTCGCTCCGCTGAGCCCGCAATGGCAGACTGGATGTCTCCGTAGGCGAGGGGGCGTCGCGCCCGACGCGCTTTCCGTCGTGCTTCTCGAATGATGCGTTCGATATCGGCACCCGTCATTCCTTGCGCAGCCAATGCCAGGCGGCGGAGCGGCGATGAGGTGACCTCCGGGAATGCCTTGTTCCTGATGTTCTGATGAGTGTTATCCATGAGCGGGCTCCTGCGGATCTGCTGGTAGAGCTTTGGCCTGAGCGGCGTTGGCCGTTACCCGTCTGAGGTCCGGCCCCAGGTGGTGGGCTAGAATACCTTCCAAAGCATCGAGATCGGGTGGCTCTATATTGATGTGTGTTTCCAGCCGCCCGGACCGGCGAAGCGCTGGATCGATCACGTCAGGTCTGTTCGTCGCGCCGATAATGATGACACCTTCGCTTTTGAGTGCTCCGTCCAGAAGCTCTAGAAGCCTGTTGACCAGCGACACCCAGTACTCGTCGTAATTGCGGCCTCCTCCAGCATCGCGTCGGCCAATTCCGTCGATCTCATCGATCAGCATAATCACGGGCTGGCGGGCCTGAGCAGCTTCGAAAACTGCGGTCATCCTGCGGAGCACGTCGCCCAGGTAACCCGGCTCAAGCCACTCGGCCACCGATGTGGCGATCAGTGGGATCTCCAAGGAGTTGCACAGCGCCTTAGCAAAGGTGGTCTTTCCGGTCCCTGGAGGGCCAGACAAGAGCAGTTTTGTGCTCATGTCGCTCCAGCGGATCTTCTTCCGCTTCCACAGCTTCAAGTCAGCTTTGAGTTCCAGCGCCCATAGCCGTGCTTCGCCGTAGCCCGCCAGCGTCTCCAGGAGTAGAGGTGGCTGGGAGCCGCGTTTTTTTCGTACTCTCTGCGGGAGGATCAGTTCGACATGATGCTGCTTCCCGCCTTTGCCTCTTGACCGCTCAGAAGAAGTCGATCGAGAGGTCGTCTCAGTCTTTTCTTCCGGTTCATCCTTTGCCTCCTTCCTGGTCCTGGCGCTGGTCTCTTCTTCTGTCTCATCATCGCCGTCGATCATCAGGTTATCGCGCGACAGTTGTTCGAGCCGATCAAGGACATCATCGAAAAAGCGATCCGGTCTGATGGACAGAGCGAGGTCATCAAGCCCGAGATTTCCAGTTTTGATGGTCCGCGTGGCCAGGCCATTGAGGGTACTTTCGATCGGAATGCCGAGGCAGGTCTCGATGATCTCCGCGAGCATGCGGTTGTCCAGTCGCGGCGCATCGAGGACGATATCGGCGCTGCTCACCACACGACGTGGCCAAAGAGATTCTGTTTCTGTCAGCACCAGGATGGGTGCACCTGCGCGTGTCGCCTTTGCTAGAGTTCGGCGCAGCCGTTCGGCGCTGACGGCCAATAGCTGCGTCAGCGGGTAGGATAGCACTGTGCTGCACAGGGGAGCTCCATCGTCCGGAGACCAGCGATCATTGAACGAGTAATGAAGTCCGTCCACCAGATGAATCGGGTGAGGCAGGATAGTCCCTTGCTGCAGAAGCTGCTTTACCACTGCCTCGGACTCGCGCATTGGAAGGCGCAGGCAGATCAGTGGCGCGGACGACTTGAGTGCCGTGAACAGCATTTCTTCAGAGCACCCGGGCGCACGAAGTGCTTCGGCGAGCAGGGTAACGACGGCTACGTCCATGACCGGCAGGGGCCAGGCCGCTTGCTTCAGATGGTCGAGCAGCGGCCGAGCGAGCAGAGGCGCTGACGGGGCTCGCGGTTTCACACGTTTCTCTTCTCCGTCTGTCTTCGTTGGTGCCGTCTCATCGGCGGCAAACTCCTCTGCGGTCCCCACATCGAAGCCTTCCTCGATGAGGGCCTTGACCACCTCCGCATGGGGATCCGGAGGGACCGCAGCTGAGGTGGTGTGAAACCGTGCAAGGCGGCGGCGCACGATGTCGCGGCCAGAGTGGCCAGTGGCGATTTCGGCGAGCGGCCCCAATCGATACCGTCGGACGCTGACCGTCCCAACCGTGATATCCTCCGGCATCAGCAACTCTGCGGAGCAGGCGCGCCGGAAGAGCATGCGAAGCGAATGACGACGGAGGCGGCGGAGCAAGTGGGCCTTGAGGCGTTTAGTGTTGGTCATGTTGGATATCCTCCAGCAGCAGGGACAAGAGTTTGAGACGACGCTGCTCGTCGCGCCGCAGCAGGATGGGATTGCCGGGACGCCAGGGTCGGCCATGCCGCCAGATCCGGTCTCCCAACCGGACGGGTCTGCCGCCGGAAAAGCAGCGCCGCTCTCGACGCTCTTCAGAGGGAATGTAGGCTGTACCGGATGCCGGAGTGCCCTGCAGCCAGTGCCAGATCAGCCATGCCGTTGGATCACCTTCGGCGCACAGGTCGCCCAGCGTCCTCTGGACCAGGAGAGGAAGCGATTTTTCGGAACGGCCAAGACGTCTGCAGCGGCGGATGATCAACGCGGCAAGGAGAGCACTTTCATCCTCCGGCAGATGGTGGAAATGTGCGGATGTGCTCCAAGGTAGCATGTGGCTGTTAAGTTGAGTGCGCCCCGCCCGTTGCAGTGGTTGTCCGACGGACATATCTGTCGGATTCGGTCGTGATGTGTCTGATGACATGGCAATAGGTCTCCATGCGTCGGAGAGGCTCCGGACGCCATTGGTAAAGAGAGGAGGGAAGGGACTAGTGGACGCGCTCTATGTCAGGGCGGAAGAAGCCTATCTTGACCGCCGCTGACGGCTGGGGCTTTGCGGGCCGACCCCGTCTCCTTGGCTGCTGATCTTCAGTTGAACGCGGAGAGTGGGGCTCTTCAGGAGCTGACACATTCTGAGCGTTCTCAGCGGTTGACGGCAATGAAGTGAGCCAGCGTTCTTTGAAGGCAGAGCGAAAGGCCTCGATAGCCGATTGTGCGGCGCTTCCAGCCCCTCTAACTCCCAAGAGATTGTCGAGACGAGAGAGCGACCAGAGGCCGTCGTCGATATCTGCGGATGTTCTTGCTCCGTCAATGATCGCGATTCCGACTGCCTCGACAGCAAGTCGCTGGTGATGACGCCAAAGGATCTCCGGTAGCACGCAAGCGGCCGCTTCCATGCGCTTCTGAAGTTTGGCGAGGCTGCCGCCTCCACTGTAACCGCCGAGCGACCTTTTGACGTCGATGATGATCGCACTCCGCCTCGCCCGGTCAACGAGCACGAGGTCCGGATGATAGGAAGTGCTGCTTTGGCTTTCTGGATCGACAGACAAACGTCTATAGGCATCGAGTGCGTTGCGCTCGGCAAGTTCTGCAGCGATCCTCAGGACCGGCAGTTTCATGCCCACCAATACGTCCTGGCGGGTATTGGTGCGAGCCAGCGTAGTGACGACTGCTTCAAGCAGACGACCCTCCTCGCTTGCGAGTGTCCTGCCGACTGCCTCGATGGCATCGAGATCGCCGCCTGCCGCGGATCGCAGCAGTGTCGGCTCGATAGCTCGCTGATATGCGAGAGTGACGAGAGCTTCGAGGCTTGCTGGGAGCCTGGTTTCGGGCACGGGGGTGCGTTCGGCCGATCGGCCGTGATGTGTGTTACTCATGATTATGATCCTGTTCTTGATGGCGCGAGATGTCGCGATACCACTCGGCGATAAGCCGATGGTTCATGACACATCTGACGCGATGAACTCAGTTGATGGTTCGAGAGAAGGTGCCGAACGCAGGCACTGCGTCTGTCGCATCAAGGACAGGATGGGATAAGGGAGCTTTTCCCGAGGGGAGAATCTGGATATGGGTCATGGTAGCCCGAAAGCCTTTCCTAGAAGGTTGAGGGTCAGGTCTTCGTCGGTGTTCCAGCACCGGCGGAGGCCGCTTTGGATGCACTGGTCGTGCACGGGTACAACATAAAGCGGTACCGCGACGAATTTCAACCCGCAGAAGCAGAACATGGTTAACGCCTGCTCATTAGTTGTTTGATCGCAGACTTTGATGGTGCACTCTTTTCGCATGAATGGAGGGATGCACTACGGGCCAAGTTCTTCACGGCAGCGCCACGACGGCAGAGGTGGTCCGTCGAGCGATACAACATAGTCAAGAGAGCCTGAGGGCTCTGGCCAAGCGCTATGGGATCAACCAGAAGACCGTGGCGAAGTGGAAGAAGCGGTCGTGGTCGCCGATGTGCCGACCGGGCCCAAGGAGGCCCATTCCACGGTGCTGTCGCTGGAAGACGAGGCGGTTGTCGTCGCCTTCCGCAAGCATACGCTGCTGCCGCTCGACGACTGTCTCTACGCGCTCCAGCCGGCGAGACGGCCGTGGTGCCGGATCCGATGGGACGCTCGGCAAACATGGAGCAGAAAGCGGCGGATGAACTCATCGCCGGCGAGCATCATGACCTGCTGCCGGTCTTAGCCGTCACGATGAAAGTGCTTATAGCGGAAGGTGACGCGCCGGCAATTTATAGCTAACCATCAGTTGATAGCCTCAGTTTGGCTTCAATTGGGGGTAAGCGCATGTTTAAGAACAGCCCATTCATTTCGGCTTCAGTCATTCTGCTGGGATCGACCGCTCACGCAGCTGACATTGATCGTCCGCTGCTGGATGCACCGGTAGCATATTACGGGCCGTCGGAAACTGCCCCACTGAGGTCGTCGTCCGGGCTGCGAGGCTATATCGAAGGATCATACGCTCACGGGAAAAGCGGGACGTTCGAACTGGATAATTCCACCTGGTCGCTTCGCGGAGCAGTCAACTATGACACAGGGAGCGGCTTCAACGTGCAGGGCGACCTTGATTGGGCGCGAACGACGGTGGAGGAGGACTTCGACTACGATCGCTTCGGGGGCACGGGCCATCTCTATTATCGACCCTCGCAGGATTTCGCTTTTGGCGCCTTCGGCTCTTGGTCCAGGTTCCAGTCGGATATTTTTGATCTGGCGGGGATACCGGGGCTAGACGATGATATTGACGACAAGCTCGCTGGCATAGAAGGCGCCTGGTTCAACGACGCAGCTACGGTCTATGCCGCCATCGGTTACGGTAAGGCAGACTATTCGGGAGAAGAGGCAGATCACTACATGGGTCGGCTCGGCTTGCGGTATTTCCTGTCGGACAACCTACGCTTCGATCTGGAAGGCTCTCTGAACCGTCTGTCCTACGATGTCGCCGATCTTGATATCCGAACACTGAAGGCGGTCGCGAACTATCGGCCGGAGGGGCTACCGGTGACTTTCTTTGCGGGTTACCGTTACGACGAATGGGAGCCGTCATTGGATGGCGCGTCGGTCGGTTCGGAAGATAACCATAGCGTGATGGCGGGGATGCGCGTCCATTTTGGTTCGAGCAGCCTCAAGGACGAAGAGCGGAGCGGACCTATCTGGTCGTCGACTTCGCTTCTGCCTTAAAAGGCTAGGAACGCGCTTGATCAGACCGAATAGCCATCCGCCCTTCCGCTGCCATAAGCCTCGGCAACGGAAGGCGAGGCTTATGCCTGGCTGGCGCGAGAGCGGACGTTCATTTTTTTTGATGAACATTGGTTGCCGCGCCTATGACCAGGCGCGTGGTGCCCTAGTGCGCCGGAGGTCAACGAATGGCACCGCCTGGTCATGGCGACGAACCCATTTGGCGCAGTCGTGCGGCGAACTCAACTGGCGGCACGGCCGCATGCCGCATTTCTCAGACTGTAGCTCATGGCCCGATGTCACTGCGAGTACGCGAACCGCATTGGTGCAGACTATCTGCGTCCTTCCCGCGCCCAGGGGCTGGGGTTCTTATCGACCACCCACGGGAGTAGCCTTATTGGCCTCTCCGGAATGTCGGCAGTGATAATTGGAAACTTCGCCATTACATCCTTGAGCAGCGGGATTGCTGCGGGATTGGTGTAACGTGTGTTGGTTTCGCCCTCGCTAAGGCGGCCGCATAGATCATCAATCCACGCTGGCGGCACTCCGTTCTGCTTCAGGTAATCCGCAAGTCCGTGACGGAAGGCATGGATGGCTCGATCCCACAAAGCGTCACCCATGGCCGCCTTCATTAAGGGCACGAACTCGACGTAGAAACGATCACCTGGGTCATTCTCAGTTTTGTCGGAGAAAAGTTCTGGAAACAGAGCCTTGTACCCTAGGTCGCGGATCTGCTCGCGGTATTCGAGGATTCCAAGCCGTAGTAGCTCCGGGTGGAGAGGTATCTTTCGATCAGACTGCACGGTTTTCATTCGGCGCAGCTGGTTTGGCCGGATGTGTATGACCCACTCGTTGTCGCTGTCTTCGTCTTGATAGATGTCCTCCACGTGCAGGCCAGCAAGTTCAATACGGCGTGCACCAATGTAGGTGATCATGATCGGGAGATAGAACAGTGCGCCGTGAAATACGTCGCTCCCAGGCTGCTCTCTCTCCGTAGGGCCCTTGCAGCCGGTGAACAGCGGAGCGTTGAAGAGAGGTGCAATGTCCTTCGGCTTCGGCTTGAATTGTTGCAGCCGAACTGACCCTGGCTTTGGCTTCTTTGGCCTCACACCGTCAAAGGTCCAGTCGAGAATAACGTAGCCAAGACCTCTTAGAAAAACCAAGAAGCTCTGCAGGTTGGCAAAGTGTTTTCTGACGGTGTTAGCGCTCAAACCAACCTTGGCATGGTTTGCCAGTCTTTTGCGGTCTGACAGGCCGGGATTGGCTGCCGCTGCGGATTCAATCCTTCGTTGCCCCTCGGCGCGGAGTTCCACCGTTGAAAGCTCACGCAAGCGTGAACTTTTGCCCCAGTGCGTTGGGATTTCTGCGAAATGACCGGATAGCTTGCCGATGTGAAACTGCCTGATTTCGCCGGAGTGGGTTACGCCGTGCTCTTCAAGAACACCGACGAATATCCTTAGTAGGGCGCGGAAATCATTGGCTGACTCAGCAGTCCAATCGTCGCCTTTCTGTGTGACAAGCTCCTCTCCAGTCTTGAAGAACTCGCTAAGTGGAAGCGGAACACGGTCTTGGGTTGCCATTGCGCTGAGGGTCGAGACATCCGGCGAAGTGGGTGTCGCGACCGAGTCGGATGAGGATGACTGCGGAGTAGGTGGCTCGTCTGGTGAATGGACAAGTGCTGTGGCTGCGGACGTGTTCGCGGCGCCTCCAGCGGCATCTTCAATTCTGGCAGGAGGGTTCGACGGCTGACTGAGTTCAGGGCTCGCAAGAGGGTACCGTTGCTGCACTGCCATCAGTGCATCGGCCTGGGCGCGAAAATAGGCCATCATTGCCCGCTCGCGGTTGAGGCTCGTATTGGCAATGGATCGTGTCCCGCCGAGTGGTGTAGCTGGGTGATAGCGAAGCCGCTCGCGAGTGCACCCTCCAAGGTGCTGTAGGGAGCGGGCGGCGTAGCGGTGGTCACCAGTGTTTTCCGGTAGGGTCGGGTTGCTTATGACCAACCTGAGGGACACCACCGATGACCGACGACATGATGAACCTGCGCTCACTCGTTGAGAAGAGCGCCGACGCCGATTTGCTGCGCGAGATGATCGGCTTCGCTGCCGAAAAGCTGATGGCGCTGGAGGTCAGCACGAAGACTGGCGCGGGCTATGGCGAGAAGAATAGCTTCCGACTGGCCCAGCGCAACGGCTATCGCGACCGGGACTGGGAGACACGGGCGGGCACCGTTGAGCTGCGCATTCCGAAGCTTCGCACAGGCAGCTATTTCCCGAGCTTTCTCGAACCACGCCGCATGGCAGAGAAGGCCCTGACGGCAGTTATCCAAGAGGCCTATATCCAAGGCGTCTCGACCCGATCCGTCGATGACCTCGTTAAGGCCATGGGCATGTCGGGCATCTCCAAGAGCCAGGTATCCCGGCTCTGCGAGGAGATCGACGAGAAGGTGAAGGCCTTCCTCGACAGGCCCATCGAAGGGGAATGGCCCTACCTTTGGATCGATGCGACCTACCTCAAGGTCCGGCGCGGCGGGCGCATCGTCTCCGTCGCCGTCATCATCGCCGTCGGCGTCAACACCGACGGTCGACGCGAGGTGCTCGGTATGGAGATCGGCACATCCGAGGCCGAGGCGATCTGGACAGAGTTCCTGCGTAAGCTGACAAGGCGGGGTCTGTGTGGCGTCAAGCTCGTCGTCTCCGATGCCCATGAGGGCATCAAAGCCGCAGTATCGAAGGTGCTCTCCGCCACCTGGCAGCGATGCCGTGTCCACTTCATGCGCAATGCTTTGGCCCATGCCGGGAAGAGCGGACGCCGTGTTGTCTCTGCCTTCATCGCCACGGCCTTTGCCCAAGACACGTCAGAGGCTGCAAGTACCCAATGGCGCAACGTCGCCGACCAGATCAGGCCGAAGGTGCCCAAACTCGCCAGTCTCATGGACAGTGCCGAGCAAGACGTGCTCGCCTACATGACCTTTCCCAAGCAGCATTGGGCCAAACTCCACTCGACAAACCCGATTGAGCGATTGAACGGTGAGATCAAGCGACGCACAGAGGTCGTCGGCATCTTCCCAAACGACGACGCCATCGTGCGCCTAGTCGGTGCGCTGCTGCTCGAACAGAACGACGAATGGGCCGTCCAGCGGTCCCGCTACATGACACTTGAGACAATCGCCACGATGAGCGATGATCCGCTCATCAGCCTGCCAGCCGCAAGCTGATCCATTCCCGGCTCTGTCCGGAAGCACGGCGACCGCCAAAGCTACACCACGCCGGGGGACACGATCTTGGCAATGCCGCACTGGTCCATCGCTGCCCGAAGATGCTGCTCCATAATACCCCGGTGCGACAGGCTTCGGACCGCCTGGTAGTCTTCAGCTATCGGATCGACATGTTCTGGTGGGATGCCCTGTTCCTGTAGCCATCGCCTTGCGCGGCAATCCGGGCCGAAATCAAAGTCGGCGCCCTGGCCAAAATGCTCGAGCAGCCGGTATGCCCAGCCGTGCTGAAGGTCGATGTCGACGTCGGCTTTGAAGTCGCCTCTTCCGTAACGACGGGACGCCAGCGCGACTTTCTCAAGCTTTTCGAGTTGCCGGTCACGTTCGTTGACGAAGAAACGATGAAAGGCGTCCTGGGACATGTCGGTTGTTCGCGAGTTCTTC
Organism: Pseudorhizobium flavum; assembly: GCF_902502825.2. The sequence continues at coordinate 685,508 of NZ_LR723670.1, forward strand.
AGTTCAGCAAGGCGCAGGTTCAAGCGTCTGGCGAGGAGCAATGCAACCCTATGGTCCGAGACATGAAGGGAAAGTGAAAGCCTGCCCGTTGCCCTTGCCGCTGAAAAGCGCTGGGGGACCCGTGCGCGCCAATAAAAGATGTTTCCTCGACGGATGAGATTCTCAACGTGGTGACGGGTGGCCATCATCGCGATCCTGCATTCGCCACCGGAGATGACCTGACAATGGGCATCACCTGTGGGCTACAGTTCCGGGCATCAGTCACGCATTCATGACCGGAACGGGACCCAGATAATGGCCGAAAAGCCTGATTTATCGCGATTTTAGCTTGGAATCGGAAGGCCTGGCTGGGGAACCTGGATTCGAACCAGGACTAACGGAGTCAGAGTCCGTGGGTCTACCGTTAACCTATTCCCCAAGAATAGCGCGGCGGCATGCGTCGCTCGGTGTGCGCGGCTTATAGCCAAAGCGCGGGCGGATGCAAATACCCTTTTTGAAAAAGTTTGCGCCTCGGCCACGTGGGTGCTCAGGGTGGCGGATGTTCGAGAGCGAGTTAGGCGGTCGAAAAAGCGATTGGCGAAACCGCCGCTCGCTGTTATCTTCCGCGCAACGAAACAGATGGACGCCTGCTGCATGCCATGATGGCGTTGCGCGGCGAGATGGATAGAAGTGATGGACCCCGAGGGCGGCGGAAAGCCGCAGCAGGGCGGGGCATCGGCTGAAGGGCGGGGCGACGCGAAGACCCGCCGCCGCAGGGCGAAGCGGAACGGCAAACGCCGTCACGCGGCGCCCAGCATGCATGGCGGATCAGCGCAGGATGCTGGTCAGGCCCATGTCGAGCCGAGCAACGCCGAAAGTCCCAAACGCAAGCGAAAGCGGCGGCGCGTGCGCTCGGCCTCTTTAGCCGAAGCCATGCCGCAGGCAACGACCGGCACACCTGCGTCCCGGCCCGCCAGCGCCGATATCGGCCACCACGCGGACAGCAACCGGACACGCAAGCGCCGCAAGAAGAACCGTCATGGGCGCGAACTGCAGGGCCGTCCGCTCGCCCAGCCACGTCATGCGCCTGCTTATGCGCCCGAGAAGGCCGTCACGGCGTCTGCGTACCCTCAGGCGCCGCAGGTGGCCGCGGAGCCGAGCCGGCCGTCCTTCAGGGATGACTACTACGCAGCCCTCGACCTCGGCACGAACAACTGCCGGCTTCTGGTCGCCCAGCCGACACGGCCGGGTCAGTTCCGGGTCGTCGATGCCTTCTCGAGGATCGTCAGGCTCGGAGAAGGCTTGGCCGCGAACCGCCGGCTTTCCAACGAGGCCATGGACAGAGCCGTCGAGGCGCTGAAGGTCTGCGCTGCGAAGCTTTCGAGCCGGCCCATCCGCAAGATGCGCCTCATCGCCACCGAAGCGTGCCGGGCAGCCGAGAACGGGGAAGAATTCCTCGATCGCGTGGTGCGCGAAACCAGCCTAACGCTTGAGATCATCGACCGCGAGACGGAGGCCCGTCTTGCAGTCTCCGGCTGCTCCTCGCTGGTTGGACGGGAGACCCGATCCGTGGTGCTATTTGACATCGGCGGTGGCTCCTCGGAGATCGCAGTCATCCGGATCGGTGATAGCCGCTCCAACAGGCTTGCCAACCACATTACCCACTGGACGTCGCTTCCCGTCGGTGTCGTGACGTTGTCGGAACGCCACGGCGGACGCGACGTGACGCCGGATGTCTTTGCCGGCATGGTCGCAGAGGTGGAGGACATGCTGGCGCGTTTCGACGCTCCGCCGGTGACGGGCCTCCACCGGCACGATGCCGAAGGCTTCCATTTGATTGGAACCTCGGGCACGGTGACGACGCTTGCCGGGGTCCACCTCGACCTGCCGCGCTACGATCGCCGCAAGGTGGACGGGCTGTGGCTTTCGGATGCGGAGGTTTCGGCGATGCAGGCGAAGCTCTTATCGTGGGATTTTGCCGGCCGCGCCGCCAATCCCTGCATCGGGCCGGACAGGGCCGACCTGGTGCTTGCCGGATGCGCCATTCTCGAGGCGATCCGCAGGCGCTGGCCGAGCCCGCGCATGCGTGTTGCGGATCGTGGGCTGCGCGAAGGGATTCTCACCGACATGATGGCGGATGACGGGGCTTGGCGCCGCAGCCGCCCGCGCCGTGACCTGGAGTGGCAGGGAGAGGGGAAGCGTCGATGACGAAACCACCGGTCGCGGGCAACCGGACGGGCCGCAAGCTCGGCCAGAAGGTCAAGAAGGGCAAGCTGAAGGCGTCTTCGAGGCGCTGGATCGAGCGGCATATCAACGATCCCTATGTGCAGAGGGCAAAGCTTGAGGGTTATCGCGCCCGGGCAGCCTTCAAGCTTCTTGAAATCGACGAGAAGCACCAGATCCTCAAGGGTGCTCGGCGGATTATCGATCTTGGCGCCGCCCCGGGAAGCTGGTCGCAAATCGCCGCCAAGGTGACGGGATCGACGGATGAGGACATCCGGGTGGCAGCGATCGACTTTCTCGAAATGGCGCCGCTGCCAGGTGTGAAGATCCTGCAGCTTGACTTCCTCGACCCCTCGGCCCCGCAACAGCTGACCGAGGCGATCGGTGGCGCACCGGACCTCGTGATTTCCGACATGGCCGCACCCACCACGGGTCACCAGAAGACGGATCACCTGAGGACGATGCATCTTTGCGAAGTGGCCGCCTACTTCGCGGTAGATGTCCTGAAGGAGGGTGGGCACTTTCTGGCAAAGACCTTCCAGGGCGGTACCGAACGCGACCTCCTCAACATGCTCAAGCAGAACTTCCGGCAGGTGATCCACATCAAGCCAGGCGCCTCGCGTTCGGAATCGGTCGAGATGTTCCTCCTGGCCAAGCACTTCAAGGGGCGCAAGGCCGAGGTGGAGGCGGACGAGGCAGAGGCCTGATCATTCGGCCGCTTCGGCTTCGGCGATGGCCTTTCGTCCATGGCCGGATACGGCGGCGCCGGCATCCCGTCTCAGGCCGAGCAGGGGAAGGACGGCAAACACCGATACGCCGGCAACCACGAAGAATGCCAGGTGGAAATCCGCGAGTTGCAGGTGCTCGCCCGACAGAAGGGCGGACAGTTCCAGGATGAACGCGGCGAAGGCCACGCCGAGCGCGAGGCTCACCTGCTGGAGTACCGAGGCGATTGATGTGGCCTGGCTCGCCTGGGAATTGTCGATCTCCGAATAGCTGAGCGCGTTGCCGCCGGTGAAGAAGAACGAGCGGCAGAGCCCGGAGAGAACCAGGAGCGCGATGATCAGCGCGTGCGAGGTTTCCGGCGTGAAGAAGCCGTTGACGGCGGTCGTCAGCGCGCCGAAGAGGCCGGCGGTTATCAGCGTCGCCTTGAAGCCGGTCGCGGCGAACACCCGCCTGGCGACGAACTTGACAGTCAACGCTCCGATCGCTCCAGCAAAGGTGATCATGCCGGACTGGAACGGGTTGAGCCCAAATCCGAGCTGAAGCATCAGCGGCATCAGGAACGGGATCGCGCCGGTGGAAATCCGGAAGATGGTTCCGCTGAGCGTTGCGGCCCGGAACGCGTCGTTTCGAAAGATCGCGAGGTTCAGGATCGGCGCGGGGTGGCGCCGGGCGTGACGCACATAGCCTATGCCACAGGCAATGCCGATGAGGGTCGCGGTAATGCCGAAGACCGGCGGTAAAGCGGGAAGGCTGACGACGGAAAGGCCGAAGACCGTCCCTGCGGCGGCCATCGATGCCAGCAGGAAGCCGAACCAATCAATCGGTGGGGGCCGGACGGCCTCCACGTTCGGCAGGTATATGCCCGACAGCCAAATGCCCGCGAGGCCGATCGGCACATTGATGATGAAGATCCACTGCCAGGCGAAGTAGGTGGTGATGAAGCCGCCAACCGGCGGTCCGGTCAGCGGCCCGATCAGGGCCGGGATGGTCAGGAGCGCCATGGCCGAGACCAATTCCCGGCGGTCGGTCGTCCTCAACAGCAGGAGCCTTCCGACAGGCGTCATCATCGCGCCGCCCATGCCCTGCAGAAAGCGCGACAGGACGAACTGCAGCAACGTTCCGGAAACGGCACAGCAGATCGAGCCGATGATGAATACCACCAGCGCCAGGCGGAAGACCTTCTTGGCGCCGAAGCGGTCTGCCATCCACCCGCTGATCGGAATGAATATCGCCAGCGCCACCATGTAGGATGTGAGCGCAAGCTTCAGCGTGATCGGCCCGACCCCGAGATCGGCAGCGATCGTCGGAAGCGCCGTCGCGATCACGGTCGAATCCATCTGCTCCATGAACAGCGCGACGGCGAGGATGAGAGGGACGATGCGATTCATGACCTCGGTCGTGCGGGCAAACGGACAGGGCTTGTCTAGAGCCATCCTGCCAAATTGCCAATGTCGGTTGGTGTTCCGATCATATCCCCATCACGTCTGCGTGACGCTGCTTTCCGTGTAGGTCCAGTTGATTATCTCAGTCCGCGAAGTCCCCGCAGCCGCGAAGGGACGAGTTTTGAGGGAGACATGATCATGACCATGCCGAAACTGGGACGTCGGGCGCTGTTGGGATCTGCAGGCCTTGGAATGCTGGCTGCGCCAGCCATCGTCCGCGCCCAAGCCGCTGCCCCCGTCGCTCAGGACACAACGCAATTGGAGATCAACCGCGCCATGCCGCCGGAGACGCATCGCTTTAAGCTGGGTGACTTTGAGGTCCTTGTCGTCAAGGACGGAGCACGGCCGTCGGGTGCCCCGAACGAAACCTTCGGGACAAACCAGTCGGCAGCCGATGTCGCGGCGCTCCTTGAAGAGAATTTCCTGCCAACTGATGATTTCGTCAACAGCTTCGCGCCGACCTTGGTCAATACCGGCAGCGATGTCGTTCTCTTCGACACCGGTCTCGGTCCGGGTGGGCGCGCGCAAGGCCTCGGCCGGCTGGTGGAGGGCCTTGCAGCCGGCGGCTATTCCCCCGAGGATGTGACGGTGGTGGTGATCACCCATATGCACGGCGACCACATCGGCGGGCTGATGGAGGACGGCAAGCCGACCTTCCCGAACGCCAGATACGTCGCCGGCCAGGTCGAGTACGATTTCTGGACAGATACCGCCCGCGTCGGAACCCCGGCCGAGAACGGCCACAAGGGCGTTCTGGCCAATGTCCAGCCGCTGGCGGAGAAGATGACCTTCATCGGTGACGGCGCCGAGGTTGTGTCCGGCATAACCGGCATGGCCGCCTTTGGCCATTCACCGGGCCACATGATCTTCAATATCGAATCCGCCGGACGCCGCCTGGTGCTGACGGCAGATACCGCCAACCATTTCGTCCTGTCTCTCCAGCGGCCGGATTGGGAAGTCCGCTTCGACATGGACAAGGAAGCGGCTGCAGAAACCCGTAAGACGGTGTTCGACATGCTGGCGACAGACAAGGTCGCGTTCCTGGGCTACCACATGCCCTTCCCGGCGGTTGGCTACGTGGAGAAGCAGGAGACCGGATACCGCTTCGTGCCCAAGTCCTACCAGTTCGAACTCTGAGCATTCCATGGCCGCACAAAAACCCGGAGACGCCGTCTCCGGGTTTTTGCTATTCCCATCATGTCATGAACGTGTTACCAGCCCTCGCCAACTTCCGAGCATTGTTTCAGGGACGCCCGGGCGGACGAAGATCGTTCCGGTGCGGTTCCCGCATTTCTGAACCGAAGGAAATTGGCCATGGCACGTATCATTGAATCGGCGACCGGCGCGGACGCGCTTACCTTTGACGACGTGCTTCTGCAGCCCGGCCATTCCGAGATCATGCCGGGGCAGACAAACATCGCCACCACCATCGCCCGCGATATCGACCTCAACCTGCCGATCCTCTCCTCGGCAATGGATACGGTGACCGAGAGCCGGCTGGCGATTGCCATGGCGCAGGCGGGCGGCATCGGTGTCATCCATCGCAACCTGACGCCGGTCGAGCAGGCCGAAGAAGTCCGGCAGGTGAAGAAGTTCGAAAGCGGCATGGTCGTCAATCCCGTGACCATCGGCCCCGATGCCACGCTGGCGGAAGCCCTCTCGCTGATGAAGGCCCACGGAATCTCCGGCATTCCGGTGGTGGAAAATGGTGGCAATGGTGGGCACAAGACCGGCCGTCTCGTCGGCATCCTGACCAACCGCGACGTCCGCTTCGCCTCCGATCCGTCCCAGAAGATCTACGAGCTCATGACGCGGGAAAACCTCATCACGGTCAACGACAACGTCGACCAGTCGGAGGCCAAGCGGCTCCTCCACAAGCACCGCATCGAGAAGCTTCTCGTGGTGGACGGGCAGGGGCATTGCGTCGGCCTGATCACCGTCAAGGACATCGAGAAATCGCAGTTGAACCCGAACGCGTCGAAGGATGCGCAGGGCCGCCTGCGGGCAGCGGCCGCGATCAGTGTCGGCGACGACGGCTATGAGCGGGCGGAGCGTCTGATCGAGGCCGGGGTGGACCTTCTGGTGGTCGATACCGCCCACGGTCATTCGCAGCGTGTCCTTGATGCCGTGACCCGTGTGAAGAAGCTGTCCAACTCCGTGCGCATCATGGCCGGCAATGTGGCCACGGCCGACGGCACGAAGGCACTGATCGATGCCGGCGCCGATGCGGTAAAGGTAGGGATTGGCCCCGGCTCGATCTGCACGACGCGCATCGTTGCCGGTGTCGGCGTTCCACAGCTTGCCGCGATCATGGCCGCCGTTGGCGCCGCTCGCGACCAGAACATTCCGGTTATCGCCGACGGCGGCATCAAGTTCTCCGGCGATCTCGCCAAGGCGATCGCCGCCGGCGCTTCCGCCGCAATGGTCGGCTCGCTGCTTGCCGGTACCGATGAGAGCCCGGGCGAAGTCTATCTCTACCAGGGGCGCTCCTTCAAGGCTTACCGTGGCATGGGGTCGGTGGGCGCCATGGCACGCGGCTCAGCCGACCGCTACTTCCAGGCGGAGGTGCGCGACACGCTGAAGCTCGTACCTGAGGGTATCGAAGGTCAGGTTCCCTACAAGGGGCCCGTCTCGGCTGTGCTGCATCAGCTTGCGGGTGGCCTGCGCGCCGCCATGGGCTATGTCGGCGGCGTCGACATCCGCGACTACCAGGAAAAGGCGACCTTCGTGCGCATTTCCGGTGCGGCGCTCCGCGAAAGCCATACCCACGGCGTGACCATCACCCGCGAAAGCCCCAACTATCCGGGCGCCGGCGGCTGACTATCGCAACTCGCTCGTCAAAAGGGCGCAGCTAGGCGATTGCCAACAGCCTGGCTTCATCTAATCTCCTGCTGCCGGCGCTCGTGCCGGTTGTTTGGGGGGATTTCATGAAGAGACTTCTGGCTTGTGTGTTGATCGCCGCCGCCGCGTGCTCGCAGGCGTATGCGCAGTCGGTCAGCGAAGGCACCTATACCGTCGAAGGTACCAATCTCGACGGGTCGCCCTATCGCGGGACGGCAACGATCGAACTGACCAGCGATACAACCTGCTCCATCGAATGGGTGACGGGAGGAACGACATCGACGGGCATCTGCATGCTCTACGAGGACGCCTTCGCGGCCGGCTACGTCCTGGGGGATGCTGTCGGCATCATCGTCTACAAGGTCGTCGGGGACGGGATCCTGGAAGGTGCCTGGACGATTTCCGGCAAGAATGGCTCCGGCACAGAAACACTGACCTTGCGCGACTAATGATTGTTTCACGCTATAACCTCGGGCCATGGCTGACCGCCCGAGGCTCCGATAACCCATGAGCAGAATGAGAAGTCTATGACCTTCAGCACCATGATGATCTGGCCGATGATTGCCCACGCGGTCTTGGTCTTCGGCCTCTACTTCCTTCTCTCCAACCGTCGCATCGGCGCCGTGCGTGCCGGCACCGCCAAGGCGGAGCAGTTCAAGGAAAACCGCGACGAGCCGGCCGAAAGCCTGCTCATCCACAACAACATCAAGAACCAGTTCGAGCTTCCGGTCCTGTTCCATGCCGTGTGCCTGGCACTTTATGTGACGACGGCGGACAATGTGGTGACGGCGCTGCTGGCTTGGGCCTTCGTCCTGTCGCGTTACGTCCACGCCTACGTCCACATCACCAGCAACCGGCTTCGCCACCGCCGGCCGATCTGGATCACAGGCTTCTTCATCCTCATCCTGCTCTGGCTGTGGCTTGCCGTCTGGCTCGCCCTTTCCTGACAATTTTTGAGTTGCGTCAACATCGGCGGTTCATTCCTCCGCTACCACCCTTGATCGGAAATGGTCGCATCGAACGCGGCCATCCTCTCAGAAAAGGGTTGAGCGATGTCAGCAATGATGAAGGCCGCCGTGGTCCGCGAATTCGGAAAGCCTCTGGTGATTGAGGAAGTGCCGATCCCCGAGCCCGGTCCCGGACAAATCCTCGTCAAATACGAGGCGAGCGGCGTCTGCCATACGGATCTGCATGCCGCTAATGGCGACTGGCCGGTCAAGCCCAATCCGCCGTTCATTCCGGGCCACGAGGGGGTCGGCTATGTCGCCAAGCTCGGCGCCGGCGTCTCCCGCATCAAGGAGGGCGATCGGATAGGGGTTCCGTGGCTGCACACCGCCTGCGGATGCTGCACGCCCTGCCGCACCGGCTGGGAGACACTGTGCGGCAGCCAGCAGAACACCGGCTATTCCGTAAACGGCACCTTCGCTCAATACGGGCTCGCCGATCCGGACTTCGTCGGCCGCCTGCCGGACAACCTCGAGTTCGGTCCTGCGGCCCCGGTCCTCTGCGCGGGCGTCACTGTCTACAAAGGCCTCAAGGAAACCGAGGTCAATCCGGGAGAATGGGTCGTGATTTCCGGCATAGGCGGCCTTGGCCACATGGCCGTCCAGTACGCCAAGGCGATGGGCATGCACGTGGTAGCCGGCGACATATTCGACGACAAGCTGGATCTGGCGACGAGCCTTGGTGCGGATCTCGTCGTGAATGCCAGGGCTGCAGATGCCGTCGAGCAGGTCCAGAAGGCAACCGGCGGCGTGCATGGCGCACTGGTGACGGCGGTCTCGCCAAAGGCCATGGAACAGGCCTACGGTTTCCTGCGCGCCAAGGGCACCATGTCTCTCGTCGGCCTGCCGCCGGGCTACATCTCCCTGCCGGTCTTCGATACCGTACTGAAGCGCATTACGGTGCGTGGTTCGATCGTGGGCACGCGCCAGGATCTCGAGGAATCCCTGCAATTCGCGGGCGAGGGCAAGGTCGCCTCTCATTTCTCGTGGGACAAGCTCGAAAACATCAACGACATCTTCCACCGCATGGAGGAGGGCAAGATCGACGGTCGCATCGTGCTCGATCTCGCCGCCTGAGCCTCACGCAGAAGTGTCAGCGCTTTTCGACCGGATGATCTAGCCTTGGTCGTCCGGCCGACTGCTGTTCTCGCGAGCGTGGCCGGCCACCACCCGGGAGGAGCCTGTCATGGAAAAGCCGACGATCACCCAGGCGATGATCAACGCCTATGATGAATACACCCACCTCACGCTTGATCGCCGCAGCTTCATGGAGAAGCTGACGGCACTGGCCGGCTCGGGCGCAGCGGCGGCCGCCATTGCACCCTTACTGGCAGCCAATGGCGCGAAGGCGCAGGTGGTCGCCGAGACAGACGAGCGTCTGGCGGCAGAAGACATCACCTATCCAGGCGCGGAAGGCGAGATGAAGGGCTATCTCGTCCGCCCGAAGGATGCGGGCGGCGACCTGCCTGGCGTCATCGTCATCCATGAGAACCGGGGCCTGAACGCCCATATCCGCGATGTTGCGCGGCGCATGGCGCTCGAAGGCTTCGTCGCCCTGGCGCCGGATTTCCTGTCGCCGCAGGGTGGCACGCCGGCAGATGAGGATCAGGCGCGGCAGATGTTCAGCGGGATGGATCTCGACGCCGCTGCCGCGAATGGCGAAGCCACGCGCGTGTTCCTTGCAAGTCTCGACGGAACCAATGGCAAGGTCGGCGCAGTCGGCTTCTGCTGGGGTGGCGGAATGGTCAACCGGATGGCGACCCGTTCGCCCGAACTGGGGGCCGGCGTCGCCTATTACGGTTCGCAGCCGCCTGTCGAGGACGTGCCGGCTATCGAGGCACCGCTGATGCTGCACTATGCCGGGCTCGACGAGCGGATCAATGCCGGGATCGACGCCTATAGGCAGGCGTTGGAGGAGAACGGCAAGACCTTCGAGCTTCACGTCTATGAAGGCGTCAACCATGCCTTCAACAACGATACCTCGTCGGCACGCTACGATAAGGCTGCGGCGGATCTTGCCTGGAGCCGGACGGTGGAGTTCTTCAAGGAGCACCTGTCCTGAAGCCACAAGGGCGGGGGCTCAGGTTCTTCCCGGCGCACAACCGGCCACGGCCTCGGCCAGCAGCTTCATCTCGTTGCGTCGGCCGCTCGACCGGCGCCAGATCAGCCCGATTTCGCGGGAGGGCGCGGGGTCCGCAAATGGCAGGATGCGGATGTCGTTGCGGGCGGTCTCCGTCGGGATCGCCATCTCCGGGATCAGCGTCATGCCCATGTCGTGCGACACCATCTGCAGGAGCGTCGCCATTGAGGTCGCCCCGAAGTTGACGAGGCTGCGCTTGCGGGCCGTGCCGCAGACGGAAAGCGCCTGATCTCGCAGGCAGTGGCCTTCCTCGAGCAGGAGCAACCTGTCCGCGTCGACCTGCGTCTCCGTCATTGGTGACATGAGGACCGTGTCATCGTTGTTGGCTACCGCCATGTAGAAGCGGTCGAAGAACAGAGAGACGTTCTCCAGCCCTTCCGCCTGGATGGGAAGGGCAGCAACCACGGCGTCCAGCTTGCCCTCCTGGAGGTCGAGGATCAGCCGGTCGGTCACCGCCTCCCTCAGCTCAAGCTCCATTCCGGGGTGTCGCTCCCTCAGGCACGGGACGAGCTTGGGGACGAGGTAGGGCGCTACCGTCGGGATGATGCCGATCCTCACCGGACCGTCGAGCATGCTGGCGCCGCCGCGGGTGGACGCAGCCAGTTGCTCGACCTGCTCGAGGATGGCGCGGACCCGCTCAAGGACCTCTTCGCCCTTGCGCGTCAGTAGCGCGCCGCTGCGGCTGCGCTCCACCAGTCGAACCCCCAGACTATGCTCCATGTCGGCGATTTGAGCGGACAGCGCCGGCTGGCTGACATGCACCGCTTCCGCAGCGCGGCCGAAGTGTTTCTCGGTGGCAAGTGCACTGAAATACCGCATCTGCCTTAGGGTGAGAGACATAGAAAAATCCTATCGCCGATCCCAGTAAATAATATTGGAAATTATGGAACCGGAGTGAGATGGTCAAGCCGCAACCTAGAACGGTTCCAGATTTCACGCAGGGAGATGACCATGTCCGATCGTCCGACGATGACGACCACGGCCGGTGCGCCGATACCGGATAACCAGAACACGATGACGGCAGGGCCGCGCGGCGGCGTCATGCTGCAGGACTACCAGCTGATCGAGAAGCTGGCCCACCAGAACCGCGAGCGCATCCCGGAGCGCGTCGTGCACGCCAAGGGCTGGGGCGCCTATGGTACGCTGAAGATCACCGGCGATATCTCGAAGTACACCAAGGCGAAATGCCTGCAGCCGGGCGCGGAAACCCCGATGCTTGCCCGCTTCTCGACCGTGGCCGGCGAACTCGGCGCTGCCGACCACGAACGCGACGTCCGCGGCTTTGCGCTGAAGTTCTACACCCCAGAGGGCAACTGGGATCTCGTCGGCAACAACACGCCGGTCTTCTTCATCCGCGACCCGCTGAAGTTCCCGGACTTCATCCATACTCAGAAGCGGCATCCGCGCACCAACCTTCGCTCCGCGACCGCTATGTGGGACTTCTGGTCGCTGTCGCCGGAAAGCCTGCACCAGGTCACGATCCTGATGTCGGACCGCGGCCTGCCGGTCGATCCGATGCACATGAACGGCTACGGTTCGCACACCTATTCCTTCTGGAACGACGCAGGCGAGCGCTACTGGGTGAAGTTTCACTTCAAGACCCAGCAGAGCCACAAGCACTTCACCAACGAGGAAGGCGAAGCCCTCATCGGCAAGACCCGCGAAGGCTATCAAGAAGCTCTGTTCGGTGGCATCGAGCGTGGCGAGTTCCCGCGCTGGAAGGTGCAGGTCCAGATCATGACGGAGGAGCAGGCGGAGAACACCTCCTACAACCCCTTCGACCTCACCAAGGTCTGGCCGCATGCGGAATTCCCGCCGATCGATATCGGCATCATGGAACTGAACCGCAACGCCGACAACTATTTCGCCGAGATCGAGCAGGCCGCGTTCTCGCCGTCGAACATCGTACCCGGCATCAGCCATTCGCCGGACAAGATGCTGCAGGCTCGCGTGTTCTCCTATGCCGACGCCCACCGCTATCGCCTGGGCACGCACTATGAGAACATCCCGGTCAACCAGCCGCGCTGCCCGGTTCATCACTACCACCGCGATGGCCAGATGAACACCTATGGCGGCCTGCGCACCGGCAATCCGGATGCCTATTACGAGCCGAATTCCGTCAACGGTCCCTTCGAGGATGCGTCCTCCAAGGAGCCGCCGCTGAAGATTTCCGGCGACATGGCCCGCTACAATCATCGCGAAGGCAATGACGACTACTCGCAGCCGCGGGCGCTGTTCAACCTCTTCGACGATGCCCAGAAGGGACGCCTGTTCTCCAACATTGCCGCGGCAATGGGCGGCGTACCGGGCGAGATTGTCGAGCGGCAGCTGGCGCACTTCAAGCTCGTTCACCCGGATTACGAAGCCGGCGTGCGCGCGGCTCTGGAGCGGCTGCACGGCTACAAGGCCGACACGATTTCGGCACAGCCCACCGCCGCCGAGTAACATCGGTACGTGCTGAAATGGAAACCGGGGCCTCGGCCCCGGTTTTTTGTTGTCTACCAGCTGGTGGCCATCTGCCCGGCCCGGATCTTGAGGGAGCGACCGATCCCCTTCGGTTCGGAATCCAGGTCGTCCGGGACCACCGCCGGCGAGATGTTGTCGAGGCAGGCCGCGATGTGGTCGGTGATGGCATTCATCAGCGACGGCGACAGGCCCGGCCGCTTCATCAGGCCGATCTGGACCGGCGGTAGCGGCGGAAAGCCGTCGCCCGAGGTCAACACCTTCATGCCGGGCCGCAACGCTGATTCCGGCAGCACCGATACCGCCATCCCGGCCAGCACGGCGGCCGCGACCACGGTCGACGACCAGCTCGTGAACAGAACCTGATATTCCCGTCCATCGGCATCGAGCGCTGAGCATGCGAGCTGACGCCACAGGCAGTCGCGTCGTCCGACAGCAAGCGGAACCGGCGCGTCCTCGCGCAGCGGATGGTTCGCCGAAGCGACCCAGCACAGGGGTTCCGTGCGAACGACGTCCGAAATCCGTGCACGCGGGTTATGCGTCACCAACGCGATGTCCAGTTCTCCCCGGGCCATCCGCTCTGCGAGGCTCGAGGAGTTCTCGCAGACGATATAGAGCTCGACGTTCGGATGCGTCTTGGCAAAGCGTCCGATGATCTCCGGCATGTAGCGGTCGGCGTAGTCGTCCGGCGTGCCAATCCGCAGCGTTCCTTCCAGTCGGTTGTCGTCGAAGGCGGCGATCGCCTCGTTGTTCAGCCGGATGATGCGGCGCGCGTAGTTGAGCAGCTTCTCGCCATCAGCCGTCAGGCGATTGCCGCGCCCGTCCTTGGCGAAGAGCTGCTTGCCGATCCGTTCCTCCAGCCGCCTCATCTGCATGGAAACCGCCGACTGCGTCTTGAACACGCGATCGGCTGCCTTCGTGAAGCTGCCGGTGTCGACGATGGCGAGGAAGGTGTGAAGCTGATCGATATCGAGTGGAGCGGTCATGAGCGTTCATCCATCAGAGTGGCTGATAGCAACCATTAGAAACATTCGTTGGACTGATCAATAGTGTCGCGACTAAATGGCACTGTACTCACGACATCGGGTGTTCTCCCTCCACCCGTGATGACTTGGCCACCCGTCCACATGCCTCCGTGGACGGGGCGGCTATCCTCGTGCCGATGGAAAGGAATGATCATGCGCACGACCCGGATTGTTGAACTCGACCTCGCCCCGTCGCAGCCGGCGAGCCGCAGCTTCTACGCGACCACCATTGCGTTCGCGGGTTCCATCTGGCGTGTCCTGCGTAACCGTTGGGCATCCGACCGCCTGAACGATCTCGACGACCGTCAGCTCGACGATATCGGCCTGACCCGTCATGACGTCTTTGCCGCGACGCATGCGTCCCGCCTCTTCGATGATCCTGCAGCCTTGCTGGCTGAAAGCGCACGTCGCCGCGCCGTGACCAGGTTCGATCGAATCCGGCGAAACTGAAGTTTTCCCCGCAGGGTGACAGCCAATAGCCCTGCCGCTTGCCCGGCCCGGTCTCCTGGCCGGGCTTTTTATTCCGACCCTTGTCCGCCCGGGGCGGCCTCGCCGGTGGCCTTGGGCTTGAGGTAGGTATCGAAGATCGATTCCACGCTCTTCTGGTAGGCCCTCTGCACCTCCAGTCCGCTGTCGAACATGCTTGCCAGTGCGTCGGCATAGGGATTGGAGCCAGCCTTTGCTCTCGCATCCTCGGTAGGCTGGCCGCCCGAAGACGTGGCGGGCCTGCCCGTCATCATGTCCTGGAACGCCTGCATAAAGGGGTTGTCGGCAAATGGATTGGCCGCCGCCGCTTGCGGCTTCGAAGCTGCCGGCTTGTCCAGGCCCCAGGCGCTCCGCACGCTCTGCAGGAATGGGTTGTCGAAGATGTCGGCGGGCGCCGCCTGCGGGCTCTGCCTCGGCTGGAGGCCAACGGTCTCCAGCCACTGCTTCGTCATCTGGCCCATCGGCGTGGATGCGAAGAAATCGCTGCCCTGCTGCATCTGACCGGTCGCCTGCTTGAACATGCCGCCCATCATCATGTCTGCCATGACCGGCATCATGTTGCGCAGCATGTCCTGCCCGAGCCCGGTCAGTTGTGCCGCCTGCGCGGAGACCGCACGCGCGACTTCCGGAGAACCGAATAGCTTGTCCAGTACCGCATTGCCGTCGGCCATGCCCTGCGGCGTGAAAGCCTTATTCAGGTCTTCGAAGTACTTGGCGTAGCTCCCCGACATCATCGTGTTCATCAGGGCGCCGAAATCATACGGATTGGTGGCGGTGCGCCTGAAGCCGGAGGAGAAGGCAGGGGTCAGCGCCGCCATTGCCTGCGCCACCTGCTCCTGCGCCAGATTGAACTGGCGTGCCATAGCCTCCATGGCGGTTCCGTTCTGTGCCTTCAGCATCATGTCGAACAGTGGCAGCATGGAGCGTTCCTTTCCGGTTGGCGCGATAGGCTAATATATCCGGAAACTTAGCGGCGGAAACCGCTTTTTGGGAAGGGGGCGCTCAGTACTTGTATTCGTCGAAGACCGGTTCGACGCTTTGGGCCCAGCGGCCATGATAAAGCATCAACAGATCGTCGGCGAGGGTGGCTTTCTTGGCCAGTACTTCGTCCAGCGTATTCAGGAAGACCGTCTCGTCCTGCCCTTCGTCGTTGAGCCGCTTGCGAGCCGCAAGGCCGCTGCGCGAGATGCCGACGATCTCGCGGGCAATCTCAAGCAATGGCCGTCCGCCGATCTCTGCCTTCAAACCTTTCGCAGGAACCGTGTCGCGAAGCTGCAGGACATCGTCGTAGCTCCAGGTCGCGGTTGCGTCCTCCGCCGCCGCCAGGGCGCCCTCGTCATAGAGGAGACCCACCCAGAATGCCGGCAAGGCGCAGATGCGGCGCCACGGCCCTCCATCGGCGCCGCGCATTTCCAGGAACCGCTTCAGCCTTACATCGGGGAAGAGCGTCGAGAGGTGATTGGTCCAGTCGCCGAGAGTTGGCTCCCACGCGGCTATTTCGCCCTTGAGAGCGCCGTTCATGAATTGGCGGAAGGTCACATGGGTGCAATCATGGTAGCGGCCATCGCGGACGACGAAATACATGGGCACGTCCAGCGCCCATTCTACATAGTCATCGAAGCCGAAGTCGGCATTGAAGACGAAAGGCAGGAGGCCTGCGCGCTGGTTGTCGGTGTCGCGCCAGATGTCGCCACGCCAGGAAAGCAGTCCGTTGGGCTTGCCTTCGGTGAAGGGCGAGGAGGCAAACAGTGCTGTCGCGAGCGGCTGTAGCTTCATCGAAAGGCGCATCTTGCGCGCCATGTCCTTCTCGGAGGAGAAGTCGAGATTCACCTGGATCGTGCAGGTGCGGTACATCATGTCCAGGCCCTGCTTGCCGACCTTGGGCATGTAGCGCGTCATGATCTCGTAGCGCGATTTCGGCATTCGAGGCGTTTCGGCCAGGCTCCATTTCGGGCTACCGCCGATGCCGAGGAAGCGGATGCCCATGGGCTCGGCAACCTCGCGCAGGACGTCGAGATGCCGGTTGGATTCCTGGCAGGTCTCGTGGATGGTCTCGAGCGGGGCTCCGGAGAGCTCGAACTGGCCGCCGGGCTCTATGGAAATTGCCCCCATTCCGGAGCGCTCGGCAAGTCCGATGATGTTATCGCCATCCATGATTGGATCCCAGCCGAGCCTCGCCTGCATGCCGTTCAGCAGTGCTGAGATACTGGCTTCGCCTGCATACGGAACGGGGCTATGGTCGGCGGCGAAAAATGCGAATTTCTCGTGCTCCGTACCGAGGCGGAACTGATCGGCGGGGCGGGCACCGCTTGCGAGATAGGCGGAAAGCTCGGACACCGAATTCAGAGGTGTCTGGTCGGTGGTGTCACGGGCCATCGAAACTACCTTGTAAGGCCGACAGGACTGTCGCGTCCGGCTGATTGAACCGGTTTGATGTGCGGCGCAAGTGAATTTGTTTCAAGATGCTTTCAGAAATTCACGATGGGTCGTCATCGCCAATCGCCGATGCTGGCTTGGATCACCGCGAGCGCCGCGACGGCCGCGGTATCTGCCCGCAGGATGCGGGGACCGAGAGGGATGGGGGCGACGAAATCGAGGCTGCGCAACAGCTCGCGCTCCTCTTCCGAGAATCCGCCTTCCGGGCCCACAAGAAGGGCAAGGCGCTCGCCCTCAAGCGCCGCAAGGGCGGAAAGGGGGTTCTGGCCTTCCTCGCCTTCGTCGCAGAAGATGATCCTTCGGTCCGTCGGCCATTCGTCAAGCAGGTCGCGCAGCCGCTTTGGGGGCATGACCTGTGGAATCGACAATATGCCGCACTGCTCCGCCGCCTCGATCGCATTCGCCTGCAGGCGATCGAGATTGGTGATCTTGCCCTGGACATGCTGGGTCATCACCGGTTGCAGGAGCCCGGCGCCCATCTCGACGGCCTTCTGGACCATATAGTCGAGTCGACCGACCTTCAGCGGCGCGAAGAGGTATTGAAGATCCGGTATCTCGGGTTGCGGTCGTGTCTGCTCCACGCAATCGATCAACAGTTTCTTGCGGGATGGAAAAGCGAGGCGCGCCCTCCATTCTCCGTCGCGGCCGTTGAAGACGAGGATCTCGGCGCCCTCCGTCAGGCGAAGGACATTGGCGAGGTAGTTGAAATGCTCCGGCTTTGCTTCGATCCGAACGTCGGGCGCGAGATCGTTCTCCAAGAAAAGCCGTTGCATTCTAAAGTTGGCGCGCATTTCCGTTCACCCATCAGAGGAAGAACAGAGACATAACCAGATAGAGGAGCGCCGCAAGAGCGCCGGCCGCCGGGACGGTTATGACCCAGGCTGCGACGATGGTCATGAAGTGCGAGCGGCGGACGAGGTAGCGCCGGCGCAGTTCTTCCGCGTTCCGCTCCGGCCTTTCCTCGATCTCCCACTTGTCCGCCTTCATCTTCATGTACTCGACCCGGCGTTTCGAGTTGCGGGTATACCACTCGCGGAAGAAGCCGACGCCGAACACTGCCCCGACGGCGATATGGGTGGAGCTTACCGGCAGGCCGAGCCAGGAGGCGATGATGACCGTCAGCGCCGCCGACAGCGACACGCAAAACGCCCGCATCGGGTTGAGCTTGGTGATCTGCTCGCCCACGAGCCTGATAAGGCGCGGACCGAACAGCAGTAGCCCGACGGAGATGCCGATGGCTCCGATCACCATGACCCATAAGGGAATGGTTACGGCACCGGAGACGCCGCCTCCCTGCGCAACCGAGACGATGGCGGAGAGCGGGCCAATGGCATTGGCGACATCGTTGGCGCCGTGGGCGAAAGACAGGAGCGCCGCAGAGAAGATCAGCGGCATCTGGAAGAGCTTGCGCAGCGACTGGTTGCGGTTCTCCAGCCCCTGCGACTGGCGGCGGATCAATGGCACGCTCAGGCCCCAGGCGAGCGCACCTGCCACCAGACCGATGAGCACGGCGTTCAGCAACGAGACATGGACAAGCTGGCGAAGGCCCTTGAGAGCCAGATAGGAGGAAAAGGCCCCGACCATGACGGCGATGAGCACCGGTACCCAGCGACGGGCCGCGGTGATCTTGTCATGGCGATAGATGATGAACTCCTTGATGAAGGCAAGGAAGCCGGCCGCGACCACTCCGCCCATCAGCGGAGATATCACCCAGCTGGCGGCGATGCCGCCCATTTGACCCCAATCCACCGATCCGAAGCCCGCCGCAGCAATACCCGCGCCGACCACGCCTCCCACCACTGCATGGGTCGTCGAGACGGGTGCGCCGATCCAGGTCGCGAGATTGACCCAAAGGGCGGACGACAGCAGAGCCGCCATCATCGCCCAGATGAACATGTCCGTATTTTCAAACAGCGCCGGGTTGACGATGCCCTTGGAAATCGTCTCGACTACGTCGCCGCCGGCAATCATGGCGCCTGCTGTCTCGAACACTGCCGCGATGAAGAGGGCAAGGCCCATGGACATCGCCTTGGAGCCGACCGCGGGCCCGACATTGTTCGTTACGTCATTGGCTCCGATATTCATCGCCATGTAAGCGCCGACCGCCGCCGCAGCGATGACAATGATCGCGCCCGGTCGGTCGATCACGGCGACAGCTGCGAACAGCATGGCAGCGACGAGGAAGATCAGCGCGGTTCCGGGGCCTGCCAGGCGTCGGGAGACGGAATGCGTCGCCGCTTCGACCGAACTGATCTTGTCGAGGTCTTTGTCCAGCGTCTGTTTGACGAGGCGCGGGGTCTGCTGTGCCATATCGGTTCCTTTGGCCAGGGAGCCGGCGCGACATCGGCCCGTTGGTCATTGGTCATCGACCGTCGGGTCTTGCTGCCAGCGACTATGGCCGTTCGCCTAGCGGGATTGCACCCCTAACGCAATATGACACTTTTGTGACGGCGGCCGTATCAGCCGCTCGCCGCTGATTTCAGCGGCGACTGTTGCAGCCTTTCGCCGAAACTCAGCAGGAGCTCCTTGAGTTCCGGCTCATTTACGCGCGCTGCAGCCTCTGCCGGCGATACCCATTCCAGGCGCCGACTGCCTTTCTCGGGGAAGTTTCTCGACATGTCTTCCACTTCGAGTACGTGCACCTGGACCCGCACGGGGATCTTGAGCCCGGTCTGCAACGCCTTGCGATAGTGGTAGAAGCCGAGTGGTTCCTTTTCGATTTTGCCCTTGGCGCCGGCTTCCTCGAACGCCTCCCGTTCGGCGACGGCATGTGCCTTCTTGCCCGTCATGGGCCATCCCTTCGGAATGACCCACCGGCCGGTGTCGCGGCTGGTGAGGAGAAGGATTTCGCAGGTCCCCTGCTTCTTCTTCGCCCGGTAACACAGCGCGGCATACTGCTGCTTCGGCGGTCGCCGCAGCATGAGGCCGACGTCTGTCTTCAGGCGGTTCAGAAGTTGCAAAGAGGGTTCCTCCCTTGATCGGCGTTTCCGCCCGTGACGGCCACTCACATCGCACAATGACGCGGCAGAAGTGAGTCGTTTTATTTTGATCTTGAAATATAGTGCTTATCCGAGGCTTGTGCAGGGATGGACCTCACGTTTGCGGCGGATAATTACCTAAGACGGCTTCTGGAAAAAGCGTTCTGCAATGCTCATCCGTCAATGCCCATGCTGACGCATCTTGGTATTTCGCCATGCTAGCTGCTATGACGGTTCAAACGCGGGAGGAAGTGCCGTGTCGGATGCCATAAAGTTTCTTGAGCCACGCCAGGCTGTCGTGTCGCGGCGAGCGACGATTATCGCGGATCTCGCGGATATCCTGCCACCGGAATGCCTGGTGCACGAACCGCGTGAGCTTGTGCCGTTCGAGACTGATGCGTTCGTATCCTATCGACGATTGCCGCTCGCTGTTGTCCTGCCGAAGACGACGGAACAGGTGGCGGCGGTGATGAAGTACTGTCACCGCTACGGTATTCCGGTCGTTCCGCGGGGCGCGGGCACGTCCCTCTCTGGAGGGGCGATCCCGCAGGAAGATGCGGTTGTCCTCGGGCTCTCGAAGATGTCGAGGATACTCGAGGTCGATCCGGCCAATCGTACCGCAACCGTCCAGGCCGGCGTGACCAATCTGAGCATCTCCGACGCCGTCAGTCCCCAAGGCTTCTTCTATGCGCCCGATCCGAGCTCGCAGCTTGCCTGCACGATCGGCGGCAATATCGGCATGAATTCCGGCGGCGCCCACTGTCTGAAGTATGGCGTGACGACCAACAACCTGCTCGGCGTGAAGATGGTGCTGGTCGATGGAACAGTGATCGAACTCGGGGGCAAGCACCTCGACGCCGCCGGCTACGACCTGCTCGGTATCGTCTGCGGCTCCGAGGGCCAGCTCGGTATCGTCACAGAGGCGACGGTCAGGCTGATCGCCAAGCCGGAGGGCGCCCGGCCGGTTCTGTTCGGCTTTGACACCTCGGAGCAAGCGGGTGCCTGTGTCGCCGATATCATCGGTTCCGGCATCATTCCGGTAGCGATCGAGTTCATGGACAAGCCGGCGATCGAAATTTGCGAGGCCTTTGCGCAGGCCGGCTATCCCCTGGATGTCGGAGCCCTGCTGATCGTCGAGGTAGAGGGGTCGGAGGCCGAGATGGAGGCGATGCTAAAGAGCATCGTAGAAATCGCCGGCCGCCATCACGTGAAGACTGTGCGCGAGAGCCAGAGCGCAACGGAGGCGGCTCTGATCTGGAAGGGCCGCAAGTCCGCCTTTGGCGCGACCGGTCGGATCGCCGACTATATCTGCATGGACGGCACGGTGCCCCTCGGCAAGCTCTCCTACGTGCTGGAGAAGACGTCGGAGATCGTCGCGCGCTTCGGGCTGAGGGTCGCCAATGTTTTCCATGCCGGTGACGGCAACATGCATCCGCTGATCCTGTTCAACGCCAATGATCCGGAAGACGCCGCCCGCGCCGAGGAGGCTGGCAATGAAATTCTCAAGCTCTGCGTCGATGCCGGCGGTTGCCTGACCGGCGAGCACGGGGTTGGCATCGAGAAACGCGACCTGATGCGCCACCAGTATTCCGATGCCGATCTTAACCAGCAGATGGCGGTCCGCGCCGCCTTCGATGCGGGTTGGCTCCTCAATCCGTCCAAAGTCTTCCCGCTGGAGGGGCGTCCGGCCGCATGACCTTCGTACCCCATAATGAAGCCGACGCCGCCTATGTCGTTCGCAATGCCGCAGCACGGGGCACGCGCCTGACGCTCTGCGGCGGAGGTACCCGCAGCGGCTTCGGCAATCCCGTCGAGGCTGACGAGCAGTTGAGCTCGAGGGGCTTGTCGGGCATCGTCGATTACGAACCCGCAGAAATGGTGATGACGGCGCGGGCCGGCACGCCGCTCGCGGAGATAGAAGCCGCCCTCGCGGCGAACGGCCAGATGATGGCGTTCGAGCCGATGGACCATCGGCCGATCATGGGCACATCCGGCGAGCCGACCATCGGTGGCCTGTTCGCCGCCAATGCCTCCGGCCCCCGCCGCTTCGTCGCTGGCGCTGCCCGTGACAGCCTGCTCGGCATCCGCTTCGTCAACGGCAGCGGCGAAGTCATCCGCGCGGGCGGGCGGGTGATGAAGAACGTCACCGGTCTTGACCTCGTGAAGCTGCTGGCGGGGTCGCAAGGCACGCTGGGCTTCATCACGGAGGTTACCTTCCGGGTCCTTCCCGTGCCCCAGGCAGTGGCGACCATCGTGATCTCGGGGCTGGACGATGCAGCCGCGGCACAAGCCATGGCGGTTGCCATGGCCATGCCCGTCGAGGTCTCGGGAGCCGCTCATCTGCCCCAGAGCGTGAAGGGCCGCTTCCTGAACGGAGCGCTGCCGGAAGGCGAGGCGACGGTGCTGCGGCTCGAGGGGCTTCCAGCATCGGTCTCGGTGCGCCTCGAAAAGCTTGAAGCAGAAATGTCCCGCTTCGGCCCGATCTCGCAACTGGGTGGGGACGAGAGCCACCGCCTCTGGCGCGAGATCAGAGATGTCGCCCCCTATGCCAATGTCTCGCACAAGCCTCTTTGGCGTGTTTCCGTCGCGCCTTCGACCGGCCATCAGCTTGTGGCCGCTTTGCGCCTGGAGGCGGGGATAGACGCCTTCTACGACTGGCAGGGCGGGTTGGTCTGGATGCAGATGGAAGCTGATCCGGAAGCCGAACGTCTGCGGCGCTACATCAAGGCGCTCGGAGGCGGGCATGCGACGCTGATGCGGGCGCCGGATCGGGTGAGGGCGGCCACGCCAGCCTTTCAGCCCGAGTCCGAGGCGGTCGCCGCGCTTTCGTTGCGCATCAAGGAAAAGCTCGATCCGGCCGGCATATTCAGCCCCGGCAAGATGGCAGGAGCCTGAGACTTGCAGACAAACTTCACGGCCGAACAACTCGCAGATCCCTATGTGGCGGAATCGGAGAAGATCCTGCGGCGCTGCGTGCATTGCGGCTTCTGTACTGCCACCTGTCCGACCTATGTGACGCTCGGCAATGAACTCGACAGTCCGCGCGGGCGGATCTACCTCATCAAGGACATGCTGGAGAACGACCGGCCGGCGGATGCCGAGGTCGTCACACACATCGACCGCTGCCTGTCCTGTCTTGCCTGCATGACGACCTGCCCGTCCGGTGTCGACTACATGCATCTGGTCGACCACGCCCGGGTCCATATCGAGAAGACCTACCGGCGTCCCCTGATGGACAGGATGATCCGGCAGATGCTGGCCATGATCCTGCCCTATCCGTCACGCTTCCGGCCGGCTCTTGCGCTCGCCAGGCTCGGCCGTCCGTTTGCGCCGCTGCTCAAAGGCATCAAGCCGCTGAGGCCGGTCGCGGCCATGCTGGAGCTTGCGCCGCAGGGAAGGCTGAAGCATTCGGACTCTGCCCGCCCCGGGGTTCGAGCGCCGGAGGCCGCGCGCCGCGGGCGGGTGGCGATCCTGACCGGCTGTGCCCAGCCGGTTCTGGACGGCGGCATCAACGAGGCAGCCATTCGCCTCCTGACCCGGCTCGGCGTCGAGGTGGTCGTGCCGGAAGGTGAGGGCTGTTGTGGCGCTCTCGTGCACCACATGGGGAAGGAAGAGCCGGCTCTCGACTTTGCCCGCCGCAATGTTGATGTCTGGACCCGCGAGATCGAACGCGGCGGACTGGATGCGATCATCATCACCGCCTCCGGATGCGGTACGACGATCAAGGACTATGGCCACATGCTGCGCCTTGATCGCGCCTATGCGGAAAAGGCGGCGCGAGTATCGGCGCTGGCAAAGGATGTCACCGAGTATGTTGCGACTCTCGAGCTTCCTGCGCAGGATTCAAAGGGGATGACGGTCGCCTATCATTCCGCCTGTTCCATGCAGCACGGCCAGAAGATCACGCAGCTTCCCAAGGCCCTGCTGGCGAAGGCCGGTTTCAAGGTCCGCGATCCGGCAGAGGGCCACCTCTGCTGCGGTTCCGCCGGCACCTATAACATCATGCAGCCGGAGATCTCCGCCCAACTCAAGGCCCGTAAGGTCCGCAACATCGAGGCGACGCAACCGGATGTTATCGCAACTGGCAATATCGGCTGCATGACGCAGATCGGTAGCGGCACGGCCTTGCCAATCCTGCATACGGTGGAACTTCTCGATTGGGCCTATGGCGGTCCGAAGCCTGCGAAGCTGGCATGAAAAAAGCCGGCGCTAAGGCCGGCCTTTCCATTCATCTCTGTCGCGATATCAGAACTTGAAGGAGATGCCGACATTCACCGCGTTGGTGAAGATCTCGGTCTTCAGGGAATCGCCACTGTCGATATCGACGTCGACGAAGGAATAGTTGCCCTTGTACTCCACAAAGGCAGCCCAGCGGTCGGTAATGTCGTACTTGACGCCGGCCTGCGCCTGAAGCGTGGCACCGCCGAACTGGTACTCGGACGTGGTTCCGCTCGGACGGGTCACTTCGATATGCGGAACGTTAATGCCGACGCCAGCGCCCACGTAAGGGGTGAAACGGCTGCCCTCGATCGGGAAGCGATAGAGCGCGTTCACCGTCAGCAGGTTGATGCCATCGGTCATTTCGAAATGATCCCAGCCGGTCTCGGCCAGGGTTTCGTCATCCGCATAGACCTTCGCATGAGTGAAATCGAGCGAAATGCCGAGGTTGGAAAGCCGGCCGCCGTCGAACCAGTAGGTGCCGCGAACGCCCCAGTAGATCGGCATAGAGAAGGAGTTTCCTTCCCAACCAGCGGTGAAGTCTGGCCCACCCGATACTTCTACGTCGCTATGCGGCGCGGTCTGGTAGCCACCATAGACGGAGAACTCGTAACCGCCGGTGCTTTCAAGCGCTACAGCAGCTTCCATGGGCGCTTCGACCGGCGCCATATCTGCTGCCTGCGCAGAGGAAAAAGCGACGAGCCCGACGATTGACGAGGACGCCAGGAAGAGGAACGTTGATTTGCGCATGGAGAGCCCGGAATGTTTCTTGCTTCGACTCAATCTTAGCGAGCAGAGGCGTTGCGGTCTGTGGTTTTAATGCACCACCTGCGATCATCTTGCCCAGTTATGGTGAATGAAGCGTAAAAGGTGCGGCTTCACCGCCTTCTGGGAGCAGCTAACCGCCGAACAGGGTCCGGAGGATATCGATACCCCGGTCCTCGAACGCAACGTCGCCATGCTTGTTGCCGGGTCCGATGACGATCACCTTCGTACCCACGGGGGCCCTTGAATAGAGGTGCTCCACGTCCTTGTTCATCATCCGGATGCAGCCGGACGACAGGTTGAGCCCGATCGACCATGGCTGGTTGGTGCCGTGGATGCGGAAGATCGTGTCGCGGCCACCCTTGTAGAGGTACATTGCGCGCGCGCCGAGGGGATTGTCCGGGCCGCCCTTCTGGACGGCGGGCAGGATATGGCCACGAGCCGCCTCGCGACGGCGCATTTCCGCCGGGGGCGTCCATGACGGCCACTCCGCCTTGCGGCCGATCTTCACCACTCCTGACCAGCCGAAGCCTTCGCGACCGACGCCGATGCCATAGCGGGTCGCGCGGTTCTTGCCTTCCACGTAGTAGAGGAACTTGTTGTGGGTATCGACGATGATCGTGCCGGGTGCTTCATTGGTGGAAAAGCGGACCATCCGGCGCTTGTATTTCTCGGGCACGGCACGATTGCGCACCGAAGGTGCCACGTCGCTTGCCGTCGTCGCCGGTCGGGCTCCAGAACTTTGAGCCGGAGCCTCGCTCGCCATCATCGCCGCCATCAGGCTGGCGACGATCATCAGTGTCCTGCTTTTCATCTTACCCCTCTTGCCGCTCTGCGGTGAATGGGGAAGCAAGATGTCCCGGCACGTGACAAACGGCAAGCAGAGGGAAGCGAATCACGACGTCCCTCGGACGAGAAACCGGTCGCGCCGTGGCGGAGCGGCCACAATCCATCACATTACGATAACCTTTGTCCCCACCTTAACCCGCTCGTAGAGATCGACCACGTCCTCGTTTCGCATGCGGATGCAGCCCGAGGAGACGGCGCTGCCGATCGTCCAAGGGGCATTGGTCCCGTGAATTCGGTAGAGCGTCGAGCCGAGATACATGGCTCGCGCACCCAGCGGGTTCGCGGGACCGCCGTCCATGCTGGCCGGCAGGAAGTGGCCCTTCGCAGCTTCGCGGGCGATCATCTCTTTCGGTGGAACCCAGCGCGGCCACTCCGCCTTCCGGGTGACCTTGTGGATGCCGGCCCATTCGAAGCCTGGCTTGCCGACGCCGACGCCGTAGCGGCGAGCCTGTCCGTTGCCAGTGACGAGGTAGAGGAAGCGGTTGTTGGTGTCGATGACGATCGTGCCAGGAGCATGCTTCGTTTCATAAGCGACCGTCTGCGGCAGGAACTGCGGCTCGATCTGACTGCGGACGACCTTGTTCGGCCGCATGCTTGCCGGCTGCACCATGCCTTGGCGGGCCGTCTGCGGGCGACGCTGGACTTCCCGCTGTGTTCTAGGCTGGAAAAGGCCGCGCGGCTTTTCCGGACGCGTCGGATAGACCACCGGACGCACGTTGGCCCCACCGAGCTGCAGGATCCACGGTGCCGCGAGATCGGGACTGACGATCACTGGCGGTCGCTCGCGATAGCGATCGTTCGCCTGCGCCATCGTCGCAAAGGCGGGAATAAGGCCGAGGGCCAGCAGAAGCATCTTGTTCATCGTCGGATCCACTCGTTACACATGCACCGATAGGGCGGTCTCTGCCCGTTGCAGATCACGCTGCCAATGGAGAACGAGGGAAGTGTAAACGGGTGGCGATTCAAATACGGCTCTGGGCATAAACCTTTCGGCAGGGTTACCGGCTGGTTTGGGGACATGGTTGACCAGGACTGAATCCAGCACGCGGCGCATTAACAGAGGGCGACAATGGAAAAGACGGGCATCATCATCGGCGACGACAGCCGTCCGCGGTGCTTCTGGCATGGAGGGCTCGACGACTATCGCCGCTACCATGACGAGGAGTGGGGGCGGCCGGTGACCGATGACTTCCGGTTGTTCGAAAAGATCTGCCTCGAAGGCTTTCAGTCGGGCTTGTCGTGGCTGACGATCCTGCGCAAGCGGGAGAACTTCCGGGTCGCCTTCGCTGGCTTCGATTTCGAGAAGGTGGCGTCGTTCGACCAGGACGACGTGGAGCGGTTGGTGGCCGATGCAGGGATCATCCGCCACCGTGGAAAGATCGTCTCGACCATCAACAACGCTCGCCGCGCGGTCGAACTGCGAGGCGAGTTTGGCTCGCTTGCGAAATTCTTCTGGAGCTTCGAGCCGTCACCGGCCGACCGCCCGGCCGTGATGGACCTTGCAACGCTGCGGGCGAACCCCACCACCGCAACGTCGATCCGGCTCTCCAAGGACCTGAAGAGACGCGGCTGGACCTTTGTCGGCCCGACCACCGTCTACGCCTTCATGCAGGCGATGGGGCTGGTCAACGACCATCTCGCAGGCTGCTTCTGCCAGTCCGAGGTCGATCGGCTGCGGGCCGAGTTCATTCGCCCGTGATCTCCGCCAGGACATCCCGCAACTGCCCCAGATGCTCGATCTGCCGGAAGCGTGGTGCGTCCGTCGGCGGCTCGACATGCTCCACCACCCAGGTCAGTTCGTGCGGCACGAAGACGCCGTAGCTGCCGGCGGCGATTGCCGGCACGATGTCGGACTTCAGCGAATTGCCAACCATCATCGCGCGGTCTGGCCCATCGGCAACCTTTGAGAAAATCCGCCGGTAGGTGGTGGCGCTCTTGTCGCTGACGATCTCGATCGCGTCGAAGAGCTCGCCAAGGCCGGATTGCGCCAGCTTGCGCTCCTGGTCGAACAGGTCACCTTTCGTGATCAGCACGAGCAGGTACTCGCCGTTGAGTGCGCGAAGCGTCTCCTCCACATGCGGCAGCGTCTCGACAGGGTGGCGCAGGAGATCACGGCCGATATCAAGGATTTCGGCGATCGTCTTCGCGGGCACACGACCGTCTGTGATCTCGATCGCCGTCTCGATCATCGAGAGCGTGAAGCCCTTGATGCCGAAGCCGTAATGCTCGAGGTTCCGCTGCTCCGCCTCCAGCAGCCGCTCGGAAACATGACTTCCCTCGGCGTATTCGCCAAGCAGAGTGGCAAAATGCTCCTCTGTCAGGCGGTAGAACTGCTCGTTCTGCCAGAGCGTGTCGTCGGCATCGAAGCCGATGGCCGTGATGGGGCGCATGATCAATCCTCCAGCGTCCCATATGGACCGGAGAGGAGAGCCGGGCAAGGATTCTGCCCGGCTCCGAATGTTACTGTCCCCGTTCTTCCAGCCACTTGCGCATGTCGGAGATCTCCGCCTCCTGCGCCTTGATCACCTCTTCAGCGAGCTTGCGCATTTCCGGATCCTTGCCGTGTTCGAGCTGGATCTTCGCCATGTCGATTGCGCCCTGGTGATGCGGGATCATACTGCGCACGAAGTCGATATCGGCGTCACCTGTATAGTCGATCGCCATATCCTCGTGCATCTTCAGGTTGGCGTCCTCGAACGCCTTGGCCACCGGATCGTCGGACGCGGCCGCAGTGGTGTCGGCGTGGCCGTGGCCTTGCATGTCCTGCGCCATGGCAGGCGTCATGAGAAGGAGCGCGAGCGCGGACGTGGTGATGAGGTGTCTTGCAGACATGGTTCTTCCTTTTCGTATCTCTGGTTTGGATTGAGCGGAATTCACATCACGAACTTCGGTGGGCGCTCCAGAGGTGACGGTTCGGAAGAGGAAATGACCCTGGCCTTGTGCCCCACGCGATAAAAGAGGCGTTCGCTGTAGCCGACCTCAAATGGACGAGGCGGCAGGATGACGAGGCAGATGATGCAGAAGGTCATCGGGCAGGGCGCTTCATGCGTCTCGCCGGCGAAACGGTTCACCTGCCGTTCAGTCGAGGCGCTGGCAGAACGATCCTGATGGAGATGATGACCCGTTGATCGCTCGGAAAGCGCAGGGGCGGGTACCGGCGCATCGGCACGCGCGGCGGCAGATGAGACGCCGCCGGCGAATATCCAGAAGAAGAGGAGCAGCAGCGCCGATAGATGCTTCATGCGAAACTGCTTACTTCTGAATTGCGGCATTGCAATCGTCCTATCGCATGACCCGCTTGGCGATGACCTGATGGACAATCTGATAGTCTCTGCCTTGCTCCCCGAACGGCACGACGGGCCATGGCCAACGCTCGTCGCCGTCCGGTGCAGGCACTCCATGCAAGAGGTCTGCCGACTTCAGCGTCTCGCCGGAGCGGCGGACGATCCTGTAGGCGACGTCCGTCAGGAGAATCGTCGTGCAGGGCAGGGCCGTCAGATCGCGCAGATGTGCCTCGAGGAGTTGCGGTACAACATCCGCTGGTGACACATCCTTGTCCTGTTTAAGGCGGCACTCGGCACCCACGCCGATCTGCGACAGCAGGTTGGCCGAGATCACCAGGTCCAGGTAGGGGACTTGCCGGAGAAAGGCGAGCGGCTCCGGGCGCTCCCCGGCCAGCGCATCGCTGAATCCCGAGAGGTCGCGATGGACGAGCCGCACATTGTCCAGACGCTTGGCTTTGAGCCACAGGCGCACGCTCGCCAGATGCACCAGATCAACCAGTACAACCGTGTCGAAGGTGCGGGCGAGGGCTTCCACGGGCACGTCCCGCAGAAGCCCCGAACCAAGCACCACCGCCGTCCGCCGCTGGCGCATCCGGCCGATCGTGTCGGCAACAAACCGCCGGCAGTTTCCCTCATGCGCCGCCCACTCGTCCTTGCAGCGCGTGGCGCGAGACCAGAGGCTGACCGAGGAGCCGATGAACGGGCGAAATTCGCTTGGTGTGACCGGAGTGGTCGCGGCATACTGAATGGCTTCGATGATCATCCGGTGGCGTTACCAAATTGCGTGAGCCTTCGCCAGCCGGCCGCCCTTGCCGCTCCGGCCTCCATCCTCTAAGAAACCGCTCACGAAATCCGGCCCTTCCGGGCCGCCGGCAATGGACATCCGATCATGAGCGAGAAGCAGAAGAAACCCCAGAAGCTGAAGGCCCGCCTGCCGCGTGGCTTCGTCGATCGCTCGGCTGCCGATATCCATGCCACCAACGAGATGATCGCCAAGATCCGCGAGGTCTACGAGCGCTACGGCTTCGATCCGGTCGAGACGCCGCTCTTCGAGTATACGGACGCCCTCGGAAAGTTCCTCCCGGATGCCGATCGCCCCAACGAGGGCGTCTTCTCGCTGCAGGACGACGACGACCAGTGGATGAGCCTGCGTTACGACCTGACGGCGCCGCTTGCTCGCCATGTGGCGGAGAACTTCAACGAGATCCAACTGCCGTTCCGCACCTATCGCGCCGGATACGTCTTCCGCAACGAGAAGCCCGGCCCCGGCCGCTTCCGCCAGTTCATGCAGTTCGACGCCGATACCGTCGGCGCACCGGGCGTCCAGGCCGATGCCGAGATGTGCATGATGATGGCCGACACGATGGAAGCACTCGGCATCAAGCGCGGCGACTATGTGATCCGGGTCAACAACCGCAAGGTTCTGGATGCAGTGTTGGATGCGGTAGGTTTGGCGGGCGAGGGAAAGGCAGGGCAGCGCCTGACGGTGCTGCGGGCACTAGATAAAATGGACAAGTTCGGGTTGACGGGTGTGCAGCTCTTACTAGGCCCAGGCCGCAAAGATGAAAGTGGTGATTTCACCAAAGGGGCCGGTCTTGACGATATACAGATCATGCGATTGCTCAACACGCTTGGCTGGGGAGAGAGAGGCAGCGGCCCAGACAGCTCAGTCAACGATCGGTTGACGATCTTCAATCTACGAGACCGCCTCGAAGAGTACGGCGTTGCTACTGCTGGCGCAGATGAACTTTTGCTCATCAACGATTTGGTTCGCGCCGCTGACTATGATGAGAGCCGCATCAAGATCGACCCCTCGGTCGTCCGCGGCCTCGAATACTACACCGGCCCCGTCTTCGAAGCTGAACTCACCTTCGACGTTACCAACGAGAAGGGCGAGAAGGTCGTCTTCGGCTCTGTCGGGGGCGGCGGGCGCTATGATGGGCTCGTGTCGCGCTTTATGGGCCAGCCGGTCCCGGCCACCGGCTTTTCCATCGGTGTCTCGCGCCTGATGACGGCGCTGAAGAACCTCGGCAAGCTCGGTCAGGACGAAGTGCTTGGTCCCGTCCTAGTCACCGTTATGGACGGCGATGTCGAAAGCATGGGCCGCTACCAGCGCTTTACGCAGGAACTGCGCGCCGCCGGCATCCGAGCCGAAATGTATCAGGGCAACTGGAAGAAGTTCGGCAACCAGCTGAAATATGCCGATCGCCGCGGCTCCCCCATCGCCATCATCCAGGGCGGCGACGAGCGGGCAGAGGGCGTCGTGCAGATCAAGGACCTAATCGAGGGCAAGCGGTTGTCCGGCGAGATAGAGGACAACGCCACCTGGCGCGAGGCCCGCGTCGCGCAGGAGACCGTGTCGGAAACCAATCTCGTCGCCAAGGTGAAGGAAATCCTGGCCGCTCAGGCGGAAGACCGGCGGCGGGCAGGCTGACCATGCCCGTAACCGACATACCGGACTTTGCCGGTGACCTGCTGGAGGAATTCGAGGCGCGCCGCACGGTGCGCGTCAATACCCCGGTCATCCAGCCGGCCGAACCCTTCCTCGACATGGCGGGCGAGGACCTGCGGCGCCGCATCTTCCTGACCGAGAGCGAAACCGGCGCGAGCCTCTGCCTGCGACCGGAGTTCACCATTCCGGTCTGCCTGCGCCATATCGAGTCCGCGACCGGCACGCCGAGGCGATATTCCTACCTCGGCGAGGTCTTCCGCCAGCGCCGCGAAGGCTCCCACGAATTCTATCAGGCCGGCATAGAGGACCTCGGAGAAGGCGACACGGCCGCCGCCGACGCCACCGCGATCGGCGATGCCATAGGCATTCTCGGCCGGCTTCTCCCCGGACGTGCTCTTGCGCTGACGCTCGGCGACCAGGCGGTATTCGAAGCGGTGGTGAGGGCGCTTGGCCTGCCGCTCGGCTGGCAGAAGCGGCTGATCCACGCCTTCGGCGACATGGCGCATCTCGAGGCGCTTCTGGACCGACTCGCGAGACCCCAGCCGGTGGCGGGCCTTGAACCGCAGATAGCGGCGCTTCTCGCTTCGGGCGAAGAGGATGAACTGGTGGCGCGGATCGACCGCACCATGCAGGAGACGGGTTACTCCACCAATGCCAGCCGTTCGCCCGTCGAGATTGCGCGGCGCCTGAAGGACAAGCTGGCGCTCGCCGAGACGAGGCTCGATGGGGGCGCCTTGCTTCTCCTGCGGGAGTTCCTCACGCTCAGACTGCCGCTCGCCGATGCGTCCTCGGCGCTCGCGGGCTTCGCCGATGCAGCCGGCTTGGACCTCGATCCGGCGCTTGCCCGGTTCGACGCGCGGCTGGCCGCACTGACCGAAAGCGGGCTTGATCTTTCCGGCATGACCTATCGCGCGGCCTTCGGCCGTCCTCTGGACTATTACACCGGCTTGGTTTTCGAAGTGACCGAGACAGGGTCATCGGCCGTGCTTGCGGGTGGCGGTCGGTTTGACCGGTTGTTGACGTTGTTGGGCGCTAAGGATCGCATTCCGGCGGTGGGCTTTGCGCTCTGGCTCGACCGCATCGAGCAGGCGAGGGACCAGGAATGACGATCACCATAGCACTGCCCTCCAAGGGGCGCATCAAGGACGATACGGCGGCCGTCTTCGATCGCGCCGGCCTCGCCATATCCGCCGTCGGCAATGATCGCTCCTATCGCGGTCGGATCGATGGCATTGAAGGCGTCGAGGTCGCCTATCTCTCCGCGTCGGAGATTGCGCGGGAACTGGCGGCTGGCGCGGTCGATTTCGGTGTTACCGGCGAGGATCTCGTGCGCGAAGGCATGGCCGAGGTCGATGCCAAGGTGGATTTCTGTGCTCGTCTCGGCTTCGGCCAGGCGGATGTCGTCGTCGCAGTGCCGGAGATCTGGCTGGATGTGGAGACGATGGAAGATCTGGGGGACGTCGCCGCCGATTTTCGCACCCGCCACGGCCGGCGTCTTGCGATCGCCACGAAATACTGGCGGCTCACGCAGCAGTTCTTTTCGCGCCAGCATGGCATCCAGCTCTACCGGATCGTCGAGAGCCTAGGGGCTACCGAGGGTGCGCCGGCAGCAGGCCAGGCGGATATCATCGTCGACATCACCTCCACCGGCTCCACGCTCAAGGCAAACCACCTGAAGGTGCTTAGCGATGGCGTGATCCTGAAGAGCGAGGCCTGCCTTGTTCGCGCACGCAAGCCTGAGCACGACCGGGACCCTCGGATCGGCCGGATCATCCAGGCAGTGCAAGGCGCGGTTGTCTAAACGGATGGCCGAGGACGACAACATCATCGGCCTCTACGAGCGGCACGCGCAGGCTTTCGACCAGTTGCGCGGCAAGAACCTCTTCGAGAAGCCCTGGCTGGATCGCTTCGCCGCGCTTCTTCCGCCGAGCGGTACGATTCTGGATCTCGGCTGCGGCTCCGGAGAGCCGATCGCGGGCCATTTCATTGCCCGCGGCTTTCGTCTGACCGGTGTCGACAGTTCCCCGTCGCTGATCGAGCTGGCAAGACAGCGGTTTCCCGATCAGCAGTGGATCGTCCGCGACATGCGCAGGCTGCCGCCCGGGCGGACCTTCAACGGCGTCATCGCCTGGCACAGCTTCTTCCATCTCAGCCCCGCGGACCAGCACGCCATGTTCCCGGTCTTCGCTTACCTCGCGGCACCCGGGGCAGCGCTGCTGTTCACGGCCGGCCATTTCGAGGGCGTGGCGATGGGGGAGTTCGGCGGCGAGCCGCTCTATCACGCGAGCCTGTCGCGGCAGGAGTATGGGGACCTGCTGGCGGTAAACGGTTTTAAACTCGTGGCGCAGATGGACCAGGATCCCGCCTGCGGTGGCGCCACCGTCTGGCTGGCGCAGCGCGTCATCTGACATACACGAAAAACCCGCCGGTCCGTGTGGGATCCGGCGGGTTTGCCTTGGGCAGGGAATGTCGAAGGCTAGGCGGCGATTGCGACTGTACCGCGGCGGCGGGCGTCGAGCGAATAGGCGCCGGCTCCAACAGCGGCAAGCGCCAGGAAGCCGCCGGCGATCGTCAGGTTTTTCATCATCATCAGGCCGTTAAACATGGTCAGCAGGCCATTGGCCGCTTCCGGGAAGTCAGGCACGTTGATGGCGCCGGAGTGGAAGACGAGGCCCGTGAAGGCGGAGAAGAGCGCAAGCAGGATCGCCGAGATGCGAGTCTGGAAGCCGACCAGCACGAAGAGGCCGACGATCAGTTCGAACAAGCCTGCGAGATAGGCGAGCGCGGTCGCGGCCGGGAAACCGGCCCCGGCGATCATACCTGCGGTGCCGGCTGGATCGAGGAGCTTCGGATAGCCGGACAGGATGAACATTGCCGAAAGCAGGACGCGGGCGGCAAGCAGCAGAAGGTTGTTGGTCGAGGTGTTGGGCATGGGGGTTCTCCAG
This sequence comes from Pseudorhizobium flavum, assembly GCF_902502825.2. Next base: position 719,764 of record NZ_LR723670.1, read on the forward strand.
AAAGAAATGTTGATGTTCAGTGGCATCGAATTCTGCACCGGAATATGCGCGCCAACTGGCCTGTCAGAAAGATGAACAATCGGAGACAGATCGTCGTCGAAAATTGAACGGTAGAGGGAACTGGGCTTCTTTCACCCCAACAGAAAAGGGCGGTCCGAAGACCGCCCTTCCTGATTTGAACCGGATGGCTCAGATGTAGGACCAGAAGGTCTTACATCATGTCCATTCCGCCCATTCCGCCCATGCCGCCAGGCATGCCTGCCGGGGCATCCTTCTTCGGCAGTTCGGCGATCATGGCTTCCGTCGTGACGAGGAGGCCGGCAACCGAGGCTGCGTCCTGGAGGGCGGTGCGAACGACCTTGACCGGGTCGACGATACCCATGGCGATCATGTCGCCATACTCGCCGGTCTGAGCGTTGTAGCCGTAGTTGTCGGTGTTGCCTTCGAGGATCTTGCCGACGACGATCGAAGCTTCGTCACCAGCGTTCTCTGCGATCTGGCGGGCCGGAGCCTGCAGCGCGCGGCGAACGATGTTGATGCCGGCTTCCTGGTCGGCGTTCTCGCCCTTGACCGAGAGCTGGTGGGAAGCACGCAGCAGAGCGACGCCGCCGCCCGGTACGATGCCTTCCTGAACGGCAGCGCGGGTCGCGTTGAGCGCGTCGTCGATGCGGTCCTTCTTTTCCTTCACTTCGACTTCCGTCGAGCCGCCAACGCGGATCACGGCAACGCCGCCAGCGAGCTTTGCAAGGCGTTCCTGCAGCTTCTCGCGGTCGTAGTCCGAAGTGGTCTCTTCGATCTGCGCCTTGATCTGGGCAACACGGCCTTCGATGTCGGTCTTCTGGCCGGCACCGTCGACGATCGTGGTGTTTTCCTTGGAGATCGAGACCTTCTTCGAACGGCCGAGCATGTCGAGCGTGACATTCTCGAGTTTGATGCCGAGGTCTTCGGAGATGACTGTGCCGCCCGTCAGGATGGCGATGTCTTCGAGCATGGCCTTGCGGCGGTCGCCGAAGCCCGGAGCCTTGACGGCAGCGATCTTGAGGCCACCGCGCAGCTTGTTGACGACGAGCGTTGCGAGAGCTTCGCCTTCGACGTCTTCAGCGATGATGAGGAGCGGCTTGCCCGACTGAACCACGGCTTCCAGGACCGGCAGCATGGCCTGCAGGTTGGAGAGCTTCTTCTCGTGCAGCAGGATGTAGGGATCGTCGAGATCCGCAACCATCTTTTCCGGGTTGGTCACGAAGTAAGGCGACAGGTAGCCGCGGTCGAACTGCATGCCTTCGACGACTTCGAGTTCGGTTTCAGCGGTCTTGGCTTCTTCAACCGTGATGACGCCTTCATTGCCGACCTTCTGCATTGCTTCAGCAATGTCGAGGCCGATCTGGCGCTCGCCGTTGGCGGAGATGGTGCCAACCTGTGCGACTTCTTCCGACGTATTGATCTTCTTGGCCTTGGCCTGGAGATCGGCGACAACGGCCTTGACGGCGAGGTCGATGCCGCGCTTCAGGTCCATCGGGTTCATGCCGGCTGCAACAGCCTTGTTGCCTTCGCGGACGATGGCCTGGGCGAGAACCGTTGCAGTCGTGGTGCCGTCACCGGCGATGTCGTTGGTCTTCGAAGCGACTTCGCGGACCATCTGGGCGCCCATGTTCTCGAACTTGTCTTCCAGTTCGATTTCCTTGGCGACGGAGACGCCGTCCTTCGTGATGCGCGGTGCGCCGAAGGACTTGTCGATGACGACGTTACGACCCTTCGGGCCGAGGGTGACCTTGACGGCATCGGCGAGGATGTCGACGCCGCGCAGCATCTTTTCGCGCGCGGTGCGGCCGAACTTTACTTCTTTAGCTGCCATTTTGAGAACTCCTGAAAAGGGGTGTCAGCGTGATTTCGGGATGGGCGAGAGGCTAAGATCAGCCGATGACGCCCATGATGTCGGATTCCTTCATGATGAGGAGATCGACGCCATCGAGCTTGACTTCAGTGCCGGACCACTTGCCGAACAGGACGCGGTCGCCGACCTTGACGTCGAGAGCGACCTGCTTGCCGCTTTCGTCGCGGGCGCCCGGGCCAACGGCGATGACTTCACCTTCGGCAGGCTTTTCCTTGGCGGTGTCCGGGATGATGATGCCACCCTTGGTCTTTTCTTCAGACTCGACGCGACGAACGACGACGCGGTCGTGCAGGGGGCGGAAATTGGTGCTTGCCATTGTCTAATCCCTCGATCAAATGACATGGACAGGTCTGCGGACCCGTATCTGGTTGCTAGCACTCACTAGAGGAGAGTGCTAGCTGGCGTCGAGATAAGCTCGGCTCGAATGAGAGTCAAGAACGAGCTGGATCGAAATTTCCAGCAATCTCGTTCGATGTTGCCATGTCCCTGGAAGGCAGGAAAAGCCTTGCCATCCTGCACCAGCTTTGCAATGTCAGCGCCGGTTCAGATATCGGTTCGGGAAAAGACATGGCCAAGCGCATCAGCAGTCTCACAGAGATTACCGGCAGTTACGACGTGGTTCTGTCGGATGTCTGGGGCGTGGTCCACAATGGCGTCGATGCCTTCCCGGATGCCTGCAAGGCGCTGGCCGACGCACGTGCGGCAGGGACGACCGTCGTTCTGATCACCAATTCCCCGCGGCCTTCGCCCGGCGTGATTTCCCAGCTTCGGCTGCTGGGCGTTCCCGACAGTTCCTATGACGGCATCGTCACCTCAGGTGACGTGACGCGCCACCTGATCGCCGAGGGGCCTCGGAAGGTCTTCCTCCTCGGTCCGGACCGCGACATGCCGCTGTTCGATGGGCTGGATGTCGAGGTGGTTGGCGCGGATGAGGCCGACGCCATTGTCTGCACGGGCTTCTTCGATGACGAGAAGGAGGTGCCGGAAGATTATCACGACATGCTTGTCGCTTTCCAGAAGCGCGATGTACCGTTCATCTGTGCCAATCCGGATCTGGTGGTCGAACGCGGACACCGCATCATTCCCTGTGCCGGAGCCGTCGCCGCCTATTACGAGGATCTCGGCGGCAAGAGCCGCATTGCCGGCAAGCCGCACACCCCGATCTACGAGGAGGCGCTTGCTTTCGCCCGCCAGGCGCGCGGCGAGGTTACCAGAGAGCGGGTCCTTGCGATCGGCGACGGCATGCCAACGGATGTCCGCGGCGCCATCAGCCAGGGCCTCGACCTCCTCTACGTCAGCGCCGGCATCCACGTGAACGAATATACGGTGAACGGGCAGATCGACGAGGCGGTGATGAATGCCTGGCTGAAGCGCGAAGGGGCGGCGCCGAAATGGTGGATGCCGCGGCTCGCATAGGAAAACGCCGATGACCGTCTTCCACCGCAACGAGAAGAAGGAGCCGTTGCCGCCGGGCCTGAAGGGCGGTGTCGTGGCGATCGGCAATTTCGATGGGGTCCATCGCGGCCACCGCAGCGTTTTGGAGCGTGCGTTGCAGCTTTCGCGGGCTCGCGACGTTCCGGCGCTCGTGCTGACCTTCGAGCCGCACCCGCGCACCGTCTTCCGCCCCGACAGCCCCGTCTGCCGACTGACGCCGGCCCCGCTCAAGGCGCGGCTGCTGGAGGCGATGGGCTTCCGCTGCGTCATCGAATATCCGTTCGAGCGGGAGTTCTCGCAGCGTTCCGCCGAGGAATTCGTCCAGACCGTGCTCGTTGACTGGCTGCAGGCCAGCGCCGTCGTCACCGGCTTCGACTTCCATTTCGGCAAGGGCCGTGAAGGTGGGCCGGCCTATCTGATGTCCTCAGGTGAACGTCATGGCTTCGGTGTGAGCCTTGTCGACGCCTTCCGCGACGAGAATGCCGAGGTTATTTCCTCAAGTCGCATTCGGGCGCTGCTGGCGGAGGGTGACGTTGCTGCTGCGGCCGGCCTCCTGGGCTACCGCTTCACGGTCGAGGGTGAGGTGGTCGGCGGCGAGAAACTCGGCCGCACGCTCGGCTATCCGACCGCCAACATGGTGTTGCCGCCTGAGATGGAACTGAAGCCCGGCATTTATGCGGTGCGCTTCCGCAAGGCAGACGGCATTCTCCACGATGGCGTGGCGAGCTATGGCCGCCGCCCGACGGTGACGGAGAATGGCGCACCGCTGCTCGAAACCTATCTCTTCGACTTCACCGGCGACCTCTATGACCAGACCTGCTCCGTCTCCTTCTTTGGCCATCTGCGCGACGAGGTGAAATTCGACGGACTAGAGCCGCTGGTCGAGCAGATGAAACGCGACGAGGAGGAGGCGAGGGCGCTCCTCTCCGGCGTGCGGCCGCTGGGCGAACTGGATGCGAAGATCGCTTTCGGACGCGGCTCGTCGTGATCCTGACGCGTAGGAAGGAGGTGGCTGGGCGAGCTTGACCTTCCGGCCTTTTTGGGAGCCTAGTCCGTAGTCCCGACAATACAGCACGAAAGTCGACCATGATGGCCAATCCGCCGCGCCGCCCGCAGAATCCGATGGATGCCGCCGAGGCACTATTCAGGAAGCGGCTGAGCAAGCCCGCCGTGCCGGCGGTGGAAAGACCCGCCCTGCCGGAGGCGAAGGAACTGGTCACGATCAAGCTGGACAGCGCAGTGATCGAGCATTTCCAGAAGGACGGGCCGGGGTGGCAGGATCGGATCAACGAGGTTCTGCGTGCCGCAGTCGCGATAGACACCGGCGAATAGACGCGGCTTCTCCACGTTGCGCTAGGCCTCTTTCTTTTGAGGCCAAAAACCCCTAAGGAACGCGGCACCATGACATATCCTTCGGTGGCCCGGATCATTCGAATTATCGGCCCGGCCTTTCCCGCAGCTTAAAAAGCAGCGGAAAGGTCCGGGTTTCTTGGCGCTGGGATGTATCCTTGCGCGCTCGCCGCCACTCCATGACACAGTTCCGCGCGACCACGCCGGTCGCCTCTTCCGATGGCTGATCCATGACCGATACCGCAGACAAGATCGATTATTCCAAGACCCTCTACCTGCCCGAGACCGAGTTCCCGATGCGCGCCGGCCTGCCGCAGAAGGAACCGGAACTGGTCAAGCGCTGGCAGCAGATGGATCTTTACAGACAACTTCGCGCCTCCGCCGCCGGTCGCGAAAAGTTCGTGCTGCATGACGGCCCGCCCTATGCCAACGGCAACATCCATATCGGCCACGCGCTGAACAAGATCCTGAAGGACGTCATCACCCGCTCCTTCCAGATGCGCGGTTATGATTCCAACTATGTTCCCGGCTGGGACTGCCACGGCCTGCCGATCGAGTGGAAGATCGAGGAGAAGTACCGCGAGAAGGGCAAGAACAAGGACGAGGTTCCGGTCAACGAGTTCCGCCAGGAATGCCGCGAATTCGCGGCGCATTGGATCAAGGTGCAGTCGGAGGAGTTCAAGCGGCTCGGCATCGAGGGCGACTTCGATAATCCCTACACGACGATGAACTTCCACGCAGAGGCGCGGATCGCAGGCGAACTTCTTAAGATCGCCAAGTCGGGCCAGCTCTATCGGGGCTCGAAGCCGGTGATGTGGTCGGTCGTCGAGCGCACTGCCCTGGCCGAGGCCGAGGTGGAATATGCCGATGTCGAGAGCGACACGATCTGGGTGAAGTTCCCGGTTGTGCGGATGAGCGAGCCGGGCGCGGCGCTTGAGACCGGTGAGGCATACAGGCAGGCGGTCATCGCACAGAACGCCGATGGTGGTGTCCTCGGCGATCTCCAGGGTTCCTTCGTCGTCATCTGGACGACCACGCCCTGGACGATCCCCGGCAACCGGGCGATCAGCTATTCCCCAAAGGTGTCTTACGGGCTGTATGAAGTAACGGCAGCAGAAAATGACTTCGGGCCGCGGCCCGGGGAAAAGCTCGTCTTCGCCGATAAGCTGGCCGAGGAGTCCTTTGCCAAGGCGAAGCTGCAGTACCGAAAGCTTCGCGATGTCACGGCCGAAGAGCTCGCGTCCCTCGTGTGCGGGCACCCGCTTCGCCAGTTCGGTGGCGGCTATGAGTTCCCCGTCCCGCTTCTCGCCGGCGATCACGTCACCGATGACGCCGGCACCGGCTTCGTTCATACCGCGCCCAGCCATGGCCGAGAGGACTTTGACGCCTGGACCGATAATGTCCGCGAGCTCGAAGCGCGCGGCATCGACACGAAGATCCCGTTCCCGGTAGACGATGCCGGCTTCTACACCGCCGATGCCCCCGGCTTCGGTCCGGACCGCGAGGGTGGTCCCGCCCGCGTCATGGACGACAACGGCAAGAAGGGTGATGCCAACAAGGCCGTCATCGAGGCGCTGATTGCCGCCAACAATCTGTTTGCCCGCGGTCGGCTGAAGCATTCCTACCCGCATTCCTGGCGCTCGAAGAAGCCGGTCATCTTCCGCAACACGCCGCAGTGGTTCGTCTACATGGACAAGGACTTCGGCGACGGCACGACGCTGCGCTCGCGCGCGCTGAAGGCGATCGACGAGACGCGCTTCGTGCCGTCCGCTGGCCAGAACCGCCTGCGCGCCATGATCGAACAGCGCCCGGACTGGGTGCTGTCGCGCCAGCGCGCCTGGGGCGTGCCGATCTGCGTCTTCGTCGACGAGAAGGGCGCGATCCTGCAGGACGACACAGTGAACGGCCGCATCATGGAGGCTTTCGAGCAGGAGGGTGCCGACGCCTGGTTTGCCGAAGGGGCTCGCGAGCGCTTCCTGGGCTCCCGCGCCAACGAAGGCTGGACACAGGTCCGCGACATTCTCGATGTCTGGTTCGACTCGGGTTCGACCCATACCTTTACGCTGGAAGACCGGCCGGATCTGAAATGGCCGGCGGACGTCTATCTCGAAGGCTCCGACCAGCATCGCGGCTGGTTCCACTCTTCGCTCCTGGAATCGGCGGCCACCCGCGGCCGCGCGCCCTATGACGCCGTCATCACCCATGGCTTCACTATGGATGAGAAGGGTCAGAAGATGTCGAAGTCGCTCGGCAATGTCGTGGCGCCCCAGGACGTCATGAAGGATGCCGGCGCCGACATCCTTCGCCTCTGGGTCATGACCACCGATTACTGGGAAGACCAGCGCCTCGGCAAGACGATCATCCAGACGAATGTCGATGCCTATCGCAAGCTGCGCAACACGATCCGCTGGATGCTCGGCACGCTCGCCCACGACGAAGGTGAAGAGATTGCCTATGCGGATCTGCCCGAACTAGAACGTCTAATGCTGCATCGCCTGGCGGAACTGGATCGGCTGGTGCGCGACGGCTATGACGCCTTCGACTTCAAGAAGATCGCTCGTGCGCTGATCGACTTTGCCAATATCGAGCTGTCGGCCTTCTACTTCGACATCCGCAAGGACGCGCTCTACTGCGATGCGCCGTCCTCGCTGCGCCGTCGTTCGGCGCTCGCCGCCATCCGCAAGATCTTCGACTGCATGGTGACCTGGCTCTCCCCCATGCTGCCGTTCACCACGGAAGAAGCCTGGCTGTCCCGCAATCCGCAAGCGGTCTCGGTGCATCTGGAGCAGTTCCCCGAGGTGCCGGCAGAATGGCGCAACGAAGCGCTCGCGGAAAAATGGTCGAAGGTCCGCCGCGTGCGTTCGGTCGTCACGGGCGCACTGGAGATCGAGCGCAAGGAAAAGCGGATCGGCTCGTCGCTGGAGGCGGCACCGGTCGTGCACGTGTCGGATACCGCCCTGATGAACGCGCTCGAGGGGCAGGATTTCGAAGAGATCTGTATCACTTCGGCCATCCGTGTGGTCGCCGGCGAAGGGCCGGAAGCAGCGTTCCGTCTTGCCGAGGTGCCGGGTGTCGCAGTCGAGACGAAGCTGGCGGAAGGGACGAAGTGCGCCCGTTCCTGGCGCGTCACGAAGGATGTCGGGTCTGATCCCGACTACCCTGAAGTGTCGGCACGAGATGCCGCAGCCTTGCGTGAACTGGCGGCCCTTGGCCGCCTTGGCTGATCCGCTTTCGCTACCGGATGATTGCGCTTCGCCGCGTCATCCGGTACATCTGCCCGAAATTGGCCGGAATTCTCGGTCAGGCGGTACTGACGGGAAATCTGAAGGCGTCGAAGGACGGGCGCTGCTGGAAGGGTTTTGATGAAGACGTCGCATGGGTTTCGCGCCGCATTGAGCGCCACCGGGCTGATGGCCGGTATGCTGGCCCTATCGGGTTGCATGGGCAGTCCCACCTACGGGACCGGGACCAGTGCAATGGAGCAGCTGAGCAATGACCTGACCTCGGCGGTCTCTCTGGGCCCGCAGGAGAAGCGCGACGTGAAGTACAATCCGCGGCCGGGCCTGGTGGTCACGGCGCAGGACAAGTCCCTTCCGCCCCCGCAGGCCTCCCTCGCCAGCCGCGAGACCAATCCGGCATGGGTGGAATCGCCTGAGGAGACCCGCCAGCGACTCCGCCAGGAAGCAGCCGAGAACGAAGGCAATCCTGGCTACCGTTCACCGCTTCTTGCCGGTAAGGGCAAGGCTGGACAGATGACGGAATCGGAGAAGTGGGAAGCTTTCCGGCAGGCTAAACAGAATCTCAACAGTGCCGACGTGACACAGACACGGCGTTCGCTGACCGATCCGCCGGTGGAGTATCGCGCCGTCGACTCTGCAGCCCTTGAAGATCTGGGCGAGCCCGAGCTGAAGAAGGAGCGCCGCCGGAAGAAAGAGGCCGAGGCTGCCAAGCAGACCTCCAGCTGGTGGAAGCCCTTCCAGTAACCAAGCATCCTAGACTTATGAAGCGGCAGGCCCGGTGGCCTGCCTTTTTCTGTTGAGCCCGCCCATGAATTACACGATCCGCGCTGCGACCGCCGACGATGTCGGGATCATTCTCCGCTTCATTACCGAGCTTGCGATCTACGAAAAGGCGGAAGAGGAGGTCGAGGCGACGGAAGCAAGCCTCGCTGCATCCATGTTCGGCCCGCAAGCGGTGACGGAAGCGGCCATACTGGAAGCGGATGGCGCTCCCGCAGGCTTCGCCGTCTGGTTCTTCAATTACTCCACCTGGCAGGCGCGCAACGGCCTCTACCTCGAAGACCTCTATGTCTCACCCCGGTATCGCGGTGCGGGGGCAGGCCGGCTGCTTCTGCGCCATCTTGCCAAGATTGCGGTGGAGCGAGGCTGTGGCCGTTTCGAATGGAGCGTCTTGGACTGGAACGAGCCGGCAATCCGCGTCTATGAGACGATTGGTGCGAGACCGCAAAGCGAGTGGGTTCGGTACCGGCTGACCGGCGACAGCCTGAAGGCCTTCGCAGCGAGCTGACCGTCCGGCCGGCTTATCGTTTTTCCTGGAAGAAGCGCTTCAGCAGTTCCGCGGCCTGCCGTTCTGCGATGGCGGAATAGACCTCCGGCACATGATGACAGGTTGGCTGCGCGTAAAACCTGCCGCCATGATCGACCCCGCCCCCCTTTGGGTCCTCGGCACCGTAGTAGAGCCTGCGGATACGCGCAAAGGAGATCGCGGCAGCGCACATCGCGCAGGGTTCGAGCGTCACGTAGAGGTCGGCACCCGTTAGCCGCTCCTGCCCGAGCAGCCGAGAGGCCTCACGGATGACATTGATTTCGGCATGGGCGGTGACGTCGTTTTCGGCGCGAGTACGGTTCCCTGAGCGCGCAAGGATCTTGCCATCCATGACCAGTACGGCGCCAACCGGGATCTCGCCCCGGCTGCCGGCTTGTTCCGCCTCCTGCAGCGCTTCTGTCATGAAACCGTCGTTCTTGGCCATTCTCGGCGATTTCCTCTTAACCCGGCACCCTTGAACTGGTAGGAAGCGAACAAACGGGCCCCGCCGCATCGCGCGGGCAGCCGGGACGCACCTCAACCCGCATGAATGTCCGGAAGCTTCCGTCGACTTCATCGCTTCAGGCAAACAACAAATGACACCCAAAGACAAGCCAAAGCGCGGCGGAGCAAAGTCCTTCGAACGCGCCACGAAACCCGGATCAGCGACGAAAGGCAAGCCCACCGGCAAGGCTGCCTTCTCCGCCAAGGCGGGACTGAAGCAGCGGCCCGTGAAGGAAGCCGGCAAGAGCGACAAGCCTGTGGCGAAGCAGCCGGCAGAAGCTGCGACAGCCCCTGTCGATGCCGCTGGATCGAAGCCGGAGCGAATTTCCAAGATCCTTGCCCGTGCCGGTGTGGCCTCCCGCCGTGACGTCGAGCGCATGATCATGGAAGGCCGGGTGCGGTTGAACGGCACTGTTCTCGAAACACCGGTAGTTAACGCTACCCTCGAGGATCGCATCGAGGTTGATGGTCAGCCGATCCGCGGCATCGAACGCACCCGGCTGTGGCTCTACCACAAGCCCGCCGGACTTGTGACGACCAACTCCGACCCGGAAGGACGCCCGACGGTCTTCGAGTACCTGCCTGAGGACCTGCCGCGGGTCATGTCGATCGGGCGCCTTGATATCAATACCGAGGGACTGCTGCTGCTGACCAATGATGGTGGCCTCTCGCGTGTGCTGGAACTGCCGACGACCGGTTGGCTGCGTCGCTATCGCGTGCGCGCCCATGGTGAGGTAGACCAGGCTGCGCTCGACAAGCTGAAGGAAGGCATTGCCGTCGACGGCGTCCTCTACGGCGCGATCGACGCAACGCTCGACCGCCAGCAGGGCCATAATGTCTGGATTACCGTCGGATTGCGGGAAGGCAAGAACCGCGAGGTCAAGAACGTCCTCGGCGCGCTCGGCCTCGAGGTCAACCGGCTGATCCGCATCTCCTACGGGCCTTTCCAACTGGGCGATCTGCCGGAGGGGCAGGTTGTCGAAGTGCGCGGACGGATGCTGCGCGACCAGTTGGGGCCGCGCCTGATCGAGGAAGCGAAGGCCAACTTCGATGCGCCGATCTACAGCGATCTCGGTGGTAGCGAGGAGCCCGAACCTGTGACGACTCGTGCCGCGAGCCGGGATGACAGGGAGCGTACCGGCGGATGGTCGCAGGATCGTTCGTCGAAACGGCAGGATTCCAGACGTGACGATCGCCGCGGGAAGCCGGTATCGCGCGGTGACAAGCGTGACGACGGTGACTTCGGCGAAAAGCCGAAGAAGCGCCCGCCCATGGGGACCTCACGGACCGCGAATGTGTGGATGGCGCCCGGTGCCCGTCCGACGACGGATGCCAAGGGGAAGAGAACTTCTGCACGGGCTGAGGCGGAAAAGCTGTTCGACAAGCCCAAGCTTCCGAGCGACCGGAGGGTCCTCGTGAACCGGGCGGAAGAGGACAGCGACTGGATACGCGCTGAATCTCCTGCGCGGGAAAGCAGGGACGGCGACTTTCCTCGCAAGCGACCTGCCGGCGATCGACCTGATCGGGGCGAGCGATCCCCGAGGACCGAGCGCCCGTTCGCGGATCGGCTGCGAGGGGAGGGCTCCTTCCGCGAAAAGCCCCGCGGCGACCGCAAGCCGCGCGAGGAGGGAGAGCGTCCCCGTGGTCGGGGATATTCCGATGACGCCAGGAGTGAGCGCCCCCGCGGCGATCGTCCGTTTGGTGACCGGCCCCGCGGCCCACGAACCGAGCAAGACCGATCCCGTGGCGACCGGCCACGCGGCAGCAAACCGGGGGGAGATCGACCCTTCGGAGGCAAGCCCGGCGGCGGAAAATCCTTCGGCGGCAAGCCATCCGGCGGAAAACCGGGAGGCGGTCGCGGCAAGCCCGGCGGCGGTGGCGGCAGGCCCGGCGGGCGTCCGGCAGGCGGCAAGCCTCGGACAAGAGGGTAGGACAGATGCGCATCGTCGGGGGCGAATTTCGCGGCCGGACGCTGGCCGCGCCGAAATCCAACGACATCCGGCCGACGGTCGACCGGACCCGCGAAAGCCTGTTCAACATCATCGGCCACGTCTATCCGGAGGCCCTGAATCAGACCCGGGTCATCGATCTCTTCGCCGGGACAGGGGCAATCGGCCTCGAGGCGCTTTCCCGCGGCTGCAGACAGGCTCTGTTTGTCGAGAACAGCGTCGAAGGGAGAGGCCTGCTGTGGGAGAATATCGATCACCTCGCGCTCCACGGGCGCGCCCGTATCCTGAGGCGCGACGCCACGAAGCTCGGGCCGAACGGCACGATCGAGCCGTTTAATCTGCTTTTCGCCGATCCGCCCTATGGCAGGCGCCTCGGTGAAGCAGCCATGCTGGCGGCCTATTCCGGCGGATGGCTTGCTCCCGGGGCGCTGGCGATCCTTGAGGAGCGCGCCGATGTCGCGCCTTCCGTGGATCCCGTGTTCAGGCCGCTGGAACAGCGCCTGTTCGGCGACACCCGCATGCACTTCTTTCGCTACCAGCCAGGTTGAAGCTGCCAATGACCACCAAGCTTGCCCTTGCCGATGCCAAGGTTGAGAAATCACAGCGAGACCTGACCTTCGCGATCGCCTTCGGCGCCGGCGGCGCTCGCGGACTGGCGCATGCACATGTGATCGATGCTCTGGACGAGCTCGGGATACGACCTGTCGCTATCGCAGGTTCCTCGATGGGCGCCATTATGGGGGCGGGGATGGCCGCCGGCATGACGGGCAGCGAGATTCGCGCCTACACGCTGGAGACGGTCGGCAACCGAGGAGCGCTCGCCAACAGGCTCTTGAGTCTTGGTCCTTCCTCCATGCGCGGTACCGATGGCGGGTTTCGTTTTGGCCAGTTCAACATCGAGCATGTGCTGAAGGCGCTTCTGCCGCAGGCCATTCCGGCAGATTTCCAAGACCTCGGCATTCCCCTGAAGGTAATCGCCACCGATTACTACGGGCGTTCCGAAGTCGTGCTGGAAGAAGGTTCACTCGGACCGGCGCTCGCCGCGTCTGCCGCGATCCCCGGCATCTTCATGCCGGTGACGGTGAACGGCCGCATCATGGTTGATGGCGGAATCTTCAATCCCGTGCCTTACGACCACCTGATGGATCTGGCGGACGTCGTGATCGGGGTGGACGTGGTCGGGGCGCCGGAAGGGGACGGCTTATCACCGCCAAGCCGCATGGAGAGCATTTTTGGCGCCAATCAGTTGATGATGCAGTCGACGATCTCGTTCCAGTTGAAGCTGCAGCCGCCGCACGTTCTCCTGCGTCCGCCGGTCAACCACTTCCGGGTGATGGATTTCCTCAAGGCGAAGGACATATTCGACTACACTCTTCCGGTGAAGGAGGATCTGAAGCGCGCCGTCGATGCAATCCATCTGGCTGCCAGGGCCTAATCGGCAGCTTCCTGCGGCTTGTCCTGCGCCCTCATCGCGGCCTCCTCATTTGGGGAAGGGTGCTTGGGCTTTATCAGTGGCTCCGGCTTGACCGGGCGGTTGTGCAACATGTGTCTCCCGGCCGCGAGGCCCTCCGCGGCCTGAAGCAGCAGGCGTTCCTCGTCGCGCTTGCGGATATCGTCTTCAATGGCTTCGGCCTCCGCTGACCCCATCCCCAATGCCTCAAGCGTCTTACGTCCGAAGATGAGTCCGGAGCCCAGAGTTTCCCGAAGCTCGTATTCCACGCCCCGCTCGCGGAGCGAAAGCGTGTGGATCCGGTCATAGGAGCGGGCGAACAACCGGACATTGGGGAACTCCGACCGGATAAGATCGACGATCTTGTCGGTGATCTCGCGCTTCTGGGTCAGCACCGCGACGATCTTTGCCTTCTCGATGCCTGAAGCAAGAAGCACGTCCTTGCGGGTCCCGTCGCCGAAATAGATGCGGAAACCGAACGACGCCGCCTGCCGGATGCGGTCGGCGGAATCGTCGATCACCGTGACGTCCCGGCCTCCCGCCAGCAGGATCTGCGCCGTGATCTGCCCGAAGCGGGAAAAGCCGATCATCAGGACGTCGGCGCCGGCACCCTGGAAATCCTCTTCGATTTCCTCACGTTCCACGGTCAGGAGTTTTCGGGACAACGCGGCGCCGAGGGGCGTCAGAGCCATGGACAAGGTCACGATTGCAATCAGCAGCGACGCTGTGGCCGACGATAGCAGGCCCGCAGCCATTGCGGTCGTGAACAGCACGAACCCAAATTCACCGCCTTGGGGCAGAAGAAAGGCAATCCGCATCGCATCATTGTGCGGCGATCCCATGAGGCGGCAGAGCCCGTAGATAATGCCGCCCTTGACGATCATGAACACCGGGACCGCAAGCACGATAAAGCCGATCTGGCTCCACAGCACATGGATATCGAGGGAAAGCCCGACGGCCATGAAGAACAGCGCCAGCAGAAGCCCTCGGAAGGGCTCTATGTCAGCTTCAAGCTCGTGCCTGTAGGAGGATTCGGCAAGCATCAGGCCGGCAAGAAAAGCGCCCATTGCCATCGACAGCCCCACGGCCTGCATCGCAGCCGCCGAACCCAGCACGATCAGCAAGGCCGTCGCGATCATCACTTCGCGCGCTCCCGTTCGGGTAATGACCTGGAACAGCGGCGTGAGGAGGTAGCGACCGGCGATGATCATGACTCCGACCGCAGCAACCGCGACTACCAGCCCGGTTAAGGCGGATGGGCCGGTTTCGTCCACGCCTTTCCCCAGGATGCTGACCAGCGCCAGCAGCGGCACGATGGCAAGATCTTGAAAGAGAAGGAGTGAGAAGGCCCGTTGCCCGTACTTGCTGTTCAGGTCACCGTTATCGTTCAGGATCTGGACCGCGAAGGCCGTCGACGACAGAGAAAGGCCGAAACCGATCACAAGGGCTCCCTGCCAGTCGGCCAGCCCGGCCGCTATCGCAAGCCCCGTGAGCGCCAGGCCGGCGATGATAACCTGCGCGGGACCGAGCCCAAATACGTCGGAGCGCATCTGCCAGAGCCGAGAGGGTTTGAGCTCAAGGCCGATCACGAACAGCAGGAAGACGATGCCGAACTCGGCGAAATGCAGCACCTCCTCCGCATCGGTGACTTCATGCATGACCGGTCCGATCACGACGCCTGCGGCTAGGTATCCAAGGATTGTACCAAGCCCAAGCAATCGGAAGATAGGGGCCGCGATCACCGCTCCGGCCAGTAGCACCAGCGTCTGGGTGAAGATTGTGCCACTGCCGCTCATGCAACGCTCGCCTTGATGGACTGCCGGATCGGAAGAATCACCTTCTACGTCTTGATGCCTTCCTTGCCGCACAATAAATGGTGCCGCAACGAAAGGTACACAATGACCTCCGCAATCGACTCCCAGGACCTTCTCTCCCGCGCCAGCCAACTCGTCGATCTTGCCAGGGCGGCCGGTGCCGATCAGGCGGATGTCGTGGTTGTCCGCTCCCGCTCCCGCTCGGTCAGCGTCAGGCTTGGCAAGGTGGAGGGCACGGAGTCCTCCGAGAGCGACGATTTTTCGCTTAGGGTCTTCGTCGGCAACCGGGTCGCCAGCGTCTCCGCCAATCCGGGTTTCGACGTCAAGGTACTGGCAGAGCGTGCCGTCGCCATGGCTCGTGTATCGCCCGAAGATCCCTATGCCTGCCTTGCCGACGAAGCAGACCTGGCAAGAAGCTATCCCGATCTGCAACTGCTTGACGCGACGGACGTGCCGACTGAGGCATTGCGCGAGGCTGCGTTGGAGGCAGAGCAGGCGGCACTTGAAGTTTCTGGTGTCACCAACTCCTCTGGTGCAGGCGCCTCCGCAGGTATGGGCGGCCTTGTACTTGCTACGTCTCATGGCTTCTCCGGCAGCTACACGGCCAGCCGGTTCGGGCGCTCGGTGAGCGTCATTGCCGGTGAAGGCACCAAGATGGAGCGCGACTACGATTTCGACAGCCGGCTCTATTTCGCTGATCTCGACGACCCCCGCGTGATCGGCCGCCGGGCCGGCGAGCGCGCGGTCAAGCGGGTCAATCCGCGCCAGGTGGAAACCGGCAGCAATGTCACCGTCGTGTTTGACCCGCGTATTGCCCGCGGCTTCGTTGGCCATATCGCCGGCGCGATTAATGGCGCGGCTGTGGCGCGCAAGACGAGCTTCCTGCGTGATCGCATGGGCCAGCAGGTGCTGAAAACCGGCCTGAACATTACCGACGACCCTCTGGTGGTGCGCGGCTCCTCCTCGCGTCCGTTCGACGGTGAAGGGGTGTCCGGCAAGCGGCTGGTGATGATCGAGGACGGCGTGCTCAAGCACTGGTTCCTGTCGACATCGACGGGCCGGGAGCTTGGATTGCCCACGAACGGACGCGGCGTGCGCGGCGGGACATCCGTGACGCCCGCCTCCACGAACCTTGCACTGGAGCCCGGGGAAGTCTCGCCGGAGGAACTGATCCGCAGCGTCGGCAACGGCTTCTATGTGACGGAGCTGATCGGTCAGGGCGTCAACATGATCACGGGTGAATACAGCCGGGGCGCAAGTGGGTTCTGGATCGAGAACGGGGAGCTCGCCTATCCGGTCTCGGAGGTCACGATCGCCTCCAACCTGAAGGACATGTTCATGCGCCTCACGCCTGCCAACGACATCGACCGCAAGTTCGGGATCGCCTCGCCCACCATCGCCATCGAGGGCATGACACTGGCGGGACGTTGATCCGATGGAGAGCGGGCAGCACGATTGGCAGGCCGATCTTGAACTTATCCGTCGGGCCGCCACCGAGGCTGGCGAGGTGGCGCACTCCTTCTTCGGACGATCCCCCGAGGTCTGGTGGAAGAACGAGGGACGCTCACCTGTCAGCGCTGCCGACTTTGCCGCCAACGAACGCCTGGAAAAACTGCTGATTACGGCACGGCCGCACTATGGCTGGCTCTCCGAGGAGACCGACGACGACAATGCGCGGCTTTCCCACGAGACACTGTTCGTGGTCGATCCGATCGATGGCACGCGTGCCTTCATTGCCGGCGAGCGGACATGGTGCGTGTCCGTCGCGGTCGTTCATCAGGGAAGACCTGTCGCCGGCGTCCTCGTCGCTCCGGCGCTGGACGAGGAATTCTACGCCTGCCTCGACGGGCCGGCGCTCATGAATGGCGACCTGATATCGGTATCCCATCCGGATCCGTCCCTGCCGCTCACGCTGGCGATCGCGGAAGACCTGCTGCGCAAGCTTCCAGCCGCGCAGACGCAGGCGGTTCGCCGGGTGCGCCATGTCCCGTCGCTCGCCTACCGGCTGGCACTGACGGCCGACGGCAGGATCGACGGGACGATCGTCAAGAAAAACTCCCATGACTGGGATCTGGCGGCAGCAGACATCATTCTCCAGCGCGCGGGCGGAAAATTGCTCGACAGCGCCGGCCATCCTCTCGTCTACAATCGCGAAAGCGTGAAGCACGGAATGCTCTACGCCGGCGCCGGCCCCGCACTGGACAAGCTGTCCAGGTTCATGCCAGACGAACCGACCGATTGACGTTTTTTCCTGGATGCCTATGAGACATGTCCGGGGGGAATGAACTGAAGGGACTGACCATGCCGGAAACCGAAAAGAAGCAACTCCTGCACCTCGTGTTCGGGGGTGAACTGTCCAGCCTTGAGGGCGTACAGTTCAAGGATCTCAGCAATCTCGACATTGTCGGCATCTTTCCCGACTATGCCAGTGCTCTCACCGCATGGCGGTCGAAGGCGCAGCAGACTGTGGATAACGCCGAGATGCGCTACTTCATCGTCCACATGCACAAGCTTCTCGAGCCGGAAGCCAAGGGCGCATAAGCCTCCAAAGCGAGGGATATCCGGTCGTGGTGGCTGGATGCCACACCCGTTCTGCTTCATGGTTCCCCGGCGCTATTTTGACGCATTTGTAACAGAGTAGATGAGTGCTGGCCGAGCGGAGGATTTTCCACATCAGCGGACATGAACGGCGATCGAGGACCGGCGCGATACGCAGGGGTCTGGCGCGTCTGGCGCTGACCGGCTATCGCGTGGCCGGGATTCTCGTCTATCCGCTCGCTGGCCCATTTCTCGCCTACCGGAGCTGGAAGGGCAAAGAGGACCGCTTGCGTCGCTCGGAGCGGCTTGGCTATGCGAGCCAACCCCGGCCTCGAGGTCCGCTCGTCTGGGCCCATTCCGCCAGTGTCGGGGAAACGCTTGCGCTGATCCCATTGCTGCGCGAACTCGGGCGGCGCGACATACACGTGCTCCTGACCACCGGAACGGTGACGTCGGCGGAACTGGTCAAGAACCGGTTGGGGGGCCAGGTCATCCACCAGTATGTGCCGCTGGATCTGAAGTTCTCGATGAAGCGGTTCATTTCCTACTGGCGGCCGGATGCCTGCATCACGGCCGAGTCGGAGATATGGCCGACAACGCTTCTTGAACTTCATCGCCGCAAGATCCCCCAGATCACCGTCAATGCACGCATCTCCGACCGTTCCTTCGAGCGGTGGCAACGCCACGACACGATTGCGGAAGCCCTTTTCGGAAAGATGTCGCTCGTCGTCGCGCAGTCGGACCTCGATGCGGAGCGGTTTCGGGATCTGGGCGCGTGGCCGGTCCTGGTCTCCGGCAACCTAAAGGGCGATACGGATCCGCCGCCCTGCGATCCTGCTGCGCTGCAGCGCTATCGTGAGGAGATCGGCGAGCGCAAGACCTGGGCTGCCATCTCCACCTTCGAGGGCGAGGAGAAGGCCGCCGCCGGCATTCACAAGGCGCTCAAGCCGCGAAATGGGCAGTTGACGATCATCGTGCCACGCCATCCGGAGCGGTCGGATGCGATCGAGGACATGTTGAAGGCCCAGGGCCTGGTGGTGGCGAGGCGTTCCCGCAATGATCCGCTCACCCCCGAGACCGACATCTTCCTCGGCGATTCCATGGGCGAGATGGGCCTTTATCTCCGATTGACGGAACTGGCTTTCGTCGGACGGTCACTGACCGGGGAGGGCGGGCAAAACCCGCTGGAGCCTGCGATGCTCGGCTGTGCCGTTCTTTCGGGAAGCCATGTCCAGAATTTCCGCGACGCCTACGCCAATCTCGCCCGCAAGGGTGGCGCCCGGCTGATCCGCGATGTGGAGATGCTGGCAAAGGCGGTCCATTACCTCCTGTCCAATGATGTCGCCCGCCGCAAGATGATCGATGCGGGCCAGGAGACCATCAACGAGATGCGTGGGGCTCTTTCGGTGACTGTGAAGGCGCTTGAGCCCTATATCAACCCGCTGACTGTGACGGCCCGGTTGCAGCCGAAGAGCGCGACCGCCCGATGACTGGAGGGCGGTTTCCCGGGATCGCCGGCATCCTGTTCGACAAGGACGGCACCCTGATCCGCTACGATGAAAGCTGGGGACCGGTAAACCGGGAGGCTGCAAGGATCGCGTCAGCCGGTGATCCCGATCTGGAGCCGAGGCTTCTGCTTGCCGCCGGCATGGATCCCGTGTCCGGCGAGACCCGCGCAGACAGCCTGTTGGCAGCCGGCAATGCGGCCGAGATTGCACTCGGTTTTGCCGCGGCGGGTTCCCCCATCGATGCGGCGGAATTGACGGTTCTTCTCGACGACCTGTTCGTACGGGCAGTGGAGTATGCTGTGCCCGTCACGGATCTGCGGGTGTTGTTCCGAAGGCTGAAGGCGCAGGGACTGAAGATCGGCATCGCCTCCAGCGATAATGAATCCTCGATCCGGCGCACGGCTGCACGGTTCGAGATCGATGGCTGGGTGGATTTCGTCGCCGGTTACGACAGCGGCTTCGGGACCAAGCCGGAGGCCGGCATGCTGCTCGGCTTTTGCGCTTCCACCGGGCTTGAGCCGCGGCAGGTGGCCATGGTGGGAGACAACGCTCACGACCTCCGCATGGGGCAGGCCGCTGGCGCCGGACTGAAGGTCGGCGTCCTTACCGGAACCGGTACACGTGACACTCTCGCGGCACTTGCCGATATCTGCATCGATGACATCACGGTCCTGCAGAGCCTTCTGCAGGGTTAGCGGTCCGTCGCCGGGCTTGCCTTTTTCCTGCGGTTCCCGTTTCAGTGCCGAGAGACCGTGATACTGGGAGTCTTGCGTATGGTTTCGGAAGCGCCGCCGTTCTGGTGGACCAAGGCGGACTGGCGGGCATGGGCGCTCGCTCCCGTCTCCTATGTCTATGGCCGGGTGGCAGGAAGCCGGATGGCGAACGGGAGCCGGGCGAGTGTGCCGGCACCCGTTCTATGTGTCGGCAACTTCACCGTGGGCGGCGCTGGGAAGACGCCAACTGCGCTCGCACTTGCCGTTGCCGCCCGGGAAAAGGGATATACGCCGGGCTTCCTGAGCCGCGGATATGGTGGTTCGCTGGACGTAACGACCCTTGTCGATATTGAGCATCATAGGGCGGCTGCCGTCGGTGACGAGGCGCTTCTGCTGGCTCGCGTCGCGACGACCGTCGTCTCACGCCGACGCGTTGATGGGGCGCGGAAGCTCATTGCCGAAGGCGTCGATCTCATCATCATGGATGACGGCTTCCAGAGCGCGCGCCTGCGGCTGGATTTCGCCCTTATCGTCATCGACAGCGTGCGTGGCATCGGCAACGGGCATCTGGTCCCCGGCGGTCCCGTTCGTGCTCCCATTGGGGAGCAGATGCGCCACCTTTCGGCGATCCTGAAGGTTGGCAACGGAGACGCCGCCGATCACCTTGTCCGCCAGGCGGCGAGAGCTGGCAAACCGGTCTATGTCGCGGCGCTGAAGCCCCGGCCCTTGGCCGAGTTGATGGACAAGCCGGTGCTTGCTTTTGCCGGCATAGCGGATCCGGAGAAGTTCTATCGTACGGTGGAAGCCCTTCGGGCGCGCATCCTCGTCAAACAGTCCTTCCCAGATCATCACTATTTCGGCGATGATGAACTGGCCGACCTGCTGCGAGAGGCGGATCGACAGGGCCTGGTTCCGGTGACCACGGCCAAGGACGCCGCGCGGCTTGTCGGTTTGCACGGACCGGCTGAAACCTTGCTGAAGAAGGTGCAGATCGTGGACGTGGACATGACCTTCGATGATCCGAATGCGCCGGGCAAGATCATCGATCTTGCGGTGGCAAATTACCAACGCAGGCGTTTGCAGGAGAGCCAGCAGGCAGATCAGGCCTGAGGAGCCTGGACCGGGAGCGCGCCGGCGCGCTTGTCCGCTTCGAGCGAGGCTGCGGCGTCCACATACGCCTCCTGACGGGCGACGCTCCAGTAGCGAAGTTCGTCGAGGGGTATGGGCCTGCCCGTCATCGCGCAGACGACGTAGGCGCCGGACGTGAGAATCTGGTAGTCGCCGTCCAGGTAGCGGATCTTCGCCTCCCGGCTCCCGCTTCCTTCGAACCGGTTCATCTTGAGTCTCCTGCGGAACATCATCTCTGCTCTACCGCGCAGATGGGTAAAGCGCCACCCTCAACTGC
Organism: Pseudorhizobium flavum; assembly: GCF_902502825.2. Next base: position 740,865 of record NZ_LR723670.1, read on the forward strand.
GCCCGAACAGGCGTTCGATGTCGGATAGCTTGAGCTCGATATAGGTCGGGCGGCCGTGGTTGCACTGGCCGGAGCCTGGAGTGGCCTCCATTTGCCTCAGAAGGGCATTCATCTCTTCCGGTCTCAGGCGGCGTCCCGACCGCACAGAACCATGGCAGGCCATCGTCGCGGCGACGTTCTCGAGCTTGCTCCGGAGACCCCCGGCGGTATTCCACTCGGCAATCTCGTCGGCGAGATCGCGCACCAGAAGGCCTGCGTCGATCTCCCCGAGCATGGCCGGTGTCTCCCGCACCGCGACAGCGCCCGGGCCGAACCGCTCGATCGCCAGCCCGAACCTGTCGAGGTCGCGGGCGTGCGCCATCAGTCGATCACAATCCTCTTCAGGGAGGTCGACGATTTCCGGGATCAGCAGCGCCTGCGAAGCAAGTCGGCCCGAGTTCAGGGCCTTGCGCATCTCTTCGAAAACAAGCCGCTCATGAGCGGCATGCTGGTCCACGATGACGAGGCCATCATCCGTTTGAGAAACGATGTAGTTCTCGTGAAGCTGCGCCCGTGCCGCGCCCAGCGGGTGATTTGCGAAGGGGATCGGCAAAACCGTGTTTTCTGCGCGAGAAATTGCTTCCGGCTGGTCCGGGGCGTCGGTGCGTCCGGAAGGCACGGTCAGGCTGTCGAATGCAGCCTGCTGCCCCTCCGAGAATCCACGGGCTTCCGCGAGCGGTCGTGAGGGTGACTGATCCGCCTGCCACGGTGCCCTCGGCTGGTCAGTGCCGGTCCTGAATGCCCGCATGAGACCGTGACCACCCGTCGTCGACGCGCGGCTGCCTTCTCGTGCGAGGGCCTCGCGGATCGCACCGACGATGAGCCCGCGAACCAGGCCGGGGTCACGGAAACGGACGTCGGCCTTGGCCGGATGGACGTTGACGTCAACGAAGGCTGGATCGAGATGGATGGAAAGGACCGCAACTGGGTATCGGCCTGAGGGCACCGTTTCGGCATAGGCGCCGCGGATGGCGGATAGGATCAGTTTGTCCTGGACTGGTCGACCGTTCACGAACGCGTATTGATGGGCGGAATTGCCGCGGTTGAACGTCGGCACGCCGGCGAAGCCATTCAGTGATACGTCCTCGCGCTCCGCGTCGATCTCGATCGCGTTGTCGCGAAATTCGGGCCCGAGGATCTGCGCGATGCGGGCCAGTTGGTCGTCGCCCGTTGCAGACAGCTCGAGGGTCGAGCGATCTGGTCCGGAGAGGACGAAACGGACCGACGGAAACGCGATCGCCATCCGCTTTACCATTTCGGTAATCGCCGCTGCCTCGGCACGTTCGGATTTCAGGAACTTGAGGCGGGCGGGTGTCGCAAAGAACAGGTCGCGAACCTCGACCACCGTGCCGGTATTGGCTGCGGCCGGTCGTACTGGCGACATCCGTCCTCCTGCGACCGTCACCTGCGCGCCTTCGGGATCGCCCTGCCGGCGGCTGGTGATCGTGAGCCTGGCAACCGAGCCGATGGAGGGAAGCGCCTCTCCGCGAAAGCCGAGCGTGCGGATGTCGTCGAGCGTGTCGCTGATCTTCGAGGTACAGTGTCGCCTTACCGCTAGGTCAAGATCCGCCGCATCCATGCCGCACCCATTGTCGGTGATGCGCATCAGGCTCTTTCCGCCGCCGGCAGTGGCGATCTCGATACGGGTCGCACCTGCGTCGATCGCATTTTCGATCAGTTCCTTCGCTGCACTGGCGGGACGTTCGATGACTTCGCCTGCAGCGATTTGGTTAATCAGTGTTTCTGGAAGCTGTTTGACGGGCATTGCCCCATAATCCCGGATTCGGTGAAGCTTGAGAAGCCCCAACACCCCTACGATTAAACGGGCCTTAAGCTTATCGCGGTAAAATAAGCCTGGGTGCAGAAATCTGCCAGGCTCCAGGGATGTCAGGCGACGGAGGCGGGCAGATCGTCGAAAAGCAGGGTACCCCAAAGCCGGCAAGGCTCAAAAGGACTATGAGGAAGACCCAGGCTGGTGGAGACACAGGACACAGAAGATCGGCAGGGACTGAGCCGGACCCGGCGAGAGAGCCGATGACGCATAGCGGCATCCTGGCAGATCCCACCATTGCAGACCTCGCTATCGATCTTCTGTGCGACGGCCTGCAGGCGGCGGTACTTATCTACGACCGAAGCGATCAGCTTGTCTACGCCGGTGGTCAGTTGCAGCTGCTTGCTCCCCTGCCTGCCAGTTCATTGACGCCGGGCGCCCGCCTTCGCGATGTCGTGGCGGCCCTTTTCGATGCCGGGGGCGAGGCTGGCAGCCATGCCAATGCACAGCCACGCTCCCTGCGTGAAAGCTGGATCGCCGACAAGATTGCCTCCCTGTGGCGCGAGCGCGCGGAACATGTCGAGCAAAGGGGCAATGATCGCTGGCTGCACTATTCCAAACGCCGCTTCCCCAACGGCTACGGCGTCTGCATTGTCCGGGACATTTCGGAACAGAAGAAGCGCGAGGAGCAATCGAAGGCTGTCGGTGAGCGGATGGAACTGGCCGAACAGGTTCTCGACAAGCTCCCGTTTCCCGTTTCGATCAAATCCAGCGACATGATCTACGTCGCGGTCAACCAGTCGTTCTGCAAGATTGTCGGGCGCTCTCCCGAGGAACTCATTGGCAGTAGAGCATGTGAGGTGTTCGACCCGGTGATCGCCGGCCGCATCGAAGCCGCCGACCGGCAGATTATCAGGAACGGCATTTCCGTGACCTCGCCGGAACTCCTCATCGGCAAGGACGGCGACCACGTGAAGACGATCGTCAGGAAGTTCAGGATTGGGAAGCCGGGTCGGTATCAGGTGGTAGCGGCATTGGAGGACCTGTCGGGGCTAGTGCCGGAGAGGCTCGGATCCACGGTGGGGAAATCTGTTCGCAAGGTTCAGCTTGGCCAGCACGGCATGTCTCTGCAGGATCTGAGGGGGCGAAACGTACTGATCGTGACAACCGAGCAAGATGCGTCCGACCTGCTGCCGCAGTCGATCGCCAAGCTGGGCGCCGAGGCTGTGGTCGTCGGAAGCGCCGAGGAGCTCGAACTTTTCCTCTCTGTCTCCGATGATCTCGGCGTTGTTGTCGATCTCGTCCTGGTTTTGGCCGAGAAGAGCTTGCTAGCTGCGTGTACGACGTTGGCCGAGGCTTTTCAGGTTCCGCTTGTGGTGCTGGATCGTAGCCGTACAGGCCAAGGCCTGCATGCGCTGGTTAGCGAAATTTTCACGCAGGAAGCTGACGACGAAGTGGTCGAGGACGCTCGAGCCGGAGCCGCCCCCGGCTTGCTCGACGTCCTTGTTGCCGAGGACAATGCCGTCAACCAGATCGTTTTCTCGCAGATACTTGAAGGGCTGGGCTATCGCTACAGCATCGCAGCGGATGGTGAGGAGGCGGTCCGGCTATGGAAGGAGCATAAGCCGCGGCTCATACTGATGGACATTACGCTGCCGAAGATCAACGGCTTCGATGCCTGCCGGCAGATCCGCGAGGTTGAGGGACGCGGTAGTCCCACTCCCATCATTGGAGTTCTGGCGCAGCCATTCGATCATGACCGCGAACAATGCTTTCTATCGGGGATGGATGACGTGATCCTGAAGCCGATCAGTCCGGAAATGCTGGAGTCCGTCCTTCTCACGTATTTGCAGGAACGCGACGTGAACGAGGGGCGGAAATCTGCACCTGAAGGAAGGCAGGTTTGTTAAGGTTTCTGCCGCATCTTCGCCGAATGTATACAGAGTATCGGGTTTTCGCATGACGTCGGCCGGCAAACTGTTGCCGCAGGTCACCCAGAATGAACTGCAGGCGATGGCATACAGCGATCCGCTTACAGGCCTCGGCAACCGCTACCGGTTGCGCGACAAGGTCCGGTTGCTTGCTGCCGAACGTGCTCAGGATCCCGCTCCCTTCACCATCTGCATCGCAAACCTCGACGGGTTCAAGCCGATCAACGACCTGTTCGGCGTCGCCGCGGGAGACGAGATTCTTTGCCAGGTGGCCCATCGCCTGAAGGCTTGTATTCCCGACGGCGCAACGGTCACCCGTCATGACGGGGACGAGTTTGCCTTCGTCCTGCCGTTGGTCTTCGAGAGGGTGGGCGCTGAACGGATCGGGCAGATGATCAAGGACGTGCTCTCCGCACCCTACGATCTGGGCGACCGAAACGTACGTCTATCGGCATCTTTCGGTTTCGCTATCTATCCTTTCGCCGGCGAGGAGTTCGAGGATCTTCTGAAGAGTGCGGAGACGGCTCTCTATCGATCCAAGCGCCGGGGCAGGGGGCAGATCACCGTCTACTCCCGCGAGATCGCCCTGGAGATGAAGCGTGCGACACAACTGGAGCAGGCGCTGCGAACGGCGGTCATTGCCGATGCCGTGGACGCCCATTTCCAGCCGATCGTGCGGCTCGGCGACGGCGCGGTGCTGGGTTTCGAGGCACTGGCGCGTTGGATCGATGCGGACCTCGGCTTCGTCTCGCCGTCCGTTTTCGTGCCCCTCGCCGAAGAACGCGGCTTTATCGATGCGCTTTCCGAGACATTGTTGCGCAAGGCGGCGGAAGCCGCGCTCTCATGGCCGCGGGAGCTCTTCCTCTCGTTCAACCTGTCATCGGTCCAGTTGATGGACCCCGGAACCACGGAAATCATCCTGTCCATCCTTGACCGCGTTGGCCTTGATCCCCACAGGCTCGAACTGGAAATCACCGAAACCGCCATGATGACGTCGGCGGAGACTGCGCACCGGATCATAACCGATCTGCGGGCAGAAGGAGTGAAGATCTCGCTCGACGATTTCGGGACGGGGCAGTCGAGCCTAGGCCGGTTGCGTGAGTTCACGTTCGACAAGGTGAAGATCGACCGGGCGTTCGTGTCGCAGATCACTACTGATCGAACGTCCGAACACATCGTCAAAGCGATCATCGCCATGTGCGACGGGCTGGATCTGCAGGTGGTGGCGGAGGGTATCGAGGATTATGCCGACGCCCAGAAGCTGAAAGCCTTGGGATGTGGGATGGGGCAAGGCTACTACTACGGCAAGCCGGCCGACACCGTCGCAACGGGACGCTATCTGCGGGAGCAGGAGCGAAGACTTCTGGTTGCTCACCTCTGATCCAGAGGCACGCCTTACCTGGTGCGGCCGCTACGAAAAAGGCGGCGCTGCGGCGCCGCCCCTTCAAGATGCCTTAATGCGTCACACGCTCCGGGCTTAGTTGTTACCTTCAGCCGTCGGCGGGGTAGTGGCATTCGGCATCGGTGTCGCAGCACCGGTGGACGAAGTTGTCGTCGTATCGGTGGTCGCCGCATCAGCGGCTGCCTGCTGGTCTTCGAGCGTCATGAACTCCGGAGCCGCATTGAGCGAATCCTTCGTTTCAGTCGTCGTCAGACGGATCTCATTGTTGTTTTCCATGTCGCGGGTCATGGAGATGTTTTCCATCGGAACCGCGACATCCTTCTCGCCGATACCGAGGAAGCCGCCGACGCCGATCACGGCTGCGACGATGCCGCCATCTTTCTCAAGAATCAGGTCGTTGATGTCGCCAACGCTTTCATCTTCAGCGTTATAAACCGACTTGCCGATGTAGTCGTTGGCGCTGATCTGCGTCTCAGACTGTTCGGTCAGGTAAGAGCCCGAAGCGGCAGCAGTATCTGTCGAAGCATCCGTGCTTGGGGTGGCTGCAGTGTCCGTGGTCGCATCGGTCTCCGGAGTGGCAGCAGTATCCGTGGAAGCGTCAGCGCCTGGAGTTGCCGGAGTAGCGGCAGCGTTGTCGGTCGACGAGGCGCCTGCGGCGGGTGCGCCGTCGGTGCCGGTCATCGGCTTCATTGCGGGATCTGCAGGAGCAGCCGGAGACGCCGGTGCGGCCGGATCGCTGGTCTGGGCCATGGCCGGTGCGATTGCAGTGGAGGCCATCAGGACGGCTGCGGCCGCCATTGTGCTGAAAGTCTTCTTCATGTCGAACCTACCTTCCTAGTGTTCTCGATGTGAACGCGCGACGTTCAATCGCGCTGGTTCGCGCAGACAATGGATCGACCTGGAGTTTAGTTCCGGCTCAATGCCGAAATTATAGGCGGGTGCTCTGCTAACTGCCGGTTGGCGATCGGCGAACTAAGGGAAGTTGGAAGGCTCAGACGCGGAAGCTCGGCTCATGCGTGCCGGCGGCACCGGCGGTGAAGGCGAACATTTGGCCGGCAAGAGGGTCGCTCTCCCGCTGGTCAGGGCTCAGTCCTTCCCAGGCCGACGTAACCCCGATGTTCGTCAGGCCGGGTCCGAAGAAGACGGGACAAGTCGTCTGCCGCGCCGGCAGCGTGCGCCTCGTCACCAGCGTACCGTCCGGAGAATAACAGTCCACCGCTCCGGCGCCCCACCGCGCATTCCAGATGTTGCCGTCCCGGTCACAGACCGAGCCGTCCATGCCGCCCGGCTGATCGCTGGTGTCGATGAGCACGGTGGGCTCGCCGACAGGCAGTCCCGTAGAGGAGTCGAGGCTGACCCGCATCAGGAGGTTCTTCGTGGTGTCGACGAAATAGCCGGTGGAACCGTCCGGCGAGAAGCAGATTCCGTTTGGGATGCTGATATTGCTGAAGAGCCGGGTCACGGTCTTCCGTGCCACATGGTAGATGGCTCCGGCCCCTTCCTCGGCTCCTTTCCCCATCGTCCCGATCCAGAGACAGCCACTCGGATGGAGCCGTCCGTCATTGGAGCGGGTGCCGGCATTCCCAGCCTCTAGCTCGCAATAGAGGCTGAGCGCACCGTCTCGGCGGTTGCGGATGTAAAGCCCCTCTTCGGTTGCCAGAAGCTGTCGTTCCTCATCGATGCGGGCGATGACGCTCGCCATGAATGGCAGCGGGTGATGTCGCTCCTCACCGGTAGAGAGGTTCCTTTCGTGAAGCAGCTTCCCCAGGATGTCGAACCACCAAAGCGTGTTCGTTTCCGGTTCGAAGCTTGGCCCCTCTCCGAGCTCGGAAACGGTGTTGGACAAGGTCGCAGGCTCGGATTTTGCGTCGTGCATGATGAGCTCCGGGAAGTGAATCTTGCACCATCGCTTGGACGCTGCAAATGTCTCCACCAACATGACTTCCTGTCAGATTGGCGATTGCTATTGCGGAATTTTCGACATACCTGTCTATAATCTTTCTCTGTAAAGACAAGATTGCATCGACGGGGCGTAGGTGTCGGACAACTCCGTTCCCGGGCCTGAATTGCTCTCCATCCGACCATTTCGGTCAGTCGCGTCAAACCAGGAAATCGAGAACTCCGCCCCATGCCGCCTTTGGAAAAGAGCATCGCAAACGAATCGACCGAGGATCAGATCCTGGAGATCAAGGGACTGAAGACGCAGTTCGACGTATTCCGGTTCATGAAGCGGATAACCGAATCCTATGGCGCTCGCGCTTTCATGGTCGTGAACATGCCGGGACCGACCTCCCTCACTCTTTCCGCCCATAGCGTCATCACCAACTGGCCTGCGGAACTCATAACTCATTTCGACCGCGAGGGACTTCTCTCCTCCAGCCCAATCCTGAAGCAGTTGCGTGAATCGTTCATTCCCACCCAGTATGACTTGGAGGCGGTGAACCTTGTGCGCGGCAATACGGTTTCGACTGACCTGTTCGGCCCTTACCGTCTGGTGCGAGGCGCCTATTTCCCGGTTCACGACAGTACTGGGATGCGCGGCGCCCTATCGCTCGCCGGTGATGGTGCTCCCTTCACGCATCAGCAGATGATGGAACTCAGCTATCTGGCCATCCATGTCTATGAGCGGCTCGGGCAGATACGCAGCATGACCACCCGCACCGTCGAGACGCTGACCGAACGCGAGCTGGACTGCATCACCTGGACGGCAGCTGGAAAGACAAGCGCAGAAATCGCCGAAATCCTGGGGCTGTCCGAGCATACGGTCAATCACTACCTCAACCGAGCTGCCAAGAAGCTGGACAGCGTCAATCGCACCCAGGCGGTCGCAACCGCGTTCCGCCTAGGACTTATTTGCTGACCGTCGCGTGAATCGCGCTGCTCACAAAATGAGCACACCGCCTCCGCGGAACTCTGTTGCATCCGGTCAGGCGGCGCCACTGCCGCATCCCCGGCGACGTCCGCCATCTGGCACGGTCCGTGCATTGCACGGGGAAGGCCCAGAGGGGACCCACAGCGTCCGATAGTGACGTGATGAGAAACGATGCTGCCTGGCGTTCAATGAGCTTGCGTCGGGCAGCATCGCCATTGCGTGTTGCAGCATCGGGCGACCAACTCCTATAAGGACTCCGGACCAGTCGCCCTGCGACTGTCGCGCGACAGGAGTTTGATCGATGACGGACGTGACCAAGGAACAGGTTCTGGCGGCGCTTGCAAAGGTCCGGGGCCCTGACCTCACCGATGACATCGTCTCGCTGAAGATGGTCTCTGATGTCTTCATCTCCGACAACAAGGTGTACTTCTCGATCACCGTGCCCGCCGACCGGGCCGAGCAGTTGGAGCCGTTGCGGGCAGCCGCCGAGCGATCGGTCAAGGCCGTTCCCGGCGTCAAAGGTGCCCTGGTAACGCTGACGGCGGATCGAAAGGCCGGTGCCGCGCCCTCTGTCCCGCCAAGTCGCCCGCAATCTGCAGCCCCGCCGCACGCGCATGGGTCTCCGGCGCGCCCGGAAAAGGCGGGCGTACCGGGAGTGGGCGCGATCATAGCGGTTGCGTCCGGGAAGGGGGGAGTGGGGAAGTCCACGACCGCTGTCAATCTTGCCCTCGGCCTGCAGGCCATTGGGATGAAGGTCGGAATACTCGACGCAGATATCTACGGTCCCTCTATTCCGCGGCTCCTGAAGATTTCGGGGCGGCCGCAGCAGATCGAAAACCGCATCATCCGTCCGATGGAGAACTATGGCCTCAAGGCCATGTCCATGGGTTTCCTTGTCGACGAAGAGACCGCCATGATCTGGCGTGGCCCGATGGTTCAGTCGGCGCTTCTGCAGATGCTGCGGGAGGTGGCCTGGGGCGAGCTCGACGTCCTGGTCGTCGACATGCCCCCCGGCACCGGCGACGTGCAACTCACCATGGCCCAGCAGGTGCCTCTTGCTGGCGCAGTTATCGTCTCTACCCCGCAGGACCTGGCGCTGATCGACGCTCGCAAGGCCATCACCATGTTCCGCAAGGTGGAAGTGCCGCTGCTCGGCATCATTGAGAACATGAGTTACTTCGTGGCGCCCGATACCGGTGCGCGCTACGACATCTTCGGCCATGGCGGCGCACAGGCAGAAGCCGCGCGGATCGGCGTCCCCTTCCTGGGTGAAGTGCCGCTGACCATCGACATCCGCGAGAAGTCCGATAGTGGAACGCCTGTCGTGGCAGCGGATCCTGAGGGGCTCGCCGGGCAGATCTATCGGGATATCGCGTTACGGGTGCGCGAGGCGTTGGAGGGGCGGGTGGAAAGACCGGCTCCTACGATCGTCTTCGAATAGGCTTCAGAACTGTCGCACATCTATGCCGGTTCGCTAAATTGTCAGCCTGTTCAAGCTTTTCCCGATGAGCCGTTAACGCCTCGTCAAGGTTAATGATTGATCCTTCGCGGGTTGCCGTAGCCCGTGGAGTCCCTCGTTTTGCGTTCGAATGTTCTTTTGAGTCGCAACTGCCGTGCCCGCCTGAATGCCTGGAGCACTCCTGCGCTATTCGGCCTTGTCGCGTGGCTGGCCTTTCCCTCTACGGCGTCCCATGGGGATCTTTCCGCTCTTCTGAATGGGCTCGATGCAGGTCAGAGATGGCGGACCGTTTTGACCCATTCTCCGGCCGGATCCATTCATTCTTCCGAGCTCGCCTTCCCCGGCGCGGAGCGCATGCTTCCTTCCGATGCAGGTCTGGCTCTGCCGGATGGCAGCAAGATCGCCTTTGTTGGGGGTGGCAGCAAGGACGACGCTACGCCGGACGAGGATCGCGTCAACCGGAAGGCGAAGAAGGGGCGTATCGTGGCGGTGGAGCCGATGCAGCCTCCCAAGGCCTTCAGTGCCGGTTCGATCCTGCAACGGACCAGTGCGCTGACGCTGCCGCCGCAAGGCCGACAGGAACTGGCCGGGTTCGCCAAGCCCGGGAAGAAGGTCAAGGAGTTCGAACTGGCGTCCTTCTACTTCCGCAAGGAGGAGAAGCCGGCTGCCGGTGTGTCGCCGATGATCGCCAGCCTCGTAACCAATGACAAGGCCGATGTCCTGGCAACCGCCTACGCGCCTCCAGAGCCGGATTTCGCCCGGGAATCGCCGTTCGACGCTATCCTCAAGAAGCCCGAAGCCGGGCGCTTCATCCCGCCGATCGGGCGTGATGATCATGCATGGGCCGCGACGCCGCTTCCGGCGGAAACATTTTCGGCCCGTGAGCAGCAATGCCTCGCGTCCGGCATCTACTTCGAAGCACGTGGCGAATCGGCGCGCGGGCAGGCGGCCGTGGCGCAGGTCATCCTCAACCGCGTACGCAATCCTGCCTATCCGGATACGATCTGCGGCGTCGTTTACCAGAACGAGGATTGGCGCAACCGCTGCCAGTTCTCCTTTGCCTGCGACAACATCCGGGACCGCATCCGCTCGCAATATCACTGGAAGATGGCTCGCGAGGTCGCCATGGCGGTCACCGCCGGGAAGATCTGGCTAAACGAGGTGGGCTCATCGACCCACTACCACGCGGTATACGTCCGCCCGAAGTGGGCGCGGTCTATGAAGAAGGTCGGGCGCATCGGCCTGCATATCTTCTATCGCACCTATGGCGGCGGCTGGAGCTGAATGCGGCCTGACGCCGCTGCCTCGTGATTCCGCTCAAGAAGTTTAGGCCGATAGTAGTGCTTCTGCCGTAAATGCTTGAAAAATAGAATCAATTGGCTTGGATCCCATCTCGTCCCCATGCCTTGACTATGCAGGCGCTCAAAACTATGTTGCGCCCGACTTGAAAACGGGCCGGAAGGCGCGAAATCCCTAGCAGTCAGCATGTTTCGCACACGGATCGGACGGTCGATGCACCGTAGGATGCGGGAAGACGGCAAGGGAGGATGCGGATGACGGATAATCGGGACGAGAGTCTGGAGCAGCGCCGCAGGCGTCTTTCTGCCGCCTTGGCGGAGCGGGACGCGGAAGAAGCGGCTGAAGCGAAGAGGGATGCGCAGAGCGAGGAAAGCCGTCGTGGGATGGCTCTCGGTCTGAAGATCTCCTCGGAATTCATCGCCGCAATCGCGGTGGGCGCCATGCTCGGCTATCTTCTCGACCGTTTTGCCGGTACAGGGCCCTGGGGCATGATCATCCTGCTCCTCCTTGGCTTCTGCGCCGGTATACTGAATGTCCTGCGGGCAGTGGGGATGGTTGCAATGCCGCCATCCTTGGCTGGTGGCCGGGATAAGAAGCGAAAGCCTTGACGGGCGCATGAGTGGCGACCGTCGGCGAGGCGAGTGAAGGAAGAAAGAAGGTAGACGGTGGCCAACGATCCGACCCATCAGTTCCAGATCAGCAAGATCGTTCCGATCGAAATCGGCGGCATGGATTTCTCCTTCACCAATGCATCCCTGTTCATGGTCGCCACGGTCGCCTGCGCCGCCGGCTTCCTTTATTTCGCCACTTCGCAACGCGGACTGATCCCCGGCCGGGCGCAGTCGGTCGCCGAGATGTCCTACGAGTTCATTGCCGGCATGCTGCGTGAGGGCGCCGGAAATTCTGGGATGAAGTTCTTCCCACTTGTCTTCACGCTGTTCATGTTCGTTCTGACGGCGAACATGCTGGGCATGTTCCCCTACTTCTTCACCGTGACCAGCCAGATCATCGTGACTTTCGCGCTTGCGCTCTTGGTCATCGGCACGGTTCTCGTCTACGGCTTTTACAAGCACGGATTTCACTTCCTGAGCGTGTTTGTGCCGAGCGGCGTTCCCGGCGTGCTTCTGCCGCTCGTCGTCGCGATCGAGATCATTTCCTTCCTGTCCCGTCCGATCTCGCTGTCGGTGCGTCTCTTCGCCAACATGCTGGCGGGGCACATCACGCTGAAGGTCTTTTCGGGCTTCGTTGCCTCGATGGGTGCGCTTGGCGCACTCGGAATCGGCGGCGCCATCCTGCCTCTCATCATGACCGTCGCCCTGACGGGTCTCGAGTTCCTCGTCGCCTTTCTACAGGCCTATGTCTTCGCGGTACTGACTTGCATGTACCTGAATGACGCGGTCCATCCGGGCGGGCACTAAGGAATAACCACATTGGCGCCCCGCAGGCGCCAGTCATCCGCCGCAACAACCATTTCGAAGGAGTTCATTCATGGAAGCGGAAGCAGCAAAGTTCATCGGCGCAGGTCTCGCTTGCTTTGGTATGGCCGGTACGGCTCTCGGTCTCGGCAACATCTTCGGCAACTACCTGTCGGGCGCCCTGCGCAACCCGTCCGCCGCTGACAGCCAGTTCGGCCGTCTGGTATTCGGCTTCGCCGTTACGGAAGCTCTGGGCATCTTCTCGCTGCTCGTTGCTCTCCTTCTCCTGTTCGCCGTCTAATAGCGGCATCGGGTTACGGGATCACGGCCGTCCTGACGATGGCCGTGATCCTTCGCATTCGAATTCCACCTGGAGGTGATGATGTTCGTGACTTCGGCATTTGCGCAGACCGCGCCGGAAGCCACAGAGACGCAAGAAGCGCCGGGCGCAGCGCCTGCAGGCGAACTGCACACGGAAACCGGTGTCGTTCACGACGACGCGCATGCCACGGGCGTATTCCCGCCCTTCGATGCTTCGACTTATCCGTCGCAGCTTCTCTGGCTCGTCATCACCTTCGGTCTCTTCTACCTTCTGATGAAGAAGGTTATCGTGCCGCGCTTGGGTGGAATTCTCGAGCAGCGCCACGACCGCATCGCCCAGGATCTCGACGAGGCGTCCCGCCTGAAGTCGGAAGCCGATGCGGCTGTCGAAACCTATGAAAGCGAACTCGCTGCGGCGCGCTCCAAGGCGCACACGATCGGCGAGACGGCTCGTGAGGCCGCCAAGACGAAGGCTGCCGCCGACCGCGCCGCCATCGAGGCAGAGCTTGCAGAGAAGCTCTCGGCCGCCGAAGCCCGCATCAGCGACATCAAGGCTCAGGCCTTCGCCCAGGTTGGAGCTATCGCCGAAGAAACGGCATCAGCCATCGTCGATCAGTTGATCGGCGCCAAGGCCAACGCCGATGAAATCAAGGCTGCCGTTGCCGCAGCATCTCCGAAGGGGGTCTGATCCATGGCTTTCGACGCTACTTTCTTTGCCCTCGTCGGCCTTATCCTCTTCTTCGTGCTTCTGGCCTACCTGAAGGTTCCGGGAATGCTCGCAAAGTCGCTCGACGAGCGCGCGGAGAACATCCGCAACGAGCTTGCCGAAGCCAAGCGCCTTCGCGAGGAAGCGCAGCAGCTTCTGGCCGAATACCAGCGCAAGCGCAAGGAAGCCGAGGCCGACGCCGCGCAGATCGTCGCTGCCGCTGAACGGGAAGCAGCCATGCTGACCGAAGAGGCCAAGCAGAAGACGGAGGAATTTGTTGCCCGCCGCAATGCCCTGTCGGAGCAGAAGATCAGGCAGGCCGAGGCTGACGCCATTGCTGCAGTTCGCTCCGCTGCCGTCGATCTCGCAATTGCCGCCGCTGAAAAGGTGATTGCGAGCAAGGCCGATGCCGGTACGCAGGAAGCGCTGTTCAAAGACTCGCTTGGAAAAGTCCAGTCGCGACTGAACTGATTGTCGGTAGCTGAATCGAAAAAGGGCCGTGCATTGCGCGGCCCTTTTTCGTTGCCGTCTGATCGCGTTACTCCGCAGCCTCATCCTTGCGGAGGGGGCGGAAGCTCATCCGGTGCAGCAGGCAGGGTCCGTGGGCTTCAATCCCCGCGCGATGCTGTGGCGTCGCATAGCCGGCATGGCTGTTGAACCCATAGAGCGGGAAAACCTGGTGTGCACGCGCCATCATCCGGTCTCTCGTGACCTTGGCGATGATCGACGCGGCCGCGATCGATACCGACCGGGCATCCCCCTGGATGACAGCACGTCCGGGGCAGCAGAGACCCTGTGGTACGTCCCGACCGTCTGCAAGAACATAGGCCGGTAGAATCGAAAGGCCGGCTACGGCCCGGCGCATGGCATCAAGGCTCGCGCGCAGGATGTTTCGCTCGTCGATGTGCCGGGGTCCCGAAGCGGCGATCGAGACATCGGCGGTGGCCATGATCGCTTCGAAGAGCTCCTCCCGCCGTGCAGCGGTCAGTTGCTTGGAATCATTGAGGCCGTCGGGGATGTTGTTGGGATCAAGAATCACGGCTGCCGCCACGACAGGTCCGGCCAACGGGCCGCGGCCGGCTTCGTCCGTTCCTGCCACTGGCCAGTGGCCGGCATTGCGGGCGACAAGTTCCAGGCTGAAGTCCGGGACGAGGGGGACGTCATCGAACAGCATCGGAGAATCGGGGGACGTGCGAGCCAACATGACGGCAGACTCGCACGCCCACCCGACCTCCTGCAAGCCCCGGCCGGTGTGATGCGGCACACTGTCCCGCCACGGGGAGGCGGGTCCGGGGTGTTTCGGATACGGAGGAGGCGGCATCCGCACCGAAATCTGGAGCAATCAAGGACCTTCGTCCGTCAGAGCAGCGACAGCTGGATCCCACCTCCATCCGGGCGGACAAAGAGATCATCGCGCAGCGGCAGGCCACGACGCCCCATGCCGAGCCGCTTGACGGTCATGTCGAACCGGCGGCCGATCTGCCAGGCGTAGGGGCCGGAGCCTTTCATCCGCTTCCCGAAGTCGGCGTCGTAATCCTTGCCGCCGCGCATGGAGCGCACCAGCGACATGACGTGCCGGTAGCGGTCGGGATAGTTGCGAAGCAGCCAGTCGCGAAACAGCGGGCTCACCTCCAACGGCAGGCGCAAAAGGACGTAGCTCGCTTCCCGGGCACCTGCCGCGTGCCCCGCGTCCAGGATGCGCTCGATCTCGTGGTCGTTCAGCGCCGGAATGATCGGAGCAACCATGACGGCCGTCGGTACACCGGCATCGTTCAGGGCCTTGATTGCTTCCAGACGCTTCGTGGGGGTGGAGGCGCGTGGCTCCATCGTCCGCGCCAGCTTCCGGTCAAGGGTCGTGACGGAAATGCCGACCTTTGCCAATCCCTTCGCAGCCATGTCCGAGAGGATGTCGAGGTCGCGCGTGATCAGGGCCGACTTCGTCACGATCGCAACCGGATGATTGGCCTTGTGAAGGACTTCCAGGATCTGACGCATGATCCGCCATTCGCGCTCGATTGGCTGGTAGGGATCGGTATTCGTGCCGATGGCGATGGCGCGGACCTTATAGTCTGGGCGGCTGAGCTCGCGCTCCAGCAGCTTCGGCACGTCCGGCTTGGCGAAGAGCTTGGCCTCGAAGTCCAGCCCGGCAGACAATCCCATGAAGCTGTGGGTCGGGCGTGCAAAGCAATAGATGCAGCCGTGCTCGCAACCGCGATAGGGATTGATGGAGCGGTCGAAGGAAATATCGGGTGAATCGTTCCGCGTGATTGCCGTGCGGGGCTTCTCCACCTGCACGTCCGTCGTGAATGGAGCCAGTTCCTCGAGCGACTGCCACCCGTCGTCGAACGCCTCGCGCCGTTCCTGCTCGAACCGGCCGCTCGGATTCAGCCCGGCGCCGCGGCCGCGCCGCCGGTCGATCTCGATGCGAAGGCCTGAGGACTTCACCAGGCAATCGGCAATATCTGCCGTATGGGCAGGTGCGAAGGCATCCTGCCGCAGATGGGTCAGCTCATTCATGTGACGCTCCGAAGGGCCTTTCTGCTTGCCCGACTGATTAAATTCCTAGGACAGAAAGGAGAACAATGCAAGAACAAACTTAAAGGAGTGGATGTGGAAAAGCCGATGATGATACGATAGAAGCAGTTCATGCTGACTGTCGTGATGGAATGCAGTGACCACGAAGCCGAACTCGCCCAGACCCTTTCAGGTCTGGTTTCGGGTGCGGTGGAGGGGCTTGTCGGCGATGTAGCAGTCCTCGATCGAGGATCCTCCGACGGCTCTGCAAGAGTGGCCGATGCGGCGGGGTGCAGGTTTTACCGCGACTGGGTTCTTTCCGATGTGCTGCTGGCTGCGCGAGGTGAATGGTTGCTCTTCATCGAGCCGGGTGCGCGCCTGCAGAAGGGATGGATCGACGAGGTGATGGAATACATCGCGTCGAGCAGCAGGCCAGCCCGCTTCTCCCTTGCCCGCCATTGCCGCCGTCCGTTCCTGAAGCGACTCGTCGGGAGGGCGCAGCCGCTCGAGCACGGCCTCCTGCTGACGAAGCGGCAGGCGTTGAGCACGGTCGCGGCAGGAATGGACGTCAACGCTCTGGTGAGCGGGCTCAAGGCGGTCAGGCTGTCCAGCGAGCTGATTCCCGCCCGCTCGCTGCGGGCGGCGGGTTGAGCCTCAGCCGGCCCCTCGCTTCAGGTGCTCGTCGAGGCGCGGCATGATCTCGATGAAGTTGCAGGGCATGTGCCTATAGTCGAGCTGGGCCTCCAGGATCCCGTCCCACGCGTCCTTGCAGGCACCGGGCGAGCCGGGCAGCACGAAGATGAAGGTGGCGTTCGCCACGCCGCCGGTGGCCCTGGACTGGATGGTCGAAGTCCCGATCTTGTCATAGGAAATGCGGTGAAAGACTTCCGAAAAGCCATCCATCCGCTTCTCGAACAGTGGCTCCAGCGCCTCCGGCGTGACATCCCGCCCGGTAAATCCGGTTCCGCCGGTGGTGATGACGACGTCGATCTGGGGATCGAGCGACCATGTGCGCACCTGGGCGGCGATCTTCTCCTTGTCGTCGGTGACGATGGCGCGGGCCTTCAGCACGTGCCCAGCCTTCTCGATCCGGGCGACGAGTGTATCCCCAGAACGGTCGTCATTCGGCGTGCGGGTATCGGAGACGGTCAGGACGGCAATGCCGACGGGGATGAAGGGACGGCTCTCGTCGATACGGTTCATGTCACGATCCGGCAATGGTTTCTGTCGAGGCAAAGTACCAGTCCGGCCTTTCGGCCTGCAACATACTTGCGGCGTGATCGGCACTTCGCCTGGAATCGAATATGCCGAAGCAGGTGGCGCCGGATCCTGACATGCGCGTCAGCACCGCACCTCGGCTTCGCAGGAGTTCGCATAATTCCCCTATCTCCGGCACCAGGTCGCTGGCTGCCCGCTCCAGGTCGTTCCTCGAAGCATTCAGGATCGACATCCAGTTGCGTGGATCATTCAAAACCAGCCCCGTGTTTTGCCTGGACGCGAGGCGCGAGAACACCTCTGGCGTGGAGACGCCTCGCAGAGGGTTGCCGAGCACCATGGTAAAGCGCGGCATGCCCGTCAAAGGCGACAGCTTCTCGCCTATCCCGCTTGCAATCAAAGGTCTGCCTGCCATGCACATGGGGACGTCCGCGCCGATCGACAGCGCCAGAGCCTCGATCTCGTCGATGCTGATGCTGCCTGCGCTCCAGAGCCGCAAGAGCCCTCTCAATGTCGCCGCCGCGTCGGCGGAACCGCCACCGATCCCGGAAGCGACCGGCAGGTTCTTTTCGAGATGGATGGCGACGGCCGGGGCCTCCACGCCTCTGGCTTGCAGCAGACCACGCAGTCCATCGCGCGCGCGGGCCACTAGATTGTCGGGGCCACCGGTGATGGCAGGGGCGAAGGGCCCCGACAGGCTCAGGCGATCCTCGTCGGCGAGCGAGAAGGTCAGATGATCGCCGATATCGGCAAAGGTAACGATGCTCTCTATCAGGTGATAGCCGTCCGGCCGCTGCCCGGTCACGTGAAGCGCCAGGTTGATCTTTGCCGGCGCAAGTTCGGCGACCGGCAAGCTTGTATCTAGCTCCGATCCAGAACCATGCGAGAAGAGCCGCATGGCTGTCAGGATTTGTTGTCTGCCGGCGCGGGAGCAGGGGTCGCAGGCTCGTCAGGACGCTTGTCGGCAGTTGT
Source organism: Pseudorhizobium flavum (assembly GCF_902502825.2). The sequence continues at coordinate 758,781 of NZ_LR723670.1, forward strand.
CGCGGTCGGATCGAGCGGCGGCAGGCCCTTGTCGATCTTCTCCTTGATCTGGTCGCGGTTGACGTCGTCGCCCTCGGAGATCAGTGCCCGGTTCCACTGGTAGACAGCTTCGAGCTTTCGGCCGACCCGCCAGTAGGCGTCGCCAAGATGGTCGTTGATCGTAGCGTCGCCGGCCCGCAACTGCACGGCCCGTTCCAGTTCCGCCACCGCATCTTCGAAACGACCCATGCGATAATAGGCCCAGCCGAGCGAATCGACGATATAGCCGTCGTCCGGGCGAAGCTCGACCGCGCGGCGGATCATGTCGAGGCCTTCCTCGAGATTGCGGTTCATGTCTACCCAGGAGTAGCCGAGATAATTGAGGACCTGCGGCTGTTCCGGGTTCAGCTCCAGCGCTTTCTTAAAGTTCGGCTCCGCCTGATCCCATTTCTTCAGGCGTTCATAGGCAATGCCGCGCTGGAAGAAGATGGTCCAGTCGCCCTGTTTGGGAACGGGTCCGATGACCTCCACAGCCTTGTCGTAGTTCGCCGCCATTTCCTTGTAGTCCTTGGCGTCGGACAGCACGCTGCCATAGGCGAGGTAGCTACGGAGGTCGGACGGGTCGGCAGCGATCAGCGCCTTGAGGTGCTGACGCGCCTCCTCGACCTTTTCGGAGCCGGCAAGTGCCAGGCCGAGCTGGAGCTCGGAGATCCGCCGCATGGGTGAATCGGCTGGCACCTTCTCGTAGTAGCTGATCGCCTGCTCTGGCTTCTCAAGCTTTTCGGCGATCCCGCCGAGGAGGATCAGTGTGTCGGCGCTATCCGGGTCGAGCGCGTGCGCAACCTGCAGGTAGAGCGACACCATGTCCTCGGCACCCTGGCGGTTGAGCGCAGCCCCGATGGAAAACAACACAGAGGCAGCGCCCTGCGAGGCGTCTGTTATCTGCTGGGCGGGCTTCTCGCCACTCTCGATGCTTTCGCGCAGGGCCTTGAGCGGCGCGTAGTTGCTGATCATCCCGTCACCGACGGAGATCGCATCGAGTGCCTTCTGCGTGTTGCCGGCGGCAGCCTCCAGCCGCGCAAGCGCCATGACGGCGCGCATAAAGGTATCGGGTGCGGTTGCAACCGCTTCTTCGTTGGTGATGGCGGCCGTCAGGTGCGTCCTCGCGGCGCCCGTGTCGCCCGAGACGAGCGCCATCGTCCCCAGCTGGTAGTCGGTGAATACCTTGAACCAGTCCGGCCCCGTCATGTCACGAACGGTCTTGAGCGCCTTGCCTTCTTCCCCGGCGCCGACGTCAGCCCACGCACTGATCAGGGTATGTGTCAGCTTGTCGAGGTCGTTCGGCCCACTGTAGGCTAGCATCTCCTTCGCTTCGCTGAAACGGCCGTCGCGGATTGCGTCGAGGCCGCGCACGATCGTCGTGATCCGCTCGACCGCCTCGTCGTCCTTCAAGGCTTCTGCCTCGGCGAGCCCTTCCTCGAACTGCCCGTCCAGGAAGAGGGCGATCATCAGCCGCTCGCGAATCTCCAGATTGGCGGGGTCGAACTCAAGCGCCTTGCGATAGAGGGTGATGGCGGTGGGGTAGTCATGATCGACATCGGCGGTGCGCGCGGCGAGGAACGCGCCGGCGAACGACTGCACCTTGGCAGGCTCGAAACTGACCGCCTCTTCGGCGGGCTTCCCTTCGGGCGTCGCCGCATTCGGCGCGGCCGCGAGGAACAGGGCTGTCACCAGCGCTGTACCGCAAAGCAGGGAAAGCTTGAAAATCTGCCGCATCGAGGTGCCTTTCATCAGTATCCTGCACCGAGTGATTCACCGACAGCATGGCTTTTTTGGTACAGGACCGCAAGAAAGCCTCTTTTGTGCATGCGGTTCAGCTTACGCGCTGGATGGAGAAATCGATCACTTCCAGAAGGGCCGCCTTGTAAGGCGAGGCGGGCAAGGGCGCGAGTGCATCCCGCGCAATCGTGCCGTAATGGACGGCGCGCCCAATCGTGTCGTTCAGCGCATCGTATTTCTGGATGAGTTCCAGCGCGTGCTGGAGGTTTTGCTCCGAACTGTCGCCTGCCTCGATGGCATTGCGCCAGAAATCCCGCTCTTCGGTGGTACCCCGACGATAGGAAAGGATGACCGGCAGCGTGATCTTGCCCTCGCGGAAATCGTCGCCGACATTCTTGCCGAGATCGGCGGCGGTCCCGCCATAATCCAGCGCATCGTCGACCAGCTGGAAGGCAAGACCAAGGTTCATCCCGTAGGACTTCAGTGCATTGCGGCCAGCCTTGTCGGCCTGCGCGATGATGGGGCCGACTTCGGCTGCGGCCGCGAACAGGGCAGCGGTCTTGGCCCGGATGACCGAGAGATAGTCATCCTCCGTCGTTTCCATGTTCTTGGCGACCGAAAGCTGCAGGACCTCGCCTTCCGCGATCACGGAGGCGGCCGTAGACAAGACGTCGAGTGCATCGAGCGAGCCGACATCGACCATCATCCGGAAGGCCTGCCCGAGCAGGAAATCGCCCACCAGGACGCTTGCCTGGTTGCCCCAGATCGTCCGCGCCGTGGACTTTCCGCGGCGGAGATCGCTTTCGTCCACCACGTCGTCATGCAGCAGCGTCGCGGTGTGCATGAACTCGACGCTGGTTGCGAGTTTGACATGGCTGTCGCCCTTGTAGCCAAACATGGATGCCGCGGCGAGTGTAAGCATAGGACGCAGGCGCTTGCCACCGGAAGAGATCAGGTGGTTGGCCACTTCGGGGATCATCTGTACATCGGAACCGGCCTTGGACAGGATCAACTGGTTGACCCGCTCCATGTCGGCTTTCGTCAGGTCGACGAGGGGTTTGACGGAAGCCGACTTCTTCTTTCCTTCTTCAAGCGGTACGACGACGCCCAAGGTTCCGGTCTCCTGTTCAAATTCACCCACGATCTGTAGAAGTGGCCTATACCGTCCCCGGCAGGAATTGCCAAACATTGAAATGTGAACAGGGATCCATGCAGGAACTCATACGCACCAACGATGCCGTGCTTCTCTCCTACGCCGAAAGCCTGATCCGCGACGCAGGTATCCACTGCATGATCGCGGATCAGACCATGAGCATCCTTGAAGGCTCGCTCGGTCTTCTGCCGCGCCGCTTTCTCGTGGAGGATGACCGGGCGGACGAGGCGCGGCAGATTCTCAACGATGCGGGCCTCGGCGGGGAGCTGAGGGAGGCGCAGGCATGATCGAAACGGTCGATGCGTTTCATCGCGGCCGTTTCCATGTGGTGCAGCCCAAGGGCGTGGGTCACCGGTCCGGGGTCGATGCCATGCTTCTGGCCTCGCTGGTCAATGCGAACGGCCCGGTCAGCGTGGCGGATTTCGGCGCCGGTGCGGGTGCGGCGGGCCTGGCCGTAGCCTCGAGGCTTTCGCAGGCGAGCGTGCTGCTGGTCGAGCGTTCGTCGGTGATGGCGGACTGTGCAAGGAAGACACTGTCGTTGCCGGAGAATATTGCACTCGCCCCACGGGTGACCGTGCTGGAGGCGGACGTGACGAGCCGGGGGACGGCCAGACTTGCCGCCGGGCTTGCGGACGATGTTCACGATCATGTCATCATGAACCCGCCGTTCAACGACCCTGCGGACCGCACCACGCCCGACGTCCTGAAGGCCGAGGCGCATGCAATGGCGGATGATTTGTTCGAGGGATGGATCAGAACGGCCGGCGCCGTTCTGAAGCCGGGCGGCCAACTGTCCCTCATCGCGCGGCCGCAATCCATCGCAGAGATCATCGCTGCCTGCGGCCGGCGCTTTGGTGGACTGGAGATCACCGTCGTGCATCCGCGGCCGGCGGCGGATGCGACGAGGCTTCTTGTGACGGCGGTGAAGGGTTCTCGTGCCCGCCTGCTCTTCCGTCCTTCACTTTTTCTACACGGAACTGATGGCCACGCCTTCACGCCCGAAGCAGACGCCCTGAACAACGGCCGCAGTGCAATCATCCGCCGAGGCTCGCCGAGACGCTGAAATGGCGGCGCTGCCATTGTGTTTCGCCCAACCGGTCATACATCTGCGGCAGTATTGTCGTGAACGAAGGGTTTGAGATGGCTGGTCTGTTGTCGCGTATGTTGCCGAAGCGATTCCGCAAGGAGGGGACGGCGATCCCCGTGGTCCGGCTGCATGGTGTCATCATGACAGGCGGCAGCCAGTTCCGTCCGACCCTGAACATTGCGACGGTCGCTCCGGCGCTCGAGAAGGCTTTCTCGAAGAAGGATGCCCCGGCCGTGGCGATATCGATCAACTCGCCGGGCGGCTCGCCTGTCCAGTCACGGCTGATCTACCAGCGCATCCGGGCGCTCGCCGAAGAGAAGAACAAGAAGGTCCTGATGTTCGTCGAGGACGTCGCGGCGTCGGGCGGCTACATGATCGCGCTTGCGGGCGACGAGATATTCGTCGATCCGACCTCCATCGTCGGCTCGATCGGCGTCGTCTCCGGCGGCTTCGGCTTTCCCGAACTCCTGCGCAAGATCGGCGTGGAGCGCCGCGTTTACACGGCGGGCGAGAACAAGGTGATCCTCGATCCCTTCCAGCCCGAGAAGGAAGGCGACGTCGAATACCTGAAGACGCTGCAGCTGGAGATCCACAAGGTCTTCATCGACATGGTAAAGGCGCGCCGCGGCAGCCGCTTGGCGGATGACGAGACGATCTTCTCCGGCCTGTTCTGGACCGGAGTCCGGGGCCTGGAACTGGGGCTTGTCGACGGCATGGGTGAAATGCGCGATACGCTGAAACGTCGCTTTGGTCCCAAGACGCGGCTGGAGCTGGTCGGCGGTGCCCGCAACATCTTCGGACGGCGTCTGCCCGGTGTGGTGCGCGGCAGTGCCGCAGGAGATATCGGTGCCGGCGCCGTAGCGGGCCTTGCCGAGACGCTGGAGGAGAAGGCATTGTGGGGTCGCTACGGAATGTAGGGTAAGGGGCGAGGCGGACCCATGGTGCAACTGATCTTCTTCATACTGATCGTCGGCGGAGGTTGGCTGCTTTACAAGCGGTTCGTCGCCGATGCGGAGAAGCTCACATCGGGTTCCCGGGAACGTCGAAAGGAACAGGAGACGGGTGCGTCGGGTACGCTCGTGAAAGATCCGGAGACCGGCGAGTATCGCGTCAAGCGCGACGACGAGTGATGCCGGCTACCCGCGCCGCATAAATCCTTGACCCTTGCGGCTCTGCGTGGCACTCGTCCGCATCATTTGTAGAGATGCCGGCTGTATTCATGACCGATCTTCCCGACCACATGTCCCCGACCCGCTCCTTCCAGGGGCTGATCCTCGCGCTGCACAACTACTGGGCCGACAAGGGCTGCGCCGTGCTGCAGCCCTACGACATGGAGGTTGGTGCCGGCACCTTCCATCCCGCGACCACACTTAGAGCGCTTGGGCCGAAACCCTGGAAGGCCGCCTACGTCCAGCCATCGCGCCGTCCCTCGGATGGCCGCTACGGCGAGAACCCCAACCGGCTTCAGCACTATTACCAGTATCAGGTCATCCTGAAGCCGAACCCGTCCAACCTGCAGGAGCTCTACCTGGGCTCGCTGAAGGCGATCGGACTCGATCCGCTGCTGCACGACGTGCGCTTCGTGGAGGACGATTGGGAAAGTCCGACGCTCGGCGCCTGGGGCCTGGGCTGGGAATGCTGGTGCGATGGCATGGAGGTGTCGCAGTTCACCTACTTCCAGCAGGTCTGCGGGATCGAGTGCTCACCGGTGGCTGGCGAACTGACCTACGGCCTCGAACGCCTCGCCATGTACGTCCAGGGCGTCGACAATGTCTACGACCTGAACTTCAACGGCCGCGAAGGCGAGGAGAAGATCTCCTACGGTGACGTTTTCCTCCAGGCGGAGCAGGAGTACTCGCGGCACAATTTCGAATATGCCGATACGGCCATGCTGCACCGTCACTTCATCGACGCCGAGAACGAATGCCAGGCGCTGCTCGCTGCCGGAGCTCCCGGTGCGAATGCCAACCAGATGCTGCACAAGTGCGTCTTCCCCGCCTATGACCAGTGCATCAAGGCAAGCCACGTCTTCAACCTGCTGGATGCCCGCGGCGTAATCTCCGTTACAGAGCGCCAGAGCTATATCCTGCGCGTCCGCACCCTCGCCAAGGCCTGCGGCGAGGCCTTCCTGCTGACCGAAGCTGGCGGCGCACAAACGGGCCGAGAGGCAGCCTGACGCCAGCGTTTGACGCTGTTGGAAAAGCTTTCTAGTGTCCGCCCGAGCTTACTGTCTCGGGGGACACTCGGATGTATATCCTGCTTGCCATCGTCGTACTCGTCGTTCTTTACGGCATCTTTCTCTACAATAGTCTCGTCAAGTCGCGGCAGATGGCGGAAGAGGCCTGGTCGGGCATCGACGTCCAGCTCAAGCGTCGCGCCGACCTGATCCCCAACCTCATCGAGACCGTGAAGGGCTATGCGGCCCATGAGAAATCCACCTTCGAGGAGGTCGTGGAACTGCGCAACCGCGCCCAGGCGGTTCCTGCGGGTGATGTAGCGGCGCGCGCCCAGGCGGAAGGCCTGCTGTCGCAGGCGCTCGGCAAGCTCTTCGCACTCGCCGAAGCCTATCCTGACCTCAAGGCGAACCAGAACTTCCTGGAATTGCAGAACTCGCTGGAAACGATCGAGCACGAGATCCAGATGTCGCGCCGCTACTACAATGGCGCCGCGCGTGACCTGAACGTGAAGGTAGAGAGCGTCCCCTCCAACATCATTGCAAACCAGTTCGGCTTCTCCAAGCGGGAGTATTTCGAGATAGAAGACCCCGCCGATCGTGCCGTGCCCGCCGTCAAGTTCTGAGGCGAGGGGTCATGCTGCGCCTGCTCCTGCCGGTCCTCATCTGGTTCGCGACGACCCTGTCGGCGGGCGCGGCGGAGTTCATCCGCTCCTACCATTCCGACATCCAGGTTGCCGCAGATGGTGAGCTGACGGTTTCCGAAACCATCACGGTGAATGCCGAGGGCGATGACATTCGCCGCGGGATCTTCCGCGACTTTCCCTTGACCATGGAGGATGACGAAGGGAGAACGATCCGCGTTGGCTTCGATGTCATCTCCGTCACCCGCGACGGAGAGCCGGAAGACTGGCATACGGAATCCATCGCCGGCGGCATCCGTATCTATACCGGCTCGCAGGACGTCTTCCTTGACCGCGGCGAACATACCTATGTCATCACCTACCGCACCGACCGCCAGATTCGCTATTTCGGCGATCACGACGAGCTCTACTGGAACGTCACCGGCAACGGCTGGATGTTCCGCATCGATCAGGCTTCGGCGCGTGTAACGCTTCCGGACAGCGCAGCGGTGACGGAAACCGTTGCCTACACCGGGCCCCTGGGCGCCGCTGACACGGACGCCAACATGCGGGTGAGCGGCAACACCGCCGTCTTCTCGACCACCAAACCGCTCGCGCCGAATGAGGGCCTCACGATCGTCGTCGGGATTCCGAAGGGCGTGATTGCACCGCCTTCGGCCGCCGACCAGCGGAGCTGGTGGCTGCGCGACAACATCAACGCCATCCTCGGCTTCGGCGGCCTGGCGCTCGTTGCGCTCTACTATGCCCGCAACTGGACGCGGGTTGGGCGAGACCCGGCCGGCGGCGTCATGGTGCCCCGCTGGGACCCGCCTGAGGGCCTTTCACCGGCGCTGGTGAACTACGTCGACAACAAGGGCTTCTCCGGCGGCGGCTGGACGGCACTCTCCGCCAGCGCCATCGATCTCGCCGTCAAGGGCTACGTGACGCTTGAGGACCTGAAGAACTCCATCACGATCCGACGGACCGATAAGACGACGCAGGGGCCTCTGCCTGCGGGGCAGGCAGCGCTGTTGAAGGATATCGGCGCCCCTGGCGAGCAGCTGATCATCGACAAGGCGAACGGTACCAAGGTTCAGACGGTCGGGATGAATTTCCGCCGCGCCATCGAGAAGGAGCATCGTGGCAAGTATTACCGCGCCAACACCGGCTACGTCATCGGCGGCATCGCGCTCAGCGTGGCAGCCCTGCTGCTCCTGTTCCTGTTCGGCGACATCGAGCCCGACCTGATCTTCGTCTTCATGGTGCCGGTGTTCTTTGCCGCCTTCTTTGGTGGCTTCGCGGTCAGCCTCGGCAAGAACCTCCGGCGCGGCAGTTCCCTATTCTCCAAGATCATCGCCGTCGTGATTCTCGGCTTCATCGCTCTCGTCGCGATCTCTGCCATCTCGACTGTCCTTGTCGTGACCCTCGCCGATCTTTCAGGCTCGGGCCACTGGCCGCTTCTCGTGTCCGTCGGGGGGGTCGTCCTCGTCAACGTCATCTTCTTCTTCCTGATGGGCGCGCCGACGCCGCTCGGCCGCCGGTTGATGGACGGGATCGAGGGACTGCGCACCTATCTGAGCCTCGCGGAAAAGGATCGGATGAACATGGCCGGCGCCCCTGAGATGTCGCCGCAGCATTTTGAGACGCTTCTGCCCTATGCCGTAGCGCTCGGCGTGGAAAAACCGTGGAGCCGTGCCTTCGAGACGTGGCTGGCAACGGCCGCCGCGGGGGCGGCCGCCGCATCCTATTCTCCGGTCTGGTATGAAGGCCAGGGCATCGGCCATTTCGGAGATCGCATCGGCGGCTTCTCGTCGTCCATGGCCTCGACGATCGCCTCCACGATCCCCGCCCCGAAATCGAGTTCCTCGTCATCGGGCTTCTCCTCCGGCGGTGGCTTTTCCGGCGGCGGTGGCGGCGGTGGTGGCGGCGGCGGATGGTAGTTCCGGACCGTTTTGCCCAAGACCAATGATGACATTTTGCGGCGGGCTTGCTAAGTCCGCCCGACCCTTTCAAGCGCAAAGACAATCATCATGCCCGATCTGCTTCTTGAACTCCGTTCCGAGGAAATCCCGGCCCGCATGCAGCGTAAGGCGGCCGGCGACCTCAAGAAACTCGTGACCGATGCGCTGGTGGAGGCAGGACTGACCTACGAGGGTGCGCGCGACTACTGGACGCCGCGCCGGCTGGCGCTCGACATTCGCGGCCTGACGGCGCGTTCAGCGGATCAGCGCGAGGAGATCAAGGGACCCTCCACCAAGGCGCCGGAACAGGCGGTGCAGGGCTTTCTGCGCAAGGCGGGCCTTTCGTCAGTTTCGGAGGCGCAGGTCGTCAGCGATCCGAAGAAGGGCGACTTTTACGTGGCGGTCCTTTCGAAACCCGGCCGTGCCGCCGAGGAGATCATCGCTGATGTGATGCCCGGCATCATCCGCAACTTCCCCTGGCCGAAGTCCATGCGCTGGGGAGCGGCCTCCATGCCGAAGGGCGCTCGCTTCGCCGGCACCGAGGGCAAGGGATCGGAAAGCCTGCGCTGGGTGCGCCCGCTGCAGTCGATCGTCTGCGTCTTTGGGCCGGAACACGATGAAACGCAGGTCATCCCCTTCGAGATCGACGGGCTGGTGGCTGGCAATGTCACCTACGGCCACCGCTTCCATGCGCCGGACGCCATTACCGTGCGCCGGTTCGACGATTACGTCAGAAGCCTGGAAAAAGCCAAGGTGATGCTGGATGCTGAGCGGCGCAAGGACGTGATCCTGCACGACGCCCGCGACGTCGCCTTTGCCAACGGTCTTGAATTGGTCGAGGACGAGGGCCTGCTCGAAGAAGTGTCCGGCCTCGTCGAATGGCCGCATGTTCTGATGGGCGAGTTCGAGCAGGAATACCTGGAGATCCCGCCGGAGATCATCCGCCTGACGATCAAGACGAACCAGAAGTGCTTCGTCACCCGTCCTCAGGGAGGGGAGGGGCTCTCCAACCGCTTCATCCTCGTCTCCAACATCGAGGCAAAGGACGGCGGCCGGGAGATCATCCACGGCAACGGCAAGGTGGTCCGCGCCCGTCTCTCAGACGCCAAGCATTTCTGGACGCGCGACCAGGGCGATCTTCCGGATCTCCAGGACCTGAAGCCTTCGGCCGAGAAGTTCGGCCTCGACCTGAAGAAGCCGCTCGACCAGCGCATGGCGAAGCTCGATGCGCTGAACGTCACCTTCCATGCCAAGCTCGGTACGCAGGGCGAGCGTGTAAGCCGCATCCGCGCGCTGGCGAAGGAACTGGCGCCGGTCATTGGCGCCGATGCCGCTCTGGTGGACCGCGCGGTCGTGCTGGCCAAGGCGGACCTTCGCACCGAAGCCGTGGGCGAATTTCCGGAACTTCAGGGACTTATGGGCCGCCGCTATGCGGCGCTGCAGGGGGAACATGCCTCTGTCGCTGCCGCCATCGAGGATCATTACAAGCCACAAGGCCCGTCCGACCGCGTGCCGGACGACAAGGTGGCGATCGCAGCGGCACTGGCCGAAAAGCTCGACACGCTGGTCGGCTTCTGGGCGATCGACGAGAAGCCGACCGGCTCGAAGGACCCTTATGCGCTGCGCCGTGCGGCGCTGGGCGTGGTGCGGATCCTGCTGGAGCGGAATGTGCGGCTGAATCTGCTTCCCGTCTTGTCTGCCGCAATGCCCCGTGCAGGCGGCGCTCCAGTGGTCGCGTCGATGAGCGGCGAAGGGTCCGAGCGGGCTCAGGCTTTGGCTGATAACAGCTACATCAACGAGACTTTTCCCGTGGTCGATCCGTCTTCGGATGTAGCGGCCGACCTCCTTTCCTTCTTCCACGATCGCCTCAAGGTCTACCTCCGTGACCAGGGCGCCCGCCATGACATCATCGATGCGGTGCTGACGCCGGAGGCAGACGACCTGCTGATGGTCGCCCGCCGCGCCGAGGCGCTGACGGCTTTCATTACTTCGGAGGACGGAAAGAACCTGCTGGCCGGCACGAAGCGTGCCACGCAGCTTCTCGCAGCCGAAGAGAAGAAGGGCACCGTCGTCGCCGATGGCGTCTCGGATGCACTCCTGCGCCTCGACGCCGAAAAAGCGCTGTGGAGCGCGATATCCGCCGCTTCCAGCGAGGCTTCACAAGCCGTCGAGCGCGAAGACTTCCGCTCTGCGATGCAGGCCCTGTCGAAGCTGCGGGCGCCGGTCGACCGGTTCTTCGAGGACGTGCTGGTGAATGACGAGGACACGGCCATCCGCGCCAACCGCCTGGCGCTCTTGAAGGCCATCCGCGAAGCGACCGGAACGGTCGCGGATTTCTCCAGGATCGCTGGCTGACGGACTCCGAGAATGAACAAAGCCGCCGGCGGTCCGGCGGCTTCTTTATTATTGGCGGGTCTTACCCGGCCCTTCGCATCTGCTCGGCGACCCCCTGAAGGCGATGAACCTCCGGTTGCTGGTTCACCCGGAAGGTCCGGATCAGGGCCAGCAGTTCCTCTGTGGCCACGGCGAGGGCCTCGGCGGAGGCCGTCGTTTCCTCCGCCATCGCGGCATTGTGTTGCGTGGCTGCGTCGAGCTGGTTCAACGACGACGAGATAGATCGCAGCGTCGTGTCCTGCTCGGCAGCCGAATGGGCGATCTTGCTGACCACATCGCTTGCCGCCTTCACCTGACCGGAGATCCGTTTCAGAGCCTCGCCCGCCTCGCCGACAAGCCGAACGCCATTGTTCACTTCGCCCGAGGAGCGGGAGATCTGGTCCTTGATCTCCTTCGCGGCAGCGGCAGAGCGCTGCGCCAGTTCGCGGACCTCCTGGGCGACGACCGCGAAGCCCTTGCCGGATTCGCCGGCACGAGCCGCTTCCACCCCGGCGTTCAGCGCCAGCAGATTGGTCTGGAAAGCAATCTCGTCGATGACGCCGATGATCTTGGCGATTTCGGCGGAAGATTGTTCGATGCTGCTCATCGCATTGATTGCTTCGCTGACAATGCTGTCGCTGCGACCAGCCTCGCTGCTGACCGATGTCACACGCTGTGCCGCCTCTTGCGCGCCTTCGGCCGTCTGGCGTACGGCAACGGTGAGCTGGTCAAGTGCCGCCGAGGTCTCCTCCAGATTGGCTGCCTGCCGCTCCGTGCGCTGCGAAAGTTCATTGGAAGCGCGGCGGATTTCCTCCTTGGAAGTGCCTATGTCGATGCCCTTTGCATTGACCTTGGCCATGGCGGCTTCCAATCGTGACAGCGCGTCGTTGAAGTTGTCGCGCAGCGCGGCGTAGCGGCTGCCGAGATCGCCGCAACGGACCGTGAGATCGCCGTGGGCCATCGCCTCCAGCGTAGTTCCGATCGTCGTCACCACCCGCGCCTGCAGTTCTGCTTCCTCCTGCTGAAGAGTGGCATTCTGCTGGCGCTCGCTGTCGAGTTCCTGCTGCTGCTGTTCCTGCCGGGCTGCCATTGCGTGACGCTCGCGGACCTTCTCCTGGAGCGCGGCGGTGGCCTTGGCCATCATGCCGACCTCGTTGCGCATGTCGATATGGGGAATTGGCCGCGATTCGTCCTCCTCCGCCACGGCCTCGAGTGCCGAATGGACGGCCGCGAGGGGCCGGGTGATGTTGCGGATGACGATGAAGGCCACGGCAGCGCCCAGCCCCAGAACGACGAGTCCGGCAATCAGTGCCCCCATCACGCTATCCATGATCGTGGCGTCCAGATCGTCCAGATATGCACCGGTCCCGACCGTGATCCCCCATGGCTCGAAGCCCAGCGAATAAGCAGCCTTCATGAAGAGCTGGTCTTCCGCCTGGCCTGGCTTCGGCCACAGATATTCCGTCCAGCCGCCGCCGGTGCGTCCCTTGTCCACGATGTTCATCAGGAACTTGTTCCCGGCCTTGTCGGTGAGGTGGGCGAAACTCTGACCAACCCCTTTCTTGTCCGGGTAGATGACCCGAACACCGGCATAGTCGTAGCCGAAATAGTAGCCGTCTGGGACAAAGCGCATGTCGTTGATCACATCATAGGCGCGGGTCTGGGCTTCCTCGCGGGTGATCTCTCCCTTGGTTTCGAGCGCGTGGAAGCGCTTCAGCACGGAGAGGGCAGTTTCGGTCTGCGTCCGCAACATCTCGTAGCGTTCATGGTAGATTGCGTTGGCCGACGCTTGGATCTGGAAGAAGGTCGCTATGCTGAAGGCGGCCATCAGACAGCCGACCAGCATCATCAATTGGATGGAGATTTTCAGGTTCTTCATGTCGTCTCTCGGCAAGGTCGGCCAGGGTCGTCGCGGAGAAGCGGACGACGATGACCATGTTGGCAGGCGCTTCCTGCGCCGGATCATGCTGCACCGCACTAGGGACTAGGTAAGTGCTGCAGATGCTAATAAAGCGCTAAGCCGGAAACGCTTCCTGGCAGCCTGCCAATCAGCCTTTGGTCGAGTTCTTGACGAATGAAAAGATAGAGGACGTCAGCGGGCGGTTAGCCTTAGGGAGAAGGCATTTACGTCCAAAGGCTCGATGTAGGGCAACGTCTCGCCCACGACCGCACCGACGGTCGCGGCGTGGTCAATGCCATCCTGGCCGGCCAGGGTTGTGGCGCCCCCTTGGATCATCCAGTCCTGCATCTTGCTGACATGCACGACCGGTGAGCCGCCGAGCCATGCATCTGTGCGGACGATCTTCTTCTCGCCATCGATCTCGACGATCTCGGTCTTCTGCGGGCCGGTTTCCAGAACCGGCACACGGTAGCGGGATTGTTCTTCCTTCGAGGCGGGAGGCGGGCAGCCAAGGCAGCTCTTCGTGATGACGCTTCCGCGTTCCCCATGGCTGCTGAGCGGCGTGATCGATGAGGCAAGCGCCGGTACGCTCGCCAGGATCAGGGCACTCGTCAGCAGAAAACGCATGGCACGACTCCTCTCATATCAGAGGAGGTCTACCGTCTTAGAATTGCGATACCGTCAGCAAAACTGGTTAAGCTCAGGTAAAAAGGCTTATCCGCGATCGACGGCTCGCCAACCAATGTCGCGGCGGCAGAAGCCGTTATTCCAGGAAATCTGGTCCACCAGCGCGTAGGCCTTCGCCTGCGCCTCGACGACGCTCCCGCCCGTGGCGGTCACATTAAAAACCCGTCCACCGGTCGCGACCAACTCTCCGTCCTTTATCGCAGTGCCGGCATGGAAGATCTTCGCATCATCGGCAGTCTTTGGAAGTGGCCCAATCGGCGTGTTCTTGTCATAGGAACCAGGGTACCCCTTCGATGCCATTACCACGGTGAGCGCGACGTCATCGGACCACTCGGCCGAAACCTGGTCGAGCCTGCCGGTCGCTGCCGCGTGGAGGAGAGGCAGGAGGTCGCTCTTCAGGCGCATCATCAGAACCTGACATTCCGGGTCTCCGAAGCGGACATTGTATTCGATGAGTTCGGGTCCCTTCTCGGTAATCATCAGCCCCGCGAAGAAGACGCCGGTAAAGGGGTGGCCCATCTCCGACATGCCGCGGATGGTCGGCTCGATGATCTCCGTCATCGTTCGCTCCACCATATCCGGTGTCATCACCGGGGCAGGCGAATAGGCGCCCATGCCGCCGGTATTGGGCCCGGTGTCTCCATCGCCGACCCGTTTGTGGTCCTGTGCGGTGGCCAGCGCCAAGGCGGTCTTGCCGTCGGACAGGCAGAAGAAGCTTGCCTCCTCGCCATCGAGGAACGCTTCGACCACCACTTCGGCACCAGCCGCTCCGAAGGCGCCGGAGAAGCAGTCGTCGACGGCGTCCAAGGCCTCCTCGACAGTCATTGCCACGGTGACGCCCTTGCCGGCGGCAAGTCCGTCGGCCTTGATGACGATGGGAGCACCCTGGTCCCGGACATAGGCCTTGGCCGCATCCGCATCGGTAAAGCGCTGATAGGCGCCGGTCGGGATGCCATAGCGGGCGCAGAGGTCCTTGGTGAAGCCCTTGGAGCCTTCCAGCTGGGCGGCGGCTGCCGAGGGGCCGAATGTTGCGATACCGGCATCCCGCAGCAGATCCGCAAGCCCGGCGACGAGTGGAGCCTCCGGCCCGACCACGACGAAATCGATGCCTTCGCTGCGGCAGAAGGACAGCACGTCGTCCTGACGATCCACGTCGAGGGCCACAAGTTCCGCATGTTCGGCAATCCCCGGGTTGCCGGGCGCGGCAAAGAGCTTGGTGAGCTTCGGTGACTGGGCAAGCTTCCAGGCCAGCGCATGTTCGCGTCCACCGGAGCCGATCAGCAGAACCTTCATCTCTCGCCCTCTCTTGATGCCTCACCGGGCGGTTAAGGGGAGGGGGGCGAAAGGTCAAGCGCATCCTGTGGAATCCTGCCTCGTCACGTTGCCATGCCGCAAAGTTTGGATATGGTCGCGCCTCCCTTGAACCAGTGAGACTGCCATGGCCGCCGACATCCGTTTCCTCGCCGCTGCGATCGCCGCCGAAATCAATGCCAGGGCAGACCAGGTCACCGCTGCCATCGGCCTGATCGATGAAGGAGCGACGATCCCCTTCATTGCCCGCTACCGGAAGGAAGTGACCGGCGGTCTGGACGACACACAGTTGCGCATTCTGTCGGAGCGGCTTGTCTATTTGCGGGAGTTGGCAGCGCGCCGCACTTCCGTGATCGAGTCGATCACCTCGCAGGGCAAGATGACGGAGGAACTGGCAGCAAGGCTGGCGAAGGCCGCCACCAAGGCCGAGCTGGAAGACCTCTATCTTCCCTACAAGCCGAAAAGGCGCACCCGGGCCGAGATCGCCCGCGAGCGAGGCCTCGGCCCACTTGCCGAAGCGATCTGGGCCGATCGCGCAGCCGATCCGGCGAAGCTTGCGGAACCCTATATCGCTGGAGAAGTGACGGACGTGAAGATGGCGCTGGAAGGTGCCCGCGACATCGTCGCCGAAACGATCTCGGAGAATGCGGATCTCCTCGGACGACTTCGCCAGCACATGCGCGACCGGGCGCTGTTGCGGGCAAAGGTTGTTGACGGCAAGCAGGAGGCAGGCGCGAAGTTCGCAGATTATTTCGACCATTCCGAGCGCTGGGCAACCGCACCCGGACACCGGGCGCTCGCCATGCTGCGCGGCTGGAACGAGGAAGTGCTGACACTGTCCATCGAGGTCGACCAGGACGACCCGTCGCCGGTGAAGCCGGCCCACCGGATCATCGCCGCCGCCTTCGAGATCGGCGACAAGGGTCCTGCGGACCGCTGGCTGATGGAGGCCGCCGGCTGGACCTGGCGCGTCAAGCTTTCCACCTCACTGTCCCTCGACCTGATGCGCGAGCTGCGCGAACGGGCGGAGGAGGAGGCCATTCACGTCTTTGCTCGTAATCTGAAGGATCTGCTTCTCGCAGCCCCCGCCGGCTCGCGCGCGACTATGGGCCTCGATCCCGGGATCCGTACCGGCGTAAAGGTCGCCGTGGTCGATGGCACCGGCAAGCTCCTCGAGACGACGACGGTCTACCCCTTCCCCCCGCGGAACGACATCCGTGGCACCCAGGCGGAGCTTGCGTCGATCATCCGCAAGCACGGCGTCGAACTCATCGCAATCGGCAACGGCACCGGCAGCCGCGAGACGGAGAAGCTGGTGGCAGACATGCTCGCAAGCCTGCCGGCGCCGAAGCCCACCAAAGTTATCGTGTCGGAAGCGGGTGCCTCGGTTTACTCCGCCTCCGAGACCGCTGCAGCCGAATTCCCAACTCTTGACGTCTCGCTCCGCGGTGCCGTTTCCATCGCTCGGCGCCTGCAGGACCCGCTGGCGGAGCTCGTGAAGATCGAGCCGAAGTCGATCGGTGTCGGCCAGTACCAGCACGATGTTGACCAGGGAAAGCTGTCGCGCTCGCTGGATGCGGTCGTGGAAGACGCGGTGAATGCCGTCGGGGTTGACCTCAATACGGCATCCGCGCCCTTGCTCTCGCGCGTCTCCGGCCTCAGCCGTTCGATTGCGGATGCTATCGTCCTGCATCGGGACCAGAACGGACCTTTCGGGAGCCGCAAGGACCTGCTGAAGGTCGCCCGTCTCGGCAACCGCACCTTCGAACAGGCTGCCGGATTCCTGCGTATCCCGAACGGCAAGGAGCCGCTGGACGCCTCCGCCGTGCATCCGGAAGCCTATGGCGTGGCAAAGAAGATCGTTGCCGCCTGTGGTCGTGACCTGCGTACGCTGATGGGTGATAGCGCCACCTTAAAGAAGCTCGATCCGCGGCAGTTCATCGACGAGCAGTTCGGCCTGCCGACCGTGAAGGACATCCTCGCGGAACTGGAAAAACCGGGACGCGATCCGCGCCCGAGCTTCAAGACTGCAACGTTTGCGGAGGGCGTCGATGAGATCACCGACCTCAAGCCCGGCATGCTCCTGGAGGGCACGGTGACCAATGTTGCCGCCTTCGGTGCCTTCGTCGATATCGGAGTTCACCAGGACGGGTTGGTTCACGTGTCCCAGCTGGCCGATCGCTTTGTGAAGGACCCGCATGAAGTCGTAAAGGCCGGCGATGTCGTAAAGGTGCGCGTCGTCGAGGTGGACGTGAAGCGCAAGAGGATCGCGCTCACCATGCGCAAGGACGGAGGGGAGGCGGCGCCCGCCACGCGTGGTTCCGACCGGAACGTGCAGCGTCCAGGCCCGGCGAAGATGAAAGCGGAACCGAAGGGCGTTTCCTCACAAGGCGCCCTTGGCGCCGCCTTGGCAGAGGCGCTGAAGCGCCGTTAGCAACTTGTTTATGCCTACGGAAGGATGCCGTTCAACTGCGTTGGACGGCATCTGTTTTTGTGTCATCTTTTTTGGCGCTCCTCTGCTTGCAACTCGGGTGAAAGAAATTATTCCTTTTTAATCTGCAAGATAGACTTCGTTCGGAGGTGAATTATGGCCTCGTCCCTGCGTCGACTTCTCGCCAAGATCATCAAGAAGGGCAGGCTGACCGTCAGCGGCCCCGCCGGCTCGCAGGTATTCGGTGACGGAGGCGGGCGAACAGTCGCCATCCGCTTCACCCATGCAGAGGCAGAGGAAGAAGTCGCATCCGACCCCCAACTGAAACTCGCCGAAGTCTACATGAATGGCCGCCTTCTGTTCGAGGAAGGCGACATCTACGAGCTGCTCGCAATCGTCAAGGACAACACCCTGAGCGAGGCACTGACACCTGGCATGATATGGCGCGGGCTTCTCCGCATCGCTGGGGCTCGCATCAGGCACGGGGTGCCGATCAACCGCAACCAGCGCAACGTCGCCCACCACTACGACCTCAGCGCGAAGCTCTTCAATCTCTTCCTCGACGAGGACTGGCAGTATTCGTGCGGCTACTTCAATCCGCCGGGCATCAGCCTGTACGAGGCGCAGGTCGCCAAGAAGCGGCACATCGCAGCAAAGCTGCTCGCTGAACCGGGGCAGAAGGTTCTCGAAATAGGCTCGGGGTGGGGCGGAATGGCCATGTACCTTGCGGAATCCTCCGGCGTCGACGTCACTGGCATCACGCTGAGCCAGGAGCAGCTACGCGTGTCCCGCGATCGGGCACAGAAGCGCGGACTTTCGGACCGGGTGCGCTTCGAGCTGCAGGACTATTACTATCTGCCGGCGTCGACGAAATACGACCGCATCGTTTCCGTCGGCATGTTCGAGCATGTGGGTCGACTGAATTTCGGACGCTACTTCCGAAAGGCATACGAAGTCCTGGATGAAGACGGGGTGATGGTCTTGCATTCCATCGGCCAGCCTTACCCCGCCCGCTACAACAGCCCCTTCATCGAGAAATACATCTTCCCGGGGGGCTATATCCCATCGCTTGCGGAAGTGATGCCTGCTGTCGAACGATCTGGCTTGCTGGTTTCGGACATCGAGATCCTGCCAATGCACTATGCCCATACGCTGCGTCATTGGCGGGAGCGTTTCCTGGCCCGGCGCGAGGAAGCGGCTTCGATTTACGACGAGCGCTTCGTGCGGATGTGGGAGTTCTACCTAGCGGGTTCCGAGATGGCCTTTACCCACGAGAACTTCTTCATCTTCCAGATGCAGCTCACCAGGAAGCGCTTGAGCGTTCCGGACAACCGGGACTACATCGCTGAGCGGGAGGAGCGCCTCAAGTCGTTCGATGAGACCAGTCCGCCGCTTGAACCGGTTACCTTCTAGGGGCGGTCCGGGTCCGTCCCGCCTTGCGGCAGGTCCCGAGGCGGGCTACGACCATTGCATGATGAAGACGGATGATCTCAATGGCCGCGTCTACGACGCGCCTTCCGACAACTGGGTCTATCGCGTCCTGCCGAGGCCGGCATGGCCCTATGCGCAGCTTGCGCGCTGGGACAGGCCGATCGGCTGGCAATTGCTGATGTGGCCCTGCTTCTGGTCGTCGGCGCTCGCCGCCAACGTGGCCGCACGCGGCGAGAAGCTGTCGCTCGGCCTCTTCGTCTTTCATCTGTTGCTGTTCTTCCTGGGATCGGTCGCCATGCGTGGCGCCGGCTGCACCTATAACGACCTCGTCGATCATGAGATCGACAATGCGGTTGCCCGGACGCGCTCGCGGCCGCTCCCCTCGGGGCGGGTGAGCCGTTTCGAGGCCAAGGTCTTCCTCGTCCTACAGGCGCTGGTCGGGTTGCTTGTGCTGCTTCAGTTCAACGGGTTCGCGATCCTGCTGGGCATCCTGTCGCTGGCAGTCGTCGCGATCTACCCGTTTGCCAAGCGATTTACCGACTGGCCGCAGTTCTTCCTGGGGCTCGCCTTTTCCTGGGGCGCGCTGATGGGATGGGCCGGCTTGTTCGGTAGCCTGTCCTGGGCGCCGGTCCTGCTCTACCTGGGCTCGGTCGCCTGGACGATCGGCTACGACACGATCTACGCACACCAGGACAAGGAAGACGACGCACTCGTCGGAGTACGCTCCACCGCGCGTCTGTTCGGCGCCAACACGAAGGCCTGGCTGGTCGGCCTCTACGGCCTGACGCTGGTGCTCCTGCTTGCCGCATATGCCGGGGCAGATGTCGGCTTCATCGCCTACCTAGGCCTGTTCGTCGCTGCGGTCATGTTCGCCTGGCAGATCCTCATCCTCGATATCGACAATCCGGACCAGTGCCTGCAGCTCTTCAAGTTCAACACGCGGGTCGGCGCGGTTATTTTCGCCGGCCTCGTTCTGGCGCTGCCGTTCGCCTGAAACGCAGGAACCCGGCTTGTGGCCGGGCTCCAGCATCAGCGCGGGGCGGCGGTGGATCGGCTAGCGTCGCGCGATGATCTCCTTGCCCTCGATCTTCATCGTCACGCCAAGCTTTCCGGTGGTGCGACGGACCAGGAACCGCGGACGGCGGGCAGCGAAATAGGAATGACGGCGGCGAGGCCTTGCCTCATGCGTCCGCACTTCTCCCAGATGGTTTTCGAGCGGCCGGGCGATGCCGTCTGCCTCGACCATCAGCATCGGAATGCGGAAGGCCTCGGACCAGCTGCGCCAGTCGGCCGCGATGTCGCAGAGGTCATGGGCGACGAGAAGCGGAATGCAGAGTTCCGGATCTTCGTGATGCAGTTCCAGCGTGACGGTGACCTCTCCGTCGCCGTGGTCGATGGCGCGTGCCGCGACACCCTTGAAGGCGCGGGCGGGAAGGGCGAATGAAAGCGGCAGCCCGCTCGATGGCAGCGTCTTGCGCAGGACTGCCCCCCGCGAGTCGATGGTGATCACGACATCGCCGGAGGTGTCGCGCAGGGCATAGGTGACTTGCTGCGGAAAGCGCGAGGGGTCGAGCCTGAGCGTGGAGCCTGCCCAGGCAGGCTTCAGAACCGTGTTTGTCATCGTGTATGCTACCCTTGTTTTACCTGAGAGCCGTTTCCGGTTTCTCCTGCGGGACTTTTGTCCTCTGATGGGCAGACCATACGGGCCGCTCTGTGCGAGACGGCTTAAAAATCGCAGTTAAGGAAGTTTTGCCTCGGCGAATGGTTATCAAACGCCAATCCTGCTCGGTTTCCAGAAGGTGAACACGTTCTCTTGCGTGCACGTCGGGACGCAAAAGCCCCGGGCAAGCAAGGTCGGGCATGCTGCTGTCGGCAATATTGCGACCGGAGTGCCCGTCCATGGTTTCGACATATCTCAGCTACGACCTCGTCAACCGCGACATGTTCAAGACCCTGCAGCGTGTCGCAAGTCAGGACATGGTGGCGCGGGATGCGGCTTATTATGCGGAAAACATCGGCAAGGTGACGTCGATCGATGAATTCCTCGACGACTACCGGCTGTTCTCCTATGCAATGAAGGCCCATGGGCTCGAGGAGATGACCTATGCCAAGGCCTTCATGAAGAAGGTCCTCGAAAGCGACCTCTCCGACGCAAACAGCTACGCCAATCTGCTCACCGACGACCGGTACAAGAAGTTCGCAGCCGCCTTCAATTTCTCCTCAAGCGACACAGCGATTGCGCAGTCGGCCGCGCAGCAGGAGGAGATCCTAGGCCTTTACGACCAGAGCATCATCGCTACCCAGGACAAGGTGGCGGAGGAGACGCGCTACTACAAGGCCATGATGGCGCAGGTCGATCATGTGGACGATATCCTGAGCAACGACAGGCTGCGCCGATACGTCTTCGAGTCGCTGGGAATAGATGACAGCGTCTATTCGTATCAGGTCGTCCGGAGCGCCATGAGCAGCGACAAGGATGATCCTGCCAGCTACACCAACACCGTTCTCAAGGATCAGATGACCTATCTGACGGCCAAGCTGTCGACGGCCCAGGCGGAACTCGCTGCCCTTGGTACCAATTCCAAGGAGCATGTTGACAAGAAGGCATCCCTTAAGCTGGAGATCGCCGGGTACCAGAAGGCCATCAAGTCAACCCAGGCCCACATCGATCTCGCCGGCGCCTTCGAATTTGCTGCGGACGGCACATCGGCGAAGGGTGCAGCACAGACCGAACAACAACTGGCGGCGATCACCGACCTCTACCTGCTCAGCCGGCCGCGCCAGACGCAGGCCTCGGCGCTTCGCGAACGGGATTATTTCGAGGAGAAGATCCCGACGATCACCAGTGTCGATGGTCTGCTGGACGATCCGCGACTTTACGACTACGTCCGGAAGGCCTTCGACCTCAACGAGCTTTTCGTGGTCAAGTCGACGCTGGAGCAGATCCTGACCAGCGACCTATCGGATCCGAACAGCTATGCCAATCTCTACGGCAAGGATCGGCCTCAGTACCTGGAGCTTGCGAACGCCTTCAACTTCAACACCGATGGCAGCCTCGATGGACCTGTCGCACAGACCGCCGCCCAGACGTCGCTAACGTCGAACCATTACTTCAGCCGCTATGACGACAAGCAGGAAGAGGCGGACGAAAAGGCGATCAAGCTCTACAAGTCGGAGATGGCGGCGGTGAAGTCTGTTGAGGATTTCCTGTCGGACAAGGCGATCTATGGCTTTGCCCTGCAGGCTGTGGGACTGGATCCGGACTCGGTCTCTCTGCTGACGCTGAAGAACGTGCTCAAGAGCGACCTCTCCGACCCCAAGAGCTACGTCTACCGCCTCAAGGACGAACGCTACCTGACGCTGGCGCAGGCCTTCAATTTCACCAAGGACGGCGGAATTACTGCGCCGGTCCAGGCGCAATCGATGGCAACCATCACCGAGACTGCCAAGGCCTATATCGTCGAGCAGACCCGCTTTCTTCGCGGCGACGAGAAGGAGGTTGCGCGCAAGAAGGCGGACGCCGAATCGAGCTACTACACGCAGACAATGGCCAGCATAAAGACGCTCGGCGAATTCCTGGGCGATCGCCGTCTGGTTGATTTCGTGCTGACGGCGAAGGGGATTGACCCATCAACCGTGACGGACGACTTCCTCAAGCAGATATTCACGTCGGACCTGAACGATCCAGAGAGCTTCGTCAATCAACAGGACAATGCAGACTTCGCCGAACTTCTCGGATCGTTCAACTTCGATGAGAACGGCACTCTCGATCGCGACGCAGCGGCAACGATCCAGGGGCGAGGCAAAGTGATCGAGACCCAGAACCTCTATCTTCGCCAGACCCTGGAAATGGAAGAAGGCAATGAGAACGCCGGTGTGCGAATGGCCCTCTACTTCGAGCGGATGGTCGATTCCATCACCGACGCCTACAGTATCCTTGGTGACGAGGCGCTGATGGAGTTCTTCAGGGTGACCTTCAGCCTGCCCAGCGAGATCGGATCTATGGACATCGATCAGCAGGCGAAGATCGTCGAGAAGAACCTTGACCTGAACGACCTCAAGGACCCCGACAAGGTTCGCAAGATGATCCAGCGATTCACCATCATGTATGACCTCGAGAACGGCGTGACCGGGCCCTCGCCAGTCGACATCCTGACGGGAAGCGGCGCCTATACCGGCATCAGTGCCGATACATTGTGGGCGTTGTCTCAGGTCCGCCGCTAGGACACTACAGGCGTTCGGAGCGCACCTCAGTCGATCGCGATGACCTTGCCGGGGTTCATGATGTTGGCCGGGTCAAAGACGCGCTTGATGCGACGCATCAGGTCGATCTCTATCGTGGGTCGGATGCGGGCCAACTCATCGCGCTTCAACTGACCGATTCCGTGTTCCGCCGAGATCGAGCCGTTCATCGACAGCACGATGCCATAGACGATCTCGTTCACCTCGCGCCAACGAGCCAGGAAGGCAGCCTTGTCGGCACCGACGGGCTGGGAGATGTTGTAGTGAATGTTGCCGTCGCCCAGATGCCCGAAGGCGCAGATGCGGGCGCCTGGAACGGCCCCCATGACCGCCGCGTCCGCCGCCTCCATGAAGCGCGGGATGCTCGAGACCGGAACGGAGACATCGTGCTTGATCGACCCGCCCTCCGGTTTCTGCGCATCCGACATGCTCTCGCGCATGTGCCAGAGCGCCGTCTGCTGCGCGACCGAGTTGGCGATAACGGCATCCCGCACGAGCCCCGTCTCCAGGCCCCATTCCAGCAGTGCATGGACCATGGTTTCGGCGGTCTCGGCCGAGTCAGAGGTGGAGATGTCGATCAGCGCATACCAGGGATGCGGCTCCGAGAGGGGATCGCGAACGCCTTCGATGTGGCGCGTGGTGAACTCGACCCCGAGACGGGGCATGAGTTCGAACCCGGTCAAAGACGTCCCGCAGAGGTTCGATGCCTTTTCGAAGAGGCGCAGAGCATCGGCCGGTGAAGTCAGGCCGGCGAGGGCGACCTGCCGACCGACCGGCTGCGGGAAGAGCTTCAACACGGCACCAGTAATGATGCCGAGTGTTCCTTCTGCGCCGATAAAGAGGTCGCGGAGGTCGTAACCGGTATTGTCCTTCTTCAGCCGCCGCATGCCGTCCCAGATTTCGCCCGTCGGCAGCACCACTTCGAGACCGAGGCAAAGCTGGCGCATGTTGCCATAGGCGAGAACGGCCGTGCCGCCGGCATTCGTCGAGAGATTGCCGCCTATGCGGCAGGAGCCCTCCGATCCGAGCGAAAGCGGAAAGAGCCGCTGAACGGATTCGGCCGCGTGCTGCACCTCCGCAAGGATGGCACCGCCCTCCGCGGCAAGAACATTTGCCACGGGATCGACATCCAGAATGCGGTTCATGCGCTCGAGGGAAAGGATCAGGTCAGTCCCGCTCTCGCGTGGCACCTGTCCTCCGACAAGGCCAGTATTGCCGGTCTGGGGAACGATCGGCGTCCGAGTCTCGGTAGCTAGCTGAAGAATATCGGCGACTTCGCGGGTAGAGCCGGGTTTGAGGATCATCGGGGAGGCGCCCCGGTACAGGCCGCGGTTCTCGACGAGGCGAGGCGCGATGTCCTCCGCGCTGCGCAGGACGTTGGCCGGGCCGACGATGGCCGCAAAGCGCTCCAGAACGTCCGAGGATAGGCCGGGCATGTCCATCACGCGCTCCCCTAGCTAGCTTCGTGGCGCGGCGGCGCGCGCGAGCCGATCGTTGATGGCCTCGCCCAGCCCTTCGTTGGGGATCGCTGTGATGGCGATGCCGCGCGGCGCAATCGCATCTGCCTTCTTCAGATAATCGAAGAGATTGGAGGCGGCTTCCGCCAGGTCACCTGCGGGGCTGAGGTTGAAGAGGGCGGCAGCCTCGTTCTGCCCGGCAACCTCTTGGCCGCCGAAGCAGATCACTGCTTCATCTGGCGCTACGGCGACCGCATTCAGCCTGACCGGCGCGCCGGGGGCATAATGCGAAGCCAGCATCCCGGGCGCCTCGATCGTCGCGGCCGGCGCTTCCTGGCGAATGATCGGCAGCCCGGCCACGGCTTCGATCTGGTCGGCGGAGACCCCGCCTGGGCGCAGAAGCCGGACCAGGTTTCCCTCGACGCGGAGGATGGTTGATTCAACGCCGACAGGCGCCGCGTCACCGTCGATGATCAGTGCCAGCTTCTCGCCTAGGTCCTCTGCGACGTGCTGCGCGCTCGTAGGGCTCACTTTTCCGGATGTGTTGGCGCTCGGGGCCGCAAGGGGCCTGCCGAGCCGGCGGATCACCGAGCCCGCAAAACCAACCGGAACCCGCACGCCCACAGTAGTGAGACCGGCGGTTGCCAGCGGGTGGATGGGCGTGCCTTCCTTCAGGGGCAGGATCAATGTCAGTGGGCCGGGCCAGAAATGCTCGGCGAGGCGTTGGGAGACTGGGTCGAACAGCGCATGCTGCTCGGCCATGGCAAAATCCGCCATGTGGCAGATCAGCGGGTTGAAGCGGGGTCGCCCCTTGGTTTCGTAGATCCGTGTCAGGGCGAGCGGATTGGTCGCATCCGCCGCAAGGCCGTAGACGGTCTCCGTTGGAAGGGCCACGGGCAGACCTTCGCGCAGCGTGTCCACCGCCGCGTGCAGGGCGTCTTCCTCATCGCTTCGCAGATGGATGATCCTGGCCGTCATGTCCGTGTCCTAACGCGTAATCGCCCGCGTCGGCAATGCAAAAGCTCCTTGTCTAGAGCTTTTTGATCATCGTCCGGAGTGACTGGCTTGGTGCCCCGAGAAGAAGAAGGTTCTTCATGGCTTCCCTTGGATTTGCCGTGCGGAACAGGAGACCATCCTTCCGCATCGATCGATCTATGCGGAGCGTGTCGCCCGCCGCCTTTTCATAGGCGACGGCGAAATACATCCGTACATTTCCGCTACGGATATTCTCGAAGAAGGGATAGCTCTCGCTGATGTCGGAGGAGAAATTGGCAATGTAGAAGGACCAGTGGACAGGCCCTCTCTGCGCAAATCGGGTGCTCGCCGTCGTGACATGGCAGTAGCCGAGATGCGGGATCTCCTCAAACGCCCTGGAGAAGATTACCTTTGGGAAGCGGATCGCCTCATGGAAGGCGTTGAGCCTCTCATGAGTCCTCTCGCCCGCCCGCACAAGCTTCCTGTTGGTTCTTTCGGCGACTTCCTCAAAGCTCAGGTAGCGCTTTGTCTCGCGATCCCAGGTCGGCGCGGTGCGATCGATCCTGCCCGTCCGCAGGAACTCGGAATGAGGCGCCGCGCTGGTCGCGGAAAGGCGCCGTGGCGCCTGGTTCTGGTAGTAGCGCCGCTTTGCACTTGCCTGCACCGTCTGCTTCCCTCGGTCTTGCGTCGGCGCAGATGGTAGCGAGCTATGGTTAATCATGCGTATCGGAGCGCTGGAACCCTGTCGGACCGCACGGGAACGAACAGGCGCTTCCTCCGTTTTTCCGCCGATCGAAGGAAAAGAGGAGACAGCCAACCATGGGTAAGTTCAAGTTTCGTCTGACGACGATGGTA
Source organism: Pseudorhizobium flavum (assembly GCF_902502825.2). Next base: position 785,198 of record NZ_LR723670.1, read on the forward strand.
GCGGCGCTCGCCGTGACTGTGACCACCTATGTGCCGGTCCAGGCGATGCCGTTGCCGGCTGCCCCGGCCGCGAGCGCGCAGGGACTCGTCACCGACGTGCAGTACCGTGACCGCTGGGACCGCCGCTACGATCGCAGATGGGACCGCCGGGAGGCTCGCCGCGACTACCGCCGCGGCTATCGGGCGGGCTACTATAACGGATACCGCGGCTATCGCGAGCGTCGACCGGGGTACCGCTACTACAACGGCTTCTGGTTCCCGCTCGCCGCCTTCACCGCAGGTGCGATCATCAGCGGTGGAGCTCAGGCCCGGCCCAGTGGCAGCCATAGCGTGCGCCATTACCAGTGGTGCGAAAGCCGCTATCGCTCATACCGCGCCTCCGACAACACGTTTCAGCCGTATAACGGGCCGCGTCGCCAGTGCAACTCGCCTTACTCCTGATATAGTTGCGTATGCCACGATGAGCCGCTCCCATGGGGGCGGCTTTTATCGTCTGGCAGGTTTCACTTGCGCTTGGCGTTAATTCGGGGTTCAGCTTGCCTTTACTATGAGTTTGCTGATCCATGGGATACCCGGCAGCCGCGCTGGTCGACGGGAGCGGAATTCAACTTCAATGGAGAAGAAGATGAAAAAGCTGTTCAGAAAAGTCGCGATCGCCGCCCTCTCGGCAGCTGTCGTCGGTTCGAGTTTCATGCCCGCCCAGGCCGCCATGCCAAGTGTGGTAAACCCGGCGGCAAAGATAGAACCGAAATCGGATCTAATCGAAGTCCGCCACCGCGGTTACCGTCGCGGCTACTACCATGGGCATCGCGGCTACCGGCATCATCGCCCCGGCTACCGCTACCATGACGGCTACTGGTTTCCCCTCGCAGCGTTCGGTGCAGGCGCCCTGATCGGCGGTGCGATCGCGGCCCAGCCTCGCTATGTCGAGCCGGCTCCGGCGTACCGCGCCAGCGGCCTGAACCCGCGCCACTATGACTGGTGCCATGCCCGCTACCGGTCCTATGACGCCTATTCCAACACGTTTCAGCCCTATCACGGCCCGCGCCAGACCTGCTACTCGCCCTATTACTGAGCTGGCAAGCTGATCCGGCTCAAAGAAGAAGCCCGTCCGGTGCTCGCCCGACGGGCTTTTTTGCTGTCTGTTTCTGCGTAGCTAGGAGCCGGCTCCATTGACAATCAGATTTACGTTTACGTAAAAAGCAGGGAGTTTCTTGCCGGGCCCGCCCCCGGCCGTCCATGAGGAGGATGCAGCATGTACAAGGCTCCGGTCGAGGAAATTTCCTTCACCCTGAATCACGTCATCGGGCTTTCGGGAGCGATCGACGCAGGCAGGCTCGGTGATCTCTCGCAGGATCTGGTTGATGCCATCCTTGAAGAGGCCGGCCGCTTTGCCACCAACGAGATGGCGCCGCTCGGCGAGGCCGGCGACCGGCAGGGAGCCCGCATTTCCGATGGCGTGGTGACCACTCCGGACGGTTGGGCCAATCTCTACCGCAATTGGCGGGAAGGTGGCTGGAACGGCCTCACCGGTCCAGAAGCCTATGGCGGCCAGAATCTGCCGCACATGCTGAATGTTGCCGCGCTGGAGATGTGGAACTCGGCCTCCATGGCCTTCGCCCTCGCACCGACCCTTACCATGGGCGCCATCGAGGCGCTCGACAAGCACGGCAGCGACGAGCTCAAGGCAATCTATCTTGAGAAGCTTGTCTCCGGCGAATGGACCGGGACCATGAATCTGACGGAGCCGCATGCCGGTTCCGACCTCGGTGTGCTCAAGACCCGCGCCGAACGCCGCGACGATGGAACCTACCGGATCTTCGGCCAGAAGATCTACATCACCTGGGGCGAGCATGATGCGGCGGATAACATCATCCATCTGGTGCTGGCGCGCCTTCCGGATGCGCCCGCCGGCACGCGCGGCATATCGCTATTCCTGGTGCCGAAGTTCCTCGTCAACGAGGATGGCTCGCTCGGCGCCCGCAACGACGTCTTCTGCCACTCGATCGAACACAAGCTTGGCATCCACGGCTCACCGACCTGCACGATGATCTACGGCGATGGCAAGTTCGGCGAGGAGAAGGGTGCGATCGGGTGGCTGGTCGGCGAGGAGAACAAGGGTCTCGCCTGCATGTTCACCATGATGAACAACGCCCGTCTTGCAGTCGGCATGCAGGGTGTCGCGATCGCCGAGGCGGCCACCCAGAAGGCCATCGAATACGCACGGGAGCGCACTCAGGGTAAGGCGCCTGGGTGGACGGGAAGCGGCATGAGCCCGATCATCGAGCATCCCGACGTGGCGCGCATGCTGCTGACCATGAAGGCGCTGACCCAGGGCTCCCGCGCCATCTGCTATGCCTGTGCCCACGCGATCGACATGGCCCATCATAGCGAGGGTGACGAGGCCAAGGCCTGGGGCGAGCGGGCCGCGCTTCTTACGCCGATCGCCAAGTCTTTCGCCACCGATGCGGGCGTGGACGTCGCGTCCCTCGGCATTCAGGTGCATGGGGGAATGGGTTTCATCGAGGAAACCGGCGCTGCCCGCTATCTTCGCGATGCGCGGATCGCTCCGATCTATGAGGGCACCAACGGTATCCAGGCGATCGACCTCGTGACCCGCAAGCTGCCGCTCTCTGGCGGTGGCCAGGTCGGCGGCTTCATCGCCGAGTTGAAAGAAGTCGCTGAGCGCGTCGCCTCGTCCAACAAACCAGCTTTCGGCAGGACGGTTGAGGGCCTGCAGGCGGCGATCAGCGATCTGGAGGCGGCGACGGAATGGCTCTTGAAGGCGCAGGCAGAAGGCCGCGTGGCCGAGGCGCTCGCAGGTGCCACGCCGTACCAGCGCCTCTTCGGCCTGGTGCTGACCGGCGTCTATCTCGCCAAGGGGGCTCTTGCGCCTGCGGAGGATGGCAAGGGCGCGCACCGCATGGCACTTTGCCGCTTCGCGGTGGAGAACCTGCTGCCTGAAACGGGGGCGCTGAATCGCCAGGTGGTCGAGGGGGCTGCCAGCCTCGAAGCGGCCCGCAGTGTTCTGGCCTGAGGGGAAATGTCATGAGCGACAACCATATTCTCGTCGAGCGGCCCGATGCGCAGCCGGGCGTCCTCGTCATCCGCCTCAATCGGCCGGAGAAGAAGAACGCGATCACCACGGCCATGTATGCCCGGATGACGGAAGCCCTGCATGAGGCGGACAATCACGCCGAGATCCGCGCGGTTGCCTTCCTCGGGACCGACAACTGCTTTTCAGCCGGCAATGACATGGCAGATTTCCTCACCTATGCCATGGGTGGCGGCGGTCGGCCATCGGCCGCCGATTTCCTCCAGGCACTCGCCACCTGCGACAAGCCCATGGTCTCCGGCGTCGACGGCCTGGCCATCGGCATTGGCACGACAATTCACCTGCACTGCGACATGACGATAGCCTCAGATCGCAGCCTCTTCCGCACGCCGTTCGTCGACCTCGCGCTCGTGCCGGAGGCCGCCTCCAGTCTGATCGCGCCGCGGGTCATGGGACACCAGCGAGCCTTCGCCCTGCTCGCCGCAGGCGAGAGCTTTTCCGCCGAACCGGCCCGCGAGGCCGGCATAGTGTGGAAGGTCGTCTCACCGGACGCTGTCGAGGCCGAGACGCTTGCGCTCGCCGCCAACCTCGCCGCCAAGCCTCCCCATGCCATGAAGATCGCCCGCAACCTCATCCGCGGTAATGGCGATGATGTGCTGGCGCGCATGGACGAGGAACTGGTGCACTTCACGGCGCAGCTCCGCAGCGCTGAGGCCCGTGCAGCCTTTGAGGCTTTCATGCGCCGCTGAGCCGGCGCATTGGCTCAATTTTAGGCCATTCTTAATATCATTGTTCCTAACTGGGCGCAGGGCATGGGAGGTGCCCTTGCGCATGATGCGCCGTTCCCATCATCCAGAATGGCCGGCCGCTGCAGCTTTCGCTTCCGCAGGCGTTGCCGGCGCGCATCCAAGGACCAGTTATGGCAAAAAGAGCCAATCTCATGACCCGCATCCTCGTCGCGGCCTCCGTGGTCGTCGTCGTCGCACTCGCCGGGTTCTCCTTCCACATCAATTCCATCCAGCACGCCTCAGTGACCAAGTCTGTCCAGGACAGCATCTCCTCTGCTGGCCGGCAGGCGTCGCAGGCGCTTGCCAACTGGATGAACGGTCGCGTCGTGCTGACCAACATGGTCGCCGATGCCGTGAGCCGGAATCCGGACGCGGTCACCGCCGTCCTGGACAACCAGGTGTTGACCAAGGAATTCTCCAGCACCTATTTCGGCGATACGGCCGGCACGTTCACCATGTGGCCTGACCTGCCGATGCCGGCCGACTACGATCCGCGCCAGCGGCCTTGGTACAAGGATGCGGTCGCGTCCGGCAGTGTCGTCCTCACGGAGCCCTATGTCGATGCATCCAGTGGCGACCTAGTGGTCAGCGCTGCCGTGCCCGTGAACCGTAAGGGCGCCCTGGCCGGCGTCGTCGGTAGCGACTTCTCGCTGCAGAGCATCGTCGCGATGGTCAAGTCGATCGATCTTGGCGTCCCAGCCACCGCCTTCCTGGTAAACAAGTCAGGGACCGTGCTTATTCATCCGGAGGCCTCCCTCGTCATGAAGACGCTGGCTGATGTCTTCCCGCAGGAAACGCCGGCCACCGGAGCGACGATGGTGGAAACCACCTTCGGCGGCCGCGACGTGCTGGTCAGTTTCGTTCCGGTCGCCGGTCTTCCCTCCGTGGAGTGGTATCTAGGCTTCGCCGTCGATGCTGAGGCGGCCTATGCGTCGCTAACAGCCTTCCAGACGGCTGCGGTCATTGCCACAGTGCTTGCGGTCGCGGTGATGATAGGCGCCATGGCCTGGATGTTGAGCCGTTTCGTGGTGCGTCCGGTGACAGACATGACCCATGCCATGGAACGTCTTGCCGCTGGAGATCTGACGGTCGCCATCCCTGGCGAAGATCGTCGTGACCAGATCGGCGCCATGGCTGCCGCGGTGTCCGTCTTCCGCACCAACGCTCTGGAGCGGGAACGCCTGGAAGGCGAGGCCGAAGAGGGGCGTCGCCTCAGCGATGCCGAGCGCCGCGAGCGGGAAGCGCAGAAGGCCCATGATCAGGCCGAGGCGGAGCGGGCCGTGAAGGCACTTGCCGAAGCGCTCGGCGCTCTTGCAGATGGCAATCTTTCCCATCGCATCGAAGTGCCCTTCGCTGCTCACATCGACCGCCTCCGTACCGACTACAACGCGGCCGTCACGCAGTTGAAGTCAGCCTTGCAGGCGGTCGGCTCGAATGCCCGGACGATTGATGCCGGCGCCGAGGAGATCCGTGTTGCCGCCGATGGTCTCGCCCGCCGGACCGAGCAGCAGGCGGCCTCCGTCGAGGAGACTGCAGCGGCTCTGGAAGAGATCACCACCACCGTGCGTGACACGGCGCATCGCGCCGAAGAGGTTGGTACCCTTGTATCCCGCGCACGCGATGGCGCCGAGCATTCCGGCGCCGTCGTCTCCAAGGCCGTCGCGGCGATGACGGAGATCGAGGATTCGTCCGGAAAGATCTCCAACATCATTGGCGTCATCGACGACATCGCCTTCCAGACAACCTGCTGGCACTCAACGCCGGCGTGGAAGCGGCACGTGCAGGCGAGGCAGGCAAGGGTTTCGCCGTCGTCGCCCAGGAGGTCCGTGAACTCGCCCAGCGTTCTGCCCAGGCCGCAAAGGAAATCGAGGCGCTCATCACGGCCTCGAACACCCAGGTGCGTTCAGGCGTGACGCTGGTGGCCCAGACGGGGGAAGCCTTGCAGGCGATCGTTTCGCAGGTCCAGGAAATCAGCCGCCATGTCGGTGCGATCGTAACGGCGACGCGCGAACAGTCGACCGGTCTGTTGGAGATCAACAACGCGGTCAATGCCATGGATCAGGGCACGCAGCAGAATGCCGCGATGGTAGAGGAACAGACCGCCGCCAGCCATAGCCTCGCGGCAGAAGCCGCGAAGCTGATGGAACTGCTTGCCCGCTTCAACCTCGGAATGGCGGCCCAGGCCGGCATGTCAACGCAGGGCGGACGCAGGGCGGCCTAATTTTCCAAGATGCATGGAGTCGGGAAAGGCCGCGGCAGGGCTGCCGCGGCCTTTCGTGTTCATGGGCCGAGGGGGTTGATGTCGCCGACGAAGCGGATGAGGTCTGCCATGGTGAAATGACCCTCCTGTTCGCAGATCAGTTCCGGCTTCCAGTTTGAGCGCTTCCAGAGGAAGGATTCCTCGTCGCCATGGACCATGCCGAGAAAGGTCTCGGCGATGATGGTAGACGCCATGGGCCCAGCCGCCTGCCGCTATGATGGTGCTGTGCTTCCTTGAGCACGTAGTACCAGAGCGGCGTCGCCTCATGCAGGCCGTGCCCTCGCAACTTCGCCGTCCGGTCCGGTGGCGATCTCGTCCGGTGACATGGGCTCGATCTGCATCGCACGACAGACGTCCTGTCCGGACGGCAGGCCGATCTGGACGCCGCGACGCAGGTTGCGGAAGGCAAGATTCGCATCCCGTCTCTGCTGCTCCGTCGGATCCTCCCGCAGGCCCGGCAGCGTGTGGAGCGACGGTGCAATGAAGGGATCGAGTTTGCGCGAGAAGTTGAAGGTGAAATTCTCACCACCCTGGCCTGCCACGTCGAAGAACCGCCGCCAGTCGATCACCCAGTTCGAGGGCAGCTTCTGCTGGGGATTGGGTGGTAAGGCTTCCGCGTCCGGAGCCAGTTCTCCAACGATCTTGCCGGACTTGCCGGTAAAGAAGAACAGAGCCTGTAGCGTCCCGTTTGCGATCCTTGGGCTGCCTGGATGGAAGGCGCGATTGTGGCTGTAGGTCTCGCGAACCATGGAATGGCCCAGCCGGTAACAGGCGGCCGCAAACTCCGCCGGCATGTAGGGGCGCTTCTTGAACCGGTAGAAGCGCCGCCCCTCCCTCTTGATGCGGGTGATCAGGCCCGGCTCCGTCAGCCGCTCGACGAAGTCGAACAGGACGATCCACTGGTAATGCCATGTCACGATCCGGCGGGCTTCATGGAAAAGCGCAATCCCTTGAAGCGAGGGCTGCCTCTCCTTCAACCAGTAGACGACAGCGTTGTGAAACCTCAGCATCAGCAGATGCGTCTGTGACACGAGAAGGTTTTCGTCGTTGCGCTCGTCGAAGATCAGCGCATGGCCGACCTGGTTGCGCGGCAGGTCATGCCGGAGCGACTGGATCGGTTCGTTCTTCTCATTGTTTGACGCACCCGTATGCCCGATGAGAAACTGTTGGGTGATCTCGAATGTCGTGGGATCCCGCTGGTAAAGGTAGGGGTGGATGCCGGGTCCGTCTCCGTAGAGTGAGTCGAGATCGAGCGCTGGCGTCCGGAAATTGTCCGTGGCCTTGGGATCGGCTTTCTGCTGGTCGAGTGGCGTCGTGTCCAGCGTGATGTCGTGGTCGATAAATTGGCCGAGATAGGTATAGCCGGCGGGTATCGCCTCGTTGTCACCGGCGGGATCCGGATCCACTCCCACGTCGCCCTGGTCGCGCATCGCCTGGGCGAGTTCGAACAGCGCGTCGTCGCCGACGTGGAGCGGCAACAGGTCCGGAAACATCACCCCGAACTTGCCGGGGTCGCCGATCCCGTTGAAGGAGTGCAACGCCTCCCGCTTCATGCCCCGCACACCATGTCCATGCATCGCAATGTCAGTCATGACTTCCCTTCTTCTGCAATCTCAGATTTTCGGTGTTCTGGAGTAATCGCTATGATTGCATTGAGGGATGGCGGATACAACCAACCGCATATTCAATCTGCGGATGCGTGAAGTTGTGAGGCTTGCGTGGCTTCAGCGTTGCAGAAGCGCGACTGCTTCCACGTGGGCTGACCAGAGGAACTGGTCTACCGGGATGACCGACCGGATCTCGTAGCCTTGATCGGCAAGCAGCCTGAGGTCGCGCGCCAGGGTGAGGGGATTGCAGCTCACTGCCGCCACCTTCTTCACGCCCGCACGAGCCAGTTCCTTGACTTGCGCCTCGGCACCCGCCCGCGGCGGATCGAATACGACGGCATCATAGACCTTCAGTTCCTGCGCCGTGAGAGGCCGGCGGAAGAGGTCGCGCTTCTCCACGGTCACGGGCTTGAGGCCCTGGGTGGTGCGAGCTGCGAGGTCGAGCGCCTTGAGCGGCTTGTCCTCGCCCTCGACGGCATGCACCCGCGCCGTACGCGCCAGGCGCAGAGCAAATGTCCCGGAACCCGCGAACAGGTCGAGCACGCGCTTCGCCTTGCCGATATGGGCAAGCACGAGAGCGGCCATCGCATCCTCTGCCTCCTTCGTGGCCTGCATGAAAGCCCCGGGCGGCGGCGCCGCCAGCACGCCGCCGAAGTCGACCAGCGGCTTGCGGGGCTCGATGAGGATCTCGCCGTTCACGGAGACACGGGCGATGGCGCTGAGCCGCATCACCGTCTCGATTGCCGCACGCCGTCGTTTCTCGTCGAGGGGCTTCACGCCCTCGGCCGCCACATCGAGACCGGCAAGGGTTTCCAGCACGGTCAAGCGGAAGCTCTCCGAACCACCGGTAAGGGCAGCTGCAATCGAGCGTAGGGCGTCGAGTTGCGCCATGATCGCAGGGGCTGCAACGGGACACTCCTCGACGGAGACTATGTGGTTCGTCTCGGCGCGATTGAAGCCGAGCAGGAGACCCTTGTCCGTCCGGCGGGCAGAGAACACCGTTCGGCGGCGCTGCCCGAGATCACAGGTGACGAGCGGCTCGACATGCGGCGTAAGGCCCTTGCTCCGCAACGCCTCCACGACGAGATCGCGCTTGAAATCCGTATAGGGTTGCTCTGCAAGATGTTGCAACGAGCAGCCGCCGCAGGCGTCGCGGTCAGGATCGAAGTGGCGACAGAGAGGCGCAACCCGATCCGGGGAGGAGATCGCTGTCGAAAGAAGTGTTCCATGGCTGCCGTTGCGGGCAATCGCCACCGTCTCGCCCGGCAGGGCATGTGGCACGTAGACTGGTCCTTCGGCTGTGTTGGCTATGCCGTGTCCATGGGCGCCGAGCCGATTGATGGTTACCGTCAGCGTACTCATGTCTCTTTCGTTCCTGCCAGCAGGTATTCCTGATTGCCGTCGCCGCCGGCGATGGGGGAGGGGATGAGCCCGAGGCTCCGCCAGCCCATGTCGTGCGTCAGCCAGGTCTCTAGCGTCGCAGCGACCGCGGGGCCGCTATCCGGCTCCTTCAGGAGGCCGCCCTTGCCGATCGCCTCGCGGCCAGCCTCGAACTGCGGCTTGACGAGAAGCACGCATATGGCCTTCGACCCTGCGAGTTTCAACGCCGGCGGCAGTGCCAGCCTGAGCGAGATGAAGGAAACGTCGGAGACGATGAAGTCGATCGGTCGTCCGTCCAGATCATCGGCACACAGCGCACGCGCGTTGAGGCCTTCGATGCTCGTCACCCGCGGATCGTCCGCAATGGTTGGGTGCATCTGCCCGTGCCCGACGTCGATCGCCGTCACATGCGCTGCCCCCCGCTGCAGCAGGACTTGGGTGAACCCTCCGGTCGAGGCGCCCACGTCGAGGCAACTGCGGCCGGCAGGATCGAGGTGGAAGTGATCCAGTGCTGCCACCAGTTTCAGAGCCGCCCGGGAAACGTAGTCCTGAGCGGGGTCGTCGATCTCGATCGTCGCATCTTCGGGAAAAGTCTGGCCAGGCTTGCTGACGACCTGGCCGTTCACCTTAACTGTGCCGCGCACGATTGCGTCCCGGGCACGGGAACGGCTGCCGAACAAACCGAGGGATAGAAGAAGCTGATCGAGCCGTTGTGGCGGATGAGTGAGCATGCCTCTCCTTGGGACCCTTTCGAGCGCGATGCAAGCGGTGCGACCGCCTGCGGCCCCAAAGGTTGCACAAAATATCAATCGAATTTTAAGCCGCGTCCGGTTGAGTGCTTGGAGCGCCATCCTCCGGCGCTGCTGTCTCCCGACTGCCCGAAATGACTTCGGCTCGTTCGAATTCGTTGCATACTCACGCACGGGAAGCCCATGTCGCTCAAGAATCTGTCCCTCAACAAGAAGCTCATTGGCACATTCTTTGCGGTGATGTCCGTCTGCCTGCTCGCTTCTGCGGTCGTGTTCTGGCAGGTCGTGAAATCCACGCGCGCCTCAGAAGAGCAGGCGCAGGCGCAGGAAATCCTGCATCACGTCGATAACGCTCTCGAAGCCATGCTCGAGCAGGCGGTCAACCAGCGCGGCTTCCTGCTTTTCCGCAGCGACAGCACCTATAACGAAGTCTTCGCCCAGCGCGAGAAGATGATCGCCGCAATCGACGAGGCCAAGAAGGCAGCCGCCGGACAACCGGGCCTGATCGCATCGCTCGACCAGATGCGGGCAGCCGCGGACGTCTTTCACGCGCAACTGAGCGAGCCGCAGCTTTCCGCGCGCAAGAATACCGATGCGGCTATCGAGGAGATCATCGAGATCGGCAGGAACCAGTCAAGGGGCCAGCTCGATGCGTTCCGCGAAAGCGCGGCAAAGATCAAGCAGGATGCCGGCGCGCTGGTCGCGTCGCTGCAGGCGAACCAGAAGAGCGCCCAGTGGGATATCATGCTGGCGCTGCTCTTCGGCGGCGCCGCGGCAGGTCTGATCGCAACCGGGCTGGTATGGGCCCTGTCGCGGGCGATCGTCACGCCCATTGTCGGCATGACACGGGCGATGACCCAGCTCGCCGCGGGCAACAACAACATTGAGGTGCCGGCGCTTGGACGCGGTGACGAGGTCGGCGAAATGGCCAATGCCGTTGCCGTCTTCAAGGATGCGGCAATCGAGAAGATCCGTCTCGAGCAGGAAAGCGAAGCAATACGGGCGGCTGCCGATCGCGAACGGATGAGCAATGACGAGATCAAGGCGCAGGAATCCGGACAACTGGAGTTTGCCGTGAACACCCTTGCGGCGGGTCTTTCCAGCTTGGCAAACGGCGACGTGGCTTATCGTATCGACACGCCCTTCACCGGCAATCTCGATCGTCTGCGTGTGGACTTCAACGAGGCCGTTTCCAAGCTCCAGGCAGCGCTGCAGTCGGTTGGCGCAAATGCCGCGGCAATCAATGCTGGCGCCGAGGAAGTGCGCACGGCCGCCGATGATCTGGCGCGCCGCACCGAACAGCAGGCGGCTTCCGTCGAGGAAACGGCAGCGGCTCTGGAAGAGGTTACCACGACCGTCAAGGATGCCGCAAAGCGCGCCGAGGATGTGGGCCAACGCGTGGAGCGCGCCCGCGTTGGCGCCGAGAAGTCCGGCGAAGTCGTTCGCAAGGCGGTCTCCGCCATGGAGCAAATCTCCAAATCTTCCAGCGAGATCATCAACATCATCAGCGTTATCGACGACATCGCCTTCCAGACCAACCTGCTCGCGCTCAATGCCGGCGTCGAGGCTGCCCGGGCTGGAGACGCTGGCAAGGGTTTCGCGGTCGTGGCGCAGGAAGTCCGTGAACTCGCCCAGCGCTCTGCCAATGCGGCGAAGGAGATCAAGTCGCTGATCACCACATCGGGCGAGCACGTGGACTCGGGCGTCGCCCTGGTTGGCGAGACCGGCAAGGCGCTGGAGGCGATCGTCGGCGAGGTTCAGGAGATCAACGAGCACATCAAGGCGATCGTCATCTCCACTCGCGAGCAGTCCACTGGTCTCCAGGAGATCAATGTCGCCGTCAACACGATGGACCAGGGCACGCAGCAGAATGCTGCCATGGTGGAGCAGCAGACGGCAGCCAGCCATTCGCTGGCGAGTGAGGCGGAGTCCCTGAACTCGCTGCTGCGTCAGTTCAACCTCGGCGGGCAGGTGACGGGTCGCTCTGCGGGCGGTGCGGCGACTACGTCGTCCAGACCGACAGCCCCGAAACCGGCTGTTTCAACGGCCGCCTCTCAGCGCGTCGCTCCATCAGCTTCCAAGCCAACGGTTCAGCCTGTCTCAGGCCGAAAGCCGGCTGCCGCGACGCCGGCCTCACGTCCCGCTCCCTCGCCGGCCAGCGCCCTACACGGGAAGCTATCGGCAGCCTTTGGCGGCGGCTCCGCTGCAGCGAAGCCCAGCGAGGACAACTGGGAGGAGTTCTGACGCCTCGCGGGCAGTCGGAAAAAAGAAACGGCCGGGTCATCCCGGCCGTTTTCCTTTTCACAAAAGGGAAGAGCGCAATGTCACCCGGCAGCCCCCAGGCCCAGTCCCTTTTGCCCGAGGGCGTTGAAGACGGTGGTGACGATGCCGGCGCGATCGAGTCCTGCCTTCGCATACATCGCGTCCGGGCTCGCCTGCTCCATCCACACATCCGGCAGCACCATCGGCCTGACCTTGAGCCCTTGGTCAAGCAGCCCTTCCGTGGCCAGGAAGTGCAGGACATGGGCGCCGAAGCCGCCGATGGCCCCTTCTTCAATGGTGATCAGCACCTCATGATGGCGCGCAAGTTGGCGGATGAGGTCGTGATCGAGCGGCTTGGCGAAGCGGGCGTCCGCCACGGTTGTCGACAGGCCGGCCGCATCGAGGTCCTCGGCCGCCAGCAGACAGTCTTTCAGACGCGTTCCGAAGGAAAGCAGGGCGACCTTGGAGCCTTCCTTGACGATCCGGCCCTTGCCGATCTCCAGGATCTGGCCCCGTTCCGGTAGCTCGACGCCGACGCCTTCGCCGCGCGGGTAACGGAAGGAGATCGGCCCTTCATAGGCCGCAGCTGTCCGCACCATGTGCTTGAGCTCCGCCTCGTCGGCGGCCGCCATCACCACCATGCCGGGCAAGGTGGCGAGGAAGGTCGTGTCGAAGGAGCCGGCATGGGTTGGGCCGTCGGCGCCGACAAAACCTGCCCGGTCGATCGGGAAGCGGACCGGCAGGCCCTGGATCGCCACGTCATGAACGACCTGGTCATAGCCGCGCTGCAGGAACGTGGAATAGAGTGCGCAGAACGGTTTGAAGCCTTCCGCCGCGAGGCCGGCAGCGAATGTTACCGCATGCTGCTCGGCAATGCCGACGTCGAAGGTCCGCGAGGGGAACACCTCGGCCAGCTTGTCGATGCCGGTGCCGTTCGGCATGGCGGCGGTGATGCCGACGATCTTCTCGTCGAACCTTGCCTCCTGCACCAGCGACTCGCCGAAGACGCTCGTGTAGCTCGGCGCATTGGGTTTCGCCTTGGCCTGTGTGCCGGTAATGACGTCGAACTTGTTGACGCCGTGGTACTTGTCGGCGGCTGCCTCCGCCGGGGGGTAGCCCTTGCCTTTCTGGGTGCAGACATGAATGAGCACCGGTCCCTGTCCGTTGTCGCGGACATTGCGCAGCACCGGGAGAAGATGTTCGAAGGAGTGACCGTCGATCGGGCCGATATGGTAGAAGCCCATCTCTTCGAACATGGTGCCGCCGGTCACATAGCCGCGAGCATGCTCCACCGCGCGGGTGATGGCGCGGTCGAAGCCCTTGCCGAGATAGGCCGTCAGTTTCTTGCCGATCTCCCGCACGCCCATATAAGTGCGTCCGGAGGCCAAGCGCGCGAGATAGGCGCTCATCGCACCCGTCGGCGGCGCGATCGACATGTCGTTGTCGTTGAGGATGACGATCAGGCGTGCGTCGAGGGCCCCGGCATTATTAAGCGCTTCATAGGCCATGCCGGCCGACATCGCTCCGTCGCCGATCACCGCGATTACGTGCCGTTTCGACCCGGAGAGGTCGGCGGCCACCGCCATCCCAAGGCCTGCTGAAATCGAGGTCGATGAATGGGCGGCCCCGAACGGGTCGTAGTCGCTCTCGGCGCGGCGGGTGAAGCCGGAGAGCCCGTTCTCCTGGCGCAGTGTGCGAATCCGGTCGCGGCGCCCCGTCAGAATCTTGTGCGGGTAGCACTGGTGTCCCACATCGAAGATCAGCCGGTCGTCCGGCGTGTTGAAGACCTTGTGGATAGCGATGGTCAGTTCTACCACGCCAAGTCCGGCCCCCAGATGGCCACCTGTCTTAGACACCGCATCGATCATCTCGTCCCGCACCTCGCGTGCGAGTTGCGGCAGGTCGCGATCCTCGATCATCCTGAGGTCGGCCGGGAACTTGACCGCATCGAGCAGGGGAGTCTGGGGAAGAGATGTCACGGAGTCTGGCCTTTTCTGCTCTTTCCGGAAGTGCTTGTCCCTCAAAATGAGGAGGAACGAGGCTTTTTCAAGTAAATGCCTTAGCGGATTTCACATATTGGGCAAGGGCACAAACTCTTCTTCGTCTCCCGGCACGATGTCGAAGCGTCCGGTTCGCCACTCTTCCTTCGCCTTCTCGATCCTGTCACGCGAGGAGGAGACAAAGTTCCACCAGATATAGCGCTTGGAGTTGAGTGCGGCACCGCCGACGAGCATCAGGTGGCAGCCCTGTGGGCCTGCTTCGAGGGTGATCTCGTCACCGGGGCGGAAGACGAGCAACTGGTCTGCGGCGAACCCGTCGCCCGCCACGTTGAGCTCGCCGGAAAGGATGTAGACCGCTCGCTCCTCGTGGGCTGCCGGAAAGGGAAAGCGCCGGGCCGGCGCGAGACGGAGATCCACGTAGAGCGTGTCGGTGAAGACCGGAACCGGCGATGAGAGGCCGGCGAAGTTACCAATCACCACCCGGCCGCTCGCTCCATCACTGTCGATCGCCGGCATGGCTTCGAAACCGGTATGGGAGAAGGCGGGGTCGATCTCCTCCCGGTCATCTGGCAGGGCGAGCCAGGTCTGCAGACCGGAGACGGAGAGCGGTCGCCCGCGCAGGTTCTCCGGCGTCCGCTCCGAATGGACGATCCCGCGTCCTGCCGTCATCAGGTTGATGTCGCCCGGCCGGATCACCAGTTCGGTGCCGAGACTGTCGCGGTGCTTGATCTCACCGTCGAAGAGGTAGGTGACGGTGGAAAGGCCGATATGCGGATGCGGCTTGACGTCGAGGGCTTCACCGGCGCGCAGCAGCGCCGGGCCCATGCGGTCGAAGAAGATGAAGGGGCCGACGAGGCGACGCTGACGGCTCGGCAGCGCGCGGCGGACAGCAAAGCCGCCGATGTCGCTCGATCGCGGGATGATCAGGTTCTCGATGGCGTCGCAGGCAAAGCGATCGCCGGCTTGTGGATCTGTTCCGGGGAAGAAGGACATGGCGGGCTCCTGTAGCGGAACCGTAGCGGAAAGCAGCCGTCTTTGCCAGTTTGGCGCGTTGGTAAGGGGAAGGCTTAGCTCGCGCCGCCGATCATGCGGCTCCATTGTTCGCCCGCCAGTCCATTGAGGAAGGCGTCACCGGATCTGGCCTTTTCCAGAAGAGCTTCATCGCGGGAATGGACGATGCTGGACCCGGTGTTGACGAGTGCTAGGCGGCGGCCGAGCATGGCGTTCATGAATGCCGGTTGCATGCGACCCCGCACGAGACTGGCGCCCCGTGCCGCCGCATCGACCAGGACCGCATCGAGGACCGGTCCTTCCTGCCCCGGCAGGGCAAGAAGCTGCAGGACCCGGGCAGTGGAGCCCGGCCGAACATGGTAGAAGCTGGCACCGATTGCCGTCTGTCTCCGGTCGAACATGCCGACGATGACAGCTTCACCGTAAGCCGGCTTTGTCATCGCCTGGCGGGCCAGTCGGGCGGTTTCTTCTGCTGGCCAGGCGGGCCGTAGCGAAAAGTGCCGGGTACAGGTCCCGAAGATGTCGGCGAACTCTTCCGGCTCGATGGTTCGTGTCGTCACCGCCTTCTGGTCGTTCGGAAAAGCCGCCCAGCGAAGCGGATCGGTCTGGACACGGCTGCGAACACGGCGACCCGCCATCCGGGCCAGAGGTTTCAGATGGCTGAGGAACGAAAGGCGGCACCCGGCACCATCCAGCAGCGCCATCGCCGGGTCGACGATGCGGACCCAGTCCAGGCTGTGTTGGGGAAGTGCCAAGCCGCCCAGGCCCCGCCACATGCGCAGGGAAACATCGCTGGCGGTATCGGTAAAGGAAAGGTCTTGGGGTCCCTCCAGCGCTGCCTTCAGCAGCTTGGCACCGGAAAGTGGTCCGGTTCTTTCCGCATCGACCATAATGGAGCTGCAGAGCGCCATGCGGAGCGGCCTGTCGTCGAGCGTCATGGCCAGCACGTGCCGCCCGATGAAGCCGCTCAGCGCTCCATCGTCCTCGACATGCACCAGGGATGGCAGTTCCGGGGCGCAGGCCTCGTCATCGAGATAGACAGCGCGGATATCCGCAAGCAAAGCGGCGGGTGGCGGCGTGTTCTGCCGGCGAAAAACGCGCTGGAAGAGCGCTGCCACGGCTCCCGCGTCACTCTCCGTCAGTGCTCGTATCCTACCCATTTGGCTCCCGCGCCCGGATGTCTGCGCTGCAGCCTTAGGGCGTGAACCTCAAGAACGGGTTGATGCCCGCTGATGAATCCTGGTTATGGTGAAGATGACGTTATGGCGTCCCTGAAGGCTCGCTGCAGGGTTCGAGGACGACCGCGTCGCCGGCCGCGGCTCCGACCTCCATGCAGCCACTGTCGTGGCAGAGCGTCCATCCCCTTCCGGTCGCGCCGGAGGCTGCAAGTGAGATCCGTTGCTGCGGCGCCAGTCCCGGCTCCCAGACCCACCAGCCTTCGCGCAATACGGCGTCAGGCCCGGGCTCCATGCCCGCCCCGGATCCCTTCACGGCAGCTTCCGCGAGTTCCAGCCCCGCCGGCGTCAGCTCCCAGTGCTCCCGCCATTCCGTCTTCTCGACGGAATGTGTCCAGGACAGGGTGAAGGCGGAGATGGCCAGCGCGATGGTCTTGCCGCCCGCCAGCACGCAGAGGCTCACGGTACGG
Organism: Pseudorhizobium flavum; assembly: GCF_902502825.2. The sequence continues at coordinate 801,955 of NZ_LR723670.1, forward strand.
CGACAGGGCGTGAGGATCGCCGCGCCCGCAGCCAGTGCTGACCCACCATGATGATGCCGAGCGCCCAGCCGAGTTCGTCGGTCCAGGGAAGGGCGACCACGACGGAGGCCCCGGCAGCGAAGGCCAGAATCCGCTCCCACATCGCCAGCGGAGCGAAGAGGAAGCCTACGACGGCAACGCCCCAGAGGGCGATGCCGAAGCAGGCCTTGACGAAGATGTAGGCCACCTCCACGGGATATCCCCAGGCCGCGGCGATCGGTCCGGCATCCTGCAGCATCAGGGCCGGCGTGTAGACCGCCATGAAGGGCACGATGAAGCCCGCTGCTGCAAGCTTGGTGGCCTGGATCGATATCTTCAATCCCGATGTCTTGGCCATGGGTGCCGCAGCGAAGCAGGCGAGCGCCACCGGCGGCGTCAGGTCTGCCATGATGCCGAAATAGAAGACGAACATGTGGGAGACGAGAAGCGGCACGCCGAGTTCCAGCAAGGCAGGGCCTGCGAGCGACGAGGTAATGATGTAGTTCGGGATTGTCGGGATGCCCATGCCGAGGATCAGGCAGGTAATCATCGTCAGCACCAGCGAAAGGAACAGGTTGTCCTCTCCCACCCGGATGATGAAGCCGATGAAGGTCGAGGCGATGCCGGTCAGCGTCAGCGTGCCGATGACGATGCCGACGATGGCGCAGGCGATCCCGACAGGCAGCGCGTTCTTCGCGCCTTCTGCCATGGCGTCGCGGCAGATCCCGAGAGTCTCGCGGCCGCCCTTGACGAAGAAGCAGGCGGCAATGAGTGCGAGGATCACGAGCGCCAGGAAGTTTACGCCGAACTTCAGGAAGGATGCGGCAGCAAGACCCACCGCCAGCCAGAACACCAGCCGGAAGACGAAGGGGCCGATCGACGCGGCTAGCGGCATGCCGAGGATCAGCACGACCACCAGCGCCAGTCCCATCGTGCCTGCGAAGATCGGCGTGTAGCCGGCAAATAGCAGATAGACGAGGACGGCGAGCGGCAGGACCAGGGGCCAGTGCTCCCTGACGGCCTGCCAGGGATTGGGCAGTTCTGCCCTATTCATGCCGCGCAGTCCGGCCTTGCCGGCTTCCAGGAACACGGTCCAGAAGCAGACCCCGAAATAGAGAATGGCGGGGATCAGGGCCGCCTTGACGATGTCCGCATAGGGCACGTTCAGCGTCTCGGCCATGATGAAGGCAACCGCGCCCATCACCGGCGGCATGATCTGTCCGCCCATGGAGGAGGTCGCCTCGACCCCGCCAGCGAAGGACGAGCGGAAGCCGAACCGCTTCATCAGGGGAATGGTGAACTGGCCGCTGGCCACGACATTGGCGACGCCGGAGCCGGAAATCGTACCCATCAGCGCCGAGGACATCACGCAGACCTGCGCGGGCCCACCGCGCCAGGTGCCGACCAGTCCAAGGGCAAAATCATTGAACAGCGCCAGCATGCCGGCGCGCTCCAGGAAGGCTGCGAAGACGACGAAGATGAAGATATAGGCCGCGGAGACATAGATGGGCGTGCCGTAGATGCCTTCGGTGCCGAAGCCGAAATGCTCGACGATCAGTTCGAAATCGTAGCCGCGATGGATGAAGGGCGGCGGAAAATACTGGCCGAAGAAGCAATAGGCGAGGAAAATGGCGGCAATGATCGTCAGCGGCAGCCCCATCAGTCGCCGCGCACCTTCGAAGACCAGCACGATCATCACCGTCGCGACGGTCAGGTCGAGCGGCGTATGGAACCCGCTGCGCAGAATGAGTTGCTCGTAGAAGACCCAGTTGTAGATGCCGGTCAGGAAGCCGAGGATCCCGAGCGACCAGAACCAGACCTTCCCGGCCTTCGTCTTAGCGACTAGGTTGCCGAAGAGCACGAAGCCCAGCAACAGCAGGAAGCCCACATGCATGGCCCTTACGACCTGGCTCGGCAGAGTGCCGTAGGCGGCGGTCCAGAGCTGGAACAGCGAGAAGGTAAAGGCGATCCAGAAGGCGATCCGGCCGGCCATGCCGCTGCCGAAGCCAGAAGGCAGGCCCTCGATTGCCTCTTCCGCACTATGCGGGGCAGGCTTGCTCTCCACTGCTGCAAGATCGCTCATTCGTTCCTCGTCACCCGAAAGCTGAAACAGAAATCCCCGCGGCTGCTTTCACAGCCACGGGGATCGATGCGTTCCTGACCTTACTGCATCAGCCCGGCTTCTTTGTAGTAGCGCTCAGCGCCGGGATGAAGCGGAACGGGCATGCCGTCGAGCGCCTTCTTCGGGTCAATTGCCTTTGCCGCAGCGTGCGATGCTGCGAGGCGGTCGAGGTTCTCGAACAGCAGTTTCGTCATCTGATAGGCGGTCTCTTCCGAAACCCCCTCATGGGTGATGAGGAAGTTGCCGACGGCTGCCGTCGGAACGTCTTCGGTCTGGCCGTCATAGGTGCCGGCGGGGATGGTCACCGCCATATAGGGGGCGCCGATCTTTTCGACATCCGCCGCCGGAACGGCAACTACGTTGATCGGCAAGGAGGTTGCGAGGTCGCGGATCGAGGCAACCCCGAGGCCGGCCGACTGCAGTGTCGCGTCGAGCTGGCGGTTCTTGATCAGTTCAACGGATTCCGCAAACGGGAGGTATTCTGTCTTGCCGAGGTCCTCATATGACATGCCTGCAGCTTCGAAGATCGCCCGGGCATTCAGCTCCGTTCCGGACTTCGGTGCGCCGACGGACAGGCTCTTGCCCTTCAGGTCGGCCAGCGACTTCACGCCCGACTCCTGGCTGGCGACGATCTGGATGTAGTTCGGATAGATCGCTGCGATACCGCGCAGCTTGTCGAGCTTGCCGGGGAACCCTGCCTCGGTGTTGCCTTCCCAGCCCATCTGGACGGAGTCACCGAGCGCGAAGCCGATCTCTCCGCGGCCGGCCTGCAGCAGATTGAGGTTTTCGACGGATGCCTTGGTTGCTTGCACCTGTGTGCGGACGCCCTCGATCTTCTCGCCATAGATTTCCGAAAGAGCGACGCCCAGCGGATAGTAGACGCCCGAGGTGCCGCCGGTCAGTACGTTGATGAACTCCTGCGCCCTGGCTCCCGTGGATGCGAAAGTGGCGGAAACCGCCAGGGTGGCGGCGAGCACGAGGTTGATTTTGCTTGATTTCACGATTGTTCCTCCCAAAGCCATCGTCAGCAGACGCTAAACATGCGGAACTGGAAGGGGGTCGTCAATCGCTTTGTGCCCGAAGTGGGGCAAACTTCTTACAAGCTTGAACTAATGCCGTGTTCACTCGCCGTCGAGGGGTTCCACGCCCTGCGGTTTGCCTGCTCGGTCGAGGCGGATTTTCTCGATTCGGTTCTCTGCCGCGGCAAGAAGTTTCTCGCAATGTTTCTTCAAGGCTTCGCCGCGTTCGTAGATGGCGATGGACTCGTCCAGCGCCACGTCACCCCGTTCCAGCCGCGCAACGATGCTCTCGAGCTCCGCTACGGCCTTCTCGAAGGTGTAGCCGCTGACGTCGATGGTTTCCGCGGTCTCGGTCATGTTCAGCCCTTCATCAGTCTGCAGATGTGCAGCCCGGCTGATTCCGCCAAGCCTTCCAGATCATAGCCACCCTCCAGCAGGCTGATAAGCCGGTTCCCGGCATATTTCCCCGCTAGTTCCATGAGACGCCCGGTCGCCCAGTCGAAATCGTCGCCGACGAGGTTGATCTGCGCCAGCGGGTCTCGATGATGCGCGTCAAACCCGGCCGAGATGATCAGGAAGTCGGGGCGAAAGTTCTCAAGCGCGGGTATCACGCGGCTCTTGAACGCTTCCCGGAAATGCTCACTGGCGGAATCCTTTTCCAGCGGTGCGTTGACAATATTACCCTTCGTGCCGGTCTCGTCCTTCGCGCCCGTCCACGGATAGAGCGGCATCTGATGGGTGGAGCAGAACAGCACGGATGGGTCATCCCAGAAGATGTCCTGCGTTCCGTTGCCATGATGGACGTCCCAGTCGACGATCGCCACCCGCTCCACGCCATAGGTCTTCTGTGCGTGACGTGCGGCAATCGCGGCGTTGTTGAAAAGGCAGAAGCCCATCGCTTTGGTCTTTTCGGCGTGATGGCCCGGAGGGCGCGCAGCAACGAAGACATTGTCGGCGGCACCAGTGAACACGTCATCCACGGCTGCCGTGGCCGCACCGACGCCGGTCAGCGCCGCCTCCAGGCTTCGTGGACCGACGTAGGTATCGGCCTCGATCTGGTGAACCTCGTCCTCTTCCGGGATCTCGCGCACCACCGCCCGCAGGTGCTCCTCGGGATGGGCAAGCAGCACCGCATCCTCGCTTGCCTGCGGCGCCTTCTTCCGGTCCAGCTTCTCGAAATTGGGATGCTGGAGCGCGATAGCCAGCGAACGCAGCCGGTCGGCGCGTTCCGGATGACCTTCCGGCGTCCGGTGCTCCAGGAAGATGTCGTGTTCGTAAAGGCGGGTGGGCATTCGGACCCTCGTATTCCGGTTTGCCACGAGATGGCGCAGATCACGCTCCATTTCAAGCAACTGCGCAGCCGCGCTTGTTTGAGGGCAAAGAATGGGCTTACATGATCAGGTCATGCCTGGAAGGTGCCGTGGATAGACAGCCCGCAGATTTCATCGAGTTTCAGGTCCCGTTCCGGGACGTCGACATGCATGGCGAGATGTTCAAGTCGGCTTACGTCGCGAGGGCGGAGGAAGCGCTGGCCTCCTTCTGGAAGCGGCGCCCGGCGGCGGCAGACGAACTCCATTTCACGGTCGGCAAGATCACCTGCAGCTTCCACGCCGCCCTGCGCCTGCACGATCAGGTTCGGATGGATGTTCATGTCAGCAAGATTGGCGGCAAGTCTGCCGGTTTCCTGGTTCGCATGGTCCGGGACGGCGAAAGCGACGCGGCGGCCGAGGCAGAGATCCTCTGGATTGCCTGCGATCGCCAGAACAAGGAGCCCGTCGCGCTCCCAGAGGACCTGAGGGACTGGCTATACGAGTTTCTGGATTAGTCTCTCGGCGACCTGCGAGCAGAACCCCGCGCGCCCTGGTTCAGCCGCCTGAGAAAACCGTTGACTCGGTATACAATCGACATCAAGATCACCAGCAGGGCGCCGTGTTGGGAGGCATCAGCGCCCGTGAAATATCCTGATACATAAATAGTTTACACACTGCGTAGGTCTCGCTGCGCGTGGCCTATGCATGATGCCGTGATCATTCTGGGAGGAAGTCATGAAGCATCTGATATCGTCCACGGCCATGCTCATGGTCACGACGACCCTGGCATATGCACAGACCCCGGCCGTGCCTGACAACCTGGAAAAGCTGTCGAATTTCCAAAGCACCGGCACGACCGAATTCACCGTCATTGAACAGAAGGGCGAGTTCGCCGACGGGGTCAAGAAGAACCTTGAGCGCATCAAGCTGCCCGAGGGGTTCAAGATCGAGCTCTACGCCATCGTGCCCGATGCACGTCACATGGCGGTTGGACCGCAGGGGATTGTTACGTTCGTAGGGACGAGGAAGGACAAGGTCTGGGCCGTCACCGATCGCAACAAGGATCGTGTTGCCGACGAGGTGAAGGACTTCGCGCCATCGCTGCAGTTCTCGATCCCCAACGGCCCCTGCTTCTCGAAGGACGGGTTCCTCTACATCGCGGAGCAGAACCGTGTCCTGCTGTTCCCGGCTGCGGAGTTCTTCTACGAGAGCCCGGACGTCGCTGCGTTCAACCTCGTGAAGAAGGGCGAGTTGATCCCGCCGGAGCATGAGAGCTTCAACCACACGGCGCGTGTCTGCAAGATTGGTCCCGATGGCAAGATCTACATCTCGCTGGGCCAGCCGTTCAACGTTGCGCCTGCGGAGAGCCTCGATACCTTCAAGGAGCACGGTATCGGCGGCATCATCCGCATGAACACCGACGGGACCGGACGGGAGGTCTATACCTACGGCATCCGCAATTCCGTAGGGCATGACTTCCATCCGGTGACGGGTGAACTCTGGTTCACCGATAACCAGGTGGACGGCATGGGCGATGACATCCCCCCGGGCGAGATCAACCGGCAGACGGAAGCCGGCCAGAACTTCGGCCATCCGTGGTATGGTGGCGGCTCCATCCGCACTACGGAATATGAAGGGCAGGAGGTCCCGGTCGAGGTTGTGATGCCGGCCGTCGAAATGGACGCGCATGCCGCAGACCTGGGGATGACATTCTACACCGGCAACATGTTCCCGGCGCGGTACAAGAACGCGATCTTCTCCGCACAGCACGGATCCTGGAACCGTACGACCCCGATCGGCGCCCGCGTGATGGTCACCTTCATCGATGAGGAAGGAAAGGCCACGAGCGAGGTCTTCGCGGAAGGCTGGATCGACGAGAACGGCGAGTATCTCGGTCGTCCGGTTGACGTCGCGCAGTTGCGCGATGGCTCTCTGCTGGTCTCCGATGACCTCGCCGGCGCCCTCTACCGCATCTCCTACGAGGGCAATTGATGCGAAGCGTGATGCTGGCATTCCTGGGTGGGGTTCTCCTCACCCAGGGCACGGTAGCCGGGGCGCAGGAACTCGCGGGCGATGTCGAAGCGGGTCGGAAGAAAGCCGGGATGTGCCGCACCTGCCACGGGATTGACGGGGTGGGCCGCATTCCGATCGCCCCCCATATCGGCGGCGAGAGTGCCGCATACCTGTCGCGGCAGCTTGCGGCCTTCCGCGACGGTACCCGCACCCACGAGATGATGTCCGTCGTGGCGAAGGGGCTTGATGATCAGGCGATCGCGGATCTTGCGGCCTGGTATTCGGCCCAGCAAGCGAGCGCGTCGCTGCCTTCGGACAAGAATGAAGACATGGCGCCCGCGGCCTGTGTCTCCTGTCATGGAGCGGATGGACTGGCGACCATCGACGATGCTCCGAATCTTGCCGGGGAGAATGCGATCTACATCGACACGCAGTTGAAGGCTTTCCGCAGCGGCAAGCGCAAGCACGAGATCATGTCGGAGATCGCTGCGGGCCTGAGCGACGCAGAAATCAGGGCCGTCGCCGACTGGTATGCCGGAACGAAGCTCGAGGTCGTTCCGGTAAAGTGAGGTGGGCGCAGGCGGATCGGATTATCGCCCACCTCATTCGATCAGGCTCTGGCCGGCAGCAGCGGATATCCGGCCATGACCGCGCGGCCGGCAAGCGCGGCCACGACTGCCTTCACGACATCGCCCGGGATGAAGGCCATGGATCCGAGGAAGGCCTTGGTGAAGCCCAGGCCGGAAACAAGTGCCAGATAGCTTATGCCGAAGACGTAGAGCACGACGACGCCGCCCGCCACGGCGGCTGCGAAGAAGCCGGCTGTCTGCAGCATGGCGCTCTGCGAACTGCGGACGAACCGTTCCGACAGATAGCCGGTTACGAAGGCAGCGAACACCCAGCCGATCAGGAAGCCGGTTGTCGGCGCAGCGAAGACGGCAAGACCACCGCGTCCACCCGAGAGTACCGGCAGGCCGATGGCGGCAAGCAGCAGGACCAGCAGCACGGCGATGGTGCCGCGGCGCGCTCCCAGGATTACGCCGGCAAGCATCACGCCCATGGATTGGGCGGTGATCGGCACTGGGATGAAGCCGAGCATGATTGGCGGCAAGAGGCCAAGCGCCACGATGATGGCGGCGAAGAGGGCTGCGAGAACGAGATCGCGACTGCTCATATGAAAACTCCTAGGAATCGGTGGAGTGCTTGTGCCCGCGGATGCCGCGAGCGTCAATGGCGGCAGCGATCTCATCCGCGGCCTTCAGAGTCTGGATCGTCAGCGGCGCAAGGACTGTGGTTGGGCGCAGCTTCAGCCCGCGCGCCCGATGCGCCTGCTTTAGCAAGTCGTAGCGAGACAGGACCTCCGGTACGAAGCGGATGACGAGGCCGACCGCAAGCCCGATGTCGTCGGCCCGCACGAGGCCAAGCCGCTCCAGCGGTCGCGCCGCCCGGCTAACCACGTCGATGAAGGCACCCACCGGCGTTGTCGCGGTGACAGCGGCGGCAACCAGCATCAGCGTGGTGAGCCGCAGCAGCGCCACCATGCCCTCTTCCACCGAACCCAGAAGGACGGTCGCCAGCGCCACGACGACGATCGTCAGCAGGATTGGTCGCAGGCGGATCCAGCCGGCTCTGACGCCGATACCGGTGGAGGCATAAAGGACAAACCCAGCGAGCGCCGACGCTCCGAGGATAAGCGGCGAGCGCGTCAGGAACACCGCCAGGCTCACCACGAGCACGAGGACGAGTTTTGGCCCCGCGGCAAGTCGATGGAGCGGGCTTCTGCCCTGAATGTAGAGTGAATTCATGACCCGGCGATCTCGCGGTAGCGCCGGATCGCATCCGCCGGCAGCCCGTCCATCAGGATCTGGCCTTCGTGGAAGAGCAGGACGCGATCAAATGTTTCGACGAGTTCCAGATCATGGCTGATGACGAGCACATCCTCCTCCAGCCGGTCGATTGTTTTCTGGACGAGGAGGCGATTGCGCAGGTCGAGTTGGTTGGTCGGTTCGTCGAGGATCACTAGCGCCGGCTCGGTCACCAGGACCGATGCAAGCGCCGCAAGCTGAAGCTCGCCGCCGGAAAGTTCGTGCACCCGCCGGTCTGCCAGAGGCTCGATGCCGAAGCGGGCGAGCACGCCGTCGACCTTTGCTTTCACCTCGGTTCGCGTCAGCTTTTGGGCGCGAAGTCCAAGTTCGATGTCCTCTCGCAGGATTGGCAGGATGATCTGGTTCTGGGGGTTCTGGAAGATGAAGCCGACCTGGCTGCGCACGCCGTCGCCATCTTGCGCTGTGTCCAAACCGTTGACGGACACGCGCCCATGGCTCGGCTGCACGAGACCATTGATCATCCTGGCGAAGGTGGTCTTTCCCGAGCCATTGAGGCCGATGACCCCGATTCGCCTTTCCGTCAGGGAAACCGAGATCGGCCGCACTGCCATGCGGCCGTCGAAGCTCGCTCCTGCCTGGAGAAATCTAACTTCCAACTTGCGTCCTCTCGACTGTGGAGGGCTCCCTATAGACCGGATGCCGGGGCAGGGGAATGCAAAACATAAGGTGAACATTGAACTGCGCCGATGATCGTCCTAATGTTGCCGACATGGCGATTCTTATCCCGAACGAGCAGGCGCGGCGGATCTTCCTCGAGCGGCAGGGCCTCTCCCTGCCGCCCTCCCGCAGCCTCGACAAGGCCGGACTGTTGAACCTGGTCGACAAGCTCGGCTTCGTGCAGATCGATAGTATCGCGACAGTCGAACGCGCCCATCACATGATCCTGTTCTCGCGCAACCAGACCTATCGGCGCGAGCACCTGCAGCATCTCCTGGAGAAGGACGGTGAGCTTTTCGAGCACTGGACGCACGATGCCTCGGTCATCCCGTCTGCTTTCTTCCGCTACTGGAAGCATCGCTTTGTACGCCGCGAAGCCGTGATCGGAGAACGCTGGAGGAAATGGCAGGGAGAGGGTTACGACAGCGCTTTCGAAGAGACCTACCGGCGGATCGTCGAGGGTGGCCCTATCATGGCCCGGGAGATGAAGGCGGAGGAGCACAAGTCCGGCGGATGGTGGAACTGGCATCCCAACAAGACGGCGCTCGAATACTACTGGCACACGGGGAAGCTAGCGATCGCCGGGCGGGTGAATTTCCAGAAGGTTTATGACCTCACGGAAAGGGTGCTACCGGCGCATCATCACGAACCGGCGGTCAGCCACGAGGAATTCGTCGATTGGGCCTGCCGCAGCGCGCTGACGCGGCTGGGATTTGCGACGTCCGGCGAGATCGCCGCGTTCTGGGCCCTCGTCACGCCGCAGGAGGCAAAGGACTGGGTCGACGCCCATCGCGACGAGTTGACGGAGGTGGTGATCGAGAGCGCCAATGGCAGCAGGCCGCGGGCAGCTCATGCCTTACAGGATTTTCCCACTTCGCTGGATAATATTTCCGAGCCTCCGGGGCGCATCCGCGTCCTCAGTCCGTTCGACCCCCTGCTGCGCGACCGCAACAGGGCTGAACGGCTGTTCAACTTCAGCTACCGGATCGAGATATTCGTGCCCGAGCCGAAGCGCCAATATGGCTACTACGTCTTTCCGCTGATCGAGGGCGACCGCATGATCGGCCGCATCGACATGAAGGCAGATCGCAAGGCGGGGTCTCTGGATGTCAAGCGTCTCTGGCTCGAGCCGGGCGTTCGCGCCTCGAACGGCAGGCTGGAAAAGCTGGAGGCAGAACTGACGCGCGTCGCGAAGTTCGCCGGTGTCGAGCGCGTCAACTACCTCGATGGCTGGCGTGGCTGACGGCGGAGGCCAGCCTTAGCAGATCACCGTCTCAGCGATCCGGATACCAAACCCTTCCAGGCCAACATAGTGCCGCTCGCTGCGGGTCAACAGTTTGATGGATGTAATGCCGAGGTCCTTGAGGATTTGCGCGCCGAGGCCGATTTCCAGCCATTCGCTCTCGCGCGCCTGGGCCTGCTCATGCGCTTCCTGATCGTGGCGATACTTGCGCCCATGATCCTTCTGGCCGACGCCGACAGAGCCTTCGCGCAGATAGATGATCACCCCACGGCCCTCCGTGGCTATCCTTTCCATGTAGGTATCAACCGCACGCTGTGCGCCGAAAACATCGGCTGCCACGTTCTCGAGATGCAGCCGGACCGGGATGTCTACCCCGTCGCGTATGTCCCCGAAGACGATCGCGACGTGCTGCATCGGGTCCCAGGGCAGGGAATAGGCATGGCCCTTGGCCTTCCCGAAGCGGGTCTCCACATCGAAGCTCGACTGTAACTCGATCAGCGTTTCCTTGCGCTGCCGGTACGCGATCAGGTCCGCGACGGACACCTGCTTCAGGCCGTGCTTCTCGGCAAAGGCCGCCACCTGGGCGCCACGCGTCACGGTGCCGTCGTCATTGACGAGCTCGCAGATGACGCCAATCGGCGGAAGGCCCGCGAGCCTGCAGAGATCGACGGCAGCTTCCGTATGACCGGACCGCATCAGCACGCCGCCTTCGCGCGCGACCAGCGGGAATATATGGCCGGGGCGGACGAAGTCCGAAGGGCCAACGTTGGGATTGGCAAGGTTGCGGACCGTCAGCGTCCGGTCTTCGGCCGAAATCCCCGTCGTCGTGCCGTGCTTGAAGTCGACCGTTACGGTGAAGGCCGTGGTATGCGCGCTGTCGTTTTCCGCCACCATGGCATTGAGGTTGAGGCGCTTGGCCTCCTCGCGCGGCATGGGCGCGCAGACGATGCCCGACGTGTGACGAACGATGAAGGCCATTTTCTCGGCCGTGCAGTGGACAGCGGCGACGATCAGGTCGCCTTCGTTCTCGCGGTCGTCGTCATCCGTCACGACGACGATTTCGCCGGCTTCGAAGGCACGGATAGCGTCAACGACGCGCTTCTGGTCATAGGCCATGGAGAAGGTCCTTATCGCTGCAGCCCGGTCTGCGCCCGGTCGCGGAGGTAATGGTCGGCGATGGCGCAGGCTACCATGGCCTCGCCGATCGGTACGGCGCGGATGCCGACGCACGGGTCATGCCGGCCCTTGGTGCGCACATCGACATTGTTTCCGTCGGCATCGATCGACTGCCGTTCCGTGAGTATGGAAGAGGTCGGCTTGATGGCGAAGCGCGCCACCACCGGCTGGCCGCTGGAGATCCCGCCCAGAATGCCGCCTGCATGGTTGGAGAGAAACAGCGGCTTGCCGTCATTGCCCATGCGCATTTCGTCGGCATTCTCCTCGCCGGAAAGTTCGGCGGTCGCAAAGCCGTCGCCGATCTCGACACCCTTCACGGCGTTGATCGACATGAGCAGCGAGGCGATGTCCTGGTCGAGCTTGCCGTAGATCGGCGCGCCCAGTCCGGCCGGGACGTTCTCGGCCACGACCTCTACGACCGCGCCGATCGACGAGCCCGCCTTGCGAATGGAGTCGAGATACTCTTCCCAGACCGGCACCGTCTCGGGGTCCGGGCAGAAGAACGGGTTCTGGTCGACCTGCGCCCAGTCCCAGTTGGTGCGGTTGATTTTGTGCTTGCCGATCTGCACCAGCGCGCCGCGAACCACGAGGTCTGGCACCACCTTGCGTGCCACGGCCCCAGCGGCCACGCGCGCTGCCGTCTCGCGGGCGGAGGAGCGTCCGCCGCCGCGATAGTCGCGGATGCCGTATTTCACGTCATAGGTATAGTCGGCATGTCCCGGGCGGTAGCGTCGCGCGATCTCGCCATAGTCCTTCGAGCGCTGGTCGGTGTTCTCGATCAGCATGGAGATTGGCGTGCCGGTGGTGACCATGGTCTCGCCGTCCTCGGCGAGCATCACGCCGGACAGCAACTTGACGATATCGTCCTCACGTCGCTGCGTCACGAACCTAGATTGCCCCGGCTTGCGCTTGTCCATCCAGCCCTGGATTTCGGCAAGCGTCAGGCGGATGCCGGGAGGGCAGCCATCGACGACACAGCCGAGCGCGGGCCCGTGGCTCTCGCCCCAGGTGGTAACTCGGAAAAGATGGCCAAATGTGTTGTGAGACATTCTGGATCGCCCGTGAAGAACCGGCCTTTGCAGGTTCCGACGGGGCTGTCTTATGGAAAACGGCGCCGGGCGACAAGCCCTTCTTGTCAGGCTGCGGCACGCGCCCAGCGGACGATCGCCGCCTCGGTGAACTCGGCGAACGACAAGGGTCTGGCAAAGGCGTAGCCCTGCAGCAGGTCGCACCCCAGTTCCCGCAGCATGGCGGCGTGCTGCATGCTTTCGACCCCCTCCGCCACAGTCTCGACGCCGAGCGAGCGGGCGATGTCGATGATCGAGCGCACGAGCGCCCGTTCCTGCGGCGAGTGCAGGATCGGCATGACCAGCTGCCGGTCGATCTTCAGGCGCTGCGGCTTGAGCTTAAGCACGCCGACGATAGAGGTATGGCCAGTGCCGAAATCGTCGATCTCTATATCGATGCCGAGGCCGCTTATCTGCTCGAGATTGCGCGCGACGACATCCTCGTGTTCGTCCAGGAAGATAGACTCGACGAGCTCGAACGCGATCTGCCCGGGCCTGATATCCAGCAGCTTCAGGCCTTCGATCAGCTTCTCGTCGTGAAGGCGACGGGACGATACATTGACCGAGACGCGCGGCACGCTCACGCCAAGTTCCGCCCAGCGTTTGAGGTCCTTCAACACTGTTTCCAGGACGATCTGGTCTATGGTTGCGGCGACATTTAATTCCTCGGCGATCCGCAAGAAGCGGTCCGGGGTGAGGATGCCGAGATGGGGGTGGTTCCAGCGGACGAGCGCCTCCACCCCAGCAAGCTGACTGGTGCGCGCATCGAACTGGGGTTGGTAGCGCGTCGTGAACTCATGGTTCTCGAGGCCCGCCAGCAGTTCGTCGGCCGTGCGCTTGTGGCCGACGATTTCGGCCTGCAGGTTCTGGGTAAAGAACTCGTAGCGGTTCCTGCCCATGGCCTTGGCCCGGTAGAGGGCAATGTCGGCATTCACGAGGACGCGGCGCGCATCGATGTTGACGCCACTTGCCTGCGCGATGCCGATCGAGACGCCGCCGCGGCACGCAAAACCATCGATGTCGATCGGCTGGCGAAGCTCGCCGATGATGCGGGTCGCCAGCTGCGCGACGCGATCATGGCCGTTCTCATCGCGAATGAGGATGACGAATTCATCACCACCGATGCGAGCGACGATGTCGTTCTCGCGAACATTGCGTGACAGCACCTCGGAGGCATGCACCAGCATCGCGTCCCCGGCCGCGTGTCCAAGCGTATCGTTGATCTGCTTGAAGCGGTCGAGATCCAGGTGGAGGATCGTGAGCTTCTGTCGTTCGGTGCGGCTCTGGCGCGACAGGAGATCCAGTTCCGCGTCCAGCTTGCGTCGGTTACCGAGACCCGTCAGTGGGTCGTGCAGCGCGTTGTGTTCGATGCGGCTCTTGGCGAATTCGAGTTCTAGGTTCTTGGCATCAGATTCGGCCTTGGCAGCCTTCAATTGGGCCGTCAGAACGGCGTCTTCTGTCACGTCGAAGGCGATGCCGACGACCTTGCGGCGCCCGTTTCGGTCGACCTGAAGCTGCCCGACGGAACGGATGTAGCGCACATTGCCCTCGCCCTGCGGAACGCGCACGACGAGCGTCTCCTTGATGCCGGAAGTCTGGAACCCGTAGGAGACCGTCTTCGCCATCTCCCGGTCGTCGGGGTGCACGAGCTTGGACCATTCGTGGTGCGAGACTATCCCGTCCGTGTAGGGGATGCCGTAGAGCTGGCACATGCGCTCGTCCCATCGCTCCGTCCGTGTTTCCAGATCGACCTCCCAGATGCCGCAGTTGTACGAGGCGAGAGCGAGATCGAGCTTGCTCGAAAGTTCATCGAGCTCCTGCTCGCGCTTGGAGAGCTCGTCGAGCGCGAGCTCCAGTTCGGCGTTCTTGATGTCGCTGACCGCCTTGGCATCGCGCAGCATCTGCGCCATCAGCATGTCGGCCGTCACGTCCCAGACGATGCCCGTGCTGCGGAGGGTTCCATCCGGATTGCGATAACTTGCGCCAGCGGATCTGAGGTAGCGGACCGCCCCGTCCTCCGTCGCGACGCGATAGGTTTCTGTGCATGCGGTCTTGGCGCAGATGCAGTTGAAGAAATGTGCTTCCGCCGCTTCCAGGTCCTCGGGATAGATCGCGCCGTGCCAGTCGTCCAGCCTGTTGCGCACCCCATCTTGTTCGCAGCCATGCAGAGCAGCCGAGCGGTCGTCCCAGAACAGGTGGTGCCCGTTATCGGTCACCTCCCAGATCCCGATATTGGACGCTTCCATGGCGAGGTTGAAACGCTGTGACAGTTCCAGAAGGTTCGCCTCGCGGGCCTTCAACGCGGTGATGTTGCGGTTGCGTTCGCCGATGAGGATACTTGCCAGCAGGATCGGAAGCACGACACCAAGTCCGCCGAAGACCAGGGAGAAGCGGTATTCGGCTTGGTCTGGTGCGGTCACGTCCCACCCTGTCGATGGCGCAACGACGACCTGCCAGACGGTTGTCGCCAACGGTATCTGCCATTCGAGCGGCTGAAGATCGCTGACGCTCGCTTGTCCGACGAAGGGGATTTGCACGCGGCTGTCGCGAATGGCTATCTCCAGTCCAGGAGCATTCGTCAGTCGTGCTGCATCGAGATCCGGGACGAACTCGATGCCGGATGCTGTCATCAATGCGATCTTGTCGATCAGCAATGCTACGCTAATGGGCCGCTCCGTGCTTGCCGGGGCTTCGATGGGAGAGACGATGATGAGGAACGGGCTGTCAGGTTTCGACATGATCGCCGACGCTCGCCGGGCCACCTGCTCCCGCACGGCGGCAGCAAGCCTGTCGCCGTCGAGAGGTGACCGGCTAAGGAAGGTGTCAAGGCCGTTTTCCGATGCGACCGCGATCGCCGCTACACTAGGATTCCGCTGCAGTTCGTATTCCGCAAGCGCCTGGAAGAACTCCTCCGATCCGAACTCTCGCGATTGATGCGCGAGAGCCAGCCGCCCGGTCGCCGCTACTTCGTCATCGATTTCCGATTTGATGCGCAGGGAAACGAACATGATCGCTCGCTCCGCGCGTTCGCGCAATTCTTCCTGATATTGTCGCCGGTGTCGTTCATCGAGCGATGAGGCAAGGAGTAGAACCAGGCCGGCAACCGCCACGGTTGCTACTGCAAGAACCGGAGTCCTTCCAACGATTGGCCGCAGATGCGCGCGCAGCATTCCCCAGGCAGTCAAACTCGCCCCTTTTCATCTCACCTGACAAGCGACGGTTTTACATGGTCCGGGTTAATGGCTGATTGCGTCGTCCAGGAGCCTCATGCGCCGGGAGAGACAACATCCCCGCGTTAATGGAGGTCTGCGCTTAGAGGCTTGATCGGAATTAACAATCAGGTCACTACTTGCACGGAAAAAGTCATGACCGCGGGCGAATTTCGCCACAATCCGGAGACTATCTTGCGCCTCTATCAAGCCTGTCTGATTTGCCTGAAAGTCCTCACTATGCGCTTCCTGATTGCTGCCCTGCTCGGAACTGCCAGTCTCCTCTCGCCGCTGAGCGGCTTCGCGCAGAGTTCGGACGTGGAAGCCACCATCCAGTCGGTGGATCTCAATGACCTGACGCTGACACTGGATGACGGCAAGACCTACAAGGTTCCGGAGGAGTTCAATTTCGAGGGCTTGGAGTCCGGCGTGAAGGTGCTGGTCTTCTACACCGAAGTCGATGGCAGCCGCGTGGTGGATGATCTGGAGATCGTCCAGTAGGTCAGTGCCAGCCGAGGCTGCCTTTATCCAGGTCCACTTTCAGGATTTTGTCCTGTGGGACGTTCATCTTGGCCGCTTCCTCTTCGGTGGTATCTGCCACCAATCGGAAGATGGATCTTATGACGCCGCCGTGCGTGACGCAGATCGTCGGCCGGTCCAGTGATTTCAGCCAGGCACCGACCCGCCAGGAGAGAATTTCATAGCTCTCGGCATCCGTGCCCGGCGGAATGAAGTTCCACTTTTGCGCATCTCTCGCCAGCAGTCGGTCCGGTGCGAAATCGTGCACCTCTGCCAGCGTATGACCTTCCCAATCCCCGAAGGAAAGCTCGAGCAGTCGCTCGTCCGTACGGTAGGCGGATGGGTCGAGCCCCATTGCGGTACGCAGCCGCTCCATGGTCTCCCGCGTACGGGAAAGGGGGCTGGCAACGAAGTCGTAGGAGGAAGGATCTCCGATCATCTCCAGGAGAACCCGCCCGTTGCGGGTCGCCTGAGAGCGACCGCGCTCGTTGAGCGCAATGTCCTTTTGTCCCTGGAGGCGCCCTTCGGCATTCCAGTCCGTCTGGCCGTGGCGGACCATGTAGATGAGCACGGCCTTCGTTCCCTGGCGTCAATCCTTGATGACGGAGATGTCCGGAGCATCGACGGCTTTCATGCCGACGACATGATAGCCGCTGTCGGCATGATGGACTTCGCCCGTAACCGACCGCGACAGGTCGGACAGCAGGTAAAGGCCGACATCACCCACTTCCTCGATGGTGACCGTACGACGCAGCGGCGCATTATACTCGTTCCACTTCAAGATGTAGCGGAAGTCGCCGATCCCGGAGGCAGCCAGCGTCTTGATCGGGCCGGCGGAAATGGCATTGACGCGGATATTCTTGGGGCCGAGATCGACCGCCAGATACTTCACACTCGCCTCCAGCGCCGCCTTCGCCACGCCCATGACGTTGTAGTTCGGCATGACCTTCTCGGCGCCGTAATAGGTCAGGGTCAGCATGGAGCCACCGTCTGACATCAGCTTTTCGGCGCGTCGCGCCACAGATGTGAGCGAATAGACGGAGATCCGCATCGTCTTGTCGAAATTGTCGGCCGTGGTGTCGACGTAGCGACCGGTCAGTTCATCCTTGTCGGAGAAGCCGATGGCGTGGACGAGGAAATCGATCTTTCCCCAAAGCTTTTCGATCTCCGCAAATGCGGCATCGATGCTTGCCTCATCTCCGACATCACAGTCGCCCGCAACCACGGCACCGATCTCTGCGGCAAGCGGTTCGACCCGCTTGCGAAGGGCATCGCCCTGGTAGGTGAAGGCGACCTCGCCTCCCTGTGCGTGGATGGCCTTGGCAATGCCCCAAGCGATCGAGCGGTTGTTGGCGACGCCCATAATGACGCCGCGCTTGCCTGCCATGAGGCCTGAAGCCTGAACCATGCTGTGTCCCCTGAGACCAAAGTCGAAACCTGAAAAGTCAGGCCTGCCTATGGCATAGGCGGTTCAACCGTTCAAGTTGACCTGGATCATCTCATGTAGCCACTCGTAACAAAGAGTGCATGACAGGGAGGCGGCCAGCCATACTCAGACGTAGAGGCCCTCGCGCATGTGCCGCATCAGGTCCGTCACCTTCGCGTCGGGCTTTTCCCACAGCATCACCCGCAGTTCGACGACCAGCTTGCCGCGACTACCCTCGCCATTGGCAAGCCCGAGCTCCTCCAGTTCAATTGCCCGATCCGAGCCCGACCATGGTGGAACCGTGATCTGTCTGGGTCCCTCCGGTGTGTCGACCTGGGTTTCGGTTCCGAGCACGGCGTCCTCGAGCGAAATCGGCATGATGGTGTGGATATCGTATTCCTCGACCCGGAACTTTGCGTCTGACACCAGCTTGAGGGTCACGAGCAGGTCGCCGCGCAGCATGCCCGGCACCTTCAGTCCCTGGCCCTTCAGGCGCGCAACATGGCCGGCGGTCATGCCGGGCTCGAGCCGGAAGTGAACTTCGCGATCCTCCGGCAGCTTGATCGCCACCCAGCTCTGCTTCAGAAGTTCTTCGAGGGAAACATGCGCTTCGACGGCATGATCCGGCGCCTTTTCCGGCGGAGCATTCACCCCGCGAATGCGGCGGACGAGTGAAGCGATGAGATCAACCGCCTGCACGGGCAGCGGCCGCGGCTCCGGCGCGATATTGCCGCCTTCCGACGGATTTTTGTCCGTTCCCGCAGCTGAACCCGAGGAGAAAGATGAAGGTTGGGGCTGAGCCCTTCCGCTTGCCTCGCTGTCCTGCCTCGTCCGGCCCTCGTCGGCGCTCGCACCTGCATCCTTCGCTGCGCCGAATATCCGTTCGACCATGTCTTCGGCAGCTTCCGTCTCGGGCGCTGACGCCTTGGCATTCGCCTGTGCCTGGGCGCGCTGGGCATTGGCCCGTGCGAGCTCCTCCATGACCTTCTCGGCATTCGCCTTGGCCGCCTTGGCGCGCTCGGCAGCTTCGCGTGCAGCCTGGCGCTGCTGCAGGATGGTTTGGTGGGCGTCGACGGCGCGGTCGTAGCGCTTGCGGCGCTCAGGGTCCTTCAGAACCTCATAAGCGCGACCCACTTCCGCGAAACGGCTCGAAGCACCCGGGTCGCTTTGATTGTGGTCAGGATGGACGGATTTGGCCTTCGAACGCCAGGCAGCCTTGATCTCGTCTGCATCGGCATTTCGTTGCACACCAAGAACAGAGTACGGATCACGCATGAAATGACCACCGGTTCAAAGAATGGCGTACCCCACGATGTGTGGCCCCGCCTGTTATAACGACAACAACGTTCACGGAGTCGACCGGTTCCTTTCCCGGTGTCTCCGCGGCACTGAAGGTTATCAGGACAATTGTGAATCAGTGGTTACGCGTGCCGTGCAGGGTGCCGGACGGTTAAAATTCTACTGACGATCGAAAGCAGTCAGCAACCAGTCGCCCCGACCCGTCATGCATGCCTGGCCGGAGAACATCGCTATTCCCTCGTAGGAGTGACGGGTGGTCTTGAAGTCGCGGCAGACCCGGCCTGCATTCCGCGCTTCCTTTATGGTCGATACCACGCCTGCGCTGCCGGTGGCCGTGTTTGCCCAGGGCAGGGGCGTATCGCCGACCTTGGCAAGATCGGCCGATGTCACGGCGTTGCGGACGGTCGCCTCGTCCGACAGGACGTCTTCTGATCCGCTGCGTGGCACGGTTCCCGTCGAGATGGAGCGATCGACCTTCGATGCGCTGCCGAGCAGGTCAAGACTGCTGGTACATGAGGTCGAGGAAAGCGCGATCGATATCAGGGCGAACGCATGCGTACTTGTTCGGACCAGCCACTTTGAGCGCTTGTTCGACTTTGCTATCAGTACCACCTTGCGTCCTGTCCGGGCTGAGTCACGGGCAAATTCACCAGTCGGGAGTGTTTTAGTCAATATGTCTGAGAGTGGGTTAACAACGAGTGACTTCACCGAAGAACACGAGCCTTTTGCCCTGTTCGGAAAATGGCTGAAGGAAGCGGAGACATCCGAGCTAAATGATCCGACGGCCGTGGCGCTCGCCACGGTGGACGATCATGGCATGCCCAACGTGCGTATGGTCCTGCTGAAGGGATATGACGAGCAGGGCTTTGTCTTCTACACCAACTTCGAAAGCCAGAAAGGCCGGGAAATCCTTGGCCAGAAAAAGGCGGCAATGTGCTTCCACTGGAAGTCCCTGCGTCGGCAGGTGAGGCTGAGGGGCGAGGTCGAGGTGGTGACCGACGCCGAGGCCGACGCCTACTACGCGACCCGTCCCCGCGGCAGCCGGATCGGGGCCTGGGCGTCGAAACAGTCCCGGCCTCTCGAAGGTCGGTTCGCGCTGGAAAAGGCCGTGGCTGAGTTCACGGCCCGATATGCAATCGGGGAGATCCCGCGCCCGGCGCACTGGTCCGGCTTCCGGATCAAGCCCGTTTCCATCGAATTCTGGCACGACCGCCCCTTCCGCCTGCATGACCGGATCGAGTTCCGGCGTCCCTCTCCCGAAGGCGCCTGGGAAAAGGTCAGGATGTATCCCTGATCCTAACGCATCAGCTTGAAGGGGATGCCGGAAGCCAGCGCCGACACGTAGCGGGGACGCTGGAAGTGCCCGTTCAGGGAAATCCGGGGCAGGGCGCTCAGCCGACCTACTGAGGTTTCGTCGATTGTCCCGGGTTGCGTGGTGACCGCCACCTCGAAGCCGACCTCCCGTGCTATCTCCATGTCCCGCTCAGTCACGGCAGCTGGAAATCCATAAGGATAGGCGAAGGCATGGGGGCGCTTGCCGGTGAGCGCCTCAAGCCAGTCCGCCGATTGCTCCAGCTCGCGGCGCGCCTCGGGCGTCAGGAGCCGGGCGACGTTGCGATGGCTGAGTGTGTGGGCGCCCGCGGAGGCGAGGGGATGCGACGCAATCCGCCGCAACTCGTCGCAACTCATGACGAGATGATCAGTGATCTTCAGCGGATCGATCCCGTGCTCGCGCGCAAGCCCATCGATCCGGGCAACCGCGACGTCCTCGGACTCGGTCTCGACGAAGCGTGCGAAGAGATCGAACGCCTGCAGTTTCTGCGGCTCCGTGGAAAGGTCGAGGCTCTCTTCGCCTTGGCCGAAATCAAACCGAAGTGTGTCGTTGCAAGTGAGAAGACGTCCGAGCGTCTCCCACCAGAGCGTATGAGTGCGCTCGCAAAACCCGCGGGTGAAGAAGATGGTGAAGGGGACGCCATGCCGCTCGAAGACCGGCAGCGCGTGCTCCGCATTGTTGCGATAGCCGTCGTCCAGGGTGAAGACGGCGAACGGCTGTGTGCCAGGCGACCGCAGCCGCGCAGCAACCTCATCCAGGCGAATGAACTCATACCCATCCTCCCGGAGCTGCGCGATCGCCTGATCGAGGAATTCGGGGGTGACTTCCAGATGCCTGTTGGCGGCAAAGGACGAGGCGTCTGGCGGGCGGACGTGGTGCAGTGTGAAGATCGCGCCACGGCCCCTGGCTTTCTTGATCGCTCCGGCCCGTGTGAGCAGCGCTGCCGCTTCGAGTGCGCCGGCGATCGCCAACCGCTTGCCCCGGCGCTTCAGCAGCGCCTTCAACCGCATACTCATGGATATAAACCCGCCCCGTTGCCCCACCTGCCCGAGAAGTTAGACGGGATTGTCTTAATCGTTACTGAACCCGTTATCGGGCATCGGCCGCTCGTATAGGACCGAAAAGCCAATCACGTCTGAGTAGAAGGCACGGCTCACTCGCCAATCCGAGACGGCGAGTTCCGGAACCAGGGCATTTGCCGCCAACGCTCTAAGTCCGCGTGCCGCCGACCGTGACCTGGTCCATGCGGAGATGCGGCTGGCCGACGCCCACCGGTACCCATTGCCCGGCCTTGCCGCAATTGCCGATACCGGTGTCGAGCTTGCTGTCGTTGCCGACCATCGAAACGCGCTTCATGGCCTCAGGCCCGTTGCCGATCAGCATGGCGCCCTTGATGGCCGGGCCGATCTTGCCGTTCTCGATCATGTAGGCCTCGGTGCAGCCGAAGACGAACTTGCCGGAGGTGATGTCGACCTGCCCGCCGCCGAAGGATACGGCGTAGATGCCCTTCTTCACCGACGCGATGATTTCTTCCGGCGTCCTGTCGCCGCCAAGCATGTAGGTGTTTGTCATGCGCGGCATGGGTACATGTGCATAGCCCTGGCGGCGCCCGTTGCCGGTCGGCGTCATGCCCATCAACCGGGCGTTCTGCCGGTCCTGCATGTAGCCGACGAGCTTGCCGTTCTCGATCAGGACGTTGTAGCCGGAGGGGGTCCCTTCGTCGTCGATGGTGATGGAGCCGCGGCGATTGTCGATCGTGCCGTCATCGACGACGGTCACGCCGGGTGCGGCGACCATTTCGCCGAGCAGACCGGCGAAGGCGGATGTTTTCTTTCGGTTGAAGTCGCCTTCAAGTCCATGGCCAACGGCCTCGTGCAGCATCACGCCCGGCCAACCGTTGCCAAGCACGACATCCATGGTGCCTGCGGGCGCCTCGATGGCTTCAAGATTGACCAACGCCTGCCGGAGCGCCTCGTCGGCACCCGTCTTCCAGTTGCCGCTGGCGACGAAATCGCCGAAGCCCATGCGACCGCCGGTGCCGAAGGAGCCCGATTCCTGCCGGTCGCCATCACCCACCACGACGGAAATGTTGACCCGCGTCATCGGCCGGATGTCCTGCACGCGGTGGCCGTCGGCGCGCAGGATGTCGACCACCTGCCAGCTGGCGGAAGCCGTGGCGGTCACCTGCCGCACCTTAGGATCCTTGCCCCTCAGATAGGTGTCGATCTCCGTCAGGAGCTTCACCTTGTCCTCGAAGCTCGGCTGGCCGATGGGGTTCTCGTCGCCATAGTATTTCTTGTTGGTCCGCTGCGGTGCCGCGGCATAGGAGCCGGCATAGCCGGCCGTGACTGCCCGCACCGCATCGGCTGCGCGTGATAGGGCCGCCGCTGACAGTTCGCCCGCATGCGCATAGCCCACCGATTCCCCCGCAACGGCACGAAGTCCGAAGCCCTGGTCGGTGTTGAAGCTCCCGCCTTTCAGCCGGCCGTTGTCGAACGTGAGCGATTCCGCCTGGGCATGTTCCACGAACAGCTCGCCGTCATCGGCAGCCGAAAGGGTTTCAGAGAGAATGCGGCGCAGCCTTGCCTCGTCGCAGTCGAAAAGGCTCAAGAGGTCGGTGTTCATCAGTAAATGCTCCCTTGCTCCCCGCGATGACAGGGAGCGTGTGAAACCGATGTAGGTCCGGCTATAAGCCGAAGCAAGGATCAGGGCAGGGCGTCGTAGCCGGCGGCGAAGCCAGTCAACTCGATCGGTATGCCGACGCGGTCCTGGTCGACCGATTCCCGCAATGCGAAAACTGCGTTCTTGCCGGCCCGTAGAATGCGCATCAGCTCGTCGTCGATCTCCACCTCCACATAGCATCCCTCGGAGAAGCAGCGGGTGAAGTAGGCGCGGCCGATATTGTTGTTGTCGACGAAGAGCTCCATGCCGTCCTTGAGCAGGACGCCGAGCGGCGCGAGGATGCGAAGGATCTTCGCCTTGCCGTCGGCAGTCTTCAGCACAACCACCGAAAGGCCGACTTCCGGTCGGTCATCGGCGATGACGTTCTGCATCAGCGCGCACTGTTCCGACGAGGCACCCGCAGGCCGGTCGCAAATGATCGACCATGCGCCGTGGTTGGAGCGCACCGCGCCGGGCTGCTGCCTCGATGGCGTCGGTACGCGATCCTCCGGGGAAGGCGCAGCCTCCGTGCCGGGCGCCGGTGCAGCAGGTTGCTGTGCCTGCGCGGAAATTGTCGAGCCGGCAAGGACAGCAACGAGACAGGCGACAATGATCGAGGAGCGACCCATAAAACCCTCTGGACAGCGAATCGGTGCGGCTATTCTTGGCGTTGCAGGCGCGAAATGAAAAGCCCCGACCTCTTCCCAATCGAGTGAGGCGAAAATGGGACTGGTGTCCCGAGGGAGGGAGGTGGTGCACCCGGATTTTGTGCCAAAACCCGTGAGACTCTCGGCATTTGACGAAGCGCAAAAATGCCGCACGGCGTTTTCCCGCCAGATATTGCGGCGACCGTCAAACTGTGATTGAAGCAGGTCACATAGCCTGGATTCTGCGTTTGAGGTTGATCCAGATCAAACGCCTGAGGAGAATTAGTGATGAACAGAGCTTTTGCGGTGATGACGGCGCTCATCTGTCTGCTCTTTGCTTCTGCCGGTTTCGCCGATCAGCCCACGCCCTGGCAGGTTGACCTGCAGGCCCCCGCCACGCCGATCATGCAGGAAATCAAGTGGTTCAATAACTACACCCTGTGGTTCATTGTCCCGATTACCTTCCTTGTTCTGATCCTTCTGGTCGTCGTTGTCATGAAGTTCCGCGCCAGCGCCAATCCGGTGCCGTCGCGTACGAGCCACAACACGATGATCGAGATCATCTGGACGATCGGACCGGTTCTCGTTCTCTTCCTCATCGCGATCCCGTCCTTCAACCTCCTAAACGCGCAGCTGACGATCCCGACTAACCCCGATCTGACCGTCAAGGCAACCGGCACCCAGTGGCTGTGGAGCTATGAATACGAGGGTGGCGAAACTCCGCTCGCCTTCGATTCCTATATCCTCAGGGACGAAGACCGTGCCGCGGCCGGCAAGGAAGATCTCGCCGCCTATCCGCGCCTGCTCGCCGTCGACAACGAAATGGTCGTGCCGGTGAACAAGACTGTTCGCCTGCTGGTAACGGCAGCGCCGACTGACGTCATCCACGCATTCGCCATGCCTGCCTTCGGCCTGAAAATCGACGCCGTGCCGGGCCGTCTCAACGAGACATGGTTCAAGGCGGAGAGGGAAGGCATGTATTATGGCCAGTGCTCGGAGCTCTGCGGCAAGGACCACGCCTTCATGCCGATCGCGATCCGCGTCGTCTCCGAAGAGCAGTACAACACCTGGCTGGCGGCCGCTCAGTCAGACCTGGCCGGGGCCAATCGCGCTCTGATGGCTGCAGTTGACGAGTCGGGTGATGCCGTTCGCCTTGCGGCAACCGAATCCAAGTAACGAGGAGTGAGGACAATGGCTGGACCAACCGCTCACGACGATCACGCTCACGCCCGCACTGCCTCGCACGACGATGCGCACGGGCATCATGACCATAAGCCGGGCTTCTTCGCCCGCTGGTTCCTTTCGACGAACCACAAGGACATTGGCACGCTCTACCTGATCTTCGCGATCATCGCAGGCATTATCGGTGGCCTCATGTCCGTCGCGATGCGCATGGAGCTCCAGGAGCCCGGCATCCAGATCTTCCACGGCCTCGCGGCCATGGTCTACGGCTTCGAGGGTGACGCTGCCATCGACGGCGGCAAGCACATGTACAATGTGTTCACCACTGCGCATGCTCTTGTCATGATCTTCTTCATGGTCATGCCGGCGCTGATCGGCGGCTTCGCCAACTGGATGATCCCGATTATGATCGGCGCTCCGGACATGGCCTTCCCGCGCCTCAACAACATTTCCTTCTGGCTGTTGCCGCCGGCTTTCCTGCTGCTGATGCTGTCGCTCTTCGTTGAGGGACCTGCGGGTGCCTACGGTGCAGGTGGCGGCTGGACGCTCTATCCGCCGCTGGCGACGGCTGGCCATCCGGGCCCTGCCATCGACCTGGCGATCTTCGCGCTGCACGTTTCGGGCGCGTCCTCCATTCTGGGTGCGATCAACTTCATCACCACGATCCTGAACATGCGCGCTCCCGGCATGACCGTCCACAAGATGCCGCTCTTCGCATGGTCGGTGCTGGTCACCGCATTCCTGCTGCTGCTCTCGCTTCCGGTTCTCGCCGGCGGCATCACCATGCTGCTGACCGATCGCAACTTCG
Source organism: Pseudorhizobium flavum (assembly GCF_902502825.2). The sequence goes on from NZ_LR723670.1 coordinate 827,550, forward strand.
GCACAACCTTCTTCGCACCCGAAGGCGGCGGTGACCCGATCCTCTACCAGCACCTCTTCTGGTTCTTCGGTCACCCGGAAGTCTACATCCTGATCCTGCCGGGCTTCGGCATCATCAGCCACATCGTGTCGACCTTCTCGCGCAAGCCGGTCTTCGGTTATCTCGGCATGGCCTATGCCATGGTCGCGATCGGTGCCGTCGGCTTCATCGTCTGGGCCCACCACATGTATACGGTCGGCCTGTCGCTCGACGCGCAGCGCTACTTCGTCTTCGCGACGATGGTCATCGCCATTCCGACCGGGATCAAGATCTTCTCATGGATCGCGACGATGTGGGGCGGCTCGCTCACCTTCCGCACGCCGATGATCTGGGCGATCGGGTTCATCTTCCTGTTCACCGTCGGCGGCGTGACGGGCGTTCAGCTCGCCAATGCCGGCCTCGACCGCTCGATGCACGACACGTACTACGTGGTTGCGCACTTCCACTACGTCCTGTCGCTCGGCGCCGTCTTCGCCATCTTCGCGGCCTGGTACTACTGGTTCCCGAAGATGTCTGGCTACATGTACTCCGAAACGCTCGGCAACCTGCACTTCTGGGTCATGTTCATCGGCGTGAACCTGGTGTTCTTCCCGCAGCACTTCCTGGGTCTGGCAGGCATGCCGCGCCGCTACATCGACTACCCGGATGCCTACGCAGGCTGGAACTGGGTGTCCTCGATCGGCTCTTACATCTCCTTCCTCGGCGTGATCATCTTCCTCTACATGGTATGGGAAGCCTTCGCGAAGAAGCGCGTCGCCGGTGACAACCCGTGGGGCGAGGGCGCCAGCACGCTCGAATGGCAGCTCTCTTCGCCGCCGCCCTACCACCAGTGGGAGCAGCTGCCGAAGGTCCGCTGATCCAGGCCTGAAAGACAGGGCACCGCCTCCCGCGGTGCCCTGAGCAATAACAAAAACGGACAAGATAATGACGGTAATTGATCACGATGCAGTTGGCGACGAGAGAGGCATCAGCCTTTCTGAAGCCAGTGCGCGCGATTTCTTCGAGCTTCTGAAGCCGCGGGTGATGTCGCTTGTGGTCTTTACCGCGCTCGTCGGGCTGGTCGTGGCGCCGGGTAACATCAATCCCGTCCTGGCTGCGATTTCCGTCCTGTGCATCGCCGTCGGCGCCGGCGCATCCGGGGCCCTGAACATGTGGTATGACGCCGATATCGATGCGGTCATGTCGCGTACGGCGAAGCGCCCCATCCCGTCAGGACGGATCGAGCCGCGCGAGGCGCTGGCCTTCGGCCTCACGCTCTCCGTCTTTTCCGTAGCGATCCTCGGGCTCGCCGTGAACTGGGCCGCTGCCTCTCTGCTGGCCTTTACGATCTTCTTCTATGCCGTCGTCTATACGATGTGGCTGAAGCGCTCGACGCCGCAGAACATCGTCATCGGCGGTGCCTCCGGTGCATTTCCGCCGATGATCGGCTGGGCCTGCGTCACCGGCAGCGTCTCGCTCGACAGCATCCTGCTCTTCCTCATCATCTTCCTGTGGACGCCCGCGCATTTCTGGGCTCTGGCGCTCTTCAAGATGCGCGACTACGGCTCGGTCGGCATTCCCATGATGCCAAACGTCGCCGGTGAGCGCTCCACGAAGAACCAGATCGTCGTCTATGCCGTCCTGACTGCGGCCATCGCCGTCGCGCCCTATCTCACGGGGTTGGCGAGCCTCGGCTATGGCCTGTTCGCGGCGGTGCTTGGCGCTGTCTTCATCTACTGTTCCATCGCCGTCTGGCGCATGCCGGATGGCGACCAGAAGATGATCGCGGCAAAGAAGATGTTTGCCTATTCGGTCTTCTACCTCTTCGCGATCTTCTCCGCCCTGCTTGCCGACTATTTCGCGGCCGGGCTGGCCAATCTGGCGGGAGGCATACAATGATCGAGACCGTAAAGGTGACCGACAAGCAGAAGAAGTCGCGGCGCAACCGCAATGTTGCGCTCGGGCTGCTCCTCGCGGGGCTCGTCGGGCTCTTCTATGTCATCACCATCGTGAAGATCGGCGGCATCGGCGGTTGAGGAGTGGAACATGACGCAGGTTAAGGCATCACAGGACAGACGGGTCGGCAACGGCACGATCATGGCGATGTGCTTCGTCTTCGTCGGCGGCATGATCGGCATGGCCTATGCGGCGGTGCCCCTCTACCAGCTGTTCTGCCAGGTGACCGGTTACAATGGCACGACCCAGCGGGCGGAGCAGTATTCCGACGTCATTCTGGATCAAACGCTCCCTGTAACCTTCGACGCCAACACGTCGAACGGCCTGAACTGGGATTTCAAGGCGGCGAAGCGCATCGAGCCGAAGATCGGCGAGACCGTGCAGGTGACATTTACCGCGACGAACAGGTCGAGCGAACGCACCACCGGTACCGCGGTCTTCAACGTCACGCCCATGGAGGCGGGGGCCTACTTCAACAAGGTCGAGTGCTTCTGCTTCACGGAGACGACGCTCCAGCCGGGCGAGAGCCTGGAAATGCCGGTGGTGTTCTTCGTTGATCCGGAGATCACCAAGGCCGAGGAAACAAAGAACATCAAGACGATCACGCTGTCTTACACCTTCTACCCCTCGCAGCCGTCCAAGCCTGTTGCGGCGGTTCAGGAAAAGGGTAAGCCGGTCAATGGGCAACTTTGAGAGGATTCGCCGGTTTTCCGGCGAGCATGCAATGATCCGGGGATTCTGACATGGCCGACGCGCATCAGAAACATCACGACTACCACATCATCGACCCGAGCCCCTGGCCGCTTATCGCGTCCATCGGCGCCTTTATCATCACCTTTGGCGGTGTCGGCTACATGCGCTACCTGAACGGTGGCGAGTTCAACATGCTCGGCATCAACTGGGCGTCGCCGTGGCTGTTCTACATTGGCCTCGCTATCATTCTCTACACCATGGTGGGCTGGTGGAGCGACACCATCAAGGAAGGCCGCGAGGGCAACCATACGCGGGTCGTTTCCCTGCATCTCCGCTACGGCATGATCATGTTCATCGCCTCCGAAGTCATGTTCTTCGTGGCGTGGTTCTGGGCCTTCTTCGATGCGAGCCTTTTCGCCAACGAGGCGATCCAGGCTTCGCGCGTGGAGTTTACGGGTGGACAGTGGCCGCCGGCCGGCGTCGAGGTTCTCGACCCGTGGCACCTGCCGCTCTACAATACCGTCATCCTGCTTCTCTCCGGTACCTGCGTGACCTGGGCCCACCACGCCCTGCTGCACAATGACCGCAAAGGGCTCGTGAACGGGCTCGCACTCACTGTCGCGCTTGGCCTGTTGTTCTCCTTCGTGCAGGCCTACGAATACGCAACCGCTCCGTTCGAGTTCTCCAATTCGATCTATGGCGCGACCTTCTTCATGGCGACTGGCTTCCACGGCTTCCACGTCCTGATCGGTACGATCTTCCTGATCGTCTGCCTCATCCGTGCCATGCGTGGCGGGTTCACCCCGCAGCAGCACTTCGGGTTCGAGGCTGCGGCATGGTACTGGCACTTCGTCGACGTGGTGTGGCTGTTCCTCTTCTTCTCCATCTACATCTGGGGTGGTTGGGGTGCTCCGCTCGCCCATTGATCGGGCGGGTCCAGAAGACCACATAGTTTCGAGGGGGCGGCGCAAGCCGCCCTTCTGCTTTCGAGGACTGACGAGCGGCATGAACGGATGAACCACAACACGAAACCCCACCCAACGAGCCGGCTCAGGTCGGTCGTGACGTCGATCCTCGTTCTGCTCGCTCTTGCCATCCTTCTCTCACTCGGCACGTGGCAGGCGCAGCGTCTGGTCTGGAAGGAGCAGTTGCTCGCAGACATTGCGGAGCGTCACGCAGCGCCGCCGTTGGATGTCACGGAGATCGAGGCGCTGCTGGCCCGGGGCGAGGCTATCGAATACCGCGCCATGACGGCGAGGGGCGTTTTCGATCACGACCGGGAACGGCACTTCTTCGCTACCCATGAAGGACGTACCGGCTTCTACATCTACACACCGCTGACAGTCGCGGATGGCCGAAGGCTCTTCGTCAACCGCGGCTTCGTGCCGTATGATCTGAAAGATCCAGCTCTGCGCCCGCAGGGCCAGGTTGAAGGAGAGGTGACGGTGAGCGGTTACGCCCGCTCCGAGCTGCTGGAGAAGCCTTCGGCCATCGTTCCCGATAACGACATTGCCAAGAACCTCTTCTACTGGAAGGATCTCGAAGGGATGGCCTCGTCAACCGGTCTGGACCGACGGGAGGTCCTCCCCTTGTTCATGGATGCCGATGAGTCCGTGACAAATCCCGGTGGGTGGCCGCAGGGAGGCGTGACGCAGTTCTCGCTGCCCAATAATCACCTGCAATATGTGGTGACCTGGTACGGACTGGCAGCGGCGCTGGTCGCGGTTGTTGCGGGTGTCTGGTGGCGCCGCCGCCGGGGCTTGAACGACACCTGACGAAGTTTTGGTTGGCGGTCGGAGAAGGGCTCGCCTATATGAACGGCAACATCCAGTTCCCAGCCAGCGGGTCGCATGAACATCCATACCGAACAACACTTGGCCAAGCCGCCTCTGACAATCCGTCTCTGCGGCCCTCGCGGGTTCTGCGCCGGCGTCGATCGCGCCATCCAGATCGTTGTCCTCGCACTCAAGGCCTATGGAGCGCCGGTCTATGTCCGGCACGAGATCGTCCACAACCGCTATGTGGTCGAAGGGCTCGAAGCCAAGGGCGCGGTCTTCGTCGAGGAGCTTGACGAAATACCGCCGGAGCATCGCAACCAGCCGGTGGTATTCTCCGCGCACGGGGTCCCGAAGTCGGTACCGGCCGATGCGCAGGCCCGAAACCTCTTCTATCTGGATGCTACCTGCCCCCTCGTATCCAAGGTCCACAAGCAGGCCATGCGCCACCAGCGCCTCGGGCGGCACGTCATCCTGATCGGCCATGCGGGCCATCCAGAGGTGATCGGCACCATGGGGCAGCTTCCGGAAGGCAGCGTTTCCCTGGTCGAGACCGTGGAGGATGCCGAAGTCTATCTGCCGGAAGATCCGGACAATCTCGGCTTTGTGACGCAGACGACGCTTTCCGTCGACGATACCGCCGGCGTGATCGCCAAGCTGCAGGAGAGGTTTCCCAGTCTGCAGGCTCCGGCTGCCGATTCCATCTGCTATGCCACTACCAATCGCCAGGATGCCGTCAAGGAAGCAGCGCCCGGGTGTGACCTCTTCATCGTCGTCGGCGCCCCCAACTCCTCCAACTCCAAGCGCCTTGTCGAGGTGGCACTGAGGGCGGGCGCCCAACGCTCGCTACTGGTGCAGCGCGCCTCGGAACTGGATTGGGACGAAATCGGTCCGATCTCCACTCTCGGCATATCGGCAGGCGCGTCTGCTCCGGAAGTCATCGTGGATGAGATCATAGGGGCCTTCCGTGAACGGTATGACGCGACCGTCGAACTGGCCATCACCGCCGAGGAGACAGAAAACTTCCTCGTCAATCGCGAGCTGCGCGGCGTGCCCCTCACGCGAGAGGACATGGCCTTCGTGAATGGGTGACTTTTCGGCCGCCGGCGCGATAGTGTAGCGCCGATTCCCGAGGCGCCTCTGCGCCTCGCGCCGTTCATTGCGAGACACAGCCTTGGCCGTTTATACAGATATCACCGAAGACGACCTCAGAGACTTCCTGACCCAGTACGACGTCGGTGAGCTTACCTCCTACAAGGGCATCGCCGAGGGCGTCGAGAATTCGAACTTCCTGCTGCACACCACCCGTGAGCCGCTCATCCTGACCCTCTATGAGAAACGGGTGGAGAGGGCGGATCTGCCCTTCTTCCTCGGCCTGATGCAGCATCTGGCTGATCGCGGTCTCTCCTGTCCGCTGCCTCTGCCGCGCCGCGATGGTGCATTGCTCGGAGAGCTTTCAGGACGACCGGCGGCGTTGATCTCCTTCCTTGAGGGCATGTGGCTGAGGAAGCCGGAGGCGAAGCATTGCCGCGAAGTCGGCCGCGCCCTGGCGCAGATGCATCTTGCCGGGGAGGGGTTCCAGCTCACACGCCCCAACGCCCTGTCGCTGGAGGGCTGGAAGACCCTCTGGGAGAAATCCGCCGACCGTGCCGACGAAGTCGAGGCGGGACTGGAGGAGGAGATCGGGTCAGAACTCGCCTATCTCGATTCATGCTGGCCCCGCGACCTGCCGTTCGGTGTCATCCATGCAGATCTCTTTCAGGACAATGTCTTCTTCCTCGGAGACCAGTTGTCCGGCCTGATCGATTTCTACTTCGCCTGCAACGATATGCTCGCCTATGACGTCGCCATCTGCCTGAATGCCTGGTGCTTCGAGAAGGACGGCTCCTACAATCTCACGAAGGGTATGGCGCTCCTGGAAGGCTATGACGCGGTTCGCCCGCTTGCCGAGCCGGAGAGGGACGCGCTACCCGTCCTCTGCCGGGGATCCGCCCTGCGCTTCTTCCTGACCAGGCTTTATGACTGGCTGACCACACCGGAAGGAGCGCTTGTCGTGAAAAAGGATCCGCTCGAATACCTGAGGAAGTTGCGCTTCCATCGGTCGATTGCCTCGAGTGTCGAGTATGGCCTGCCGGCGGAAGCGGTCTGATGAAGCACGTCGAGATATTCACGGACGGGGCATGCTCCGGCAATCCCGGCCCCGGTGGATGGGGCGCGATCCTCCGCTATGGCGAGACGGAGAAGGAGATGTCCGGCGGCGAGGCGCAGACGACCAACAACCGCATGGAACTGATGGCCGCCATCCAGGCGCTCAATGCTCTCAAGACCCCCTGCGAGGTCGACCTCTATACCGACAGCGCCTATGTGAAGGACGGCATATCGAAGTGGATCTTCGGCTGGAAGAAGAACGGCTGGAAGACCGCCGACAAGAAGCCGGTCAAGAACGCCGAGCTCTGGCAGCAACTGGAAGAGGCGCGCAACAAGCACAAGGTGACGCTGCACTGGATCAAGGGCCATGCCGGACACCCGGAAAACGAGCGCGCCGACGAGCTCGCGCGGCTCGGGATGGCACCTTTCAAGAAGCGCTGACAAGGTTCTGCCGCTCTCCTTGCACCCACCCCGCAAGCTTCACCCGGAGCGAAGTAGCTTCAATCCACTGTCGAGTTTCGGGGTTGCCCCACGCTCGGCGATACCTATTGTGCTCCACCGGACCATCGGGAGGTTGGAATGATCCTTCATTGCGTATTTCTGAGATTCAAGTCGGCCGTCCAGGCGCAGGAGAAGCAGGAGATCTACGACTCCATCAGCGCGCTCGTTGGCGCGGTACCCGGGATGATCGATGTGAAACACGGACCGAACGTCTCGCCCGAAGGGTTGAACGGCGGTTTCCGCGACGGGTTCATCGTCCGCTTCGAGGACGCGGAAGCACGGGATGCCTATCTGGTGCATCCGGACCACGTCACCGTCGGTGACCGTATCGTCTCGCTGACGGATGGAGGACTTGCCGGCCTGATGGTCTTCGACATGGACGTATGAAAAAGGGAGCCGTCCCGCTCCCTTCTAGGATAGGATGGTCGAGAGCGTTACAACTGCTCGATCATCGCCGCGGCGCCCGACACGGTGGCCTGGCCGGGGGAATCCTCGACATTGAGGGATTTGACCACTCCATCCTCGACCAGCATGGAGTAACGCTTCGAGCGGACACCGAGGCCGCCGGCAGATAGATCCACATCGAGGCCCAATGCCTTGGTAAAAGCGCCGTCCCAGTCGGACAGGTAGTGAATCTTCCCCATCCCGCCCGAAGATTGTGCCCAGGCACCCATCACGTGCCAGTCGTTGACCGCAACCACGGCGATATCATCGACGCCGCGCGACAGGATGGTGTCGCGATTTTCGAGATAGCCGGGCAGGTGGTTGAGCGAGCAGGTAGGCGTAAAGGCGCCGGGCACGGCAAAGAGGACGACGCGCTTGTCCTTGAACAACTGCTCCGTCGTGATTTCCACGGGGCCGTCAGCCGTCTTTTCCTTGAAGGTTGCGGAAGGCAGCTTATCGCCGATGGCAATGGTCATGGGAGTCTCCTCATCGATGGGCGCCCCAGCGCCGTCATCGGCACTATAGGTATGCTTCAGTTGAAGACAAGCGAGCTTTCCATTGCCCGGTCACCGGCAATCACCAGTACCCCCCAGGTCTTGCCTTTGACGTCATAGCCAGGCGGCAGCTTGTCGATCGGGATGTCCAAGCTGTAGTCGCGGCCTGTCACTTCCCCCTTGCCGCTGTCGAAGAAGGCGTGGCCTTCCGGACCGGTTACGATCACCTGAGGCGCATCGGCTGTCTCGGCGGGCAGTCGCAACTGAAGCTTCAATAGGTCCTCGTCCGAAAGGGCGTGATGGATCACCTTGAAATCTTCCGAGGCGCGTTCCGGCAGACGTGTCTTCGCGGAGGCAAGCAGCATGGCTTCCTCCATCGACGGGCCGGTACGTGAAAGCTCAAGGGCAAAATCCGCCTGGAAGGGAATGCAGATGTTGCGGCATAGCCCGACGAAGGCCGAAACGCTCACCTTAAGAGGCTTGCTGAGGTCGTCCACCTTGAGTTCGAACGGCAGCGTCACCGGGTGATCGTAACCGATATCCCGCAGGTCGCCGCTGTCGATGCGCTTCGGCACCGGATATTCCATCTTCTTCAGTTCGATCGCCGCCTCTTCGGGGAAGCTCAGTTGCGGCGGGATGCCGGCATCGCCAGGCTCTCTCCAGTAGGTCATCCACCCCGGATTCGGTTCGATCTGCAGCGCTCCGCGGATCGTGCCATCGCTCGCGGGAGGCAGGGCGACAAGCCGCATTCGGCCGCCCTCATTCGTGGCCCAAGGTGTCGTCTCGGAAAAGGCAGGTACTCCGAGCCCGAATGCGATTGCCACACCCAGGGCCACGCTTGCGGCCCGGCTCGCGAAACTGTGTCTGACGGCGCCTGTTCTCATGGAAGCAATGCTCTACCTCAGCCTTCAGTATCAGGCCAGTCAGCAGATGGCCGGCACCGATCATTTTCGGTTGAATGCATTAGGGCACTGCCCCATCTTGATATCATCAAGCTCGCTTCGGCACGGTGTGTCAAACGCGGCAAAGGAGGTTCATATGGTCGAGAAAAGTCTCCGGGATGCGGGCGAGCCAGGCTTTCTCGATGGCCAGTTCCTGATAGCCATGCCCGGACTGCAGGACGGCAACTTCGTGAGGTCGGTGATCTACATATGTGCCCACTCCCCCGCCGGCGCGATGGGCTTCATCATCAACCGCGCACAACCTGTGTCCTTCGTTGACCTCCTGCTTCATCTCGATCTCATGGAGGGGCGCGACATTGCCGGACTGCCAGAGACAATTCGTCGTTTCCCTGTGCTCATGGGTGGGCCAGTCGAGACGGGGCGGGGCTTTGTCCTCCACTCCGACGACTATGAGAGCGAATCCAGCATTCCCGTCAATGAGGATATCTCGCTGACCGCGACGCTCGATATCGTGCGCGCCATCACGGAAGGGCGCGGGCCGAAGCGTGCGACCATGCTGCTCGGGTATGCGGGCTGGGGACCGGGTCAGCTCGAAGCCGAGCTTTCAAACAATGGATGGTTGAACTGCACGGCGACCGAGGCACTGATCTTCGATACCGCGCTCGACACGAAATACGACCGGGCGCTGGCTTTGCTGGGGGTCACGCCCGAAGCCTTGTCGACAGACGTCGGCCACGCATGATCCGTTTCGGGGAACGAAGCCCAGCCCGTCGCGTTATCCTGACGAAGGCAATTGTGCCGTCGACAAGGAGAACAAGACATGGGTAGCACCGGCGACAAGATGGCAGGCAAGGCTAATGAACTGGCCGGCAAGGCACGGCAGGCTGCCGGCGACGCAATGGACGATCGTGAGATGGAAGCCAAGGGCGCCGCACAGGAAGCCAAGGGCCACGGCCAGCAGGCCAAGGGCGAACTGAAGGAAGGCGTTAAGAACGTCGTCGACCGAGCCTAACCCGCCAGGGCTTGAGAACAAAAGCCCCGCACCGACGATGGCGCGGGGCTTTCTTGTGCCTGAAATTCCCTATCCTACGCGCGCTTCGTCAGCGGGAATCGCTCCCTGAGAAGCCGCAGCGTTGCTTCGCTGCTGGTCGGGGGCCCGAACAGGAAGCTCTGGCCAAACTGGCAGCCCATCTTCGCAAGTTCGGCTGCATCCTCGTCGGTCTCGATGCCTTCTGCGACGACGGCCATCTCCAAAGCACGCGCCATCGCGATGACAGAGCGAAGCAGTACAGCCCGCTTCTCCCGGACATCACGAACGAGCGCCTTGTCCACCTTGATCGTGTCGAAGGGGAACTGCGTCAGATAGGCGAGCGACGAATAGCCGGTCCCGAAATCGTCAAGTGCAAGCCCTATCCCGAGCTCCTTCAGCTTCGTCAGGACGAGCCGCGCCTGTTCCGGATTCTCCATCATCACGGACTCGGTCAGCTCGAGCTTGAGCTGGCGCGGGTCGCATTCGCTCTTTGCCAGCAAGGCCCGTACGTCGTTGTAGAGGCCGTTGTTCAACACCTGGGCGCTGGAAAGATTGACCGCGACGAAGATCGGAAGGTCACCCGTCTGGCGCTGCCAGCCGATCAGGTCACTCGACGCCCGTTCGAGGGCAAACATGCCCAGCGGCTCGATAAGGTCGGAGCTTTCGGCGATCGGAATGAACTCGGATGGCGGAATGCTGCCCTTGCGTGGGTGGTCCCATCGCAGCAGCGCCTCAAAACCGGCAACCTCGCCATCGCTGAGCCGGATGACCGGCTGGTAGGCAAGCGACAGTTCCTTCCGCTCGATGGCGCGACGCAGATCCGTCTCGATCTGCAACCGGTCCGTACCTGAGGAGCGGAAGATCGGCCGGAAGGGCTCCACCCGGTTGCCGCCGCCGCGCTTGGCCCGATACATGGCGAGCTCGGCATTGCTGAGCAGCTCACTGCCGCTTTCCTGCTGGTCCACCCAGGACGCCAGCCCGATAGAGGCCGTCAGGATAATCTCGCGATTGGCAAAATTGATTGGCACCATGATTGCCTTGGATATCGCGTTGGCGAAATCGGCAACCTTCACCGGGTCCTGCTCTGAGACCAGGATCAGTCCGAACTGATCGCCGGCGAGCCTGGCCAGCGTATCCTGCGGGCGCAGGAGGCGGCGGAGGCGGCGCGTCAGTGCGATCAGGATGTTGTCCCCCGCGGCGATACCCAGCGCATCGTTGACCTGCTTGTAGCGGTCGATGTCGATCGCCATCACCGTCGGCCGAACGCTATCGCTGCTCGAAGCGAGCGTCAGCACGGCCTGCAGCCGGTCGAGGAAGACCTGACGGTTCGGAAGGCCCGTCAGGTTGTCATGCATGGCATCCTGCAGCAGCCGTTCGACCGAGTTCTTCTGTTCAGTGATATCGATGATGGTGCCGACGCAACGGATGATCTCGCCGTCGGAGCCGAGGACGGGACGCGCGCGGATCTGCATCCAGTGAAAGTGCCCGTCCTCCGCCCGCAGCCGGAACTCATGAGCCAGTCTGCCGCGCCGGTGCTCCAGCAGGACGTCGAGCGTGGCCTTGAAACGGTCGCGGTCGTCGGGGTGAAGCCGGGGCAGCCAGTTGCGAACCGGTCCATGCATCAGTCCGGCGGGCAGCCCGAGCTTGAGCGAGACATCCGGGATCGTCACCACCCGGTCGCGTGCGACATCCCAATCCCATACGGTGTCGCCGGAGCCGGTCAGCGCCAGGGATTGGCGCTCCAGATCGGAGAACAGCCCCTGTTGATAGGCACCGCCTGCAAAGGCGTGCTGCATGACGGTAAAGCCGATGAGAAGCACGATGAGGACCAGCCCTCCACCGAGTGCCGGCTGAATGATGTCGTTGTCGAGCTGGCCGGTGACGGTCAGCCAGGCGCCGAACAGCCAGACAAGGGTCAGTGCCCAGGTGGGGACGAGCAGGATCGCCCGGTCGTAGCGGTTGAGACCGAGGTAGACGATCAGCAGTATCCCGGCCGTCGCCGTCAGTGCGAAGGACAGGCGCGCAATTCCTGACGCGACGGAGGGGTCGTATATGGCGACCCCGAAGAGGAGGGCGAGGCAGAAGATCCAGGCAAGCGTCGCGTAGCCGAGATTGACGTGCCAGCGATTGAGATTGAGGTAGGTAAAGAGAAAGATAACCAAGCTGGAGGCGAGGGCGACCTCCGAACAGGCACGCCATACGCGCTGGTCGCTGGCCGTGATGCTGATCAACTGGTCCAGGAAGCCGAAATCGACGCAGATATAGGCAAGCACCGCCCAGGCGAGCGCCGCTGCCGCCGGCAGCATGGATGTGCCCTTGACGACGAAGAGAATGGTCAGGAACACTGCGAGCAGTCCAGCGATGCCCAGTACGATGCCGCGATAGAGCGTGAAGGCGTTGACCGTATCCTTGTAGGCGGCCGGCTCCCAAAGATAGAGCTGCGGCAGGGAAGGGGTCGAAAGCTCTGCGACGAAGGTGATGACGGACCCGGGGTTGAGCGTGATCCGGAAGACGTCCGCATCGGGGCTGGGTTCGCGGTCAAGAGCGAAGCCCTCGCTCGGGGTGATGGCCATGATGCGTTGCGAGCCGAGGTCGGGCCAGAACATCTTCGAACCGACCAGACGGAAATGCGGCGCCACGATCACCCGTTCGAGCTGCTCCTCGGACACGTTGGCCAAGGCGAAAACCGCCCAGTCCCCCTGGTGGGTCGGCGAGCTGGAGCGAACCTCGATGCGGCGACGGATGCCATCGGCACCAGCTGCCGTGGAGACCTGGAAGGCCTCTCCCTGATTGGTATAGATGTCCGTCATCTCGGTGAGATCGAGAGCGGTATCGTCCCGGGAGATCTTCACCGGTTCGGCGGCGTGGACATCGGATGCAAAGGGGGCAGCGCTCGCTACGAATGCAGCGAGAAGGAACAGCATCACGCGCGAGGAAAGCCTGGTCAGACTGCGGACATTCATGGCCGCGTCATCTTCCCGAATTCACCATCTTCCGGCAGTCGGGAGAACATCACGTGGTCGCGCCATTCCCCGTTGATCTTCAGATATTTTCGCAAAAGACCTTCTCGCTCGAATCCGGCTTTGTCCAGCAACCGGACACTTTTCCAGTTTTCCGGAATACAGGCTGCTTCAATCCGGTGCAACTGCAGTTGCCCGTAGATGTAGGGGATGGCGATTTTAAGGGCGGCGAGCATGTGCCCCTGGCCCGCATGGCGCTCACCCATCCAGTAGCCGATCATGCAGCTTTGGGCGGCGCCGCGCCGGATATAGCCTATGGTGAGTCCCCCGAGCAGCGTCAGGTCGGGACGACTGAAGAGCAGCAGTGGGATCGCATAGCCCGCCCGATATTCCTCGCTGCTGCGCTTCACCCGTGCCCGGAACGAGGCTTCCGACAGTTCGTCGTCCCGCCAGGTCGGCTCCCAGGGCTGGAGAAAGCCGCGACTTTCCGCTCGCAGGTCCGACCATTGTGGGAAATCGCGGTTTTGCGGAAGGCGAAGCAGATGGCTTTCGCCATACAGAAGAGGGCCCTGCGGCTGTCGTGACAAAAACCGAAAGATCGATCCCGTCATGTCCACTCCAGATGGTCGTCGGGCGGCGAGCGCGCGGTCTGTGAAGGACGCTGCCGAGGGCCTCGGCCGCGTTGGTTTGAAGCTGAGACCGGGCTACGGTCCGCTCCGCAGCGGTGCTCAGCCGGCGGCTCGCTCCCCCGCCTTTGCGGAGGGGGCAAGACTCACGGAAATCTCCTCCATCGAAGCAAGCTTGTCGATCGGACCGACGGCGGAAAGCGTCGGCTTGGTGTCGAAGAACAGTCTCCCGGAAAGATCGGTCAGCCGCTGCGTGGTGATCCCCTGGAGCCGTTCCATCATCTCATGGTTCGGGATCGGCCGGCCGTAGAGGATCATCTGGCGGGCGATCTGTCCGGCGCGCGCGGCGGGGCTTTCCTGTCCCATCAGCAGCTGCGCGCGGATCTGCGCCCGGGCCCGGTCGATCTCCTGCTCATGGATCGTATCGGAGGCCTTGCGCAGTTCCTCGATGATGACCGGCAGCAATTGCGGAATGTCCTCGCCCCCTGTCGCGGCATGGATCCCGAAGATGCCGGTATCGGAAAAGCCCCAGTGGAACGAGTAGACCGAGTAGCACAGGCCGCGATGCTCGCGCACCTCCTGGAAGAGGCGCGATGACATGCCGCCGCCGAGGATGTTGGCGAGGATCTGCGAGCAGTAGAAGTCCCGCATGTGGTAGGCCTTGCCCTCGAAGCCGATGAGAAGCTGCGCATCCATCAGATCGCGCACTTCCCGCATCTCCCCGCCGGTATAACGGGCAGTCTCGAGAACAGGCGGGGCACTCGGCGTCAGCGGCAGACCTGCAAACCGCTCCTCGACCTGCTTGCAGAACTGGTCGTGGTCGACTGCGCCTGCCGCCACGACGAACATGCGGTCGGTGGTGTAGTTTCGTGCAAGATAGTTGCGGATCTGCGCCGGCGTGAAGCTCTTCACCGTCTCGGGCGTGCCCAGGATAGGCCGTCCTATCGTCTGGTCGCGATAGGCGATTTCGGAGAACTTGTCGAACACGACATCGTCGGGCGTATCATTCGCAGCACCGATCTCCTGCAGGATGACGTGCTTTTCGCGCCGCAACTCCTCCTCGTCGAACAGAGACTCCGTCAGGATGTCCGCCAGGAGGTCTACCGCCAGCGGCACATGGTCCTTGAGCACGCGCGCATAGTAGGAGGTCGTCTCCGTGGAGGTCGCAGCATTCAGCTCCCCGCCGACATTTTCGATCTCTTCGGCGATGTCGCGGGCGCTGCGCCTTGCGGTGCCCTTGAAGGCCATGTGCTCGAGGAGATGGGCAATCCCGTGTTCGTCTTCGGTCTCGTTGCGAGAGCCGGACTTGATCCACACGCCGAGGGCGACGCTCTCCAGATGGGGCATTGTCTCGGTTACAACCGTCAACCCGGAAGAAAGCCGGGTTACCTGTACATTCATCGCTTGTCTTTCTGGCGCTGCCGCCATTCACTTACCTGCACGGGCGTGGTCGCCGATGAACTTCTCGACGGCCCTGATCTCCGCAGGCAGGATGTCGAAGCGCTCCTCCCTGTTCATTAGATCGCCGAGCCATGATGGGAGCGCCGGGTCAATTCCGCAAGCGGATTTTACCGCGGCCGGGAACTTGGCGGGGTGGGCCGTGGCCAATGTTACCATGGGGCTGCTTGGTTTTGCGTGCTTCCTGGCCACGAAGACTGCGGTCGCCGTGTGCGGGTCGAGCAGGTACCCGGTATCGGCTAGCGTTTCGCGGATTGTCGCAGCTACCTGCTTTTCAGTCGCTCGTGCAGCGCGGAACTCACGTCGGATCGCCTTCAGGGCATTCGTCTCTATTTCGAAGGCGCCGGACTGCTTGAGGCCAGCCATCGCGGCACGAACGGCCACTGGGTCGCGCCCATGGGCCTCAAACAGAAGTCGCTCGAAGTTCGACGAGATCTGGATGTCCATCGAAGGCGAGGTGGTCGCCTTGACCGCCCGCATCTCGTAACGACCGGTCTTCAGGGTGCGGGCCAGGATGTCGTTGTCGTTCGTGGCGATCACCAGCCGCTCAATGGGCAGGCCCATGCGCTTGGCGACGTAACCGGCAAAGATGTCGCCGAAGTTTCCGGTTGGAACTGTAAAGGAGATCTTCCGGTCAGGACCGCCGAGCGATAGCGCTGCCGTGAAGTAGTAGACAACCTGGGCCATGATGCGGGCCCAGTTGATGGAGTTCACGCCCGAAAGCCTGACGCGGTCGCGGAAGCCCGCATCGTTGAACATCTCCTTCACCAGCGTCTGGCATTCGTCGAAATTGCCTTCGATCGCCAGTGCATGAACGTTGGCATCCGGGGATGTGGTCATCTGGCGTTGCTGGACCGGCGACACCTTTCCCTTGGGGAAGAGAATGAAGATATCGGTCCGGTCACGCCCCGCGAATGCGTCGATTGCCGCGCCGCCCGTATCACCGGATGTCGCACCGACTATCGTCGCCCGCTCGCCGCGCTCGGCAAGGACATGATCCATCAGCCGCGCAAGCAACTGCATGGCGACGTCCTTGAAAGCCAAGGTCGTGCCATGGAAAAGCTCAAGAACGAAATCATTCGGCCCCGTCTGCACGAGTGGTGCAATGGCGGGATGCCGGAAGGTGGCATAGGCCTCGTCGATCATGGACCGCAGCTTGTCGGCAGGGATCTCCTCGCCCGTGAAGTGGCGCAGGATCTCGAACGCCACCTCCTGGTAGGACTTGCCGCGCAGGGCCCGGATCTCCCGCTTCGTCAGGACCGGCCATTCGCGCGGCACATAGAGGCCGCCATCGCGCGCGAGGCCTGCGAGAAGCGCATCACGGAAGCCGAGAACAGGTGCTTCTCCGCGGGTAGAAATGTATTCCACTACCTTCAATCCCCAATCGATTTTTGTTCGCGCCGCTGATATAGACCACTAAAATCGGCGGCGAAAGGCCGGAAGACAGCATCTTTCGGCGCGTTTTGTGCAGACCGGAATGGTCGGGCCGGAATTGTATGGAGAGGATCGAGTACAGTGATTGGTACAACAGCACGTAGTCTTCTGTCGGTATCGCTTCTGGCCGTGCTTGCCGGCTGCGCCTCATCCTCACCCACTTCGGGCCTCACGGGCGCTGCGCCAGCCGCTACGGCGCAGGCCGAGCCCACGCCCGTCGTCCAGGCATTCTGCCCGCCCGTTGTGATGCGCGAGGAAACGGCGATCCACCGGGCCTATGCCCGCGGCGGTCAGGACAATCCCGAAAAGCTGATGTACCAAGCCTCGCTTGCCGATGCGACGCGCGCCTGCACCGCAAACGAGACGACGATAACCATCAACGTCGTTGCGCAGGGGCGTATCGTGGCAGGTCCCGCGGTGAGCGCCGGACAGGTGAACCTTCCCGTGCTCGTGGAGGTGGTTGATGGCGAAAATGTCATCTATTCCCAGAGCGTAAGCTTTCCGGTGGAACTGCCAACCGCCGGTACCCAGTTCGTCTTCAGCAAGCCCGATGTGCAGATCCCGAATGCGCAAGGTGGCGCCTCACGCTTCACGCGCGTCCGCCTCGGCTTCGACACCGGATCGAAGCGATAGCCTCAGAGGGCGCCGGCCCATTCGGTCAGCGCCGCTGTCACGGCCGGCAGATCCATCATCCGCGAAATCACGGTTTCAGCACCCGCATCGGTCAGCCGGTCGGCATGGCTCGGATAGGTGTGGGAAGCGCCCGTGAAGCCGACGACGCGCATGCCCGCTGCCCGCGCGCCGTGGATGCCGTGGACGGAATCCTCGATGACCAGCACGTTGGAAGGCGACACGTCGAATTGCTTTGCGGCATGCAGGAAGATGTCCGGCTTTGGCTTCACACGGTCGGGCCCGAGGTCCTTCGCGGAAAAGATGTGCGGGGCGAAGTAGGGCTTCAGGCCGACCTTCTCCAGCATCATGTCCAGCCGGTGCGCGCTGGAATTCGAGCAGATGCAGCGTTGTGTCGTCAGCCGCGACAGCGCGAACGTCACCCCTTCGATGATCTTCACGTCGCGGGCGAGACGCGCGTCGAGAAGCTTTTCCGACTTGTCGATGAGCGAAGCGGAGAGGGGGATGTCGACCTCTTTCTCCACCTGCAGAAGGATGTTGCGCCACGTCATTCCGGCGAAGCGCTCGCCCATCTCCTCGACGCTGATCGGGTAGCCGGCCTCCGTCAGCAGCTTCGACTCGACCTGCGCTGCGATGATTTCGGAATCGACGAGCACGCCGTCGCAATCGAAGATGATGAGGTCGAAACCGCTCATGATGGAAAACTCTTTGGCTGGGGAGGACGAGGGCGCTCTACATCACGGCGGCGCCGGCCACAATGTGGGGGTTTTCTATTCCAATGGAAAGAGGGCGAGAAATTGGCGCTCACCTGTCTGGGTGAAGTGGATCGCCCGGCTGTTGTCGCCGCGCTTTGCCCATCCCTCGCTGAGAAAGCGGGAAAGCAGCGCCTTGCCGAGTGTGCCGGCGAGGTGCGAGCGGCGTTCGCTCCAGTCGAGGCAGGACTTGCACAGGGGCCGCCGCGAGGCGGTCAGGGCTTTAAGATCGACGCCGATCCTGTGCAGGTCTTCACGGCCGGTCTCGGTGACGATAAGCTCCCCTCCCGTGTCCGCGATGGCGCCACTCCGAATGAGGCTGTCGAGCATGCGAACGCCATAGTCGCCAGCGAGGTGATCGTAGCATACCCTCGCCTTGCGCAGCGCCGGGTCCTTTGGGCCCGGTCGGTGGCGGAGATGCCCGCGGCTGGCAGCAAAGCCCATGATCGCCTCCAGCAGCGTTCCGGTCGCCGCGTCGGCCAGCGCGAAATAGCGATGCCGCCCCTGCTTGCGCTGATGTACCAGCCCGCCCTCTTCCAGTTTCGACAGGTGGGAGCTTGCCGTCTGCAGCGTCACGCCGGCGGCCTGCGCCAGTTCGGTTGCCGTCAACGCCTGCCCGCCCATCAGTGCCGTTAGCATGTTGGCGCGGGCTGGGTCGCCGATGAGGGTGCCGATGCGGGCAATGTCAGGGCCTTCTTTCATAGTTCGATCGTAGCCGAAGCATATGCGACAGACAAGGCGCTATCCTGTAGGCGTTCAATTGGAGATAATCATGATCACCTGCTTCATCCGCTACGAGCTTGACCCCTTCGGGAGGGACGCTTTTGCTGACTATGCGCGAAACTGGGGAGAGGCCATTCCCCGCTGCGGAGCCGACCTCATCGGTTATTTCGCGCCCCATGAGGGATCCGCCACCACTGCCTACGGCGTCTACAATATCGAAAGCCTTGCCGCCTACGAAGCCTATCGGCAGCGCCTTGCGCAGGATCCGCTGGGGCAGGAGAACTACAAGTTTGCGAGCCGTGAGCGCTTCATCCTGCGTGAGGATCGCATCTTCCTGAAGAACGTCTCCCTGCCGCACGCTCCTGTGGTGAAGCCATGATCGCGGTCATCTTCGAAGTCGTGCCCTACATGGGCGAGCGCCATCGATATCTGGATCTTGCAGGAGAGCTGCGGGCGGAGCTGGAAAAGATCGACGGCTTCATCTCGATCGAGCGGTTCGAGAGCCTGACCATGCGCGGCAAGATCCTCTCGCTCTCCTTCTGGCGCGATGAGGAAGCAGTCCGCCAATGGCGGAATTTGGAGGCGCACCGGGCGGCGCAGCAAGCGGGCCGCAACGGCATCTTCGCAGACTACCGCCTCAGGATCGGCCACGTGCTCCGCGACTACGGCATGTTCGAGCGCGCCGAGGCGCCGGAGGACAGCCGGGCGCTGCATGATGGGTAATCTCGACAGCTACTCGCCAGAACTCGTCTTCATCGCGAGGATCGCCTGTTTGAGCAAAGGCAGATCATGGTCGACGACATCCCGGATGACGTCGTCCGCGATCCGGTGATATTCGTGTCTCAGAATGTTTCCCATCCCGCGGATCGAACGCCATGGAATGTCCGGTGCCTGCTCCAGCAACTCCTGCGGAACGTGTTTGCTGGCTTCGGAGATGATCTCGATCGCCCGTTGGATACCGAGATTCAGGATATGATCGCGTTCGATCTCTTTGCGAGTCCGTCCGCGAACCGTTCTTTCAATCAGCGTGATCATTTCGAGGATGTCGTCTAGGATCAGCAGGACGTCCCGCGCCATCAGAAGACCCGTATCGCCGACGTTTCTATCTTGTTCTTGAGGCGCGGGTGCAGGCTGTTCCTCGTCGTGACATCCACCTCGGTCGAAAGCTCGTCCTCGAGATAGATTTTGATGCCGGCGAGGTCGACAAGGGAAAACTTCCTCGTCGGATCATAATCGATGAACAGGTCGAGGTCGCTCGTATCGCTTGCCTCGTCGCGTGCGACCGAACCGAACAGGTAAAGCGACGTGGCGCCACGCGCCTTTATGGCGTCCGCCTTTGCCTTCAGCTTCTCGATCGCCTCGCTTCTCTTCATGCGGAAATCCTACTGTACTCGAAGCTTCGTTGCCATAGAGGCAGATAATTCGCGAAATCGCTGCTGCCCTTCAGGCTTTGGTAACCAACATGGGTAACCATAACGGACAGTAAAGTACCGAGTAAGCGTAACAGCGAGTATCCCATGGCAGCAGTCCTTCCGCTTGCCGATCTGCGTCAGCAGGATCGGCCGGGCACCTGGCTCAATACCATCATCAAGGGCGACTGCGTCGCCGCGCTCGAGGCGCTGCCCGATCATTCGGTCGACGCAATCTTCGCCGACCCTCCCTACAACCTGCAGCTCGGGGGCGCGCTTCACCGCCCGGACCAGTCGCTGGTCGATGCAGTCGACGACGACTGGGACCAGTTCGCCTCCTTCCAGGCCTACGACGCCTTCACGCGCGCATGGCTGCTCGCCTGCCGCCGGGTGCTGAAGCCGAACGGCACTATCTGGGTGATCGGCTCCTATCACAACATCTTCCGCGTCGGCGCCATCCTCCAGGACCTGAACTTCTGGCTCCTCAACGACATCGTCTGGCGCAAGACGAACCCGATGCCGAACTTCAAGGGCCGCCGTTTTCAGAACGCCCATGAAACGATGATCTGGGCAAGCCGCGACCCCAAGGTCAAGTCCTACACGTTCAACTACGATGCCCTCAAGGCCTCCAATGACGACGTGCAGATGCGCTCCGACTGGCTCTTCCCGATCTGCTCTGGCGGCGAGCGTTTGAAGGGCGAAGACGGCAAGAAGGTGCACCCGACGCAGAAGCCGGAAGCGCTGCTCGCCCGCGTCATCATGGCCTCGACCAAGCCCGGCGACGTCATCCTCGATCCATTCTTCGGCACCGGCACGACCGGCGCCGTCGCCAAGCGCCTCGGCCGCAACTTCGTCGGCATCGAGCGCGAGCAGGACTATATCGAAGCTGCATCGGCGCGGATCGCGTCGGTCGAGCCGCTCGGCAAGGCGGAACTGACGGTGATGACCGGCAAGAAGGCCGAGCCCCGGGTCGCCTTCAACACGCTCCTGGAAAGCGGCCTCGTGAAACCGGGCCAGGTCCTGACCGATGCCAGGCGCCGCTGGAGTGCCATCATCCGTGCTGACGGAACCCTGGCGGCCGGTGGCGAGGCAGGCTCCATCCACCGGCTTGGGGCGAAGGTGCAGGGTCTGGACGCCTGCAACGGCTGGACCTTCTGGCACTTTGAGGAAGGATCTGCCCTGAAGCCGATCGATGAGTTGCGATCGGTCATCCGCAGCGGCTTGGCGAACCTCGACTGACGATCCACCGTCACGCGAGGCTTTGGCTTCCCCGGCCGGTTTTGTACCTCTAGTCCCGGCTGGGGATAATTGACGCCCGGAGGAGGCTGACCTCCGGGCGTCAATCTTGTTCAGGCATCGATGCCGAAGGAGGAAAGGTCGCGCCTCAGTTTCTCGGCGCCGGTGAAATGCACCGCCTGCCAGCCGGCTGCTCGTGCGCCTTCGACATTGGCCAGTGAGTCGTCGATGAAGAGTGTCGCTTCCGGGGCAAGGCCGAAATCCCGCGCGTGCTTCTGATAGATCGCGACGTCGGGCTTGATGAGCTTGATCTCTCCGGAAACAGTCACGCCGCGCGGCTTGTTGAGGAATGGATACATCTCGCGGGCGTGGCGGAACGTGTCGGCCGCGAAGTTCGTCAGCATGGTGACGTCCCGCCCGGCATCGATCAATCCTTCCATGATCGAGACGCTGTCCTCATAGGCATAGGGCACCATCTCGTGCCAGTAGCGCCGGAAATTTCGGATCTGCTCCTCCTTTTCGGGAAATTGCTCGACCAGCAGAGCCTCGGCATCCTCCCAGCTCCGTCCACGATCCTGTTCAAGGTTCCAGTCATGGGTGCAGACATTCTCGAAGAACCATGCCCGCTCTGCATCGTCGGGAATGAGCCGACGATAGGGTAGGTTCGGGTCATAGTGGATCAGCACCTTGCCGATGTCGAAGACGATATGGTCGATCGGGCCTGCCATCATATTTCCTTAGCGGTTGGGATCTTTCTCGAAAGCCAGGGGAATAGCCTGGCTGATTACCTTTTTCATGACGGTCGGCAAGGCCTGCGCGCCGAGATTGGCGACCGGTTCCCACCATCCCCCGGCATGGATGGTCTCGTCGGCTTTGGCCCGGAACACGGAGAGCCGCAGTTCGAAGTGCGTGAACACATGGGTTACCGTCCCGCAGGATTGCCAGGCAGACTGAAAGGGAGCGTGGTCGACGGTCTGGCCGCCGTCCTGTCTGGCGGTCCAGTCAGTCGTCGGGACCTCCGTCATACCTCCAAGGAGCCCGCTGTCGACCCTCCGTCGCAGCAGGACCTCTCCTTCCGGATTGACGGCCACGAAGGCGGCGCCGAAACGCACTGGTTTTTCCTTCTTCGCCGCTTTCACCGGAAACCGCTCCGGGTCGTGCTCGGCAAATGCCAGGCAGTGGTCGCGAAGGGGACAGATGGCGCAGGCGGGCCTTTTCGGCGTGCAGATGGTCGCGCCGAGATCCATCATGGCCTGGGCAAAGTCACCGGGGCGGCCTTCCGGCGTCAGGTCCCGCACCCGCGCCTTCATCAGCGGTTTCGATCCGGGAAGGGGGGCATCTATCGCGTAGAGGCGGGAGACGACCCGCTCCACATTGCCGTCCATGACGGCGGCAGGGCGGTTGAAGGCGATCGCGGCAACGGCGGCAGCCGTGTAATCGCCGATTCCGGGCAACGCCCGCAAGCCGTCCTCGGTATCGGGGAAAACGCCGCCGTGATCCTCGGCGACGGCCTCGGCGCATTTCTTCAGGTTACGGGCGCGGGCATAGTAACCGAGCCCGGCCCAAGCGGCCATCACATCCTCGGTCGGGGCCGCCGCCAGATCCGCTACGGTAGGCCACGCGGCCAGGAACTTGGCGAAATAGGGCTTCACCGCCTGAACCGTGGTCTGCTGCAGCATCACTTCCGACAGCCAGATATGGTACGGGTCGGTACGTTTTCCCTGCGCCGCCGCGGTGGGCGTCACGCGCCATGGCAGGTCGCGATGGTGCCTGTCGTACCATGCGAGCAATTGCCGTATGATGGCCGGGGGAGTGGTCACGTGCTGGAAATGCCTGTGCGTCTGGTCTAGATGCTCTCCTATCGTCTCCATGATCACGCCGTCAACGAGAGCTGGACGGCGAGACCTCCGCGGGTCGCGGACTTGCCGAAGGATTGTCGATGGCCAACGAAGCGAAGACCTTTGCCCGCAAGCGCGAGATGCAGATCGCGGAAGTTGCGAACGGCATCATCGATCCCGTGCTTGCGCGGCGCGCCGGCATCTCTACCGCCTTGCTGGGCTCCTGGGACGAGATCGCCGGCGAGGAATTTGCCGATTGCAGCCGCCCGGAGAAGATCGCCTGGCCCAGGCGCGATGCGTCCGACGAGGCCGGCGGCTATCAGGCGGGTGTCCTGACGATTGCCTGCGAAGGCGCGCGCGCTCTCTTCCTGACCCATGCACAGGGGGAACTGATCGCCCGTATCAACGCCTTCTTCGGCTTTCCGGCCGTGCGCCAGATCCGCATCGTCCAGAAACCGGTCTCCCAGGCCGTCCGGCACCGGCGCGCCTTGCCGCCGCTGAAGGGGGAGGCGGCGAGACGGCTGGAGGACATGATGGAGGGGATTGAAAACGAGGCGCTGAAGAAGGCCGTCACCCGCCTCGGTACGGCGGTTCTCCAGAAGAAGCGCTGAAACGTACAGGCGGTGTTCAGCTTCAGGCTGTCACAAGGCTTTGAAGAATTTCACGAAGCCATCCCTTGTTCGCTCCCGGGCGGCAGGATACGGATGGCGGCAAATTTGAAGTTAAGGCAGGTGTTCGATGAAAAAGACCGAAGTCACCCTTACCCGGCGCGCTCTTCTCGGAGGCGTGGCAGCCACGGCTCTGGTCCTAGCCCTTCCGCTCGCCGCAACCGAAGCTTTCGCCCAGGAATTGCCGGAGTCCCAGGGTGACGTGGACATGGCGGAGGTCCTCAAGCCGGGCCCACTGCCGGAAATGGCGATCGGGGAAGAAAACGCCCCCGTCACCATCGTCGAATACATGTCGATGACTTGCCCGCACTGCGCGACCTTCCACAACAATACGTTCGACGAGATCAAGAAGAACTACGTAGATACCGGCAAGGTCCGCTTCATCATCCGCGAGTTCCCCTTCGATCCGCGCGCTGCTGCGGCCTTCATGCTGGCGCGCTGCAATCCGACCAAGCCTGAAGAAGCAAGCACACCGGCACAGTATTTCCCGATGGTTTCCATGCTGATGAAGCAACAGGAAGCCTGGGCCGGAGCACAGGACGGCCGTGCAGCCCTGCTGCAGATGTCGAAACTGGCCGGTTTCTCACAGGAGACTTTCCAGGCCTGCTTGACGAACCAGAAACTTCTCGATGATGTGAACGCGACGATGAAGCGCGGTGCCGACGAATTCGGCGTCAATTCGACGCCGACATTCCTCATCAACGGCAAGCGCTATGCGGGGGCCATGTCTGTTGAAAGCATGTCGGCTCTTATCGACAGCCTTCTCTGAGCCCGTTCATGACATGAGCGGCGGCCGCACCGGTGCGGCCGTTTTCTTCCTTCGGTGCGCGGCATGAAGTTCAACAAGCTGCGCGTCCTCGGTTTCAAGTCCTTCGTCGAACCCACGGAATTCATCATCGAGCGCGGCCTGACCGGCGTGGTCGGCCCCAATGGCTGCGGCAAGTCTAACCTTGTCGAGGCGCTCCGCTGGGTGATGGGGGAAAATTCCTACAAGAACATGCGCGCGTCTGGCATGGACGACGTCATCTTCTCCGGCTCCGGAAACCGACCCGCCCGCAATACGGCGGAGGTCATGCTCTTCCTCGACAATTCCGACCGCACCGCACCCGCCGCCTTCAATGATTCCGACGAGATCCAGGTATCGCGCCGCATCGAGCGGGAGAATGGTTCGGTCTACCGGATAAACGGCAAGGAAGCCCGCGCCAAGGATGTCCAGCTTTTGTTTGCCGATGCATCGACGGGCGCACGCTCGCCTTCCATGGTCGGCCAGGGCCGGATCGGTGAGCTGATCAACGCCAAGCCGCAGGCACGCCGCCAGCTTCTGGAAGAGGCGGCCGGGATATCCGGCTTGCATTCTCGCCGCCATGAGGCCGAACTGCGGTTGCGCGCCGCCGAAGGCAATCTGGAGCGGCTCGAAGACGTGACGGCGCAGCTGGAAAGCCAGATCGAAAGCCTAAAGCGTCAGGCGCGTCAGGCAAACCGGTTCAAGATGCTGTCGGCCGATATCCGCGCCCGCGAAGCCATGCTGCTGCATATCCGCTGGGCTCAGGCGACGGAGGCGGAGGCGGAAGCGAACACCGCTCTCAACCAGGCAACAATGGTGGTCGCCGAGAAGGCGCAGGCGCAGATGGAGGCGGCGAAGGCCCAGGCGATCGCCGGCCTGAAGCTGCCGGAACTACGGGAGGAAGAAGCCAGGGCCGGAGCCGCGCTGCAGCGGATCCAGATCGCCCGCACCCAGCTCGACGACGAGGCCGGTCGTCTCATGAAGCGACGCGACGAGCTTTCGCGGCGCCTGCTGCAGCTGGCGGAGGATATCCGACGCGAGGAGCGTCTGGTTCAGGACAATGCCTCCTTCCTGGCCAAGCTCGACGAGGAGGAGGGAGAGATCAACGAACTCCTCGCCGGTTCCGGAGCTGAGGCGGAGGATCTGCAGGAGGCCTTCCAGACGGCCGCGGCTGCGCTTGCAGAGAGCGAAAAGCTGTTCGCCGCGATTACGGCCGAGAAGGCCGAGGCGGCAGCGTCGCGCACGCAGCTTGAACGGCTGATCCGCGACATCGGCGAGCGTCACCATCGGCTCGATCGTCAGCGACAGGATGCCGAGGCGGAACTGCAGGCGATCGCCGGAAGACTGGCTGATCTAGACGATCCCGTCGAGCGTCGTGAAGCTGTCGAGGCTGCGGAGTTCGCCTTGGAAGAGGCTGGCGCGGCCGTGGAAGAGGCCGAAGGGGCACTTGGGTCTGCCCGCTCGTCTGAAGCCATGGCTCGAAAGCCCGTGGAGGCTGCGCGCTCGCGCCTGAACGCCTTGGAGACCGAAGCGCGGACCATCTCAAAGATGTTGGCAGCCTCTGAAGCCTCCGGCGATTTTTCTCCCGTGGCGGAGGCGATTCGCGTCGACCGGGGCTATGAGGTCGCCCTCGGTGCGGCCTTGGGCGACGATCTGGAAAGCTCGACGGATCCCGGCGCTCCGGCATTTTGGACTAATAACGGCGACGTCGCGGAGGATCCGGCGCTGCCTGCCGGATGTGAGCCGTTGCTCCAACGGGCTACCGCGCCCCCAGAACTGACGCGCCGTCTTGCCCAGATCGGCGTGGTTGCGCAGGAGGGCGCTCTGCGGCTGATGCCGCAGCTGAAGCCCGGCCAGCGGCTGGTGACGCTGGAAGGGGCAGTCTACCGCTGGGACGGACATATCGCCGGATCCGAAGCGCCCGGGGCGGCGGCACTAAGGCTCTCGCAGAAGAACCGTCTCGCTGAACTGGAAGGGGAGCTGGAGGAGGCGCGGATCGTGCTCGCGGATGCGGAGGAAGCTCTCTCCGACGCCGCAGCCGGAATTACCACCGGCGAAGCCCGTCTCGCCGAGGCACGGGATCGTAGCCGCATGGGGTCTCGCCGGCTCGCGGAAGCGCGGGAGGCACTTGCAGCCGCCGAGCGGGCTTCAGGCGATCTCTTGCGTCGCCGCGATGTCGTCGCGGAGGCGCTGAGCCAGGTTCGCGGCCAGATCGAGGAGGTGCGGCTACAGGAAGAGAATGCTCGGGTTGAACTGGAGGACGCCCCCGATCTGTCAGCGCTGGATGAGCGTCTGCGGGACCAGCAGGCGGCAGTCGCGACGGACCGCGGTATCCTGGCCGAGGCGCGTGCCCGGTTCGAGGGGCTGAGCCGCGAGACCGAGGGGCGTAGGCGCCGCTTGGCGGCGATCGCCCAGGAACGTTCCGCATGGCAGGCACGCGCAGCGAGCGCCGAGGATCATGTGGCGACCCTGCGCGAACGCGAGGAGGAGGCGCGCGAGGAACTTGTCGACCTGGAGGCGGCGCCCGAGGAGTTTGATGAGCGCCGCCGCATGCTTCTCACCGAGCTTCAGAAGGCCGAAGAGGGGCGGCGGGCCGCTGCCGATCGCCTTGCGGAAGCCGAGACGCGGCAGCGTGAGGCGGACCGCCTGGCAGCCACGGCGCTCTCGGAGCTTGCCGAAGCCCGTGAGAAGCGAGGTCGTGCTGAAGAGCGGCTCGTATCCGCTGCCGAACGTCGTCACGATAGCGAGGTCTCGATCCAGCAGGCGCTCGGAGTAGCCCCGCAGGAAGTGCTGCGGCTTGCCGGTCTGGCGCCGGGCGCAGAGCTTCCCGACATGCGCGACATCGAGCGCGAGGTGGATCGCCTGAAGATGGAGCGGGAGCGGCTGGGCGCCGTAAACCTGCGCGCGGACGAGGAGCAGAAGGAGCTTTCGGACAAGCTGGACGCGCTGATCCGCGAAAGGGACGATGTCATCGATGCCGTCCGCAAGCTGCGCGGAGCGATCCAGAGCCTCAATCGTGAGGGCCGTGAGCGGCTGATCGCCGCCTTCGATGTCGTCAATACCGAGTTTCAGCGACTGTTCACCCATCTCTTCGGCGGCGGGACTGCCGAACTGCAGCTGATCGAATCGGATGATCCGCTGGAGGCGGGCCTTGAGATCCTGGCCCGGCCGCCGGGCAAGAAGCCGCAGACTATGACGCTCCTGTCCGGCGGCGAACAGGCGCTGACTGCGATGGCCCTGATCTTTGCGGTTTTCCTCACCAACCCGGCACCAATCTGCGTGCTCGACGAAGTGGACGCGCCGCTCGATGACCATAATGTCGAGCGCTACTGCAACCTGATGGATGAGATGGCTGCCTCCACCGAGACCCGCTTCGTCATCATCACCCATAACCCCATCACCATGGCCCGCATGAACCGCCTCTTCGGCGTCACCATGGCGGAGCAGGGGGTTTCGCAGCTCGTATCCGTCGACCTGCAGACGGCCGAACTGCTGCGCGAGGCGGTCTGATCCCCGCGATTGTTGCGTTGCAACATAATCCGACCCTCACGCGTTTTCAAACGGCTGCAAAAGCTGTATGCGTCCTGAGACAAGCGAGGCGGGTGGAGAGCGTTTGATGAAGAAGTGGGTTTACCGCTTCGGTGGAGGAAAGGCCGAGGGAGGCGTGGCCGATGTCGCGATGCTGGGCGGCAAGGGTGCCAACCTGGCAGAGATGGCAAGCCTGGGACTGCCCGTTCCTCCCGGTCTGACGATCGTTACCGACGCGTGTGCCTGGTATTTCGAGAACGGCAAGACGCTTCCCGACGGGCTGAAGGAACAGGTCCTGGAGGGAATATCCGCCATGGAGGCGGAGACCGGCAGGACCTTCGGCGGCTCGACCCGCCCGCTCCTCCTGTCCATCCGCTCGGGCGCCCGTGCGTCCATGCCCGGCATGATGGACACGGTCCTCAACCTCGGACTGAATGACGAGACGGTTCAGGCGCTCGGCCACGATGCCGGGGATGCCCGCTTTGCCTGGGACAGCTACCGGCGCTTCATTCAGATGTATGCCGATGTCGTCATGGGACTGGACCATGAGGTCTTCGAGGAAATCCTCGAGGACGAGAAAGCCCGGTATGGCCATGAATACGACACTGATCTTTCCTCCGTCGAATGGCAGCACGTCGTCAGCCTGTACAAGCAGGTGATCGAGGAGGAATTGGGCGAGAGCTTCCCGCAGAATCCGCACGTGCAGCTCTGGCAGGCGATCGCCGGGGTCTTCTCCAGCTGGACCAATCCCCGCGCCACGACCTATCGCAGCCTGCACCGCATCCCCGAACACTGGGGTACTGCCGTCAACGTGCAGGCCATGGTCTTCGGCAATCTCGGTTCCTCCTCGGCGACCGGCGTCGCCTTCACGCGCAATCCCTCCACTGGCAGGAAGGAGCTTTACGGCGAGTTCCTGGTCAATGCGCAGGGCGAGGATGTCGTGGCGGGGATCAGAACCCCTCATTCGCTCACCGAGGATGGGCGTATCTCCTCTGGCTCCGACAAGCCGTCGATGGAAAAGCTGATGCCCGAGACGTTCCGCGAATTCAAGGCGATCTGCGACCGGCTGGAAGCCCACTATCGGGACATGCAGGATCTTGAGTTCACGGTCGAGCGCGGCAAGCTCTGGATGCTGCAGACCCGGTCCGGCAAGCGCACCACGCGCGCCGCCCTGAAGATCGCCGTCGATCTGGTGGACGAGGGCGTGATCTCGCAGGAGGAAGCGGTGTTGCGCATCGAGCCACCCTCGCTCGACCAACTCCTGCATCCGACCATCGATCCCAGGGTCGAACGGGTGGTGCTGGGATCCGGCCTGCCCGCATCCCCCGGTGCGGCGGCTGGGGAGATCGTCTTTACGGCAGAGGAGGCAGTGGAGGCCGAGGCTGCAGGCCGCAAGGTCATCCTGGTGCGGATCGAGACGAGCCCCGAGGACATCCACGGCATGCATGCGGCCGAGGCTATCCTGACGACCCGAGGCGGGATGACCAGCCATGCGGCCGTCGTGGCTCGTGGCATGGGCATTCCCTGCGTCGTCGGCGCCGGCACGCTGAGGGTTGATCTGCGCAACGAGCAATTGCTGTGTCCTGGTGGCGTGATCCTCGGTCGCGGCGACACGATCACCCTCGACGGCTCGTCGGGGCAGGTGCTTCGCGGCAACGTGCCGATGATCCAGCCGGAGCTTTCCGGCGATTTCGGCAGCCTCATGGAATGGGCCGACAAGGCGCGCCGCATGTCCGTACGCACGAACGCCGACACGCCGCAGGACGCCCGCTCGGCACGCTCCTTCGGTGCGGAGGGAATCGGTCTGTGCCGGACCGAGCATATGTTCTTCGAGGGCGACCGCATCCAGGTAATGCGCGAGATGATCCTTGCCGAGGATGAAGCGGGCCGTCGCGAGGCGCTCGATCGGCTCCTGCCGATGCAGAGATCGGACTTCACCGAGCTCTTCGCGATCATGCATGGCCTGCCCGTGACGATCCGCCTGCTCGACCCGCCGCTCCACGAATTTCTGCCGAAGTCGGACGAGGAGATCATCGAGGTGGCACGGGCGATGGAGCTGCAGCCGGCCTTCCTGCGCCGCCGGATCGATGCGCTTCACGAGTTCAATCCCATGCTTGGCCATCGCGGATGCCGGCTGGCCATCTCCTATCCGGAGATCGCCGCCATGCAGGCGCGTGCGATCTTCGAGGCGGCCGTGGCTGCCGCCCGGTCGACGGGCGAGGCTGTCGAACTGGAGATCATGGTACCGCTGGTCGGGCTTCGCTCGGAACTCGACTACGTCAAAGACTGCATCGATCGGGTGGCAAATGAGGTGAGCCGAGAGGCCGGCATGTCGATCAACTATCTTGCCGGCACGATGATCGAGCTGCCGCGTGCGGCCCTTCGGGCGCACGTGATTGCAGAGACGGCCGAATTCTTCTCCTTCGGTACGAACGACCTGACCCAGACGACTTTCGGCATGTCACGTGATGACGCCGCGACCTTTATCCCGACCTACCAGCGGAAGGGCATCCTAGAAGAGGATCCCTTCGTCTCACTGGATTTCGACGGGGTCGGCGAACTGATCCGGATCGCCGCGGAACGGGGCCGTGCAACCCGGCCGAGCTTGAAGCTTGGTATCTGCGGCGAGCATGGCGGCGACCCGGCCTCGATCACCTTCTGCGAGCAGACCGGCCTCGACTACGTGTCCTGCTCCCCCTTCCGCGTGCCGATCGCCCGCCTTGCCGCGGCGCAGGCCGCGATCGCGCAGCGAAGGGGCAGCGCAAGCCGAGCCGGGTGAGGCAGCCGCCTTAGTGGCTGGCAAAGACTTCGGTGCGGCCGTCCCTGCGGATGAGGAGAACGTCGTAGGGTTCCGCGCCCGCACCTTCCATCCCCGGGGAGCCGATCGGCATACCAGGTGCTGAGAGCCCGATCGCGTCTGGGCGCTCGTCCATCAGGCGCTGCACATCGGATGCCGGAACATGCCCCTCGACGACATAGCCCGCAACGATGGCCGTATGGCAGGAGGCCGTGTCGGCGGTAACGCCGGCTTTCGACTTCACGACGTCCATCGTTTCAGGCGCAACGTTGGTAGCCGAAACCGCAAAGCCGTTTTCTCTCATGTGCGACATCCATCCGCCGCAGCAGCCGCAGCCGGCATCCTTGAACACGCTGACGCTTGCCGAAAGCGCGACGGATGCAGAAAGCAGGCTGAAGGTTGCGCTCAAGAAGAGGGTTCTAAACGTCATGGCACGGCTCCAGAGAGGTGGGTCTGCCTCCGGATGAGGCTGATCTTTTCGTAGCTGCAACACAGCGAACGCTCCTTGCGCTGGCTCAAGCTGTCAGTCCCCGTCCTTGATGATGATGCGACGCTCGACATACATGGGCCCCCACATCGTGCTGGCCTGCCTGTCGCGCCAGCTGCGCATCTCCGCGCGGCGGTCGAGCTCGAGGTCGAGCAGGCATTGCGCCATCGCATCCGTCCCCCGCCTGAACCCGTATCCGGCACAGGTTCGCTCGTCGGCTGCCCGGCGTTCTTCCGGCGTCATGGTCTGGCAGGCCGCCAGCGGCATGCACAGGAGAGCAAGGACGATACTCAGTGGTCGACGCATGCGAAGCTCCAGATGCGGCGTTCAACGGGACGCGTTTCCTTATCACGCGTCATGTTCTACACAGACAGGCATGCCGTCGCAAATCCAGGTACCGCTGTTTCCATGACCATCCGCTATGTCCGGCCCGTTTCCCATTCCGCCTATGCCGCCCGTCGCATCGGCCTTGCAGCCCTGGTCCTGTTCGTGCTGGCCGTGCTCGCCCATCGCTTCGGGCCCCTGCGCACGCCTGACTTCCTGGCACTCGTCCTGATGTCCGCCGCCATCGCCGCCGCGGCCGTGCCGCTGGCGCTGGTCGGTCTGATCCGCCTCTGGCAGCAGGGTGCTGAGGGCGGCATGGCTTCGGCAAAGGCACTTGTCTATGCCGGCGTGCCACTTGGCTTCGTCGCCGCCGGGGCTGCCCTCTACCTGACACGGCCGCCGCTCAACGAGGTGAGTACCGATCTGGAGGATGTTCCGGCCTTCCTCTCGCGCCCGCAATACGACCAGCAGTGGTTGGCGACTGTGACGACAACACGAGCCGCTGAGCGCCAGGCACAGCTTGCGGCCTATCCCGGTCTCGCCGGCCGCCGGTACGAGGGGGCGCTCGATCGTGTACTCCAGGGGGTAGAGGCCGCGGCGATTTCAGCTCGGATCGACATTACCGAGCGGAAGGGGTTGGAGTTGCCGGAGCTGCAGGACTCGCTCCCCGGTCAGGAGCCGCAACCGGACGACGCGGTCGCGGAGGTCGGTGAAGTGCCGATACCCCTGCCTCGGCCGGAGCCAGCTCTTCCCGGCATGGTCGCGTCGCCGACGGATCAGGATGTCCTGCTGCAGGGTGAAACAGAGACGCTCGTCCTGGGGCTGCCCTTCGATATCGTCATTCGGCTGCGCGAGGATGTCGAAACCACCTTCGTCGATGTCCGGGTCGCCTCACGCTACGGCGCCCACGATCTCGGCATGAGTGCCGAGATCGCCGACGATTTCCTCGATCGGCTGGACGCCGAACTTCTGGGGATCGCGGGAGGCTAGGGGAAAGCCTCGGCCTCCGCGTCCAACGGTTCAGTCGCTGCCGAGGCCGAGCTTGTCGAGATCGACAGCGGCTGCGCCTTCGAGAACCTCACGTGTCAGGGTGGGGGCCATCACCCGAATATCGTCACCTTCGCGGGTGATCTCCAGCGCGCTCCAGTCGACCAGGACATCCTTGTCGCCGATCCCAAGAAAGCCGCCGACTTCGACGGCGACCGCCGCGACCGTGCCGTCCAGGTTGAGAAGCACGTCCTCGATCTCGCCGATCTCTTCTCCATCGGCGCCGTAGATGTCGAGGTCGTCGATGCGGCCGGCAAAGAGATAGCTGGGCGCCGCCCCCTGGACAGCATCCGGCAGCACGACGATGGGTGCCTGGATCGGAGCTTGGGCAAATGCTGCTCCGGAGAAAAGGGTAATGGCCGTCGCGGTCGCGACTAGGGTGGTCTTCATGCTTGCCTCATCTGTTCGCTTGGCGGCGCAGCCGGACAGCTGCACCGGACGGCGGACAACGGCGCTTGGCGCCGGATGTTCCCGGAGGCTCAGCAGAGTTCAAGCGGGGAAGTAGGCGCCCTTCAGGGAGGGTGGTCCTTCCGTCGTCACCCGGCCCTTTTCGACCAGGTCTTCCAGATGCGCCAGTACGGAAAGTGCGGCAGCGCCATGAAGCCGCGGGTCGGTTGTCGCATAGATCGCCTTCACCATGTCCGGGATCAGCCGGTCGCCCGATCTGATCCTCTCTAGAACCGCCCGCTCGCGCATCCGGCGATGGGCGCGCAAGCCCCTGAGGAAGGATGCCGGTTCCCGCACCGGACCCCCGTGGCCGGGAAGGAAGAGGCGGTCGTCGCGGGCAAGCAGTTTTTCGAGAGAGGCCATGAAGTCCGCCATCGACCCGTCCGGCGGTGCGACGATCGTGGTCGCCCAGGCCATGACATGATCGGCGGAGAAGAGGAGGCCGGTACCGTCGAGCGCGAAGGCGGTGTGGTTGGCGGTATGGCCGGGCGTGTGGATGGCTGTCATCCGCCATCCATCGCCTTCGATTGCGTCACCGTCGGAGACCCGGATGTCGGGCACGAAATTCGTGTCCGCGCTTTCGGCGAAGGGGTTGGCCTCACCCGCAAAGAGGGGCCGCGCCGGTCGGTGCGGCCCCTCCGCGATGATCGATGCGCCGGTCTCCTGCTTCAGCCGCCGGGAAAGCGGCGAGTGATCGCGGTGGGTATGGCTGACGAAGATATGCGTGACCTCCCGACCCTTGAGAGCCGCCATTAGCGCCCGGAAATGCGCCTCGTCCTCGGGGCCGGGATCGATCACCCCGACCGAGGAGCCTCCGACGATGTAGGTATTGGTACCGTGGAAGGTGAAGGGGGAGGGGTTGTTGACGGTGATGCGCTGCACGTTGTCGGCCACCGGCACCGCCTCCCCATGGGCCGGGTGGAAGGCAAGGTCGAATTCCGGTTGCCGCAGATCGTCATTCTCGGCCATGTATTCTCCCTAGTGCTGGGGCTTTCTGCTTCGCCTCGCTCTAGCACGAGCGCCTGGCGGAAATCTTCAAAAACGTCAGCCGGGATGATTGCCGCCGGAGCGAAGCTTTGCTAGAGCAACCGCACTCGCCGGCCAGCGACCCAATACGCGTCGCGGCCTTCCATGGTGGGGCGTAGCCAAGCGGTAAGGCAGCGGTTTTTGGTACCGCCATCCCCTGGTTCGAATCCAGGCGCCCCAGCCAAGCCTCCCTTTTCAAGCCCGAAATCCACGTTTTCCGGCACTTCTTGCTTAGCTGGGAATCGAGATTCGCAGATTGTCGTACAGGGCTGTCGTACAGGGCTGTCTTACACGACTGTCGTATCGAAGAGGCCGCCATGTCCCGCTCACCCTTTAGAAAGGGTTTAGCATGGCCTCAATTCAGCACGTCTTTAAACGGGGTTCCGTCTATTGGTGGCGCCGGCGTTTACCGATTGGAACCGGCCGCTGTGCTTGGGTGCGCGTCGAACTGAGCCTGCAGACTAAGGAGTTGGAACTGGCAAGGTTGATCGCCAGCGAGGTAACCCTCGCCAGCCATCGCCTCTTGCCCGGCCTGATACGCACGATGATCTCTGCCGAAGATGCCAAGCGCATTCTCATCCATGTAGCGACGGAACACAGTGCCCATCTCGATTCCATGATGTATCTCCGGCGAGAGGAGGATCGGGACCCTGACACTGCCCGACAAAGAGAGACGAGCTTCGGTTGGGCGCTGCGGCTCTATGCCGCTCAGGGAGAAAAAGCCAGCGTTGGTGCCACCGAAGAACGGGAGATGCGGGCCGCCGGTCTCGATGACAATATGATTGCGTGCGTTTCTCAAACCTTGCGTTTCTACCAGAGCACCGGCTTCGGCCGGCCAGGCAAGGAAAAGCTCAGGAGCATCCTACGGCAACATAAAGTCCAGCCAATCGACATTCATCTCCAACAGGCTGAAGCGCTTTATATGCGCGGTATGTCCGCCGCACTTCTCAACACAGAGCGGCGATGGTCCGGAGCTCGTGAACGCGATGCCTCCGTGCGTGCTGACGTCCGTCGATGTCTTCGCACATGGCGCCGAAATCCGCTGGCGCAGTCTGCCGCCAGCACCTGAAGCGATCCGCATCGACTTCACAGGCGGCCCATTGCCCATCACCGCCGCTAACCTGGCGGCGGCTATCGGCCAGCGGCATGTTCGGCAGGCGATCGCTTCGCTCATCGCAATCGCCTCCGGCGAACCGGACGACGACTGGCATCTCCACTACACGACAGTGTCCCATGTCGTGGCGAGACAGGCGAGGGTTTATCCCCTCAATCGGCCAGATCTGCGACGCCCGGAGGAGGGTGGCCCGTCATGATCGGCTGCTAGCTTCCCAGGTCGCTGCTGCCGGTAACTGCCGCAGAGCCTGACCTTCTTACCCACTGCGATGCTTCATTGTGACGCCACCGATCCTGCGGCGGCGTCAGGGGGGAGCATTGCCTGATGCTCCCCGATCGCAACCAGACAAGGAACGACAAAAGCATGCAAACAAGAAAACAACGAGAAGCGGCCAAGTCCGCAAAGAAGTCACCTGTCATGCAGGTAGCGCCGGAACATCAGCCGCTTCTGGATGAGGTCTATGACGCCGTGCAGTCGGTCCGCCGACGGACGGCGGCCGAAGCCTTCGAGGTTGGCTACCACTTCAGCCGCGCCAAAGTCGTGCTCCCGGAAAAGATGCTGGGACGCTGGATCAGCACGACCTGCGGGTACACGCCGCGCCAGGGTCGCAACTACATCGCCATCCACGAGCATCTTGCGGAGTATCGCGAGCGGCTTGAGGCGGCTGCTGTGATGCCGACGGTCATGTTCGTGCTGGCGAGCGCGGAGCCGGAGAAGATCGAAGAGGTTCTCCGCGTGATCGAAGGCGGCGAGCATCTCACTGTCGCCCAGGTGAAGCACCTCGTGAAGGGTGACAAGACGCCCGCGCAGGAGAAGCAGGCTGACGTCGGTGGAATGGCCGTTCTTCGTCGTGCCGCCGAGGCAAAGCTGAAGGCGGACATCGCCCTCTTCGGCACCCTCACAAAGCAGGCGCTGAAGGAAGTCGAGGCGGCTGCGGAGAAGATCTCGAAGGGTAAGAACGTCGCCAAGAACGGCCTGGCTGCCAAGATCGAAGACCAGTGCCGCCAGGCTAGTGACCTGCTCCTCTCCGCGATCGCACCGATGCATTCGAGCTTCAACGAGAGAGGCAACCTGTCTTCCGGTGAGGGCGAGGGCAGCGCGACATGGCGAAAAGCTCAGCGGCTGCTCTACCGCCTCGGCGACTCTCCGCGCTGGCCAGGTCGCACGGAGTTTCCGGCATGGCTCGTAAACGATGTCCTGCCGATGCTGCGCTCGTCGTGCATGGGGAACCGATGCGTGCGGGGACGGAGCTTCCGGCACGCGAGGATGATGCACCTCTCGATGAGACCGCATCCGAGGATGCCGAGGCTGCCACAGACGGTGAGGGCGCGGCCGGTCAGGTGCCGGAGATGACGACCATCGACACCCTCAGCGAAGAGGCAACGGCGCCGCGTCCGCAGTCAAAGCCTGAAGCACCTCGTCGGCCAGTCCCGCCGACACCTGCCGTGACCACCGAAGTACAGCCTGAAGAGGGAGAAACCACAGATGCCTAACAAGACCAGAAAGGCCGGCGCGGTAGCGCCGGCCACCACAAAGAAGACCGGCCAAGTCAAACAGAAACGGCGCCCGAAAAAAACCTGCCATTCGCCGCCGTACCGTCAAAGAAAGGGAAGCGCTGATGCCTGTTGTGGCAGAACTGCTTCAGCGGACCCGCACACAACCCTCCGAGGTGATGGAGCATCTCGGGGCGTTCGAGCGCATGGAACTGGTCGCCCGCCCACTGGTACGCGGCACCGATGTCGCGCTGGCCATCCGAGGCCGTTCGGCAGATCTGTTCCATGAGCCCATGCCGGACGACCACCAGGTCGCCCTGCTGACAGAGGTGCAGCATTATCTGCGGACAATCCTGACCGAACTCGGAAAGGTAGACGACGGTGTCATTCTCACCGGTCGCTGGGCAAACGTCGATAGCTGTCGCACTGGTGGCCTCGCCATCTACACGGCATTCCACCCCGACGGCCGTGGCGGCTACATCGGCCGTCCGGTGGATGGTCATCGCTGGACCGTAGCATGCAATATGGTGCTCCGTTCGAGCAGTGTCACGCTCCAGTCGCAAGACATCCTTTCCAAGCTCGGTGACCGGACGGAGCGGTTGGTCGAGAAGGCCAACGCGGCAAACTACTTCGCAGACGGAATTCCAGTCGTCGAGGGGGTGCTTTGGCACTTCAGGAACCAGTCCACGACGGACGCTCCGCCAATCTTCCAGACGATGTCGCAGAGGCACGAATGGCAGAGGCGGCTTCGGGCTTCTCCCGTTCCGGATCCCGGATGGAGGTGATGGCGATGGCAGCCAAGGCCGTCGCCCTAGGCCGGTCACGGAGAGCAAGGCGTTCGCCTTCTATCGGGTGGAACAGAAGAGAACCGGATGCGGAAATTATTTCCGCATCCGGCAAAGAATACCAGCCGCCTCAGAGGAAAGACACATGACCCGGAAATCAAAGAAACAGCGCAATGCAGAGCAGGCTGTCCGTCAGCGGCTTGTCCGAGAGGCAGCGCGGGAGAAGCGTCGCCCGACGAGAGATGACATCGCTCGGATGTTTTTCTGGAAGGTGATTTCCGACGCGCACTGCAACGGCGAGAATGGGCGTACTCTGATCAGCAAGCTAGCCGACAAGATCGTTGACGGGTTGGAGAGGCAAGGCTTCGATGCTCAAGAAGGCTATGACGTCTACGATCAACTCGTTCGGAAATACTCTAACGGCGTCTTTCCGTTTCGTATCAAGCGGCATCTCAAATGAGCATCAGAATAGTCCGTACAACCGGAGCCGCTTGGCATATCTACAGCAGAGAGATCTATGGAACCGTTCTGCACGAGTGGACAGATCGCCTGTCCCACGTACGACTCGGATACTTTGCGGTTAACTCTGCCCCCAATCCCCAACCTACTCCCACGACCAGTTCTGCGATCGGCGCTAGAGGGAATGACACGAAGTTTCATCCCCAGAGGCGTCGCCAAAAGCTGTAATATACCACACGCGCGCGATGCTCGATGAGGTGCGTTCGCCAATGACGGCTTCGCGCCTTCATTTCTGTCGTTGAGACTGTCGACATAACTGCGCGAAAGCCGACATTGCACGCCAACCGGGTGCGCTAAGCTCCTAAGAGATAGAATAGCCCCCGTCGACTGGTATGATAGTCCCTGTCATGAAGGCGGCCTGGGGGCTCGAAAGGAAGAGTGCCAAACCCTGTATGTCTTCCGGGCTGCCCCAACGCCCCATCGGCGTACGCGCCAGTATCGGGCCCGCTCGAGCCGGATCATCCTGTAGCGCCTGGGTAAGTGGCGTTGCGATCCATCCTGGCGCGATGGCATTTACACGAACGCCCTTGGGAGCATAAGCAATGGCTAACGACTTGGTGAGTTGAGCAATGCCACCCTTGGAGGCAGAATAGCCCGGTACCAGACCGCCGCCGAAGAAGCTCAGCATTGAGGCGATGTTGATGATGGAGCCCCCATTGGCTGCAAGCTTCTCCAACGACGCTTCGCACACGCGCATCGTGCCATTGAGGTTGATGTCGACCACCGTATCGAAGACCTCAGGATTCCGCTCTTCGCCACGGCGTATGACGCCCGCGCAATTGACGACAACATGGACATCATCGAGCCCACCGATAAAACGTGTGACTGCATCATTCGAGCGAACATCCAGCACGCTGTAGACAATTGAGCCGGAAGGATCGGCAGCTTGAGCCGTTTCACAATCTTGTTCTGTTGCGCCTGTTGCATGGACTGTTGCCCCGGCTTCCATGAAACATCGGGCAATCGCGCCGCCAATGCCGCCGGTCCCGCCAGTGACTAAAACGCGACGTCCCTCGAGCCAGCCTCGAGCCCACTCCGCGGAGCTAGCGGATGAATTGGTCGACATAATCCGCTCCCAGGCCGATCTTGTCATAGTGGGCACGGCACATGTCGATCTTGGTGAAGACGTCCTCGTAGCCTATCTGCCTGTCGTCCTTGTCCAGGTAGACCATGCAACCGGAAATGTTGAAGAAGGTGATCATCTCCTCGCAGTCTTCAGGGACATTCAAGGTGTGTATCTCACCCGGCGGTTCGAAGACAAAGGAACCCTCTTCGGCAACCCAGTCATGTTCGAAGTAGTGCCATTTGCCCTTCATCACCATCCCGAACACCGGAGCCGGATGAACGTGCCGGGACAGGATGCCGGAGCGGGTGACCTTCAGCAGATTGCACCACTGGCCGCCGAGAGTGTTCAGGAACATCGGACGGAAGTAGACATTAGGAGCCTGCGGAACCCACACGCGCGGGTCATCTGGGATGGCCTTAATGGCGATCTCCAGTGACGCAAGCTCATGGGTCGAGCCCTTCATGTAGCTGTACATATGTGAATCACCTTTCGTCTTTACCGAAGAGGTTTCTTGGCGCCTGCACGGGTCCAGGTGTCCCAGCAGGCATGAACTCGTCAATCGGATTCCGCGCTAACCGCTTCGTCGTTCCGCCGAGGCGCCTTGATCCACGAGATGATGATCGACAACCATACCAGGCAGAATATCGCAAAGATGCCGAAGGCGATCGGGCGGTTGATAAAGTCCAACAGATTGCCCTGCGACTTGATCAGGGTGGTGATCAGGTTCTTTTCCAGGATGGGGCCGATGACGATGCCGAGCACGCACGGCGCTATCGGAAACCCGTTCTCCTCCATCAGATAACCGACAACGCCAAAGACGAGCATGATCGTGACCCCGTAGACCGCGTTGTTGGAAGCAAATGCGCCCACGATGCAAAAGATCAGGATCAACGGCATGAGAACCGCTTTGGAGACCCGGAGGATATTCTTGGAAAATTTGATCAGCGCCCAGCCCAGCGGAATCATGATCAGGTTGGCGAGAATGAAGATAAGGAAGACCGCATAGATCGTCTGCGGATTGAAGATGAACAGGGTTGGCCCGGGGTTCATCCCCTTCACGTAGAGCACGCCGATCACGATCGCAGTCATCGTGTCTCCGGGAATCCCAAAGACCAGTGCGGGCACCCATGCGCTCGAAAGGGAGGCATTGTTGGCCGCTCCCGCTTCAACAACACCCTCGACATGACCCGTTCCGTATTTCTCCGGCGTCTTGGAAAACCGGCGGCTGATCGCATAGCTGACATAAGCCGCGACATCCGACCCGGCGCCGGGGAGAATGCCGACCGCAGTTCCTGTGATGTTGCCCCGGAGAAGCTGTCTCCAATAAGTCTTCAGCATGCCGCCCCAGTCGCGGAAGATGTTCCCGACAGCCGCTGGCGCTTGTTGCCAGCTCTCGCCCCCGCTCAAGACCGTCCGCAAGACCTCGGAAATGGCAAAGATGCCGATCATGACTGGAATGAAGTCGATGCCCGCCATCATTTCGGTCGAGCCAAAGGTGAGCCGCGGAACACCGGCGGGATTGTTCAAGCCGACGGACGCGATGGTGAGGCCAATGAATAGGCTGAGAAGACCCTTGGCCGGATTGGAAGCTCCCATGAAGACGGCGCAGGTCAAGCCGAGGAGCGCGATCCAGAAGTATTCGGGAGAAGAGAACTTGACGGCGAATTCGGCCAGTGACGGTGCCGCGAAGATGAGGACGATGGTGCCGAAAAGGCCGCCGAGTGCCGAAAAGAGCACGCAAGCCCCGAGACCAAGTTCCGCCTGTCCCTTTTGGGTAAGCCTATAAGTGTCTTCGACATAGGCCGCAGAGGCGGGTGTGCCCGGTATGCGGAGCAATGCTCCCGGAATATCGCCTGCGAAGATCGCCATGGCCGAACAAGCGACGATGGCGCCAACGGCGGCTACCGGTTCCATGAAGAAGGTGAGGGGAACGAGCAGAGCCGTGGCCATTGTGGCGGTAAGGCCTGGCACGGCGCCAACAAAGAGCCCGAAGATCGAGGCGGCGATAATTGTAAGGATGACATTGCCATTTGCCACCAGCCCGACCGCCTGAAGGATGACATCCATCTCTATCTCCTACCAGGGAAGCCGCGGGACTATCCCGAACGGCAGGGGAACGAGCAGCATCGTCCTGAAGATGAAGTCGCACGCAAAGGCGGCAAGGATCGCTAGAATGACTGCCTTGGCAGGGCGGACCTTCAAGATCAGGAACATGGAAAGCGTTATGATGATCGCGGTGGGGATGAAACCCAGGATCTGCACGAAGAGGATGTAGAAGAGAACGAGAAGCAGCGTTGCTACGACGCCGGCGAGCCTGCGTGGGTTCCTCACCTCGTCCGAAAGGAACATCAAGGGCTGATTTCCTTGACGGATGCCGGTGTACAGCAGCCGCGCAGAGCAGCCGATAAGCCCCATCGCAATAAGGAGCGGGAACGTGGCTGCACCGTAGTTTTGACCCGGGATCGCGGGCAGATTGAAGGAATACCAGGCGAGTGAAATGCCTGCGAGAAGGAAGATTGCACCAAGCGTGGTATCGCTGAATCGCATGAAAGCACCTGATTGATGATGGTCAGGCAGGCCCGGAAGTAACCAGGCCTGCCTGATAGCTCATTGCGGCTACTTCGCCAGGCCGATCGCCTTCATCGTTTCACCGAAGTTCACGTCATTGGTCGCCATGAAGTTGCCGAATTCCTCACCCGGCAGGAAGTTCGCCCCAAAACCCTGTGCGCTCAGGAATTGGTTGTATTCCTCGCTATTGTAGACCTTCTCCAAGGCAGCAATCAGCTTGTCGCGAATGTCGTCCGGCAAGCCCTTCGGTGCCACGATCCCACGCCAGGCGCCAAATTCCCAGTCGGAACCCGTCTCCTCTTTCAGGGTCGGCACGTCAGGGAAGAGTTTGGAGCGTTCCTTGCTCATGTAGGCAAGCGACTTCACTCGACCTGCCTCAATGAGAGCACGGGCTTCGACCAGTGACGAGGGTACGATCTCGGTTCCCCCTGAAAGGAGTTCCTGTAGGCCGCTCGCGGCACCATCGCTTGGCACCCAGGTGACGGTGGAGGCGTCAATGCCCTCGGAGTTGAGCAGGCCGGCGATTGCCACGTGCCAGCTTGATCCCTGGCCACTGCCGGTAGCGCGGAAGGTGCCGGGTTGCGACGTCTTTATTGCCTCCAGCAGTTCGCCGAGGTTCTGATATTCAGAATCGGCGGATACCTGCACGCCGGCTGGGTCCTGGTTCATCAGGGCGAGGGGCGTGTAGACCTTGTAGTCCAGCTCCGTCAGCCCGAGCCAGTGCATCAGGTTGACCTCCGTGGTCGCCAGGCCAAGTGTATATCCGTCGGGTTCGGCGTCTGCCATGGCCGAGTGACCGACGACGCCGGAACCACCAGTGCGATTGACCACATTGACCGACTGTCCGAGTTCCTTTTCAAGCCCCACGGCGACTACGCGTGCGACGGCGTCTGTACCGCCGCCGGCACCCCAGGCGACCAGCAGAGTGATCGGGCGATCGGGATATTCTGCCCATGCGGGCATTGCTGTTGCCGAAAGCAAAAGAGCTGCAATGATACCTTTTGCGAATTTCATGTTGTTCCTCCCAAGGTTTCGCAAGTGATGGTGTCGTTCAGATCAGCGATGTCATCAGTATCGTCGTTCCTCCTCCAAGCTTTTTG
This sequence comes from Pseudorhizobium flavum, assembly GCF_902502825.2. Next base: position 870,330 of record NZ_LR723670.1, read on the forward strand.
GCAGCTCAAGACCTGCTGCCCATCGTCATAGTCCTCCTGCCACCGTGATGACGGTACCGGTGATGAAACCGGATCCCGGTGATGCAAGCCACAATGCGGCTCGAGCAATGTCTTCTGGTTCGGCGATGCGCCCCATCGGCGTCAGTGCCGCAATCTTGGCCGGGCGCTCGGGGTTTCCACCTTCGAGGTGGATCCGGGTATTGGTCGTTCCGACGCGGATGGCGTTCACCCGAATGCCCTCCGGCGCCAGTTCCTTTCCTGTCCCCGCCGTTATCGTTTCCACCGCGCCCTTCGAAGCCGCGTAGTGGATGTACTCGTTCGGGCTGCCCAGAGCTGCCGCAAGGGAGGACATGTTGACGATCGTTCCGCCATTTCCGCCGTGCCGGGTCGACATGCGTCGGGCCGCCTCCTGGGTGCAATAGACGACGCCGTAGGTATTGACCGCGAACGTTCTCTCGAGCTCTTCGGGCTGGAGTTCCTCCAGACGGCAAGCTCGCCCGATGATGCCGGCATTGTTCACGAGGCAGGAAACGCGGCCGAGGGTCTTGTCACATCTCGCAAACAACTGTCTGACGTCCTCTCGATCGCCGACATTACCACGCACCGCGACCGCTCGGGCACCCGCAGCCTCGCAATCTGCCACCACTTTGGCGGCGGCATCTGCGTCACTCAGGAAGTTCACGCAAACATCGAAGCCCTCGGCTGCCAGCAGTCTTGCGGTCGCAGCCCCAATGCCGTGGCTTGCACCGGTGACCAGCGCGACGGGTCTATTCTGCTGTACCCCTGCGGTATGCTTAGCCGCCTCCATTACATAACGCTCTCGAGAATTTCCGCGTATTCCGCGCCGGTGAGATTGCGGGGATTGGTTTGATGGCTGTGGTCAGCGAGCGCGCGTTCGCATGTCCAGGCAAAGACGTCCCGCGTGACGCCAAGGGTGGACAATTTGCCAGGCACGCCGAGCTTGCGGTTCAAGTCGTCAAGCGCATCTGCCAGCGTCGTGCCCGCGATCCCTGCAGCAGCCTCAAGCCTGCTGATCTTGTCGGCTGTGGCCGCATGCGAGGCGTTGGCCCGCAGGACCGGTGGCATCAATATCGCATTGAGGGTGCCATGGTGGAGCTTGAGTTCCTTCAGTCCGCCCAATGCGTGGCTGAGAGCGTGAACGGCGCCCAGCCCCTTCTGGAAGGTCAAACCGCCCTGCAACGCTCCCATCATCACCTCGGTACGGGCTGCTAAGTCGGCTCCATTTGCGTAGGCCTTTGGCAGGGCCTCCCAGATGCGCGCGAAGCCATCCAAAGCGATCGCCTCGGCCGGAGGATTGTAGCGTGGCGACAGATAGGTTTCGATGCAGTGAGACAGGGCATCCAGCCCCGTTGCAGCGGTGAGTGCGGGAGGAAGTCCCAGCGTCAGCTCGGGATCGCAGATCGCGCGCCGAGGAATGAGGTAGGGGCTGATGAAGCCCAGTTTGCGACCATCGTCCAACGTGATGAGGGCTGCCCGCCCGACTTCCGATCCCGTGCCGGCAGTTGTGGGTACGGCCACCAGCGGCGCAACTGCATTGGTGATCTTGGGTATGCCACCAAGGATGGCGGCATATTGCTCCAACTCCCCCTCATGTGTCGCAAGCAGGGCAACGCCCTTGGCAAGATCGATGGGCGAGCCGCCACCGATCGCCACCACGCCATTGCAGCCGTGCTGCCGATAGGTCACCAATGCTTCCTGGACGGCAGATTCGGTGGGATTGGTAGGGACATCAAGGAACGCCGGAGCTGATGAAATGACCTGCATTGCAGCACCATCCAGCAGCCCTGCAGCCTTTACGCCGTGGTCGCTGATGACGAAGGGTCTGGTGATGCCCAGTTCCTCCAAAGTTTCACTGAGAGAAGAAACTGCACCTGCGCCAAAATGGATCGTTGTCAGGTATTGGATGATGTTCATGTCTGCTCCCGGGAGAATGCTGGTGCCCAAGGCCGCGGCGCGGATATGGCTGCGGCAATCGGGCCGAAACAGGATGGGAAAAGGTGACGGAGGTTCTCAGGCCGCATCATGCGCGAACTGATCCGATCGATCGCAGTCATTGCCACCTCCCAGTGTCAATCCGGCATAGACCGCCTCCTCAAAGCAAGTCCTGCCTGTCCACAATATGGACGTTCTGTCCACTTCATGGTTGCTGAGCCGGACACCTTTGTCAATCGCAAAGCTGGTCCTGCGTTATCTGGAAGTGCATGCACGCTGACCACCAGATCTGCCGTCACCATTATTGGTGACGCCGGTGTCCTTGCGAAAGTTACCTTAGCCGCGCATCATGGCGCTAGCGTTTGAAACAATCTTGTCCGGCGATCAACACGATGAACGAGCACACAGCTGTATCTACAGGAGAGGCGTTTGGCCCCACCGTGCAAGGTGCAGCCTCCTTCTCGAAATTTATGACTGTGCTGCAGGTAATTGCTGACAACCCGGGAAAGTTCGACATCGCGCGGCTCACCGCCACCGCTCGGTTTCCCCGTGCAACGACCTACCGGATCGTTGCAGGCCTCGCCGCTGAAGGGCTGGTAATGCAGAGCCCCGACGGCACCTACACGCTCGGCTACCGGCTCATTCAGCTTGCATCGAAGAGTTGGGAAGCTTCCGATATGCGAACCGCCGCGCGCCCCTTTATCGAGGCGCTTCGCGATGCCACCAAGGAAACCGTTCACCTTGCGGTGCCAAGCGGCAATGGCATGGCGTATATCGACAAGCTGGAAAGTCCAAACGCGGTGCGCATGATGACCAGGATTGGCGCGCGCGTTGAATTTCACTCAACCTCGGTCGGCAAGGCCTATCTTGCCGCACTTCCAGAGGAGCGGGCCCGGAAGATCATCGCGGGGCTTGAACTGCGCCCGTTCACCAAGTTCACCTTCACCGACCACGATCTCTTCCTTGATGAGATCAGGAAGACCCGGGATCGGGGGTATTCCTATGATCATGAGGAAAATGAGCGAGATATTCGCTGCTTTGGCAGCGCCATCTACGATCGATCCGGCGAGCCGGTTGCAGGGGTGAGCATCAGCATACCGCTCTACCGCTACGACGAAGGCAAGCACGCGGACTATGCCAGGATGATCCGGGAAACGGCCGCGTCGATCACGCAGTCATTGCAGGCGGTAGTTAAATAGACGGCAGTAGCCGCGGCGAGGGAACGCATAGCGGACAACCAGTAAACACTCTTTCAGTCTACCTCATCCGTTGAGCAAGATTGCGAGCCGCTACTAAGCGAACTCACGAGTAGCTCACCACATCGTAAGCGCTTGCGTCGCTCAATCTGGCCTACCTCCGTCATTGGTGACGTGGCTGGTCGCGAAGGCGGCGGCGCCGCCCACTGTATCCCCGGTCTTCACCAGCGCCATCGGCAACATGCTTGATACTACGCTGACGCTCCCCAACACCTAATCATTTGTTGGCTAAGGGTCGAACTCTGAGCACATCGGCGATGTCGGCTTTTACCTTTCGGCACCCAACATCGGACTGTCTGATGTCGGCCCCGTACCGGAAATAATTTCCGCTTAGCGCGTGTATCTCAGTCATAGGAGCTGGCTTCGGGTGCACCCGAAAGCAGACCCTTCAGGGCGAGGTAAATATTGTCCGCCGTCGTTCCCTGACTCCGGGTGAGATGGGTGCGCCGTCGGAGTCCTAAGACATGCGATGGGCGGGAACGACGGCCATAGGAGCCTGACGTCGCGCTTCCGCCCAGATGTCAGTGTCATCTTTTCCTAACGTTGTATTCAGCCGGAGCGCCACGCACTGGTGTCGGCTCGCCCTTGACCAAGCTGCACGGCCAAGGCAAAGCCTGTTACAATTAATAGTACAAGGTTTACAAGTATGCGGCGTTGATGAGCCACATACTAACTCCGCTTCCCCTTCAACAAAGCCGCGTCATCCGAGCCTAACGATTCATCGGCCAATGATGCCGCCGGTCCGTATAAGCCAGCGCCCACCCCTTCAACCGAGGTGAATAGCACCCCGGCGTCTTCAAACGTACGCCTCAACTGCGCGGCCGTTGAGCGGTGGAGACCGTGCCGGTGACCTTCAAAATCGCGGATCGTGCTGCGAGATATGGAGGAACGGTCCGAAAGCTGCTGTTGCGTCCAGTTGAGCCAGCCTCGAGCGGCGCGACACATTGCCGGTGTGATGGCTGGCTCTTTTGTGGCTTGACCCATTGCGGCACCCCCGTCTGTGGCGATATACGTCATTTAGGGCGATTTGCGAAGGCCCCGGAAGGAAATACGGCATTGGGATAATCACGCAGCAGCATCTTCTCCTTCTGGTGGTCTTCCTTCCCTTCGCGGGAAGCGTCGTTGTTGCGCTGGCGCTGCGCACGCATTCACGACTACTTCCCGCCTCGATCGCGGCAGCGGTCTGCGGCATTGTCATAGCGGCCATTGCGGTGCTCTATCCCGCCATAGCCCACGGTGGAATTGTTCGCTTCGAGGTTGATTGGCTGCCGCAACTGGGCCTCAGCTTCTCATTGCGAATGGACGGGTTCGCATGGCTGTTCGCTGCACTCGTTGCGATCATTGGCCTGCTCGTGGTGCTCTATGCCCGCTACTACATGTCGGAGCAGGACCCGATCCCGCGCTTCTTCTCATTCCTGCTGGCGTTCATGGGTTCGATGCTTGGCATCGTCATCTCCGGCAATGTCATCCTCCTGTCGATCTTCTGGGAGCTGACGAGTCTCTCATCCTTCTTCCTGATCAGCTACTGGCATCACAATGCCGCTGCGCGTGATGGCGCTCGCATGGCACTGACCATCACGGCGACGGGTGGCTTCTGTCTGCTGGTAGGCCTGTTGATGCTCGGCTCTATCGTCGGGAGCTATGAACTCGATGCTATATTGGCAGCTGGCGACCAGATCCGCGCACACCCGCTTTACCTGGCGAGCCTGATCCTGATCCTGGTCGGTGCCTTTACCAAGAGCGCGCAGTTTCCATTCCATTTCTGGCTTCCAGCCGCCATGGCCGCGCCCACGCCGGTATCGGCCTACCTCCATTCGGCAACGATGGTGAAGGCAGGTGTCTTTCTCCTGGTGCGCCTCTCGCCCGCCCTGTCGGGGACCTATGAATGGTTCCTGCTGCTCGGCCTTGCCGGGATCAGTACGCTCGTTCTTGGTGCCTATTTCGCCATGTTCCAGCAGGACCTGAAAGCACTGCTGGCCTATTCGACGATCAGCCACCTTGGCCTGATCACCACGCTCCTCAGTCTTGACAGTCCGGTCGCAACCGTTGCCGCCATCTTCCACATGGTCAACCACGCGACGTTCAAGGCGTCGCTGTTCATGGCTGCCGGCATCATCGACCACGAAACTGGCACCCGCGACATGCGCCAGCTCAGCGGACTGCTGAGATACCTGCCGATAACCGGTCGGCTGGCGATGGTCGCCAGTGCTGCCATGGCTGGCGTGCCTCTCCTGAACGGCTTCCTGTCGAAGGAGATGTTCTTTGCGGAATCGGTGGAGACACATGCCGATTCGTGGCTCGATACCGCTCTGCCTTATCTGGCCGTCACCGCCAGTGCGTTCAGCGTTGCCTATTCACTGCGTCTGATCCACGCCGTTTTCTTTGGCCCCCCGGCCCTCGATCTTCCAAAGGGGCAGCCGCATGAGCCACCGCATTGGATGCGATTCCCCATTGAATTTCTCGTCTTTGCCTGTCTTGTCGTCGGTATCGTACCGAACCTCACGATCGGTCCCTTTCTCCGGGAAGCTGCCGTCAGCGTTCTTGGTCAAGCGACGCCGGAGTACAGCCTGTCTGTCTGGCATGGCTTCAATACGCCGCTCCTGATGAGTGCTCTCGCACTTGTTGCGGGGACCGGAATCTATTTCGGGTTTCGCCATTACTTTGCACGCTGCGATGAGGGCCCTCCATGGTTCCGGCACCTCAGGGGGCAGCGCATTTTCGAACGTGTCCTCGTGACGGTGTCATGGCGCTGGGCAAGGGAGCTCGAGGCCCGTCTCGGGACACGCGCTCTGCAGCCGCAGCTGCGTTGGGTCACCTTTGTCGGCTTCATGGCCGCCTTGACGCCCTTGTACCTGCTCGGATTCCAGTCGCGGATGATCGAGCCGTCCCGCATCGATATCGCCTTCTCGGGCCTGTGGGTCATCGGTGCCTGCCTGGCGGTCGGTACCGCGTATCTTGCTAAATATCACCGCCTGGCCGCGCTGGTCATGCTGGGCGGTGTTGGCCTGATCGTCTGCCTGACCTTTGTCTGGCTCTCGGCCCCGGATCTGGCGATCACCCAGTTGCTGGTCGAGATCGTCACGACGGTTCTGATCCTGCTCGGGCTTCGATGGCTGCCGAAGAGGACTGAGGAACTGAAGGATGAACTGACCTTCCGGGCGAGGTTCAGACGCTTCCGCGACCTCATCCTCGCCATGGCCTGTGGCGTGGGAATGGCGTTCATCGCTTACGCAGTGATGACCATGAGCGTACCCGACGCGATCGCCAATTACTTCATCAGCAATGCCTATAGCCAAGGCGGCGGGCGCAACATCGTCAATGTGATCCTCGTCGATTTCCGCGGGTTTGACACGCTGGGCGAGATCACCGTTCTAGGAATTGTCGCGTTGACCGTCTACGCGCTCTTGCGCCGCTTCCGTCCGGCAGCAGACAGTATGGCGCCCCCGGAACAGCAGCGAGTCCAGACAGCCTTTGACCAGCAACAGCCTGACCGAACCGTCGGAGATACGGCCCGAGATTATCTCGCCGTTCCCTCCGTCATCATGCAGTGGCTGTTTCCTGTCGTGATCACATTCGCGATCGATCTCTTCATTCGCGGGCACGACTTGCCGGGAGGCGGCTTCTCCGCAGGTCTCGCCATGTCAATCGCTTTCCTCCTCCAGTATCTCGCGGGAGGGACGCGTTGGGCGGAAGAACGTATCCGCATCCTACCGCTGCGATGGATGGGATCAGGCCTGCTAACCGCGACTGCGACGGGCGTCGGGGCGTGGCTTCTGGGGTATCCCTTCCTGACCTCCCATTCCCGATATCTGGACCTGCCACTGATCGGCAAGGTTCCCGCCGCGACCGCCATGCTCTTCGATCTCGGCGTCTTTTTGCTGGTGATCGGTTCGACCGTTCTCATTCTCGTAGCCCTTGCGCACCAGTCGATCCGCATCAACCGGCTGAATGCACTGGAGAAGAAGGCGGAGGAGGTCGGCTGATGGAAGTTGTGCTTTCGATCGCCATCGGCGTCATGACCGGCTGCGGCGTGTGGCTGATCCTTCGCCCGCGCACCTACCAGGTGATCATCGGTCTTTCCCTGCTTTCCTACGCCGTCAACCTGTTCATCTTCGGAGTGGGCGGCGTCAAGTCGGACGAGCCGCCGCTTCTCATCGACGGAGCCTCTGTGGCCAGCATCAGCGATCCGGTTCCGCAGGCGCTGGTCTTGACGGCGATCGTCATCGGTTTCGCGACGACCGCGCTCTTTCTGGTCGTCCTTCTGGCCGCCAGGGGGCTGACCGGTAGTGACCACGTCGATGGTCGGAGCGATTCCCGATGATGGACTGGTCAAAGCATCTCATCGTGGCGCCCATCCTCATACCCCTGGTATCGGGCGCACTCATGCTGTTCATCGCGGACCGTCAGCGCGTCCTGAAGTCGATGGTCGGCCTCGTCAGTTCTCTGCTGCTGTTGCTGGTATCGCTGCTGCTGGTCGGCATCGCGGCAGCCGACTACGGTGCGAGCGGGGTCTATCTCGTCGCCAACTGGGCGTCTCCCTTCGGGATCGTGCTCGTGGTCGACCGCCTCTCCGCATTCATGGTGGCGCTGTCGGCGGTTCTATCCGTTCCTGTCCTTGTCTTTTCGATGGCCCGCTGGCACTCGGCGGGTGCTCATTTCCATAGTCTCTTCCAGTTTCTGTTGATGGGCCTGAACGGCGCCTTTCTGACGGGTGACCTGTTCAACCTCTTCGTATTTTTCGAAGTCATGCTGGCGGCCTCGTACGGTCTGTTGCTGCACGGGTCAGGACCGCTGCGGGTCAAGGCGGGGCTTCATTACATCGCCGTCAATCTGGCGGCGGCGCTGCTGTTCCTGATCGGCGTAAGCCTGATCTACGGTACCGCCGGCACGCTCAATATCGCCGATCTGGCCGCCCGCATTCCCGGGATCGAGCCGGACCGAAGGATGTTGATGGAAGCCGGAGCCGCAGTGCTAGGGGTTGCCTTTCTGATCAAGGCAGGCATGTGGCCTCTCTGCTTCTGGTTGCCCAGTGCCTACAGCGTTGCCGCGGCACCAGTCGCCGCCATCTTTGCCTTGCTCAGCAAGGTCGGGATCTACATCATTTTGCGGCTGACCATGCTGTTGTTCGCCGAGGGTCCCTCTGCCGGTTTCGGGTCAGCCCTTCTCCTGTACGGTGGAATGGTGACGCTTGCCTTCGGAATCATAGGGGTCCTCGCTTCCCAGGCACTGGCACGGATTGGTGCCTATTCGATCCTCGTGTCCTCCGGCACCTTGCTGGCCGTCATAGGCCTCAACGATGCGGCAGCCACGTCAGGCGCCCTTCTTTATCTGGTCAGCTCCACCCTCACTCTGGGTGCCTTTTTCCTGCTTGTGGAACTGGTCGAGCGATGCCAGGGGGCGGGAGCATCCGTGCTTGCCGTCACCATGGAGGCCTATGGCGATGCAGATGACGATGTCCCGGAAGAACTGGATGGGGTCACGATGCCGGCAACGCTTGCGATGCTCGGCGTCTGCTTCGCGGGCTGCACTATCCTGCTTGCGGGCCTGCCGCCCCTTTCGGGCTTCATTGCCAAGTTCGGCATTCTCTCGGCGATCATAGGCACCGGATCGATCGGCGTTCCACCCACAGGGCCGGCGCTCGCCCTCGCAGCCTTGATCATCATTGCCGGGTTGGCGACCCTCATCGCGCTGACGCGTGCGGGAATTCGAACCTTCTGGAGCTCCCTCGACGTCGCAGTGCCGCGGGTGCTGGTCGTCGAAGTTGCCCCGGTACTGGCCTTGTTGGCACTGCTTGCTGCACTGACCATCCAAGCTGGTCCAGCGCTGTCCTACATGGAGGCTGCCGTCCGCTCCACAGGCAAGGGTGGCAGCTACCTGAATGGCGTCATGGAGGAAAAGGCGCTGCCCTCCTGGCGCGATCTGCAGCCTCAAGCGAGCGGGGACTAGATCATGTTCCCGTATCCGCTCCTGACACTCGCGCTTCTCGTCATGTGGCTGCTCCTCAATGGGTTTACCTTGGGCCATCTCGTGCTCGGTACCATCGTGGCAGTCGTGGCTTCATGGACCATGGTTTCCTTACGTCCCAGCAAGCCACGCCTGCGCAAGTGGTATCTGATCCCTAAGCTGCTGATGGTTGTGATGACGGACATCGTCCGGTCCAATCTGGCGGTCGCATGGGTGATCCTGCGCGGGCGCGGCAGCGGTCGACATTCAGCGTTCATCGATCTGCCGCTCGACCTGGATGATCCGACCGCCCTTGCTATTCTCGCCGTGATTGTGACCAGCACGCCAGGATCAGCCTGGCTGGAATATGATTCCCATCAGCGTTCGGTCCTGATCCACGTATTCGACCTGGCCAGCGAGGAGGAGTGGCGCGATCTGCTGAAAAATCGCTATGAAAAGCTGTTGATGGAGATCTTCTCATGAGCGCGATCATAATCTTCACGGCCGTCAGCCTGGCGCAGATCATGTTGATGATCGCTATGGCGATTGCCTCGGTCCGGATGTTTTTCGGCCCGCGTGCTCAAGACCGGATCATTGGCCTCGATGCGCTCTACGTGAATGCCATGCTTCTACTGGCTGCCTTCGGCATCGGAACGGGGAAGACGGTCTATTTCGAGGCGTCTCTGGTCATCGGCCTTTTGGGTTTCGTCGCCACCGTCGCGCTTGCGAAGTTCCTGATGCGCGGGGAGGTGATCGAATGATCTACTCGGCAGCCGACATCCCGATTTGGGCGGCCATTCTGGTCGCCTTCTTCCTGCTGCTGGGCGCCGGCCTGGCTCTCATTGGAGCAATCGGCTTCCTGAGGCTTCCAAACTTCTATGAACGGCTTCATCCCCCGACCTTGTCGACGAGCTGGGGCACGGGCGGCATCATGACCGCCTCGATCCTGTTCTTCAGCTTTGCTGGAGGGCGGCTTGTTGCTCACGAGCTGCTTGTCGGGCTCTTCATCACCGTCACCACGCCTGTGACCTTTATGTTGTTGGCAAGAGCAGCGCTTCATCGGGATCGGTTCGAGAACAACCCGGATGTTCCTACCAAGGTGACCGTTCAGGGCCTGGCCGAGGACGTCTGATCCAGACCTAGCCGCATAGTCGCCTCCGCAGGGCCTGCTCTTCCCAGGCGCAGTGCTCGGCCGCAGGTCACCAACCGGTGCCAATCACGATGTAAATGGACCTCGGCTACAGACCAAGCATCCTCCTCACAATGCGATCTGGCACCGTTTGGAAGAAGCGTTCAACGTTGCGCACGTAACAAGTCGAGGCCGAGCAGGTCGATCAGGCGTTTCATCATGGTGGCGGTAGTATCGCAATCGAGTTCGACCACCCGCACGCCACGCTGAGATGCACACGCTCGTATCCTCGGGGATTGGCCAGTGTCGCACGAGTTGCTAACATTTATTTAGCAGATGCCGTAACCAATGAGGACTACATGCCGAAGCTCTACCTCAAGCTGGCCATAGCGCTGTCGGCTTCCGGGACTGCTATCTTCCTGTTCCGATTGATAGGCATGATCAGTGCAGGCAATTTGGGTTCTTCAGGCAGCTTCTCGTATGGTGCGATCGGCGTAGAACTGATGAAGGTTGCTGGCTGCATTGCTGTCTTGGTTATTGCTGCACGACATCTGATGCGATCTCCACAACTAGGTTCTCCCTTCGATGAGCTTTGAAAAGTGCCGCGAGACGGTTCGATCCCGCATAGCCTATGCTACAGCGTCAATCGGCGAGGCACTCGGCCTTGGTTCTTCGGATGACTGACAAGCGGTCGAAGGGAGGTGTCGATGATCTCTGCCGCCCAGTGCCATGCGGCGAGCGAAGTTCAGACTTTACTGGAGTTCTGGCGAAGCTCGCCCATCTTGAAGTCCCGATGGTTGAGGGTCTGATGTGGGGTTGCTGCGGACTGCAGGCCTCGAAATCAGACGCGTCATGATCCAAATCTGCTTGTCCCTGGCCGGTAGCTCATCTCGGATGTCTTTAGCCTAAGCACCCGTACGACGTGCTAATTTAGCTGCTACGATGAACAGGCGAATCCTGTATTTCATCCGGACGGAGGCCGGTGAGATGGGAGTTCAGCATGACGCCTGAACGGCGCAAGGCAATCTTTGATCGCGTTGTCGATCGTTGGGCCCAGCGGGGTTTTCAGTTTGAGAGCAGCCCGATATTCCGTGCCAGCGTTGACGACTGGATCGAGGGCCGGATTTCAATCCAGGAACTGAAACAGCGGTACTCAGAGTTCCGTCGCACTCAATCCCATCGGGGATCTGGTCTTCCGGTAGCGGGAACGGAGTTTTAAGGCGGCACGTTCAAGCGGAATGTCACTCCTCCTCGAGCAAGCCATCGAAAACCTCTAGCAGGGCGTCGACAATCGCCTGTCCGAGTGCATTACCGGTTTCAGCGATCTGCCCCTCATCCATGTCGCGTGCCGCCAGCGCCAGGTTGCTCCCTTGCTCCGCGACGATGGCACGGGAACGTTCGATCGCCCATTGAGCGAATTCTGCGCGATTGCTGATAGTGGCGGTTTCCATCGGGATCCAATCTTAGATGATCGTCAACGATTGAAGCTTATCGTCTCTTTGCGCGAGGAGTTCTGCGTTCGCGCGTCTTTACCTTGGTCGATACCTTCTGAACTGCAGCGAGCGCAAGCGGCTGAGGCCGCAAGTGCGTTGTTCAAGGTCTAAAGCCAGCGGCCACACGGTTCTCCCGCGGCTGTCAATCGAGAAGGCGCATGGAGTGTCCAGTCCGCCCGTGAGCGTTGTTGTAATAGCTTGCTGCACGGAGAGATGGCGTGACTGCTCCATAGTCTTGGAAGCGGAATACCGCCGCTTCGGCCGTAGAAGTCCAAGCGGTTTTTCCGGAAATGGAAATCCGGCGTCACCATTCCAGTCATACATGGAAATGGAGCAGCAAAGATCACTTGAGAATGGAACGCGGTCGCGGGCGCCCGCTTCGAGTGATACGGTCTTCATTGGTTCATCGGATTGCACTGCAGCGTCGCTGCGAGCTTACAAACAACGTGAGGATGCTGCCGTGGGAGCGGAGATTTGGTCAACGCTGGTCAGTGAGTTCTCGGATGTTCCAGACGTGTCTACCATTACACGCATCACGGTGCGCCTGGTACTCGCGGCGGTGCTCGGCGGGATCCTCGGATATGAGCGGGAACTGAAGGGAAGAAGCGCAGGCGTCCGGACGCACATGCTGGTGGCCGTCGGTGCAGCACTTTTCGTACTAGGTCCGTTGCAAAGCGGCATGGAGATCGGAGATCTGTCCCGCGTGCTGCAGGGCATTGTGCAAGGTATCGGCTTCCTCGGTGCGGGCGCGATCATGGTTCGTGCAGCGCGGCGGGAGGTAGAGGGTTTGACGACGGCAGCGAACATCTGGGCGACGGCTGGGATCGGAGTGATAGCGGGTCTGGGATTGGAAGCGACCGCCGTCCTGTCAACCTTCGTGGTCTTGATCATTCTCGCGGCAGTACCCGCTATGCTTCCAAAGCTGTCCGCGAAGAAATCAGGCTCGGACGAGTCTGATCCAAGTTGAGCAGATACATCGTCCCGATATCGCACTCCGTCAGCTACGACCTAGAAGCCGGATTAGGTGCTTCGAAGGCAAATGCCTCCCGCCTCACCATTCAAGGTCGCCTGCGACATCTCCGGAAGGGAGGCTTTTAGTCCTTCAGAACGCCCATGACTACGAGTCCTGCCGCGGTCACGAGGGCGCCGAGGATGACCGGGGGAGCGGCCCACCCGTGCCCCAGAAGCCCCTCAAGCACGATCACGAAGCTGGGCGTCAGATATCCATAACCAAGGACTTTGGCAGCCGGTAGACGCATGGACGCGTACTGAAGCAGTAGGAAGGTAAAGGCGGTCGTCACGATGGAAAGGTAGGCAAGGGTGGCCCAGACCGACAGTGGCAGAGCTCTAAACTCCAGCGAGATCAGTTCGCGTGCACCGGTCGGCACCAGCCATGGCACCGTGAACACGATGATCCAGAAACCGAACAATACGGGGTTCTCCCCCCGGGATAATTTCCTCAGCAGCGGCACGTAGGCTGCATGGCCGATCACACCAGCTAGAAAAATCAGTTCGCCACGCCCGATGTCGAACGAAAGCAGTGCCCGAACGTCGGCGCGAAATATGACCCAGATGGCTCCAAGACCTGCCGTGAGAAGGGCAACCAAGACGTACGGTCGTGTCCGTTGGCCGATGAACAGCAGCGCAAAGCCTGCGCTGATCAGCGGCATGAGGGTGAAGACTGCTCCTGTCTGGACCGGGCTGGTGAACTCCAGCGCGATGAACATCGTGAGCATGTACGTTGCAATGAGACCGCCGAGGACTGCATATCTCCAGATAGCTCGAGGCAGCGCGAATGGAATCCTCATGATCCAGAACGTCAGAACGCCCATCACTGCCACCGTCATGAGGTAGCGCATCAATGTCAGCGGCCCGGCGTCCAGATGTCGCGCCGCCATGCCCCCAAACGAGAATGATCCCGCGATGAGTGCGGCGAACAACAGCATGGCGAGATGAGCAAGCAGCTTTTCACGTCCTCGAGCATGGACGTTGGAGAGCGCAGGAGCGGGCGAGGGACCGGGCGGGGGCATGACCTGAGCAGATACCAGACGAACGCTTGCGGATAAATGCTCTAGCACGCGTTGTCATGGAATGAGTATGAGGGATGCGCACAGGGAGTCTCACAACGGAAATTATTTCCGCTTCGCGCCCCCCGCATTTCTGAGCTGAAAGTCGGCTTCTCGAAATCCCACCGCGTAAGCGGACGGTCCGCAGACTGCCCCCCTCCGGACATTCCAACTAGACCAGGCGCTTGATCCGCCTCGTTTATCTGCCGACATTCATCCGACGCAACGGCGGGTCGGCGGTTCTCAACGCGTCAGCAGCAGACGGCTGGTGCTACGCTGCGCTCGCTCCGTTCACGGAAGCATGGCACGGGAAACATTGGTGTAGAGGGGTGCGATATAGGACGCATTGACCTCCTGCAGCATGTGTCGGACGGTCATCCGAAATCCACAGAGTAAAGCAGTCACGCGATGAATGTTGTGGGAAAACGAAAGTCGACCGAAACGTCTCCCCGGACTGTCGTTCCAGAATGTCGTACAGAAGTGTCGTACAGGAACATCACGTGGGCGCGAGATAGAAGCTTCTTCAAGGGCTCGAGAGGTAACAATATCCTTAGCTGGGAATCCAGGCGCCCCAGCCAAGCCTCCCTTTTCAAGCCAACAATCCAGGTTTTCCGGCACTTCGTGCTTAGCTGGGAATCCGGATTCGCAGATTGTCGTACAGGACTGTCGTACAGGGCTGTCTTACACGACTGTCGTAGCGAAGAGGCCGCCATGTCCGCTCACCCTTTAGAAAGGGTTTAGCATGGCATTGATTCAGCACGTCTTTAAACGTGGTTCCGTCTACTGGTGGCGCCGGCGTTTACCGATTGGAACCGGCCGCTGTGCTTGGGTGCGCGTCGAACTGAGCCTGCAGACCAAGGAGTTGGAGCTGGCGAGGTTGGTCGCCAGCGAGGTAACCCTCGCCAGCCATCGCCTCTTGCCGGCCTGATACGCACGATGATCTCTGCCGAAGACGCCAAGCGCATTTTCGCCGCCGCACCGTCAAACAAATGAACGCACTGATGCTGTTGTGGCAGATCTGGTTCAGCGGAGCCGTTAACAGCCCCCGATGTGATGGAGCGTTTCGCGGCGTCCGAGCGCACGGAGCTGGTTCCTCGCCAACCGTTGGAAGGATGCGGGATCAGGCTCCCATCGGTAGGTGCATTAATCCAACGGCTTGTACGCAATCACGTCCATCTCGACTTTCACGTCCACCATCATTGGAGACTGGACCGTGGAACGGGCTGGCGGGTGGTCGATGAAGTGCTTCTGGAAGACCGCGTTGAAGCTTGAGAAGTCGCGGGCATCGTCGAGCCAGACATTGACCTTCCACATCCTCGAGCGTGCAGTCCGCAAGTGCGAGAACGAATCTGATGTTCTCGATCACCTGTTCGGTCTGCGCCACGATGTTGCCGACGATAACCTCGCCCCCGACCGTGGGAACTTGACCCGATACATAGACGAAATCGCCAGCACGGACGGCTTTTGCGAAGGGACGGCGCTGGCCGCCTGCCTGGCTGTCGGCGACGTCATAGCGGATCAGTTTCTTGTTGGTCATGGAATGCGCTTTCTGTTTGGCAAGGCCGGGCGTCAAGACCGGGTCACAGCGTTTCCTGCACGAAGTGCATGGGTGAAACTTCACGATACGCCCGTTTGGGCGGAACGTAGTCAAAAGCGCGGACTGGGCTTTTGATCTCTTCCGAAAGTGGTGGGGCCATCTGGCCGCGCCGGGTCGGGTCCGGGATCGGCACCGCGGATATCAGCCGTCGGGTGTAGGGGTGCTGGGGGTTTTCGAAGATAGCCGCCCGCGGCCCGATCTCGACAATCTCCCCGAGGAACATCACGGCTACCCGATGGCACATACGCTCGACCACGGCCATGTCATGGGAGATGAACAGATAGGCGAGGCCATGCTGCTGCTGCAGATCCAGCAGGAGATTGGAGACTTGCGCCTTGACCGACACGTCGAGGGCCGAGACAGCCTCGTCGGCTACGATGAATTTCGGTTCGAGCGCAAGTGCTCGCGCGATCGAGATTCGCTGGCGCTGGCCGCCGGAGAATTCATGCGGGTGCCGATCAGCCATTGCGGCGGAGAGGCCCACCTGTTCGAGAAGCTGCGACACACGCAGCTTTGCCTCCTTGCGGCCCATCAGGCGATGGGCGAGGATGGGCTCAGCAATCGCGGAACCCACGGTGATGCGCGGATTAAGGGAGGCGAATGGGTCCTGAAAGATCATCTGCGAGGAGCGGCGCATCTCACGCAACTTGCGGTGATCTGCTTTTGTGACATCCTGCCCGTCGATCACGGTCGACCCGGCAGTTGGGATGAGGAGCCTGATGATGGCGCGGCCGGTCGTCGACTTGCCGCAGCCGGATTCGCCCACCAGCGCGAGTGTCTCGCCAGGGCGCAGGTCGAAGGACACATCTTCCACGGCATGAACACGCCCGTTCGGAAGATCGAAACGGACCGCGAGGTTATCGACCCTGAGGATCGGTTCCACCGTCTGTGGAACCGGGTTCATTTGGATGCCATCCGTCGCTTCTCCGGTTGCCGGATCGACCTCCGGGAACCGCCGCGGTGCGGTCGCAGCACCCATCGTGCCGAGTCGCGGGATGGAAGCGAGCAGCGATTTCGTGTAGACGGCCCTCGGATTGGCAAAGATCTCGAGCGTTGAACCGGTTTCGACCATGTCCCCGCGAAACATCACCACGGTGCGGTCTGCTATTTCTGCAACGACGCCCATGTCGTGGGTGATGAACAGGATGCCCATGTTCTCCTCCCTCTGCAGTTCGCGCAGGAGGTGAAGGATCTCGGCTTGGATGGTCACGTCGAGGGCCGTTGTCGGTTCGTCGGCGATCAGCAGCTTCGGCCGGCAGGCGAGCGCCATGGCGATCATGACGCGCTGGCGCATGCCTCCGGAGAATTTGTGCGGGTATTCGTGCAACCGGGTCTTGGCGGCTGGAATGCGAACACGCTCCATCAGGCGCAGGGCTTCGGCTTCCGCTTGCCCCCATGACAGGCCGCGATGCAGGACAAGGGCCTCGGCAATCTGGTTGCCGATGGTGAAGACCGGGTTGAGGGAGGTCATCGGCTCCTGGAAGATCATGCCGATGGAGCCGCCGCGGACGGAGCGCATCTGCTTGTCACTCATCTTCAGGACATCTGTGCCCTCGAGCAGAATCCGGCCTTCGATACGGGATCGTCCTGCAGGCAGAAGCCGCATGGTGGACAGCGCCGTGACGCTCTTGCCGGAACCGGATTCGCCGACGATGGCAACCGTTTCGCCTGCATCTACATGCAGGTTGATATCGCGGATGACCGGGATCCAGCCTTCCGACGTCTTGAACGAGGTGGTCAGGTTCTCGACGGCAAGCACCGGCGGCGTCGTGGTCATGGCAGTGGTCATGATCAGCTTTCCTTGGCCAGTCGTGGATCAACGAGGTCGCGCAGGCCGTCCCCGAGCAACTGCAGCGAGAGAACCGAGAACACGATAGCCAGTCCCGGGAAGATCATCAGCCACGGGGCGTTGTTCATGTATTCACGGCCGGACGCGAGCATCGTCCCCCAAGTCGGCATGTCGGTGGAAACGCCGACGCCAAGGAATGAGAGGCTTGCTTCCGCCAGCATTGCCGAAGCAAAGACAAAGGTCGCCTGAACCAGGATGGGGGAGGCGAGGTTGAGCAGGACATGCCGGGCAAGGATTTGCCAGGTGGGCAGGCCCATGGCGACCGCCGCCTCGATATAGGGTAGTTCGCGCAGGACGAGCGTCGAGCCGCGTACAATCCGGGCGAGGCGGGGGGCATAGGTTATCCCGAGCGCGATAATGACAGTCGAAAGCGAGGGGCCGAGTGCAGCAACCAGCGCGATCGCGAGCAGGATGTCCGGGAAGGACATCATTGCGTCGAGGAGGCGGGAGATGGGCGCATCCAGGCTGCGGAAGAAACCGGCGGCAACTCCCAGGATCACGCCGAGTACGGTCGAGATTGCGACGACGCCCAGACTGACGAGCAGCGAGATCCGCCCGGCGAAGATAGCCCGCGAAAAGATATCGCGCCCGAATTCGTCGGTTCCAAACAGGTTGGTCATCGACGGCGGCTTCAGTTTGTTGACGATCGAGAGCTTGTTCGGAGCATAGGGGGCAACCCATGGCGCAAGAAGTGCAGCCAGTATGACCACCACCAGGATGACGGTGCCGAGCAGCACCGCCCGGTTGCCGAACAGGCGGCGAAGGCCAGACACCAACGGCAGGGAGACGGAGGCCATCGTGTTCATTGGCGCACCCGTGGATCAACGAGGATATAAAGCATGTCTACGATGAAATTGATGAGCACATAGATGGCGGCGACAACAAGCAATGTTCCCTGAATCACTGGGTAATCGCGCCTCAGTACTGCCGATACGACAAGGTTACCAATCCCGGGCAATCCGAAAACGGTCTCCGTAACGACGGCACCGGCGACGAGTAGCGCGATCGACAGGCCGATGACGGTTATGATCGGGATCAATGCATTCTTCAGCGCGTGTTTCAGGATAACGCGACCTTCACCCGCTCCCTTGGCCCGTGCGGTCCTGACATAGTCGTCACCGAGAACGTCCAGCATGGCGGCGCGGGTGAAGCGTGTGATCAACGCGGAGTTGACGACGCCGAGCGCCACTGCTGGCAGAACAAGATGGTGAAGACGGTCAAGGAAAGAGGTGTCGGGACCACCATAGCCGGAGGCGGGAAACCAGCCCTGGCCGACAGCGAATACCTGGATCAGGATCAGGCCGAGCCAGAAACTCGGCACACTCGCCGCCACCATAGTCAGTGTAACGACGATCTGGTCGAAGATTGTGCCTCGCTTGACTGCGGACAATATCCCGACCGGTAGGGCAATCAGGACGGCGATCAGGATTGAGAACAGGGTGAGGAAGAAAGTCGGCTCCGCCCGTGCGGCAAGTGCCGTCGTGACGGGTTGGTTGAGGAAGATCGACTGGCCGAGATCGCCCTGCAATATGCCCAGCACGAACTGGCCGTATTGCAGGAGGAGCGGCGCATCAAGCCCCAGACGGGTGCGCAGTTGCGCGATGTCTTCCGGGGTCGCATCGGACCCCAGCATGACAGCGGCAGGATCGCCAGGCGTTACGCGAACGATGATGAAGACCACCGTCACGACAAGGGCGAGCACTATGGCCATTCCCCCCAGCCGTTTCACGAGTGCCTGAGCGATCCTTGCCATCAGTCAGTCCTTACTTCTTCGGGCTCACGTTCCAGAAATGCGGCCAGTACGTAGGCTCATAACCATCAACCCCATTGGCGAGACCGGAAACGGCGTTGAAGTTTCCCACCTTGTAGAGCGGAGCATCGTGATAGATGACGGTCTGGATGCCTTCCCAGGCCGCCTTCTTTGCGTCGTCGGTGGTGGCATCCATATAGGCAGCAACTGCCTTGGCCTTCTGCTCGGAGACATACCAGCCCGGATAGGTGTCGGTAATCGTGTTGATCGTCGTCGGATCGCCGGGGAAGTTGGAGTGGGTGATGAAGATGTCCCATTCCTTCGGATCAGCGCGGCGGGTCGTCAGCGTTGCCCAGTCCACCACCTGAAGGTCGACCTTGAAGCCCGCGGCTTCGAGATAGGCCTTTGCGACCTCGCCGATCTTGTAGTGGAACTCATACTGGCGGCTGGTCATCAGGCGCAGTGGCGTGCCATCGTATCCGCCCGCTTCCAGAAGTTTTGCGGCAGCTTCGGGATCGCCCTCACCATAGCGTTCGACGCCGGCTTCGGTGTGCCAGAAGGAGCTTTCCGGGAAGATCGAGGCATCAACGCTGAAGAAGCGGTCGTCGGAGAAGGCCGCCAGCATCATGTCGTTCGGATTGAGTGCGGCCTGAACTGCCTGGCGCAGTTCCTTTTTGACCAGAAGGCCTTCCTTCATGTTCATGTTCATCGACGCCCAGCCGGCATCCTTGAAGATGACGGGCTTGGCGCTGTCGCTTTGTTCGACACGCTCATAGGCGCTGACGGGAAGCGAATCCGCATAGTCGAACTGGCCCGAGAT
This sequence comes from Pseudorhizobium flavum, assembly GCF_902502825.2. The sequence continues at coordinate 890,186 of NZ_LR723670.1, forward strand.
GAGGCCTTCGACGCGGGTATTGGCATCAGGCACGGGCACGAAGCGGATTTCCTTGGCGATCGCCTCGCGCTTGCCGGCATAGTTGCTGACTTCACCTTCCGGAGAGGTATAATCCTCGAAGCGGACGAGCTGGATGTACTGGTCAGGCTTGCGCTCCTTCAGCGCATAGGGTCCGGTGCCGACAAACTCGGTCAAGGTATCCGCGATCTTCTCGGACGGCAGGATGACCGAGGCCTGCGAGAGCGTTGCCAGTAGCGGCGCATAGCGCGACTTCAGCTTGATGACGACAGCGTGATCCCCGTCTTCAGTCAGGCTGTCAACAATCTCGGCAACCTGCTTGCTCTTCGAATTGATCGCCATCCAGCGCTTCAGGGAGGCGGTAACGTCCTTGGCGTCGAAGTCGCTGCCATCGTGGAACTTTACGCCCTCGCGCAGCGGAATCCGATAGGTGAGACCGTCTTCCGACAAAGTGGGCATGTCGGCTGCGAGGAGCGGCACCGACTTCCACTGGGCGTCGTAGGTGTAGAGCGTCTCGAAAATGTGCTGATCGATGGTCAGCACGATATCCGTCGGCGTCTGCATGACGTCAAGGGTTGGCGGTTCGCCGATCGTCGCGACGGTCAGTACGCCGTCGCTTGCCTGCGCCAGAGCCAGGCTGCTTGTGCCGGCCAGTGCTGCCAGCGTGATCAGAGCAAGTACATTCTTCTTCATGGTCATCCCCTTCTTGTGTTGCGTCGTTAATCAATCCGGCCGGCTTTCCTCCCGGCCGAAAGTTCAGGCATTATCCAGCCCCAGCGGGTCGGCCACGCGCGGCCAAAGCTCAAGGCTTGCCTTGCGATAGGGCGTGGTCGCCGGGTCGGTCGGATAGGAGGTCGGCGCGGCGATGTAGACGATCTCGGACGAGATCGGCTGGAAGCCGGCATAGAAATGGTTCGTCGACTTGATCAGTAGATATGACTTGCCGGAAAGTTCGACGCCCTGGTTGGTGAAAATGTCCGGCTCGTAGGTCTGGGTGCGGCTGGTGATCAGCAGGATATCGATATTCGTCCCGACGGGGCGGATGACGGCGGTGCTTCCGAGCGTCACTCGACTGTTCTGAAAACTTTGCCAGCCGGCATCAAATACCTTTGCGACAGTGACGCGCAGGTCCAGCGGATCACCGCCTTCCGGCCCGGATTTCCCACCGATGCGCAGGTTGATCTGCGCCCCTTCTCCCGCCGCATGGCAGAAGGTGACCGCGACGGGATCCCATATTGTTGCCACCGCGATGTTATCCAATCCGCGTGTCATCATGCGGCGGAGGATGTGGGTCGCGTCACCGGCCACGCCGCCGCCGGGATTGTCCCAGATGTCGGCGATCGTGACCGGCTTGTCGTGATGAGCGGCGCGGATGGCGACCGCCTTATCCAGGCCGGTCTCAGTGTCGAACATGGGCATGGCGGTCGTCTTGCGCAGGCTGTAGAGCTCGCGCCCGAGCCGAGCGGCCAGCGCGTCGCCCTTCTCCTTGTCGTTGTCGGTCACGACCACCATGCGCGTGCCCATGTCGGGCAGGTCGCCGGCCATGAAGCCGTGGATAACGGAGATGGAGAGGATGCCGTCTCTGCCTTCCAAGTCCTTGATACGGTCCACGAAGGACCGCATCGGCTCGCGGCTCGTAGGGAAAATGGTGATCATGCGGCAATCAAAGGTGGAGATGACCGGCGTGATCTCACCGCGCAAAGTCCTCAACGCCAAGTCAACAACATGCTCGCCACGCTGTTCGAAATCGGTGTGAGGAAATTCCTGGAAGGCGGCCATGATGTCGAGATTGGCGACCCGCAGCGCGGTCAGGTGGCTGTGCGGGTCGAACTCCGCAGCGATCAGCAGGCCGGGGCCAACTATGTCTCTGATGCGGGAAAGCAGATCGCCTTCCGGATCGTCATAACCCTGGGCGGCCATGGCGCCATGCAGGCCAAGTACCACCCCGTCGACAGGCATGGCTTCCTTCAGCTCCGAAAGGATCAGGTCACGCAGAGTCTCGTAGGTTTGTCGCTGGATCAGGCCGGCTGGTTCCGCCCAGCAGGAAGTACCCTCGATGACGGTAAAGCCTTCTTCCCGACTGCGACGGCGGAGGATCGGGACCACGGCGGAGCAAAGCGTGGGGGTATCCGGGTGCTCGCCCGGTCCGGCATAGAAGGCCGCCTTGAAGGCGTTCATATCGGTGGGGACGGGGGAGAAGGTGTTTGTCTCGGTCGCCAGCGAGGCGGTAAAAATGCGCATTCCGGTCCTGTCCACATACACTCCGGCCTTCGCGCCACCGCTTTGGCGCGCGCTGCCATCGTATCTTTGTCATGAAGCCGAGAAATCTGATCATGCCTCTCTGGGCTGTGTCAGCCAGAGCAGGTTCAGGCTCTCGATATCCCGTTTTCTTCAGTTCGCCCGTTCACCGTTACGGTGTAATTTATTTTCGTCATAATGCGTCAAAATGATTCAAAGTCAATGCTTCTTCCTGGTTTCTAACAGGCTGATGTAATTAATTTTCTTATTGAGCGAAATCGCGCATCATTTTCGTAAGGGGGGAACTGCTCGGAACTCGTTTCACGATGGGCGGAAGGGCCATTATTGCTTTAAGATCATCAGCTTCCGGCAACTCAGGTGGGAGGTTGATCCAGAACGAGGCCTCGCTCTCCATGAAAAAGCAGGCCCGCAAGAGGCCCGCCATTTTCGTGACGTTCACTGGTTCTGGATGCCCGGCCCATTCGCTCAGACCCTGAGGAAGCAAAAAAATCTAAGGTGCTTCACCAGACAGTCCCGCGTGCATCCACTTTCTCGACGCGGGTGACAATGCCGTTGCGGTGGAAGACCATCCGTTCGAAAAGATTGCTCACGACGCAGGTGTGGTTCGGGACTACCTTGACCAAGCTGCCAATCTGAGGGAAAGGCTCGGTGCACGTGGAAAGATCGACCACCGCATGTTCCTCTGACAGCGAGACGATGCGGGCGCCTTCGAACCCATGGATCGCACCGTAGTCGGTAAAGCCGAGAAGGTCGGAGGTGAGGGCCTTGGAACCGCAATCCAGCACGGCCCGATCCTCTGCAGGCCGCGAAACCACTGTGGCAATGACATGCATGGCAAGGTCATCGGCACTGCAATGACCGGCGCGGACCATGCTGCGGTCGTTATAGACATAGGTGCCCGCCCGATGTTCAGTAGCAGATGGCACGAGATGGGCGGCGAACAGATCCGGAGAGCCGCCGCTGGAGCGGACGGGGCAGTCGATCCCCTTTCCCGACAGTAGCGCCATGGTGCGGGCCAGGAACGCTTCCACTTCAGCCGCTCCGCCGACGGCCGGGTAGGTCATGATCCCTCCAAAACGCAGGCCGGGCGCTGCCGCCACCTGTTCGGCAAGCAAGGCCGCCGCCTCCGGCGTCTGCACGCCACAGCGCCGGGCGCCGGTGTCGCATTCAATCAGCACCGTCAGCGGCTGATCGGCACTGAACGTGGAAGCGAGTCCAGCGATGGTGACTTCGCTGTCCGCTACAACGGCAAGCTTCGCGACCCGTGAATTCATGGCCTTCAGGCGGGCGAGTTTGGCGTGCCCCAGAACGTTGTAGGTAATCAGGATGTCATCGAAGCCCGCCTCGGCAAATATCTCAGCCTCGGTCACCTTCTGGCAATTGAGACCAACCGCGCCAGCGTCCAACTGCTGGCGTGCAATAGCCGCGATCTTGTGGGTCTTGATGTGCGGCCGGAACGCCTTGCCGTGCTGATCGCAATAGGCCTGGGCGCGCGCGATGTTGGCAGCCAGTCGGTCCTCGTCGATCACCGGCATTGGAGTCGCAATCTGCTCAAGCGGTGTGCCGGCTTCCGGCCAGGGATAGTCCATGGTGAACCTCATCGGGAAATGGAGCGCCACAATTGCGGCGGCAGTGGTTTCTTTTATTTTCTTTCCATCTGCGGATTGATTGATGGCTGCCCGTACTATGGTATCAAAAGCGGGGCAAACTGAAATTCATTTTCAAAAAATGCATTCCTCGAAACGCTGCCGAAGCATAGGAAGAATCGAATGGACCTTTTTCACGCCCTTTCGGATGAGGAGGGCAGACTGTCCAGCCTTGAGGCGAAACTGGCGCAGTTTGCGTTGGAGAACGTCGATTTTGTCGTCAACTCCTCGATTGTGGAACTGGCCGAACGGGTTGGCGTCTCCCCCCCGACCGTGACACGTTTCTGCCGGCGGCTGGGTTGCCAAGGTTACTCGGATTTCAAGGTGCAACTCGCCAAGCTCGCCTATGTCGGGTTGCGATACCTGAAGCCGGAGGTTCCGACGACCACTGTGGAGGAGGTGGCGCACGATATCGTCTCGAAAGCGCAGAATGCGTTGTTCGAACTGCATCGCCAGCTCGATCTCGCCGCCATCGAAAAGGCTGCTGACATATTGCGAGGCGCCGATTTCATCCAGGCGTTCGGAGGCAGCGGTAACTCGACGATGATCGTCAATGAGCTCTACAATCGCCTCTTCCGTCTCGGCTGTCGGATCAATGCTTCCAACGACCACGGCATGAACCTGATGTTGTCGGCTGCGGCACAGCCTGGAACAGTGATGTTCGGTTCGTCCTTTACCGGCCGGGACATGGGTCTTGTCCATTGCCTGGAGCTTCTGCGGCAGAACGACATCCCAACGATCGTCATGACCCAGGCGGGCTCGCCGGTCGCCGTCGCTGCGGATGTCGTGATCGCGATCGAGATGCCGGAGGGCAAGAATATTTTTCGACCGACATCCACTCGCTATGCCTATCTTGCCGCAATCGACATACTGGCCAACATGGTCGCCTATGCAGATCGCACCAAGGCACTCAGATCCCTCCGCAGCATCAAAGGCGAACTGGTGCGCAACCGAGACGGAGACGACCGCCAGCTTCTAGGGGATTAGAAGTTCCTTTCGGCTTATCTCGGCCTCCCTCGCTAGCTATTGCAGCTCGATCGGGGGGGGCAACTGCGGAGGCATAGGGTCCTGACGCGAGGTGGACGAGTCCGCGGACCCAGTGCTTTGCCGGATGGGTCATGCGCGCAAGAGAAAACAAGCACTCTCCGCGTCTGTCACGACCGCAGTTGCGAGCCGTGCGTTGAGCACAGCAAGAAGGATTGCATGCTTATGGTGGCCACCCGACGCGATGATACGGAAAGGAATGGCGCAATAGGAATCGAGATCGGGTGAAATCACCTGGCGGTTCAGCGGGTGATCGACCGGGCAACCTTGGGCATCGAGGTACCGTCCCAGGAGATCGCCCACGGCGCCGGCGGCCACGAGTTCGCCGATGTCAGTCTGTGCTGGAAGACCATAGCGTACCTGCAACGACCTGCCGGTCACGTCACCGACGCTCAAAAAGGAAACGTCGACAGCCGTCGCCTCGCGCAGGAATTCCTGGAAAACCGGCTGGGCCATGATCTGAGTGTGTGCCTTCTCGCTGCCCGCATAGATCGGCGCAGCGAAATAATGGCACTTGGCGCTCAGCACCTTCGCGAAGCTGTGGACGATCTCGAAGGTATTGATCTCCGAGCCGCGGGTCAGGCCGCCCATCAGTGAGCGAATGCGCATCTCGGGCTCGTTTGCTCCTGTCATATGATGCACCGTCTCGCGTAACGTGGCACCCCAGCCCACGCCGATCGAACGTGGCCTGCGGCTCTGGATCAGCCGATCGAGGAAGCCGCCAGCGGTCCGGCCGATGATGGCATGCATGTAATCCGGATTTGACGGCGTCGGTGCTACGACCGCATGTTCCAACCCGAAACGTCGGCAAAGCTGCGCCTCCAGATCGACGTTTTCGGCTAGCGAGGAGTTGAAACTGATGCGCACGACTCCTTTCTCCATCGCCTCGCCCAGCAGCTCATTCACCCGCCGCCGTGTCAGGTTCATGCGCTCGCCAATCTGCGCCTGGGTAAGTCCCTCAACGTTGGTAGAGCCATGCCGCCCGCACCATCAGTTCCTGATTTTCCACGCTTGCTCCGATCAAATGTCACACTGACGTAACATATGTAACCTACGAGCGCTGCATCAACGACCGAGGCTGATGGCACATGTCCACAAGCAGATCGGAAGAGCAATTCGATGACAGTGCGTCTGCCTTGTCGGAAGCCTCAAGTCTGGTGTGAACAAACAGTGGAACGGAATGACTGTAGAGCTTCTCATATTCGATTGCGACGGCGTTCTGATCGACAGTGAGCCGGTCGCAAGTGCCGCCTTGTGGCAGGCGCTCAACGATGCCGGCGTCTCAATTTCTCGGCCGGAGGTGCATCGTCGCTTCACCGGCTATTCCGAGACCGACGCGCACCGAATCTGTATCGAGGAACTGGGCCTGGCAGAACCCGCATCCGTCTTTGCCGGTCTTCGAAACGCTCTATATACGGAGTTCGCGCGCTCGCTTTCTCCGATGACAGGCATGCCTGCTCTCGTCCGATCCTTGTCGGTTCCAAAATGCGTCGCTTCGAACAGCGATATTGAGCGCCTGCAAAACACCCTCGGCCTCCTCGATCTGTGGCACGACTTCGCACCGCATATCTTCAGTGCCGAAATGGTCGAGGCGCCGAAGCCCGCTCCGGATCTCTTCCTGCATTGTGCCCGTGAGTTTGGCATCGATCCGAGCCGCTGCCTCGTCATCGACGACAGCGCCCACGGCATTATCGGTGCCGTGGCGGCCGGCATGCGCGCAATCGGCTTCGTCGATCCCGCTGATCCGCGTCCGAATCGGCCAGATGTATTGGCTGAGGCCGGGGCGGTCACAGTCGCGACAGGTGCCTTCGAACTCCAGAAAGCCCTCGAAGGGCTTCTCGCTTCCGCTGTGTCTTCGCAGTTCGGTCCGACGCTTGCGGTGCCGGCCTGACCATTGCGCGTCGCGGCCTCCGCGGCACGTCATCGAAAATTCACGAGCCCATTAACAAACCGACATTCGAGAAGCGCAGGAGAACTCGCATCTCGAATATCCCAACCCAGGAGGTTATCGATGCTTTCCATTAATCGACGCGGCGCGCTCGGCCTTATCGGGGCCGCCACCGGCAGCCTTATCCTTCCGCGCATGACCTTCGCTCAGGGCAAGCGCCCCTCGGTGACCATAGCGGTTCAGAAGATCACCAACAACAATACGCTCTGCGTCTGGAACGAGCAGTCCAATGTTGGGGAGCGGGTCTTCTTTCCGAACCTCTGGGAAGGTTTGATCAACCGTGACTGGATGGGGAACCAAGGCCCCGTTGCCGGCCTTGCGACCGAATGGAAGCGCATCGATGACAAGACGCTCGAGCTGAAGCTGCGCCAGGGCGTCAAGTTCCACAATGGCGACGAGTTGACGGCCGAAGATGTCGTCTTCTCCTTCTCCAAGGAGCGCGTGTTTGGTGAGACTGAGCCGAAGGGCGGCAAGACGATTTTCGCCGATGACCACAAGCCGACGACCGCCAAGGAACTGCCCGCTTCCGTCCCCGGCATCGGTCGCCGTCTGTGGCCGGCGCTCGCCGGCGTCGAGGCTGTCGACAAATACACAGTCCGCTTCCACAACACGACGCCCGACGTCACGCTCGAAGGCCGTCTCTACGCCTATGGTAGCCAGATCGCCAACCGTCGCGCCTGGGACGAGGCTGCATCCTACACCGAGTGGGCGCGCAAGCCGATCACCACGGGCCCCTACATGGTCGCCGAATACAAGCCGGACGTCTCGCTGACGCTCGTCGCCTTCGATGAATACTGGGGCGGCCGCCCACCGCTCGAAGAAATCCGCTTTGTCGAGGTCCCGGAAGTCGCCTCGCGCGTCAACGGCCTGCTGTCGGGCGAATATGACTTCGCCTGCGACCTGCCGCCGGACCAGATCGCGTCCGTCCAGTCCGCATCGGGTTTCGAGGTTCAGGGCTCGACGATCCTCAACCATCGCATTTCCGTGTTCAATACGCAGAACCCCGTGCTTGCCGATCCGCTGGTGCGCCGCGCTATGACCCACGCGATCGATCGTCAGGCGATCGTCGAGGCGCTGTGGGGCGGCCAGACCGTCATTCCCGCCGGCCTGCAGTTCGACATCTTCAAGACGACGGATATGTTCATCGATGGCTGGCAGGTGCCGGAATACAATCCGCAACTCGCCCAAGACCTTTTGAAGCAGGCCAACTACAAGGGCGATGCGATCCCCTTCCGCCTGCTCAATAATTACTACACCAACCAGACCGCTAACGGCCAAATCATGATCGAAATGTGGAAGCAGGTAGGCCTCAACGTCGAGATCCAGATGAAGGAGAACTGGGCGCAGATCCACGATCCGGAAGGCGTAAAGGGCGTGCGCGATTGGTCGGCCTCGGCAAATATCAATGATCCGGTGACGCCGATGGTCACGCAGTTCGGTCCGAACGGCGAGATGCAGCAGAAGAAGGACTGGACCAACGCCGAGATGAACGAGTTGTCGGTTGTCCTGGAGACTTCCACTGACCGGGCGCTGCGCAAGAAGGCCTATGCCCGCATGCTGGAAATCTGCGAGCGCGAAGACCCGGCCTACCAGGTCCTGCACCAGAATGCCGTCTTCACCGGTATGAAGTCCTCGCTCAAGTGGAAGGCAGCACCCGCCTTCGCCATGGACTTCCGCTCCAACAACTGGACCATGTAACGGTCTCGTTTTTGTCCGGCGGGTGATAAGCTCGCCGGACTTCCCTTCCAAAAAACCGTGGCGGCCAGGCCCAGCCTGGCGTGCGATCAGGCCTTGAAGAAGGAGAACGCAATGTCCAACCATCTCGTCGAGATCTGCGACCTGAAGGTCGCCTTCGATGGCGTCCAGGTGCTGCACGGCATCGATCTGGCGGTCGGCCGTGGAGAGGCACTCGGCCTTGTCGGTGAATCCGGCTGCGGCAAATCTGTTACATGGTTGGCGGCGCTGGGACTCCTGCCCGGCAGGGCGACAGTATCCGGTTCCGTCCGCGTTGACGGACAGGAATTGTGCGGGGCGCCGCGCCAGGCGCTCGAGAACGTCCGCGGCGGGCGCATCGCGATGATCTTCCAGGACCCGTCGAGCTCGCTCAATCCGGTCATCCGCATCGGCCGGCAGATCACCGAGGCACTCACGCTTCATCGCGGCCTCCGAGGAGAAACTGCGAGGGCAGAGGCACTCCGGGTCATGGATATGGTCGGCATTCCAGATGCCCGCCGCCGCTTCGATCTTTATCCCCACGAGTTTTCCGGGGGCCAGTGCCAGCGGCTGATGATTGCCATGGCGCTCGCCGGCGAGCCGGACCTGCTGATTGCCGACGAGCCTACGACGGCGCTCGACGCCACCATCCAGGCGCAGATCCTCGACCTGCTCATCCAGCTCCGCGCCGAGACCGGGATGGCCACCGTCTTCATTAGCCACGACCTCGGCGCCGTTTCGCAGGTCTGCGAGCGGGTTTGCGTCATGTATGCCGGCCGCATCGTTGAGCAAGGCACGATCGCGCAGCTCTTCTCGGAGCCCCGGCACCCGTATACCCGCGGCCTCTTCGATGCGATTCCGCGCCTCGATGGTCCGCGCGACCGGTTGATCCCGATCCCGGGCACGGTGCCCAATCCGAAGCATCTGGCCGCCGGCTGCGCCTTTGCGCCCCGCTGTGCCCATGCGGCGGCCACCTGCGATTTTCAACGGCCGGCTCTCGACCTGCTTGATGACGGGCGGCACCTGGCATGCTTCAATCCTGTGCCTTTTGCCAAGACTGTGCCTGTCCGCCAGAAAATGTTGGAGGGTGTTTAGGTGGCCGCTCCGCTCATTGAGGCCGAGGGACTGACACGTGTCTACGAGATGCGGCGGGGGCTCTTCGGCAAAGTCACCCCTGTGCGAGCCGTGGACGGCGTGTCGCTCAAGGTGCTGCCGGGAGAAAGCCTCGGCATCGTCGGCGAATCCGGGTCGGGCAAGTCGACACTTGGCCGTATGCTGCTCGGCATCGATCCTGCGCAGACCGGAACGGTGACCTTCGAGGGCGAGCAAATGCCAGCACTCGGGACCGCTGAATGGCGTGCGCTGCGGGCAAAGATGCAGCTTGTCTACCAGGATCCGCTGGCCGCGCTCGACCGGCGGCTCACGATTGCGGCCCAGATCCGCGAGCCGCTGGACATCCATGATGTTCTGGCCAGGGAAGAGCGGATGGCGCGCGTTGAGGCGCTGATGACCGCCGTTGGTCTTCGTTCCGACCAGGCCGACCGATATCCGCATGAATTGTCCGGCGGACAACGACAGAGAGCCGTGATCGCCCGGGCGCTTGCTACCCGTCCCAAGCTGCTCGTCTGCGACGAGCCGGTCTCCGCGCTCGACGTCTCGATCCAGGCGCAGGTGGTCAACATGCTGCGTGACCTGCAGGAGGACAACGGCATCGCCATGGTCTTCATCAGCCACGACCTGAAGGTCGTGCGCAATATCGCCGACCGCGTCGCGGTCATCTATCTGGGCCGGATTGTGGAGGAGGCGTCCTCTGACGTGATCTTCGCTTCGCCACGTCATCCTTATACTCAGGCGCTCGTCTCCAGCGTGCCGGTTCCGGGGCGGCCGTTAAAAGGTCGGATGATCCTTCAAGGCGAGCCGCCAAACCCTGCAAGCCGGCCCTCCGGCTGTGCCTTCCATCCCCGCTGTCCGCTGGCGACCGCGCTTTGCCGCAACGTAGTGCCGGAGCTTCGGACCCTTGGCGACGGGCGCACCGCTGCCTGTCACCTCGTTGAAGGCGCGAATGCGCCGATTGCCGCTTGAGGAGACGTCCGTGATCCGCTTCGTCCTCATCCGCCTGCTGCGTGCCTTCGTCACCATCCTCGCCGTCGTGACCTTCGCCTTCATCGTGCTGCGCATGTCGGGAGATCCGGCGCAGGTCATGCTCGGACCCGACGTGCCGCAGGAGGCAGTCGACGCCTTTCGACGCGCCTGGGGTCTCGACCAGCCACTGTGGGTTCAGTACTTCGCCTACATCCACTCGATCTTCACCGGTGATTTCGGCGTGTCCATGCGGGACAAGGCCTCCGCCTTGCGGCTGGTACTGGAACGTATTCCGGCGACACTCCAGCTGACGATCCCGGCCCTGCTGCTGAAGCTCTTTATCGGCATTCCCGCCGGGGTCTATGCCGCACTTCACCGTCAGAGCGCGATCGACAGAGGCGTTATCCTTCTCGCTATCCTCGGCTTCACCATCCCGTCCTTTGTCATGGGCCTTCTGCTGGTGCTGATCTTCTCGGTAAGCCTCGGTCTGCTTCCCTCCGGTGGACAGGACACCTGGCTCCATGGCCTGCTTCCGACGATCACCATGAGCATCGGCGGCATCGGCATCCTAGCCCGGTTCTCGCGCAGCGCGATGATTGAGGTGATGGGTCAGCCCTATATCCGCACGGCGTCGGCGAAAGGCGTTAAGTGGTCGGACGTCGTGTGGAACCACGCTCTCCCCAATGCTGCAGTTCCGATCATCACCATTGTCGGCTTCATGGTCGGGTCGCTGATCGCCGGCGCCGTGGTGGTGGAATCGATCTTCTCCTGGCCCGGCATTGGCCGTTTGTTGGTGGTGTCCGTCAGCAACCGGGATCTCGCCGTCGTCCAGTGCATCCTCCTGATGATCGCCGCCACCATGGTGATATCGAACCTTATCGTCGACCTCTTCTATGGCTGGCTGGATCCTCGCCTCCGTCACCAGAACGCTCATTAGGAAGACACGGTATGACCACTGCAGAGATTGGCCGCCCCCATGCTCCCGCGACCCGCCGGCCAGGCTTCGTCGCAGCGCTCCGTCGCAATGTTCCCCTGTCGATTGGGCTTGGCATCCTGTGGCTGGCTGCCATGCTGCTTGTCGCAATCTTCGCCGACTACCTCCGCCCCTATGGCATCACCGCCATGGACCTCACCAACCGGCTGTCAGCACCCGGCAATGCGAAGCATTGGCTCGGCACCGATGAGCTTGGGCGCGATGTGCTTGCCCGTCTGATCCAGTCCATCCGGGTTTCGCTGGTCATCGCCTTCAGCGCGACGATCATCTCGGCCGTCTTCGGAACGGCGCTCGGCTTCGCCGCAGCGAAGTTTCGCGGCGTCGTCGAGCATGTCGTGCTCGTCCTGGCAGATTTCCAGGCAGCGCTGCCTTTCCTCATCATGTCGCTTGCCGTGCTCGCCTTCTTCGGCTCTTCCATGGTGCTGATCGTCTGCCTGATGGGTTTCTACGGCTGGGAACGCTACGCGCGCATCGCCCGGGGCCTGGCCATCTCGGCAAGCGCACAAGGCTATGCCTCGGCGGTCGTGCAACTCGGAGCTTCGCCCTTCAGGATCTATTTCCGCCATATCCTCCCGAACGTTGCCTCCACGCTGATCGTGTCGATGACGCTGACATTTCCCGAGATTATCTTGATGGAAAGTGGCCTGTCGTTTCTTGGCCTCGGCGTGCAGCCGCCGGAGACCAGCCTCGGCAACATGGTCGGCTTCGGCCGAGAATATCTGACGCGCGCACCATGGATCATGTTGGCGCCGGCGCTCGTCATCATGCTCACCACGCTGTCGATCTCGCTGGTCGGCGACTGGCTGCGGGACAAGCTCGACCCGACCGTTCGCTGACCCACCAGGAAGTCCACATATCAGGACCGATCTCATGACCTTCATTACCGGCCATCGCGGCGCCCGCAATCTCTGGCCCGAAAACTCCCTCCAGGGCTTCCGCAACGTGCTGGCTCTGGGCGTCGATGCCGTCGAATTCGATGTTCATCTGACCGACGCCGGCGAACTCGTCGTCATCCACGATGCGACGCTGGAGCGCACCAGCGAAGGCGAAGGTCCGGTGCGAGCGCTTTCGCCCAGCGCCCGTCGTGCCACCCGGCTCAAGGGTAGTGGCGAGACCATCCCGACGATTGGCGAGGTTCTTGATGTCTTGGATACGGGCGAAGCTCTGCCGCTGCATGTCGAGATCAAGAGCGACGGGAACGGCGTGCCGTATGCCGGCATTGTGGAGAAAGTTGTTGCCGAACTTGCGGTCCGTGGGCTCGATCAGCGCAGCTATCTCACCTCTTTCGACGTTTCTGTGCTGGAAGACTGCCGCCGCATCGCACCGAAGATCCAGCGTCTCGTGTCGGTCAACGCCGCCTGGGCCGAAAGGCAGGGCGGCTTGGGGTCGTTCATCGACGGCGTTGACGGATTGGTCGACATTGTCGCTATCCATCACGAGCTGATGGATACCGAATGGGAGTTGGTTTCCAGTCGCCTGCCGCTCGAGCGTCTTTGCGTCTGGACGCTCAACGACGAGACGCTGATAACGAAGTGGCTTAACCGCGGCATCGGTCATCTCACTTCCGACAATCCCGACCTTGCACTCAATCTGCGTCGGGCCCTCTCTTCCGCCGCCTGAACCCCTTCGTTTTCACGCAACACCTGGAGATCAATCATGGGCAATATCATCGCGACCGGTTTCAATGCCGGCTCCACCAACGGCGAACTGGAAAGCCTCGCAGCGGACCTTCGCGCCCTTGCCGAAATCGGCGTAGACACGGTCGAACTGGGACTGACCACACTCGACCTGATTGCCGGGGGGCGCATCATCAGGGATCGCGCTGACCGTGTCGTCGCTCTCACGAAGAAGTTCGACTTCCGCTACACGGTGCACGGCCTTGTCTCGTCGAATTTCATGGATCCGGTGACATGCCGTTACCAGATCGATGCTGCCAAGGCGTTGGTCGAGCTCTGCGATCGGATCGATGCGCGCGTCCTCGTCCAGCACGGTGGTTGCCTGCGCGCCGACCAGATCGTCGATCGCGCCGCAGCCGATATCCGTGAGCGCGAAGCCCTGCTGGAACTGGCCGAGTTCGCAAAGCCCTACGGCGTGCGCATCGCGCTGGAAAATATCTTCACCACCGAGCCTGGCCAGTATCGCCAGACGCCGGCGGAGGTAGCCGAGACGGTAAAGGCCCTTGATCATCCCAATGTCGTGGCCCTCATTGATTTCAGCCACGCCTATATCGAATCGACCTATCGCGGCCTCAACTTCCGCGAACAGATCGCTGCCATGGCCCCTGTCGCCGGCCACCTGCACCTGCATGACAGCTTCGGACGCCCGCAGGGCTTCTATAAGGGCTTCCACCCGCAGGAGAACACCGCCATGGGCATCGGCGACCTGCACATGCCGCTCGGCTGGGGCGACATCGACTGGGAGAGCATCTTTGGCGAACTCCAGTTCCTGCCAGGCACGGTTGCGATGATGGAGATCGGTGCCCGTTACCGCGCGGAACAGCCTGAAAGCCTTGAGCGAGCCCGCGGGTTGATGGCGATGAACAATCGCGAAAAGGCGATGGCGGCAGAATAGGAGGCAGCGGCTCGTCCAATGCAGGACAGAAGATGCGTCCCTTCCGAAGGGCGCGTCTCCTCGCCAATCCTACTCAGCAGGAGCTGGCTGTGGCCTGCGTGGCGCGTCACAGGATAAATTCTCGCCGCGCTGACTGCCCGTACGCGCACATTCGCTCGGAAGAGGCTGTGATAGTGCCGCTCGGAATTGCCTCGGCGGTTCGTCTGATCCCCATCGTCTACCGCGCTTTCGGGAGAAGGCCTGGATGCTAAGCGACGCCGCTGGCCGGCCATTCCGCCATTGGGCCGGATTACGGCCAAGAAGAACCCCACGGCTTTAGCCACGAGATTCCGACGTCGACCGGATGCAGCGCCGGCCCATCATTATCCCGTCGCCTCGATAGCCGACCGAGCGGGCTACGCGTTCCAGAGACCGGACGATTTGCTGCTTTTGCTGCGTCGAAAGCCGAGGGAGATCTGTTTTGGCAGCGCGCTAGACGGCGTATCTGTGCGCGGGAGACAACGGCGGAGGACATTTCTAGTACATAAGCCTCTCGGACGGCTTAACGCGCCAAGAGATAGGCTTCGCATCTACCGCAAGATGCACCGGCGGGGCGGGCTCGTTCCACAGGGGTGGCTAAAGGACATTCAGGCCCTACTTCCCGCTTGCGGACATCAGCACGACGGTTTCCACGTCAAGCCGAAGGAGAGGAAATGCTAGAGAAGCGGGGGTATGTCTTTCGAACGCCGCAGCATAGCCGGCGTTATCTCTACCTCCCTTTTCTGTTCTTGGCCGGTCAGGTTAGCGTTCTGCTCGTGCTTGATCGCGACTGGTTTTGTAGCTGCGGTTCGATACGTCTGTGGCAAGGGGTGTTGGATCCGCATCAAAATTCGCAGCAACTGACGGATCATTATTCGCTTCTCCATCTTGCGTTCGGTGTGGGGCTCTTTGTGTGGTTGAATGCAATCAGGCCGCACTGGTCGCTGGCCCGTCTTTCAACCTATGCGGTTGCCAGTAGCGCCCTGTGGGAAATCTTCGAAAACCTGCCCTTCATCATCCAGATCTTCGGCAATGACGGGAGCAGCCTTCATTATTCAGGCGACAGCATCGTCAATTCCCTTTCCGATACTTTCTTCGTGATCCTTGGCTTCTTGCTCGCCGCGCGCCTGCCCACTGGCCTGTCGGTTGCCACTATACTCTCCTTGGAGCTGGCTACCTATGTGATGATCGGCGATGGTGTGGTCGCCGGTCTCCTGCGCATTGCGAGGCTGCCCACCAATGTGAGCTGATCAACTCGGTGAATGAGGCTTGAAGAAGAAGCCTCGTTCGCCACACAAATCGTTTGAGGCTTGGAGCTTCCTTTGCACTTCGCGTTGATTTGCCCGCCGTTCAACAGCCATCTTGCCGTATTTGCAACGGTTGGTCGAGCGCTGGCTGGTCGCGGTCATCGCGTCACGCTGCTTGTAAACGAGGGGGCGGAGCACGAGTTTGACGCCGGTCTTCCTGTCCAGCCTGTGGAAGGAACGGACAAGCGGCAGCTCGACAACATCATTCATCGAGCATCACGTCCAAGAGGTCCTTTAGGCATTCTCCGCACCGTTCACGATGGCGCGGTGCTCACCAATGCTTTTTGCCAGCATGCGCCCAGGTATCTGAGGTCGTTGGGTGTGGACGCGATCTTGGGCGACCAGATGGAGCCGGCGGCGGGGCTTCTCGCGAGGCATCTTGATCTTCCGCTGCTGTCCATTGCCTGCGCCTTGCCCGTGGAGCCGGATGACGGCATCCCGCTTCCGTTTCTGTCTTGGCCATACGACCCGAGCCTGGAAGGTAGGCGGCGCAACGAGGGAGGTGAGCGGGTTGCGAGGCTCCTGCTGACCGAGCAACGGCGAATGATCCGGCGGTGGGCACGCCGAATGGGCTTGCAGAATCCCATTGAGGATCTCCAGGCTTGCATGTCCGAAACGGCTACCATAGCGCAGACGACATCGGCGTTCGATTTCCCGAGGCTCCGGAGCAAGGATCGCCTCTATCCGGTTGGACCCTTGCGAAGCGACGATAAAGCCGAAGAGCTTCCCTTCGCTGTGGATCCGGGCAAGCCCTTCATTTTCATGTCGCTCGGCACGCTTCAGGGGCATCGCCATCGGCTGTTTCGAGCCGCGGCGATTGCCTGCCAGCAGCTTGACGTGCAACTGCTCGTTGCTCATTGTCCGCCATCAACGCCTATGAGACAGAACTGGTTTAATTGAGAAGAGAGGATTTTCGGCTCATCGTAGCTCATTCAAAGGAAGCGAAGATGAGACAGAAAACCGGGCCGCAGACATCGTCGGCCGAGAAGACGATCAAGGATATCCGTCGCGCCACGCGCAAGCACCATTCGTCGGAGGAGAAAATCCGCATCGTGCTGGAAGGCCTTCGCGGTGAAGACAGCATTGCCGCGATCTGCCGCCGCGAAGGGATCGCCGAGAGCCTGTATTATAGCTGGTCGAAGGAATTCCTCGAAGCGGGCAAGAAGCGGCTAGCCGGTGACACTGCCCGCTCGGCCACCAGCGATGAGGTCAAGGCGCTACGCCGTGAAAGCCGCGACCTGAAAGAGGCGCTGGCCGACCTCACCCTGGAAAACCGCCTGCTTAAAAAAAGCATGATCGCGGATGGGGGCGACGAAGAATGAGATATCCCGCCACCGAAAAACTCGAGATCATCCGGCTTGTCGAGGGGTCTCATCTGCCAGCCAGGCAAACCCTCGACAAGCTCGGCATTCCAAGACCAACCTTCTATCGCTGGTATGATCGCTTCCAGACCCACGGTGTTGAGGGGCTGGAAGACCGGACATCCGCGCCGTCACGGGTGTGGAACCGTATCCCCGACGATATCAGGGATCGCATCATCACACTCGCGCTCGATCATGCCGATCTGTCGCCACGCGAGCTGGCGGTGAAGTTCACCGACATGGAAAGCTATTTCGTCTCAGAGGCTTCGGTCTACCGCCTGCTCAAGGCCCATGACCTAATCACCTCGCCAGCCTATATCGTCATCAAGGCCAATGACGAATTCAAGGACAAGACCACGCGCCCGAACGAGATGTGGCAAACTGACTTCACCTACTTGAAGGTCATCGGCTGGGGATGGTTCTATCTGTCGACCATCCTCGACGATTATTCCCGCTACATCATCGCCTGGAAGCTGTGCACCAGCATGAAGGTCGAGGATGTCACCGACACGCTCGACCTGGCGCTGGCCGCCTCAGGCTGCGACAAGGTCAAGGTCGAACACCGGCCGCGCCTGCTGTCGGATAACGGCCCGTGTTACGTCGCCTCAGATCTCGGCGAATGGCTGGACAAATACAAGATCGATCAGGTTCACGGGGCTCCCGGCCACCCCCAAACGCAGGGCAAGATCGAGCGCTGGCACCAGACGTTGAAGAGCCGCATTCTGCTGGAAAACTACTTCTTCCAGGAAGACCTCGAAGCGCAGATCGCGGCCTTCGTGGAGCATTACAATCATCGCCGATACCACGAGAGCCTCGAAAATCTCACCCCGGCCGACGTCTACTTCGGGCGCGGCCAAACAATCCTCCTCGAACGCGAAAGGATCAAACGCGACACCATCAGACAACGCCGCTTGAACCACCAGGCCAAAGCGGCTTAAATCAACCCGAAAACCGAGCCGGAAACTCCAATCTTCCCACGCCCAAAAAGTTTCAAATCATTCGACGACGGACACGCTCCAACGACCAACTCCACATTGGGTGCCTCGTTGAATGTGGGTACGATGACGGAAAGCTCAGGCGAAGGACGTACTGTCTCACATGAGAGCATGGCGGCTTGCTGTTCCGCCAAAAAGGCATTCTGCATCATCTCAAGCAACGTCTTTCGTTATCTCAAGGCTATCGAGGGGAGACGGTCATCTGGGGGTCGTGCTAACGCCGAAGAGGTGTCCATCGACCCTCGAACCAAGGTGCTCCACGCCGGCACCTCTACGCCAAGCCGAGCCGGCCCTTTCGTCAGGCGGATTTACTGGTGAAGAGTGCATCGATCTGTGGCGCGTTTCGTGAGAACGCTCCCCAGAGCAGCGCCGCCAAAGCGAACATCAGACTCCACGCGATAACCGCATCTGAAAGAAAATGGGCGCCGAACACTACTCTGTTCAACGAGAAGGCGGCTGCGACAGTGCCAACCGCTACAAGATAGACAGTGGAATATTTGGGCTTGATGAATACAACAAGCGTGAGCAGTCCGAAGGCGCTTGCCGCTTCTCCCGAGATGAAGGAACAGTTCCTCACGCATTGGTCGGTGATCTCCCACGGAGGCGTGAAGAAGGCACTACCGCCAAACTCTTCCAGTCCTCGTGGACGAGCTCTTTTCACCAACATCTTGATCAGCTGGACCCCCAGCCCCGGGCCAGCCGCAAAGAACGTGACCACGAACAGCAACTTATGAGGTGCAGGCGGGGACTTCAGGTGCCTGAGAAGTGGGTTTGGAATCAGGAGCACCATTGCCGTTCCTATGATGGCCCAAGGCAGAAACCTGTTGGCGTCGCGAAATGCGATGAGGAAGCTGTTCTTCGTGAATTCGAAGCCCGCAGCGGGCTCCCAGAAAAACCGACTTACAATGAGGTCAAGTTCTGGTATCGCTGCAAAAATAAGTGAAACAAAACCCAGCAGCATGAACGCCAGCGGAAGCAAACGGCACCCTTCGTTCTCGCAGGTTTTCGAAGTTGCTTTCTGAACGTCGTTGAGATCAGTTACACTCATTGAGAGCGGCGGTGCAAAAGTCGGCCACGGTAGCGGCGGCATAATGCTGCCGCGGGCGGAGTAAAATCCGGCCACCTATTTCCTTTCTGCAATGAGCGCAGGAGGGACAGGGGATCTACACCGTGGAACTTTATTTAAGGGTTCGTCTGGCTGTTTCCGAAGGGATGACGCAGCGTCAGGCGGCGAAGCATTTCAACATCTCGCGCGACAGCATTGCGAAGATGTTGTCGTATTCGACACCACCCGGCTATCAGCGGCGGTCACCGATCCGGCGGCCTAAGCTGGATGCGTTTGTGTCGACGATCGACCAGTGGCTCGATGCGGACATGCAGATGCCGCGCAAGCAGCGCCATACCGCCAAGCGTGTGTTCGATCGGCTGCGTGACGAGTGTGGCTTCACCGGCGGCTATACGATCATCAAGGATTACATGCGCGAGCGGGATCAGCGCCGCCAGGAAGTCTTCGTGCCGCTGTCGCATCCGCCGGGCCATGCGCAGGCCGATTTCGGTGAAGCGATGGTGGTGATCGGCGGCGTCGAGCAGAAGGCCCGCTTCTTCGTGCTCGATCTGCCGCATAGCGACGGCTGCTATGTGCGCGCCTATCCGGCTGCGGTGGCCGAGGCTTGGGTCGATGGCCACATACATGCATTCGCGTTCTTTGGGGCCGTCCCTCAATCGATCGTCTATGACAATGATCGCTGCCTTGTGGCGAAGATCCTGCCCGACGGCACGCGTAAGCGGGCAACGTTGTTCAGCGGCTTCCTGTCCCACTATCTGATCCGGGATCGCTATGGCCGTCCTGGGAAAGGCAACGACAAGGGGAATGTCGAGGGTCTTGTCGGCTATGCCCGGCGCAACTTCATGGTGCCAATCCCGCAGTTTCCAACATGGGATGCGTTTAACGCCTTCCTGGAAGAACAGTGCCGCAAGCGCCAGAGCGACAAGCTGCGCGGCGCGAGCGAGACGATCGGAGAACGATTGCAGCGGGATCTGGCGGCCATGCGTCCTTTGCCGGCGTCGCCCTTCGACGCCTGCGACCAGGCGAGTGCTATTGTGACGGCTCAGTCACTGGTGCGCTACAAGACCAACGACTACTCCGTGCCGGTCGCATACGGCCATCAGGACGTCTGGGTCAGAGGCTATGTCGACAAAGTGGTGATCGGCTGCCGCGGCGAGATCATTGCCCGCCATCCCCGAAGCTGGGAGCGCGAAGACGTCATCTTCGACCCGGTCCATTACCTGCCGCTGATCGAGCAGAAGATCAATGCGCTGGATCAGGCAGCGCCACTCCAAGGCTGGGACCTGCCGGAGGAGTTCGCCACGCTACGCCGGCTGATGGAAGGCCGCATGGCAAAGCATGGCCGGCGGGAGTACGTGCAGGTTCTGCGCCTGCTGGAAAGCTTCGACCTTGCGGACCTGCATGCGGCCGTGAAGCAGGCCATTCAGCTCGGCGCGATCGGCTTTGATGCAGTGAAGCATCTGATCCTGTGCCGGGTGGAGCGTCGGCCGCCGAGACTGGACCTGTCCATTTACCCCTACCTGCCACGGGCGACGGTCGAGAAGACCTCGGCAAAGGCGTACATGCGCCTTCTGTCGTGTGATGCGGGAGAAGCGGCATGAGTATTGAAGCACCAGAGATCCTTCTCGCGCACTATCTCAAGGTCCTGAAGCTGCCGACCTTCCAGCGCGAGTACCAGAAGCTGGCCCGGCTATGCGCCACCGAGGGCGTCGATCATGTCGGATACCTATTCCGACTTGGTGAGCGGGAGATGATCGAACGCGATCGCCGCAAGGTCGAGCGCCGCATCAAGGCGGCGAAATTCCCCATCGTCAAAAGCCTCGACAGCTTCGACTTCGCCGCCATCCCCAAGCTCAACAAGATGCAGGTGCTGGAACTGGCACGATGCGAATGGATCGAGCGGAGGGAGAATGTCATTGCGCTCGGTCCCAGCGGCACGGGCAAAACACATGTCGCGCTCGGCCTTGGCTTGGCAGCTTGCCAGAAGGGCCTGTCCGTGGGCTTCACCACGGCGGCCGCGCTGGTCAGCGAGATGATGGAGGCGCGTGATGAGCGGCGTCTTCTCCGATTCCAGAAGCAGATGGCCGCCTACAAGCTGCTGATCATCGATGAACTGGGCTTCGTGCCGCTGTCCAAGACCGGCGCCGAATTGCTGTTCGAGCTGATCTCGCAACGCTACGAGCGCGGCGCCACTGTGATCACCAGCAATCTTCCGTTTGATGAATGGACGGAAACCATGGGATCCGAACGTTTGACCGGCGCACTGCTCGATCGCATCACCCACCACGTCAACATCCTCGAGATGAACGGCGACAGCTATCGTCTCGCTCAAAGCCGCGCCCGAAAGGCCGGTTGAAACGCTCCTGAAAAAATGCCGCGCCGGCCTGAGACCCCCGCTCGGGCTACGCCCTCCCGGCGGTCTCAGGCCGGCGCCATAGTGGCCGACTTTTGCTCCGCCACGTGGCCGGCTTTTACTCCGCCGTTGACAACTCATCGGTGGCTCCTCGTTGAGGACCACGTTCTCTCGTTGGATTGTCAAGATTTGACGGAGACGCCGCGAAGGGCATGTCAAAGCCAGTGAGTTTGACTATGATTTCATCGCTCGTGCTGGTCGTCGAGGACGACGAAGAAATAGCGTCGCTCTTGGAAAAATATCTTGCAAGGGCTGGCTACAGGACGACCAAGGCATCAACAGGCCTCACAGCTCTTGCCCATGTGACGAGATTACAGCCGGACTTGATACTGCTCGACGTCGGTCTGCCGGATATGGATGGCTTCGATCTTCTGACAAAGGTTCGGGCACATTCGAACGTGCCGGTGATCTTCGTGTCTGCGATGGATGACAGTACAGACAAATTGCTCGGTCTGAAGCTTGGCGCTGATGACTACGTCACGAAGCCGTTCAACCCACAGGAAGTCATGGCGCGTGTGGGGGCCGTGCTGAGGCGAGCCAGTGGCGTTGCAGGTAGTGAGGTCATCCGGCACGACGGGATCGAAGTCCAACTCGACTCCCACATAGCTACGGCATCAACAGCTAAAGGTCGCCTTGAACTGTCGCTGACTGCCACCGAATTTCGCCTGTTAGTGTGCTTAATAAGGTCTCCCTTCAAGACGTTCGAAAGAGCCTCGCTATTGGACGCGTGCATGCCGGACAGCGACGCCTTGGATCGCACGATTGACACCCATATTGCTAATCTGAGGCGGAAGCTCGCGGAAGCTGGCCAAGAGGGGTACATAACGACAGTCCGCGGCGTGGGCTATCGCTTCGCGAGGTCTAAGGATGTCTAGACCGGCCCTCTCAACAATGACAGCCACTTTGGTATCTGTCATTCAGCTCACGACCATTGCGTTACTCTACATCCTGGTCGATTGGTATATCGATCACGCTGAAGTATCCGCCTTGGATGCGTTACCTGTTGAGGCGAGAAGTGCTTGGGTGAGCATTAATAATGGCGAGATCCCTGATCCAAAGGCTCTCGCAGCACTAGCGCCACTTTACCCACAACTGGAGGAAGCCACTGAAGCGTCACCTGTTGAGGGCGTCTTAGGTTTCGGCTTTCTGCTGATCGTCTTCACAAGCGTGATAGGTGTAGTCCTGGCTCACAGGATTGCGGCACCGCTAACCCGCCTGACTGCGGCGGCGGAGAAGATCGGACAGGGCGATTTCCAGGTTACCGTAGAACCCGGCGCGACCAAAGAGGTAGAAGCGCTGGCTATTACAATCAACAGCATGGCCAGTGAATTGCTAGCGTTGGAGACGCGTTTGAAGTTCAATACACGAGCGGTTGCCCATGAACTGCGTACGCCGCTTACCGTGTTGCAAGGTAATCTACAGGGAATGACCGACGGTGTGATTGCTCCCACAGAAAAACAACTGCGAGCTCTGCTGCTGCAAACACAGGGCATGTCCCGTCTCGTGGACCAGCTAAACACGCTTTCGTTGGCGGGCACCACCAACTTTGTCACGGCAACCACGAAAACGGACTTAGCTTTGCATGTGTCGGAGACCGTGAGCCTGTTTCAAGCTTCCACGGGCGGTGCCGCTGATTTCCAGACACATCTTCAACCCGCACCTGCGACGATCGATCCAGATCGCTTCCGTCAGGCTCTACTCGCTCTGCTCGAAAACGCGCGCAAATACGCTGGTGGTTACGGTCCAATCGAGGTTCTTACGGGTTTAGATGAAGCCGGTCACTCGTACATCACCATTCGAGACAAGGGGCCAGGATTACCGGACGATGTGCAGCATGCCTCTTTTGATATGTTCTGGAGGAGTGAGACGCCGAACGGTCGTGGTCTCGGCGGCTCGGGGCTTGGCCTTACGGTCGTCAAGGCTATTGCAGAAGCACATAACGCGCGATTTGAGGTGGGAAATAACGGTGAAGGAGGTTCCTATGCCACGATCGTATTTTGAATAACCACCGTTCCATCAAATTTCTCTTTCCAGAAACTTGAGTTTTCCAATCTCGTTGCAGCCGCCTGCTCCATACTTAAGAACCCGCAACTGGATCGCTCTTGTAGGCACAAGCTCATCGACGATCGAAGGCAGATGCGAGGGCTTGGTTCGCCTCAGCTTTGTGCGACAGGACCAGCATCGGCAGTGAACTTCTGGCATCGGGCTACCTCAAAAGGTCGACGAGGAAGGATGACATTTCTGGCGCCGATGCGACTACGGCGAGGCCGAGGATGCTGGTCATCAGGAAAGGCAGCGCTCCGCGTGCAACCTTTTCGAGCGGCAATCGGGTAATGTTTGCCGCAACGTAGAGATTTATGCCAACGGGCGGCGTGAAGAGGCCGATTGCCAGATTGATCATCACGACAACGCCGAACCAGATCGGATCCCACCCGAGCTTCTGCGCCACCGGTAGAAAGATTGGCAGGCAGATGAACATAATGGTGATGGCATCCATGAACATGCCTGCGATCAGCAGGATGAGCATGACGATGAAAAGAATGATCCACTGGTTGTCCGACACACCCAAAAGCAGCGTCGAATAATGGCCGATCAGATCGTCTACAGTGACCACCCAGCCGAAGAGGCTGGCATAGGCGACGACCATCATCACCACTGCGGAGGATGCAGCCGCGTCGCTCAGGGCCCGATAGAGACCCTCGATCGTAAGGGTACGGTAGATCAACCCGCCGATGAGCAGCGCATAGACGGTGGCGACAAGGGCGGCCTCCGTCGGCGTGAAAGCACCCGAATAGATGCCGCCAAGGATGACGATGGGCGTCATAAGGCCCCAAAAGCTCTCCAGGAAGGAACGCCAAAGTCGCTTGCCGTAGGGTAGGTCGTTGTAGGGCCTGGGGCTTAGCCGCTCGAGGCTTGCCGCGGCGGCGCCGACATAGCCTGACCTTTTTGCCAGGGGCAGCGTCGCCAGCATCAGCAGGCCCATGAACAGGCCGGGAATAATGGCCGCGATGAAGAGGTCCGAAATGGATGTTTCGGCAATGACCCCGTAGATGACCAAGCCGATCGATGGCGGGATAACAATAGACAATGCCGCCCCGGTGCAGACGAGGCCAGCGGCGAAGGCGCGCGAATAGCCATCTTCTTCCATGCCCTTGATGATGAGCGGGCCGATAGCGGCGACCGATGCCGGGCCAGAGCCACTGACCGCGCCCCAAAACAAGCACACGGTCGTGCCGACGACGCCCATTCCGCCAGGGAGGTCGCCGATCAAGATCCGGAAGAAGCGGATCATGCGCTCAGCGATGCCAAGGCTACCCATGAGCACGCCGGCGAGGATGAAGAACGGAACGGCGAGCAGGGAGTATTTTGCGATGCCCGAGGCGATGAGGTCGCCGGCGAGATCCAGGCCGAACCCGAGCGCCCACATGGCATAGATCGCCGAAAGCCCGAGTGCAAAGGCGACTGGCAGCCGCAAGGCAAGCAGGATGAAAAATATAACGACCATTTGGGTCCCGGCGCTCATGTCAGACATTGCCGTTCTCCCGGTCCAGTTCCCGCCACTCGTCGAGCGCCCGCTGTGTGTAGCGAACGATGACGAGGGCAAAGGCAAATGGCAGGCCAACGCTGTAGTACCAGGCCGGGATCTGGAGCGCATAGGAGCGTACTTGACTGGAAACCTGGTTGGACAACAGTTCTAAGGTGAACCAGGCCGAAGCTGCCAGAAGAAGGATGGAGAGCGCGGAGGCGATGATGAGCATCAGCTTGCGGATTGGTCGCGGCAGCAGTTCATAAATCAAGGTGACGGCGAGATGATCACCGGTCCGCGCAGCGATCGCGGCGCCGAAGATGGTCAGGAGAAGGAACCCGTTTGTCAGCAATTCCTCGGAAGCGGCAAGCGAATAGTTGCTCGCATAGCGCACCACGACATTGGCAAAGCCGAGCAGGGTCATGGCGAAAAAGATGATCGCGCAGATGATCTTTTCCGCATCCCGCAAGATGAACGCCATGGCAGGTCTCCGATGGGTGTCGGGGCCGGACGTGGATCCGACCCCGGTCTGCTGTCTGCTGCCTCTATTTGGCGGCGGCAACAGCGTCCTGGAAGGAGGTTACGAGATCGGTGCCGACTTTCGCAGCCCAAGTGTCGAAAGCCGGCTTCGTGGCATCGCGAAACGCCTGGAGTTCTTCGGCAGAAGGTTCATAGACCTCCATTCCCTTTTCCCGAAGCAGTGCGATCCCCTGTTCAGTGCTCTCGCGGGTGATCTGCTTCTGGTAAGCCATGGCCTCCGAGGCCGCTTTTTGTACCTTTTCCTTGGTCGCGTCATCGAAGCTGTCCCAGCGCTTCTTGCTGATGCCGAGGAAGACCGGGTCATAAGAATAGTGCCAGGCTGTCAGGTATTTCTGCACTTCGTAGACGCGCTGTGGAATGATCACGGCGCCGATCGGATTTTCCTGCCCGTCGACCACACCTTGCTGGAGGGCGGTGAAAGTTTCCGTCCACTGCATCTGCTGCGGATTGGCGCCCAGCGCGTTCATCACGTCGATATACATCGGGCCTGCAACGCGCATCTTCAGGCCCTTCATATCTTCGGGAGACTTGATCGGGCGGATATTGTTGGTGACTTCGCGAAAGCCGTTCTCGCCCCAGGCAAGCACGACGATGTCATGGCTATCCATGATCTCCTTCATCTTGTCACCCGGAGCCCCGTCGGTCGTGGCGTCGACCTGCGCATAGTTGGCATAGAGATAGGGCAGCGAGAAGACGGCCATTTCCGGCACAAGTGGGGTCACGTTGATCGCCGAGGTGATGACGAAGTCAAGGGCGCCGCGGCTGACCATTTCGGCCTGCTTCATCTGGTCGCCGCCCGACAAGGTGGCATTTGGGAAGACGCGGACCGTCATGTCGCCACCGGTCTCGGCACTCAGGAGCTCGTTAAACTTCTCTGCGCCCTTGTGCCAGGTCGTGGCGTCGCCGGTATTGTGGGAAAGGCGGAGGGTTTCCGCCGCTGCCGTGCCGTAAAGAGCTGTGCAGACGATCGCCGATGTCAGGGCAAATGCGCCTAGTTTCTTCAAATCCATGGGTTCCTCCTCCACTTGATCCTGCTGCCCTCGCAGCAGTTTGCGACCTCCATCGCACAAATGCGGTCCACATCATGGATCATGTGGACAGAGATTGGAAGTGCATCAATGCTCAATTTCGAGCGATGCGCAAGAAGAGGCCGGTTTGCTTTACTTTTCGGGCGTCAAATGATAGCTTCTTGGTCCATATTATAGACCACCTGAGGCGGCATTTGACCCCATTGAACGGATCACAAAGTGTCGATCGTGCGCTCTCGCTGTTGGCCATGGTGGGGCGTCATGCGGGCCGCGGCGTCTCGCTTTCCGCGCTGGTGGATGACAGCGGCCTGAACAAGCCCACGGTGCGTCGGCTCCTTTTGGCGCTAATGCGCGCCAGCCTTGTTGAGCAGGACGAGGAAACCCGCCGCTACTATCTCGGCGAGGAGGCCTACGTACTTGGGACTTTGGCCTCTCAGCGATTTGGTCTGCTGGAGCTTTGCCTCGACAGCCTTAGCAGCCTTTCACGCAAGACGGAGGATACGAGCTTCCTTTCCATCCGGCGCGGCATGTCATCCGTTTGCGTCTATCGCGAGGAAGGAACCTATCCGGTACGTACCCACGCCCTGCAGGTCGGGTTTGAACATCCCCTCGGGATCGGTGCCGGGTCGCTCGCATTCCTTGCCGCCTTGCCGGATGAGGAGGTAGAGGAAGCGCTGACCTTCAACAGGGCGATCCTCACAGAGCGTTATCCGAACCTGCCGCCTGAACGTATCCGCAGGGATGTCGCACTGACCCGTGACAGGGGCTACTCGCTCAATCCGGGCTTGATTTTCGCTAATTCGTGGGGCGTAGGCGTGGCAATCCGCCATCCGGACGGTCGTCCGGCAGGTGCGCTCAGCATAGCCGCAATCGACAGCCGCATGTCGGAAACACGGCAGGTGGAGCTTGCCGGATATCTGAAACTGGAGGCGGCAAAGGTGGAGGATAAGTTGGCAGGTATGTTTGCCGTCAGAACGGGTGCCGCGCGCCAGACAACTAGCAAGTCGCAAGCGAGGAGGCGTGCGAAATGAGCAGGGCGCAAAACGTTGGCTGGGCGCATTCCACCTTCGGAAAATCACCGCTGGACGATGTCGAGCAGTTGATCGTCTCCGTCGCGGCGCCGGCAATCAACTACACGGGCATCTCTGCCACCGATATCGACGACTTGCCAGTTGGCGTTATGACCAACAGCTTTTCCACGCAGGAACGTCAAGGTGCACTTGTTGCCATGGACGACGAGGGGCTCTCCCATGTGCCTGCCGTGCCACTTGAGAAGTGTAGTGCCGCGGTTTCCAAGGACGTATCGATTCTGGAGCGCGTGCGATGAGCCAACCCGTGCCGCTAGGCGGTCTCTCGCCGTGCTCGAACCGCGTCATGAACCTGGCAAGTCTCCTGACCCAGGCAGCCCGTCGTCATCCCGACGACACCGGCTTTGTCTGGGGAGAAAAGACCTGGACTTTTGCGGCGATGGAAGCGCGTGTCAATGCGATGGCGGTTGCGCTTGCGCGCGATTTCGGGGTGAAGAAGGGGGACAGGGTCCTCGTCCAGTCGTCGAATTGCAACCAGATGTTCGAATCCATGTTCGCCTGCTTCCGGCTCGGCGCGGTCTGGGTGCCGACGAACTATCGCCAATCTCCGGAGGAGGTCGCGTATCTGGCACAGGCAAGCGGTGCATACGGAATGATCTGCGGCGCGGCATTTGCCGGCCATGCCGAGGCTTGCCGTCAGACCGCGCCGAGTGTCGCCTTCGTGATATCGATAGGCCCGTCGGATTTCGGCGAAGACTATGATGCGCTCGTCGAGCGCCATGCCGGAACGACCTTTGCCCATACCCCGGTCGATCGCGACGATCCCTGCTGGTTCTTCTTCACCTCGGGTACGACCGGGAGGCCGAAAGCAGCGGTGCTCACTCACGGCCAGATGGCCTTCGTCATCACCAATCACCTGTGTGACCTGATGCCGGGCACAGGTGTGGGCGACGCGTCGATTGTAGTGGCGCCGCTGTCACATGGCGCTGGCATCCACCAACTGACGCAGGTGGCCCACGGGGTGAAGACCGTGCTGCCGGCGTCGGAGAAGTTCGATGTTGCCGCCGTCTGGCAACTGATCGAGCGGTGGAAGATCACCAATGTCTTCACGGTTCCGACGATCCTGAAAATGTTGGTCGAGGATCCCTCAGTCGACCGGTACGACCATTCGAGCTTGCGCTATGTGATCTATGCGGGCGCGCCAATGTACCGGGCCGATCAGAAGCGAGCGCTCGCCAAGCTCGGTGCCGTTCTGGTGCAGTATTTCGGGCTTGGCGAAGTGACGGGCGCGATCACTGTTCTGCCACCAAGCCGGCATTTTTTGGAGGATGGTCCTGAGGCACGCATCGGGACCTGCGGTTTCGAGCGTACAGGCATGCAGGTGCAGATCCAGGATGCCGACGGTGTGGAAGTGGATGTCGGCCAGACCGGAGAAATCTGTGTGATCGGACCTGCGGTTTTTGCCGGCTATTACAACAATCCCGATGCCAACGAGAAAGCCTTCCGGAACGGCTGGTTTAGGACAGGAGACCTTGGTCACATGGACGGGGAGGGCTTCATCTACATTACCGGCCGCTCGTCGGACATGTACATCTCCGGAGGTTCCAACATCTATCCGCGGGAAATCGAAGAGAAGATACTCCTGCATCCCGATGTCCGCGAAGTAGCCGTACTCGGCGTGCCGGACCCCGTATGGGGCGAGGTGGGGCTTGCGGTTTGCGTGCTTCGCGAGGGCGCAGATGCTGCCGGCTTCGATCTGAGGTCTTGGCTCGAGGGTAAGATGGCGCGCTACAAGCTGCCCAAGACCTTCGTCTTTTGGGATGCCCTGCCGAAATCAGCCTATGGCAAGATCACCAAGAGGCTGATCCGTGAGGAGTTGCAACGGCGCGGCCAGATGCCGACCTTTGAGCAAGCCCCCACGGCTTAGGAGACGACCATGCAAGAACCCGCATTGAAAACAGTTGCCATCACCGGTGGTGCGTCCGGTATCGGGCTTGCCACTGCCCATGCGCTTCTTGGCCGCGGCTTCCAGCCCTGGCTGCTCGACCTGAAGCGTGAAGCCCTCGATGCTGCCTGCGACGAACTGGAGATCGATCGGGCACGGGGTATTATATGCGACGTTTCCGATGAAGGTTCGGTCGAGGCTGCCATCGGTCTATGCGCAGCCGAAGCCGGCCTTTCGGGTGTTGTCAATTCCGCTGGCATTGGCTTCGACAGGCTGGCCGTCGAGACGAGCGTGGAGGATTTTCGCCGCGTTCTTGACGTCAACCTGATCGGAAGCTTCATTGTTTCGCGTGCGGCCGCGCGTTTGTGGATGGAGCGGGGGGAGCCCGGATCGATCGTCAATGTTAGCTCGATCTCGGGCCTTTGCGGCAACAAGGGGCGTACCGCCTACGGCGCCTCCAAGGGCGGCCTGAACCTGATGACGCTTGTCATGGCCAACGAATTGGGACCGATGGGCGTGCGGGTCAATGCAGTGGCGCCTGGCCCGATTGACACACCGTTGGCGCGAGCCGTGCACACCCACGATGTGCGACGCCAGTGGCACGAGCGGGTGCCGCTGCGCCGCTACGGGACCCCTCAGGAAGTCGCGGCCGCCATCGCCTTTCTGCTTTCCGACGATGCAAGCTATATCAATGGACAGATTCTCGCGCTCGACGGCGGATTCACCAGCGCCGGTCTGTCGACATGAGCCTGCGCACGATCCGCCATCCCGGGCCGGCAAGCGCGCAGCGCTATCGTGCGGTTTCCTGCGAGGCTACACCGCTTGCGCTGACGCTTCAGGCTCACATGTCCGTTAATGCGGCCGTGGCCCAGGCGTTTGCGGCTGCCGGATATCGTGCCGGCTGGATCGGCCTCTCCGATATCGCCATGGATAGGATGGACTATGTCATTCCGGCGGCCAGTGCCGATGCAGATCATGCCGCCTGGTACAGCGAGACCCTCCGTCCTGGTCCGGGCAGCGTGATCCGGGGGGCGGGGCTGCATCTTGGGATTCGCGACGGAGAGCCATATGTGCATTGCCACGGCACCTGGGATGTTCCTGGGCTGGGGCGTCGAATGGGGCATCTTTTGCCCTTCGAAGCGGTCTTTTCTCAACCCGTCGAGGTCGCGGCGTATGGCATCGCCAATGCCGCCTTCATCGTAGGTGAAGATGCGGAGACAAATTTCCGGCTGTTCTCGCCCGAAAGACAGGATGTACCGATCGCCACGTCGACCGGTTCGCGTCCTGCAATCCTAGCCGCTGTTCGGCCGAATGAGGATATCTGCGAGGCTATCGAGGCGATATGCGACGAGTATGCGGTCACAGACGCTCTGGTTCTGGGGATCGGCAGCCTGGTAGGCGCCCGATTCACTGATGGCCGCGAGGTCTGCGATCTTGCGACTGAGGTCTTGGTTCGCAAGGGCAGGGTACGATGCGAGAACGGAGCTTCGGGCAGGCGCTGCACGCTCGATATAGACCTCGTCGGCATGACCGGCATCATCGCCTCCGGCCGATTAGCCCATGGCGCCAACGCGGTTTGCGTAACGTTTGAACTTCTCGTCATTCCCGAAAAACGCTCCGTCTGATCGTCGGATCCGGGTTCGTCCGCTGAGCCTGTTCAGCAGCCACGGGCTAGCCCCAGATTCGCAGCGGGCGTCTTTCCTAGTTGAGGCAAGTTTGCCTTAACGGGCAAGGCAGTTTCCGGACGTGCAGCGCGCCAAATTCCCGCGGGCCCCTCGTCCACGTTGCCCGCCATGGCTGGTGCGTTTGGCATGGTCAGGCCTACCGAATGCCTTGGTCATTGCCGCAAGAGAACTAATCTCCGGCCTCTGTGGCCTCTCGTTGATAAAAGCGCCGGATTGAGAGGTGGGACGAGCGGAGGTCGAGGTTGATTGCGCGGCGCGCTCCTGCCCGGTCCCTCTGAATGATCGCCTCGATGACGTTGGCGTGGATGCGGACGCCGTTGTTGAAGATCCGATAGAACAGGCCTTCATCCTTTCGCGCAGAAGCTACGATCGGGCCGGTGCGAAGCCACAGCGTCGAGATGATATCGAGTAGCTGCGGGTAGCCGCCGGCACGATAAACCTCGAAATGGAATGCCTGGTTACCGGCAAGGGCTGCATCGAAGTCGCGAACGTCGAGCGCCTCCTGGATGCTGTCGTTGTGGCGCCTCAGCGCATCGATGAACACTGGGTTCTTCGGCGCGCTGGCCGCCCGCTCGGCGGCATAGCCTTCCAGTTGCATGCGTATGCGAATGTAGTTCTCGTGGTCGGAGGCGATGTAAGGCGCAACGCGAAGTGTCCGGGGTCCCGACTGTTCGATGGCGCGTTCCGCAATCAGGCGCGCCAGGGCCTCGCGCACCGGCATGGGGCTCGTGCCGAAGACTTCCGCGAGAGCACGGATGGAAACCTGCTCCCCTGGAAGGAACTCTCCTTTGAGCAGACCAAGCCTAAGGCTCTGGTAGACTCGATCCTGCACCGTCGACACATCAACCGGCACCAGCGTCCGCGAGCTTTTCATTGTCGGATCGAAAGTGTTCACGTGCCTCTGGCCTCGCCGTGGTCAAATCAGTCTTGCCTGCTTGGGGGTCTCCAAGCCCAGCCGTTCTACGTTCAATCCCACGAGCACACAACGAAAAGCAATTTCTCCGTAAGCTGAGATGTGTGATCACATATCTCAGATCTTTACAGGTTGGGTTGGGTATGGTTAGATCCTGTCAGTGCCTCAGGAGGACTTTCGGCGGTTAAAGCTGAAGGGTGCGGCACATGGACAGACACATCGGGAGGAGAAGAACATGAGAAGTTTCGTCATGAGCGCGGTCTCGGCTGCAGCCGCATTGAGCGCAACAGCCCTTCATGCCGAACCACTGAAGATCGGCATTATTGAAAGCCTCTCCGGCGCACAGACGTCGACGGGTCGACTTTATGCCAATGCCGTCAAATATGGTGTCGGCCGCATCAACGAGGCCGGCGGCTTCAATGGCGAACCTGTCACCGTCACGGAATACGACAACGCCGGCGGTTCGCCAGAGGCCGCGGACAAGTTTCGCCAGGCCGTCGCCGATGGAGTGGATATCATCTTCCAGGGGGCTTCCTCGGCCATTGCCGGCCAGCTCACCGAAGATGTGCGCAAGCACAACATTCGCAATCCCGGCAAGGAAGTAATCTTCATCAACCTTGGCGGCGAGGCGATGGAGCTGACAGGCGACAAGTGCCAGTTCTACCACTTCCGCTACACCACGACCGCTCCGATGCGGGTGAACGCGCTGGTCGGCGCGATGAAGGAATCGGGTGATCTCGGCGACAAGATCTATTCGATTAATCAGAACTATTCCTGGGGCCAGGACATGCAGGCAGCCGTCGAAGCTGCGGCAGCAGAGGCGGGATACACGGTCGTCGACGAGGTGCTCCACGACGTCAACAAGATCCAGGATTTCGCGCCTTTCGTGGCGCGGATCAGGTCGGCAGGCCCGGACACCGTCTTCACCGGTAACTGGTCCAACGACCTGCTGCTGCTGATGAAGGCGGCAGGCGATGCAGGCCTTGATGTCACCTTTGCCACCGCCTTCCTCGATCAGCCCGGCAATATCGCCAACGCCGGCAAGACCGCGCTTGGCCACTACATTGCCAACAACTACGACAACGCGGCAACGGATGGTGAATTCGCCGAAAGCTACAAGACGGCGACGGGTCATTATCCGATTTTCGTCGAAGGACATACCGCCTTCGCGCTCGGTGCTCTGCAGCAGGCGCTGGGCACTGTTGATTTCGGCGGCGGCGACATTGACGTGACGAAGATCGCGCTGGCGCTCGAAAACACTACCTACGAGAGCCCGATCGGCCCGATCTCGGTCCGTAAGGAAGATCACCAGACGATCCGGCCCGTAGTTGTCTCCAAGGTCGTCGAAAATCCCAAATATCCGGCTGACGGGACGAACATGGGCTTTGAGACGGTGAAGGTCATTCCAGGCGAGCAGGCGATCAGTCCTGTTCAGGACAGCTGCAAGATGGAACGCCCGGCAGAATAGGCCTCCGTCATCGAACGCTGGTCCGTGGCAGCCATGGGCCAGCATCCTGACCGTCAGCTTCCGGAACGCTTATGGAATTCGCGATCATCTCCACGTTGAACGGCGTAACCTATGGACTGTTGTTGTTCATGGTCTCCGCCGGCCTGACGCTCATCTTCGGCATGATGGGCGTGCTGAACTTCGCGCATGCGTCGTTCTACATGCTGGGCGCCTATGTCGCCTATGCGGTGTCCTCCGTCTTCGGCTTCTGGGCCGGCATCATCGTCGCGCCGATCTTCGTCGGCATGACGGGCATGGCGGTCGAGCGCTTCCTTCTGCCGCGGGTACATGCCCATGGTCACGCTCATGAACTCTTGCTGACCTTCGGGTTGGCGCTGATCATCGAGGAACTTATCAAGCTCTTCTTCGGTGACTTCCCGGTGAACTACCAGATGCCCGCGGAGATGCGCTTTTCCGCCTTCCAGATCTTCGGCGCCGACTATCCCTTCTACCGTCTCTTCATCGGCGGCGTGGCGATCGTCATGTTCACCTCGCTCTGGTTGCTCCTCACCCGCACCCGCACGGGGATCATCGTGCGTGCGGCGGAACGCCTCCCGGCCATGGCAGAGGCACTGGGACACAACATCCCGATGGTCTTCATGTTCGTGTTCGGAACTGGCGCCGCACTGGCCGGACTTGCGGGGGCGGTGGCCGGAGCCTTCTACCCCACCAATCCCAACATGGGGTTGGAGCTCGGCGTCATCGTCTTCGTGGTCGTGGTCGTTGGTGGCCTCGGCTCGCTGAAGGGATCGCTCGTCGCGTCGCTTCTGATCGGCCTCTTCTCCTCGTTTGCTGTCGGCCTTGACTGGTCGCTGGCGACGCTCTTCTCGCTGGCGGGCCTTGGTGACTGGGCGCGTTCCTTGGGAGGACTGATGACGCTCGAGCTATCTTCGGTCAGCGCGACCATTCCCTTTGCTCTGATGCTGATCGTCCTGTTGGTCCGCCCGGCGGGTCTCATGGGCGAGCGCAACTAGAGAGGATGTCGATGCGTACCCTGCTTCTTCCCATAGTCCTGCTGGCTCTGCTGATCGTCATCCCTCCGTTCATGGGGATCGCCTGGCAGAACGCGCTGGTCAACGTGCTGATCGCGAGTCTCTTTGCCCTGGCATTCAATCTGCTCATTGGCCAGGCCGGGCTGCTTTCCTTCGGCCATGCCGCCTATTTCGGGCTGGGGGCTTTCGCAGCCCTTCACCTGATGATCGCGATCGAGGACGGATTTCCCTTTCCGACGCCACTCGTTCCCCTCGCCGGTGCCGCAGTGGGTCTCGTTATCGGGCTCATCGCCGGCTACTTCGCGACGATGCGTTCGGGAGTCTATTTCGCCCTGGTCACACTTGCGATCGCCGAGCTCTTTCACTCGCTGGCGCCGCGGCTGCAGGATTTGTTCGGCGGTGAAGCGGGTGTGTCCTCCATGCGAATGCCCTGGAGCGGGATCATTTTCGGCTCCACGCTGGAAGTCTACTACCTGACACTGACCTGGGTGGTGCTGTGCGCTCTTGCTCTCTGGTCCTATACCCGCACCCCCTTTGGCCGTCTGACGCTCGCTCTGCGTGACAACGAACAGCGCGTACGTTTCCTCGGCTACAACGCCCATTCCTCCAAGGTGATCGTGTTCGCAATCTCGGCGATGTTCACGGGCGTCGCTGGCGCATTGCTGGCGATCTCGAATGAAACGGCGAACTATTCGCTGTTTGCGAGCGACGTGTCCGCGCAGGTTGTGCTGCAGACGTTCGTTGGCGGGTCGACCATCTTCTTCGGCCCCGTCATCGGCGCTGCAGCCTTCACCTTTTTCTCGTTCCTGCTTTCGGACGTTACGCGATCCTGGGTATTCTACCAGGGGCTGATCTTCGTGCTGGTGATGCTCTATGCGCCTGCGGGGATTGGCGGTGTATTACAACATCACATCCGCAATCGTCGCCAGCTCGACTGGTCCCGCCTTGCAGGTCCTTATCTGGTCGCCATTCTCGGCGGCGTGCTGGTAGCCGCCGGCGTGGTCTTCCTGACGGAAGCTATCTCGGTCCTGTTCGGCGAACACTATGCAAGGCTGAGGCAATCCGCAGCCGGAAGCTTCCCACCTTATACCCTCTTCGGCATGACATGGCAGCCTACCAGCCCTCTCACCTGGCTGGTCCCGCTGATCCTGTTGGTCTTCGGTCTTGCCCTGATGGTTCGTTCGAGACAGCGCATCGATGCGCTCTGGGGCAGGATGGGCAAAGGTAAGGAAGCCAAGGCAGGGGTCGGCGCGCTGGGAGGTGCAACATGATTGTCCCGCTCAAGGAGCAGCCGGCGCTGAGGCTATCGGGAGTGACCAAGTCATTCGGCCCAATCGAGGTTATCAAGGGGCTGGAGCTCGACGTTTGGCCGGGCGAGCGGCACGCAGTGATCGGTCCCAATGGGGCGGGCAAATCCACGCTCTTCAACCTGATCTCCGGCATGTTCGTGCCCTCTTCCGGTGAGATCATGCTCAACGGTCAAAGCATCGGCGGCCTTCCGCCGCATCGCATCAACAGGGCAGGGCTGGCGCGATCCTTCCAGATCACCAACATCTTTCATCGTATGAGTGTGTTGGAGAACCTGCGCATCGGCGTTCTTGCCCGCCACGGCGTACGATACGGCCTGTTTCGCCCGATCGCGCGGATACAGAGAGTAAACGAGGAAGCGGCCGAGGCGCTGGCCCGGGTGGGTCTTGAAGCTCGTGCGCACGACCTTGCCGGTGATCTCACCTATTCCGAGCAGCGGGCCCTGGAGATCGGCATGACGCTGACGACAGGGGCAGAGGTCATCCTTCTGGACGAACCAACCGCCGGCATGTCCCGCGAGGAAACCGCGCAGGCGGTGGAACTGATCCGCTCGGTCACCGAGGGCAAGACCCTCCTGATGGTGGAGCACGACATGAGCGTCGTCTTCAGCCTCTGCGATCGGGTGTCGGTCCTTGTCTACGGCAACATCCTTGCAACCGATACCCCAGAGCGCATCAGCGCCAACCGCGACGTGCAGGAAGCCTATCTCGGTCAGGAGGCTTCATGAGCTTGCTAAAGGTAAAGGGATTGCACGCCCATTATGGCAAGAGCCACATCCTGCACGGGATCGACCTGGAGGTGCCGGAAGCCTCGGTCGTCTCCTTGCTCGGCCGGAACGGTTCCGGCCGCTCGACCCTGTTGAAGGCTATCATGGGCCTGGTGCCTCCGAGCGGCGGGACGGTGACGTTGGCCGGAGTTCAACTGGCCGGGCAGCGACCCTTCGACATCTGCCGCCAGGGGATCGGCTACGTGCCCGAGGAGCGGCTGGTTTTTCCCAACCTTACGGTCGAGGAAAACCTCACCATGGGGGTGCAGAAGGGAGTATCGGGCGCCCACCGCTGGTCGGTCGACGAGATGTACGACTATTTCCCGCGCCTGAAGGAGCGACGCGCCATCCGTGCCGGCTATCTGTCGGGTGGCGAGCAGCAGATGCTCACGATCTGCCGGTCATTGCTGGGCAACCCGCGCGTGCTGCTGATCGATGAGCCGACCGAGGGGCTGGCACCCAAGATCGTGGAGGTGGTGATGGAGGTCATCCTCGACATCGGCCGCCGCGGGGTGGCGGTAGTGCTGGTCGAGCAGAAGCTGACGATCGCTCTCAAGGTCGCCCGGCAGGTGATGGTCATGGGGCATGGCGAACTTGTCTTCAAAGGGACTCCTGAAGAGCTGGATGCCCATCCCGAAATACGGCGCAACTGGCTCGAAGTGGCCTGAGATGGCGTCGCTCCCATGGAATCGAGTGAACAGCGAATGAACATGATCAAGCGGATGAGCCCGCACCCCGGTCTTCGGGTTCTGGTGACT
Organism: Pseudorhizobium flavum; assembly: GCF_902502825.2. Next base: position 927,617 of record NZ_LR723670.1, read on the forward strand.
GCCGGTGCTTCCGGCATCGGCGCCGCGATCGCCCGCGGCTTCCTCGAAGCTGAGGCGAAGGTGCTGATTTGCGACATCGACGATGGGGCCTTGCAGTGTTTCGCAAGGCATCATCGGGAAGTCGCCGTCGTAAAAGCCGATATTTCCGACGAGGCCCAAGTTGACGCGCTTTTGGAAACGACGGCGAGGAAGCTAGGCGGTTTGGATGTGCTGATCAACAATGCGGGTATCGCCGGACCCACCGGTGCGATCGACGAACTGTCGGTCGAAGATATCCGCCGTACGCTCGATATCGACCTGATGGGCCAGTTCCTGGTCGTGCGGCGGGCGGCACCGCTGCTGCGCGCTAGCGAAGCTGGATCGATCATCAACATCTCATCCGTGGCGGGGCGATTGGGTTATGCGCTTCGCACCCCCTATTCGGCTGCCAAGTGGGGGATCGTCGGGCTGACCCAGAGCCTGGCGAAGGAAATGGGCCCGGATGGCGTGCGGGTAAATGCAATCCTGCCGGGCGTCGTGCGTGGCGCTCGCATCGAAAGCGTCATCCGTGAACGCGCCACAGCCTCGGGCGTCGCCTATGAGGAGATGGAGGCGCAATACCTCTCCAATATCTCGCTTCGCCGCATGGTGGAGCCGGAAGATGTCGCCGCCATGGCGCTCTTCCTTGCCTCGCCGGGCGGCGCCAACATCTCGGGGCAAGCCATCAGCGTCTGCGGCAACGTCGAGAACCTTTGATAGCAAGGAAACAAGAGGCCATGGCTCGATCATCCCGCAAGGTCATCATCACCTGTGCCATCACAGGCGGCATCCACACGCCCAGCATGTCTTCGTACTTGCCGGTCACCCCGGACCAGATCGCCGCGAACGCCATAGAAGCGGCTGAGGCAGGGGCAGCGATCCTGCATCTGCATGCTCGCGACCCGGAGGACGGCCGGCCGACGCAGGATCCTGCGGCCTTCGCTCGCTTCCTGCCAAGGATCAAGCAGGCGACGGACGCAGTGCTGAACCTCACCACCGGCGGAAGCCCCACAATGACAGTGGAGGAGCGCCTTCAGCCGGCCCTGAAGTTTGCTCCCGAAGTCGCGTCACTCAACATGGGATCGATGAACTTCGGTCTCTATCCTATGCTGGGTCGCTACGAGAGCTTCCAGCACGACTGGGAGCCGGCTTACCTGGAGAAGACCCGCGACACGGTCTTCCGCAACACGTTCAAGGACATCGAGCACATACTGGAGCATTGCGGCGGCAACGGCACGCGCTTCGAGTTCGAATGCTATGACACAAGCCACCTCTACAACCTGGCGCATTTCCGTGACCGCGGTCTGGTTCAGGGGCCGCTGTTCATCCAGACGGTCTTCGGCATCCTCGGAGGTATTGGCACCCATCCGGACGATGTTGTGCACATGAAGCGCACGGCCGACAGGCTGTTCGGCGACGACTATGTCTGGTCCGTGCTGGGGGCAGGGCGCCATCAGCTTCCCGTTACGACGATGGCGGCTGCCATGGGCGGCAATGTTCGCGTCGGGCTCGAGGATTCGCTCTGGGATGGTCCGGGAAAGCTGGCGACCTCCAATGCCGTCCAGGTGCGCCGCATCCGGCAGGTCCTCGATGGACTGGGGCTGAATATCGCAACTCCGGCCGATGCGCGCGAAATGCTCTCCCTCAAGGGTGCCGATCGTGTTCAGTTCTAGCGGTGTTGTTGCAGCAGGAGCATCGCCTTGAGCCCGCAAGACATCAAAAGCGTGACCGTCGTCGGAACGGGAACCATCGGCGCCAGCTGGACGTGCCTTTTCCTGGCTCACGGGCTGGATGTGGTCGCGACCGATATTCGCGAAGGAGCCGCGAAGGAATTGGAGGCTTCCGTCGAACGCTGCTGGTCTTCGCTACCCCACGCCGTGCTCGAGAAGAACAAGCGCGGCACGCTGAGATACACCCCCGATCTCTCTGAAGCATGCGGAGGAACAGGCTTCGTCCAGGAAAATGCTATTGAAAGGGTGGAAGAGAAGATCGAGCTAATGCGGCGGATTGATGCCGCAACCTCTCCAGGGGTGGTTGTCGCTTCTAGTTCATCCGCAATTTCCGTTACCGACATGCAGAGTGCCTGCGCCCATCCGGAACGGGTGGTGCTGGGGCATCCCTTCAATCCGCCGCATTTGGTTCCGCTGGTCGAAATGGTAGGCGGCGCCAGAACGGGGGAGGCCGCGCTGCGAAGCGCGGAGCAGCTCTATCAACGCATGGGCAAAACAACGATTCGGCTGCAGAAAGAGATCTACGGGCACGTCGCCAATCGCCTGCAGGCTGCCATTTTCCGCGAAGCGATCCATATTCTCGAAAGTGGCGTCGCCTCAGCAGAGGACATCGACCGCGCCGTCACCGATGGCCCCGGCCTGCGATGGGCCTTGATGGGACCGCTTCTGACCTATCGCCTTGCCGGCGGCGACCGCGGCATGCAGGGCTTCTGGGACATGTTCGCGCCGATGCAGGACAAGCTCTGGCGCGAACTCGGCATGCCGCTGCCCGATGAGGATCTGCAACAGCGGGTAACGGCAGCCGTAGATGGCGCATACGCGGCACTTCCGGTGGACGAGGTGGTTTGGGAACGGGACGCGCGGCTGCGCCAGATACTGGCGATGCGGCGGTCGCGCAAACCTGGGTAAGAGGAGGAAGCCTTCGTCGCTCGCCCGTGAGGCCGCGACGTTATGCTTGATTCCTTCGGCCTCTGCTCACGGAAGACTAACCCAATTCCAGGGTTGTAACGGCGAAGACGCTCTTGGTGTCAAGACGTGGCTTGCCACCCTTGTACATTCTCGCTGTTGCGAAGCTCGGCGTCATGCCGTGGCCTTCGAGGATGCGGGAAAAGGCTGTCTGCATTTCAGGAACGTCCAAGTGAAACGTCTCGTTTGGAGCTAGGTTGACGCAAGCATTCAACAACCCTTTGGCATCTTCCAGGCGATCCGCGAAAAGAGGCCCGATCTTGCAGCCGTCATGGCAGCGGCGGGCTACGGCATACCCTGTGATCGCTCCGTCATGCTCGACAACAATCGCTTGTCTTGGCGGCTGGAGCCACGCGCCGAGGAATTTTTCCCTTCCGCCAGGGAAGTTCTGCGCATCATACGCAACAATTTCCCGCAACTTGTGTGGTGAGATGGACGAGCATGCTTCCGGGCTGGGGCCGAGCGGATCAATCCTGCCGCTCCAGCGGATCGTCTTGTAGGCTTCCACGAAACCTTTTCGCGCATAGTTTTCCTGCTGCTCCGGAACGCCGTCCAGACCGACAATTCGTCCCGCCAGATGACGCATGCCGGCGTCCCATACGCGCTTACCAAAGCCTCTACCGCGATAATTTTCAAAGCAGATATAGAGGCCGATGAAGCCGAAGTTCCCGCTATAAGGGACTGCTGAAATACCGGCGACCAGCCTGTCGTCGGTGAAGCAGCCTATGAAGCCATCCGGGTCTGCGCTGCAAAAGGCATTAGCGTCTGCCAATCCTGGATTCCAACCCTCTTTCCGCGCCCAGTCAAGCAGAAGCTCGACCTCCTCAAGGGTGAGCGAGCGAATGTCACAGCGATTGTTCACGTGGTGGATGCTCCGTTCACTGGGGCGAATGCGTCGAGGATGCCGGCATACCTCTTCTGAAGCGGATACGCATAGGCGCCGCCTTTGGCTGTTGCGAGCCCCAGCGTCACTAGGCACTCCGCCTGTTTGACGGCGGCAGCGACGCCATCGACGACCGGGACGCCGTACTCGGCCTGCAATTGCCTTGGCAAATCCGCCATGCCGGCACAGCCGAGCACGATGGCTTCAGCGCGGTCTTCGCGCAGTGCGCGCTCGATCTCGCGGCACAAGCGTTCGCGCGCCGACGAGGTAGGATCTTCCAAGGAGAGCACGTGAATATCGGCGGCGCGAACGGTTGCACGGCGACCGACGCCATAGCGATCCATCAGCGCTTCCAGCGGCAGCCTTGATCGTTCCATCGTCGTTACAACGGTGAAGCGCTGAGCGATAAATGAAGCGGTCACAACTGCGGCTTCACAGATGCCAATTACCGGGATCGCAGCTGCGCAACGCGCCGCATCAAGTCCCGTGTCATCGAAGCAGGCGATGATCGCAGCCCGAGCTCCGTCCCGCTCGCCGAGTCGAACTGCCTGCAGTAATCCGGGGACAGCTAGGGCTTCGTCATAATAGCCCTCGATGGAGGCAGGCCCCATGCTCGAGGTAACAGCAAGAAGCTTTGTGCCGGGTGCCGCGACGCTCTCGGCTGCCGCTGCGATGCGATCCGTCATGCTGGCGGTGGTATTCGGATTGACGATGAGAATGCGCATGGGACGATCAGCCCTTTAGCCGCCTCCGGTTGAGGCGAAGGATGAGGAGGACGGCTGCGAGAATGACGAGGAAGGAGAAGGCCGTGGTGACCGTTCCGAGGGCATAGAGCACTGGCGTCGTCACGTTGGTCGTCATCGCGTAGATCTCGAGCGGCAAAGTGTTGTAGGTGCCGGCCGCCAGCAGGGTGCGTGCAAACTCGTCATAGGAGAGGGTGAGACCAAACAGACCGACGCCGATCAGGCTCGGGGCGATGATCGGCAGTAGCACATGCCGGAAGGTTTGCCAGGAGGAGGCGCCGAGGTCACGGGCCGCTTCTTCGTAAACGGGCGAGAAACGGTTGAAGACGGCAAACATGATGAGCACGCCGAAGGGCAGCGTCCAGGTCAGGTGGGCGCCAAAGGCAGAGGAATACCAGGCTGGCTGAAGCCCCAGTTGCTGAAAAAGAACGCCGATCCCGAGAGAGATGATGATCGACGGAACCACCAGGCTCGCGACGGCCAGGTAGAAGAGAGCGGAGGCACCGAAGAAACGGCGCCTGAAGGCCAGTCCTGCCAGCAGCGAAACCACGACGGTCGCCGCCATCACCATCAGACCCAAACTGAGCGAGCGGCGGAACGAACCGCCGAAGTCGCCCACCGCCTGGGTTTCAAACAGATTGGCAAACCAACGCAGCGAGACCCCGTTCAGGGGAAAGGTCAAGCCGCCGTTGGGCCCCTGGAAGGACAGGATGAGGATGGCCGAGAGCGGCCCGTAGAGGAAAAGTACGAACAGTCCGAAGAACAGCGCCAGGATGTAGAATTCGCGGGACCGGGCCTCTCTTTGCATCTAGAGCTCCTTGCGAATGTCGACGATCCGTAGGACGCCGGCCACCATCAGGAGAACGAGGGCGAGCAGCACCACTGCGTTCGCGGCGGCTGCAGGGTACTGAAGCAGCGACATCTGGTTTTTCATCATCAGGGCGACCGAAGCGCTCTGGCCTCCAGACATGATCTGCACGGTGGAGAAGTCAGCCATCACGAGGGTAACCACGAAGATTGTGCCGATCGCCATCCCGGGTTTGGCGAGAGGGAGCACGACGTTCACGAGTGTCTGCCAACTGCTGGCACCTGCATCGCGGGCGGCTTCCAGCAGCGTCCGGTCAATGCGCATGAGCGTGTTGAAGATGGGCGTCACCATGAACAGCGTGTAGAGATGGACCATCGCGAGCACCACGGCGAAATCCGAGTAAAGGAGCCACTCGACGGGTTCGTTGACAATGCCTGCGTTGACCAAGGCGGAGTTGATCAGTCCGTTTCGGCCGAGGACGGGGATCCAGGAGATCATCCGAATGATGTTCGAGGTCAGGAAAGGAACCGTGCAGACGAGGAAGAGGACTATCTGCATGGCGGCGCTCCTGACGTGGAATGCCAGGAAGTAGGCAACCCAGAAGCCGACGACGAGCGTGATGGCCCAAACGAGGAAGGCGAACTTCAGGGTGTTGAGGTAGGTCTTCCAGGTCACCCAGGACCCCAGCGTCTCGGTATAGTTGAACGTGACGAAGTCGGGATACATGGCGGCGAAGTCGTAATCCCAGAAGCTGACGACGCCGATCATCACAATCGGCAGCAGGAGGAAGCCACCGAGGATGAGAGCAAGCGGTGTCGCCTGCAGGTATGAAACCATCCTCCCACGCAATGCTCCACGGCGGACCGGTTTTTGACCAGCTCCTGCCGAGGCTACCCGCGATGCGGTGATCGTCGCCATGTCTTGCCCTCGTGAGAAGAGCGGCCGGCGTGTTTGTGCCGGCCGCCAGGTTATCAGGCTGCGATGAACTCGTTCCAGCGACGGACCATGTAACGGTCTTCGTCCATCACGGAGTTCCAGCACGCGACATGGCCCATGCGCTCCTCGAAGGCACCACCGTCGCGAACGGCACCGGCCTTCTCCATGACCTTGCCTTCCGGCGAGAGGATATCGCCTTGAGCCGGCTTACCCTCGATCCAGTAGCCCCATTCATCGGCCGACATGTGTTCCTTGGCGGTTTCCATGCAGGCGGAATAGTAGCCCTGGCGGTTGAGGTAGCCGCCGACCCAGCCCGAGGTGTACCAGTTGATGTACTCGTAGGCGGCATCGAGTTGCGCGCCCGACAGGTGCGAGGCGAGACCGAGGCCGCCCCCCCAAGAGCGATAGCCTTCCTTGAGCGGCTGGTACTTGCAGGCAATCCCCTTCGAACGGACGGCAGCAACAGCCGGCGACCACATGGACTGGATCACGACTTCGCCCGAAGCCATGAGGTTGACCGACTCGTCGAAGGACTTCCAGAAGGCGCGGAACTGGCCGTCCTGCTTGGCCTTGATGAGGAAATCGATCGTAGCATCGATCTCTTCCTTGGTCATATTGCCCTTGTCGGCATATTTGATGTTGCCCATGGCTTCCATGATCATCGCGGCATCCATGATGCCGATCGACGGGATGTTCAGGATTGAGGTCTTGCCCTTGAAGGCCGGATCCATGATGTCGGCCCAGGTGGTGATCTCGCGGCCGATGAGATCAGGACGAATGCCCAGCGTATCGGCATTGTAGATGGTCGGCATCATGGTGAAGAGCTCGGTCTCGCCTGACGCGAAGGTCTTGGCGTCCTTGCTTTCGACATAGCCGACGGTGTGCGGCGCCGTGCCCTGCGCAATCACGCTGTCGGGCGTGAGCTTGCCGGTTTTGAAGAGCGGCACGACCTTGTCGTAGTATTTCAGCTTGGCCGTTTCCATTGGCTGAATGACGCCTGTCGGATAGACCTTCTTCAGGATCCAGTATTCGATGTCGGCGATGTCATATGAATTTGGCTGCGTCAAAGCGCGTTGCGCGGCTGCGTCCGAATCCGTCGCCGTCATCTCAAGCGTGATCCCGAGGTCCTTCTTGCACTGTTCGGCGATCGCATTGATGTTCGAGACGCCGGTGCCAAATTGCCGGAGGGTGATGTTGGACTGCGCCCAGATGGTCGGGAAGCCAGTGATGGCGCCGGAGCCTGCTGCCAGGCCTGCTGCTGCGCCCGTCTTCAGAAGGGCGCGTCGGGAAATGCCTTTTTTCTCTGCATTCTGATCGATGGTCATTTTCGTTCTCCTCTGTTGGCGGTGGCCATTTTTCTTTGTTTGTGAAGTCAGTGCTGGGTGCGGCCGAGGACGATGACGTCCTCCTTTCCCCAGCAAAGAGGCAGCGCTTCGCCGACGCGGACGGGATTGGCGAAGAAATCCCGATCACGAAGCAGGATGGTGAAATCGTCCAGCCCGGCGCCGGCGACGGTGAGCTTCACCGAAGCGCCGCGGTATTCGATGTTGCTCACCGAACCGGTGAAGCCGAGGCCGTTTGTCTGTTCAATTCCGATCCGGACGCGATCGGTGCGGATGGCAAGATCTGCCGTGTCGCTGAAGGGCGTACTGGTATCGTGGGCGACGAATGTGCTCCCCTGCGGAACAGCAATGGTCATGACACCGTCGCGGTGATCGGTGATACGCCCGGAGATGACGTTGTGGTCGCCCATGAATCTCGCGACGAAGGCGGTCGCCGGCTGCTCGAACACCGTTCGTGGCGGAGCGGCTTGTTCGATGCGACCATCGTTCATGACAACGATCAGGTCGGCAAGCGCCATCGCTTCTTCTTGGCTGTGGGTCACGTGAACGAAGGTAATACCGAGGGAAGTCTGAAGCTTCTTCAGTTCGGCCCGCATTCGAACCTTGAGGAAGGGATCAAGCGCGGAAAGGGGCTCGTCGAGAAGGAGTGCCTGAGGGTTGGTGATGAGCGCACGTGCCAGCGCGACACGCTGTTGCTGTCCGCCGGAAAGCTGCGCTGGCTTGCGTGTCGCATAGGCTTGAAGCTCCATCAGTTGGAGCATTTCCAGCGCCTTCGTCCGGCGCTCGGCCTTCGGCATTCCCTTCATCTTGAGGCTGAAGGCAACATTGTCGACCAGGTCGAGATGCGGGAAGAGCGCGTAGGATTGGAACATCATGGCCGTTCCGCGCCGCGCGGGAGGCAGATCCGTCACCACCATGTTGCCAAGGCGAACGTCGCCGCTGCTGATCGTCTCGTGCCCGGCAATCATTCGGAGCGTGGAGGTCTTGCCGCACCCGGAAGGACCGAGCAGACAACAATAGGTCCCACCGGGAATCTTCAGGCTGATAGCCTCCACCGCGGTGGTGGTGCCATAGACCTTGGTTACGGATGCGATGTCTATTTCAGATGCTTTGCTCATCTCTATTCCCCTGCAGACACCGATATGCAGGGACCGTGCCAGATTGGATGCGCCGGGGTGCAGGGCTGAAGCAGAGGGAAAAAGAGCTCTCTCTCCTCCACCGTCACCCGGGGAGGCGGCGCTTGCGCAAAAGCAGGACACGGATGTGATGAAATTGTATGCAATCTCGTCTTATTTCGTGAACACTTGGCAGGTTCTGGAGGAGTCTGTAGAAGAAGGCGACGCAGGATCGCTCGATGAACATCCAAAATGACGTGACTGTTGAAGCTGCCGGTGAAGATCGCTCGCTCGCCATTCGCGATGCGCTCCGCAATGCGATTATCGACAGACGGCTCGCTCCTGCGACGAAACTCACCGAAAGCGAGATAGGTTCGCTCTTCGGTGTCAGCCGCACCGTTGCACGTGCAGGGCTGCAGATGCTTGCCTTCGAAGGCCTTGTCCGGTTGGAGCGGAACCGCGGAGCCTTCGTCGCCAATCCTTCACCGGAAGAGGCGCAGCACGTCTTCGCATCGCGGCGTCTGATAGAGCCAGGTGTGGCTTCCGCGGTGATAGGGCGGTTTACGCCGGAAATGGCGGATGTGTTGCGAAAACAGCTTCAAGAAGAAAGCCGCTACGTCAGTGAACGAGGAGCCGTTGCGCGGCGTGCGGAGATCAAGGCCTCCGGGGACTTCCACCTTCTGCTGGCGTCCATGAGTGGAAACCCCATCCTCGAACGCTTCATGGATGAGCTGATCGCTCGCTCTTCGCTCGTCATCGCTCTTTATGGACGCTCTGGTACCTCGAGCTGCGGGCATAGGGAACATCTCGCAATCCTGGATGCCCTTGAGCGGCGCGACGATCAAGAAACCAGAGAGCTTATGCTTCATCACATCGACCACATCGAGGCGGACCTCGATCTTCAGGCGCGGAGTACGACGCGGCTGAGAGACGCGCTCCTGCGGTGAGTGTTAATCGGCTTCGGCTTCAGCCTCTCGCACGAAACTCGTTTCCGCCGCTCACAGAGACCGTACGTCCCGGCCCATGCGGCCTCAAGACACAAAGACGACCTCAACCAACGCTGGTGAGAAAAGAATCCCGGAAGATCAAAGGCAGTTTTTCTTAAGTATCTGAAGCACGTGGAAATCGCCCCGAGCCAAGACCCCTGCTCAAGCCAACGATCCGGGTTTTCCGGCACGTTCGGCTCCAGTCGCATGATCGCTCTGCTTTTGCTGTTGTAATGCGCCGATGTTTCCGGTTGAGCTAGCTCGCCCATTGCAGGAATAAAAGCTGGAGTGTGATCTCGTTGCTCGCCATCCTTGCCGATGATTTGACGGGTGCATTGGACGCCTCTGCGCCCTTTGCCGCCAGGGGAAGGCACGTAGAAGTCGCCCTGACGGTCGAGGCGATCGCCGGCGCTCTTCGAGCCAGGCCGGAAGTGCTTGCGATCAATCTCGGATCCCGCGAACGGGACGTTGCTGTCGCTCGCGCCAGAACGACTGCGGCTCTCGGTGCGCTTCCGCCTGCGACCCGGTTGTTCAAGAAGATCGACTCGCGGCTGAAGGGGCATATTGCAGCAGAACTCGACGTCACGCCCTTCAAGTCCGCATTGGTCGCGCCGGCGATACCGAGCTTCGGCCGCATCGTTCAAAACGGAGAGGTGCAGGGGTTCGGGATCACAAACCCGATCTCCATTCGCAAGTGCCTTGGCCGGCATATGGAACGGGCGACAGTGCCCGATACGCTTGCGCAGGACGACCTGCGTGAATGGGTCGCAAGGTCCGATGCTGGAGGCTTCGATCTTCTCGTCGGCGCCCGAGGGCTGGCGGAGGCGTTGGCCGATACGATGACAGCTCGGGCGTCCGCTCGGCTTGCGGAGCTGCCACAGGGCACGGCGCTCTTCGTGGTCGGCTCCCATGACCCGATCACCCTTGTCCAGGTCGAAGAACTTCGAGGAGTATTCGATGTCGATTACATGGCTGCGCCCAACGGCAAGGTTCTACCGACTAGACCGATCAATGCCATGATCACCGTAGTGCAGGCTGTTCAAGGCGAGGTTCCCGCAGACCCGCTGGAGGTTTCGCGTGCGCTAGCCAAGGCGGTGGTGCCGATGGTGAGCAAGACCGTGTCGACGCTGCTTCTTACCGGTGGAGCAACCGCTGAAGCTGTCATGGAGGAAATGGGAATAAACCGGTTCCGCCTGGCCGGTGAATGTCTCCCCGGATTGGGCTTGGCGCATGCTGGCGGCCTTTGCATCATCACGAAATCGGGGGGATTTGGCGGCCCCGACACCCTTATAAGGATCGCCGCCCAGCTTCGTGACCGGTAGGGGGCCGAAGGGTCTGTGACGGCCCGAGAGAAGGGTCAGCCTCGCTCGGAGCGACCGGCCACCAGCTTGCGCGCATAGGCAATTGCGGAGTTCATGTTGCCATGGTTGGCGATGCCCTTGCCGGCAATGTCGAAGGCGGTACCGTGGTCGACGGAGGTTCGATCGATCGGCAGGCCTACAGAGACATTTACTGCGGTATCGAAGGCGACGAGCTTGATCGGGATATGTCCCTGGTCGTGATACTGGGCCACAACCAGGTCGAAAGCACCGGAATAGGCGCGGTGGAACACCGTGTCGGCCGATATCGGGCCTTGAGCGTCGATGCCCTCGGCGCGTGCAGCGGCGACAGCTGGAGCGATCTGGCCATCGTCCTCCGTGCCGAAGAGACCGTTCTCTCCGCAGTGCGGGTTGATGCCGGCGACGGCGATCGTGGGTGAGGCGTAGCCAACGCGCCTGAGATGCGCGTCGCCCGCTCGAATGGTCGCCAGCACCCGCTCCGTCGTCGCGCGGCTGATCGCCTCCTGCAGCGAGACATGGGTGGAGACGTGAATGACCTTCAACCGTTCGGAAGCGAGCAGCATGTACGCGGCTTTCGATCCGGTGAGACTGCGTAACATGCCGGTATGGCCGTCATAGTGGTGGCCGGCGCTGTTCAGCGCCTCCTTGTTGATGGGGGCGGTGACGATGCAGCCGATCACGCCGGCTTGCGCGTCACGAACGGCCCTTTCGATGAAGCGGAAGGAGGCATCGCCGGCGACGGAGCTCAACTGCCCCCAGGGGAGCGGCGCGCCTTCGAGTGGAAGATCCACAACATTGGGTGAAAGGTCGAGGTCGAGGCCGAGCACCGCGCGAGCCGCCTCCAGTGTCGTGAGATTGCCGTAGATGCGGGTCCTCTGCCGTTCTGCCGGCGACATGTCGGCAAGCGCGCGCACGGAGATTTCCGGACCGACGCCGCAGGGGTCGCCCATTGTGATGCCGATGATGTCGCTCATAAGTGTCCTCGTTCTTGACGCCTCCTGGCCGAGAGAGGGGCGACGTTGCAACGGCCGTGGGTGATGGAGCCAGGCTGCTTGCTTCACAGGGTCGCTACCGCAGCCCGGATAGGACATACTCTTGCTCAACCGTCAATCGGATCCTTGCAAAGTCCGGCACGGACTCCAAATTCGCTAATGGCCGCGGATCCTACACGCGCCTTGGCCTCCGTCGCGCAGCAGTCGAGACATTCCAGTGCTCATGAAGAGCGATAGCGGTGTCTCTCGGCCAAACCATTCCGAGATTGGAACCTCCTGCTCCTAGACCCGTTTGGCGTTACCAGCATTTTGCTGGAAGCCAGCTTTGGCATTGTGCAGGCGTGATCATTTGAGTCGGATTCCTGGATGAAGACGATGTCTGAAGCACATCGTCACCTCGCAACCTACGAAAGAACGATCGACGGAGGGCGTGAGGATTTCCGAGCCGCGGCAGCGTCCGGACCGAGCCGACGCAGGCTCGGCTTGGTCAAGCGTCTTTTCGATGTCGTGTTTGCGCTGGGCGCCCTGATATTCGTTGCGCCACTCTTCTGCCTCATCATGCTTGCGATCCTTTTTCTGGACGGCCGGCCGATCTTCTATCGCCAGGTTCGTATCGGCCGGCATGGCAGGTCATTCAGCTGCCTGAAGTTCCGGACGATGGTTCGCGATGCGGATGTCCGCTTGGCGGAGCTCTTGTCCACCTGCCCTAAGTCTCAGAAGGAATGGCTTGACGCTCAAAAGCTTTCCAATGACCCTCGTGTGAACAGGCTGGGCCGCTTTCTGCGCAAAAGCAGCCTGGACGAGTTGCCGCAACTCATCAACATTCTGCGCGGCGACATGAGCATCGTCGGGCCTCGGCCGATCGTGCACGAAGAGGCGGTGCGATACGGCAGGAACCTGCGCCTCTACCTGACAACCCGTCCGGGACTTACCGGCCTCTGGCAGGTCAGTGGGCGCAATTCACTGAGCTATCAGGAGCGCGTGCAACTCGATGTCCGCTACATCCGCACCATGTCTGCGCGGCTGGATGCGCGGATCATCCTGAAGACAGTCGCGATTGTCGTCACGGGCAAGGGCGACCATTGACCCGGCGAATGCCCGAGGCTGAGGGGGATACTGTAAAATCCGCCGGCCCGTGCGCAGGGCCGACGAAAGGCGAGGTGCGGCGGCGGTCGGCTACTCCGCTGCGAGAAGCTGTTTGTCGCCGTGGGGGCCGACCGGACTTCTGCCGACGCAGCAATAGGTGAAGCCCGCTTCGAGCACTGCATCCTCGGACATCAGGTTGCGAAGGTCGATCATCAGTGGCTCCCCCATCACCGCCTTCAACTGCCCGAGATCAAGATCCCTGAACTCCGGCCATTCGGTGAGGACCACGACGGCATCGGCGTCCGTTGCCGCGTCCAGTGCGTCCTCGCAGAAGGTCACATTGGTCAAGAGCTTGGCCGCATTCTCCATGGCTTCCGGATCATGGGCACGAACCCTTGCGCCGAAATCCTGCAGCGCCTGGATAATCGGAATGGCAGGGGAATCGCGCATGTCGTCCGTATGGGCCTTGAAGGCGAGGCCGAGGACGGCGACGGTCTTGCCACGCACCGATCCGCCGCAGGCGTCGAGGATCCGCAGCGCCATGGCCCGCTTGCGGTTGTCGTTGACCTGAATGACCGTCTCGATCGTGTGCAACTGCACACGGTGGTCGCGGGCGGTCTTGGAAATCGCCAGGGTGTCCTTGGGGAAACACGAGCCGCCATAGCCGGGACCGGCATTGAGGAACTTCGAACCGATGCGGCTATCCAGTCCCAGTCCGTGGGCAACGTGACGCACGTCCCCGCCAACCGCCTCGCAGAGATCCGAGATCTCGTTGATGAAGGTGATCTTCATCGCCAGGAAGGCGTTGGCCGCATATTTGATCAACTCGGCGGAGCGGCGCGATGTATGGAGGATGGCTGCCCCCGAGAGGCGCTCGACCTCGTAGATGCCGGACACCACTTTGCGCGCCCATTCGCTTTCGCTGCCGATGACGATCCGGTCGGGGCGCATGAAATCGTCGATCGCCACGCCCTCACGAAGAAATTCCGGATTCGAGACGACCGAGAACCTGAAGGGTCTGCGCGCGCTCAGGAGGATCCGCTCGACCTCGTCGCCGGTGCCGACCGGCACGGTGGACTTGTTGACGACCACCAGGTCTCCGCTTGCCTTCTCCGCAATGGCATGGGCAACGGCATGGACATACTTCATGTCAGCGTGACCGTCGGTGGCGCGCGGCGGCGTGCCCACGGCGATGAACGCGGCATGAGCGTCCGTGAGCGCAGACGTCAGATCATCGGTAAAGGAGAGACGTCCGCTCGCGTGGTTTCTGGCCACCAGTTCATCAAGGCCCGGCTCGTAGATCGGCACCACACCCTGTCGCAGCTTCTCAAGCTTCTTCTGGTCGCTGTCGACGCAAACCACGCTGTGGCCTATATCGGCGAAGCACGTGCCTGCCACCAGGCCGACGTAGCCGGATCCGACTACAACGATCTTCATACATTTGCCTCCACGCGGGCCCTTGTCTCGAGACGGGATGGCTCGGACCGCTGTTTGCTGAAATAGGCGATTGTCTTGAGAACGCCCTCTCTCAATTGGACCGAAGGCTCCCAGTCAAGGAATTCCTTTGCCCGCGAAATGTCAGGGCAGCGCTGGGTCGGGTCGTCCTGGGGCAGGGGAAGCGAGATCAGCCGCGACTTCGACTGCGTGAGCTCGAGGACGACCTCGGCGAGCTGCTTCACCGTGAATTCGTTCGGATTGCCGATGTTCACGGGGAAGGTCACGTGGTCCGGCGCGTTCATCAGCCGGATGATGCCCTCCACAAGGTCATCCCGATAGCAGAACGATCTTGTCTGGCTGCCGTCGCCATAGACGGTCAGATCATCGCCCCCTAAGGCCTGGACGATGAAGTTCGAGACCACCCTGCCGTCGCCCGCGTTCATGCCGGGCCCATAGGTGTTGAAGATCCGAACCACGCGGATATTGGTTCCGTGCTGGCGATGATAGTCATAGAAAAGGGTTTCCGCGGCGCGTTTGCCCTCATCATAGCATGCACGGATTCCCGTCGAGTTTACGTTTCCCCAGTAGGTTTCCGTCTGCGGATGAACCAGCGGGTCGCCGTAGATCTCGGACGTGGATGCCTGCATGACCTTGGCGCCGTGCTTTCGCGCCAGGTCCAGCATGTTGATCGCCCCATGGAAGCTTATCTTCATCGTGCGGATCGGATCGGCCTGGTAATGGGGCGGAGAAGCGGGGCAGGCAAAGTTGTAGATCTCGTCCACCGCGATATCAATCGGGTCGCACACATCCCACTCGATGAACTCGAACCGGGGATTGCCGGAAAGGTGGGCGATATTAGCCATCGACCCGGTGTAGAGATTGTCGAGGCAGATGACCTTGTGACCGCTGTCGAGCATCCGCTCGCAGATATGCGCGCCAAGAAAGCCGGCGCCACCGGTGACCAGTATTCTCTTCATGATACGTCCCTGGGTCTGAAGTGACGATGCCGGAACTAGGAGCCTGTCCCGCCCCGGATCTCGGAAAGTAGGGTCCGGTAGATGATTTTGAAGTCCAGCCAGAGGCTGAAGTTCTCCACGTAGTGAAGATCTGCCGCTATGCGCGCCTTCGCCTTCGATCGCCGGGTGGTCGGTCCGCGCAGGCCTCTCGCCTGCGCAAGCCCCGTGATCCCGGGCTTCATCACGTGACGGTCGTGATAATTCGGAACGAGATCCTCGTAGGCGACGCCGGCCGCCAGCATGCCGAGTGGGTGGCAGCGGGGACCGACAAGTGACATGTCGCCCTTCAATACGTTGAAGAGTTGCGGCAGCTCGTCGATATTAGTCTTGCGAATGAAACGCCCGATGCGGGTGAGCCTCGGATCGCCCTCAACAGTCTGCCTGACGCCGGTTGCGTCGCATTGATCGAGGCGCATGGAGCGGAACTTGAAGACGTGGATGATCCTGCAGCCTTGCCCCCATCGCGCCTGACGGAAGAACACGGGCCCCGGGCTTTCAAGCTTAATCAGGAGAGCCACGGCCAGCAGGAGTGGCAGAAGGACCACCAGCGCGACGAGAGACAGAGTGATATCGATGGCACGCTTCACGCCAAGCTCCAGCGAACGCTTCTGGATCACCGGCGCCGGCAGTGCCTGGGGGGCAGTATTTGAGTTCGCAGCAGCGTAGTGCTCGAAGCTAACGGGCACGGACACGCCCAGGGAGGTATTGGCTTTCATGACCCAGCACTCATGGAGAGTTAACTGAATGTTAATCTAACTTAGTCCTCGCTGCATTGCAAACAGAACTCCGACACGTTTCTTTAATCTGGTTAATTCAAGTAATTCTCTTGCTGCCGTCCCTGGTGGTCGCATTCAGCACGAGCCAGTTCCGCTCAATACTTCCTTCGCCATTCTGGTGGCTGCGTGGGACTGGAACGTCCTGGCTCGGCATCGGGTAATGACACATCAGCTTGAGGTGACGCGGCAGGCAATAAAGAGGGAGAGGATGCCTTTTTGCTGTGGCCGATTTGTTTCGCGCAGCAGGCATAGCAGCAGGGATTATTGCTCGAAGATCTCCAGCTTTCGCGTGCTGAGGCTATGAAATAGAATTCTATGGGAAGTGCGGATCGTTCATCAAGTATGCGCTTGTATTGCATCTGCTCCATTCCGGATGGAGCGATAGGTGCCAGGATTGCTCCCTGGTGACTGTTCGCAGAATTCAGATCGCGCGATCTGGAAGAGTAGAGGCTGCTACTGGAGTGTTCCTGCTATTCAATGCCCGCCGTCGTTACCGGGTCCAACTGGGGAACGATGCCGCCGTAAAGTGCGACCGACGCATACAGGATGATCGCCCACATCGACAGCGAGAGCGTGAAAGCAAAGAGGAGATTTCTTAAGCGCCGTGACATCGTCCATCCTTTCGGTGTGGCCATGATCCGGCAATGATGTTGTCTCCTGGTAAATCCCCATGGTTAACCATCTCCATGATTGAGAAAAACTAAACGGTTGTCCCGTTTTCAGACGGACTGGTGCTCCTGAATTATGCGGGCTGTGCCATCATTCTTCAGCCTTACTTGCTCCGGGCCCATAAGCAGGACGCGCCCGTCGCAGTCGAGATTTGCGCCGGTAGTCGAAGGATGTATTCTGCATGTCGACAAGAAGGATATCTGATGGCTGAAACTGTTGATCCTCCGCCGCCCGGCCGCAAGAGGGGCTCCGGCGCAAGAATGGTCTATGACCTGTTGCGCGACGAGATCCTGGACCTGAAACTCGCGCCGGGCAGCCCGATCGACGAGGTCCAGTTGGCGGAACGCTTCCAGATGTCGCGCACGCCGATCCGCGAGGCCCTGGTGCGGCTGGCAGGCGAGGGCCTGATCGAGACGTTGCCCAATCGTTCGACCATGGTGTCGAACATCGACTTCCTCAATCTCGGTCCCTTCTTCGATGCGCTCGTCCTCATGTACCGGGTGACGACTCGCCTTGCCGCGCAGAACCACAGGCCCGGGGATCTTGCCGCCATCCGTCTCCATCATGAGGAATATGCGGCGGCGGTCGCCGCGCGAGATGCCCTGGCGATGATCGCCACCAACGCGGCCTTCCATGCGGCAATCGCCGAAGCCGGGCGCAATCCGTACTTCACCGGCTTGTTCCGGCGGTTGCTGGACGAGGGACGGCGCATCCTGCGTCTCTACTACAAGTCGTACGACGAGCAGTTTCCGCAGAGTTTTGTCGAAGATCACGCTCTGATCATCGCCGCAATCGAAGCCCGTGATGTCGAGACGGCGGACCGCCTCGGCAGGTCCCATGCCGACCAGATCGTTGCGCAGGTGCAGAAATTGTTCAGCCGCAGCAGCGGGGTAGACATCACGCTGTGATCCGTTGTATTCTTCTTGTCGACAAGTAGAGTGCAGACTTCAGGTGTGGCGAACTGCATGCCGATCCGATCATTGCTTTGCTGCCGGAAGGCCGGCGAAAGGAGATTGACGTGACGTCGAAGATATTCTCAGGAGTCATTCCGGCGCTGATGACCCCCTGCAATGACGATCGCACCCCGGATTTCGATGCGCTTGTCCGCAAGGGCAAGGAGCTCGTCGAAAAGGGCATGTCTGCCGTCGTCTATTGCGGATCGATGGGGGACTGGCCGCTCCTGACCAATGAGCAGCGCATGGAAGGCGTCGAACGGTTGGTAAACGCTGGCGTTCCGGTCATCGTCGGCACCGGCGCCGTCAACACGGCATCGGCGGTCGCCCACGCCGCTCACGCGCAGAAGGTGGGTGCGAAGGGTCTGATGGTCATCCCGCGTGTTCTCTCCCGGGGCTCTGTCGTCGCCGCCCAGCGAAACCACTTCAAGGCTATCCTTGCTGCCGCTCCTGATCTGCCGGCAGTCATTTACAACAGCCCCTACTACGGCTTCGCCACCCGGGCCGATCTCTTCTTCTCGCTGCGCGCCGAGCATCCCAACCTCGTCGGATTCAAGGAGTTCGGCGGAGCGGACGACATGCGCTATGCCGCCGAGAACATCACCAGCCGCAACGATGACGTTTCGCTGATGATCGGGGTCGATACCTGCGTCTTCCACGGCTTCGTCAACTGTGGCGCAACCGGCGCAATCACCGGGATCGGCTGTGTCCTGCCGAAGGAGGTACTGCACCTTTGCAACCTCGCCCAGGCCGCCGCGAAGGGCGATCCGGATGCCCGCCAGCGCGCGCTGGAACTGGAATCGGCGCTCGCGGTCCTTTCCTCCTTCGACGAAGGGCCGGATCTTGTCCTCTACTTCAAGCACATGATGGTTCTGAAGGGGGACAAGGAATACACGCTGCATTTCAACGAGACGGACGAACTGTCCGAAAGCCAGCGCGGTTATGTCGAAGCGCAGCTGAAGCTCTTCGATACGTGGTATGCAGAGTGGAGCAAGCTTCCGGGCGCCGTGCAGACATACAAGGCGTGAGTTTCAAGTCCACTCAACAAAAGGTCCTCCGCAAGAGGGCCTTTTTTAGTCTGACCGTCGCCCGTGACGCGAGCGGCGATGCTTGGAGCCAGCTCGGGGATCACGTGACCGCGTCCAGTCCCTTTTCCAGGAGCCGGTCAAGCTGCTCCATTTCGGCAGCCGTCAGCGCAATCCCTTCCGCCTCGGATTTGGCACGGGCCGCAAAGCGGCGTTGCGACGGCAGGCGGGCGCCCTGGCCGACAATGCTCTCGAACAGGTTCTCGGCACGCGCAAAGGGGTTTCCGGGACGCCCGGCGGCAAAGGCCTCGGGCGAGAGGGCGATAATCAGTTCCCCATGCATGGGCGCAAGCGTCGTGGTCCCGAGATAGTCCAGGACTTCAGGGCTCGTCAGGTCGCCGATCATGATGCCGGCCAGAAGCTCGATCATCGTGCCGATCGCCGAGCCCTTGTGGCCACCGAAGGGAAGCATGGCGCCGGCCAGTGCCGCTTCCGGATCGGTTGTCGGATGTCCGTCGGCATCTATCGCCCAGCCTTCCGGCAGCGGCTTGCCGGCGCGTCGATGCAGCTCGAGCTCACCCCGTGCGGCCACAGAGGTGGCAAAGTCGAAGACATAGGGTGCATGATCCGGACGCGGCCAGCCGAATGCGAAGGGGTTCGTCCCGAGCAGGGGCTTGCTGCCGCCGGTGGGCGCAACGGTCGCATAGCTGGGGCACATGACGAGCGCGGCAAGGCCTTGGCCAGTCACCGCTTCCACTTCCGGCCACAGGGCGGAAAAGTGGCTGCAATCGTTGATGACCAGCGCCGCGAGACCGAGGGCACGCGCGCGTTCGGCAAGTGCGGGAAGACCGAGTTCGAAGGCGGGGTTGGCAAATCCCCCCTTGGCGTCGACTCTGACAATGGCCGAACCTTGGTTCAGGTCGAGTTCCGGCACTGCATCCGGCTTGACCTTGCCCGCTTTCACGGTCCGCAGGGCCCCTTCGATACGATAGATCCCGTGCGACTTGCAGGCGTCACGCTCGCCTGCGACGATGACTCGTGCAAGGGCTCCGGCCTGTTGCGCATTAAGCCCCACCTTCCGGAAGATGGCATCGACCCGCTGGTGGAGATCTGCAATCGTGATTGTGGATGTCTGGGTCATTGTCTGCCTCTTTCGAGCTGGGCCGCCCGACCAGGCGGCGTTGAACGAGTGCATACACATAGTATACAAAAATGGGCGCGTGCAATTCGGGAACGTCCGACTCACATATCACGCCTTCCGACGGAGTTGAAAAACGATGGCTTCCTATACCTTCTCCTGCATCGACGGTCATACCTGCGGAAACCCGGTCCGCCTTGTTTCCGGCGGTGGTCCGCGGCTTGAGGGGGCGACCATGCTTGAGAAGCGGGCGCATTTCCTTCGCGAGTTCGACTGGATCCGCACCGGGCTCATGTACGAGCCGCGCGGCCATGACATGATGTCCGGGTCGATCCTGTACCCGCCCACCAGGGCTGACTGCGACGTGGCCGTCCTGTTTATCGAAACCTCCGGCTGCCTGCCTATGTGCGGCCACGGCACGATCGGTACGATCACAATGGGCATCGAGAACGGGCTAATCACGCCGCGCGAGCCTGGAAAGCTATCGATCGATGCGCCGGCGGGGAAGGTGGACATCACCTATCGCCAGGAAGGGCGCTTCGTGGAAGAGGTGCGCCTCACCAATGTCCCCGGCTTCCTCCATTCGGAGGGGCTGACGGCACATGTCGAGGGGCTGGGCGAGGTCGTCGTCGACGTCGCCTATGGCGGCAATTTTTACGCCATCGTCGAGCCGCAGAAGAACTTCCGGGACATGGCCGATCACACGGCCGGCGAACTGGTGGGTTGGAGCCCTAAGCTGCGCGCCGCCCTCAATGCCAAATACGAGTTCATCCATCCCGAGCATCCGGAGATCCGCGGACTGAGCCACATCCAGTGGACCGGCAAGCCGACGAACCCGGAGGCTCACGCACGCAACGCCGTCTTCTACGGCGAGAAGGCGATTGACCGCTCTCCTTGTGGAACGGGCACTTCGGCGCGGATGGCGCAGCTGGCGGCAAAGGGCAAGCTCAAGGTCGGCGACGAATTCATCCACGAGTCGATCATCGGCTCGCTCTTCCGCGGTCGTGTCGAGGCGGCGACGACCGTGGCAGGCCGCGATGCGATTATCCCGTCGATTGCCGGTTGGGCTCGCATGACCGGCATCAACACGATCTTCATCGATGATCGCGACCCCTTTGCGCATGGGTTCGTCGTCAGGTGACTGCCGGGCCGCGATCCGTCGCCATCCTGGCCGGCGAGGCAGAGGGGCCGGTAGTCTCCACCACCGAGCCGCTGAGCTTCTGGGGCGGTGTGTCGCCGGAGGATGGCCGGGTGATCGACGTCCATCATCCGCTGCATGGGGCCTGCCTCACCGGCACCATCTTGCTGATGCCGTCGAGCCGCGGCTCCTGCTCCGGGTCTGGCGTGCTGCTCGACCTCATTCTGTCCGGACGCGCGCCCGCAGCTCTGGTCTTCAGCGGCCCGGAAGATGTCCTGACACTTGGCGCGCTCGTTGCGGCGATGATGTTCGACAAGCCGGTCCCGGTCATTCGCCTGTCGGAGGAGGACTTCCGGTTTCTTTCTGGCTGTGACCGTGCCGTCATCACCCGCAATACCTTGGAGGCCGGAGGACGAACCATCCCCTTGTCTCCCGCGCCCACGGCCGCGCTTGAATTGACGCCGGAAGACTGCGCCATGCTCGCTGGCGAGGCTGGCCCCGCTCCCCGCCAGGCGATGGAGATCATCTGCGCCATGGCCGCCCAGCAGGGCGCGCGGGAGCTCGTGAGCGTGAGCAAGGCGCATATTGACGGCTGCATCTACGCCAGTCCTGCCAACCTGCTCTTCGCGGAGAAGATGGCGGCATCAGGCGCGCGTGTCCGCATTCCCACGACGATGAACGCGATCTCGGTCGACTACGCGAACTGGCGATTGCAGCGGGTTCCAGAAACCTTCGGGAAGCCGGCGCAGGATCTGGCGGACGCCTATGTGCGGATGGGCTGTCACCCGACCTATACCTGCGCTCCCTACCTGCTCGACAGCGCGCCGAAGGCGGGGGAGTGCGTTGCCTGGGCTGAATCCAATGCAGTCGTGTTCGCGAACTCCGTTCTGGGAGCGCGCACAGAAAAACACTCGGATTTCCTCGATCTCTGCATTGCGCTGACGGGCCGGGCGCCGCTGGCGGGCGTCTATCTCGATGAGAACCGCAAGGCCGGTCTGGTCATCGATATCGAGTTCCCCGCGAACTCTCACGACGCGTTCTGGCCGCTGGTGGGGTATCTGGCAGGGCAGATGTCTCCAGATCGTATTCCCCTCTTGCGTGGGCTGGCGGAAGGCAAGCCGTCGATGGACGACCTGAAGGCACTCTGTGCCGCCTTCGGCACGACATCCGCGTCGCCCATGCTCCACATCGACGGCGTGACCCCGGAAGCCGCATCATCCGCCGCCGCGGGCCTGCCGCAGCGAAGGATCACGCGAGAGGAAATGGCCGCTGCCTGGCGCGAACTGTCGGCCGGGCCCGAGCAGGTCGATCTCGTGGCGGTGGGAAGCCCGCATGCTTCGCTCGGCGAGTGCCGCGCCCTTGTTGCTGCCCTTGGCGGACGCAGATGCAGCCCGGACGTGACGGTGATGGTCACGGCCGGGCACGACGTCATCCGGATCGCCGAGGAAGAGGGAACGCTGCCGCTCCTGAGGGAAGCGGGCGTGACCGTCCTGCCGGACCTGTGCTGGTGTTCGATCAGCGAGCCGGTCTTCCCGCCTGCGGCGAAAACCGTGCTGACCAATTCCGGCAAATATGCCCATTACGGGCCGGGCCTGAGCGGCCGAACTGTCCGCTTCGGAAGCATCCGCGACTGTGCCGAAGCCGCTGCCACAGGCAGAGCGCCTTGCCGGCTTCCCCAGTGGCTGTCTCCCTAGTTCCGGAAGACGGTGCAGGCCTCGCCTGCAGCGCGAATGGTCGCGCAGAGCCTGTCCGCCTCCGCACGTGTCTCGCGGCCTATCCTCGCGGCATAACGGCCGCGATGGCCGAAATTGCCGCGCGTCTGGTGCACCATGACAGGCAGTTCCTCGTCGAGAGGGGAGGGCAGCCGTGCCACCCTGTCGGCAAATAGTTTTCGCGCGACTTCGGGATTGACGTGTGCGGCGATCTGCACACCCCAGGGCGCCCACGGCCCTTCCCCCATCACGGCTCCGGGTGAAAGTCGCCGGCTCTCCGCCAGCGCAACGCAGCTCTCGAGGAATGGCTTGTCGGCATCGAGAGGCGCGGCCGCAGTGTCCGGAGGCTCGCTCGTCCACTGCTCGATCGAATGGCCGGTGATGGAGCGCACATAGGCGCGCGTCTCGTATGGCAGCAATCCCCTATTCAGATATCGTTGCAGCCCTGCCTCACCGGCATTGTAGGCCGCTGCCGCATGGCCATAGCTGCCGAACAGGTCGCGGAGCTCCTTCAGGTAGGCGGCAGAGGCGCCGAGTGCCGAAAGGATGTCGAAGCTGTTGGCAAGCCCCCTCAGCCGCGCGGTGCCCGGCATGAACTGGGCGATGCCTTCCGCTCCCTTGTGGCTGACGGCACCAGGCCGGAACAGGCTTTCCTTCCAGATCAGCCGCGCGAAGAAATCAGCAGGAATGTCGTGCCGGCGCGCGAAATACTCGAGGCCGGAGCAGAGGTCGCTGTTGAACGTCTCGCCACGGACGCAGAGCGTGTCTCCGGACGCCTCATCGGCCCAGGAAGACAGGCACTCGTTTTCCTGCTGCTCTCCGGCCTGCTCTGCGGCAGCGCCTTCGCCGGCGAAGGTCAGGAAGAGCAGCAGCGAGATTGCCAGTCTGGTCATGGTGGATGTGCAAGGCCGTCTGTTGGACGTCCCATTCTGGCACGAACTGAGTTCCCGAGCCATCGCCCGACGAATGCGCCGAAAAGCGGTCCGCCGGATCCGATCTCCCGCCAGCGCATTTTCTATTCCTGCGTCAGCAGTTCCTCGCAATAGCTCGGACCCCGGGCGCCCTGGCGGTCGGCGGTGATGCGGATGGAGCGAATATTGTAGTCGGCGTCGACGGTCAGCTGAGCGGCGCAGCTGACATTGGCGGTGCGGCCGTTCTGCAGCTTGATCCGCTGGTAGCCGCCACGCCAGTTGTAAAGCGTCGTCGAACCGGTGGGCGTATCGCTGATGGGAGGGCTGTACTTCGCGAAGAACTTTCCGGCCGACTGGCCGACCCAGCGAGCCTCGATCGGATTGGCCGGCGCACCTGTCGTCGTGCAGGCGGAGAGTGCGATGGCGATGACGGCTATGGATGCGATAATGCGGCGGTTCATGTCCCTGTAGACCTTTTCTCTGCTCGTCCGATGAGGCTGCGGGTCGCCCTAGCAGATTTCTTGTTTCCGTCGCACCATCGGGCCGCGCCTCGGTCAAAATTTCCCTTCATCGCTACCTTTTTGCCACGCCGACGGCGCTGCTGAAACCGAGGCCGGAGAGGGCGCAAATTTTCGGTGCGACCGCTTGTCGAAGCCGAGTGGCTGGTCTATAGAGGCGCCGCTGGTCACGGAGTGTAGCGCAGTCTGGTAGCGCACCACGTTCGGGACGTGGGGGTCGCAAGTTCGAATCTTGCCACTCCGACCAGCTGAAAAGCCTCTCCCGAAGGCTTCATTCTCTCCCTTTCAAGTCGCCACGCAAATCATTCGATCTTGGCCTGTGCTCAGGCAACTGAGGTGCCAGTAGCTGCGCATGGTCTTGCAAGGCCGTGGCCGATGGAGTTGTGTGTAGTCGGTGCCGCCTGATGGCAGCCGACGAGGATGACCTGCGATGAACGACAACATGAAGTTCAATATCTGGTACGGCATTGCCGCCCTCTTCGGCGTTCTGCTCGTCCAGTATTTCTTCGCCTATTCGCAGCAGGTCACCGAAATTCCCTACAGCCAGTTCGAGACCTATCTCACCGAGAAGCGGATCGCGGAGGTGGCGGTCTCGGACAATTATGTCCAGGGAAAGTTCAAGCAGGCCCTGCCCAGCGGCGAGACCATGTTCGTGACCACGCGGGTCGATCCGGCACTGGTGGAGCGCCTGCAGGAAAGCGGCGCCGTCTATACGGGCCGCATCGAGAGCAATCTCCTGGGCAATGTCCTCTCCTGGGTGCTGCCGATCACGCTCTTCTTCGGCATCTGGTATTTCATGATGAAGCGCATCGGTGCCGGTGGCGGCGCGGGTGGGCTGATGCAGATCGGCAAGAGCCGCGCCAAGGTCTACGTCGAGACCGATGTGAAGGTGACCTTCGAAGACGTTGCCGGGGTGGACGAGGCGGAGGATGAGCTAAAGGAGATCGTCGACTTCCTGCGCGACCCGGAGAAGTACGGCCGGCTCGGCGGGCGCATGCCGAAGGGTGTGCTGCTGGTCGGTCCGCCTGGGACCGGCAAGACGTTGATCGCCCGTGCGGTGGCCGGCGAGGCGAGGGTGCCGTTCTTTTCCATCTCCGGCTCGGAGTTCGTGGAGATGTTCGTGGGCGTCGGTGCGGCGCGGGTACGTGATCTCTTCGAGCAGGCCCGCGCCAAGGCGCCTGCGATCATCTTCATCGATGAGCTTGACGCGCTTGGGCGCGCCCGCGGCGCCGGCCCGATGTTCGGTGGACATGACGAGAAGGAGCAGACGCTCAACCAGCTTCTGGTTGAGCTCGACGGGTTCGACCCGTCGCTCGGCGTCGTCCTGCTGGCGGCGACCAACCGGCCCGAAATCCTTGATCCGGCGCTGCTCCGCGCCGGCCGCTTCGATCGCCAGGTTCTGGTCGACCGGCCCGACAAGGGCGGCCGCATCCAGATCCTCAAGCTACACATGTCGAAGGCGAAGCTCGCTGCGGACGTCGATCCGGAGCAGGTGGCGGCGCTGACGCCCGGCTTCACCGGCGCCGACCTTGCCAACCTCGTCAACGAGGCCGCGCTCCTGGCGACCCGCCGCAAGGCAGACGCAGTGAGCATGGAGGACTTCAACAATGCGATCGAACGCATCGTCGCAGGCCTCGAGAAACGCAACCGGCTGCTCAATCCGAAGGAGCGCCGGATCGTCGCCTACCATGAAATGGGACACGCGCTGGTGGCACTGTCACTGCCGGGTGTCGATCCCGTGCACAAGGTGTCGATCATCCCGCGCGGCGTTGGCGCCCTCGGCTACACCATCCAGCGGCCGACCGAGGACCGCTTCCTGATGACGCGCGAGGAACTGGACGACAAGATGGCCGTGCTGCTGGGAGGACGTGCCGCGGAGTTCATCGTGTTCCAGCACCTTTCGACCGGTGCCGCGGACGACCTTGCCAAGGTCACCGATATCGCCCGTGCCATGGTCACCCGCTACGGCATGTCGGAGAAGATCGGCCATATCGCCCTGGAAAGCGACCAGCGGTCCTATCTCACGCCCGACCCGCTGATGGGTGGCCCGCGCCAGCACGACTATGGCGAACACACGGCGGATGCTATCGACGAGGAGGTGAGGAAGATCATCGACAATGCCTTCGACCGCGCCAAGAAGATCCTGACCGAGCGGCTGGGCGCACTGGAGGATACCGCCAAGCGACTCCTCGAGGTGGAGACGCTCGGTGAGGACGATCTGCGGCCGCTGCAGCTTCAACCGCCGGCCGATGATGCGCGAAAGACGCGTGGCGGGATTGCGCTCAACTGAGGAGGCAGGCCCCTCAGGATCTTTCGTCGCTGGCGATGCTTTGGGCGGCAGCCGTCAGTGGGTGCTTTCCAGCAACTCGCGCTTGCGCAGGTCCTCGATTGCCGCCACAGCCTCTTCCGCCGACCACCCGGCGCGCACGGCTGCATCGATGATCCTTGCCTCGCACTCGAGCGCGAGCCGATTGTAGACGGGCTCGATCGCTTCCTGGATGGTCAGAATATGATCCTCGGGCTTGACGTGGATATGCGCCGACATTGCCATGTTGCTCTCCATTGCGAGGGGGACAGCTTCCGAATCCTTCTCGGCCGGTTTTGTTCCGTGCCCTTTCACAATTCTGTCACCGAAGGAGGGACGCGGCCCCACGGGCCGCGTCCCACACCGCTCAGTTCCGGCTGCCATAGATCGCGTCGAAGGTCCCGCCATTGGCAAAGTGCTCGGGCTGCGCCTTTGCCCACCCACCGAAGATTGGATCATCGATGGTTACCAGCTTGACCTTCGGAAGCCGTTGCAGGAGGGTGGGATCGACCACCTCCGGCCTGACGGGTCTGTAGAAGTGCTTGGCGATCAGATTTTGCGCTTCGTCGGAATACAGGTATTCCAGGTAGGCCTCGGCCACCTTGCGGCTGTCCTTCCGGTCCACATTCGCATCGACGACCGCCACGGGCGGTTCTGCCAGGATCGAGATCGGTGGCACGACGATGTCGAAGGCATCCTCTCCCATTTCCTTCAGCGCCAGGAAGGCCTCGTTTTCCCAGGCGAGCAACACGTCGCCGATCCCTCTCTCCGTGAAGGTCGTGGTTGCGCCGCGCGCGCCAGTATCCATCACGCTGACATGGCTGAAGAGATCCTGCATGTAGGCCTTGATCCTTTCCTCGTCTCCCCCATAGGTCTCGTTTGCCCACGTCCAGGCAGCGAGGTAGTTCCAGCGGGCGCCGCCGGAAGTCTTGGGGTTGGGCGTGACGATTTCCACGCCATCCTTCACGAGGTCTCCCCAGTCCCGCAGCCCTTTGGGATTGCTTTCCTCACCAGGAAGACGATCGTTGACGTGTAGGGTGCCGAGTTGTGGGCGAACCTGCCGTGCCAGTCGCGGGAGATCTTGCCGCTGTGCTCGGCGATTGCATCGATGTCGCTGCCCAGCGCAAGGGTCACGACATCCGCTTCCAGTCCCTCGATCACGCCTCGCGCCTGCCGGCCTGACCCCCCGTGCGATTGCTCAATGCGGACCGTTTCCCCGGTCTGCTTCTGCCAGTGCGCGATGAAGAGCGCGTTGTACTCTTCGTAGAACTCGCGCGTGGGGTCGTAGGAGACGTTGAGCAGAGTGGTCTGCGCCAGGGTGGGTGTAAACACGCCGACAGTAAGAGACAGTCCAAGCGCCAATGCGCCCATTCCATGCATGAACTTGAACATTCCGGCTTCCCTCCGTTGATAGCCGATTAAGACTACTGTGTTAGTCGTCTTTAGCAACGCGGTTCGGAAGGAACACAAAACTCTTCCTCTTCCCGATAATTTTGGAAAAGAGCGGTACTGCGTGAAGATCAGATCCAAGCAAAACCGACCTACTGGAGGAAAGCTCGGAAGAAGTGTATTCCACGCTCAAGAGCCGCTCAGGCCCTCAGGAGGTGCTCGGAGTTTGTGCTGCTTATTGCATCGGCAATCGTTGTGCTGAACAGCACGTCTCGGGTCGCATCGGCCACGCGAGCGAAGACGTGGCGGATCTCGCAGCCCTGCTCGCCGTCGCAGTCCTCGCACTTGCGATAGGCTGTCACCGAAAGACAGGGCAGGGGCGCGATTGGGCCGTCGATCAGGCGCAACACCTCGCCATAGGTGATGGCGTTGGCGGGCTTCAGCAGCAGATAGCCGCCCTGCTTGCCGCGGCGGCTGGCTACCAGGCCGGCCCGCTTCAGGTCGAGCAGGATCTGCTCCAGGAATTTCTTCGGGATGCACTGCTGTGCCGCGATCTCGGAGATCATCATCGACGAGCCGCTTTCGGCCTGCGCCAAAGCCGTTAGCGCGCGCAGCGCGTATCTCGCCTTCTGAGAAATCATCGTGCAACCGTTGGATGTCTGCGGCCGGACTTCCGGATGGTCCTGACCTGTTTCGGGCATAATGGAAACGGCAGTGGAATTCAAACAGACGGGGCGTTGTCGCTGCCGACCGCCGCAGCTTTTCTGCCGGACAGCAGCTTTGGAGAGAGATTTGCTCTCCATCCCCGCCTCATGAAACCGCTGTTTCTGTCCTTGCCACGGGCGAGCTTCCATAATCCGCCAAAGAGTCTGGAAGAACCTCATGACGATCCACGACGCCTCCGGCCCCCGCCTGGCCGAAATCGCCGCCTCTCTCGATGTGCAGTTTGAAAAGCTGGATCTTGCCGGCCGGCTCGCGCTTGCGGCAACGCTCGGCCGCGCGGTCTTCACCACCAGTCTCGGCATCGAGGACCAGGTCATCACCGCTGCCATCGGCCTCGACCGTCTCGACATCGAGGTGGCGACGCTGGAGACGGGTCGGCTTTTTCCCGAGACGCTTGCCTTGATCGACGAAACCGAAGACCGCTTCGATATCGAGATCCGACGCTTCATGCCCGAGAAGGCGGATGTTGATGCCTATGCCGCCCAATACGGTCTCAACGGGTTCTACGAAAGCGTGGAAGCGCGACACGCCTGCTGTCACGTGCGCAAGTTGAAGCCGCTCGCCCGCGCGCTGGAGGGGGCTGTGGTTTGGGTGACGGGCCTTCGCCGCAGCCAGTCTGGCAATCGCGCCTCCACCCCTTTCGCCGAATACGACGCGGAGCGGGGCCTCCTGAAGGTCAACCCGCTCGCCGACTGGTCGCTCGACCAGATCAACGCCTATGTCGAGCAACAGGCCGTACCGACCAATCCGCTCCACAAGCGTGGGTACCCTTCGATTGGCTGCGAGCCCTGCACACGGGCGATAAAGCCCGGTGAGCCGGAGCGCGCAGGCCGGTGGTGGTGGGAGAACGACGAGAAGCGCGAATGCGGCCTCCATGTTCCCGAAGCCGCTGCCGCCTCTGCGAACTCGACTTCCCTTTGATCGGCAGCCGGCTAGGCGCCTTGGAGTAACTGATGTCCGATACCCTTCACGCAGCAGATCCCAAGCCTGCTACGTCCAACAAGCAACCGCTCGATCCGCACCTGAAGGCGCTGGAGAACGAGGCGATCCATATCTTTCGCGAAGTGGCTGCCGAATTCGAGCGCCCCGTAATGCTCTATTCGATCGGCAAGGACTCCTCCGTCCTGCTGCATCTGGCGCGCAAGGCTTTCCACCCCGGACGCATCCCGTTTCCGCTGCTCCACATCGACACCGGCTGGAAATTCCCGGAGATGATCGCGTTTCGCGATGAGATGGCGCGTCGTTTCGACCTCGACCTGATCGTCTACACCAACCCACGCGGCGTCTCGGAAGGCATCTCGCCCTTCATCCACGGTTCGGCATACCACACCGATGTCATGAAGACGGAAGCGCTGCGCCAGGCACTCGATGCCGGCAAGTATGATGCTGCATTCGGCGGCGCGCGGCGCGATGAGGAGGCCTCGCGCGCCAAGGAACGCATCTACTCCTTCCGCACTCCGGAGCACAAATGGGACCCGCGCAACCAGCGGCCGGAACTCTGGAACGTCTACAACGGCATGGTCCGCAAGGGTGAGAGCGTGCGCGCCTTCCCGCTGTCCAACTGGACCGAGGTCGACATCTGGCGCTACATCCAGGCTGAGAATATTCCGCTGCCGCCGCTCTATTACGCGAAGAAGCGCAAATACGTCGAACGCGACGGCATGCTGATGTGGGCGGAGGATCCCCGCTTCGAAGCCTTGCCAGGCGAGCAGATCCAGGAAGGCATGCTGCGCTTCCGCACCCTCGGCTGCTGGCCCCTGACCGGCGGCATCCGCTCCACGGCGACCACGCTCGAGGAGGTCATTGCCGAACTCGAGATTGCCACCGTCTCCGAACGTCAGGGACGCGCCATCGACCGCGACCAGTCGGGCTCGATGGAAAAGAAGAAACGCGAAGGATATTTCTGAGATGACCGCATCCGCCACTGCCACCTCGGTCGCTGTCCATCCCGCATCGGAACCACTGCCGCTCTCGCGCGACGTGCGTCCCTTGCGTCTCATCACCTGCGGCTCGGTGGATGACGGCAAGTCGACGCTGATCGGCAGGCTGCTGTGGGATACCAAGGCGGTCAAGGAAGACCAAGCAGCCACCCTGCAGCGGGATTCCGGAAAGCAGAACGACCTCGGCCTTCCGGACTTCGCGCTTCTGCTCGACGGCCTGCAGGCGGAGCGCGAGCAGGGCATCACCATCGACGTCGCCTATCGCTATTTCGCGACCGACCGTCGCTCCTTCATCGTTGCCGACACGCCCGGTCACGAGCAGTACACACGCAACATGGCAACTGGTGCCTCGACCGCCGATCTGGCAGTCCTCCTGGTCGACGCCCGCGCCGGCCTCCTGGAACAGACCCGCCGCCACGCGACGATCGCATCGCTGATGGGCATCCGGCAGTTCGTGCTGGCCGTCAACAAGTTCGATCTCGTGGGCTACGATCGGGCCATCTTCGAGAAGATATCGCATGAGTTCAAGGAATTGGCGCTTTCGCTCGGCGTGCGGCAGATCACGGCGATCCCGATGTCCGCGCTGAAGGGCGAGAATGTTGTCTACCCGGCTCCCGCCGCCATGCCGTGGTATGACGGGCCGACACTGGTCGAGACGCTGGAACTGGCAACGGTCCGCTCCGCCCAGGCCGGCGGCTTTCGGCTGCCGGTGCAGCGCGTTTCGCGTCCCGGCGAAAGCTTCCGCGGCTACCAGGGCACCGTCGCCGGCGGTTCGGTGAAGCCGGGGGATTCCGTCGTCATCCTGCCATCGGGTATGGTCGCCAATGTCAAGCAGATCGTCACTTTTGATCTCGTGCGCAATGCCGCCGTGGCCGGCGATGCCATCACGCTCGTGCTTGACCGGCAGGTGGACGTTTCCCGCGGGGACATGATCGTTTCGCTGGACGCCCAGCCGATGACGGGGCTCGAATTCGAGGCGCAGATCGTCGCCCTGCAGCCGGACGGCATCGAGCCCGGCAAGCGCTACTGGCTGAAGAGCGGTTCGCGCCGCCAGCGCGTCTCGGTCAGGCCGACGTCTCAGCTCGATCTCGCCACCGGCTCCTGGCGCGCCCACGTCGAGCCTCTGCAGATGAACGCCATCGGCAGGGTGCGGCTCTCTTTCGACGAGCAGGCGATCTTTGACGCCTACGAGCAGAACCGCTCGACCGGCGCCTTCATCCTGATCGATCCCGATACGCACAATACCATCGCCGGCGGTATGATCACCTCCAAGCGCAGCGGCGGGATCGGCATCCGCTACGAAGGCGAGCGCGTCGTGCTGTCTCTGCCGGCCGACCTTGCGGACCAGATCATGGCGAGCGAACTCTTCGCCAGCCGGCGCGACGAGACGGACGTGCGTCGCATGAGCGCCTCACAGGCAGCGGACATCTTTGCCAACGCCGCGCAGGACATCTGAAGCATTCACGCGCTTCGCTTGTCAGGCGGATGCGTGGTTCCTCGCGGCATCACCTCGAAGCCCAGGTCGATCGGGTCGGTCGGGGCAGGTTCGCCGCTCAGGACGCGGATCAGCAGGTCGGTCGCACGATAACCCATGTCGAAGCGAGGCACCCGTACGGTTGTCAGCGGTGGGTGGCTGAAGGCGGCAAATCCGAGGTCGTTATATCCGCAGATGCCGAATGCCGGGATTGGAAGACCGAGCCGCTGGGCCTCGAAAAGAACGCCCATCGCCAGGTCGTCGTTCTGGCAGAAGACGCAATCGAGGTTCGGCGCCTGCTGCCTCAAGCGCTGCAGGAGCTGGCAGCCGAGCTGGACGCTGGTCGGCGCCTCCTCTGATGCGATGAGCGCCGGATCCGCGATGCCCGCATCCTGCATGGCGAGGCAATAGCCTTCGTGGCGCCGCTCCGACCGCACGTCGATCGTTCCTCCGATGAGACCGATCCGGCGATAGCCGCAGGCAAGCAGGTGTCGAACTGCTGATGCGGCGGCTTCGCAATGGTTGATGCCCACGGCCATTCCACTCGGCGTAAGGTGCAGGTCGACGATCTGCACCACAGGGCAGGATGCCGCCTTCAAAAGTTCCAGCGTTCCTTCCCGCTGTTGAAGTCCCGAGAGAAGGATGCCGGCCGGATTCTGCGAGAGGAAGAGGCGGATCTGGCGGACTTCCTCCTCCGGGTCATAGCGTGAATTCGCATAATGGATCCGCAGGTTGGATGTACGGACCCGGTCTTCGATGCCGCGCATGATGCCAAGGTGGGCGTGGCTGGTCAGGGCAGGCGCGAGGACGCCGATGACGCCATTGTGGCGGCTGGCCAGCGCCCTGGCCGCGAAGTCCGGTACATAGCCCATATCGTCGACCTGGGCGATGATCCGTTCGCGAAGCGTCTCCGATACCTTCTCGGGCTCCCGCAACGCCCTCGAGACCGTGATCGAACTGACGCCGAGGCTGGTCGCCACGTCCTTAAGTGTCACTTTTGCTGCACGGCTCCGTCGCTGCGGCATTGTCTCCTCCCGCTGGCTTGACACGGCGCGCCTCAGCCAAGGGAAGCAACTAAGCTTCTTGCCTCGCTCGGCAAGCCCGGGAGGGTGGCGCTGGCTAGTATCGCGCACGCCGGGAGGACGCGACGATCCGATCGCCCGAGTGGCCCCGCGTTCACTTCCCGGTGAAAACCTATGGCGTTCCGCAGGGCGGAGGACATCTTCATGCGAAACGAGCCAAGGAGGATTGAAGATGAGGCGCACTCTCTTGCGGGCAGCGGTAGCGACGGCCGTGCTCACCCCGTTCGCCAGCACGATGGTCATGGCGCATCACGGATGGTCCTGGGCAGAGGCGGAGCAGATCGAACTTAGCGGCACAATCACGGCAATTTCCTTCGCGCCTCCGCATCCGTCGATGGAAGTCCAGGCGGACGGCGGGGTCTGGAAGGTGGAGCTCAGCAACCCCGGTAAGACCCAGCGGTCCGGTTTCGTTGAAGGCGTGGCGGATGTGGGCGACGCCGTCACCCTGATCGGCAATCGGTCGAAAGACCGGGAGGAACTGCGGATGAAGGCGGTCCGGGTCATGGTCGGCAACAAGACCTATGACATCTATCCGGAGCGGATCGAGACCAACTGAGGCTCGGCGCGTGGATTGGCTCGAGCCACTGTCGCAGACCTTTCCCGCGCGGGCTCTGATCCTCTCGCCAACCCTTTATCTGCTGGTGAATGCGGCGCATATCATGGCGATCGGCGTCCTCTTTGGCGCGATCCTGTCGCTCGACCTTCGCATCCTCGGCCTGGCAAGGATGCTGCCGCTCGCGGCGGCGGCGACCTATCTCTCGCGGCTGGCGGCGACAGGTCTTGGCCTGGCCATGCTCACGGGCCTCGGGCTCTTTTCCGTACGGCCTGGAGAATACGCAGCCAATCCCGCCTTCCTCGCCAAGCTCGCACTGATCGCGCTTGGGCTGATCAACATCCTTGCAGTGCATCTCACGCCGGCATGGCGGGCCACTACCCGAGGGGCGGAGCCGACAAAGGTGCTGCGCGTGGGGGCAGCGATCTCGATTCTGATCTGGGGTGGGGCGATCATCGCCGGACGGTGGATTGGTTTCATCTAAGCGATCAGCGGTCGCTGAACTCCGCCCGCGGATTGACCCAGGGCTTCTGGTTGGAGCGCGGCAGCGGCTGTTTCCCGAGGATATGGTCGGCGGCTTTCTCGCCTGTCATGATCGAGGGGCCGTTGAGGTTGCCGTAGGTGATGTGCGGGAAGATCGAGCTGTCCGCCACGCGCAGGCCGTCGATGCCGATCACCCGGCATTTCGGATCGACCACCGCCAGCGGATCATCCCGGTCGCCCATCCGGCACGTGCCGCAGGGGTGATAGGCGCTTTCCAGGTGTTCCCTGAGGAAGGCGTCGATCTCATCGTCCGTCTGGACCGCCTCGCCTGGCTGGATTTCCGGGCCGCGATAGGGGTCGAAGGCCTGCTGGCCGAAGATCTCGCGGGTCAGCCGCACGCAGTGTCGGAACTTCTGCCAGTCCTCGGGGTGGCTCATATAGTTGAAGCGGATGACCGGATCGGCGGTCGGGTCAGGCGACCGCAAGGTCACGCTGCCGCGCGATTTCGACAGGTTGTAGCCCACATGCACCTGGAAGCCGTGGCTACGGGCGGCGGCCCTGCCGTCATAGGAAATCGCTACCGGCAGGAAGTGGTACTGGATGTCCGGCTGCTTCAGCCCGGCTGCGGAGCGGACGAAGGCGCAGGCTTCAAACTGGTTGGAAGCGCCGAGGCCGCCCTTTGACAGAAGCCATTGGGCGCCGGCGACGCCCTGCCAGAACCACGGAAGCCACGAATAGAGCGAGACCGGCTTCTTCGAGACCTGCTGGAAGTAAAATTCCATGTGGTCCTGCAGGTTTTCGCCGACACCGGGCCTGTCGGCCACGACCTCTACCCCCATGTCCCGCAGGTGCTGCGCAGGTCCGATTCCCGACAGCATCAGGAGCTTCGGCGAGTTGAAGGAGGAGGCGGCAATGATCACCTCGCGGTTGGCGCGGATCACTTCGGTAGAGCCGCGCCGCTCGATCTCCACCCCGGCCGCCTTGCCGTTCTCGATGACGATCCGCTGGGCGTATGCGTGCACCAGGTGCACGTTCTGTCGCCTGAGCGCAGGCCGCAGATAGGCGTTGGCCGCCGACCAGCGCCGTCCCATGTGGATGGTCTGCTCCATCAGCCCGAAGCCTTCCTGCTTCGAGCCGTTATAGTCGTCGGTGAGTTCGAACCCCGCCTGCTTGCCCGCCTCGATGAAGGCGTGGAAGAGCGGGTTGACGAAGGGGCCTCGGCGCACATGCAGCGGACCGTCCTTGCCTCGCCAGCCGCCCTCGCCGCCATGGCTATGCTCCATCCGCTTGAAATAGGGCAGCACGTCCGCATAGGCCCAGCCGCGGGCGCCAAGCTCGTCCCAGCGGTCGAAATCCTCGGAGTGGCCGCGCACATAGACGAGCCCGTTGATGGAGGAGGACCCGCCCAGCACCTTGCCGCGGGGCGCGGTGATGCGGCGGTTGTTGAGGTTCGGTTCCGGCTCGGAAAGATAGCCCCAGTTGTAGCGCTTCATGCTCATCGGCCAGGCAAGCGCCGCCGGCATCTGGATGAAGGGCCCGATGTCGGACCCGCCCGCCTCGATGACGATCACCGAATGCTTGCCGTCCTCCGAGAGCCGATAGGCCATGGCTGAGCCTGCCGAGCCGGAACCGACGATAACGAAGTCTGCGCTGGTCATCCCGATCTCCTCAGTAGGGCGCCTCGACCGGGTCCATGGCGACGTAGACGGTCTTCAGCTCCGTGTAGTGCTCCAGCGCCGCGGCGGAGTTCTCTCGCCCGAAACCGGACTGCTTCGAGCCGCCGAACGGGATCTCGACCGGGCAGAGGTTGTAGGTGTTGATCCAGAGCGTCCCCGCATGCAACTGGTCCACCACACGATGGGCGCGGCTGAGATCTCTCGTGAAAACACCGCCGGAAAGGCCGAACTCGGTGGCATTGGCGCGCTCGATCACCTCGGCCTCGTCGTCAAAGTCCAGCACGCACGTGACAGGACCGAAGATTTCCTCGCGCGCGATGGTCATCCCGTCGGTCACATTGGCAAAGACGGTCGGCTGGACGTAGAAGCCTTCGCGCGAAACGTCGTTCGGGATGCCGCCGCCTGTGACCAGTCTCGCGCCCTCTGCCTTGCCCTTCTCGATGTAGTCCAGAACCTTTTCCCGCTGTGCCCGGGAAACGAGCGGCCCCATCTGCGTCGCCTCGTCCATGGGGTCGCCGATGACGATCTTCTCTGTCCGCTCCTTCAGGCGTGACAGGACCTGCTCCTTGATCCGCTTCTGCACGAAGACGCGCGTGCCGTTGGAGCAGACCTGGCCGGTCGAGTAGAAATTGCCGAGCATGGCGCCGCCGATGGCACTGTCGATGTCGGCATCGTCGAAGACGATCAGCGGTGACTTGCCGCCGAGCTCCATCGTCACGTGCTTCAGCTGCCCGGCAGCAGCTGCTGCAACCTTGCGGCCGGTCGGCACCGAGCCGGTGAGCGAGATCTTTGCCACGTCCGGGTGATTGACGAGGAGCGGGCCCGTCTCGCGGTCGCCCTGCACGACGTTGAATACCCCCCTGGGCAGGCCGGCCTCGACCAGAATCTCCGCGATCTTCAGCGCCCCGAGCGGTGTCGTCTCCGATGGCTTGAATACCATCGCATTGCCTGCGGCCAGAGCCGGTGCCGCCTTCCAGCAGCAGATCTGCTGCGGGTAGTTCCAAGCCCCGATGCCGACACAGACACCGAGCGGCACCCGCTTCGTATAGGCCCAGTCGCCGCCGAGCGGAATGTGCGACCCATTCAGCGCCGTCGCGGCAATGCCGCCGAAGAATTCCAGGCTGTCGGCCCCTGACGTCGGGTCGGCTACGATCGTCTCCTGGATCGGCTTGCCCGTATCCAGCGTCTCCAGTTCGGAAAGTTCCCGGTTGCGCTCGCGCATGATGTCCGCCGCCCGCCTCAGCACGCGGCCGCGCGCGGTCGGGCTCATCGCCGCCCACTCCACCTGCGCCCGTCTGGCGGAGGCGACAGCCCGCTCCGCGATAGCCTGCGTCGCGGCATGCAAACGGGCGAGCACTTCACCCGTCGCGGGATAGACACTCTCGATGACGGTCCCGGCCGCGTCTTCCACGTATTCGCCGTCAATGAAGTGGCTGGCTGCCGGCTGTGCGCGCATCTTCTTCTCCTAGGGGGCGGCGTCGATCGTCAGGAAAGCTTCGCGGGCAGGAAGGGGCGAAGCTGCAGGTCGAGATAGTCTTCGGTGAGCGCGATCGACGCCGTGCTGCCGATCGGGGCGGAACGCAGGCTCTGCCGGATATAGAGTCCGTCGATCATCGCCGCGAGGCCCTCGGCGATCCGGGCTGCATCGTCCGGCGGGCAGAGGCGTTCGAGGCTGTGGAGGAGGTTCGAGCGCAGGCGCCTCGAATAGATGACCAGCAGCCGCCGCACCTCCTCGGACCGCTGCGCCTCCACGTAGAAGGCAAGCCAGGCGGCCACCGTTTCCGGGGCGAACTGGTCAGCCTGGAAGGAGACGCGAATGATGGCCGACAGCCGCTCGCGTGGCGTGTCGAGATTCTCCATGGCAGTCACGATGTCGGCCCTCAGGCGCGTCAGCAGGCTGCGGATCGTCGCCACCAGCAGTTGCTGCTTGCTGCCGAAATAATGGTGCGCAAGGGCGGGGGAAACGCCGGCTTCCCGTGCGATGTCCGACATCGTCACGTCGAGCGATCCGTGCTGCCCGATGGCTCGCAGCGTCGCATCTACCAGCGCCTTGCGGCGCAGCGGCTCCATTCCGATACGGGGCATGTAGGGCATCTCCGATTTCGGGCCAGTTTAGTTTTGATTGACTGATCAATCAAGTTCCTGTCGGAGTGAATGCGCAGGATGTCCGTATCCATCTCCGGCGAGACAAATTGACACCGCGACGGCAACCCGCCTTTCCAGCGTCCCTGGCGCGTCCTAAGTCTCCATCTCCTGCCATGATGAGGAGGTCGCCATGTCGCTGTCCAAGGAAATGCGTTACGTCGAACTGACGGGCTTCGGCGGCCCGGAGGTGATGAGGCTGGCAACCGGCCCGGTACCGCAGCCTCGAGCCGGCGAAGTGGTGGTCCAGGTCGAGGCGGCGGGCGTCAACCGTCCCGATGTCGCCCAGCGCAGCGGCAACTATCCGCCGCCCAAGGATGCCAGCCCGATCCTGGGCCTGGAAGTCGCGGGCCGGGTGGTGGCGCTCGGCGAAGGAGTAACCGAGGTCACGATCGGCGATCTGGTCTGCGGCCTCGCCAACGGCGGCGGCTATGCCGAGTATTGCGCCCTGCCGGCGGGCCAGCTCCTCGCCTTTCCGAAGGGCTATGATGCGGTGAAGGCCGCAGCCCTGCCTGAAACCTTCTTCACCGTTTGGGCCAATCTCTTCCAGATGGCCGGTCTCACCGAGGGCGAGAGCGTCCTGATCCATGGAGGTTCCAGCGGCATCGGCACAACCGCGATCCAGCTAGCCAGCGCCTTCGGCGCTGAAGTCTATGCCACGGCGGGTTCGGCGGAGAAATGTCGGGCCTGCGAAAGCCTGGGCGCGAAGCGTACCATCAATTATCGCGAGGAGGACTTCGTCGAGATCATCAAGGCCGAGACCGGGGGCAGAGGCGTCGACGCAATCCTCGACATGATCGGGGCCGATTACTTCAACCGTAACCTTAGCGCGCTCGCCAGGGACGGATGCCTGTCGATCATCGCCTTCCTGGGCGGCGCCGTTGCGGAAAAGGTCAATCTGTCGCCGATCATGGTGAAACGCTTGACGGTGACCGGCTCCACCATGCGCCCGCGCACCGCTGAGGAAAAACGTGCGATCCGCGACGAGTTGAGGGATCAGGTCTGGCCGCTCCTGGAAGCTGGCAAGGTCGCACCGGTGATCCACACGGTCCTACCGTTCGACCAGGTTGCGGAGGCCCACCGCCTGATGGAGACGAGCACCCATATCGGAAAGATCATCCTCGATCTGCGATAGGGTGAATCAGCAGGCTGGCGAATGCTAGACGAAGCCGGGGAGACTTCAACTCACTTACATCCGAAGATTGTCACATAACGTGCCTTGCATACATGCGACGCAGCGCCTACCTTTTGATCATCGTCAACGTATTGAAAGGAAGGTGATCCAATGTCGAGTGAGATTTCGGTCTGCGTTTCGGACTTTGGAAAGGTGATGGTCATGACGGGGCAGCCCTCGGCCTGAACGCATCTTCCTTCGGACGCCTCGCGCGGCCGGGTTCGTTGAACGGACCAAATTCACGAGAAGGGTCGCCGCGCGCGGCCCTTTTTCGTTTTTATCTACGGGAATATCGTGCGTCGCCCCTATGCGTCGCGCGCATGGGTGGGCTGATTATTGGGCGCTACTCATGCGCCGCTCGCGAACCTATCTACGGGACATCGAAGCAGGACGGAGCGTCAAGGACGACGCCGGAGCTTCGAAGCCCATTGAAAGGGGGATTTATCATGAACATAGCACGCAGCTTCAACAACTGGCGCCAGTACCGCCGTACAGTAGCTGAACTGAGCCGGATGACCCCGCGCGACCTCAGCGACCTCGGGATTTCCCAGTGCGATATCCATCGCGTCGCCCGCCAGGCCGCCGGCCTCTAATCGCGAGAAGGCTCGCCGGATGTGAACGCCCGCCCAAAGCGGGCGTTTTGCATGTCTGGTGGGTCAGAGACCGATCCGTCCAAGCGCCGGAACCTTGATTCCCGGATTGGCGATGTCCAGCCCGGCGACCAATCCCAGGAAATGCAGTTCGAATCCGCTGCGGACCCCTGCAGAGAGGCCGAGAAGGCCGCCGAGCGTCAGATGGACGTCCCGCCAGTCCGTATCCAGATGCACGAAATCGCCGTCTGGCAGGTAGTCCCGCCCGACCGCATGCGGCGGCAGGACGGCTCCCAGTTCGGGCACGTTGCGCAGCACGAAGGCGACGAAAGTGTTTGAGTTCGGCCCCGGAAAGATCTTGTAGCCGCCGGGCTCCGCATAGGGGTAGGCGGCGATGGCACCCTCCACCTTCGGGATCAGCAATTCCGCTTCGACACCCGTCACCGCCTTCACCAGCTGTGGCATGTTAGAATACCAGTAGGCATCCGCAGGTCGGTGGTTGCGCCGGATCGGTGAGCCCCAGCCGACCTTGTCGTAGCGCGTATAGCTGTCGGCACCCTTCTCCTTCGTGACGATCCATGCATGGCTGGAGACCGCGCCCTTCAACCCCCCGGTCGTCGCCGAGAAGATGTAGATCGCTGCCTCTTCGCTCGCCCCTGCTTCCGGCAGGATTCCGGCAGAGGACCAGCGTGCTTCGCTCCAGCGGCCCGGGCGATCCTGGATTGCCCACCAGCCTGCCGAAGCGAACGTCGGCAGCAGGTAGACGATGAAGATGATGAGAAGCAGCCGCTTCAGGTATTTCATGCAAGACCTCGTGCAAGTCGTATCGCGGTCGGCTATGACCGATTGAAACCAGCAATTTCAGGGCAGACCAATGCAAAACCCCGTTACCGTCGAAGTCACTCGAGGCAAGATCATCGAAAGCCGCCATCGCGGCATGGGCATCGTGGTAGACGGTGACGGCAAGACGGTGTTCGCCTTCGGGGATGTCGAAAGCAGCGTTTTCCCCCGCTCGGCCTGCAAGGCAATGCAGGCGCTGCCGCTTGTCGAGAGCGGCGCCGCGGACGCCTATGGCTTCGGCAATCGGCAACTGGCTCTCGCCTGTGCTTCCCATTCCGGGGAGGAAGAACACGTGGCGCTAGCAGCCTCCATGCTGGAGCGTGCCGGCCGCGATGCCTCCGCGCTGGAATGCGGCGCCCACTGGTCCTCCGACCAGGCGACGCTAATCCACCAGGCGCGCACGCTGGAAAAGCCGAATGCCCTGCATAACAACTGCTCCGGAAAACATTCCGGCTTCGTCTGCACCTGCGCCCACGTCGGCTACGAGGTTGAAGGCTACGTCGGCTACGACCATCCGCTGCAGGCCGACATCCGCGCCACGATGGAAAGTCTGACGGGTGCCGCCGTCGGCCATGACAATTGCGGCATCGATGGCTGCTCGATCCCGAGCTACGCCATTCCGCTTCGTGGCCTCGCGCACGGCTTCGCCAAGATGGTGACGGGGCAGGGGCTGGAGCCCATCCGGGCGAAGGCCTCGCGGCGGCTGATGGAAGCTTGCATGGCGGAGCCGTTCTATGTTGCCGGCACCAAGCGCGCCTGCACCAAGCTGATGCAGGTCGCTCCGGGCAAGATCTTTGCCAAGACGGGTGCCGAGGGCGTATTCATCGCAGCACTTCCCGAACAGGGCGTGGCGATGGCGGTGAAATGTGAGGACGGTACGACGCGCGCCGCCGAGGCGATGATCTTCGCCCTGATCGCCCTCTACTTCGACAAGGCCGGTGAGACGCACCAGACGCTCATGGCCATGGCCAACAAGTCCATGAAGAACTGGAACGGTATCCATGTCGGCGACATCCGGGTCACCGATGCGCTGTTCGCCTGACCTGTCGGTGCCAACTGCCGTCTCGATCAGGACTTGATAGCGGCGCCGCCGGCGCCAGATCACCGGCATCATCGATGGAGGAATTGCCATGTACACGCTGTTCTACTCGCCCAATGCCTGCTCGCTCGCCAGCCACATCGCGCTGGCGGAGTCCGGTCTTCCCTACGAGGTGCGTCGGGTGAATTTCGCCGAGAACGAGCAGCGTTCGCCGGAATACCTGAAGCATAATCCGAATGGCCGCGTGCCGGCGCTGGTGACGGAGAAAGGCACGCTCATCGAAAGCCCGGCGATCCTCGCCTTCATCGCCCAGTCCGCACCTGACGCAAAGGTCGCGCCCCTCGACGATCCCTTCGAATTTGCGCGGATGCAGGGCTTCAACAGTTTCATCGCCTCATCGCTGCACGTGGCCTATGCCCACAACAAGCGCGGCTATCGCTGGGCGGATGGGCAGGAGGCGCTCGACGCCATGAAGCGGAAGGTCGTGCCGAACATGCGCATGTATTTCGGCATGGTGGAGAACGACTTCCTGACAGGCCCCTGGGTTCTGGGCGAAGCCTATTCGGTCGCCGACCCTTACCTGTTCACCATGGCCGACTGGCTCGAAGGCCTCGGCATCGACAGGGAAGAGTTCCCCAAGGTTGCGGACCACTATCGCCGGATGATGGAGCGCCCCGCCGTCCAGAAGGCGCTTTCCGTCGAACGGCCCGACTGATCTCAGGCGCAGCGTCTGAGTTCCAATGCACCGCCGATACCCTGGGACCGAGTTTTGGGCTGCCGCGGAAAGGGCAGGTCGGCCAGTTGACGCTCCGACATACGGACAAGGTCAGGATGACGGAGCACGTCGAGTCCCTCGGCAGAAGCTTCCTCGGAGGAGCTCAGCCAAGCGAGTGCGCTGGAGATAATCTGTAGCGGGCGCATAGCGTGCCTCCTGGCAATATGTCCTTGCCGGCTGATCATGCAGCTCTGAGCAGGCGCATTCAATTGAGTTCTTCAGTACTCTGCTGTAGAAAATCTATATGAAGAACCTGAACATGCTGCATCTGAACGGCCTGAGGGCCGTGGAGGCCGTCGCCCGTCTCGGATCGCTGCAGGCGGCTGCTGAGGAGATGAGTGTCACCATCGGCGCCGTCAGCCAGCAGGTCATCAAGGCCGAGGCCCAGTTGGGACGTTCGGTATTCCTCCGTCAGCCGAAGGGCATGGTTCCGCTCGATGCCGCACGGCCGATGCTCGCCCGGTTGACGGAAGGGTTTCGCGCACTTTCTCAGGGCGTGGCACTCGGGCGGCCGGCTGACGAGAACCTTCTAACGGTGTCCGTTGCACCGGTCTTTGCGGCGCGCTTCCTTGTCCACCGGCTGGAAAGCTTCTCCCGTCGGCACCCGTTGATACGCCTGCGCATCGAGGCAACGACGGCGCTTGCCGATCTGAACGGCGGAGATGTCGACCTCGCCATCCGGGTCGGGCGTGGGGTATGGCCGGGCGTCGATGCTGAACTGCTGATGGAGCAGCGGGTTTTCCCCGTCTGCGCGCCGGCCCTGGCCGCAGAGCTGAGGGAGCCGGCGGACATTCTCCGACTGCCGGCGATCATCGATGGCCCCTCGGCCTTTTCTTGGGACGTCTGGCTGCAGCAGGCGGGTCTCGCAGGCCGCAGGATGACGACGCGGCACGTCTTCAACGACGCCTCGCTCTGCCTCGACGCGACCATGGCGGGGCAGGGGGTAATGCTCGCCTGGCAGACGTTGGCAAGCTTTGCCCTCGAGCAAGGGCGTCTGGTGAAGCCGTTTGCCCTGGAGGCGGCGACAGGCATGGGCCACTACCTCGTGACCCGTGCAGGTATCCGTCAACCCGCGAAGGTGCGTGCCTTTGCCGACTGGCTGCGGGCGGAAATGCAGGCGCTCGACCGGGAGGTCGTCACGCCGGCTCCTGCAGGCGCTTCTCCCACATTGCCTTGAAGGCGGGCCTCGCCTGACAGGTTTCCAGCCAGGCCTTCAGTGACGGCCGAGCGTCGAACAGGGGTGCATGGCCCTGCGCGTAGCGCACGACCTCCGCGACGAGGATGTCGGCGGCGGTGAAGCGCCCACCCACCATGAAGGGGCTGGCCTTGAGATGATCCTCCAGGACGTCGAAGGGGCGCTCGAGGTTGGCGGCGGAAGCGGCGATCTTCGCGCGGCCTTCCTCGGTCTCC
The DNA here is from genome assembly GCF_902502825.2 of Pseudorhizobium flavum. The sequence goes on from NZ_LR723670.1 coordinate 971,451, forward strand.
ATCGCGCCCTTGCCGATGGCCATCTGGATGTCGAGTGCGTCTTCCTCGATGCTGGTGGCGCCGAACAGTGCCCATTGCACCATCAGCGCATCCTCCTGCAGGTCCTTCGGTCCGAGCGCGCCGCCATGCTTCTTCGCAAGGTAGAGCGTGATGGCGAGTGATTCGTGCAGCACGAAGCCGTCATCGTCCATCGACGGGATCGAACCCATCGGGTTGATGGCCAGGAACTCGGGAGAGCGGGTGTTCACCGGTGCCCCGGCCGCGGAAGCATCGGCCAGCCGATAGGCCTGGATCACCGGCACGTGCCGGAAGGCAAGACCAAGTTCCTCGATGAGCCAGAGCGGCCGGGTGGCACGGGAGCGATAGACTCCGTAGATCGTCAGCATTTACGTCCTCCTGGGAAAAGCTGCGCCACGCTACGGGGGCAGGTGGCTGAACGGAAGACCGGTCGGCGTTATGGCGCCATGAATTGTTTCGATCGGTCAGGCCCGGCGATTGCCCTCGATCGTCAGGTGGGGAAAACGCTCCTCGCCACCAAGCAGTTCGCCCGTAGCACGGTCATGCCAGCGGAAGCCGAGAATGGCGCCGTCTTCCACGCCATCGAAGATATTGTCGCTGACGAGCGCGCTGCCCGCATCTTCCACGACCGATACGGCGCAGCCGATCCGCGCCCGGCGGACGATGTTGCCGGTGACGGAGACGTTGCGCAGGTAGGGACCCCAGCCGACCAGCATGGCGAAACGCGGAACGTTCTCGAGGACATTGCCGGAAACCACCGTGTCGGCCTCCGCACCGATGCCGATCCCGAAGCCGACGCTGTCGTGTTCATAGGGACCGACCAGCGAGATGTTGCGGATGATGTTGCTGGAAACGATCGCCAGCCGTCCACCTTCGTTGAAATTGGCTATGTTGATGCCGTTTGCCGCTCCGTCCACGAGGTTGCCGGTCACCAGCGCTCCCTCGAAGCCAAATTCGGAATAGATAGCCGTCTCGCCTGATCGCAGGCAGTGATTGTCGGAGATCTGGACGTTGGAAGCGGCGTTCGCCCGAATGGCCGTGAAAGCACTGTCGGAGATGTGGTTGCCCGATACGATCACGCCGTCGGCGCGGTAGAGGTTGATGGCATTGCCGAACTGCCCGGTGCCGCCATAACCTGCGCCGGTCCGCGTGATGCGGTTGCCGGAAACGATCGTGCCATCCTCTCCCTTCTCCCTACGGTGAACGAGAATGCCGCCATTGCCGCAGCCGGACAGGAGGTTTTCCCGAATCCCGAGGCCGGTGCTGTCGATCGCGTAGAGCCCGTATTCGCTGATTGCGGAGATACGGTTAGCCCTCAGGACGCCGCCGCAACGCTCCAGTTGCAGGGCCGTTTTGCTGCTGCCCTCCACGGTGCATTTTTCCATCGTCAGGTCGGCAACGTCGCGCAGGTGAAGCAGGGCGGGCACCTGATCAGGCAGAGGTCGACCGGCCCCGTCGAACGTGATGCCGTCCAGTTCTATGCGCCGCGTACCCGGTTCGCTGCGGATGAATGGCCCACCGCCGCCAAGTGCGAGGGTGGTGGCGCCGGCAATGCCCATCAGGCGGGTCCGGTCCGGCAGCGCCAGATCGTTCACCTCGTAGCGCCCCGGCGGCAGGAACACCCACTGGTCAGCCTGGCTCGCTTGCGCGATCAGCTCCCGCAACTTCCGGGTCTGCTCTTCGCCGCCACCCGACCTCAATCCCGCAGCTCCCGCATCGATCGCGCCGCGCAGATCCGTCAGCGACATGGCTGGGGCTGTTCGTCCGCTCCTCGTGTTCAGCAGAAGGGTACAACTCGCCGACGAGAGGCCGAGCAAAAGCTTTCGTCTGGAAATCATCCGCACCTCCGGAGAGTAAGGACTTGCTTATATGCGCCCGTTATTGAATTCGATTGGCGAGATGAACAATTGTTACGATAAAATTAATGAAGATTAAGGATTTGTCCTGCAATCTCTTCCTGACGTTGGGGGCGTTCATTTTAGCAAGCGGTTTGGGAGAGACATCGGATGCACGGTCCAATGTCAAGAAGCGCGCATTCGCAGGATACCTCGGTCACTCTCGAGAGCCTCCGCCAGCGGCTGCTGACCGTCGTTACGGATGCGGAACTGGCGGATACGTTCGCGATCCTCGACCGGCTGGACGCCTGCTCCCTCGTCGACCAGTTTCCTGAACTCATCTACGTCAAGGATCGCCGCAGCCGCTTCGTGCTGGCGAACGACGCCACCGCCCGCGCCAACAATATAGCTCATCCCGTTGAAATGCTCGGCAAGACCGATTTCGATCTGTTCGAGCGGGACGTGGCGGAGGAGCTCTTTCTCGCCGAGCAGAGAATGATGTCGCTCGGTGAGGCGATGACCAATGTCGAGCATCGCCTGGCATTCGGCGGCATGTCCTGCTGGCTCCAGTCGACAAAGACCCCGCTGCGGGACGCTGAGGGCCGTATCGTCGGGCTGATCGGTATCTCCCGCGATATCACTGAGCGCAAGCGGCAGGAGGATCTGCGGCGCGGCCATGCCCGCCTCCTCGAAATGATCGCGCGCGGCCAGCCGCTCGACAAGGTCCTGCTTTCTCTCGTCGATCTGGTTGAAGAGGAACTGGACGACGTGGTTGCGTCGGTGCTGCTCCTCGACGAGGGGACCGACCGGCTGCGGCATGGGGCGTCCTCGAGCCTTCCGGAAGCCTATGTCCGAATGATCGACGGTCTCCTGATTGGCCCGCATGCCGGCTCCTGCGGCACGGCCGCCTGGCGGCGCGAGCCGGTCATCGTCAGCAATGCCTTGGAAGACGCCCTCTGGGAGGACTATCGCGAACTGCCGCAGCAGTTCGGTTTCCGGTCCTGCTGGTCCACGCCGATCATTGGCCCGGATAGAAGGGTCCTCGGCACCTTCGCGCTCTATTCCGGTTCTGTGCGCGAGCCGACGGAGCTCGAGCTCGAACTGACCGCCATGGCGACCGACATTGCCGGGATCGCCATCGAACGGATGCGCGCGGAGGAGCGCATTCGCTACATGGCGCATCATGACGCCCTGACAGGTCTTCCGAACCGGGCGCTCTTCTGGATCCAGTTCAACCATATTCTTGCCGAGGCGCGCCGCGAAAAACGCAAGGTCGCGGTCGCTTACATCGACCTCGACAACTTCAAGCAGATCAACGACCGGCTGGGCCATGCGGCCGGCGACGAGGTCCTGAAGACGATCGCCGAACGCCTGCCGCGCTGCATCCGCGCCAACGACCTGATTGTCCGGCTTGGTGGTGATGAATTTGCCATCGTCTTCTCCCTAATCGGCCAGGGGGAAGAGGGCGTTGTTCGGCGGATGGACGAGCTGCGCGCGGTCATCTCGGCACCCGTCATGTTCGAGTCCGAAGAAGTCCACGTCACCTGCAGCATGGGGGCTGCATTCTATCCGGAGGATGGAGACACCCCCGAGGCGCTGTTGGCACGGGCGGACCGCGCCATGTACGGCGCCAAGAACGACGGTCGTGATCGCCTGCAGGTCTGGACCTATGCTCCTGCCAGCGACTGACGGCGACATCGAGACGCGATCTTTGCAGTCGCCTGTTGCGCACTATCTTTGAGGGAATGAAACCAGAGGCGCTGCTTCATCCCACCCCGGCCGGGCTGTTCTGCCCCATCGGCCGCTTTCACGTCGATCCGGTGCGGCCCGTTGAGCGGGCGCTGATCACCCATGGCCATTCCGATCACGCGAGGGCCGGGCATGGGAAGGTTCTGGCCACGCGCCAGACGCTCGACATCATGCGGATCCGCTATGGCGAGGACTTCTGCGGATCAGAACAGGCGGTGGAGTTCGGTGAGCGCGTCGAGGTGAACGGCGTCACCGTCTGCTTCCATCCGGCCGGCCACGTCCTGGGTTCCGCCCAGATCCTCATCCAGAAGGATGGCCTGAGGATCAACGTCTCCGGCGACTACAAGCGTGATACGGATCCCACCTGCGCCTCCTTCGAACCCGTCGCCTGCGACGTCTTCATCACCGAGGCAACCTTCGGGCTGCCCGTCTTCCACCATCCTGACCCGAAGGGCGAGATCGGCAAGCTGCTCACCTCGCTGAAGCAGTTTCCCGAGCGCAGCCACATGATCGGCGCCTATGCGCTCGGCAAGGCCCAGCGCGTCATCCGACTGATCCGCGACTGCGGCTACCACGAGCCGATCTATATCCACGGGGCGCTGGCGAGGCTCTGCGACTACTACCGCGAACAGGGCATCGAATTGGGCGACATCCGGCCCGCGACGCTGGAGAAGAAGGATCCCGATGCCTTCAAGGGCGCCGTGGTCGTCGGTCCGCCCTCGGCATTCCAGGATCGCTGGGCGCGGCGCTTCAACGAGCCGCTGATCGCGTTTGCCTCCGGTTGGATGATGGTGCGCCAGCGCGCCAAGCAGGGCGGGGTGGAGCTGCCCCTGGTGATCTCCGACCACTGCGACTGGCCGGAACTTCTGGAAACGATCAAGGAGGTCGGGCCATCGGAGGTGTGGGTAACCCATGGTCGTGAGGAGGCGCTGGTGCGCTGGTGCGAACTGCAGGGCATCCCGGCCCGCCCGCTCCACCTCGTCGGCTATGAAGACGAGGGAGACTGATGAAGGCCTTCTCCAACCTCCTCGACCGCCTCGTGCTGACCCCGTCGCGCAACGGCAAGCTGAAGCTGCTTGCCGACTATTTCCGCGACACGCCCGATCCGGACCGCGGCTATGGTTTGGCGGCGCTCGCCGGTACGCTCGACCTGAGGAACATCAAGCCGGCGCTCCTGCGCGAACTGGTGCTGGAAAAGCTCGATCCGGTCCTCTTCCAGTATTCCTACGACTACGTCGGCGATCTTGCCGAAACCATCGCGCTCGTCTGGGACGGCGGCGAGAAGGACGACACGACCGACGAAGAGCAGCCGCGGCTCGGCGAAGTCGTCACGATGATGAACTCTCTCGGAAGGACCGAAGTCCGCGCAGCCGTCCGCGACCTGCTCGACCATCTCGATCCCTCCAGCCGCTTCGCCTTCCTGAAGCTCGCCACCGGCGCGCTTCGCATCGGCGTCTCCGCCCGGCTCGCCAAGCAGGCGCTGTCGGACATGAGCGGCCCAGGGGAGAGCCAGAAGGACGTCACCGAGATCGAAACCTTGTGGCACGGACTAGGTCCGCCCTACGAGCCGCTGTTTGCATGGCTCGAGGGCCGGGCGGAGAAGCCGGTGCTGGCGACGCCGGCGATCTTCCATTCGGTCATGCTGGCCAATCCGGTGGAGGAGGGCGATCTCGAGAAGCTCGACCCGGAAGACTATGCCGCCGAATGGAAGTGGGACGGCATCCGCATCCAGATGTCGAGCTATGGCGGCGCGAAGAAGCTCTACTCCCGCTCCGGCGACGACATCACTGGTGCGTTCCCGGACATTGTGGACTCGATCAACTTCGAAGGTGTCGTGGACGGCGAACTTCTTGTTGGCGGTACCATGCGCTCCAACAGCCCGACCCGCACGTTCTCGGACCTGCAGCAGCGGCTCAACCGCAAGACCGTCACGAACCGGATGCTGGACGACTACCCCGCCTTCGTGCGGGCCTACGACCTGCTGTTTCAGGGCGACCAGGACATCCGCGCCCGCACCTTCTTCGAGCGCCGCGAGCGGCTGGGAGAGGTCATCGAAAAGGCCCCACACGACCGCTTCGACTTGTCCGATCTCGTCGACTTCTCCGACTGGCAGGAACTCGACCGCCTGCGCGTCGATCCGCCCGATCCGGTGATCGAGGGCGTCATGATCAAGCGCAAGGACAGCGCCTACCAGGCCGGGCGGCTGAAGGGGCCGTGGTTCAAGTGGAAGCGCGATCCCTACAATATCGATGCGGTGATGCTCTATGCCCAGCGCGGTCACGGCAAGCGGTCGAGCTATTACTCCGACTTCACCTTCGGCGTCTGGGCCGAGAGCCCGGATGGCGAGCAGCTTGTGCCCGTGGGCAAGGCCTATTTCGGCTTCACGGATGCCGAGCTCGAAGTGCTGGACAAGTTCGTGCGCGACAACACGGTGGAGCGCTTCGGTCCTGTCCGGGCGGTGCGGGCGGAGCCGGATTTCGGCTTCGTGCTGGAGGTCGCCTTCGAGGGCATCAACCGCTCCACCCGCCACAAGTCCGGCGTCGCGATGCGGTTTCCTCGCATTTCGCGCCTGCGCATGGACAAGCTGCCCCGCGATGCCGACCGTCTTTCGACGCTGACGGCGATGGTGGAGGTACGGGAAGGAAGTTGAGAGCAGGCGGCAAGCGGATGCCCCGCTTGTCTCAATTGCCGCCTTCAAAGCGTGGCGTTGGTGGAACGTCGGCGACCATGAGCAGATTGCCGTCCGGATCCTTCAGAGTGAAGAAAACCTTGTCCTGAACGGGTGATAGATGGGCGGCGCCGACCGCCAGCGCGTGGCGATGTGCAGCTTCTACGTCATCTGTGTTGAAGTGGAAGGCAGGCTTGCTGCAATGCGGGCCGACGAAGCCCTTGCTGTCGAGAACGAGCGCCGGTCCGCTCTTCATAGGAATGACGCAGAGGTGGCCGAAGAGAATCTCGCCAATGATCGGTCGGTCCAGCAGACGGAAATACCAGTCTCTGGCCGTCTCGACGTTGCTCACGGGAACGAACACGCCACCGATTTCGCTTTCTATCACACCAGCCATGCTAATCTCCCATGATCCATCAACCTTCTCTCCGCAGGTCGCGGAGTGGAGGCTGCGCTGATAGCACAGGATGGTGACGGGGCAACGACTGGCAGCGGAACGCCTATCGCGGTCATTGTTCCCTTGAAAAGAAAAGGGCGGACCTGCGGCCCGCCCTTCTTGCTCCGATTATGTCGCGTCGATCAGAACTCCTCCCAGCTGTCGTTGCTGACGGCGACGGCAGCGGAGCCCTTGGCCGAGAAGGCATTGGCGATCTTGCCCATCATGCTGCGGGCGGGCGAGGCGACCGGGGCGGACTTCGCACCGGCCTTGGCGACCGGTGCCGGTGCACGATGCGATGCCGGCTGGTAGGAGGCGGCGCCGCCGAGCTGGAACTGGCCGATCAGGCCGCGCAGGCGGCTTGCCTCATTGGCGAGGGTAGCACCGGCCGCATTGGCCTCTTCCACCATGGCGGCGTTCTGCTGGGTCACCTGGTCCATCTGGTTGACGGCGGTGTTGACTTCCGACAAGCCCACCGACTGTTCGCGGGCCGAGGTGGCGATCGCGTCCATGTGCTGATTGATGGTGACGATGTAGCTCTCGATGGTCTTCAGGGCTTCGCCGGTGTCGCTGACGAGCTTCACGCCGTTGCCGACCTCGGCAGACGAGTTGCGGATCAGGTCCTTGATCTCCTTGGCAGCGGTTGCCGAACGCTGTGCCAGTTCACGAACTTCCTGGGCAACGACGGCAAAGCCCTTGCCGGCTTCACCAGCACGCGCCGCTTCGACGCCTGCATTCAGCGCCAGCAGGTTAGTCTGGAAGGCGATGTCATCGATGACGCCGATGATGTTGGAGATCTGGCTGGATGACTGCTCGATCTTGCCCATGGCATCGACGGCATTGGCGACGACGGCGCCGGAATGGCGGGCGCTTTCGTTTGCCTGGATCGCCACCGTGCGGGCCTCTTCGGCGCGCTTGGAGGAGTTGGCGACATTGGTGGTGATCTGGTCGAGGGCTGCGGCGGTCTCTTCCAGGGAGGCGGCCTGCTGCTCGGTGCGCTTCGACAGGTCCTCAGCACTCTGGCTGATCTCGCGCGAGCCGCTGTCGATGGAGCTGGTGGATTCCGCCACCGCCGTCATGGTTTCGCGAAGCTGCATGACCGAGCGGTTGAAGTCTTCGCGCAGGCCTTCGAATTCCTCGGCAAAGGACTGCGTCAGCTGGACGCCGAGATTGCCGGCGGACAGCTGCTTGAGGCCATCGGCCAAGCCCGTGGTTGCCTGTGCCATGGCTTCGGCGCGGATGCGCTCCTGCTCGGCCGTGCGGCGGCGCTGTTCTTCCGACTGCGAGCGCTGGGCATTTGCCTCCTGCTCGAGGCGGCGGTTCTCCAGCGCATTCGTCCGGAACACCTCGACGGCCGCCGCCATTTCGCCGATCTCGTCGGTGCGGCCGGCAAAGGGGATCGCCGTGTCGGCATCGCCCCTGGCGAGGTTGTTCATGGAACCCGTGATGGTCTGGATCGGCCGTGCGATGCCGGTAATGGCGAACCAGATGGCGGCGGCGATGACGGTTGCAAGCACGCCGATCGCGATGAAGGAGACAGTCAATGTCGTCGAATAGGCGGATTGTGCGTTGGCATAGGCTTCGGTGGTGTCACTGTTGCTGATCTCCACGAGCCGCGTCGCGCTCTCGGTTGCCTCAGTGGCGCTCTTGACCATCTCATCGCGGAGGATCCGGTTTGCTTCATCGATGTGCCCAACCAGAGAGGAAGCAAAGACGGTGGCACCGACCCTGTTGTACTCATCGACGGCGTGGCCGAGCTTCCCAACGATCTCGCTCTCCTCCTTCGACGGGTTGAGCGTGTTGAACTTCGCGATATCTTCCTTCAGCTTGGCGGTCGCCGTTTCTACCGTCTTGACGGCGGCAGCCTTGCCCTCCGCGTCCGACCGAAGGATATGGCTGCGATAGGCGGTCCGTATGTCGCCGAGCTGAACCTCCATGTCCTTCACCGTGATGGCGGTGGGCATGTTATCCGTAGCGATCTCTTCGAGGTGCGCATTGATCGCGCCGAGCCGGTTGAGGGCAAAGGCCGCGAAGAGCCCGAAGGAAATGCCGATCAGAATCAGGATTCCTGCAAGGGCTGTCTTAACTTTGGGTCGTGTCATGGGAGGTCCGTCCAGGGCGAGAGGGCAAGGACGCTGCGATCGCAGCCGGCCTTGATCGATGCAACTTTAGCGCGCCATGCGTTACGAAATTCAAACAGCGACACCCATAGATATCATGGATGAAATTTAGTTAAGGCTGATATATAGGCAATTCTCTATGTGCCGATTGCCCGATCTATGCCGCATCCCGTAATCGGTTGCGCGAAAGACTTCCGCCGCCAGCTTCGCACCAGCCGCGGAGGACATGCTCGCCCCGGTCCCATCAGCCGGAATCGAGTCGTCATGTCGCTCCCGTCCCAGTCTCTGCACCGTATGCTGTCCGCCGTCGGCATGTTTGCCATGGCCGCAAGCCTGAGCGGCTGCATTCTGGTCACCGATACGAGCCGCATGAACCCGGATGTCTTCGTGCAGGAGACGGCGCCGGTCTTCCACGTGCCGCCCTATGCGGATCCACCGACCAACCAGCCTCCACCGATGCCGGGCGGTATTCCGCAGAAGCGCCAGCTCTATCCGACCTATTTCCACCAGACCTACCGGCCGACCTATGGCATGCCGGTCTCAAACCCGGTGCATCGTACCATGTACGGGGCGTTCAACGATGAGGGCCGGACACTGCCGGCAATCCCTTATTCCCGGATCGAGCCGCGCTTCCTGCGCCAGGAAGTCTCCTACCAGACCACCGAGGCGCCCGGCACGATCGTTGTCGATACGAAGCAGCACTATCTCTATCTCGTGCAACCCGGCGGCAAGGCGATCCGCTATGGCGTCGGGCTCGGCAAGGAGGGGTTCGCCTGGTCGGGCCGCGGCACCATCCAGTGGAAGGCGAAATGGCCGCGCTGGACGCCGCCGGCCGACATGGTCGCCCGCCAGCCGGAATTGCGCCAGTTTGCCGCTGCCGAAGGCGGTGCCAATCCGGGCCTCAACAATCCGCTCGGCGCCCGCGCCCTCTACATCTTCAAGGACGGCAAGGACACGCTCTACCGCGTCCACGGCACGCCCGACTGGCAGTCGGTCGGCAGGGCCACGTCCTCCGGCTGCGTGCGCATGCTGAACCAGGACGTCATCGACCTCTATGAGCGAGTGCCCGCCTCGGCGCCGATCGTCGTGATCTGATCCATCCCGTTCTGGACCGGCGGGTTGGCTTCCCGTAGGGAAGCGTAAACGTTCCCGTGATAGCACAGGCCCATCATGGAACCTTTGCATTCAGGTTGCCGTTGATCGGGCCTAGTCAGAAGAACAAGTCGGGCGGTTTTCCGAACATGAGCATGAACATTTCCTATTCCCGCCGGGGCGTCCTGTCGCTTCTTGCGGCGGGCGCGGCCTCGACCCTTGCCGGATGCGCCTCGAGCGGCTCCGGGCCATCGGGTGGACGCATCATCTCCGCAACGCCTGCCGCCTTCTCGCCGCCGCCGGTCTCACCCTCGGGTCGTTCGCCCGAACTGGACGCCATGTATGGCACCGTCGTCGACGGCGGTTACGTCATTCCGGCCGTGCCCTACTGGAACATCAATCCGCGCTACTATCGGCAGCGTGTCCTCGATCCGACCGGCGAACGCCCGGGCACGGTGGTCGTAGACACGGCATCGCGCTTCCTCTACCTCGTCGAGCGTGACGGCAGCGCCATGCGCTACGGCGTCGGCATCGGCCGCGAAGGATTTGCCTGGGAAGGCGAGGGCGTCATCCAGTGGCGCCAGAAGTGGCCGAAATGGACCCCGCCGGCGGAAATGATCGCGCGCCAGCCGCAGCTTGCCAAATACTCTGCGGAGAATGGCGGCCAGCCGCCGGGCCTGGACAATCCGCTCGGCGCCCGCGCGCTCTACATCTTCAAGAACGGCCAGGATACGCTCTATCGCCTGCATGGTTCGCCGGAGTGGAGTTCGATCGGCAAGGCCGTTTCCTCGGGCTGCGTCCGGCTGATCAACCAGGACGTGATTGACCTCTACGAGCGCGTGCCGCAGAAGGCCCGCATCGTCGTCTGGCAGTAACAGCGAAAGCGCGCCTAGGTGGGCTGCTCCTGCAGCCTGCCTGTCAGGGCGCGTAGCCTGTCCCGCAATCCCTCCATCTCCTCAAGGCTGCATTGCGTCGCCTTGGCAATGGCGCGGGTGACGTCGATTGCCTGCGATGCCAGATCCTGTCCTTTCCCGGTTAAGGAAACACGCACGAGCCGTTCATCCTGGCTGTCGCGCTTGCGGCTTACGAGGCCGCCCTGTTCCAGCCGCTTGAGGAGCGGTGACAGCGTGCCGGAATCCAGTCCCAGCCGGTCGCCGATCGCCCGCACCGACTGATCGTCCTCCTCCCACAGCACCAGCATGACCAGATATTGCGGATAGGTGAGGCCGAGCGGCTCCAGCAGCGGCTTGTAGGTGCGGGTCAGTGCATGGGCCGCGCCGTAGATCGCAAAGCACAGCTGCGTCTCCAGCCTGGCTGGCGCCTCGCCTCTGCTCTGTTTCTTTTTCGTCATCGCGTGCCTGACTTTCGGGATCTCTGGCCTATCTCACGATTATCCATCCAGTCGCGGTGATTATCAATGTGCAAAATTCTATTGCGCGCAATCTAATTGCCTGATACTGGTGTCCGTCTCGAAACCTCAAGGAGTGAAGACGATGGCAATTCTCTACACGACCAAAGCCTCTGCCACCGGCGGCCGGTCCGGCCGCGCTGTATCCGAAAATGGCGTCCTCGATGTCACCCTGACCGTCCCCAAGGAATTGGGCGGCGACGGCGCCACCGGCACCAATCCCGAGCAGCTTTTCGCCGCCGGCTATTCCGCCTGCTTCCTCGGCGCGTTGAAGAATGTCGCCGGCAAGGAGAAGGTGAAGATACCGGACGATGCCAAGGTCACCGTCTCCGTCGGCATCGGCCCCCGCGATGACGGCACCGGCTTCGGCATCGAGGTCTCCATCACTGTGGACATTCCCGGCATGGACAAGGCGCAGGCCGAGGACCTGGTCGCCAAGGCGCACATCGTCTGCCCCTATAGCCACGCCATGCGCACCTCCATCGAGGTACCCGTTTCGGTGGCCTGACCCTACGGAGGAGGGGGCGGACCATCGGCCGCTCCCTTGACCATCCGGCCCAGTGAGCCTACCTTTCTTCTGAAAGGATTGCGTCATGGGTTTGCTGGAGAAACAGATCAGTCGGGTTGAAATCTCGGAGGCGCAGGTGGTCACCACGGCCACTGTAGTCGCAGCCGAGCGGCTTGGGCTGAACGCTCGCAGCCTCGCCTCGGTTCTCGGCGTGTCTGAAGCTTCCGTCTCGCGCATGAAGCGGCTCGATCATCTCCTGGAGAAGGGAACGAAGCCGTTCGAGCTGGCGCTCTTGCTGATCCGCCTGTTCCGTTCGCTCGATGCTATTACCGGCGGTGACGAGGGGGTAGCCCGCAAGTGGCTGCGCAACACGAACACCGCACTTGGCGGAATACCGGCGGACAGGATCTCCACCATTACCGGCCTTACCGATGTCCTTGCCTATCTGGACGCCCGCCGCGCTCTCGTCTGAGGCGCGACCGGTCGCCGGGGAATTCTGGCGGCTCGTCGAGGCCCAGCATCGCGTCTCGACGATGAAGCTCGTGGAGACGGTGGAGGAGCAGGCCCTCTTGGAAAATCTGCTGGAAGAGACGAAGCCGGCGTTTCCGCCCGAATGCACGGGCCTCGACTACCTGCTCGCCACGCCCTTCCGTTATGGTGCAAGCTATCCGCACGGATCGCGTTTCCGCCGTGCCGGCCGCACGCTCGGTGTCTTCTATGCAGCAGCGCGGGTCGAGACGGCGATCGCCGAAATGGCCTTCTACCGGATGCTGTTCTTCGCCGAGTCGCCGGACACGCCGCTTCCTGCCAATGCCGCCGAATATACCGCCTTCGCGGCATTGGTCGCGACGGAAGCTGGTATCGACCTGACCATGCCGCCGCTCGACAGGGACAGCCATGCCTGGGAGCACCGCACCGATTACGCAGCCTGCCAGTCGCTGGCCGATGCGGCACGCGAGGCGGGCCTTGATGCCATCCTCTACCGATCCGTTCGCGACCCGGCAAACGGGCTCAACCTGGCGCTTCTGTCCGCCGGGGCATTTGCGGCGCGGGAGCCGGTGGAGCGGCAGACTTGGCGCATGCGGCTGTCGATGACCGGTGTCCAGGCCATTTGCGACTTCCCCCTCCTGCGCATCGGCTTCTCCATGGCAGACTTCGCCGCCGACCCGCGAATTGCCGCACGCCTTACCTGACCGTTGCGAGCGTCTGGCGCAGCGGCGCCATCGAGGGCCCAAGCTCTCCGTCGAGCTCGCCATGCACCCGCTCCCAGATCGGCAGCGCCTGCGACAGCAGCGCGGTACCCTCGGGGGTCAGCCGCATCAGCCGGCTGCGCCGGTCGTCGGGATGGGGAAGGGTCTCCACCAGCCCGCGTCGCTCCAGTACCTTCACGGCCGCCGTCAGCGTCGTCCGGTCCATAGCCAGGACTTCCGCCACCGGCCCCATGGGTGCAGGCTGCGGCCGGTTCAGCGCCATCATCAGCGAGAACTGCCCATTGTTGAGGCCGAGCGGTTTCAGAGCATTGTCGAAGCGGCGGGCAAGCGCGCGGGCCGCGCGCTGTACATGCAGGCACAGGCATGTATCGCGGACGTGGATGGTCGTGGAGAAGGGAATCGGCATGGCGTTTGACATGGGTCATATATGTTGATATCAACCTAAATGTCAAGCCAGAGGAGGATGAGCATGAACGCGATCACGTCGCCGGAGAATGCAATCGTGTCCCGGGAGGAGTGGCTGGAAGCCCGCCGCAGGCTCCTTCAACTGGAGAAGGAGGAAACGCGCCTGCGCGACAAGGTTCGGGCCGAGCGCCGGGCGCTTCCCTGGGTCAGGATGGACAAGGACTATGTCTTCCAGGCCCCCGACGGGGAGAAGCGGCTTGCCGATCTCTTCGATGGCCGCAGCCAGCTGATCGTCTACCATTTCATGCTGGGTCCGGACTGGGATGCCGGCTGCACGGGCTGCTCCTTCCACTCCGATCATGTTGACGGTGCGCTTGTCCATCTCAACAACCACGACGTGACCTATGTCGCCGTCTCCCGTGCGCCGATCGAAAAAATCGAGGCCTACAGGAAGCGCATGGGCTGGAAGTTCCCCTGGGTCTCGTCCTACGGCTCCGACTTCAATTTCGACTTCCACGTCTCATTCACTCCGGAGGAGCTGGCGAGCGGCAGCGTCCGCTACAACTTCACCGAGATCCCGCGCGAACAGGCCCATGACGAACTCCCGGGCCTATCCGCCTTCTACAAGAACGAGAAGGGCGAGATCTTCCACACCTATTCGACCTATGCCCGCGGCGGCGAAGAGCTGATCGGCACGCTGATGATCCTCGACCGTGCGCCGTTCGGCCGAAACGAGGAAACCACGATGGACTTCGTCAAGCGTCATGACGAATACGAGCAGGCGCCTGGGGCTTCATCCTGCTGCCACTAAGCGGGCGCAATATCGGTACCACGGACAGGAGGAATGGCCATGGAAATGGAGATGGCGAAGCCGCAGGCCGAACACGGCTTCCTGCAGAGGCTCGTCGGCACGTGGGAGGTTAGGGACATGCCCGATGCCGGCACCTGGGTCGAGGTGGTCCGTTCGCTGCATGGCATCTGGTTCGTCGCGGAAGGCAATGGCCAGATGCCGGGCGGTGGCGATGCCACCACAGTGCTCACGCTTGGCTACGATCCCGCCAAGGGCAGGTATGTCGGCAGCTGGATCGGGTCCATGATGACCCACATGTGGGTGTACGACGGCGAGGTGTCTGCCGACGGCAATACCCTCAGCCTCTACACTACCGGGCCTGACTTCCAAAATCCCGGTAGGACCGGGGAATATCGCGAGCAGATCATCATCAAGGATGATGCTCACCGCATCTTCAACTCCAGTGCGAAGCAGGCGGACGGAAGCGGGAAGCAGTTCATGGAAGTCAATTACCGGCGCGTGTCCTAGGCGCCCAAATCGCCCGTCGCAAGCCGGGCAGGAGGAGATTGAAATGCTGCAGACTGCATCGGAAACCAGAAGCGAAACCCACGGCAAATTCATCTGGTGCGAGCTGATGACGTCGGATACGGAGGCGGCCGGCCGCTTCTATTCGTCCGTCCTCGGCTGGTCCCTCAACACCATGCCGATGGGGGAGGGCGACGCCTACCACCTCTTTCAGATCGGCGAAGGCGACAAGTGCCCCGGTATCGGTGGCATGATGAGAATTCCCACTGAGATGGCCGGTAGCATGCCGCCGAACTGGAGCGGCTACGTTGCCGTCGATGACGTCGACCGGACGGCACGCGAGTTCGAGCAGAACGGCGGCACCGTGCATCGGCAGCCGGAGGATATCCCGCAGGTGGGCCGCTTCGCCGTGGTCGCCGATCCCCATGGCGCCGTCCTCAACATCATGACGCCGCTGCCGATGGATGACATGCCGCCGCCCCCGCCGGAGGGTGCGCCGGGCACCGTCGGCTGGCACGAACTCTATGCCGCCGACCTGGAAGAAGCCTTCGAGTTCTATAGCCGCATCTTCGGTTGGACGAAGGACAGCGACTTCGACATGGGAGAGATGGGGGCCTACCGGCTCTTCGCCGAACACGGCAAGCAGACCGGCGGGATGATGAAGCGTCCTGAGGAGATTCCCATGCCGTGTTGGGTCTACTACTTCAATGTCGAAAGCGTCGAAGCTGCGATCGGGCGGGTCCGCGCCGGCGGCGGCCAGGTTCTGAACGGGCCGATGGAGGTTCCCGGCAGCAGCTGGATCGCCCAGTGCACCGACCCGCAGGGTGCCTTCTTCTGCCTCGCATCCATGCAGAAATGACGAGAAAGCCGGGGCGAGTTCGCCCCGGCTTTCTCCATCGCTGTTAAAGCTGGGTTCATGGAACTGCTGCTACAGGCGTCGGTTGGACGCTCGTGATAGGATGCAGCTCCCGGACGAAAGGCGATGGATGCGCAGGATCAGGCTGATGGTGATTGGACCGCCACCATATCTTTCTCCGGTCGTCCGTCAGGCGTGGAGCCGCGCCGAGGTCGATCTTGAGGGCCCCTACAACTCCAGGGACTTTGCGACGAAGCTCGTCGAGGCATCGTTCGATGGCGCTATCATCGATGTGGAGTACGATGCGCCCACTCTCCTGCAGGTGGTCGAGGTACTGGATGCCTTTGCGGTACCGGCCATCTTCGCCGGCAGCGGCCGTGCGGCCCCCGGAGGAGGCTATTCCCTGTCCGCCAATTCGGAGGCCATGAATGCGATCGTCCGCAGCCTGCTCGGGTCCGAAGCGAGTACAATGCAGTAACATTTGTAATTGCGCCGCATTTCTCGGCTTTTATGGTTGCCTGACAGGCTTTCGGCGCCGGCCATCGGCGGCCGCCCCTCTCGCCTTGCGGAGAATGCCCATGCCGGACCGGTACTTCTATCCCGGGATCCTTGCCTCCGACGACCTCAAGCTGCTTCACGATACGGTACGCGACGTACTGCAGGTCGAGAGTGGCGACGGCGCCGCGCGGGATCCCGAAGCGGTGGCCAGGGTCGTGCTGCGGCTCTACAGGACTGGGCTCACCGAACACGACAAGCTCCTGCGACTCGCTGGGCTGATGGTGGACCGCCAGGCGCTGGTGGGCGGCCCCGTCTTCTGATCACCTTTTCCTCTCATCAATGCCCCGGAACCAATGCGCTATCCGCGGATTGACCCTGATAATGAGGAGTCAGTCGATGCAGGAAGCAGCAGGTGAAAGCCACCCGCAGACGGAAATCGTGGAATTGATCCCCATGTTGAGGAGTTTCGCGAGGCGCTTCTACAACAACCCCCATGACGTCGACGATCTGGTGCAGGAAACGGTGCTGCGGGCGCTCGCCAACCTGGACAAATTCCAGCCGGGCACCAGCCTGAAATCCTGGGCCTTCACGATCATGCGCAATACCTTCTGTACGCGCTACGGCCGCGGCAAGCGGGAGTTCGTCGGCACGGAAGAGTGTGCCTCGCTGCAGCGGTCCATCAATGCCCCGCAGGAGTGGTCCGTGAGGATCAAGGAATTCGATCGCGCGCTCGCCGAGCTCCCGGAGCACTACCGCGACGCCTTCGAGATCGTATTGATGCGTGGAGAAAGCTATGAATCCGCATCGGCGCTCTGCAACTGCCCCGTCGGCACGATCAAGAGCCGCGTCAACCGCGCCCGCCTCGCCATCCTCAAAACCCTTGGGGAGGATGGCATCCGCGGGACGGTCGATATCCAGTAGCGGCGTTCTCCTCCAAACTTGATGGAATTATCCCGGCTGCTATGGTCGCGCGTATGACAGCCTCTTCCTCGGCCGGCCGGCCCATCTATCTGCAGAACCTGCGGCAGTTTCTCGTCAGGGTGGAGCGCGGGCAGGACAGGACCGCTCTGCGCCTGCAGGCGGCCTTCGCCGTCGTCGATATCGCGATCCTCGCCTTCTTCCTCTTCGGCCCTTACCTGCGCGCCGGGCCGTCCTACCTCATCATCGACTACATCATTGCAGTCTGGATCAGCATGGAGCTGATCGCGAGGGCGCTTGTTGCACCGACCTGGCGCATCTTCTTCCGTCGGTTCATGACCTGGATCGACATCATCATCCTCGCGACGCTGCTTTTTCCCGATGTATTGTTCAACTTCGCCTTCCTCAGAGCCATGCGTCTCTGGGCGATCGGGAGTAGCCCGCTGCTGCAGCATGGTCTCCGGCGCGCCGGATACGCACACCTGCTCGATGTCGTCCGGGCACTGATCAACCTCCTGGTCTTCCTGTTCATCGTGACCGGCTTCGTCTACACGAGCTTCTTCTACAATCGGCCGGGCGAGCAGGGTTTCGTCGATGCTCTCTATTTCACGGTCGCCTCCATTACGACCACCGGCTACGGTGATATCACCCTTCCAGGAACCGCAGGAAAGCTAACCTCGGTGGTGACCATGATCGTCGGGATCTCCCTCTTCGTGCGACTGGCTCAGGCGGTGGTGCGTCCGAACAAGGTCCATTACCCCTGTCCCCAATGCGGACTGCAGCGACACGAGCAGGACGCCGTTCACTGCAAGGCCTGTGGAGAAATGCTGAAGATTCCCGACGACGGCGACTGACAAGCCCTTTGCCATTCAGACTCTGTTTGCTCCCGCTTGGGCAACCGCCTAAAAGCGGGAACAATCAAGGAGAATGGTCATGGGCGATGCGGATGACGAATATGTATATGACGAAGCGACCGGCGAGTGGCGCCCCGCGTCCGAGATGGCCGCGGCGGCCGCGCAGGCTGCAGACGTGCGCGACGCCTCCGGCAATGTGCTGAAGGATGGAGATTCCGTCACCCTCATCAAGAACCTGAAGGTCAAGGGTGCCGGCCAGACCCTGAAGCAGGGAACGGTTATCCGCTCGATCCGCCTCACCGATAATCCGGAAGAGATCGACTGCCGCCACGACACCATCAAGGGCCTCGTGCTGCGCACCGAATTCGTCCGTAAGCGGTAATCGCCATCTCCGCCCGTGCGGCCTGGCGTCGTTAGCGTTTCAGGCTGCCGAGGATGCCACGCACGATTGCTCGGCCGAGCGAACTTGCGACGGAACGGGCGGCGCTCTTCATCGCCGCCTCGACGACCGTTTCGCGTTGGCGGGTGGAGGTGCGCCGCGCCGCGGGCTTTCCCGCCGGCTCGTCGCCGAAACCGGGCAGGCTCCAGCGGCCGGCAGCACTTTCCGTCTCACGCTCCTCCTCTTCCCGCTGCGCGGCCTCTGCCTTCGCCGCCTTCTCGGCACGCTCCATCAGGATCTCGTAGGCAGATTCGCGGTCAATATCGCGGTCGTACTGGCCGGCGATCGGGCTCCGGTTGATGATCTCGCGCCGTTCGGCGTCGGTCAGCGGCCCGATCCGCGACGACGGCGGCCTGATCAGCGTGCGCTCGACCATGGAGGGGGCACCCTTGCCCTCCAGCGTCGAGACGAGCGCCTCGCCGGTGCCCAGTGCGGTGATCGCCTCCTGCGTATCGAAGGCCGGATTGGTGCGGAAGGTATCGGCCGCCGTCTTCACGGCTTTCTGCTCGCGCGGCGTATAAGCGCGCAGCGCGTGCTGTACCCGGTTGCCGAGCTGCGCCAGGACCGTCTCCGGCACGTCGAGCGGGTTCTGCGTTACGAAATAGACCCCGACGCCTTTTGACCGGATGAGCCGAACCACCTGCTCGACCCGCTCGATCAAAACCTTGGGGGCTTCGTCGAAGAGCAGGTGCGCCTCGTCGAAGAAGAAGACGAGCCTCGGCTTGTCCGGATCGCCGACCTCCGGCAGTTCCTCGAAAAGTTCCGACAGCAGCCACAGCAGGAAGGTCGCGTAGAGCCGCGGATTGTTCATCAGCTTGTCGGCGGCGAGCACCGTGATCATGCCGCGCCCATCCTGCGTCGTGCGCATCAGGTCGCGGATGTCGAGTGCTGGCTCTCCGAAGAAGTACTCCGCGCCCTGTTGCTCGAGCACCAGGAGAGCCCGCTGCAGCGAGCCCACCGAGGCCTTGGAGACAAAGCCGTAGCGGGTGGAGATCTCCCCGGCATGCTCCCCCATGTAGTTGAGGAGCGCCTGCAGGTCCTTGAGATCGAGCAGCGCCATTCCGCCTTCGTCGGCGATCTTGAAGGCGATGTTCAGCACGCCCTCCTGCGCCTCGGTGGCGTTCATCAGGCGAGCCAGAAGGAGCGGCCCCATTTCCGCGACCGTGCTGCGCACGCGATGCCCCTTCTCCCCGTAGAGGTCGAGGAAGATCACAGGGGAGGCGGCGAATTCGTAGTCGGAGAACTGGATCTGCTCGGCGCGTTTCAGGAGGAAGTCCTTCTCCTCGCCGGCTGCGGCAATGCCGGAAAGGTCTCCCTTGATGTCGGAGCAGAATACCGGGACGCCGGCATTGGAGAAGCTCTCGGCGAGGATCTGCAACGTCACCGTCTTGCCCGTTCCCGTTGCCCCGGTGATCAGGCCGTGCCGGTTGCCGAACTTCAGCTCCAGATATTCAGGCTTGTTGAAGGAGTCATCGGGGTTCCGGCTACCGCCGAGAAACAGTTTTCCCTCTTCGATCATGCAACTGGCGCTCCTTCGCAGCGTTACGGCTCAAAGGGTTATAGAGGCAGCCGCAGTACGCGGCAACGGTCGCGCCGGCCGGCTTCGACCAGCGTTGATGTATAGGGAGCGGCTAGATGCAGGAGGACGTGATGGAGGCGGAGAGGCGTGAGCCGGGACGAGGCCGCGAGGCCGAAACGCCCCAACAGATACCTGCCAAGGGCATGAAGGATGTCTTCTGGCGCCTCTATGCTGCCATCAACGAAGATCGCGTCATGCTGGTCGCGGCGGGCGTCACCTACTACCTCCTGCTGGCGCTGTTCCCTGCCATGGCGGCCCTGGTCTCGCTCTACGGCTTCTTCGCCAGCCCCAGCCAGATAGCCGAGCGGATCCAGTTCCTGGGCGCCGTCATGCCGGCGGATGCGCTGAACATCTTCCTTGAACAGCTGCGTTCGCTCGCGTCTCAGGACAGCTCCTCCCTCAGCCTGGGCTTGATCGCTGGTCTCGGGATTGCCCTGTGGAGCACCAACAACGGAATGAAGGCGCTGTTTCAGGCGATGAACGTTGCCTATGAGGAGGAGGAGAAGCGTAGCTTCCTGAAGCTCACCGGGATCTCGCTTCTATTTACGCTCGGGACACTCATCCTGATTGTTGTGCTGATTGTCGCGGTGGGTGTCGTGCCGGCGATTCTTTCCTTCCTGTCCCTCGGCAGTTGGGCCGAGACGCTGATCAACACGCTCCGCTGGCCGATCCTGCTTCTCATCATCATGGGCGGCATCACCTTGCTCTACCGCTACGGGCCGAGCCGCGAAGACGCCAGGCTTCGCTGGCTTAGCTGGGGCGTCATCTTTGCGACCGTGTCCTGGCTTCTCGCTGCCGTCGCCGTGTCCTTCTATCTGTCCAATTTTGCCGACTACAACGCCACCTACGGCACCTTGGGCGCCCTGATCGGCTTCATGGTATGGACATGGGTATCGGTCATCATCGTTATCGTCGGTGCGGAACTGAATGCCGAGCTCGAGCATCAGACGGCGCAGGATTCCACGACCGGGCCTGAACAGCCGATGGGCGAGAGAGGCGCCTATATGGCTGACCACGTTGGCAAAGCCTCTTCCTGATCGAGATCGGTTGATTGGCGCCGGGATCTGCGCAATTGGCTATGGACGCCGATCGCGGTTCCGTATTACCTTGACGTCAACGTCAAAACATCGAGGAGAGATTGATGAACGAACTTGTGACGCGCGTCGCCGACAATGTCGGTATCGCCCCTGATACCGCGGAGAAGGCCGTAGGCATGATGCTCGGCTTCCTGCAGCGCGAGGCCGACGACGCGGCCGTAGCCCGGATGATCGAGTCTATTCCAGGCGCTCCGGAACTGGTAGCCAGGTTCAACGGCGAAGGGCAGGGCGGCGGCGGTCTGCTTGGCGGCCTGATGGCGAGCTTCGGCGGCGGCGTCATGGCGCTTGGCCAGCAGTTGATGAGCCTCGGCCTCGGTATGGGTGAAATCACCTCGCTCGCCAAGGAGACCATCAAGGTCGCGCGCGAACATGCTGGCGACGAGACCGTCGACACGGTCGTCTCCTCCGTTCCGGGCCTCAGCCAGTTCGTCTGACCCGGTACTGCCTTGAAACGAAGTAAGCCGCCGGCACGCCCGGCGGCTTACTTTTGGCTCAATCCCATTCCGGCGCTAGGTGGCCCGGATTGACGATGCGGCCGTCGGAGCGTGCGAGCTTATGGATCTCCGCCATCTCGCCCTCGCCGAGCGCGAAGTCGAAGATGTCGAAATTCTCCCTGAGCCGGCTCTCCGTCGCGGTCTTCGACAGGGCAATCACGTCCTTCTGCTGCACGGCCCAGCGCAGAGCCACCTGAGCCGCCGTCTTGCCGTGCCGGGCGCCGATCTCCCGCAGCACCGGATCATGCGGCACCTTGCCGTCGGCCATCAGGTAGTAAGCGGTGATCGACATGCCCGTCTTGTGGGCCTCGTCAATCACGTTGGTCTGGTTGAGATACGGGTGGTACTCGATCTGGTTCGTGACGATGGGCGCGTCCGAGAGCTTGACCGCCTCGGCCATCAGCGCAGTCGAGAAGTTCGAGATGCCGATATTCCTGACTTTGCCGGCCCGGCGCAACTCGTTCAGTGCGCCGATACGATCGGCGAGCGGCATCTCGCTTTGCGGCCAGTGGAGGAGGAGAAGGTCCACATAGTCCGTCTTCAGCTTCGCGAGGCTTTCGTCAACGGAGGCGATGAAGGCGTCGTGACCGACGCGGTCGACCCAGACCTTCGTTGTCAGGAAGATATCGGCGCGCGGAATGCCGGAAGCATGGAGCACATCGCCGACCGCCGCCTCGTTCTTGTAGATCTGCGCGGTGTCGACATGGCGGAAACCGATCTTCAAGGCTTCCGGCAGGATCCGGTGCACGTCCTCCTCCGGCATGCGGAAGGTCCCGAAGCCGAGGGCGGGGATGTTGGCGCCGTTTGCACTGACTGAATGCATGGAAGTACTCCTTTGGTGCGCCCGTTGGACCCGGGCGGAAATGCGGCTCCTTCTACATGGGCCGCAGGCGGATCGCTTCAACTGCAGCCGTCCCTTCGACGGGAGGGACATTTGGAGATTTTCCGACAGCAGGAAGGGGTATATAAACCGATTCAAATCATTGACGGCAGGACGACCCGCCTGCCCATTTCAAGTATTGATAAGGACGGCGCCTGCAGTTTGCAGGAGATGCCAGTGGCATCGGGGATCCGTCCGGAGAAAAGCCCATGACGGAAACGCCATTTCAGCTGGTTGCAAGCCTGCGCGCGCAAGCCCATTCTGCCAATGCTCCTCCAGCGGCCGATGCGACCGCCGAGATCGACGCCCTGCGCGAGCGATGCGAGGCGCTCGAACGGCAGAATGCGGAACTGCGCCGGCAGGCCGCGCGGGGAGAGGCCATGCTTCAGGCCGCCTCGTCCTTCCTGGAGGCCTATGGCCGCAAGTATAAGAACCTGGCCGGCGGCGGCATCCGCCCCACCGCGATCCTTCTCAACGAAGTGAAGGTGATGTGGGCGGTCCACAACGACTTCCGCACCTTGACGGAAAGCGAGTTCTGAACGCCGTGGCACTCCGGCCTTAGAGAACGAGCCTGTAGAGCAGGTAGACGGTTCCGCCCGCAAGGATTGCGGCCAGGAAGGCCAGCAGGCCGTCGCGCACCATAAGGGCCAGTCCGAACAGGCCGATGGCGCCCATCGGCAGTGTGCTGCCGAAGGGAATGAGCTCCAGCGGCGGGACTGCGGCGGCGAGCAGCAGGCATGCCGCTGCAATGACCTGAATTGCAGGAGGCCGGGTAATCCAGCGCAGGCGCGGCTTCAGCACCTTGTCGATCCACCGCGCAGGCGGCCGCAGGAAGTTCAGCCCGTCCTTCAGCTTGTCTCCCGGCATCTTGCGATTTTCCACAAAGTCCGGCAGCCAGAGGTGCTTCATCCCAAAGGCGATCTGCAGCGAGAACAGGCTGACGACGGCGGCGAGCGCCGTCGGCACGCCGGGGATACCCCCGACGGGGCTGAGCTCGATCAGCGAGGGGATGACCAGGAACGGGCCGAAGCTGCGTTCGCCAATCTCCTCGCGGATCTGGTGGACGGACACCTTGTCATGCCGCTTTCCCAGGTGGCTGAGGCTCTGCACCAGATGTGAGAGACCTTCGCCGGCCTGTCCGCCTCCGCTGGTCGGACCCGCGTCAGCTTGTTCGGTAGTGGAGCGCGTGCTCATCTCGCCTCCGAATGCTCGGCCTGCAGGAGGGCGGTGTGCGAAAATTTTCGGCGCAGGAGCTTCGGGGTCCGATAGCGCAGACCCGCCGGCCGTTCCGGATCGGCAAGGTCGGATTCGGCCATCAGTTCCTCGTCGGGCGTCAGCTCCCGCAACGGAATTGGCCGAAGACCGCGGCCGGTCTCCCGGTTCAGCATTTCGATGGCCCGGATCAATGAGCCGTCTGCACGTTGCAGGCCTGCCTCCACCTCTTCGATCGGGCGCCCGAGATGTTCGGCGAGAAGCGCGTTCCGCTCCTCCAGAATGGCAGCGTGAAGATCCGGCTGGTCTTCGCCGGCCTCGAGGATCAGATCGCACTCTGTGTCATACCCCATGGACCGGTTGTTGAGATTGGCAGATCCGATCTTCAGGATGCGGTCATCGGCGATCATCAATTTAGCGTGCACATAGATCGGTGTGCCGGCATCGTTGACCGGGTGGTAGATGCGGAAGCGGTCGTGCAGGTCCGCGTCGTGAACCAGTTTCATCAGCCGCACCCGGGCGGAATCCATCGCCTTCGATTCCAGCCAGCCATTGGCGCCTTCAGGGTTTATGAGGACCACTTCCGGTCCGTCCGGCTCCCTCAGTCGCTTCGCAATCGCCTCTGCGATCCGGCGGGAGGCGAAGTACTGGCTTTCGATGTAGAGGGATTTGCGGGCCGCGGCGATGATGGCGAGCTTTGCAGTCTCGATCTCGACCACCTGTTTGCGCTCCCCATATTCCGGTGCCGTGCGGGCGATCCCGACGTCGACCTCCCGGTACTCCACGGGCAGATCGTCCGGCCAGGGGTCCCAGGACCGACCGCCGTTCTCCGGCTTCGGCAGTTCCTCGCCCGTGGCGAGCTGCCAGCGCTGCCGTGCAAGATCCGCCAGCGCTGCAGCGGCGGGGCCGGAACAGCAGCTCGTCGCGTCGTGCCAGGGGTCTTCGGCAAACCCTAAGGGGGAGCGTCGCGCCGGGTCCTTCTCCTTGTGGTCCCTGGTATCCCACCGCCCGATCGTCATGTCGATACCGCCGCAGAAGGCCACCTTGTCGTCGACGACGAGAAGCTTCATGTGATGCGCCGACATGGCCGGATGTGCGCTGTCCAGTTTCAGATGGATGCGGCGGTTGAACAGCCAGCGCAGGATGTAGAAGGGGGTCTCGCCACGGGTCAAGGACGCGATCAGGCCCACATCCCACTTGAGGATGCGGATGTCGATCTCCTCGTTCCGGCGCGCCAGTGAATTGAGGAAGCGGCCGAGCTTGTCCGGCCTTTGTGCCTCCGGATTGCCCGGCTCCAGCCGGATGCGCGTATCGAAGTCCCAGCCGATCAGGTAGATCGACCGCTTCGCCTTCAACATCGCCTGCTTGGCATACCGGAAGAAATCGGCCGCATCGACGATGACCGAGAAACGGTCGGCTCGCGCCACGCGCCAGCAGCTTTCGCCCTCCGCCAAGATCGATGCCATCTCTTGCCTTGCCCCACTGTCAGTTTCTGCCTGGAGGCGCCGATCAGGCGGCACCGGTTCTGGAACGATTCAGGCTGGACGCGGTTCCGTCAGCGACAAAGAAGGGACGATCCATGCAATTCGCGCTGCCGGTGATTTTTCTGCTGCTTATCATGGCGGTATTGAGCACGATGCTCGCAAGTGCGCCGGAAACCGGGGCCACCCGTGACATGCTGACGACCTCGGCGATTTCGCGAACGCAGGATGCCGGGCCGTCCCCTCCCTGACGGGGGCAGCTAACCCGACCGGGGACAAGTTCCGGTGCTGCCTTGAGCAGGTCGCATTCCTGGCGTTTCTGTAGAGCCCCGTCTCCGAGAGATGGGTCTGTGGATATGTCTTGCGTTCCGTCCCGGAGTTTCCCATGCGTCTGCCCTTCCTGTTCTTCATGCTCTTTCTGCTCGGCTGCATCCTGAGCATCGTGCTGCTTGACCGGTTCGGATCCGTGCGTATGCAGGACAGTCTGATCGAGGCCGTTCGGCCGGATCGCAATCCCCTGCTTCCGCCGCCCAGCCGCTCCTGACGGCCGTCGCCCCTTCGCATGATATTTTGTGATCGACCCATTCCGCATCCTGCTGGATTCCGGAAAAGGTCGTACGAAATCAATGCTGCGTCTTGAAGCTTGGGCGACTGAAGAGGCGCGCGCGCGACAAGATTTGTCTTGACCTCGCCGGTTGTCGGGGCCTTCATTCCCGCCGAACGCAAGGAGACGACGATGCCCGTGAATACCGCACCCCGCACAGCAACCTGGACCTATGTCGAAGGCGAATGGCTGGAGGGCAATCCACCGCTCATCGGCCCGACCTCCCATGCGATGTGGCTCGGTTCCACGGTATTTGACGGCGCGCGCTGGTTCGACGGCCTGTCGCCCGACCTCGACCTGCACTGCCAGCGCGTCAACCGCTCCGCCACCAACATGGGCCTGAAGCCCACCATGGAAGCGGGCGAGATCGAGCGGCTGGCGCTCGAAGGCGTGAAGAAGTTTGACGGCAAGACAGCGATCTACATCAAGCCCATGTACTGGGCCGAGCACGGCACGCCCTTCAGCGTCGTGGCGCCCGACCCGGAATCGACCCGCTTCGCGCTCTGCCTCTTCGAGGCGCCGATGCATGCGGCAAAGCCGTCCTCGCTCACCGTCTCTCCCTATCGCCGCCCCAACCCGGAAGTGGCGATGACGGCTGCCAAGACCGGCAGCCTCTATCCCAACAGCGGCCGCATGATCATCGAGGCCCGCTCGCGCGGCTTCGACAATGCGCTGGCCCGCGACATGAACGGCAATGTCGCCGAAACGGCCTCCTCCAACATCTTCATGGTCAAGGACGGCGTGGTGATGACGCCGGTCGCCAACGGCACCTTCCTCTCCGGCATCACCCGCGCCCGCGTCATCGGCCTCCTGCGCGAGGCTGGTTACGACGTCCGCGAAGTGACCCTGACGGTCGAGGATTTCCGCAATGCCGACGAGATCTTCACCTCCGGCAATTATTCCAAGATCGTGCCGGTGACGAAGCTCGACGACCGCGACCTCCAGGAAGGCCCCGTCGCCCGCAAGGCGCTCGACCTCTACATGGACTGGGCCCGCTCCACCGCCGCCTGAGGCTGCCCTGACGGGTTCCGCCGCGCCGCCTAGAGCAGCCGGGCGGCGGCGGTGGCGATGATGATGAGCGAGACCGCGATCATCAGCGGCTTCACGGGCAGGCGCTTGAGGACGAGCGCGCCGAAGGGGGCGGCGAGCACGCCGCCGATGATGAGGCCGATCGCCGCGGAAAGCTCCGACCAGCCGAGCGCCAGGATGAAGGTGGCCGAGATCACCGTCGTCACTGCAAATTCGGTGAGGTTGGTGGAGCCGATCACCTTCTTCAGGTCATGGCCGCGGCCGAGCAGCGTGCTCGTCACGATCGGCCCCCATCCGCCGCCGCCCATGGCGTCGAGCAGCCCCCCGACCCCGCCGACATAGGGGACGATCCAGTCTCGCACGTCGCGCGGCCATTTTGGCCGGAAGGCACGGAACAGGATGAAGCAGCCGATGGCGATCAGGTAGAGCGAGATGAAGGGCGCGATCACCGAGCCGTCGATATTGGAGAGCACATAGGCGCCGATCGCCCCGCCCAGCATGCCGGCGGGCGCCAGCCGCGCCACGAGCCGCCAGTCGACGTTGCGATGATAGGCGTGTGAGAGGCCGGAGGCGGCCGTGGTGAAGCATTCCGTCACATGCACCATGGCGCTGGCGATGGCGGGTGGCACCCCGAGCGACAGCAGGAGCGTCGTGGTGAGGACGCCGAAGGCGAGGCCCAGCGCTCCGTCGATGATCTGCGCGACGAAGCCGACGGCGATGAAGAGAAGGAGATCGGTGCTCAGGACGTCGGGCATGCCATCTCCACGAAAGGGGCGCGTGCCGCAACATGCCGCAATGCAGCGCCGTTTCGCAAGCGCCCACCGGCATCATTCACGCAAGCGCCATCTCGTCGTGATCCGCCGCTGGCGGCCATGATGCGGAGCCCGAACCGGCCGCAGTCCGCCGACTTTTCTTCCTTCGCGCCGGTTGCAGCATGACTTGCCTCTGGCGGCCCGATTTTTGGCAAGTGGCCCGTTGCCACCCGTCCGCTTGGAACCTATGTTCCGGCTCGACGCTGTTCACGGTATTTTGCCGAAAAGGAGTAAGATCATGGCCTTTGTACTTCCCGAACTCCCCTACGCCTACGACGCGCTGGCGCCCTACATGTCGGCGGAGACGCTGGAATACCACCACGACAAGCACCACAAGGCCTATGTGGACACCGGCAACAAGCTGGCCTCCGAGGCAGGCATGGGAGATCTTCCCGTCGAGGATGTGATCCGCAAGTCCTACGGCACGCACCAGACGCTCTTCAACAATGCCGGCCAGCACTACAACCACATCCACTTCTGGAACTGGATGAAGAAGGATGGCGGCGGCACCAAGCTGCCGGGCAAGCTGCAAGCCGCGATCGACAGCGATCTCGGCGGCTACGACAATTTCAAGTCGGATTTCGTTGCAGCCGGCACCACCCAGTTCGGCTCGGGTTGGGCATGGCTTTCGGTGAAGAACGGCAAGCTGGAAATCTCCAAGACCCCGAACGGCGAAAACCCGCTGGTTCATGGCGCTGACCCGATCCTCGGCGTCGATGTCTGGGAGCACTCCTACTACATCGACTACCGCAACGCCCGCCCGAAGTATCTCGAAGCTTTCGTCGACAACCTGATCAACTGGGACTACGTGCTCGAGCGCTACGAAGCCGCCACGAAGTAAGTCCTGTTCAGGCAGAACGAGAAAGGGCTCCGGTGACCGCCGGAGCCATTTTCATGGTCACAAGCCCGGCGAAAACTGCGCCATCGGGTTCTGGCGGAAGAAGGCGAGGTCCCGCTCGGCCTCGCTCAGTTCATAGCCCAGGTCGTCCGCCTCGCGGCGCGCCCGGCGCCGGTCGCGCTCCAGGTCGTCGATCCGGTCCCGAATGGCGCGGCGATCCTTGTCGGCCGCCTTCTTCATATCATCATGCAGCTTGTCAGCCTCATATTCCTTGGAGCTTGCGCTGGAGTTCAGCGAATTGATCCGCGAGCGCAGGTCGTGCACGCGCTTGCCGAGGCTGTAGCCGCGCATGAAGTCGGTGGCCAGTTCCGGCGGGCAGACATTGTGGTAGGCCCGCCCGGCCTCTCCCGTCGAGGCGCCATTCAGCGGCGTGCAGTAACGCTTGATGCCTGCTTGATAGCCTTCGTACCAGCGCGTCTGGTCCGGCACGGCGCCGCTCTTGGAGCAGGAGCGCACGTGGTCGGCAAACCGGGTCTGCGGATCGTGCCCGGCCGCGCCGTCGGTATCGCCGACCACCGCCCAGTCCGCCACGCGGCATTCTTCCTTCGACATGGTATTGCAGGAGGCAAGCGACAGCAGCACGGCCGCCATGCCCATCATCGGCAGGTAACGCATTTGAAATTCCCCGGTTTGAAAGTCCCCGCCGGTCAATAAGCACAGATTTGCTTGCGCTTCCAGTGCTCCACGCCGAAGGAATCTCGGTTAGACTTGGCCCACCTTGGCGTTACTTTGCCAGCCATCCATCCAGAGCCTGCGCAAGCCGTCGCCTTCGCCGCGGAAGAACTGTGGCCCGGCGTCGCAATGCTCCACGCGGTCGGCGCGGAAGTTGCGGATCGCCTGCCGTAGCTCGCACCAGGCGACGATGTTGGCCGTCTGCGAATAGTAGATGAGCGCGATCGGCCGGATCGTGCGCTCGGTCAGCCGGCCGAATTCATCCCGGTAGTCGAGCTGCAGCGTCTGCTCGTCGCGGATTGCCTGGCGTACCGTGGTGAGGTCGACCGCCTCCGGCGCAGGCGCGACGCTGCCCCAGGCATGCAGCGCATTGGCGCTGAAGGTCGCGGCAAGCGGTGGCGGCACGGCGGCGGCGATCTTGCGGTTCACCTGCTTGGCAGCCTGCCGAAGCCCCGTGTCTCCCGTCCGCTCCAGGAGCGCCAGCGACAGCACGATCGCCTCCGTCTCCTCTACCGTCAGCATCAGCGGCGGCAGCGTGAAGCCCGGCCTCAGGATGTAGCCGATGCCGCGCCCACCTTCGACCGGCACCCGCATTGCCTGCAGTTCCGCGATGTCGCGATATATGGATCGCGGCGTCACCTCCAGCTGTGCGGCGATCTGTGCCGCCGTCACCGGCTGGCGGGCGAGCCTCAGGATCTGGATGATCTCGAACAGCCGCGAGGCCTTGCGCATCTCTTCCTCCCAGAAGGCAACTGACAGAACGCTGTCAGTTGCCTTGCCGTATACCGCCCCAGATCCGATGGAAAAACAAGCCGCTCGATCCTTCGGGGCAATGCGGCCGAGATGGGCAACTGACATGACCTATGGCGAGAACCTCTGGCTTTTCTTCACCCTGCTGTTCGGCATCATCATTGTTCCGGGCATGGACATGATCTTCGTGCTGGCGAACTCGCTCTCCCGCGGGCGCCCCGCCGGCATGGCCGCGACCGCGGGGATCATGGCGGGCGGCGCCGTGCACTCGCTCTACGGAGCGCTTGGCGTTGGCTTGCTGGCAAGCTTCATTCCGGTCCTGTTCACGCCGCTCCTGATTGCCGGTTCGCTCTACATGGCCTGGATCGGCTACACGCTGATGCGCAGCTCGATCGTGATCGACGGCGTCGGTCCGGCGCAGGCAGCAAGCCACGCCCAGGCCTTCCGCCGCGGCGCCATCACCTGCCTGATGAACCCGAAGGCCTATCTCTTCATGCTCGCGATCTACCCGCAGTTCCTGCGGCCGGAGTTCGGTCCGCTCCTGCCGCAGGCGCTGGTCATGGGGCTGATGACAGCCGCAACCCAGCTTGCCGTCTATGGCGGCCTGGCGCTGGCGGCGGGCAGGGCGCGGCAGGCGATCGTCCAGAACGCCACGGCCACGATCTGGATCGGCCGCGGCGCCGGCATCCTTCTCGTCGCTGTATCGTTGGTCACCCTCGCGGAGGGGCTGCGTTGACGGCGAGGGGGGCAGTGCACAGGAGCCCCTGCCTGTCACGAAGAATGCGGCGCGTGATTGCGTAAAGCCCGAGGACTGCGACGATCGAGACATATCCGTCAATCGCGTAGTGCCAGCCCAGGTAGACGGAGCTGAACAGGATGACGACGACATAGACAAAGCCAGCGATACCAGCGGTTCGGCTGAGCTCGCGCAAAAACAGCGCGTTAAGCATCGCCAGCGCCACGTGCATGCTCGGAAAGGCCGAGATCCCGCTGCCGAGAGCGGAGGTACCTGCCGCGTGGTGGTTCCATAGGTAGGCTTGGAACGCCACCGCGGAGGACGATGATGATGAGCCGTGGCCAAGGAATGCAGTAATCTCTGCAAAACGGGTAACATCGCCAGTAACGCTCCCGTAGAAAGCAGGGCCGGCAGAGAGGAAAGCACAGGCGAGAAGGCTTCCGATGACGATCCAGGTAGCCGCTAAGGTGACGAGGTAACGCAGTCTGATGCTATCGGCTGCTTTGTGAGTTGCCACAAAGAAGGGGGGCAAGAATCCGAATAGCGACCACAAGACGCTGTAGTTCCATTCAACTGCCGCAAGAAGTCGCGGGAATGGCAGAAGTCTGACAAGAGCCGGCCCTGGGTCCGCGCCCAGGTGGAGAACCCTGTCTATGGCCGCTTGGGCTCTGTCGTATTGAAAGCCGTCCTGAATCGCGGGCATCAGGTTCTTCCAGCTTGTAAAGGACCCCATGAAAATGATGAAGCTGACCATGGCGAGAAGGCCCGCGGCGACGCGGCCCACGGTTTCGCTCGAGAGGTACTGATGCGCCATCCTGCCTCTCTCAGACCAGTCGTCGGTGCGATGTGCAATCACTCCCACTGCAAGAGAAAATCCCGCGATGGGAAGAATGGCCAGATAAAGTGGACCGAGCTTGGCAAAGTAGCTTTGGTAGGATAGTGCATCCGTCTGGTCCAGGACGATAGCGGTCGACAGCACCAGTAGGGAATAGACTGTGACTATCACATGGAAGGGTCCCAGGGCCACGGTTCCCTGATAGCACGCTCCACATGCTGCTTTGAGCCAACGCTGCAACATTAATCCCACCTTGTCCCTCCTCGGCATAAGCGCAGAATTTCAAGAAACTCCTAACGCCGACAAGGGGGTGGGGAAATTGTCCAGAGGAGGTTTGATAAGGCGCAGCTTTGCCGGTGAAATCACCGGCTTGTTACTTTGTTCCAGCCGCCGAAGCGGCCATGTTGCGGCGCATCATCAACGCCGCGCCGCGGCGTAACAAGGAGATCACTGCATGCGCCTCAAGTCCCTCGCTCTCGCCGTTGCAATCGGCTGTCTCGGTATGTCCGTTGCGGTTGCCCAGGAACCGCAGGTCGTGCGGCAGGAGCAGATGAAGGCGATCGGCCAGTCGATAGGCGCGCTCGGTGCGATCGCCAAGGGCGAAAAGCCCTATGACGCAGCCGTTGTGCAGACCGCGCTTGAGGGCATCAGCACGAATGCCAAGGCATTTCCGGACCAGTTCCCGGCCGGCACGGAGACGGGTGCCGAGACCGAGGCCGCTCCGGCCATATGGGAAAATATGGCCGACTTCGCCGCCAAGGCGGAAAAGCTTAGCGCTGCAGCCGACACGCTTCTCGCCTCTGTTCCCGCCGATCAGGCCGGCGTCGGTGCGGCCATGAAGACGTTGGGCGCCACCTGCGGCGACTGCCACGAAACCTATCGCGTCAAGCGCTGACGCTGGCGCGGCGGAGGCGGCGGGCCTGCCGCCTCCCTTTCTGTGGGTTTATCGCGCCCGCTCCCCAAGCGTAACCCATCACCGCCTTGTTACTTTTCCCCTTTCGCCGCAAGGAGCATCGTGCCCGTCGTCAACAGCCGGCGGTGCCGGCACTTCGGGAGGAGTATGCGAATGCTGTCGAGGTCCTGTCTTATTGCCGCTGCCGTCTGTCTCGGTCTTTCTCCAGCCCTTGCCCAGGAGGAGCCGCAGGTCGTGCGGCAGGAACTGATGAAGGAGATCGGCCAGTCGGTCGGTGCGATGGGGGCGATCGCCAAGGGCGAGAAGCCCTATGATGCCGCGGTGGTCGAGCAGTCGCTGACGGTGATCAGCACGAACATCCAAGCCTTCCCGGACCAGTTCCCGCCGGGAACCGAGAGCGGCCATGAGACGGAGGCGCTGCCGTCGATCTGGGAGCAGCCGGAGGAATTCCGGGCCAGTGCCGAGAAGCTTCACGCGGAAGCGCAGGCGCAGCTCGCCTCCCTGCCGGCGGACCAGGCAGCCGTGGGTGCGGCCATGCGGAATCTCGGAGCCATCTGCTCGGACTGTCACGAGACCTTCCGGGCAAAGAAGCAGTAGTGAGTGAACCGGTGCCGGCGGTGGGTTCGTGCCGCCGGCACCGGCCAATATGATCGGAGAGAATGGGAATGGCCTTGCGGTGGAGACGGGTGCTGGGTGCCGGAGCGGCAGTGGTTGCGGTCGGCGTGGCGGTCGCCTGGTTCCTGACGAAGCCGGATCCGCTTCCGGATCAAACCTGGGCCAATCTCGGGGAGCCCGATCTCGCCCGCGGCGAGATGCTGTTCTGGGCAGGCGGTTGCACCGGCTGTCATGCAGCCAAGGGCGCGACGGGCGACGACGTCAGGATCATGTCCGGAGGTTTGGCGCTCACCAGTTCCTTCGGCACCTTCCATGTTCCGAACATTTCGCCCGATCCGCAGGCCGGCATCGGCAGCTGGACCTTGGCGGAGTTCGGAAACGCGATGCTGCGCGGCGTCGGCCGGGAAGGGGAGCACCTCTATCCGTCCTTTCCCTATACCTCCTATGCGCGCATGAGCCCGCAGGACGTCAACGATCTCTTCGGTTTCATGAAGACGCTGCCGACCAGCAGCAATGTCTCGTCGCCGCACGACCTTTCCTTCCCCTTCAACATGCGCCTTGCGCTCGGCGGCTGGAAGTTCCTCTTCTTCGATGACGGCCCGCGTATCGAGCTTGCCTCCGCTGACGAAAAGCTGCAGCGGGGCCAGTTCCTCGTCGAGGGTCCAGGCCATTGCGGCGAATGCCATACGCCTCGCAATGCCCTGGGTGGGCTCCAGACCGCCCAATGGCTGGGCGGCGGTCCCAATCCCGAAGGTGAGGGTCGTATTCCCAACATCACGCCCGGTTCGCAATCGGTCGGCTCCTGGAGCGAGGCCGATCTCGTCAGCTATTTCCAGACCGGCTTCACGCCTGACTACGATTCGGTCGGCGGTTCCATGGTGGAGGTGCAGAAGAACCTGTCCCACCTGCCGCAGGAGGATCTGGAGGCGATCGCAGCCTACTTGAAGGCCGTCCCGGCCCGGCAGTAGTCAGGTTCTGCAGAAAAACCTAGGCGGCCGCCAGCCGCGGGCGGCGAAAGACCGTCCACGTTCCCAAGGCCAGCACCGCCATCACTGTACCACCCGCGAGGAGGATGACGATGAGGCTCGGCCGGTGCGCGATGAAGTCGTGCCAGTCGGGCCCGACCGGCGAGGCCGTGTTGAAATCGGTCGCGCTGAAAATGCAGAGCACCAGCGACGCCCCTTCCTCGACCATTTCCTTGTCAACTACGTCGAACAGTGACCTGGAGCGATCCTGCCAAAAGGGCAGGTCGCGCATGCGCACCAGCATGGCGCGGTCGGCGGCCAGATAGGCGTGGCTGCACTCGTTCATCGGGCTTGCCTCGTCCTGGATGCTGAACGGCATCAGGCCCCATAGGCACCGGGCAAACTGCGTGCGGCTGAACGCCAGCAGTTTACGGATCTCTGCATCCTTCACCGCAACCCAGGAGGCGAGCGCGTGGATCTCCTCCCTGTGCCTCGCCACCACCTCCATCTGGCCGTGGCTGAGCGACGGGATCGATATGCCCGATGTGTCGCGTGGCGCACGCAGACTGTGGGCCGCGGTCTCCGATACCGGAACGGACAGCAGCATCATGGACAACAGCAGGCGACGCAGCACGAGCATTCGCGGAAACTCCCTCGGTGGAGGGAGTAGCACACGGCAAGGTTCAACCACCAGCGATTCTCTTCTGCCTGCTGATGGCTCTTCGCCCTAGTGGGAGAGCAGGACCGGCATGCGCAGGTCCCGGAAGACTCCCTTGGTAGCGCCGCCGAGGATGAAGTCACGAATACGCGAATGCCCGAAGCCGCCCATGACAAGAAGGTCTGCGCCGGCCTCGGCTGCAGAAGCTTGCAAGGCTTCCGCGATCGGCCGGCCATTCAGCAACACGCTTTTCGCCTGGGCGTCGAGGCCGCGCAACTGCAGCGACGAGGCAAGGGCCGATGCGATGTCCCCGCGCTCCAGCTGTTTCTCATCCTGGATCGTGAGCACGGTGACGCGCGCGTCATCGGCCAGCAGCGGCATGGCATCCGCGAGTGCCCGGGCGGCAACGCGCGTCCCATCCCACGCAATAGCGACGTGGTTGATCTTCTCAGGGATTGCCGACGGGGGCACGAGGATCGCCGGGCGGCCGGACCCGAAGACGACCGCCTGGGCGAGGTCCTGGATCGTCAGCTTGTCCTTCGCCCAGGGAAGCAGGGAAAGGTCATAGTATCGCGCCTGGATGGCGGCGGCGTCGAGGGTGAGGCCCGTTGCCAGCTTTCGGGTGGTGCATTCGGCCTTCACGGCTGTGCCGGCTTTCCGCCTGACAAGATCTTCCAGGCGGCGGCATTGAACGACGCTGTTTTCCTCGGTGGTGCGGATCATTCCGGGCAGGTCGAGGAGAACGCCTCCCAGGGCCGAGGATGCGCGCGGGATTTCCACTGAGAAGGTCTTCGCGTGAAGCTCGAGCCCCAGCGCGACTGCAACCGCCACAGCTGCCGAGACTGAATCGTCGGGGGCAATGTCCGGATAGGTGATCAGGGGCATGTAGGCGAGGCGGGCGCGGGTCATCTCTCTTCCTTTCATCCAAGTCCGGAACAGGTGACCACAAGCTTGCCTGGTCTCCCTTGATCCAGATCAACCATTTTCGGTGATCCGTCGCTATCTTGCGCCATAGGACAGAAAACGGTGCCATGCGATGCCACAGGATCGATATCAGACGGTGCAGGAAGTGGCTGATCGCCTGAGGGTCAGCGAGGCGACGGTTCGCCATTGGATCAGGGACGGCGATCTTCGGGCAATCGATATCGGCAAGGGGTGGCGGGTATCGGATGCGGATCTCGAGGATTTTCTCCGGCGTCACGAAACGCGGCCTCGGGAGACAAGCTCGCAGGATCAACTGCGGTGTCCGGGGCCGGAGCTTTCGACGATGCCCGACCGAAGCAGCATTGATGCTTCGCCCCCAACGAGACGGAATACATAGAGGAGAAGGACGAATGCCGATCGAACAAAGCACTCTTTCGAACGCCCATGCGCGCACCGCGGAAGAATGCCTTGCCGCTCTGGATGCCGGGCCAGGTGGTCTTGCCGCGGCCGAGGCAGAGCGTCGGCTGGCTGTCTTCGGTCCCAACCGGCTTCCGGCGGCGGAAGGACGTAGCGCCTTGCGCCGCTTTCTCGGCCAGTTCCACAATGTGCTGATCTACGTCCTCCTCGGTGCAGCCGTCGTCACGGCTGCCCTCCAGCACTGGATCGATACCGGTGTGATCCTTGCGGTCGTGCTTGCCAATGCCGTGATCGGCTTCATCCAGGAAGGCAAGGCGGAGCAGGCGATGACGGCCATCCGCAACATGCTGGCGCCGCATGCCGCGGTCCTGCGGGACGGTCGCCGTGTGACGGTGGACGGCGCGGATCTCGTGCCGGGCGACGTCGTGCTGCTGGAGGCGGGCGACAAGGTTCCCGCCGACATGCGCCTGCTCGAGGCACGTGGCCTTGCCGCCCAGGAAGCGGTGCTGACGGGTGAATCGGTTCCGGTCGACAAGGCGGTGGGGCCGGTCGCGGACGATGCGGCGCTCGGCGACCGCCGGTCCATGCTGTGGTCCGGCACGCTCGTCACCAAGGGTACCGCGCGGGGCGTGATTGTCTCCACGGGGCGGGCGACGGAAATCGGCCGGATCGGCGGGCTTCTCTCCGACGTGCAGGAGATCACCACGCCGCTCGTGCAGCAGATGGATCATTTCGCGCGGTGGCTCACATTCCTGATCCTCGTCGTTGCTGGCCTGCTTCTCGTCTACGGCTATTACGTGGGCCACCAGGAATTCTCGGAAATGTTCATGGTCGTGGTCGGGATCGCGGTCGCCGCGATACCGGAAGGGCTCCCGGCCGTCATGACGATCACGCTCGCCATCGGCGTGCAGGCAATGGCCCGGCGCAACGCGATCGTGCGCCGTCTGCCGGCGATCGAGGCGATCGGTTCGGTTTCCGTGATCTGCACCGACAAGACCGGCACGCTCACGCGAAACGAGATGGTGGTGGCAGCCGTCGAGACACCCGACGGCGCATTCGAGGTCTCCGGCGAAGGCTATGCCCCTGAGGGCGAGGTGACGCCAGGGGGCGACCTCCAACGCCTTGCGGCCGCCGCTGCCCATTGCAACGATGCAGCGCTCACATTCCGGGACGACCAGTGGACGGTCGAGGGGGATCCCATGGAGGGTGCTCTTCTGGCCTTCGCCGGAAAGGTCCGCCATCCGCGCGAGGCGCGGCGGATCGATGCGATCCCCTTCGACAGCCGCCACCGCTACATGGCCGTGCTCAGCGAAAACGCCGACGGGCGGGTCACCCATGTGAAGGGCGCGCCCGAGCGCGTGCTTCGAATGTGTGCGGGGCTGGACTACGATCATTGGCACGAGCGTGCCGAGGCGATGGCGCTGCGCGGGCTGCGCGTCCTGGCGCTTGCCGAGCGACGGGAGGAAGCCGACGAGGTCGACGAGGCGAGCCTTTCCGGCAGCCTCACCTTCCTCGGCCTCGTCGGCCTGATCGATCCGCCTCGGCAGGAGTCCATAGCCGCCGTCGCCGAATGCCGTGCAGCCGGTATCCGCGTCAAGATGATCACCGGCGACCATGCCGGGACCGCCATGGCGATTGCCCGCCAGATCGGGCTAGAGAACTCCGGCCGCGTTCTGACCGGCGCCGATATTGACAGGCTCGACGACGCCCAGCTTGCCCTTGAGGTGCTGTCGGTCGACATCTTTGCCCGGACCAGTCCGGAGCACAAGCTTCGGCTGGTGACGGCGCTGCAGGCCCACGGGCTCTCGGTCGCGATGACGGGCGACGGTGTCAACGACGCGCCGGCTCTCAAGCGTGCCGATGCGGGGATTGCCATGGGCCTGAAAGGCTCGGAAGCAGCCAAGGAAGCCGCCGACCTGGTGTTGGCGGACGACAATTTCGCGACTATCGCCGCGGCCGTGCGCGAGGGCCGCACCGTCTATGACAACCTCAAAAAGGTCATCACCTGGACGCTGCCGACCAATGCCGGCGAGGCGGCGACGGTGATCCTCGCGCTGCTCGCAGGTCTCGCCTTGCCGGTCACCGCGGTCCAGATACTCTGGGTGAACCTGATAACGGCGGTCACGCTTGGTCTTGCTCTCGCTTTCGAGCCCACGGAAGCCGGCACCATGGAGCGCCCGCCGCGGCCGCGCGACATGCCGATCATGTCCGGCTTTCTGGTCTGGCAGGTGACACTGGTTGCCATTCTCTTCCTGGCGGCCGTTTTCGGTGTCTTCACCTATGCGCTCGATCGTGGCTATCCGCTTCCGCTCGCCCAGACCATGGCGATGAACATGCTCGTGGTGCTGGAAATCTTCCACCTCTTCTTCATCCGCAACATGCACGGCACCTCCCTGACATGGTCTGCGGTGCGCGGCACGCCTGTCGTGTGGCTGGTGGTCGTCATCGTTGTCCTGGCACAGTTCGCGGTCACTTACCTGCCGCCCCTGCAGGCGATCCTCGGCACGCAGTCCGTTCCGCTGGCGGACGGCTTCCTCATCGTCGCGATTGGAGCCGTTTCCTTCACCATCACCGAGATCGAAAAGCAGATCCGTCTGGGTCTGATGAAGCGAAACTCGGGCAAGGTGTCGGCCTCTGATGACTTGTGATGCGGTTGGGACTTCCGGGCCGGAGGTGTAGCGTCGGAATCTGGTGCCCCCGTTCCTGTTGAAAGCCGCGAAGGAGGCTGGATGGCCCATCATCACCACCACCACGGCAGCGAGGCCGGCGACCGCCGGATGATCTGGGCGATCGGCGTCAACCTCGCTCTTACTCTCGCGCAGATCGCCGGTGGCATCCTCTCCGGCAGCCTGTCGCTGATCGCCGACGCCCTCCACAATTTCAGCGATGCAGCCTCGCTGGTCATCGCCGCCTTTGCGCGGCGTATCGCCCGCCGTCCCTCCGACGCGACGATGACCTTCGGCTACGTCCGGGCGGAGGTGGTGGCGGCGCTCATCAACTACACGACGCTGATCGTCATCGGCCTCTACCTCGTCTACGAGGCGGTAATGCGCTTCATCACGCCCGAGCCGATCGAGGGCTGGATCGTCGTCGGCGTAGCGGTCGTGGCGCTGCTGATCGACCTCGTCACGGCGCTTCTGACCTACACCATGTCGAAGGAGAGCATGAACATCCGCGCCGCCTTCGTCCACAATGTGGCCGATGCGCTTGGATCGGTCGGCGTCATCATCGCCGGTACGCTCATTCTCCTCTATGACTGGCAGATCGTCGATCCGATCGTCACACTCGCGATCGCCGGCTACATTCTCTGGCAGGCGTTTGCCGAAATCGGCGGGGCGATCCGCATGCTGATGCTGGGCACGCCTCCTGACGTCGACGTGGCGCAACTGATCGAGAGGCTCTGCGGCATAGAGGGCGTGACCGACATCCACCACGTCCACGTCTTCGCCATCGACGAGCGGTTGACGGCGATGGAGGCTCACGTGGTGGTGGCAGAGGGCCACGGCGAGACGGCGGACGCTGTCAGGAACCGTCTGAAGCAGATCGCCAACGCGGAATTCGGCATTGCCCATTCCACGCTTGAACTGACCATTGGCAGGTCATGCTGCGAGGCAGGCGAGGCGAAGGTCATCGGCCACCGCACCGGGCGATCAGCGGGGACGGATGGCTCGAACGGCCATCAACACTGACCGTCGTCGTCGCGGCTAGCTGCGATGCTCCCGCGAGAAGGCGGCAATCTCCGCTTCCGCCTCCGCTCCCCAAAGGTCGAGCGCCTTGAGGATCTCGATCGTGAACGTCACCGGCGCACTGCCCGGCGCGGTAACGACGCCCGCATGCGAGACCGCCTGCGGCTGGTCGCGGTAGAGCGCCTCGCCGCGATAGGCCGCCTGCCGCTTGTGCGACGCGAGTGAGTTTCCGGTATGGGCGACACTGTTCAGGATGCCCGTGGCCGCAAGCGCGCTCGCGGCCGCGCAGATGCCCGCCACGACCTTCCCGGCAGCGTGGAATGCCTGCACATGCGCGGTGAAATCGGGAGCTTCCTCCGTTTCCCAGGCGAGGCCGCCCGGGATCACCAGCGCGTCGAAGACGGCCGGGTCGAGCACATCGTAGGCAAGATCCGGCGTGATCCTCATGCCGCCCATCGAAACGACGGCGTCGCCGTCCGGGGAGGCGGTCACGACATCCGCCTGGAGATAGCTGCGTGCCACCGCCATCAGCAGCGCGCATTCCCAATCTGCAAAATGCGGCGTCAGTGCAATGGCGATGCGGGTCATCTCGGTTTCCTCAGGATCAGGCGATTGCCTGCATGTAGCGCATGCCGGTCACCGGGCGCGGGCGGAAGTCCAACTGCTCGTAGAAGCGGTGGGCGGCGAAATTACCGGTGGCGGCGCTGACGGAAAGATAATCGCAGCCGGCAGTGCGGGCAATCTCGCGGGCCCGCGAAACGAGATGGTGGCCGATGCCGTTGCCGCGCTGGCCGTCGCGGACGAAAAGGTGGTGAAGGTCCATGCCGCGGGTGCCGGTATCGGCCCTGTAGAGTGGCACGAGGATGGCGTATCCCATCAGACCCTCGCCGCTGTCGGCCACCAGCGCCTGGATCCACGGCATCGGGCCGAACAGGTCCCGCTCCAGCTTGTCTGGCGTCATTCCGGCAGCATCGCCATGATGGGCAGCGAGAAGCGCGATCATGTCGTTGACCTCGGGAAGATCATGGCGCTTGGCGGCGCGAATGGTGACGACCGCCGGGCGGGGAAGGGTGATTTCGGTATCTTCGGTCATTTCAGCTTCCTCTGGGTATTTGTGCCGTCAGGAGGAGCCGTCTTGAAACAACAAAGCCGCCTGACGGCGGCTTGTTGACATTGTGATCTGTCGAGCCGCCCGTTACCGGTAGGCCCAAAAATACGTGCAGGAGATGGGTGCGCGTGCGTTGATCATGGCGAA
Source organism: Pseudorhizobium flavum (assembly GCF_902502825.2). Next base: position 1,012,293 of record NZ_LR723670.1, read on the forward strand.
GTAGATGCGCCGGTTTTGACAGGTTGTCAAGCCGCATCATCCGACCAGCCTTCGGGGGCCCTACGCCGCCTTCAGGGTAAAATCGACGCGAACCTCGTCATAGGGAAAACTGACTTTCCCGGCTGCAGTCCTGTCTAGGATGCCGGCGGAGACAAGTGCGGTGACGTCGCCATGAACGGCTTTGATGTCACGACCGACCCTCCGCGCGACCTCGCGAACGGCCATGGCACCTTGACCTGCCATGGCCTGTAGGATTTCCAGCCGCTTGACCGTCAGGACCTTCCAGAGAAGATCAATGGACACAAAGTCGATGCGTGTCCCCTGCGCGTGTCCGCCGAAGGCCGCAGCCACCTGCCGTTTGGTCTCCTGGATAGAGGAAAGGCCAAGCGTCACGACTGAGTGTGATCCTTCATCCATAGTTCGACGTCCTTCCAGAAATCGTCCTGCAGTCGCTCCAAATCCACATAAGCGTAATCGACCTCATCGTGGCCCAGGTGCTTATGATCTCCCTTGCCGGCTTCGTTGTCGTATCGCAGTACACAGGTCTCGTTCGAGACCAGCGCCAGGCTGTACTTGATGTTGTGCGGGCTGCCACGAACCGGCTTCGGCACCTGCCATATCCTGATATCCACGAAGCATGTCTCCGTAAGGGTCAGACGTTTCCGCAGCAGAGGCTTCGCCTTCATCGTTGGAGTTTGCTACAACGGTGCTCTCCCGTCAATGCTCCGCCTCGCACATGCCGTGGTCGGAAAGCGCCCGGATCACGTAGCAGTCCTCGACCGAATGACCGCTGCAGTGGGAGACGATTCGCTCCAGCTCCTGTTCCAGCTTGCTGAGCTTGGCAATCTTCTCCCGCACCGCAGCCAGGTGTTCCTCGGCAATGCGGTCAGCACCAGCGCAGGGCGCGTCCGGGTGGCGGCTGAGCGCGATCAGGTCGCGGATCGCCGGAATGTCGAAGCCGAGATCGCGCGCATGACGGATGAAGGCGAGGCGCTCCAGGTCGGTCTTCTCGTACCGCCGTTGATTCCCCTCCGACCGGTGCGCGGCGCTGATCAACCCCATCTGTTCGTAATAGCGGATGGTCGGCACCTTCACCCCGGTCCGCCGCGAAAGATCACCGATCGAATACATTTTCCGAGATTCCTCTTGAAGCTATAGTGGCTAGAGGGATTAGCTATGCCGTCACCGACATCGAAACAAGAGAAGGTGACATCATGAGTGCATCCTGCAGCCATCACCACGACACGTTCGAGGGGCTTTCGCCCGACTACAAACGACGGCTCTGGGCCGTCATTGCCATCAATGCAACGATGTTCGCGGTCGAGATGATGGCCGGCCAGATGGCGCGCTCGCAGGCGCTGCAGGCGGATGCGCTGGATTTCTTCGCCGATGCCGTGACCTACGGGATCTCGCTCGCCGTCATCGGCGCCTCGATCCGCGTCCGCACCACCGCCGCTGCGGCCAAGGGAATCAGCCTCTTCCTGATGGGGCTCTGGGTCTTCGGCTCGACGATCTGGCGGTTCTTCTTCAATGGCGTCCCGGAGGCCCCGATCATGGGCGTGATCGGCCTCCTTGCGCTTGCCGCCAATCTCCTGAGCGTCCTCTTGCTGGTGAACTACAAGGATGGCGACGCCAATGTCCGCTCGGTCTGGCTCTGCTCCCGCAACGATGCAATCGGCAATGTCATCGTCATGATCGCCGCACTCGGTGTCTGGGGGACGGCCACGGCATGGCCCGACCTCGCGGTCGCCGCCATCATGGCAGGCCTCTTCCTGTCCTCCTCGGTCCAGATCCTGCAGCAGTCCTGGCGGGAATGGCAATCAGGCGGCGCGGTGTCGCTCGATCCTCATGCGGGTCACAGCCATGATGCGGAAAGCGGGATGAACAGGGAGGCAGGTGCATGTGGCGCCGCGTCCGCTTGCTGCGGTGACAGCCATTCGACGGCCAACAGTGAGGTGCATCGATGAAGAAGCGATGCGGCCCTCCGGGCCGCTATCGTCTACCCGCAGGCAGGAAGATCAGAATTCGCCGAACTCGCGGTAACGCTCCGCCACCCATTCCTCGCCACGCGGCGAAACGCTGGAGGGGCGCGATGTCTCGGGCTCGGCCCGGGCGGTCTTGCTTCCATCGCCGACGATCCAGAGCGCGTTGGCGAGGGAGGTGGAAAGCAGCGTGCTGCTCTCGACCGTCGAAGCACTCAATCTCGTCGGCGCTTCATTCTCGCGCAGTGCCGATTCCTCGGACCGGCGCTCGACGTCGGAGGACCGGCTCTGATAGTTATAGCTGCTGAGGCCACTCTCGATCTTCATGGAAGACCCCTAGGTTCAATCGTTAATAAATGGTTAACGTTGGAACCTTGCGCGAACCTTGCCTCGAACGCGGGTAGGGCGAATCAGGCCCTTGACAGATTCGTGAATAGCAGCATGCGCTGATTTGCGTCCGTGGGTTGTGCAATGCACTCGTCAGTCGGCGTGGCGCTCAGAGGCCGGTCTCCGCCACAAGACGCTCCCGATCGGGTTCGAATTCCAGCTTCTCCAGCGATCGTCTCTGCGCGATCGCCGCGAGCCGTCGCGCGGCAGGCCGCATCTCCGGATGCGCGGCCGCGGCAACTGCCGCCAGCGCCTTCTGCAGGCGGATGGACACTTCAACCAGACCGGCCCCGTCGCGCGATATCGGCATGAAGGCTGCGTCGATGAGATCGTCTTCCCGCAGCTGTGGAAGGTGGACGTGCGGGTAGGAGATATCCCGGTCCTCCCGGTCCCGCTCCTCCTTGCCATCCGGAACCAGCACCCGCACCAGCGTGGCGAGAACGTCGATCGCGGTTCCGGGATCGTTGATGCCGGGGGAGAGGGCGCGCGAGCCGATCTCGGACAGGGCGATCAGCCCGAAGCGTGGGTCCTGGTCGTAGGACCGGCGCGGGCCGAGCGTGAAGGCCGCCCGGATCCCTGCCGTCAGCGCCGCATCATAGGTGGCACTTGCATCGTGCAGGACGACGGAGGCGATGGGCGTGGAGGGATCGCAATGCCCGCCGGGCCGCCGTCGCACATAGATGTCCAGGTCACCCTTCTCGGCAATGGCCGAAAGGGCCTTCACATCGAGATGCTGCAGGTAGCCGACGCTGTCATGCTGAATCTCGATTGCCCCGTCAGGCACGTCCTGAAGCAAGGGAACGCAGCCGAGATAGGGCGTGCGCCGGTGGGCCCGGTAGGCCCGCGCGACGGCTTTCTCCACCCGGGTGATCGTCTCGCCGACCCGCCCGAGGCCCGCAAGATGGTCGATCCATTGCAGGAGGGTGACGACGATCAGCACCACCACGACCAGCGTCGCGATGAAAAGGATGAACCTCCCGCCCGCTCCATAGAGCTCGGTGTTGAGCGCGATCAGTCCGACGAGAGAGAAGAGAAAGCTGCCGAGAAAGGTGGAAAGCGCCCGCTGCGCAGTCGTATCCTCAAGAAGCAGGGAGGTCGCGCGCGGCGTGGTGCTGGATGAGGCGGCGGTCGTGGCGGAGACGAGGGTGGTCATGGAGAAGGTCGTCACCGCCAGCATGCTGGAGGCGATGATCGACAGGATGGAATCGACTGCATCGGCACCGACCTTTCGCGGCAGGTCGGAGGGCATGTACGGATCGGCGAGGATCGCCGCCACGGCCACCGCAACACCCACGAGGCAATAGATTGCCGCGCGGACCCAGAGCCGCCGGAGGTAGCGCACGAGTATCCACCACCGCCTCGAAATCATGTCCGTCCCTACCGCTCCGTTTCAACGTCAATTCTGCAAGGGGTACGGAAGTTCCACCCGCCTCGTGGAGCGCAGCCGGGCGATGGGCAGCGGTGCCTACATCTTCCCGGCCACTTTGATGGCGAAAGCATATTCGAAGGCGATCTCCTCCAGGCGCTGGAAGCGGCCGGACTTGCCGCCGTGGCCGGCCGCCATGTTGGTCTTCAGCAGGTATGGCCCCGCGTCTGGCGCCTTCTCGCGCAGCCTGGCGATCCACTTTGTCGGCTCCCAGTAGGTGACGCGCGGATCGGTTAGGCCGGAAAGCGCCAGGATCGGCGGGTAGGGCTTGGCGCCGACATTGTCATAGGGACTGTAGGCTGCGATCCACTGGTATTCCTCTTCCGACTCCAGCGGATTGCCCCATTCCGGCCATTCCGGCGGGGTGAGCGGCAGCGTGTCGTCGAGCATGGTGTTGAGCACGTCGACGAAGGGAACGGCGGCGATGATGCCGGCGAACTTCTCCGGCGCCATGTTGGCGATCGCCCCCATCAGCATACCGCCCGCCGATCCGCCCTCGGCGATGATGTTCGCGTAGGACGTGAAGTTCTGCTCCACCAGATGATCAGCCGCGGCGATGAAGTCCTTGAAGGTGTTCTCCTTCTTCTTCATCTTCCCGTCTTCGTACCAGGCGAATCCCTTGTCCTTGCCGCCGCGGATATGGGCGATGGCATAGACGAAGCCTCGGTCGGCGAGCGACAGTGCATTGGTGGAGAAACTCGCGGGGATCGTTATCCCATAGGCGCCATAGCCGTAGAGCAGGCATGGCGCCGTACCGTCAAGGGCCACGTCCTTGCGGTAGAGCAGCGAGACGGGCACCAGTTCGCCGTCATGCGCAGGCGCCATCACCCGGCGGGTGACGTAGTCGTCAGGATTGTGCCCGGACGGCACTTCCTGCGTCTTCAAAAGCACCCGCTCGCGCGTCGACATGTTGTAGTCGAAGAGCTGGGAGGGCGTCGTCATTGACGAATAGGAGAAGCGGATCACCTCTGTCTCGTATTCCGCCGCACCCTGCAGCCCAAGCGAATAAGCCTCTTCGGCGAAGGAGATGGCATGCTCCTCGCCACTCTGCCGGTCGCGAATGACGATCTGCGGCAGCCCGTCCTTGCGCTGCAGCCAGACGAGGTGCCGGGCAAAGGCCATGTGGGTGATGATCAGCCGCCCCGGCTCGTGGGCCACGACCTCGCGCCAGTTCTCCTTGCCCGGCGCCTCGACTGGCGCTTCCATGAGCTTGAAATCCTTGGCGCCGCCGTCATTGGTAAGGATGTAGAAGACGTCGCCGCCCTCCGTCATCGAATATTCGATGCCCTCGACCCGCTCGGCCACCAGCATCGGCTCGGCCATCAGGTCCTTGGTCGACAGGAGGCGATATTCCGAAGTCTCGTGGTCGTGCACGTCGATATAGATGAAGTCGTCCAGCAGCGAACCGCCGACGCCCACGAAGAAGCCCGGGTCCTTTTCCTCGTAGACCAGCCGGTCTTCGGACTGCGGCTGGCCTACGATGTGGTGGAAGACCTTGGACGGCCGGTGATTCTCGTCCTGCAGCGTGTAGAAGAAGCTCTTGCCGTCGGGCGCCCAGACGCCGCCGCCACCGGTGTTCTCGATCACGTCCGGGAGGTCTTCGCCGCTTTCCAGATCGCGGATCCTCAACGTGAAATATTCCGACCCCTTGTCGTCGTAGCCCCAGATGCCGAAGCGGTGGTCGGTCGTGTGGTCGAGACCTGCCAGTCGGAAATAGTCCTTGCCGCTGGCCTCCTTGTCGCCGTCGAGCAGCAGCTTGCGGCTCGCTTCATCCCTGTGGTCGGCGTCGCGGGGGATGCGGAAGTAGCGCGGCTGCTCGCCGCCGGTCACATAGGCGGTGCCATAGGCGAAGGGGCCGTCCTTCATCGGCACGGAAGAATCATCCTCCTTGATCCGGCCCTTCATCTCGGCAAACAGCGTCTTCTGCAGCGCCACCGTGTCGGCCATGGCGGCCTCCATATAGGCGTTTTCCGCTTCCAGGTGCCGCCGCAGTTCCGGTTCGAGCAGGCTCGGATCCTTGAACATCGCCTGCCAGTTCTCGGCCCGCATCCAGGCATAGTCGTCGCTGCGGGCGATCCCGTGGCGCGTGTCCGAAACGGGTTTCTTTTCAGCGGCGGGCGGGGAGGGCAGGTTCTGGAAGACGGGCTTGCGGGAGACGGCCAAGGAAGCACTCCGGTTTTTGGAAACGGAGTGCCACAGATAGGCGGCGGGTCGCCGGGAGGCAAGCGTCGGCGTGAGCTTGCCGGGTCGCCCCGAACTCACCCCGGCAGGTGCGGTACCGTGCGACGTTCCGGAAACAGTTCGTTGGCGATCGTCATGACGATCAGCGACAGCGGCAGGGCAAGCATGGCGCCGACTGCGCCCCACATCCAGGTCCAGAAGATGATGGCGATGAACACCAGGAAGGGGTTGATCTCCCACTGGCGGCCCATGATGGCAGGGAAGATCAGGTTCTCCATGATCAGGTGCACGATGAAGAAGACGAAGGCGGGCATCAGGCCGATAATCAGCGTGTCATGCGTCAGCACCCCGCCGAGCGCCACGGAAAAGGTCATCAGCGTAATGCCGAGATAGGGGATGAAGCTTGAGATGAAGGCGAAGATCCCCCACATCGCCGGTGCAGCCAGCCCGCCGAAATAGGCGATCAGGGTCATCGATATGCCGAGGCCGAGATAGAGCATGCTGGCGGTGGCGAAATAATAGCCGAGCACCTCCTCCATCGAGTTCAGGACACGGATGGCGATCAGCCGCTGCCTGCGCTGCGGGAAGGCCATGATGACCGTACGCCTCAGCCTGACGCGGCCATAGAGGAAGAGCAGCAGCGCCGCGAAGAAGATCATCGCCTGGATGACGGCGGGCGCCAGGCTGGCGCTCAGGATCGCGAGCACGCTACTGCTGTTTTCAAGCAGCTTCTCCATCGACATCGGCCCCGTCTCAAAGGTCGCCGCGCTGATGTTCAGCCATTCCATCCGCTCGAGATAGGGAAGCATCCGATCTATCGTCTGTTCTACGAGGTCCGGGCCGCTGTTGATGAAGAAGGCCACCGGCTCCGCCAGCGCGTAGACGATCAGGAACATGACGGCGGCCACGGCAGACGACAGCGTGATCGCGATACCGAAGCGCGGTATGCCGAGCTCCCCCAGTCGTTCTGCGGCCATGCCGAGGATGATGCCCACCACGATTGCCAGCGTGATCGGGATCAGGACGAGCTTCATGTAGGAGATGAGGGCCAGGCCGGCGAGACAGAAGAGGCCGATCAGCGCCCAGCTGGCGGCCACCTCGAGGGCGGCGCGGCCGAGCGGCGAGAATTCGGTAGGATCGACTTCGTCCTCGAGCTTGGCGCTTTCGGCCTTTGCGACCACAAGGTCTGCTGCTGTCCTGATCGGCCTGCGGCCGCTGCCGCTGTCTGAAGTCGCCATGTGTCGAGTCCCCGGTGCGCGCCGTCAACGCGCGGCGCGAATACCGGTTCCGGACGCTACGCCGAAAGGGTGATGCCGATGTTCCACGGATCGCGGATCACCCAGCCTTCGACCGTTTGCTGCATCGGGACTTGCTTCTCCCGGAGGCTGGCAAGCGTTGATTCAAAGGCGGCGGCATCATTGTAGTGCAGCCGGTAGCCGGCGAGCCCTCTCATGTTTTCCCGCCTTGGTTCCGCCTTGCGGCTGTTCCAGATGTTGACAGCGACGTGATGATGATAGCCGCCCGTTGCCATGAAGCTCGCGCCGGGATAATGCGCCATTACCTTGAGGCCGAGAATGTCGTGGTAGAAGCCCTCTGCCTGCGCGACGTCGCCTACCTGCAGGTGGATGTGGCCGACCGCCGTGCCATCCGCCATTCCCGCAAACGGCTTGTGGGGCGTCTCCGCAAGCAGCGCCCGAAGGTCCAGCCGCTCCGTCGCCATCTCGACCGTCCCGTCGTCGTGGTAGGTCCACTCGTCCGGGCGGCGGTCACGATAGATCTCTATGCCGTTGCCTTCCGGGTCGGAGAGATAGAGTGCCTCGCTCACCAGGTGGTCGGACGCTCCTTCGAGCCTCACGTTCTGTTCGCCGGCATGGGAGAGCCAGTGTGCCAGGTCGGTGCGTGTCGGCAGAAGGAACGCGATGTGAAACAGGCCCGCCGCCGATAGCGGCGCAGGGGCCGCGTCGCCGCGTTCGGTCAGTGTCAGCAATGGTCGTCCGCCGACGCCCAGCACATCCTTGCCGGCATGGTGCTCGATCGGCGACAGCCCGATCACTCGCTGGTAGAAGGAAGAGACGGTGGACAGATCGCCGACCGTCAGTTCGACGTGGTCGACGAAGGCGGGCGTGGTCAGTGCAAAGGACGAACCTTCGGTCATGGGAATTCTCCTGCGCGCGAGGCTTGTTCGCACCAATATGGCGGCTCAGGGTCGTTCAATAAAGATCGCCGATGTTGGACAGGACGTTCATTGAAAGTTGACAATGCTTCTGTCGAACTTGATCCCGATCAATGCAGGGTCGACGAAAAGTTGAAGATTGGGAAGCACTGGATGAACGCGGGACCGAAGGAGCCCATCATGTACAGCAAGATCATCGTCGCGGTCGACGTCGCAGCCATCGAGAAAGCCGAACGGATCGTCCCGCGAGCGGTGCAACTGCGTCGCGAGGGCGGCAAGATCCTGCTCGTCGGTGTGGTGGAAGACCTGCCCGGCTATGTGCTCGCCGAAGTGCCGGCCAGCATCTCGCTGGATGCCCGGCGTGATGCGGAGGCGAAGCTGGATGAACTTCGCAAGCGGCACGGGCTCGATTCCGAGATGGAAGTGCGTCAGGGTGCGCCGGCGAGGGAGCTTCTGGCCGCGGCAGCGGAGCACAAGGCCGACCTCATCATCCTGGCCTCGCACCGTCCGGACCTCTCCAACTATTTCCTCGGCGCCACGGCCGACCGCGTGGTTCGTCACGCCCAGTGCTCGGTGCTCGTAGACCGCTGAGCCCGCATCAAGTGAGAATGAAAGAAGGATACTGATTGATGGACATCGCCAGGTACAAGGCCATTCTGACGGAGCGCAAGCGGGAACTCGATACCCGCCTGCACAAGATCGAAGAGGACTTCGAGCAGCCGCGCAATCCTGATGATGACGACCGCGCTGTCGAACGCAACAATGACGAGGTCCTGGAAGAACTCGGCGAAGCTGGCCAGAAGGAGCTTGCCGCGATCGATGCCGCACTCGGCCGGATTGCGGCGGGTACCTTCGGAACCTGCGTGAAGTGTGGCGACCCGATTTCCGAGGAGCGACTCGACGTCGTTCCGCATACGCCGTTCTGCAAGACCTGCGCGGCCGCTCTTTGACAGGTTGAAATTCTTTTTGAATCAACAGCCTCTTGCCTCGCGGCGCCTGTACGATCATTTTTGTCGCACTGGTGCCGCGAGGATTGCATGAGCGAGTTGTTCAACTTTGGACGGAAATACGATTTCCACGAGATTGTCGCCGATGGCATCGTCCACGGGATCGGCATCGTGCTGGCGCTGATCGGCGTGACGGCGCTGATCTTCTACGCGACCCTCTGGGCAAGCCTCGGCGAGATCGCAGCCGCCTGGGTCTACGGGCTGGGCCTTCTTCTCTGTCTGTCGATCTCGTTCACATACAATATCTGGCCGCATTCCCGCACCAAGTGGATCCTGCGCCGTCTCGACCATTCGGCCATATTCATATTGATTGCGGCGACCTATACCCCCTTTCTCGTGCGCGGCACCCATGACCCGCTGATCCTCTTCATGCTCGTCGCGATCTGGCTGACGGCGATCCTGGGGATATCCCTGAAATGCCTGTTTCCCGGTAGATACGACCGGCTGGCGATCCTCCTCTACCTCGCCATGGGATGGAGCGGCGTCATCGTCGCAGTGCCGATCTCGAGCTACCTCCCGACCATTACCGTCTGGCTGATCGTCGCCGGCGGCATCATCTACTCGCTGGGCGTCATCTTCCACGTCTGGGAGCGGCTGCGTTTCCAGAACGCTATCTGGCACGCTTTCGTGGTCGCTGCCTCCGCCGTACATTACGGCGCGGTGATCACCAGCTTCAGTCTGTCGGGTACGGGATTTTAGCCGTGTCGCCGGCGCAGGCACCGGTTGCCTGCAGGCTTGCCGCCATGTGCTTGAAGATGGGTCGGAGCAGTTTCACGTCCCAGCGGTGATAGTCGTACTCGAAGAAAGCCGCGGCACCATCGCAGATCTCGATTCCGTGGACGTAACGGATGATCCCGTCCCCGGACATGTCGAAGGTGGCCGTGCGCGGCTCGATCTTCTCGTAGTTCACCCGCCAGCCCTCGGCGATCGCGGCGTCGAGCCGGCCTCTCGCTTCTTCCTCGAATGTCCGTCCGATCAGGATCGTGCCATGGACCCGCAACTGACCGTGCTCGACGGAATAGGTCACTCCGTCCCCGCTGTCGGCGCGGACGGGCTGTTCGGCACCTGGAGGGACGTGGAGACGATAGCCGTGCCGCTCGTTCTCATAGGTTTGCCACTGCGCCTCGGCGGCGCTGGCAAGAATGGGCATCATGGCAGCCGTCAGCAAGAATCTGTGCATGTCTCCCCCCAATGGACACTCCGCCGATGCCGGTATAGGGACGGACATCGATCACCTTACCGGGGCTACAGCATCCATGCCGCTCATCCGCGACGCCAGCGAAGCCGATCTTCCCGCCATCATGGATATCTACAACGACGCGGTGGCCAACACCACGGCGATCTGGAACGACACGCAGGTCGATCTCGCCAATCGCCGCGAGTGGTTCCGGGCGCGCCAGGCGCGCAATTTCCCCGTCCTGGTGGCCGATGTCGGCGGCACCGTCGCGGGCTACGCCTCCTATGGGGACTGGCGGGCCTTCGACGGCTTTCGCCATTCCGTCGAGCATTCGGTCTATGTCCACAAGGACCATCGTGGAGCAGGCCTCGGCCGCGACCTGATGCAGGCGCTGGTCCGGGTCGCCGGCGAGCGGGACATCCATGTGATGATCGGCTGCGTGGAGGCCGGCAATGCAGCGTCGATCCGGCTCCACGAGAGCCTGGGCTTCCGCAATGTCGGGACCTTTTCCGAAGTCGGCACGAAATTCGGCCGCTGGCTCGATCTCACCTGCCTCGAACTGCGCGTGCCCCCGCAGCATAATTGAGTAGGGTCTAGCCGGGTTCTCCGCCGACATACTGGAAATAGGCCCAGGTGGCGACGAGTGCGGCCACGATGCCAAGCAGGGTGAGGAGTTTCCGCAGGCCCGGGTTGGGCTTCTTCGGCGCCGGCGGCTTCGGCGGCTTCTTGAACTGGACGACGTTGGACATCTTGCTCCCTGCAGCTATCGCTCCCCTCTTACGCGGGAGAAGTTAAGGCTTGTCTGATGCAATTCCCAGCAGGAATTGTAGAAACGGCAGCCTGCTTCCCTCGGTGAGATGGCAGGCTTGGAGAGGCTGTGCGCCTGTCCTATCTTCCCGCCCTCGTCGATTCCCGCTTGCAAGGATCATCATGCCAGTCATCGCATCGTTCGTGTACCGCAATGGCAGGCGAGGTGAGCCGCTAACCGTCAATGGAACGCCTCCGCTGCTGGAGGGGCACGACTTCGCCTGGATCGGGCTTCATGAGCCGGTCCCGAGCGAGATCGAGGGACTGGCTGCAACCTACGGCCTCCACCAGCTCGCCGTCGAGGACGCCCTGAAGGCTCACCAGGTACCGAAGGTGGAAGTGTATGGCGACCAGTTGTTCGTCATCGCCAAGACCGCCCATCTGGAAGGCGACAAGATTCGCTACGGCGAGACCGCCATCTTTGTCGGCCGGCAACACATCATCACGGTGCGGCACGGCTCCGCCCGCGCCCACACGGATCTGCGCTCGCAGCTCGAGGCATCGCCCCAGCTTCTCTCGCAGGGCCCGGACTACGTCCTCCATGCCATCCTCGACTTCATCGTCGACGGCTATCTGCCGGTGGTGCAGGAAATCGAGGACAAGGTGCTGAAGATGGAAAAGCACATGCTCGCCTCCTTCCTGGAGCGCGAGCAGATCCGCCGCCTGTTCAGGCTGCGGCGGCAACTGATCCTCTTCGGGCGCATCCTGGGGCCGATGTCGGACGTCACCAGCAAGCTCGTCCATCTCGATCTGCCCTGTATCGACGAGAACGCCAGGCCGTTCTTCCGCGACGTGCATGATCATGTCAGTCGGGTGGAAAGCATGGTCGGCGGCTTGCGCGAAGTCATCACCTCCGTCTTCGAAGCCTCCAACCTGCTGGAGCAGCAGCGGCAGGGCGCGATCACCCGCCAGCTCGCCGCCTGGGCCGCGATCCTCGCCGTACCCACCGCGATCGCCGGCATCTACGGCATGAACTTCGAGAACATGCCGGAACTGTCGACCCGCTACGGCTACTATGTCGTGATCGCCGTCATCGCCGCCCTCTGCGGGATCCTGTACTACCGCTTCAAGCGGACCGGCTGGCTCTGACGGGGAGGGAGAGGGCGGTCGGAGTAGACGGCACGTCCTACGGTGTAGGGAGCCAGAGCGCGTTGTTCCTATAGTCCAGCAGCGAGTGTTGGGGCGCAACGATGGAGATTGCCTTGCGATCCGGCAGGGTCAGTCGAATAGCTTCGCGATCACAGCCTGTTCGGCTTCCTCCCACTTGCGGACCACCTCACCGACTTCCTCGATCTCCTCGTCGCTGAGATGGTGGGCGCCTTTCGCGTCGATCCGGCACAGGCTGAACGGCTTGCCGACGCTGGCGGAGGTGAGGTCGAGCGCGTGCAGGACGCGCAGCACTGCTGCGCAGCCGAAACGAACGGACCTCTTGCCGAGACGAAAGTGGGAGAGCAGCGAACCCGCCTGCTGGGCCATGGCTGCACCGCTGCCGATGGCGTGAAAGCCGATATCGGCATAGTGCCCAATCATGCCGGAGGGCGTGATTTCGATGATCCACGGCTCGCCGTCTCGCCACCCGGCGGCCATGACATAGGCCGACGGCGTGCCTCCGCCTTCCTCTCCCGGTACGTCGGGAATGAAGGTATCGTAGTGATGGCGAAGGATCGGCAGAACCTGCGCCTGTAATGCCCGACCGATATCGGGTGCTTCCAGGATCGCCGCGCTCTTCTCGTTGAAGCAGCGCTTTACATCCGTCAGCACCGATCGCGCGCCACTGCCGCCCCAGGCCGCCGTATCGCCCAGGGGGTGAAGCTTCTCCGCGGGATATGTCATGCCGCGCCCCTTGTCGGTGATCTGCGAGTCGGAGCCGATCACCACTCCATCTTCGCATACGGTGGCAAGCACGACAGTCATGTAGCAGTCCTTTCAAGCTATAGGTGTCTTGGACATTCCTGTCGGAGCCGCATCGGTGGTGGCCCAGACATTCATGCCGCGACGATCAAGACAATACCGCGGGTCGCATTGTCAGCCCCACCTATACGCCTTCGACCCCCACGGCGTTCCATTTGGCCACCCGTTCGCGCGCGGCGTTTCCGTCAGATGCTTCACGCAATTGGCGTCAGCCGCTCTTCGACTTGAACTCGCGCGATCTCCATCCCAGATGTGGCTTGACCCGCTGGTCCGGGCCCCTCTGGCGTAGCTGTCGGCGCTCACGCGATGTCGGACCGTTTCCGACAAGTTGCCGATAGTAAGAGGATCTAGCGATGATCTCCGACCTTGCCGCCTGGTTGTTCGCATTGCTCGTTGTCAATCCGATCAATGCCGAGATACGTGAACGCATCGAGACGGCAAATCTGCCGTTGCAGGCGTTCCAACAGTCGCAGCAATGCCTGGCCAACCATGGCCCGCGGCTTCTTGCCCAGGCGGAGAACGATCCTGTCTGGGCTGTGGGCACCGCAATCGGCATCACGACCGGCTGGACATCCTCCACGCAACTGTTGGACACCAATGATCCTGACTGCTTGGTCCTCACACGGCTGCTGGCGCACGAAGGCCGCGAGAACACAGGCAGCTAGGCGATGATCGCCGGCGAACGCGATGATGGAGGCTCAAGCGGCCTCGCCCTTGCGATTGGGGTGATTGGACCGCAGCAAACTTCGCGGTGGTTGCGCAATGCAAACTTCGGCTGCACAAGGTAGCTCATCCCTCAAGTATCAGGAGTGTCAGGAACCATGATGATCTGGGTCATGCTCGTCGGTGGCTTAGGCTTTCTTCTTGTCGGGGGAGAGCTTCTGGTGCGGGGCGCCGTACGTGTCGCCAGCCAACTCGGGGTATCCCCATTGATCATCGGCCTGACGCTGGTGGGATTTGGAACATCCGCGCCTGAGTTGGTCACGTCCGTACAGGCCGCTTTGAGCAACGCCCCCGGGATCGCCTTTGGCAATATCGTCGGTTCCAACATCGCGAACCTGCTCCTGATCCTGGGCGCATCCTCATTGGTCACGCCCATTATCGTGCAATCCTCCGCGCTGCGCCGGGACGCCGTGGTGATGGTCGCCGTGGCCGTCTTGTTTTCGGTTCTCTCGCCACTGTTTCCGATGGGACGCCTGATCGGGTTAATTTTTGTGGCTGGATTGGCCATCTACATCTACGCCGCGTTCCGACAGGAAACTGCCACGGAGCCAGACCATGGGGCCGCTTTTGACAAGGGGCTGGCGGCCCAGGAGGCCGACCCAGCGCTCTCACCCACTGCGCCTGCGGAAGGCTCACTGCTAATGCCGCTTTTGACGTCGCTGGCAGGTCTCGCCATCGTTGTCCTTGGGGGATACCTGTTGGTGAACGGTGCGGTGGCGCTGGCGCGTTCCTTTGGTATTTCCGAGACCGTCATCGGTCTGACCATCGTGGCCGTCGGCACTTCCATGCCCGAACTGGTTACGTCTCTGGTTGCGGCGGTCCGACGGGAGGCTGATGTTGCATTCGGCAACATCATCGGCTCCAACATCTACAACATTCTCGGTATCGGCGGTGTCACCGCGCTCATTGCTCCCTCGCAAGTGCCGCCGCAGATCGTTGGTTTTGATAACGTGCTGATGGTGGCCGTATCTGCTCTCGTGATCTTTTTCGCCTACACAGGCAGGCGTTTGACCCGTTTGGAGGGGGGTGTCCTCGTCGCAGGATACGGTGGGTACGTCTGGTGGCTCTGGCCCTAACCACCCCGACGTGCGGGATCGCCAATAGGACCAAGGCGGGGACATCCTTCGAGCCACAACTGCCTCGCCAGGTCGAAATCAGCAACTCGGAATGTGGAGAGTGGCGTAGAAAAGATCATTCGCCGATTGGATGCTGCTTTCATGTCGCGACTTCGCTGCTTTGACCAACAGCTGCCTTGACCGAGGCGGCGCCACTAGAGAACGTCACCCAGAGATCCCTGGCTCGCGCTGCCGCAAAACTACGCGGACGAGAGCCCGGCAGCGGCCGGAGACGGGAGCCAACCAAGATTTCCGAAGCGCCTTGCCGGTTCCGGTCGCCCTACGTGATAGCCCTGGATCTGTTCGATCCCGTACTGCCGCATCAGCGTCTCCTGCTCCTCGGTCTCCACGCCTTCGACGAGGATCCTGAGGCCGCGATGGCGCAGTAGGCTGAT
Organism: Pseudorhizobium flavum; assembly: GCF_902502825.2. Next base: position 1,027,577 of record NZ_LR723670.1, read on the forward strand.
GATGTCGCGCATCATCCTTCGTCCGCGTTCCGTCTCGCAGTCGTGAAGGAAGGAGCGGTCGATCTTGACGGTGTCGAAGTCGATCATCCGCAGCCACGACAGCCCGGCAAACCCGGTGCCGAAATCGTCCAGCCAAATCTGGACGCCCAGTCTCTTCAACTCGCTGATGCAGCGAACCACGTCCGTGTCCACGTCCAGTTCGACGCCCTCGGTGATCTCGAAGGCAAGGCGCGTCCCGACCAGGCCGTATTCAGCCAAGGTCGCTGCCACGTAGGTTGAAAACCCGGGCATCTTCAGTTCGCTCGGGGAAACATTGACGCTGGCGACCTTGACCTTGTTGGTGGCCAGCATTTCCTTGCAGACCGTGCGGATCGCCCATCGACCGAGTTCGATGATGGCTCCTGTTCTTTCCGCGACCGGGATGAAGGTCCCCGGCATGATCGACGTGCCGTCGGGCATCTTCATGCGCATCAAGGCTTCCGCGCCGTCCAGGGCGCCCGTCTGGACGTTGCGGATCGGCTGGTAGACGAGTGAAACAAGGCGCTGCTCGAGCGCGATCCGCAGGATGGCCGCAATATTCTCGCTCTCGTCGCCGTGCTGCGGATCGTCGGGATCGAAGACCTTCAGGCAGTTGCGGCCATTTGCCTTGGCGGCATAGAGGGCCCGGTCAGCCTCGTGGATGATCTTCTCCAGCTGTTTGGTCTGGGCGCGGGTATTGGACACGCCGACGCTGACGGTGACCACGGAGGTGCCGTCGCGCCGGCAGGTGTGCGGCCACGCCATCGCATGGACCGCGGAGCACAGGTCCTCTGCAAGCCGGATCGACTTATCGGCGTCGTCTATCCGCAGGATAAGGATGAACTCCTCACCCCCGTAGCGGCCGATTACGGCGCCATGGGAGGCGGCAATGTCTGCTAGTCTCTTGGACACCGCGATCAGGCAGCGGTCGCCCTCCTGGTGCCCGTAGAAGTCATTGTAGCGCTTGAAGAAGTCCACATCGACGAGCAGGACGGAAAAGCACTGGCTCCGGCCTTGCCAGTCTTGCCAGTGGAGACGCAATTGCTGGTCGATAGCGCGGCGGTTCTCCAGGCCCGTCAGCGAATCCGTGTGCGAAAGCTCAAGCAGTGCCTTGCCCCGTTCATCGGCTGCCTCCTGCTGCAGGCGCGCTTCATAGGCATTCAGGAAGACCTTGTAGCGTTCCCGGTTCAGCTGGAGGTTCACGTAACTGGTGAAGATGAAGCACGAGATGCAGAATGCGCCCAGGATCAGCTTGTGGAGAAGCAGCATCGGTTCGAAGAGGTAGAGCGCACCGATGAAGATCAAAAGGTTCGTCGCTGACGACGCGAGGGCGAGCGGAAAGCGGAAGCTGAAGAACAGGTTGACGCTCATCATGAAGATGGCGCCGAATGCCATGTAATAGGAAAACGCGTCGAGGGCGCCGGTCATGTTGGCTGTCACAAGCCATACGACGTAACCGGCAAGCACCGACAGGGCAGCCCAGAGATCTAGGGCGTCCGCCGAGACCTTTAGGCGCAGGAGAAGCTCCAGAACGCAAAGCGCGGTAATTCCGACGATCAGCCGCCCCGCGATGGTGTTCGACGCGACGTCGGGAATGAAGAGATAGTCGGTTCCCGAATAGGCGATATACGAAAACACTGCGACCCACAGACCATGCCGTGTCGTCCTCTTCCGTACGTCCTCGCTTTCCTGTCGGTACAGGCTGCGCATCTGCTCGGTCGACAGCGTCGGCCGGACAGTGGGCACACCGGTATCGGTTAACACGTGCATCATGCCCTGTTTACCCAATATGGTTCGGCTGCGCCTGATGCACACCCTTGGCTCGCAATGAGAAGGTTAGTTGCCTCAGACATTCATGAAGGCAACCGTGAACGGTCTCCTAGACGCGGCCTGGGCGCGATTATGCGCAAAAGGGCTTAACGGTTTCCAAACTTCTTGAGGGGCGCCGGTTGAAGATGATGCTTCTTCGCTTGACGTCCCTGAAAATACTGCAGATTTTAAGAATCGGATTCATTATCGGTTAATCAATGAGGTGCGCGTGGCCCAGCCTTTGTTTTCTCTCGATGGCGAGAGCCTGATCACCCCGCAGTCCGTCAGCAGACAAATCCCTGTAGAACAGAAAGATGACGACGCGGATCGGCTGCTCGCCGCCGAGGCCGAGTTTGCGTTGATCATCAGCATTGCGATGCAGAGGTTCGAGGCCGGCAGGAATTTACCGGACGCGGTCAAGTGGTTGATCACGCAGATGCATGAGCTGCGGCACAAGTCGGGTTCGGTCGTCTGGCAGAAGCTCATCCCGATCATTCAGGCCCATCCTTCTGCAAGGATCATGCAGCAGTGCCCTTTCACCCGCTGGTCCTATGACAAGCCGCGCGGATATTCCGGGGATGCCAGCCTCATCGACTTCATCTATGGCCATCCGGACGTTGCCGACGAGGTGGCGAAATCCACGCCTCAGGGATTGAGCATCTTCGAATACACCATCAACGCACCCGGCCCCGTAGCCGTTCGGGAAAGGCGGGACATCCTGACGCGCTACGTGGATGAGACTGCTGCGCGGGCAGGGCCGGGAACCGAAATCCTGACCGTCGCCGCGGGCCATCTGCGGGAAGCGGAGAGGTCGCAGGCGTTAGGTGAGGGCGCCATCAAGCGATGGGTCGCACTCGACCAGGACCCGCTGAGCATAGCCACGATCGCGGGCCAGTTCCCGGACACCTGCATCGAACCCGTCGACGGGTCCGTGCGTGGCCTGCTTGGCAAGAAGTACCGGCTGGGCTCGTTCGACCTGATCTATGCAGCTGGCTTGTACGATTACCTTTCCGACAAGGTCGCTATTCGCCTGACCGAAGTCTGCATGGATATGCTCAAACCCGGTGGCTTCTTCCTTTTCGCCAACTTCTCCGATGAAATGGCCGACGACGGATACATGGAATCCTACATGAACTGGGAGCTCCTGCAGCGGTCGGAGCAGGACATGTGGAGGGTCTCCAGCGCAAGCACGGATCCAGCATCCGTCGACATCGATGTGTGGTTCGGCACCAATCGCAACATCATCTACAGCACCATCCGGAAGAAGGCGTGAAGACAGGGAAGCCTTGATGGGCGTTTCCTGTCTGAGCACTTCTGCGCATCATCCGGCCGGGCGAGCTGCGGGATCCTGAGGAGGCGGGGCTGCCCCGCCTGCCGCTATTCGATCGGCTCGAACACCATCGAATGGCCGTTGATGCAGTAGCGCAGGCCCGTCGGTGGCGGGCCGTCGGGGAAGACGTGGCCCAGGTGCCCGCCGCAATTGGCGCAGCGCACCTCGGTGCGGACCATCCCGTATGACATGTCCCGGTGTTCCGTCACCGCCCCCGGCTTTACCGGCTCGAAATAGCTTGGCCAGCCGCAGCCGGCATCGAACTTGGTGTCGGACACGAAGAGCGGCTCGTCGCAGGCCGCGCAGCGGTAGAGGCCCTTTTCCGTGCTGTCCCAATAGGGTCCGGTGAAGGCGCGTTCGGTGCCGTGTTCGCGAAGGATGCGATACTGTTCCGGCGTCAGCTGTTCGCGCCATTCGGCATCGGTCTTCTGGATGCGGGGAGTGCTGGTGTCTGTCATGGGAGAACCTTTCTTCGACTAAAGATAGGTTGCGCGCCGCCTTCCGAAAAGCCTCAACTATTTGTGGGTTGACCGTTAATGGCTTGAGGCAGCGGATTCTTTGTCCTAAGTGGTGTGGGGCTTACGTCCGCTGGGGGCGATCCGCAAAAGAAACGGGAGACGAAATGGCCGAGACAACGGCATTGACGTTCTTTTGTCTTATGCTGCCATTTCTGGCCGCCATCCTTGCGCCGTCTGCGGTCGGCCGGCTTGGCCATGCAGCCTCCTGGGTCCTGGCGCTGGCGCCGTTCTTCGCCTTCCTCCACTTCCTGACCTTCCTGCCTGAGGTCGCCGACGGCGGCGTGGTGACCGGCGGCTATGCCTGGGTGCCGAGCCTCAACCTCTCCTTCTCGTGGTTCCTCGACGGTCTTTCGCTGACCTTTGCGCTGCTGATCACCGGCATCGGCACGCTGATCGTGCTCTATTCGGGCGGCTACATGAAGGGCCATCCGCAGCAGGGGCGCTTCATCTGCTTCATCCTGCTCTTCATGGGAGCGATGCTCGGGCTCGTCGTCTCCGACAGTTTTCTGATGCTCTTCGTCTACTGGGAGCTCACCTCGATCACGTCCTTCTTGCTGATCGGCTTCGATCACGAGCGGGAGGCTGCGCGCCGGTCGGCGCTGCAGGCGCTGGTGGTGACGGGTCTCGGCGGGCTGTCGCTGCTGGCCGGCCTCATCTTCCTGTGGAACATGACGGGCGTCACGCAGCTCTCGCTGCTCGTCAATGTCGACGACACGCTGCGCAACAGTCCTTTCTATCTCGCGGCGCTGCTCCTGCTTCTCGGCGGCGCTTTCACCAAGTCGGCGCAGTTCCCGTTCCATTTCTGGCTTCCCAATGCCATGGAGGCACCGACTCCGGTTTCCGCCTACCTGCATTCCGCCACCATGGTGAAGGCAGGCGTCTATCTCTTGATGCGGCTGAACCCGGTGATGGGCGGCACACCGGCCTGGGAGATCCTGCTGCCCTTCTTCGGCGGTGTCACCCTGATTGCCGGTACGCTGCTTGCGATCCGGCAGACAGACCTGAAGCTGATGCTGGCCTATACGACCATGGCCTCGCTCGGCCTGCTCGTTATGCTGACCGGCTTCGACACGCCGCATGCGGTAGAAGCGGCCGTGCTCTATCTCGTCGCCCACTCACTCTTCAAGGGCGCGCTCTTCATGGTCGCCGGCCTCGTCGACCATGAATCCGGCACCCGTGACGTGACCAGGCTCGGCGGCTTGCGGGAAGCCATGCCGATCACCTTCGCTGCGGCGCTGCTTGCAGCACTCTCCATGGGTGGCCTGCCGCTCTTCCTCGGCTTCCTGGCCAAGGAGGAGATCTACTACGCGCTTGCCGGCGGCAATCTGCGCTCCATCCTCTTCACAATGGTGGCAGTCCTCGGCAATGCACTGATGTTCGTCGTCGGCTTCGCCGTTGCGCTGAAGCCTTTCCTCGGGCGGCATGTGGAAACGCCGAAGCACGCCCACGAAGGCCCGCCGCTGATGTGGATCGGCCCGGCGCTTCTCGCGGCGCTCGGCCTGTTTGGCGGCATCCTTTCAAGCGTCACCCACCGCTTCATCTCGACGCCGATGGCAAGTGCCGTGGCCGGCGAGCCCACCCTCGTCGAGATCACTACGATCCCGCACATCGGCATGCCGCTGCTGCTCTCGATCGTCACCGTTGCCCTCGGTGTCCTCGTCTATCTCAAGCTCGACCAGGCTCGCGACCTCATGGTTCGGGTGCTGGCGGCGATCGGCAGCGGTCCCGATCGCGGCTTCGACCACTTCGTCTCCGGTCTCGTGCGCATTTCGGTCGCGGTGACCCGCGTCGTGCAGCCGGGCCGCCTGGAGATCTACATCACCGTTACCTTCATCCTGCTGGCATTAACGCTGCTCGTCCCGCCGTTCGTCTACGGTGAACTGCCGGACATGCCGCAATGGCCGTCCGATGTCCTCTTCCACGAATGGGCGTTCTTCGTGCTGGCGGTGATCGGACTCGTCGCGGTGCTGCGGGCCAGCGACCGCCTGACCGCGATCGTCTCCCTCGGCATTCAGGGCTTCGCCGTTGCGGTGATCTTCCTGCTGTTCGGTGCGGCCGACCTTTCCTTCACGCAGTTCATGGTGGAAACGCTGTCGGTCGTCATCCTTGCACTGGTCATGACCCGGCTTCGGCTGTCGCCCCGCGACCACCGTCCGCTCGGGCAACTCCTGTTCGACACGGTGATCGCCGTGTCCTGCGGCCTCGGCTTCGCCCTCCTGCTGATGAAATCCACCCAACTGCCGTTCAACACGGCGCTGACGGAGTTCTTCAACGCCTATTCCAAGGTCATTGCGCACGGCGCCAATGTCGTGAACGTCATCATTGTCGACTTCCGCGGCACCGATACGCTTGGCGAGATTGCCGTGGTGATGATCACCGGCCTTGCCGTGCTCGCCCTCATCCGCGTGCGCCTGCGCAACCCGCTTCCCGAAACGGCTGATACTCAAGTCGAGTCTCCGGTGAAGGAGCCCGCCCGATGAACACGCTCATCCTGCGCACCGTCGCCCCGCCGATCACGGCCCTGATGCTGGTCTTTTCCGTGTTCGTGCTCCTGCGCGGCCATAATGAACCGGGCGGCGGCTTCATCGGCGGGCTGATCGCCGTTTCGGCGCTTGCGATCTACGGCATCGCCTATGGTGTGTCGGCTGTCCGACGAGCCATCCGTTTCCATCCCCTGGCCATTGCCGGCTTCGGCCTGCTTATCGCCACGCTGTCCGGCTTCCTGTCGCTTTTCGTCGGCGCACCCTTCATGACCGGCTTGTGGATCTATCCGAGCTTCTTCGGCGTGGAACTGGCGCTCGCCACCGTGATCTCCTTCGACATCGGTGTCTACTTCGTGGTTCTCGGCGCGATTTCCTCGATCGCGCTCGCGCTTGAGGAAAGGGAGACGGATTGATGGAAGCGATCTTCTCGATTCTGATCGGCGTCTTCTTCGGCGCCGCCGTCTACCTGATGCTCTCCAAGCACAGCGTTCGAATCCTGCTGGGCATCGCCATCCTCGGCAATGGGGTCAACCTCTTGCTCTTTACCGCCGGTCGCCTGACGCGCGAAGTGCCGCCGATTATCCCGGGCGGCATGGACGTCCTGCCGGCCGGTGCCGCCAACCCGTTGCCGCAGGCCCTGATCCTCACGGCCATCGTCATCTCATTCTCCTTCTTCGCCTTCCTGCTCGTGCTGACCTATCGCGGCTATCAGGAACTCGGCACCGACAATACCGACGAGATGCGGCTTGCCGAGCCGCAGAACGAACCCGTTCCGCCGCTCGGTTACTGACAGGACACACTGACGGATGGCCGCAACCACTTCCGCCCCTATCGATCTGTCCGCCGCCATGGTGATGGCGCCGACGCCTGTTGCCGATTGGCTGGTGATCGCCCCCATATGCCTGATGATCGCGCTTGGCGCCATCCTCGTCATGGTCCGCCACAGGGTGCATCTGCATGGCTGGATCGCCATTCCCGGCCTGGTGGCGCTCGTCGTGCTCGACAGCCTTCTGCTCTGGCGCGTCGCCCATGCCGGGCCCTTCACCATGACCGCCGGCCGCTGGCTGCCGCCCTTCGGCATCTCCTTCACGGCCGATCTCTTGGGCGCACTCCTGGCGCTTGCGTCCGCGATCGTGGCGCTCGCCGCCGGCATCTATGCCCTGCGCGACATCAACACGACCGGCCGCCGCTACGGCTTCTTCCCGTTCCTGATGCTGCTGATGGCCGGCGTGACCGGCGCATTCCTGACCGGCGACATCTTCAACCTCTATGTCTGGTTCGAGGTGCTGCTGATCTCCTCCTTCGGCCTGCTGATCCTGGGATCGGAGCGGGAGCAGATCGACGGAGCGTTGAAATACGCGATCCTCAACTTGATCGGCACGACGCTTTTCCTGATTTCGGTCGGCTATCTCTATGCCATCTTCGGCACCCTCAACATGGCCGACATTGCCCGCCAGGCGAGCGCGTATGCGGACACTGCCCCGCTCATGACACTGAGCGCGCTGTTCATCCTTGCCTTCGCCATGAAGGCTGCCGCCTTCCCGGTGAACTTCTGGCTTCCTGCGTCCTACCACACGCCGCGCATCGTCGTCGCGGCGCTGTTTGGCGGCCTCCTTACCAAGGTAGGCGTCTACGCGCTGATGCGGGTCATGGTCATGCTCTTTCCGCTGCAGCGGGAGGAGTTGAGCCTCGTCATCGCCGTCTCGGCTGCGCTCACCATGGTCATCGGCGCGCTCGGCGCGCTGGCGCAGAACGACCTCAGGCGCATGGCGGGCTTTGCAGTGATTGCCGGCATCGGCAACGTGATGGCCGGCATCGCGATCGGCGGCACGGCCGGCACAGGCGGCGCCATCCTCTATGCCCTCCACTCGATCGTCGCGATGACGGCGCTCTATCTCCTGGTCGGCGAAGCTGCCCGCATCGGCGGTTCCTGGTCCCTCCAGACGCTTGGCGGCATCTACCGCCAGGCGCCGTGGGTGGCTGCGGGCGCCTTTGTCATCTTCTTTGCGACCGCCGGCCTGCCGCCGTTTTCGGGACTCTGGCCGAAGATCGTGCTGTTGAAGGCGGCGCTCGACATCGGCGCCTGGTGGCTCTCGGCCGCGATCCTCGTCTCCGCGTTCCTGATCACGCTGGCGCTCGGCCGCGTCTTCCTGCTCGCTTTCTGGCGGCCGCGACCGGGCGGTGATGCAGCCGAGCCCGCGGCCGCCGTCGCCGCGCCGCTCGCTGCGGGGGCGTGGGAGCGCTCGGGGCCCCTTGCGGGGCTCGTCCTCCTTCTCGTCTTCTTCGGCCTGTTTCCGGAAGTGCCGGTACGGCTGTCCCAGGCGGCCGCCTCGAGCCTTGCCGATCCGGCCGCCTATATCCAGTCGGTCTTCCCGGCAGGAGATGTCGAATGACGACTTATATCTTCAACGTACTCTTCGCGGTCATTTGGGTGGCGATCACCGGTAGCGCCACCCTCGTCAACCTGGTGTTCGGCTTCTTTATCGCGACGATCGCGCTATGGATCGTGCGTGGCGAGATGGGCGGGCCGCAATACTGGCTGCGCGTTCGCCGTATCCTGTCTCTGCTTCGCCTTTTCCTGAAGGAACTCGCGATGTCCGCCATCCGGGTCGCGATCATGGCCTTTAGCCCGAGACTTGATCTGAAGCCGGGCATATTCGCCTTCCCGTTGACGGTCGACCGGGATTTCGAGATCACGCTGCTCGCAAACCTCATCACGCTGACGCCCGGCACGCTTTCGGTCGACGTCTCCGCCGACAGCAAGGTCCTCTACGTGCACGCGCTCGATTGCTCCGATCCCGAGGCGGCGAGGCGTGACATTGCCGATGGATTCGAACGCAAGATCCTGGAGGCCTTCCGCTGATGACGGCAGACACCATCACCCAGTTCGCCGTCCATGTCGGCCTCCTCGTCCTCGGTGCTTCCTTCCTGTTGACCGTCTGGCGCGTCATCAAGGGCCCGACCCTGCCCGACAGGGTCATCGCGCTCGACATGCTGGTCGGCATCGTCATGGGCTTCATTGCGCTGATTGCGATCCGCACCGGTTTCACGCTCTACATCGACATCGCCATCTCGCTCGGCCTGGTCGGCTTCCTGGCAACCGTAGCCTTCGCCCGCTTCATCCTGTCGCGAAAGCGCCGGGGAGGGGAGGACGGTTCTCCTCCCGAGCCGGTGGAGCCGGAGCTGAAGCCTGTGACGCAGGACGCGTCAAAGCATGCCGCGGTGAAGAGCCGCGCCAAGGACCGGCCTTCCCCCGCGGCAGCTCCAGACCCTGTTCCAGAGCGGACTGCAGCTAGGATCATGCCGGTGGTTGCCGATGCAAGCCCGGCAGAAGCGCCGGCCAAGCCTGCCACCCGCAAGGCGGATGCGACCAAGGCCAACGCCGCAAAGGTGAAGATCGCCAAGGCCAAGGCAGCGGGCAAGGCTGCTGGCGCCGCGGAGGCGGCTGCGGGCCCGGCCAAGGCCACGAAGCCCCGTACGGCAACCAAGCCCACCAAACCCGCCAAGCCGGCAAAGAAGGACACGCCGTGATGGACATCCTGTTTGCGCTCGTCACTGCCGCACTGATCCTCGTCGGCGCCGTCTTCGTCCTCGCGGCTGCCCTCGGTCTCAACCGGTTCCCGGATCTCTATTCCCGCATGCATGCGGCGTCGAAGGCCGGCACGGTTGGATCGGCGCTGATGCTGATCGCCGTCGGCATCCATGCCGCCGATCTCGCCATTCTCGCGCGCTCGTTCGCGGGCTTCTTATTCTTCGTGCTTACTGCCCCGGTTTCGGCACATCTGCTTGCCAAGGCTGCGCACGAGACTGGCTATCCCCTGTCGGATATCTCGGTACGGGATGACATGAAGAAAGATCAAGTTAAGCTTTAATACTACCTATTTTTCTGGGTGATTTATTGCGACACCGATGTGACAAAAGCTCACATGGCATCGCTACTTGTGGTAAATTTGGAAAATATTGCCTCCGCTTGAACTTCATCCTTGGAGTTTCCATTTACTTGGTGCTACGGGAGTAACGGCCAAGTGTGATGCTTGCATGAAGATGCATGTCCCGATTCGGAGACGAGGCATTCCTTTATTGCAAAGGTTCTCCTCCGGATTTCATCTTCCTGCAATGCGTTGGGGCTCTATTGCGGTGCGGGCCGCAAGCGAGCGGGCATCTTGCGATGCCTCACCTCTGGCGATGTCCATAATGTACTGTGGCGCGGTTTTGCTTTGGACGCGTCACGACAACGATAAGAAAAGACAGGAGACGTCCAAATGACAGATGTGGCACCGATCAAGGGAGATAGTCTCCTGGTCGAACTGACGGCAGATATCGTCGCGGCCTATGTTAGCAATCATGTGGTTCCGGTGGGCGAATTGAGCCACCTCATTTCCGACGTCCATGCGGCGCTCAACAATACCTCGACTCCGACTCCCGTCGCTGCGGTCCCGGAGAAGCCGAAGCCGCCCGTGCCGATCAAGAAGTCGATCGAGGAGGATTACCTCATCTGTCTGGAAGACGGGCAGAAGTTCAAGTCTCTGAAGCGGCACCTGATGACCCACTACAACATGACGCCCGATGAATATCGCGAGAAGTGGGGTCTCCCGGCCGATTATCCGATGGTGGCGCCCGCCTATGCGGAAGCCCGTTCCCGTCTCGCCAAGCAGATGGGGCTCGGACAGCGCCGCAAGCGCGGCAAGTAAGCGCGACTGCCATACTGAGACCTGAAGGGTCGGAAGCATTGCTTCCGACCCTTTCCTTTTTGGGGGCAGGCGGGGATAGAGGAAGGAAGAAATTCACATCATGTTTGGCGGAAGCGGTGAAATGTGATGGGAAATCAGCTGCAGGCGCGCTAAAGCCTCATTTTCCTTATCCCCTTTGCACCCAAGGATGTAGGAATAAATTCCTATTCGAGGAGTTGTCATGTCATCCGAAAGAACTTTTCAGTCCGGTGCTTCCGGTCCGCCCCTGCCTCCCACGGAGGTGCGCTGGCCTCCGCACCGCATCCACTCGCTCCCGCTCAGGACCACGTGTCGCATCGTCCGGCAGGTGGTGGAAGAGATGGTCCTCCTGTTCGGCGACCGCGTGCTGGTCCGGCGCGACCGCCGCCGGCTGGCCTGCCACGTCCGGCAGATCGCCATGTATGTCTGCCATGTCGCGCTAAGGATATCGCAGACGGATATCGGCGATGCTTTCGGCCGCGACCGCACCACGGTGCGCCACGCCTGCCATGCGGTCGAGGATCGCCGCGATGACCCGGTGTTCGATGATTTCATCTCCGCCATCGAGCGCATCGTCGTTGCGGTCTTCGGCACGCTGGAGGTTGCCGCCCATGACGGATGAGTGGACCAAGAGCGAGATGCGCGACCTGCAGCGCCTGCTCCGCCGCCTCTTGCGCGGCCCCTGCAAGTTCAGCACCGGTGACGGTGGCACGCTTCACCTTGCCGACCTTCCAGGTGCCTTTCCCCCCGCCCTTATAGCGCGGATCGAGCGTCGTGGCCTGCTGGTCAAAGGCGCCGGTAGACTGGCCGCAACCGGCGCGACCGCCGCCTTCCTGCGGCGCGCCCTCCTGCCCGAGGATGCCTTCGCAGGGCAGCACCGGATCGAGGTCGACGTGTCCGTGGAATATGAAGGCCAACGACAGTCCGCGCGACGAAACCTCGCGGAATCCCCTCTGTCGCTGCTGGCGCGCCTCAAGGACAGGACCGGACAGGACTTCTTTCCCGAAGAGGCGCGGGAGGCGGGCGAGCGGCTTCTGTCGGACTTCCACCGGGCGCAGCTGCGCCCACGCGTCGCAGCCACATGGGAGCCGCGGCTTTCCAGTCGCGGCAAGGGACAGGCTGGAGGGCAATCGGAACTGGCAGATAGCGCCATCGCTGCCCGCCAGCGTTTCTCCCGCGCCGTCGAAGCGATGGGGCCGGAGCTTTCCGGCGTCGCCGTCGATGTCTGCTGCTTCGAGAAGGGGCTGGAGACGGTCGAGCGGGAGCGGCAGTGGCCGGCGCGTTCGGCCAAGCTGATGCTGCGGACGGCGCTGCTGGCCCTCGCTCGTCACTATGCGCCGCCGGCGCCGCAGCGCCGCACCAGCCACCATTGGGGAACAGAAGGCTATCGCCCGCCGCTCTCCCAACCATGAGCCTCAGGCCGCCGCCTTCAGTCGCGCCTCATCGCGGATGCGTTTGACCATGGAACGCAGGCCGTTGGCGCGCTGCGACGACAGATGCTCCACGAGACCGATGCGGTCGAAGATCTCGATCGCGTCGGTCCGGGCAATCTCGGAGGCGTGCTTGCCGGAATAGACGGCGAGCACGATCGCCACCAGCCCGCGCACGATATGGGCGTCGGAATCGCCTTCGAAGGTGAGGACGGGATCGGCGCTGCCATCTTCCGGATGGCTGACGAGCCAGACCTGGCTGGCGCAGCCCTGGACCTTGTTCTGGGCCGTGCGCTTCTGCTCCGGCAGTTCCGGCAGGGCCTTGCCCAGTTCGATCACGTACCGGTAGCGGTCCTCCCATTCGTCGAGGAAGGCAAAGTCGTCGATGATCTGCTCGAGCGTCGCCATGGAATGCTCCATCCTTGTCTTAGCCACGCATATAGGAAGGATCGGCGCCGGGGTGAACAGAAAAAAGGCCGTGAGGCGAAAACCTCACGGCTCAGCAAAGGCTGAAGTCGGGCAGGCAGTCCGACGCCGGAACCCGGACAATGGTCTCCGGCGCAAGAGGTGAATTCGAAGGCGGTAGCCGGGTCAGTTCTGCGCCGGTCGCTTCATGGGGAGCGGGACTGTGGTGGCCGGCGCTCCATCTGTCTCGGCCAGGAGAGGCCGGGTGGAGGCGGTCGTCAAGGGCTTCTCCGGCATGGGCTGCGGGTTTGCGACCTCAGCCACCGCCGGCGTATCGTCGGCAAACTGCTTGTCCAGCAGTTCGAAGGCAACGCGGGCGCCTTCCTTGGCGCGCTGTCCGAGAACGGCGATCGATTCGGCGCCCTTTTCGCAGACCTGCGGCTTCTCGATGCAGATGGCGCTCAGATACTGATAGGCCTGCGCGGCGGCACTGACGGCATCCTGCATCTCGATCTGCTGGCTGCCGCTCACCTCGGCGACCGGGCGGCCGCTGAAGTAGGAGAGCCCCACCAGCACCATCGCAAATGTCAAACCGGTCTTGATCAGAAACCACATTTCCCTGTCCACCACCCGTGAATGCCCAAAATGCCCTTGAATGCCTTTGGGCCCGCCGGGTCGTTCCCGGTCTTGACGCCAACCTAGCCGCGAGAAGCAAACCCGCCTTTGACGCCGGTCGGCAAATTTTCGCGGAATTTATCTAAAATGCGATCTTTTCTCCCGTTCGGATGGCGGTCGGCAGCATTCGTCGCGAATCCTGCCGTCGACCGTTAAGCATAATTGCGGCGCTTCGGCGGAGTTCCCAGTGCTTTCTCCGCCCGTGCTTGCCGCAATCCTTAACGCGATAGGGAAAATGCAAGCAAATCCGTCGCTTACGCCCCGTTAACCACGAGCGGAAAAGGCTCGCCCAAGGCGTGTCAAAACGGGAAACCGGGGGCTTTCGGGGTGGCTGGCGGCCCCTGCTTTTATACTTTCCTTAAGCCGGCGGGCGGTAATGTCGGGCGGTATCAAACGGCGTCAGGGTATTGCGTGCGCACAGTTGCTGAAATGGCTGGAAAGGCGGTCGCGGAGATCGATCGGACCGCCGCCCGCTGGCTGGAAAGCCTCGGGCAGCCACAGGAAAACCGCGCCCGCGACGTCGCCCTCTTGCGCATGATGCTTCTTTGCGCCGTCGCGGCGGCCCTTGCTGCCCCGATCGCGCTTGGCCTCTTCTTGCCTGCGTCGCTCGCTCTTCCGGTCGGCGCCACAATGGTCGTCGCGGTCTTCCTCGCGCTCGTCGCTGCAACCTTCGCCTCCAGCCGGGTGTCGGCCGTGGCGGATGGCCTCGTGAGCGCTGACACACTCGTCTTCGATGCCTGCCCGGGCCTGTCGCTGATGCTCGACTCCCGCGGCATGGTGACGAAATGCGGTGGCCGCGACCGAGCGGGTTTTCCGCCGGTCCTGCAGGAATCCTGCGGCCAGCGCCTTGCCGAACTCGTCCATGTTTCCGACCGCATCGCTCTCATCCATGCCCTCGACACGCTTCGCCAGGGTGCCGATGCGGCTTCCGCCTCGGTTCGGGTCCAGGGTCTCTACAGCGCCTCGGAAGGGCGGCAGTTCCTGCATCTCGGCCTCGAGTTGACGGCCTTGCGTCAGCCGGACGGCGAGCTTTCCGCAATCTTTGTGCAGCTGCGCGACATCTCGGCCGACGAAGCCCTGCGCCGTGAGGCTGCCGAGCGTGTCTCGGAGGCACATTCCGCCCATGAGGCGAAGTCGCGCTTCCTCGCCGCCGTCAGCCACGAACTGCGCACGCCGCTCAATGCCATCCTCGGCTTCTCGGATGTGCTGGCTGGCGAATATTTCGGCCGGCTGGAAAACGACCGCCAGAAGGAATATGTCGGCCTGATCCGCCAGTCGGGCGCCCATCTCCTGTCGCTCGTCAACACCATGCTCGACATGAGCAAGATCGAGGCAGGTCATTACGAGCTCCTGGCCGAGCCGTTCGGTGTCGCCGATGTGGTGGAGTCCTGCCGCGCCATGCTCGACCTGCAGGCGAGGGGCAAGGGCGTCACCCTGACCGCGCGCACCGCCAAGGGGCTCGGCGATGTCGTCGCCGACCGCCGGGCCGTCAAGCAGATCCTCATCAACCTTGCCGGCAACGCCATCAAGTTTACGGGCGACGGCGGGATCGTCACCATCGATGCGGCGCAGTCGGGCAGCGACTTCGTCCTCACCGTCAGCGACACAGGCATCGGCATTCCGGCCGAAAAGCTGGAGCTCCTCGGCCGGCCCTTCATGCAGGTCCAGGACGGCTTTACGCGCGAATACGAGGGAACGGGGCTTGGGCTCGCGCTGGTGAAGGGACTTGTTGCATTGCACGGCGGACGGCTACATATCAGGAGCACGGCCGGCGAGGGGACCGTGGTCACCGTCACGCTTCCCGCAGACGGCCGTGGGATCGGCGCGCCCGGCGAGGCGGGAGAGGCTTCGTCCGTGGAGTTTCCCCCACGCCTGCGCAATGCCACCCGACCGGCCATGAAGGACGTACAGGACATAGAGAATGACGACGCCGCGAAAGCGAAAATCGCCTGACAGGAAGAAGGCCCAGGAACCAGGTATCCTGTCCCGGCTTTTCCAGGCAACGGGGCGGATGGCGGCGCGTCATCCGCGCGTGGTTCTTGGCGTCTCCGGCTTTGCCGTAGTCTTCGGCTTCGTGGCAGCAAACGCCCTATGGTATCAGCCCTCAAGCCATCCCTCGCCTTTCCTCGCGACCCGTGATCCGGAAGATCCGAACGGCATTGCCGGCTATCGCCCCGCGCGCCCGGTCCCACCGCAGGACATGACCACCTTCCGCATCGCCCGCGACGAGGCAACCGGCGCGACCCACGCATTGCCCCAACCAGTCTCTCCGGTGGAGGCCCCTGCGGCGACCGCCGGCCCGCCCCGTGAACTCGTGGCCGAGGTGCAGCGCCAGCTCACCCGCCGCGGACTCTATCAGGGGGCCGATGACGGGCTTGTCGGTCCGCAGACGACGGCGGCCATCCTCTTCTTCGAGGAGGCCGAGGGCCTGCCGCAGACCGGCGAGGCCACGCCTGCCCTGCTTGCGGCACTTAGCGCAGCACCCCAGCCCGCGGCAGAGATCATGACGGCCTCGGCCGAGCCTTCGTCACCGGAGGTGGTTGCCGTCCCCAAAATGCGGCCGCGTGAGGATGTGAGCCCCACCATCGAGGATCCCGTCGCCGCCGCGATCCGTGCGGCAGAACAGGGCCGCGGCAGTGCCGCTTCCGCATCGCCCCGCCCGTCATCCGCCGGCGAAATGGCCGCGGCCATTCCGGCATCCGGGGACCTTGTGGTGCAGATCCAGCGCGGCCTGTCGAACATCGCCTATACCGACATCACCGTCGATGGCGTTGCCGGTGCCCAGACCAAGGCGGCGATCCGCCGTTTCGAGAAGCATTACCGGCTTCCGGAGACGGGCGAGCCCAACGAACTGGTGCTCAAGAAGCTGAAATCGATCGGCGCGCTCTGAAATCCGTGACGCGGCCAGGCTCGTCCCGCTCTCGGCCATCAACCGGAGAGAACCTATGCGTATCCGTACCGACATCTTCGTCTCCGCGCTGATGCGCCGCGTCTTTTCGGCGGGCGGCTTTGCGGCGATCGAGCACAAGGGGGCGGAAGCAGCTGGCGCCGTCTTCATCCGGCAGCGGCTCCGGGACGGCACGGAAACGCTTTATGCTCCGGCGCCACAGAACGTCTTCGAAGATCCCGGCGATGCCACGGAGCGACGCTTCGAGAAGCGGCTGGAGCGGCAGGAGCCCGCCCGCATCGCCGAGCATCTGAGCGGCGAGAGGCGCTTCGATAGCGATCTCTGGGTGGTGGAACTGGAAGCGGACGACATCAACGGTCTGTTCGCCGTCGTCGACGCGGGCTGAACGGTCACGCCTGGCGGCGCAGCACCGTCCTTGACCGCAGCGGCCGGCTGCCCGACTGGTTTGCCGGTGCATCCTGTTGCGCCGGGGTGGCAAACTCGCTCTCCCGGGCCGTGTAGCCGTCTGCACGCCGCCATGCCTCGACGCGGCGGCCGCACTCGTCCGCATCGAGTGCGTTCCACAGGAATTCGCCACGCGGAGTGGCGTTCACCGGATTGGCGAGATGCGGGTAGAAGCGCTCCAGCACAAGCAGCGCGTCGGTCCGCTCCATACACAGTGCCTTGAGCGTCGTGGCCAGCTGCTGGCCGGAAATGTCGAGAAGGATGCGCTCGGCGAGCCAGCGGCTGGTGGACAGGCTGTCGGCCAGGACGCTGGCAAACATGCCGCCGTCGCGGCTGCGGGCGAACCGCACCAGCAGCGCCTCCTGGACCGGGCTCAGCGTCCTCAGGCCGAGCCGATCGTCGTCGCTGCGATGCACGTGGTTGGCGAGCGCCTTGATGCGCTGGCGCAATTCCTCTTCGCGCCAGCGACGCTCCGCCTCATGGGCGGCAGCGGCGGAAGGCGAGGGCGCATCCTCGACCTCGGCGGTTGCGCCGGGCGGTGCCGCCGGTCGATCCTGTCGCAGGCTCACCAGCGCATCGATCACCTTGGGGGAAAGGTTCTCGCGGCGCACGATGGCTCGCACATGGGCCGCACCCTGCGTGCGGGCGACCGCAATCAGCGTATCGTCGTCGAGGCAGGGGGACGAAGCAAGGAAAGGCGCCGCGATCGCGATCGGCTGGCTGGCAATGAAGAAGACGACCGTAGGCGGCAGGGTAGAAGACCTGGAAAGGGCGGCGACAGCCTGGCGCCTTGCCTCCTCGCTGGAAGCCGAGAACAGCGGCACGAACAGTTCTGCGAACTGTCTCAGCTCGTTTCGCGATGGATGCGGCAAGGCCTCGAAACTGGTTACCGTGGCCATCAGAACCACATCCTTCCTGCGCATGGCAGAGGGCCTTTCAAGATCTCGAAACTGGTCCGTCACGGCCACACTCACGTTACGCAATACACTGTCGCGGCAGAAACTCCGGTGACGTCCCGGCGCCGGGCACTCGCCCTCGCTCCAGCCATACCGGACCGTCATGGTAAACCGAACGGTAACTGGCCACGGTTAATGGCGGGTGAATCTGCCCCGGGCCGGCACGTCTCTCCTCAGAATTGCGGGTGTGAGCATTTTGCCACGCCGCCGGCCTTTCACGCTCGCAAGTCGGCGGTAACGCCGTGAAGCTTTATTAGCATTAACGAATGGTTTACCCAGAATCGGCTGAATGGACCTGTTCGCAGCAGAAAGAGCACCCTCGGGAAGTCCGGGAGCGGCTGCGGGTCGTGGTTGAGTGTCGGTGGCGCGTTGTGCGCATCGGCGAGAAAGGCGCAGATGCCCGCTTGCAGGGATGCGTCGGCCTCTTGTGAGGCAGGGTGAAGCTGGACCTTCTTTCATCCGTCTCGAATTGTCAGGAGACGAGCATGGCAGAGATAGTGATACTGAAAAATTGGCGCGACCTGCGGCCGAGGCGCGCGGAGATCCGCATCGGCAAGGCGGACGAAGTGGTCTCCGGCAGGCTGCTTCTGTTTACCGGCATTCGCTACGAGAGGCTGGAGCAGGCTCCTCCCTCGCTTGGCGCTCTGATGGTTCTGGAGCAGGGCCAGAACTGACCCTCGGCCTCGCCGTGAAGGGCGTCAGAACTGCTGGCGCGGTCGCCAGTCGAACGGTGCGCAGACGGCTTGCGACAGGAATTCCGTCGCCGCCGCGTTGAAACTCCGCTGCGGCACCATTGTCCGCAACACCATGTAGCCGTCGGCCTGCTGGGTTTCCACCAGGATCGCCTCGCTGATCGGCTCCGGCAGCGCCTTGCGCAACAGAGTCAACTGGACCGGGGTTGCCAGGACGACATCGAGGACGCCGTTCGAGGCGGTACGGTCGTTGATGCTGAAGACCTCGTTGGACCCGGCGTCGTAGATGCCGAGCGACCAGAATGGCACGTCCCCCCGCGCATAGATCCGGATCGGCCCCTGAGAGATGTCGTAGGCACAGACCGACAGTTCAACGAACGGATCGTCCTGCACCAGCCCGGCGCGGTCGCGGATGTCGGGCAGTCGGTGGAAGCTGTGTCGCTCCCCTTCTGCAAGCACGCGGGTATAGGCATCCTTCTCGCTGAAATAGGGAAGCGACAGGATGATGATGAAGTGCAGCAGTGCGGCCCCGAGCAGCCCCGTGACGATCGCGAGACCAAGCTTAAGCATCGCGGCATCCGGTCTGCTGGATGGACGGCATGGAGAGGTCGATCAATCCGGAACTGCCGGCTGCGGGCGTGTCGAGCAGCGTCAGCCGCAGTCGCAAACGGCGGTCGCCGGGAACGGCAAGCCAGTTGCCGGGCTTCGCATCCGCCGAGACCTCGATTTCGAAGGAGCCGTCCGCATGGCGCAGGATGGCCCGGGAGTTGAGCGCGACCGGAAGTCCTGCATCCTCGGCCTTTCTCATCGTCTCCGTCCGCACGCTGTGCAGGGTCCACAGCCGTGTCGGCGGGGTATGGCCGGAAATGCGATAGGAGCAATCGCCTCGCAACGCAGCACCGCTGTCGTCCACGTTGGCGGTGAACTGCAGGCCCTCTGCCGTGGCATAGAGCAGCGCGCCGGCGCTCGCCCGGTGCGATTTCGCGTAAGGGTCGGCCGCAGCCGTCTGTGCGTTCGGAAAGGCTTCCCAGGCGCCGAGGCGGATGGCGCCGAAACCGGCGGTCGCCTCAAGGGCCCGGAGCGTCGACCAGATGCCGCCGCCGAAGGCAATGGCAAGCGCGATGGCGACAAGGAATGGCACACGAAACACGGAAAGGCTGCCCTCGATGATTGCGGTCGAGGGTTACCACTGATTCCCCCGGAAAGGAACGCCCCGGCTACCGCACCGGCGCTGCGACAGGCGTGGCCTCGACCGCGCCGGTAACGGTGGAATCGGCGACCTTGGCTGTTGCCGGCAGAAGCGGGGCTGCCGCCTTCAGCTGGTCGGCGATCCTGCGCAGGACGCGGGTGGATTCCGCCGACATGGAGCGCGGCCTCACCAGCGGCGGAAGCGCCTCCTCGCCCTCCGGCTTTTCGGCGACGACCGCATCCTTTTTCTTCTCGCTCTCGGGGAAGGGGTTCTCGATGCCCGGGATCGGCTTCAGCTCGATGCCCTGGTGGGCATAATCCATCAGCTTCTTGAAGGTCATCGCCGGCAGCGAGCCGCCCGTCATGTTGTTCATCGGCGTGTAGTCGTCGTTCCCGAACCAGACGGCCGAGGTGTAGTTGCCGGTAAAACCGACGAACCAGGCGTCGCGATAGCTCTGGGAGGTTCCGGTCTTGCCGGCGGTCAGGACCCCGTCGAGCGCTGCCCGTCGTGCGGTGCCGTTATAGGGAATGTTGGTCAGGATCCGGTTCATGGACGACGTCGCCTGCTCCGAGAGCACGCGGCGCGGTGGCGGCTCGTCGCGCTGGAAGTCGTAAAGGACGTCACCGCCATAGCCCACCACCTGGGCAATGCCATGGCGGCGAGACTGCAGCCCGCCCGCCGGCATCACCGCATAGGCCGTCGCCTGATCGAGCACGGTTACTTCGGAGGTGCCGAGCGGAATGGTCTTGTCGGTCCTGAGCGGCGTCTCGATTCCCATGTCCTTGGCAAGCTGGGCGATCCGTTCGGTTCCTAGCTCGTCCTTTGCCAGCCGAACCGGCACGGTATTGTAGGATTGCGACATGGCCGTCATCAGCGTGACCCGTCCCTTGTAGGAGCGGCCATAGTTCTGGGGCGACCAGCCGCGCCATGTCACGGGTGCGTCGGAGACCACCGATTCCGGCGTAAAACCCTTCTCCATGGCGGCCGCATAGGTATAGAGCTTGAAGGAGGAGCCTGGCTGCCGCAGCGCCCGCGTTGCGCGGTTGAACTGGCTCTCGCCGTAGTCGCGCCCGCCGACCATGGCGCGCACGGCACCGCCGTTCTCGACCAGCACCAGCGCGCCCTGCTTCGAGCGATAGCTTTCGCCATATTCCCGCAGACTGGATTCGACCGCGGCTTCCGCCGCCTGCTGCAGGCCCATGTCCAGCGTGGTGCGGACGATCACCGACCGCTCCTTGATCTTGCCCGTCTTCGCCAGACGCTGGACCTCGTCGAAGGCCCAGTCGAGGAAATAGTCCGGTGCCTTCACCTCGGCGCGGTCGATGACGCTCGCCGGGCTGCGCCGCGCGCCGATCACCTGTCCCTCGCTCATCATGCCGCCCTGCACGAGGTTGGTCAGCACCTCGTTGGCGCGGGCGCGGGCAGCCGGCAGGTTGACGTGGGGCGCATATTTCGCGGGCGCCTTGAACAGGCCGGCCAGCATGGCGCTTTCGGCAAGGTTCACCTCGGTGATGTTCTTGCCGAAGTAGAACTGCGACGCCGCCGCTGCCCCGAAGGTGCCGCCGCCCATGTAGGCGCGGTCGAGATAGTAGGCGAGGATCTCCTTCTTGGAGAGGTTGGCCTCGAGCCACAGCGCCAGGAAGGCTTCCTTGATCTTGCGCTCGAAGGAGCGCTCATTGGTCAAAAACAGGTTCTTGGCGAGCTGCTGCGTCAGCGTCGAGCCGCCCTGGACGACGCCGCCCGCCTTGGCGTTCTCGTTCATCGCCCGGGCAAGCCCGAAGAAATCGATGCCGAAATGGTCGAAGAACCGGCGGTCCTCGGTCGCCAGCACTGCCTTGATCAGGTGGTCCGGCAGCTCGTCGATCGGCACGGAGTCCTCGTGGATGATGCCGCGATGGCCGATCGTGTTGCCGTAGCGGTCGAGGAAGGTGACGGCGAAATCGCCACGATTGCGCCAATCTTCCTTGGTTTCCTCAAACGCGGGCATGGCAAGCGCGAGCAGCACGACCGCGCCGGCCGTGCCGAGCGTCATGGCTTCGCCGGCGAGTTCGAAGACGGCCTTCTTCCACCCTCGGACGCGGAACCGGCGGAAGAAGATGGTAATCTCTTCCCAGATCTCGCCGAGCCGGAAGCCGAGGTTCCAGACGGTGGAGTCGATCCAGGAATCGATGCGCAGCAGCAGGTGGCGCTTCCTGCGCGGCTGCTTCTGGCTGTTTGTCGGATCGTCCTGCACCGTGTATCCCCCGATCGTCATGCCGGTTGCTTGACGTCGCCATCATGAGCGGCCAGAGCAGCGGGCATGCATAATCAGCATTAGCTGATGAAATGTTGAAATGCGATGACAGAATCGCAACAGGCAAAAGCGGCAACCGCCTTATCGGTTCCCGGCACGGATATGTGAATGACCGAACTGCCCTTCTGGAAGACGAAATCGCTGGAGGAGATGGACCAGCGCGAATGGGAGAGCATCTGCGACGGCTGCGGTCTTTGCT
Source organism: Pseudorhizobium flavum (assembly GCF_902502825.2). Next base: position 1,049,635 of record NZ_LR723670.1, read on the forward strand.
GTCTCAACAAGCTCGAGGACTGGGAAACCGGCGACGTCGTCTTCACCTCCGTCCGCTGCCGGCTGATGGATGGGACGAGCTGCCGCTGCACCGACTATGAGAACCGCCAGGCGACCGTGCCGGAATGCATCCAGCTGACGCCCGCTGCGGTCGACGAGATCGTCTGGCTGCCGCCCACCTGCGGCTACCGCCTGCTGCGCGAAGGCCACGACCTCTACTGGTGGCATCCGCTGGTTTCCGGCGATCCCGAAACCGTCCACCAGGCCGGCATCTCCGCCCGCGGCCACGAAACCGTCAGCGAAACGGACGTCCCGGTGGAGGATTTCGAGGACTATGTGGTCGACTGGCCGTGGAAGGTGGGTGAGCAGGCGTGAGCGATATTATGGCGCCGCCGGTGTTTTTCGCGGTGGACGCGTCCGCTCCCGGTCCAATATCGTAAGGAGAGCGAGCGATGCCACGCCGCTGACGAGCAGCAGCCAGTCCTGCGGGATATCAAGCAGGAAGGCGGCGCTTCCGCCGATGAGCGACCAGAGCAGGGGGACGACGAGAAGCACAACCGGTACCCGCCGCGTTGCAAGCAGCAAGACGCCGAACGTGAAGATCGTCACGGGGCATGGCGTCACCCCGAATGCGGGCAATTCAGCCAGGCTGTGCCCGAAGAAAATCCCGATCAGCGGATAGAGCACTACCGCATAGGTCAAGAGGAAGTAGCCGACATAGTTCCTGAACCGCGGTGCATTACCAAATTCCAGATCCCGCCGGGTAGCAGCCCGCAGGAACAGCAGTCCCTGGAGAAGGAAGCCGGCGCCGAACACGTAGGCAGCGCCGTTGATGCTGCTGAAGAACGCCAGATGATAGAACAGACCGGTCCAGAGCCACGTGGCACCCAACCCGAGGCTCGCGAGCACGCCCGCCCACTTCGTCTGCCTCACGACCGCGTAGATGATGGCGACGCCCAGAGCCAGAGCAAGGAGCTGTGCGGGCCATATCGAATGATTGTAGGCGGCAAAGACCGCCAGGAACTGGTCGCGGGAAAAGGGCAGCATGTCGAAACCTCCATGCACCCACTATCACCGCCGCCGTTCGTCCCGCATTGATCAGGCGCAACAATAGCCGTTGGCGGCCCCGCGGATACGGATGGCGACTGCTCCAGAGGCTGCCTCCCTAGGTCAGCTTCCGCCTCCGCTCCAGTTCCGCCTCCGTCGGCTGCTCGAACTCGAAGGAGCCGGTGACGACCGGGCCGGCGGCGGCGTAGCGGTTCACCACGATGCCGGTGCCCGAGGTCTTCGAGCCGAGGAGCTTCAATGTCACCGGCGTGGCGCCGTCGGCGAACAGCCGCTTGCCGCCGCCAAGGATCACCGGGAAGACCGAGACATACATCTCGTCCACCAGTCCGTGCCGGAACAGCGTCTGCAGGAAATCCGTCGAGCCCTGGGTGAGCAGGTTCGGCCCGTCCTCCTTCTTCAACTCCTTCAGCGTCTCGACCACATCGGTGCCGAGCGTCCGGCTGTTCTGCCAGTCGAGCGCCATCCCCGGATCGCGGGTCGCCACATATTTCGTGATCCGGTCGAACAGCGAACCGATCGGATCATCGGCGCCGGCATAGGGCCAGTGGGCGGCGAAGATGTCGTAGGTCTTGCGCCCGAGCAGCAGGTCGAAGGGTTCGGCAAACATCTCGTCCACCGCCTTGCCCATGTCCTCGTCGAAGAAGGGGAAGGCCCAGCCGCCGTGCCCGAAGCCGCCGGTCGGGTCCTCGTCCGGACCGCCGGGTGCCTGCATGACGCCGTCGAGGCTGGTGAATGCGCCGACAATGATCTTCCTCATCGCTCTACTCCCGTCTTTGATGAATTCCGGCCCAAGGACGCGGGCAGAAACACGCTTCCGACACCCCCGGCGAATTTCTCTGCACATCGTGCTTGACCTTCCCATGATGGGAAGGTCCACCTATATGCGGAACAGAGGATTCCGCCATGAACCAGACCGTCAAACTGCCCCATATCGAACCGATCAGCATCCCTATCGAAGGCATGACCTGCGCCTCCTGCGTGCGCCGCGTGGAAAGCGCCGCCGCCAAGGTGCCGGGCGTGGCGACAAGCTCCGTCAACTTCGCGACCAAGAAGCTGACGGTCGAACCGACCGAGAACTTTTCACCCGAGGCGCTGACCGCGGCGATCGAGAAGGTCGGCTACGAGGTTCCCGCCGGCGCCATGCAGCGGGCGCTTCGGGACGCTGGCTATGCGGCCCCCGCGGCCGATCCGCATGCCGGTCACGGCGCGCATGACCATGCGCGCCAGGACCATTCGCATCATCAGCACGCCGGCCATCCCGCCGCCGATGAGCCAGCGGGCCATGACCACATGCACATGCATGGCGACGCAACGCTGAAGCGCGACCTCGCCATTGCCGCGATCCTCACCCTGCCGCTCTTCGTCCTGGAAATGGGCGGTCACGTCTATGATCCCATGCACCACTGGCTGATGGGCGTCATCTCGACGCAGAACCTCTATTACCTCTACTTCGCGCTGGCCACTATCGTCATCTTCGGCCCCGGCTTCCGCTTCCTGAAAAGCGGCCTTCCGGCGCCCTTCCACGGCGCGCCGGATATGAACTCGCTGGTCGCGGTCGGCGTGCTGGCCGCCTACGGCTATTCGTTGGTCGCGACCTTCCTGCCCGCCCTGCTGCCGGAAAATGCCCGCTATGTCTATTACGAGGCCGCGACCGTTATCGTCACGCTGATCCTCTTCGGCCGCATGCTGGAGGCGCGCGCCAGCGGCCGCGCCAGCCAGGCGATCTCCAAGCTCGCCGGCCTGCAGGCCAAGACCGCCCGCGTCGAGCGCGACGGCAAGGCGGTCGATATCCCGACCGAGGAGGTCGTGGTGGGTGACGTGGTCGTCATACGGCCCGGCGAGCGCGTCCCGGTCGACGGCACCGTCATCGACGGCGCCTCGCATGTGGATGAATCGATGATCTCCGGCGAGCCCCTACCGGTCGAGAAGGGCGAGGGCGCCACCGTCATCGGCGGCACCATCAACAAGACCGGCTCCTTCCGCTTTAAGGCCGAAAAGGTCGGCCGCGATACCATGCTGGCGCAGATCATCCGCATGGTGGAGCAGGCGCAAGGCGCCAAGCTGCCGATCCAGACCATGGTCGACAAGGTGACCGCCTGGTTCGTGCCGGCCGTCATTGCACTCGCCGTCGCAACCTTCTTCGCCTGGCTCGCCTTCGGCCCCTCGCTCAGCCATGCAGTGGTCGCCGCCGTTGCCGTCCTCATCATCGCCTGCCCCTGCGCCATGGGTCTCGCCGTACCGACCTCGATCATGGTGGGATCCGGCCGCGCCGCCGAGCTCGGCGTCCTCTTCCGCAAGGGCGATGCGCTGCAGGAACTTCGCTCGGTCGACATGGTCGTCTTCGACAAGACCGGCACGATCACCAAGGGCCAGCCGGAGCTGACCGATCTCGTCGCGGCCGAAGGCTTTGCCGAGGATGAGGTCCTGGCGCTTGTCGCGGCCGTCGAGGGGCGCTCGGAACACCCGATTGCCGAGGCCATCGTTCGGGCGGCAGAGGAGAAGGGGCTGACCGCCGAGCCTGCCACCGGCTTCCAAGCCACCGCCGGTTACGGCATCGAGGCCGACGTTGCCGGTCGTCGGATCGCCGTTGGCGCCGACCGCTTCATGGAAAAGCTCGGTCTATCCGTCGCATCCTTCGCCGAGGCAGCCGCCAGGCTGGGGGATGAGGGCAAGACGCCGCTCTATGCCGCCATAGACGGCAAGGTCGCGGCTGCGATCGCCGTTACCGATCCTATCAAGCCCGGCAGCGCCGCGGCGATCGCTGCGATGAAGGAGATGGGGCTGACCGTTGCCATGGTCACCGGCGACAACCGCCGCACGGCGCAAGCCGTTGCCCGCCAGGCAGGCATCGACCGCGTCGTGGCGGAAGTCCTTCCCGACGGAAAGGTTGCCGCCATCCATGACCTCCGCGCCGGAGGCCGCAAGCTCGCCTTCGTCGGCGACGGCATCAACGATGCGCCCGCACTGGCCGAAGCCGATATCGGCATTGCCGTCGGTACCGGCACGGATGTGGCGATCGAAAGCGCCGACGTGGTGCTCTCGGGCGGCGCGCTCTCCGGCGTCGCCGATGCCATTGCCGTCAGCCGCGCGACGATCCGCAACATCAAGGAGAACCTGTTCTGGGCCTTCGGCTACAACGTCGCGCTGATCCCGGTCGCCGCCGGTGTTCTCTATCCGGCCTTCGGCATCCAGCTGTCGCCGATGATCGCCGCCGGCGCCATGGCCTTCTCCAGCGTCTTCGTCGTCCTGAATGCGCTGAGGCTGCGCGCGGTCAAGGTGAAATAAGGAGAAATGCGATGAACATCGGCCAGGCATCCGACGCCTCGGGCGTATCCGCCAAGATGATCCGCTATTACGAGCAGATCGGCCTGATCCGGCCCATGGGCCGCACCGGCAACAACTACCGCGTCTATGGAGACGAGGAGGTGCACATCCTCCGCTTCATCAAGCGCGCCCGCAATCTCGGCTTCTCGCTGGAGGAGACGGAGACGCTCCTGAAGCTCTGGCAGGACAAGGACCGCACCAGCGCCTCCGTCAAGGAGGTGGCCGAGGTTCACATCGTCGATCTGGAGCGGCGCATTGCTGAGATGCAGGGCATGGTCAAGACGCTGAAGCATCTCTCCCATTGCTGCAGCGGCGACGACCGCCCCAACTGCCCGATCCTCGACGATCTGGCGGGTGCCGCTCCGGCTCCCGTCCGCGCCAAGAAACGTGCTTGACCCTCCCACTGTGGGAAGGTGCAGAAGGCAATGACAACAAAAGGAGACTGCTCGATGACCACCACTTTCAACGTCCCGGACATGACCTGCGGCCACTGCGAGAAGAGCGTCCGCTCCGCCCTTGGCGAGGCACTGCCGGGCGCTGCCGTGACCGTCGACCTCGACGCCAAGCGGGTCACCGTCGAAGGCGATGCCGCCCGCGCCGAAGAAGCGATCCGGGATGCCGGCTATACGCCGGAAAAGGCTGCCTGAGGCTCGCAAGGAGAAGCCGCCCTGCGGAAGCGATCCGGCAGGGCCGTGGGGGATCGCCCCCTCTCTCTGCTCGGACTTAGACCGGTGCGGCAGTTTTCAGGTGGGGGCGAAGGGCCTCCACGACCTCCTCCGGCTCGAACGGCTTGCTGAGGCAGGGGCTGCCCTGGAACCGCTCGGGAAGGAAGTGGCACTCGTATCCGGTCAGGAAGACGAACGGGATTCCCTCTTCTGCAAGACGCTCGGCGAGCGGGAAGACGTCTTCGCCGCCGAGTTTTACATCGAGTGTGGCAGCATCCACGCGAATGCGCTCGTTGTTCAGCAAGTCGAGTGCCATGCGCAGATCCGACACCGGCCCGACGATGTCCGCGCCGGCATCCTCGAAGGCATCCGTAATCATCGAAGCTACCAGATACTCATCCTCCACGACCAGGACCGCTTTTCCTGCGAAGGTGGTGTCGATCTTCTCTCGTCTCGTCTCCATTTTCTTGCCTCCGGTCTCTCCGGTTGCAGCCCGCTATGACAACCTGCTTTTGCGAGGATACGCAGAGGGAAGGGAGATCGTTCCCGTACGTTAGCGAACGGAGATAACCATGGGGCCTTTGAAACCGGCTCAAATAGTTCCGCGAACCGGAGGAGGTTTGCCTCCTTTCCGGCGTCAGTGGATTTTTTGATCCGTCAACCCATTGGAGCAACAACCTTCTTTGATGCGCAGGAGGCCCTGCGGCCAAAGCGGCCTTTCCTCCCGGTAGGTGACCTCTATATTCGCCCTATCGTCTGCAGACTAAAAAGGGCGCAGACGGCTGAGGGACCAAACGCGCTCTTGCCCCAATTCGGAGGCGCGTGATGGAAACTCCGCTCCAAGCCACCATTTCCAACAAGCTGCTTTCGCTGCTGCCGCCCGATGACTTCGAGCAGATCAGCGGCAAGCTCGAGCATGTCCTGCTGCCGCGAGGAACTTCGATCGGCAAGTCGGGACAGCCGATCGACTACCTCTATTTCCTGACTTCTGGCATCGGTTCGATCGTTGTGGAAACGCCGGAGGGACACCGGGCCGAAGCGGGCATGTTCGGGTTTGACGGCTATGTTCCCACCTCGGCCGTGGCCGATGTGGAACTCCACGCCCATGACGTGAGCATTCAGGTGGATGCTGAAGCCTACCGGATGAGCTTTGCCGATTTCCGGCATGCCATGGAGACCAACCGGAGCTTTTCCCGCGTCGTCATCCGCGCCATGGAAGCCTTCTCGATCCAATTATCCTATACGCTCGCCTCGAATGCCATTCATGACGTCACCGAGCGGCTCGCTCGATGGCTGCTGATGTGCCACGATCGCGTTCCCGGCGACGAGATCGCCCTGACCCACGAATATCTGGCGGTAATGCTTGCTGTCCGCCGCCCGAGCGTCACGACCTCCCTCCATCTTCTGGAAGGCAGCGGCTTCATCAAATCGGAGAGAGGCAAGGTCATCGTCAGGAACAGACCCGGTCTCCAGGAGTTCGCACGGGATGCCTATGGGCGACCGGAAGAGGAATACCGGCGTCTGATGAAGGACTTGTTCTGAGCAGGATGGTGCAGCCGGCAGGTCCTCACCATCCATCAAGGGGGTCCCCGAAGGAGACGTCCCGTGTCGATGAAACGATACTACTTTCATATCCGCGATGAAGGCGGCACCGTGCTGGATGAAGAAGGGGAGGAACACCGGAGCCTTGAGGAGGCACGCCAGAGTGCTGTCGATGCCATCAAGGAACTCGCCGCCGCCCGGATCAGGACGGGCGAGGTGATCGGCAACACCTTCCTGGACGTCTGCGACGAAACCGACGCGGTGCTCAAGAGCATCTCGTTCCGGCAGGTGATTGAAGAGCAGTTGAAGCGCTGAGGGTCAGAACTCGCCGATCAGACGGCGGTACTCCTCTTCCGGCTTGCCATAGGCGGTTGCGGCGAATTCCTGCAGGCCCCGGCGGTCGCGGATGGTAATGCGTCCGCGCTCGGCCTGGATGAGCTTCCGGCCCTCCAGCACATGCAGTGCTGTCGTGACGCTCGGCCGCCGGACGCCGAGCATCAGCGAGATGAAGTCGTGGGTGAGCGCAATCTCGTCGCCGTCCACCCGGTCATGGCACATCAGCAACCAGCGCGCGAGCCGCTCGTCCACCTGGCAAGTTACATTGCACAATGCCGTAAACGAGATTTGGGAGGAGAAGGCTTGGATAAACCGCGCCAGCAGGTTGGAGAAGGTGGGGTGTTCCGGCAGCAGCGCCTTCGCCGCGTCGAGGGGCATCCGGAATCCGCGACCTTCCACCTGGATCAGCACCTGATGCACGCTGATCGTGCCGCCCACGCCGGCAGAGGTCGGTGCGAAGCCTTCGCGGCCGAACATGCCGGCCTCCGCGCGCTGCGCCTCGGCCGCGACGGTGACCACCGAACCGATGCCGCTGCACAGGAAGTAGACATGCTCGATCTGCCCATCGGCGCCGACGATCTCGAAGCCTCGCGGAAGCTCCACCGCCTCCAGGTGGTGCGATACCGCTCCGAACTCGCGTTCGGGCAACAGGGCTAGCAGTCGGTTTTGCGCGGCCGGGTGGTATGCGATGGACATTTTTCTCATTGATGTCGGGCGGAAGGTCCGGCCGCCATGCCCATGAGTCCCCCGGCGGTTCAGAATCGTATAGCACCGCGATTTTGCTGCGGATTTTGGGTACGGTGGCGGACAATCATGGCACGTGCACGGCTGCTCTCCGGCGGCTTCCGGGGCTGGTGCGATCCTGACGATGCAGTTCTTGGTCCCCTAGCGTACAAAGCCACATCGCCCGATCATTTCCTGATAGCCTGTCATAAGCGTCGAACGATCTTCTCGACGGGCTCCTGCAGACATGGAAGGAGGTGCGGCATGTTGACGAGACAGGACGGGCTTCAGGTTGGTGTATTCACGCCTGATGATCTCGAACTGATGCGCAATGCCTTTCACCTTGCCTTGAGCTCGGAGAAAGGCCTGGATGGAAGCGACAAGGGCGAGGACCTAGGGCGCTCCATCATCCGGCTCTACAGGATGGGCCTTCACGAGCCCCAGAAGCTTGGCGCGGTGGCCGCGCTCATGACCTCCACGAGGCTGGTTCGCAGTACCGGGCGCCTGCATATCTCGTGACCGGTTCGGGCCCCACGAGACAGCAGCCTCGCCGGCTGCCGTCCGCTAGATCCGGCTGAGGGGGCAGCGATGACCGACGACCAACGGATCCTGGGCGCACGCATTTCGGGAAGGGTGCAGGGGGTAGGCTTCCGTGCCTGGACACAGGGCCAGGCACGGAAGCTGGGTCTTGCCGGATGGGTGCGCAACGAACGGGACGGAACGGTCGCCGTCGTGTTCGCGGGTCCGCCCGCGGCGGTTGCCGCCATGGTGGAATGCCTGTGGCAGGGTCCGCCCGGCGCATTGGTTTCGGCCGTGGAGACCTGGGACGAGAAGCTGGCCGATCTGCCGCCGGAGTTCCGCGTCACGCGGTGACGCTCCCGATGGGCGGAAGGCCGCATAGCTGATCTCCGCTGCCCTCGGCGCCTCTTCCGCGAAAGTGGAGTGGGAAGGTATTTTTACCCTCTTGTGCCGGGCCTATTTCTGGTTGAGTGAGTGAACTCGATAGTGTCGAGTTCGATTCCTTTAATGACGAGTGAAACCCCTTTTGCCGCCGTAAGCCGAATGATGCTCGACCGGTGGCTGAAGACGGATGGGCAGCATCCTGCGACCCCCGACACGGTCTACCAGCCGGCGCTCGATCACCTGTCGATCAAGATGCGCCTGACGGTGTTCCACATCACCGGGCCGGACCCGCTGCAATGGGAAATGCGGGCGGTGCGGCATTCGGGCTTCACATCCCGGCTCCTCAACATCAACCAGCTCTTCGCGGATTGCCGCATCGGCGACTTCAAGGATCGCCGTTATATGGAGGAGGCAGTCATCCCGAGGCTGCTGGAGGTCTCCAGGATCCAGCAGCCGCGCATCGAGTTGGTGAAGACCCGCCTTCTGGGCGTCAGTCTCGGCTATGACAGGATCCTTCTTCCGCAGAAGAATGCCGAGGCTCCCGAGTGGATCATATCCAGCTCCTATGCCCGCTTCCTGCTCAGCCGGCCGCAGGAGCAGGCGAACCTGGATGTGGCTGACGAAGCCATCACCCAGCTTCTGGTCGAGGGCGCGACGGCGAAGGAGATCGCGGCCATGCTCGGCGTTTCACACCGGACCGTGGAGCATCGCCTGAGCCGTCTGAAGGAGCGCATGGGCGCGCGCAACACGGTGCATCTCGTCGCCATGCTCATGGCGGGCCATATCGACCGCTCCTGAACGGGCTCAGCGGAAGAGCTGGAGCATGTGCTCGGCATTGGCATTGGCGATGGAAAGCGCCTGGATCGCCAGCTGCTCCTGCGTCTGCAACGCCTTCAGCCGGGTCGACGCCTCGTCCATGTCGGCATCGACGAGACGGCCCACCCCCTGGTCAAGCTTGGCCATGGACTGCTGCACGAACTCCGTCTGCATCCCGATGCGCATCTGCAGCGCTCCAAGCACCGACGCCCCCGCGATGACTTTGCTGGTCGCAGTGTCGACGTAGGTGATGTACTCGCCCAGCAGGTCTGGCCGCTTGACGATATCGACATCGAGAAGCTTCATTGTCGCGAGCGGTTCGATGCTGACGACGACGTCAGACAGAACGACACGGGTCGAGGATCCGGAAAGACGATCGGTGAGAGGATTGGAGCGGATGCTCAGGCTCCAGGGTGAGGTGACTTCCACCACCACGTCCCAGTCCTGCTCCAGGACCGACTGGAGAAGGACAGCCATTTCCTCGGCCGTCTCCACCTTGCCCGTGTCCTTGCCCAGAACGGTATTCACATAGGTACGGTCGAAGGAGTGATGGGTGGCCGGCTGGCCGTTGATCGAGAAGTTGAAGTCGATCTGTACACCGTCTGCGTTGTTTCCATCCTTGTGGAGGGTGAATGGTTCGAACGAGAGGCCCAGAGCTGCACGCTGTCCATAGCCGGAGAGGCCGTCAGAGACGCCGGTATCAGCAAACGAACTCGTCACGTTGGAAACGCCGACATAGGAGCCGGTGAGCCCGAGCGTGCGATCCTCCAGCGTCCCAATGCCCATCGTTACAGGGTCATGGATCCAGTTGTTGGGGCCGACACGCATGCTCCAGTTGGAGTATACGTGTGCACCCGAGCCAGCGAGGAGGACATTCAGGATCTCGGCATACTTTTCGTTGGTGTCGATCACACCGTTCCAGCCCGGCTTAAGCGTGTCCAGCACGGCGCGGGTGATCGTGACCGTGGTTGTATGGCCCGCCTCGAGAGGAGCAGCAAACCCTGTGGCAGGGTCGTCGGCATCAACGGTAACGTCGAATTCTATGATGTCTGACGGATCATCGAAGACAAGCGGGCCCGGGAAATCAAACGTCTTGAGCGGACGTCCTCCTGTTCCCTGTATCTGCGGTGCCCATTGCTCGATCCATTTGGCGTCGTTGTCCCAATAGCCGATCCGACGGATGCCGCCGATGTTGCCAACGTCACGGGCATCTCCCTGAAGAAGGCCGCCGCCTGTGCTGTTGAAGAGCGAGACCTGCGACAGGTGGATCTTCATGCGTTCGACGGCCACGCCGTCGGTCTTGCTTCGGGTGAAGCCTGCGACCACGGAGACCTGGTTGGTCTGGTCGTCGTAGATCTCGGGAACATCCGTGTTCAGCCAGTTCTGTCCGCTGAAGCTCGATGACCGGGCGATCTCCTGAATCTGCCGCTTGAATTGCTCCAGCTCCTCCTGGATCTTCGTCTTGTCGACGCCGTCCTCGGTGGCAGCCACCAGGCGCGCCTTGAACTGGTGCATGACGTCCACGACGGCACTCATGCCCGTATAGGCCGTGTCGACCTTGGCCGCACCCAGCCCCAGCGCATCGACCACGGCCGCCGTCGCCTTGTTGTCCGACTTCATCGTCGTCGAGATCGACCAGTAGGCGGCATTGTCGGTTGCCGTCTGGATCCGCAGTCCCGTACTGACCTGCGCCTGGCTCTGCTGCATGCTCGCGCCGATGGTGCGCAGCGTCTGGAGGGCCGCAATTGCCGTGTGGTTGGTGAGGATGCTTGTCATCTGTACCTGCCGCGCTGTTACCTGCAGGTATGCTTTACAAATGGTTAACGGAAGTTACCCGGGACCTCCGTAGAATTACCGTCGCGGTGGAATTCTCGGCCCCCGGGAAGGCGATGTAGGGAGAGGGTAAGTGCGCGTCGGTGCGACAGGGCGAGCCGGCAGATAATTTCGACGTCCTCGCGCTTCCAAATGAAAAAGGGCCCCTGACGGAGCCCTTTTTGCATGCTTCTTGGGAAGGATCAGAACTTCACACCGATACCGACCTGTACGACGTGCTGGTCGAAGTCAGCCTCGATGCCGGGGCCGAGATCAGCATTGCTGTAGTCGTTATAGCGATATTCCAAACGACCGAACATGTTGTCGGTGAAGGCATGGTCGATACCAGCGCCGAGCGTCCAGCCATGTGCGGTGTCGCTTTCATCGAAGCCGCCGGGGCCCGTGAGTTCGACGTTGGTTGCGGTCCAGCCGCCTGCTGCGTAGATCAGCGTGCGGTCCATGGCGTAACCGACACGGCCACGAACGGAGCCGGAGAAGCCGGTTTCACCTTCAAAGCCGCCGCCGATTGCCTCGTCGTTCCAGTCGTAGTTCAGGTCACCTTCGATACCGGCAACGAAGCCGTTGGACATCTGCCAGTTGTAGCCGGCAAACGCACCAAAGCGACCGCCGTCGAAGCTGCCGTCATCGGCCAGGCCATCGATCGAACCATCGCCCCAGCCGTAGCCGCCGTGGACACCGAGATACGGGCCGCTCCAGCTGAATGCGGCCGGCATTTCAACGGCAGCCGGTGCTTCCGGAACATATTCCACGGCGTCGGCGGCAAGAGCCGAGGTGGATGCCAGCATTGCAACGCTTGCTGCCAGGATGAGAGTTCTCTTCATGATGCGTCTCCTTACTCGAATGCGGATGCCCAAGATGTAGTCTATCTCACTGATAAAGCTGTAGCTGAATTACAACAGCTTTTTGTAAATGAGAAATGACAGTTTGTTGCCCCGGCCGTCCGTAGTTGATGATGGCGAAAGAACGAGCCGGAAGCCGCCGCGTTCCGCCGGTTCCGGCCCCTCGCATCAAACAAGTTCCGCTGTTGCGAAATTGCATCAGGCAGGTTGAGCCGCCAGGTCACCGCCGCACCGGCTCCGCCGACGGGAAACCAAGCAGCGCCCTTGTTTGTTGAACGGGCAGGAGTCCCCATATCCATGCCTGATGAGGCGAAGGAGTTTTCTCTTGTTCCAGTTCGATAATTCCTATGCGCGCCTGCCCGAGCGCTTCTACGCTTCGGTATATCCGGAGCCCGTGGAAGGGCCGGTCCTCCTGAAGTTCAACGAGGGCCTGGCTGAGGAGCTCGGCATCGAGGCGGACGTGACCGACCCACAGCGGCTGGCCGCGATCTTTGCCGGCAATGTCGTACCGCAGGGTGCCACCCCGCTCGCCATGGCCTATGCCGGCCACCAGTTCGGTTCCTTCGTCCCGCAGCTCGGCGACGGACGGGCGATTCTGATAGGCGAGGTCGTCGACCGGAACGGAACCCGCCGCGATATCCAGCTGAAGGGGGCAGGGCCGACGCCGTTCTCCCGCCGCGGCGATGGCCGTGCGGCACTCGGCCCGGTGCTGCGGGAATATATCCTCTCGGAGGCAATGCATGCGCTCGGCGTCCGCGCTACACGCGCGCTGGCCGCCGTCGCGACAGGCGAACAGGTCTATCGCGAGACGCCGCAGCCGGGCGCCGTCTTCGTGCGGGTGGCGTCGAGCCATGTGCGCATCGGCACGTTCCAGTATTTCGCCGCCCGACAGGATGTCGACGGATTGAGGACACTGGCCGACTATGTGATCGAGCGCCACTATCCCGAGCTTCGCGAGGTGGAGAAACCCTATCTGGAGCTGCTGCGCGCCGTCGCATTCGCGCAGGCCGATCTCGTCGCCCGCTGGCTCGGCGTCGGCTTCATCCATGGCGTGATGAACACCGACAACATGACGCTCTCGGGCGAGACGATCGACTTCGGCCCCTGCGCCTTCCTGGACGAATACGACCAGATGAAGGTCTTCTCCTCCATCGACCAGGGCGGCCGCTACGCCTATCGCAACCAGCCCGGCATCGCCCAGTGGAACATCGCCCGGCTCGCCGAATGCCTGCTGCCGCTGATCGACGAGGATCAGGACAAGGCGGTGCTGACCGCCAACCACGTGCTGAGCGAATTCGGCCAGCGCTTCCAGGCGGCATGGCTTTCGGTCTTCCGCAACAAGACCGGCTTGTCATCGGAGGAGGAGGGAGACGGCGAACTCGTCCAGGCGCTGCTCGCCGCCATGCAGGACGGCGAGGCCGACTTCACGCTGACCTTCCGGCGGCTCTGCGACGTAGCAGCCGGCGCGGGTGAGGAGGCCTTCCTCTCGTCCTTCAAGGAAAAGGACAAGGCAACCACCTGGCTCGAAACCTGGCGCCAGCGGCTCGAGCGGGAGAGGGCTTCGCAAGAGGAACGCGCTGCCGCCATGCGCGCCGTCAACCCGGCCATCATCCCGCGCAACCACAAGGTTGAGGAGGCGCTGGCTGCCGCCAACTACGGCGACCTCAGTTTCTTCAACAGGCTGCTGCAGGCGGTGGAACGGCCCTACGAGTACCGTCCTGAATTCGAGGCCTATACGGTCCCCCCGAAGCCGGAGGAACGGGTGCTGCAGACCTTCTGCGGCACGTGATCACGGCGTCGCGGTCGCGGTTTGAAAGCTTCCCTCGATCTTGCGCCCGACCGTGAGCGTCTGGACGAGGTTCGCCGGCAGCCGCTCGCGATAGGCTGCATCCGGCTCGGCACCCAGTGCGTCGAGCGTCTTGCTGAAGAAGCAGCGGACGGCGGCTGCCTCGGTGATGTCGAAGATTTCCGCATCGGTGAAGCCTTGCGCCTTCAGCCTGCCGACATCCTCTCGGGTTATGGAGGTGGCGTCGCGCACGACCTTGGCTGCAAAGCGCATCATTTCCCGCTCCGCCTCGTCGAGCGGAGCGTGAGCGCCGTCGGTGGCGGTGTCGGCCAGCTGGGTCTCGCTGAAGCCTTCGCGCAGCAGCACGGAGCCGTGCGCCAGCATGCAGTAGGATGACTTCAGTTCCCTGGCCGCCGCCAGCGTCACCAGTTCGTAGCGGCGCAGGCTCATGTGCCCGCGGATGCTGGCGAGCAGCGCCCCCCATTTTTCCATCACCTCCGGCCGGTGGCCGAAGATGCGGTACATGTTGGGCAGGTAGCCATAGCTCTCTTCCGCCGAGACATACATGGCGGCGGTGGCGTCGCCCGCTTCGGGGCCGGGGGTGGAGATGAAGGCCATCGGAACTGCTCCCCAAAGCGGGAAGCATACCCTCAAAGCGCGGTTATGGGAATGCGGCCGGGGCTCTCCCCCGGCCGCGATCTTGTGCCCGCTTACGCCTTGCCCGGCTTCGCCCAGCCGAGCGCATGGTAAAGCGCGATTGCGCCGATGGTCGCCGTGCCGATGCCGTCGAGCGTGAAGCCGGCGACCTCGAGCTTGAAGTTGCCGGCGCCAAGCACCAGAGCCACGCCAACGGTGATGAGGTTGCGCGGCTCGGCGAAATCCACCCGGTTCTCGACCCAGATGCGCCCCGCCGTCGCGGCGATCAGGCCGAAGACGACGATCGACAAGCCGCCGAGGACCGGGCCGGGGATGGTCTGGATCAGCGCCCCGAACTTCGGCGAGAAGCCGAGCAGAATGGCGATTGCGGCCGCCACGAGGAAGACGAGCGTGGAGAAGATACGCGTCACCGCCATCACCCCCATGTTCTCGGCATAGGTGGTCATGCCCGTGCCGCCGAAGGAGCCGGAGATCATGGTGGCGACGCCGTCGCCGATGAAGGCGCGGCCGAGATAGGGATCGAGGTTGCGGTCGGTCATGGCGCCGATCGCCTTGATGTGTCCGAGGTTTTCCGCCACCAGGATGACGACGACGGGCGCAATCAGCGTGATCGCCGGAACCGAAAAGACCGGTGTCGTGAAGCTCGGCAGGCCGAACCAGGCGGCCGCCGCGACGCCGGAAAAGTCCACTGGCGTACCCATGCCGAAGCCGTTGGCGAGGACGAGATATAGAAGGTAGGCGAGCGCGCCGCCAATGAGGATCGGCAGGCGGCGGGTCATGCCGGGGGCATAGACCGCGATCAGACCGACCGCCGCGACCGTGAGGATGGCCACCCAGCGCGACAGCTGGCTGCCGTCCGGGCTGTCCGGGCCGGTTCCGGATGCGCTGGCGATGGCGATCGTCGCGAGAACGAGGCCGATGGCGGCGACGATCGCACCCGTCAGCACCGGCGGCATCAACCGCTCGATCCAGCGGTGGCCGGCTGCCATGACGATCACGCCGATCAGCGCATAGAGCGCGCCTGCGACGATGATGCCGCCGAGCGCCACGGCGATGTTCGGATTGGGCGCTCCGGCAGTCGCTGCGGTCGCGACCAGGACCGGGCCGATGAAGGCGAAGGAGGAGCCGAGATAGCTCGGCACCCGGCCGCCGACGGCAATGAAGAAGATCAGCGTTGAGATGCCGGAAAACAGGATCGAGACGTTCGGGTCGAAGCCCATCAGGATCGGCGCCAGCACCGTCGAGCCGAACATGGCGACGACATGCTGCAGGCCGAGCACCATGGTCTGCCCCGCCGGCAGCCGCTCGTCGGGCAGGATGCGCCCCTCCGTCTTCAGCCGCCACCGCGGAAAATAACCGCCACTCTCGCCCATTGGTATTGCCCCATTCCATGAAAAGCCGCCGGCGCATCGAGCTCCAAAGGCAAAGTGCTTCACTGTCTTGATCCGGCGGTCGTATCGACCGCGCGTCGCGCCGTCGTTAGCGCCAACGGAGGTAGCTGTCATCGGCAACAGAGAGCTTACCCACAGCCGAGGGCGGTCGGTGACGTCGAAGCTCTATGCTGGCGCGGCGGCAGCCGACGGGGCCGGGTGCCGTGGTCAGGCCTGGCGGAGAGGCGCGATGGCCGCGTCGACCTTTGCCGTGATGTCGGGACCGAGCGGCAGGAGAGGCCGTGGGGGCAGGGCCGAGGACAGGCCCATGAGGTTCGCCGCGGCATACATGACCCGCAGGCTGCCATGTGCCTTGAACAGCTCCCAAAGTGGCGAGAACATCGCATCCAGGCGGGCCGTCCCGCTCTCGTCTCCGGCCATCGCGGCCCTCGTCAGCGCGGCCATGGGCCGAGGGAAGAGCCCGCCCGCGACGCTGTAGAAGGAGTCGGTCCCCGCAAGCAGGGCCTCCGCCGCTCCCCAGTCGCCGCTGTAGCCGATGGCGAATTCCGGGGCCACGATGCGGCGCAGCCGGGCGATCTCGCCGGAGAAATCACCGTTGCCGGGCAGCGGCATCTTCACGGCCTGGATGGTGGGCAGCGCGGCGAGCCGGCCGATGAGGTCCTGGCTGAAGTTGAAATGGGTGGTCGACGGATTGTTGTAGACGCAGAGCGGCAGGTCCGTCGCCGCTGCAACGGTTTGATAATGCTGGAACGCTTCCTCCTGCGTGAGCGGCGTATAGGAAACGGGTGCAAGCAGAAGCGCGTCGGCGCCTGCCGCCGCCGCATCGCGGGCATGTGCGACCGCCTCGTCGGTGCGTAGCGCCCCCACGCCGACGATCACCGGCAGCCGGCTTCCGACGGATTCGATTGCGGCCTCCGTCGCACGGCGCCGCTCGGCTCGAGAGAGATACATGTAGGTGCCCGTGCTGCCGAGCAGCCCGATCGAACGTGCCCCGCTGCCGACGATGCGCTGCAGGAGCCGCTGCAGGGCCTCGGCATCCACGTGGCCGTCCACATCAGCGGGCGTGAGCGGAAAGGCGGAGAGGCCGGTAAAGAGCGGCAGGGGCAGGGTCATCGGCAACTCGCGGAAAAGCAGGAGGATCCGGGAGCGCCAGTATCGGGCTTTCTGCCTGCTTCGCAAGCGTGAAGAGGGCGGCATTTTTGTGGGTGCCGGTGTCGGGGCGACGGGAGTAGCCTCGTCCTTGGGCTATCGATCGCCGATGGGCGTGCGATCCAGCTTAGAGAGGAGAGCGACATGGCCAAGAACACGATCTGCATCTGGTACGACAAGGACGCCGAGGAAGCGGCCAACTTCTATGGGGCGACCTTTCCCGACAGCGCGGTCGGCGCCGTCACCCGTGCGCCCTCGGACTTTCCTTCCGGCAAGGCCGGAGACGTGATCGTCGTGGAGTTCACGGTCGCGGGCATCCCCTGCATCGGGCTGAACGGCGGCCCCACCTTCAAGCACAGCGAAGCCTTCTCCTTCCAGATCATGACCGAAGACCAGGAGGAGACAGACCGCTACTGGAACGCCATTGTCGGCAATGGCGGGCAGGAGAGCGAATGCGGCTGGTGCAAGGACAAGTGGGGCATCTCCTGGCAGATCACGCCGCGCGTGCTGACCGAGGCGCTGGCTGCCGGCGGCGCCGAAGCCAAGCGCGCCTTCGATGCGATGATGACCATGCAGAAGATCGACGTCGCCAAGATCGAGGCGGCGCGTCGCGGAGAGGCGGCATGACGGCGAGACCCAAGGGCCCCGCCTCCTACTTCCCCTCGATCGAGAAGACCTATGGCCGGCCGATCGGCGAGTGGCAGGAGGTGGTACGAAAGCATTATCCGGCAACGCACATGCAGCTCGTCGCAATCCTGAAGAACGAGCACGGGATGGGCCACGGCCATGCAAACGCGGTCGTGGCGCACACGCTGGCGGAGGACAGGCCGAAGGCTTGACTGCCAGGACCGCGGTGCGACGGTCGACGGCCGCCCGGCGAAGGAGCGCCTTGTCCTCATTGTGATGGACTTGGCGTTCCCTCTCTGTCACAAGCCACGCGGGACGCGACTGCCGTTATCTTTAGAACGGGGTCGGGCGACCGATTGACGTCACGTTGCTGCCGCGAGATCACGCTGGCCGTCCCGCTTCAATGCCTTGCATCGAACGGCTGCTAGCCTTGCGGGAACCACGCACGCCCCCGGAACCTCTTGCAGCAGCCATTGTTGAAGCTCCGACCGACAGGAGAACACAATGATGCGCCTCTTGATACCCGCCCTGAGCCTTGGCCTCATCCTCGGATTGAGCGGCTGCACGAGCGCTGGCGAGCTGGAGCCGGTTCCCGGCAGCATCACCTATGGCGGCCAGCCGGCAACGCGGCTGACCAAGGCACCGGTCGGCAGCACGGTTACCCATCGGTTCCGCGACCAGTTCAACCAGGAATGGGGCGAGCGCTACGTCATCCAGCCCGACCGGTCGCTGCGGCTCGTCAGCCGCTACCGGATCGAATACCCCGACGACTGAGCTTCTGCCGTCCGCAACCTTTCGCGCCGCGCGAACCTACCTGGCGGAGCCGTAGCCGACCCGCTCAGGACGCGAGGAACTTCCGGCGCACTCGAGGCGTTGTGGGATCGAAACAAAGGAGAAAGAAGATGCTTAAAGGTATCGTGTTGTGGGCGATGGGCGTGCCCATCTTCGTCATTATCCTGCTCTACTTGTTCATCTTCTAGGATGAACCGCCGGGGCGACGTAGCACGGTCTGCGGTTGCCGCACCGGCCCAAGCAGGATGCCGACAAAAGGCTCAGTGCACGGACTCTTCGTCCGCGTCCTCGTCACCGATAAATGAGTGGATGCCATCCTTCTCGGCGGTTGCGAGGAACTCTTCCCAGGCATCCTTGTCCGTCTCGAACGTCCCCTCCCAGGTGGTGACGTCTTCTTCCTGAGAAATGACTTCCAACGTCCATCCGCCCGCACTTCCGACCGGCCGGTGGATATCGACGAGCACGGTGACGCCGTCGTCCTCGAATTCTCCTGAAAAATCCGAATATTCCAGCTTCGGCTCTTTGGCCATCGGGCGCTCCTTCGTCGATCCCCGCCACGGCGCGGATGCCGCGATTCATGGCGCTACCATAGGATGATTATGTGCTTGCGCAATGACGGCTGTCTTCGATCACGCGCCGGCCCTGCTGACGCTCGCCGTCGGGCTTGTCCGCCTCGAGCGTTTCGACGTCCGGCATATATCGGGCGGGGGTGATGGCCAGGCGGCTGATCATATTGCAGGAAGTCCTTCCATGATCTTGTCGATGGTGATCGGGAAATGCCGGTGGCGGGTGCCGGTGGCGTGGAAGATGGCGTTGGCGACGGCGGCACCCACACCGATGATGCCGATCTCGCCGAGGCCCTTGACGCCGATCGGGCTCGCCATCCTGTCCTCCTCCTCGATGAAGATCACGTCGATGTCGTGCACGTCTGCGTGGGCGGGAACGTGGTATTCGGCGATGTTGTGGTTCATGATCCGGCCGGTCCGGTGGTCGATCATGCCTTCTTCGTGGAGCGCCATGCCGAGCCCCATGACGACGCCGCCGAGGATCTGGCTGCGGGCGGTCTTCGGATTGATGATGCGGCCGGCATCGATGGCGCTGACCACCCGCGTCACCCGCGGCACGCCGAGCTCGACGTCGACCCTGACTTCCACGAAGACGGCGGAATGGGTGTAGCTCGTGAACTTCTTGGCCTGCTCCTGATCCGGCGCCACCTTGCCGTGGCCTTCCACGGAGGACATGCCGTGGTGGCCCAGGATATCGGCGATCGAGAGCCCCACCTGGTCGTTGCGGTCGAGCACGAGGCGGTTGTCGCGGATTGCCAGTTCCTCGACGGGAGCATTGCCGAAGGGATGATTGTCCATCTTCTGGGCCAGCGACAGGAGCGTCTTCCTGATCTCCAGGCAGCCGGCCTGGACGGCGGAACCGGAGGAGGCGGCGGTCCAGGAACCGCCTTCGACGGAGGTCTTCGGCAGGCTGGAATCGCCGATCAACACGCTGACCCTTTCGGCGCCCCGGCCGAGTTCCTGCGCCGCGACCTGGGCGAGGATCGTATAGGTGCCGGTACCGATGTCGGAGGCCGCCGCCATGACGGTGATCTTGCCGTCGGGGAAGAGGCGGACCTTGGCTTCCGCCTGCGTCAGCGTCGCTTCCCAGACGCCGGTCGCGACACCCCAGCCGATCAGGTCGTTGCCGTCGCGCATGGAGCCCGGTTCGTGGCTGCGCTTGTCCCAGCCGAAGCGTTCGGCGCCGACGCGGTAGCAGGTATCGAGCTCCTTGGAGGTAATCTCCAGGTCGTCGTTCTGGTCGTAGCTGACGAAGTTCCTCCCCCTGAATTCAAGGGGGTCCATGCCGACCGCATAGGCCAGTTCGTCCATCGCCGATTCCAGTGCGAGGAAGGCTGTGGCGGCACCGGGCGCGCGCATGTCGCCGGGCGTGGAAAGGGTTGTCTTTACAAGCTCGTAGGACAGCTTGACGTTGTCGCACTTGTAGGTGAGGCCGGACCAGTTGACGACGTTTTCCTGGTAGTCCTCGTGGAGCGAGGTGGTCTGGATCGCGTGGTGGCGGACCGACATCAGCTGGCCATCGGCACTTGCCGCAAGCTGCATGCGCTGGATCGTCGCCGGCCGCCAGGTGAGGTAGAACATCTCGCTGCGGCTCATCTCCACCTTCACCGAGCGTTCAAGATCGAGGCTTGCCATCACCGCGAAGAACAGCTGGTGCTTGGGGCGAAGGCCGGAGCCGAAGGCGCCGCCGACATAGGCGTTGACGACGCGCACATCCTCCGGCTTCAGCCCGAAGACATTGCAGACATAGTCATGGCTGTTCTGCGAGCCCTGCGTCTTGTCGTAGACGGTCAGCGTTCCGTCCTCGTTGCGGATGGCGGTGGAGGCGAAGAGTTCCATAGGATTGTGGTGCTCGCCCTGCTGCAGGTATTCGACGTCGATCTTGAAGGGCGCGGCCTCGTACGCACGCTCTGCATCACCGCGCGGATCGGTGGGGCGCATCTCCTCCTTGCGCGCCTCCGGCGGCACGTAGCTTTTCGCCCGCTCCACCGTGATATCGGTATGCGGCTCGTCCGGATGATATTCGACGCGGATGAGGTCTGCCGCGTCGCGGGCGGCCTCGAAGCTTTCCGCCACCACGAGCGCGACCGGTTGGCCGTCGAAGAGAATGCGGTCGTTTTCCAGCGGACGGAACGGGTGGCCGGGAAGCGCGACCTCGTCCTTCCACTTCTTGTCGCTCCGGGCGGCCGAGGGACGGTTCTTGTAGGTATAGACCTTGACCACGCCCGGATAGGCTTCCGCTTCCATGGTGTCGATCGAGGCGATGCGGCCGCTCGCGATGGTCGCCTGGGCGGCATAGCCGAAGAGCATGCCGGGATCGTAGTATTCGGCGGCATAGGGGGCGGTGCCGGTGACTTTCAGCGGGCCGTCGATGCGCGGCAGCGGAAATCCGAAGACTGGTTTTTCGTTCAACATCTGGAACTCCTTCACCGGATCTGCTTGTCGGACTGGACCTGCGGCGTGCCGGCGGCGGCCTGCTTCAGCGCCCGGACGATGGCCTTGCGGGCCATGGGGATCTTGAAGTCGTTGTCGCCCTGGCCTTCGGCGCCGGCGAGCAGCCGGTCGGCGAGCGCGGCAAAGGTCTCTTCCGTTGCCGGCTGGCCGGCGAATTCGGCTTCCGCCAGGCTGTCGCGCCACGGCTTGTGGGCGACGCCGCCGAGCGCCACGCGCATGTCGACGATCATGCCGTCCTTGACGTCCAGTGCTGCAGCGACCGAGACGAGCGCGAAGGCATAGGAGAGCCGATCGCGCAGCTTCAGGTAGCTGTGATGGGCTGCGAAGTGATTGCCCTCCAGCCGGATGGCAATGATGATCTCGCCGTGGCGCATGGTGTTGTCGCGCTCGGGGTGGTCGCCAGGCAGACGGTGGAAATCGGCGAAGGGAATGTCACGCCGGCCTTCCGGGCCCTCGACTTCGACCACGGCTGCGAGGGCGGCGAGCGCCACGCACATGTCAGACGGGTGGGTGGCGATGCAGTGTTCGCTGGCGCCGAGGATGGCGTGGATGCGGTTGACGCCGCCGATCGCGCCGCAGCCGGAGCCGGGGTCGCGCTTGTTGCAGGGCGTCGAGGGGTCGTAGAAATAGTAGCAGCGGGTCCGCTGCAGGAGGTTTCCGCCGGTCGTGGCGGCGTTCCTGAGCTGCGGCGAGGCGCCGGCGAGGATGGCGCTGGCGAGCAGCGGAAAGCGCTCGGTGACCGCTGGGTGATAGGCAAGCGCGGCGTTGGAGACGAGCGCGCCGATGCGCAAAGACCCATCCGGCAGCTCCTCGATCTCCTTCAGCGGCAGGCGGTTGATGTCGACGATCGCGGCCGGGCGCTCGACATCATATTTCATCAGGTCGATGAGATTGGTGCCGCCGGCAAGCACGCGGGCCGTCGGGTCGGCGGCAAGGGCTGCCATGGCATCGCCGAGCGTTTCGGCACGGGTATAGGAAAAGGGCCTCATTCCGCAGCCTCCCGCATGCCGACTTCCACTTCCTGGTCCATGACGTCCTGGATTGCATCGGCGATATTGGTATAGGCGCCGCAGCGACAGAGATTGCCGCTCATCATCTCGCGGATCTCTTCGCGTGTGCGGGCATGACCCTCCCGAAGAAGGGCGACGGCGGAACAGATCTGGCCGGGCGTGCAATAGCCGCACTGGTAGGCGTCGTGCTCCACGAATGCCTTCTGCATCGGGTGCATCTCGTCCAGGGTGCCGAGGCCTTCGATGGTGGTGATGTTCGTGCCGTCGAGGGTGACGGCGAGCTTCAGGCAGGAATTGATGCGCTCGCCGTCGATCAGCACCGTGCAGGCGCCGCACTGGCCGTGGTCGCAGCCCTTCTTCGTGCCGTTGAGCTGCATGGGGCCGCGCAGCAGGTCGAGCAGCGTAACCCAGGGGTGGATTTCGAGGTCGTGTCGGTGGCCGTTGATGGTCAGCGCAACCCGCGTCTTCGGCTGCGCATGTGCCGTGGCGATGTCCATGGAGAGCCCTTTCCGGAAAGTGGTGCCGTGGTAACGGAAGGGCTTTGCGATTGTTCCGGCCCGGCCTGGATCATCCCAGCGGGCGGCAACAGGAGACGTGGCGAGGGTAGCCGAATCGCTTTCGCGCCGGCGCCCGGGCGTTTCCAGAACTTTGCAGGGAACCTAGACTTTAGTATAGTGTTAACTGCGGCATCACCCACTGCGACAAGGTGACCGATCATGCTTCGATTGAGCCAACTCGGATTTTGTGCGCTGGCCTTCATCGCGCTTCAGCTTGCCATCGGCACCGGGCTTCGCGTCGGTGGCTGGACGGGGTTCTGGATGGCGGCGGTATCCATCTTCCTGCTGTTTCTGCTGGTCATCGAAGAGATGGCCGGGGTAGACCTCAAGAAATCGATGATATCGCAGCCGCAGGAAGAGCGACGAAGGCGGGAACGCAATCGCGACCGCTGGTGAGGTCGAAACCGTTTCTTGTTTGCTCTCAATGCCTTGCACGGCCGAAGACCGACCAGTCGGTTTTCTTCGACAGAAGCTCCAGCCCGAGTGTGCCGAGCCAGCTGTTGCCCATCGGATCGAGCGCCGGCGACCAGACGGCGATCGACGCCCGATGCGGCGCGATCGCCAGGATGCCGCCGCCGACGCCTGACTTGGCGGGAAGGCCGACGCGATAGGCGAAGTCTCCCGACCCGTCATACTGGCCGCAGAGCATCATCACCGCGAGGATGCGCCGTGCCCGGCGGGCGGCGGCGACCGTCACCTCGTCGCCATCGTCCGGATCGTCAAGCATCAGGAAGCAGCCGGCCTTCGCAAGCCCGCGGCAATCGAGCGTGATGGCGCATTGATGGATATAGGCGTCCAGCACCTTTTCCACCGGGTGGTTCAGGTTGCCGTAGTGGCGGGCCATGTACATCAGCGAACGGTTGAGATCGCCGCCGGTTCGGTCGCTCTCCAGCACAGTCTTGTCGAGATCGATCGACTGGTCCTCCAGCAGGTTCTCGAGGAGCCTGACCACGTGGCGGTTCGGCCCGGCATTGCCGCCGATGCCGACGAGGATGTCGCAGACCACCAGCGCGCCGGCATTGATGAAAGGGTTGCGCGGGATGCCGCGGTCGCGCTCCAGGTCGATGATCGAGTTGAAGGGATCGCCTGATGGCTCGCGGCCCATGCGCTTCCAGAGCTTTTCGCCGACCGCCTCCAGCGCCACTTCCAACGCAAACACCTTGGAGATCGACTGGATGGGAAAGCCGACACCGGCATTGCCGGCCGAGACGAGTTCGCCCATGCGGGTATAGACGGCAATGCCGAATTTCTCGAAGTCGGCCTTTTTCGGCGGCGGCTTGTCGCACTCCTCCGCTTGCCTGACCGCCTTCTCATAGATGCCGGGGGCGGCATTGCGGACATCCTCCACAACCTCCTCGAGGATCGCCTTCAGCGCCCTGGTGTCCTGCAAGGGGTTGTTCATGCCATGCCCGCCTTTCGTTTCCGGCGGGCATTTAGGGCGGGGCTGGGGAGGGGGTAGTGGGTGCGGATGGATGGTGCTCCTCATAAAATCACTGTGATAGGAATTTAATCCTTGACGGCGTCACGGTCGTCTGGTAGGGTTCAGGCATAGTCGAAGATCTGTAGCCGGCGGGCAGCCGGGTTGCAGGCCTTCCAGTCAAAGCTGGCCCGGCCCCCTGCGCCGGGCCTTTTTTTGTTCTGACGCCGGATGTCTTGTCGCCGGAGCCTTTTTTCGGGCTCGCCGGGCGCCGGCGCGTGGCGGGAGATTTGCCGTGGATCATGCCGATCAACCCGAAGCCTTCGATCCGCTGGCGGTGGACCTTGCGCTGTTCGGCTGCTGGGAGGCTGCACCCGCCTATCGCGACGCGCTGCCGGACGGCGATGTGCTGGCCGGGGATGTGCGGGCACTGGTGCTTGAGACGAAGTCCGCGGAAGGGGCGCAGGTTTCCGCGGCGGACGAACTGCGGCGGCTCCTGAACGAGATGACGGTGGAGATGCGCGGGCAGTTCGACGCCTTCCGCAAGATGCGGATTGCGGCCGAGGGCCTGCTTGCCGGTGGCGACGAGACGGCGGGAAAGCTTGCCCGCGCCGATATCAAGGCGGCGACCGACGCCATGTCACTGATCGTCCGCACGCTGGAAAAGGTCGACAGCCTGCAGCGCCAGCTTGCCCGTGACCGCGAGGACGAGGCGGAGCGCGCGGCAGAGGCAAGCGGATATGGGCAGGCGAAGGAACGCTTCATTCAGATGATCAAGGACCGTGCCGATGAAGATGCCTTCCGTCTTTACGAGGCCTGGAAGCGGGATGGCCCGCCAGCCTGGGTATCGGAGCGTCTCGGCGACCAAGCCAGACAGCCAGCGGACGATCAGGCTGCGAAACGAGAAGCTTCTGGGCAAAACGGTGAAGGTGTCGTCCGACATGGGCCGGGGCTTCGAGAGGATTATTGTGGCCCGGGAAACGGCGAAGCGCACGGCTGACCTGGGTGCGGCGCTCGTCGGATCGATGCACGACGATGCGAAGTCAGTGTCGCCTGAGACCTCTACTCCTGAAGGTGAGATGTCGCGGGAGACAAGAGAGCAGATTGTCTTCCCTAGCGGTTTGCAGGAGCTTAGCTCGGGCTACGCAGGGATACCCCCCTCTGCCCTGTCGGGCATCTCCCCCTCAAGGGGGGAGATCGAAGGACCGGGTGCGCCGCCTTTTCTCGCCTCCGGGAGCGAGGATCCGTACGAAGAGTTCCACATCGGGTTCGAACGCGAGTGGCGCTTTGCCGGTCGCCGCGAACAACGGCCGCCGCCGGGGGACTGGCGGACGTGGCTGGTCATGGGCGGGCGCGGTTCGGGCAAGACGAGGGCCGGGGCCGAATGGGTGCAGGCGCTGGTCTCTGCGGATGGGAACCGCTCGGAGCTTCGGATTGCGCTGGTGGCGGAAACGCTGGGCGAGGCGCGCGAGGTGATGGTGGACGGGGTTTCCGGCATCTGCCGGATCGCCCGCGGGCGCCGCAGGCCGGAGTTCGAGATCTCGCGCCGACGGATCGTCTGGCCGAACGGCGCGGTAGCGCAGATCTTCTCCTCGGAGGATCCGGAGAGCCTGCGCGGGCCGCAGTTTCATTTTGCCTGGTGCGACGAGCTGGCGAAGTGGAAGCATGCGGAGGAGACCTTCGACATGCTGCAGTTCGGCTTAAGGCTCGGCCGCGACCCGCGGCAACTGGTGACGACGACGCCGCGGCCGGTGCTGCTCCTGAAGCGGCTGATGGCGGACGCCGGCACGCGGCTGGTGCGGATCGCGACCAGGGACAATGCCGGAAATCTGGCGCCCGGCTTCCTCGTCGAGCTGCAGAAGCGCTATGGCGGCACAAGGCTCGGGCGGCAGGAGATCGACGGCGAACTGATCGAGGATCGCGAGGACGCGCTGTGGAAGCGCGCCGAGATCGAGGCCTGCACGGTGCGAGTGACCGACGCGCTGCGGCGCATCGTCGTGGCGGTCGATCCGCCGTCCGGTTCCGGGGAGCATTCCTGCTGCGGCATTGTCGTGGCGGGGCTGGATGCCGGCGGCCGGGCGGTGGTGCTGGCGGATTGTTCCGTGGGGGGCATGACGCCAGCCGGCTGGGCGAAGGCCGTGGCCAATACCTACCGGCGGTTTGCCGCCGACCGGATCGTCGCCGAGGTGAACCAGGGCGGCGAGATGGTGGCGGCGATGCTGAGAAGCGTCGACGTGTCGCTACCGCTGACGCTGGTTCGGGCAACGCGCGGCAAATACCTGCGCGCCGAGCCGGTCGCGGCCCTCTACGAGCAGCGGCGGGTGGTGCATGCGGGGCGGTTCGTGGAACTGGAAGACCAGATGTGTGACTTCGGGCCGGAGGGCTTGTCCTCGGGCCGCTCGCCCGACCGGCTGGACGCGCTGGTCTGGGCGCTCACGGCTCTCCTGATCGAGGGGCAGGGAGAGCCGCAGGTGCGGGGAATCTAGATTATTCGGCTGCAGCCAAGCGCGGCTGCGGAGCCGCGTTCTCGCGCATCTGGCGCCATTCGGATTCAAGACGATCGAGAACGTGCTGGGGAATCGGCTGCTGCTTGGGCTGCGGGGCCGGGGCTTGCGGGTTCATCATCATGATCTCTCCATCTCAAAGGCCGACCAAAACGTCCTGTGGCGCCGTTGGTTCCACAAGATGAAGGAATTGTAAATCTGGGTCTAACCACTTCAAACGATTTAGTTTTTCTAAACCGATTGAAAGATCGCCGAATTTCTTCAACGGAGTTAACAGCCATGGTTTCCAAGGCCATCGACCGCCCGTCCTTCTTCGCCAGGGCGCGGCAGAAGCCGTTCCGCGGTCGCCTGACGCAGAGGCAGGTCGAGGGGGTTTCCGCGATCCTCGACGGCTGGCGACAGCGCACCGGCGACGATGGCGCCGAGGCCGGCCGGCGGGAACTCGCCTATGTGCTGGCGACCGCCTTCCACGAGACGGCGGCGACCATGCAGCCGGTGCGCGAGACGCTGGCGCGGACGGATGCCGACGCGATCCGCAAGCTGGACGCCGCCTTCGCCGCCGGGCGGCTGGGCTCGGTCAGGACGCCGTATTGGCGGCGCGACGGCGAGGGCAAGTGCTGGCTCGGCCGCGGCCTGGTGCAGCTCACCCATCGGCGGAATTATGAGGTGATGTCGGAAGTGACGGGGGTGGACCTCGTCGCCGATCCGGGCCGGGCGATGGAGATGGACGTGTCGGTGGCAATCCTGATCGAGGGCATGCGCCGCGGCAGCTTCACCGGCCACCGGCTGGAGGACTATTTCGGTCCGGGCCGCGAGGACTGGGTGGGCGCGCGCAGGATCATCAACGGCCGCGATCGGGCCGACCTGGTGGCGGGGCATGCACGGGAGTTCGCGCGGGCACTGGGTTGTTGATGTGCGCTTGAGCGGAACCTGATCTGCGGCCGCCTCGTTGCGTCCGCTGACGATGGCTAGGGATAAGCTGCATGTGGACGTGGCTCAGCGAGAACTACGGGGTGGTTTCGGCAGTGGCGAGCGTTGCGACGCTCGGCGTCTGGGTGGCCTATCTGCAGCTCTTCTACATGAGCTACCGGCACCAACTGCGGCCGAAGATCCTGATCACGCGCGGTGGCGGCCACAAGCTTTCCGCCCGCTGCATGCTGACCAACATGAGCCCGGAGATCGTCTTCATCCAGGGCCTGCTCGTCAGGCTCGCCTTCGACGACAGGGAGCTCTTCTGCTCATTAAGCGACATCGAGAAGGTGGCGAGCGAGGAGCGCGACCCGCGCAGCGAGCTGTTCCAGGGGCCGCTGTCGGTGGGGGAATATCTCGATCTCGGAACCTTCGAGGATATCGCCCGGGCGGCCATGGACAATTGCGGCGGGGCGGCTGAGCTCGACGAGCTGCGCGAACTGGGACTGACGGCGGTCGGCATCTATCCCTGGAAGGACGGCATGGTGGCGGCGGAGCGGAGCTTCACGGTGCGCCACGAGCACGGGCGGCGCGCACTGGTTTCCGACAAGCCGACGGCGCGGCAGATCCGCTCGCGGCGCGAATTGCGGCGGATCGAACGGATCATGTGGGAAAAGGCGCAGGATTGAGCAGCTCGCGCTCCCGCTCCGTGTGAACGGCAGGGCGGCGGCGAGGCTTTGGCCAGCGACGGGGAAAGGACCGATATCATGAAATCTCCATTCACGCTGCCGTGGCGAGGCCCCGGCAGGAGAGAACCTGTGGCCGGCGCACCGGTTGTCGAAGCCAAGGCGGCGACTGCCTTTGCGCTCGTTGCCGGCGACGGCATCGCCCACTGGTCCGGCCGCTCCTATGGCGGGCTGGCACGCGCAGGCTTCATGAAGAACCCGGTGGCGCATCGGGCCGTGCGGCTGGTGGCGGTGGCCGCAGCCTCGGTGCCGTGGCTTGCCTATGAGGGCGAGGCGGAGGTGAGCGCACATCCGGCGCTGGCGCTGCTTTCGCAGCCGAACGGGCGGCAGGCGGGGCCGGACTTCTTCGAGGTGCTCTACGGCCACCTGATGCTCTCCGGCAATGCCAATGTCGAGCCGCTGGTGCTGGGCGACGCTCTGCGGGAACTGCATCTGTTGCGGCCGGACCGGGTGAGCGTGGTAGAGGGCCGCGACGGCTGGATCACCGCCTATGACTACCGGGCGGGCAGTGTGAGCCGTCGACTGCCGGCGGAGAGCGAGGGGCGGCTTTCGCTCCTGCACCTGAAACTCTTCCATCCGCTTGACGACCATCTGGGCTTTCCGCCGCTGGCGGCTGCCGGTGCTGCGCTCGACCTGCACAATGCGGCGGGCGAATGGAACAAGGCGCTGCTCGACAATTCCGCCCGACCCTCCGGGGCGCTGGTCTACCAGCCGAAGGAGGGCGGCAATCTTTCCGCCGACCAGTACGAGCGGCTGAAGGCGGAGCTCGAAAGCGGCTATGCCGGCGCCGTCAATGCTGGCCGGCCGCTGCTGCTCGAAGGCGGGCTGGACTGGAAGTCGATGGGCCTGTCACCAAAGGACATGGATTTCATCGAGGCGAAGAACGCCGCCGCCCGCGACATTGCGCTGTCGCTCGGCGTGCCGCCGATGCTGATGGGCATTCCAGGTGACAATACCTATGCGAACTACCAGGAAGCCAACCGCGCCTTCTACCGGCTGACGGTGGTGCCGCTCCTGACGCGCACGGCGGCGAGCTTCTCCGCCTGGCTGTCGGAGGTTTATGGAGAGGCGATAAGGCTGGAGCCGGACCTCGACCCCATCGCGGGCTTGTCCGCAGAGCGGGATGCGCTCTGGGCAAGGGTGGGGGCGGCGGCGTTCTTGACGGAGGAGGAGAAGCGGCAGGCGGTGGGGTATTGAGGGCGGGTTGCCGGAACCGGGGAAGGGGCGTAAGATTTGTAATACGTCGTATTACAACAGGAGCAGACCATGGCCGATAAACCCGCTCTGTCCGATCCGATCACCCTGCGGCTGCCGCTGGATATTCTCGAGGATGTCGAAAAGATTGCCGAGACCGCGGATCGTAGCCGGTCCTGGGTGATCGTGCGGGCGCTGAAATATTATCTGATGGCGGAGGGCAATGACATTCTGCAGATCCGCAAGGGCGAAGAGCAAATTGCACGCGGCGAAACCGTGGATGCAGAGGAGCTGTTTGCGGATTTGCTCGGTGAGGCAAAGAGTGATGCTGCCTGATGCGCATCAAGCTTTCCAAGAATGCGACGCTGTTTCTGAGGAATGAGCATCGGTACCTGAGTCAATTCAACCCACGGGCGGCGGATAATGTTCTGCGCCAATTGCGGGCAGCGTTGCGCATGCTTGCCGAATACCCGCAGGCGGGAAGCGCCGAAGGGCCGCTGGACGGCAGGCGACGCTTCGTCTCGGGAGATTATGTCATCGACTACCGATCTGCGAGCAGGCTCCTGGAGGTCTCACACATTCGCCACGGACGGCAGCTGCCTCCGCTCAAAAAGGGTGCCGATGTGGATCTGTGAGAACCAGATCTGCGGATTTAACGAGATAAGCCCTTCATCCATCACGTGAAGAACCGGAATCGCTGCACGAACATCCCGGGCCAACCGATTCAAATGAATCGGCAATCGGATGCCGGGGCGGCGGGGCGGTGATCGCCGGCCGCTGGTCCATGCGTTCATCCTAATCAAGGAAGATTAACAATGGCTGACCTTGGCAACGAGGCTGGCGTCCTGGCGGCGAAGGCGGCCGGGGCGGCGGCGGGTGCGGGTGTTTCGCTCATCTACCTGTTGCCGAAGAGCCGGCGCGAGGCGGCGAGCCGCTTCTTCACTGGGCTCTGCTGCGGGCTGATCTTCGGCAAGCCGGCCGGGCTGTGGCTCTCCGACCGGATGGGGATCGCGGACGAGCTGACCGGGCTGGAAATTTCACTTACCGGCTCAGCGGCGGCAAGCCTGCTCGCCTGGTGGGTGCTCGGCGCGCTCGTGCGCGTGGCGGAGCGATGGGGCAAGCGGGCGGGCTGATCCTCCGCCGGCTCTCGAACAGACAATCACGATCGCAGGAGACTTTCATGCACGCTCACCGCGGGCCCCGCATTCCTATGGGCGCATCCACGCGCCCGATACTGCGCCCGAGTGCGCGGAAGTTCGCCAATCTGGAACTGGCGGGTGTTTCCGGCGACGGGACGTTCTCGGGCTATGCCTCGGTGTTCGGCGAGGTCGATCTCGGCAAGGACAGGATCGAGCGCGGCGCCTTTGCCAATTCGCTGGCGGAACGCGGCGCGCGCGGCGTGCGCATGCTCTATCAGCATGATCCGGCAGAGCCGATCGGCGCCTGGACGGTGATCCGAGAGGATGCCCGCGGGCTTTATGTCGAGGGGCGGCTTTCGCCGGGCGTCGGTCGCGCGGCTGAGGTCTTCTCGCTGATGAAGTCCGGGGCGCTCGACGGGCTGTCGATCGGCTTCCGGACGGTGAAGGCGCGTTCCGACCCGAAGAGCGGGGTGCGCCGCATCCTGGAGGCGGACCTCTGGGAAATCTCGGTGGTGACCTTCCCGATGCTGCCCTCGGCGCGCGTCTCCGACGTCAAGCATGCGCGGTTCTTCCGCGACCGGGAAACTGAACTCGTCCGCCAGATGCGGCGGGCGGCGAAGATGATGTTGAAACCCAGCTTCAAAGGAAAAGCGACATGACGGACATGGCAAAGACGGCGCCCGAGGTGAAGGCCCCCGAAATCAAGGGAGTGCCGGAAACGGTGACGGCGGCCTTCGACGAGTTCATGGAGGCCTTCGAGGCCTTCAAGGACGTCAACGACCGGCGGCTCGGCGAGATCGAGCAGAAGCTGTCGGCCGACGTCGTGACGCGCGACAAGATGGACCGCATCAACCGGGCGATGGACGAGCAGAAGAAGGTGCTCGACCAGATGCTCCTGAAGAAGGCGCGGCCGGCGCTGGGGTCGGGGCAAGGATGCGAGCTTTCGCCCGAGGCCGAGGAGCACAAGGCCGCCTTCGACGCCTATGTGCGCCGGGGCGACGAGGCGGGGCTGCGCGAGCTGGAGGCAAAGGCATTTTCCGCGACGACCGGTGCCGATGGCGGATACCTGGTGCCGCCTGAGACGGACAACGAGATCGGCCGGCGGGTTTCGGTCGTCTCGCCCATGCGGGCGCTTTCCACCGTGCGAACCGTCTCCACGTCCGTCCTGAAGAAGCCGTTCGCCACCGCCGGACTCTCCACTGGTTGGGTGGCCGAGACGGCGGCGCGGCCGCAGACGAACACCCCGCAGCTTGCCGAACTCTCCTTCCCGACCATGGAGCTTTACGCCATGCCGGCGGCGACGCAGGCGCTGCTGGACGATGCGGCCGTCGACATCGAGGCCTGGATTGCCGGCGAGGTGGATATCGTCTTCGCCGAGCAGGAGGGCGACGCCTTCATCCGCGGCGACGGGGTGAACAAGCCGAAGGGCTTCCTCACCTATACCGCGGTGGCGGAGAACACC
Source organism: Pseudorhizobium flavum (assembly GCF_902502825.2). The sequence continues at coordinate 1,082,043 of NZ_LR723670.1, forward strand.
TGGACCTGGGGCAATCTCGGTTACGTCGCGACCGGTGCGGCAGGCGCCTGGAAGACGACGGGCCCATCCGACACGCTGGTGGACGTCATCTATGCGCTGAAGGCCGGGCACCGCCAGAACGGCACCTTCATGATGAACCGCAAGACGCAAGCTGACGTGCGCAAGTTCAAGGATGCCGACGGCAACTACCTCTGGCGGCCGCCAGCGAGTGCCGGGCAGCCGGCCTCGCTGATGTGCTTCCCGATCGCCGAGGCCGAGGAGATGCCGGATGTCGGCGCCAATGCGCTTGCGGTCGCCTTCGGCGACTTCCGTGCCGGCTATCTCGTGGTGGACAGGGCCGGCGTGCGCATCCTGCGCGACCCGTATTCGGCCAAGCCCTACGTGCTGTTCTACACGACCAAGCGCGTCGGCGGCGGGGTGCAGAACTTCGAGGCAATCAAGCTGGTGAAGTTTGCGGCGAGCTAATCGCCGATATCCCTCACCAAGTTCGCCCCGCCAATCGGCTTTGCCTCTTGGGGCGAACTATCCTCTCCCACCAAGGGAGAGGAACCAGTGCCGCGCCCTCGGCGCCTTCCCTCTCCCCTTGTGGGAGAGGTCACAAAATCATGTCCTTAGCACAGCTAAGTCATAGATTTTGTTGGTGAGGGGGCCGTGGCGACGGACTTTCCCCAATCATTTTCGGACACCCCAATGACCTATGCCCAGACCACTCCGCCCGCCGCGGAGCCGCTGACGCTTGCCGAGGTGAGGGCGCATCTGCGTCTTGATGACACGCAAGAGGATGCGCTGCTCTCCTCACTCATCGCCACGGCGCGCGAGCACCTGGAGCGCGAGACCGGGCTCTGCCTGATGGCACAGGCCTGGCGGCTCTATCTCGACGACTGGCCGACGGACGGCATCATCCGCATCGCGAAATCGCCGGTGCAAGCGATTCAGACTGTTACTGTTTTCGATGCGGACGGTGCGCCGCTTCACGTTCCGCTTGAAGATCATCTTCTCGACGGGGCGGGGCGGCCGGCGCGGCTCTGGCTGCGCAATCCGCGGGCGCCGGGCCAGGCACTGAACGGCATCGAGATCGAGTTTTCAGCCGGCTTCGGCGAGGCCGGAACCGACGTGCCGGATACGCTGAAGCGAGCGATGCTGATCCATATCGGCCACATGTTCGCCTTCCGCGGGGTGGTCTCGCCCGACAGCAGCCCGCAGGCGTTCCCGCCGGCTACGAGCGGCTGATCGCGCCGTTTCGGATGCGGAGGCTGTGATGACCCACATCTTCGATCCGGGACGAATGACCGCGCGGCTGGTGCTCGAGGCGCCGGTGGAGATGCCCGACGGGCAGGGCGGCGCGGCGGTGACCTGGCAGGCGGTGCGCTCGCTCTGGGCGCGGGTGGAGCCCGTGCGGGTTTCGGAGCGGCAGGAGGCGGGGGCGGAAAGCGCCACCATCAGCCACCGCATCTGGATCTGGTTTCGCGAAGACGTCGTGGCGGGGCAGCGGTTCCGGAAGGGTGCGCGGCTGTTCGCCGTCAAGCTGGTGCGCGATCCGGACGAGACGCGGCGCTTTCTCGTCTGCCATTGCGAGGAGGCGGCAGGATGAGCGCGACAAATGCATTGCTGGTGGCGATCCATGCGCGGCTTGCCGCCGATCCCCAGCTTGTGGCGATGATCGGCACGAATGGGATCCGCGACCGGCTGCTGCCGCGCCCGGTGCTGCCTGCGCTCGTCGTAGGCGAGATGGAGACGCGCGACTATTCCACCGCCACCGAGGCAGGCGAGGAGCATCGGCTGGTGCTGGAGGTCTGGTCTGAGGCGGCCGGACGGCGAGAGGCCGAGGAGCTTGCCGAACGGGTGCGGGTGCTGCTGCAGGATGCGGCGCTGACCCTGGCCGGCCACGCGCTGGTGAGCCTGGCGCATGAGCGGACACGCACGCGCCGGCAGGCGAATGCGAAGCTGTTTCTGGCCGAGCTGCGGTTCAGGGCGGTGACGGAGCCACTGGAGCCTGTCTCGCCATAGGCATCGCGGGCTTACTCACACAGGAAAGGAACGGGATAATGGTGGCGCAGAAGGGCAAGGACCTGCTCTTGAAGATCGACAGCGGCGGCAGCTATGTGACGGTGGCCGGCCTGAGGTCGCGGCGGCTGGCGTTCAATGCCGAGACAGTGGATGTGACGGATGCCGAAAGCGCCGGGCGCTGGCGGGAACTTCTCGGCGGCGCCGGCGTGCAACGCGCCTCGCTGACGGGGGCGGGCCTGTTCAAGGACCAGGCGAGCGACGCGCTGGTCCGCCAAGCCTTCTTTGCCGGCTCGATCCTCTCCTGGCAGGTGCTGATCCCGGATTTCGGCACGGTGACCGGACCGTTCCAGATCACGGCGCTGGAATATTCGGGCGAGCACAATGGCGAGCTGCGCTTCGAACTGGCGCTTGAATCGGCAGGCCAGTTAAGTTTTGGGGCGCTCTGATGGGTGCGGGCGCAAGGGCGAACCGCAAGCGCGGCGAGGTGGAGGCGGTGATCGACGGAGAGCGGCGCGTGCTCTGCCTGACGCTCGGCAGCCTGGCGGAACTGGAAACGGCCTTCGGCGCCGGCGATCTCGGCGGCCTTGCCGAACGCTTCTCCTCGGGCCGGATGAAGGCGGCCGACATGATCCGCATCCTGGGCGCCGGGCTCAGGGGCGCCGGCAATCTTTATTCCGATGACGAGGTGGCGGCGATGAGCGTGGAAGGCGGTATTGCCGGCTGCGCAAGGGTGGTCGGCGAACTGCTGGTGGCGACGTTTGGGCCAGCGCAGGAGGCAGCCTCGCCGGACCCTTGAGGGCCGCAGCCGGCGGGAGGGGTGCCGAACCGTTTCCCTGGGAGGCGGCGATGCATGCCGGCCTCTGCCTGCTGCGGCTTTCTCCCGACATATTCTGGCGCCTGACGCCGGTGGAGTTTTTTGCGATGACCGGTGGGCTGCGGCCGAGGCGGCCGGAGATGGCGCGGGACGGGCTCGAGGGCTTGATGAGGCGGTTTCCGGATGGAGCGGCGTGTGGGCGAGGAGGGTGAGGCCGTTTTCGCCGCTCGGGCTGATCCGCTGTTTCGAGGGTGAGGCGAGCGTCTTATTTCGGCTCGAAGTGGACGTTGACAATCGAGTGTCGTTGAACTCCTTTGCCAGACGAATGCCCCGTTGTGTCAGCCTGACTAGATACCATGAGCTATCAAGCCACGAAAATTCGGTTGACGTGCGATGAGCTGATAGTGCGAGCTTGGGCGAGCTTCATGAAGGAGCATCTTGACGAAGTTTCAGCCGCCCTTCGCAGCGAGAACGTGCGACATGAAATGTGGTTCTTGGGCCGAGATACTTCCCTATACGTGATAGGCGTCATGGACGTGGACGATCATCGTGCGTCGCAAAAAGTCGCAGCCGACTCACGCTTGAAAGTGGACGACGTACATCGAGAGTTCAAGAAATTTTGGGACAGAGGAAGTGTCCTGCGGTTGTCCATCAATCCGGCTACCGCCCCTGATTTCGAGGAGTGCGAGTTGCTTTTCGAGGCACATAGCTGACGCCCGCCTTCGGCCCAAAGCGGACCCAATGACCGAGAAGGTAGGGCAGCCTGCCGCCCGCATCTCGGTCATTGAGGTCGGTGACGAAGGACTATTCCGCTTCGGCCCAGTGAGGATACGTAACATAGGCGGTGAGCGCGCCTTCCGAGTGAGAGCGGATCACGACCGCGTTGCCCTTTGGCATGTAGATGATCTCGCCGGGCACCGCGGTCAGGGTCTCCCCATTGGCTTCCACCGAAACCCTTCCCTCCAGGACCACCATGACGTCGTCGACGACGATATTGGTTTCCATGACCTGGTCGGGGCCATACTTTCCATACCCGACCGTGACCGGCCCCCCCTGCCGCTGATCCGCCAGGTTCGCGGCAAAGATGTCGGCGTCCTGCCCAGGCGAGCGTTCGAATATGGCATCAGCCGGTTCAAATCTGAGGACTTTCATGTCTTTCCTTTCTAAGTTCCGGTGCAGTCAGATGGGCAAATCGTTCGAGACCCGTGCCGCCTGCGATGATGGCGGCGAACGTGGCGGTGGCGTCGGCGGACGAGCTCCTGCCAATGACGACATCTGCCGCCAGACATTCCCCAGCAGCAACGAAGGCTCGGCAACGCCTCTCGAGTTCGGAAGGAGCGAGAGCGACATGCGGACGGAGGACGGCGATGAACATCCGAACGCTGTTCTCAAGCAGATCGGCGAAGACCGAGGCTTTTTCCGGCGTGCCGCCGAGGGCCGCGCCGACCGCTTGAAACTCACCGGTGACGTCGCTCGCGCAATCGATATAGGCCCGCGACAGTTCCTCGACCGTTGCCAGAGTGCCAATCTTGCTGCCCGCCATGCGTTCGCGAAAGGCATCGATTTTCTCGATGTCGATCCAGCGATAGAGTTCAAGCAGGAGATCGATCCGCCTGCGGAAGTGATCATAGGCGACAGGCTTCGAGACACCTGCACGCTCGGCGAGGCGCGAAAGGGTGAGTCCGTCTGTTCCCTCTTCGCCGACCATGCCTCGTGCGATTTGGAGGAGTTGGCGATGCCGGGCCTGGTAGGAAAGGCGCTCGGCTCGAGTCGATGTGTCGGGTCTCTTCGCAGCCATATTGAAGAAACCTACCAAACGTAACTTCGTTCCCGTTTATGTTACGGTGTCCGCTCCGTCTCCGGGCAGTGGGAGCCCGGATTGTCCAGTTCTCGGACATGAGGGACGGCTTCCCCATCCAGCGGATAGTGACCTCCTTCCGGCTCGCGCCACCGGTGCTCGAAACGAGTAAGGACGTCCCGGCAGCCGGACCACGCATCCGTCTACCAAAGCTAATCCCAATGGACGACGATGACATTTCGCTTGCCGATACGCTCGGCGAGGCGGAGGAGCTTTCGCGCGTGATGGCGGATCTGGAGGCGCGGTCGCAGCGGTTCGGGGCGGCGCTGACGGGAGCTTTATGGGTCTTTGACTTGGTCAAGCGCATGCTTGATGGCGGTGGCACAGCGGCCCGGATGTTCCCAGTGCGGATAGTGGCCGAGCCCGTCCAACTCATGGATCTCGGCATCCGGCATGCGCTTGCGAACCTCGGCCAGCATGTGAGCGCCCGACACCGGATCCGCCGGTCCCCATACGAACGCGCTTCGGCTGGCGGCTGCCTCCATCGCTGATTCCCACGTCGCGCCGTGGCGGCGACGGTCGTCGATATAGTGGAGCAACTGAGGCAGGCGGGCGAGACCGTCGGCATGCGCGATCTCCCGCCAGTGCGCCTCGGCGTCCGCCTCGCTCCAGGCATCGTGCTCACCGGCCATCGCGTTCAGGGCGTTCCGGAGCGATGCAGACGTCATCCGGCGCGCGACGATGGGACCAAGCATGGGCGTGCGCAGTATTGGCTGGATCAGCCGCTGCCGGTGCAGGCGAGCGTAGACGCCGCCGTTGAGGTACACGATCCGATCGATGCAGAACGGTATCGCACCTTTCGCTTCCCGCGTCAGCAACTCTTGGGCGAGCGTAACCGCATAGTCGTGCGCCACCACGCGTACACGCTCGATCCCTAGCTGCTCAAGCAAGGTCGAGATCAGATCGGCCTGGAGCGGATAGCTGTAGCGGATGTTGGGCTTCTCCGACCGGCCGAACCCGAGAAGGTCGGGTGCTATCGCGCGATCCTCGTCAAGGTGCGGCAGAATATGCGTCCAATCAAGCGAACTGGTCGGGAAGCCGTGGAGGAAAAGGATAGCCGACGCGTTGGCGGCGCCTTGCTCCCGCATAAACAGGGAGTAGCTTCCGCCTTTGGTCTCAAGGGTGAGCCTTCGCGTGGACCCGCTCTGATTATCGCTCATCATGAGAGGTTAGCACCTATGCCAGCTATAACAAGCGGTAGGCGATGACGGACAGAGCAGACAGCTGCAGCCGGATCACGCATCCGTCCACGAAAGGTGATCCCAATGGAAGACGGTGACATTTCGCTTGCCGATACCCTCGGCGAGGCGGAGGAGCTTTCGCGCGTGATGGCGGATCTGGAGGCGCGGTCGCAGCGGTTCGGGGCCGCGCTGACGGGGGCTTTGCGCTCTGCGACGGCCGGCGGCAAGGGGCTGGAGGATGTGCTGCGGGGGCTCGGCAACCGGCTGACGGATATTGCGCTCTCGGCGGCGCTGAAGCCGCTGGAAGGCGCGCCCGGCAATGCGATCGGCGGCTTCATGGGGTCCGTGGTGCCCTTCGCGGACGGCGGCGTGGTGCGCAGCCCCAGCTTCTTTCCGATGGGCGGCGATCTCGGCCTGATGGGCGAGGCGGGGGCGGAGGCGATCCTGCCGCTGAGGCGCGGGCCGGATGGCGCTCTTGGGGTTTCGGCGGGCGGTGGCGGGGCGGCGACACAGATCGTCTTCAACGTGACCGCGACGGATGCCGCGAGCTTTCGCAAGAGCGAAGGGCAGATCGCCGCCATGCTGGCCAGGAGTGTCGGGCGCGGGCAGCGCGGACTGTAGCGGGCAGGGCGAGAGCGATCTGTCGGGCCCACGAAAATGAGGATCAGCGATGACGGCATTTCACGAGGTGCAGTTTCCGCTGCGCTTGGCGCTCGGTACGAGCGGCGGGCCGGTACGGCGGACCGATATCGTCAACCTGTCCAACGGGCGGGAGAACCGCAATGCCCGCTGGCGGGATTCGCGTCGCAGCTATGATGCGGGGTCGGGCATCAAGTCTGTCGCCGATCTCTACGCGGTGCTCGAATTCTTCGAGGCGCGCCGCGGGCGGCTGCACGGCTTTCGCTTCCGCGACCCGCTGGACTGGAAATCCTGTGCGCCAGGTGCGGCGGTCTCCGCCGGCGACCAGGAGATCGGCATCGGCGACGGAGTGACGGCGAGTTTTCCGCTGGTGAAGACCTATGGCGACGGGGGCACAGGCTGGGTGCGTCGGATCGCCAAGCCGGTGGCGGGGACGGTGCAGGTCTCGGTCGATGGCGCCGCGGTGGCGCCGGCGAACTATGCGGTGGATGCCGTGGCGGGCATGGTCACCTTCGTGCCCGGACAGGCACCGGCGACGGGTTCGGTGGTGCGGGCGGGGTTCGAGTTCGACGTGCCGGTCCGCTTCGACACCGACCGGATCGACGTCGACCTCAGTCACTTCGATGCCGGGCGCATTCCGACCATACCGCTGACGGAGATCCTGCCATGAGGAGCATACCCGAGGAACTTGCCGCCCATCTTGCGGGCGAGGCCACCACCACCTGCCACTGCTGGCGGGTGACGCGGCGCGACGGCGCGATGCTCGGCTTCACCGATCACGATCATGATCTTGCCTTCGACGGCACGCTCTTCTTGGCCGCCAGCGGCTTTGCGGGCAGCGAGGTGGAGGCCGCGACCGGGCTTGCGGCGAGTGTCGACGAGGTGGCGGGCGGCTTCTCCAGCGAGGTGATCCGCGAGGAGGACCTGACTGCCGGGCTCTATGACGGAGCGCGTGTGGAGCGTTTCCTCGTTAACTGGGATGCGCCCGAGGCTCACATGCTGCTCGACATGCGCGAGGTGGGAGAGGTGACCCGGTCGGGCGAGGCCTTTACCGCCGAGCTGCGCAGCATGGCCCATCGCCTCGCACAGCCGCAGGGGCGCGTCTACAACCGCCGCTGCGACGCGGAGTTCGGCGACGGGCGGTGCCGGGTCGATCTGTCTGCCTGGCAGGGGAGCGGCAGCGTTCTGGCGGTCACGGACGCGAGCACGATCAGCGTCGGCGGACTGGACGGATTCGCGGAAGGATTCTTCCGCCTCGGCGTCCTGTCGCTCGCCGACGGGCGGCGGATCGACGTCGAGGCCGATCACCGGCTGCCGGACGGCGCGCGGCAACTCTCCTTATGGCTGCCGCTGGAAGGGGCGCCCGGAGACGTGCTGACGCCGGGGCAGGCGTTCACCATCACCGCCGGCTGCGACAAGACCTTCGCCACCTGCCGCGGGCGCTTTGCCAACCAGGTGAACTTCCGCGGCTTTCCGCATGTTCCCGGCAGTGACTTCGCCTACTCCTATGCGGCCGGGGAGGGACGTCATGATGGCGGGGCGATCTTTTCATGACCGGGCAGGGTGCGCGAATCGTAACGCTGGCGGAGAGTTGGCTCGGCACGCCCTATCGCCACCAGGGCGCCACGAAAGGGGTCGGCTGCGATTGCATCGGCCTCGTTCGCGGCATCTGGCGGGAACTCTATGGCAACGAACCGGAGGCCGTGCCGGCTTACGCGCCGGACTGGGCCGAGCGCAGCGGCGAGGAGCGGCTGCTGGAGGCGGGGCGGCGGCTGTTCGGCCCAGCGCTGCCGGTGGACGCCGCCGCACCGGGCGACCTGCTGCTCTTCCGCTGGCGGCCGGATTGCGCGGCAAAGCATGCGGGCATCCAGGCAGGGCCACGGCATTTCATCCATGCCTATGAGCAGGCGGCGGTGATCCGCTCGGCGCTGGTGCCGTCATGGCGCCGGCGTATCGTGGCGGTGCACCGGTTTCCGCCCGACGCCCATGATTGAAAAAGAAGGCGGGCTTCCATGGCCACTATTCTCTTCCAGGCGGCGGGCGCGGCGCTCGGCGGTGTCTTCGGTCCTGTCGGCGCGATGCTTGGGCGCGCGGCGGGCGGGCTGGCCGGCAGCTATGTGGATCGCGCACTGATCAATGGTGGGCGGACAGTCTCCGGAGCGAGGCTGGCGACTGCACGCATTCCGGGTGCCGACGAGGGCGCGCCGGTCAGCCGCGTCTACGGGACAGCCCGGATCGGCGGCACGCTGATCTGGGCGACGCGTTTCGAGGAAGAGGTGCGGCGGGAACGCTCCGGCGGCAAGGCGAGCGGTCCGCGCGTGGAGAGCTTCCGGTACTTCGCGAACCTCGCCATCGGGCTCTGCGAGGGCGAGATTGCAGGGATCAGGCGGGTGTGGGCGGACGGTCGCGAGATCGACCTGACGGACGTGGAGATGCGCGTCTATCGGGGCGGGGAGGAACAGCTGCCCGATCCGCTGATCGAGGCAAAGCAGGGCATGGGCAACGCGTCTGCCTATCGCGGCCTCGCCTATGTCGTCTTCGATCGCCTGCCGCTCGATCCGTTCGGCAACCGTATTCCGCTGCTGCAGTTCGAGGTGCTGCGTCCGATCGGCGCGCTGGAGCGGCAGATCCGTGCGGTCACGATCATTCCCGGCGCGACCGAACATGGCTATGCGAAGGTGCAGGTGACGGAGAAGACTGGCGAAGGCAGCGCCCGGATCATGAACCGCCATACCTTGACGGCGACGACCGACTGGGAGGCCTCGATCGACGAGCTGACGGCGCTCTGCCCGAACCTCGAGCGGGTGGCGCTGGTCGTCAGCTGGTTCGGGACGGACCTGCGGGCCGGCCACTGCCGCATCCTGCCGGGTGTGGAGGTACCGCACCGGGACGACGAAAGCTCGCTCTGGTCGGTCGCCGGTTTCACGCGCGCCGATGCCCATGTCGTCAGCAGCCACGGGGGTGGCCCGGCCTATGGTGGCACGCCGAGCGACGATAGCGTGCTCCAGGCCATTGCGGACCTCAAGGCGCGGGGACTGGAGGTCTATCTCTACCCGTTCCTGATGATGGACGTTCCACAAGGCAACGGCCTTCCCGATCCGCATGGAGGAGCGGAGCAGGCGAGCTACCCCTGGCGCGGCCGCATCACCTGCCATCCCGCACCCGGCCTGCCCGGCACGACCGACCGGACGGCGGCGGCGCGAACCCAGGTGGCGGCCTTCGCCGAAGGCCCGGACGGTTACCGCCGCATGGTGCTGCACTATGCCGGACTGGCGGCCGTAGCCGGCGGCATCGACGGCTTCCTCATAGGGTCGGAGCTGCGTGGGCTGACGCAGGTGCGCGACGAGGCCGGGCGGTTCCCCTTCGTCGATGAACTGGTACAGCTGGCGGAGGATGTCCGGACGATGCTTGGCTCGCAGGCGAAGCTGACCTACGGCGCCGACTGGAGCGAGTATTTCGGCTATCACCCGCAGGACGGCTCCGGCGACGTCTTCTTCCACCTCGACCCGCTCTGGGCGTCGCCGGCGATCGATGCGGTCGGCATCGACAACTACATGCCGCTCGCCGACTGGCGTGACGAGGATCTCGCGAGCGCCAATCCCGATGGTTTTCGTCTTGCCGAGGATGGCGAGGCAATGCGGGCGCAGATCGCGGCGGGGGAAGGCTTCGACTGGTACCATGCGAGCGATGCGGATCGAGCCGCACGCCTTCGGACGCCGATCACCGACGGGGCGGCGGGCAAGCCCTGGGTGTTCCGGCCCAAAGATCTGGCCGGCTGGTGGTCGAATTATCACCGTGATCGCCTCGGCGGTGAGGAGGTGACGCAGCCGACTGCCTGGCAACCGGAGATGAAGCCGATCTGGTTCACCGAACTCGGCTGCCCGGCGGTAGACAAGGGGGCCAACCAGCCGAATGTCTTCATCGATCCGAAATCGGCCGAAAGTGCTGCCCCGCATTTTTCCAACTTGGCCCGATCCGACGCCATGGAGCGGCGCTTCCTGGAAGCGCATCACCGGCATTGGCAGGGGCAGGACACCGGTCCGGTCGACCCGGATCATGTCTTCGTCTGGACCTGGGACGCGCGCCCCTTTCCTGCCTTTCCCGCCGATCTTTCCGCCTGGAGCGACGGCGGCAACTGGCGAGGTGGACACTGGTTGAACGGCAGGCTGGGCGCGGCGACGCTGGCCGACGCGATCGCTGCCATCCTGGCGGATCATGGTTTTCACGATTTCGACGTGTCGGAGGTGAGCGGCGACCTCATCGGCTATGTGCAGGCGGAGGTGACCTCGGCGCGTGCCCTGCTCGCGCCGCTGCTCGACGTCTTCAGGATCGACGCGATCGAGGAAGCGGGGCGGCTCAGGTTCCGGTCGCGAGGCGCTGCGAGCCTTCCGCCAGCCGTCATCGATGTGCTCGCCGATGTGGAGGATCAGCCGCTGTGGAGCGAGACCCGCGGCCATGACAGCGACTTCGCCGCCGAAGTGGTGATTGGCTCCTACAATCCGGCCTTGAACTACGAGCAGGCGAGCGCCCGGTCCCGGCGGACGAGGACGGCGAGCAACCGGGTTCTTGGCTATGACCTGCCGGCCGTTCTGGCCGAGGAAGCAGCGCTTTCCGCAGCGGAGGCCGCCGTCCGCGACCAATGGGTGTCGCGACGGACGCTGAGCTTCGCGCTGTCCCCGGCCGACGTCGGCCTTCAGCCGGGCGATCCGATCACGTTGCCGCAGGCCGGCGGGACGTTTCTCGTTTCGCGCGTCGAGGAAGGGCCGGTGCGCCGGATAGATGCGCGCCAGCATGCCACCTCCGCGCCTGCCGCACCCGTGCGGGAGACGCCGGGGCCCGGAGGTGGGGACACCGGTTCGGACGCGTTTGCTCCGATCCTCCATCTTCTCGACCTGCCGCGCTTCGCTTCTGGTCCGGGGGAGAGCTTCGCCCGGGCGGCGGGCCATGCGCGTCCCTGGCAACGGATCATGCTGTCCTCGTCGCCGACAACGGAGGGATATGCGCCGCGTGCAGTGCTCGACCGGCCGGTCCGGATCGGACGGCTCACGGCGCCGCTTGCGTCCGGCACCATCTCGGGGCGCTTCGACCACGGGTCGACGGTAGAGCTCGACCTCTTCTTCGGCGGCCTGTCGTCCGCCTCATTGGAAGCGGTGCTGGCGGGCGAGAACCGGCTGGCGGTGAAGGCAGCGAGCGGGACATGGGAGATCGTCAGTTTCCTTGAGGCGCAGGAAGTCGCGCCTGCTCGCTGGCGGCTCGCAAGGCTGCTGCGCGGACTGGCAGGAACGGAGGACGCAATGTCCGAGGGCGCGCCGGCGGTGGCTCCGGTGGTGCTCCTGGACGAGGCGGTCGCGTCGCTCGGGCTGACCGCAGAGGAACGTGGCCGGGTGCTGAACTGGATTGCCGAAGGCAGCGGGTCCGCCGGCAGCCGTGTGGGGCCATTGCCCTTCCAGGGCGGGATCAGGGCGGAGACACCGCTCTCGCCCGTGCACCTGGGTGCCCGCCGACTGGCCAATGGCGACCTGCTGCTGTCTTGGATCCGTCGGGGCAGGGTGGAGGCGGACGACTGGGATGCCGCCGATATTCCGCTCGACGAGCCGGAGGAGCGCTACCGCGTCGACATTCTCGACGGTTCCACCGTGCGGCGTTCGGCGGAGGTAGTGGCGCCGCAACTTCTCTACAGCCTCGACCAGCAAACCACCGATTTCGGTCAGCCGCTGCCGGCGGTGACTATCCGCGTTCGCCAGCTGGGCCGGGCGGTGCCGCTCGGGGTTGCGGCGACCGCCACCATTCAAACCTAGAAGGAGACAGAGCATGGACGGAATGAAGACCTGGTATCAGTCGAAGACGGTATGGGGCGCGCTGATCGCGGTTGCGGCTTCCATTGCACAGATGGCGGGGGTGGATCTGGCGCCTGACGTGCAGAACGACATTGCCGACCTCGCGATTGCGCTTGGCGGTGCGCTGGGCGGCGCCTTGTCGATCTATGGACGCATCTCCGCCAGCACTGCCATTGGGCGGCGATGAGCGCCATCGGCCCGGGAAGGTTATCAAAACCTTTCCGGGCTCCCCCCTGTTTTTTACCCTTCCATAACCACAGGTCCACGACGCCTCCATAAGTTCGGACCCTTTCTCCAGATCCGGGGTTTGATGCCCGGACGAGAAAAGGGGGCTCGATGGCGGAGCGGATGACAGCCTGGCTGGCCGAGGCTCGCGAGGCGCATAATTACCGGCGCATGTACGCGCTGGCACTCAAGATCGTGCGCGAAGCAGGCGCCGGACCTCTAGCACAGGCGGCGTCCTGCGTTGTCCTCTCCCTCTGCGACATCATCTATAATCCGGTGGCGGACGCATGGCGCCTGAAGCAGGCGCGGCGGTTCTTCCAGTGCCTTCTCGATCAGCTTGCAGCTGAAGTGGAAGCCCTTCGGCAGGCATCGTGACGCTGCGTGCGGCAGGCCCGGATCCATCCCTTTCTTCGCATTCATTTGCCATTCAGGCGTGCTTGGTTACATAATCCATCACATGCATTGGATCTGTTCGATCCGCCCTGACGATGGATAGCAACACGATGGCGCGACTGCCGATACCTGCGATGCTCGTCGCCGGCCTTGCCGGTCTGACTGCCTTCGAAGCCCCGGCAGCGGGGGACTATTTCATCCTGGCCGCCGCCGATTGCGGCGCGGCAGCAAGCCGGGTGGTCAGCGAGACGGGCGGCCAGCTTCTATCGGCACAGCCATCCTCCGACGGCCAGACCTGCGTCGTCACCGTTCTTGTCCAGGGCAATGGCAATGAGAGGCCGCGCAAGGTAACAGTGCGGGTGCCGATGTAATGACAGGGGCGGCGATCCGCGATCGTCGCATAGGGTGGGGCAGTCCATGCGCATTCTCGTAGTTGAAGACGACGTCAATCTGAGCCGGCAGCTAACCGATGCGCTGAAGGAGGCGGGATACGTCGTCGACCAGGCGTTTGACGGCGAGGAAGGACATTTCCTCGGCGACACGGAACCCTATGATGCCGCCATCCTCGACATCGGCCTGCCCGTCATGGACGGAATAAGCGTAGTGGAGAAGTGGCGCACGGACGGCCGGCGGATGCCGGTCCTGATGCTCACGGCGCGCGATCGCTGGAGCGATAAGGTGGCCGGCATCGATGCGGGCGCCGACGACTACGTTGCCAAGCCCTTCCATGTGGAGGAAGTGCTAGCTCGCGTGCGCGCCCTCATCCGCCGCGCCGCCGGACACGCGTCCTCCGAACTTATCTGCGGGCCGGTCCGTCTCGACACCAAGGCGTCGAAGGCGAGCGTCGATGGCATGCCGCTGAAGCTCACCTCCCACGAATTCCGGCTGCTCTCCTATCTGATGCATCACATGGGCCAGGTGGTGTCGCGCACGGAACTCGTCGAGCACATGTATGATCAGGATTTCGACCGCGACTCCAACACCATCGAGGTGTTCATCGGGCGGCTGAGGAAGAAGCTCGGCGTGGACCTAATCGAGACGGTGCGCGGCCTCGGCTACAGGATGCAAGCCCCGACCGACGTCAGCTGACGCCATGACCGGGCCGAGATCCCTTACCGCCCGCGTTCTCCTTCTCGCCACCCTCTGGTCTGGACTGGCCCTGGTGGTGATCGCGCTCGTGATTTCCGCCCTCTACCGTCAGTCTGCCGAACGGGCGTTCACCGACCTCTTGCGGGCGCAACTCTACAACGTCATCAATTCGGTTTCGATCGGCGAAGGCAACAACCTCGCCGGCAACCCGCAACTGGGCGACCTGCGCTATTCCCAGCCGGAAACCGGCTGGTACTGGATCATCGAACCGCTCGGGACCTTCGCCGCCGCGCCGCTTTCCTCGCCGTCCCTGGGCGTCTCGAAGATTGCCGTACCAAGCATCCTGAACGTCCCCTTCAACAACCGCTATGAGCGCTTCTATCCGGTGGTCGACGCCTTCGGAAACAATGTTCTGGTGGCCGAGACGGAGGTCGTGCTCGACAGCCAGGGGCGGGCGGCACGCTTCCGCGTTGCCGGCAACCTCGATGCGATGGAAGAGGACATCGCCACCTTCAACCGCAGTCTCTACATCGCCCTTGTGGTCTTCGGCCTCGGCAGCCTTGTCGTCAATGGCGGCGCCATCCTCTTCGGCCTGCAGCCGCTCGACCGGGCACGCCGCGCACTGGAGAGGATCCGCCGCGGCGACGCGGAACGTCTCGAAGGGGAGTTTCCGCGCGAGGTCCTGCCGCTCGTCAACGAGATCAATGCGCTGATCGAAAGCAACCGCCGTATCGTCGACCGTGCCCGCATGCAGGTCGGCAACCTCGCCCATTCGCTGAAGACCCCGCTTGCCGTCCTGCTGAACGAGGCCCGCTCGCTTGAGGCCTCGCAGGGCGAACTGATGAGGTCACAGGCGGAAGCCATGCAGGCGCAGGTGCAATCCTATCTTAACCGTGCACGCATTGCGGCACAGCGCGAATCGGTGCTGGTTCGCACGGAGGTCGAGCCCGTGCTGGAGAGGCTCGTCCGCGTGATGCGCCGCCTCAACCCGGAGAGGGAATTCAGCCTTTCGGTCTCTCCTGGCGCTGTTCTCGCGATGGAGCAGCAGGATGTCGAGGAGACAGTCGGCAACCTGCTGGAGAATGCCGCCCGCTTCTGCCGGACCGGCGTCTGGCTCAGTGTCGCTGTGGCAGCCGGACCTCCGGCCGGCGAACCGGCGGATACGATCCGCCGGACTTGGCTGGAAGTGGTGGTCGAGGACGATGGACCGGGACTGGAACCCGGCCAGCGCGGCGAGGCGATGAAGCGCGGCCGCCGCTTCGACGAGAGCCGGCCCGGTGCGGGCCTCGGGCTCTCCATCGTCAGCGAGATCGCCGGCGAATACCAGGGTAGCTTCGAGCTTCAGCGCAGCGAAAAGGGTGGCCTGCGCGCAACACTTCTGTTGCCGTCGGTGACGAAGGATGTTGCCTGACGTGGACAAAGGCTCCATATCCCCTTGGCGGGTCCCGGCGAGCATCGCCGCCCTGCCTCGATGCGGGAAATACTCCAACCGGTGCTGAACACATGCGTCTCAGAAGTTTGCAGATTGGTGCGACGTTCCTTGCTCTGGCAGTCATTGCCGGATGTTCGACGACATCCGGAGGCGGCGGCAGCCTGCTTCCCGCCAGGTCCTCGGGTTCGACGCCCTATATCGCTGCATTGCAGGGCGGCATCGTCAGCCGCAGCGGCGTCGAGATCAGCAATAGCGACAGGGCAAGGGCACTGGAAGCCGAATATCGCGCACTGGAAGCGGCGGCGGTCGGCCAGCCTGTCACCTGGAGCGGCAGGGATGTCAGCGGACAGGTTGTCGCGGCTGCTCCCTACCAGGTCGGTTCGCAGAACTGCCGGCAGTACAAGCACACGCTGACTGCCAGCGGACGGCAGGCAATCGCACGCGGTGCGGCCTGCCGGAACAAGGACGGCAGCTGGACTCCGCTCATCTGACAATTTGACATAAGTCATGGCCGGAATCGCGCTACGGGTGCATCTGGGGCACAAGCAACTTGCGGCCAAACGCCTCAAATCCGCGTCATGACCGGCTTTGCCGTTGGAAAGGCAGCCCGGTTCCAGTATTTGGACCATTATGTTCTTGTGGATCATCCTCGCCGTCCTGACCGCCGCCGTCGCGGCCGTCCTGCTCGTCACCCTGGCGCGCGGCGCCAAATCCGAGATTCCCGATCGCGCCGGAGAGATCGCCGTCTATAGAGACCAGATGGCCGAACTCGAGCGCGATCGCGAGCAGGGCCTGATCTCTGCGGAAGAGGCCGAGTATGCCAAGGCCGAGATCGGCCGCCGGCTGTTGTCGGCTGCCGGCGAGGCGGACAGCCAGAGCGAAGCTCCCGCCGGCCGTACCGGCTTGACCGCAACAGGCGTAGCGGTGACCCTTCTCGTCCCCGCTGTCGGACTGTCCCTCTACCTGTTGCTCGGTAATCCGCAGCTCCCGGACCAGCCGCTTGCCGCCCGACTTGAAAATCCCGGCCAGAACATGGCCTTGCTGGTCGCCAAGGCCGAACGGCACCTGGCGGAGAACCCGAATGACGGTGCGGGCTGGGACCTGCTGGCGCCGATCTACTTCAAGGCCATGCGGCTGGGCGATGCGGAACTCGCATTCCGCAATGCCATGCGGCTGCTCGGGACCAGTCCGGAGCGGCTTGACGGGCTGGGGGAAACCCTCGTTGCCGCCAATGACGGCATCGTCACCGAGGATGCGCGGCTCGCCTTCGAGGAGAGCCTGCGCCTTCAGCCGGACAATCCCCGCGCCCGCTTCTATGTTGGTCTCGGCCTGGAGCAGGCCGGCCGCCGCGACGAGGCACGCGCGGCATTCGAGGCGATTGCCAAGGCTTCGCCGCCCGACGCGCCGTGGATGGACCTGATCCGGCAGCATATCGCCGCGACCGGCGGTACGACCCCGCAGACGGCGGAAGCGCCGAATGGGCCATCCGCGGACGACATGGCTGCGGCGGGCCAGATGTCCGAAGGCGATCGCCAGGACATGATCCGCGGCATGGTGGAGAGCCTCGCCGCCCGCCTGCAGGACGATCCGAACAACCTGGAAGGCTGGCTCCGACTGGTGCGCTCCTATTCCGTGCTCGGCGACAAAGAAAAGGCCGAGGAAGCGCTTAAGACCGGCCTGAAGACATTCCCGGCGGAAGGCAGCGAGGGGCAGCAACTGATTGCGCTTGCCCGCGAGGTTGGCCTGGCCGTCGAAGGAGCGACGCAATGACACGCAAACAGAAACGTCTCACCATCATCGCCGGCGGCATGAGCTTCATCCTCGCCGCGGTCCTCCTGGTCATGTTCGCCTTCAGCCAGTCGGTCGCCTATTTCTACATGCCGGCAGATCTCGCCAGCACGGAAGTTTCTCCGGGCACGCGCATCCGCCTTGGCGGCCTGGTGGCCGAGGGATCGGTCAAGCGTGGTGAGGGTTCGACCGTGAGCTTCTCGGTAACCGACGGCTCGAACACGGTGCCGGTCAGCTATACGGGCATCCTGCCCGACCTGTTCCGCGAGGGGCAGGGCGTGGTGACCGAAGGCGCGTTCGACGCTGCGACCCACTCCTTCGTTGCGGATTCGGTGCTGGCCAAGCATGATGAGAACTACATGCCGAAGGAAGTGGCCGACCGCCTGAAGGAGCAGGGGGTCTGGCAGCACGGCGGGGAGGCGGCGACGCAATGATCATCGAAGTCGGACATTATGCGCTCGTCCTTGCGCTCGCCACCGCGCTGATCGTGTCGATCCTGCCGTTGATCGGCGCGCGCCGCAACGACGCGGCGATGATGGGGCTGGCGCCGGTCGGTTCGATCCTGATGTTCCTGCTGGTGCTGTTTGCCTTCGCGGCGCTGACCTGGGCTTATGTCGTCTCGGATTTCTCGGTGAAGAACGTCTTCGAGAATTCCCATTCGATGAAGCCGATGATCTACAAGTTCTCCGGTGTCTGGGGCAACCACGAAGGATCGATGCTGCTCTGGCTGCTGATCCTGGTCTTCTTCAGCGCACTCGTCGCCTTCTTCGGCCGCAACCTCCCCGACACGCTGCATGCCAATGTGCTTGCGGTGCAGGCCTGGATTACAACCGCCTTCACGCTTTTCATCCTGCTGACCTCGAACCCATTCGCGCGCCTCAATCCCGCACCTGCCGAAGGCCAGGACCTCAACCCGATCCTCCAGGACCCGGGGCTGGCAGTGCATCCGCCGCTCCTCTATCTCGGCTATGTCGGCTTTTCCGTCTGCTTCTCCTTCGCCGTTGCTGCCCTGATCGACGGCCGTATCGATGCCGCCTGGGCGCGGTGGGTGCGTCCGTGGACGCTGGCCGCATGGACCTTCCTGACGGCCGGCATCGCGATGGGCTCCTACTGGGCCTATTACGAGCTCGGCTGGGGCGGCTGGTGGTTCTGGGACCCGGTCGAAAACGCCTCCTTCATGCCCTGGCTCGCCGGGACCGCGCTCCTCCACTCGGCACTCGTCATGGAGAAGCGCGAGGCGCTGAAAATCTGGACCGTGCTTCTGGCCATCATGACCTTCTCGCTGTCGCTGCTCGGCACGTTCCTCGTCCGCTCCGGCGTGCTGACCTCCGTCCATGCCTTCGCCACCGACCCATCGCGCGGCATCTTCATCCTGGCAATCCTCATGCTGTTCATCGGCGGCGCCTTTGCGCTCTTTGCCTGGCGGGCGCCGATGCTGAAGTCGGGTGGCCTCTTCGCGCCGATCTCTCGCGAAGGTTCTCTTGTCCTCAACAACCTGATCCTGACGGTCGCCACGGCAACGGTCCTGATCGGCACGCTCTATCCGCTGGTGCTGGAAACGCTGACCGGCGAGAAGATTTCTGTCGGGGCGCCGTTCTTCAACATGACCTTCGGGCTGCTGATGATCCCGCTGCTGATCGCCGTTCCCTTCGGGCCGATGCTCGCCTGGAAGCGGGGCGACCTGCTCGCCGCGCTGCAGCGCCTCTACGTTGCCGCCGGACTGGCGCTGGTGGCAGGCCTGACCCTCTACTACATCGAGAACGGCGGCCCGGTGATGGCTGTCTTCGGCCTCGCCATCGCCTTCTGGGGCATGTTCGGGGCGCTCGCCGATCTGTGGCACAGGGCAAATTTCGGCAAGCTTCCGTTCAACGTCGCATGGCGTCGTCTGGTCGGCCTGCCGCGGTCGGCCTTCGGGACGGCGCTGGCGCATTTCGGCCTCGGCGTGACCGTCCTCGGCATCGTCATGGTGACGACCTACGAAACGGAAACGGTTGTCGAGATGAAGCAGGGCATGACGGCGGAAGCCGGCGGCTACTCGCTTGTCTTCGACGGCATGCGCGAGGCGGTCGGTCCGAACTATACCGAGGAACAGGGACACTTCACCATCAGCCAAGGAGGCGTGGTGGTGGCAGATACGTGGTCGTCGAAGCGGCTCTACACCGCAAGGCGCATGCCGACGACGGAAGCCGGTATCGTCACCTTCGGATTCAGCCAGCTCTACGTCTCGCTGGGCGACCCGATCGCCGGTGGCGGCATGGTGGTGCGCATCTGGTGGAAGCCCTTCATCCTCTGCATCTGGGGTGGATCGCTGATCATGATGATCGGCGGCTTCGTCTCGCTCTCCGACCGGCGGCTGCGGGTGGGCGCCCCGACACGCCGCGCCCGTGCCGTCCGCACGGCGATGGAGGCGGCGGAATGATCCGCAAGTTTCTGCTCGTCCTCCTTATCCTGCTCGCACCCCTTCCGGCGCTTGCGGTCAATCCCGACGAGATCCTCGCCGATCCCGTGCTCGAGGAGCGGGCGAGGAACCTCTCGGTGAACCTGCGTTGCATGGTTTGCCAGAACCAGTCGATCGACGATTCCAACGCAGAACTGGCCCGGGACCTGAGGGTCCTCGTGCGCGAACGGCTGCAGCAGGGTGACACGGACGAGGAGGTGATCGACTACGTCGTTTCCCGCTATGGCGAGTTCGTGCTGCTGAAGCCGCGGTTCTCCCTCCGCACCATGCTTCTGTGGGCCGCTCCGGCTTTGCTGCTCGGCATTGGCGCGATCGTGCTCGTGCTGATGGCCCGCGGGCGCCTTCGGGCACGCGCGCCCGCTCCTCTTTCGGCCGAGGAGCAGGCCCGTATCGACGAGCTTCTCGACAGGCGCTGAGCGGCCCCAACATTACGAAGTTTTCATCCGCCTGACACCTGCAGTTAAGGTGAGCCTTCCTATATCTCTTCGCATCCACCGCCTTCCGGGCGCCTCCCGGAACCAGACACAGTGAAGAGAAGAAGGTACTCACAATGCTCAACAGCAAATTCGGACGCCCCTCGCTGAAGACCGTGCTGAAGACCTCGACGGTCGCCGGGCTGACCGCGGTGATGCTGTCGACCGGCATCCCCGGACAGGTCATCGAGTCGTTCGCCGATCCCGTCAAGGTGCAGGCGCCGCAGGCGCCCAGCTTCGCCGACGTCGTCTCCGCCGTCTCGCCGGCCGTCGTATCGGTGCGCGTCCAGTCGGAAACCCAGACGGCCAGCGACAACAGCAATTTCTCCTTCAACTTCGGCGGCCAGGGCTTTGAGGACCTGCCGGACGATCACCCGTTGAAGCGGTTCTTCCGCGATTTCGGTGGCCCGCAGTTCCGCGGGGGTCCCGACAGCGACCGCAGCGAGCGCAACGGTCCGCGTCGCCTGCGCCCGACCTCCCAGGGCTCCGGCTTCTTCATCTCCGAGGACGGCTACCTCGTCACCAACAACCACGTCATCGCCGACGGTGCCGCCTATACGGTGGTACTGGATGACGGCACGGAACTCGACGCCAAGCTGATCGGCTCCGACAGCCGCACCGACCTTGCGGTGCTGAAGGTCGATGCCAATCGCGAATTCACCTATGTCAACTTCGCGGACGACACGAAGGTGCGCGTCGGTGACTGGGTCGTGGCGGTCGGCAACCCGTTCGGCCTCGGCGGTTCTGTGACGGCGGGCATCATCTCGGCCCGCGGACGTGACATCGGCTCCGGTCCCTATGACGACTACATCCAGATCGATGCGGCCGTGAACCGCGGCAATTCCGGCGGTCCTGCCTTCAATCTCGAGGGTGAGGTCATCGGCATCAATACGGCGATCTTCTCGCCTTCGGGCGGCAATGTCGGCATCGCCTTCGCCATTCCCGCTTCGGTTGCCCGCGACGTGGTGACGGAGCTGATGAAGGACGGCAAGGTCGAGCGTGGCTGGCTCGGGGTGCAGATCCAGCCGGTCAACAAGGACATCGCCGAATCGCTTGGTCTCTCTGAGGCGCAGGGTGCCCTCGTCGTTGCCCCGCAGGAAGGTTCGCCTGGCCAGAAGGCCGGCATCAAGGAAGGCGACGTGATCACCGCCCTCAATGGCGATCCGATCAAGGATGCTCGTGACCTTGCCCGCAAGGTTGCCGCCATGAATCCGAACGCGAAGGTCGATATTGCCATCTGGCGTGACGGCAAATCCCAGAACCTCGAAGTGACACTGGGCAACCTGGCGAGCGAGCAATCCGCAAGCGCCGATACGGAGACATCGGAAGCTCCCGCTCCTTCGACGGAGCAGGCGCTTGCGAGCCTCGGCATCACGGTAGCGCCCGCCGAGGACGGCGCGGGTCTCTCGGTGGTCGAAGTCGATCCGGATTCGGAAGCGGCAGGTCGCGGCCTGCGTGCCGGCGAGAAGATCGTCTCGGTCAACAACCAGTCCGTAAAGACTGCGGGCGACATCGAGAAGGTCATCGAGCAGGCCCGCAACGATGGGCGCAGCCGCGCGCTGTTCCAGGTCGAGTCCGATCGTGGCAGCCGCTTCATCGCGCTCCCGATCAACGAAGGCTGATCCTCCCAATCACGATCAGGAGGGGCGCCGCCGGTCACGTCGGCGCCCCTTTTCATTTCCTCCGCCGGTCTGCAGTTGAAGGAGCGAAGATGGACGCCCCCGCCCGCCACGCCGATACCCGTGAATCCGATGGTGCAAACGGCGCTGCCGACGCTATGGTGCCGCACATGAAGATTCTGGTGATTGAAGACGACCTCGAAGCGGCCGCCTACATGACGAAGGCCTTCCGCGAGGCGGGCATCGTCGTCGACCATGCAAGCGACGGCGAGAGCGGCCTCTTCATGGGCAGCGAGAACAGCTATGACGTGATGGTCATCGACCGCATGCTGCCGCGCCGCGACGGCCTGTCGGTGATCAGCGAATTGCGCAAGCGCGGCGTCGAGACGCCGGTGCTGATCCTCTCCGCCCTCGGCCAGGTGGATGACCGGGTGACCGGCCTGAGAGCCGGTGGCGACGACTACCTGCCCAAGCCCTATGCCTTCTCCGAACTCCTGGCACGCGTGGAGGTGCTCGGCCGCCGCAAGGGCAAGCCGGAGCAGGACATGGTCTATCGCGTCGGCGACCTGGAACTCGACCGGCTGTCGCATGAGGTGAAGCGCGCCGGCAGGGATATCCTGCTGCAACCGCGCGAATTCCGGCTTCTCGAATACCTGATGAAGAATGCCGGGCAGGTGGTGACCCGCACCATGCTGCTGGAACATGTCTGGGACTATCACTTCGATCCGCAGACCAATGTGATCGACGTGCATGTGTCGCGGCTCCGCTCGAAGATCGAGAAGGACTTCGACAGGCCGCTCCTGAAGACGATCCGCGGCGCAGGCTACATGATCAAGGATGAGGCGTGAGCCCGTGCTGACCCGGCTTCGTCTCATGTTCCGTTCGACGGCCGTGCGGCTGTCGGCGCTTTACATCCTGCTTTTCGCGATCTGCGCCGCATTCCTCGTCGTCTACGTGACGGCGATGTCGGAGCGGATTCTGGCGCAGCAGACGAGGGAAAACCTGGTCCAGGAGGTGGCCGACATACAACGTTCCTACGAGCGCGGCGGACTGAACGGCATGCTGCGGCTCATGGAGCGGCGGGCGCGTCAGCCGGGCGCCAATCTCTACGTCGTCGCCGGGCCGAATGGCGAAATCCTCGCCGGCAACGTCGCCTCGCTGCAGCCGGGGGTGCTCGACGAGCAGGGCTGGACCCGCTTTCCCTTCGCCTACAAGCCCTTCTCCGAAGCGGGCGCGGAGCGCGAGCATATGGCAATCGCCAACGTCGTGGTGATGGAGAACGGCCTGCGGGTGATGGTTGGCCGGGATCTCGGCGAACCGGGCCGCTTCCGCGGCATTGTCCGCCGCGCGCTGATGCTGGCGCTGACGATCATGGGGATCGGTGCGCTGTTCATCTGGTTCGGGATCGGCCGCAATGCGCTGAAGCGCATCGACCGCATGTCGGCGGCTAGCCAGAAGATCATGGCCGGGGATCTTTCGCAGCGGCTTCCTGTCGGCCGCTCGGGCGACGAATTCGATCGGCTGTCGGAATCGCTGAACGCGATGCTGGGACGGATCGAGAAGCTGAACGAGGGCTTGAGGCAGGTCTCCGATAATATCGCCCATGACCTCAAGACGCCGCTGACGAGGCTGCGCAACAAGGCGGCGGATGCCCTGGGAGACGAGGAACCGGAAAGCCGCCGCGCAGCACTGGAAGGGATCATAGCGGAATCCGACCAGTTGATCCGAACCTTCAACGCGCTGCTGATGATCTCCCGCGTCGAGGCGGGATCGATCGCCGCCGAGATGAGCGAGGTCGACCTGTCCGCCATCTCCGCAGACAGCTGCGAACTCTACGAGCCCGTCGCCGAAGAAGCGGGCCTGAAGCTGGAAACCGCTATCGAACCGGGCGTGAGGGTCAAGGGAAATCGGGAACTGATCGGCCAAGCGATCTTCAACCTGCTCGACAATGCCATCAAGTATGGTGGCGGGGGGAAGGCGGCAGGCGAGATCCGGCTGGTGCTGAGGCTCGAGGATGGCTCGCCGCGGCTTTCGGTCTGCGACAGCGGCCCCGGCGTGCCGGAGGACAAGCGCCATGAGGTGACGAAGCGCTTCGTACGCCTCGACGCCAGCCGATCGAAGCCCGGCACAGGGCTCGGGCTTTCGCTGGTGGAGGCGGTGATGGACCTGCATGGCGGATCGCTCAGGCTCTCTGCGACCCATCCTGAGAGGGAGAATGCGCCGGGGTTGACGGCCACCATGGTATTCCCTCCCTTCAGGCCCTAAGAAGAGGGTCGTCGAGGGAGGACGCCGTGGGAGAGACTGCAACCTATCTGAAGGACGTCGCCGCAGAGGTCATCCGGCCGCAGAGCCAGACCGAGGCGAAGACCGTCACGTCGCAATTGAAGGACCTTGCGAAGCAGGAGGCGGCGCTGGCGGAGATAATTGCCAGTGATGGCGCGCTGAAAGCGTTCCTCGTCGCGGCACTCTCACTCTCGCCCTATCTTCGTGAGGCCGCATCGGTCTCCCCGCATCTGCTGACGACTGCGGTGACGGAGCCTCTGGAGCCGACGCTGGAGCGGCTGGTTGCGGAAGCTCGCGACTGCTGGAAGCCGAGGGAGGGCAGGTTCCCGTCTGAAGCGGAGGTGATGACGGCACTTCGGACGCTGAAGCGGAGCGTCTCCTTCCTGGTGGCGCTGGCGGATCTCGCCAGGCTCTTCACCGCCCGCGACACGACCCGCTGGCTGACGCTCCTGGCGGATGCAGCGGTGGCGGCCGCGATCGACCACCTGCTGCTCGGCGGCCACGAGAGCGGCAAGCTGGCCTTGAAGGACCCAAAGCATCCGAGCGAGGGTTCCGGGTTGATCGTGCTCGGCATGGGCAAGCTCGGCGGCTACGAGCTCAACTATTCCTCCGATATCGACCTCGTCATCTTCTTCGACCCGGAAAGCGGCATCCTGCCGGACCCGCTGGACGGTTCGGAAATCTATGCCCGAATGATGCGCCGGCTGGTGCGCATCCTGCAGGAGCGCACCGCCGACGGTTATGTCTTCCGCACCGATCTTCGCCTCCGCCCTGACCCGGGCTCGACGCCCCTTGCCGTGCCGGTGGAGGCAGGGCTGCTCTACTATGAGAGCCGCGGCCAGAACTGGGAACGCGCCGCCTTCATCAAGGCGCGCGCCATAGCGGGCGACCTGGAGGCCGGCGAATGGTTCCTGCGCCAGCTGATGCCCTTCGTCTTCCGCAAATATCTCGACTATGCGGCGATTGCCGATATCCATTCCATCAAGCGCCAGATCCACGTCCACAAGGGTCACGGCGCGATCGCCGTTAAGGGGCATGACGTCAAGCTCGGCCGCGGCGGCATTCGCGAGATCGAATTCTTCGCGCAGACCCAGCAGCTGATCGCCGGCGGCCGCATGCCGCCGCTGAGGACCCGGCAGACCGAGGTCGCGCTGGAGATGCTGGCGGAGGCGAATTGGATCACCCCGGCAATCGCCGCCGAACTGACCGAAGCCTACTGGTTCCTGCGCGACATCGAGCATCGCATCCAGATGGTGCGCGACGAGCAGGCGCACCGCCTGCCGGATAGCGAGGCAGAGCTGAAGCGCATCGCCTACATGCTGGGCTTTGCCGATACGGCGGCCTTCTCGGCAAGGCTGGAGACGGTGCTGCGGACGGTCGAGAAGCGCTATGCGCGGCTGTTCGAGCAGGAAACCAAGCTCTCTGGCGTCGAGGGAAATCTCGTCTTCACCGGCCAGCAGGACGATCCGGAGACGCTGAAGACGCTTGCCTCGCTCGGCTTCGAGCGGCCCGCGGACATCTCCCGCGTCATCCGCACCTGGCATTATGGCCGTTATCGCGCCACCCAATCGGTGGAGGCGCGCGAGCGGCTGACGGAGCTGACACCGGATCTCCTGAAGGCGTTCGGGGAAAGCAGCCGCGCCGACGAGGCGCTGCTTCGCTTCGACAGCTTCCTCTCCGGCCTGCCCGCCGGCATCCAGCTCTTTTCCCTGATCGGCAACAATCCGGCGCTGCTCTCGCTGATCGTCACCGTCATGTCCTCGGCGCCGCGGCTGGCGGACATCATCTCGTCGCGCCCGCATGTCTTCGACGGCATGCTCGATCCCGGCCTGATGGCGGAACTGCCGACGCGAGAATATCTTTCCGAACGCCTGCGCACCTTTTTGACGGCAGCCCGCCACTACGAGGAACAGCTGGACCGGCTGCGGATATTCGCGGCCGAGCAGCGCTTCCTGATCGGCATCCGCCTGCTCACCGGGGCGATTGACGGCATTCAGGCGGGGCGGACCTTCACCGATCTCGCCGACCTGCTGATCGAGCAGGCGCTGCTTGCTGTGGAGCGCGAGATCGAGGCGGCGCATGGCCGCTATCCGGGCGGCCGGGTGGCGCTGATGGGCATGGGCAAGCTCGGCAGCTTCGAGCTGACGGCAGCCTCCGACGTCGACCTGATCCTGCTCTACGACTACGACGACGAGGCCGGGGAATCCGACGGAGCAAAGCCGCTCGACAGCAGCCGGTACTTCACACGTCTCACACAGCGCCTGATCGCGGCGCTCTCGGCACCCATGGCCGAGGGCGTGCTCTTCGAGGTGGACATGCGGCTGAGGCCGTCCGGCAACAAGGGACCGGTCGCAACCCGTATCCGGACCTTCCGGAAGTATCAGCAGGAGGAAGCCTGGACCTGGGAGCACATGGCGCTCACCCGGGCCCGCATGGTTTGCGGCGATCGCGGACTGGTGGACGAAGCCTGCGCTGTCGTCGCCGAAACGCTCTCGCGGCAACGTGACGAACAGAAGATCGCGACGGATGTGCGCGAAATGCGCGACCTGATCGAACAGGAAAAGCCGCCGCGCGACATCTGGGACCTGAAGCTGATCCCCGGCGGGCTCATCGATATCGAATTCATCGCCCAGTACCTGCGGCTGGTTGCACCGGCTCGCGGGTTGACGATCGACACCAACGGGATGAGCACGATGCAGGCGCTGGAGGCACTCGGCAACGAGATGCTGCCGCCCGACGACCTGGCGACGGTACGAGAGGCGCTTCGCCTCTTTACCGAACTCTCGCAGATCATCCGGCTCTGCATCGACGGGCCATTCTCCCCAAAGGAGGCGCCTGCCGGACTGGTGGAGCGGGTTTCGAGGGCAGGGGACTGCCCCGATATCCGGACGCTGGAGGGAGAGGTGAAGCGGCTGTCGAAGGCGGGTCGCGGGATCTTCCGCAAGCTCGTCAGCTGATCGCCGGGCGGGGGACTGCGAAGGTCGCGCATTCCGGAACGCTGAGCGACACCACCGTGCCCTTGCCGACGCAGGATCGGATCCGCATGCTGCCGCCGTGCAGCGCGACCAGGGAGCGGGAGATCGCGAGCCCGAGCCCCGAGCCACCCTTGCTCTTGGCATACTGGCTCTGCACCTGCTCGAAGGGCTGGCCGATCTTTGCAAGTGCCGTCTTAGGTATGCCTATGCCGGTATCCGCGATCGTCAGCAGGAAACCGGATTCGGAACGGCGGGCTCTCACGATGATCCTGCCGCCCTCGTCGGTGAATTTCACGGCGTTGGAGAGCAGGTTCAGCATAACCTGCTTCATGGCGCGGCGATCGCCGACCATTTCCAGATCGTCCGAGAGGCACTGCTCGATCGTGATCTTCTTCTCCTGGGCGGAGATCGCGGTGAGGCGAAGGCTCTCTTCAATGAGCGGCACGAGGTCGATTGCCTCGCACTGGATCTTCATATGCCCGGCCTCGATCTTCGACATGTCGAGGATATCGCTGATCAGGTTAAGCAAGTGCTTGCCGCTGTCATGGATATCGCGGGCATATTCGCTGTACTTCGGCGAGCCGACCGGCCCGAACATCTCGTTGACGAGGATTTCCGAGAATCCAAGGATGGCGTTGAGCGGCGTGCGCAGTTCGTGCGACATGTTGGCGAGGAATTCCGACTTCGCCTTGTTGGCCGCCTGGGCGCGCTCCTTCTCCGCCTGATAATTGGCATTGGCGATCGACAGCTCTTCCTTCTGCTTCTCCAGCTTCTTCTGCGAAGCGGAAAGGTCGCCGACCGTCGCCATCAGGCGGCGTTCGGAATCGCGCAAACGGTCCTGCTGGCGCTTCATGAGGGTGATGTCGGTGCCGACCGAGACCATGCCACCGTCGCGGGTACGACGCTCGTTGATCTGCAGCCAGCGATCGTCGGCAAGCTGAACTTCCGTCGTGCGCGACAGCCCGTTCTGGTCCGCATCCGCAATTCGCCGCTCGATCACCGGTCGCGCGGCGGCGGCCTTGACGACGGAGCGTTCGGTGCCCGGAACCAGCACCTTGTCCGGAAGCCCGTAGGCCTGCTGGAAGTGGGCATTGCACATCACCAGCCGGTCGTTCTTGTCCCAAAGCACGAAGGCCTCCGAGGTGCATTCGATGGCATCGGCCAAGCGCTGGTCGGCCTCCGCATAACGCTGTGCCAGCCGGTGCTGTTCGGTGACGTCCATGGCAATGCCGATGACATGCGTGCGGCCGGCGGCGGTCCGCACCACCTGGGCGCGGGCGCGCATCCAGACATAGTGGCCGGCGGCATGGCGCATGCGGAAGATCTGGTCGACCTGCTTGGCATTGCCGCGGCTGATGGCGCGTGCGAGCGCATAGAGATTGCCGTCGGTCGGATGCATCATCCGCGCCGCATCCGCAAAGGACATGACATTGCCGGCGGGCGGATAGCCGAGCATCTCGTACATGGAGCCGGACCAGAACAGACGGCGGTTGGCGACGTCGAAATCCCACAGACCGCAGCGCCCGCGCGACAGCGCGGTCTCGATGCGCAGATTGGCCTCGACGAAGGTCTCGTCTGCCTCCCGCGCCCGCTTCACCTGCATGTAATAGGCATAGAGGATGACCAGCAGGATCACGGAGATGCAGGTGAACAGTGTCACGTTGAGCGACACTTCGTGCCGCCAGAAATACTGTATCGGAGCAAGCGAACGGGCCACGACGATGAGCGCGCCATTGTCGCCAAGCGGCTGGATCGCCGCATAGTGTGCGTCCTCGCCTATGGTCGTCTCGATCAGCCCGGATCCGACGAACCGGCGCTGGGCCGCGGTTTCTGGAAGAAGCGACGTCAGCTGGCGCCCGACATAGGAGCCGGCGCTGATTCCGCCGAAGATCTTGCCGGAAGGATCGACCAGGAGAAGGAAGGCATCGGGATGAAGACGGTCGGCGGGCAGGAATTTCGCCAGCTGCGCCTCGGCAGCCGCGCGGTCGCCGGCGCTCAGCGCGGTGTCGTGCCCCGCAAAGGCCGCGACGGCGGTAGCCGCAATCAGTGCCGTTGCGTCCCGCGCGCCTTCCTGAAGCCGCTCGTATTCGGAGACCAAGCCCAGGCTGCGCGAGGTTGCGACCACCGCCAGGAAGGCGAGGATGAGGAGCGGGATAGAGCGCTTCAGGACCAGTTCGACGCGCGGCATCTGACGAGATATCGGCGTTACCGTCAGGTTGGGCCGGCCCGAGAAGAGCCGGGATGCCCCATCACGCCCCGGAATCTTGAGACGCAACCATCCATCGCCGGCGGTGTCCCGCCGCACGTCCGCCATCGTTTTCATAAGTCCCCTCATGGAAATCCGGCGCGCCGCTCGCCCGAATCTGACCTAATGAATCACGAGTGATTCGCCGTGTCCAGAGGTTGTTTAAGACATTTTTAAATCTTGGATTCGGCCGGATTCCCCGGCGGAATCAGAGGTTGTAGAGGGGAGAGGTTCAACCCTTCAGCATGCGGTCTACAATGTCGCGGACATCGCTGGAAAGCTCGACGCTGCGGTCGATTGTCAAGAGAGCCGCCCGGGCGTGATCGGCCCGTACGGGCTCCAGGGACCGCCAGGAACGCATGGATGTGAGGAGGCGAGCCGCGAGCTGCGGGTTCTTCGGATCGATTGCGAGGATCCGCTCCGCCAGGAACCGGTAGCCCTCGCCATCGGCCCGGTTGAATCCGGTCGGGTTGGAGAACGCGAAGCTGCCGACGAGCGCGCGCACGCGGTTTGGATTGCTGGCGACGAAGTGACGGTTTTCCATCAGCGCCTTTACCCGATCGAGCGCGCCGGCGCCCGGTATGGTCGCCTGCACCGAAAGCCACTTGTCGATGACGAGCGGGTTGTCGTCAAAGCGCGTCACGAATGCGCCCAGCGCGGCGTCGGCCTCCTCGGCGTCGGGGAAACGGTGGGCCAGCACGGACAAGGCCTGCACGAGATCCGTCATGTTATCGGCCGATGCAAAGGCCTCGGCTGCCCGGACCGGCGACTGTTCTGCATAGGTCAGGTAGCCGAGTGCGCTATTGCGAAGCGCGCGTCTGCCGGCGCTCGCAGCGTCGGGGCTGAA
This sequence comes from Pseudorhizobium flavum, assembly GCF_902502825.2. The sequence continues at coordinate 1,112,206 of NZ_LR723670.1, forward strand.
GCCGGCACTGTTCTTCATCGTCTCGAAGAGGTGCTGGAACACCGGTCTTCCGGCCTCGGCGACTGCGGTCAGGACGGTGGTGCGAGCCGTATGGATGGCGTCTGGATCATTGTTGCTACCGAGTTCGCGGGCGATATCCGCCTCGCTCGGCAGCGCCAGGACCTGGGCCCTGAAGGCAGGCTCCAGCGCGTCGTTTCCGGCAATCTCGATCAGCGCGGATATAACGGCCGACGGGCAGGTGACCGTGCCGCCGTCGCGAACATCGCGGGCACCCTCCATGAGTACGGGGAGGATCAGGTCGTTCAGCGCCTGCCAACGGGCGAAGAGATCGCTGTCGTGGCGTGCGATATGGACCAGATCATCGGTACTGCGGTCGAGATGCAGGTTGATCGGCGCCGAGAAGCCACGGTTGAGCGACAGGACCGGCCGCGAGGAGACGCCCGAAAAGGTGAAGGTCTGCTTGCGCTCGGTCAGGTGCAGGACGTCGCCGGTCACTTCACCGCCTGCCACGGCGGTGGGCGCGGCGGTGGACCCGTTGTCGAGGATCAGCGCGAAGGAGAGCGGAATGTGCATCGGCTCCTTGGCGGATTGGCCCGGTGTCGCCGGGATCATCTGCTCGAGCGACAGCGTGAACGTGGCGGCCGCGGGGTCATAGGCCCCCGAGGCGGAGACCATGGGCGTGCCAGCCTGGTGGTACCAGAGCGAGAACTGCGACAGGTCGCGGCCGTTGGCGTCCTCGAAGCACTTGACGAAGTCTTCCACGGTGGCCGCGTCGCCGTCGTGGCGCTCGAAATAGAGATCCATGCCCTTCTTGAAGCCTTCCGCTCCGAGAAGCGTGGCGATCATGCGGGTGACTTCCGAGCCCTTCTCGTAGACCGTCGTCGTGTAGAAGTTGTTGATCTCGCGATACTTGGTCGGCCGCACCGGATGGGCAAGCGGTCCGGCATCCTCCGGGAACTGCTCCGACTTCAGGTGCCGCACCTCGGCTATGCGCTTGACCGCGCGCGAGCGCATGTCGGCGGAGAATTCATGGTCCCGGTAGACGGTCAGGCCCTCCTTCAGGCACAGCTGGAACCAATCGCGGCAGGTGATGCGGTTGCCGGTCCAGTTGTGGAAGTATTCGTGGGCGATGATCGCCTCGATATTGGCATAGTCCTGGTCGGTGGCCGTCTCCGGATCGGCAAGAACATACTTGTCGTTGAAGACGTTGAGACCCTTGTTCTCCATCGCTCCCATGTTGAAGTCGGAGACGGCGACGATCATGAAGATGTCGAGGTCGTATTCGCGGCCGAAGCGCTCCTCGTCCCACTTCATGGAGCGCTTGAGCGCATCCATGGCATAGGCGGCGCGCGGCTCCTTGCCGTGCTCCACATAGATCTTCAGCGCCACGTCGCGGCCGGACATGGTGGTAAACGTGTCTTCGACAACACCGAGATCACCGGCGACCAGCGCGAAGAGGTAGGAAGGCTTCGGATGCGGATCGAACCAGGCGGCGAAGTGCCGGCCTTCGTCATAATTGCCGCCGCCGAGGAAATTGCCGTTGGAGAGCAGCAGCGGGTTCGCGGCCTTGTCGGCAATGATGGTGATCGTATAGGGCGCCAGCACATCCGGGCGGTCGGGGAAATAGGTGATGCGGCGGAAGCCTTCAGCCTCGCACTGCGTGCAATAGACGCCGTTCGTCCGATAAAGCCCCATCAACTGGGTATTGGCTTCGGGATTGATGAAGGTGGTGACGGTGATCTCGAAGGGCACTGCTTCCGGCAGGTTCCGGATCGTCAGGCTCTGCGGCGTGACATCGTACTGACCTGCCGGAACCTCATTCTGGTCCAGAAGCAGGCCCGAAAGCGTCAGCTCGTCGCCATTGAGCACCAGAGGCGCGCGCGGGTCGGCGCCATCGCGGCGATGGAAGATCAGCCTGGCATCAACCTTGGTGTTGGTCGGGTCGAGTTCGAAGGTGAGGTCGACGCGTTCCAGGACGAAATCGGTCGGGCGGTAGTTGGCAAGTTCAACCGTCTTGGTATCGGATGTACCCATAAGTACAGGGTTCCTATGCGTGCTTGAAAAACGAGAGGCCTGCGCAGCAGGCTTGCGAACGCGACCGAACCTGAACCGTCCCACAACCGGCCTCACCGCTCAAGGATTCCGCCGCGCGGTTCGGTAGGTCTGCAGAATAGGGCAAGCGCGGGTCCTTCGGTGAGCGAGACGGCGCCACGATATCAATGGGTTGCTAACACGATCCTAACGGCTGCAGCTTCTTTGAAGTGCAAGCGTGCCGAGACGAAGTCTATCCGGAAATCGCCGTGAGCATTTGCTCTACCACCGGAAGGTTCCGGCAGCACTTGAGGTGGGGGAACCAACTACGCTCGGCAGCCGGAATGAACCCGCCGCCAGACGCCTCGTCTGGGGGCGGGTGAAATCTATTCGTATCAATCGCAGGCTTCCTGCGCCGCGGTGGCAGCGGCAGTTTTCTCGCCTTCCTGCTGGGCGGCGACATCTTGCCCGGACGTGGCGAGAGAGCTGCTTTCTCCCATCGGCATGTCCTTGCCGTCCTTTGCCGCCGTTTCCGGAAGAGCTTCTTTGCTGGTAGTCGTCGTGCCGGTCGAAGATTCCGTCTTCACCTGACCGGCATCACCCTCCAGGGGTGCATGGGTTCCGTCCTTTGCAATGCCCGCTTGTTGCTCCGTGCTGACCGAGCCGGTTGTTTCCGGGCAGTCGGCGAAGCTGGGGCTGTGAGTGGCAGCTATCAAAGCGATAGTTGCCGGGACCAAGACAATCATTTTCATGGCTCATCCTCCTTTGCCGACTGACGAACATCGAGGAAGAGGCCTTTGTTCCTTGTTCCCGGGGACCGCAGCGACTCGGGCAGTGTTCGTGCCACCTTCCGATCGGTCGGAGACAGATGCGTCGCAGGGGCTGAGGCTTTACTGGGAGCGGCGGCGTAAGCACCCATCAGCAACATTGATGGGAATTCGGCATTATTCGCTTTGATCTCAGCCGTACTCCGATAGTTTCGGTTGCACCCGCCACCATGTCCCCGTCGAGTTTGCAATGCCCGAGAATGCCAGATGACCGTTGATGCGGGCAATTCCCTGCGCGGGATCATGTTCAAGATCATTTCCGTAGCGATCTTCGTGCTGATGCAGACCTGCATCAAGGCTGCCGGAAGTGGCGTCCCGGCCGGGCAGATCACCTTCTACCGTTCCGCCTTCGCGCTGATTCCGATCATCGCCTACCTTGCCTGGCGACGCGACCTGCGCACCGCCGTCCATACGGATCAGCCCTTCGGGCACTTCAAGCGCGGCCTGTTCGGCGTCATGTCCATGGTCTTCGGCTTTTACGGTCTTGTCCACCTGCCGCTGCCGGAGGCGATCGCGATCGGCTATGCCTCGCCGCTGATGGCGGTGGTCTTTGCGGCACTGCTTCTGGGTGAGCAGGTGCGGCTTTACCGCTGGAGCGCCGTGGTTGCCGGTATGGTGGGCGTGCTGATCGTGTCCTGGCCGAAGCTGACGCTGTTCAGCGAGGGCGGTTTCGGCTCCACGCAGGCGCTCGGTGCGGCGGCAGTGCTGGCGGGCGCGGTCCTGAGCGGACTTGCCATGGTGCAGGTGCGCCAATTGGTGAAGACGGAGCGGACGCCGACCATCGTCTTCTATTTCTCGCTGTCAGGCGCGCTGCTGTCGCTGCTGAGCCTGCCCTTCGGCTGGACGGCGCTGACGGGGGAACAGGCAATGCTGCTGATCGGGGCCGGCATCTGCGGCGGGATCGCCCAGATCTTCCTGACCGAGAGCTACAGGCATGCGGACGTGTCGGCGGTGGCGCCGTTCGAATACACGTCCTTCATCCTGGGGATTGCCATCGCCTTCGTCATCTTCGACGACGTGCCGACGGCACCGATGATCATCGGTACGGCAATCACGGTGGCGGCCGGGATCTTCATCGTCTACCGGGAGCGGCGGCTCGGGCTGGAGCGCAAGGCGGCGCGCAAGGCTTCGGCGCCGCCCGGCTGATCGCCGGTTAAAGCGGGATGTAGGCCGTCGCCGCATTGGCAGGGCGCGCGTCGCCGCGGCGGACGGCACCGGCATGGCGGTACTCGCGGGCGGCTCTGACGGCGGTGCTGATGCCCTCGACCGTTTCGCGCAACGCGCGGATAGGGTGAAGCTGGCTCATGATCCTGGGTCCTTCCTCGGCTCGGTTCAGCGCTCGCGGAAATCCGTGAAAATTGCGGACTGCCGAGTGATCTTGTCCATCCGGCCGATGGCACGCGCCGTCAGCTGCTCGTTGGTGGCGGAGCCGAAGCGATGGTAGCCCTGCGAAGAGCGCTGCGGCATGCCGGCAGCGCGGAGGCTTTCGAAGCCGGAATGGATGGGGCGGGCACGAGTCATCATTGCCTTGGTTCCTAAATCTGTGGTTCCTCCCAAGACAATCCCAATATTGCGGTGCAGCATCGATTCGGCAATGCGACATAAAGGAGCGCTGCCATGCGCAAATTGCATGGCAGATTTCATAATCTGTTAACATTGATTATTCCCGCGGCATCAGCCGCGCGTGATCGCCTGCGAAAACATGAGCAGGTCGCGCCATGCGAGCGCCTTCGTGGCCGGGGCGCCCAAGAGGTCCTGCGGATGCAGCGTTGCCAGTGCGCGGACGGAGCGGCCGCCGACCGTCACCTCCCGCCATTCGCCCCGCAGGCTGTGGATCGTGCCCGTTTCCCCGAAGAAGAAGCGGGCAGAAAAATTCCCGAGCAGCAGTAGGTGATCGGGTTCGGCCAAGGCGATCTGACGGTCGATGAAGGGCTTGCAGATCGCGGTTTCGGCAGGCGAGGGCATGCGGTTGCCCGGCGGGCGCCACGGAATGATGTTGGTGAGCAGCACCGCCTCCCGCGACAGTCCGATGGCTGCCAGCATCCGGTCGAGCAACTGGCCCGTACGGCCGGAAAAGGGCAGGCCATCGCGATCATCGTCGGCATTCGGCATGGGGCCGATGACCATGATCCGCGTGGCGGGGTCGCCGCTGGCGAAGACGGTGGAACGGGCGCCGTTCTTCAGGTTGCAGCTGTCGAAGCTCTCGATCGCCGCCTTCAGGTCTGCAAGCGAGGAAGCACTTTCCGCTGCCCGCTGCGCGGCGGCTACCGCATCGACGTTCGGCATGGCGACGGGTGGCGGATTGAGCGGCTGGGTCGCTGCGGCAGCGCGTGCTGGCTGTTGCCGGTCGGCCCGTTGCTGGGGAGCGAGCTGCGAAGCGCTGGTCTGCTCGTGGGCCACCTTCTGCGCCGCAAATTCCGCAACGCGGTCAATCGGCGCATCCTCCAGCAGCCATTCCACGCCGCTATCTGCATAGAAATGCAGAAGTGCGGAGAGTTCCTGTGGCTGGAGGTCTTTCGCCTGGATCATAAGACCACTCTAGCGAAGCGGAAGGGGCGGGGGAAGCATCAAGCGGCCCACCGTGCCATCTCGCCGCTCTCTCCGATCAGCGCCAGGCCGTGGGCGATCGACAGAAGCTCGCCGCCGCTTTCGATACGGCCTGCATCGAAACGCCGGTTGAAGATGTCGCGCACGGCCGGCACGAAGGAGGTGCCGCCGGTGAGGAAGACCTTATCGATGGCCGCAGGCGCCGTGTTTGTCTCGACCAGGACCTGGTCGAGGGCAGCCTCGATGCGGGACAGGTCGTCGGCGATCCAGCTCTCGAAGTCGCGGCGCCGGACGGTCTTGCGGGCGGCCTTGCCGAGGGGCGCAAAGCTGAATTCCGCCTCTTCCGTCCCCGACAGCGCCATCTTCGTCGCCGACACCGCCTGGTAGAGCGGATAGCCCTCGTCATGCTCGACGAGATCGATGAAGAGTTCGAGCTTTTCCGGTTCCAGTGCCGAGCGGACCAGCGATTGCAGGTCGCCAAACTCCTTCGATCCCTTGAAGATCGACAACTGGTTCCAGCGCGAGAAGCTCGTGTAGTAGTTGCTCGGCACGTCGAGCACCTTGTCGAAGCTCCTGAACTGGCTGCCCTTGCCGATCTCCGGCGCGACGAGGTGTTCGATCATGCGCGCGTCGAATTGGTCGCCGGCAATGCCGACGCCGGAATGGCCGATCGGGGTGGCGGAGAGCCTGCCTGCATGGCGCTCGAAGCGGATCAGCGAATAGTCAGTCGTGCCGCCGCCGAAATCCGCGACCAGCACATTGGCGTCCTTCTGCAGGTTCTGGGCAAAGTAATGCGCCGCCGCGACCGGCTCGTAGACGTAGGCGATCTCCGGAAAGCCCAGCCGCGTCAGCGCCGTGTTATAGCGCTCGAGTGCCAGATCCGCGTCGGCGCTGGCGCCGGCGAACTGCACCGGACGGCCGACGACGATGCGCGGGACCTCTGCCGGCCAGGCCTCGCCCGCATAGGCGGAAAGCCGCCGCAGGAAGATCTCCATCAGATCCTCGAACTGGTGGCGGCGCGCGAAGATCAGCGTGCCCTGGAAGAGCGGGCTTGCCGCAAAGGTCTTGATCGACTGCAGGAAGCGGCAGTCGCCGGGATTGTCGATGAAGGCGCGGATCGCCGCCTGTCCCGCCTCGACCTTCAGCGCCTGCGCGCCGAGTTGCCTGTCCTTCATGAAGGAGAGCGCCGTTCGCATCGTGTCGGTGGTGCCGGCACTGCTCGTGAACGGTATGGACTGCGTGGCGCCATCGCCTTCCGCCAGTGCGATGACAGTGTTGGTCGTGCCAAAATCCAGCCCCAGCGCCCGTGCCATGGCGGTGCTCCTCGTCCAGTCGTGATTATTGAACCCGGAGCATCAGCCCGGAACGCCAAAGGGCGCCTGCCGCGCCCTGGTGAAATCGAGCGCGCCTGATCGCACAGGGCGGGCGGGATGGCAAGGGAGGGGGCCGCCTAACCCGACGCTCGCGTCTCCGCCGCCATCTCGGCCATCCACTCCGCAAACGCCGTCATTGCCGGCGTCGGGGTGCGGGACTTGAGCCGCGTCAGCCAGTAGCTGCCCCTGGAGACATGGACTGAGAACGGCTGTTCCAGCGCACCGGAGGCAAGGTGGCGGGAAAACATCAGCGGCGGGGCGAGGGCGACGCCGGTGCCTTGCAGGGCCGTTTCCACCATCAGCACGGAGGAATCGAACACCGGCCCGGTGATCGCCGGGGCGGGGGCGCCGGCGGCCTCGAACCAGCCTGGCCATTCGTCGGCGCGGTAGGAGCGGAGCAGTGTTTCCCGCCCGACATCCTCCGGATGCCTCAGCCTGGCTGCGATCGCCGGCACGCACAGCGCCGAGAGCGGTGCCTCGAACAAGGGCTCCGCCTCCGTATCGTGCCAGGCGCCGTTGCCGAAGCGGATGGCATAGTCGAGGCCTTCGGCGGCGATGTCGACACGGTTGTTGTTGGTGGAGAGGCGGACGTCGATGAAGGGATGGCGGGCGCGGAAACCGGCAAGGCGCGGCAGGAGCCAGCCGACGGCGAAGGTGCCGACGGCGCCGAGCGTCAGCACCTCGCGCATGTGCCCGCCCTCGAAGCGCTCCAGCATGTCGGCCATGCGATCGAAGCTCTCGTTCAGCGTCGGCAGGAGTGCCAAGCCTTCTTCGGTGATCATCAGCCCGCGCGGCAGGCGACGGAAGAGCGTGACCCCCAGCCGCTGTTCGAGGATCTTCACCTGATGGCTGACGGCGGCCTGCGTGACGCAGAGCTCGATCGCCGCGCGGGTGAACGAAAGATGCCGGGCGGCGGCCTCGAAGGCACGCAGCGCGTTCAGCGGAAGATGCGGCCGGACCATGCAATGCCCCAGTTTTTCTTATGGCTCCCGCCAGTTATCATCGTTTGCGGCGCTCCCGCAACGGGCCCTAGAAATGGCGCGTTCACATCGAGGGAGACATATCATGATCCTGGAAAGACGAAGCCTTCTGGCCACTGCCATCGGCGTTCTTGCCGCATTTATTGCCACAGGGCCGGCATCCGCCGCCGGTCCCATCCGCTGCACGGTGGTGGTGGACGCCGAAAGCGGCGAGGCGATCCACCGGCAGGGAGCCTGCGATGAGCGCGTCTATCCCATGTCGACCTTCAAGCTGCCCTTGGCCATGATGGGCTATGACGCCGGCATTCTGACCGACGAAAAAACGCCGCGCTGGGACTACCAGGCGAAGTTCGGCGGTCCGGCGCGGGTGAAGAAGGCCTTCGACCCGACCGGCTGGGAGCGGGAATCGATCGTCTGGTATTCCCAGGAGATCACCCGCCGTCTCGGCGAAGACCGGTTCGGCGACTACGTGAAGACCTTCGCCTATGGCAACGCGGACGTCTCCGGCGGGCCTAGGAAGCTGGACGGATTGACGGAGTCCTGGCTGATGTCGTCGCTCAAGATCTCGCCGGACGAGCAGGTGGATTTCCTCCGCCGCTTCCTGAACGAGGAACTGCCGATCTCGGATCATGCGGTGGCGATGACGCAGGCGATCACCCCGCGCTTCGAGGCGGCGGACGGCTGGGTGATCCACGGCAAGACCGGCAGCGGCCGGATGCGCGACGCAAACGGCAAGCCCAGGAGCGACCGTCCCATCGGCTGGTTCGTCGGCTGGGCGGAGAGGGAAGGGCGAGAGCTCGTGTTCGCGCGGCTTCTGGTCGATGCAAAGCCGCACGACGAACCGATCAGCTTCGTGGTACGGGATTCGCTGATCGAGGACCTGCCGGGACTGGTGGCGAAGCGATAGAGCTCATCTTGAAGGGAGCGGCGTCTACCCTCGCCGCGCCCACCACACCAGCACCAGTCCCGCCAGCGCCAGGATCGCGCCGTAGAGGATCCAGGGCGACTCGTCGATCATGAAGCTCGAGGCGGGGTAGGGGAATATGCCGCTGCCCTGGGCCATCCAGAGGAGGCCCATGAGGATGGCGACTGCGCCGATCACGATGCCGAGACGCTTAATGGGCGGCGTCCTCCCGCAGGACGGATCAGGATTCGCCGAGGAAGTGGTCGTCGCCGAAGCCCGGCCCATGCGGCTCGTCGCGCAAGAGCTTCCATGAGCCGATCAGCACGATCAGGCCGAAGGCGACGACCAGCGAGCCGTTGATCGTCCAGACGCTGAGTTCGCTCATGAAGCCTGTCGCCGGCAGTTGGATGATGCCCGTGCCGTGGCCGACCCAGGCGAGGCCGACGACGATGATCGCAAGCCCTGCCGCGACCATCCAGTTCCTGATCTTCTCCAAGCTTCCCTCCCATGGAGCAATTTGTCGCACCCACATTAGCAGAGACGAGGCCGGATTCCAGGGATTTCGCAAGGCCTTGATATTCGTCAAGTCCGCGCCGGAGCCCTGTGCGGCACTGGGGAAGCCCTAGATCGATTTGGAGGCGCCGCCATCCACCCGCAGCATGGTTCCGGTGACGTAGCTCGCCGGGACCGAGCAAAGGAAGGCTGCGGCTGCGGCGAACTCCTCCACCTTGCCCAGACGTCCTGCGGGGATCGACTTGACGGAGGCGGCCCGGATTTCCTCGATCGGCTTGCCCTGGCGTTTCGCATTGGCGCCGTCGAGTTCGTCGATGCGGTCGGTGTGGATGCGGCCGGGCAGGATCATGTTGGAGGTGACGCCATAGGAAGCGACCTCGGCCGACAGCGTCTTGCTCCAGCCGACGAGGGCTCCGCGCAGCGTGTTGGAGAGCGCCAGGTTCGGGATCGGTTCGAAGACGCCGGAGGAGGCAACCGTGAGCACGCGGCCGAAGCCTTGTGTCTTCATCAGCGGCAAGAGCGCGTTGGTCAGCGTGATGACCCGGACGACCATGGACTGGAAGAAGTTGTAGAGCTTTTCCGCATCCATCTCCTCGGCCATGCCTGGCGTCGGGCCACCGGTGTTGTTGACGAGGATGTCGATGCCGCCGAGCTTCTCGTGGACGGCTTTCAGCATCGCATCGACGAAGTGCGCATCGGCAAGGTCCGCCTCCACCCAGTCGGCCTTGCCCTTGCCGGCGGCGTTGATGGCCTCGGCATTGGCCTTCAGCTTGTCGCCGCTGCGGCCGCAGAGGAGCACATGCGCGCCTTCGTCTGCGAGTGCCCTGGCGATGCCGAGGCCGAGGCCGCGTGAGGAGGCGAGAACGAGCGCGCGCTTGCCGGCCAGTCCGAGATCCATGGTGATGTCCTTCCAATGCCGTGAATGCGCAGCGAACTTAGCGATGCGAGCGGGCGTCGAAAAGGCCCGGCGCTGCGAAAATGATCCAGGTCAAAGCGCAAATGTTCCCGAGGCTCGATAGATGCAGGCGAAGGTTCAAAGCGGGAACCGGCGGGCATGGTGCGCCGCTTTCCGGCGAGGGAGTGACGGAGAGGGAGATCGGGTTGACGATGGGCAACGACTGGCAAATCACGCCGACCCGGCGCGCCTTTCTTGGCGCAGCTGCGGCCGGGCTCGCTGCGACGGCGGTCACGGGATCGGGGCACGCGCAGACGCAGCGGACTGCGGCACGCATCGTCATCGTCGGCGCCGGTGCGGCCGGGACCGCACTTGCCAACCGGCTGGTGCGTCGTCTGGAGGGCGCCCAGATCACCCTCATCGACGGGCGCAAGGAACACCTCTATCAGCCGGGGCTGTCCCTGGTGGCCGCAGGATTGAAGCCCGCCTCCTACACGGTCTCGCAGACCACCGACTGGCTCCCGCGGGGCGTGACACTGGTCGCCGAGCCCGCCGCTGCCATCGATCCCGTGGCCAAAACCGTGGCCACAGCCGGCGGCCAGACGCTCCCCTACGACTTCCTCGTCGTAGCGCCCGGCCTCGTGCTGGATCACGCGGCGATCGAGGGTTTCTCGCTCGATCTTGTTGGCACGAACGGCATTGGTGCGCTCTATGCCGGGCCGGACTATGCGGCGAAGACGTGGGCTGCCGTCTCCATGTTCACCGAAGAGGGCGGTGTTGCCATCTCGACGCGCCCGACGACCGAGATGAAGTGCGCCGGCGCCCCGCTGAAGCACACCTTCCTGATTGAGGACATTGCCAGCCGCACGGTCGGTCAGGGCAAGTACGAGATGCACTATGCCGCGCCGCAAACGACGCTGTTCGGCGTGCCGATCGTCTCGGAAAAGGTGCGCATGCTGTTCGGCCAGCGCGGCATCGCCACCCATTACGGCCACACCCTGAAGGCGATCGATCCCGGCCGCAAGGTCGCGACCTTTGCCACCACCGATGCAAGCGGTGCGACCGGAACCGCCGAGATGGCGTATGACTACCTGCACGTCATCCCGCCGCAGCGGGCGCCGGACGCCATCCGCCAGTCCGGCCTCTCCTGGGCCGACAAGTGGACCGACCAAGGCTGGGTCGAGGTCGACCAGAAGACCCTGCGCCACCGGCGCTTCCCGGAGGTCTTCGCCGTCGGCGACGTGGCCGGAGTGCCGAAAGGCAAGACGGCGGCAAGCGTCAAGTGGCAGGTCCCGGTCGTCGAGGATCACCTCGCGGCGGCGATCGAGGGCAGGGAAGGGACACTCGCCTACGACGGCTATACGTCCTGCCCGCTGATCACCCGCGTCGGCCGGGCCATGCTCGTCGAGTTCGACTACAACAACAACCTGGTCCCCTCCTTCCCGGGCATCATAGCTCCGCTGGAGGAGCTGTGGATCAGCTGGCTGATGAAGGAGGTGGCGTTGAAAGCCACCTACAATGCCATGCTGCGTGGCAAGGCTTGAGGGGAAGCGACAATGCAGGACATGACGCTTGAAACCATGCTGGCGGTCTTCCAGGAGATGTTCGGCCCGGTGCTCTTCTGGATACTGGTGCTGGCAGCCATCGTCATTACCCTCCTTTACCTCTACGTGCTGGTGCGGGACCGGGCGCTGTCGATGCGCAAGTTCCTGATGGCGCAGCTCTCCATGCCGATCGGTGCGATTGCGGCCGTGCTGTTCGTCCAGGCCGTCACGGATTCCCACTTCCGCGACATCGGCGGGCCGATCGACGTCATCGTGCTTCTTTGCGTGGCTCTCTTGGGGGCGATCGGGCTCGCGATCCTCGTCTACACGGCACAATCGCTGATCCGCCGGCACCCCTGAGGTGCGGCGCCGTTCCTTTGGCGGTCTTTGACATTTGCCGCGTCTGCCACTAGGAAACGCGGCATGTCTGGCTGCGAGAGTTGCAGCTACGCGCCACGGCGCCCAAACATTCCGAAAGACCAAGAAGATGACCGATCATGAAGGCGCCGTTCCGGCGATCGCCAAGGCATTGGCGAAGCGCGGCTATGCGACCCTCACCCCCGTCCAGCAGGCCATGCTGGACCCGGCGCTGCAGACCTCCGATGCACTGGTTTCAGCGCAGACGGGCTCGGGCAAGACGGTCGCCTTCGGGATCGCCATGGCGCCGACGCTGCTCGACGACGGCGAGCGCTTCGACCGCGCCGGCGCCCCGCTGGCGCTCGTCATCGCGCCCACCCGGGAACTCGCCATGCAGGTGAACCGTGAACTCACCTGGCTCTACGAGATGACCGGGGCGGTGATCGCCTCCTGCGTCGGCGGCATGGACATCCGCAGCGAGCGGCGCGCGCTGGAGCGCGGTGCCCATATCGTCGTCGGCACGCCGGGCCGCATCTGCGACCACATTCGCCGCAATGCACTCGACATGTCGGAGCTTCGGGTCGCGGTGCTCGACGAGGCCGACGAGATGCTCGACCTCGGCTTTCGCGAGGACCTGGAATTCATCCTCGACGCAGCACCGGAGGGCCGGCGGACGCTGATGTTCTCCGCGACGGTACCGTCTGGGATCGCCAAGCTTGCGAAACGCTACCAGCGGGATGCGGTGCGCATTTCGACTACGACCGAGGAAAAGCAGCACGCCGACATCGAGTATCGGGCACTGCTCGTCGCTCCGTCCGACCGCGAGAACGCCATCATCAATGCGCTGCGGTTCTATGATGCGAAGAATGCGATTGTGTTCTGCTCTACGCGCGCAGCGGTGAACCACCTGACGGCACGTTTCAATAACCGCAACTTCGACGTCGTAGCGCTTTCCGGCGAGCTGACGCAGAACGAGCGCACGCACGCGCTGCAGGCCATGCGCGACGGCCGCGCCCGTGTCTGCATCGCCACCGACGTCGCCGCCCGTGGGATCGACCTGCCGGGCCTCGACCTCGTCATCCACGCCGACCTGCCGACAAATTCCGAAACGCTGCTGCACCGCTCCGGCCGCACGGGCCGTGCCGGCAACAAGGGCGTCAGCGCGCTGATCGTGCCGGTCAACCAGCGTCGCAAGGCAGAGCGCCTGCTGGCAGGCGCCGATGTGACGCCGACCTGGGCGCATCCTCCGTCTGCCGACGAGGTGATTGCGCGCGACCAGGAGCGCCTTCTGGCCGATCCGGTCTTCGACGAGGCGCCGCGTGAGGAAGAGCAGGAGCTGATTGCCCGTCTGGTGGAAACCTATGGCGCGGACAAGCTCGCTGCCGCTTTCGTCAACCTGCACCGGGCAAAGAATGCCGCGCCGGAAGACCTGCTGCCCGTTTCCCTGGATGGCGGCTCGCGCAAGCCCCGCGACGCAAACCAGGGGGATCCTGCATCTCGCCCGCTGACGCCGCGCGGCGACTTCGGTCCCGCCGTCTGGTTCTCGCTGTCGGTCGGCCGAAAGCAGCGCGCCGAGCCCCGCTGGTTGATCCCCACCATCTGCCGCAACGGCGATCTCTCCAAGAACGAGATCGGCGCGATCAAGATGCAGGCGGACGAGACCTATGTGGAGATTGCCGCCGACCATGCCGAACGTTTCATGGCGAAGCTCGGCAAGGACCGGATGATGGACCGCGGCATCCGCGTCACCCGCCTCGATCAGGCGCCGGACTTCAGCAAGTTTACCCGAGGTGGTGACGACGAGGCCCCGCGCCGCGATGGCCCGCGGATGGACAAGCCGTGGAAGGGCAAGAAGTCCGGTGATGGCGATGCCGCCGAGCGGCCCCGGCGGGAGAAGCCGTTCCGCGAGAGACCTTCCGGCGAGGCGCCTGCACGGGACTGGAAACCGAAGGGCAGGTCCGCTGACGCGCCGCGCGACATGCGCAGCGTCGATGACGAGGTCTGGGGTGAGCCGAAGCCGAAGGCGAGCTTCGGCAAGGGCAAGCCTGCCCGTGGCGGCGATACGGCCGGGCAGCCGCAGAAGAAGGGCGCCGGCAAGTCGTTCGGCGACAAGCCGTTCAAGGGCAAGGCTTCCGGCAAGGATGCCGCGGGCAAGCCATTCGGTTCCAAGGGCAAGGCGGGTGGTGGTCCGAAGAAGTTCGGCAAGGGGAACGACCGCGCCCGGTGAATGGTGCCCTCAGAAGGGCACCTTCCCGGGATTGAACAGCCCCTTCGGGTCGAGCGCCTGCTTCAGCATACGGGCCAGAGCCCGCTTTGCGGGTGAGGTGAAGGTCTCGTAGCCGTAGCGCTTTTCGAGCCCCACGCCGTGTTCTGCGGAGAAGCTGCCACCGGCTTCGCGGATGCCGGTGTAGACGGCATCTTCAACAGCACGCAGTTCATCTTGCGGCAGCGGCCCGCGCTTGATCAGCGTCAGGTGCAGGTTGCCGTCGGCGATGTGGCCATAGACATAGGCCGCATAGGCGTGATCGATCGCCTTCAGCCGGCTCTCCAACTGAGCGACATAGGCGTCGAGATGGGTCGGCGGAACGGAGACGTCGAAGGCGGCGGCTTCGGGAATCTCGGCATAGTAGAAGCCGGAATCCTCGCGGATGTCCCAGAAGCGCCGCGCCTGGTCGAGCGACTTGGCGACGATGCCGCCTTTGAGGTCAAGCGGCTCCCAGAGCTCCGCAAGCTGATCCTCCAGGGTGGCCGCGGCGGCATCGACGCTTTCTGCCGATATCTCGACCAGCAGTGCCGAGGCGTTCTCTTCGAGCCATGACAGATCGAGACCCTTGAGATGTGCATGATCGCGAATGTAGCGCGGCCACATCATCTCGGCTGCCTCAAGGGTGACGCCCGGCAGGGTCCGGAGATGGCGGATGACCGACAATGCAGTGCGGGCATCGGCAGCGCCCAGCATCGCGGTCGCCCGGTACGGGCGCTGCGGCTCCAGCTTCAGGACCACCTTCGTGACGAGACCGAAGGCGCCCTCACCACCGATGAAGAGCTGTTTCAGGTCCGGCCCGGCCGAGACCTTCACGACCCGCGTCAGGTCCGAGAAGATTTCTCCCGACGGCAGGACTGTCTCAAGTCCAAGCACCTGATGGCGCATCACGCCATTGCGGAAGGCGAGGATGCCGCCGGCATTCGTCGACACCATACCGCCGATCGTCGCCGTGCCACGCGAGCCGAGATCGATGCTGGTGGTGAGGCCGTGTTCCGCCGCAGCCTGCTGCAGGGCCTCTAGCGTCACTCCCGCCTCGACCGTTGCGGTCATCCCCTCAGGCTCGATGGACAGGATGCGGTTGAGACGCGAGGTAGACAGGATGACCTCTCCCGCGACGCTGACATTGCCGCCCACCAGCCCGGTGAGACCGCCCTGCGGGACGATCGCGATGTTGTTTTCCGCGCACCAGCCGACGAGTGCGGCTGCCGCCTCCACCGTCGCGGGTTGAACCATCACGCCGGCGCCGAAGTTGCCGGAATGCTCGCCGGGATGACGGCCCTGGAGATCTTGGACGGAAAGGACCGTCATCTCCGGATGAAGTTCGCTCAGGCGGCGGTGGAGTTCGAGGGGTGTCAGGGTTGTGGACTGTGCTAGGGTCATTCCGTCGACTTCGTTGGAGGCCATGAGGGGCGTCTTAGCAGCGCGGCTCCGTTCGGCAAGATCGGATCATCGCCTCCGTACCAGCAACTTGATTTTCGGGTGCGCCTTGTTATTCTTACGTTCACGTAAAGGTAAGCGGCGCCCCGTTCGCAAATCCGGTGGCGTATCGCTTTGGAGGTCGACAATGCCTGTGGCTTTTGCCAATGGAGTTGTCAGACAACGAGGTGCCGGAGTGGAGCCGGCAAAGCGGAGTAGGTGATGAGCGAGCAAATGGAACTTCCCGAGCGCGAGAGCATGGAATTCGACGTGGTAATCGTCGGTGCCGGTCCGGCGGGGCTGTCGGCGGCGATCCGCCTGAAGCAGGTCAATCCGGACCTCACCGTGGTCGTGCTCGAGAAGGGGGCGGAAGTTGGCGCCCATATCCTGTCCGGCGCCGTGGTCGATCCGATCGGCATCGACAGGCTTCTGCCCGGCTGGCGTGAAGAGGAGGGGCATCCCTTCACCACGCCCGTCACCGACGACCAGTTCCTCTTCCTGGGGCCGGCGGGCTCGATCCGGCTGCCGAACGCCTTCATGCCGCCGCTGATGAACAATCACGGCAACTACATCGTATCACTCGGTCTTGTCTGTCGCTGGCTTGCGGAGAAGGCCGAAGCGCTCGGCGTTGAGATCTATCCGGGCTTTGCGGCTACCGAAGTGCTTTACGACGAGAATGGCGCCGTGCGTGGCGTGGCGACCGGTGACATGGGCATCGAGCGCAACGGCGAGCCGGGGCCTGCCTTCACCCGCGGCATGGAACTGCACGGCAAGTACGTGCTGATCGGCGAGGGTGTACGCGGATCGCTCGCGAAGCAGCTGATCGCGAAGTTCGATCTCCAGAAGGATCGCGAGCCGCAGAAATACGGCATCGGGTTGAAGGAACTCTGGGAGGTGAAGCCGGAGAACCACAAGCGCGGTCTGGTCCAGCATTCCTTCGGCTGGCCGCTTGGGCTCAAGACCGGTGGTGGCTCCTTCCTCTACCACCTGCATGACAATCTCGTGGCCGTCGGATTCGTCGTCCACCTGAACTACAAGAACCCCTATCTCTACCCGTTCGAGGAGTTCCAGCGCTTCAAGACGCACGAGGCGATCCGCGGCACCTTCGAGGGCGCCAAGCGCATCTCCTACGGCGCCCGCGCGATCACCGAGGGTGGCTACCAGTCGGTGCCGAAGCTCTCCTTCCCGGGCGGTGCGCTGATCGGCTGCTCCGCCGGCATGGTCAACGTGCCGCGCATCAAGGGCAGCCATAACGCCGTCCTCTCCGGCATGCTGGCGGCAGAGAAGATCGCAACGGCGATCGCCGCCGGCCGCGCCAATGACGAGGTGGTCGAGATCGAGAACGAATGGCGCGACGGCGATATCGGCAAGGACCTGAAGCGGGTGCGCAACGTCAAGCCGCTGTGGTCGAAGTTCGGCACCGCGCTTGGTGTCGGGCTTGGTGGCATCGACATGTGGACCAATCAGATCTTCGGCTTTTCCTTCTTCGGGACCCTGAAGCACGGCAAGACCGATGCCGAGAGCCTGGAACCGGCTGCCCAGCACAAGCCGATCACCTATCCTAAGCCGGATGGGGTCCTGACCTTCGATCGCCTGTCCTCCGTCTTCCTGTCCAACACGAACCATGAGGAGGACCAGCCGGTTCACCTCCAGGTGAAGGACATGGACCTGCAGAAGCGCTCCGAGCTCGGCGTCTATGCCGGTCCGTCGACCCGCTACTGTCCGGCCGGCGTCTATGAGTGGGTCGAGAAGGATGGCGAGGAGGTCTATGTGATCAACGCGCAGAACTGCGTCCACTGCAAGACCTGCGACATCAAGGATCCCAACCAGAACATCAACTGGGTGCCGCCGCAGGGCGGTGAAGGACCGGTCTATCCGAGCATGTGAGACCGCGTTGAATCCGACATGAAGGCCCTCCGGTCAGTCCGACCGGAGGGCCTTCTGTTTTTGGCCGGGGTGAGCCTCGCGGCGGACGGCGCCGGTTTGACCTGAAGCAAAGTTCCCCTCCCGATAACGCCTAGGATGCTCCTTGCGGCGCGAGACGGGCACCGCAGCGATTTCAAACCTTTCCTGGGAGGAATGGAACATGAAAGAGCATGTGAGGCTGTCACTGGTCGTTGCTGCGGCGCTCTTTGCGAGTGCTGCCTCCGCTCAGCCCTTCGGCGGACCGGGCTGGGGAGGCGGACCCGGCATGGGTTCCGGCTGGGGCGGTGGACCTGGAATGGGCTGGGGCATGGGCATGGGCTGGGGCGGCGGCCAGATGATGCCCGGCCGCGGCCGCTTCGCCATGATCGACGCCGACCATAATGGCACGATCAGCGCCGAAGAGGCTGCTTCCGCGGCCGAGGGCGTGTTCGCGGCGATGGACGCCGACGACAATGCTGAACTGACTAAGGACGAGTACATGAGCGTCCGGATGGGCCCGCAGATGGGCTGGAACCAGCAGCGCCAGACCGAGCGTCAGACTGCCAAGGAGGAACGCTTCGGCCAGATGGACCAGTGATGGCAACGGCACCGTCACCGTCACACAGGCGGAGTTCATCGCCCATGCCAAGGCTCATTACGACAGCGCCGACGCCGACAAGGACGGCAATGTCACGCCATGGGAATGGCGTAGCGAACAGTGGAACTGAGCTCGCCGGACAGTTCTCTCAACAAGCTGCTTGCGCGTGGGTGCGCGCAGGCGGTGGGCGGTATCACTTCGCCGTGACAATAACGCTTCATTAACCATAAACTCCGTAGTTTCGTGCCATCAAACCGACACATTGAGGACACGATTCATGTCGATCTCCCGCCGCGGGTTTCTGTTCGGACTGCCGCTTTTCGTCACTGGATGCGCCTCCAGCGGCGTGGATCACCAGGCAAATTATGCGGCTCTGCCAGATGAGGCTTTCCCGCTGAAGCGCGTCCCGCTGGACAAGATCAAGCCCGAGCTTCGCCGCCAGGTCGTTGCCTATGAAACCAGCTACAAGCCGGGAACGATCGTGGTTGATACGCCCGCTCGCCGTCTTTACCACGTCATGGAGAACGGGCAGGCGATGCGCTACGGCGTCGGCGTCGGCAGAGCAGGCCTCGCCCTCTCCGGCAGTGCCTATGTTGGGCGCAAGGCGGAATGGCCAAGCTGGACCCCGACCCCGAACATGATCCGCCGGGAACCGGAAAAGAACCTGAAATACGCTGGGGGCGTGCCGGGCGGGCCGAACAACCCGCTCGGCGCACGCGCCATCTATCTCTACCGCAACGGCAACGACACGCACTTCCGGATCCACGGAACGAACCAGCCGCAGACGATCGGCTACGCCATGTCGAGCGGATGCGTTCGAATGATGAACCACGACGTGATCGATCTCTACGAACGGGTGAAGGTCGGCGACCGGGTCGTCGTGCTGCAAGCCTGATCTTAGAATCGGCAACGTGCCTTTACGTGCGCCGCCGCGACAGCAATCCCGTTGACAGCAGGACGCCGAGCCCGGTGACGAATGTCGCTGCGATCGTCAGTGCGTCCACTGGTTCCCTCAGCAATACGGCTCCACCGATCGCTGCGGCGACCGGCGTGACGGCGGTATAGGCCGCCGCTTTCGTCGCACCGAGCATCCGCACGCCGATCCCGTAGAGGACAGTCGCGAGCAGACCGGAAAGCAGGCCTTGCGGCACGATCTGCAGCGCGATCTCCGAGACGGGAGCGACCAAGAGGTTCGAACCCATCAAGGGGATCAGCGGCAGGTTGATCACGGTTGACCAGAAGCAGATCAGGGCTCCGGCCTCGAAGGCGCCGAGACCCGATCTGCGGAAGGCATGGGTGTAGACGGCCCACAGCACCGCGCCGAACGGCATGACGAGATAGCTTCGCCAGGTGAGTGCCGCGCCGGATGCCGTCCCGATGAGAAGCATCAGCCCGCCCGCAAGGATCGCCAGCATGCCGATTTTGCGCAGGCGATCTGGCCGTTCCCCCAGCACCAGCATTCCGATCAGCGCGGTGGCGAGCGGCATGGTGCCCGGCAAGAGGACGCCGGCGGCGGAGGCCGGAGTGGCGTGCAGCCCGAATGCGGCAACCTGGAAGAAAGGCGCGCCTGCGCCGACGATCATCAGGACCAGCGGTAGGGTGCCTGCACTGCGGGGCCAGAGCCCGGTGCGGCGGAGAAATGGCGAAAGTACGAGCGCCGGGATGCCGAAGCGCAGCAGGCTGAGGTCGAGCGGCGTCAGCATGCCGCCCCTGCTGTAGCGCATCGAAATCAGCCAGGTTGCCCAGATGCCGACAACGGACAAGGCTGCTGCCGCACCGAGCATCGTCGATGTGGATGCAGGCGGGCGTTCGATCACTGCCATCACGGTCTTCCTCTGCAACGATGAGGTGGATCATAGCTGCGTTAGAGGAGAACCGTCCTTGCTAAATCGCGCCGGGAATGGCAAGAATTTGGCATGATGCGCCAATGAGACGGGGTAAGACGGACGAACATGCCAAAATTTGACAAGTTCGATCTCGGCATTCTCGAGGCCCTGCAGCAGGACGCCCGGGCAACCAATGTAGAAGTCGCCGAGCGCGTGAACCTCTCTCCTTCGCCCTGCCTGCGGCGGACGCGCATGTTGGAAGAAGGCGGAATCATCCGTGGTTACCGCGCCGACATAGACCGGCAGGCGATCGGGTTGGAGCTGACGGTCTTCGTCTCCTTCAAGGTGATCCGCCATACCCGCGAAAATGCCCAGGCGCTGGAGCAGGCTCTGATCGACATTCCGGAAGTGATTGCCTGCCACATGATCTCCGGGCAGTCGGATTTCCTGGCTGAGGTCGTGGTCGAGAATCTTGCAGCCTATGAACGGCTGCTGACGGAGAAACTGCTCGTCCTGCCGCAGGTCACCGACATCCAGTCGAATTTCTCGATCCGGGCGGTCAAGACCGGCGGTGCGCTGAAGCTGCCGCCGGTCCGTGAGCGGGGCTAGAAGCCGGAAAGGACGATCTTGCCTTTCGTCCGACCGCTCTCGATCATCGAATGGGCGCGCTTGAGGTTCGCCGCGTTGATCGCGCCATAAGTCTCGTTCAGCGTGGTGCGGATATCGCCGGCATCCACCATATCTGCCACACGGTTCAGCAGCTTGTGCTGCTCTATCATGTCCGCCGTCTGCCAGACCGGACGGGCGAACATCATCTCCCAGTGGATGGAGAGCGACTTGCGCTTGAACGGACGCAGGTCCATCGGCTCCTTCGGATCGTCGATCAGCGAGAACCGCCCCTGCGGCGCGATCAGTTCCAGAACGTCGGCCACATGCTTTTCCGTCTGCGTGGTGGAGAAGACGAAAGCGGGGAAACCTATGCCCAATGCCTCCACCTGGGGCGCCAGCGGCTGGCTGTGGTCGATCACATGATGAGCCCCGAGCTCACTGATCCAGGCCTTTGTCTCCGGGCGTGATCCGGTCGCGATGATGGTGAGATCGGTCAGGCGACGGGCGAGCTGGATCGCGACGGACCCCACGCCGCCAGCGCCGCCGATGATGAGGATCGCATTGGCCGCACCAGGAACCGGGTCCTGCACCTTCATGCGGTGGAACATTGCTTCATAGGCCGTAATGGCGGTAAGCGGCAGGGCGGCAGCCTCCTCGAAGCTGAGGCTTGCAGGTTTCCTGCCGACGATGCGCTCGTCCACGAGGTGATACTCCGCATTGGTGCCCTGCCGATTGACGGCACCTGCATAGAAGACCTCGTCACCGGACTTGAAGAGGGTGACCTCGCTTCCGACTGCCTTGACCACCCCCGCCGCGTCATACCCCAGCACCCGGTATTGCCCGTCTTCCACCGCTGCCGAGGCCCGGACCTTCGTATCCACCGGGTTGACGGAAACCGCCCTGATCTCGACCAGGAGATCGTGGCCGGTGGCTTTGGGCATCGGCAGCTCGATGTCGATGAGCGCGGTATCCGCGTCGATGGGTTGGGGCTTGTTGAAGGCGACGGCGCGCATGCGGTTCTCCCTGTCCGTTGATTGCGTGCTCTATAGTTGCAGCCTATGCTCCCGAACCGCAAGAATGCACATTTCCGGCACATAGTACCGAAAAGGATACTGTCGATGTCCCGTCCCCGCGCCAAGCTGACTGGCAACTTCCCCGGATGTCCGGTGGAATCGACCCTGAGCTTCCTCGACGGCAAGTGGAAGGGCGTGATCCTCTATCACCTCCTCACCGACGGGACGCTACGGTTCAACGAGCTGCGCCGCCGCATCCCTTCGGTTACGCAGCGAATGCTTACTAAGCAGTTGCGGGAACTGGAGGAGGCGGAGCTCATCACCCGCACCATCTTCCCGGTGGTGCCGCCGCGGGTCGATTACGCCCTGACCCCGCTGGGGCAGAGCCTCGAGCCCGTGGTGGCGGCACTGCATGCCTGGGGCAAGCGGCATGTCCTCTGCCGCAACGGTGAGAAGACAGTCGTGAAGCCGGAGCCGGCGACCCAGCCGGCAGCTGCCTGAGCGAAGAGTTGTCCGGCCCCTCTCAGAAGCGCCTCAGTCACCGGAAAATCTGCCGGCATCTGCTGGCGAAGGAGCAGCAGAGCAACCATTTCTGCCATGGCTCGTTGTTCGGCGGGCTGACCTGCAGGCAGAGCGAAAGCGCCATATGAACCTTGTTGCCGTCTTCAACCGCGATGGCGGAACCTTCAAGACCACCGAGATGGACGCCTATCGCGCCCGTGCGACCGAGACGTTCAAGAACGCCGGTCATCAGATCCAGTGCCACGTGGTCTCCGGCAAGGATGTTGTTTCGACAATGCAGCGCGTGGCGGCGATCCCCGAGGTGGAGGGACTGATTGCCGGAGGCGGCGACGGCACTATTTCCGCGGCAGCCGACATTGCCTGGCGCAATGCCCTGACACTCGGCATCGTTCCGGCCGGGACGATGAACCTCTTCGCGCGATCCCTCAAGCTGCCGCTCGATATCTGGGACGTCCTCGACGTTCTGGCGCAGGGGAAGATCGAGAATGTCGATATCGCCAGCGCCAACGGCAGGAGCTTCATCCACCAGTTTTCCGCCGGCCTTCACGCACGCATGGTCCGTTACCGGAATTCCATGACGTTTGGGTCACGCCTCGGGAAGATTCGCGCCAGCACGCGGGCCGTGCTGGGGGTAATGTTCAATCCCCCGGAATTCGAGGTGGAATTCAATGCCGAAGGGAAGGTAGGGCACCGCAAGGTCTCCGCCATTTCCGTTTCGAACAATGAATTCGGCCAGGACCCGCTGCTCGTTGCGCCGGATGTGACGGGCGGCCATCTCGGCTTCTACATTGCCGACCCGCTGACGCCGGCGGGCGTGGCGCAACTCGCCTACGACATCCTGCGGGGTCGCCTGAAGGAGAACGAGTCGGTCACGGCAATGACCACCACCGAGGTCGAGTTGCACTTCCCGCGCGAACGCAAGGATGTCCGCTGCGTCATCGACGGCGAACTGCTCCCCATGGACCGTGACGTCAAGCTGCGCATCCACGCCGGTGAACTCAAGGTTCTTGTGCCGCGCGACCCCGACGAGCTTGAGCAGGAAGACTCGGGAAGCGGCATCTGATCCCTCAGATGCGCGGAAGATAGGTGCGGTAGTCGAAATCGGAGACTGTGCGCAGGTAGGTGAGCGCCTCCTTCCGCTTCGTATCGGCATAGAGCTTCTGATAGCGTTCCCCGAAGACGTCGCGAATGAAGGCGGATGCGGCGAAGTCTTCGACAGCGGTGAGGAAGTCATGAGTCAGGCGACGATTGCCCGGCGCCGGCTGGCCGGGTTCGGTGGGCAGGCCCGCGTCGAGCGTCTGTTCGACGCCAAGCAGCATTCCTCCCAATATGGCAGTTAGCAGAAGATAGGGATTGGCATCGGCGCCGGCGACGCGGTGCTCGATGCGCGCTGCCGGTCCGTCCTTGTCTGGAATCCGGACGGCCGTGCCGCGGTGGCCATAGCCCCAGTCGATGTCGACGGGCGCGAAGGATCCCGGCTGGAAACGTCGATAGGAATTGGCAAAAGGCGCGAAGATCAGTTGCGCGTCGCGCATCGTGTCCAGCATTCCGGCGCAGACGGACTTGAGCAGCGCCGGCTCGTCGCCCTTGGCATCAAGGATGTTGTTTCCGTCGCGGTCGATGATGCTCGCATGGACATGCAGGCCTGAGCCGGCATGGTCGGCATAGGGCTTCGCCATGCAGGTGGACTTCAGGCCATGACGCTTGGCCGCCTGTTCGGCAATCCGCTTGAGGTAGATGCAGTCGTCGGCGGCGGCCAGCGCATCCGCCCGGTGCAGGAGGTTGATCTCGAACTGACCCGGGCCGAACTCCGCCGTGGTGGCGTCCGCGGGCAGGCCCTGCGCCTTCGCCCAAGAGCGGACGGTCTGCAGGTAACCGTCCAGCGCATCGACGGCGCTCATGTCGTAGAGCTGGAAGCCGTTCGGCTCCCCGCGCCAGGTGAGGCTTTCCGGCGGGCGCGGCTGTCCGGTCTCGCGCCAGTCGTCCTCCACCACATAGAATTCCAGCTCCGTTGCCACCACTGGCGTCAGCCCGCGTTCCTCATATCGTTGAAGCAGGGCGGCGAGGATGGCGCGCGGGTCCATGAAGCTCGGGCTGCCATCGAGCTCGTGCATCGTGGAGAGAACCTGCAACGATCCGTCCGGCGCCCAAGGCATGGGCGCGAGGCTGCGGCGGTCCGGAATGCAGACGCCATCGGGGTCGCCGATCGACAGGGACAGCCCGGTGATGTCGTCATTGTCGTCACCCCAGACGTCGAGCGACTGCGTCGATGAGGGGAGCCGGACAGTACCTTCCCAAACCTTCTTTTCCGCCTCCAGCGGGATCTGCTTGCCACGCAGGTCGCCATTCATGCCGACGAGCAGGATTTCGATGCGGGGAGGGGCATTCTCGGCTGTCATGGGATGTCTTCAGAAGGCAGTTGCGAAGCCTCGTTCGTAGCCGATAAGACTTGGGCAGACAATCTCGCCTCCGGAAGACCCAATGACCTCTACGAATGCCCTCTCCAATCTCGGCGCCATCGATGCCGCCCACCACCTGCATCCCTTCTCGGACATGAAGAAGCTGAATGCGGCAGGCACGCGGGTCATCGATCGGGCCGAGGGCGTGCACATCTTCGACAGCACCGGCAAGAAATACCTCGATGCCTTTGCCGGCCTCTGGTGCGTCAATGTCGGCTATGGGCGGCGAGAGATCGCCGAGGCGGTTCATCGCCAGATGAGCGAGCTGCCCTATTACAACAGCTTCTTCGGGACGACGACACCGCCGACGACCCTGCTTGCGCAGAAGATCGCCGCGCATGCTGGCGGCAAGCTGAACCGCGTCTTCTTCACCAATTCCGGCTCCGAAGCCTCCGACACCTGGTTCCGCATTGCGCGGGTCTACTGGAAGGCGCTTGGCAAGCTGGAGAAGACACAGGTCATAGCCCGCCGCAACGCCTATCACGGCTCGACGGTCGCCGGTGCCTCGCTCGGCGGCATGAAGTGGATGCATGAGCAGGGCAACCTGCCGATCGAGGGCATACACCACATCGGCCAGCCCTACTGGTATGCAGAGGGCGGGGATCTTTCGCCCGCAGAGTTCGGCCTGAAGGTGGCCCGCGAACTGGAGCAGAAGATCGACGAACTCGGGGAAGATCGTGTCGCCGCCTTCGTCGCCGAGCCGATCCAGGGCGCCGGCGGTGTGATCATACCTCCGGAGACCTACTGGCCCGAGGTCGCCCGCATCTGCCGCGAACGCGACATCCTGCTCGTCTCCGACGAGGTGATCTGCGGCTTCGGACGGCTCGGCTCCTGGTTCGGATACCAGCACTACGGGGTGGAGCCCGATCTTGCGCCGATCGCCAAAGGGCTCTCCTCCGGCTACCTCCCCATCGGCGGGGTGATGGTGAGCGACCGGGTTGCGGACGTGATGGTGGAGGAGCTCGGGGATTTCTACCACGGCTTCACCTATTCCGGGCATCCGGTCTGTGCCGCGGCGGCGCTGGAAAACCTGCGCATCATCGAGGAAGAGGGGCTGGTCGAGCGTATCCGCGACGACATCGGTCCCTATTTCGCGGCCGCATGGAAAAGCCTCGAGGACCATGAGGTGGTGGGCGAGGCCGAAAGCGTCGGCCTGATGGGCGGCCTGCAACTCGCCGCCGACAAGTCGACCCGCCGGCGCTATGCCAAGCCCGACGACATTGGCACGCTGGTGCGCAACCACTGCGTCGAAAACGGCCTGATCATGCGGGCTACCAGCGACCGCATGCTCGCCTCGCCGGCCTTCACCATCAGCCGTTCGGAGGTGGACGAGGTGGTCGACAAGCTGCGCAAGGCGCTCGACCACCTGCGGGACACGGTCAGGGAGTAGTCTCGCCGTCGATCGAATCTACTGGAACGCGGTCTCGTAGAAGCTTCTGAGCTTGCGCGAATGCAGGCGTTCCACCGGCATCGCGGCGAGCTTCTGCACGGCGCGGATGCCGATCTGCAGGTGCTGGCTGACCTGGGTGCGGTAGAAGGCGGTCGCCATGCCCGGCAGCTTCAACTCACCGTGCAGCGGCTTGTCGGAAACGCAGAGCAGCGTGCCGTACGGCACGCGGAAGCGGAAGCCGTTCGCCGCGATCGTCGCCGATTCCATGTCGAGCGCGATGGCGCGCGACTGCGACAGCCTCTTCACCGGACCCCGCTGGTCGCGCAGTTCCCAGTTGCGGTTGTCGATGGTTGCGACCGTTCCGGTGCGCATGATGCGCTTGAGCTCGAAGCCCTCATAGCCCGTCACCTCCTCGACCGCATCCTCGAGCGC
This sequence comes from Pseudorhizobium flavum, assembly GCF_902502825.2. Next base: position 1,138,613 of record NZ_LR723670.1, read on the forward strand.
CTGCTGGACCTCGGCCAGAGCGGGGATTGGGACCCATACCGGCAGGTCGTCGTCCAGCACATGGTCCTCGCGGACATAGGCATGCGCGAGCACGTAATCACCCAGCCGCTGGCTGTTGCGCAGGCCGGCGCAGTGGCCGACCATCAGCCAGGCATGCGGACGCAGGACGGCGATATGGTCGGTGATGGTCTTGGCGTTTGACGGGCCGACGCCGATGTTGACCAGCGTGATCCCGGCATGCCCCTTCTTCTTCAGGTGATAGGCGGGCATCTGGGGCAGGCGCCCGACAATGGCAGTTTCCTCGCGCGGCTCTCCCGGATAGGTAACGAGATTGCCCGGCTCGACGAACGCATCATAGCCTTCGCCGCCCCTGGCCATCATCTCACGTGCCCACGCGGCGAATTCGTCGATATAGAACTGGTAGTTTGTGAACAGCACGAAGTTCTGGAAATGCTCGGCGCTGGTCGCCGTATAATGGCTGAGGCGGGCCAGTGAATAGTCGATGCGCTGCGCCGTGAAGGGCGCGAGCGGGGCCGGCTCGCCCGTTACCTGGTCGTATTCGCCATTGGCGATCAGGTCGTCGGTGTTGTTGAGATCCGGCGTATCGAACAGATCGCGAAGCGAGACATCGGCAAGCCCGGCGGTCGCCGACGCCTCCACATGCGCACCCTCGCCGAAGGCAAAGTGCAACGGAATCGGCGTGGCGGATTCCGAAACCGTGACCGGGACATTGTGGTTCCTCATCAGCAGCCCGAGTTGTTCCTTCAGGTAGTGACGGAAGAGCTTCGGCCGTGTGATCGTGGTGGTGTAGATCCCCGGCGACGTGACGTGTCCATAGGAAAGGCGCGAGTCTGCATGACCGAACGACGTCGTCTCTATGCTGACCTGGGGATAGCAGGCGCGGTACCGCCCGGTCACCGGACTGCCATTGGCCAAGGCTCCAAAGGCATCGATCAGGAAGCGGGTGTTGCGTTCATAAAGCTCTGTGAGCGCGTCCACGGCTTCAGCCGGATCGTCGAAGACACCTGTCTCGTAGGGGCTGGGGCTGATGAAGGGGAGAGGGGAAAGAGAAAAGATTCGCTTGCTCATGGGCCATTATAGGATGAAGTCGTTGACAAGCAAAAGACGTCATCCCGTCGGCAGGCGTCAAGACATCGACTGGCGCTGCAAGCTGACGAACAGCACGAAGCCTGCGCCTTGCTTGGGTGCCAGACCATCGGCCTTCGCGTGAATGGTCACGGCAGCCAGCGGGCCGACGAGAAGGAGGGCCGCAAGCGTCATGCGCAGCAGCGTCGGCGCCAGGCGCGGGGAACGCGTTTTTTTGGGTTGTTCGCTTGTCCTCATAGGAGGGCTCCGCAGAAGGGAGACAACCCGGTGCACCGGCCAGCGAAGCCGAGATCCGAGCGCCTTGCCCAGTTTCCCGCATTCCCGACTAGCGCACCGAAGAGGATCGCGAAGTTCACGCAGATCAGCATGACGATGATGAGGTGGCGAACAAGTGTAGACATTCTCTTTCCCCAAACCCTATTGGGAGCAGAGAGTACCAATGCCGGCTGAACTCCGCCTGAGGCGTCGGTTCATCTGGGGTTCAGCGAAGTAAAGCTCGCGATTCCGTCCACGGTACTTCTACCCGAGACGCAAAAAAAGCCGGCGTTGCGCCGGCTTTTTCGATTTCCGCTCGAAGAGTGCGACCCGAGCGGGAACGGTGGCTTGAATGAACCGATCAGTTGGTCGGACGCAGTGCGCCTTCGTAGTAGTCACCGCGATCCTGGGTGCCGTCGATGTCGGTATTGGCCATGTTGCGATCACGGATCATCCAGTTGCTGTCACCGTTGATGCTGCCGGTCGACATGGTATCAACCTGGGTATCATCGATGCTCGGCGGGGATTCTGCATATGGCTCGTACTGCGTCGACTGGGCAAATGCCGAGCCCGCAAAAGCAGAAGAAGCGATGAGAGCGGCAAAAAAACCGGTGGTAAGGGAGGTTTTCATGTCCTGTCCTTTCTTTGGGTTATCCTTTGCAAGCGCACCATGTGGCGGCTTGCAGGACAGAAACCCACTCGGCAGGACATCGTTCCGCAAAAGATGATTATCGGCGTTCACAAAGAATGCGAGCAACATCAAGCGGATGTTATCTGCTGCGTGATCTGGATTTGAGGCGTGGCTGGGGCGGCACAGGGTGTGGCCGTTGACCGGTCGACCCGCAGTCTTCGTTGATTCGCGTCGCCACCTGTTCTATCATGACGAAGCGATGGCGAGCCGCAGGCTTCTTCATCGTGTCAGGTGGAGGGCGATTGCGACCCGCCGTCCAGCCGGTGTCTTGAATGAACTGCAAAGACCAGCCGCGAGAGCGGCTGGTCTTTCGGTATTCGTAAGAGGTTCGGCGTCGTACGGCTCGTCGCAGGCGGTGGATCAATGCGTTGAGCCGTGCGGGGGTAAGCGATTACTGCGGGCGGTTTGCGCCTTCGTAGTAGTCGCCACGGTCGGGAGCCTGGCGTACATCCTGAGACGCGAATTCAGCGCGATCGCTGATGCTGCCGGTCTGAACGCGGTCGATCCGGCTGTTCGCGGCGTCCTTGGCTGCGCCCTCGTAATAATCGCCAGCTGCGAGTGCTGCGCCACCGAAGGTGGCGGTTGCGATGAGAGCTGCGGCGAGGGTGGTGATTGACTTGGTCATGGTGATTTCCCTTCTTTGATAGGGCTGCCGTGCAGAAAGTTTGCGACCTGAGGCACGGCCAGCCGGTGTGTCGAATGAACTGCGTTAGTTGGGGCGGTTTGCGCCTTCGTAGTAGTCGCCGCGGTCAGGTGCCTGGCGGACGTCCTGATCAGCGTAACCGGCGCGGTCGCCGATGCTGCCCGTCTGGACACGGTCGATCCGGGATGCTTCCGTGTTCTTGGAGGCACCTTCGTAGTAGTCGCCGTCGGCGAGAGCTGCGCCACCGAAGGTAGCGGAAGCGATCAGGGCTGCGGCGAGGCTCGAGGTAAGAGACTTGGTCATTGGAGTTTTCCTTCTTTGGTCAGGCTGGCGTGCCGAGAGTTTGCGACCTGGGGCACGACAAGCCGGGGTCTTGAATGAACTGCGGTTTAGTTGGGGCGGTTTGCGCCTTCATAGTAGTCACCGTGGTCGGGCGACTGGGAGGCAACCTCTACGGTCGAACGGTCGTTCGCGAGCAGGGGCTCATTGTTGATGCTGCTGGTCTGGAAGGTATCCACCGCGGCAGGAGCTTCGGAGGATGCACCTGGGTAGTAGTCGCCCGAAGCGAGGGCTGCGCCACCGAACGCGGCAGAGCCAGCGAGGGCGGCAGCAAAGACGGACAGATTGAACTTGGTCATTTCGTATTCCTTTCGGCATGAGCGAAGCAGTGCTGCTTGCTGACTGCCATATCGGATCGAAACGATCGGTTCGGAAGGTCAGAAAATGGAATCCGCTGTCAACGCGTCGTTGACAATCCAAGCCGAACTGCCGGGAAGTGCAGCGCAGGGTTGATAAACAGGAACGCCGATGGCTGCGTCCAGCGCCCCGCGCCGAATGCGCTTATGCCGTGCTGTCGCCTGCAAATTAAGAGCTCTGGAATATCAGCGAAGCTGCATGTGACCGCAGGTAGCAGGATTGTCACGATCCAGGAAAAGCAAGAGCAACTCTTGGCCGCGCCTCGTCCAAAAAACGCGATTCACACACCTTCACAAGTTTTTTACGCCATCAAAAAGCTGCCGCAACTCCGTTTGGGGGAGCCGCGGCAGCTTCGGCGTCGTATTCGTTGGCGATGAAATCTAGCCACGAAGGGGGAGCGTGATGTCGCTCCCGAACGATCAGAGGCGGGTCCAGGTCTGCGTCTTGCAGAGCACCGCCATGACGCAGCCCTTCATCTTCAGAGAGTTTCCGCTGACCGTGCCGGAGCCGCTGTAGGTCTTGTCTGCGGCGGGGTCGGTGATCTCCCCCTTGTAGGTGCCGCCGGTTCCGGACAGCTTGCCGATCTGCTTGCCGGCGTGCTTGCCTGTCTTCAGCGTAACGCAGAAGGCATTGCCGCATTTGCCGATGGTCGCGGTTTCGCCGCTCGCCGTCTTCCAGTTGCCCTCCAGCGGCTCGGCTGCATGAGCAAAGCCTGCCGACAACAAGAAGGCGGCAGCAAGTAGTACATGACGCATGATCAATTTCTCCATCCCTGTGTCGGCCGGACCGACAGTCACATCCTCCAGCCCGCCCGGAAGGCGAGCAGGCATCAGATTAGCTTACGCGCACGTAAAGGTAAACGTTGCGATGCGCCGGCGAGCGGCTTTTTCTGAGCAAGCCTTTCCGCCTGCCGCTCCATCGGAGCTTTGCGGATGGTTAGCAGAGGGTTGAAACCGAAATCTCAACTTTGCGTAAAATTTCGCCTCGAGGCCAAGCGCTGCAGGCATCACGATGTTTAACGAAAAGCCAATTTTACCAAGCATTTGTATTTTGTTTTCTAGCAATTAATCATGCCTTTTAGCCAACTGTTTGAAGATCTGCCGCATAGTCCTCCTCAGCAAACGAGCGGAAAAATCCGCCGGCCTGACGGAGACAAGCCGCCGAAGACGGTGCCTCCGGAAGGATCCCGAAAGGGGCAAGAAACAGGGCAAGTTCAACGGCAACAGCTTCAAACAGGGACAAAGACAATGGCACGCTTCGAAATTCAGAACTCCGGATATGCGACGATGGGTGGCGAGACCCGCGCCGATACCTTCTGCGAAATGGGGTTGATGTATGCGACTGGCCGCGGCTGCGCGGTCGATCTCGTCGCCGCTCACAAGTGGCTGAACATCGCCGCCATCAAGGGCTCGGACCGTGCGGCCGAACTGCGGGCTGACCTGGCCCAGACGATGAGCAAGGCTGAACTCGCAGCAGCACTGCGTGCCGCCCGCGAATGGATGACGATGCACTGATGAGTGGCCGCCGTCGCGGCGGCGCCACCTCAGAGGGTCTTCAAGACCTGGGGTAGCGCCTCTTCGAGCAGCGCCATGTCGGCTTCTGGCCCCGCACTGATCCGGATGCACCGGTTGAGCGGTGCGATCCCCGGCCTGCGAATGAAGACGCCATGCTCCATCAGGCCGTCGACGATGGCCTTGGAATAGGCGCCGTCTCGACCACAGTCGATGGCGACGAAATTGGTGGCCGATGGAAGCGGCACGAGCCCATTTTTGCGGGCAATGCCGCCGATGCGCTCCCTAGACAGCCTGATGTTTTCCAGAACCTCGCCGAGATAGGCCTGGTCCTCCAGGGCAGCCAGCGCCGCGGCAGTGCTGATCCGCGCCATGCCGAAATGATTGCGGATCTTGTCGAAGGCTGCGGCCGTCCCCGGCGTCGAGATCGCGTAGCCAATACGCGCGCCCGCCAACCCATAAGCCTTGGAGAAGGTGCGGGTGCGAATGACGTTCGGCTGGTCGATCAGCGCATCGATATGAGGCGTCGAACCCTCAGGGGCCGTCTCGCAATAGGCTTCGTCGAGGATCAGCAGTGTCGTTTCCGGTAGCGCCCGCGCAAATGCGACAACGCTGTCGGCGTCCCACCAGCTTCCCATCGGATTGTCGGGATTGGCGAAATAGACGAGGGGCGGGTTTTCCCTTCGCACTGCAGCCAGAAGTCCATCGAGGTCTTCCCGGTCGTTCACGTAGGGCACGGTGACGAGCCGGCCACCGAAGCCGTTCACATGGAAATTGAAGGTCGGATAGGCACCGAAGGAGGTCACGACCGGCATGCCCGGGTCGATCACCAGCCGTACGATCTGGCCGAGCAGCGAATCGATGCCCTCGCCGATCGCAAGGTCTTGCGGCTGGCAGCCGAGATGTGCGGCAAGCGCCTGCTTCAGCGCATAGTTTTCCGGATCATTGTACTTCCATGTTTCCAGTGCCGCTTCGGTGATGGCCCGAAGCACGGACGGGGCAGGACCGAAGCCGTTCTCGTTTGCGCCAATGCGTGCCTTGACCTCCAGGCCCCGGTTGCGCTCGATCGCCTCCGGCCCGACGAAAGGCACGGTTGCGGGGAGCGACTGGATGAGCGGTGTGAAGCGGGAGAATGTGGACATGGAAAGCGGACCTGCTGCTGGAATCGGCTCACCATAGGGCCGAATCCGACACACGCAAGTACGCCAGAGCGTCAACCGGTTCGGCCTGCCATGCGGTCCGCCAGCCGCCGGAACATCGCCGCCAGGCGGTCCATAGCAAGCCGCATCTCCGGCCTGTGCCGGTCGTCATCATTGGCGACAATCCAGAGCGTATAGGTAAGGCCCTCCAGGATCGGCCCGTCCCGCTCCAGTTCAGGATCGGCATCCCCGACGAAGCATGGAAGCACGCCCCGGCCATTGCCGGCCCGGATCAGCCGCAAGAGCAGGTCCGTCGAATTCGCCCAGGTCATGATCTCTGCCTCATGATGCTCGAAGACCCACCGGTCCGCAGGTGAATGGGCGCTCTGCGTCCCGAGCGATACCCAGGGGAGGGAAGTGCGGGAAGAGTTCTTGGCGCTGTAGACGGCATGAGCGACGGGCACCGATTTGCGCAGCGCGAGATTGCCGGTCTGCGGAGGCTCGCGCATGAGGCCGATATCCGTCTCCCGATAGGTGAAGTCGATGCCGGCATGGCGCATCTGGCAGCAAAGGCGGAAAGGATCCGTGGCTCCGCGAAGGGACGGCGTCTCGTCGGCGATCAGGCCCGAGAGCCAGGCATCGGCGCCGATCGAGACGATCGGCAGGGCGAAGGCCTGTCCCCGCCAATCCGCAATCTTCTCCGCCGATGTCTGCATGGCCTGCACATGGGCTAGCAGCACCTCGCCATCCGGCGCCAGCCGGTAGCCCCGCTGGCTGCGCACGAACAGCGTCCGCCCGGTGGCCCGCTCCAGTGCCAGCATCCGGCGCCCGATGGTCGGTGCGCTTATGCCGGTACGATCGGACGCGCCGCTGAGGCCGCCGGTCAGTGCGACATGCAGGAAGAGCTTCAGGTCATCCCAGTCCGGTTCAGTCATCGGGGCTTATTCTAGCGTGCTTGTCGAAAACCGCATCATTCACCGGTGAAAAACGGCTTTCGTTTGCGCGTCTACAAGCAATGCCCGGCAGGAGCTAGCTGAGATCCATGTTCCGCTGGAGATGAAGACCGTGCTTCTGAACTGGACCGTGACCTGGGTAACCCTTTGTGACCATGCGAGGCGCAAGCGGGCGTCGCGCCTCGACGATCCCCTCGATGCGGGCGAGTGGCAGCCCTTCCGCTGGGCGATTCCGCTGATCGCGCTTCTGCTGCGCCAGCACAGCTCGGCAGATCGACCGATCCCTATGGAGAACGCTGGCCGGAAGGTATTCAGTTGGTCTCGAAGCCGAGCCGGATGACGTGATGCAGGAATTCCGGGTCGATCAGCATGTTGAAGCCAACCGTCACCTTCTCCTCTTCCCGGCGGATGACCGTGCAGCCGATCTCGTCGTGGATGCCGAGGATTTCAAGGAAGAAATTGCTCGGCACCGGCACATGCGGACTGACCTCCAGATCGGCTCCATAGAGCGAGATGGTACGGATCAGGCAGCGCAGGTGCGTCTTGGTGCTGAGATGGTGGCCGACAAAGATGATCTTGCCCGGACGATCGATCGTGAACTTCTCGAAGACCTGGTCGCGGGGAATGTTCTGTCTCGGGTCGCGGTCCATGTTCAAGGGCATGACACCCTCCTTCTGTCTCCTCACGGCACGATCTTAGCCTTTTTCAACTAACACATCCTGAACGATCCTCCGGCAATTGCAGATATGCGGGTGAAAAGGATGCACCCGCTCGCTGAAGCCTCGGGCCGACGAGCGGGACATTCGGTTGACGTGCGGACGGCGCGCGGCTACCCCTGCCGGCAGAAGGATCGGTGCGGCAGAGGAAGGGCAGATCTTTGACGGGCAGGCTGGTGATCATCGGGGCGGGGCAGGCGGGTTTCGCGCTGGCGGCAAAGCTGCGCAGCCTGAAGGACGAGCGTCCGATCACCCTCATCGGAGCCGAGGATGTGCTGCCCTACCAGCGGCCGCCACTTTCAAAGAAATACCTGCTCGGCGAGATGGAGTTTGATCGCCTGACCTTCCGGCCCGAGAACTGGTATGCGGAAAACGCCGTCGATCTCCGGCTTTCCACCTATGTCGAGCAGATTGATCGGAGCGGCCGGCGGGTCCGGATGCAGGACGGCTCCTGGCTCGACTATGAGACGCTGGTGCTTGCGACCGGTGCTGCGCCCCGGACCCTGCCGGCGGCACTCGGCGGCGACCTGGAAGGCGTCCGCCTGATGCGCGACAAGCGCGACGCCGACGAACTGGCTCATGAAATGCGTCCGGGCCGGCGCCTGCTGGTGATCGGCGGCGGCTATATCGGGCTAGAGGCGGCCGCAGTGGCACGCGCCCGCGGCGTCGAGGTGGTGCTGATCGAAATGGCCGACCGGATTCTCTGCCGCGTTGCCGCGCCTGAGACTGCCGATGTCATCCGTACCATCCACCTGCAGCATGGGGTGACGATCCGCGAGCGCACCGGCCTGAAGCGGCTGATCGGCCGCGACGGCCGGATCTGCGGCGCGGAACTTTCCGACGGCAGCGTCATCGACGTCGATTTCGCCATCATCGGCATTGGCGTCGCGCCGAATGACGGCCTTGCGCAACAATGCGGGCTGGAGGTCGGCAACGGCATCATCGTCGATGCCTTCGGGCGCACCTCCGATCCCGCCATCTATGCGGCGGGCGATTGCACGCAACTGCCGTGGAAGGGCGAGCGCATCCGCCTCGAATCGGTCCAGAACGCGGTCGATCAGGCAGAGGCCATCGCCGCGGTGCTCGCCGGCAGAGCCGAACCCTATCGGCCGAAGCCGTGGTTCTGGTCCGACCAGTATGACGTGAAGCTGCAGATCGCCGGCTTCAATCTCGGCTATGACGAAACGCTCGTCCGGCCCGGCATGCGCGATGGCAGCGTCTCCATCTGGTATTTCCGGGAGGGGAGCTTCGTCGCGGTCGATGCCATCAACAACGCGAAAGCCTATGTCACCGGAAAGAAGCTCCTCGACATGGGCATCGAGCCGGATCGCGCCATTCTCGCCGACGCGGCCGCAGACCTGAAGCAACTTCTCTCCTAGGACAATTCGAATGCCAGCACCGAAGAACCAGTTCAAGGCAGCCCTTCGACAGGGCGGCAGGCCGCAGATCGGCCTTTGGCTCAATACCGGCGAGCCGCTGTTAGCCGAGCTTGCGGGCACGGCAGGCTACGACTGGCTGGTGATCGACGGCGAGCATGGACCGAACGACCTGCGCAGCATCATGACGCAGCTGCAGGCCCTGTCCGCCTCTCCTGCCGAGGCGGTGGTCCGGCCGCCTATGGGCGAAACATGGATGATCAAGCAGCTTCTCGATATCGGCGCCCGGACCCTGCTGGTGCCGATGGTCGATTCGGCCGAACAGGCCCGCGCCCTGGTGCGTGCCGTCCGCTATCCCCCGCATGGCATTCGCGGCGTGGGCGCGGCGGTAGCCCGGGCGTCGGCGTTCAACACCATTCCCGACTATGCCGATACCGCCGCTGATGAGATCTGCCTGCTGGTGCAGGCCGAGACCCGCGCGGCAATCGCCGATCTCGAGAACATCGCAGCCGTCGACGGCATTGACGGCATCTTCATCGGCCCTGCCGACCTCTCCGCGGACATGGGCTATATCGGCCGCATCGAGGCGCCGGAGGTCCAGGAGGTGATCGAGAAGGCGATCGGCACGATTACCGCCGCCGGCAAGGCGGCCGGCATCCTCACTTTCAACGAGGCGCTGAACCTGCGCTATATCGACCTCGGTGCCCGCTTCGTCGCCGTCGGATCGGACGTAGCGGAATTTGCCGGCGCATTGCGCAGCCTCGCCGCCCGCTACGGCCGCGGCACCCCGGGGGGAGGCGGCTCCTCGGGCTATTGAGCCCAGCCTCCGGCCGCACGCAAGCCACTTCCGCCGGCAATTCGCCGGCGGGCTCGAAAAGACCTTGCAATCGCCCGGCATCCGAAATAATCAGGCCGCACCGGAGAGGTGGCCGAGTGGTCGAAGGCGCTCCCCTGCTAAGGGAGTATACGTCAAAAGCGTATCGTGGGTTCGAATCCCATCCTCTCCGCCATTGGATGCGCCCCTCTTCCCCAATTACCGATAAGTCATTGTCTTTCCTTCAAGTTTCGCGGCAGACGGCCCTAGAACAGGGCGTTTCGTCATGGCAAAGAACGACAATGTATCGCGGATTGTATCGCTTCATGTATCACCGGCCGACCGGGAAATAATTTCCGTTTCGAAAGGGAATCGCAACCGCAAACAGCGATCCTCGGGCCTCTACCTGGTCAGAAGCGGGAACATCTACCTCTTCCAGATCAGGATACCGAAACGGCTCAGTTCGAGGAGCAAGTCGACGCTCGTCCGCATCAGCCTCGGCCCGCTGGCGCACAAGGATGCGAGGGAGACGGCAGATGCGCTCGCAGCACTGGCACGCCAATGCTTCAGGGAGATCGAGAAGCGCATGACAGACAATGGTGCAGAGGACCTGCTCAATCTGCTTGGGCTTGGTAATGACAGTTCCGCCGGAGACGATTGGCCGTCGGAGCTGATCAGCATGTTCCTGAAGGCCGGGCTTTACGACCTCCGCTCTCCGCCTCGGGAGCCGACCGCTGAAGAGGCGAGAGGACATGAGCTGATGCGTGGGATGGTCAAGATCGCCAAGGAGGTTTCAGCCAAACAGGCGGGCGAGCCTTACAACGATCTCATTGCCGATAATGCGGAGACCCTTGTCGCCAGCCACTTGGCCAAGTTCGATGTTGCGACGGGTCCGGTGAGCCTCCCGGCTCAGCTTTATTCATCCGCTCGCGTGCCGGATGCACCTGAGCCTGAAACAAAAACCGATGGCTCAGACGCCGATGACCTTGCCACTGAGGCAGGGGCGGCGATCGAGGTCGCTGCGACTGCGGCTGGGGTTCAGGAATCTGGGGCCGGGCAAGCACCTGCTGCAGTCCCTCCTGCCACGCCTGCCGTCGCTGTCCCGGCCGGCAGGCCCATCTCCGCCACTCGGCTTATCACCTCTACCGGGACCCCAGCGTCCAAACTCGATCGGCGATATGTTGATCGGCCGCCATCGAACAAGCCGCTCTTCAGCGTGGTCGCCAGTGAATACCTGGCCAATCGAAGAGCGTCCAAGTCAGACGGCAACCGAGACATCGACACCGCTGAAATCCGGTTGAACCTGTTCGCCGAGTTGATCGGCGATCACCCCGTCGACACCTATACCGGCACCGATCTGCAGGCGTTTATCTATCTGATGGGCGACTGGCCAAAACACAAGAAGGATCAACCGGCCAGCCTGACCGCACGGCAGATCATCGAGTTTACGTCGCAGACAGATGCGGAGCGGCTGGCGGAAAAGACACTTCGGGAAGGATATATCGCGGTGGTAAAAGCGGCGGTCCATTCCGGTATGACCGCGTATGACTACAAGTCGCCATTCGCGGGTGCAACACTCAAATACCCCGAGACGGCGCGGACATCCGTTGCGACTGAGCCCTTGAGCTACAAAAAGACCGAGCGGCTTCTCGCGGTCGGAGCCGCCTCCGAGTTCCTGGATGAAGTCATGCTACCGCTACTCTCCCTCCTGACCGGGAGACGGCTTGGCCTTCTGATCCACCTGTGCGGCAGTGACTTCCGGGAGAAGTTCCAAGGCGTTTGGATCGCACAAACCTCCGGAATCGTGCTGATAGATGGGCGATGGAAACGTGTGCCGGTGAAGACCCCGGCGAGTACATCCTTCTTCGTCCTGCATCGATTCCTTGTCGAAATCGGATTCGTCGAATGGGCTCAGTCTAAAGGAGATGAGTTCCTGTTCCCCGAGCTGATCCGGCTTGCCGATCCCAGCAGGAGTGCGTCATCCTATATGGGCCGCCTCATGAAACGCGCGGGCGTCAAACAGGGCAAAGGAGAGGTCTTCCACTCCCTCAGAGGTGCCTACATCTCCGAAAGCCGCGATCAGAAGGTTGAAAAACGCGACAGACAGCTCCAGGTCGGCCACGAGATTGGCGATGACGAGCATGACAAGTATGGCTTCAAGACGCTGACCGAAAAACAGGCACGGATGCTCGCCAACCTGCCCCTGAACCCCGAGATCGATCTGTCGATGTTTCACGGTCTGGACTTCAACAAGCTTTATGCCGCGGAGCGCACGCGCGGCCGCAAGCCTAACGCCAAGCCCAAGGCCGAAGCCGAGAAGTGAGGTTGGCCCGTTTTGGGAAATGCGCGTCAGTCGGGTAGCCTGCAGTGTCTTTCGCTTCAAAAAAGAGGCTTCCCGACCGTCAGATCGCCATCACGACCCGGCGCACCAGAAGAGTGGTCCGGTGGCCGCTGTAGGGCCACTCTCGTCAGCGACGCTACAACCTGAAGATACATTATAAAATTATAAAATGCGGCTGGACCGAAATTTTTTCTGATGACTGATTTTGTTTATCTTTTTCTGGTCAGAGATCAGCGAGATGACATATATGTGTTTAATTTCAATGTGTTGCCGGAAGTCGGTTGTAACGCCTTTCTGAAATCCGTGTCATCATTGTCTCACGGTCGCTGATAACGACCGGTGATCAACGGAGACAGGGACATGACGAGATACACGCATAAGAAGAGGGAAGCGATCGCACGGGCCAAGGCCGGGGCCGAGGAGCGGGAGGGGAACCTGACGCCAGAAGCGGCAGAGGAGCTGGCAACGATCAGGGTTGAGCTCGGCGCGATCGGTCGGCGATCGGCGGCACAGACGAGACAGCTCGGTCAACTACTCAGCCGCGCGAAGGACATTTTGCCCGATAAGGCCTTCGCTGCCTGGGTGAAGAGTACATGCGGCTTCACGCTCCGGTCTGCGCGGAACTACATCGCAGTCTTTCGGCAACTGGACTTCTATCATGAGCGCATCGAAGCGGCCGCCATTCCGCCGACCGTGCTGTTCGCGATGGCCGGCGCGAAGGACAAGGATATTGAGAACGTGCTGGCTGCATTCGAGAACGGTGAGAAGCCGACCGTTGCCAAGGTCCGGCAAATGATCGGGTGCGTACCGCCCAAGAAGGCGGAGGGCGGGCCGACCGTCGGCGGGCTCGCCGGCCTGCGTCAGGCTGCCGACGTCAAGTTGAAGACTGACATCGCGCGCTTCAACGAACTGACGACCCGGGTGCTTGCTCGCGTCGAGAAGGCACTGGAGCCGCTCGCAGTGGGCAGGGCGGTTAAGAAGGGCGCTCTGCAGGAGGCGGTCATGTACGACTGCCGCCACGCGCACGACCTGTTCAACTCGATCGCCGCGCCCCTCCGGCCGGCCACGGTAGAAAGTGTGAACTGGCTCCCGGCGAAGTTGCCACAAGAGACACCCTGGGCCCGGGTGCAGACACTGCTGCACCGGATGGGCGGTGTCGAGGATTGGCCGGGTCGCGAAGAATTCCCGGGCTGGCTCCAGGACGAGGTCATCCCGCTACTGCGCTTCGTCGTCCACGGCGAGAGCCTGGAGAAAGAGGACGACGGGGAGGAATCAGAGCAGGCAACAGCTGAAGACGTCAGTCAGCCGGAAGAGGAGCTGGTCCCCTACCGGGATATGCCAGAGTCGGTCGCGGCAATGGTGGACCGAGCACTCAAGGTGGCCCGGCCGGAAAAGCGGGAGCGGCTCAGGAAGGCCGTCTTCCTCGATCGCAAGCCGGCCAAGCGGCGCGCAGCTTAGGCTCAACGATGATCCACCAGAGCCCCGCCACGGCGGGGCTCTCTGGTCTCCTGCCACCGCGTGCCCCGTTAACCATACGCGGGCTCTTCCGTTCCGGATGTGTTCTGTCGACTTGCTGCAGGCGCTGTTCCGGACTAGGTATCATTCGTCAGCTGAAACTGAAGTCGCAGCAGACACTTAGCAGCCCCCGCCGACGCGGCAACGTCTGACGAGGGCCTGACCCGCAACCTTCTTCAGAAAGGCCTTGGGCTATGTCGACCATTAACCTCTCCCCGCTGATCGGGGAAGCCATGTCTCCTGCATCTCCTGTTGAAACCGGTGTTCCTGCGCAGGCGTCTCGCCCATCGCGGACAGCCGATTGCTCCTATGCGAGCTGCGGCATCCGTTACCACTCGGATCGTCCGATCCGCCGGTAGCGCCCAGAACCCGACCTTCCGACAGCGCCGTCCCCGTGTGCCGGATGCGGAAATTATTTCCGCGTCGATGATTGCGCTCGTCCTGAGCGGCTGTTGGTTTCGACTATATTCAGGAGACAGAGATAACCATCACCAATCTGCCACAGGCAGACACGCCCACCTATACTCACCGCATCGACACTGATGAGGTGACGCCTCGCTTCGATGCCCTCGTTGAGGAACTTGCACATGCCGCTTTCTCGGTCGATGCGATCGCACTCGGCCTGAACACCAGCCTAGACACCATCGGGACGATCGTCCGATCCGTTCCATCGCATGAAGGACGGCTACTCGAGCGCGGCATCGCCATGCTCGCCGGGTTCAACCCCGATCTTGTCGTGCTGACGCAGAATATCCGATTGCCGGTGAGCAAGGCCGCCGTCGAGCTGGTGGAGATGAACCGCCCCGCACAATACCGGTCGCTGACGCTCGACGCCGACTGCAGCGGACGGAAGAGCTACACGCCCGACCTCATCGTCCTGAACAGCCGCACGCGTGTGGCGCATGTCGTGGACGTCAAGCGGAGCCTCAATTCCTACGAGACCTCGCGCATCACTGATCTGAAGACCCGCATGCTGGCGGCGTCGCTGATCGTGCCAGACCTTCTCTACAAGGAGCACCGCCGGCTGGTGGCTGAGGACGTCCGCGTCGTCATCCTCAATGCCGAGAACCAGCGGACGGATATTGAGGGTGGCGTCTGGCCGCTTTCGCATCTCGATCACCTGCTGGAAGTTAAGGGGGCAGGCGAGATGATGAAGTCTCTCCAGCAGGCTTTCCGACACCGGATCGAGCAGAACTGGAAGCAGGCGCTCCAGAGCGTGAGTGGTGGCATTGAGGGCAGGGGAGTGTCCGCAGCCGCTGCCTCGCCGACCCAGGCAAATGATACGCCTGCCGCAGGTCCGCCCGACGCCGATGCCGGTCCAGCGCCCGAAGGGGTCGTCCGCTTCGGCTTTGCCCGCATCCCGATCGCCAGGACCGGGTAGCCCGCAAGCTCGTCCATACCCGAACCCACAATGACTGAGACATGATCGCGCCGCCCCCTTGGGCCGGTCGCAAGGGAGACGTCTGCCGTGAAGACATCGAACATCATCGCATTCCCCCGTCGTGGAGCCACCGGCGCTGAACCGCGCTCCGTCCGTCGGAAGGAAGCCATTCCTTCCAACGGACCTGAGCCGGCTGCGCAAGCTATCGCCCTGGCCATGGCAACACCACCGGTCGGAGCCTCCTCCGAGGCACAGCAGGAGTTCGCCGAGACGGTCATCGGAACTGCCATCCGCTTTGCCCGGCGCAAGGGGCGTTCGCTGACCTCGCTGCCGCCGCAGATGCGCAAGTGGCTGATCGAACTCTGCGACCAGGGTGATCCGACCGCACGTGTGGTTCGTGACTGGCTGGAGGGGAACGGCCGTCTCCATAATGTCGGTTGGGCCCCCAGCGACGGGGAGGGGATGTAATGGAAACCGTCACTGATCGCATCAGCCGCTATCTCCTCAGGCGCATCCGCCGTCGGGCCGTGCTGGACCTCTATGAGAGTGCGGCAGTCGTGGAGCTGCTGACGTCACGGTTCGTCGATGGCAGCGAGGACAGCGGGACCGCCTGGAGCATCACCCGCGCTGCCATGGCTCTCCTCACCGGCGATCCGGCCAAGGATCGAGCAGCGGTCGCCAGGGCACTCCAGCGGGCAAGACCGATCGCGCCTTCGGACGAGACGGAGATGTATGACTTCAGCTCTCAGGCCGAACATCCTGTCATCCGCGAGCTGCAGGACATCTGTGATGGCGAGCCCTCTACCGCAGGAGCCTCGGACGAAGCTGGACTGGCCGATCGAGAACGCCGGCTGGCAACGATCCGGCTGCTGACGCTGCTGCGTGAACATCTGCCGAGGCCAAACGCGGTTCAGGTGGCCGTGGCACTGCTGGTTGCCAGAGCTGTCGGGAACAGCGTCGATGATGTGCAGGCGCTTGTGAAGGTTTTGTGCCGCTCGTCACCCTTCCTTTCGATCAGCGTTCCAGTCAGTCAGTTCGAGCGGCGCTTCGGCATGCAGCTGGAAGAGGGCCTGATCATCCCGTCGCGGTGCGTCCTGTCCGACGTGATGAAGGGTCCGGGGATTTCCGGCCGCTATAACGAGAAGTGGCGATCACGCCCGCACAGGAAGATCGCCACGCTGTCGGGGCAGGAGGCGCGCAAGGCGAACGAGCTGTCTCTCCGGCGTTACATCGCCGATGTTCTGCTTGCGGCAGACCGGCCACTGGTGATTGCCGACGAGGCACCGGGCACGGCACTTCCGCTGGTGGCGCGGACACCTGATCTGGCTCTGGCCGGTCAACCGATCGACCGGGAGCTGATCGCCGAACTCCTGCTGGTCTGCCTTGCCATTGCGCCGAAGCGGTCCCTGAAGGTCATGGAAGGCATGAAGCTCGACCCAACGGGGCTTGGGCTGGATGATCTGGCGCTGGCAGTTCGGCCGGGGCGGCATGTTGCGGAGGTCATCCGCCTGCTTGGCGAGCTTGCCGAGAGAAACCGCGGCAGCGTCAAAGAAGAGGACGGCGAGGAAAGCTGGACCGAAGGACTGTCCTCGACAGGCAGATCAGGCGCGGCGGGTAAAGGGAAGGCAGGTGCCCTAGCGGGGGAGGTGATCGAGCCGGAACCGCTGGAGGTCACGGAAGCGGAAGGGCAGGGGACAGGAAAGCGCCTCAAGCCCCGGCCACTCCGGCGGCCGCTCCGTGTCGAGAAGCTCGCCGGCTACGGCGAAGCGCGGCAGTGGGCGCTCGACCTGAAGGAAGACCTGGACCTCTGGCGGGAGGGGCAGCTCAACTGGCCGGAGATGAGCACGAAGCTTCTTCTCTCGGGTCCGCCTGGGACAGGCAAGACGACCTTCGCGCGGGCACTCTGCAACACGCTCCAGGTGCCGCTGGTCGCTACCTCCGTCGCGACATGGCTTGAGCCGGGCTATCTCGGCGATGTGCTGAAGTGCATCACCGCGACATTCGCGGCGGCGTCGGGAAAGGCACCCTGCATCCTGTTCATCGATGAGCTGGACAATATCGGTAGCCGCGGCAGAAACACCGGCAAGCACTATGATGACTACTGGACCTCGCTGATCAACCGGCTTCTCGAACTGCTCGACGGTGCAGCGAAGACGGAAGGTGTCATCGTCGTGGGAGCCACCAATCTTCCAGGAAACATCGACCCGGCACTGCTGCGGTCGGGGCGGCTGGAAAAGCACGTCGTCATCCCTCCGCCGGACACGGATGCGATGGTCGGCATTCTTGTCCATCATCTTGGAGATGATCTTGCCGCCATTCTGAAATCCGCACCCGCCGCCCCCTCTCCGAGGAACGCTGAAAAGCTCGCCGATACTCTACCGAACCCCATTCCAACCACACCTGTGACTGGTTCCATTGCAGAACAACGATCGTGTCCCGCCGAGTGGTGTAGCTGGGTGATAGCGAAGCCGCTCGCGAGTGCACCCTCCAAGGTGCTGTAGGGAGCGGGCGGCGTAGCGGTGGTCACCAGTGTTTTCCGGTAGGGTCGGGTTGCTTATGACCAACCTGAGGGACACCACCGATGACCGACGACATGATGAACCTGCGCTCACTCGTTGAGAAGAGCGCCGACGCCGATTTGCTGCGCGAGATGATCGGCTTCGCTGCCGAAAAGCTGATGGCGCTGGAGGTCAGCACGAAGACTGGCGCGGGCTATGGCGAGAAGAATAGCTTCCGACTGGCCCAGCGCAACGGCTATCGCGACCGGGACTGGGAGACACGGGCGGGCACCGTTGAGCTGCGCATTCCGAAGCTTCGCACAGGCAGCTATTTCCCGAGCTTTCTCGAACCACGCCGCATGGCAGAGAAGGCCCTGACGGCAGTTATCCAAGAGGCCTATATCCAAGGCGTCTCGACCCGATCCGTCGATGACCTCGTTAAGGCCATGGGCATGTCGGGCATCTCCAAGAGCCAGGTATCCCGGCTCTGCGAGGAGATCGACGAGAAGGTGAAGGCCTTCCTCGACAGGCCCATCGAAGGGGAATGGCCCTACCTTTGGATCGATGCGACCTACCTCAAGGTCCGGCGCGGCGGGCGCATCGTCTCCGTCGCCGTCATCATCGCCGTCGGCGTCAACACCGACGGTCGACGCGAGGTGCTCGGTATGGAGATCGGCACATCCGAGGCCGAGGCGATCTGGACAGAGTTCCTGCGTAAGCTGACAAGGCGGGGTCTGTGTGGCGTCAAGCTCGTCGTCTCCGATGCCCATGAGGGCATCAAAGCCGCAGTATCGAAGGTGCTCTCCGCCACCTGGCAGCGATGCCGTGTCCACTTCATGCGCAATGCTTTGGCCCATGCCGGGAAGAGCGGACGCCGTGTTGTCTCTGCCTTCATCGCCACGGCCTTTGCCCAAGACACGTCAGAGGCTGCAAGTACCCAATGGCGCAACGTCGCCGACCAGATCAGGCCGAAGGTGCCCAAACTCGCCAGTCTCATGGACAGTGCCGAGCAAGACGTGCTCGCCTACATGACCTTTCCCAAGCAGCATTGGGCCAAACTCCACTCGACAAACCCGATTGAGCGATTGAACGGTGAGATCAAGCGACGCACAGAGGTCGTCGGCATCTTCCCAAACGACGACGCCATCGTGCGCCTAGTCGGTGCGCTGCTGCTCGAACAGAACGACGAATGGGCCGTCCAGCGGTCCCGCTACATGACACTTGAGACAATCGCCACGATGAGCGATGATCCGCTCATCAGCCTGCCAGCCGCAAGCTGATCCATTCCCGGCTCTGTCCGGAAGCACGGCGACCGCCAAAGCTACACCACGCCGGGGGACACGATCAGAACAACAGAGAGGTCCCGCTCATGACTGAGACCAGAACAGAAACCGAGTGGCTGCGATCCCTGCGTCCGCTGGCGCTGCTCGCAACTGGCCGCACTGGCGCTGATATCGAGAGACTGGTGCGGGAGGTGAGAAGACGTGCAAGCCGGGCCGGGCGTCCGATTGCGTGGATTGATCTCGAGGAGGCTCTTCGGGATCGTGCCGGTGAGGTCTCTGACGAGTTGCATTGGCGCATGGCGGTTCATGAAGCCGGCCATGCCGTTGCCTACATCCTGCTTGATGTCGGCGAGGTGGAGACGGTGATGATCGGAACGCCACAGGGCGGCAAGGTTCTGGCCCGGGTGAACCAGGAGGCCCTGCAGATGGAGAATGGCCTGATGCGGTTGATGGCCTGCATCCTCGCCGGGCGTGCGGCTGAAACCATCCACTTCGACGCCGTCCTCGTCGGCTCCGGCGGCAATCCGGAAAGCGATCTGGCCCGAGCGACGGCTCTGGCGGTCGACGCAGAGACGACACTGGGTCTGTCGCAGGACCGGCCACTTCTTTACCGGCCGCCTGGAGGCTCGGATGCGCTCGTTTACAACCCGCAGCTCACGGAGAGGGTGAATGCGCGCCTGGAGGCAGCGATGGAGACTGCGATGACCCTGCTCCGGGACAACCAGGAAACCCTCCTGGCTATCGCCCAGGAGCTGAACGAGCATCGTCTTCTCGATGGCGAACAGGTGAGGGCGCTGGCTGTGCAGGGTAGCAGGTGACAGTGGCGGTTGGGCGATTGCTTGCCGCAACTAGCAGCGGCATCAGGGGATATCGAGCCCGATCCCCGATCAGCGTTGCCGAACAAGAGAAGCCAGATTCCCACCGGCGCCCGAAAGATTCCGAATGCCGGAAGCTCCATTCCTGATTAAGGAAAGGCGATTCCTGCTACCGTCCCGATACCGCAGCGGCCGTCCTGAAGCTCTCCGGGAGGTCGAGGGACAATCTACCCTCGATGACGTGTTGCTGATCGACTCCTCCGGGTCTCGAGGCGAATTGATTGACGGCAACTCAGGGCACGTCGCCCGCAAATCAGGATAGGTCATCTCGATTTATGCTAACGCGATTCCGGACCAGGAAGGTTCGATTCCAGGTTGCCGATCTTCGTTTCCAAATGCCGGATCGGCGATTCCTGAAGAAACGTCGTTTGGCTTCTTTGTCCCTTGCATCACCGTCGGCCAGCTTGAAGCTCCAAAAAGGAGCGAGCAGATGAGCCGGAAATCTCGAAAGCAACGAAATGTGGAACAGGCGGCCCGCCAACAGCGGGTCCGTGATGAGGCGAGAGAGAAGCGCAGACCTTCCAGGGATGACGTTGCGCGCATGCTGCTGTGGCTGACGATCCATGGCATCCAGACCAGACGGCGGGATGTGCGGGCGGTCATGAAACGGTTGCGGGATGAGGTGGTCGAAGGCCTGGAGCGCCAGCGCTTCAGTGTCCGCGAGAGCGAGGAGGTCTTCGAGGAATTGGTCGCGAAGTATGCGAGTGGGCTCTTCCCCTTCCGGCCGAAGCGTCATCTTGAGCCAGATCGGAGCTCATGACCCTAACGTACGCGTCAATTTGGCCAAATCCCCGGAGATGACCTGGTTCCGCTGTCCCAAACGTGCCTGCGCAAACGACGTTCCTGACTTTGAGTATGTTTTCCCCCCATTACTCCCTATCACGCCGTTTGCGCAGGAATCGAAATTCAGTAGCTAGTTCTGGAGGAAGTCCTCAAGGAACTCCGAGCCAGGTGCAACGGCGGAAATGAATAGGTGGTCCCGAGCGCGTGTTGCTGCCACGTACAGAAGCTGGCGTTCGGTCGCTACCACTTCGTCCAATTCAAATTCATCTGCCACATCCTCGATGCGTGACGACAACGGCAAGACGCCTTCGTCACAGGCGAGGATCAGGACGGCACGGAACTCCAAGCCCTTGGCTAAATGCATCGTTCCGATTAGAACCGCCTCCTTGGCGTTTCGACCAGCCAGCGAAGAAGTCGTCTCTATACCGGCCAGTTCAGCCGCCTGAGCCACACGAGGCAACTCCTGATTGGATCGACAGAACATGCCGATCTCGTTGAGCCCGATTCCATCACTCAGAAGGCGTTCAAGGAAGGCGGCTGCGGCCACCGTTTCGTCCTGCTGTGTCGGCGCGAGAACGAGTGTCGGGTCGACGCCATCAAAGACGGATACCGTGCCCTTTCGCTGGTCCTCTTCTCCGTCAACATCCCGGACGTTGGCGGGGAGCAGCCGGTCGGCCATCCTCCGAATCTGGTGCGAGGTTCGATAGTTGACCTTGAGGGTGAACGACCGTCCCCGGATGTCCACCCCGAGGCCCTTCCACGAGAATGGCTGCTGAAAGATACGCTGGCCGATGTCACCCGCGAAGAATAGTGCGTCCGGTTGAGGCGGAACGATCGCCTGAAGGAACCTCAATTCTGCAACGCCAAGGTCCTGCGCCTCATCAACTACGATATGGGTGTAGGGCTTGTCGCCGCGGCTCTGGAAGTGGTCAGCGACCGCCGTGAAGAGATCGGATTCAGTCATCATAGCCTTGGCCCTGATCTGCTCCCGAACAGCACTGAAGACAGCCCAAAGCTCCTCTCGCTGTTTCGCGCCCAGTCGGTTCTTGCGGCCCATCCGAGGAACGGCCGCATACGCTTCCTCGGTTCCGATCTGCCACGCATCAACCACATGCTGCCACTCGGAGAGCAGGAACTGAGGCGTGTAGCGCGCCAGACCAGAGACCTCGGCAGCTTCTCGGAGAAGCGTCCTAACCTGATCAGGGCTAATGATGTACGGCCTTCTACCGGTGATCAGACTAAAAAGCTCTGCCGCCGATCGCTGAAAAGACGAGGTGACGACCCGCTCCTTCAGTGCGGGTTCATCGGCAAGAAGTACTCGCAGCTTGTGATTTAGTGCCGCTGCCAATGGCTCGGAGAATGTCGTGAGCAGAACGCGCGCAATAGGGTCCTGCCGAAGGATACGGGCTACGCGGTGTAGCGCCACGACGGTCTTGCCTGTGCCAGCAGAGCCGATCACGCGAACCGGTCCTGAGAAATCCCGCTCCACCAGTGCGCGCTGGGAGGGGTGCAGGAACACCGCCCATTTTTCGAATGGCTGATCCAGCGCGGCCGCCAACTCTTCGTGTCCCTCCAGGATTCGGAAACGACGCTGGGCGTCCGGGTGCTCCAGGGGAGCGGTATCAGCCGGGGCGGGCTCCTTCAGGGTTCCGGTCGCTGCGTAATCGAGAAGCGCCTCAGCCGCCTCCTGGGGCAGGTGACCGGCCAATGCGAAGAAAGTCTCTTCGCTCGCGTCTCTTACGTCGGCCACCCAGTCCGGCGGCACACCAATGGAAAGCACGTCCTCGGCTGACAAGCTGGCGAATAGGGGCAGGTCGTTAGCGGCGGGAGGAGGCGTCACCTGGAACGGAAGCTCGGTCTGAGGAGGTAGCTCCGGGCGGAGAGCGATCTCCTCCACCCGCTCACGCACCTCGACGATCTGAAGTGCCCCCGTGCGAGGATGCGTCTCAATCCTGCGCCGCTCGGCCCATTTGTACGCATCGTCGTGATGGTCTACATAGGCAAGCATCACGCTGTCGCCGGACTTGTGGATGATGATCCGGATGTCCCGATTCACCCGAACCGACCAGAAATTCGGGTCCTTTGAAGCGTCGATCCTGTGCATTTGCAGCCCCGGCCTATTAGGGTCGGTCTGCAGGTCGAACGCCGTCAGCTTCGCCTGTTTCTGCTCATCGTTCGTTAGCTTGGCGAGCGATGCAGTGAAGCTGTCGGCGAGGATGGTAGGCACAATCAGGCATCCTGTAGGAGCGCGGGGTCGAACTGCAGTTTCCGAAGGCGTTCTCGTATTAGCTTTTCACGCGCTGCAACAAAATTAGGCAGCATCAGAATTGTCCTCAGGTTTTCCGCCTCAGGAATGCTATGCCTTGCGAGAAAACCGCTGTCTCTCGTTCGTATCCAGGCGCTGAATGGCTGGGCATTCTTTTCCAGATTCTCAGGCGCGGAGAGAAGCTCTAGATTGGCGAAGCAGTTCTCAAGCCTCTGCAATTCATCGATCTTCGTCTGCGAAACGTTCAGCGACATCAATGACGCGCGGGAGAGGGCACTATGTGGGAAGATGTGGTCAACATGGTGTGGAATTTGACCCCAGCGATGTTCCTCGTATAGGAGCGTGAGCGCGAGGAAAGTCAGCTTCTGCCCGTACCGAAGCTGCAGCACGTTTTCTATTGTGCTGTCCTCAAAGGCGGCAGAGCGCCGAAGGTGCCTGGACAATTCTGCGTTAAGTTCAAGAAAGGGGAAGTCGTCCCCGGGTTTGGTCTTCTCAATCACCCGACGAGCCACTGTGATCGTTGAGTCCGAGGCCCCGCCAAACACAGTATTGAGCAATGCGGCGATAATCCATCGCCTGATCCTCTCCGCATTCATGACATTGAAGGGGGTATCCTGGGCAAGGAGATCGTGCCCTGTTAGATGAAGGTACTGCGCTACTGGTAGTGTCGCATTGAGCGACGTTAGGTTCGTTTCATCAAGGCCAAAGGTGTTCAAGAGAGCGAATGTAGACCGTAGTGTTTTCTTCACCTTCGTCCATGCAGCTTGCATTGCATCGATATTTGCGAGTGTCAGGTTTCTGACCTGGTACTGATGATTGAGGCCGGACAGCAGTAGAGCAGCCTTGATCACGTAGTCACGAGTAACAGCGTTTCGCCGAAGGCCTTCAATGTTAATTTCCTGGACAAGGTTGACGATCTCCTCGCGTGCGGAGAATTGCGTCCAACGGGATGAGATCATCGACATCATCAGGTCAGACTTGCTTAATTTCGTGCCTGCATCGTTAGCCCTTACGAATATTCGCAGTACCCGATCGTAGTCCTGCAGTTTCTCAGTGTAGAAGCAAACAGACTCATCCTACCAAACCATCCGGTGCAGACGATCCAGATTGCGGGTGGCGATGTCACGCTCAGCTTTGGGCGCGTCAAGCCGAAGCAGTTTCAGCGTTCGTTCCTTGTACGTGGCGAAAGCTGCCTCATCGCGATACTCAAGTATCTCGCCAACCCTTATCCACAACTGGCCGGGCAACTGAGCCGGAGCAGTCTCACGAAACTCAAAGGCGAAAATCTCCTCGTCATGTTCTTCATCGTCCTCATCGAAGACATCCCCCGGTTCTACCAGGAGGTCGAGGTAAAGTTTCTTAGTGCGCCACGCATCAGCGCTTGAGCTTCGTCTATGCTTGACCTTTTCCGTGAGCGAGCCGCGAAGGCCGATCAGGAGCGAAGTGAGGCGTTGTTGGCCATCCAGCACCAATGTGGCATCCAGACCGTGCAGGTTCGCGTGGTCGTTATGAATCTCGCCCTGTCGGAAGTTCTCGGCAAAGCGGTAGGTCTGCCAGTTATGCTTATTCTCGGCATCAACGTCCCAGAAGAGAAACGAACTGATAGGGAAACCCTTCATCAGAGAGTCGAATAGGCGAACGATCTGGCCGGAGTCCCACACGTAAGGCCTTTGGATAGCCGGAAGGAAATAGCGGCGATTGATGTTCATGACCGTCTCGGCGACGGTAGATGCAGAGTAAGGCATTCTTGTTGATCCAACTCCCCGAAGATTACGCTAGAAGGTCCTTCAATGACTTGCCGGTAGAAATATCGATCCAAAGCTGCGGCCCGCTTGCATTGCCGTCTTTTATGATGCCGGCAGCACGGCTGGCACTTGTGAACTCGCAGTCGCGTTCGAAGACAAGCAGCGTCGGGTCGAGGTGCACTCCCAGAACACCCTGTCTTACTAGACGGTCCCGTTCTTCTCGGTCACGCTTCTGCCCCGCTGAGCTGTCTCTGATGGCAGTGGACCCTGCCAACACGACGAAGCTTCCGTCAGCTTCAACCCGCCCATGCGCTTGCGCATGATAGGGCCTATACCTGAAAACGCATTTCAGGAGTGCCGGGTTTACCGTGGTCTTTCGTCTAGCCATATCTCTACACTCCAAACACCTTCAGCACCTCATCCCCGAAGTGATTGATCACCTTCACCGCGATCCGCCCCGTGCTGGGCCGCGCAAACGGCCGTGAGGTGTCCGAATACAGCGTCTCCCATGCATCCGGGTCAATTTCGGCCTTCAGCGCCGTCTTCAGCGATTTGTACGGATCGTTTGCGCCGAGGAAATAGGCGTGGCGAACGAAGAAGCTCTCTTCGTCATAGTCGGTGTCGATAAACCAGGCCGCGATGCCTTTCACGTCGTCGGAGCGGATTTCGCCGGTCGAGGGGTCGAAGACGTCGACACCGTGGACCTTGACCTTGATCTCGCCGCCGGGCGCATCGAGGATTTCCACGTCCGGTTCGCCGAAGACGACGAAGAGGTTGCCCTTTCCTGTGTTCTTGAGGTCCTCGGCCATGTGCAGGTCGGGGTTCATCCGGGCTTTGAGGATGGCGAGCGGGCCGAGCCGGTTGAGGTCGGTCGCCTGGGCGTCGAAGTTGAAGGCGCAGGCAATCAGCACGTCGAAGCGGGCATCCGATGCCTCGCGGGCGGCGGCGGTGATCTGGCTGCGGGTCAGCGTGCCGAATTCCGGGCCGATCAGGATCGCCGCCCGCTTTTCCACCGCACCGCCATCGGCATAACGGCCCTCGGCGGCGATGTAGTTGCCGGGCCAAGGGGTGATGGCGCTGAAATGGATGGTGTCGCGCTTCTCCTGTTGGTGGACGCCAGCGGTGCGCAGATGCGACAGCACCATCTCGCCGAAATCGGCTTCCGGCATGTTGGCCGGCGTCGAGGCGCGGGTGGTGATCGCGCCGGCAGCCGCAAGCTCTGCGCCCAGCGTATCCTCGCGGGCGGCGATGACGCGGTGCGGCGACAGGCTTTCGACGGTGAAGGGGCCGGCGACGCGCACCTTTGTCTTGTCCTCATAGGGGCGGTCATAGAGCAGCTCGACATCGGCGGCGCGGGCAATCGAGGCGTCGATTTCCTTCTGACGGGCGATGCGGGCTTCCCACCATTTTTCCAGCAACTTCGCAGCTTCGGCCCATTCTTCACCCCAAGGATCAGCCGGGCGTTCGGGAAGCGTTTCTAAGGTGTAGTCCCAGTCCCATTCCTTGTTCATCCGGTCGACGGCCGCCTGGCGCTCGTTGACCGGTCGCGTCGTATCCTTGGCGATTGCCAGTTGTTTGGCCCACTTTTCCTCCCAGTCATCTTCGGGATATCGCGGAATCTCCCACTCTTCCCATTCCATTTCAGCCGCTTTGTTCAGTTTCTGCCGGAGCGGCTCCAGAACCGCCTGCCACTTCTCCCAAATGTCATCGATTTGCGAATTGTTGGCGATGCTTTTCAGCCTGATCCGCGGCACTCGATCATAGACAAAGCCCTGACGGATGTCGCCGGTGACGGCAGCGTCGGCCAGAATCTTGCCAGACACCTCCTGCTCCTTGGCTCGTCCTTCGAGACTGTCGGCGAGGAGATAAAAGGGGTAGCGCGCGCTCATGAGGCGCGTACGGGCCAACGCCAGCGCTACACGTGAGGTGTCAACGGTTATCCAACGCCGACCCCATTGCTCGGCAACGAATGCAGTAGTGCCAGAGCCGCAAGTTGGGTCGAGAACAAGATCGCCGGGATCGGTGACCATCAATATGCAGCGCTGTATGACACGCTCATTAGTCTGAACAACGTAAACCTTGTTCTGTGCACCGGCTAAGTTGGCAGTCCAGATGTTTGTATTATCTGTCGACGGGGTATCGTTGTAGCTCTCTACATAAAAGGGCCTGCTCTGTGCCGGTTTCACTCTCTGTGCCTTTTGGAGCCGCAGCCTTCCCTTCTCATGAGTCCGCCAGTGACGCCCACTTCCAGGTGTGAATGAGCGTGATTCGACGATCCAAGGTTTTTGCCCTTCTCCGGCTTCGCCGTCTTGTGTAAGCGTGATGTCGTCTCGGAACGGTGTCCACGTCGCAGGCATCAGATTCGGATTGAGGCGATATTCTGCTGGTATAACGACTGTATCACCATTCTCGTCCTTGGCCTTCGTATACTTCGAGTAATCAACCTCGAACAAATCGGCTTTGACCCACGCCTTTCTAAATTTGGCAATACCTTTATCCTTCGAGTAGATTATTATATAGTCCGCAATGTTTGCGACTTTGTCTGTTTCTTGGTAGTGGGTTTTTTTGAATGTAATCAGCGAAATGAAGTTTTCCGGGCCAAATATCTCATCCATTACGGCACGGACTCGATGCACGTTCTCGTCACTAATCTGCACGAAGATCGAGCCGCTTTCGGTGAGCAGTTCCCGCGCCACCGCCATCCGATCGCGCAGATAGGTGAGGTAGGAGTGGATGCCGTCCTTCCAAGTGTCGCGAAAGGCCTTCACCTGTTCCGGCTCGCGGCTGACATCCTCCTTCTTACCGTCTCTTACCACCATGTTGCTGGTCGAGACCTGCCAGTTCGAATTGAACTTGATGCCATAGGGTGGATCGAAATAGATGCACTGCACCTTGCCGCGCATCTCCTCGCGCTCGGCCAGGCTCGCCATCACCTGCAGGCTGTCGCCGAGGATCATGCGGTTCTGCCAATGCTTGGTGTGCTGATAGAATTCGGCGCGTGCCTCCGGATCGGCAATGCCGTTGAAATCTGCAAACAGGTCAGGCGCATCGGTGTTTTGCTGACGGGTGCTGGTGGTGCGGCGCTTCAGGTCGTCGATGATCGCCTTGGGGTGCACCTTTTCCTGAATATAGA
Source organism: Pseudorhizobium flavum (assembly GCF_902502825.2). The sequence continues at coordinate 1,166,334 of NZ_LR723670.1, forward strand.
GCGGCGGCGCATTGACAACGAGGTCTGACCAGTCCTGCCGGTCCTTGCCGCGCCAGACGAGCTGCGCATCGCCGAGCTCGATCTCGCCGGTTTCGGCAAGCTTCCGCATCTGCGCCGGCGTGATCTTGATCTTCACGCCGTTCCAGATGATCTGCGGATCGCGGTCCATATCCCTGTCACGCACCTCGCCGTCCACGAGCGGCCGATCCCGCGGCACCCGCATCTCGCGCGCGGCCTCTCCCAGCATCTCCTCCTGCTGCTCATACAGCGACGCCATCTCGGCTGTCGGATTGTTCAGGCGGACAGCTTTATCGTGGGTAAGGGTGGAGACGTCTTTCTCGCGCGGGGTCTTGGCCATGTCAGGATGCCTGCTGGTTTCTCATCGTGGTGAGGAGCGATTCAAAGCGATCGATGATGCTGTGGATGTAGTCCAAAGCGTCGTTCAAGGGACGCAGTGCCTCTTCGAATTTCTCCTCCTCCGCTCCTTTCGCCAGAGTTTCCTTATCGACCCTGATCGGCAGGAACAGACTTGGCTCATCATCAAAAACGAAACGAGTATCATTGAAGCCAATGGCTCGGGTCTGAATGAATTTCTTCCATGCTGTCTTTGGGAATTGGTCCTGGCAAAACCGAAACCCCATCCCACCTCGGCCTTCAGCGCACAGCTTCGTCAGCCAAAAGTAATCGTTGCCATCGCTCCACTCTCCGGTATCGCCGGAACGATATTCGAGACCAAACCAGGCCTGCCAGCTATCCCCTGACATCCAGTGGTGTGGCGCGACGGCCGCATCTTCCTCTTCTCGCCAGGAGTGCGCGCTCCGCCATCCCTGTCGTGTCGCCCAATCCTGTACCAGCTTATCGATTTCGTCAGCGACACGAATTTGCAGCAATTCGAACCGCCGTGCGCCTTCATCCAGATCGCCGATGTTGAGGATGAGCAGCTTGTCTAATTCATTGGAAAACATATGGACCTCAGTGCAATCGGCTGATGTGGGCGGCAAACTGTTTCAAGACCGCGCCCGAAACGGTGCGCTCGCCTGGGCCAGAGACGGCGGCGAGAATGGCGCGTGCCACATCGCGCCATGTCATCCAAATCAAGCCTTCAGGCGGGTTGGGTGGGCAAGCGTTATTGAGGTAAAGCACCAGAGACAGGGGTTTGTGCAAGGCCATCGCCCTGCGCTTTACCAGAGCCGTGTAGCGGCCAAGTTGGTCTCGGCCTTCCGGCGCATCGATCTTCACCTCGATGAAGATGACGCAGTTTGCACCCTCGATGGCAAGGTCGACACGGTTATCGCGCTCGCCGAACGAGGAATGCTCTACGGACACTCTGTAGTGGCCGCCCAGCATCACCCGCTTCAGCTCATCGGAATCTGTCATATCCTGCATACGCTTTAGCAGTGCCTCGAGAACAGCCGAGCCAAATCCATGACTGCCATTGCAATCGAGGACCCACGCAAGAACTGCCGACGTCCTAACCTCGTTTCGGTTGAGGCCGGCGATGGACCAAACATTCAGGAGGCTGCCATCATGACGCGACGACGCCAGGCCGCTTCGGAGATTGGCAAGAAACGATGAAAAGCGAGCCGTGTCGAGTGTTCGCTCAGGCACACGGTGCGCCGGAACTTTGTCCCGCCTGAAGGCGGCGATAGCGTCGAATAATGCGCTGAGACGCGTTGTTCGTGCTTGCGCCATCTTCTCCTGCGGATGCAACGTGATTTGCAGCTGATCGAGAAAGCGGGCGATTCGATCAAGGCCTGGCTGCTGCAGCGTCACCGGGATTGCCTCCATAGCTGGAGGTTGTGGTCCTCTAGCCGGTGTGTGATTCCCCTCGACGCGGTCATTGCGCCAAACGCAGCAACCAGCTTACCGTACTCCTCCTCCATCGCGAATGCGTTCCTAAACTCTGCAAACGCCCAGCGGCCATAGGTCTTCAGGTTATTTACCCCCGGAACCCAGAGGTTTGTCATCGTCTCCGCCTTGATCTGCTCGTCCAAGCCCCGGAACCCCTTCACCTCCACGATCAGGTTCAGGGGATCATCTGACCCGCGCCCGTCGTCGACCTGAATGATGAAGTCGGGGATATAGCGGCGGGGCAGGCTGCCGGATCGATACGGCACCTCAAACCCGAGAGCCTGGTTCTTCACATAGGAGATCGTGGCGGGATGAGATTCCACCACGCGCGCAAACTCCGCCTCCCAGTCGCTGTCGCAGACCACGTAGTTCACGTGGCTTAGCCTGGTTTCCCAGAGCGTCTGCTTCGTGGTGATGAAGGAGACGTGGTCGGTGTAGCCGTGCGGATTGTATGGGTCGAGCATGGCCTTAACGACACTGCCACCCTCTTCGCCGGCACTGCGAACGATTGCCTGGTAGATGAGTTCGGAAGCCTTCTCCGCCAGCTCCGCATAGGTCAGCATTCCGGCCTTGGTGCCACCGGTGAGCTTCAGGAACTCGTTGACCCAGCGGCGCGTGATCGGCTGGATTTGGTTGTAGAGCATATAAGGGGGGTCTTCGCCGCCCTCCCTGAAGTAGCGCTCGATCAGGAACTTGGTCAGCCGGATCGCTACTTCAGATGTCCGCATCTCATCCAGCGCGTCGGGCGAGATGTCGATGCCTTCTCCCACGAGCCCCTCGAGGCGGACGGTGCAGGGTCCCACCAGTTCCGGCGTCAGCGTTAGAACGGAGTCTGGCCCGAAAGACGCAGAGAACCGATCCGACGGCAGTTCCGTCCGGTATCCTGCAACGCGGGGAAACTGGATCGAAAGGTGGTCGCGTCCCTTGAGTGCGAAGACCCTTGTCGTAGGCTTCGGCGGCTGGCGGACAACTTCCTGAGGCTCCGTCGCGAAGTCGAAGGGGATACCCAGGATGTCCGCGTATTCCGTGTTGAAGAGCCCGCGGTCGTTCAACTCATAAGACTGACGACGCAAACCGCGACCGATCACCTGCTCGCAGAGGAGCTGGGTGCCGAAGGCGCGGACGCCGAGGATGTGAGTGACGGTGTTCGCGTCCCAGCCTTCGGTCAACATGGACACGGAAACGACGCAGCGAACCTGCTCGCCCAGGCGACCCTTCTGGCCAACCGTGTTCATCACCTCGCGCAGGAGCTCAGCTTCGCTGACCTTCTCGGCCTCGGCCGCACCGTCCCGCTCCGCCTTTTCCCTTTTGAACTGCTCGATCTCGGCCTTCGCCGCATCACGAAAGTTGTTATCCAACGCTTCACCGGATTCAAGCTGCTGCGAGTCGATCAGCAGTGTGTTCATCCGAGGCAGTCGATTGCCGTTGCGGTCGTCGTAGTTACGGAAAAGCTCGAGATGACCGAAGTGCTTAGTCTGCCTCTCGCCCTCAACCTCTCGCTCCCATCCTGAAATCCACTCGTAGACGAGCTTGGAGCTTGCTGTGTTGTTGCACACGACGATGAAGACCGGCGGAACGCCAATTCCGACCTTCTGCCAGGCTTCGAACTCCTTCTCGTAGTGGGAGTACAAGGAATAAAGAGCGGTCTGTAATTCTGCTGGCAGGCTGTGTGGGTCGAGGTCCCCGGACTTTCCGGCACCCTTCTTCGGCATCTTCTTACCGATGTGATCCCAGAGATTCCGGTAAACCGGAGTCGCGGCATTGACCGCGTTGTCGGAAACCGGAACGCGCGGCAACTTGACGATGCCACACTCGATCGCATCGACAAGCGAGAAGTCAGAGACGACCCAAGGGAAAAGAGTGCCTTCTTCGTAGCCCGAGCCGCGCAGAAAGAAGGGCGTCGCGGAAAGATCGTAGACTGCTCGAACTCCCACCTTTCGTTTAAGTGCTTCGATTCCCGAAATCCAGAGACGAGCAGCCTCGTTGTTCTGCTTAGCCTCTTCCTTCTCCTCTCCCTTCAGCTCGTCCTCCTCATGGGTGTCCGGGCGCTCTCGATAACAGTGGTGAGCTTCATCGTTGATGACGACCACGTTCTTCATCTGCAGGAGATCACCGCAGGCGCGCTGCAGCATCTGGCCTTCCGTCTCCAGCTCCTCGATCTGTTCGCCCTTCCAGCCCTTCATCAGACGAAGACCGACGGCGTTCAGCTCGTGCGCTTTGCGTCGTTGGAAGACATGGTAGTTGACAATTTCGATCTTGGCCTTGTTAAGGTCGGCCATCATGTCCTGTGGTACGAGCTCCCGGGAACGGTAATAGCTGTTGCCGTCGGAGGGCTTCAAAACGCGCAGCCGGTCCTTGATGGTGATACCCGGGGCGACGATCAGGAAGCCGCGGGAAAAGAGGTTGGAGTTTGGCTGGCGGGCGGCGTTGATTGACTGCCAGGCGATCAGCATTGCCATGACCGTTGTCTTGCCGGCACCCGTGGCCAGCTTCAACGCGAGACGGAAGATTTCGGGGTTGGCATCGCGATTGGCTTCTTCGAGATGTCGGAATATGTGGGCGTATTGCTTGTTCTTACGCGCCACCTCGGAGAGCCAGATAGCGGTCTCTACTGCCTCTACCTGACAATAGAAGGGGCGGGGACCTGAGAAGCTGTCGCTGCGCCAATGCTGTAGAAGCCGCTGCGTGACCGGCGTAACTCCCCAGTCGTTGGGATTGGGTATCGAGCGCCACGAGGCGATGTGGCCTCGAATTTCGTTAATGATCGGGGTGGGATTGTAGCGGCTGTCACCATCTCGCGTTTGATCAAGATCGAGGGTGGCCTGAACCCTCCCGCCGACTTTGCTTTTCCGGCTTTTCGGAACCGGTGCCACGTACTTCGACCGACGTCGTCCTTCTATGGGCGGGTGGTTGAGAGGCTCGCCGCTTTCCGAAAGGGCATGGTGCCGAGTGGGAACCTCATAGGGAGAGTTGAGAATCGGCTCCGCATAAAATGGTTTTGTCATCTGCCCCACACCCCCAGAATCAGCCCGAATATTCAACCGAGGCACGAGCGAAGCGCAACTCCCGATTATCACTGGTGATGTATAGCCGCCCGGAAATAATTTCCGGGTAGGTCGAGCCGGGCAGTGAGCCCTTCAGAAATTCACCGCGGTGTCGTCACCAAGGCAACGCTGCGATTTCATGTCCGGCGGTCCAGGCGCAGTTCCCTCGACAGAAACTGGTCAAAAACCATTTCTAGTACCTTCGCTTGAAGTGTGCCATCCAGTTCGCCATGCTGCTGCTGGAGGCGCGAGCATGGATGAGGGTTCTATAGTGTCCATCCAGACCATCACAGAAGCTGTTGATCCCCAGTGGGAGATCGGTCTACTGATGGCCTTCGCTGTTGGCTTCATCGTCTATCGACTTCTCACCCATATCGTGGAGAGGCCCCGAGTCAGTCAGCCGCATACATCTGCAATAGATCGTCACTTCCGGAACGTCTTCGCGATCATGGATGAGCCTCGTCGCCAATCCCTCGTCAGCTATTACATGCAGAAGTACGAGTGTGGCCGAGAACAAGCGATGCGGCATGCGATCGACGATCGTGAACGCGATCAGCGTCGCTATTCCTGATCTCCGTCGAGTTCCCGCAGCGTCTGCGACCGGTTCCGAAACAATTCCTCAGGAAAAATCCTTGTGTAGCCGAGGGTCGATAGCCCCGCGGGGGTAAGCTTGCCTTCCTCGTCGATTGCTCCATCCGAATGCGTAGTGGCTTCCCGCTCTGCATTGCGTGTCGAGCTTTGCCACCGTAGGCAACTCTCAAGGGCCCGCTTGCTTAGATGACAGTGTGTGTGTGATCGCCACGCCTGATGGAGCCCCTCGGGCCAATTTTGTTCCATCGGGTACGATGACCGCAATCCCTTACTCTTTAGAGCTTCGTATCCGGCGAATTCCGCCTTACCTTTCCCAAGTGGGAAAGCCGCACGGCCATCTCGTCGAGGGAAAGAGGCGACGGATCGCTCTTATCTTGGTTTGACGGCCGACGAGCCCGCTTTTTCAAAGCACCGGCTTCGATGTCAATGACTTTTGGCCTCGGTGCTTCGTTGAACATCAGTGCCAGTAGAAGATAAACCAACCGCGGCGTCCACTTGGCTCCATCGGCGGTTCTGAACCCTTCTGAAGTCAGGCGCACCGCCACATGCTTCGGCTTTCGCGTGCCTTCCCGCGCGTATGATTTTATTGCCGGTTCTAGCTTTGAAAAAAGCTTGGCAAAGGGGACATGTTTGTTGTCGAAATGTTTCATCTCGGCTTCAGTCATGTCAGAGCCGGGTGTTGAGCTGGGGGCTCTCTTCCGTCCCTTTGTCGAGCGGATCAAATTGCCCTGCTTTGGACCATTTGTCCTCTTCGAGGAAACCCGGGGTGATGGAGCCGGTTCTTTGGCTGGTAGTGGCTCTGTCCTCACCCATGTGCCTGCCGTGAACTCGACGGACTGTAAGGTATCTCGATCGATGAGGGAAATCCGGTCGCCTTTTACACTGAGTAGGTCTCCAACGCTAAACACGGGTAGTTCGGAGTAGCAGGTGAACCCGAAAGCCTCATTCGTCGACGAGTCGACGAATTCACATTCAACCCGATTCTCTTTTCCCCTGCGATCGACGGCCTGCACGACGACGAGCGTCCAGTCTTTGTGACTTCGGTTGCCGAATATGTGGTGTCGCAACATGCCGACTGTGTTGGCGGCGGCAAGTAGTTCTTTGGTTTCGCCCCTGTCACGCAAAGACGGATTCGCTGAATATACGATGGCTGTCCGACGCGCTCGTACTGAGCGGTCCGTACACCAATGCTTTGGCCATGGCGGCCCTAAATGATCGAAAAAAACGCGACTACCGGCAGAATTAGCATAGAAGAAAACCGGATCACCGCACTCAGGACACTTGGCGTTGGGATTCACGAAGCAACCTGAGAAGGAGTTGGCCGCCCGCTGCTTTAGGAGCAGTTTGGCGTCGCGTACGCGGAAATCCTGGCGGTAATCGGTCGATATCCGCTTCGCACGGCCATAGTTCACGCACCAGCCACACGTGCAATTGCTGTAGTGGTTATGACCCGTCAATCCGCCGCCCCTCAGTGACCAACCGGGCTAGTTAAAATCACCTAAAACGCGAAGTCTAGTAGTTTAGCCCGTTCCGGTTTTGTGGGTCGCGACCCTCTCTCGGTTGCAACGGATGAGGCAAGAGCGACGACTGGTCCTGGCCTCCCACGATCGCCAACGTCGTCGTTGCGGGTATGATGCGGCTAGATGCCCCGCCCTGCCTCTGCTGGATGAGCCAGTACGGTTGAACGTTCGTCGTATCCATTGTGGTAGACCTGTTGTTCACTTCGCTAGGCGCAGTCTCCGTCTAAACCCTCTGAAATCACGCGGTTCGGTAGCCTTGGGCGGAAATTATTTCCTCGTCGGGAGCGGCAACCAGGACGGGCCTGGGGGAGGGGACATTGGTGATTCAGCGCAGACCTTTGACCGAAGACATTCAGCAAGCGTTAAACTCGGAAGAGTTACATCCGGGTGAGATCGACAACCTACGGCGGCTGGGGGGCTGCACTGGATGGAGACGAGCAATCTGATCGTTTACGTGCCGCCGGTGCTGTTCAGCCTGGTGGCCGGATGCTTCTTCCTGTTGGGGCGTCTGGGGCTGAGCAACACCTGGTACTGGGGCGCAGGTTTTGCGCAGACGGCGCTCGGTTTCGTGATTTCGACCTTCTCGGTCCAGCCGACCTTCGACGCCTTCGCGTCGGGGCTGATCTTCATGGGGGCGTCCTATTGCTACGGCAGCGGGCTCCTGTCTCACTTCAGGGTGCCCATGCAGACCACGCAGCGCCTGACCTTCGTCGTGCTGTATACGCTGGTGCTCACTTACCTCGTGTTCGTAGAGAAGAGCCTGATCTTTCAACTGTTCCTCACGGACATGGCTTTCGCGTTCCTGCTCGGCTGGGCAATCCTCAGGGTTCGGAGACAGGCCTCAAGCGGGATCGACAAGGCCCTGGTCGTGACGAGCTGCATCGTCGTGCTGGATTCAGTGTCGCGCGCGACCTACTTCACGTTCTTCACGGGATCGAGCAACGACTTCGCCGATTTTGCGGACTCTGCTTACAACCTCGCAGTTCATCTCACGACCATTACCGTGTGCATGTTCTTCCCGTTCAGCGCGCTTGCGGCCGTCGGACACACGGCCCTCGAGCGTTACCGGAGGGCGGCGGAGACGGACGAACTGACAGGGCTGCTGAACCGGCGTGGATTTCGCTATGCGATAGAGCGGGGGGACAACGCCACCCGGCATGGCTCACTGATCATCTGCGACATCGATCACTTCAAAGGCATCAATGATGGCTACGGACACGGCTTCGGCGACGAGGTCATCCGGGGGCTCGGCGAAGACCTCCTTCAGGTGATCGGCCCCCATGGATGCACGGCGCGCTACGGCGGCGAGGAATTCGTTGCGTTCCTGCCGGGGGTCGATGTGATCACGGCGCGTGACCTGGCGCAGTCACTGCGGGGCGCTTTCGCGGAGCGGGCGTGGGTGGCGTTTGATGTCAGCGAGCAATTCACGGTCTCCTGCGGCGTCGCTTCGTTGAGGGCTGAAGACACTCGACTGGAGGCTGCGGTGGAGCGAGCGGACCGGGCACTCTATGCGGCCAAGGCCGCCGGCCGTAATCGCGTGTTCGTCGACACCGCCGACGTGCAGACACCACTGTATTTGGCTACCGGTCACAGTGCGGGAGAACGACTGGAAGCGTGAACAGCGTTCTCCACGACCTCGCTGCCAATCGTCTCGAGCGGCTGGAGAAGGCTCCGTTTCCTAGTGGTAGGCGTGCTTGCTGAGATCAGGCTCGGCGGCCACGCAAAAAGTTGATGCCGATCTGCAGGAGGAGTTCGGCAGAGGCCAGATCGCCCCTCGTGTCGAGGGTAGCCAGTCCGCGGATTGCGGCAGCGAGGTTGAAGTTGTTTGCGGCGACTTTCTGTCGGCCGGCATCGAGAGCTTCCTCTGCCTTGTATTCGAGCGTATCCGCGACCGTCTCGATCAGGTCGAGGCGCTGTGTTCCTTTGATCGAAACCGCGCCTGCTCGATACAGCCGCGCGTTACGGTCCTTGGTCCTGCTTCAACAGTGGGAGCTAATATTGTGTCGCCAAATCGGTCCGTTGACTAAGATCAAATCGTCACCAATCACATCGCGATAATTAACATTCGAGCGGCGCTAGGTTAGTCCGCCGCTGAGCTAGAATGGAGAGATCATGTCGGCGTCAAATATGAAGACCGGAACTGCGCGGGTGAGGCTCGGGTTGCTGGGAGTACTCCTTCTGACGGTACCTTTGGCTAGCTGCGGCGGCGGCGGGGGCGGGGGCAGTATCCCGGAGAAACCAGGACAATACGACGAAGTTTTCAGCAGCAGTGGCGATAGCGGCGGTGGCGGCGGTGGCGGTGGCGGCAGCCACTGACGGTAAGACAGCTTCTGTGTTCGCCTAAATCATCTAAAAATGGGCTGAAAAAGTGAAACGCTCTCTGACACGTCGCGCGCTGATAACGCGCGCGGCGGCAGCCGCAGCCGCTACGTTCACGGCTACGCCGGCCGCAGCGGCAAAAATTCGCGATCGTCGCGACGCCGCACTCTATGTTCCCGGCTACTATCCGAATAGCGGCTGGGTAAACGGTCAACCATTGCGAAAACACCGGCGTTTCTCGCGTCATATCGACGATTGGGACGGTCCGGCACGCATCTTAACGCGCATCGGCCTCGATGGCTCTATCCGTCAGACACTGCTGCCGGTCCACGCCCATGACGTCGAGATTGCGCCCGACCGGTCCATCGGCGTGTTGTGCGGCTTTGAGGATAGAAATCACGTCGCCTTCGACCCCGTGACGCTGGAGCTTGCGGCCATCGCCACCTCCGTCGGCGAGGGTTGGCGCGGCGGCGGCCATGCCGCCTACTTCGGCGACAAGGTTCTGCTCTCCGAACGCGCGCCACGCGCTCCTCTGAACGGCCCACTGGACCGCCATTTTGGCAAAGTCACGATCCGCGATGCCGCGACGCTGAGAACGCTGGAGACTTATTCCACCTACGGCATCGATCCGCATGAGATACAGTTGATCGAAGACGGCCGCTATCTGGTCGCGGCCAATTATGGTTCCCTGCCGGATTTAAAATCGCGGGACCTGACCGTGCCTCGTCAAGTGATTGACGCCTCGATTACAGTGATTGACATGCGTGACGGCAGTCTCGTTGAAAAATACCGCACCGGTGCCAGGGACACGGAGTTGCGGCATGTGGCGAGCGGCAGGCTTGACCGCATTTTTGCGATTCAGTCGCGGCTTGGTGACGATGAGGCAGTGCGGACGGTCGAGGGCGATGTTGGGGAAGTCTATCCATTCGACATTACAACGGAGGCGGGGTCAAACTACCTTCCGGCCGCTACGCTGCGATATGACGCGAAGCGGAAGCGCGCGGCTCCGATGGGCGGTAGGAATGAGACGGCGCTGATGCGTCATGGTTTGTCAATCATCTACGATGAGCGCAACGATGAGGCGATCGCCACCTATCCCACGACGCACCGAGTCATGGCCTTCGACGGTGCCAGCGGCGCGGTGACGGCAGTCCTGGATACAAGTAAGATGGGACTACGCTATCCCTGCGGCATAGCTCTTCTGCCAGACGGTGCCCACTACGCTGTCACTGGATACTGGGAAAACCTCTTTGTTTTCGAACGCCGTACTCACAGATTGGTACGTGAGCTGTGCCAGTATCCAGTATTCTTTGGGCATAGCCATATTTCGGTCGGTTAGCCTCGCCACACACAGCGAGACATGATGAAGAGCGCTTCGACCAGCGGTGGCATCCTATGATTTGGCGGCCCGCCGGCTTTTTCGTGGAGTTGGTGCGTGAGCATCGTGTGACTGCCTCACGCGCCGCTGTTAAAATGGCAGCGTCGGCAAATCGCAGACCAGTCCGCCGAGAATTCTTGATCTTCGCCGACCCAGGGATGTTCCCGACCAATTTTTGCGTCGCATGAGTTGGTAGGTTACGCGCCATGCGGCGGTCGGTCCGACCCTCTCCACCAAGACGTTGGGCATCGGCAAGACAATTCAGCTTGCCTTAGTGGAACGTGTGTGGCGAGGGCTCCGGCTCGGCGGCCACGCAGTAGTTGATGCCGATCTGCAGGAGGAGTTCTGCAGAGGCCAGATCGCCCCTCTTGTCCAGGGTGGCCAGTCCACGGATTGCGGCAGCGAGGTTGAAGTTGTTTGCGGCGACTTTCTGTCGGCCGGCATCGAGAGCTTCCTCTGCCTTGTATTCGAGCGCATCCGCGACTGTCTCGATCAGGTCGAGACGCTCATGTGCGGTCATCTCGTGAAGGGTCTTGGCGGCTTCCATGATATGTCTCCTTGTTATTATTCTTGGGGGAGAAGTCGGCACTGCCGGGCGTGTGATCCCGCCGAGGCCGGGGCCAGGAAAATATGATCGTCTGAAAGGATGACCCCCGGCAGGTGGGGGTGAGGGTGGACCATTGCAAGCGCCAGGCGCTGTTGCCTGCCGGTCTCGCTTTCGGACATGGCAATTCGGGCCGTGATGACGCAACCCGTTTCACCAACGTGACGAAGGGCGGTCCGCCCGACCCTGAGAACTGTCGGTCCGACGTTTCGTTCCCTTGGTTCCACCAGACGCGGAGAGATCGCTACGATCGCTCAGGAGCGCTGGTGACGCCGTCCGGAAGGCTCGATGCAGACACCTCGTTCTGCCGCTCCAGAAGGTCGACTTGTCAAAATGTATCGCTCAATGTATCGCTTGAAGTATCGCAAAACGGCTGGTCTGATCGTGTCCCCCGGCGTGGTGTAGCTTTGGCGGTCGCCGTGCTTCCGGACAGAGCCGGGAATGGATCAGCTTGCGGCTGGCAGGCTGATGAGCGGATCATCGCTCATCGTGGCGATTGTCTCAAGTGTCATGTAGCGGGACCGCTGGACGGCCCATTCGTCGTTCTGTTCGAGCAGCAGCGCACCGACTAGGCGCACGATGGCGTCGTCGTTTGGGAAGATGCCGACGACCTCTGTGCGTCGCTTGATCTCACCGTTCAATCGCTCAATCGGGTTTGTCGAGTGGAGTTTGGCCCAATGCTGCTTGGGAAAGGTCATGTAGGCGAGCACGTCTTGCTCGGCACTGTCCATGAGACTGGCGAGTTTGGGCACCTTCGGCCTGATCTGGTCGGCGACGTTGCGCCATTGGGTACTTGCAGCCTCTGACGTGTCTTGGGCAAAGGCCGTGGCGATGAAGGCAGAGACAACACGGCGTCCGCTCTTCCCGGCATGGGCCAAAGCATTGCGCATGAAGTGGACACGGCATCGCTGCCAGGTGGCGGAGAGCACCTTCGATACTGCGGCTTTGATGCCCTCATGGGCATCGGAGACGACGAGCTTGACGCCACACAGACCCCGCCTTGTCAGCTTACGCAGGAACTCTGTCCAGATCGCCTCGGCCTCGGATGTGCCGATCTCCATACCGAGCACCTCGCGTCGACCGTCGGTGTTGACGCCGACGGCGATGATGACGGCGACGGAGACGATGCGCCCGCCGCGCCGGACCTTGAGGTAGGTCGCATCGATCCAAAGGTAGGGCCATTCCCCTTCGATGGGCCTGTCGAGGAAGGCCTTCACCTTCTCGTCGATCTCCTCGCAGAGCCGGGATACCTGGCTCTTGGAGATGCCCGACATGCCCATGGCCTTAACGAGGTCATCGACGGATCGGGTCGAGACGCCTTGGATATAGGCCTCTTGGATAACTGCCGTCAGGGCCTTCTCTGCCATGCGGCGTGGTTCGAGAAAGCTCGGGAAATAGCTGCCTGTGCGAAGCTTCGGAATGCGCAGCTCAACGGTGCCCGCCCGTGTCTCCCAGTCCCGGTCGCGATAGCCGTTGCGCTGGGCCAGTCGGAAGCTATTCTTCTCGCCATAGCCCGCGCCAGTCTTCGTGCTGACCTCCAGCGCCATCAGCTTTTCGGCAGCGAAGCCGATCATCTCGCGCAGCAAATCGGCGTCGGCGCTCTTCTCAACGAGTGAGCGCAGGTTCATCATGTCGTCGGTCATCGGTGGTGTCCCTCAGGTTGGTCATAAGCAACCCGACCCTACCGGAAAACACTGGTGACCACCGCTACGCCGCCCGCTCCCTACAGCACCTTGGAGGGTGCACTCGCGAGCGGCTTCGCTATCACCCAGCTACACCACTCGGCGGGACACGATCGCTGGTCTGCCAGAATCTTACGCGAAAGCCCCGATTTTCCGGTAATTGGGGAAGAGTCCCATCCTCTCCGCCACGAGGATTCGACTCTCCTCCAGTTCCCGCTAAGTCACTGGCTCTCATGCTGAATTCTGGTCGGAAGCCCCGCTCGAAGGGAGTTTTCGAATGCATGTATCACGCCGTGTACGCCGCCATGTATCACGCCACACCGATGAGAATCACACCAAGCGGCAGCTTGGCAAGCCCGGTCCAGGCTCTTATCTCGTTCGTCAAGGGACGATCTATGTCTTCCAGATGCGATTGCCCAAGGACCTCGGAGGTGGCGGCCGTACTCGGCCGTTGCGATTGAGCCTCGGCGCATGCCCGTTCACCCGGGCACGATTTCTGGCGGATGTTTTGGCTGCAGAGGCGCGGCTGTTTTTTGGAAGGCTGAGAATGAACACCGGATCAGATACGGGCGGCATGTCGCTTCAACCTCAAGACCTTCTTGAAGAGGGGGTATTGCCGGAGGAAAATCTGACGGCGCTAAAGACCTATCTTAAGGTCAAGCTGCACGACCTGAACTCTGCACAGGATCATCCGACTGACCCTCAACAGCAGGCCGGATTAGCTGCATTGAAGGGACTGATGCAGGTTCAAAAGCAGACCCGCGCGAAGGAACAAGGGGAAAGCTACGTCGATCTGGTGGTCGAGAACGCTGACCTGCTCATTGAGAAATACAAGAAGGACCTGGCGACTTCTGTGTCTGCTGATCCAGTGGTGACCGTAGCTGCGCGTCCTGAGATCAAGGTGCCATTGCCGGAAATACCGTCGGTTGCTGCGCCAGCGGCAATCGCACAGGTTGAGCCTGCGCCCGAGGTTCCTCTGGCCGTCTGGGTAAGGACGGTGGGAAAACGACTATTCGACGAACCGGCTGCCTTCGAGTTGGATCGAAGGCTTGTACCGCGTAAGTTTTCGACGAAGCCGAAGTTCAGTCGAGTGGCTGGCGTTTATCTGAAGGCGCGCCAGGGGGCGAAGACCTCCAAGAACAAGGACATCGAAACGGCAAGGTCTCGCTTTCAACTTTTTGTCGACATCATTGGGGACCATCCTGTCGACACATACGAGCCCGCCGATATTCAAGCGTATGTAAATGCTCTTCAATACTGGCCCGCGAAACTCTCTTACCGTCCAGAAGGAGCGACCGCTCTAGACGTCATCGCAGGCAATCTGGACAGGAGAAAGCTACCCATAGCCTTTGTCCGTCGTCGAATGATTTGAAACTTTTTGGGCGTGGGAAGATTGGAGTTTCCGGCTCGGTTTTCGGGTTGATTTAAGCCGCTTTGGCCTGGTGGTTCAAGCGGCGTTGTCTGATGGTGTCGCGTTTGATCCTTTCGCGTTCGAGGAGGATTGTTTGGCCGCGCCCGAAGTAGACGTCGGCCGGGGTGAGATTTTCGAGGCTCTCGTGGTATCGGCGATGATTGTAATGCTCCACGAAGGCCGCGATCTGCGCTTCGAGGTCTTCCTGGAAGAAGTAGTTTTCCAGCAGAATGCGGCTCTTCAACGTCTGGTGCCAGCGCTCGATCTTGCCCTGCGTTTGGGGGTGGCCGGGAGCCCCGTGAACCTGATCGATCTTGTATTTGTCCAGCCATTCGCCGAGATCTGAGGCGACGTAACACGGGCCGTTATCCGACAGCAGGCGCGGCCGGTGTTCGACCTTGACCTTGTCGCAGCCTGAGGCGGCCAGCGCCAGGTCGAGCGTGTCGGTGACATCCTCGACCTTCATGCTGGTGCACAGCTTCCAGGCGATGATGTAGCGGGAATAATCGTCGAGGATGGTCGACAGATAGAACCATCCCCAGCCGATGACCTTCAAGTAGGTGAAGTCAGTTTGCCACATCTCGTTCGGGCGCGTGGTCTTGTCCTTGAATTCGTCATTGGCCTTGATGACGATATAGGCTGGCGAGGTGATTAGGTCATGGGCCTTGAGCAGGCGGTAGACCGAAGCCTCTGAGACGAAATAGCTTTCCATGTCGGTGAACTTCACCGCCAGCTCGCGTGGCGACAGATCGGCATGATCGAGCGCGAGTGTGATGATGCGATCCCTGATATCGTCGGGGATACGGTTCCACACCCGTGACGGCGCGGATGTCCGGTCTTCCAGCCCCTCAACACCGTGGGTCTGGAAGCGATCATACCAGCGATAGAAGGTTGGTCTTGGAATGCCGAGCTTGTCGAGGGTTTGCCTGGCTGGCAGATGAGACCCCTCGACAAGCCGGATGATCTCGAGTTTTTCGGTGGCGGGATATCTCATTCTTCGTCGCCCCCATCCGCGATCATGCTTTTTTTAAGCAGGCGGTTTTCCAGGGTGAGGTCGGCCAGCGCCTCTTTCAGGTCGCGGCTTTCACGGCGTAGCGCCTTGACCTCATCGCTGGTGGCCGAGCGGGCAGTGTCACCGGCTAGCCGCTTCTTGCCCGCTTCGAGGAATTCCTTCGACCAGCTATAATACAGGCTCTCGGCGATCCCTTCGCGGCGGCAGATCGCGGCAATGCTGTCTTCACCGCGAAGGCCTTCCAGCACGATGCGGATTTTCTCCTCCGACGAATGGTGCTTGCGCGTGGCGCGACGGATATCCTTGATCGTCTTCTCGGCCGACGATGTCTGCGGCCCGGTTTTCTGTCTCATCTTCGCTTCCTTTGAATGAGCTACGATGAGCCGAAAATCCTCTCTTCTCAATTAAACCAGTTCTGTCTCATAGGCGTTGATGGCGGACACCTTCAGTAGCGTAGAGATTAATCGTCCCATAGAAACTGGCAAGCCGGGGTCAAACCGCCCGCAGACGGATGTCTGCGCCCGTCAAACTCCGGCGAAATGCATGGGTTCGCATACCGCATCAAGAAGGAGACGCCTCTACCGATGATCGCGTTATTCCTGCTTCAATCGCCAAATGCCGGTCTTGACCAGTCGCGGCAGGATAGGATTGCGAACTGAAGTTATTTTGATAGCTTCACCCTCGGGGGATATTTTAAATTGCACAATCCTGAGCAAGTGGCGAGACAGAAGATAGACCATCTGCTGACAGAGGTGGGGTGGGTTCTGCAGGATCGTGACGCCTTCGACCGCAATGCGGCTCTTGGCGTCGCGGTGCGGGAATTCCCCCTTCCTACCGGGTTCTGTGACTATCTTCTGTTTGTCGGAGGAAAGGCGGCCGGGGTCATCGAGGCGAAGAGGATCGGCGTAACCTTAAGTGGTGTTGCTGATCAGTCTGAGAAATACGCGCTGCGCCCACCCGAGCATCTGGCACGCTGGGATGAGTTCCTCAACTATCATTATGAGAGTACCGGCGAGGAAACTTTTTTTCGGAACCTGCGCGACCCAAAAGCCCGTTCGCGCCGTCAGTTCGCTTTTCATCGCCCTGATACCTTACATGACATGGTGTGCCAGTCGGATAGCCCCGGCGTGAAAGCGAACGTGCTGTTCTTCGACAAGCGCCCGGCTTCGCGCGAGGTGCAGACCAAGGAACTCTGGGTCTATGATTACAGGACGAATGTCCACAAGACGTTGAAAACGAAGCGGCTCACGAATGCCGACTTCGACGATTTCGTCCAATGCTACCATGAGAGGAAGGAGACCGAGCGCTTCCGACGTTTCAGCTACGACGACCTCGCACAGAGAGACAAACTGAACCTGGACATCTTCTGGCTGAAGGATGACAGCCTGGAGGACATCGACAACCTGCCAGAGCCGGATGTGCTTGCGACGGAAATCGTCGAAAACCTCGAAGCCGCCTTGGAGCAGTTCAGAAGTGTCAGTCAAGAATTGAGCGGATCGCCGGAATAGTGGCGCGACGGCGGGCGGTTGCGGAAAGCGGACCGGTCACGCGACTGCCACCAGGGCTGCACTGCGCCAATTCGATCAAGTCGTTTACGGCGCTCGCCAGAGCAAAGCCACTTGATCTTCTCGGTCACATCGACGCGCCGTGGAGGCAAATTTGTTGGTTGTCGCTGGGGTAGATCAGTCATGAGGGAGTGGATGTGGTGCGCCCCGCTGGTTTTATTCGTGCTCACGGCACTGGCAAGTTCTCTTGGCCATATCTGCGCTTTATGAGGCGTCGGCAATGGTGCTCCGGCAATGCTAGCAACTTATGAGGATGCGGTCGAACCTGGCACCGTTAATGGTCGCTTTAACATCTCCTGAAGTGGTACCTGTGTGCGGCCGGTTCATTAGCAAATTCTTATCTCGTAATGGCTCTAGTTGTCTTGCTTGCCCTGCTGTCACTTTGAGTTTGAATTCTAGTGCCCCACATGATCATCCCAGCCCCCACCAGGACCTTCCCTCTTGAAGCGCAATGCACCTCCTTCCTGCGAGCAGATTGCCCGGCAGGGGAACTGCAGCGTCTTGAATCGCGCTGGCGTGAGGCTCTGGAGGCTTCTGGTCTAGCTGTCTGGGACAATGACATCGCAGCTGAAGACTATTATTGCTCTCCGGCCTGGTACAAATTGCGGGGCTACGAACCTGACGCAGCTGTGGCGCTCAGCTTGGAGGAGTGGATACAAAGTGTTCATCCAGATGATCGTGAGCTTGTCCTATCGTCCATACGACAGCAGCGTGAAGGCAAGCTGATCTACTCGCAGTTCGAGTACAGGGAACGGCACGCCGCAGGACACTGGGTCTGGATCGAGAGTCGTGGCTCCGTGGTTGCCTGTGACGAAATGGGATTGCCATCGCGAATCATCGGTACCGATACAGACATATCCGAGCGAAAGGCTGATCAGGCGAAGCTTTGTGAAATCTCACGGCGCCTTCAGCTAGCCCTCCAAGTCTCTGGAATTGGCGTGTTCGAGGCCGATCTGGAGACAGGTGAGGTCATCCGGGACGAGCGGCTTCAAGAAATATATGGAGATACCGCCGCACTTGATCCCACTGGAGCGTTGCTGGCCACCTGCCTACTTCCTGAGGATCGTGAGCGAGCGTTGGCGACGGTCGCAGAGGGAACAGCTTCCGGGCACCCCTTTGACAATGAGTTTCGCATTCGCACGCGACGTGGCGAACTGCGCCATATCAAGTCGCGTTCCATGAGCTACATCGATGACAACGGTCGAAGCAAACTTATCGGCGTTAACTGGGACGTCACTGACGACCGAGTTCTTCGACACGAACTGGAGCAAGCCAAAAAGCTGGCAGAACGCCGTGCGTCGGAACTGGAATCGGCAAGAGCCGCTCTGCACGAAATCGCCTTTAAGGACCATCTAACTGGCCTCTCAAATCGGCGAGCCCTGGATGAAGCGATGGCCGACTGGCAGGTCTCGAAAGAGCGTTATGCAGCCGTCCTGCATTTCGATCTCGACCGTTTCAAGGAGATAAATGATGCGTATGGGCACCGCCTTGGTGACATGACGCTTCAGCATGCCGCATCCGTTCTTGCTGACATTTTCGGTGAGGGCGATCTGCTCGCTCGTGCCGGTGGCGACGAGTTTGTGGTGTTGGCGGCTCCCTCGCGATCTGAGGAAGACGTTGTTCGTCTCGCGAAGCAGGCCGTGAGCAAACTTGCGGCACCCGTCACGATTGAAGGCTGCGTCTGTCAGCCGGGCACCAGCGTCGGTATTTCCTTTGGCATCGATGAAGAGGGACCTTCTCAGCTCCTGTTGAACGCCGATTTCGCCCTACGAAGCGCGAAGAAACTGGGTCGGGGGCAGGCGGTTCTCTTCGACGAATGCCTGAAGAAGCAGGCAAGGAAAGCGCGTTCCTTGACCGTTAACATCAAACGCGGTCTCGAACGGGCGGAGTTTATCCCCTTCTACCAGCCTCAGTTCAACGCTTCCGATCTACAGCTCTGCGGTGCAGAGGTGCTGGCGAGGTGGCGTCGTTCTGATGGACAATTAGTGGCGCCCGGCAACTTCCTGCCAATTGCGGAAGAGGCTGCGCTTCTGGAAGCGCTCGATACGCAAGTCACACGCGCGGCGCTCGCAGACATGAGGGAGTGGCTCGGGCGCGGGATAGATGTTCCTCGGATATCGATAAACCTCTCCATCGAACGACTGAGGAGCCCCAAGCTTGTTACAGAGCTTGTGGAAGCAGAAGTTCCCCTGCACCGGGTTTCATTTGAGCTGCTCGAAACAGTCTCCCTCGATGACGTCGAGGCCGTGGCCGATCAAAATCTTGCACAGCTGCGGCAACTGGGAGCGCAAATCGAGATCGACGACTTCGGGACCGGTCACGCGTCTATTGCTGGTCTTCTTCAACTTTCTCCACACCGACTGAAGATTGATCGTTCCATCGTAATACCGGCGGTCCAGAACCAGAAACAACGTTCGCTGATCCGGTCTATCGTGGAGATCGGTCGCTACCTGAATGTCCAGGTCGTGGCAGAGGGGGTGGAGACGCAGGATCACATTCAGCTCTGCCAGGAACTGGAGTGCGACATACTCCAAGGCTACGCCCTCGCACGCCCAGTTTCGAAATCAGACTTCGAGGAGTTGTGGGCACGGCAATGGCGTGACCAACTCAATAAGGGACGGTGGATCAGGCTAGGATAGCGGGCGCACAGCGGCGTTTGCGCAAACGGAGTTTCCATTCCATGAATGTGCACGCGAGCCGGGAATAGCCAGAATAGCTGAGCCATTGCCGTGGAGGGTGCCGTCTGAGCCCCACCTAGGGTTCGCGTGGTGCCTTCTTCTGACTCTTCTCCAGCAATTTATAGTTAACCATCAGTTGATAGCCTCAGCTTGGCTTCAATTGGGGGTAAGCGCATGTTTAAGAACAGCCCATTCGTTTCGGCTGCAGTCATTCTGCTCGGATCGACTGCTCACGCAGCTGACATTGATCGTCCGCTGCTGAATGCACCGGTATCATATTACGGGCCGTCGGAAACTGCCCCACTGACGTCATCGTCCGGGCTGCGAGGCTATATCGAAGGATCATACGCTCGCGGGAAAAGCGGGACGTTCGAATTGGATAATTCCACCTGGTCGCTTCGCGGAGCAGTCAACTATGACACAGGCAGCGGCTTCAACGTACAGGGCGACCTGGATTGGGCGCGAACGACGGTGGAGGAGGACTTCGACTATAATCGCTTCGGGGGCACAGGCCATCTGTATTATCGACCCTCACAGGATTTCGCGTTTGGCGCCTTCGGCTCCTGGTCCAGGTTTCAGTCGGACATCTTTGGTCTGGCGGGGATACCGGGGCTAGACGATGACATCGATGACAAGCTCGCTGGCATAGAAGGTGCATGGTTCAATGACGCAGCTACGGTCTATGCCGCGCTCGGCTATGGCAAGGCTGCTTATTCGGGAGAAGAGGCAGATCACTACATGGGGCGGCTCGGCCTGCGGTATTTCCTGTCGGACAACATACGCTTCGATCTGGAGGGCTCTCTGAACCGTCTGTCCTACGATGTCGCCGATCTTGATATCCGAACCCTTAAGGCGGTCGCGAACTATCGGCCAGAGACGCTCCCGGTGACTTTCTTTGCCGGTTACCGTTACGACGAATGGGAGCCGTCATTGGATGGCGCGTCGGTCGGTTCGGAAGATAATCATAGCGTGATGGCGGGGATGCGCGTCCATTTCGGTTCGAACAGCCTCAAGGACGAAGAGCGGAGCGGACCTATCTGGTCATCGACTTCGCTTCTGCCTTGAAGCAAACCTATCCGATCCGTGCCAATAGCATCGATATCGCGCCGTCCAGGCCTCCTGGCCGGAGGGCGTAGGGCGGACGCTCGGTCTGACGGACACCGGTTGCCACGCGATTTGAGCAAGCGCGTGGCGCAGAGCGACCGCTGTGCAAGAGATGGCAACAATGCGCCAATAGCGGCCATCAAAGCTGAGAAACACGGGGTGCCGCTTGACTGAATGCAGTGCGAATGGCGGGCCCGCCCTACGCGGGCCCTCTATTCGTGATCGTGCCTGATTGTGGGAAGTTCAGCGAGTTCAGGCGACCTGCTTGTCAGACTCAATCTGGAGCGGCCGGGCCGCCGTCCCATTGCCTATCTCGATTCGCCGGGGCTTCATCGCCTCCGGCACTTCCTGCTTTAGGACAATTCGCAGGAGACCGTCGGAGAGCGACGCCGTCTCGACGTGAACATGGTCAGCCAGTTCGAAGCGACGCTCGAACGACTGTCCGCCAATGCCCCGATGTAGGTACTCCCCTTCCTTCTTCTCTGCTTTCGACCCTTTGATGATCAGGACGTTGCGCTCCTGGGTCACGTCGAGATCGCTCTGGCTGAAGCCTGCGACTGCCATGGTGATCGCATACTCGTCATCGCCAAGCTTGACGATGTCGTAGGGTGGCCAGAGGTCAACCGCCTGCAGGCGCTGCGCGTTATTGAGAAGGTTGAACACACGGTCGAAGCCAATGCTGGACCGGTAGAGGGGTGCGAAATCAAGTTCCGTTCTCATTACCATATCCTCCGTAAAGCAACATGGATTGGAGACGCCACCGAAAACCTGCGTCTCCGGCCTATCGGCCCCTACTAAGGCTGCCGATGCAATGAATCTGGTTGGCGAAAAATGCCTGTTCAAGAACCTGGGAGGAAATTTTTCGCCGCCGCGTAATCCCGCTCTGGTATGGGGCAATCAGCTACCCGCCAACCTGGCTTGCTGTGCAGTAAGCGCCTGCGTTCGCTCCCGTCGACATATACGGTTTCCCTATCAGATTTAGTGACCTGAGTGGTGTTCCGACTTGAACGGAAGGACGCGGCAAACCACATCGATAATCGGCGTTGGCCACAGCGCCTTCCTTGTTGATCACAAACAGAATCAGTGAGTGGAAATGATCTCGAAGCTCTTTGATCGTCCGGTGTATCTGAAGGAACAAAAGAACCTCGTCCGCGAGATTACGGCCGTGGAGGAGGCGATTGATTATCTGGAGGATTGGCCAGAACGGGAACGGGACCTGATCCATGAGGCGGCCTTGAGGACCTGCTACATGGCACATGACGGTTTGAAACCTCTTCGGGCAGCACGCGATGCGATACGCTCTTTTGCTAAGAAGAAGGGCATCCTTGGATCGTGTCCCGCCGAGTGGTGTAGCTGGGTGATAGCGAAGCCGCTCGCGAGTGCACCCTCCAAGGTGCTGTAGGGAGCGGGCGGCGTAGCGGTGGTCACCAGTGTTTTCCGGTAGGGTCGGGTTGCTTATGACCAACCTGAGGGACACCACCGATGACCGACGACATGATGAACCTGCGCTCACTCGTTGAGAAGAGCGCCGACGCCGATTTGCTGCGCGAGATGATCGGCTTCGCTGCCGAAAAGCTGATGGCGCTGGAGGTCAGCACGAAGACTGGCGCGGGCTATGGCGAGAAGAATAGCTTCCGACTGGCCCAGCGCAACGGCTATCGCGACCGGGACTGGGAGACACGGGCGGGCACCGTTGAGCTGCGCATTCCGAAGCTTCGCACAGGCAGCTATTTCCCGAGCTTTCTCGAACCACGCCGCATGGCAGAGAAGGCCCTGACGGCAGTTATCCAAGAGGCCTATATCCAAGGCGTCTCGACCCGATCCGTCGATGACCTCGTTAAGGCCATGGGCATGTCGGGCATCTCCAAGAGCCAGGTATCCCGGCTCTGCGAGGAGATCGACGAGAAGGTGAAGGCCTTCCTCGACAGGCCCATCGAAGGGGAATGGCCCTACCTTTGGATCGATGCGACCTACCTCAAGGTCCGGCGCGGCGGGCGCATCGTCTCCGTCGCCGTCATCATCGCCGTCGGCGTCAACACCGACGGTCGACGCGAGGTGCTCGGTATGGAGATCGGCACATCCGAGGCCGAGGCGATCTGGACAGAGTTCCTGCGTAAGCTGACAAGGCGGGGTCTGTGTGGCGTCAAGCTCGTCGTCTCCGATGCCCATGAGGGCATCAAAGCCGCAGTATCGAAGGTGCTCTCCGCCACCTGGCAGCGATGCCGTGTCCACTTCATGCGCAATGCTTTGGCCCATGCCGGGAAGAGCGGACGCCGTGTTGTCTCTGCCTTCATCGCCACGGCCTTTGCCCAAGACACGTCAGAGGCTGCAAGTACCCAATGGCGCAACGTCGCCGACCAGATCAGGCCGAAGGTGCCCAAACTCGCCAGTCTCATGGACAGTGCCGAGCAAGACGTGCTCGCCTACATGACCTTTCCCAAGCAGCATTGGGCCAAACTCCACTCGACAAACCCGATTGAGCGATTGAACGGTGAGATCAAGCGACGCACAGAGGTCGTCGGCATCTTCCCAAACGACGACGCCATCGTGCGCCTAGTCGGTGCGCTGCTGCTCGAACAGAACGACGAATGGGCCGTCCAGCGGTCCCGCTACATGACACTTGAGACAATCGCCACGATGAGCGATGATCCGCTCATCAGCCTGCCAGCCGCAAGCTGATCCATTCCCGGCTCTGTCCGGAAGCACGGCGACCGCCAAAGCTACACCACGCCGGGGGACACGATCCATCCTTGCCAAGGAACCTGCTGTGAAGCCTTGGATGATCAGGCCTGTTGGCGGTAGCGGCAGGGCATCGCTCTAACCCGTTGAGGCGAGAGGTTGGAGATGCTGCCTCTCGCCTTCATCAAGGCCACATGGGCGCAGAGTCGGCTTCGCTTCTTCCCGCCGCCGCTCTGCAACGGGCGCGGACCTCCGACCACACATCGATAAGGTAACGTGGCAGGTACACACATTCATCTGAGTGACGGCCTTGACCTTCCCACGTTGGAAGCACCAGCATCGGCAGCCTGGCAATCGATGCCAAGCGACCACCGACCATAATGGCACCCGAACATTGATAAAGATCAAGGTGCGTAATGGGAGGCGTGGCATGGTGAGATGACGGAGGATCGACAATGCGCACGTTAGCACAGAGAGCGTTGGTATGGAGGCTGCTCGCGGCACTCCTTGCTGTTGCTCTCATGTTCAGTGCGCCGGTTACGCATGCGGCTCCCCAGACCTGCCTGGACGGACACCACCAGATGGTGGACGATGATCCGGGCGACGAGAATTCCAAGGCCCAGCATTCTCCCAAACAGAACTGTTGCAGCGTCATCTGCGTCTTCTGCCTCGCAGTCGTTGCACAACCAGCAGGATCGGCGCACTCGGTCCTGCTTCTGGCTAGGGTCTTGGATGTCGCTGACGATGTCGCAGGCCACGACCCGTCTCCTAGCTTCGAACCCCCTCGATCCATTGGTTGATGAACTGCTCGCCGCTGGCGGGCCATTCCCACCATTGGGCCGATCACGGCCAAGAAGATCGAGAGAACGTCATGTTTCGTCGTCAATTTCTGAAGACGCTCGCCGTCAGTGCGGCAGCTATTTCACCCCTTGCACAGAAGTCCTGGGCGCTCACGAGCACAGGATTGCAGTCACCCATCGAACTCGCAGTCACCAAGCGCTCCATTGAAGTGAATGGCCGATCCGCCAGCGTCTTCGGTCTTGTTCAGGGCAATGGACGGAGCGGCCTCGTCCTGGATGCGGAAGACGGCTTCAATGTCATCCTGTCCAACACCACGGATGAAGCGACGCTCATTCACTGGCATGGGCTTACCCCTCCATGGGAGCTGGACGGTGTCCCCGACAATCCGGCAGCGCTCCTCACTGCAGGAGAGAAACGGCACTACCAGTTCGATCTCGCAGGCGGCGGCACCCACTGGATGCACGCCCATACACTACAGGAACAAAGCCTGTTGGCGGCACCGCTGATCGTGCGGACGGCGGAGGACCGCGCTCGTGACGAGCAGGACGTCGTCATCCTTCTTCACGACTTCTCTTTCAAGTCGCCGGAGGAATTGCTGGCGGAACTGCAGCAAGGTTCCGCAATGGGCGGCGGGCACGGTGGCGGCTCGATGCCGATGGATCACGGGAGCATGATGTCCAACATGGCGCAAATGCACGGCGGCGGCATGCCCATGGGTGGCATGGCGATGGGCGGCATGGGCATGGGCGGCATGGGCATGATGGACCTGAACGACATCGAGTATGATGCGTACCTCGCCAATGACCGCACGCTGGACGATCCGGAGATCGTGCAGGTCGAGAAGGGTGGCCGCGTTCGGCTACGCATCATCAATGGTGCAACGGCGACCGCCTTCACCATCGACACGGGAACCGTCGTGGGAAGTCTGGCCGCCGTCGATGGCATGGCCATCGAGCCCGTCACCGGCACCCGCTTCCCGATCAGCATGGGCCAGCGGTTGGATATCGTACTGCAACTCCCGCTGGGCACCGCGTCACTTCCGATCCTTGCCTTACGCGAAGGCTCCGAGGAGCAGACAGGCGTCATCCTCGCAACGGCGGACGCGACCATTTCGAAGGTTGCCACAAAAGCTTCTTCCGCCGGACCGGTCCTCGACCTTTCACTGGAGGCGATCCTCAAAGCGACGTCACCTCTGGACGAACGGCCCGCAACGAAGACCTATCCTCTGATCCTCTCCGGCAGCATGACCGGCTACTCATGGGGGATCAGCGGCGATGCGATGACCGTCAATCCTGATGACAGGGTCCGCCTCGTGATGCGCAACATGTCGATGATGACACACCCGATGCACCTTCACGGACACCATTTCCAGGTGGTCGGCATCAACGGACAAGGCATGCGGGGAGCCGTGAGGGATACGGTTCATGTTCCTCCCATGGCAGAGGTTGCTATCGAGTTCGATGCGAGCAACCCGGGCCGCTGGCCGTTCCACTGCCACCACCTCTACCACATGGCGGCAGGGATGATGTCCTTCGTGTCCTATAATCGCGCGATCTGATCGGAGAGCGGAGATGAAGCACGAACATCACGGCCATCATGCTCACGATGATCATCATCAAGAGCATGACCATGAGCACCACCATCAGGTGGCAGAGAAGCAAGTACCTCCTCCGGGCATGCTGGGGGAAGGCGTCATCTACACCTGCCCGATGCATCCGCAGGTGAGGCAGATCGGCCCCGGCAACTGCCCGATCTGCGGCATGGCACTGGAGCCGGAAGTGGCGACCCTGGAAACGGGGCCAAGTCCGGAACTGGTGGACATGAGCCGACGGTTCTGGATTGGCCTCGTCCTCAGCATCCCGGTCCTTGCTCTGGAGATGGGTGGCCATCTCACGAACCTCCACATGATACTGGGGCCACAGACGTCGAACTGGCTGCAGATGGTACTCGCGACACCGGTTGTGCTCTGGGCGGGTTGGCCCTTCTTCGAACGGGGTTGGAAATCTGTGGTGACCCGCCACCTGAACATGTTCACCCTGATTGCGATGGGGACGGGTGCCGCCTGGGTTTACAGTGTCGTCGCGACGGTTGCGCCAGGCGTCTTTCCAGACACGTTCCGCGCGGAAGAGGGTTCGGTCGCCGTCTACTTCGAGGCGGCCGCCGTCATCACCGTCCTGGTCCTGCTCGGGCAGGTTTTGGAACTGAGGGCACGCGAACAGACAGGCGGGGCGATCCGCGCGCTTCTCGATCTGGCACCAAAGACGGCACGTCGCGTGCATGCCGACGGGACGGACGAGGATGTCGGTCTTGATGCCGTGGCCGTCGGCGACCGTCTCCGGGTTCGGCCGGGAGAAAAAGTCCCTGTCGACGGTGTGCTGCTGGAAGGCCGCAGCTCGGTGGATGAATCCATGATCACCGGCGAGTCGATGCCGGTCACCAAGGAGGTCGGGTCGACGCTCATCGGCGGCACCATGAACCAGACCGGCGGCTTCATCATGGAGGCAGGCAAGGTCGGACGCGACACGGTGCTCTCCCAGATCGTTCGCATGGTCGCGGACGCCCAACGCTCTCGTGCACCCATCCAGCGCCTGGCAGATGAAGTCTCCGGATGGTTCGTTCCGGTCGTCATCGTGGTTGCGCTCGTCGCGTTCGCCGCCTGGATGATCTATGGGCCGGAGCCTCGTTTCGCCCATGGCCTGGTGGCAGCCGTCGCTGTTCTCATCATTGCCTGCCCCTGTGCCCTGGGGCTCGCGACACCGATGTCGATCATGGTCGGTGTCGGTCGGGGAGCTAGTCTCGGCGTGTTGATCAAGAACGCCGAGGCACTGGAGCGGTTCGAGAAGGTCGACACGCTCGTGGTCGACAAGACCGGAACCCTGACAGAGGGACGGCCCAAGGTCACGGCCATCGCGCCAGCGGAAGGCATCTCCGAAGACGAGCTGCTGCGGCTGGCCGCCACGGTCGAACGCTCAAGCGAACATCCGCTGGCACTCGCGATTGTCAACGCAGCAGGTGAGCGTGGCATCGCCCTGGGAGATGCCATCGATTTCGACAGCCCTGTAGGCAAGGGTGTGACGGGGACGGTTGATGGAAAGCGGCTGATCCTCGGCAGTCACCGCATCATGGGGGAAGAGGGTGTCGACGTCAGCGCCATGACCGCGAAGGCGGAAGAGCTGCGCAACGAAGGCGCTACCGTCATATTCACCGCCATCGATGGCAGGCTGGCAGGTCTGTTTGCTATCGCCGATCCCATAAAGCCGACGACACCGGATGCGGTAAAGGCGCTCGTCGTAGACGGTGTTCGGGTCGTGATGCTGACGGGCGACAACAAGACGACTGCGCATGCCGTCGCGCGCCGCCTCGGGATTACTGAGGTGGAGGCGGAAGTCCTGCCCGAGGACAAGAGCAAGATCGTCTCTCGCCTACGCAGTGAAGGCAGGATCGTCGCCATGGCGGGCGATGGTGTGAACGATGCTCCCGCGCTTGCAGCAGCCGATGTCGGCGTCGCCATGGGCACCGGAACCGACGTCGCCATCGAAAGCGCTGGCGTCACACTCCTGAAGGGAGACCTGCAGGGGATTGTCCGGGCACGGCAGATGAGCCGGGCAACGATGAGCAACATCCGGCAGAACCTATTCTTCGCCTTCATCTACAATGCGGCTGGCGTGCCGGTCGCGGCGGGCGTCCTCTATCCCGTCTTCGGTCTGTTGCTCTCACCGATCATCGCGGCGGCGGCGATGGCACTGTCTTCGGTCAGTGTGATCGCCAACTCTCTCAGGTTGAGGAGCATGAAGATATGACTGCCAACCGCACGCTCCTGCTGATGGGCGCATCTCTGGCCCTGATCCTGGTGTTCTACATCCTTCGTGAGCACTGGGGGCACGTTCTGGGCTACGCCCCCTACCTGATCCTGCTGGCCTGCCCACTGATGCACCTGTTTCATCGACATGGCGGTCACGGCCACAAGGATCACCGGTCGTGACCTACCAGCGGTCGGCATCGAGCACTGTAGCCTTGTCGGCATTGGCCGAACGGGTTTTCGAGTTGCTCGACAATCCGGCCTTCCTCGGTGCGCACATGGAAGAGCCCTCGGTCATGATGCTGGGGGCTTCCATGAAGTACGACTTGGACGAAGCGGAAGGACGTGCCGTCGGCTCCGTCATTAGGATGAGGGGGTCGATACTCGGTCTGGCGCTCTCCGTGGAGGAAGTCGTGACGGAACGGCATCCTCCGCTCTCAAAGACTTGGGAGACGCGCGGAACGGTGCGTCTCCTCGTCATCGGTTCCTACCGTATGGGATTCAGGATCAGTCCCGCCAGATCGGTATGCAGCCTGAACGTCAGGATCGAGTACAACCTGCCCACCCATCTCCCCGATAGGCTGCTGGGGCGCTTGCTGGGCGGGTTCTACGCCAACTGGTGCGTGACGAAGATGACCGCCGGAGCAATTGCGCATTTCCGCTCTGTTCAGCCGACGCCGTAACTCCGGAGCCGACACCTGCAGGCGATCACGAAGATGCGAGCGAGGCTTCTATTTGCGGCATCGCAAGGATGATCCGTTGGGCGCAGTATCCAATGGCAGTTAACGAGACAGAGATTTCAGGACCAGAATTATGACCAGCAGAACACTCTTCCGCGCCGCTCTAGCCGTCGCACTCTTGTCGGCGACGGCAATACCGGTGCTGGCCGACGCCACCCACAACCATCCGGCGGCCAACGGAACAGCTGCCGCTCCGCTCAATATCGTACGGGCGGCGACAGACCTTGCTCCGCCCGTAGGGGCGAGGGGACCGGAAACAATCACGGTGAAGCTAGACACGGTCGAAGTCACAGGAAGCTTGGCAGACGGCGCGACCTATCACTACTGGACCTTCAACAAGAAGGTTCCGGGCCCGTTCGTTCGGGCGAGAGTCGGCGACACCGTCGAAGTTGAACTGACCAACCTTGCCGATAGCAGTGAACGCCACAGCGTCGACTTCCATGCGGTCACGGGACCGGGAGGCGGAGCGGAGGCGACGGACGCCGCACCCGGCGAGACCAAGGGCTTCACCTTCAAAGCAATGAAGCCCGGCCTTTACGTTTACCACTGCGCCGTACCGCTTGCGGCACACCACATTGCCAACGGCATGTACGGGTTGATCCTGGTGGAACCGGAAGGTGGTCTTCCTCCGGTGGACCGCGAATTCTACGTGATGCAGGGCGAGGTTTACACGGAGCAGGCCTATGGCACGAAGGGCAAACTCACTGAGAGCATCGACAGGCTGATGGACGAGACGCCGGAATACTATGTGTTCAACGGCGCGGCCAACGCACTGACCGGCGACGATGCGCTGACCGCGAAAGTCGGCGAGACTGTCCGCATCTACTTCGGTGTCGGCGGCCCCAACAAGACGTCGAGCTTCCACGTGATCGGCGAAATCTTCGACAAGGTGTATCAGCTCGCGTCGCTGACGACGGAGCCGCTGACCGACGTGCAGACCATCACGGTTCCGCCCGGCGGAGCTGCGGTGGTCGACATGACGATGGACGTTCCCGGTGAGTACGTGCTGGTGGACCATGCTCTGTCACGGGCAGCGCGTGGCCTAGTGGGCAAGCTCGTCGTCGACGGAAACGAGCAGACGGAAATCTTCAAAGCAGCAACGACACGCACTGCCCAGGCGGAACACGGTAAACACGAGACACACTGATCGGCGGCGCAGGAGGCGGGGTGCTAACAACAATTCCTGCCTCCTGCGCTTAAACGCTTCGAAGAAGGTGGTCGGAGATAGTCACGCGTCGCGCTAGCCGCCGCACTGGTAGTAACCTGAATATCCCACGCGCAGGCTCTCACCAATCGCGAATACCATGTCGGCTTCCACCTTCTCTTCCGCTTGGACATCATCGGCGGAGAGAGTGACGCTGATGGGCCCAGAGGTCAGGACGAGGTTGCCGTCCCCGCCAGCTGGCTGCAGTTCCACTAGGTGAGCGTTCACCTTTAGGACAGCAGTTGTCGCGGTACCGCCCGGTGTTCCCTTGAGGGCCAGTATCGGCTTGCCAGCACTGGTGTACCTGAACGTGCACTGTGCAGGCGAACCAAGGACTTTGGCGATCTCCGCGTCCACCATCGTCGCCGGATCGAGTGTGGGTATATCTGCGCCAGCTATGGCCTCCTCACCGGATAGCACGCGTGCGGCCTCTTCGGAACGCGGGGGATTGATGATGTCGTCAGCAGCTTCCCGTTCGCCACATCCCGACAGGAGACTGGCCGAGGTAAGGACCAGCAGTGAAAGGAGGGAGTTCTTCATCAGTCACGCTCCTCCAGGTCCTCGATCAGATACTTCATCTCTGCAATCTCCCGCTCCTGGGCCTCGATGATCTCGTCGGCCAGCTTTCGAACGCGGGGATCGGAAATCTGCGCACGCTCACTCGTCATGATGGCAATCGAATGATGCGGGATCATCGCGCTCATGTACTCGGCGTCGTCGACGGTCACCTGGCTGCGGACGAGCCACAGCGACAAGGCGAAGACCGCGACGGACCCGCCGAAGATGGCCATGTTGAGCATCTTCTTCTTGTACATCCCGAGCATGAAGGCGAGCATGATGACCGCCATAGTCGATCCCATGACCAGGGCCATCCAGGCTCGGGTCTCGCTCCAGAAGACGTGCTCCAGCGCGTAGGTGTTCAGATACATCAGACCGTACATTACGACCGTCGATGTCGCGATCATGGCGGCAAAGCGCCAGTAGGACATTCCCATTAGATGTTCTCCTTCGGCTCCTGGTGGATTACGCAATACCGCTGATCCGGCCGAGTTGATGCGTTTGACTATGCTTCACCCGTCGCCCCGCGCCCTTCCGGGTCTTCGGGCGCAGCGGGATACGGCCAGGATCGGGAGTGCGAAAAAGCAGCATGCACACAGCATGAACCCCAGGTGGGTACGGAAGGAGAGACCCCGTCCGTACCCATGCTTCCGCAGGGGCTACTGCGCCATACGCTCGCAGCTTTCGGCACACTTGCGGCAGGCATCGACGCAAGCCTGCATGTCGCCGACACGTTCGCAGTCGTCGGCGCACTGGCGGCATATTTCCGCGCACTCGCGGCAGGTGTGCTTGTGGTGCTCGGTGCCGATCAGCATGAAATGGGCCGAGGTGCGGCAGATTTCGGCGCAGGCCATCATCAGCTTGAAGTGTTTCGGCTCCGTATGCTGGCCACCCATTTCGAGGCAATGTCCCATCGCCATGGAAAGGCACTCGCTGTGGCAGGCCAGACAGTTGTCGATGCACTGCTTCATTTCCGGGGAGATGTGGTGCATGGCGTTACTCCTTCACTTCCTTCCCGACCCACTCAGTCAGTCGCTCGACCTCTTTCGTCTGATCATCGATGACCTTCTGCGCGGTCGCCTTGGCCTCTTCATTGTCGCCGTGCTCCAGCTCGACCTTCGCCATGTCGATTGCACCCAGATGATGGGCAATCAGACCGCAGATGAAGGAGACGTCGGGATCGTCCTTCATCATCCCCTGCATCATCTGCTGGTTCATCGACATCATCGCCTCCATCGAGGCCTGCTGATAGTCAGTGAGGTTGGCCATCGGGCCCTGACCACTATTGGAGCCTTGTCCGCCCATCGGCATCTGCTGACTGCCCATCGGCATCTCGCCACCCATTGGCATGCCCGACATCGGCATGTCGCCCTTGCACTTGTCGGGGAATGTTGCGTCGGCTGCGGCAGGATTAACGGATGCGAGTATTGCAGCGGAGACCGCGAGCGCGGCGGCTGCGTGTTTGACGTACGTGTTCATGTTGAACTCCTGTTGATTTGAGGGACGTGACTCAAACAGCAGGAGTTCTGGGAGGGGGATCAATCGCAGCCGGGAGGAGAAGCGGCCGCTCCGGTCTGACGTGCACATACAGCTGGCCGAATGGTACCTCAGGTGGAGCATAGACAAGCGGCTGAGGAAGGATCGGACAGCAGTGCATCTGCGCGCAGCACGTTCTGGAAAGTTGAACATCCAGACCATCGCGTTGGCTGTCCAATGCCTGGTGACTCGCCTGCACCTCAGGGCAATGGTGGCTCGGTGCAGCGAAGGCAGGAGCCGTAGCGAAGAGCCCGATGATAAGCAGCGTCGCTGCCATCACCGATAATCCTGCCTTCAAAAAGTCCGATAGGGACATCCTTCGGTCTCCGCGCTCGTTGGCTGGAAACACCGGAGCAAAAGAGAAAGTTCCAGCCGCGATGGCGTTCGCCGTCGTCCCTCCTGCAAACCTTCCCATAGGATAGATGTTCTAGCGCCACACAAAGGACGAGATGTCCGTGCTGTAGAGGCTGGTCGATTGACAACCGTCAAGCCGACGGCGATTCTTTGGACATGAGTGGGATGTTGAGAATCACATCGCAGGTTTTGATGCTGATCTTCAGGCTGGCGGTCGTGCTGTCGCTGGCTGGCTACAGCATGTCGGCCGCCAATGCCGCTATGCATCCCGCCATGCCTGACTCCGCTTCCTTCGTTGAAGGTGACCGTTCGGCTCATGGCGTCCATGCTCACCCGAAGATGACCGATGACGGACATCATTCCGAGCATGCTGCTGAAGGCGATGGCGACACTGCGGATAACAGCTGCTGCCAGGATTACTGTGGCGTGTTCGCAATTGATGCTCCCATGCCGAAACTCGCCCACCCGGTGGCCGCGTCCATCAAGGGCTTCATGAACGACCTCAGGACGTTCGGCGAGTCTCCGGCTCTTCATCGACCACCCAACATCTGAGAACCGACACCCGCCTGCGGGGCTTGCTGTACCTGAGCACTTCGAGTGCCTGGTGCTGTCGTGACTGTATTCTCGGAAATTCACCATGAAGCTGACATTCCTGGTGGTGGGCGTCCCGCTCTTTGTGAGCGGATGCACCTCCACGCTACCTGAAGTCGTGGCCTCGACTGGCCATCCAGACACCGTGATCGACGTCCGACCGGTCCGTTACCAGAATCCGATTGGCGCATACACGCATCGCACTCCTGTCGATCCCAAACCCTGGCGCGGTCTCAACGACGCCCAGGCCCCGAAAGGGGGAGCATGATGCTCGGCAGGAAGCTCAAGGTTCTCTCAGTGCTGGCATTGCCGCTCATCGCGGCAGGCTGTGTTTCTACTGACTATGCCGCCAAGGATGCCGGATTCCTGAATGTCTCTCTCAAGAGTGGCGAGGCGACAGGCAAGCAGACGGTATGGGTGCAGAACCAGCAGCACGCCCAGGTGGTTCGCGACCGCGTCAAGACGCTGATGGCCAGGAAGACGGTGGACGCCGAGACTGCTGTGCAAGTGGCACTGCTCAACAACAAGGGCCTTCAGGCGGCTTATGCCGACCTCGGTGACAGTGC
Organism: Pseudorhizobium flavum; assembly: GCF_902502825.2. The sequence goes on from NZ_LR723670.1 coordinate 1,199,921, forward strand.
AGCAGATGCCTGGCAGACGCAGCTTTCGGTTCTGCCGAAGTTCTCGGTTGGCGTCTCCGGTATCGGCACACCCGGGCTTGAAGCCTACCGGGTGCTGGAAGGTGCCATCGCGGCAAACATCCTGTCATTGGTGACCTATGACAGGAACATGAAGATCGCCGAGACACGCTTCCGGCAGGCCCAGCTCAATGCAGCGCTCGCAACCATCTCGCTTGCCGCCGATACGCGCCGGGCCTGGATCAACGCGGTCGCGGCATGGGAAAATGTCGCCTACCTCAACCGCGCGCGCGCTGCGGCAGAGGCGGCGTCCGATCTGACCCAGAAACTGGGTGAAGCGGGGTCGATGCCAAAGGGAGAGCAAGCCCGGGAACATGTGTTCTATGCCGAACTGACGGGCGAAACCGCGAAGGCAAGATTGGCTGCGCGGCTGGCGAAGGAAGAGCTGATCCGGCTGATGGGACTGTCTGGGTCCGACATCGAGTTCCAGATACCGAACCAGCTCCCGTCATTGCCTCGGGCCCTGATCAAACGCGACGACATCGAGGCCGAAGCGATCCACAAGCGCATCGATCTCCAAATAGCCCGGCTGGAGCTTCAGGCGACGGCGCAGTCCTACAAGCTGGAGGACGCAACCCGGATCGTCACGGATATCGAGCTGGTGGGCATGGTGGAGAAGGAGCGCGAACGCGAGGATCATGGCATCGTCTCCGAAGTGTCGCGGACCGCTTCTCTGGAATTCACGATCCCGATCTTCGATTCCGGTCAGGCGCGGCTCCGAAAAGGCGAGTTGGCCTACATGCGGGCGGCCAACCAACTGGCGGAAAAGGCGGTCAACGCCCGCTCGGAGGCGAGGTCCGCCTACCAGGCGTACCGCTCCAACTACGACATAGCGCGCCACTACAGGAACAACGTTCTTCCCTTGCGCAAGGCGGTCGAGGAGCAGTCGCTGCTCACCTACAACGGCATGCTCACAAGCACCTTCGAACTGATCTCGGACAGCCGGGACAGCGTCAATTCAGCCCTCCTCGCAGTCAACGCAAAGAGAGACTTCTGGCTAGCCGAAGCGAACCTCGCCCCCGCCATCTATGGCGGCAGCGCCGGTGCGCCTTCCGGTGAAACGGACGTCCCCTCAGCGGAAGCGGCCGAGAGCGGCGGGCACTAAAGGAAACGATCATGTTCAGCAGAAGACAATTACTGGGAGCAGGTGCGGCAGGTGCCGCATTGGTTTCCTCGCAGACGTGGGGCCGGACTTCCAACATGGGTTTGCCGGAGGCGGCACTGATGGATACGGCCGCCACCCAGACGCCGGTCAAGCCCACCACTGGGCCCGACTACAATCCGGTTGTTACCCTCAATGGATGGACCCTGCCGTTCCGGATGAACAATGGCGTCAAGGAATTCCATCTGGTAGCCGAGCCGGTCGAACGGGAGATGGCGGAAGGGATGACCGCCTATCTCTGGGGGTACAACGGCCAGTCCCCTGGGCCGACGATTGAAGCTGTCGAAGGTGACCGGGTCCGCATCTTCGTGACCAACAAGCTTCCGGAACACACGACGATCCACTGGCATGGCATGATCCTGCCATCGGGCATGGATGGTGTGGGCGGTCTTTCGCAGCCTCATATCCCCGTCGGCAAAACCTTCGTCTACGAGTTCGACCTCGTGAAGTCGGGCACCTTCATGTACCACCCGCATTCAGACGAAATGGTCCAGATGGCCATGGGCATGATGGGCTTCTTCGTGGTCCATCCCAAGGACCCGACGTTCATGCCGGTCGACCGCGACTTCGTCTTCCTCCTGAATGCCTTCGATATCGAGCCGGGCTCCTATGTCCCGCGCATCATGGAAATGACGGACTTCAACCTCTGGGCCTGGAATAGTCGCGTGTTCCCCGGCATCGACCCGCTTGTTGTTTCGAAGAACGACAAGGTCCGCGTCCGGGTCGGAAACCTGACGATGACCAACCATCCAATCCACATGCACGGCTACGACTTCGAAGTCACCTGCACGGATGGGGGCTGGGTGCGTCCGGAGGCCCGCTGGCCGGAGGTCAGCATCGACATCCCGGTTGGCGCGATGCGCGCCTACGAGTTCGACGCCAAGTACGTCGGCGACTGGGCGATCCACTGCCACAAGTCGCACCACACCATGAATGCCATGGGCCATGACATCCCGACCTTCATAGGCGTCGACAAGAAGCAGGTGGCCAGCAAAATCCGACGCTTCCAGCCCGAATACATGCCGATGGGAACCGCCGGGATGGCGGACATGGGCGAGATGTCCATGGAGATACCGGAAAACACGATCCCGATGATGACCGGTTGGGGGCCTCACGGGCCCATCGAGATGGGCGGCATGTTCTCGGTCGTGAAGGTTCGCGAGGGCATCTCCGCTGGCGATTACAGCGATCCCGGCTGGTACGAGAACCCGCCCGGCACCCAGGCATGGGAATGGACCGGAAGCCTCCCGGATGCGCCCAAGGCCACCGATGCGACGACAACAATCACCCCGAGCCATTCGGAACACCACTGATCGAAGCTCACCTTGAGAAGGATATTGCCTATGAAGACTGCATTGACGGGCCTGCTTCTGGCCTCGCTCGCAACCCCGGCCATCGCCGCCGGAAACCACGCCGGAGGTCACGGCGAGATGGCGGTGGGTGAACCCGGACAGAAGTCGAAGGTCACCCAGACGATCCGTGTCAGCATGAAGGAAACCGATGACGGCCGCATGGTCTTCACACCGGACAGCTTCAAGGTCCGCAAGGGCCAGACGATCCGCTTTGCCGTGAAGAACGATGGTGAGGTGGACCACGAGTTCGTTCTCGACCAGGAGGACAAGGTCATGGAGCACAAGGCTCTCATGGAGAAGTTCCCCGAGATGGAACACGACGACCCGAATGCGATCCGACTGGCACCGGGCGAATCTGGAGAGATCGTCTGGAAGTTCACGAATGACGGCGTCTTCAAGGTCGCCTGTCTCGTACCCGGCCACTACGATGCCGGAATGCACGGCAACGTCACCGTCGCCGAAAAGTAAGCAACGAAAGGAGCACCACCATGAAAGCAATCCTCAACATCGCGCTTGCCGCCACCTTGACCTTGGGTGCAGCCACCGGAGCCTTCGCCCAGGAATTCACCAAGGGCACGGTCAAGAAGGTCGACACCAAGGCCAAGAAGGTTACCCTCATCCACGAAGAGCTGAAGAGCCTCGACATGCCAGCGATGACCATGGTCTTCCATGTTCAGGACGAGGCAATGCTGGAGAAAATGAAGCAGGGTTCGACGGTAGAGTTCGTCGCCGACCGTTTGAATGGAAAGCTGACTGTCACGCAGCTGAAGTGAGGACCTTGGCCGCCCCGGCAACCCGTGGCGGCCGGACCCTAGAGGAGAAACAGATGAAACGTAGAACATTCATCAGCCTGGTCGCATCGGCAGTAGCCGCTCCGGGCATGGTCCTAGCGGCAGCACCGAAGGTGACGGTTCACAAGGACCCGAACTGCGGGTGTTGCGCCGCTTGGGCTTCGGCCTTCGGCAGGGCCGGATATGACGTCAGAACCGTCAACGAAGCCGACATGGATGCCGTAAAGAACGGTCTCAAAGTCCCCTCTGATCTGTGGGGCTGCCATACGGCGGAAGTCGACGGCTACTACCTTGAAGGCCATGTCCCCCTGGAAGCTGCGGAGAAGCTTCTACGCGAACGTCCGCCGCTTGCCGGGCTTGCCGTCGCGGGCATGCCATCCGGCTCGCTTGGCATGGGGGATGACCCACGGGCTAGCTATGACGTGATGGCCGTCCCTCGCGACGGTTCAGCACCTTACGTCTATTTTGCGGTGAGACCGAGCTAGAGCATTCGCTGCTGCAAGGGGAATCGCCGCAAAGACGACTGCGAGAGACCGCAGGCACAAGGCCCTACAGTCCAAACGATGCCAGGATCGGGCAAGGCCCCTTCTTGCCTGAGGCACATTCGCCGATCAGCCGTTCCAGAGCCTCGCGCGCCCTGTTCAACTCGGCGATCCGCTCATCCAGTGCGGCGAGACGTGCCCTGGCGGCCTCGCGAGCGCGTTCCCTGTCATCTCCGGCATCGAGATCGAGCAGTTCCCTGATCTCCTCCAGCGTGAATCCCGCCGACTGGGCCTGCTTGATGAACAGGAGCCGCCGGACGTCCTCGCTTCCATATCGCCTGCCGCCGTCCAGCCGCTTCGGCGTCTGCAGAAGACCCTTGCGCTGATAAAACCTGATGGTTTCCACCCCGACTTTTCCTGTGGCAGCAAATTTTCCGATTGTCATATCCATAGGGGCTTGACTCCGTACCATGGTACGGAACGTATGGTCTTACCAACGGTTTCACAAGACGAAGGAGACGTGAAAATGTTGGAGAGAACAGACCCCGCATTGCTGGAGAAGAAGGCCATCCTCTATCGAATGGTCATGCCCGGTCATACATGCCCCTATGGCCTGAAGGCAAAGGACCTGCTCCGCCGGGAAGGATACAAGGTCGAGGACCACCACCTGACCACCCGTGAAGAGACCGATGCGTTCAAGGCGAAGCATGGTGTCTCGACCACTCCGCAGGTATTTGTCAGCGGCCACCGTGTGGGCGGCCACGATGACCTGCGCAGGTTCCTCAGCAAGCCAGTGGCCGACCCCAAAGCGACCACCTATCGGCCGGTCATCGTTCTGTTTACGCTGACGGCTCTGATGGCTCTCGCGGCAAGCTATGCCGTCCTGGGCAACCCGTTCACACTGCGCGCAGCGGAGTGGTTCATCGCCTTTTCCATGGTCGTTCTGGCGATGCTGAAGCTCCAGAACGTCGAGAGCTTCGCGACCATGTTCCTGAACTACGACCTCCTGGCTAAACGTTGGGTTCCCTACAGCTACATCTATCCTTACGCGGAGGGGCTGGCAGGCGTTCTGATGGTGGCCGGAGTGGCGAACTGGCTCTCTGTCCCGGTGGCGCTATTCATCGGCACCATTGGAGCAGTCTCGGTCTTCAAGGCGGTCTACATCGACAGACGGGAGCTGAAATGCGCCTGCGTTGGCGGATCGAGCAACGTACCGCTCGGCTTCATCTCGCTGACTGAGAACCTGATGATGATCGCCATGGCGATCTGGATGGCACTCGCTTCTACGGGGCTCGCCCCTGGTCATGCAATGTAGCGAGACAGCAAGATGCACCTCACCGGGCTGCCCGATGCCGGAAAGGCTCAGGCAGCCCGCCTAATGACAGGTCTTCGCGGTCAGTACGAGGTTGGAGTACCGCCGTTAGCTTCACGTTGAAGTGGACGACGCGACTACCGGTCGGGTTCCGTCCTAGCCTAGTTGTGCGGAGACTGGCCATTCGCCAGCATCAGATGGTGCATCTGGTGGTGCATGCCCTGCGCCATCACCCCGATGAAGCCCAAGGCGCGAAGCTTTGCGATCCCTGACGGATCATCCGGTGTAACCGTGAGGACCGCTCCTTCCGCAATGTCAGTTGATGAGAACCTGTAGCCATTCTTGCCATCCATCGTGGAGGCGTGAGCCGCTACCATCCTGCGAATGGAGCCGATGGCCGAGCCCGTACCCGAGACCATGAAGCGAATGCTGCCGTCATCTTCCTGAACGTCGACGCGGGCCGACATGGTCACGTTGTCCATGTCTATGAGGTGCTGGCGCAAAACCTCTATGTTGACCTTTGACCAGTCGGTCGTGGGATCGTTCTCCAGCAAAGCGACAATTTCCTGTATGGCCGTGAAAGCGGCCTGCCCGGCTTCGATGGGAAATTCACCGTCGTCCGTCATGGCTACATCGTCCATGCCGTGCATGTGAGTGCCGGAATGTTCCTGGGCAGCAATGGGTGTCGATAACAGCAACACAAGAGACAAGGCAGTAACTGGAAAGTTCATCTGCATTCCTTTCATCTGTGAAAACCACCTTGTCATCTCGCTGCAAACATTCACATGATAGCGATCATGTTTCATGAACTGATAGAGATGCCCGGCACCGAGCGGGTCTTCGACGAAGGTGCAGTCCTCTTTAGCAGAAACGACGTGGTGTCTTCTCTGATGCTGGTTCTTTCTGGGGAGGTTCGGCTTGTTCGGCATCAGGATGATGGGCGTGCTGTAGTCCTGCAACGTGCCTCGGCAGGTTCGATCCTGGCGGAAGCATCGATGTTCAGCGACGTCTATCATTGTGATGCCGTGGCAGTTGCTGTGTCCCGGGTTCGCATCATCGAGAGCCGACGGATAAGGTTGAAGTTCGCCAGCGAACCGAAGTTTGCAGCGGCGTGGGCGGCCTATCTGGCTCACGAGATCAGGAACACCCGGATGCGTGCCGAAATCCTTGCGCTGAAGACGGTTGCCGAACGGCTCGATGCCTGGATCACATGGCACGAGCAGCTCCCGTCCAAGGGGAAGTGGAGGTATGTCGCGGAGGAGATCGGCGTGAGTCCGGAGGCGTTTTATCGGGAGCTTGCCAAGCGCTGCAGCAAGCCGAAATGAATCTGAGGAGTTGGTGGCTGTGCGGCTCGGGAGCATATCCAGTAGACCTGCGGCTGTGGCGGCAGGCGGCTTAGTTGGAACTCACCTTGAAACCCGATATATGTGCGGCCGATGGCTTTTGCGCAGTGCTTGCTTTTCTCGTGCTTGTATTGGGGTAAGCAACTCCGGTGATGACCGCTTAGGGCCGAGTAGCGACGAAATGTGCTATGATCCGCTGCCTGATGGAGGCGACGCGGCGGGAGGAGTGGCGGAGAACTCCTTATGGATATTACACCACTACGTCCCCGCCGCCCCTGGAACAAGGGTATCCTGGTCGGTCAGAAGCGCCCACTTCAGCCAAAGTACGTGTGGTCGATCCGTGTTCGACTGGAAATGTGCGGAGCCATCAGAGAGCTGGCGCTCTTCAATCTCGCCATCGACAGCAAGCTTCGCGCCTGCGACCTCGTAAGACTGAGGGTAGAAGACCTATGGTCCGGTAGCTCGGTCAGGGATCGAGCCACCATCATCCAGAAGAAGACAAAGCGGCCTGTACAGTTCGAAGTGACAGAGCAGACAAAAGCTGCACTTGCAGCATGGCTCCCATTCGTCCGACGGAGCGGCGGCAGCTATCTGTTCCCCAGCCGCCGCAAGACGTCGCAGCATCTGTCGACGAGGCAGTACGCCCGGATTGTCCAGCGATGGGTAACGTCCATCGGACTTGAAGCCAGTGCCTACGGGACCCACTCCCTGAGGAGAACTAAGGCGGCACAGATTTACAAGAAGACTGGCAACCTCCGAGCCGTACAGATTCTGCTCGGGCACACCAAGCTTGAAAGCACCGTTCGATACCTTGGCGTCGAGGTGGACGATGCTCTGCGGAGCGCTGAGCAGATTGAGCTGTAGTTCATGACCATCGGCGGATTGCCGATGGTCCCTCTCGCGCCATTAGGAGACATGGTTTCTTGGCGCGTTGGCGGCGTGCGGAAGCTGCAAGCATAAGGCTCGCGTGTCTAAGGTTGTACTGCTCTCGCCATACGCTTGGGCTAGGAGTGATTGGTATGGACGTGTCCATCGGACGGAGGAGCGAGTTCCGGTATTGCTAGTCCCTCCTGGGCCTCTCCGACAAACTAGCTCGCCAGTCGCCCTCGAAGTCGAACTGCGGAGCCGGTACCTCGCTGCTGAACCAAAACGACGTGCTCGCTACTATTGAGGGGGCGCAAAACCAAAAGGCACATCTGTCTTGGTTCATCGCCCACCACCGAGCGCCCTTAGGAGCTACGCTCCAGTCGATAACAGGTGCCTTGAGTGAAGCCTGATGTAGATCGTCAGCCATGACTCGACGGTAGCACATCTACATGAAACGCGGCTGAATCCTGCTTTCAGTGCAGGTTCATATCAATCGTCATCGTCATCGTCATCGTCATCGCCATTCCCGTTCCCGCCACCGTTTCCATTGCCGTTCCCGTTATTGCCGTTGCCGTTCCCGCCACCGTTTCCGTTGCCGTTCCCGTTATTGCCATTGCCGTTCCCGCCACCGTTTCCGTTGCCGTTCCCGTTATTGCCATTGCCGTTCCCGCCACCGTTTCCGTTGCCGTTCCCGTTATTGCCGTTACCGTTCCCGCCACCGTTTCCGTTGTCGTTCCCGTTATTGCCGTTGCCGTTCCCGCCACCGTTTCCGTTGCCGTTCTCGTTATTGCCGTTGCCGTTCCCGCCACCGTTTCCGTTGCCGTTCCCGTTATTGCCGTTGCCGTTCCCGCCGCCGTTTCCGTTGTCGTTCCCGTTATTGCCGTTACCGTTCCCGCCACCGTTTCCGTTGCCGTTCCCGTTATTGCCGTTGCCGTTCCCGCCACCGTTTCCGTTGCCGTTCCCGTTCCCGTTGGGACCGATCACGGACTGTTTGCCGGAGCTGCCGCCACCTCCACTGCTCTCGCCATTGACACCTTGCGAGCCACCATTACCGCTTGGACCTGTGGAGCTTTGGTCGCCAAAGGTACCTAGCCCCAGTCCGGCACCCACCGGTGCTGATTGCCCCACGGCAGGAACCGATGCCTGCGTCGGCTCCACCGAGAACACGGCGGGCACTTCGGTTATTCCGGCCACGGACATGCTCTGAGACTGGTCGACAGTTACCTGTTGGCCGGGCCCGACATTCGTGCTCTGACCACCTGTGAAGGAGGAGACCTGAACCAGACCCTCGGCAACAGAGACAGAAGCGGCCTTCTCGGTCACCGTCACGGTGAATGTCGTCCCTTTAACTACGGCAGCGAGGAAGGGCGTATGTACATACGTATGCGGCCGACTACGCTTTTCGATATTGAGCGCAATCTCCCCCTTCTGCTGAACCACTTGGGTCTTTCTAGAGAAGAGCCCGCTCTCGGTGAAGATTGCTGCGAGGGTCTTCGGGCCGAAGGAAACCTTCTCCACGCCTCGCTCCAGCTCCACCCGTCCCCTCGGCCCTGTGGAAATCCAGGATTTGTTAGGGATAGTCATGCCGCCGACAACGGGAACCCAGTTCTTCTTGTCTACCGTAAACGAGACCTGCTTCGTTGTCCTGCTCACGATCCATTCAGATGCGAGCGCATGAGCGGACGACATGCAAAGCATGACGAAGACAATGAACGTGATGAAACGGAAAAAGCTAGTCATAAAGACCCCCCTGCATGTCACTAAACAAAGCAGGCGCTAATTAAGAAAGTCTTCGTATGATCGCTTGAATCATCGGCAGATGATGGAAAATGTCGGGCAGGGCAATCAAGAAAGAACATTGCTGGTCCTGCGGGCAAAGTTACCGGCATGGATGGTGACGTTCTGAAGGCAGCAGAACCTCTACAACAATATCCGCAGTTGGCCGACAGGAGCAGTAGCGCCAATAGCGGGCATGTAATCACCTCCCTCAGCCACCGTAGAACCATGACTAGAGAAGCCCCGCATTTGCGCGGGGCTGGCCATCCTCCTCCCGTGGCACCGATTTGAGGTGGCTGACGGCAAAGCTATCTAAGCCGGTATTGAACCGCAATCCTGCCCGATCATACAAAGCTGGAGAATACGGTCAGCTACTTTGGGGTCGAGTCGACGACGCCCTCAGGGTCGGAGCACTTTGAGCTATGGGCTCGCTCGTCGGCAGAAAACGGCGACTTCATACGCCGCCAGCGGACACTAGAAATCCCAATCCTCATCTTCCGTAGCAGGGCGTTGGTCAGCACCTTGGTCCTAATCTGCACCGTTTATTTTTCTCGAATCAGTTGAAGTGAAGCGGGTGTGAAGTTCGCCACCCGTGGTCGTGCAAGCTGCAAGTGACGCTAGCCGTAAAGGCAGCGGTCATGTCTTCCGACGTCGGGGTTGAGGCTAGGCAGAGCCGCGCTATCTCAAGCTTCATACTAAGCTGGTAATAAGTCGTTAACTATTCAGCTATTGAAGTAGCACAATCACTGATTGTCCGTCGTCGAATGATTTGAAACTTTTTGGGCGTGGGAAGATTGGAGTTTCCGGCTCGGTTTTCGGGTTGATTTAAGCCGCTTTGGCCTGGTGGTTCAAGCGGCGTTGTCTGATGGTGTCGCGTTTGATCCTTTCGCGTTCGAGGAGGATTGTTTGGCCGCGCCCGAAGTAGACGTCGGCCGGGGTGAGATTTTCGAGGCTCTCGTGGTATCGGCGATGATTGTAATGCTCCACGAAGGCCGCGATCTGCGCTTCGAGGTCTTCCTGGAAGAAGTAGTTTTCCAGCAGAATGCGGCTCTTCAACGTCTGGTGCCAGCGCTCGATCTTGCCCTGCGTTTGGGGGTGGCCGGGAGCCCCGTGAACCTGATCGATCTTGTATTTGTCCAGCCATTCGCCGAGATCTGAGGCGACGTAACACGGGCCGTTATCCGACAGCAGGCGCGGCCGGTGTTCGACCTTGACCTTGTCGCAGCCTGAGGCGGCCAGCGCCAGGTCGAGCGTGTCGGTGACATCCTCGACCTTCATGCTGGTGCACAGCTTCCAGGCGATGATGTAGCGGGAATAATCGTCGAGGATGGTCGACAGATAGAACCATCCCCAGCCGATGACCTTCAAGTAGGTGAAGTCAGTTTGCCACATCTCGTTCGGGCGCGTGGTCTTGTCCTTGAATTCGTCATTGGCCTTGATGACGATATAGGCTGGCGAGGTGATTAGGTCATGGGCCTTGAGCAGGCGGTAGACCGAAGCCTCTGAGACGAAATAGCTTTCCATGTCGGTGAACTTCACCGCCAGCTCGCGTGGCGACAGATCGGCATGATCGAGCGCGAGTGTGATGATGCGATCCCTGATATCGTCGGGGATACGGTTCCACACCCGTGACGGCGCGGATGTCCGGTCTTCCAGCCCCTCAACACCGTGGGTCTGGAAGCGATCATACCAGCGATAGAAGGTTGGTCTTGGAATGCCGAGCTTGTCGAGGGTTTGCCTGGCTGGCAGATGAGACCCCTCGACAAGCCGGATGATCTCGAGTTTTTCGGTGGCGGGATATCTCATTCTTCGTCGCCCCCATCCGCGATCATGCTTTTTTTAAGCAGGCGGTTTTCCAGGGTGAGGTCGGCCAGCGCCTCTTTCAGGTCGCGGCTTTCACGGCGTAGCGCCTTGACCTCATCGCTGGTGGCCGAGCGGGCAGTGTCACCGGCTAGCCGCTTCTTGCCCGCTTCGAGGAATTCCTTCGACCAGCTATAATACAGGCTCTCGGCGATCCCTTCGCGGCGGCAGATCGCGGCAATGCTGTCTTCACCGCGAAGGCCTTCCAGCACGATGCGGATTTTCTCCTCCGACGAATGGTGCTTGCGCGTGGCGCGACGGATATCCTTGATCGTCTTCTCGGCCGACGATGTCTGCGGCCCGGTTTTCTGTCTCATCTTCGCTTCCTTTGAATGAGCTACGATGAGCCGAAAATCCTCTCTTCTCAATTAAACCAGTTCTGTCTCATAGGCGTTGATGGCGGACAGACGGACCCGATCAGCAGTATCTTCAGTCGCTCGGTCACGAACTGTCCTCCAAAGGCTCTGGCGCCGTGATCTGAGTCGGACTTGCATCATTGCGAGTCACCCGATTCTCCGTCGGCGCCATGGCTGCTGGGATAACTAATCTTTTGTTTCTCTGATCCGTCTTTACCACCGCCACGTGACGGTTGCGTGAAGCCCAGTCGTCTCGTGGCGAGCGCGATGCAGCTCCGTTAAGCGAGGTAGCGCGGCTTTCGCCTGATACTGGAAGATTTGAGCAGGATAGGGGTCCCGATCCCTAGGAGCGGGCAGAGACCGCCGGTCGCGGTAGCAACCGTCCTAGTTGCGTCCCGAGGATGACTGGCGGGCCAGACCTCCGAGCCCATTTGCAACCACTGCAACGAAGAGGAGGGCGACGCCCTGGATTTCGAGACTGAAATCGACGGTGGAATGGAGGGCGCCGACGATCAGTGTTCCGATGGCCGCGACCACTGCAGCGTCGTCTCTCCCTTCCAATCGCACCAGCCTCAGGAGCCCAATGAAGCATAACGTCAGAATGGCCAGCGGGATCGTGCCGAAGACGACACCATAGCTGACCCACAGCGCAAGATAGGAGTTGTGCGTTTTCTCCCATACCGCATCGAAGCTGACGGGGGCCATGTGATAGAGGGGATAAGCATACTCAAAGCTGCTGCCTCCGAAGCCGAGCAGGGGGCGATCGGCGATCATCGTCAGCACCTGACGGTAGAGATCCGCTCGGACATTTGCCGCGCTTTCGACGGAGCCCAGGCGCTCGACAAGGATGTTGCCGTAAAGAAAGAGCAGAGCGGAGAAGATAAGAAGGCCAAGCAGGATACTTGTGGCTATGGCCGCCATGCTCAAGCGTCTGTTCAGGCGGAGGACGCTGATCGCGAATGCCGAGACGGAGCCGCATATCGCAGCAAAGAAACCCATGCGGGACGCGGTGAGCACCAGTGCAGCCGCGATGAGAAGCAGGCCGGCGAGGATGAAGATGAATTGGCCTCTTCTCCCTTCGAACAGGTCGAGCCAGCGGGTAGCCCCGCCGATGATAGTGCCAATCAGCGCGGAACCTATTGTGGCGCCAATCGCGAGGAAGGTGGCATAGGAGTTCCGGTTGACGAAACCTCCGGTCACGAAGCCTTGGTAGGCCCATTTCTCGGTGAACAGGATCGTATCCTCGAACTCGAAATACAGCAGCAGCCCGTAAACGGCATGGGCAACGACGATGCCAAACAGCACCTTCAGAAACAGTGAGGAACGCAGGCGGTTCGCTCCTACCTGCAGGCAGAGATAGAACAGGAGCCCGTAGCTCAGCCACCGGAGCAGGGCGAGCGCCGTGTCGCCTGGCGTGATCGAGATGGATCGACCCGGGTCGACATCCCCCGGCAGGGTCAGCCATGACCGTGGCAGCAGATCCGCAATCGGCAGGAGTTGCAGCACGATGAACGCGGTGAAAAGCCAGAACAGGCCGCTGATCGTACGGTAGCGCCCTGTAGTGGCCCGCAAAGATACATCCGCGAACCCGAGCCGAGCGAAGTACACGGCGGCCCAGGCAAAGAGCAGAGCGGCTGAAAGAGCCCATATGGCAGGGCGATTGCCACCGAGGGCCAAGGGCGCCAGAAATACGGTGGTGGCAACTACGCCCGCGGTCCAGTTGTTAAGACGGTACCTTGTCTGGGAACTGCTTCTCGCCTGCATCCTGCGTTCGCCTCTAAAGCCGAAGGGCCGTTTGATCGAGCCAAAGCATTAAGTGGATGTTTCAGCATCTGCAACTGCTTGATTCGGACCAATCTCGCCCGGCATCTGCGTATACAGCTACCTGCCATTGCGGCGCTGCGTCTTCCTGGATATCGAGCCTACTCCGGCTGCCAAAAGGCTCTGAAGGCGACGAAGATCGATCAAGTCTGGAGTGGAGTGATCGTGTCCACTCGGGTGCCGCCTTGAAGCATTCCCCTTTGTAGGTCGCGTCGACCGCGTTCCACTTCTATGACCGTATAGGCCTTCTCGTCGCGGAAGATGCTGGCGTGCCGGGTCGTCACGTCCTCGCCGGGTAAAGCCTCGACCTCCATGTAGTCGAGCTCGCTGCCGGCCGCCACGAGTCGGGCGTCTCCGGCCGTCCGGGCGGCAACGAGGATCTCTCGGGGTTCCGGCCCATTGTCCCAACGTGTGTCATTGGCCGGCGCGACAGGGACGAGGCGATAGACGTTGAGAAGTTCGCCTTGGCTCGTCGCTGTGGCCGCCGCCTCGGCGTCCGCAATCTGCGCCTGGCTCTCGACGGAGCGGCCGAAGTCCGTGGAGCTTGTTCCGGTGTTGAACGGTTCGTTGCCGATGCCGTCATTTCTTGCGTTGGACATGATCCGACCTTTCCGTCTCGTACTGTTCTCGAAAACGCCGCCTCGGCAGCCTTGTTCCGGCAGAATCGGACACACTGCCATTTCCCCGCAGAATCGCTGACGGAGCGCGAATCGTGTCACCCTGAACGGTGCCTGTGGACGACACGACATGAGGAGCATGCGCGTCATGTGCCTAAGCGCCACCGTCCCTTTATGGCGCGAATCGGGCCGGAATCTGCAGAATCTGCCCCGGGCGCTCACGATCAGAACGACTTAAGTGCCTGTGGCGCCTGCCATATCTTAAGAGAGTGTAAACCTTTCAGCGCCCCGCCCGCCACATTTGTGTCCTTTCAGCAACAGGACTGCCGTAAGCGGGTGCAGGAATGTGGAATGGCTGAAGTTCCGGATTGCATGGCGGACCGCCTCTTGTATTTTCACTCTCGGAAGCGAGGCGGTGGATCGTCCGTCTTCTGGCAATCGACGGGGATGGGGCAGGGAACGCTGTCCTTCAGCAAAAGAACCCAGACCCATACGAAACTTTGACTGGAGGTCAAAAATGAACATCAAGAGCCTTCTTCTCGGCTCCGCTGCTGCCCTCGCAGCAGTCTCCGGCGCACAGGCTGCCGATGCTATCATCGCTGCCGAGCCCGAGCCCATGGAATACGTTCGCGTTTGCGACGCATTCGGCACCGGCTACTTCTACATCCCGGGCACCGAAACCTGCCTCAAGATCGGCGGTTATGTTCGCGTTCAGGTCGATGGTCGCAGCGACTTTGATCTTGACGGTGTGGACCTGCAGGACGGTGGCTATCGCACCAACACGCGCGCTCAGCTCCAGTTCGATGCGAAGTCCGACACGGAGCTCGGTGAACTTCATTCGAAGATTACCCTTCGCGCGAACACCAACACCGACGACGACTTTTATCTGGAAGAAACTTATCTCGCGATCGGCGGCCTTCGCGTTGGTTACTTCTATAACTACTTTGATATCGGGCTCCCGGGCGAAACCTTCCTCTCCGACGGTGGTCCTATCGCCGGTTACGGCTACATCGGCGGCGACACGCTGAACAACTCGATTCGCTATACCTTCGAGGGCGAAGCATTTTCGGCCTATGTTCAGGCCGATGCATTCGACTCGCAGGAAGGCTGGAAGACAGATTTCGCTGGTAACGATGATGAGGTCGGCGTCAACGCTCTTATCGGCGGCGCGTTCGGTGGCGTTGCCGTCAACCTCTTCGGTGCCTACGAGTTCGAAAACGAAGATGGCGTCGTTGCGTCCACGCTGACGGCAAACATTGGTCCTGGCTCCTTGGGCATCATGGGCGTCTACTCCTTCGGCGCTAGCCGCTACTGGGATTTCTCTGAATGGTCGATCGGCGCTGAATACGCCATCGCTGTCACCGAGAAGTTCTCGATCGCACCGGGCGTTCAATATTGGGACAACATCGTGTATGACGCCGATGGCGACTACGATGGTGGCAGTGCATGGCGCGTTGGCGTAACTGCCGACTACGCCATCACCCAGGGTCTCACCATGAAGGCGACCGTAAACTACACAGACGTCGATGCTGATGAGCTCGGCGATGGCGATCGTTGGGACGGTTTTGTCCGTCTTCAGCGCTCATTCTAATCTGACTTAGTTCAGACCGAAAATGGCTCGCAGCCTCTGGGTTGCGAGCTGTTGCCGTTGCTGTTGTGCAACGATGTGGGATGATTGTTCGCGTTGACGGTGGATTTTTCCTTCGTCAAACGTTGATGAAGAAGTCGATCATTGTTTCTTTGCCTAATGGAGAGGCAAGGAGAACTGATTTGGCAGTCAAGGCTGATCGGGACGCAAAGGGCGACTTCAGCAACTTTCGGCTAGCCTATTCAGTTAACTTCCAGTTCCACCAGGGCGGCACGCCTAAGGTCGTTCAAAGTACCAGCCTCTCCGCATTGTTCCAAAAGTATGGAGACATACTTTGGGAAGCTGGTAGTCACCGAAATAATGTAGCGGCTTTCATCTCGGAACTTGACGACATCCTTCTCGGTGAAACGTTTGAGACGTTCTCCCAGGAAAAGGTCGACAGGCTCATCGGCGATTTGCGCAGACGAAGCAATAGCAACGCAACCATCAATCGGAAGATGGCAGCGCTTAGCAAATTGCTGCGGAAAGCGTACAAGATGGGTGACATCCATAGCCTTCCTGAGTTCAAGCGCCAAAAAGAGCGCGCTGGCCGTATTCGATTCCTCGAGTATGACGAAGAGGATCGCTTGTTCTCAGCTATTGGTATGAAAGATGACCATTACTGTGATCTATGCATTTTTCTCGTAGATACTGGTGCACGTCTGGGCGAAGGGATTGGGCTTAGATGGAATGATATCCATGAGGGGAGAGCCACCTTCTGGATCACGAAGTCCGGAAAGAGCCGAACCGTTCCTCTTACCACTCGGGCGCTAGAGGCAGTCCAAGCACAAAAAGGTCGAGCAGACGGTCCCTTTGCCGATATCGACCAGCAGCGCTTCCGATCTGTTTGGAATAGCGCCAAAGAGCAGGTTGGGCTAGGGAACGATCCCGACGTCGTACCCCATGTTCTTCGTCACACTTGTGCATCTCGCCTTGTGAGAAGAGGCGCGGATATCAGACGAGTCCAGATGTGGCTCGGACATCAGACACTACAGATGACAATGAGATACGCTCACCTCGCCTCACACGATCTGGACGTCTGCTTGCCTCTCCTCGAAAGGCCTCTTCCGCAGCGCCCTAAAGAGGGTTAATCGCACACTTCCTCCGTCAATTTTGACTGGAGGTCAAAAATGAACATCAAGAGCCTTCTTCTCGGCTCCGCTGCTGCCCTCGCAGCAGTCTCCGGCGCACAGGCTGCCGATGCTATCATCGCTGCCGAGCCCGAGCCCATGGAATACGTTCGCGTTTGCGACGCATTCGGCACCGGCTACTTCTACATCCCGGGCACCGAAACCTGCCTGAAGATCGACGGTTACGTTCGTTTCCAGGTTGACTTCGACAGCCGCGATGGCGCCTATGCCGACGACAACTGGGATGCTTGGACCCGCGCTCGGGTCAACTTCACCTCGAAGTCCGACACCGAACTCGGCGAGCTGACCGGCTACATCGGCATGCAGATCAACACGTCCGACAGCCCGGTTTTTGGCGCTCTCCAGGGCACCGGCTCGACCAACGCCTTCACGCTCGACGAAGTCTACCTGCAGCTCGGCGGCTTCAAGGCCGGTACCTACCTGAACTGGTGGGATAAGGGCATCAACGGTGAGACCGATCAGCTCGCTTCGATCTTCGGTACCCGTATGACTTCGATCGCCTACATCTACACGGGCGATGCCTTCACGGCCGGCGTCCAGCTCGACGAACTGTCGAACGCTGACTACTTCGCAACCAGCGGCCAGGACTTCGGCATCGAAGGTATCGTAACGGCTTCGCTCGGCGCAGCTTCCATCGACCTGCTCGGCTCCTACGACTTCGCTAACGAAGACGGTGCGGTTCGCGCGCTCGTTTCGGCTGGCGTCGGTCCGGGCACGCTGCAGCTCGCTGGTGTATGGTCTTCGGGCGTTAACGTCTACTACGACCGCGCTGAGTGGACGATTGCTGGTTCGTATGCCTTCAAGGCAACCGACAAGTTCACCATCACCCCCGGCGTTCAGTACTTCGCCAACACCGACATCGACGCCTCCGGCGACTTCTTCGGTGACGACGGCTGGCGCGCTGGCGTGACCGTAGACTATGCGATCACTTCGGGCATGGCTATGAAGGCGACCGTCAACTACAACGACTTCGACGGTTCCGACGAATTCTGGGATGGCTTCGTCCGTCTTCAGCGCTCGTTCTAATATCGAGGAGCTCCCCCGACATTCGGGGGAGCTCTTTTCTTAAAGAGGATGGCCCAAAGCAGGTCATTCGGTTGGGAGATGCCTAAGGAGTGAAGTCGCCATCGTGCGGCTTTTTTTGGTTTCCGTGGATGGTCCATGGAGGCCGATATTCCTGACTGGAGTCCATTCATGACAATTAAGAGCCTTCTTCTTGGCTCCGCTGCAGCCCTCGCAGCAGTCTCCGGCGCACAGGCTGCCGATGCCATTATCGCTGCCGAGCCAGAGCCCATGGAATACGTACGCGTCTGCGACGCGTTCGGCACTGGTTATTTCTATATCCCTGGCACCGAAACCTGCCTGAAGATCGGTGGCTATATCCGCTTCCAGGTCGATTTCGGCGAAGGTGCTCACGAAGGCAATGGTGACGACTGGGACGCATGGACCCGCGGTCGCGTAACCTTCACGTCGAAGTCCGACACAGAACTCGGCGAGCTGACCGGCTTCATCGCCCTGCACGGTGACGCGTCGCGCGATATCGGCACAGGGGCGACCGACTTCTACATTGAAGAAGTCTACCTGCAGCTTGGTGGTTTCAAGGCCGGTACCTACCTGAACTGGTGGGATGCCAACGATCTTCCGGGCGAACTCGACGCTCTGGGCTCCAACCGCCTGACTTCGATTGCTTACACCTATACCGGCGACGCGTTTACTGCCGGCATTCAGCTTGACGAGCTTTCCGATGAAGAACTGGTAGGCTTCGACATCGACGGCAACGTCGTGACCGGCGGTGGCCAGAACTTCGGTATTGAAGCTCTCGTCCAGGCTACTCTGGGCCCGGCAGCGCTTGAGGTTCTAGGCTCCTATGACTTCGGCAATGAAGATGGTGCGGTGCGTGCCATTGCTTCAGCTGATCTCGGTCCCGGCACCTTCTACCTCGCTGGCGTGTACTCGTCCGGCTACAACGTCTACTATGGCGGAGCACAGTGGACTGTCGCTGCGGCCTACTCCTGGAAGGCTACCGAGAAGTTGGAGGTCATTCCGGAATTCCAGTATTTCTGGGATACGGAACTTGATGTCGATGGTGATTTCACCGGCGAAGACTTCTGGGCTGCAGGTGTCACCGTCAATTATGCGATCACCGATGGCCTTACTTCGAAGGTCGCTGTGGCCTACGACGACTCCGCGGAAGACTGGCTGGGCATCGTTCGTCTGCAGCGCGATTTCTAATCGCCGTAAACTATGCGTCCAAGAGAAGAGCCCGGCAAATGCCGGGCTCTTTGCATATGGCGAGGCGAAAACCGAGTGAAGAGTCAGTTCTCCGCGAGGCTGACATCGGTGATCTGAACGGTCGCATCCGGATGCTGCCGTCCATCGCGCAGGTCCGCGACAATGTCCGTCGTCTGTCCCAGCCGCGCCTTGTAGACCTGATAGTTCTCCATGATCCGTTGAACGTAGTTGCGGGTTTCGGGGAAGGGGATGCGCTCGATCCAGTCGATCACCTCGTCAATCGGCTTCCCGCGCGGGTCGCCGTAGCGCGCGATCCATTCGCCGACGCGGCGCGGACCAGCGTTGTAGGCGATGAAGGTGAGGATATAGGATCCGCCGAACGAATCGATCTGCTCGCCAAGGTAGTGGGCGCCCAGGGTGGCATTGAAGCCGGGGTCGCTTGTCAGCTTTTCGGGTGCATAGGCCATTCCGTGCCGCTTGGCCACAGCCTTCGCAGTGCTCGGTAGCAGCTGGAGCAGGCCCCGTGCATTGGCGGGCGACACGGCTGTCGGATTGAAGGCGCTTTCCTGCCGGGCGATCGAATAGGCAAGCGCCTTGCCGGAACCCGAAATATTGGCGCCGGCGGGGATGGCACCGGTCGGAAAGGCAAGGGCTGCGACATCCCGCCCCTCGTAGAAGGCCGATTTGCCGATCTGGAGCGCCAGGCTGTGGTCTTTCCTGCGTTCGGCCCGCTCGGCGAGCATGGCAAGCTCTCCCGGGCTTTCGATCTGTTTGGCGAGCGCTTGCAGCAGTGCAGCCGTACGCTTTTCATGACCGGCAGCCTCCAGCCGGTCGAGCGCTGCAACTGGCGCTCGCTGCATGAAATTCCGGCGGTCGTCCTCAGTGGGCGAGGGCGGTTTCACGGTGAGGGGCGCCGTGTTCAGACGTGCGGCGGCGAGTTGGCCGTAAAAGCTCCCGGTATGGGCTGCCGCGCTGCGGAAATGCGCTTCGGCCTCCGCGGATTGCGCTACCTCGGCGGCGCGACCCAGCCAGTAGAAGGCGCGCGAGGCCGAGATCGGTCTGCTGGAGGCCTCCAGGATGCGCCGGAAATGGCCTGCGGCCTTCTGCGGATCGTTCAGGTTGCGAAGCGCATACCACCCCGCATGGAACTCGGCATCGGCAATGTCCGTCGGCTGCGTTGCAGCATGTGCGGAAACGAGCGCATAGGCCGCCTTATAGTCTCCGAGGTCCGCGAGCCCGCGGGCGACGATTCTCTGCTCGTCCCACCACTCGGAGGTATTGATCAGCCGTGATGCATCCCGCGGTGCCTTTGCAAGCAGCGCAGCCGCCTCGCGATACTTGTCCTTGCGCCGGAGCGCCTCGATCTGAAGGAACAGGAATGCCGGATCGTCTTTCCACGAAGGGTCTACCGCCTTCAGCAGTGCCTCGGCGTTCCGCGACCCGTTGATTCGGGCAGCCCAGGCCTTGTAGAGCGATTGCGCCTCGCCGAGCTGCGCGAAACGTTTCGCCTGGCTGACGCGGCCTCGGTACATCAGGTAATCCATCCGCGCCTTGTGGTCGCGAACCGTCAGGGTGGAGGCGAATTCCTTGAGAATGCGGTTCTCGAGGGCCGTGTATAAGGCCTCGGATGTCCAGAGGCGACGGAGCGTTGTAGCTGCCTCATCCTTCCCCAGATCCTTCTGCGCCTTTGCCAGCAGGTAGAGCCCTTCGGCGGTTTTTGGCTCGGCATCGCTGAATGCCGCCATGACCTTGTCAGCGCCTGGGTTCTCGCGAAAGAGCGCGCGCTCGTAGCGCAGGCGGAGATCCTCCAGTCCCGGCCAGTCCTTCAGCTCCTGGCGTGCTGCTTCGATTTGCTTCGACGAGACGGAGGCAAGGCCGGACATGGCGAGCGCCCAGGTGAGCGCCTGGCGATCGACCGAGCCTTCCGGCAGGCTGTCACGCACGACGAACGCACGCTTCGCATCATCGTCGGACAATGCGTCGAGGCCGGCTTTCAGGACTGGAGCCGGGGCAAGCCTGCTGCCTCGTGAAGGCGCTATGACATCCAGTGCCATCGGAAAGGCTGCGTTGGCGCCGGCAGGTTCGGCATAGGGAAGGGGTGCCGGACCCTTGGCGAGGGGATCGGCCATGGCGCCGGGTCCCGAAAGACCGAGACCGATGGCGGTCAGCAACAGGGCAGGCTTCTTCATGCGGCGACTCGCGACAAGAAAGCGATTCCTCTTATTACATTAGCTGCTTCGTAGATTAACGAAAGCTTACCAGCATCATTGAAACTGCGCCGGTTTGGCGCCGCGGTTCACCATCAGAAATCGCGTCAGCATCCGCTTGTCGTCGCATTCCCACCGCTCTATTGTGCGCCACCTTAGTCACGGAATGCGGCCGAAGCGTGAACTGCCGGCCGGTGGGAGCTTATGCATGTTCAAGGGATCGATGCCCGCACTCGTCACGCCTTTCACGGCAGAGGGTGCGGTGGATGAAGCCGCCTTTGCCGATCATGTCGAGTGGCAGATCGCCGAGGGCAGCAGCGGTCTGGTGCCGGTCGGCACGACCGGCGAATCTCCGACCCTTTCCCATGCCGAACACAAACGGGTCGTCGAACTCTGCATCGAGGTTGCGGCGGGGCGCGTTCCTGTCATTGCAGGTGCAGGATCGAACAACACCCGCGAAGCGATCGAGCTTGCAACCCATGCGGAACAGGCAGGGGCGGATGCGCTTCTGGTGGTGACACCCTATTACAACAAGCCCACCCAGAAGGGTCTGTTCGCGCATTTTTCGGCCGTCGCCGAGGCTGTGAAGCTGCCGATCATCATCTACAATATCCCCGGACGCTCAGTGATCGACATGACGCCGGAGACGATGGGGGCGCTGGCCAAGGCCCATTCCAACATCGCCGGCGTCAAGGATGCGACCGGCAAGCTGGAGCGTGTCTCCGAGCAGCGGATCACCTGTGGCAAGGACTTCATCCAGCTTTCCGGCGAAGATGCGACGGCGCTCGGCTTCAACGCCCATGGCGGCGTCGGATGCATTTCGGTGACGGCAAACGTCGCGCCGCGCCTCTGTGCCGACTTCCAGGCGGCGACCCTTGCGGGTGACTACGCCAAGGCGCTGGATTACCAGGACAGGCTGATGCCGTTGCACAAGGCGATCTTCCTCGAGCCGGGCGTCTGCGGCGCCAAGTACGGATTGTGGCGGACGCGAGGCCTGAGCCGGGCGGTGCGTTCGCCGCTGATGTCGTCGCTGGAAGCTTCGACTGAGGCTGCAATCGATGCAGCGCTTCGGCACGCGGGCCTGCTCAACTAGTCCGGACTGCTTCACTTTCCCCGCCGCCCGCATTACATGACACGTGGTCCGCGGGAATGCCCTCCCGCGGTGGCATTCCGGTATCGAAGGGCGTGGTGGAGACAGATGGCCCCCAAAGGCAGCCAGAGGACGGTGAACAAGATTGTCGCGGAGAACCGCAAGGCCCGCTTCAACTATGAGATCATGGACACCTATGAGGCCGGCCTCGTTCTCACCGGGACCGAGGTCAAGTCCCTGCGCGAAGGCAAAGCGAACATCGCCGAATCCTACGCGTCCGACGAGGGCGACGAGATCTGGCTGATCAATTCGCATCTGCCGGAATATCTGCAGGCAAACCGCTTCAACCACGAGCCGCGCCGACGTCGCAAGCTGCTCCTCAGCAAGCGCGAGATCAGCCGCCTGCGGGCCGGGATCAACCGCGAAGGCATGACCCTCGTGCCGCTGAAGATCTATTTCAACGACCGCGGTAGGGCCAAGCTGGAACTGGCGCTCGCCAAGGGCAAGAAGCTCCACGACAAGCGCGAGACGGAGAAGGAACGCGACTGGAACCGCCAGAAGAGCAGGCTGCTCAAGGACAATTGAGGTTGCAGCCAGTCGTGCGGCTGGTGTCGGTGACCTCAGTGGGCTTGCGGTCTGCAGCAACCCGCCGTACCGCGCATAGGCTACCTGGTGCTTTTCCAGGCTTGCCGTAGGTGACGTTTTTAGAGGTTCGCTTCATCGAACGGCCTGGATCGCTGGCGACCCAGGCCGTAGTGCCGTCAGGAAATGGCAGCGGCCGCAACCGATTTCCGGTCAAGAGTTGCTGGGGCCAAGGTGATCCCTACGCCGCCTTTCTACGGGCCGAGCTCGCCGGAGTCGTTGGCTCGAGCTGGAAATGCCCTACGGCGGCATTGAGCGCGTCAGTCTTACTGAAGACCGTGTGCACCGCCGCGCTGGCTTCCTCGACCATTGCAGCGTTTTGCTGGGTCACCTGGTCCATCTGATTGACGGCGGAGTTGATCTGCTGCAGGCCGACCGACTGCTCCTGCAAGGAAGAAACCATCGCCTTGATGTTGTCATTGATCTTCATGACGTGCTGCCCGATCTTCTGCAGCGCCTCGCCGGTGCGGGAAACGAGCGTGACGCCGGAGCGAACATGCCCGCCCGAGCGATCCAGCAAGGACTTGATCTCGGTCGCTGCACTCGCGGAGCGTTGAGCAAGCTCGCGCACCTCTTGTGCCACCACGGCGAAACCTTTGCCCGCCTCACCGGCCCGGGCGGCCTCAACACCAGCGTTTAGCGCAAGCAGGTTGGTTTGGAAGGCGATCTCGTCGATGACGCTGATGATCTGGGTGACCTGGTTCGAGGAGGTTTCGATCTCGCCCATCGCCCTGGCCGCTTCGTCGAGGATCTGTCCTGATTGTTCAGCAACCGTGGAAGCTTCTCCGACCATGCGGCTGATGTCTTCTGCTCTCTCGTGACCTGCCCTGACGGTGGCTGTGATCTGGTCGAGTGCTGCCGCAGTCTCTTCAAGCGCCGCGGCCTGCTGCTCAGTTCGCTTGGAAAGGTCTTCCGTAGAATGGCGCAGCTCCGCGGTCCCTTGTGCGATCGTCTGTGAACTTCCCGCAATGGAGCTGAGCGCGGAGGCAAGGCTCTCTACGGAGCTGTTAAAGTCCTCCCGCAGGATCGCAAGCGACCCCGGCATGTCCTGGCTGATGCGAACCGAAAGTTCACCGTCCGCCAGATGCTTGAGTGCCTTGCCGAGCGCATCGACCGCAGCCTGCAGATGGCGCGCCTGTTCAGCCTTCTCGGCGTCGGTGCGGGCGCGCTCCTGCTCTGAACTTTCCCGCGTTTCCTCTGCCTGCTGTTCGAGTTCGATGTTGCGCAGCGCCGACGTACGGAAGACCTCGACAGCCTGCGCCATCGAACCGACCTCGTCGGCGCGGTCGAGGTAGGGAACCTCCCGTTGAAGGTCACCCCTTGAGAGCAGTGCCATGTAGTCGGTCATGCGCGCCAGCGGCCGGTAGACGAGCGGCCGGCTGATGAACGCAATCACCGCGGCAATCGCGAGCATAAGAAGAAACACGGCCGCCGCGGCCCACTGTCCGGTAGCAGCGATGGCGTTATAGTTTGTGCGGTCAACGGCCACGACGGCGAGACCTATCGTATCGCCTGAGAAATCCTCGACAGGGAAGACAAGGCTTGCGAAGGCTCCGCCTGTTTCCGGCATGGTCTCGAAAACGGTCCGTTGGCCAGCCAGGTCTTGGAGATCCAGGACCTTGGCCGGATCGAGATCCGCCTGAAAGGTCGTGCCGATTGCCTGAAGCTCGGTGCCGCTTCCAGCAAAGATCGCGGCAGGATGGCCGGTCCGCCTTGTGAACTTCTCTACGAACCCCTTGTGCAGGCTAAGTCCGAACTCCACGGATCCGAGATGAGAACCGTCCTTGACGATGGGAGCGAGACCTCGCACGCCGATCCCGGCCTTGCCGCCTTCGAGGCCACCGAGCTTCTGCACGGACGTGTTGACCTGAACCACGGTCTTTCTGAAGCTTGCGAGATCATCGCCAAAGGCTTCGGGGTCGTGGACGCGGAAGAAGGAGATGGCCGGAGGCGTATGGTACTGAAACTGGCGAACGTCGTAACCTTCCTTCAGAGCCTTGAACGCACCCGAGAACTCCTTTTCAAGGATATCTCTGTTCCCGCTGGCCATAGCGTCTTTGCTTACCTGCTGCTCGGCAACCAAAACGGCGAGCATGGTGGCAGACTGTTGGGAGGCGGCGAGTTCAGAGCGGAACTCGTTCTCCACGGCGGCAAGCTTGTCCTCCATCGCCTGCGAAACAAAGTTGGTACATAGGGTGTAAACAGTGCCGGCAACCGCGACCGCCGATATCAAGGCTCCACCGAAGAGAAGCCCGTTGAACTTGGTGCTGATAAGCAGTCTCACAATATGTCTCCTCCTGCCTCGATCCCCGATGGCAGCATTTGTGACGATAAAGACCCATGAGCTCGCTCTCGATGAGTGATGATCGCGGTTGAGCGCATTATCCCGGGCACGCCAACTGCGACCGACCGGAGATAAATCACAGGTTGCAGGAATAATGGTAAAGATATTCAAAAAGCCCTATGTATTGGAGTGCCCCTAAGGATTGGGAGGGATCCGGCGTGGAGGGCATTCCTGCTCTGCGGTGGCCTGTCGCCTCACACACCTCCGTAGAAGCGGACTTGCTCACGGCAAGCCCTGCAAAAAGCCGTGGCTGCTGCGCAGTCGGAACAAAAGCCTGCTCCTGCCGTTGTCGGCGACATCCTCACGTGAGCCGGTTCATGAAGCGCAAAACGATACTGACCTACGGTACCCTCGTCCTGGGTCTCGGCCTCGCAGGTTATCTCCTCTGGAACATCTTCAGCGAATACACCTGGTCGGATATCGTCCAGTCCGTGTCGGAGATCCCGACGGCCAATCTGCTGGCCGCATTTGGCTTCTGTGCCGCATCCTATGTCTGCCTTACCGGCTTCGACTGGGCCGGCGTGCGATACGTCAAGAACGACCTTGCCTATCCGAAGATCGCGCTTGCCTCCTTCGTCAGCCTCTCCATTGGCCAAAGCGTCGGGCTGGCGGGCTTGAGCAGCGGCGGCCTTCGGTATCGCTACTATGCCCACTGGGGAATGAACACCGAGGATGTTGCTAAGATCGTGCTGCTTTCCGGCGTGACGGTCGGCATCGGCCTTGCCATGCTGACGGGCATCGTCATGATCATCAATCCGGCGGATGGCGCGGAAGTCCTGCGGGTAAACGAGGCGACGGTTCTGGCTATCGGCATCGCCTGCCTCGCCGCGGTGGCCGGCTATCTCGCTCTGGCGAAGTTCGCCAGAGCACCGGTCCGCATCCGCAAGTGGACCTTCCAGATGCCGCCACTGCGCCTGGCCCTTGCCCAGGTCGTGATCGGGACCGTGAACTTTGCGCTGGTTGCCGCAGCGCTGCGAGAGGTGATGGCTGCCGCGTCCGACGTCAGCTATCTGAAGGCGGCGACTGCCTACGTGCTGGCGAATGTCGCAATCATTGTCACCCACGCTCCGGGCGGCCTCGGCGTGCTTGAGGCGACCGTCCGCCATGTGATGGGGGATCAGGCCTCCATCGGATCGCTTGTGGCCTTCAGGGTGATCTACTTCTTCATACCGCTGGCGATCGGCATCCCCGTCGCGCTGGTCACCGAAGCGATCTTCCGTGCCCGCAAGGCATCGGCGGCCTCCTTGCCGAAGGCCGAAACGGCAGCTTGACGGCGGCCGAGCTTTCCTAGTCTGCTTGCGGCTCCGCGGGCTCCACGGCCCTCTGGGGGCGCTCCGAAGGATCGCGGCCAATCTCGGATCGCAGCGACGCGAGATCGATGAAATGGTCGGACTGGCGGCGCAGGTCGTCTGCGATCATCGGCGGTTGCGTCGCCATCGTCGACACGACGGAGACCTTGCGACCCCTGCGCTGCAGGGCCTCCACCAGCGTCGTGAAGTCGCCGTCACCGGAGAAGATCACGAGATGGTCGACCGTCTCCGATTGCTCCATGGCATCGATGGCAAGCTCGATGTCCATGTTGCCCTTGATCTTCCGGCGGCCCATTGAGTCGGTGAATTCCTTCGCCGGCTTTGTGATGACCTTGTAGCCGTTGTAGTCGAGCCAATCGATCAGCGGCCGGATGGAGGAGTATTCCTGGTCCTCGATGAGGGCGGTGTAATAATAGGCCCGCAGGAGATATCCGCGCTTCTGGAAGGCCTTAAGCAGCTTGCGATAATCGATGTCGAAGCCGAGGCTCTTGGAAGCAGCGTAGAGATTTGCACCATCAATGAAGAGTGCAATCTTCTCTCTGGGGTCAAACATTTTTCCTCCATCCCGTTTTATTATTGCCTGCTTGTGCAGGTTACATCGCTCCGCCTCGCTCGACCGTGCGATGGATCAACATCCCGGTAAATTACCAATCGTTGATGTATGCGCATTTATGTCACGATTCGCATTTCTCCAAGGACTTTAAGGGGTAAAACCCTGCACTGCGGCTCGATGGAGGCGACGTGACGGCTTGCTGATCAGGAAAAACTTGAATTCGACCGTCAATCCCTGTATCGGGCGTCTGAATTCCCGAGATAACGACCGCAAAGGACAGGCAATGGCCCGTGTCACCGTAGAAGATTGCATCGATAAAGTCGACAACCGCTTTGAGCTCGTGCTTCTGGCCAGCCATCGTGCACGTCAGATCTCCCAGGGTGCGTCGATCACGGTGGACCGCGACAACGACAAGAACCCTGTCGTTGCGTTGCGCGAGATCGCCGACGAGACCCTGTCGCCGGATGATCTCAAGGAAGATCTCATCCACTCCCTGCAGAAGCATGTCGAGGTGGACGAGCCCGAGCCCGATCCGTCGTCGCTGCTCGCCACCAATGCAGGCGCAGTGACGGCAGCTGATCGCGGCGAGGAAGAGGAAGACCTGCCCGAAGCCGTAACCTTCGACCAGATGTCGGAGGAGGAGCTTCTTGCCGGCATCGAGGGGCTTGTTCCGCCGGAAAAGAGCGACGATTACTAATCGTTCATCTTCTGGCCTCAAAGAAGACTATCTGCATTAAGATGGCCGCGCCGGCTTCAACCCCCGGCGCGCCTTTTTCGTTTTTCTAGTCTAGGATCGTTTCCGGCATGATGCGGCAATATGAGCTTGTTGAGCGGGTTCAGAAGTACAAGCCCGATGCCAACGAAGCTCTGCTCAACAAGGCCTATGTCTACGCCATGCAGAAGCATGGACAGCAGAGGCGGGCCAGCGGCGACCCCTACATCTCGCACCCGCTGGAAGTCGCGGCGATCCTGACGGACATGCATCTCGACGAATCGACGATCGCCGTCGCGCTGCTGCACGACACGATCGAGGACACGACGGCAACGCGCGCCGAGATCGACGAGCTTTTCGGCGAGGATATCGGCCGGCTGGTCGAGGGCCTGACCAAGCTCAAGCGGCTCGATCTCGTCACGAAAAAGGCCAAGCAGGCGGAGAACCTTCGCAAGCTGCTGCTTGCCATCTCCGACGACGTGCGCGTCCTGCTCGTCAAGCTTGCCGACCGGCTCCACAACATGCGCACGCTGGAGCACATGAACCCGGAGAAGCGGGCGAGGATCTCCGAAGAGACCATGGACATCTATGCGCCGCTTGCTGGGCGCATGGGCATGCAGGATGTCCGCGACGAGCTGGAAGACCTGTCCTTCCGCTATCTCAACCCCGAAGCCTACGAGACGGTCACCAACCGCCTCGCGGAGCTTTCGACGCGCAACGAAGGACTGATCAGCAAGATCGAGGATGAGCTTCGGGATCTCTTGGTCGCGAACGGTCTGACGGATGCCGTCGTGAAGGGACGCCAGAAGAAGCCGTACTCGGTCTTCCGAAAGATGCAGTCGAAGTCGCTGTCGTTCGAGCAACTCTCCGACGTCTACGGCTTTCGCATCCTCGTCAGTGACATTCCCGCCTGCTATCGGGCACTCGGTATCGTCCATACCCGCTGGCGCGTCGTTCCGGGCCGCTTCAAGGACTATATCTCGACCCCGAAGCAGAACGACTACCGTTCGATCCACACCACCATCGTCGGACCGTCGCGCCAGCGCATCGAGCTGCAGATCCGCACCCGGCGCATGCACGAGATCGCCGAATACGGTATCGCCGCGCACGCTCTCTACAAGGACGGTGGCGCCAATGAACTCCTCTCCAAGGAATCCAACGCCTATTCCTGGCTGAGACACACGATCGAGGCGCTGTCGGAGGGCGACAATCCGGAGGAATTCCTCGAGCACACGAAGCTCGAGCTGTTCCAGGACCAGGTCTTCTGCTTCACACCGAAGGGCAAGCTGATCGCCCTGCCGCGCGGCGCGACCCCGATCGATTTCGCCTATGCCGTTCACACGAACATCGGCGATACCACGGTCGGGGCGAAGATCAACGGCCGGATCATGCCGCTCGTCACCCGGTTGAATAATGGCGACGAAGTCGAGATCATCCGCTCCGGCGTACAGGTGCCGCCGGCGGCGTGGGAGGAGATCGTCGTCACCGGAAAGGCCCGCGCAGCCATCCGCCGTGCGACCCGCATGGCCATCCGCAAGCAGTATGCAGGCCTGGGCTATAGAATCCTCGAGCGCACCTTCGAACGCGCCGGCAAAATCTTCTCGCGCGAGAGCCTGAAACCCGCGCTTCATCGCCTTGGCCAGAAAGACGTGGAGGATGCCATTGCAGCGGTCGGCCGCGGTGAACTGTCGTCGCTCGACGTGATGCGTGCTGTCTACCCGGACTACAAGGACGAGCGGGTCACCGTGAAGCCGTCGACCGACGAAGGCTGGTTCAACGTCCGCAGCGTCTCCGGAATGATGTTCCGTGTCCCCGGCCGCTCGGCGGAGGAGGCCGGAGCCGAAGGTCAAGATCGTTCACCGGTTCCTATCCGCGGGCTCTCCAGCAGCATGCACGTCAAGTTTGCGCCGAGCGGTGCCGTGCCGGGCGACCGCATCGTCGGCATTATGGAAGAGGGAAGCGGGATCACCATCTATCCCATCCAGGCGCCGGCATTGCAGCACTTCGACGATCAGCCGGAGCGCTGGATCGACGTGCGCTGGGACCTCGATGACAGCAACAAGTCGCGCTTTGCAGCCCGGATCTTCATGAACGCGCTGAATGAACCCGGCACTCTAGCCACGGTTGCACAGACCATCGCCGGGCTCGACATCAATATCCGCAACCTCGACATGGGACGGGTTGCCGCCGACTTCTCCGAGATCGTTCTTGATGTCGAGGTCTGGGATCTTCGCCAGCTCAACCAGTTGCTGACGCAGCTGAAGGACCTGGATTGCATCTCGACCGTCAAGCGTCTCTACGACTGATCGCCTGCAGTTCTTCCGGCATGCCGGCAGAGCAGGGCAGGCGCACCATGTCTGCATTGGTGAAAACAGGCTCTGGCTCCTATATTGTTGCGGTGCAGCATAAACGGAAAGAGAGAAGCAGATGTTTGGTTCAGTCCGAAAGATGGCTCGCGCATTGCGCGGCCCGACAATCGAAGAGCGGGAACTTGCCTACCTGAACGACTCGGTCGATCGCGTGGAACTGGAATATCGCCAGCGCCAGGTCGAGCGTGGCCTTTTCCGCAAGAGCTTCTAGGGACGGCGCTCGGTCATCGTTGCGGTCGTTTTGCCCCGTGAGGCAATCCGAATGTGAGGACGCGCTTGACGCGGCCTTCCTCAATGCTCAATTCATGAGCGTGAAGCATCCGAAGACGCCGGGACCCTCCCGGAAGGAGGGGCCGTGATCATAGGTATGGGTAGTGACCTGATCGACATCCGTCGCATCGAGAAGTCGCTGGAACGCTTCGGGGAGCGCTTCACCCAGCGCTGTTTTACTGAAATCGAACGAACGAAATCCGACCGGCGGCGCAATCGCGCGGCGTCCTATGCGAAGCGGTTCGCCGCCAAGGAGGCCTGTTCAAAGGCTCTCGGCACCGGTCTGGCGCAGGGCGTATTCTGGAAGGACATGGGCGTCGTGAACCTGCCGGGCGGAAAGCCGACCATGGCCCTTACGGGAGGTGCTGCCGCCATCCTCGCAGGTCTGACGCCGCCCGGCCACGACACCTTTGTTCACGTCACCATCACGGATGAATACCCCTATGCGCAGGCCTTCGTCGTCATCGAAGCCCGGCCGGCGACCGATTGAACCATTGCCGCCGCTTGACGAAGGGGCTAGAGAATGCCCCACACCCGCACCAAGTGACTGAAGAGAAAGACCGCCAGTGTCCGACAGAGCCGACAAGAAGCAACAAAGCGCCCTCTGGGAAAACATCAAGGTCATCATCCAGGCGCTTTTGCTGGCGATGGTTATCCGGACCGTCTTCTTTCAGCCCTTCACCATTCCGTCGGGGTCGATGATGCCGACACTGCTCGTCGGTGACTACATCTTCGTCAACAAGTTCGCCTACGGCTATTCCAAGTATTCGCTGCCGTTTTCGCCGGACCTCTTCGACGGCCGCATCTTCGGTAGCGAGCCCGACCGCGGCGACGTGATCGTCTTCCGCCTGCCGACGGACACGGATGTGGACTACATCAAGCGCGTCGTCGGCCTGCCGGGCGACCGTATCCAGGTGACAAACGGGGTTCTCCACATCAATGGAGAGGCGGTTCCGCGCCAGCCGAACGGTGGCTTCACCTCCGACTACCGGCTCGATCCTGGTTCCGACGTGCCGATATTCCGCGAGACCCTGGATAATGGTATAAGTTACGACACGCTGGACCAGGTGCCGAACTCGCGCGGCGACGACACCCGGGAGTTCATTGTCCCTGAAGGCCACTACTTCTTCATGGGCGACAATCGCGACAACTCGCTGGACAGCCGCTTCGACGTAGGTTTCGTGCCGGCCGAGAACCTGATCGGCCGAGCCAGCGTCATCTTCTTCTCCGTCGGCAACGACACCTCTTTCCGAGAGTTCTGGAAGTGGCCGGCCAACATGCGCTGGGATCGCCTCTTCAAGGGTGTCGAGTGAATGAAGGCGAAGGCGCTGTCGGCTGAGGACAGGTCGAAGCTCGAGGAACTGATCGGCCATCACTTCGCCGACAAGCAGCGGCTGGACCGGGCGCTGACGCATGCAAGCACCGGTTCGGCCAAGGTGTCGAACTACGAGCGGCTTGAGTTCCTGGGCGACCGGGTGCTCGGCCTCTGTGTTGCGGAGCTGCTGTTCCAGTCCTTCCCGGCGGCGACCGAAGGGGAGCTGTCCGTCAGGCTTAACCAGCTCGTCAGCGCCGAAAGCTGCGCGCAGGTGGCCGACGAGCTCGAGCTCCACCGCTACATCCGCACCGGCGCCGACGTGAAGAAGCTGACCGGCAAGCGGATGCTGAACGTTCGGGCCGACGTGGTGGAAAGCCTGATCGCCGCGCTTTATCTCGATGGCGGGCTGGAGGCTGCGCGGCAGTTCATCCTGCGCAACTGGACGGAGCGCGCGACACGCGCAGACGGTGCCAGGCGTGACGCCAAGACCGAATTGCAGGAATGGGCGCATGCGAATTTCGCCGTGACGCCTTCCTACCGCGTCGAAGATCGCAGCGGACCGGATCACGATCCCCGCTTCACCGTCACTGTGGAAGTGAAGGGCGTGGCACCGGAGACCGGCGTCGACCGGTCCAAGCGTGCTGCCGAACAGGTGGCCGCCACGAAAATGCTTGAACGCGAAGGCGTATGGCAGAAGAATTCTGCCGAAGGTTGATTGGAACCATGACAGACAACGAGAACACCCCCACTGCCGAAACCGAGGCAGTACAGACGCGATCTGGTTTCGTGGCGCTGATCGGGCCGACGAACGCCGGCAAGTCGACGCTGCTCAATCGCCTCGTCGGCGCGAAAGTGTCCATCGTCAGCCACAAGGTGCAGACGACGCGCGCCATTGTCCGCGGCATCGCGATCCACGGCAGCGCCCAGATCGTTTTCATGGATACGCCCGGCATCTTCAAGCCGCGCCGGCGGCTGGACCGCGCCATGGTCACATCCGCATGGGGTGGCGCGAAGGATGCCGATGTCATCATGCTCCTCATTGACAGCGAGCGTGGGCTGCGGGGCGATGCGGAGGCGATCCTGGAAGGCCTGAAGGAGGTCAAGCAGCCGAAGATCCTCGTGCTGAACAAGATCGACCGGGTAAAGGCTGAGGATCTGCTCAAGCTTGCGGCCGTTGCAAACGAAGCGGTCGAGTTTGAGCGCACTTTCATGATCTCCGCAACCACCGGATCGGGCTGCGAGGACCTGATGAATTTCCTGGCGGAGCGCCTTCCCGAGGGACCGTGGTACTATCCCGAGGACCAGATCTCCGACCTGCCGATGCGCCAGCTCGCAGCCGAGATTACTCGCGAGAAGCTCTTCCTGCGCCTTCACCAGGAACTTCCCTATGCCTCCCACGTGGAAACGGAGAAGTGGGAAGAGCGCAAGGATGGCTCTGTTCGCATCGAGCAGGTGATCTATGTGGAGCGCGAGAGCCAGAAGAAGATCGCGCTCGGCAAGGGGGGCGAGGCCATCAAGGCAATCTCGACGGCCGCGCGCAAGGAACTCTCGGAAATCCTCGAGCAGCCCGTCCACCTCTTCCTGTTCGTCAAGGTGCGCGAGAACTGGGGTGACGACCCGGCTCGATTCCGCGAGATGGGGCTGGAATTCCCGAAGGGCTGACGCCGGCTATTTCTGCCGGTCCATCAGGGCCTTCACCTCCAGGTACCGGCGGCGGTTCTCGGGCTCCTGCTCGTTTTCCGAATAGCATGTTTCGGAGATGCAGAAGCGGGTGAGGGTGAGGGGAGGCGTCGCGCTCATGAACTCGCACTCGATCTCGTTCGTGAAGTCGCTCGGCTTCGGGTCGTCGCGGGTCGTATAGGTCAGCCTTGCCCCTGGCGGCTCCAGTTCAGGGAACGACTGCACTACGCCGGTCTTGATTGCCGGAACGAGGAGAAAGTTCTGGGCCACTGCAACGCAGGCCTCCTCCAGTTCTGGAGATTGGGCCATGGCGGGAGAGGCGGCGAGAACAAGGACGAGCGGAAGATATCGCATGGAAGCTCCTGAGGTCGGATGTCGCCGGGGCAATTCCGTGGGCGGGCGATTTGTTCCCGGAGATCCTCGATAATGTGGCGCTGAAAAGTGATTCAGCGCCGCGGACTTATCGGCTAGACTTGATGCCATACGGAAAGTGGTTGAGACATCGATGCAATGGCAGGATGAGGCGATCATCATCGGGGTGAAGCGTCACGGCGAAACCAGCGTCGTCGCCGAAGTCATGACGCGTTCACGCGGGCGCCATCTGGGCCTCGTCCGTTCCGGCCGGTCACGCAGCATGCAGCCCGTCCTCCAGCCCGGCAACAGGGTGGAGGCTGTCTGGCGGGCGCGTCTTGACGAGCATCTCGGTGAATTCAAGCTGGAGCCGCTTCGCCTCAGGGCCGCCCGGCTGAT
Source organism: Pseudorhizobium flavum (assembly GCF_902502825.2). The sequence continues at coordinate 1,233,969 of NZ_LR723670.1, forward strand.
GGAAAAGGCGACGTCCGTCTATGCTGTCCAGGCGATGGGCGCGCTCCTGCGCCTGCTTCCGGAGCGCGACCCGCATCCACATCTCTATGAGGCGCTCGACGTGATCCTGGAAACGATGGACGACCCGACAGATGCCGGTGAGTTGTTCATCCGCTTTGAGCTCGCGATCCTGAACGACCTCGGATACGGCCTTGACCTCACGGAGTGCGCGGCGACTGGCTCGCAGCAGGATCTGCAATATGTCTCGCCCAAGTCCGGGCGCGCCGTCTGTGCCGAGGCTGGCGCTCCATACGCGGATCGACTTCTGGCCCTGCCGGCCTTTCTCCGGGATGGAGCAACGGCTGCGGCCGATGCCGCAAGCATGGCGGCAGCCTTCCGGCTCACCGGCTTCTTCCTCCATCGACACATCTACGAACCGCGCGGCATCTCGGAAAACGCCGCGCGCGATGGCTTCGTCCAGGCCGCACTCATGGCGCTGGCGCTTGAGGAGGAGCGGAGGGCCGGCTGATCAGGCGGGCTGCGCGGCCACCAGCGGACGCTCCACAGGCTTCTCCCGGATCGGCCAGTGGACGATTGCAGCGAAAACGCCGAGAGCGACGCCCAGCCACCAGACCGGATCGTAGGATCCGAAGCGGTCGTAGAGGAAGCCGCCCATCCACACGCCGAGGAACGACCCCACCTGGTGGGATAGGAATACGACTCCGCCCAGCATGCCGAGATGGCGTGTGCCGAACATGATCGCGACCAGCGCATTCGTCGGCGGTACGGTGGAGAGCCACAGCAGCCCCATGACGATCGCAAACACGATCACCGAAAGCGGCGACTGCGGCAGGAGAAGGAAGGCCGTTACCGCGATCGACCGGGCGATGTAGATATAGGCGAGGAAATAGGGCTTCGAGTAGCGCTGGCCGATCACCCCGGCGGCCAGTGACCCGATGATGTTGAAGAAACCGATCAGCGCCATGGCAATCACGGCGTAGCTGGCTTCGATGCCGATGTCGCCGAGATAGGCGGGGAAATGGGCCGTGATGAAAGCAACCTGGAAGCCGCAGACGAAGAAGCCGCTGACGAGCAGGAGGTAGCTCCTGTGTGCGAAGGCTTCCCGCAGCGCCTCGCCGACGGTCTGCTTGAACTCCGCCTGCGACTGGGTGCCGGAGGAGGCATTGCCGCGCAACGGATAGGCAAGCAGCGGCACGATGAGCATCAGGACGGCCATGATCACGAGGCTGTCTGACCAGCCATAGGCCGAGATGAGGCCCTGGCTCAACGGCGCAAACAGGAACATGCCGGCGGAACCTGCCGCCGTTCCGATCCCGAAGGCGAACGACCGCTGCTGTGGTGTGACGTTGCGGGCGAATGCGGACAGGATGACGCCGAAGGAGCCGGCTGCAACCGCAAGCCCCACCAGAACACCACCGCCGACATGAAGTGCCGTCACCGACGCCCCGGTGGACATCAGGATCAAGCCTGCGGCGTAGAGGAGGCCGGACAGAGCCAGCATGCGGCCCGTCCCGTACTTGTCGGCGAGCGCCCCGAAGATCGGCTGACCGAGACCCCAGCTCAGGTTCTGGATCGCCATGGCAAGCCCGAAGGTGGAGCGGTCCCAGCCGGTGTCGGCGAGCATCGGAAGCTGGAAGAAGCCCATCGCCGAGCGTGGCCCAAAGGTTAGGACGGCGATCAGCGAGCCGGCGATGATGATCAGCCAGGGCATCGGGTTACGGGTAGCGGCAGCCTGGGTCATCGATGATGCCTCCTCAGTCACTCAAGTCTGGCACCATATCGCCGCTGTCGGCATTCCCAAAATCAGTTTTTCACCAGCCAATGATCATCGGAATTGATAGAAGCCGCTACAACTCGCCCGACGGATCCATCGGCAGGAGCTTCCGTCCCGAGCGTGCCTCGCGGTAGATGGTGAACAATCCGGCAGCGACGACGATCAGCGAGCCGACGATCATGTTGAAGCCGAGGGTCTCGCCGTAGATGAACACGCCGATCAGCGTGACGAGCACCAGTTGCAGGTAGGACATCGACTGCACGATGACGGCATCGATATGATCGAAGGCGCGGATGAGCAGGTAGTGTCCGGAAATGCCGAGAACACAGAGCAGCAGCATCCACCAGCCGTCATTGCCCTCGAAGCTCGTCCAGTAGAAGGGACCGACGAGGGAAATCGCGACGGCGCCGGCAACGCCGGTATAGAAGAAGCTGGTATTGGCGCTGTCTGTACGGCTCGCCAGCCGGGTGGTGATGGAATAGAGGCTGTAGAGGAAGGCGCAGGCGACCGGCAGCAGCAGGCCGAGGTCGAAGCCGCCTGCTTCCGGCTTCAGGATCAACAGGACCCCAACGAAGCCGACGGCAATCGCCGTCCACCGGCGCCATCCAACACGCTCGCCGAGGAGAGGCATCGAGAGCAGCGCGACGATCAGCGGCGCGGACTGCAGGATCGCCTGGCTCTGCGCCAGACCAACCACCGCAAATGAAGTGATCGCCACGACGATCTGCAGGGCGAGGAGGACGCCCCGGAAGACCTGTAGCCATGGCCGCGGGGTCGCCGCGGTGCCGCTGACGCCTGCCTGCGATCGGCTGGCAAGAGCGACCGCGAAGGCGGCGAAAGCCCAGTAGCGCATCATGGCGATGAAGACTGCCGGATAGTTGTCGGCAAGATGCTTGGAAACACCGTCCTGGATGGAGAAGATCGTTACCGCCATCAGCGCGAAGACGAGGCCGGTCGCCCGAGATGTCATGTGGAATGCAGTCCCTGAAGAGCTGTCCGGGGACATGCCCCGCTGCAGCCATGAGCGGAGCCGGCAGGTTGTCTGACAACTCCTGCGTCGAAAATAGCGATCATCAACGCGCTGGCAAGGGCAGAATCAGCGTCTTTTGATCGGCCAGGGCATTTCCCGTCGCGACGTCACGCGCACCTCGTCGCCGAGACGGATACGGCCGCTCTGGCGTGGGACAGCGTTCCAGCCGAAAAGCGGCCCGGGCACCCGGCGGTCCGCAGACATACGGATTCGTCCCATCGCCGGCATCGGGCTGGCGACATCGCGAGAGCCGGTCTTCTGGTCTTGGGTCGTCATGATGCAGCGGGCACAGGGCTTCACCAGGTCGAAGGTGATGCCGCCGATCTCGACGGATTCCCAATTGTCCTCCACCCAGGCTTCATCGGTCTCGATGACGATGTTCGGCCTGAAGCGCTGCATGCCGATCTCGCCTTCGCCGCGCGCGCGCATGTCGGCATTGATGGCCGCCAGGGATGCCGTCGTCGTGATCAACACCTGGTATCCGTCCGCGAAGGTGACCGGCGTGTCCTCGCCGGCCCATTCGCTGCTAGCGGTCCGGTGGGAGCGACCATCGAAGAAAACGAGTCGCACTTCCCGGCCGAGCCATTCGGAAAGCGTCCTGTTCACCTCGTCGCCGGCGACGGCGGCGGAAAGCGCGGATTTCCAGACCACCACATCCATACGCTGCTGCGCATCGGGCCGGTCCACCGTAAGGCTTCCCCAACCCTCCATGCCGATTTCCACCGACGAGGGCTGTGGCGTGACGCCGAGCCGCGCCAGAGCCGGCAGGTCACGCTGGGTGATGAACATGCCGTCCGGATCCGTCACCATCATCTGCCGGTCGCCCGGTATCCCTGCAGGGCCGATCTCCGCCTCGGTCAGCGCAATCCCGCGGCCGCTCTTCAGGGGGTAGACGTTAAGTTCGCTGACCTTCATGGAAAACCTTCAGATTTCGTCGAGGAATAGATCGAGCACATGCTTCAGTCGCTCGTGCCGCTCCTGCGCCAGATGACGCCCGGTCGCGGTCTGGAAGCCCTCAGCGAGCCGGAACAGCTTCGTCTCGAAATGGTCGATGGCGAAGCGCCGGTCGTCGAGCGGCCTGTTCTCGGCACGCGGGTCGGCGGGATCGTAGAGGCCGGAACCCATGCGGCCGGCGATATAGAAGCAGCGTGCGGCGCCGATCATGCCGATCGCATCCAGACGGTCGGCATCCTGCAGGATCTTTGCCTCGATCGTCTCCGGCTGGACGTTGGCGGAGAAGCTGTGGGCGGTGATGGCGTGAGCCACGGCGGCAATGTCAGCTGCCTCCCATCCCAGTTCTCTGAGTACTGTTGATGCCTTCGTGGCGGCCATGCGGGAGGCCTTGGCGCGGAGTGGCGAATTCTTCTCGACGGCAACGCAATCATGCAGCAGCACCGCTGCCGCCAGTACCCGCTCGTCGCCGCCCTCGTGCGCATGGATACGCATCGCATTGCGGAAGACCCGCAGAATGTGCGCGGTATCGTGGGAGCCGTCATCGCCTTCGGTCGCCTGCGGCAGAAGGGCTTCCGCCAGTGCCTCATGGGGCGAGAACGCTCTTGAGAGATCTCCGGTCACGCCTTTGCCTCGGGAGCGGGAGGCAGTTCAGGCGGAGCGGGGCGGCGGGCGAGGATCTTCTGGTAGAACAGCCCGATCCCCATCAGCACGATGCCCAGCCCGATGAAGGAGAGCGCACGCAATATGCCTTCCAGGTTGGACATGTCGATCAGGAAGACCTTCAGCACGGTGATGATGACCAGACCCGCCGAGGCCAGCCGAAGGCTCCTCGCATCGAGACGCGAGCCGAGGACGAGGAGGGCGACGCCGATCAGCAGCCACACGACGGAGTAGGTATAGGTTTCGTTCTGCAGGAAGCCTTTCCAGTCGGCGATGTTGTCGCCATGCCAGAAGCGGCGGACCGAAAGGGTCGCCCACAGGAAGCCGAGCAGCGCACCCGCAAGCGCCAGCATCATGACATAAAGGCGGGGACGCTTGTCGCGGGCGTAGTAGGCAAGGCCTGCATAGGAGAGGGCGGGCAGGAGATATCCGATCAGCAGCAGGTTCACGAGTGGCCACGCTCCCGTGCTTTCTCCGCTGAGATAGGGGTTGAGCACGAAGACATGCAATGAGAGGACGTTTGCGGTGGCGAGGACCCCGGCGATCATGGAGCCATAGCGGAAGACCGGGCTCGGAGCCCGCGTGTCCAGTGTCATCAGCGTCGCCGAAAGTCCGATCGTCAGCAGCGTGTAGATCGACTGCTCGCCAAGCGTTGCCACGCTGTCGTCAAGGACGCCGCCGTTCATCGCATGGCGCACGAGGACGACGAGGGCCATCATCCCCATCAATGCGGCGACCGCCTGGAGGAAGTTCCGCGCCCGGTGGTCCTGCCAGTTGCGCAGCTGATAGGCCGCGAGCACGGCGAGCAGTGCAGGAATTCCATAGCCCGGCAGCAGGGCGTTCCAGAAGGGCGTTGTGCCGAGCTGGTTTGGGCCCACCAGCGTCGGCTCCCAGGCGATGCGGGCGAAGACGACGACAATTGCCGCGCCCATTGCCCAGGGGAATGCCGGCCATGGCCGCCAGCGTGTCGCAAGGACATAGGCAAAGCCGATGACCGCGATCAGGATTGTCGTCGTGATGCCTGTGGTCAGCGCGTGAAGCGCAAAGGCAAGGCCGGCGAACGAGCCGAGAGCAACGAGATTTGCCGCCCGGTCCGCGTTCCCCGCCTCGCTCCGGCGGATGCGCCACTGGGCGATCCCGAGCAGGATGGCACCCAGCGCCAGCCCGTAGAGCCCATGGATCCAGTCTGCGGCGAGCGTACCGAAGTTCAGGAAGCTGATCGTTGCAAGGGCGACCGGCACGGCCGACATGGAGAGCGCCCAGAGCGCCGAAAGCTTCGGCTCCAGGGTGCCCGTTCTACGAAGGAAGGCGAAGCCGAGGAATGTGAAGACGCCGCCGAGCCCCAGGCTGATTGCGATATCGAGCCCGAAGGATAGCGGAGGCGCGGTTCCTCCTTCGGTGACCGGCGCAGGAGCCTGATCGAGAAGGATGAGCGCCATCAACCCGATGCAGGCGACGGCACCGACGGCCGAAAGGAGGGCAGGCCAGACGGCGTAGGATCGTCCGGCGCCCAAGGCCGCGAGCGCGGCGACGAGTGATGCGGCGGCAAAGGTGGGCATGATGGAATAGCCCTCGTCGACGGCAAGCATCGCCAATGCGGCAAGCAGAACCACGAGCGACAGCGAGAGATTGATGCCGAGGGGAGGGCGTCGCAGGAAGCGCCACCAGGTCTCGGTTTCGGCAGGTGGCTCCTCTGTCCGGTGCCCGGGCCAGACGAGGCCCGTACCGGCGATGACGACGAGCAGGGCCAGCGTCGGTGGAGTGATGTCGGGGGTGAAGGCCTCGAAGAGATAGGCCAGAACCCAGCCGCCCAGACCGAGATTTGCCAGTACCGGCACTAGGGTCCAGCGGCGCAGCCGCGCGGCTGCCGCGGACGCAAGCCACGTGACGGCAAGGAAGGTGAAGAGGACCCAGGGACTGGGCGCGGTCGAGGAAACAAGAGCGGGCGTCACCAGCGATCCCGCAAGTCCAAGCCCGGCGAGTGCCTGTCCGTGCAGCAGCGACAGGGCGACGGTGCCAAGGGAGATCACGCCGAGCAGCACGAAGGCAGGGGTCGCGCCGATGAAGCCATAATAGCCATGCGCGGCGTAGGTAGCGCCGAGCAGCGTGATTGCGCCGGCAGCCGTCAGGGCGCCAGGGATCATGGCATTGCCGTAGCGGTCGGCGATCGGCTCGATCATCCGGCGTCGAATGGCCTCACCAGTGCCGATCAGGAGGAGGCCGAATATCCCGGCCAGGATGAGACGCGTTTGGGGCCCGATCAGGCCGCTTTCGATCGAATACCGGATGAGGAAGATCCCGCCGAGGGCAAGCGCCACGCCGCCAACCCACACGGCCCAGCGCGCACCGAGATTGCTCTCCAGCGTGTCGCGAGGCCCTTCCTTGTCCTGGAGAGGCTTCATTTCAGGGACAGCGCCCTCCCGCGCCGCAGTCGCAACGGCAGCGTCTGCTGCGGCTTCCGCCGTGTCCTCCGCCAGCGTCGCCAAACCTTCGGCCTCCGTCTCGGAGACTACCGCATCCGGCCGAGCCACGGGGGCGAGAGCGTCGACCCGCTGCCTCATGGCGAGGAGTTCATCCTCGACCCTCGCCAGCCTGTGCGAGGTCTTTCTTTGCCAGGCGATTGCCAGCACGATGGCGATGAGCAGTAGAAGTTCCATGAAGGTCGCCCGGTCCCGAGAATGTTCCGCTTATACATGCCACCGGCGAAAACCAAAACCGGGGAGCGTCCTTGGTAGCGTGGTGTTGGCCGATGCTCCCTTTCTGGGCAAGCTGCCTTCGTCACGGCCTCTGCTGGACTAGTTATTGTGCATTGCAAAATTTGGTGAATTTCTAGGCAGATATCGCTTGCGCACCGTCCCTCTTGCTGGTTTGAATGAGGCATCAAAAACCAGCAGGGGAATGACAATAACAATGTTCACGCGTCGATACTTCACCAAGCTCACAGCTGCGGCAGCCGTTGCCGTCGGCATCGGACTGCCCTCAGTCGCTCTGGCAGAGACGGCCATCAAGTTCACGCTCGACTGGAAGTTCGAGGGGCCGGCTGCAGGTTTCCTGCTTGCAGCCGATAAGGGATACTTCAAGGAGGAAGGGCTCGACGTCACCATCGACACCGGCAACGGCTCGGTTGAGGCAATCCCGCGCGTCGCCACCGGCACCTACCAGATGGGTTTCGGCGACATCAATTCGCTGATCAAGTTCCTCGACGAGGACCCGTCCCAGAAGGTCAAGGCCGTCATGATGGTCTATGAGCGTCCAACGTTTGCGGTCGTTGGCCGCAAGTCGCTCGGCGTCACCGAAGATCCGAAGTCGCTCGAGGGGAAGAAGCTCGGTGCTCCGCCGCCGGATGGCGCCTTTGCCCAGTGGAAGGCCTTCAAGGAAGCTGCGGGCATCGACGACAGCAACATCACCATAGAGTCGATCGGCTTCCCGGTCCGCGAGCCAATGCTCGCCAAGGGCGACGTAGATGCGGTGTTCGGCTTCGCCTTCTCCGTGATCCTCAACCTCAAGGCGCAGGGAATCGCTGACGACGACATCGCCACCATCCTGATGGCCGAAAATGGCCTCAACCTCTATGGCAACGCCGTACTGGTGAACACCGACTTCGCGGCGGAAAACCCCGAGGCGGTGAAGGGCTTCCTGAGAGCGCTGGCCAAGGGATTTGCCGATGCTGTCGCCAACCCCGAGGAAGGCGTGGCCGCAGTCCTCAAGCGCAACGAGACGCTCAATACCGATATCGAGGTCGAGCGCCTCACCATGGCGAACGCCATGAACATTAAGACGCCTTATGTGGTCGAAAATGGCTTCGGCGGCGTCGAAATGGAGCGCCTCGGCGCCTCGATCGAGACCCTCAAGGTCTCGATGGGTCTGAAGGGCAATGTAAAGACGGACCAGGTATTCGACCCGAGCTTCCTGCCTGCCAAGGAAGAGCGGATGCTGCCGTAAGAGCGGCGCTCCGGATTGATCACCGTGACCTCCCCCGGTCTCGCGGGGGAAGTGTCAGACTACGGCGGGCAAGAGGCGCCCAAGCGCCCTGACGAAAAGAAGAAGACAATGTCCCATCTCGTATCCATCGACGACGTCGACATGCGTTATGGCGGGGCGGACGGCACGCTCGCCGTGTCCGGCCTCACCATGCGCGTTGCCAAGGGTGAGTTCGCCGCCGTCGTCGGTCCCTCCGGCTGTGGCAAGTCGACCCTGATGAAGCTGGTCACCGGCCTGCATATACCGCAGAAGGGCACGGTGATCGTCGCCGGTCAGCAGGTGACGAAGCCGGTTTCCATCGTCGGAATGGCGTTCCAGAACCCGACCATGCTGCCCTGGCGCACCACGCTGGAGAACATCCTCCTGCCGCTGGAGATCGTCGAGAAGCACCGCCATCGCTTGCGGGCAAACAAGAAGGAGTACGTCGCCAAGGCGGAGCATCTCCTGGAACTCGTCGGCCTCAAGGGCTTCGGCTCGAAGTTTCCTTGGCAGTTGTCCGGCGGGATGCAGCAACGCGCCAACCTCTGTCGTGCGCTGATCCACGAGCCGGAACTCCTGATGCTCGACGAGCCCTTCGGAGCGCTCGATGCCTTTACCCGCGAGGAACTCTGGTGCGTGATCCGCGACCTTCACGCGGCACAGGGTGTCACCATCGTGCTCGTCACCCATGACCTGCGCGAAGCGGCCTTCCTCGCCGACAAGATATTCGTGATGAGCGCGCGCCCCGGCCGAATCCTGCGGGAGCACCAGGTCCCCTTTGAGCGTCCGCGCGATCTTGAGGTCATGTACGAGGCACGCTTCACCGATCTCGTGCATGAGCTCCACGGCGAGATCGCCAATGCGAGGGTCGCAGCATGACGATTGTGACCGAAACCACCCCTCCGTCGACCGGCCCAAAGGTGAAGCCCATGCGCATCAACTGGGTGCGTGCCGCCCCTTGGCTCTACACGCTTGGTCTCTTCCTGGGCTGGGAACTGCTGGTGATCGTCCTTGATACGCCGGTGACGGTACTGCCCGCGCCGAGCCGCGTCTTCCAGGCGGTTGTTCAGTACTGGTCGGCAATCTGGAAGAACTCGCTGCAGACGCTGTTTACGACTACGCTCGGTTTTGGCCTTGCAGTTGTCGGCGGGCTGGCGCTCGGCCTCTTCATCGGCTGGTCGAAGACGATCTACGCTGGTCTCTACCCGCTGATGATCGGCTTCAATGCCATCCCGAAGGTCGCGGTTGTCCCGATTCTCGTCATCTGGTTCGGGATCGGAACGATCCCGGCGGTCATCACCGCCTTCCTGATCTCCTTCTTCCCCATCGTCGTCAACGTCGCGACCGGGCTGGCCACCATCGAACCGGAGACGGAGGACGTGCTGCGTGCGCTTGGCGCTCGCAAGATGGACATCATGCTGAAGGTCGGCATCCCTCGTTCGATGCCCTACTTCTTCGGCTCGCTGAAGATCGCCATCACCCTTGCTTTCGTCGGCTCGGTCCTGAGCGAGACGGTGGCTGCGAACTATGGCCTCGGCAATATGATGAGCTCGGCGCAGAGCCAGTTCAATGTGCCCCTGGTATTCGCGGGGCTCCTGGCGCTCGCTGTCGAAGGCATCGCCATGTACGCGCTGATGGCCTGGATCGAGAAGCGCATGACCGGTTGGGCGCACCGCTCCACCATGTCGCACTGAGACGTGGCGAGGCCCGGAATGTCTCCTCCGGGCCCTGTCCTATCAGTTGCGCGTCTGAGGGGCCTGTTCCGATAGCTGCAGCAGCGGCGGCCGGTCTTCGTCGGGCGGAGCATGATAGGTGACCTGCGGATAGGGGATTGTGATCCCCTGCTGGTCGAAGGCTTCCTTGACCTCTTTCGTGATGTCGCGGCTGGTCGCCCACCAGACGGAACTGTTGGCCCAGTAGCGCATGGCCAGCACGACGGCACTGTCGCCGAGGTCCATGACGAAGGCGGTCGGCGCAGGATTGTCGAGGACGCGCTCGTCGCCTTTTGCAACCTGCAGCATGATGCCGATCGCCTTGTCGATGTCGTCCTCGTAGGCGATCCCCACCTTGAAATCATGCATGCGGGTGGAAAGGCGGCTGTAGTTCGTTACCGGCACGTTCCAGAGCAGCGAGTTGGGCGCGAGGCGGTAGAGCCCGTCATATGTCTTCAGCTCGGTGGCAAACAGCCCGATGTCCTGCACAATACCGTTGATGCTTCCCGTATCGATATATTCCCCGACCCGGAACGGCCGCAGCACAAGAAGCATGATACCCGCGGCAATGTTCTGCAGTGTGCCTTGCAGGGCCAATCCAATAGCCAGACCGATCGCGCCGAGTGCGGCCAGAATGGATGCCGTCTGGACGCCAAACTGGCCGAGCACCATCACGAAGACGATGACCAGGATCGCATAGCGAATGACGTTGGAGAAGAACTGCGCAAGCGTGGCATCGATGCCGTGAATGCTGGACAACCCGCGATAGGCCCAACGGCTGAGAACGCCGGAGGCGATCCATCCGATCGCCAGCAGAATAATCGCGCCGAGGATTGAAAAGGCATACTGCACCGCCAGCGCCGAAAGTTGTGCCAGCGCAGCCCGGGTCGCTACGAAGAAGTCGGATGCTTGGTCCATGGATTGATTGCTCCCTTTCACGGCCCCGGCCCTAATTGGTGCGGGTGCCGGGGAGGTCAAGGAAGCGTGTGGCTAGGGAGGCAGTCTAGCTCCGCAACGGCAGGAGGAAGGATGCTCGCCCGTCGGTCTCGGCGCCGCGGCCGATCCTCTTGATCGCCGCGATCAGCCGGCCATTACGTCCGAGAAGCCGATCGCCGAATTCGATCAGACGCGGGTTTGGCGTCGCGTGCGGCGCGACCTGGCGGAGCCGAGCTGCCAGTTCGACGTCGTCCTCGTCCGGATCAACGGCGAGCGAGGCGATCACCGCGGCGGCGGGTGAACGGGAAACGCCCATCCAGCAGTGGATCACCATGGGCGATGCCCGGTCCCACTGGCGTGCGAAGTCGATCAACTGCGCAACATGCTCCTCGGCCGGCGCCACCAGGTCGCCCGTGCCGGCGAAGGCGATGTCGTTCATCCGGAGAACGAGGTGACGTTCCGCAGAAATGAGACCGGGGCGGTGGAAGTCATGCTTCTCCGCCATGAGGCTGACCAGATGCGTCGCCCCGTGGCGTGCCGAGAGCTCGGCTATGCTGGCGAGTGGGCAGACGACGATCCCGCTCAAGCGCAGACCTCCGACAGGCGCTCGGCATCCAGTTCAGCGAATCGCTTCAGAAAACGAGACTGTGCTTCCAGGGCCGGCATGGGCTCCAGCATCAGCATGTCCCGCGTAATGCCGCGTGGCTGGCCAAAGAATTTCCGTGCTTCCTCGACCGAAAAACCTGCAAGTTCCGTCGCTTCGAAAAAGGCGGCGACGGTGTCGGCCTTCTTGATCTGTGTCTTCAACTCCTGGCCGGGATGCGCCGGTAGCCCGAACCGCAGGTGTATCGCCGCCTCGAGCCGGTGCTCGACGGTCTTGTAGCCGCCCCCGACTACCGATTTGAACGGCGAGATCATGTCGCCGATCACATATTCCGGCGCGTCGTGCAGCAAAGCCATCATCAGGTTCTGGCAGTCACTGTCCGTGCATCGCCGGAACACCTCCTCCACGACCAGGCAGTGCTGGGCGACGGAAAAGGCGTGGTCGCCGCGGGTCTGGCCGTTCCATCGGGCAACGCGGGCAAGCCCGTGGGCGATATCGGAGATCTCGACATCGAGCGGCGAGGGGTCGAGCAGGTCGAGGCGTCGGCCGGACAGCATCCGCTGCCAGGCGCGGGGCGATCTGGTGCCGCTCACGAGCCGGCCTCTTGCTCATCGGAGGGGAAGGCCAGCCCGCTCCAGGCGGGAAGCCGCACGGTCACCGGCGTTGCGCCTGCCAGAACCGGCGTACCGGCGGCGATCGCCGCGCCGACGCGATCTGTTCGAAGGATGGCAAGGCCAGCGCGCCCGCATCCCGTGCCGAGCGTGCCGGCGGGCTTTCCTCCGGCGATGATCTCCGTTCCCGTCGGTGGAAGCAGGTCGTCAGCCGCAATCTGCACAAGGCGGCGTCGCGCAGTGCCTCGATGCTGCATGCGGGACACGACCTCCTGGCCAACATAGCAGCCCTTGCGGAACGAAAGTCCGCCGTTGAGGTCCATCAGGATATCATGCGGAAATGCGTCCTGGAGTGCGTAGTCCACGCCCGAAGCGGCGACACCAGCCTTCACCCTCAGCGCCTCGTAGTCTCCGTCGAAGAAACCTGTGTCAACCAACCCTGGCATACGCGTGAGCGCGATGCCGGCGTGATCGAAGCGCGAATCGGCAACGCCGCCCGCCACTTCATCCTCTCCCCAGACGACGGTCGCTCCCTGCTGCTCCAGGACTGCAATCTCGACGGCGGCCCGCAGCTTGTACATGGTCAGCCGACGCACGAGCGCGTCCTGCTGCACGGCCTCCGTTTCGATGAGGAAGCCGTCGCCATCCCGCCAGATGATGAAGTCGAACAGGATCTTGCCCTGTGGCGTCAGCAGCGCCCCCGGTTTCGCGACCCCGTCCGGCAAGGAGACGATGTCGGTCGTGATGAGGTTCTGCAGGAAGTGCTCTGCCTCCTGGCCGGAAATGCGGAGGAAGCGTCGCTCGGGAAGATGGGCCGCTGGCATGTCAAAAATCTCGGATTGTCAGACCCAAGAGTTAGGCGTTCAGGCCGGATCGGGCAAGACCGCAGGAGGGCTAGATCAGTCGCCGCCGGTGAGGGACTTCCATTCTCCGTCAGGCGTGATCGCCAGGCGGTAGAAGTTGTAGTTGCCGCCTTCCTCCATTCCCATCAGGTCGCCAGCAGTCACAATCCGCAGCAATTCCACCCGCTCCGGCGGCGTCAGGGATGCCAGCGGCTTTCCGGCAAAGTACGGCCACACATAGGCTTCCTCCTCCGTGCCAGCATCCATCCGGACCGCTCCGCTCGATAGGATGTCGAGGAGAATTGCGAGGATCTCCAGGCCTTCCGGATCGCCGGAATAGCTTCGCAACGCGTCGATGGGGTCGCTGATGTCGCCGTTGATGATCGTCTGCCGAGGACCGGTCGTCAGCGGCCGCAGTCGCTCGACGTCTCCGGAAGCCGCGGCCTCGACCAGCAGTTCGCGCATTCGGCGAACCGGTTCCGGCAGGAGTGTAGGATCAAGGATGATCTCGGCGGCGACGGGGTCGCCTGCCTCCGGCGTCACGACTTCCTGTGCGCCGTCGTTGCGCGGTACAGACCGGTTGATCAGGGGCTCGGGAAGAGGCAGGCCCGGAGCCACATCCTCGCTCTCTTCGACCGCTTGCTCCCGGCTATCCTGCCCGCGATTGGAACCGAATTCGGAAAGTGCGACCGTGGAGACGGGGAAGAGAGCAACAACCAGCAGCGCACCGAGCGCAATTCTGCCGGCGGCAAGGCATTTTTCGAAGCTTCCCGGTGCCTGGTGCATCGGAACGCCCTGCGCTTTATTGAAGACTGCGTTCCGGAGAGAATTCGCCCGCCAGCATCCGCTCGCGAAGGGTCTCCAGCATGGCTTCGGCGCCCATTTCGCCGTGGATGCGGATCGTCTCGCGCATGGCGAGCGCGAAAGCGGCATCGGCAATGATCTCGGGCTCGATGCCGTCCGCCATTCCGTCCGCCCAGGCCTCGTTCTGGTATTCCAGCGCAACCTGCATCTTCTCATGGACAATCATGTCGTCGATTTCGTTGCGGCCTGTCTGCATCATGTCTTCCTCGGTGACCCGTGGGTTACTTCGTCGTTAAGGACTCTAGCAGCCTTTTACCAAAACGACACGGTCTGCTGGCGAAGGAGGTAAATAATACCCTAATTTCCGAATCTGGCGGCAATTTCTCCGGCGAGTGTTGCGCCTTCGTTACGGTGGCGCTCTTCTGCCGTCCGTGCCGCGTCCGTGCATGTGGTATGAACGGCGGCGAAGGAACGGTAGCCGCGATTGAAGGCGGCCGTAAGGCGTTCGCGTCGTTCCGGCTCGCTTGCGGTATCTGCGTTCAGCAGATCCTGCATCGCTGTACGCCAGTCATCCGAAGTCTCTCCGCAAAGTGTCCGAAGGTAGTGCAGGGAACCGAGGATCTCGGCGAGCCGCGAAAGCTGCTGGTCGTAAGGTGCTGGCTTGTCTTCCTGAGCGGGCGCGATCGCGGGCCCGGTCGTGGCTGCGGGAGGCGCGGCCTCCTGCGCCGCCAGCGGCGGAATGACGAGCGTAATCAGGCTCAGGAGTGTCGCGCCGGCTAGCAGTCTTGAACGCATGGTCTCTCTCGCTGTGGCTCGGCTCAGCCCGGTCCTGCTGTTAGCTTCTCGACGCAATCGAGCACGCTTGCCGGAACCGGGAGCGCCCGAATCTCCTCCAGCGTATACCAGCCCTGGTCGACGGCATCATCCCCGGCAATGGCTTCCAATGATGCGTCAGCACTCACCCGGAAGACCGACAGCAGGAAATGCGTCTCGATCATGCCATTCGCATTCTCGGTCTTGAGGTCGTAGGTGGCGAAGAGCATGGGGTCGCGTGCTTCGATGCCGGTCTCCTCGAAAAATTCTCGAAGCGCCGTCTGCTCCGGGCTTTCGCCCTGCTCGGTGCGACCACCTGGAAAGGCAAACATGTCGGCCGCGGGCGGATTGCGCCGGCGGATCAGCAGGAAACGGCCATTTCGTTCCAGGATGGCGGAGGAGGCAAGGGCGGGCTGCGGCGGAGATGCTGTCATGCGAAGTTGTCCCTGGTCTTCCGTAGGCTAGAACGAATCGCGGGTAACGGGAACGGAGCGGACGAGAGAATAATGAAGGCATATCTTCTCTTTTCCGTGGCGGCGCTTGCGGAGATCGCTGGCTGCTTCGCCTTCTGGGCTTGATGGCGGCTGGGCAAGCCGGTGTGGTGGCTGGTGCCGTGCATGATGTCGCTTGCCATCTTCGCAGCAGCCCTCGCTCTTGTGCCGAGCGAGGCCGCCAGCCGAACCTACGCCGCCTATGGCGGCATCTATATCGTCGCCTCCATTCTGTGGCTTTGGCTGGTCGAGGGGCGTCTCCCGGATCGCTGGGACGTTTCCGGCGGCCTTGTATGCCTCGCCGGAACCACGCTCATCCTGTTCGGACCCCGGGCCTGAGCCTTCCTTGACCGCTTCCTAAGGTGGTGCGATGACAATTGCATGTGTGGACGCTATGCGCTGACCGCGACGCCGGAAGATATTCTGCACTTCCTGAGCGTCATCGACATTGAAGACTTCCCGGCACGCTTCAACATCGCGCCGACGCAGCCGATTCTCATTGTTGCCGCGGAGGACCATCACCAGCCGGGTAGCAACCTGCCGCCGCGACGTGCGCTCCTGGCGCGCTGGGGTTTCATTCCTGGCTGGGTCAAGGATGTCCGCAACTTTCCCCTGCTGATCAACGCGCGCGGGGAAACTGCCCAGGAAAAGGCATCCTTCCGCGGCGCCATGCGCCACCGGCGCATCCTCGTTCCTGCCTCGGGATTTTATGAATGGCGTCGGCCGGCCAAGGAAACAGGTCTGCCGGCACAGCCCTATTGGATCCGGCCCCGCAAGGGCGGACTCGTCGCGTTCGGTGGACTGATGGAGACCTATGCATCAGCGGACGGGTCCGAACTGGATACTGCCGCCATTCTGACGACGAAGGCCAACGCAGCTATCGCGGGAATTCATGATCGCATGCCGGTCGTCATTCAGCCGGACGATTTCTCGCGATGGCTCGACTGCAAGACGCAGGAGCCGAGGGAGGTGGCCGACCTGATGCAACCTGCGCCGGACGACTTCTTCGAAGCCCTTCCGGTCTCCGATCTTGTCAACAAGGTCGCCAACATGGGTCAGGAACTCCAGAAGCCGATCATCCTGGCGGAACCCCAGGATCCGCCTCCCAAGGCTACCGCCCAGATGTCGCTCTTCTGATTCAATCCTGAACCTTGGAAGTCTTCCATGCTCTCTGCAGCACTCTCTGGCTTCGCGCTCGGCGCCTCGCTCATCATCGCCATTGGCGCGCAGAATGCCTTCATTCTCCGGCAGGGCCTGATCCGCAGCCACGTCTTCATCCTGTGCCTGATCTGCGCGCTGTCTGATGCCTTGCTCATAGCCGCGGGCGTTGCCGGCGTGGGGACGATCGTCGCGCAATCGCCAACGCTGATCATGGTCGTCACGGTTGGCGGTGCGGTTTTCCTTGCCACTTATGCCTTCATGGCATTCCGCCGGGCCTGGCGGCCTACGGCCATGGCGGCGGGTAAGCCGGAAGGACTGCCGCTGAAGACAGCGGTGGCGACCTGCCTGGCCTTCACCTTCCTCAACCCGCACGTTTATCTCGATACTGTGGTTCTGCTGGGAAGCCTGTCTGCCGCTTTCGAAGGATCCGAACGTGCGGCCTATGGCGCGGGAGCCGTCGTCTCTTCCTTCGTCTGGTTCTTCGCCCTGGGCTACGGCGCCCGCCTTCTTGCGCCGCTGTTTGCCAGACCCGCCGCATGGCGGGTCCTGGATGTTCTGATCGGACTCGTGATGAGCCTATTGTCGATCGGGCTGATCGTCAGCCTGGTCAAATAAGCCTGATCAGCCGGCAGGCTTCAGGACCTTCTTCGGCTTCAGCATTAGCGCTGCGGCGACGACCGCCTTCAGGGCCAGCGGCCGAAAAGGAGGCGTCTGCTCAGGTTTAGGGGCGGTAACGGAATCTTTGCTCATGGTGGTCTCCTCGCCATGCGATCTGGTCTTGCGGCAGAGGATCTTGTCTTCAAAGTCGGCGGAATAGTGGCGTAACGGCAGGCGCCCTTTCGCCTGCTCGCTTTGGTCGCACCTTGAAGCGAAACTGATACAAGCCTGCCGCAGTGCCTCAGACGGATGCGTTGTCGTCCTCGATCGTCAACGTACCGTACCGTCGCTGCCAAAGCCGCGCGCTGAACGGCAGGAAGGCGAGGTAGGCGAGGACGCTGACCACCAGCACCTGCCATGTGTAGCTCATCAGCAGCGCGACATAGAGGACGACCACCAGAAGGATGGGAAACATCAGGTCTCGGCGCACCTTCGTCTGGGACTTGCCTGACCAGACCGGCAGGCGGCTGACAAGCAGATAGCCGATCAGGATCGTGTACGCGACGCTGCCGTAGACGAATACCGGGGAGGGATCCACACCGAGGAAACCCAGGTAGACCGGCAGCAGCACCAGCACCGCCCCGAGCGGAGCGGGCACGCCGACGAAGAACTCCGACTGCCAGGCCGCCTTTTCCTGACGCTCTTCCATGACGTTGAAACGTGCGAGCCGAAGCCCCGCGGCAATCGCGTAGAGGAGGGCTGCGATCCATCCGAAAGAGCGGGCATGGTCGAGCAGGAAAGCATAGGAGACAAGCGCCGGTGCGACGCCGAAGTTGATGATGTCGGCGAGCGAGTCCATCTGCACGCCGAAGCGGGAACTAGCCTTGAGAAGCCGCGCGACCCGCCCGTCGATGCCATCAAGGAAAGCAGCGAGCAGCACCATAGCCACCGCAAGTTCGTAGCGCCCCTCGAAGCCAAGCCGGATGCCTGTCAGCCCGGCGCAGATGGCAAGAACCGTGATGAGGTTCGGCACCATCAGCCGCACGGGTATTTCCCGCAACCGGGGGCCCCGTCCGCTCGTGTCGGACCGCGGTGTCTCTGGCGGGGAAACGGGGCTCTCCATGCGCTCTCCTCTTGCTTAGCTGCGGCGGCTGATGGTCGGACCCTTGATCGAGCCGAATTCGGCAATGACGGTCTCGCCACCATAGGTCATCTGGCCGACGGACACGCGCGGCTGCGCCGTCGCCGGCAGCAGGACGTCGAGACGGGAGCCGAAGCGGATGAGCCCGAAGCGTTCGCCGGCATTCAGTGGCTCGGTCGGTTTCACCCAGCAGACGATGCGGCGCGCGACGAGGCCGGCGATCTGCACGACGCCGATCTTGCCGTGATGCGTCTCGATGACCATCCCGTTGCGCTCGTTGTCTTCGCTCGCCTTGTCAAGTTCGGCATTGATGAATTGGCCCGCCCGATACTGGATCTCCGTCACCTGTCCCCGCATGGGGGAGCGGTTGATGTGGCAGTCGAAGACGTTCATGAAAACGGAAATGCGCAGCATCGGCTCGCTGCCGAGATTGAGTTCAGCTGGCGGCACCACCATCTGGACGGACGAGACGCGGCCGTCTGCGGGACTCAGAACGAGATCGTCATCCTGCGGCACGACGCGTTCGGGGTCACGGAAGAAATAGGCGCACCAGAGCGTTAGCACGAGGCCGATCCAGAACAGCGGCTCGGCAATCCAGCCGAGGATCAGCGATGCGATGAAGAAAGCCGCAACGAAAACGTAGCCTTCCTTGTGGATCGGCACGAGCGTATTGCGAATGGTGTCGAACAGATTGATCAACCCGGATCTCCTCAAGATGTCAGCTTTCGCTGACTACAGGCAAACAGTTTGGGGGGCAATGCGGTTCCGCCGCATCCACCGGGGACATGTATCTGCGTATCGGATGCGCCTGCATGGCCCTCATTGTGGATCGACCCATCCAAGCCAGGTCGTGAGCGCCAGCAGCGGCGAACCGTAGAAGATCAGCACGAGCGCATAGGCAAGCGCGACGGCGCCGGCAATCATCATCCGCTTGGTCGAATATCTCATCCTATCCGGCCCTTCATTCTGCCGCGGGAGCGCCGCGAGCGATAACGCCCATGTCGTCGCTCTCCCGGACCTTCCTCAGCTGTTCTTCGGCCTGCGTTGCCTCACGCTGGCGGTTCCACATGGAGGCATAGAGACCGTCCTGGGCGAGCAGGTCTGCATGGGTGCCGCGTTCGGCTATGCCGCCGTCGCGTAGCACGATGATCTCATCGGCATTGATGACCGTGGACAGCCTGTGGGCGATCACCAGCGTCGTCCGGTTCTTCGACACGACGTCCAGCGCCGCCTGTATCTCATGCTCCGTCGTGGTATCCAGCGCGGAAGTCGCCTCGTCGAGGATGAGGATCGGCGGAGCCTTGAGGATCGTCCGGGCAATTGCCACGCGCTGCTTTTCGCCGCCCGAAAGCTTCAGTCCCCGTTCGCCGACCATCGTGTCGTACCCATGCGGCAGGCTCTCGATGAACGTCCCGATTTGCGCCACCTCGGCAGCGGCGGTGACCTCATCCTCGGTTGCCCCCGGGCGGCCGTAGCGGATGTTGTAGGCGATGGTGTCGTTGAAGAGGACCGTATCCTGCGGCACCATCCCGATCACAGCCCGAAGCGACTTCTGGGTCACTCCGCGGATGTCCTGACCATCGATGGTGATGGCGCCCGCCTGGACGTCGTAGAAGCGGTAGAGAAGGCGCGAGATCGTCGACTTGCCGGCACCCGAGGGCCCGACGATCGCGACCGTCTTTCCGGCCGGCACCTCGAACGAGATGCCCTTGAGGATCGGCCGTTCCGGATCATAGGAAAAGTGGACGTCGCGGAAGGCGAGGGCACCCTGGCGGATCTGCAACGGCTGGGCGTCCGGCTTGTCGACCACTTCCGCCTCGACCTCCAGGAGGTCGAACATCTGCTCGATATCTGTCAGCCCCTGGCGGATTTCGCGGTAGACGAAGCCGATGAAGTTGAGCGGCACGGAAAGCTGCAGCAGCAGTGCATTGACGAAGACGAAATCGCCGATGGTCTGCTCGCCCCGCTGGACGGCCATGGCAGACATCACCATCATCACCGTCATGCCGAGGCCGAAGATGACGCCCTGGCCGAAGTTGAGCCAGCCAAGCGAGGTCCAGACCTGTGTTGCCGACTTCTCGTAGCGCGCCATGGAGGCATCGAAGCGCCGTGCTTCCATCTCCTCGTTGCCGAAATACTTCACGGTCTCGAAGTTGAGGAGCGAATCGATTGCCTTGGTATTGGCGTCCGTGTCGCTGTCGTTCATCGACCGGCGGATGGCGATGCGCCAATCGCTCGCCCGCACCGTGAACCAGACATAGGCCCACACTGTCACGGCGGTGATGGCGACGTAGGAGAAGCCGTAGCTCAGCCAGAAGATCACCGCGGTCAGCAGGAACTCGATGAAGGTGGGCACTGAGTTGAGAATGGTAAAGCGGACGATGGTCTCGATGCCCTTCGTGCCGCGCTCGATGATGCGCGACAGGCCGCCGGTCTTGCGCTCCAGGTGGAAGCGCAGCGACAGCTTGTGCATGTGCACGAAGGTCTTGTAGGCGAGCTGCCGCACGGCATGTTGGCCGACGCTGGCGAACAGCGCATCGCGCAACTGGTTGAGGCCCACCTGGAATATGCGGGTGAGGTTGTAGGCGATCACCAGCACGACGGCGCCGAGAAGGAAGGCCGGCAGTATACCGGCCATGTCAAGTCTGCCATTCAGTGCATCAGTGGCCCACTTGAAGAAGTAGGGGACACCGAGCAGGACGAGCTTGGCGAGAAACAGGAAGACGGTTGCCCAGATCACGCGGCGTTTCAGGTCGCCGCGTCCGCGTGGCCACATATAGGGCCACAGGTTCACCAGCGTCCCGAGCGGATTGCTGGAATCCGCCGAAACGGTCTTCTTTGCTACTGCCATCTAAGTCTCCGGAAGGCGGCTTCCGCCTGTTGCGGACTTAAGGTGCGGGCACAGGCGATGCAAGAGGACGCGACCGGGAGCGGGTCTGTGCAAGGCCGGAAAGGAAATGTCCCGACCTTGAACATATCAGGGTCGGGGGTTAGCGCTGCTGCTTCTGCAGGCGCTTGCGGTGCAGTTCTTCCGCATCCGGGAGCGCCTCGTCCGGCACGCCGAAGATCTGGCCGGGCTCGATCAGGTCCGGATTGTTGATCAGGTCCTGGTTGGCTAGGTAGATCGTGGTGTAGCGGACGCCCTGGCCGTAGACCCGCCGGGAAATCTGCCACAGCGTGTCGCCGCGGCGGATGATGACGGAATTGCGCGCCTGCGTCAGCGGTGCCTGCTCAATGGTCTTAGGGCCTGTCGCCGCCGCCTGTTCGGAGGCTCCGTTACCGATGTCACCACTCTCGGCGATCACCGGTCCTACGGCGGCTTCGATTGTTGAAGCGAGCTCGGGAAGCGCAGTTCCGACAGCCTCTGGCTGAGCCGGAAGGCCATCGATCGCCGCTAGCGCCTCGCCGGCCTGTCTTGCGGCTTGGTCGACTATGTCGCGCGCATCCGCGCTTGCCCCGGCCGGCAGCCGGTATTCGGATAGCGACTTGAGCGCGATGACGGTGCCTGACCGTGCCGCGGCGAGTTCTTCCGCGGAGGGCTGCCTTCCGTTCTCATAGAGTCCCTTCAGCAGGGCGAATGCCCGTGCGGCTTCGTTGCGAAGTTTGTCGAAAGCGCCGTCATCGATCGCCGAGACCGAGCCTGGGCCATTCTGCCCGGCTACGGCCGCGACCTGGGCACCAGCCGGACGGTTGAACGGAACCTCGACGCGAAGCGCGGTCTTGCCTGCGCCGTCCATCAGTTCGACCGCGATCGTATGATTGCCGACCGGCAGATCGATGACACCCTCGATGACGAAGTTGCCGTCATTCGTGGCCTTGGCCCGCCCGACGGTCTGGTCGTTGGCAAAACCCAGAAGGGAAGCGCCGGAGGGGGCGCGACCGGCGATGAACAGGCGGCTGCCTTCGATCTCGACGGCGCTGATCTGAATATCGGCCACAGGAGTCTGAGCACGGGGCGATTCGGGCGCGGCGGCCGGAAGGGTCGGTGAGATCGGTGGCGCCGTAGCAACGAGGTCGGAGGCGGCGCCGGGCAGTTCGGGAAATGCAGGCGACGCGTTGCCGGTATCGACGGACGCTAAATCCGCATCCGTGTTGCCCGCTGCCGGAACGTTTATCAGGCGGCTGGCCTTGCCCGGCTTGGTGACCATGGCGAGCAGCTTGCCATCCTCGGTTTCCGGTACCGAGACGGTCGCTGTTTCATCGGAGAGTACCGTCTCGCCATTCTTGCCGGTCGCGCGCAGGACCAGTTGATGGTCGCCGGCCGGCAAGGGCTGATCGAGCACAATCGCGAAATCTCCGCTTGGGCCTGCCTTGATGGCGGCGATGATCTTGTCGCCGGCTGCGACCTCGACCGTCGCATCGGGTTCAGCACGGCCGGCGATCACGGTGGACCCGTTCGGCTCGACACGCAGGACATCGAATGCGGGTGCGGCGGAAGTTGCGGGTGCCTGCGATGCCGCCTCGGGGACGGGAGCAGAGGCAGGCGGCTGTGGGGCGTCGGCAGGGGTGGCAATCGGCGGCGCCGAGGCGACGTCGGTCGAGGCGCCCGTCGCCGGTGCAGCGCTTCCGATCTCCGTCTCCTGTTTCTGGGTCACCGCCTCCTTGACCGTCTCGCCGGCTTCGTTGATCTTGTCAGTGATTTGCTGGCCTTCGTCGGAGATCCTGGGCAGCACGAAGAAGACCATCAGCAGCGTCGCGACTGCGAGTACGGAAAGAGCCAGCCAGCCGGCGCGGTTTCTCATGTTCATTCGTCTCCGGGCGGATGTGCCACCAGTTCGGATTACCCGTTTCCTGCTGGCTTAACAAGCTTTTCGCTCTTCGCGGGCTTGCCGTTCCGGCCGTTTCCCGCCACTTTTGCAGATGACCGCATTCGCGGCTCGCTCTCATGTTCGTTTCTGGAGTCGATGGTGTCCATTCAGTCAATCTGCGTCTATTGCGGTTCCCAGCCTGGCCGCGACCCTGCCTACATCGCGGCCGGCCATGCGCTCGGAAAATCGATCGCCGCCCACGGCCTGCGCCTCGTATATGGCGGCGGTACCAAGGGCATTATGGGCGCAGTGGCCGCAGGCGTGCTAGCCAATGGCGGGCAGGTGACAGGTATTATACCAGAGTTTCTCGTGGATATGGAGGCCACCCGTCATTCTCTTAGCCAACTCGACGAACTGATCGTCACGGAGGACATGCATGCGCGTAAGCACGCCATGTTCGAACGTTCGGATGCGTTCGTTACCCTTCCGGGCGGCATCGGCACGCTCGAGGAGATCGTCGAGATCATGACCTGGGCGCAGCTCGGCCGGCACGAGAAGCCGATGGTCTTCGCCAATATCGGCGGCTTCTGGAAGCCCATGCTCGATCTGGTCGACCACATGCGGGAGCAGGGGTTCATCCACCGCGCACACCTCGTTCAGCCCCTGGTCATCGACGATGTGGAGGACATCGTACCCGCGATCCTGGATCGGGCCAGCGACATCACCCCGACCCCTGGCGAGGAAGCGGTGATTTCAAGGCTATAGCAAGGTACTGGCCGGCGAGTTTCGTCCTCAGTGGCCGCGGGCCTGCATCAGCATCGACCAGCTGTAGATGGCGAGCGCCGACCAGATCAGAACGAAGGCGCCGAGCTTCACCATGCTAAGCGGCTCGTGGAACACGAAGACAGCAATCAGGAAGATCATGGTCGGCGCGATATACTGCATGATGCCGATGGTCGAGAGCCTCAGCAACTTTGCGCCATTGGCGTAGATCATCAGCGGTCCAGCGGTGATGACGCCGGTCGCCGCAAGAAGGAGCGTGTCCGACGTGCTGGAGTGGATGAGATGCCCGCTGCCAGACATTTCTGCATAGACGATGTAGGCGAGGGCGAACGGCGTGAGGATCAGCACCTCGAGGAAGAAGCCCTGGTTCGGCCCCACGGGAAGCGTCTTTCGGAAGAAGGCATAGAACCCCCAACTGACAGTCAGGACCAGCGAAGCCCAGGGAAGCCCACCGGCGTCGTAGGTCAGGATCGCGACAGCGACGACCACCAAGGCGATCGCGACGAGTTGTACGGGCTGCAGCCGCTCCTTGAGGAGCACGGCCGCCAGGAAGATGCTGAACAGCGGGTTGATGAAATAGCCGAGCGCGGTGTCCAGCGCACGATCGACCGAGATCGCCCAGACATAAACGCCCCAATTGACGGTAATCAGCGCCGCGGTCAACCCAGCCATCATCAGCGTCCGCGGAAACCGGAACGCAGCCTTCAGCTCTGATGTCCGGCGCAGGATCAGCAGCACGATCCCCGCGACCGGAACTGACCAGACCACCCGGTGCGCCAGGACTTCGAAAGGCGACATGTGTGCAACCGCCTTCATGTAGATCGGCAGGAAACCCCACAGCAAATAGGCCGTCAGCGCGAAGGCGAAGCCGCGGGCGGAATCCTCGTTCTTGGCCGGGGCGGGCGCGTCTGTGGTGGCCATGGATGTTTCCGATCGTCTTTCCGCTTATGGTTGCCATCTACTCCTCGCGCAGAGGAGGAACCAATTCATTTGCGTGAAGAGTTGATCGCGGTCATGAATTCCAGGCAGTCGCCATGCCAGCGAAACCGGAGGCCTCATGAAATTCGAAGAGCAGCCCCCTCATCGCCAGCTGTTTGCGCGGCAGGTGCTCGCCAAGGCCGGGGTGGCCAACGACCCTCGCCTGCTCGCTGCTCTGGCATCCGTCGAACGGGAGCCGTTCTTCGGACCTCCGCCGTGGTTCTACAGTGATTTCTCGACCTATCGCGAACTGGCCTCGCACGACCCGGTCGTTCTCTACCAGGACATGCTCGTGGCGCTGGATCCGGCGCGTCACGTCAACAACGGGGTCCCCTCCCTCCATGCCGGTGCGCTGAACCAGCTGGGAGTCCGACCGGCGGAACGGGTCGCCCATCTCGGCGCCGGGACAGGTTATTACACTGCGATACTCGCTGAACTGGTTGGGCCGTCAGGTCAAGTCACCGCCGTTGAGTACGACGGGGAGTTGGCCCGCAAGGCAGCAGAGGCGCTCGGGAACCGAAGCAACGTCACGGTCATTCAGGGCGATGCCCTCGCCTTTCCGCAAGAAGCTGTCGACGTCGTCTATGTCAACTTCGCGCTGGACCATCCGGCTGCGGCCTGGGTCGATCAACTTGCGCCTTGCGGTCGCCTCCTGTTCCCGCTGGGGATCCCGGCCCGGAGCGCCAACGGGGAGCAGTTGCCGTTTACGAGCATGGCCGGGTTTCTCCTGATCGACCGGCGCCCGGCAGGTTACGGTGCCCGCTTCCTGCAACCGGTGTCTTTCGTCTTCGCGGAAGGGCAAGAGCCGCCGCCGGCCAGCCGTCGGGAGGGCCTGGAGGCGGCCTTCCGGCGCCGCATCGCCCACCAGGTGCGACAGTTGCGCTGGCGCCGTCCGCCGGAGGACGACGAGTGGTATTCGGAAGAGGGTTGGGGCCTCTCGAAGCGCGAGCCGTAGCTATTCCGCTGCGATCCGCCCCGCCATGTGGCGGTTCTTCATCAGCTTGTAGACGATCGAATCGGTCAGCGCCTGGAACGAGGCGTCGATGATGTTTTCCGACACCCCGACCGTCCACCAGCGCGTTCCGTCGCCATCGGTCGATTCGATCAGCACGCGCGTGATGGCGGCGGTGCCGCCGTTCAGAATGCGCACCTTGAAGTCGGCCAGTACGAGGTCAGCGATTTCCGCTTGGTATTTGCCGAGATCCTTGCGCAATGCCAGGTCGAGCGCGTTCACCGGGCCGTCACCCTCCGCGACGGACATGACCTGCTCGCCATCGACATCGAGCTTCACGACCGCTTCCGACACTGTCTTGATGCGGCCATTGGCGTCGAAGCGTCGCTCCACCATCACCCTGAAGCTGTCCACGGTGAAGAATTCCGGAATGGTACCCAGCGTCCGGTGGGCGAGAAGCTCGAAGCTGGCATCGGCGCCCTCATAGGCATAGCCGGTTGCCTCTCGCTCCTTGACGATGGAAATCAGCAGGTCGAGCTTCGGGTCGTCCTTGCCAACCTCGATGCCGCGTCGCTTCAGGGCATTGATGAAGTTCGACTTGCCGCCCTGGTCGGAGACCATCACCTTGCGGAAGTTGCCGACGCTTTCAGGCGCCACATGTTCGTAGGTTCTTGGGTCCTTGAGCAGTGCGGAGGCATGGATGCCGGCCTTGGTCGCAAAGGCGGAGGCGCCGACATAGGGCGCCTGATGGTTCGGCGACCGGTTCAGCAACTCGTCGAAGGCATGGCTGAGATTGGTGAGCCCCTCAAGCCGCACCGCGTCGATCCCTGTCTCGAGGCGGCTGGAATAGCCCTCCTTCAGCGACAGGGTGGCGATCAGCGTCACCAGATTGGCGTTGCCGCAGCGCTCGCCGATGCCGTTCAGCGTCCCCTGGATTTGCCGACAGCCCGCCTCGACGGCGGCGAGCGAGTTGGCGACCGCCTGGCCGGTATCGTCATGGGCGTGGATGCCGAGGGATGATCCCGGAATGCCTACTGCGATGACCGCGCCGACGATCTCCCGGATCTCTGCCGGCTGGGTGCCGCCATTGGTGTCGCAAAGCACGACCCAGCGCGCCCCCGCCTCATAAGCCGTCCTAGCGCAGGAAAGCGCATAATCGGGATTTGCCTTATAGCCGTCGAAGAAATGCTCGCAGTCGACCAGGGCTTCCTTGCCAGCGGCGCGTGCCGCCTCGACGCTCTCCCGGATCGACTGAAGGTTCTCCTCGTTGGAGCAGCCGAGGGCGACGCGGACATGGTAGTCCCAGCTTTTTGCGACGAAGCAGATGGCGTCGCTGCGAGCCTGCAGCAGCGTCGCAAGTCCAGGGTCGTTGGACGCGGAAATGCCGGCCCGCTTCGTCATGCCGAATGCGACAAAGCTGGCCTTCTGTGTCCGCTTCTCCGAGAAGAAGGCGGTATCCGTCGGATTGGCCCCGGGATACCCGCCTTCGACATAATCGAGACCGAAATTGTCGAGCATCGCCGAAATCGCGATCTTGTCCTCGACGGAAAAATCGACGCCCGGCGTCTGCTGCCCGTCCCGGAGCGTCGTGTCGAAGAGATAGATGCGTTCCCGCGTCATGTGCCGTCCTCCGCAGCCGCCTGTTGCGACCATTGAACCCTATGCGGTCTTGCCGGCGAACCGGTCCGTCGCCCTGATCAGCTGGTCGGTGATGCCCGGTTCGAGATAGGCATGGCCTGCGCCTTCCACGATCTGGAAATCAGCCTGGGGCCAGGCCTTGTGCAACTGCCAGGCATATTTCAGCGGG
The DNA here is from genome assembly GCF_902502825.2 of Pseudorhizobium flavum. The sequence goes on from NZ_LR723670.1 coordinate 1,261,327, forward strand.
CAGGGCATGTCGTAGCGCCCGTGAATGATGACGCCAGGAATGTCCTTGAGCTTGTGCGCGTCGCGCACGAGCTGACCTTCCTCCAGCCAGCCCGCATGCACGAAATAGTGGTTCTCGATGCGGGCGAAGGCGATCGCGTAGTCGGGGTCGTGAAACTGCGCTGAATAGTCTGGATTCGGCAGGAGGGTGATCGTCTCGCCTTCCCAGGTGCTCCAGGCAAGCGCGCATTCGCGCTTCTTCGCCTCGTCATCCCCCGTCAGATACTTGCGGTAGGCGGCCATCAGGTCGCCGCGCTCGGCTTCTGGGATCCGCGCGATGAAGCGCTCCCACTTGTCGGGAAACATCTCCGAAACGCCGAACTGGTAGTACCAGAGGAGTTCGGCGCGGGTGAGCGTGTAGATGCCGCGAAGTACGAGTTCCGTTACCCGTTCCGGGTGAGTCTCGGCATAGGCAAGAGAAAGGGTGGAACCCCACGAGCCGCCGAAGACCTGCCAGCGCTCCACGCCCATCATCTCGCGCAGCTTCTCCATGTCGGCGACGAGGTGCCAGGTCGTATTGGCCTCCAGCGATGCATAGGGCGTCGATTTTCCGCAGCCGCGCTGGTCGAACAGCAGGACGTCATAGAGTGCCGGATCGAAGAGACGCCGGTTGCCCGGCCCGAAGCCGCCACCGGGGCCGCCATGCACAAATACGGCAGGCTTGGCGCCTCGCGTGCCGACGCGCTCCCAGTAGATCGAATGGCCATCGCCGACATCGAGATGGCCTGTCTCGTAGGGCTCGATTTCCGGGTAAAGGGTGCGAAGTATTTCAGTGGAGGAGGACATAATCAACTCTCACTTCAAGGATGTTCGCGAGGATCTGGTAGCTCGGGTCGTCGATGAGATCACCGCCACGAGGAGCATCAGCGGAATGCCGAGCTCAAGCAATTCCTCCAGGATCACCATTTGCAGGCTTGTGCCCGACTCCAGTGTAATCCCGAAGGGCGCAAGCTTACGCCCGATGCCATCAACCGATTTGGAAAGGCTGGCGAAGGCTAGGGCGCCGACGATGCTCCATGCCCAGAGCGTCCTCATCCGCAACCCGGTGACAAACTCCTTTGCACCCATTTTGACGAGACGGATCGCAACGGTGGCAACGAAGGCGAGGGCGATCAGACCAAGAATCCGATCCAAGACCGGCGCCATGTCCGTCAGGTAGAGGTCGCTCCGAAGCACACCTATGCTCGTGAGCTTCTTGTCGAGATCGAATTCCCGCCCCATCATCAGGAGCATGACGGCCGGCACCTGCCACGAGGTCTTCCAGTTCTCACCGGGGCGAGTCCACAGCCACGCAATAGCTGCATAGGCATAAAGCAACGCCGAGGCGATCTCGATGCCGCCTGTCTCGCGGACAAGGCCAGGCCCGAAGCCCGTGGTCCAGATATCCACGGCAATCAGTAAGCTGGCACCTGCCAGAGCCCAGATGATCAGGTGCCAGGGGTGGCCGGCGCTTGAGGCGTGGTCGCGTCTGTCATCGGTCATGGATTGACCACCAACATCCTGGCCGCAACGATTGCCCGAGTCGGACCGGTGCTACCGACTGCAACGGAAAGTGGTTCATTCATAAGAAAAAATCCTTATCTGCAAATCTGGATGCGTGTGAAGTTCGTCATGCGAGAAAGGCGTAAGCGAGGATGGCGGCAGTGATAAGCGTCACCAGCAGGCCTTTTCCAATCAGGCTGTAGAGAAGCCATTTCGGCATCTTGTTCGGGTTGTCAGTCATGGCTTGTCGCCTTGGGGCCAGGCCTCGGTATCGTGATCGGGATGCTGGTAGGAGACGATATCGGCGAGAAAAGGCGCTGCCTCCACATCGTCCATGGTCTGCCGGACGGGCAATTCGTGGAGGTGGTTGACGAAGGGGAGCTTGCGCTCAACACCGAACTGGATGATCGGGGGCACCGCCGACGGATCGTCGAAAGCGCCGGTTGCGATGGCGATCCCGTCTGCAGCCTCGTAGGTGAGGGGGGTTCCGCAATTCTCGCAAAACCCGCGTAGGACGTGGTTAGACGAGCGGAAGTGCTTGACGCTACCGCGGGTCCACTGCAGCTCCGCATCCCGGGTGGAAACCAAGGGCGCATAGAATGCGCCGAAGGCCTTCTGGCACATGCGGCAATGGCAAATGGAACTATCCTTCAGGTCGCCGCTCACGCGGAAACGGACCGCGCCGCACTGGCAGCCGCCGGTATGGATGGGAAGCGTCATGAGTGTGCCTCCGGTGACCAGTCTTGCGTTTCGTGATCGGGATGCTGACGGCTGCTCGCTGCAATGTCGGCATCATCCTCTGCCGACGTGTCCATGCGCTCGTCGTGGGGTAATGTGTCGAGCTCGCCAAACCAAATCATCTTGCGAGGAAGGTTCGTCTGCAGTCCAGGCTTCACGCTCTCCGGCTCATCCAGCGAGCCCAGCGTGATGCTGATATGGTCGTGCCCGCCGTCATAGAAGAGCGGCGTACCGCATTGACCGCAGAAGCCCCGGCGAACGTTGGCGGAAGACTGGAACCAGGTCGGCTGGCCGCGGGTCAGCGTGAAGTTCTCGTACTTCACGCCTCCGAACGGCATGAAGTAGTTTCCCGCAGCCTTCTGGCACATACGGCAGTGGCAGACATGCGGAAAGCCGACCTCGCCCTCCGCGCGGTATCGTACGGCGCCGCATTGGCAACCGCCCGTGTGAACCTGCGTCATCTCCTGACCTCCCAGGTCGTCACCCGTTCTCCACTCGCCGGGTCCTTCCCGTCCCTGAGCTGGATGCCCTTGGACGAGAGATCATCGCGGATCTTGTCCGCCTCCGCAAAGTTCTTCGCCTTCAGCATCTCGAGCCGCATCTCAACGAGCGCATCTACCGCCACAGAGAGTTCATCAGGGATCAAGTTCGCAACGGATTGAGCGTAGAATTCGATCTGCTCCAGGCCCAAGAGCTGAAGTCCAAGTTTGAATGAACGTTTGGCCTCGGCATTTCCGCGTTTCGCATCCTTGTACAGAGCTTGCAGTTGGGTAACAAAAAGCGGCGTGTTCAAGTCGTCTAGAAGGGGGTTTCCATCGGGTAGCTGACCCGAATACCCCGACGTGTCCGTACCGAACGCGACGTCTGCCCAACGATTGACGATAGCGGATGCTTCTTCCAGCCGCTTCACCGAAAAATCGATCGGCTCGCGATAATGCGTCATCAGCATGGCGAGCCGCAGCACCTCGCCCGGCCATTGGCGCCCGCCGAACTTGTCCGTATGCAGGAGGTCGTGGATGGTGACGAAGTTGCCCTCGGACTTCGACATTTTGCGGCCTTCGACCTGCACGAAGCCGTTGTGCATCCAGACGTTGGCCATCACCTCCGTGCCATGGGCGCAGCGTGATTGGGCAATCTCGTTCTCGTGGTGCGGGAAGATCAGGTCCAGCCCACCGCCATGGATGTCGAAGACCTCGCCGAGATAGCGGCCGCTCATGGCGGAGCACTCGATGTGCCAACCGGGCCGACCGCGGCCCCAGGGGCTCTCCCAGCCCGGCTCATTGTGCGAAGAGAGCTTCCAGAGCACAAAGTCGCCCGGGTTCTTCTTGTGCGCGTCGACGGCGATACGGGCACCGGCCTGCTGCTCGTCGAGAGGGCGTTTCGAAAGCTGGCCGTAATCGCTCATCGACTTCGTATCGAACAGAACCTCTCCGCCTGCCACATAGGCGTGCCCCTTTGCGACCAGCCGCTCGATGATATCGATCATCTGCGGAATGTTGTCAGTTGCACGCGGCTCGACATTCGGCTCCAGGCAGCCCAGCGCCTTTACGTCCTCGTGAAACTGCGTCTCGGTCTTTTCCGTCACGAGCCGGATCGCCTCGTTCAGCGGCAGGCCGGGATGGTCGCGCAGCGCCCGTGCGTTGATCTTGTCGTCCACGTCTGTGATGTTGCGGGCATAGGTGACGTGATCGGCACCATAGAGGTGCTGCAGCAGCCGGTAGAGCACGTCGAAGACGATCACCGGCCGCGCATTGCCGATATGGGCATAGTCGTAGACCGTCGGGCCGCAGACATACATACGCACGTTGTTCGGATCGATCGGCCGGAACTCAGCCTTCTCGCGGGTCAGCGTATTGTAGAGCTTGAGCTTAACGCCCATCGAATTCTCCTGACAGCAAGCCACCGGCGGGACCGGGTCGTTTGTCTTCAGGCTTTTCGAGAGACGAAAACGGCCGGGCCAGCGCAGTGCACTAGCGAATAATGATCCCGCAAATGGAAATCGCCGTTTTCATGCGGCTGTTATGGCGCGGGGCCGGGCCGTGGTCAAGCGGGACGGGAACAACTATTGCGCTTGACCGGTCTCGACCGCAATGATCACTCCGGCATGCGGTAGTCGACGAACTTGTTCTCGCGCACGACGAACAGGCGCCCCGTCTCCTTCATCTCGGGAGAGGCGAGCGGCAGGATGGCCGCGGCAACCTCGGCCGGATGCGGCAGAGTGTTCGGATCCTCGCCGGGCATGGCCTGGGCGCGCATGGCCGTCCGTGTTGCGCCGGGGTCGATCGAATTGACGCGCAGAGCCGTTCGCTGCTGTTCGGCGGCCCAGGTCCTGGCCAGTGCCTCGACGGCCGCCTTCGACGCGGAATAGGCGCCCCAGAAGGGGCGGCACTTGTGAGCCGCGCCGGAGGAGAGGATCAGCGCCCGTCCGGCGTCCGATTTCAGGAGCAGCGGCTCGACGGAGCGGATCAGCCGCCAGGTGGCCGTGACATTGGTCAGCATCACCTTTTCGAACACTTTCGCCTCGATATGCCCGATCGGCGAGATCACGCCGAGGATGCCGGCATTGGCGACGAGGATGTCGAGCTTGCCCCAGCGTTCGAAGATCGACCCGCCGAGCTGGTCGATGGCCTGCATGTCGGTCAGGTCGAACGGTACGAGTGTGGCGGATCCGCCTTCGGCCTTGATCGCATCGTCCAACTCCTCCAGTCCGCCGACGCTGCGGGCGCAGGCAATGACATGCGCACCCGCTTTTGCCAGTTCCAGTGCGGTGAAATAGCCGATGCCGCGCGAAGCGCCGGTCACCAGAGCGATCCTGTCCTTCAGGTTGATCGTCATGTGCTGTCCCGTTTCCTGCCGCGGCAAGGAAAGAGGCCGCGTTGCCGCAGCCTTCTAGTGCCTTTGGGCTCCGATGGAAACAGGCGAGTTGCCGCGGTTCAGCCGTTGCTGGCGAGCATGGAGACCTTGTTGCCCATGGCTTCGCCGTTCTTGTCGAGGAGCCGGGTGGGGTAGTCCCCGGTGAAATAGTGATCGGTGAACTGCGGACGGGCCGGATTGCGCGGCTCGCCGCCGACGGCGCGGTAAAGGCCGTCGATCGACAGGAACTGCAGCGAATCTGCGCGGATGTATTCGCACATCGCCTGCAGGCTATCGTACTGGTTGGCGAGCAGCTTGTCGGCATCCGGCGTGTCGATGCCGTAGAAGTCGGGATAGTAGATCATCGGGCTGGCAACCCGGATATGCACTTCCTTCGCACCGGCATCTCGGATCATCTGGACGATCTTCAGCGAGGTGGTTCCCCGCACGATCGAATCGTCCACCAGCACGACACGCTTGCCCTCGATCATCGCCCGGTTGGCGGAGTGCTTTAGTTTCACTCCGAAGGCGCGGATCTGCTGCGTCGGCTCAATGAAGGTGCGGCCGACATAGTGGTTGCGGATGATCCCGTATTCGAACGGGATGCCGCTCTGCTGAGCATAGCCAAGCGCCGCTGGCGTGCCGCCATCGGGCACGGGGACGACGACATCGGCCTCCACCGGCGCTTCCTTGGCGAGGTTCATCCCCATGTTCTTGCGCGCCACATAGACGCTGCGTCCCCCGACGACCGAGTCGGGGCGTGCGAAGTAAACATATTCGAACAGGCAGAGTCGTTCCGGCTGCTGGTTGCCCGCCTTGCGCGCGTCGATCTCGATCGAGCCGTCCGGCTGAACTTCGCAGATGATGACCTCGCCGTTTTCCACGTCCCGGATGTACTTCGCGCCGATGATGTCGAGCGCACAGGTCTCGGAGCAGAAGATCGGCTTGCCGTCCAGTTCGCCCATGACGAGCGGCCGGATGCCGGTCGGGTCGCGGGCGGCGATCAGCTTGGTCCGGGTCATCGCGACCATCGAATAGCCGCCCTCCATCTGCCGGATCGCGTCGATGAAGCGGTCGGCCGTCGAGGTGTATCGCGAGCGGGCGATGAGGTGGAGGACCACCTCCGTGTCGGAGGTCGACTGGCAGATGGCGCCGCCGGCAATCAACTGGCGACGTAGCGTCAGGCCGTTGGTGAAGTTGCCGTTATGGGCAATCGCGATGCCGCCCACCTCGAGCTCGGCGAACAGCGGCTGGACGTTGCGCAGCGCCACTTCGCCGGTGGTCGAATAGCGGACATGGCCGATGGCGATGGTGCCGGGCAGTTTCGCGAGGGTGACCGGGTCGGTGTAGTGGTCGCCGACGAGGCCCATGCGGCGTTCCGAGTGAAAGCGCTGGCCGTCGAAGGAGACGATGCCGGCGGCTTCCTGGCCACGGTGCTGCAGGGCGTGCAGACCGAGTGCCGTCAGTGTCGCTGCTTCCGGATGGCCGAGAATGCCGAAGACGCCGCATTCCTCGTGAAGCGTGTCACCGTCGAGATCACCACGAAGGTCATCTGCGGTCGTCTGCGAAACCGGCTCGTTCATCTGCTGGCCCTTGCCTCTCGGAAAAATGGAAGAGCCGGCCGGGGAGGAGGTCCCCCGATGCCAGCTCGGTCCAGTGTATTCACCAATACTAGCACAAATGGTGATGCCTGGCCGCGCATCAAGCGCGAGAAAACGTCAATTATTTGTCGCAGGGGCGTCTTCGGCCGGAGCGGTCTCCGCCGGCGGTTGGCCCTGGGCAGGTGCGCCATCGGTCGGTACCTCCTCCTGACCGGTGATGCGGGCACGGATCTGCGGCTCGATATCTTCCGGCAGCACGGCCTGCAGGCGCCCAACCAGCGTGTCGAGGAAGGGCTTCGACTTCGACTGGCTCACCCATTCCGGCTGTGAGCGGACATCGACCAGCCAGTTCCAGAAGGCAACAGCGACGACCAGCAGCAGGATGCCGCGCGCGGCGCCAAACAGGAAACCGAGGGTACGATCCAGCGCGCCGATGCGGCTGTCGATGATGAAGTCGGCGATCCGCGAAGTGATGAAGGAAATGATGATCAGCGCGACGAGGAAGATGATGCCGGCAGACCCGGCGATCGCGATGCGGTCGTCCGTCGTGTAGTTCTGCGCGTAGGGCACGAGCAGTGGATAGAGGTAGTAGGCGGCCGCCACGGAGCCGACCCAGCTTGCGATCGAGAGCACCTCGCGGGAAAAGCCGCGAACCATGGCAAGCACGGCAGAAAACAGCGTGACGCCGATGACGATGCCGTCAAAGATCGTGATGGGCATGTAAGATGTACTCCAAGACTTGGCCGTGGCCACGGCCCCCCGCGTTCCGGCTGTCTCTTACAACAGTGGTGCGGGTAACGGAAGATCAATCATCTTCTTGCGTTTTCGCAAGCCGGGCTGCGGAGCCGGCAATGCGGCTGACGAGGTCGGGCAGGTCCTCTATTTCCGTCCAGCGGCTGGCGGAGGACTTGGGAAGTTCGGCAGAGCTTGCCGGCAACAGGGCACCTGCGAACCCGAGTTTCTCCGCCTCCTTCAGGCGTTGGGCGGTCTGGGAGACGGGCCGAACGGCCCCCGAAAGGCTGATCTCGCCGAAATAGACGCAGTCGGAGGGGAGGGCGGTCCCGGCGAGCGACGAGACCAGTGCAGACGCCACGGCGATGTCCGCAGCCGGCTCGGTGATCCGGTATCCGCCTGCGACATTGAGGTAGACGTCATGCTGGCCGAGCCGCACGCCGCAATGTGCCTCGAGCACGGCGAGAATCATTGCCAGCCGCGACGAATCCCAGCCGACGACCGCGCGCCGCGGCGTCCCCAGCGATGTGGGCGCCACCAGTGCCTGAACCTCGACCAGCACCGGACGCGTTCCCTCCATCCCGGCGAAGACGGCGGCGCCCGGCGACTTGGCGTTTCGCTCCCCGAGGAAGAGTTCGGACGGGTTGGTGACCTCGCGAAGCCCGACGTCGGACATTTCGAAGACGCCGATCTCGTCCGTCGGGCCGAAGCGGTTCTTGACGGTGCGCAGGATGCGGTAGTGGTGGCCACGGTCACCCTCGAAGTAGAGGACAGCATCGACCATGTGCTCGACGACGCGGGGGCCAGCGATCTGGCCTTCCTTGGTGACATGGCCGACGAGCACCATGGCGGCCCCCGTCTGCTTGGCGAAGCGGATCATCGCCTGCACGCCGGTGCGAACCTGCGTGACGGTGCCGGGGGCGGAATCGGCCGTGTCGCTCCACAGCGTCTGGATGGAATCGATGATGACGAGGTCGGGCCGCTTGCCCTCGGCGAGCGTCGCGAGGATGTCCTCCACGTTGGTCTCCGCCGCGAGCAGCACCTCCGTGTCGGCTGCACCAAGCCGCTGTGCCCGCAGCCGCACCTGTGCAACGGCTTCTTCACCCGAGACATAGATGACGCGATGGCCTCGTCGCGACAGTGCAGCCGCTGCCTGCATCAAGAGCGTCGACTTGCCGATCCCCGGATCGCCACCGACCAGCACCGCCGAGCCACGGACGAAGCCGCCACCGGTGACGCGGTCGAGTTCGGATATGCCGGAATGGATGCGAGGAGCTTCCTCCGTCTCGCCGGAAAGCGTGGTGAGCGCAACAGGTCGGCCCTTCTTCGGTGCCCGCGATGGGCCGCCGCCGATCCCGCCCATCGGGTCTTCCTCGACGATGGTGTTCCACTCGCCGCAGCCGTCGCATTTACCAGCCCAGCGCGAGTGGACGGTGCCGCAGTTCTGGCACACGAATTGGGTCTTGGGCTTGGCCATGAATCTGTCGCCGCTCAGCTTACGAAAGGAACAAAAAAGGAACAAAAGCTGTAGCGTAGCAGGCTGGCCTTGGCAAGACCGCCGTCATTCCGCTTCGAGGTAACGTCGCTCGTGGCGCAGGCCGAGGCTCGTCAGCATTTCGTACCCGATTGTTCCCGCGGCGCGGGCGACCTCATCGACCGGCATGTTCGGGCCGAACAATTCGATGTAGTCGCCACTGCGCACAGCGCCCTCTGGGACGTCGGTCACGTCGAAGATTGTCAGGTCCATGGTGATGCGTCCGATGACCGGCACGTGATGACCGGCAATGAAGCCGAAGCCGCCCGCGATCCCGCCGGTACGAAGGGGGATGCCGGATCCGGACAACGAGCGGAGATAGCCATCCGCATAGCCCACGGACGCGATCGCGAGCCGGCTGGCGCGTTCCAACTGATGGGTGGCGCCGTAGCTGACGGTACCTCCGACTGCTGCCTCCCGGATCTGTACGATCCTCGCTTCCGCCGTCGCCACCGGCCGCAACGGCTTCATGCCGTTCACGGCCTCGCCGCCGTAGAGCGCGATGCCGGGCCGGGTCAGATCGAAATGGTATTCGGGACCGAGAAAGATTCCGGCGGAAGCTGAAAGGCTTGATTGGATACCTTCGAATGCGGCGCTAACGTGCCGGAAAGACTCAAGCTGTGCCTTGTTGCTGGCGGACGATGGCGTATCGCCGCTGTGGAGGTGTGACAGGACCAGCACCGGCGAGAAGCTGGCGGGACGCGACACATCTTCCGCCAGCGCCAGGGCATCCTGCATCGGCAGGCCGAGCCGGTTGAACCCCGTGTCCACCTGCAGTGCGCAGGGGTAGTCCCCGTATTCGGCAATCACGCCCATCCAGAAGGCGAGCTGCTCTTCCGACGCAATCACCGGGACCAGGTCGTTCTCGAAGAACATCCGCTCCTGCCCAGGCCAGATGCCCGAGAGCACGAAGATGCGAGCCTCGGGCGCGTAGGCGCGCAGCGTCACACCTTCCTGCGCGACCGCAACGAAGAAATCGCGGGCGCCCGCCTCGTAGAGCGTCGCGCCGCAGTCCTCCAGCCCCAGGCCATAGGCATCCGCCTTGACCACGGCGGCAGTGCGCGCACTACCCGACCGCCGCGCCATGTCCCGCCAGTTTTCGGCAAGGGCGCCAAGATCAACCGTCAGCCGCACCGGGGCGATATCGAAAGGGTCGGCGTCGGCGGGGAAGTCGTCTTGGTCAGTCATGGCATTCCTGCAATTCACATATCGGCTGCGCCTGTTGCGCGACGGCGAACCTATCACTTTTGTTCAATACCGGAACGCTTCTCCAGGCTATTATGGCGCTATGCACAGCGTTTCGCAGGAACATGCCCTGAATGCCATGCCGATCGCCGAAGCCGAATCCACGCGGTTCTGGCGTGACGAGCGCTTTGGCGGCATGGAATGCCTGAGTGCGACCTTCCTGACCCATGAATATGCGCCGCACGCTCATGACACTTACAGCATCGGCGCGATCGAGCATGGCGCACAGATCTCGACCATCAAGGGCTCACGGGAAAGTACCGGGCCGGGCAGCCTCTACCTTATCAACCCCGGTGAAGTGCACGACGGGGCGCCCGCCGGCAGCGGCTATCGCTACCGCATGATCTATCCCGACGCTGCCCTGATGCGCAGTGTTCTGGAGGATGTCACCGGTCGTGCCGTCAACGGCACCCCTGCATTCCGCACGCACTTGCCGGTGGACCCGGAGATGGCGCGGACCTTCCAGATCGCCCACCGCCGCCTTGAGGCGAATGTGGGGCTGCTGGAGGCGGACGAGGGGATGTTTTCCGTCCTGGTCGGCCTGTTTCGACGTCATGGCGAAGCGATCATCATTCCTCCGGAGACCCGGGAGCGAAGCGCGGTTCGGCATGCGCGCGACTACCTCATCGAGAACTATGAATGCGACATCGGGCTCGAGGAACTGGCGCGGATTGCGGGGCTGAGCCGGGCGCATCTCATCCGGGCCTTTCGCAAGGAATTTCACATCACGCCGCATGCCTTCTTGACCGACGTACGCATCCGCCAGGCACGACGCCTGCTGCGTGCCGGTGCACCGCCTGCGACGGTCGCAATGGAGTGCGGCTTCGCCGACCAGGCGCACTTCACGCGCCACTTCAAGGCGCGCACCGGCGTGACACCAGGCCAGTATCGAGCCGCCTGATCACTTTCCTTCAAGACCGGCCTCGACATGATCCTTAGTACGTCCAGACGTGAAATGTCGCGAGGTCTGAAATGGAAATCGTCACGGGCAGGCGGGCAGAGTTCTTTGCCGGGGCGCGCGCCATCCTTCCCCTACTGGTCGCCGTTATCCCGGTCGGTGCCGTGTTCGGCGCGGCGGCGGTAACCAAGGGATTGACTGTCGCCGAGGCGGTTCTGATGAGCGCCATGGTCTTCGCCGGCGGATCGCAGTTCGTCGCCATGGATATCTGGACCCATCCAGCGAGCTGGACCGGCATCGGTTCTGCAGCCCTCCTGGTCAATCTCCGTCACGTGCTGATGGGGGCGTCCATCGCAGGCAAGATGCGGCGGTTCACCCGTCTCCAGACCGCAGCGGCAATGCCCTTTCTTGCGGACGAGCTCTGGGCGATCTCGGAGATGCGGGCCACAACGTCGGAAGGCCTGACGCCGGCGTGGTACGCGGGCATCGTCGCGCCCTTTTACGCGGCCTGGATCGTCTCGACGCTCGCAGGCGCCGTTCTTGGCAGCATTGTGGGGGATCCCGCCGTCGTGGGGCTGGATTTCGCGTTTCCGGCCGTCTTTCTCGTCCTCATCCTTGGATTCTGGAAGGGCCCCAGCACCGCTGCCGTCATCATCACAAGCGCCATAGCGGCACTTCTCACGCGACAGGTGACCGAAGGTGTCTGGTACATCCTGGCCGGCGCCACAGCCGGACTTCTCTGCGCGGCATTTGCCGGTGCCAAGGAGAGGCTCCCTGAATGACCATCGCGGCCCCCACCTTCGCGGTCATCGTCGCGATGGCTGTTACGACACTCCTGACGAGGTACGGCGGCCTCGTTCTTGTCCGGTTCATAACGCCACAGGGCAGGGCGAAGCGGATGCTGGAGGCGATCCCGCCAGCTGTGCTGACCGCGGTGGTCGTCCCGACCGCTCTCGCGACCGGCATTGCCGAAACAGCCGGTTGCGCGGTGACCATTCTGGCGGCACTTCGCCTGTCGCTGCTGCCGAGCGTCCTGATCGGGATGGCCTGCGTGGCGGTCTTGCGGGCGGCGGCACTCTGATCCCGCCACCGCCAAGGCATCAGTGCTCTTCGTACTGGGTGAAGCTCGGGTCGGCGAGATCCGCGAAGCGCGTGTATTCCGACTGGAAGGCGAGCTTGACGGTGCCGGTGGGACCATGGCGCTGCTTGGCGATGATCACGTCAGCCGTGCCCTTCACCTTGTCCATGTGGGCTTCCCATTCCGGATATTTGGGATCGTGCGGATCCCGCGGCTCAATGTTCTTGACGTAGTATTCCTCGCGGAACACAAAGAGCACCACGTCGGCGTCCTGCTCGATCGAACCCGATTCACGAAGGTCGGAGAGCTGCGGGCGCTTGTCTTCGCGGCTTTCCACCTGACGCGACAGCTGCGAGAGCGCGATGATCGGGACGTTCAGTTCCTTGCCGAGTGCCTTGAGGCCCGTGGTGATCTGCGTGATTTCCTGTACGCGGTTGTCGCCGCCCTTGCCGGAGCCGGTCATCAGCTGGATATAGTCGACCACCAGGCAGTCGAGCCCTCGCTGCCGCTTCAGGCGACGCGCACGGGCGGAAAGCTGGGCGATCGAGATACCACCCGTCTGGTCGATGAAGAGGGGGACCTTCTGCATCATCTGGCTGCAGGCCACGAGCTTCTCGAAGTCAGCTTCGGTGATGTCGCCGCGGCGGATCTTGGAGGAGGAGACTTCCGTCTGCTCCGAGATGATACGGGTCGCCAGCTGTTCGGCGGACATTTCGAGCGAATAGAAGCCGACGACGCCGCCATTCCTCGCCTTGAAGCTGCCGTCGGCCTGGACCTCCGGCTCGTAGGCTGCGGCGATGTTGTAGGCGATATTGGTGGCAAGCGAGGTCTTGCCCATGCCCGGACGCCCGGCAAGCACGATCAAGTCGGACCGCTGCAGGCCGCCCATCTTCCCGTCCAGCGACATGATGCCTGTCGAGATGCCCGAAAGATGCCCGTCGCGCTCGAAGGCGGCGCCGGCCATGTCGATCGCCTGAGCGACGGCATCGTTGAAGGACTGGAAACCGCCGTCGTAGCGGCCCGTTTCGGCCAATTCGAACAGTCGCCGCTCCGTATCCTCGATCTGCGTCTGCGGCGGCATGTCGAGCGGCGCGTCATAGGCGATGTTGACCATGTCCTCGCCGATGGTGATCAGCGCGCGGCGAAGCGCCAGATCGTAGATCGCGCGGCCATAATCCTCGGCGTTGATGATCGACACGGCCTCGGCCGCCAGACGCGCGAGGTACTGAGCCACCGTCAGGTCGCCGACCCGCTCGTCGGCCGGCAGGAAGGTCTTGATGGTGACGGGGTTTGCCGTCTTGCCCATGCGGATGATGTCGCCGGCGACCTCGAAGATCTTCCGGTGCAGCGGCTCATAGAGATGCACCGGCTTCAGGAAGTCGGACACCCGGTAATAGGCATCGTTGTTGACGAGGATGGCGCCCAGCAGCGCCTGCTCCGCCTCGATGTTGTTGGGGGCTTCCCGGTAGTGGGGCTCGGCATCCTTGTTGCTGAGCGCCGTCAGCTTGCGTACTGCGTCCTGCATGGCATCCATTCAATGTCTTCGGGTTCGGCGCGATCATACAGAAGATTGCGGCGGAGCGAGGGGCAGCCGGTGAAGTAATCGACGCCATAGCCGATCTCCACAGCCTGCGTCCGCCTGTGGAAAAGTAACGCGCCGAAACTAACAAGATGATTTGACCGTGGCAGATCCGCCAGGGACCGCCACGGGTGTCGATCATCATAGTTGTCCGGCTGATTCGCTACAAGGCGAGAGCGCCGCTCCGGTAGGCTGTGAACTGCCGGAAGAGCACCGGCAGGGCGAGCCCCGCTCCGATAAGCGAAGACGTCAATTCCGGCACCACGAGCAGAATGGCCGCGAGAATCAGCAGGGGCCGCTCCCATGAGACCGTTCGGACCAGCATGAAGCCCGAGAGCGCCGCGCCGAGGAAGGTGATGCCGAGCGTGCAGCCGATGAAGGCGACGAGGAAATTGCTCCAGGTGAAGTCCGCCGTCACGAGCAGCAGCGAGGGCGAGAAGACGAAGACGAAAGGCACGAGGATTTTTCCGAGCCCGAGCCTGAACGCTGTATTGCCCGTCTTGAAGGGGTCGGCCCCGGCCATCCCCGCAGCCGCGTAGGCAGCAAGCGCCACCGGCGGCGTGATATCGGCGAGCACGCCGTAGTAGAAGACGAAGAAGTGCGCCACGATCGGCTCGACGCCCAGCATGCCGAGTGTCGGGGCGGCGATCGTCGCCATGATGATGTAGTTTGCGGTTGTCGGAATGCCGCAGCCCATCAGGATACAGACGACACCCGTCATGATCAGGGTGAAGAGCAGCGTCAGCGCCTGCGGCTCGAACCAGTCGGCCGGCATGAACGTGCCGATAAAGGCAGCGATCTGCGCGGCCGTGGTCGTCACGATGTAGGAGATCTTGAACCCGACGCCGGTCAGGGTAACGACGCCGACAACGATGCCGACAGTTGCCGCCGCGGCACCGACTGCAAGCGCATACTTGGCGCCGTCGCGAAGGCTTTCAAAGAGTTCCGTGAACGACATCCGGCGACGCGGATTGAGGAGGCCGACGAGAACGCAGAGCGTAATGCCCCAGAAGGCGGCGAGGTATGGTGTGTAGCCGGACAGCAGAACCCCGATCAGCACGACGAGCGGGATTACCGTCGGCCAATCACGCTTGAAGGCTTCCGTGAGGTCCGGCATCTCCTCGCGCGTCATGCCGCGCATGCCGCTGCGCTTGGCTTCAAAATGCACCTGCACCAGAACGCCGAAGAAGTGCATGAAGGCAGGAACGATGGCTGCAAGGATGATCGTCGTATAGGGCAGGTTGAGGAACTCGATCATCAGGAAGGCGGCTGCCCCCATGATCGGCGGGGTGATCTGCCCCCCGGTGGAGGAAGCCGCTTCGACTGCGGCCGCGAAGGGACGCTTGTAGCCCATGCGGATCATCGCCGGGATGGTGAGCGAGCCAACCGTCACCGTATTGGCGACGGAAGAGCCGGAGATCATGCCAAATAGCGCGGAGCCGAAGATGGATACCTTGGCGGGGCCGCCGGCATAGCGCCCCGCTACCCATGCAGCACAATCCAGAAAGAGCTGGCCAAGGCCGATGCGGGTCGCGAAGACGCCGAAGAGCACGAAGTGAAACACGTAGGTCGCGACGACGCCGAGGGCGATGCCGTAGATGCCCTGGCTCGTCAGGTAGAGATGGTTGATGAGTTGCGAGACCGTGGCGCCCGGATGCACCAGGATGCCGGGCATGGATGGCCCATAAAGCGAATAGGCCATGAACAGGATGGCGATGATCGGCAGCGGCCAGCCGACGGACCTGCGGGTTGCCTCCAGAAGAACCAGGATGAGGATGCCGCCAAGAACTACGTCCGTCGTCGTTGGATTGCCGACCCGGAAGGCCAGATCATCAAGTGGAATGAAGGGGACATGCATGACGGCGACCACGGCGCCGATGGCGAGTGCCCAGTCGAAGAGCGAGATGCCCAGCGGCCGGATCAGGCCCGCATTGGCGGGTTGGTCATAGCCTTTGCGGGAGAAGGGAAAGACCAGGAAGATGAGGCCGAGCACGAAGGAAAGGTGGATGCCTCTGTGCAAAACTTCCGACAGCAGTCCAAAACCGGCTGTGTAATAGTGGAAGATGGATAGCGCCACCAGAAGCGCCCCGACGAGCCGTGCGGCGAGGGGAGCAAGCGGCCGGAAACGGATCTCCGAATCGAACTGCTCCTCCAGCTCGCGAGCTTTCGCTTCGTCCAGTTCCATCGGAGCGATCTTGTCGCCGTCGGCCATCGGTCTTCCCCCGGTTCTTGTCTTTCAACGGAAAGCGGCGGTCAGCTCTGGGCAGACCGCCGCTGTCTCTCTCAAGCGCGATGCGCTTACTTCAGGACGCCCGCTTCCTTGTAGAAGCGTTCGGCACCCGGATGCAGCGGAATGCCGAGGCTGGTCGTGGCATTTTCTAGCGTGATCATCTTGCCCTTGGCATGACCGGCATCGAGTTCCTTGCGGGAGTTCTCGTTCCACAGCGTCTTGGTGATGTTGTAAACGAGATCGTCCGACTGCTTGGCGCTTGTCACCCACTGCGCAGCAACAGAGATCGTCTGCGTTTCGCCGACGCCGCTGTAGGTATCGGCCGGTACTGTGTCCTTCGAGAAGAAGCTGTACTCTTCCAGCAGCTTGTCGACTTCCGGGCCGCTGATCGGCACCAGCGAGATGCCTGCAGAGGTGGCGAGTTCGGAAACCGCGCCGGTCGGATAGCCGCCGACGAAGAAGTAGGCGTCGAGGCCGCCGTCGCGCAGCAGGTCGCCGGCGGGGCCGGGCTTCAGGTGCTCGGCCTGGATGTCGTCTTCGGTGAGGCCGTAGGCGCCGAGAACAATGCGGGCATCGACGATCGTGCCGGAGCCAGGCTCGTCGATCGACACGCGCTTGCCCTTCAGGTCGGCAATCGAGTTGATGCCTGCATCCTTGCGGGCCACCACATGGATCGTCTCGGGATAGAGCGTCGCGATCAGACGCAGATCCTCGACCTTGCCCTTGCCTTCATAGAGGCCGGTTCCCGTGTGGGCCCAGTAGGCGACGTCGGACTGGGTGAAGCCGGACTCCATCGAGCCGCCCTGGATGGCGTTGATGTTGGCGACCGAGCCGTTCGAAGCGACCGCGGTTGCGACCAGTCCTTCGACACCCTTGCCCTCGGCGCCGGAGATCGCGTTGGCGATCAGGCCGCCGATCGGATAGTAGGTTCCTGCGGTGCCGCCGGTGCCGATGCGGAAGAAGGCGGGCGATTGCGCGAGCGCGACACTGGCGCCGATTGCCACTACGCCGGCGATGGCGAGAAAACTCTTCTTCAGTTTCATTGGGGTTCCCTTTCTCCTGTTTCCGCCACCATGGATAAGGTCACGCCCGCATGTCAACTCTTGGCACCTCGCTGGCGCTCTATTCAGGTCCATAGGTGCGAACAGGGTAAACACGAGCCCGTTCGAAAAAGAAACGAAAGGGAATCGAAAGTTGCTAGCGATTATCCCATTGTCAAAGCGCGCGTTTTTGAGTTAGCTGATTTAGGTTTGAACGATTACGGTGAGGCAACAGGTGAAAACGGGCCGCGCCGTGAAAAGCCAGTCAGTCATCGAAAGGGAGGAAGACCATGAAAACCACGAAGATCGCTGCCTCGGCAGCTACTGCGAGCCTTGCGCTGCTTTGGGCATCCAGCGCGCTGGCTGTGACGGAACTGCAATGGTGGCATGCCATGACGGGCGCCAACAACGAAGTGGTGGATACGCTCGCAAAGGAATTCAACGAGAAGCAGAGCGACTACAAGATCGTTCCCGTGTTCAAGGGCACCTATCCGGAAACACTGAACGCTGGCATCGCCGCTTTCCGCGCCAAGAACGCGCCGGCAATCATCCAGGTCTTCGACGTCGGTACGGGCGTCATGATGGGCGCTGAAGGTGCGGTCGTTCCGGTTGCCGAAGTGCTCGAGAAGGGCGGCTATACGTTCGACAAGTCCAAGTATCTTCCGGGCATCGTCGCTTACTATTCCAAGCCTGACGGCACGATGCTGTCCTTCCCCTACAACTCTTCCTCGCCGATCCTCTATTACAACAAGGACGCCTTCGAGAAGGCCGGGCTCGATGTTGACAACCCGCCGAAGACCTGGCCGGAAGTCTGGGAGGCTGCCCGCAAGATCAAGTCCAGCGGCGCTGCCGAATGCGGCTACACCTCGACCTGGCTGACCTGGATCCAGACAGAGAACTTCGCCGCCTGGAACAATGTACCTTATGCTACGGAAGAGAACGGTCTCGCAGCGACAGACGTCGAGTTGAAGATCAATGAGCCGGTCTTCGTCGAGCATTTCCAGTCGATTGCCGACCTCGCCAAGGAAGGCGTCTTCCGCTATGGCGGACGCACATCAGAAGCAAAGCAGCTCTTCCTGTCCGGTGAATGCGCGATCCTGACGGAATCCTCGGGCGGTCTCGGCGACATCGTCAAGAGCGGCATGAACTACGGCATCGGCCAGCTTCCCTATTACGAGGGCGAAGGCCGTCCGCAGAACACGATCCCGGGCGGTGCGAGCCTCTGGGTCTTCGGCGGCAAGACGGATGAAGAGTACAAGGGCATTGCCGAATTCTTCAACTTCCTGTCGCAGCCGGATATCCAGGCCCGCCTACACCAGGTTTCGGGTTATCTCCCCGTGACGATGGAAGCCTATAACACCACGAAGGACTCGGGCTTCTACGAAAAGAACCCGGGCCGCGAGACGCCGATCCAGCAGATGATGGGCAAGGAGCCGACGGAGAACTCCAAGGGCGTTCGTCTCGTCAACCTGCCGCAGGTGCGTGACATCCTCAACGAGGAGTTCGAAGCGATGCTTGCGGGCCAGCAGGATGCACAGGCAGCACTCGACAAGGCAGTTGAGCGCGGCAACGCCGCCATCCAGCAGGCACTCGGCAACTAAGCCCGCCATGACATGCCGTCCGGACAGACCGTCCGGACGGCACTTCTGTTTTCTGAAGGGCCGCGCTTTTGCAGAACGTCGTCTTCCCCAACAAGATACTGCCGTATTTCCTGGTCGCTCCGCAGATCATCCTGACGGTCGTGTTCTTCTTCTGGCCCGCTAGCCAGGCACTCTACCAGTCCGCCATGCGCGAGGATCCCTTCGGCTTGCGGAGCACTTTCGTCGGCCTTGCCAACTTCACGGCGATCTTCAATGATCCCAACTACCTTCACTCGCTGCAGGTCACCGTGGTGTTCAGCCTCCTAACAGCCCTGTTGGCGATGGGGACGGCGCTTCTGCTGGCAACGGCGGCCGATCTTGTCGTGCGGGGCCGCGGCTTCTACCGCACCTTCATGATCGTTCCCTATGCGGTCGCTCCCGCGGTGGCCGGCATGCTGTGGCTTTTCATGTTCAACCCGGCCATGGGCACCTTCGCTTACCTCCTCCGCCGTAATGGCGTGATGTGGGACCCGCTTCTCGACGGCAACCAGGCAATGCTGCTCGTCGTCGTCGCGGCGGCATGGAAGCAGATCAGCTACAATTTCCTGTTCTTCGTCGCGGGCCTGCAGGCGATCCCGAAGTCGTTGCTCGAGGCGGCGGCAATCGATGGCGCGCGCGGCACTCGGCGCTTCTGGACCATCATCTTTCCGCTACTTGCCCCGACCACGTTCTTCCTGCTGGTCGTCAACACGGTCTACGCCTTCTTCGACACGTTCGGAATCATCCATGCCGTCACCGGCGGCGGCCCCGCCAAGGCCACGGAAACGCTTGTCTACAAAGTCTATAACGACGGTTTCGTGAACCTGAATCTCGGCTCTTCCGCCGCCCAGTCGGTTGTGCTGATGGTGATCGTGATCGCGCTCACGGCCTTCCAGTTCCGCTTCGTAGAGAAGAAAGTGCATTATGGTTGAGGCCCGCGCATGATCGAGAACCGCCCCGTCGCGAGGCTGATGGCCCATCTGATGCTCGTCATCGGCATCATCATCGTCGCCTTTCCGATCTATTACACCTTCGTCGCCTCGACGATGACGTCCGTGGAGATCATCCGTCCGCCGATGTCGCTGCTGCCAGGCGACCATCTGGTGGAGAATTATACGGGCGCCATGTCCGGAGGGCTGGAGCAGGTCGTGGGCGTCAGCCTTGAGCGGCTGCTGTTCAACACCTTCGTGGTGGCGATGGCGATCGCGATCGGCAAGATCATCATCTCCTTCCTGTCGGCATTTGCGATCGTCTTCTTCCGCTTTCCGTTCCGGATGGGCTTCTTCTGGATGATCTTCATCACCCTGATGCTGCCGGTGGAGGTTCGCATCCTGCCGACCTACAAGGTGATCGTAGATCTCGGGTTGCTGGATACTTATGCAGGCCTGACGCTGCCGCTGATGGCATCCGCGACGGCCACCTTCCTGTTCCGGCAGTTCTTCCTGACGATCCCGGGGGAAATGGTCGAGGCGGCGCGCATCGACAACGCAGGGCCCTTCCGATTCATGAAGGATATCCTGCTGCCGCTGTCGAAGACCAATATCGCAGCGCTCTTCGTGATCCTCTTCATCTACGGCTGGACGCAGTATCTCTGGCCGCTCCTCGTCACCAACGACGCTAAGATGAACACGATCATCATCGGGCTGCGGCGCATGGTCGATTTCACCGACGCGTCCACCCCGTGGAACTACGTCATGGTAACCGCGGTGCTCGCCATCATTCCGCCTGTGCTGGTGGTGGTTCTGATGCAGCGCTGGTTCGTCAAGGGTCTTGTGGAGACTGAAAAGTAATGGCCGGAATTGAACTGAAGGATGTCCGCAAGGTCTATGGCGGCAATATCGAGGCGATCAAAGGCGTGTCGCTGAAGATCGAGGACGGCGAGATGATCGTTCTGGTCGGCCCGTCCGGATGTGGTAAGTCAACGCTCTTGCGCATGATCGCCGGCCTGGAGAGCATCTCGGGCGGCGAGATCGTTATCGGTGACAGGGTCGTCAACCAGTTGGAACCGTCGCAGCGCGACATCGCAATGGTCTTCCAGAACTACGCGCTCTACCCGCACATGACTGTGCGGCAAAACCTCGCCTACGGCCTGAAGAACCGCAACACGCCGAAGGACGAGATCGACCGCCGAATCACCGAGGCCGCGAAGGCGCTGGAGATCGAGCAGTTCCTCGAGCGCAAGCCACGCCAGCTGTCGGGTGGCCAGCGGCAGCGCGTGGCCATGGGGCGGGCGATCGTCCGCAAGCCTGCGGCCTTCCTGTTCGACGAGCCGCTGTCGAACCTCGACGCCAAGCTGCGCGTCCAGATGCGTGTCGAGATCCGTCGCCTCCAACGCTCTCTCGCGACGACCAGCGTCTACGTGACCCACGACCAGATGGAGGCGATGACGCTCGCCGACCGGCTGGTGGTGCTCAATGGCGGAAAGATCGAGCAGGTCGGCACGCCGATCGAGCTCTATGAGCGCCCGGCCTCGACCTTCGTCGCGACCTTCATCGGCTCGCCGTCGATGAACCTCCTGAAGCGCAAGGCGGTTGAAGGGAGTGGCTGGTCGCTCTCCAGGGGTTCGGGCGTGGCGGTGAACGTGGATACCGTGGGTATCCGCCCCGAAGACATCGTCATCGCCGACGAGAATGCGCCCTCGGATTTCGTGGGCGAGGTGAAGGTGGATGCCGTCGAGTTGGTGGGTGCCGAGAGCTACGTGCATGCCTCGCTCGCCGACGGCAGCCCCATCGTGTTCCGCGTTGCCGGTCGTTCCCAGATCGGCATCGGTGAGACGATCCGCATCGCCGCAGCACAGGCCGACATCCACATGTTCGACGAAGCCGGAAAGCGCCTCGCCTAGGCAACTCCCAGCCTTTCGGAACTGGAATGGAAAAAGCCCTCGGCGGTGTCTCCACCGAGGGCTTTTTCTTCACGTCGCTCTGAAGATTACTCTTCGTCGCCTTCGCGATCGGCGTCCGGATCGAAGAAGTCTTCCGGACGAAGTGCGTCTTCGTCGACGCCGTAGATGGCATCAGCAGAGGTGAGGGTCTCGCCCTTCGCCTGGCGCTCGGCTTCTTCCACAGTACGGGCGACGTTGATCTCGATCTCGATCTCGACTTCCGCGTGCAGCAGGAGCGTCACCTTGTGCAGGCCGATTGTCTTGATCGGCAGGCTGAGGTCGACCTGATTGCGGCCGATGTTGAAGCCTTCGGCAGCCAGCGCCTCGATGATGTCGCGAGCAGCGACCGAGCCGTAGAGCTGACCGGTTTCGCCGGCGGAGCGGACCATGACGAAGGTCTTGCCTTCAAGAGCGTCGGCAACCTTCTGGGCTTCCGAACGGCGCTCGAGGTTGCGGGCTTCGAGGGTTGCGCGCTCTGCTTCGAAGCGCTTCTTGTTGGCTTCGTTGGCGCGCAGCGCCTTGCCCTGCGGCAGGAGGTAGTTGCGGGCGTAGCCGTCGCGGACCTTTACAGTCTCGCCCATCTGGCCGAGCCGGGCAATCCGTTCAAGGAGAATGACATCCATGGGTTTGTCCTTTCGAGTTTCAGTTAGCTTGGATTTTCGGGTTGATCGTCGCGTGCCGGCGTGAGCGCAACCGCCCGCCGGGTATCGGCCAGGCCGAGCACGAGGATGAGGAATGCCGGCAGGACCAGCAGCGAGGAGATGTAGGCGAGCACCAGCACCGGCAGGCGCCAGTCCTTGCCCTTGCTCCGGAAATGTAGGGACGCGAAGCCGGCCATCAGGAAGCCGCCAGCGAATGCGCCGAAGACGGTGGCGCCGATCATGGCCGGCACGCCCCCCAGGAAGGTCAGGAGGATGGCCGCAAGCAGCACGAAAAGCGCGTTGCGGTTCATCCTGAGCGCCGACGGCATGTCCTCGCGTGGACGAAGGGCGCGGGCGGAGCGAGAAACGACGCGAATGGCAATGTAGAAGGCGGCAAACAACATCAGCACCCAAAGGCCCGCCTGGACCATGGGAAGCATGAGCACGAACATCTGCTTGGTTTGCGCGAGACTTTCCGGGTCAGGGGCGAAGGATGGATCCTGCGCCTGGAAGGCCGCTGTCATCATGTCGACCAGCTCATTGGTCAGATCCGGGCCGTAGCCGATGACGACGCCGAGCGCGATCATCCCCAACGTGACCAAGCCGCAGAGATGCAGCAGGATGTCCGACAGCGGATACCAGGCGAGCAGCCGGTCGGGGCCACCAATTTCCGAAGCGGGGCGGGCAAGATTTGCCAGGTGCGACAGCCAGCCTGCGGGAACGAGGGTGAAGACCGCCATGGTCGCGGCAAACGGCGGGGATACCATAAGAGCCCCGAGGGCTCCGGCAGTGATGATTGCCGTGATGGCGGCGCGGTTGCCCCAGCCGAGGCCGGCAATCAGGATCGGGAGGGCGGATGCGGCATAGATGACGACGGCAAAGGACAGCTGTGCCATCGCACCCAGCGCAAGCAGGGTAGCAACGACGCCGGCGAGGATGCCGACTGGCAGTACTGTCTGGTTCGAAGTCTTCACGGTCTCGCTGTCCTGCCACATCAAGCAGTTAGGGGACTGGCCTGAACCGATCTCTCAGGTCCTTCATCCCCAACATGGGATTTCGATGGTTCCGATCCGCGCCCATCGCGGAAGGGAGGAGATCCGCCGAAGATGACGGCGGATCTCGAAGTCTATTATGCTACGACGTAGGGCAGCAGGCCGAGGAAACGGGCGCGCTTGATGGCCTTGGCCAGTTCGCGCTGCTTCTTCTGGGAGACGGCCGTGATGCGGGACGGTACGATCTTGCCGCGCTCGGAAATGTAGCGCTGCAGGAGACGGACGTCCTTGTAGTCGATCCGCGGTGCGTTGGCGCCCGAGAAGGGGCAGGTCTTGCGACGGCGGTGGAACGGGCGGCGTGCGGGAGCAGAGGATGCTTCAGCCATTGTGTTTTCTCCTTAAGCTCGATTACGCGCGGTCTTCGCGCGGACGACGCTCGAAGCCGCCTTCACGCGGGCCACGATCTTCGCGAGGACCACGGTCCGGACGGGGGCCACGATCGCGATCGCCGAAGCCGGGGCGGTCGCCACGCGGACGGTCGTCGCGGTCACGCTTCTGCATCATCGCGGACGGGCCTTCTTCGTGCTTCTCGACGGCGATCGTCATGTAGCGAAGAATGTCTTCGTTGATGCGCATCTGGCGTTCCATCTCGTGCACGGCAGCAGCCGGCGCGTCGATGTCCATCAGGGCGTAGTGAGCCTTGCGGTTCTTGTTGATGCGGTAGGTAAGGGACTTGAGGCCCCAGTTCTCGATGCGCCCGACTTTGCCGCCGTTAGCTTCGATGACGCCCTTGTACTGTTCGACGAGGGCATCAACCTGCTGAGCGGAAACATCCTGCCGGGCAAGGAATACGTGTTCGTAAAGAGCCATGTAAGCTTTGCCTTTTCTTGCGGTTGTGTTCACCCGGACCTCGGCGGCTAAGCCTCAACGACTGCTCCTGAGAGGCGTTACGCCAAGCAAGAAAAGTGTTTGATCGAGACGGTCGAGAGCGGAGACACGGGAGGCCTGAACCCTGTGGTTCATGCAGCCCGATTACCCGGGCCTGCCCTCCGTTCAGCCACCAGCCAGAGAGACCGGGTGTTTCGAACAGGCGCGCTTATACGGAAATCTGGCGGGAAAGCAAGCCATCGGGCATCATTATTAGGTGCTCTCTGACGATGACCATCAGCCGTTGGCCGAGGATGGTCCGCTCCATTCATCTGACGAATGGGCGGACGGGGCGCTTTGAAGTTCGCCGAGCAAGTCATTGCCTTCCAGAACCTCGCTCGCGATTTCCGCGAGCGCCAGCGCGATCTCTTCCGGCTTCCAGCCCGCATTGACACACCTGGCGATGTGGGCCCGCAACGGCGCGCGTACGCTGAAGTCGAATTCCAGCGCGCGATCGCCCGCCGGGATGGTGGCGGGCGGCTGATTTTCGTTAATTTCCTGTGTCATGGCACAAGGAAGCCGCATCACCGTCGGGTTGGCAACCGAAACCCGGAAACAGGGTTGCGGGGTAAGGTTAACATCCCCGTTTTCAGCTTGCGTCGCCTATCATTCGCCGGCTCCGGATGGTTAACGCCTGGTCTGGAGTAGAAGCAGCGCCAAAGCGCTCCGTCCGGCAGCCGGGCAGGTGACCGGACGGAGGCTCTTGTCACATCGGCATCGGATACTGCCGGTGCGCCTTTGCGATGTCCTTCAGTACGTCGTCGCTCAACTTGACATCCTTCGCGCCGATCGCGGTCTGGAGCTGTTCCATGCTCGTAGCCCCGACGATCACAGAAGTCATGAAGGGACGAGTGAGGCAGAAGGCGAGAGACATCTGCGTCAGATCCAGGCCATGCTTTCCGGCGATTTCCTTGTACGCCTTGACCGCAGGCTCCTGGTGTGGCTGCAGGCGGCCGCCGAGATCGCTGTTGATCGTCGCGCGGGATCCCTCGGGGCGGGCCCCGTCGAGATACTTGCCGGTTAGCAGGCCGGCAGCCAGTGGCGAATAGGCAAGCAGCCCGACGTCCTCGTGATGCGTCACCTCCGCGAGATCGAGGTCGAACTGGCGGTAGAGGAGGTTGTATTCGTTCTGAATGGAGGCGACGCGCGGCAGGCTCTTTTCCTCGGCAAGCCGCAGATACTTGAGCGTGCCCCAGGCGCTTTCGTTCGAGAGGCCGACGGCCCGCACCTTGCCCTCGTTCATCAGGTCCCCGAGGGTGGAGAGCACAGCGTCGATTTCCTCCGCAGTCTTGGCGCGATCCTGCTTCGACGCATCGAAACTCCAGCACTGGCGGAAGTGATAGCTGCCACGGTTCGGCCAGTGGATCTGGTAGAGATCGACGTGGTCCGTCTGCAGGCGGCGCAGGCTCGCCTCGAGGGCTTCGCGGACGCTCTGGCCGTCCAGATCGCGGCCGTCCCGGATGTGCGGACGCCCGCTTCCGGCGACCTTCGTGGCAAGTACGACATCATTCCGCCGGCCGCTCTTCTTGAACCAGCTACCGATATATTCCTCGGTTCGCCCGTAGGTCTCCGCGCTTACCGGCGTCGTCGGATAGAGCTCGGCTGTGTCGAAGAAGTTGATGCCGCCATCGATGGCATGGTCCATCTGTGCGTGTGCTTCGGTCTCGCTGTTTTGCGAGCCCCAGGTCATCGTGCCGAGGCAAATTTCCGACACGGAGATGTCCGTGCGTCCCAATCTGTTGAATTTCATGAAGTCAGCCCTGTCTTGGAAGGTGGCGGGAGTTTAAGCAGGATTTGCGCTTTCGCAAGGCGGCATGACGGCCGGCGGTACACCGCTCCGACACTCTCCCTTTGTGCTCTTTACCTTGACTCACGCCACGGGAACGTGAATGGGAAGGCAAAAATGACAAGGGAAGGAAATCATCCCATGAGCATAGCGTTTACGTTCCCGGGCCAGGGAAGCCAGTCTGTCGGCATGGGCAAGGACCTTGCCTATGCCTTTCCAGAAGCTCGCGCAGTCTTCCAGGAAGTTGACGATGCGCTGGACCAGAAGCTCTCTGAGATCATGTGGAATGGTCCGGAGGAAACGCTGACGTTAACCGCGAATGCCCAGCCAGCGCTGATGGCCGTATCCATTGCCACTATCCGCGTCATGGAAGCACGCGGACTGAAGTTGGCCGGCACGGTTTCCTATGTCGCCGGTCATTCGCTCGGGGAATATTCCGCTCTCTGCGCGGCCGGCACATTCTCGCTCGCCGACACGGCGCGGCTCCTGCGCATCCGCGGCAATGCCATGCAATCGGCTGTCCCGGTCGGGGAGGGTGCCATGGCTGCGATCATCGGACTTGAGCATGGGGACGTGGAGACCATCTGCCGTGACGCCTCTGCCGCTGGTGTCTGCCAGATCGCAAACGACAATGGCGGTGGCCAGCTTGTCATCTCCGGTTCGAAGGCCGCCGTCGAGAAGGCTGCCGCTTTGGCAACGGAGAAGGGCGCCAAGCGCGCGATCATGCTGCCGGTATCGGCTCCGTTCCATTCCGCCCTCATGTCACCGGCAGCAGATGCAATGCGGCACGCGCTGGCCCAGGTAGACAAGCGTGCTCCGGTCGTGCCCTTGATCGCCAATGTCCGTGCCGCACCTGTGACGGATGCGAGCGAGATCGTTGATCTGCTGGTCAGCCAGGTGACCGGACAGGTCCGCTGGCGCGAGACGGTCGAGTGGTTTGCCGCCAACGACGTCACCGAACTCTACGAGGTAGGCTCGGGCAAGGTGCTGACCGGGCTTGCTCGCCGCATCGACAAGACCGTATCCGGCACCGCGATAAATACGCCCGCCGATATCGAGACTGCACTTGCCGCCATTCTCGGCTGACCAACTCCAAAGAGGATAGGACCATGTTTGACCTGACCGGCCGAAAGGCACTGGTGACCGGCGCGACCGGCGGACTGGGCGAAGAAATCGCCCGTCTTCTCCACAAGCAGGGCGCGACCGTCGGCCTGCATGGCACGCGCGTGGAAAAGCTCGAGGCGCTGGCGTCGGAACTGGGCGACCGCGTGAAGGTCTTCCCGGCGAACCTCTCCGACCGGGACGAGGTCAAGGCGTTGGGCGAGAAGGCCGAAGCAGAGCTCGAAGGCGTGGACATCCTCGTCAACAATGCCGGCATCACCAAGGATGGCCTCTTTGTCCGCATGAGCGACGAGGACTGGGACAATGTTCTGGAGGTCAACCTCACCTCGATGTTCCGCCTGACGCGCGAACTCACGCATCCGATGATGCGCCGCCGCTTCGGCCGCATCATCAACATCACCTCCGTCGTTGCCGTGACCGGCAATCCGGGGCAGGCGAACTACTCCGCATCGAAGGCCGGCATGATCGGCTTTTCGAAGTCGCTGGCGCAGGAGATTGCCACCCGCAATGTCACGGTCAACTGCGTGGCGCCCGGCTTTATCGAAAGTGCGATGACTGGCAAGCTGAACGACAAGCAGAAGGACGCCATCCTCGGTGCCATTCCCATGAAACGCATGGGGGCAGGGGCTGACATTGCGGCTGCGGTGCTCTATCTCGCCTCCAATGAATCGGGCTATGTCACCGGCCAGACGCTGCACGTCAACGGTGGCATGGCGATGATCTGAGAACGCTGTTCCCGCTGAAGACACTCGCCTGTGGGTGCCTTCAGCGGGAACAAATTCTGGCTTTGCGGAACATGGAAAGCATGTTAAGCGGGCCATGACTGTGGACAGTCGCCCCGAAACGCAGGGGATCATTGCGCTTTCGCTGCCGTGATCGGAACCTGCAGAGGGTTGAACGGGTTTGCCCGCGTAGCCTGCTTTTCGGAGGCCGGCGCAGGTTTTCAACAGGGTGCGGATGCCATCGCGGCATTCGAGAAGATAAAGGTCGAGGAAACCGACATGAGCGATATCGCAGAACGCGTTAAGAAAATTGTTATTGATCACCTCGGCGTTGATGCCGACAAGGTTGTCGAAGGCGCAAGCTTCATCGACGATCTCGGCGCGGACTCGCTCGACACTGTCGAACTTGTCATGGCCTTCGAAGAAGAATTCGGCGTCGAAATCCCGGACGACGCGGCCGATTCCATCCTGACGGTTGGCGACGCCATCAAGTTCATCGAGAAGGCCCAGGCCTAATCATCTCGACACAGTTGCGGAACTGATCTCTCGGTTCCTTTGGCGGCCCGCTCGTTCGGGCCGTTTCATTAACTAGAACAAGACGACTAGGGTGGGACGCTGGCGATGAGACGTGTCGTTATCACCGGTACCGGCATGGTATCTCCTCTCGGATGCGGAACAGAGGTCAGCTGGCAGAGGCTGCTGGCCGGCCAGAACGCGGCGAGAAAGGTAACGGAGTTCGAGGTCGAGGACCTTCCGGCGAAGATCGCCTGCCGCATCCCTACCGGCGACGGCTCCGATGGCAGCTTCAATCCGGATGACTGGATGGAGCAGAAGGACCAGCGCAAGGTCGATCCTTTCATCGTCTACGGCATGGCTGCCGCAGACATGGCGCTCAAAGATGCCGACTGGCATCCGCAGACGGATGAGGACCAGATTGCCACTGGCGTGCTGATCGGATCCGGCATCGGCGGCCTAGAAGGCATCGTGGAAGCGGGTTATACGCTGAAGGAAAAGGGGCCGCGCCGCATTTCGCCCTTCTTCATTCCCGGTCGCCTCATCAACCTGGTCTCCGGCCAGGTCTCCATCCGCCATAAGCTTCGCGGCCCCAACCATTCCGTGGTGACGGCCTGCTCCACCGGCGCCCATGCGATCGGCGACGCAGCGCGCCTTATCGCACTCGGAGATGCCGATGTGATGGTCGCCGGCGGGGCAGAATCGCCGATCTCGCGCATTGCCCTTGCCGGATTCGCGGCCTGCAAGGCACTCTCCACGCAGCACAATGAAGAGCCGCAGAAGGCTTCGCGCCCCTACGACCGTGACCGTGACGGCTTCGTCATGGGCGAGGGCGCAGGCATCGTCGTTCTGGAAGAGCTGGAACACGCAAAGGCCCGCGGTGCGAAGATCTATGCTGAGGTCGTCGGCTACGGCCTCTCGGGCGACGCCTTCCACATCACCGCTCCTTCCGAGGACGGCGATGGCGCGTACCGCTGCATGACCATGGCGCTGAAGCGCGCCGGCCTTGCCCCAGCGGATGTCGACTACATCAACGCCCATGGCACCTCGACGATGGCCGACACCATCGAACTTGGTGCGGTGGAGCGCCTTGTGGGCAATGCCGCGTCGAAGATCTCGATGTCCTCGACCAAGTCCGCGATCGGCCACTTGCTCGGAGCCGCCGGAGCGGTCGAGGCGATCTTCTCTGCGCTCGCGATCCGCGACAACATCGCGCCGCCGACGCTGAACCTGGACAATCCGGACGTCGAGACGGCCATCGACCTCGTTCCGCACAAGGCGCGGTCGCGCGACATCAATGTCGCGCTGTCGAACTCTTTCGGGTTCGGCGGCACGAACGCATCTCTCGTTCTGCGCCGCTACGACGCCTGACACTGCCCGGGCTTGGCCATCCTGGATGTCCGGCCACCTGTCAACGAACCTGTTTTTGCCGTATTGCTTGGCCAATAAGCGGTAACGACCGTGCATTCTAGGGGGGCACAGTGAACAACGACAGTCATATGGCCGATACGCCGCACAACCACGGCGGCGGTCACGGACCGATCATTCCGAAGTCTCCCAACGAGGCTCTGAAGCCGGAGCGCGTGCCGGAGCCACCGCGGCGGTCGCGCAAGGCGCGCAGCCAGCTGATAATCTTCCTGAACTTCGTCATGACCATGGTGATGATCGTCTGCGTCGTCGCTGTCGCTGGCTTCTACTACATGATCTCCAGCTTCCAGAAGCCCGGCCCGCTTCAAGCCAATACTCATTTCATGGTGCGCGCGGGTAACGGTCTCGCGGAGATCGCCAACAACCTCGAGCGCAACGGCATCATCTCCGATGCGCGCGTCTTCCGCTATGTCAGTGCCACCTATCTGCGCGATGGCGGCACGCTGAAAGCCGGCGAGTACGACATCAAGGCCGGAGCATCGATGAAGGAGATCATGGAACTCCTAGAGTCCGGCAAGTCCATCCTTTATTCCGTCGTGCTGCCCGAAGGCCTGACGGTCCGCCAGATGATGCTGCGGTTGGCAGAAGATCCTGTGCTGGAAGGGGAACTGCCGGCAGAGCTGCCTCCGGAAGGAAGCCTTCGCCCCGATACCTACAAATTCTCCCGAGGCACCAGGCGTGCCGAGATCGTCCAGCAGATGCGCGTGGCTCAGGAAAGGCTGATCAACCAGATCTGGGAGAAGCGGGATCCTGACCTTCCTATCGAGACGAAGGAGGAGTTCGTCACGCTGGCCTCGATCGTGGAGAAGGAGACGGGCGTCGATGATGAACGTGCGCGCGTCGCCTCCGTCTTCCTCAACCGCCTGCAGAAGGGCATGCGATTGCAGTCGGATCCGACCATCATCTACGGGCTGTTCGGCGGTGACGGCAAGCCGTCCGACCGGCCGATCTACAAGTCGGACCTGCAGAAGGAAACGCCTTACAATACCTATGTCATCAAGGGCCTGCCGCCGACGCCGATCGCCAATCCCGGTCGTGCCGCGCTGGAGGCCGTGGCCAACCCATGGCGGACGAAGGATCTCTATTTCGTCGCCGACGGCACAGGCGGCCATGCCTTCGCCGAGACGCTCGAAGAGCACAACGCCAATGTCCGCCGTTGGCGCAAGCTGGAGGCAGAGCGCGCCGACAGTGCCGAAGCCCAGTTAGGCGACGGCCAGCCGGGCGGCGACGAGGCCGAAAAGCCGACCAACTGAAGCACAGCCCTCTGGAGACCCCGATGACCTTGCAGTCCATGACCGGTTTTGCTCGTGACGAAAGCAGTTTCGGGCGTTACCGCATCGTCTGGGAACTGCGCTCCGTGAATGGAAAAGGGCTGGATCTCAGGTTGCGCCTTCCTCCCGGCCTCGAAAGGCTTGAGCCCGACGTCCGGCGACTGGTCGGGGAACAGGTGACCAGAGGCAACATCCAGGCTTCGCTGACACTTGTCGCCTCGGAGACGAAGCTGGAAGCGGTGCTCAATCGTGAGGCGCTGGATGCTGTGCTGTCGCTTCGCGCGGAGCTAGGCGCTGTCATCGATCCCGCACCGTTGCGGCTCGACACGCTTCTCGGCATCCGCGGCATCGTCGAAATTCGTGAGGCGGATGAAAGCCCTGAAGAGGCAGATGCCCGCGACGCCGAGATACTTGAATGTCTTGCGCGCGCGACCGCTCATCTGAGGCAGATGCGCGAGCAGGAAGGTGCCGCGCTTGCCGATGTGATTGCGCGCCAGATCGATAGGATCGAGGAACTCGCCCTGGCCGTGGAAAAGGACCCATCTCGGTCTGCTGAGGAGATCGGCCGTCGCCTTCAGCAACAGGTGGCAGCGCTCCTCCAGGATAGCAGCCAGTCGCTCGACCCGGTTCGTCTCCATTCGGAGGTCGCGCTTCTGGCGACCAAGGCTGATCTCCGCGAAGAGATCGACCGGCTGAAGGCTCACGTGGCCGCCACGCGTGATCTCCTGGGGAAGGGCGGTCCGGTGGGGCGCCGGCTTGATTTTCTGGCGCAGGAATTCAACCGCGAATCGAATACCATCTGTTCCAAATCGAACTCGAGCGCGGTCACCGCCGCGGGTGTCGAACTGAAAGTCGTCATCGACCAGTTCCGTGAACAGGTCCAGAATCTGGAGTGATACATGAGACCTGCAGCATCCAGCCCGTCCAAGATTGCCCGCCGCGGCCTGATGCTGGTGCTGTCGTCGCCATCCGGGGCGGGTAAGTCCACGATCGCCCGCAACCTGCTGGATGACGACCACTCGCTGGAGATCTCGGTCAGCGTGACAACGCGCCAGAAGCGGCCGAGCGAGATCGCCGGAAAGCACTACCATTTCATCACGGTGCCGCAGTTCGAGCGGATGCGGGACGCGGGCGACCTCCTGGAATGGGCGGAGGTTCATGGCAACTACTACGGCACCCCCCGTGAGCCGGTCGAGCAGGCCATGGCTGAAGGCCGCGACATGCTCTTCGACATTGACTGGCAGGGTGCCCTACAACTGCAGGAGAAGATGAAGGCGGATGTCGTCTCCATCTTCGTCCTTCCGCCTTCGATGACGGAGCTCCAGTCACGTCTGCACCGGCGCGCTGAGGACACCGAGGAAGTCATCCGTACGCGCCTTCTGAACTCGCGGGCAGAGATCGAGCACTGGCGGGAGTATGACTACGTGATCGTCAACGATGATCTCGATGAAGCCTTCGGCTATGTCAGTTGCATCGTGAAGGCGGAGCGGATCCGCCGCGACCGTCGGCACGGTCTCTTCGACTTCGTTCAGGGACTGCTGACGGAAGAACCTGCACTCTAGCCGGAAGCAAGTGCTTCAAAAGGGGAAGCTGGCTTACTGGCCGATCTGCTCTAGAGCGCGTTGGCGAGGGTAACGAATTCCTCGACAGACAGAGTTTCTGCTCTGCGGACCGGGTCGATGCCCGCCTTCGACAAAAGCGCCTCGCCACCCAGCGCCTTCAGGCTCTGGCGCAGCATCTTGCGCCTCTGTCCGAAGGCCGCCTGCGTCACCGTTTCCAGCTTCTTGACGTCGCAGGGCAGGGGCGCCTGCCGCGGCGTCAGATGCACGACACTTGACGTAACCTTGGGCGGCGGCGTGAACGCCTGCGGCGGCACGTCGAACACCATCCGTGCCTCCGTCCGCCAGCCGGCAAGAACGCCGAGGCGCCCATAATGGTCATCATTTTCCCGCGCGACGATCCGCAGCCCGACTTCCTTCTGGAACATCAGCGTCAGCGAATCCCAAAACGGCGGCCAGGAGCGGGGGAGAAGCCAGTTGAGCAACAACTGCGTGCCGACATTGTAGGGCAGGTTCGCGATGATCTTGATCGGACCGTCTGCGGCAAGCGCATCGAAGTCGGCCTTCAGCGCATCTCCCTCAATCACCTCTAAATGTCCCGGATAATGCCCGGCAATCTCCGCAAGGGCTGGCAGGCAGCGGGAATCCCGTTCGATCGCAATCAGCTTTCTCGCGCCGAGCGACAAGATTGCGCGCGTAAGGCCGCCAGGGCCGGGGCCCACCTCGATCACGGTGGCATCCTCCAGCGGGCCGGCGCTGCGCGCTATCTTTTGGGTCAGGTTGAGGTCGAGCAGGAAATTCTGGCCGAGCGCCTTCTTCGCGTCCAGCCCGTGCCGCTGGATGACCTCTCGCAGGGGCGGCAGCCCGTCCAATGTCGCCATTATGCTGTGACCTTTGCGGATTTCTCCGCGAGCTCGGCCGCAAGCCTGAGCGCTTCTACCAGACTGCTTTCGCGGGCCACGCCCTGTCCGGCAATCCCGAAGGCGGTGCCGTGATCGGGGGAGGTGCGAATGAAGGGCAGGCCGAGCGTCACGTTTACCGAAGTGTCAAAGCCGAGAGCCTTGGCCGGGATGAGCGCCTGATCGTGATACATGCAGACGGCCACGTCGTAGCGGCTGCGGGCCTCGTCGTGGAACATCGTGTCTGCAGGCAGCGGGCCGAAGGCATTGATCCCTTCACGGCGCAGGCGCGTGATCGCAGGATGGATGATTTCTGCATCTTCCCTGCCGATCGTACCGTCTTCGCCCGCGTGGGGATTGAGTCCCGCGATCGCGAGGCGCGGCTGGCTGATCCCGAAGCGGCTCCTGAGGTCCCGATCCGCAGTCTGGCAGGTCTCGACAATCAGGTCCTCCGTCAGGACCGCCGGCACATCCTTAAGCGGGATATGGATCGTGACGGGGATTGCCCTGAGCTTAGGGCCGGCAAGCATCATCACCGGCGTCACCTTCTCTCCCGTCGCGCGGTAGGCAAGTTCGGCGAGGAACTCAGTGTGCCCCGGAAATCCGAAGCCCGAGGCATAGAGGACTGACTTGGCGATCGGGTTGGTGACCACTGCGGCCACTGTACCTTCGAGGGCAAATGCAACGGCCTTCTCTATCGCTGCGATGGTCCCGCCTGCCGTCGCGCCATGGAGCTCGCCCGGTGCCACAAGCGCACCCGCAGCGACGGGATAGAGTGGCAGGCTTGCTTCGAACGATGCCAGCGCCCCTGCGGCGTCGGTCTCGGAGATTGGAACATCCAGTTCAAGGAGCCGGGCGCGTGCAGAGAGGACCTCGGGGTCTCCGATGTAGAGGAAGGGTGCCAGCCCATATTCCCGCCGCTTCAGCCAGGCGGCGAGTGCGATATCCGGACCTATGCCGGCTGGATCGCCCTGGGTAAGAGCAAGTGGGCGATCAAGTGGCATGCCGTTCCTCAAAAGTCAGCGGAGGTCGATCTGCGCCTTGTTGCGCAGTTCCTCGAGGTATTTCTCCTCGTTCGGGTTCGCGCCGCTCTTCTGCTTGCCAAGATCCTCGGCACGGAAGACCACTTCCGCGGCGAAGTCGTCGGACACCTGCCGCTGGTTGCAGATCGCAAGGAATTCCACCCCGCGCTCGGTAACCCGCGTGCCAGTCGTTCCACCCGAAGCCTTTTCGATGAGCGGCTTCCATTCCTCCGGCAGTTCCGGAGCAAGCACGCGTCCGAGGCTGCGGACGGAAACATCGAGCATCGTGGCAGCAAACTGCTTCGACTGTTCGCACCCGGGGAATTTGCCGCGGGACGCCTCTGCCTCTGCCTTCCGCTTGCCGAGGATGGCATTGCGCTTGGAGTCCGGCACCACGAAGATGACTTGCTGGAGGAAGTACTCGGTGGTAACCGGCTTTTCCTTGTTTTCCATCATTCGCGTGACGAGTTCCTGCGATGACATCCGGCCCCGGCTGCCGTAGCGGGCATTGACGAGACGCGGCCAGCTCATCTGTACCGCGATGTATTCCTTGAAGTGCTCGGCGCCCACACCTGCCTGTCCGAGGATTTTCGTCAGTTGCTCGGGAGACAGCTTGTTGCTCGCCGCAAAGCGGGCGAAGGCCTTGTCGACGTCGTCGGTGCTAACCGACATTCTCACCCGTGCGATCTCTTCCCGTTTCAGGGCTTCTTCGACGAGTTGATCACGTGCGGTCTTGGCATCGCTCTTCTGTCGCTGGAGCCGCAGGAAGGCGGCGCGACGGCTGACGTCGTTACTGGTGATCGGCAGGCCGTTGACGACGGCGACCACTTCAGTGGCCGCCAAGGCCTGGTGATGGGCTGGTTCGATCACCACGGCGGCGGCGAGAGCCGCCACGGCGAGGAGAAGCCTGCGTGTTGCATTCATTGCCAACATGATAACGTCCTTCTGCGCGGCGGCTCCACCCGGCCGGGCGCGCTCCCCTGTCTACCGTATCCGGCACCGGTTGCACAATTCTTGCGGCGAAACAATGACGCCTTGTGTGCTACTCATTGCTGCCCGAGCCAAGCTGGATGTCGCCAAGGGTACGGAAGGTAATCCGTGCGCTGACCGTCCAGTCGCTCGCGTTGGTGCTGCTGGGGCCTTCGTCCGCATAGGCAAGAGTAAAGATCGTACACTCGTCAGCATAGGAGAGGCCGACGCCGCGCCGGATGACTTCCTGTTCGTTCAGATCCCAAATCGCAGAACCGCTGACAGACCAATTCTCATTGATGCGGAAGCTGCTCGATGACTGGAGAAGGTCCGTGTCCTCGCTCGCCCCATATTCCGGTTGGGCTTCGATCTGGGTATAGATCAGTGAGCTGCTGAGCCGTGCGGAGGTGTAGGAGACGGATGTATCGGTCCGCTCCAGGTCAAACGAGTCCTGATCGAACCGGGCTCCCGCTTCAATGGAGACGCCGAAGGGAAGGCTGATCCCGGCCATTCCCACATAGTCCGACCGGTCCGTTTCAAGTCCCGAGTTCGCACCGGCATTGACGAGATCGTCGGTATCGAACGAGTTCAGGCCGGCAAGGTGATAACTTTGGCCAAATATCCCGTGAAGCCCGACGCCATTGTCGAACGAGCCCGTATAGCGGATACCGACATTGGCGCGCGTGCCGCCTTCGATACGGTCGTAGCCCGAGAACTTGTCGCGTTCGAAAAGCGTCGTCGCATCGAAGACGAAGCTCTGAGCGTCCTCGTTCGGCAGGCCACCGGCCAGCGGCTCGTCTGGTCGCACGAACACCTGAGCGATCGGCTCGATGATGTGGCTGCTGCTGTCGGTGCTGATGAGGAAGGGATAGCGCGTCTCCAGGCCAGCCGTGACCATGTAGCGGCCATAGGCGCCGGAATCTTCAAGAGCATTGTAGCTATAGGTATTGCCGTCCCACGCCAGGGTCGGCGTGCCGGAATTGTGCCGCAGAGCATCACCCCTGGCCGCCAGGATGGGCGTCAACAGAAGGCCGCCGGGCGTAGTAAAGGTGCGCTTCCACTCCGCTTCGGTGGAGAAACGCGTGTAGTTGCCGTCGAGGCCTGGATAGCGGGCAGTCGTTCCCCGGTAGTAGAAATCTTCTTCCCTACGGGAGAGGTTGGTGAAATTGGTGGTAATCGACAACTCGCCGCCAGCCACCGCCTCGGGCGCGATGTACTGGTAGTCCAGCGAGGGATAGACGACCGCCTGGCGGCGCTCGAGGAGATTATCGGCAGCCGTATCTTGAACGTTGAAGTAGAAGGCACGCAGGTCGAAGTGGTTGCGCTTGCCGAAGCCCGTAAGATAGGCTTCGTTGCGGAACACGTCGTCGCTGACGCCATCCAGGCTGTAGGTCTTCGAAAAGTTATTGTCGCTCTGGACCATGACGTCCCAGCCGAAGGTCCAGCGCGGATTGATCTCGAAGCGGCCTTCCGACGCAGCCATCAACCGCGTCTCGGCATTGTAGTCACTAGACCCCGTATCAAATGCGCCCGGATCGCGTTGATGGATGCCGGCGAAGCGGAACTTGTGCTCACCGGTTTCGAACCGGTTGCGGACTTCGCCCTGCAGCAGAA
Organism: Pseudorhizobium flavum; assembly: GCF_902502825.2. The sequence continues at coordinate 1,298,340 of NZ_LR723670.1, forward strand.
CGCCCTGGCCGGTATAGTAGGTCGGGCTCAGCGTTGCGTCCATATGCGGTGCGAACACGTGATAATACGGGATCGTCAGTCCAAAGCCGAGCTTGTCATCCAGGCTCATGGTGGGGAACAGGAAGCCCGACTTCCGCTCCACAGTATGGTCGGGCACCTCGATGAACGGCAGGAAGCCGATCGGCATGCCGAACAGTTCGAAGCGAGCGTTCTCCAGTCGGACGGTGTGGGTCTGGCCGTTCTGGATGACCCGTTCCGCCTTCACCTGCCAGAGGGGAGCGCGGCCAGGCTTCTTCGCGCAGGGAAGGCAGGCGGTATATACACCATTGTTAAGGATCATGAGGTCTCCGGGGAGACGCTCGGCACTTTCCGCAGCAATGCGGGTATTGTCGGTTGTTTCCACACGCAGAGCGTTCAGGAATCCCTCACCGAAGTCATCGGTGATGTCGAGCTCATCCGCGTAGATCCGGTTGCCATCTGGCTCGATCAGTTCGATGTTGCCCCGTGCTATCACGCGACCGGATTGCTGGTCGTACTCGACCCGTTGCGCCACCATGCGATAGCGGTTGTAGTAGATCTGAACGCCGCCGGAGGCGGTGACCTTCTCGACGTCGCGATTGTAGACGAGTTCATTTGCACGCAGGAGCATCTTGGCGTCGTCATCCGCAACGCCCGACAGACCCATACTGCTTTCTTGCGCGCGCACAGAGACGGGATGGATGCCATTCATGCAAACAGCAACGCTCGCCAGCAGGACCGCAAGGCGCCGTCTGATATTTCCGCGGTCGTTTACCGCCACTAGCCATCCTCCTGGTGGAGCAGAATCGTTGCGCCGAGAGCAGTCGCGACGATTACCGGCACCCAAACCGCCACGAAAGGGGGGACGGCGCCGCTGCTCCCGAATGCTTTTACGAGAACCGTCACGACATAAAGCACGAAGCCAGAAACGATTCCACCCAGAATCACCGAGCGTGATTGTGCGAAGCGACTGAACTTCAAAGAGACTGTGGCAGCGATGAGGGTCATTGCCACGAGCAGCACGGGTAGAGAAAGCAGAGAGTGGAACTGCGTCTCGAGCGCTTTCGTGGAAAGGCCAAACGAGCGGCTGACTTCGATCTTCCTCAAAAGGTCATAAAATGCAACGGTTTCAGGCTGCGAAAGGCTTTCTTGCAGATACTCCTGCCTCAGATTGGTATCGAGTCGCGTGCTTTCGATACGGCTTGGAATCTCGCCTGGGCGAATCTCCTCCACATCGGTAAGCATCCAGTAACCATCTTCCAATTTGGCTTTCGCCGCATCCTGGCGCAGTGTGACCCGGCCGTTCTCATCAAATTGGAAGATGACGACGTCGATCAGTTCCGCACCCTCCTCGCGATAGTTCTTGGCGCCGATGATCGTGTCTTGGCCGCCGGAGATCTGCCGGATCCAAGGAAGGAACTCCGATTTTGGGGCCCTGCCGCTTGCCTCCCGCCAGGAGGTCTCCATCGAAAGCGACTCGCGCTGTCCCCAGGCCGCCAGTGGGTTGACTACCATCACCGCGAATATTCCGATCAGGAGGGCTCCGACCGCGAAGGGCGTCATGAACTGCCACACCGAGATGCCGGCCGCGCGGGTCACGACCAACTCGTGGCGGCGATTGAGGGCAATGAGCGCGGTCATGCCCACAAACAGCGTAAGCGTCGGTATGGTCTGCTGGAAGATCAGCGGTGTGCGCATTGCGGTGAAGAGCAGGGCTGCCGGTACTGAGTACCCATCCAGGCCCGAAAGCCGGCGGCTGGTCTCGCTGAAATCGGCCAGGAAGATGATTCCGCAGACGCCGAGGAAGAACCAGCCTGCTGTCGAAACATACCTTCGGAAGAAGTATCGCGACAGGGTCGTGGCGATCATTGGCTGCCTCCCATCGACGCCTTCGGCGAGAGCTTTTGCCCCACCCACCGCTGCACCCGGTTCGCAAGACGGTACATCACTCGCGGCATTCGTATCGTTCTGCGGGTGGCGAGCAGATAGCTGCAGGTCGCGATCGTGATCGCCGGCAGCATGTAGAGCAGGTAGGTGTTCGCCTCATCCTGCTTGACGAGGTTCTTGAAAGAGAAGCCCAGCCAACGAAGCCCGAACGCCAGTGCGAGGGCAATGACCATGGGATGCAGCCGAGCCTGCCGGTGCGAACGAGAATCGCCCGTCACGACCAAGGATAGGAGAGCGAACATGAATGGGAAAAGCCACTCCGTCAGGCGGCCGTGCAATTCGGCGCGATAGCTTCCGGGGGAGCGTTGCACATGCGGATCTTCGAGGTCGGGGTTGAGAAGGAATCCAAGACTGCGGTCAGCAGAAGTATAGGAGGGCGCTTCAGCTCCAGACATTGCCGAAAGATCGAAGGCGTAGGAGACGAACTTGATGATCGAAACACGACCTTCCGGCGTCTTCCGATGGACCTCGCCGTCCCGCATGGTGAGCGAGGTGCCGCTCTCGTCGATGGATCCCTCTCGCGCATAGTAGATGAGGTCGAAGTTCGGGTCCCGCTGGTCCACCACGAACAGTCCGGTCAGGATGCGGCCGGAATGGCGTTCCGAGATCTGCACGTAAAGCCCATCCTCGATGCTTCGGAAGGTCTTTTCCTCGATGACGGATGAGAGGAGGTCAGCATAAGCCGCTGCCACCATCTGCCGTGCGGCGACGCGAGAGGGGGGCTCGACGAAATTGGCGACGACGAAACTGAAGATGCTAAGGAACGCGGCGAGCAGGAGAACCGGCCGATAGATGATGCTGCGCGAAGAGCCCGCTGCGTCGATAACCGGCAGTTCCGAGTCATTGTTCATCGCTGTCAGCGTCTGCGTGATGCCGATCGCAAGCGCGAAGGGGACGACAACGGGCACGATGGTCGGCAGGATATACGTCGCAAGAACGACGAAGGAGCCCATCGACTGACCAGTGTCGGTAACCAGGTTAATTCGTCCGAGCACCTGTATGGTCCAGATGATCGTCAGCACCGGCAGGAGCGCGACCAGGAACATCTGTAGTATACGACGCAGTATGTAGATTTCGAGAAGCTTCATCACGTTCCGCTGCAGCGATTCGGGCCTCTGGAGCCATCGAACGGCCGGCCTATCTAAGCGATCGCTTCAATCTTTGCGACGGCTTCGGCTCTATAATTTGGCTGGTGAATGTGATTTTTTGACGGACTGTGTCATTTCGAAAAGCGTGGTGGCCTTGGCATCGACCACGATCGGCATCAGGAACTTGTCGCCAACCTCCCCCGCTGCTTCACTCGTTGGAAATGATTCAGCAAGCTTGCCAGTAGAACCTGACTTTCCGAACCGCGTTCAATGATGATGATTCTGCGGGAAATCTCGCATTCAGGTTGCCATGCTCGACGAAACGAGGATGATCAGCACGAATGTCATGACGAGCTTCGGAGTTAGAATGTCTGGAAAGTATGAAATCCGTTTCGCAAAGTCAGCTCCTCTGGAGAAGACGCTGGCGGTGATGCTGCAGGTCGCCGATCAGGGCGCTCCCGCCGGTCTTGCGGAGGCGGACCCGCAAGGGCTATCGGCACGGGCCGCCGAGATATCTGGGTTCAAGGCCAAGTCGATGGGAACGCTGGAGTTGATCGCGCCGGGAGGATCCACGGCGGATCGGCTGCTGCTTCTCGGCCTCGGGAAACCGGAGGCGCTCACGGCGCATGACTGGTTGCGCGCGGGCGGTGCCGCTGCGGCGCAGTTCAAGTCATCGAGCAATGTGGTGGTCTTCCTCGATGCCCCTGGGCTGGAGGTCTCGGCCCACCAGGCTGCGGATTTTGCGCTGGGTGTGATGCTGCGCGGCTACACTTTCGACGCCTACAAGACGAAGAAGAAGGACGACGACGAGAAACTGCCGAAGAAGGTCGCTGTCACCATCGTGACCGTAAGCCACGCCGAGGCGGCGAAACTGCTTGATGACGCCAACGCCGTCGCTGGCGGGGTCCTGCTCGCTCGGGACCTCGTCAACCTCCCGCCGAATGTGCTGGGACCGGTCGAATTCGCCGAGAAGGCCAGGCAACTGGAAGACCTTGGTGTCGAGGTCGAGATCCTGACCGAGAAGGACATGGGCAAGCTCAAGATGAATGCGATCCTCGGCGTGGCACAGGGCTCCGCCCGTCCGCCGAGGATCGCCGTCATGCAGTGGAAGGGCGGAAAGGCCAAGGATGCGCCCATCGCCTTCGTCGGGAAGGGGGTCGTGTTCGACTCGGGCGGCATCTCCATCAAGCCGGGCGCCGGAATGGAGGAGATGAAGGGCGACATGGGCGGCGCAGCCGCAGTCACCGGCCTCATGCATGCGCTGGCAGCGCGCAAGGCCAAGGTGAATGCCATTGGCATCATCGGGCTGGTCGAGAACATGCCGGACGGCAATGCACAGCGGCCCGGCGATATTGTGACCTCGATGTCGGGCCAAACCATCGAGATAATTAACACGGATGCGGAGGGGCGGCTCGTGCTGGCCGATGCGCTCTGGTATTGCAACGACCGCTTCAAGCCGCGTTTCATGATCAATCTCGCGACCCTGACGGGCGCAATCCTGGTGGCGCTCGGCAACCTGCATGCCGGGCTCTTCTCCAACGACGACGAACTCGCCGCCCGCCTCAGCGCAGCCGGCGAGGCGACGGGCGAGAAGCTCTGGCGCATGCCGCTCGGCAAGGAATACGACAAGATGATCGACTCCAAGTTTGCGGACATGAAGAATTCGGCCGGGCGTCATGCGGGGGCGATCACGGCGGCACAGTTCCTGAAGCGTTACGTGGGCGACACGCCCTGGGCGCACCTGGACGTGGCCGGCACGGCGATGAACTCGCCGTCCAGCGAGATTAGCCAGTCATGGGCCTCCGGCTATGGTGTGCGCCTTCTCGACAGGCTCGTGCGCGACCATTACGAAACCTGAGCCATGACCGAGGTCCTGTTCTACCACCTGACGGAATCGAAGCTCGAGGATGCGCTGCCGGCGCTCCTCGAGAAGAGTGTCGAGCGCGGCTGGCGGGTGGTGGTGCAGACGCGTGAGGAGCAGCGCCGCGACAGCCTCGACGAACATCTCTGGACCTACAGGGAAGAGAGCTTCCTGCCCCATGGCACGGATGACGGCGAGCACGCCGCTCGGCAGCCGGTGCTGATTACGACCGGTTCCGGCAACGTCAACGACGCCACCGTGCGCTTTGTCGTCGACTCCGCAGAGCCGCCGCCGCTGGATGCCTATGAACGCCTCGTCTTCATGTTCGACGGCTATGACTCAGAGCAGGTGGAGAATGCCCGCAGCCAATGGAAGCGGCTGAAGGGGGAGGGTCATTTGCTCACCTACTGGCAGCAGTCTCCCGAAGGTCGCTGGGTGAAGAAGGCTTGAGCGTCAGCCAGCCATCGCCTCTTCGTATTCGGCCGACAGCTCCAGCCACTGCTCCTCCGCATTTGCGAGTTTTGCGGCCGCTTCCCCGCGCTGCCTGGCCTTCTCGGCCGCCTTTGCCGGCGCCTTCTCGTAGAGCGTCGGATCTGCAAGTTCCGCATCAAGCTGTTGAATCAGTCTTTCAAGCTTCGCGGTTACGGACTCAATTTCATTGATTTTTTTCTTCAGCGGTGCAAGCGAGGCGCGCTTCTCGGCGCTCGCCTTTCGCTGCTCCGCCTTGTTCGCCGGCTCCTCTGCGCCGACTTGCGGCTTCTCGTCCTTCTTCCTGCCGGCCGCGACGATCAGGTCGCGGTATTCTTCCATGTCGCCGTCGAACGGCTTCACCGTCCCTTCGTTCACCAGCCACAGCCGATCCACCGTCGCCTCGATCAGGTAACGGTCGTGGGAGATCAGGATGACGGCACCCTCATAATCGTTGAGCGCTTCGATGAGCGCCCGGCGGCTGTCGATATCCAGGTGGTTGGTGGGCTCGTCGAGGATGAGCAGGTTCGGCGCGTGGAAAGCTGAAAGCCCCATCAGCAGGCGTGCTTTCTCGCCGCCCGAAAGGTCCTTTGCCGCCGTCGCCATCTTTTCCGTCGCGAGGCCCATCTGTGCAACGCGGGCGCGCACCTGCGCTTCCCCAGCCTGCGGCATCAGCCGGCGCACGTGGTCGACCGGCGTCTCGTTGGGGATCAGGTCGTCGAGCTGGTGCTGAGCGAAGAAACCGACCTTCAGGTTAGGCGCGAGCTTCATTTCTCCCGCCTGTAACGACAGTCGTCCGGCGATCAGCTTCGCGAAGGTGGACTTGCCGTTGCCGTTCGCGCCAAGAAGCGCGATGCGATCGTCATTGTCGATCCTCAGATTGATGCCCTTCAGGATCGGCTTGTCCGCCTCGTAGCCGACGGCGCCGCCGCTGATAGAGATGATCGGCGAGGCCGGCTGCTTCTCGGGCTCCGGAAAGGTGATCGGCTGGACGTGGTCCTCGATCACGGCCGCGACGGTTCCCATCCGCTCCAGTGCCTTCACACGGCTCTGCGCCTGCTTCGCCTTCGAGGCCTTGGCCTTGAAGCGGTCGATAAAGCTTTGCAAGTGCTTTCGCGCCGCCTCGTTCTTGGCGCGCGCCTTCATCTGCAACTCGTCGGCCTCGGCCTTCTGTCGTTCGAACTGGTCGTAGCCGCCGCGATAGAAGGTCAGCTTTTTCTGGTCGAGATGGACGATCGCATTGACGGCGTTGTTGAGGAGATCGCGATCGTGGCTGATGATGATGACGGTATAGGGATAGCGCCGGACATAATCCTCGAGCCACATCGTGCCTTCGAGATCCAGATAGTTGGTCGGCTCGTCGAGGAGTAGCAGGTCCGGCTGCGAGAACAGCACGGCCGCCAGTGCCACGCGCATGCGCCACCCTCCGGAAAACGAGGAGGCCGGTCGTGACTGCGCCTCGTGGTCGAAACCGAGGCCGGCAAGAATGCTCGCGGCCCGCGCCTCCGCCGAATGCGCGTCGATGTCCACCAGCCTCGTCTGGATCTCGGCGATGCGGTGCGAGTCGGTCGCGGTCTCCGCCTCCCGCATCAGCGACGCCCGCTCCTTGTCGGCAGCCAGCACGATCTCGATCAGCGGCTGCTCCGTTCCTGGAGCTTCCTGTGCCACCTGACCGATGCGGGCATTCCTGGGGATCGAGACGGAGCCGCTTTCCGCGGCAAGGTCGCCGGTGACAATCCGGAACAGGGTCGATTTTCCGGCACCATTGCGGCCCACGAGCCCCACCTTCGCACCGGCTGGGAGGCTGACGCTCGCATGGTCGAGAAGCAGGCGGCCCGCGATCCGGGCTGAGACATCGGTAATGGTGATCATGGCCGGCGTTTTGGCTGAAGTCGGTGAGCCTGGCAAGACGGGATCAGACTGGCTGCGAAACGAAGCTGCCGCCTCGTCGTCATCTCGCGACCTGACAAACCGCAAGACCGTGATTAATGGCTTTTTTATTAATGCCGGCTAGCATGATCTTGGAATGACGGAGGACGCTCCACGCACGGACGAGCCGTGCCCCCTTTGGACAGGTGCCTGATGCTGACGGGTCGAAGCTTCATAGTCTTGAATTTCTGCGTCTTCCTGCTGCTGATCTTCTCGGTCTGGGCCCTGCCCAACGGCCGGTTCGTCCTGGTCCTGACGGATCCCGATGCGGCACCCGATTACCCTCTCTCGGTCATCGCGAATGCTGGTGGCGACTTCGTCGCCCAGGGTCGCTTCCCGTGGATGACCGTTGCCCACTCAGAGGCCCCGGACTTCGCAGCCCGGCTTGCAAGCGCAGGCGCGGTTCTGGTCCTCAACCATCAACTGGCACTCGGTTGCCTGGAAGGAAACAAAGGATGAGTTCACTAGCATTGCTGCGCAACAAGGCTGCGGGCGGCATTGTCGGTCTGTTGTGGATCAACCTGCTGCTCGTGGCAGTTCGGGAATTCTTCAGTAGCGACGGCTTCTCGCTCGCTCCGGTGCTCGCCACCCTCGTGATCGTCTCGCTTGCAACGGCGGGCTGGTGGAAGGATCGCATCGGCCCCGCAACGCGCATCGTCACCTCCATGGCGCATGCCGCCACAGTCGCCATGCTGGTCTATTCCTTCTCCGGATCGCCGCTGCAGATCGACATCCACATGTACTTCTTCGCCTCCCTAGCGATCTGCGCCGTGTGGATCGACTGGAAGGCGCTGCTCGCCTATTCGGCTCTGGTGGCGGTGCATCACCTCGCTCTCTTCTTCGTCATGCCGCTGGCGGTCTTTCCTGGCGAATCCGATTTCTCGCGCGTCATTCTCCACGCCGTGGTCCTGATCGTGCAGACCGGCGTGCTCGTCGCCCTTACGCATGCTGTGGTCAATGCGTTCGAGGCTTCCGACGCAGCGGTCGAAACCGCCACCAAGGCCGAACGCAATGCCGTCGAAATGTCGGAGCGGGCCCGGGAGGCGGATCGCGAGGCTGCAGAGCAGCGGGCGATGAACGCCGAGGAGCGGGCCCGTGAGGCGGAGGCGACCAAGCTGGTCGTCGAGCGCCTCGGCACGGCGCTGTCCGAGCTGTCGACCGGCAATCTGGCACATCGCATCGACCAGCCGTTCCAGGGGGCGCTGGATGCATTGCGGGACTCCTACAACTCCTCCGTTGAGAATCTCGAGTCGGTCCTCACACAGGCCGGCCTGGTTGCAAACACCATCCGCGGAGGCACGGCGGAAATCGGCCGCGCCACCCACGATCTCTCGGTACGGACCGAGCGCCAGGCAGCCTCCGTGGAGGAAACGGCGAGCGCGCTCAGCATTCTCACCCAGACCGTCAACGAGACCGCCAGTGTCGCCGAGCATGTCGATCGCATGGTGGACAAGGCGCGCGATGGTGCGGAGCGCTCTGGAGCGATCGTCACCAATGCGGTGGAGGCCATGAGTCGCATCGAGAATTCGTCTCGCGAGATCGGTCAGATCATCGGCGTCATCGATGAAATCGCCTTCCAGACCAACCTGCTTGCTCTGAACGCCGGCGTCGAGGCCGCCCGCGCTGGTGAGGCCGGCAAGGGCTTCGCGGTTGTCGCCCAGGAGGTCCGTGAACTTGCCCAGCGGTCGGCCAATGCTGCCAAGGAGATCAAGGCGCTCATCAATGCCTCCGGTGCGGAGGTCAACAACGGTGTGACGCTGGTGAACCAGGCCGGCGAGGCGCTGACGGTGATTGCCAACGAAGTCCGCCAGATCAGCGGCGAGATCCAGAGGATCGTCTCCGGTGCACGCCAGCAGGCGACGGGCATCTCCGAGATCGACGGCACGATTGCCGAGATCGATCGAGGTACGCAACAGAACGCGGCCATGGTGGAAGAAAGCTCCGCGGCGGTTCAGGCTCTCCTCAACGAGGCGGTGGCGCTCGAGAACCTCATGGTGCGCTTCAAGCTATCGAAGGATGGCTCTGGGCATTCGATGGGCCGACGTGCGGCTTGAGACGGCGTGGCTCGCTCACCCGAGCCAGACGTCGAGGAACAGCATGAGCACCAGCCCTACGGCAAGACCGAAAGTCGCCTGTTTCTGATGGCCGCTGCGGTGGGTCTCGGGGATGATCTCGTGGCTGATCACATAGAGCATGGCGCCCGCAGCGAATGCGAGCGCCCAGGGCAGCAGCGGTTGTGACACGGTGACCAGTGCTGCGCCGATCAGCCCACCGAGCGGCTCGACGAGGCCGGTGAGCGTGGCAATGACGAACGAACGCCACTTGCTATAGCCTTGCGCGAGGAGCGAAACAGCGACCGCCAGTCCCTCCGGCGCATTCTGAAGGCCGATCCCGACGGCGAGCGGCAGCCCGCCTTCGATGCCGTTGGCCCCGAATCCGACCCCGACGGCCAGCCCCTCCGGGACATTGTGGATCGTGATGGCGATGACGAAGAGCCAGATCCGGCGCACCGAGGCGCTGCTCGGACCCTCGCGTCCGCTGTCGAAGTGCTCGTGCGGCAGAAACTCGTTCATCAGCGAAACCGTGCCCATGCCGACAAGGATGGCGATACAGGCAATTGCCGCGGGTATCGCTCCCTCACCGAAGCGCTGCTCCGCCGCATCGAGGGCCGGAATGATCAGCGAGAAGAAGGACGCCGAAAGCATCACTCCCGCGGCAAAGCCCAGCGACAGATCGCGGAAGGCTCCGCCAGGTCGCCGCCCGAAAAGCACCGGCAGCGCGCCGACGGCGGTACACAGGCCGGCCAGCAGGCTGCCGAGGACGCCGAGCAACAGTGGAGACATCTCTTCAATCATCGCGCCGGACCATAGCTTCGTGGCAGCAAGGAGCGAACCGGTGTGGAGCGTCAGCCGCCGGGACAGAAGCGTCAGATATGGGAGGCAAGAGCCACGTCAACGCGGACCGTCTCCGTCATCGTGGCATCGCCGGGTTGGTCTGGCACGGCAGACCCCGGTGCGCACTACATCCACCGGGAGCCATCGCTGCGGAGGAAATAGACGAGGTCCAGCACCAGCGACGGTCCGCCGAGCGATGTCAGGATGGCATGGACTTGGCCGCGGTGATGGGTCTGGTGGTTGAACACGTGGGAGAGGACGGGCCCGAGCGGCTGCGTTATGGTGGTCGGATTGGAGATGGTCGTGTAGGTGAAGTCTCCGGCGATACGCTCGTCGTTCAGGCCGTCGACGAAGCCGATGATCCGCTGGTCCTCGGCGGCTCGAGCGTCTCGAAGAGCGGAGAAGTCATCGAAGAGAACGACATCCAGTGCCTTCGGTGCCTCTCCTTGCCCGGTCATGCGGCTCACCCAGATACGGTCAGCCACCAGCAGGTGGTTGAGCGTGCGATGGATCGAACCGAAGAACGCACCCGCGTCGGCGCGATAGTCTTCGTCGCTCAGGTCTTCGCATGCGGCGTAGACGCGGCGATTGGCCCAGCGATTATAGTCGGCAAACATCTGGAAATGGCGGCGCATTGCATCCTCCTGGTTCGCCGCATCTTAGCCCGATCGGAATGTCGGCGGGATGATTGCATCTATGAATTTTGCTGATTGGATATGCGGGCGCCGCTCGGTCACAATCGGCATCATTTCAAGCGATCGGAGACTCCATGACCCGTGTCCTTTATTCCCTCTGCGGCCGTGACGAGAACCGCCCTTTCTCCCCGCACTGCTGGAAGGTCTCCATGGCCCTGGCTCACAAGGGCCTGGATTTCGTCGAGCGGCCCTATCCGTTCACCGCCATACCCGAAATAGAGGAGGGGTTCTCGAAGACTGTCCCGATCCTTCGTGACGGGGATCGGCTGGTGCGCGACAGTTTCGAGATCGCCGTCTATCTGGATGAGGCCTATCCCGATCGTCCGACGCTGTTTGGCGGGGAGGGCGGCAAGGCCTTGTCGCGCTTCGTCGAGAGCTTTTCCCAGATGGTCCTCCACATGCCCGTGACGAAGATGGCGATCATGCACATCCACGACATGCTGGATACGCCGGACCAGCAGTATTTCCGCGCCAGCCGGCTCGATCGTCTGGGCAAGGAGATCGAAGCCGTCGCCGCAGAGGGCGACGCGGAGCGGGAGACCTTTGCTGCGAGGCTCGAGCCGGTCCGCCGCACGCTGCATTTCCAGCCATTCCTGGGCGGCGACAGCCCGCTGTTTGCCGATTACATCCTCTTCGGTGCCTTGCAGTGGATGCGGGTCACAGCCGGCCCGCCTCCCTTGGCGGCGGACGATTCCGTCATGCAGTGGTTCGCGCGTTGCCTCGACCTTCACGATGGTCTCGGACGGCGTGTGACGGCCGCGTGAAATTCCCGGGAGCCCCTTGTTTCCAGAGCAGAGGGCGGGTAAACACCGCCCACTTTCTTGGGAAACAAAGGAATTGACGATGGCGATTGAACGCACGTTTTCGATGATCAAGCCGGACGCCACCAAGCGCAACCTGACGGGCGCCATCACCAAGGTGTTCGAAGACAACGGCCTGCGCGTCGTTGCCTCCAAGCGCGTCTGGATGAGCAAGCGCGAAGCGGAAGGCTTTTACGCCGTTCACAAGGATCGTCCCTTCTTCGGCGAACTGGTCGAAGGCATGACCTCCGGCCCGACCGTCGTTCAGGTTCTGGAAGGCGAGAACGCTATCCTGAAGAACCGCGAGATCATGGGCGCGACCAACCCGGAACAGGCTGCCGAAGGCACCATCCGCAAGCAGTTCGCACTTTCGATCGGGGAGAACTCGGTTCACGGTTCCGACGCTCCGGAAACCGCTGCCCAGGAAATCAAGTACTGGTTTGCAGACACCGAAATCGTCGGCTGATCTGCCGTCAGATGATCTGGAAAAGCCGGCCGTCGCGCCGGCTTTTTTCATTCGGGACAGGACTCGGGAGAGAAATAGGTCGAACCGTCGGGCCTGAACACCTCCGGGTTCCGGTCGTAGGCAGGGCCTAGCGAAAGCGGCTTTGCGGGCAGCACGACCTGGTCGACGTTCGAGGCGATAGTCGTCTTGATCATCTGCAGTTCGTCGCCTTTCTGGTCGAGCAAGCGGATCGTGACGCTATAGGGCTTTCCCTTCTTCACGCAGTGGATCGCGGGGCTTTCAAGAACGATCTTCTCCATTGCCGGAAACAGCTTCTGTTCCACCGTCAAAGACGGCCCGCCGCGAGGATCCTCGAAGCTCGCCTCGGCCACACCGCCTTCCGGCAAGGGAGCAAGCCTGCGGAGCGTAACGAGGTAGGTCGCTCGTGCCACCCGGTAGTTGAACACGAAGATCTTGCCTGAAAGCTCCACGACGTCCTGATCCGCCGTATCCCGCTGGCAGGCGGCAAGGGCAATCAGGGTCATCATGGCAACCACCCAACGCTTCCTCACGGCATCGCCTCCTTCTTGCGCCGATAGTGGCGGCTCGCCTTCACGCGGTTGCCGCAGACAGCCATGTCGCACCAGGTGCGGCTCCTATTGCGGCTGCGGTCGAGGAACAGCCAGCCGCAATTGCCGCAGATCTTCAGGCGCTCGGTCTCCGCCAGCAGGCGTAGCGCCGAGCGAGCCGTTGCCGCCTCGAGCGTCGCCTCGCTTGCGGACTGCTTCAGCATTCGTGCGCAAGCCTGCAGCAGGTCGGCGAGCAGCACGCGATCGTCATGGCCTCCGACCCGGCGGCGGAAATAAGCGTCGATCGCCTCACGCAGTGCGAGGAAATCCTTCCGGTTCGGCTCCGCGACCGGCTTGATCTCACCGAACAGAGACCGCTCTGCCGAAAACTGCGTTGCGGCCTTGGAAAAGGCATCCATCTGCTCGGCAACTTCGAAGCGGTCGGTACGGCGGGCCAGACCGGAGTGCAGGATGACGCTGTTGGCAACATCGAGAGCAAGGGAGCCACCAGAAAATCGATGGGGAGTCCAAGTGAAGATCATGTCTCCAGTATAACCATCAAAAGTCGTTTGACCAGTTACATGGATGGTGGAATCCTGCGGCATGAGCTACTTTCTGCAGCAGATCGCGAATGCCGTGCCGCTGGCGACACTTTATGCGAGCCTCGCCTTCGGCTATGCGATCGCCTTTGCAGTGACGCGGCGTGCTGACATCACCTATGGAGCGATCTTCGCGTTCTCCGGGCACCTTTATGTGTTGGTCGCCCACTTCGGGTGGAATGAACTTCGGCTCGTCTTGCCGGCCGCGCTAGCGCTGAGCGCTCTGGCCGCTCTCAGCGGCGGTGTGGCGACCGGCATGGTCAGCGGCCGGTTCATCATCCGGCCTCTGGCGAGCGTCTCTCCAAACGCTGTCATCGTCGGCTCGCTGGGCCTCGTGCTCGTCCTGATGGAGGGGGCCCGGCTCGCGGCGCAAACCCGCGAACTCTGGCTGCCACCGCTGATGAAGGAACCGATCGTGCTGTGGTCGGGCGAGGACTTTCCGGTCACGCTGACGACCCTCCAGTGTCTGAGCACGGCGATCCTGCTGCTGCTGCTTGGAATTGGCGCGGTCCTCCTCGTCAGGAGCACCTGGGGAAGGCGATGGCGGGCGGTCTCGGAGGATTCACGGGCTGCCGAAATGTGCGGGGTCGATGCCCGAACGGTCTTCGTCATGTCCTATGCCGCTGCGGCACTCATGGCTTCGATCTGTGGTATCCTCGCCACCTCCTACTACGGCACGATGGATTTCGGCGCAGGCCTTGTCTTCGGGCTCAAGGTGGTATTGATCGCGGCGGCAGGCGGCCACGCCCAGCCGATCCGGGCCGCGGGCGGCGCCGCCGTGATCGGCTTCGCGGAGACACTGTGGGCAGGCTATGGTCCCATTGTGTGGCGAGATCTGGTGATCGTCGGCGGTCTCGTGGCCGTGCTGGTCATGAGCCGCAGGGAGAGGATTGTGCCGTGACTACCGCCACTTCTCCCGCGCTCGATCATCGGCATCCTTGGCGGAAACCCAGTCACCTGTCGTGCCGTCGGCCTTGTGCTCCTTCTTCCAGAAGGGTGCGGAGGTCTTGAGGTAGTCCATCATGAAGCTTGCGCCGTCGAACGCGGCCTGCCGATGCGCGGCCGCGGCGATCACCAGGACGATATTCTCGCCCGGCCCGATCTTCCCATATCGGTGGATGGCGGTCAGGCCTTGGAGCGAGAAGCGCTCGATCGCGAGACCTGCGATCCGCCGCATCTCCGCCTCGGCCATTCCCGGGTAATGCTCCAGTTCCAGCGCCGAAAGCGCGCCCTGCTCGTCACGGCAGAGGCCAGTGAACGTAACGACGGCGCCGATGCCCGTTCGCCCACCGATCAGCGCATCGATCTCCGACTGAAGGTCGAAATCCTGCATCTGGACCCGGATGAGGGGCGCCACGGTCATAGGGTCAGCCGCCCGTCATCGGCGGGAATATGCCGATCTCACGGGCATTGCCGATCTTCTCGTGGTGCTCGACATGCTCCTGGTCGAGCGCCACCCGGATGACCTCGGGATACTGTAGCGCCGCCTCGTACTCCTCGCCGAGCGTCTTCAGGTGGACCAGGAGATCGCGCACGGTCTTCACGTCATCGGGCAGTTCGATCTCTTCTTCCGGCTTGCCGATCCGCTCACGCACCCAGGCGAAATAGATGAGCTTGGTCATGGTCAGTCCACCATGTGCTTGAGGCCAGCCTTGAAATAGTCGTAGCCGGTGTACATCGTCAGCACGGCGGCCACCCACAGCAGGCCTATCCCCATTTCGGTCGTATAGGGCAGCACCTTGTCACCGGCGGGACCTGCCAACAGGAAGGCGATGGCCACCATCTGGATCGTGGTCTTCCACTTCGCAATACGAGTGACCGGTACGGCCACCTTGAGCGCGGCCAGATACTCGCGCAGGCCGGAGACCAGGATCTCGCGGCACAGTATCACGATTGCAGCCCAGATCGACCAGCCGGCGATGGTTCCGTCGGCAGCCATGAGAAGCAGCACCGAGGCGACGAGCAGCTTGTCGGCGATCGGATCCAGCATGCGGCCAATATTGGAGGTCTGGTTCCAGATCCTCGCGAGGTAGCCGTCGAGATAGTCAGTAATCGAGGCGACCGCGAAGAGGATAAGAGCGGTCCATCGCGCAAAATCGGAACTCGCCAGACGCCCTTCGACAAAGAAGCAAAGGACGATGATCGGCACGGCGACGATGCGCGCATAGGTCAGGAGATTGGGAATGTTGTATGCGCGCGATGCCATTTCATAACCTGCTGCTTGACTTCTTCTAGTTGGCTCTTCCTGCGACGGGCGTCAACATGCGAGGCGGTCTTCGAAGGCTCATTTCGCGACATCAGCCCGGCTGCTTCTCATGGAAGTGGTGATAGACCATCCGCGCGACCGTTTCGGAAATGCCTTCCACCGCCATCAGGTCGTGGAGGCCGGCACGGGAAACAGCCTTTGCCGTGCCGAAGTGCTGGAGCAGCTTGCGCTTGCGGCCTGGACCGATCCCCGCGATCTCGTCGAGTGGGTTCTTGACCATCTCCTTCTTCCGCCTCGCTCGGTGGGAACCGATGGCGAAGCGGTGTGCTTCATCCCGCATGCGCTGCACGAAGTAGAGCACCGGATCGCGCGGGGGCAGCGAAAAATCACTGCGCCCCTCGGCGAAGAAGCGTTCGCGCCCGGCGTCGCGATCGACGCCCTTGGCGACACCGATTGCGGTTACCACGTCGCGGATGCCTAGCTCGTCGAGGATCGCCCGCACCGCCGTCATCTGCCCCTGGCCGCCGTCGATCAGGATCACGTCTGGCCATGCGGGGAAGGGGGCGTCCGCGTCTTCCGTACCGGCCGCTGAGCGATCCGGAATGCCTTCCTCCTTGATAAGCCGCGAGAACCGGCGCGTCATCACCTCGCGCATCATGCCGAAGTCGTCGCCGGGGGTGATCTCCGTCGATTTGATGTTGAACTTGCGGTACTGGTTCTTCACGAAGCCTTCGGCCCCCGCCACCACCATGCCGCCGACGGCATTGGTGCCCATGATGTGCGAGTTGTCGTAGATCTCGATGCGGCGCGGGACGTAGGAAAGGCCGAAGGTCTCCGCGAAACCCTTCAATAGCCGCGCCTGCGAAGAGGTTTCTGCCAGCTTGCGCCCATGGGCCTCTCGGGCGTTGCCGAGTACATGCTCGACCAGATCCCGCTTCTCACCGCGCTGCGGCACCGAGATGGTCACTCGCTGGCCGGCCTTTTCGCAGAAGGCCAGAGCGAGCAGTTCCTGCTCCTCGACCGTCTCGGAGAGCAGGATATGCCTTGGCACCGGCTTGTCGTCATAGAACTGCGCCAGGAACGCATTGAGCACTTCGGCGCCCGACATCTGCGGGTCGGCCTTCGGGAAATAGGCGCGGTTGCCCCAGTTCTGGCCGGTGCGGAAGAAGAACACCTGGATGCAGGTAAGCCCGCCTTCGTGATGTATGGCGAAGACATCCGCCTCGTCGACTCCGGAAGGATTGATCCCCTGGTGGCTCTGCACGTGAGAGAGGGCGGCGAGCCGGTCGCGGTAGATCGCTGCACGTTCGAAGTCGAGATCCTCCGACGCCTCCTGCATCTGCCGTGCGATTGCGGCCTTCACGTTCTGGCTCCTGCCGGAAAGGAAGTCCTTCGCCTCTCGGACCAGTTCCGCATAGCCCTCGTCGCTGATCTCGTGGGTGCAGGGACCCGAACAGCGCTTGATCTGGTAGAGGAGGCAAGGCCGTGTCCGGGTCTCGAAGACACTGTCGGTACAGGTCCTCAGAAGAAAGGCGCGCTGCAGGGAGTTGATCGTCCGGCCCACCGCGCTCGCAGAGGCGAAGGGGCCGAAATAGTCGCCTTTGCGGGCTCGCGCGCCGCGATGCTTGAAGATCGCCGGTGCCCGGTGGTCCCCGGTGATCATGATATAGGGAAACGACTTGTCGTCGCGCAGAAGCACGTTGAACCTTGGGCGCAACCGCTTGATAAGGTTCGCCTCCAGCAGAAGCGCCTCGGTCTCGGTGCGCGTCGTGACGAACTCCATGTGGGTCGTCTCGCGCACCATGCGCGACAGCCGATTTGAATGGACCCGGCCCTGCGCATAATTGCCGACGCGCTTCTTGAGGCTGCGGGCCTTGCCGACATACATGACGTCGCCGGCCTCGTTGAACATGCGGTAGACGCCGGGCGCATTCGGCAGGTGCTTGACGAATTCGGCGATCAAATCGGCGCCCTTCAGGCCGCTCTCGTTCTTCCAGCCCTCGCTCCAGTCGACACCGAGTGCCCGCTCGACCTGCGGCTCGGCAGCGGCGACGTCGTCCTCGTCATCTTCGGTATCATCATAAAGGACGCCGCCATCCGGCAGCTTGGCTGAACTCATCCCGTCCTCTTCGTCCGCTGGACTTGTCGTCGCCGTGGCTCGACGGCAATGCAGCCCGGACTTCGAATCGCAACCTAGTGAATGCGTAGAGGTAGTGCTTCAAGGCCGACAATAAAAGACAGCGAGTCCTGGCTATGATTCTCCCACCAAGAATGCTTGCCATTATGTGAACGAAAGGAAGGACGAACGAAGAGAAGGGCGCTCGTTGGTGTCTCAGATCGCGTTGTGAAAATCATGGTTAAAAAACAGTATGTTGCCGCGATGCAACATCACTGTTTTGCCGTTCCGGGGCCACAATCAATTCACAGTTCGGCTCTTTCTTGTCCGCATTTCCCAAACATCTTCGCCTCCAGCGGGCCGGGAGCAAGTCCTGCGGCATTCTCGTCGCGACACATTCCGGCGCAGCAAAAAGGAGAGTTTTCATGCGTATTCTCATCGCAACCCTGATGGCTTCTGCCGCAACCCTCGCAGCCTTCTCGGCCGCCAATGCGGCCGATGCCGTAGACCAGATTCCGGAAGCCCCGATCGCCTATGAGCAGCCGGCTCCCGTAAAGGACTGGAGCGGCGCATATATCGGTGCCTACGGCGCATATGACTGGGGTCGCTTCGACGGTGATCGCGAAGGTGCGTTCGGCGGCGGCGTCTTCGGCGGCTACAACATGCAGAGTGGCCAAATCGTCTACGGTGTCGAGGCTGATGCCGGTTACAACGGCGAAGAAGCGGATGCCGCTCCGGGCGTTGAAGGCAAGGCCGGCTGGAACGGCTCTGTCCGTGCCCGCGTCGGTTATGACCTCAACCCGTTCCTTCTCTACGGTACGGCCGGTGTGGCACTGCAGGACAACGAACTGTCCGACGCAACCTCGTCAGACAGCAACACCGCCGTCGGCTACACGGTTGGCGCAGGCGTCGAGGCGCTGGTGACGGACAACATCACGACCCGCGTCGAATATCGCTACACCGACTTCGGTAGCGATACCTATTCGCTCGACAGCGGCGCCGTTTCCAGCGGTTACGACGACCACAGCGTGAAGGTCGGTATCGGCGTCAAGTTCTGATCGCTCATATTGCGAAGAAGGAATGCCGGCGGCCATGGCTGCCGGCATTTTCGTGTCAGGCGCTGGTCTTCAGCGCATCGAAGTCCTGAAATCGCTGCTGGAAGGCCGCGGGCCAGGCGGCGAGCTCAGGCCGCCCCTCCCGCCAATTCTTCTCGGCGAACCGCAGGTCGAGATAGCTCAGCAGTGCGGCGAGCGCGAAATGGCCGCCGTTGAGCTTCCTGTCTGTCTTGGGCAGCTGCACATCGAGGAAATCCAGCCCCCGGCTGACCTTGCCCCACTGCTTGTCGATCCACGGCTGGTGGACGAGTTCCTCTGGCCTGCTGCGACGCTCGTTCATGATGGCGAGCAGACTGTCCATCATTCCGTCGCAGAGTGACTCCAGCACGTCGGCATTGGCCCGCTTCGGATCCTTTCGGGGATAGAGCTTTCCGCCCGACAGGCGGTCGAGATAGTGCATGATCGCGACACTGTCGTAGATCGGCGGCTCATCCTTGCGCAGCAGGGTAGGGATCTTGCCGAGCGGATTGCTGTCCAGCAGTTCCGGCGGCGCCGCCGCGGTCTCCACCTTCACGGCATCAAGTTCGATCCCGAGATGCCGGGCGGCCATCCGCACTTTTGCAGCGTAAGGGGAGGCTGGAGAATAAAGAAGCTTCATGGCGCGGTCCTTGCTGTCTTGAGCGATTATTCGGCGGGGGGCAGTTCGACCCGATCGAGGCGGCAGCCGCCACGGTCAACCTCTGCACAATCACGGAAACGAAATTCCTTTGTCAGGCAGATGCGGATCTCCTTCAGACGCTGCCCCTCGCAACTGATGGCGATCCCGCTCGTCGACATGCCGGGATTGGCCGCCACGAAACTCCGCTCGATTTCCGCTGCCGGCAGTGTCAGGCGTGCTTCACCGTCGGAAACCTTCGGGGGGATTTGGATGCGCTCGAATGCCTGGCGGGTCGCATCGAAATAGCCGCGCTGCGTCAGCCCGCTGCAACTGCCATGCTTGCGCCACTGGTGACCGATCAGCCCCATCGACGGCATGATGTCGAAGACGATGTTTCCGACAGAGCGCGGCACGCGCTGCGGCTCCTGGCTTCGGCAGTATTCGGGATAGCCGCGTTCATGCTGCGGCCATAGTCCGTGGACGACGAAACGGAATTCCTCATCACTGCTGCATTGCGGGGAACGGCTCGGGCGCTTCTGGGTTGCGCAATAGGTCGGCGACCAGGAAAGCGACAGGACATAGAAGTCGAAGCTCTGGGATCTGGCCAAACTCGCGGAAGAAAAGAGCAGAAGGATAGCAATTGGTAGCAGTCGGATGTGAAAAGGTTGATCCATCACATCATTCCCTTCAATGTGCCCGAGTCAGTGTCTGCCCTGCATTCGCTGGGACCATTCGAGGGAGAGAGAAGAGCGGCAAAGCTGGATGACCTTGAAAAAATACTTGTGGCCTGTCGTCGGCGGCGCGACGATAGCCGTTTGTGGCTGGCTTCTCTACAAGGAATTGCGTGGGCTCTCTCTGGACGACGTCTGGGATAGCTTGACGGCAATTTCCCCCACCCACTGGGTACTCGCGGGGCTCTCGACGCTCGTAGCCTATGCGGCGCTCGCGGGTTATGACCGGATTGCGCTCATGCATCTCGGCCGGTCGGTGAACCTGTGGTTCATTACTGTTACCTCCTTCACGACCTACGCGCTCTCCCACAATATTGGTGCATCGGTCATCTCGGGCGGCGTGGTTCGTTTCCGCGCCTATTCGTCCAAGGGGTTGAGCGGGCGTGAGATAGGCGGGCTTATTGCCATCTGTTCCTTCACCTTCGCGCTCGGAACGCTGCTTCTGGCAGGCGTGGTCCTCATCCTGAAGCCGCACATCACCGATCGCTTCGGCGAGGGGTTCCCTCTTAGCGTCTCCTCCGCCACCGGCTACGGGATTCTGGTGCTGATAGGAATCTATGTCGCGGTCAGTTTTCTGCGCCCCCGTCCGATCACAATAGGATCGACGCAGTTGACCTATCCATCGCCGAAAGTGGTCCTCTCCCAGATGGTCATTGGGCCGGTAGAGCTGATCGGCGCGGCAGGCATTATCTATTTTGCCCTTCCAGAGGCCGGCAATCCTGGCTTCATAGTTGTGCTCGGCATCTTCCTCGCGTCCTTCTCGGCAGCCTTGATCTCGCATGCGCCGGGTGGGCTCGGCGTATTGGAGCTCGTCTTCGTCATGGGACTTCCGGACATGGACCCGGCGGACGTGATCGCGGCTCTTCTCGTCTTTCGGCTGTTCTACCTGCTGATCCCCTTTGCCATGGCGCTCGGGGTGATTTTCGTCTTCGAGAGGACGCAGTTCCGCGCCGGGCGAAGCGCCGAACCTTAGCGTTCTTCGGGCTGCGTCTCTCCGCGGAGCCAGAAGGCGCGCTGCGATGCGAATCGATCCTGGGCCAGCACCTGTTTGAGCACCGGCAGCAGCGCGTGCAACTCGTCCTTCAGCGTGAAGGGCGGGTTGACGATGATGAGGCCCGAACCCGTCAGCCCAGTGGTCTCCCGGTCGCTGCGTACCGAGAGCTCCGCGCACAGCATCTTCGGGATCTCAAGATCCTGCAGTGCCTGGTGAAAATCCTTGATAGGCGCGCCCTTCTTCAGAGGGTACCACAGGCAATAGGTGCCGCCGGGGAAGCGGCGATAGGCACCCGCCAGCCCCTTCACCAGCCGCTCGTATTCGTCCGGCTCCTCGAAGGGTGGGTCGACGAGGATGATCCCGCGCTTCTCCTTGGGTGGCAGATGGGCGCCCAACGCCAACCAGCCGTCCAATTCCGTTACACGCACCTGATAATCGCCCTCGAACAGCCTGGAGAGCCGGCCGAGGTCGTCGGGGTGCAGTTCCATCGCGGACAGCCGGTCCTGCGGCCTGAACAGCATGCGGGCAAGCTTCGGCGATCCGGGATAGAGCCTGACGCCGCCGTTGGGATTGAGGTCTCGCACCGCCGAGAGGTAGGGCGAAAGAAGTTCCGCGACTTGCGGCGGAAGCTCGGCCAACATCAGCCGGCCGATCCCCTCTCGCCATTCGCCCGTCTTCTGGGCCTCCTCGGAAGAGAGGTCGTAGAGGCCGATGCCTGCATGCGTGTCGAGCACGCGGAAGGCCTTGTCCTTCTTCTGCATGTAGAGAACGAGGCGCGCCAGCACCGCATGCTTCAGCACGTCGGCGAAGTTGCCTGCGTGGTAGATGTGCCGATAGTTCATGACCGCTTCTGCCCCGGATGAATTAATTTGATAGGCCGCAAATCGCGCTTTTTGCGGCATTGTGCATGGCATATAGAAAAGCCATGAACCTTGCGACCCCGATCACGGCGAAAGCCGCTTCCAACGTCACGCGCGTCGGCCACACTGTCTGCCCGCATGACTGTCCGTCCGCCTGCGCGCTCGATGTCGATCTCACGGCCGAAGGCAGGATCGGCCGCGTCCGTGGTTCGGCCGAAAACACTTATACTGCCGGCGTGATCTGCGCCAAGGTCGCCCGCTATAGCGAGCGCATCTACCACCCGAAACGCCTGCTGACGCCGAAGCGCCGGCTGGGTGCGAAGGGCGAGGGCGCCTGGCAGGAGATCTCCTGGGACGCCGCGCTGGATGAGATCGCCAATGCCTTCGTCAAGGCGGAGGCGCAGCACGGCTCCGAGGCTGTCTGGCCCTATTTCTACGCCGGTACCATGGGTCAGGTGCAGCGCGATTCCATCGAGCGCCTGCGCCACGCCAAGAAGTATTCCGGTTTCTTCGGCTCCATCTGCACCAACATGGCGTGGACCGGCTATGTCATGGGTACCGGTGCGCTGCGCGGGCCCGATCCGCGCGAGATGGCCAAGTCCGACTGCGTCGTCATCTGGGGGACGAATGCTGTCTCCACCCAGGTCAACGTGATGACCCATGCGGTGCGTGCGCGAAAGGAGCGCGGCGCCCCGATCGTCGTCATCGACATCTACGACAATCCGACGATGAAGCAGGCCGATATGGGCCTGATCCTGAAGCCCGGCACCGACGCCGCACTTGCCTGTGCCGTCATGCATGTCGCCTTCCGAGACGGATACGCCGATCGCGAGTACATGGCGAAGTTTGCGGATGACCCGGCCGGGCTGGAGGAGCATCTGCGGACCCGGACGCCGGAGTGGGCATCTGCGATCACGGGGCTGACGGTGGAGGAGATCGAAGCCTTCGCCCGCCTCGTCGGCACCACGAAGAAGACCTTCTTCCGCCTCGGCTACGGCTTCGGGCGCCAGCGCAACGGCACTGTCTCCATGCACGCGGCGCTGTCGATCGCGACGGTCCTCGGCTCCTGGCAGCACGAAGGCGGCGGCGCCTTCCACAACAATGGCGACATCTTCCGCCTGAACAAGTCGGAACTGATGGGCACGGCTTACGCCGATCCCGATATCCGCATGCTCGACCAATCGCAGATCGGCCGCGTGCTGACGGGGGATGCCGATGCGCTGCGCCATCGCGGGCCGGTGACGGCGCTGCTGATCCAGAACACCAATCCGGTTAACGTTGCGCCGGAGCAGCGTCGCGTGAAGCAGGGCTTCGCGCGCGATGACCTGTTCGTCGCCGTCCA
The DNA here is from genome assembly GCF_902502825.2 of Pseudorhizobium flavum. The sequence continues at coordinate 1,321,615 of NZ_LR723670.1, forward strand.
CGAGCATTTCCTGACCGAGACGGCCGAGATGGCCGACGTCGTCCTGCCGGCAACGATGTTCCTGGAGCATGACGACCTCTATCGCGCCGGCGGCCAGAACCACATCCTGCTTGGCCCGAAGCTGGTCAAGCCGCCGGAGACGGTGCGCACCAACCTCTTCGTCATCGAGGAACTGGCCAAGCGTCTTGGCGTCTTGCATTTCCCGGGCTTCGGTCTCTCGGAACGCGAGCACATCGACCGCATGCTCGCCGCCAGCGGCTGGCCCGGCTACGACAGCCTGGCGCTGCAGCGCTGGATCGATGCGCAGCCGGATTTCGAGACGGCGCATTATCTCAACGGCTTCGGCTATCCCGACGGGAAATTCCGCTTCAGCCCCGACTGGGCGAACGGCCCGTCGCCCAATCGTCCGCCGAAAAGCCTCGGACCCATGGGTCCAATGGCGGCCCTGCCGAAGTTCCCGGACTACGTTCCGGTGATAGAGGAAGCCGATGCCGAGCATCCGTTCCGCCTGGCGACGTCTCCCGCCAGGAACTTCCTCAATTCGACCTTCGCCGAAACGCCGACCTCCGCCCAGAAGGAAGGCCGGCCGGAAGTGATGATAGAACCATCCGACGCGCTTCGCCTTGGCATCATCGATGGCGACATCGTCCGCCTCGGGAACACGCGCGGCGAGATCCGCCTGCATGCGCGCATCGTGCCTGGCGCCAAACCAGGCGTGCTGATCGCCGAGGGTCTCTGGCCCAACAAGGCGCATCTCGACGGGGAGGGGATCAACGTCCTCACCGGCGCTGATGCCGTCGCTCCCTATGGGGGGGCGGCTTTTCATGACAATCGCGTCTGGCTGCGCAAGGATATCGCATGAGTAAACTGGAGAATGCCAAGGTCGAGATCGTCGAAGACAAGACGCTCTCGGACGACTGGTACCACCTGCGCAAGGTGACCTTCGACTACACGAACTCCCGTGGCGAAGTTCACCGTCTCTCGCGCGAATGCTATGACCGCGGCCACGGCGCAACGATCCTTCTCTATGATCCGCAGCGGCAGGTCGTCGTTCTCGTCAAGCAGTTCCGGATGCCCGCCTATGTGACCGGCCATTCCGGTTGGGTGATCGAGACTCCGGCCGGTCTTCTGGACGGCGACCATCCGGAGGAGGCGATCCGCCGCGAAGCGGTCGAGGAAACCGGCTACGAGGTACGCGAGGTCCGTTTCCTCTTCGAGTGCTTCATGTCGCCCGGTGCGGTCACCGAGCGCATTCACTTCTTCTACGCACCCATCGACCTCAGCCACCAGGTGCACGACGGTGGTGGCCTGGACGAGGAGCACGAGGACATCGAGGTTCTTGAAATCCCGCTCGACAATGCCTTGGCCATGATCGGCACCGGCGAGATCTGCGACGGCAAGACGATCATGCTCCTGCAGTGGGCGGCACTGAACCGGGAAAGACTGTAGGCGTCCCCGAACCCTCAGAGCCCGCCGGAGATCAGCGTCTGTTCCGCAAGCGCCGTGGCAGCGCCCGGCGTCGTCACAGCGCGCCCATCCTCCATCCGCACCTTGCCCTCCGCCACCAGCTTCAGCGCCAGCGGATAGAGTTGATGCTCTACCGTCAGGATGCGCGTGGCGAGCGTCTCGGCCGTATCCTGCGCCAGCACCGGAACCGCCGCCTGTGCGACGATCGGCCCCTCGTCCATGCCTTCGGTCACGAAGTGAACGGTGCAGCCGGCGATCTTCATGCCCGCGTCAATGGCGCGCTGGTGGGTGTGTAGGCCGGGAAAAAGCGGCAGCAGGGAAGGGTGGATATTGAGGATATTCCCTTCGTGCCGGCGGATGAAGTCGGCGGAGAGGAGCCGCATGTAGCCGGCAAGGCAGATGATGTCCGGACCGATCTCGTCGAGCGCGGCGAGGATTGCCTCTTCATGCTCAGCCTTACTCGCGAACGCCTTCCTCTCGAAGACCTTCGTCGGGATGCCAAGCGCCTCGGCCTTCGCCAGGCCGCCGGCCGAAGCCTTGTCGGAGATGACGCAGGTGATCTCTGCCGGCCATTCCGGCGCCGCGCAGGCCTTCGCCAGCGTCAGCATGTTTGAGCCGCCGCCGGAGATGAAGACGACGACGCGTTTTCGGCTGTGGCTCTCGACCGAGGTCATAGGGCAAGCGTGCCCTGGTAGATGACACCAGGCCCACCTTCCGAACGCGACACCATCCGGCCAAGCGGCACCACGATCTCGCCCTCTGCGGACAGAACGTCGGTAACAGCCTGGGCATTCTCGGCGGCAACCACGGCGATCATGCCGATGCCGCAGTTGAAGGTTCGCAGCATTTCCTTCGCGTCCACGCCGCCGGTCTCGGCGAGCCAGGAGAAAACGGGTGTGACGGGGATGGAGTCGAGATCGACTTCCGCCGCAAGGTTGGCCGGCAGCACGCGCGGAATGTTTTCAGGGAAGCCGCCGCCGGTAATGTGCGCTAGCGCTTTGATCGCGCCCGTCTCGCGGATTGCCCTGAGCAGCGGCTTGACATAGACGCGCGTCGGCGTCAGCAGCGCCTCTCCCAGGCTCTTGCCATCTGCGAAGGGTGCAGCGTCATCCCAGCCGAGCTTTGACACCGACACGATCTTGCGCACCAGCGAAAAGCCGTTGGAGTGAACGCCGGAGGAGGTGAGCCCGAGGATGAGGTCTCCTTCGGCGATATCGCCGACCGGGAGCAACTGGCCGCGCTCAGCCGCGCCGACGGCAAATCCGGCCAGGTCGTAGTCGCCGCCGGCATACATGCCCGGCATTTCTGCCGTCTCGCCGCCGATCAGCGCGCAGCCCGCCTGGCGGCAGCCCTCTGCGATACCTTGCACGATCGCAGCACCTTGGTCCGGATCAAGCTTGCCAGTGGCGAAGTAGTCGAGGAAGAAAAGCGGCTCGGCACCCTGCACGACGAGATCGTTGACGCACATGGCGACGAGGTCGATTCCGACAGTGTCGTGGTGGTCGGCATCGATGGCAATCTTGAGCTTGGTTCCGACACCGTCATTGGCGGCGACGAGAACGGGGTCGGTGAAGCCTGCGGCACGCAGATCGAACAGGCCACCGAAGCCGCCGATCTCGCCGTCTGCGCCGGGCCGGCGGGTCGAACGGACGGCCGGCTTGATCTTCTCGACCATCAGGTTTCCGGCATCGATATCGACCCCGGCATCGCTATAGGTGAGGCCGTTCCTGCCTGTCTCGCTCATCGCCTGTCTCCGCTCGCTAAGCTTCGAGGGCCATTGCACGGGTTGCGGGCTTATGCAAGCACTTCGCCAGCGTTGGCAGGGGATAGCGGGTAAGGGAGGTCGATGGACTTGACCGTCGACGCGGCGCCAGCCTATCCGTGTCAGGACTGCGGCCAACCACCGGGGAAGACGGCGATGCCCTACCACATCAGCGGAGCGAGCCTGCGCCGTCACATCCTCTTCTGGTTGGCGGCGCTGATCGTTTTCATTGTCTTCCTGTGGGCGTTTCGCTCGATCCTGCTGCCCTTCGTGGCCGGCATGGCGCTCGCCTACTTTCTCGACCCAGTGGCAGACTGGCTGGAGCGGCGCGGCTTGAGCCGGATGATGGCAAGCGTCGTGATCCTTATCTGCTTCGTCCTTGTCTTCGTTCTGTCGCTGATGATCATCATTCCCGTGATCGTCAGCCAGTTGAACGAATTCGCCGCGGCACTTCCGGGCTATGTCACCCGCCTGCAGGAGCTGATCGCCACCCCCGACGCCTTCCTGCCGGACTGGCTGAGCACGCAGATCGAAACGGCCAAGCAGAACTTCTCCAACGTGATGTCGGAAGGGGCGGGCTTCATTACCGGCCTGCTCCGCCAGATTTGGGCTTCGGGCAAGACGTTGCTCGACGTCGTCTCGCTGCTGGTCGTCACGCCGGTCGTTGCCTTCTATATCCTGCTCGACTGGGACAAGATGATTGCCAGGGTCGACAGCTGGGTTCCAAGAGATCAGGTTGTCACGGTCCGTCGGCTCGCGCTCGACATGGACAATGCCATCGCCGGCTTCGTTCGCGGGCAGGGCTCCATCTGCCTCATCCTCGGGGCCTTCTATGCCATCGGCCTGTCGCTGATCGGGCTCAATTTCGGACTGCTCATAGGCTTTGCGGCAGGGCTGATCAGTTTCATCCCCTATATCGGCTCCTTCGTCGGGCTGCTTCTTTCCGTGGGGGTGGCGCTTGTTCAATTCTGGCCCGATTTCACCTGGATCATAGCGACGGCAGCCGTTTTCTTCGCGGGCCAGTTCATCGAGGGCAACATCCTGCAGCCGAAGCTGATGGGCTCGCGGATCGGCGTCCACCCTGTGTGGCTTATGTTCGCCTTGTTTGCGTTCGGCCTCATCTTCGGCTTTGTCGGCCTCCTGATTGCCGTACCCGCCGCCGCCGTGGTCGGCGTGCTTGTCCGCTTTGCGCTGTCGCGGTATCTTGAGAGCGACCTCTACTATGGCCGAAAGGCGGCGCTTCCTTGGCAGGAGCCGCCGCAGGTACTGGAGCATTCCCGGGACAGCAATGATTGATCCGACCGAGAAAGACCGGCGCCGCCATGAGCAGCTGCCGCTTTCCTTCCCCTATGATGCCGCCACCGGGCGGGACGACCTGCTGGTCTCCGAGCGCCTGAGCGCGGCCGTCTCAATCATCGATGCCTGGCCCAACTGGCCGTCGCCCATCGTCATTCTGGCGGGACCGGTCGGTTCCGGCAAGTCGCACCTTGCCGCCATCTGGCGGGAAAAGAGTGGTGCGACACCCATTCATCCGCAGGCGGGTTCTGGATCCTCGGCCGCCGCCGCCCAAGGCTCGGTTCTCTTCGAGGATGCCGAACGGCAGGGCTTCGATGACACGGAACTCTTCCATGTCATCAACAGCGTGCGCGAGAACGGCCACAGCCTGCTCATTACCTCGCGCCTCTGGCCCATGTCCTGGCCCGTGGCGCTTCCCGACCTGCGTTCGCGCCTCAAGGCGGCAACGGTGGTGGAAATCGGTGAGCCGGACGAGGAACTGCTCGCGCAGGTAATCGTCAAGCTCTTCGCCGACCGCCAGCTTTACATTGATGACAAGCTTGTCGGCTATATCGTCACCCGGATGGAACGCTCGCTGGCTGCTGCGCAGACGATCGTCGATCGGCTCGACCGCCTGGCACTCGGTCGCGGCACGCGGATCACGCGGCAACTTGCGGCGGAAGTGCTGAACGAGGTCGGAAATACCGTCGAGGATGATTGACTGTCATAGTTCCGTCGCCAAACTGTAATATCGGCCGTAGAATAACTTGGGGGCGATGGAATGGACGTGACGACGGAACCGCATGGGCAGGAAGGGATGGCACCTGTCACCGAGGATCTGCTCCAGAGTCCCGATCGCTTCATCAACCGCGAATTCTCCTGGCTGCAGTTCAATCGCCGCGTTCTCGAAGAGACGCTGAACACCGCCCATCCTTTGCTGGAGCGGGTGCGTTTCCTATCCATCTCGGCCGCCAACCTCGACGAATTCTTCATGGTCCGCGTGGCCGGCCTCGAGGGCCAGGTGCGTCAGGGTATCGTCATCCGCAGCCCCGACGGCAAGACGCCGGCCGAACAGCTGGACGCCATCCTGCAGGAGATCGACAACCTGCAGATGGAACAACAGGCCTCTCTCGCCGTCCTGCAACAGTACCTCGCTCGCGAGGACATCCTGATCGTTCGGCCGGCAGCACTCTCCGGTGACGACCGCGCTTGGCTGGCCAATGCCTTCGACGACGAACTCTTCCCGGTGCTGACGCCGCTGTCCATAGACCCGGCCCATCCGTTCCCGTTCATTCCGAACCTTGGCTTCTCGATTGCCCTGCAGCTTGAAAGCCTGCACGGCCGCGAGCCGATGACCGGGCTGCTCCGCCTGCCGCCGACCCTCGACCGCTTCATCCGCCTGCCCGACGAGGGAGGGGCCATCCGCTACATCACCCTCGAGGACGTCGTCGGAATGTTCACGAACCGCCTTTTCCCGGGCTACGTGGTGAAGGGCGCCGGTACGTTCCGCCTTATCCGCGACAGCGATATCGAGGTGGAGGAAGAGGCCGAGGACCTCGTCCGCTTCTTCGAGACGGCCCTGAAGCGCCGCCGCCGCGGCAAGGTCATCCGGATCGAGACGGATTCCGAAATGCCGCCTGAACTGCGCCAATTCGTGGTGCAGGAGCTTGGCGTGCCGGACAACCGTATTGCGGTTCTTCCGGGGCTGTTGGCCCTCAATACGCTTTCGGAAATCACCAAGGCCCCGCGGGAAGACCTGCGCTTCGAGCCGTTCAATCCGCGCTTCCCCGAGCGCGTGCGCGAACATGCCGGCGACTGCCTGGCGGCGATCCGCGAAAAGGACATGGTCGTCCACCATCCCTATGAGAGCTTCGATGTGGTCGTGCAGTTTCTGCTGCAGGCGGCGCGCGATCCGGATGTGCTTGCCATCAAGCAGACGCTCTACCGCACGTCGAACGACAGCCCGATTGTCCGGGCACTCATCGATGCGGCGGAGGCCGGCAAATCCGTCACCGCACTGGTCGAGCTCAAGGCCCGGTTCGACGAGGAAGCCAACATTCGCTGGGCACGCGACCTGGAGCGCGCCGGCGTCCAGGTTGTCTTCGGCTTCATCGAGCTGAAGACCCATGCCAAGATGTCCATGGTCGTGCGCCGAGAGGACGGCAGGCTCCGGACGTATTGCCACCTGGGCACGGGGAACTACCACCCGGTCACCGCCAAGATCTATACGGACCTTTCCTTCTTCACCTGCAATCCGAAGATTGCCCACGACATGGCGAATGTCTTCAACTTCATCACCGGCTATGGCGAGCCGGAAGACAGCATGAAGTTGGCCGTTTCGCCTTATACGCTGCGCCCGCGCATCCTTCGCCACATCGAGGAGGAGATCGTCCACGCACAGAACGGCGCGCCGGCGGCGATCTGGATGAAGATGAATTCGCTGGTCGATCCGGAGATCATTGACGCGCTCTATCGGGCGAGCGCCGCCGGCGTGGACGTCGACCTCGTCGTTCGCGGCATATGCTGCCTGCGCCCGCAGGTGCCGGGGCTGTCCGACAACATCCGGGTGAAGTCGATCGTCGGCCGCTTCCTGGAGCACAGCCGCATCTTCTGCTTCGGCAATGGCTACGGTCTGCCGTCCGACAAGGCGCTCGTCTACATCGGCTCTGCCGACATGATGCCGCGCAATCTCGACCGGCGGGTCGAGACGCTCGTACCGCTCCTGAACCCGACGGTGCACGAGCAGGTGCTCTCGCAGATCATGCTGGGCAACCTGATTGACAACCAGCAGAGCTACGAGATATTGCCCGACGGCACGTCCAGGCGCATCGAAGTGCGTCCGGGCGAGGAACCTTTCAACGCGCAACAGTATTTCATGACCAATCCGAGCCTTTCCGGTCGTGGTGAAGCTCTCAATTCAAGTGCTCCGAAACTGATTGCCGGCCTGATGTCCGGGCGCAGGAACTAAGCCGAGAAAAAGGCCGTATGGTAAGATCTGAAGCGCAGGGCCGGCTGCCGGGCATCGCTCCCGTCTCCGTCGTCGACATCGGCTCCAACTCCGTACGCATCGTGATCTACGAGGGTTTGTCGCGCTCGCCGGCGATGCTGTTCAACGAGAAGGTCCTGTGCGGGCTCGGCAAGGGCCTTGCCTCCACCGGCCGCATGGATCCGACAGCAGTCGAGAGAGCACTGGCGGCGCTGCGGCGGTTCCGGGCACTTTCCGAGCAGGCCCGCGCCACGCACATCTATCCCCTTGCGACAGCCGCGGCACGGGAGGCGTCGAACGGTGACAAGTTCATCCGCGATGCCGAGGAAATCCTCGGCTGCAGGATCCAGGTGCTGACGGGCGAGGAAGAGGCCCTCTATTCCGCCTACGGCGTGATCAGCGGCTTCCATGATCCGGATGGCATCGCCGGCGACCTCGGCGGCGGTTCGCTCGAGCTCATCGATATCCGCGGCGAGCAGGTCGGCCGTGGAATCACCCTTCCTCTCGGCGGCCTGCGGCTCTCCGAAACCTCCGGCCAGTCGATCGACAAGGCAAGATCGATCGCCGCCGAGAATGTCGCGCGGGCGCCCTTCCTGAAGAAGGGGGAGGGACGGACCTTCTATGCCGTCGGCGGCACCTGGCGAAACATTGCCAAGCTGCACATGGAAATGACCGGGTATCCGTTGCACATGATGCAGGGCTACGAGGTCAGCTACGAGGAGATGGCCTCCTTCCTCGATACGGTGGTGTCCGGTGACAGCAAGCATCCGTCCTGGCAGGCCGTCTCGAAGAACCGCCGCGCGCTTCTGCCTTTCGGCGCCGTCGCCATGCAGGAGGTCCTGCGGGTGATGAGGCCCGGTCGCATCCTCTTCTCTGCCCAGGGCGTGCGCGAAGGCTATCTCTACTCGCGGCTCTCGGAGGAGGAGAAGGCATCCGATCCTCTGCTGGTCGCCGCCGACCAACTCGCGATCTTGCGCGCTCGCTCACCCGAACATGCGCGCGAACTCGCGGCCTGGACGGGACGCATGGTCTCGCTCTTCGGCATCGAAGAGACCGAGCAGGAGAGCCGCTACCGACAGGCTGCCTGCCTGCTCGCCGATATCAGCTGGCGCGCCCATCCGGATTATCGCGGGCCGCAGGCGCTGAACCTCATTGCCCATTCGTCATTGGTCGGCATCACCCATCCGGGCCGCGCCTATCTTGCGCTTGCGAACTACCACCGGTTCGAAGGGCTGCAGGATGACGGCGCGTCGGAGCCGCTGGCGGCCATTGCCGGCCCCCGCCTGCAGGATCTGGCAAAGCTCCTCGGCGGGATGCTGCGGGTCGTCTACCTCTTCTCCGCCTCCATGCCCGGCATCGTCAACAGCCTGTCCTTCCGGCCTTCGTCGTCGCCCGACCTCGACCTCGAGTTCGTGGTCCCGCCCGAGCACGCGAACTTCGCCGGCGAGCGTCTTGACGGCCGCCTGCAGCAGCTCGCAAAGCTCACGGGCAAGCGCCTCGCGTTCAGGTTCGAGTAGATCCGACGCGATGGGCATAAGGGCACTGCGCGACCCGCGGCTCAAGGATACCCACTGCCTAGCCTCACATCGTAGGTCTTCTTGAAGGTCGCCAGCCTGCACGCCGAGCGCAGGGCATACGCTATGCTTCCAGCGCAAGCGTTGCAAAGCTCGCCAGCCAGTGTTCGCCCATATAGTCGCCGGCGACATGGGGCAGGGCGGCGGCGAGATGTGCCTCGGCAGCCGCAACCATCATCGATCGGCGCGGATCGTCCTCCGGGATCGCCTTGCCCAGCGCTCGCCAGCACCAGGCGCGGCTGAGGTTGAGGCCGTCAAGATGGGCGATCTTGCCGTCCGACCGGTCGGAGACGCGGGCTGGACTGAACAGCGTCTCCGGTTTCCCGGCCTCGATCTGAGGCAGGAAGCAGTCGAACCAGCCAAGGAAGTTGTCTCGCGGCATCAGCCGGCGCATGCATTCGGCTTCGACCAGGGCGGAGGAGAGGAAATCGTCGCCGGACGGCTCGCCCCAGGCCGGGCAGCTCTCGTCAGCGCCGTACCAGCGCAATGCTGTCTCGGACAGCAGGCTGAACAGCGCTCCATTCCCCGTTTCCTCCGCATAATCGGCAGCCAGTCGCAGGGCGAATGCGGTGTTGAAATGCGTCCCGACCCTAACCGGATAGGTGGCAATCGGCAAGAAATCCTCGAACCGCGCGACGAAGGCATTCGCCAGCGGCTGGAGTGTGTCGAACCAGGCGTGATCCGTTTGCAGGGAGAGTTCTGCGGATAGCTTCAGCAGCCAGCCCCAGCCATAGGGTCTCTCGAAGCCGCGCGCCTCCGGCGCGGCCAGATACGCGCATTCCCCCTCCACATTGTCCGGCGTCAGTTGCGTGTCGAACAGCGCCCGGATGGCCGGGGCCGCCTCGATTTGCGGAAAGCACTGCAGGAGATGCGCCAGCATCCAGTAGCCGTGCACGCAGGAATGCCAGTCGAAGCTGCCGTAGAAGATCGGATGCAGCTCTCGCGGCGTGCGCGCATCCTCCGGCCCCGCCAGCACATGCCCCGGCTTGTTGGGATATTCCCGCCGCACATGACCGAGTGCGATAGCCGCAAAACGCAGGGCAATCTCTGCGGTCAGGGCAGGGGACATGGCCTAGAGCTCCACCGCCTCGACCTTCTTGTCCACGAAGCGCAGTGCAACGCCGCCGGAGATCAGCTTCAAGGCGGTGTCGCCGAACAGTTCGCGCCGCCATCCATGCAGCGCAGCCACGTCGGCGCCTTCGCCCTCTGCGGCGATCTTCTCGAGATCGTCGGAATTGGCAATCACCTTGGCGGCGACGCCCTCCTTGTCGGAAATCAGCTTCAGCAGCACCTTGAGAAGCTCGACGGCAGCACCGGTGCCTTCGGGAGAGCGCGTCGGCTTCGGGGCATGCGGCATTTCCGCCTTGGGCAGCGCAAGTGCGGCATTGACCGCCTCGACGACCGCGGTTCCCGAGGCGGATCGCTCCCAGCCCTTCGGGATCGTCCTCAGCCGCGAGAGCGCGTCCGTGTCCTTCGGCTGCTGCTGGGCGATTTCGTAGATCGCATCGTCCTTCAGAACCCGCGAGCGCGGGACGTTTCGGCTGCGCGCTTCGCGCTCGCGCCATGCCGCCACGAACTTGACGATCGCGAGCTCGGTTGGCTTGCGGAGCCGCGCCTTCAGCCGCAGCCAGGCATCGTCGGGGTGGATGTCGTAGGTATTGGCCGATTCCAGGATCGCCATTTCCTCCGTCAGCCAGCCGCCGCGGCCCTCCCGTTCCAACTGAGCCTTCAGCGCCGCATAGACGTCGCGCAGATGCGTCACGTCCGCCAACGCATATTCCAGCTGCTTGTCGGAAAGCGGCCGCCGGCTCCAGTCGGTGAAGCGCGAGGTCTTGTCGATATGAGCGCCGGTGGTGCGCTGCACGAGCTGGTCATAGGAGACGCTGTCACCGAAGCCGCAGACCATGGCCGCGACCTGCGTGTCGAAGATCGGATGCGGCACGAGATTGCCAAGGTGGTGGATGATCTCGATATCCTGGCGCGCCGCATGAAAGACCTTGACCACCTTACTATTGGCCATCAGCTCGAAGAATGGCTTGAGGTCGAGGCCCTTCGCCAGCGGATCGACGAGAACCTCCGTCGTCGGGCTCGCCATCTGGATCAGGCAGAGCTGCGGCCAGAAGGTGGTCTCGCGCAGGAACTCGGTATCGATGGTGATGAAGTCCGATTGGGCGAGCTTGGCGCAGGCGTCTTCGAGGGCAGCAGTCGTTTCGATCATCAGGTCCGGTCACAACAATGGAGAGATAAGAGGCTCAGCCTTCCTTCTCCTTCCAACCCGATATGTCAATATAACCCCGCAAATCAGCGGCGGTCTTCCTTGTCTGGTGGCGCGGCGAGCTTGTTGAAGTAGGCCGATGTCCTGAGCAGTGCCCGAAAACGCCTTGGCCGCTCATCCGGTGGCACCGGCGGACGCGTCCCCATTCGCCTCAGCGTGAAGACCGCAAATCCCGCGAAGATGACGGAGGTATAGATGAAGAAGACGTCCGGACCGTAATATTCGAGCAGCAGCGAGGCGAGTAGCGGCCCGACCGTTGCGCCGACCGACCAGTAGAAGAGCAGTCCGGCGGAGACGAGTGCGTGTTCGCCATCCTTGGCGTAGTCGTTGCCGTGAGCGGAGCAGAGCGAGTAGAGCGGCATCGAAAAGGCGCCGAACAGGAAGACGCCGATGATGTTTGCGGTCTCGCTCGTGCCCGCGCCGAAGGAGAGATAGGCACCCGTGATGATGGAGCCGATCGTCGTCCACAGGATGACGGTCCGACGGTCCAGCCGGTCGGAATACACGCCGAGCGGATATTGCAGCACGACGCCGCCGATGATGCCGGCGCTCATGAAGGTGGCGATCGAAGTGATGCTCATGCCGATCGCTTCCCCGTAGATTGGCCCGATATTTCGGAAGGCCGCCATCGCGAGGCCCACGCAAACGACGCCGACGACCGCGAGCGGCGAAATGCGCCAGACCGCCTTGAGGTCGAAGCGGATCGCCTCGGGCGGCGTCGGGCTCGAGCGGTCGGCAAGCGAGATCGGCACCAACGAGAGCGTCATAGCGATCGCGATGATGCTGAAGATCACCGTTCCCTCTATGCCCGCCACCGGGATCATGTACTGCGCCGCCGTCACCGAGCCGAGGTCGACGAGCCGGTAGATGGAAAGCGTGCGGGCGCGATTGGCGTTCGTCACCTTGGCGTTGATCCAGCTTTCAACCGTCGCAAACAGGCTTGCCACCGCAATTCCGATAACGAAGCGCATCAGGAACCAGAAGGTCGGATCGATGATCAGCGACATCGCCAGCGAGCAGGATGCGCCGATCGCGGCCATGGCCGAGAAGGTGCGGATATGGCCGATCTCGCGCAGCAGCCGGGTGACGTAGATGCAGCCGATGGCAAAGCCGACGCTGTAGCCGGCACCAATCATGCCGATGAGGGAAGGAGAGAAGCCTTCGTAGGAGCCGCGCAGGGCGATGTACGTGCCCTGGAGCCCGTTGCCGCCGATGAGGATCCCGGCGGTGACGAGCAGGGGAATCAGCGGACGGATCTGGCTCATGGAGTGCTTTCGGGAGACGTGCTGCGCGACTCGCTCCCCGTGCGGTGGAGCAAGCGAGCATAGGCCGGCAATGCTTCCGCTGTCTCTGGAAATCAGCGCGCCATAATACAGCGAGAGCCGCTTCGGGAAGCGTTTGCTACTGGCCGCTGAGGTAGCGACGGTTGACCCATCCCTCCCAGCCCGCGACCCGTATCTTCTGCCAACCATTCCTCGCATAGGGCAGGAACGAGATGTCGCATTGGTTGGGGGGCAGACGTGCCAGCACCTTCGACTGCGGCGAAGACCAGGCCCTGAGGTTCAAGCGGTCGCCGGGGGCGACGCCGGTCACGCAGTAGAGCGAAGGCGACACCATCGAGATATAGCGCTTGTGAAGCCAGCCGGCGTCATGCCTCGCTTCCACGGGGCACCAGTTGCCCTGGCATTCGCCGATAACCATGACGCCGCACTCGTCGTGCCGGAGCCGGTTGACGATTGGTGCGGACGAAGCCGCCGCACGCCGAACGTTGAGGACGTCGTCGGTCCGCACGTTCACGACGCAGTGCTCTTCGCCACGGATCACCTGCGGGTAAGAGAGGGCCGGCATCAGCAAGCCGGCAAACCCGGCGACTACCGCGAGAGCCAAACCCAAGGAGGGTGTGAAGCGTTCAGAAAGTCGCCGCGACAACATGGTAGCTGGGACCACGATTGGTGTCGGCGTGCTTGGCGAGCAATGGAGCGCCGACGAGAAAGGCCGCAAGAGCAAGGATGAATGCTGGACCCTGAAGTGGCATCGGCTGATCCTCAACGGTTAACAGGGTCTAAAGTAGACAAGTCAAATTAATCGCAGCTGAACAAGCGTGGTTAACGCGGCAATCTGGGATCGGGCAATCGAACTGCCGACGAGTACAGCGCGCCTTGGGCAGCGATGGCATGCAGGTTGGGTGCGGTGGTTATCGCCGCAAGAACCACGATTCCGCTGTAACAGGCCCGGTAACATTTCTGTGCGGGAACCGAATTGGAGAGGATCGGTTCTCCACCCGAAGCTAGATGAAAGGATATGTCTGATGTTTATCGGAAAAACGCTTGCGGCCGGGGCAGTCAGTGCCCTGATGTTCGTCACCTCCGTCTTCCCCGCCGGCGCGGTCGTCATGCCGACGGTGAAGGCTCCGCAGATCTCCGAGGTGGAGCAGGTACGGAATCATCGGGATCGCGATCGTCGCTACTATCGGGATCGGGACGATCGGCGCGGTTATTACCGCGGGCACCGTGGCTCCAGGGAATATCGTCGCGGCTACCGTCGCCACAATGATGGCTGGTGGTACCCGCTCGCAGCCTTCGGCGCCGGCGCGATAATCGGCGGCGCGATCAACCAGGGTCGGCCTGTGCAGGCCATGCCTAACAGGCATGTTCAGTGGTGCGCTGACCGCTACCGCACCTATCGCGCCTCCGATAATACCTATGTGCCCCGCGTTGGTGTGCGCGCTCAATGCAGGTCGCCCTATATGTAGGCTTACCTGATATCGGCGCCTGACGCCTACGATTGAAGACCCGCCACCGAAACCCGGTGGTGGGTCTTACTGTTTCGCGCCAGCAGCTGACCTTGGCGAACACCGCTTCCGCCTTGACAAACCGGGCTGACCATGCGCTTTTCGCGCCGATTTTCCTATAGCTGTCCGGCAGTGCTTCGCACGCCGCTTGATGCAGCATCGCACCAGTCCGGGATACCTAAAGATGCACCGTTACCGCAGTCACACCTGTGCCGCCCTCAGGAAGTCCGATGTCGGCTCCACCGTCCGCATCTCTGGTTGGGTCCATCGTGTCCGCGACCACGGCGGCGTCCTCTTCATCGACCTGCGTGACCATTACGGCATGACCCAGGTGGTCGCGGATCCCGATTCGCCGGCGTTCAAGATCGCCGAGACCGTTCGTGGCGAATGGGTGATCCGTGTGGATGGCATGGTGAAGGCGCGCACCGACGATACCATCAACAAGAACATGCCGACCGGCGAGATCGAGCTCTATGCCCAGGAGATCGAAGTCCTTTCTGCCGCCAAGGAACTGCCGCTGCCGGTCTTCGGCGAGCCGGACTATCCGGAAGACGTGCGTCTCAAGTACCGCTTCCTGGACCTCCGCCGCGAGACGCTGCACAGGAATATCGTCAAGCGCACCCAGGTGATCGCTGCCATGCGCCGCGAGATGTCGAATGTCGGCTTCACCGAATACTCGACACCAATCTTGACCGCATCCTCGCCGGAAGGTGCCCGCGACTTCCTCGTCCCGAGCCGCATTCACGAGGGCAAGTTCTTCGCGCTGCCGCAGGCGCCGCAGCAGTACAAGCAGCTGCTGATGGTCGCCGGCTTTGACCGCTACTTCCAGATCGCCCCCTGCTTCCGCGACGAAGACCCGCGCGCCGACCGCCTCCCGGGCGAATTCTACCAGCTCGACCTGGAGATGAGCTTCGTCACGCAGGAGGATGTCTGGACGACGATGGAGCCCGTCATCCGCGGCATCTTCGAGGAATTCGCCGAAGGAAAGCCAGTCACCCGCGAATTCCCGCGCATCCCCTACGACGAGGCGATCCGCAAATACGGCTCCGACAAGCCGGACCTGCGCAACCCGATCGTCATGGAAGCCGTCACGGAGCACTTCGCCGGCTCCGGCTTTAAGGTCTTCGCGAACATGATCGCTGCCAATTCAAAGGTCGAGGTCTGGGCAATCCCTGCCAGGACCGGCGGAAGCCGCGCCTTCTGCGACCGCATGAACGCCTGGGCGCAGAGCCAGGGCCAGCCCGGCCTCGGCTATATCTTCTGGCGTCAGGAAGGTGCAGTACTCGAGGGGGCAGGCCCGCTCGCCAAGAACATCGGCGAGGAGCGCACCGAGGCGATCCGCACCCAGCTCGGCCTCGACGAGGGTGATGCCTGCTTCTTCGTCGCCGGCGAGCCGGAGAAGTTCTACAAGTTCGCGGGCGAGGCCCGCAACCGTGCGGCCGACGAGCTGAACCTCATTGACAGGGACCGGTTCGAACTGTGCTGGATCGTCGACTTCCCGTTCTTCGAATGGAACGAGGACGAGAAGAAGGTCGACTTCGCCCACAACCCATTCTCCATGCCGCAGGGTGGCATGGACGCTCTGGAAAACCAGGATCCACTGACAATCAAGGCCTTCCAGTACGACATGGTCTGCAACGGCTTCGAGATCGCCTCCGGCTCGATCCGTAACCAGTCGCCGGAACTCATGGTCAAGGCTTTCGAGAAGGTGGGTCTGAGCCAGGCCGACGTCGAGGAGCGCTTCGGCGGCCTCTACCGCGCATTCCAGTACGGCGCCCCGCCGCATGGCGGCATGGCGGCCGGCGTCGACCGCATCGTCATGTTGCTGACTGGCGCGAAGAACCTGCGCGAGATCACGCTCTTCCCGATGAACCAGCAGGCGCAGGATCTCCTGATGAACGCCCCGTCGCCCGCAACGGCGACGCAGCTGCGCGAACTGGCATTGCGCGTGGTGCCCTCGAAGAAGGACTGAGCTGGCGTCCCAGCCATCGAATTGCACAAACGGCGGCCTCGGGCCGCCGTTTCTGTTTCACCGGTACACCTTTGGTGAAGAGCCGATCGCTGCCGCAAGGGGAACCATCCTCTGCCTCCCGTATTGTCTGGCCAGCAGAAGCACAGGAGAAAGAACATGCGCATTCAGCTCATCGCCGCCACCGCGGCCCTAATCATGGTTTCGGGCGCTGCCCTGGCGCAGAGCACCATTGTCGTCCAGGAGCAGGCGCCGGTCGTGACTGGGGCAACGGTAGTCGTCCCCGGCGAAGTCCGCACCTATGTCATGGAACAGCGCGTCCCTTCGGTTGCCTACGAAGGCGAGATCGTCGTCGGCGCCCCGCTTCCGGAGGCGGTGGAAGTGCGCACCGTCGATGGCTACAATGACTATGCCTATACCGTCGTCAACGAGCGCCGGGTGCTGGTAAACCCGCAGACCCGCACCGTCATTCAGGTTTTGGATTGATAGCTTCGAAAGCCCGGATCGCCGATCCGGGCTTTCCTTCGTCGCCTGACGATGATCAAGTTGCACTGCAGCAACCTAGCCGCTATAGACCCTCCATCACAAGGACTCGGGTGAAATTCCCGGGTGGCTCTTCCGGCCGCCGATCCGCCGGACAACGCAAAGCATCATCTCTTCCTCCCGCCGAAAACACCCGCTTCCGGCCGATGCTCATTTTGCGAAAAATCCCAGATGAACGGTCTCACACACTACAAACGCGAATGGTTTTCCAACATCCGCGGCGACATCCTCTCTGGCATCGTCGTTGCTCTTGCCCTTATCCCTGAAGCCATCGGCTTCTCGGTCATTGCCGGCGTCGATCCCAAGGTCGGCCTGTTTGCGTCCTTCGCCATTGCCTGCGTCTCCGCCTTTACGGGCGGACGGCCCGGCATGATCTCCGCCGCCACCGCGGCAACGGCGGTCTTGATGGTGACGCTGGTCCGCGACCACGGCCTGCAATATCTCTTCGCCGCGACCCTGCTGATGGGTCTCCTGCAGATCCTTGCGGGCGCGGCCCGGCTCGGCCGCGTCATGCGCTTCGTCTCCAGGTCGGTGATGACCGGCTTCGTCAACGCGCTCGCGATCCTGATCTTCATGGCGCAGCTGCCGGAACTGATCGGCGTGCCGGTCGAGACCTATGTGATGATCTCAGCCGGCCTCGCCATCATCTATCTCTTCCCCCTTGTGACGCGCGCCATCCCGTCGCCGCTGGTGGCGATTGCGGTGCTGACGGCCGTCGCCTTCTATTTCGGCATGGACATACGCACGGTCGGCGATCTCGGCGAGCTACCGGACAGCCTGCCGATCTTCGCTCTGCCGCAGGTGCCGCTCACCTGGGAGACGCTGGAGATCATCCTGCCCTATTCGCTTGCTCTCGCGGCTGTCGGATTGTTGGAGTCACTCCTGACGGCGAAGATCGTCGACGACATGACGGACACCAACAGTAACAAGAGCCAGGAATGCGTAGGGCAGGGGGTGAGCAACATCGCCTCCGGTCTGATCGGCGGCATGGGCGGCTGTGCGATGATCGGTCAATCCGTCATCAATGTCAGCTCCGGCGGGCGCGGGCGCCTGTCGACCTTCGTGGCGGGCGCCTTCCTTCTCTTCCTGATCCTCGTCCTCGATGAGATCGTCCGCATCATCCCGATGGCCGCACTGGTTGCCGTGATGATCATGGTCTCCATCGGCACCTTCTCGTGGCGCTCCGTCATCGACCTGCGCCGTAACCCGCTGCCGTCGTCGATTGTCATGCTGGCAACGGTCATCACCGTCGTGGCAACCCATGATCTGGCGAAGGGCGTGCTGGTTGGCGTGCTACTCTCCGGTGTCTTCTTTGCCGGCAAGGTCTCACGGCTCTTTCATGTCCGCTCGAAAGCGAGTGCCGACGGGACGCAGCGCACCTATCACGTCGACGGTGAGATCTTCTTCGCCTCCACCGAGAGCTTCATCAAGGCGTTCGACTTTTCCGAACCCCTTAAGCGGGTGACAATCGATGTGACCGAGGCGCATCTCTGGGACATCACCGCCGTCGGTGCCGTGGATGACGTGGTGCTGAAGTTCCGCCGCCACGGGGTCGAGGTGGAACTGCGCGGCCTCAATGAAGCGAGCGCCCACATGATCGACCGCTTCGGCGTGCACGACAAGGACGACGCGCCGCAGACGGTGGCCGGGCACTGAGCGAATTCGCCATAACTGGCGCGTGAAGGCGCCAGGGGAGGCAAGACTTGCAACCGTCTGCAAATCCGGATAGGCATAATGTACAGGATAACTGTATAGTTATGCGGCTTGCACGAGGGTCTTGATGTCCGCCAAAAACAAGGAAGTGGTTCGTCGCTTCAACATCGAAGTCATCCAGAATGGCAATGAGGGCGAATTCCGCGCGCTGATGAGGCCGGACTTCATCAACCACGCGGCACCGGAAGGAATGCCGAATGGCCCCGAAAGCATGTGGAACACCTTCCAGACCGTCCTTCGTCCTGCCCTGTCGGACCTGACGGTGACGATTCACGATCAGGTCGCCGAAGGCGACAAGATCACCACGCGAAAGACGATCAGTGGGGTACACACGGGAACCCTTCTGGGCGTTCCGGCGACAGGCAGGGAAATCGCCATCAGCGTGATCGACATCGTGCGAGTCCAGGACGGCAGATATGCGGAGCATTGGGGTTTGAACACCCTGTCAAACGTCCTCGCGAAGCTGTCGAAGCCATGATCGGGTCAGGCTAGAGTAGCCGATCGAGCAAACGGACGGCTGCTTCAAGCGTTCGCCTGTCCTCCTGCGAAAGGCGTTCCTCTATCAGGGCGGCGATCTCCGATGTCCGGGCCCGGCGAGAGCGGAGCAGTTCGGCACGTCCATTCTCGGTAATGGAAAGAAGCTGGCTGCGCCCGTCGGCTGGGTTGGGCATCTTGCTGATCAGCCCATCCGATTCCAGCTGCCCGGCAACCAGCCGCATGCTCTGATGCCTGACGTTGCGACGTTCCGCCAGTTCCGCAACACTCAGCGGCCCCGACCGGTCCAGATGCGATAGCGTTTCCGACTGCGAAGTTGTCGGTGTACTCGCCTTCGTCTTGACGCCCCGGATGAATTTGCCAAGCGTGACGCGAAGGTCTTCTGCAAGGGTCAGTGCAGTGGTGTCTTTTTCCGATTCGGCGTCTGCGGCCATCACTTTCCCTATCCTGCGAAACACCCGTTGGACCTCGTGTGCGCAAGCAAAACCCAATGGAACTGCGTTGGTCAGCATAACCGCAATTAAACTACTGCCGGCACGACGTGTCGCGCCGGATCGCGGTGACGACTGCGTCTCTCGCCGATCCTATATGCCGGAGCCGTCAAGTTCTGCCTCGTCCTTGCCTTCCCATGCGGGGGGCAAGGTGAGTGCCTCGACATTAGCTGCAGGCATCGGCATCCAGCACTTCAGCTCCGGCTCCGCATATTCGATGATCCGGCCGGGCGCGGAATCGGAGGAGCGCCAGGCCTCTCCTCCATGCTGGTCTCCCCTGGCCCAGTAGACGAGATCGACGGCGCCGGGGCCTTGTTCGGACGGGCGTATGGTCACAAGAATGCGACTGCCGTCCTTCGGTGCGGACCGCATCTGCCGCCAGCGGCCAGGTTCATCCATTCTTCTTTCCTCCCAGACAGTTGGCCCAAGTGTCGCCGCGAGATCGCGTTCGGTCAACTCCAGTGCCCCAGCGCGATCCAGAGCATTTGTCGCCTGTCGCTCACGTCACGAAAGGCATGATGTCGACGCCGTCACCTGGGAATACGGTCAGATGCGGATGGTCGCGGAATAGCTGCGCGGCCGCTTCGGCGGTTTCCGCCTCGACGACGAGATAGCCGCAGAACGGATTCCGGGCCGCCGCCACGCCGTCCTTCGTCACGCGTGTCGTCTTGCCAACCATTCCGCCACGATCGACGATGAGCGCGGCATTGCGTTCTTCCCAGGCTTTCCATTGCGCTACGCCCACGGCATCGATCGCATCCTGCTCGGCCTTCGGCATGTTGCGAAACGACGCGAGGTCCTCGGGCTTCATCGTGTAGACGGCAAGAAACCGGGGCATCGGCGTAACCTCCATCCGCTCGGTTGACCTCCCACGCCGCCGTATCCCTGATGGCGGCCTGTTCTGCCACTACTGTCTCCGGTTTGCCTCCACCGTCACGCCCAGCACGTCCGGAAGCGTGTTCGGCGCTCCCATGGCAGCGCCCATGATCATCGGGAAGGGGACCGGGTTTTCGGGCTCGGCCGAGATTGTGAGGTTGCCGGGGTTGTCGAGATAGGTATTGACCGCTTCCGTCACCATGTTCTGCAGCTTCGGCACATTGTACTGGGCGAGCATCATCGGCGTCATCGCCTTCAGCATCTGGGCCATGTTCTCACCCGAGACGCCCTGTTCCTTGCCGGCATAATCGAGCGCGCGGCTGGTGATGCCGGCATCCTGGAAGCTGATCTCGGCACTGTTGAAGGTCAGTCGCTGCATCAGGCCGAGCATCGCAAGGCTCGCGGCATCCTGGGCCTCCTTGCCGGCGTTCGCTTCCATGGCCTGTGACGCCTGCTGCGCAGCACGCACGAAGTCCATGGTATAGCCGGAGAAGCTGAGGGCCATCGAGAGCTTACCGACATTGGCGAAATCGAAGACATATTCTTCGAGATCGACCACGCCTTCCTCGGCCTGCCAGCTTCCCGACAGGCTCATGGTCCCCGAAAGCTTCGTCATCCCGAGCGACTGGAGAGCCTCACGGGACTTGGCATCCTCGACCGTCGACAGATCGGCTTCAATGCCGTCGACTTCGATCGCAAATCCGACCGCGGACTGGTCTTCGGCAAAATCGGTGGCGGAACTGGACGAGGCGACCGAGAATACGGTCTTTCCGTCGACAGTGACCTTCATCGGTCCGGTAGAGGCTTCCTCATAGAGAAGGACGGAGTCCAGGCTATCGCCCGTGGCCGTGGCGGGGACGGTCACGCCGCTCATCGATATGTCTGAGATCGTGACAGTGGTCTTGTCTTCCGTCGCGGTCACATCGGGAAAGGCCACGGTCTCTATGAAGTAGCCGCCATTGTCTTCCTCGACGCCCTCGAGGGTGATGTCCCCAAGCGTGATGGCGGGGTCGGCCTCGACCGGCTTATAGGTGGCGCCGCGCAGGGTCACTGTGGACCCGCGCACGTCGATTGTCTGGGCAGCGAGCGGAGCGCCCGGCATGCCCATGGCCGCATTCAGCTTCGCCATCAGGTCTGTTCCGTCAAGCGAAAATGCAGGCCCTGCCATCATCATCAAAGCGCCGCCGGCTGCCAGAGCCCGCATCGTGCCTGCATAAGACATCGTCAATCCTCCTGTAGGCATCTGCCCGTAGCGTTCCGTTTTGCCTGTTATACGAGGCAGCGAAGAAACGTCCATGGTTTTTGTTCCCCGCCGACAGTGGTGGAAGCGCCGTTTCCGTGCCGTCATCCACAGGCGCATGTCCTGTATTTCTTGCCGAGAATCGGGCTTTCCGCTAGTCAAGGCCCCATGGGACAAAATCTTACACCGCCGTCAGACGGCGAGGGCGGCGACCATATTCTTACGGTCGACCTGAAGGCGGCACTCGAAGAGCGCTATCTCGCCTATGCACTGTCGACGATCATGCATCGCGCGCTTCCGGACGTCCGTGACGGCCTGAAGCCGGTGCACCGCCGCATCATCCATGCAATGAGCGAAATGGGCATCCGTCCCAATTCGGCTTTCAAGAAATGCGCCCGCATCGTCGGCGACGTCATCGGTAAATTCCACCCGCATGGCGACCAGTCGGTCTATGACGCACTGGTGCGCCTCGCGCAGGATTTCTCGCAGCGCTATCCCGTCGTCGACGGGCAGGGCAACTTCGGCAATATCGACGGCGACAGTGCGGCCGCCTATCGGTACACCGAGGCGCGCATGACCGAGGTGGCAGCTCTCCTCCTCGAGGGGATCGACCAGGATGCCGTCGACTTCCGCCCGACCTACAACGAGGAGGACGAGGAACCCGTCGTCCTGCCGGCGGCCTTCCCGAACCTGCTTGCCAACGGCGCCTCCGGCATCGCGGTCGGCATGGCGACGTCCATCCCGCCCCACAACGCCCATGAACTCTGCGACGCAGCACTCCACTTGATCAAGCATCGGGATGCGACCGTCGAGAAGCTCGTTGAATTCGTTCCCGGCCCGGACATGCCGACCGGCGGCATCATTATCGATAGCCGCGAGTCCATCATCGAGTCCTACAAGACCGGTCGCGGCGGCTTTCGCGTGCGGGCGAAGTGGGAGACGGAGGACCTTGGTCGCGGCGGCTACCAGATCGTCGTCACCGAAATCCCCTATCAGGTGCAGAAGTCGCGGCTGATCGAGAAGATCGCTGAGCTCCTCATCGCCCGCAAGCTGCCGCTGCTTGAGGATGTCCGGGACGAATCCGCCGAGGATGTCCGCATCGTGCTCGTGCCGAAGAGCCGTACGGTGGACGCCACGCTGCTGATGGAATCGCTCTTCCGACTGACGGATCTGGAAAACCGCTTCCCGCTCAACATGAACGTCCTGTCCATGGGCAAGGTGCCCAAGGTCATGGCGTTGAACGAGATCCTGCTGGAATGGCTGGACCACCGCAAGACCGTCCTCATCCGGCGCTCGAAATTCCGGCTTGCCGCGATCGACCGGCGGCTGGAAATCCTCGGCGGCCTGCTGATCGCCTATCTCAACCTCGACGAGGTGATCCGCATCATCCGCGAGGAAGACGAGCCGAAGCCGGTGATGATTGCCAAATGGGATCTCACGGACATCCAGGCCGAAGCCATCCTCAACATGCGCCTGCGCAACCTGCGCAAGTTGGAGGAGTTCGAGATCCGCAAGGAGTTCGATGAACTCACCCAGGAGAAGGCCGACATCGAGGCGCTGCTCGCCTCCGATGACAAGCTGTGGCGGGTGGTGGAAGTCGAGATCCAGGACGTCAAGAAGAAGTTCGCCAAGGCAACCGAGCTTGGCCGCCGGCGCACGCAGTTCGCCGAAGCTCCGGAAGCGGACGTTGACGCCATCCAGCAGGCGATGATTGAGAAGGAGCCGGTGACGGTCGTCCTCTCGCAGAAGGGCTGGATCCGTGCGCTGAAGGGCCATATCGGCGACACCTCGTCGCTCACCTTCAAGGAAGGTGATGCGCTGAAGCTCGCCTTCCCGGCCCAAACTACGGACAAACTGCTGCTCGTCACCACCGGAGGCAAGGCCTACACGCTCGGAGCCGACAAGCTGCCGGGCGGCCGCGGCCATGGCGAGCCGGTCCGCATCATGGTGGACATGGAGAACGACCAGGACATCCTGGCTGCCTTCGTCCACGACCCGTCGCGCAAGCTGATCCTTGCCTCGACTGCCGGCAACGGCTTCGTGGTGGCAGAAAGCGAAATGGTCGCCAATACCCGCAAGGGCAAGCAGATCATGAATGTTGGTATGCCGGACGAGGCAAAGCTCGTCGTGCCGGTGTCCGGCGATCACGTCGCGGCGGTCGGGGAGAACCGCAAGATGCTTGTCTTCCCGCTCTTGCAACTGCCGGAAATGACCCGCGGCAAGGGCGTGCGCCTGCAGCGCTACAAGGACGGCGGCATTTCTGACGTGAAGTGCTTTGCCATGGACCAAGGCCTTACCTGGGAGGATTCGGCCGGCCGCGTCTTCACGAAGACGAAGGACGAACTGGTGGAATGGCTGGGCGACCGCGCCTCTGCCGGCCGGCTGGTGCCAAAGGGCTTCCCGCGCAGCGGCAAGTTCGCGGGATAATCAGGGGTAGCGGACGGTGTGATCGCGCAGAAAGCCCGTCGCACCTTCCTCGTCGATCTCACCTGCAGCGACGGCGAGGACGAAGGCGACGATTTCCGCCTGCGTCGCTTCGATCAGGTATCCGTTGATGAGCAGGAAGGTGAAGGCAGCAAGGTAGGCGGTCCGCTTATTGCCGTCTGCGAACGCGTGACCGCGCGCAAAACCGCATAAGTAAGCTGCGGCCAAGCAAAAGAGATCCTCTTCGCCGTAGTTGTTCTTGTGGAGAGGGCGTGCCAATGCCGCCTCAAGCGCGTTTTCATCTCGGATGCCCGGCAGTCCCCCATGTTCCGCCAACTGCTCGCAATGGATGATCTCGATTGCTGGCCGCGATAGCCATTTCACAGTTGTCACTTCGCCAGTTCTCGGAGGGCAACCTTATATTTTTGCATGCCCACACGGGCAGCCTTCAGTTGCTCGGCAAGGTCGGGTTGCTCCGGTACCAGGGAAATGCTGCCCCCTTCTTCCCGAATTTCGACGGTATCCCCCGCCTTCAGTCCGAGACGATCCAGCACGTCCTTGGGGATGATGATGCCCTCGGAATTGCCGATCTTACGAATTGTGGCGTTCATGGTTGAGCCCTTGTGTTGTAACGAGGTTATAACATGAGGGTTGATGTGCTGGCAATCAAGCGAGCAAGCCGGCCTCTTTTCCTAGGCGCATCAGCCGCATCTGCCACACCGAATGCGCTACCAGCGCCAGCACGAGGATAGCACCTCCGACAAGCGCTTGCGCTGCCGGAACTTCGGAGAATACGATCCACACCCAGACCGGTGCGAGGATAGTCTCCAGCAGGTAGAACATGCCGACCTCGGGGCCGCTGAGATAACGCGGGCCGGTCGCGAGGCACCAGAAGGCGAGGGGGATCATCACGGCGCCGTCGAAGATCACCCAGACCGGCGCAGCGACGGCGAAACCCTGCTGCGCCACGAAGACGAGCCCGACCAATGCCGGGATAACCGTCGCCACCAGCGGGACGAAACCCATGTCGCGCCCGCTCTTGCGGCCGATCGTGATGGCGCCGGCGAGCAAGGCCGACGTCGAAAGCGCAAGCCCGTCACCGAACAACCCGCCAGCCTCCAGCCCACCCGCGACGATCAGAGCCACACCCGCAACCATCACGCTCATGGTCACGATCGTGGAGAATGAAGGCACCTCCTTCAGCGCCAGCCAGCCGAACAGGGCAGCGAACATAGGGGTGAAGGCGACGATGAAGACGACATTGGCCGTGGCGGTGTTGAAGACGGCGCCAAGGAAGGTCATTGTCGAAATCCCGTAGCACAGGCCGGCAAGCACGCCCGCCTTGCCGGGCACTAGCACCGGGGGCTTCTTCGCGAAGAAGCGCAGCAGGAGCCAAATCGTCATGCCCGCTGCAAACGTCATCACGCTGCGCAGCGCGATGACCGACCACACCTCGCCCTGTCCGAGCTTGACGAGCGGGACGTCAAAGGAGAGCGCAAGCCCGCCGAGGGTGGTCAGGGCAAGGCCCTTCTGGTGATCATTCATGGGATGGGTCTTCAGATGTCGGTGGCGGGGTCGAAGCGTTCCCAGCCGCGCGGCGTCAGGTGTTCCTGCGGCTGGAAGCGCGTCTTGTAGCCCATCTTGCTCGATCCCTTCACCCAGTAGCCGAGATAGACATGCGGCAGGCCGAGCGCCTGCGTGCGGCTGATGTGATCGAGGATCATGAAGGTGCCGAGCGAGCGCTTGGCAAGACGTGTGTTGAAGAAGGAATAGACCATGGACAGGCCGTCGCTCATCGTGTCTGTCAACGCGACTGCCAGCAGTTCACCCTTCCGCTCGCCGATACCCGCTCCCGGCTCACGCTTGCGGTACTCAATGATGCGTGTGTTGACATGCGTGTCCTCGACCATGATCGCATAGTCGAGCGCCGACATGTCCGACATGCCGCCCCTCTGGTGGCGGTCGTCGAGGTATCGCCGGAAGAGCGAAAACTGCTCGGTCGACGGTTGCGCCGGCAGGAGCGTCGACACCACGTCGGCATTGGCGGCGAGCACGCGCCGCATCGTCCGCCCGGGCTGGAATTCGTCGGCGAGGATGCGAACGGAAATACAGGCCCGGCAGGTCTCGCAGGCGGGGCGATAGGCGATGTTCTGGGATCGCCGGAAGCCGCCCTGGGTCAGGAGGTCGTTCATCTCCGCCGCCCGCGGCCCGACCAGGTGGGTGAACACCTTGCGCTCCATCTGACCCGGAAGGTAGGGACAGGTCGCCGGGGCTGTCAGGTAGAACTGCGGGGAAGGCGTGGTCTGAGTATTCATCGCGGCGCGATTGGTTCCGTCCTGGCTTCCAGATGATGCCGTAACAGCCATACCATGGCGCAGATTGGGAAAACGTCAACAGCGCCTGAAGTGGTTGCTCCGGGCGCCGTGCGATAAGGTGTTGATGGACCCGGTCAGTCGGTACGGACGATGACGGTGCCCAGCAGCATGTCATGGACGAGCCGCGACCGCTCGGTGAATAGGCCCGCAAGCAGGATGAGCGGCGTCAGCACCGAATTGATGATCCAGAACAGCACCGTGTGGACCATGGCGGTCAGAAAATCCATCCGACGGCCGTCGAGCCGCATCATGGCTACACCCATGGCCCGCATGCCGGGCGTTGCCTGGTTGGGGCCGCCGAGCGTCATGCCGAAATAGAGAAGCGCGACGATGACGAAGAGCGCCGGATAGAGAAAGAAGCCAAGGCCGAGCGTGATGATGCCAAGGAAGAAGACGATCACCGCGGCTGGAATGCACAGCAGCAGCACGATGGCGTAGTCGATCACGAAGGCGAAGGCCCGCCGTGACAGCACGCCGCTATAGGCGCGCCAGTCGTCCGGCGCGGTGTAGGTCGGGGTCGGGTCGAGGCTCATCGGCTTTGTCTCCGGTTAGGTGATAAAGCATATGGGAGGTCTCCGCCGCTGGTGCAAGCGCAGCTCCTCCGTCACCCCTTTGCGAGCTTCCGCGCCACTTCCAGCGAGAAATAGCTGATAATGCCGTCGCAGCCGGCGCGCTTGAAGCAGAGCAGGGTCTCCATCATGATCCGGTCGCCGTCGATCCAGCCGTTCATCGCCGCCGCCTTGATCTGCGTGTATTCCCCCGAGACCTGGTAGGCGAAGGTGGGAAGTCCGAACGCTTCCTTGATGCGCCAGCAGATGTCGAGATAGGCGAGCCCCGGCTTCACCATCAGCATGTCGGCGCCTTCCTCGACATCGAGTGCGGCATCCCGCAACGCCTCGGTACCGTTCGCCGGGCTGATGTAATAGCTGTTCTTGTCGCCCTTCAGCAGACCACCGGTATTGATCGCCTCGCGATAGGGACCGTAGAAGCCCGAGGCGAACTTCGTGGCATAGGACATGATGCCGACATCCTGGTGGCCGGCGGTATCAAGCCCCCGGCGGATGGCGCCGATCCGGCCGTCCATCATGTCCGACGGCGCGATGATGTCGGCGCCCGCATTGGCCTGCATCACCGCCGCACGCACGATCTGGTCGACCGTCTCGTCGTTGACGATGACACCGTCGCGCAGGATGCCGTCATGGCCGTGGCTCGTGAACGGATCGAGCGCCACGTCGGTGATGATGCCGATGTTCGGGACCGCCTTCTTGATCGCCGCCGTTGCCCGGTTGATGAGGTTGTCCGCGGCGACGCTCTGCGAGCCGGTCTCGTCGCGCAACTCCATTTCGATGTCGGGGAAGGTCGCGATCGCGGGGATGCCGAGGTCGGCCGCCTCCTTCACCGCCTCCACCGCCTTGTCGACGCTCATCCGGTTGACGCCCGGCATGGCGGCGATGGGATCAATGATGCCGGTCCCCGGCACGAGGAAGATCGGCCAGATCAGATCCTCGACGGTCAGCCGGTTCTCCTGCACCATGCGTCGCGTCCAGTCCGCCTTGCGGTTTCGCCGCATGCGACGGTGGCCGGTGATCTCGTCCACCAGATGCGTCTTGTCGGTCATGGACATGCCTCGCTGTCTTTTCGTGATGTCATGCCACTTACCATCCCGGAGGATGATTGCGAATGGCCAGATCGACGCGCCCCGCTTGCGTCTGGCTTCTTGCGGCTGGCGGCTGCAACGCGCGCCGGGTAATGTGGCGCCATGGAACCTGATTCACCCACAGTGCCGAAGCGGACGCTGACGCAGATCCTGTTCGTCCTGTTTCTCCGTATCGTCGCCATGACCTGCTTCTGGTTCGGCCTGCAGTATTGGGCGATGCTGGTGGGATACACGCTCGACGGTGGCGGACGATTCGACCTGCTGTCCCTTCCGTGGCAGGTGGCCGCGCCAAGCCTCGCAGTGTTGTTTCCGGTAGCCTCCCTCGGTCTCTGGCTTGCCGTCTCCTGGGGCCCGGTCCTCTACGCGCTCGCGGCGATCATCCAGTTTCTGATGTACAATCTGTGGGCGGATATCTTCGGCGCGAACGTCTTCGTCCTGCTTTTCCACGCGGTCGTCGCGCTTCTCTATCTGCTCTTCCGCATCGCTTTCTGGCTGGAAGACCGGCGCAGGGCGGATCAGGTAACCCCCCCTTAACCCTCGTTCGAAAGCTTTCAAGCTTCCGATTTTAATGAACTTCGGACCTAACCTTTTGATTCTTATGGAGCGATCTGCGTCGCGACGGATGCTGCCTTGTCTCGGCCGCAATCGACGAATGCCGGGTAAGCGGTTGTTAAGTATGTGTTTTAAGTCGAATTTTATGGGCATTCGATAGTCTCACTCACAAGGCGGGAAGACAACAAACACCGCCAAGCAAAACAGTGAGGCAGACAACATGAACACGAAGCTGAAGCCGCAGGCAGCCGTCGCTGCCGAAACCCGCGAAGATGCAATCCGCTCGCTCTACCTGGAATCCCTTCACCTGGTCGAGCGTCTCCACCGCCGCCTTCTCGACGTCATCAAGGACGAGTTCGACCGCCAGGGCCGTGACGACATCAACGCAGTCCAGGCGCTGCTGCTTTTCAACATCGGCAATTCGGAACTCTCGGCCGGTGAGCTTCGCTCGCGGGGCTACTACCTCGGCTCGAACGTCTCCTACAACGTCAAGAAGCTGGTCGACCTCGGCTTCATCAACCACCAGCGCTCCCGCATCGACCGCCGGTCGGTTCGCATCAGCCTGACCGAGGAAGGCCAGGAGATCGCCGAAACCGTCGCCAAGCTCTACGAGCGCCATATTGGCTCGATCGAGAAGGTCGGCGGCATCGGCGAGGGCGAGTTCGCCCAGATGAACAAGCTCCTGCAGCGCCTCGACCGCTTCTGGAACGATACCATCGCCTACCGCCTCTGATCCGCGACACTCCTCCAGTCGCCATCAAAACCGGACGCGTCCCTGCGCGGCCGGTTTTTGCGTTGCCGGAAAACCACAGCGCTCTGCCCCCATCGCCCGTCACGACCTTGTCATCGCTGTCATCGCCCGGTGGCCTTCGCCGAGACACGAATTGGCCATATTGCCGTGTGATCCGCGCTATCGGGTCGCTGGGACTGGAATCACCCATTGGGGTCGTCGCCGGCTGCGCAATTTGCGCCTTTGTTAACCATGTACCGCTAGGTCTGAACGGCAGCTGCGGGATGAGATGGGTAGGATGATGTCGAAGAAGATCGGATCGGAACAGGTTTCTCGCCGGATGCTCCTGCGCTCGGCTGCAACGTTCGGCGCAGCGGCGCTTGCCGCGCCGGCACTCGCCCAGACGGCGATCGACAACCTGATCGCGGCGCCGCGCCGCGGGACCTGGGACGACCAGTTCGACGCCAAGGGCAGCTCGCGCACGGTGGCTGCCGTCGCCACGCACAATCCGGTTCTCGGTTCCCATGCGCCGGTGAACATCCAGCAGGCGATCATGAACTACCAGATGATCGTTTCCAACGGTGGCTGGCCGGAGATCAATCCGGCGCAGACGCTGCGTCTCGGCGTGGTCGATCCGTCCGTGCAGCAGGTTCGCCAGCGCTTGATGATCTCGGGCGACTTGCCGCAATCCGCCGGCATGTCGGCAGCATTCGATTCCTATGTCGACGGTGCGGTGAAGCGCTTCCAGGCCCGCCATGGCCTTCCGGCCGACGGGGTCATGGGCGAGTTCACCGTCAAGGCGATGAATGTCCCCGCCGCGACACGCCTGCACCAGCTCGAAACCAACCTCGTGCGCTTGCAGTCCATGTCCTCTGCGGATCTCGGTCGTCGCTATGTCATGGTCAACATCCCCGCCGCCTACATCGAAGCGGTGGAGAATGGTCGCGTCGCGCTCCGCAATACGGCCGTTGTCGGCAAGATCGACCGTCCGACCCATGTCATCAACTCGAAGATCTACGAAGTCATCCTCAATCCGTACTGGACGGCACCGCGCTCCATCGTCGAGAAGGACATCGTGCCGCTGATGCGCAAGGACCCCACCTACCTGACGCGCAACAACATCCGCCTCTTCGACGGCAACGGCAACGAGGTGGCGCCGGAGACTGTGGATTGGCATGCGGAGAAGGCGCCAAACCTGATGTTCCGTCAGGACCCCGGCAAGATCAACGCCATGGCCTCGACCAAGATCAACTTCCACAATCCGAACAACGAGTACATGCACGACACGCCGCAGCAGGGCCTGTTCAACAAGCTGATGCGGTTCGAGTCCTCAGGCTGCATTCGTGCGCAGAACGTCCGTGACCTGACGACATGGCTGCTCCGGGAAACCCCCGGCTGGGACCGGCAGAACATGGAGCGGGTTATCGCCAGCCGCGTCAGCACCCCGATCAAGCTGACCGAGGAAGTGCCGATCTACATCGTCTATATCAGCGCCTGGTCTGCCGCCGACGGCATTGTCCAGTTCCGCGACGACATCTATCAGATGGACGGTGCAACTGAGCTTGCGCTGCAGACGACGACCGGCGTCGAGCAATCCGCTGGGCCGATCAGCGAAGAAGACTTCCTGCCGCAGTAAGCTGCGCATCCCGAGACATTCGAAGCCGCGGCGGCATGCCGCGGCTTTTCGCGTCTTGGGGTCCAGGGGCGTAACACTTCAAATCACGTGCGCCGTATTGCCGAATTCCGGGCCACCCGTTAAGACGCGGGGGCACAAGCATCCCGACCCCTTGAGGAGCCCTGCCAATGTCGAATACCGACGCCTTCTTCTCCCGCCCGCTTGCCGAATCCGATCCGGAGATCTTTGGCGCGATCGAGAAGGAGCTTGGTCGCCAGCGCCACGAGATCGAGCTGATCGCCTCCGAGAACATCGTCTCCCGTGCCGTGCTCGAAGCCCAGGGCTCGATCATGACCAACAAGTATGCCGAGGGCTATCCCGGCAAGCGCTATTACGGCGGCTGCCAGTTCGTGGACATCGCCGAGGAACTGGCGATCGAGCGGGCCAAGAAGCTCTTCGGCGTCAACTTCGCCAACGTCCAGCCGAATTCCGGTTCGCAGATGAACCAGGCCGTGTTCCTGGCGCTCCTGCAGCCGGGCGACACCTTCATGGGCCTCGACCTGAACTCGGGTGGTCATCTGACCCATGGCTCGCCGGTCAACATGTCCGGCAAATGGTTCAACGTCGTTTCCTATGGCGTGCGCGAGGACGATCACCAGCTCGACATGGATGAAGTCGCGCGCAAGGCCGAGGAGCACAAGCCGAAGCTTATCATTGCCGGTGGCACCGCCTATTCGCGCGTCTGGGACTGGAAGCGTTTCCGCGAGATCGCCGATTCTGTCGGCGCCTACCTCATGGTCGACATGGCCCATATCGCCGGCCTGGTCGCGGGCGGCGTACATCCCTCGCCGTTCCCGCATTGCCATGTCGCCACCACCACGACCCATAAGTCCCTGCGCGGCCCGCGTGGCGGCATGATCCTGACGAATGACGAGGATCTGGCGAAGAAGTTCAACTCCGCCGTCTTCCCGGGCCTGCAGGGCGGCCCGCTCATGCATGTCATCGCCGCCAAGGCCGTCGCCTTCGGCGAGGCGCTGAAGCCGGAATTCAAGGATTACGCCGCGCAGATCGTCAGGAACGCCAAGGTGCTCTCCGAGACCCTGGTCAAGGGCGGACTCGACATCGTCTCCGGCGGTACCGAGAACCACCTGATGCTGGTCGACCTGCGCAAGAAGAACGCCACCGGCAAGCGCGCGGAGGCGGCACTTGGGCGCGGCTACATCACCTGCAACAAGAACGGCATTCCTTTCGATCCGGAAAAGCCCTTCGTCACTTCCGGCATCCGTCTGGGTACCCCGGCGGGTACGACGCGCGGCTTCAAGGAGGGTGAGTTCACCGAGATCGGCAACCTGATCGTCGAAGTCCTCGACGGCCTGAAGGCGGCCAATTCCGACGAGGGCAATGCCGCGGTCGAGGCGGCGGTACGCGAGAAGGTCGTGGCGCTGACCGACCGCTTCCCGATGTACCCCTATATGTGAAGCTGAAGGAGCGGGAATGCGCTGCCCCTATTGCGGTTCTGAAGACACTCAGGTCAAGGATTCGCGCCCGGCGGAGGATAATACCTCCATCCGCCGGCGGCGCATCTGCCCCGATTGCGGCGGACGCTTCACCACCTTCGAGCGGGTGCAACTGCGCGAGCTGATGGTCTTGAAGAAAACCGGTCGCAAGGTGCCCTTCGACCGCGACAAGCTGGTGCGCTCCTTCCAGATCGCGCTGCGCAAGCGGCCGGTCGACGGCGATCGGATCGAGCGGGCCGTCTCCGGTATCGTCCGTCGGCTGGAAAGCTCGGGGGAGACGGAGATCTCATCCGAACAGATCGGCCTGCAGGTGCTGGAGGCATTGAAGAGCCTCGATGACGTCGCCTTCGTCCGCTACGCCTCGGTTTACCGGGATTTCTCCCATGCGGAGGACTTCGAGAAGGTGATCGAGGAGATCAACGCCAAGATCGCCCGCGATCCCGGGCTCGAGCCCTGATCCCATGAGCGTGACGCCACAGGACCGGCGATACATGGCGGCTGCCATGCGGCTGTCGCGCTGGCACACCGGGCTGACCGCCACCAATCCCTCTGTTGCCGCACTTGTCGTGAAGGATGGCGCGATCGTCGGCCGCGCCGTGACCGCACCTGGCGGCCGGCCCCATGCGGAAACGCAGGCGCTTTCCGAAGCCGGCGAGAAGGCAAGGGGGGCGACCCTCTACGTCACGCTCGAGCCCTGCTCGCACCACGGCAAGACCCCGCCCTGTGCCGATGCCATCACCGCCGCCGGCGTTGCCCGCGTCGTCGTCTCGCTGACCGATCCCGATCCCCGCGTTTCCGGGCGCGGCCTTGCCATCCTGCGCGATGCCGGCATCACGGCGGAAAGCGGCGTCCTGGAGGAGGAGGGACGCAGGACCCTCGCCGCCTATCTCATGCGCCAGACGAGGGGCCGGCCGCAAGTGACTCTGAAGCTTGCGGTTTCGGCGGACGGCATGATCGGCAGGAGAGGCGAGGGCCAAATCGCCATCACCGGTCTCGCCGCCCGCGCCCAGGTGCATGTGCTGCGTGCCGAGATGGACGCCATCCTCGTCGGCATCGGCACAGCGCTCGCCGACGATCCCGAACTCACCTGCCGAACGCCCGGTCTGGAAGCCCGCTCGCCGCTCCGCATCGTGCTGGATCGCCGGCTGGAACTGCCGCCGATCTCGAAGCTCGTGCGATCGGCTAACAACGTGCCGGTGCTCGTGGCGTCCATTGCTGGTCCCGCGGCGTCATCTGAGCTGAACGCGCGCCGCGCCGCGCTCGCCGATGCCGGCGTCGGGCTGCTTGAAGCCGAGACACTCGGCACCTTCCTCTCGGGGCTCGCTGCCCGCGGCATCTCCTCGCTGCTGGTCGAGGGTGGCGCCCGTGTCGTCCAGGGCTTTCTTGCAGCCGGCCTCGTCGACCGCGTCCTACTCTTCGAAGGCGCCGCCACTGTGGGCGAGGGTGGCCTTGCATCGCCGCTCACGCGCTCCGATATGCGGGACGGCTTCCGCCTCCAGCGCGAATATGCCTTCGGCCCTGATCGGCTCTTCGAATACGAAAGGTTTTCCTGATGTTCACGGGTATCGTCACCGATGTCGGCACGGTTTCCAGCGTCACGCCGATGGATAAGGGCGTACGGCTGAGGATTGCCACCGCCTATGACCCGAGGACCATCGAGATCGGCGCCTCCATCGCCCATTCCGGCGTCTGCCTTACCGTGACGGCGCTGCCGGGCGAGGGGGAGAATGCCCGCTGGTTCGAAGTCGAGGCCTGGGAGGAGGCGCTCAGGCTCACGACCATCGCTGGCTGGAGCGAGGGCACGCGCGTCAACCTGGAACGGGCGCTGAAGATCGGCGATGAACTCGGTGGCCACATCGTCTCCGGCCATGTCGACGGCAAGGCCGAGATCCTCTCGGGTGAGCCGGAAGGCGAGGCGGTGCGCATCCGCCTGCGGGCTCCCGAGGCACTCGCCCGTTTCGTCGCGCCGAAGGGTTCGGTTGCGCTGGACGGCACCTCGCTCACCGTCAACGCCGTCGACGGCGTCGATTTCGATGTACTCCTCATCCGCCACACGCTCGCCGTCACCACTTGGGGCGATCGCAAGCCCCGCGATTTCGTCAACTTCGAGGTCGACACCATGGCGCGCTACGCCGCACGGCTGGCGGAATTTCCGGTGAAGGGCTGACACCACCGAACGGCCTCATCTTCCGTTGTTCGCTCCAGCCATAAACACCGCCCGTTGTGCCTCAAAAGCGCGCCGGTAGGCGGGACGCGCCTGACCGCGCGCCACATAGGCCGCGAGGTTCGGATATTCCTCCAGAAGCCCCGCGCCCTCCAGCCGCCGCAGCACGGTCACCATCAGGATATCCGCCGCGCTGAACGCGCCGTCCAGCCAGTCGGCATCACTCAGCCGGGCGGAAAGCTGGCCAAGGCGCCGGCGGATGCGGTCTTCCACCATGCCGAGGCGCTCCTGGTACCAGTTCCGGTCGCCCTCCAGGTACCCCGCCATCTCGCGCTCGACGATCACCGGCTCCATGGTGCTGAGCGCCGCAAACATCCAGCTGATCGCCCGTGCACGGGCCTCCGGATCCTCCGGCAAGAGCCCCGGATGGTGCTCGGCGATATGCAGCACGATCGCTCCGGTTTCGAACAGGGCAAGCCCGGGCTCTTCATAGGTCGGGATTTGCCCGAATGGCTGGAGCGCCAGATGCGCCGGCTCCTTCATCGCCTGAAACGACAGCAGGCGAACCTCGTATGGTAAACCAACCTCTTCGAGCGCCCAGCGCACCCGCATGTCGCGGGCATGACCCTGCCCGCGATCGGGTGAGTTTTCGAATGCCGTGATGGTGATGCTCATCCCTGCCTCCTGTGGTTTCCCTGAAGACGGCCGGCGAGGACGCATTCCGACATCCGGCGCCATCGGCGAGGGGCAATCCCGCCGGGGCATCTCGTCGCAACCGTGGCGCCCACCTTCGCAATTGCCACAGCATCGCCTATGTAGAGTGCTATAGACAGGACCCGTAGTCATGCATCCCGATCTCAATGCCAGGGCGGCCCACTCCGCCGCCATCCGCGAGCGTGCCGCCGCTGAGATGAAGGCGATCGGCGTCGACGAAGCCTTCATCGCGAAGCTCGTCGATACCTTCTACGGCCGCGTGCTTGCCCATCCCGAGCTCGGCCCGGTCTTCGATGCGCGCCTTGCAGGCCGCTGGCCGCAGCACATGGAGAAGATGAAGGCCTTCTGGTCCTCCGTCGCCTTCCGCACCGGTGCCTATGGCGGCAAGCCTGTCCAGGCCCATATGGGCGTTGCGAACATGACGCCGGACCTCTTTCCGCAATGGCTGTCGTTGTTTGCTGACACCCTCGATGACATTGCGCCTAGCGAGGAAGCCAAGGCCTGGTTCATGGCGACCGCCGAGCGCATTGCCAGGAGCCTGACGCTGTCGCTTTTCTACAATCCCGCACTCGACGATCCGGCCCTGCGCCGAAGCTGATCGATCCTCGGCGGCCGCCCGCGCAAAGTGGCCTTTGCTTGACTTCCATGCCCGCAGGGCCCATGTTCGAGCCATGTTGACTGACCGCCTCCATAACCGTCTCAAGCGGGTGTGCCTCATCGCAGGCACCTGACCCCCGGCTCGGTCGCGTCGCGCCCCGGCCGTGGGGCGCATAGGCAGCTTTTCCGCGAAATCCGGTCGAAGCCTGCCCTTGGGGGCGACAGTCAGTTTTCCACATCAACAGTCACCGCAGCGCAATCTCGCCTGCGTACAAGTCAGCGAGGATCCAGCAATGGCTCCCAACAAGAACACACGCCGCAAGCCGGCCATCATCGTCACCCAGTCGGATCACGAGCGGCTGTCGCGTCTCGCCGAGGCGCATGCCGATCGCAATCCCGACGTATCCGAAGAACTTCTGGCCGAACTGGACCGCGCACGGGTCGTGCAGGACGGCAAGATCGATACGGATGTCGTGCGCATGGGCTCGACCTTGCGCTTCACCAGCGACCTCGGCGAGGACCGCACCGTCACGCTCGTCTTTCCGGGCGAAGCCGATATCGCGGCCGGCAAGATCTCTATCCTCACCCCCATAGGTGCGGCCCTGATCGGGCTGTCCGCCGGCCACTCGATCGACTGGACGGCGCGAGACGGCCGCGTCCATCGCCTCACCGTAGAGACCGTGCAGGTGCCGGCGGAAAGCCAGGCGGCCTCTACCGCCCCAGCGGAGCTGCGGCCGGCATCATGATCCGCGTTCTGCCGCCTTGCCGCCTCTCGCTCTACGGAGGCTGCCTCATCGCAGGATAGTTGCCCCTGCACCGCGTTTCGCGCGGGCAGGGGATCTCCCGTTCATGTTCAAATGTGCGCGCTCCCCCCCGGAGCAAAGGAGAACTGCGATATGTCCAAGGACAACATCATCCTCACCACGAAGGATTTCACCATACTGGAAGCCATGTCCGACAACCCGCGGGTCCGGCCGGACCTGCTCGTCCCGCATATCCGCCGCAAGCTCTATGCTGCGATCGTCGTCTTCCGCCAGGACCTGCCGGAAGGGGTGGCGAGCGTCAACAGCCGCGTCACCTTCCGAGTCGATGGCGGTGCGACCGACACTCGGGTTCTCTCGACCGGCCAGGTCGAGGCGCCGGTCGGCATGTTCCTGCCGATCACCACGCCGAGAGGCTTGGCCTTGCTCGGGCTTTCCGAAGGTCAGGAGGCAGTTGTGGACAATACCGACGGACGCGAGGAGCGGATCGTACTCGAGAAGGTGGAATATCAGCCCGAGGCGGCACGGCGAGAGCGCATGGCTTCAAAGAGCGAGCCCGCTTCCACGCAGCACAAGCCGTTGCTTCGCGTGGTGTCCGGCGGCATGAAGGACGTGCGCCGCCCCGTCCCAGTCATGTCGGACGGTTTTGACGACCCGGGCCCGTCGGCCGCTTGAGCCGCGCCAGCCTGGCGTGACGCGGGCCGGGAAGGCCCGCGGTTCCATGAGAGTAAGAAGGAACAGCATGTCTACCAACCTCACCCCGGCGCAAGGCACGCGCTCCACCGACTTTGCGCAGGGGCTCGTCTGGATGGGGCTCAGCATGGCCTCCTTCATCGGCATGTCGGTTGGCTCCCGCGAACTGGCGGCGACCCTCTCCATCCAGCAGGTGCTCTTCTTCCGCGCCCTCGTCGGCCTCTTCGTCATCCTCGCGCTCGGGCGAGCGCTGCTGCCGGAATTACGCGGGCTGAAGATGGTCCGGCTGCACGTCCTGCGCAATGTGGTGCACTTCTTCGCCCAATATCTCTGGACGATCGGTATCGTGCTGCTGCCGCTCGCCTCGGTCTTCGCGCTCGAATTCACCATGCCGATCTGGGTCGCCTTCTTCGCTTTCCTGTTCCTGAAGGAAAGGCTGACGACGCCGCGCATCCTAGCCACCATCGGCGGCTTCATCGGCGTCCTCGTCATCGTCCGCCCCGGCCTCGGCATGGTCGATCCTGCCGCCGGGCTGGTGCTGATCGCCGCCGCCGGCTACGGCCTGTCGCTGATCCTCGTGAAGCAGCTGACCCGCGAAGTCTCGCCCGGCGCCATCGTCGTCTGGATGATCCTCATCCAGCTGCCGCTCGGCTTCCTCGTCTCGCTCACCGATTGGCGCCCCGTCAGCTTCACCGACATCCCGTGGATGCTGGTTGCCGGCATCGGTGCGCTCGCCGCCCACTACTGCCAGGCCCAGGCCCTGAAGCGCCTCGACGCCTCCGTCGTCATGCCGATCGATTTCCTGCGCGTGCCCATGGCCGCCGTCGTCGGCTACTACGCCTATGCCGAAGCCATTGATCTCTGGGTCTTCCTCGGCGGCGGCATCATATTGTTCTCGAACTACCGCGCAGTCATGGCCGAGCGCCGGGCGACGATGGCTTAGTCTTCCCACGGAGTCCCCGAGACCGCTTGATGACAGGGCTGTCCCTGGCACGCTTACAATTGCTATGGGTCATTCCGCTTGTCGCTGTGCATGAGCCCCCTTATTATTGGGAGAGACCGCAGAGGAGAATTGCATGGCCGCTAGTCGTACCTTGGCCCGCCTACCACTCAATGGCGCGCTTCTTTCCGAAGCGCAGGCGTTGAAGGTTGATCTAAGCGAGGCCGCGGAAGATGGGATTGCACGCGCAGTGAAGGCGGAAAAGGAGCGGCTCTGGAAGATCGAGAATGCCGAGGCTATCCGCATCGAGAACGAATACGTGGAGAAGCATGGTCTGCCGCTAGGCCGATTCCGTCAATTTTGATGGCACGCTTTGAAGTCTTTCGTTCAAAGAGTGACTCGCTACTGTTGCTTGATCTGCAGTCTAGCTTTCTTGATGACCTGAAGACGCGGATCGTCGTTCCACTCTATCCGGCGTCAGAAATGACCTGGACCTTTAGCAGGCTTACCCCTCGATTCGCCATCGGCGACCAGACATATGTAATGGCGACGCAGCGGCTAGCCGCCGTTGAACTGAGCGAACTCAGAGAGAAGATTGCTGATCTCTCCGTTTACGCTGATGAGATAATCGCAGCGACTGATTTTCTTTTCCAAGGGTACTAATCGGCTCCTGCCTGTCCATCCGTCCGTGCGCCATCCTGGGGCTTGACCCGAGGACATGGACGTCCGTTTCGGCTAATCTTCGGACGTCAGTCACTTTGGCATTGAAAACCCACTCTTCCTGGAGGGCTGCATGAGCCGACACAGGGTCTATGGCGTCAGCGTCGCGAGCGTCTATCCGCTTTACGTGGCCAAGGCAGAACGAAAGGGGCGAACCGGCAGCGAGGTCGACGAAATCATCTGCTGGCTGACCGGCCACGATCGCGAGAACCTGAGGGCGGAACTGGAGGCAGGAGCCTCCTTCGAGGCGTTCTTTTCTAGGGCGCCGCGGATGAACCCGTCGCGCAGCATGATCAAGGGCGTCGTCTGCGGCATCCGCGTCGAGGATATCGAGGAGCCGACCATGCGCGAGATACGCTATCTCGACAAGCTGATCGATGAGTTGGCCAAGGGCAAGGCGATGGACAAGATCCTGCGGCGATAGCGCTCATAGCTTCGCGGATGCCGGAGCGAAGAAGTCTCCGTCATCTTCGCCCAGGCGCAGCGCGGTCCGGGGAGCAGCCATGCGGGAAAAGTGCTTGCCTTCCTGCCACCGCCGTGGTTTGACCCGCGCCATCCCGATTTGCACGCCCTTTGCGCCAAGGTAGCCTGATGTCCGACACGTCCAAGCCCCATCTCCTGATCGTCGAGGCCCGTTTCTATGACGACATGTCCGACGCGCTGCTTGACGGGGCGACATCGGCGCTGAAGGATGCCGGCGCCACCTGGGATGTGGTCACCGTTCCCGGCGCGCTCGAGATCCCGCCAGCGATCGCCATGGCGCTCGACGCGGCCGAAAACGATGGCACCCATTACGACGGCTTCGTCGCACTCGGCATGGTCATTCGCGGCGAGACATATCATTTCGATATCGTCGCCAACGAATCCTCCCGCGCCCTGATGGATCTTGCTGTCTCGGAATCGCTGGCGATCGGCAACGGCATCATGACGGTCGAGAACGAGGAGCAGGCCTGGGCGCGCGTGCGCCGCTCCGACAAGGACAAGGGCGGCTTTGCCGCACGTGCGGCGCTAGCGATGATCGCGCTGCGCGAGAAGCTGAATGGTTGATCCGATGACGAACGACGAAAAACCGGCGGTGAAGCCCGCCAACCAGCGGGGTGCCGCGCGCCTCGCCGCCGTGCAGGCGCTCTACCAGATGGACGTCGGCGGCGCCGGCGTGCTCGAAGTGGTTGCCGAATACGAAGCCCACCGTCTCGGTCAGGAACTCGACGGCGACACCTACCTGAAGGCGGATGCTTCTTGGTTCCGCTCGATCGTCTCCGGCGTCGTGCGCGATCAGGTGAAGATCGACCCCGTTGTCCGATCCGCATTGCAGAGTGACTGGCCGCTGTCGCGCCTGGATTCGACGCTGCGCGCCATCCTGCGCGCCGGCACATTCGAAATACTTGAGCGCAAGGACGTGCCGATCCCGGTGATCGTCACTGAATATGTCGAGATCGCTCAGGCGTTCTTTGAAGGCGAGGAGCCGAAGATCGTCAATGCGGTGCTCGACCGGATCGCCAAGCAGGTTCGCAGCCCGGCGGCAAAATAGCACGACAGGAAAGGCGGCGGAGATGGACGGCAGCGTGGAGGGACTTCAGGGACAGCTCAAGGCCGCCAAGCGCAACGTCTTCCTGCTGTCGACGGTTCAGGCGCTGCTCGGCGCCGCACCGCCGCTCACCTTCGCCCTTGGTGGCCTTGCCACCTATCAGATGCTGGGCGAGGACAAGTCGCTCGCCACAGCTCCATTGACCGGGTTCAATGTCGGCGTGGCCTTGGGCGCCGTCGCTGTCGCGATTGCCTCCCGCTTCCTCGGCCGCCAGGCGGGCTTCATCCTCGGCGCGTTGATGGGGGCCGTCGGGGCAGGGGTCGCCGCGGTCGCACTCTTCCGCAGCGATTTCTGGCTCTTTGCCATCGGCCTGATGATGATCGGCGTCTCAGGCGGCTTCACCCAGAAGATCCGTTTCGCCGCCGCCGATGTCTCGCCGAGCTTCTATAAGCCGAAGGCGATCTCCTGGATCCTCGCCGCCGGCATCGTCTCCGCCATTCTCGGGCCACAGCTGGCGATCTGGTTCAAGGACATCTTCGAGCCCGTCGGCTTTGCCGGCGCCTTCGTGGCGCTCATCCCGCTCAGCCTCGTCGCGATCCTGATCCTTTCGGCGCTGAGGCTGCCGGAGGCGGGGGTGAGGACCGCGGAGGATGCGCCGGTGCGCCCGCTCCGGGAGATCGTACTGACGCAGCGCTTCATCACCGGCATGGTCTGCGGCATCGGCTCCTATGCGTTGATGACCTTCATGATGACCGGCGCGCCGCTCGCCATGGTGATCGGCTGCGGCTTCTCCACCGAACTCGCGACGCTCGGCATCCAGTGGCACGTGCTCGCCATGTTCGCGCCGAGCTTCTTCACCGGCATGCTGATCACCCGCTTGGGCACGGAGAAGGTGGTCGCAGCCGGCCTCGTCATCCTCATGGCCTGCGCCGTCGTCGCCCATATGGGCATCGAGCTCTGGAACTTCTGGGGGGCTCTGGTGCTGCTCGGCGTCGGTTGGAACTTCGGCTTCATCGGCTCCACCGCCATCGTCGCCTCCAGCTACCGTCCGCATGAGGCCGACAAGGTCCAGGGCTTCCACGATATCATCCTCTTCGGAACCGTGGCGCTCTCCTCCTTCTCGTCGGGCAAGGTCTTCACCGCCTGGGGCTGGGAGGCGATGAACCTCGTCATCTGGCCCGTCACCATCCTCTGCCTCGCGCTCATCTTCCTTCTGATGCGCCGGACTGCCGCGACGAAAGCGGCATAAGCCTCTTGCTTTTCTAGGGCTTGACGCAACCTCATCTCCGCCGCAATCTCCCTCCCGCATGGCAACCCTTGGTTTCCTTGGGAGGGGAGGTGGTTGCCGGTTCATGCTGCGAGGGGACTCGTCGGCAAAAGGGAGAGGAAGAAGCGAATGACCGTAATTTTCGGTGTGATCCTGTGCGGCCTGCTGTCCGTCGCGTATGCCGTCTGGGCAACGCAGAGCGTGCTGGCCGCTGATCAGGGCAATGCCCGCATGCAGGAAATAGCAGGCTATATCCGGGAAGGGGCGCAGGCCTATCTCACTCGGCAATACATGACCATCGCCATCGTCGGCGCGGTCGTCACCGTGCTTACATGGCTGCTCCTCTCCGGAACGGCCGCCATCGGCTTCGTCATCGGCGCAGTGCTCTCCGGGGCGGCCGGCTTCATCGGCATGCACGTCTCCGTCCGCGCCAATGTCCGCACCGCCCAGGCTGCCTCGCAGAGCCTGTCGGCAGGTCTCGATATAGCCTTCAAGTCCGGCGCCATCACCGGCATGCTGGTGGCCGGTCTCGCGCTTCTCGGCGTCTCCATCTATTACTGGATCCTCGTTTCGGCGCTTGGGCACGAGAGCGGCTCGCGCGAAGTCATCGACGCGCTGGTGGCGCTCGGCTTCGGCGCCTCGCTCATCTCGATATTCGCCCGTCTCGGCGGCGGCATCTTCACCAAGGGTGCAGATGTCGGCGGCGACCTCGTCGGTAAGGTGGAAGCCGGCATTCCGGAGGACGATCCGCGCAACCCGGCAACGATTGCCGATAACGTCGGCGACAATGTCGGTGACTGCGCCGGCATGGCCGCCGACCTCTTCGAGACCTATGCCGTCTCCGTCGTCGCCACCATGGTGCTGGCCGCGATCTTCTTCGCCGGTGCGCCGGTGCTCGAAAGCGCGATGGTCTATCCGCTCGCCATCTGCGCCGCCTGCATCGTCACGTCGATCATCGGCACATTCTTCGTCAAGCTCGGCACGAACGGGTCGATCATGGGCGCCCTCTACAAGGGCTTGATCGTCACCGGTCTGCTGTCGATCATCGGACTAGGAGCAGCGACTTCGTTCACGATCGGCTGGGGCTCGATCGGCACGGTCGCCGGCATGGATATCACCGGCACCAATCTCTTCCTCTGCGGCATCCTTGGCTTGGTCGTCACGGCCTTGATCGTGGTGATCACCGAATACTACACCGGTACCAACAAGCGGCCGGTCAATTCCATTGCCCAGGCCTCGGTCACCGGCCACGGCACCAACGTCATCCAGGGCCTCGCCGTGTCGCTGGAATCGACGGCGCTGCCGGCGATCGTCATCGTTGCCGGCATCATCTCGACCTACCAGCTCGGTGGCCTGTTCGGTACCGGCATCGCGGTCACCGCCATGCTCGGCCTCGCCGGAATGATCGTCGCACTCGACGCTTTCGGCCCCGTCACGGACAATGCCGGTGGTATCGCGGAAATGTCCGGCCTGCCGTCCGACGTGCGCAAGTCGACGGATGCGCTTGATGCGGTGGGTAACACCACCAAGGCCGTCACCAAGGGTTACGCGATCGGCTCGGCCGGCCTCGGTGCGCTGGTGCTCTTTGCCGCCTATTCGAACGACCTTGCCTACTTCGCTGCCAATGGCGATCGCTACCCGTATTTCGCGGATATGGGCGACATTTCGTTCAGCCTGTCCAACCCCTATGTGGTGGCTGGGCTGATCTTCGGGGGTCTCATTCCCTACTTGTTCGGCGGTATTGCCATGACCGCGGTCGGCCGCGCCGCCGGCTCCATTGTCGAAGAAGTACGCAAGCAGTTCCGCGACAATCCCGGCATCATGCAGGGAACGGTGAAGCCGGATTACGGCCGTGCCGTGGACATCCTCACGAAGGCGGCGATCCGCGAGATGATTATCCCATCGCTCCTGCCGGTTCTGGCGCCGATCGTCGTCTATTTCGGCGTGCTGCTGATCTCCGGCTCCAAGGCCTCGGCGTTCGCCGCACTGGGTGCCTCGCTCCTTGGAGTCATCGTCAACGGCCTCTTCGTGGCAATCTCCATGACCTCCGGTGGCGGCGCCTGGGACAATGCGAAGAAGAGCTTCGAGGACGGCTATGTTGACAAGGACGGTACGCGCCATTTGAAGGGTTCGGAAGCGCACAAGGCCTCTGTGACCGGTGACACCGTCGGCGACCCCTACAAGGATACCGCCGGCCCAGCCGTGAACCCGGCGATCAAGATCACCAACATCGTGGCGCTGCT
This sequence comes from Pseudorhizobium flavum, assembly GCF_902502825.2. The sequence goes on from NZ_LR723670.1 coordinate 1,365,569, forward strand.
GCTTCTGGCGGTCCTGGCCGGCTGATGGGCCGACCTTGAACGACGAAAGGGTCCGCGGATCGCTCCGCGGGCCTTTTTTTTTCTTTGATTCTATGGCGCGGTGGTCACCGGCCGAGGTTCTGGAAGAGGCTTCGCGCCGCGTTCGCGTTCCCGGCCCCGCCAGCGCCGGAAAGCAGCTGCTGCAGGAATGTCAGGTCGCGGCCGCCTGTCGGCGTCGTGCGTGAGATCGTGTCGAACACCTTGCCGTCCTGCAGCGTGTAGTTCGCCTTGTTGGCGACGACGCCGTCCTTGTCGAAGTAGATGGCGAGCACGGTCTGCTCCACGAGGCGCGGCTTCATGAATGCCACCGGCCGCTCGCGTTTCTGCGAGATGTAGTAGAAGACTTCACTGTCGAAGGTGGCGGTGGTGGAAGGCGTGCCCATTGTCAGCAGAACCTGCTCGCGGCTCGATCCGACCGGAATGAGTGCCAGCGACTCCTGGTCGATGACATAGCCATTGTACATCGTCTGGCCGATATCCATGGACGTGCAGCCGGTGACTGCGGTCGATGCGATGATGGCCGCCATTGCGGTTCTGCTCAACAACTTCATTTCAGACCTTAACACCCGCCTTGAGAGGCTTCCCCAAACTTCGCCTTGCGGCCCTCGCCATCGTCTGCTGGCCATATCATTGTGGCTATTCCGGGGACATGGCTCGGAACCAGGTTCCGGCCTGATGCGGAAGTGACCGCTGCGGACGACATGCGTAACGGCGTTGCAATTCGTGCATGCTTCGGTAAACCAGCTTTCGTTTCCATGCAACAGATGGAGACCAAACACGAGAGTTCTTATGATCTTCGGCCTGTTCCGCAAGAAAAAACAAAACCAGCCGATCGTCGATCGCCAGTACGCCTCCTTGACATCGACTGCACGCGATCCCTTCTTCTATACGGACCTCGGCGTGCCGGACACGGTCATGGGCCGGTTCGAGATGCTGTCGATCGCGATGATCCTGTTTTTCCGACGCACGGCAAGTTCTGCAGTGAGCGGGCAGGAACTGGCGCAGGAGATCATCGACGCCTTCTTTCAGGACCTCGATCACTCGATCCGGGAGTTGGGCATTGGGGATCCGGGGGTTCCGAAGAGGATGAAGAAGCTCGCCGGCATGTTCTACGGACGGCTGGAAAGCTACGCTGCGGCGCTGGACGCCATCGATCGAGATGCACTGGCCGCGGCTCTGGCGAGAAACATACATCCGCAGTCTGCCGAGCATCCGCCGATGGATGGCCTCGCGGGCTGGATGATCGCTGCAGAGAAGGCGCTTGTCGCCGTTTCGGAAGAAGAGATCGCCCGCGGTGGGGCAGTGCTGTTGCCGCCGGGCAAGTGAGGACGTCATGACGCAAGAACACGGTCGAGGCGAAAGGCCTCCATTCTCCTATCCCGTACGGGTCGGCCACATATCCGCCAATGCGGTGTCCGTTCACGTCGAGGCGGCGCCTCGCGAACTCACGGGGCTGGCAAAGCTGTGGAACGTGCTGGACGTGAAGTCGCTGAAGGCGGATCTGCAGATCGCGCGCTGGAAGAAGGATGGCGTCCGCATCAAGGGGCGCGTCGAGGCGGCGATCGAGCAGGCCTGCGTCGTGACGCTTGAGCCGGTGTTTTCGCAGATCGACGAAACGTTCGAGCAGGTTTTCGTGCCGGAAGGGTCGAAGCTTGCCCGCCTGGTACTCAGCGACACGGCCGAGATGGTACTAGACCCGGAGGGACCTGACCTGCCCGAAACCTTCACCGGCGACACGATCGATGCCGGCGAAGTTGTTGCCGAAGTGGTAGCATTGGCCATCGATCCCTATCCCCGCAAGGCCAGCGTCGAGTTCAGCGCGCATATCGAAAGCGACGGGTCGACGGATGAACGCAAGCCATCCCCCTTCGCCGTCCTCAAGGACTGGAAAAAGCAGGACTAGGATGGAAATCGCCTCGATTGGGTTGTAAGCACCGCCAGAACAATTATTTTGACCTCGATTTTCGCCGGGTGGCGAGCAAAGGGATCAGCGAAGCGTGATCAGAATATCTCTTGATGTCATGGGAGGCGATTTCGGCCCCGAAGTCGTCATCGCCGGTGCAGCCAAGGCATTGGAGCGGCATCCCGACGTCACGTTCGTCCTCTTCGGGCTCAAGGAGGATTGCGAGCCCCATCTCCAGAAATACCCCAAGCTGCGCGAACGCTCGGTCTTCCACGAGTGCGAACTCGCGGTCGGCATGGACGAGAAGCCGAGCCAGGCCCTGCGCCGCGGCCGCTACGTCTCGACCATGTGGCGGGCCATCGAGGCGGTAAAACGTGACGAGGCGGACGTTGCCGTCTCCGCCGGCAATACCGGTGCGCTGATGGCGATGGCGAAGTTCTGTCTCCGGACCATGGCGCATGTCGAGCGCCCGGCAATCGCCGGCATATGGCCGACCCTGAAGGGTGAGAGCATCGTTCTCGATATCGGCGCGACGATCGGCGCGGATGCCCAGCAGTTGATGGATTTCGCGCTGATGGGCGGCGCGATGGCGCGCGCGCTTTTTGAAACGGATCGACCGACCGTCGGCCTCCTCAATGTCGGCGTCGAGGAAGTCAAGGGTCTCGAGGAAGTCAAGGAAGCGGGCCGGCTGATCCGCGAGGCGAACCTTCCCACCATCGCCTATCACGGTTTCGTCGAGGGGGACGATATCGGCAAGGGAACGGTGGATGTCGTCGTGACAGAGGGCTTTACCGGCAACATCGCCCTGAAGACAGCCGAAGGAACGGCCCGTCAGATATCGCAGCTGCTTCGCGACGCGATGTCCCGGACGTTCCTCGCCAAGATGGGATACCTGCTGGCGAAGGGCGCATTCGACCTGCTGCGCGAGAAAATGGATCCTCGGAAGGTCAATGGCGGCGTGTTCCTGGGCCTCAACGGCATCGTTATCAAGAGCCATGGCAGCACCGACGCCGAAGGGTTCGCGGCGGCCATCGACGTCGGCTACGACATGGCCCGCAACCGGCTGACCGAGAAGATCGCCGAGGATTTGAGAATTTATCACGCCCGCCACCAGCCGCCGGCTGGTCCCGAGGCTGCCTGACGACAGGATGACAACAGCATGATCCGTTCAGTGGTTCGCGGCTATGGTGCCGCACTGCCCAAGCGCGCGGTAGCAAATCGTGAACTGGAAGGTGTCGTCGAGACATCCGATGAATGGATCGTCCAGCGGACGGGTATTCGCCAGCGCTACATCGCGGGAGAAGGGGAGACGACGGCGTCGCTGGGCGAGGCGGCTGCGCGTGCTGCTCTCGACAAGGCCGCCCTGACACCGGCCGATATCGACCTGATCATCGTCGCCACGTCGACGCCCGACAACACGTTTCCGGCAACGGCAGTCAATATCCAGAACCGTCTGGGCATGACGCACGGCTTCGCCTTCGACATGCAGGCCGTCTGCTCGGGCTTCGTCTACGCCATGGCGACGGCAGACATGTACATCCGGGGCGGGATGGCGAAGCGCGTGCTCGTGATCGGTGCCGAAACCTTCTCCCGAATTCTCGACTGGAAGGACCGCACCACCTGCGTCCTCTTCGGTGACGGCGCCGGCGCGCTGGTCCTCGAGGCGGCGGAAGGCGAGGGCACAATAGCCGACCGGGGGGTGCTGACGTCCCACCTGCGATCCGACGGCACCCACAAGGAGAAGCTCTACGTGGATGGCGGCCCTTCGACGACGGGCACGGTCGGGCATCTTCGTATGGAAGGCCGCGAGGTCTTCAAGCACGCGGTTGGCATGATTACCGATGTTATCGAGGCCGCCTTCGAGGCGACGGGGATCACTGCCGAAGACCTGGACTGGCTTGTGCCGCATCAGGCGAACCGGCGCATCATCGACGGCTCCGCGAAGAAGCTCGGAATTCCCTCCGAGAAGGTCGTGGTAACTGTCGATTTGCATGGCAACACGTCGGCGGCGTCCATACCGCTGGCGCTCTCCGTCGCTCTCGATGACGGCCGCATCAAGCAGGGCGATCTGGTCATGCTGGAAGCCATGGGCGGCGGCTTCACCTGGGGCGCCGTGCTCGTTCGTTGGTAGCCTCCGGCGGCCCTGTCTCCTTTCAGGACATTTGCCGAAGCTGCTGATTTTACAGTAGTGCTTGACCCTGCGGCCTAAGCAAAATACTCTCGCACGGCTTTCAGACGACAGTGGACTGGGCGGGGATCATGGCCGGAAAAACAGTGACACGGGCGGATCTGGCGGAATCGGTTTTCCGCAAGGTGGGCCTTTCGAGAACTGAGTCCGCCGAGCTGGTGGAAACCATCATCGACGAGATCTGCAACGCCATCGTCCGCGGCGAGACGGTGAAGCTCTCCTCCTTCGCTACCTTCCAGGTCCGGTCGAAGAACGAGCGGATTGGCCGCAATCCGAAGACGGGCGAGGAAGTTCCGATCTCTCCGCGCCGGGTGATGACCTTCAAGGCCTCCAATGTCCTCAAGCAGCGTATCCTGCGCGCCCATAACATGCGAAAGCTGAAGCAGAAGCCGCCAGTGCCGGCCGCCTGAGCAATTCAGCTGTTCAAATCCTCCACGCCTGCTTGAATTCCGCCCCATAGAGGGCTGAAATGTCGACGATTCGTGACTTGCGGCAATTGACGGCACGTCACGGATTGTGCGCGGGTATCATGCTCGCTTGTGGGAGATTGACGTGGACAAAAGCCCGGACGCTTTCCGCACCATCAGCGAGGTCGCCGATGATCTCGACCTGCCGCAGCATGTGCTGCGGTTCTGGGAGACGCGCTTCCCGCAGATCAAGCCGATGAAGAGAGGCGGCGGGCGCCGCTATTACCGGCCGGAAGACGTCGACCTGCTGAAGGGCATCCGACACCTGCTCTATGATCACGGCTACACCATCAAGGGTGTACAGAAACTCCTGAAGACCAACGGCAACAAGTTCGTTTCCGCCATCGCCTCCGGTGATCTTTCGGCGATGGATGCCATCGTTGCCGCCAGCAACGACAAGCATATCGAGCCCAAGGTCGGCAGTTCGGAGGAGGATCAGCTTGTCGGCCGGCCGAAGGCCAAGCCGAGCGGCCGTTTCTTCGGGTTCGGAGCAGCCGGTGAGGGCGACATGGCCGAGGTTGCGATCGGCAAGGCGAGCATCGCCAAGGAAGACCGGGCGCTGCTGCAGGAGGCGCTTTTCGACCTGCTGGAGTGCAAGCGCCTGCTTGACCAGGTGCGCTGAGGGTTCGCAGTCCTCCGGCGCTTTTTCGCTTCCCTCGCACGAAAATGTGCTCGTTCACCTCTGGTTCAGGCGCTTTGCAGGACCATTTCCTCTGGAAGGGACAAGAAAAGAGGTGAGGAAACATGAAAAAGCTCGCAGTCATTTTCGTTTCGCTGGTCACGGCCGTGTCCGGCATCACGCCTGCGCAGGCATTTCCCTCGGCCCCCACCGTCAAGGTTGAGGTGGCCAAGGATGTCCAGCAGGTCAGGCATCGCGGTCACCGGCACAGGCACTGGCGCGGACATCGCTCCTATGGTCCTCGCTACTACGGCCACAGGCACTACCGGCACCGCCACGGCAATGCTGGCGCGATCATCGGTGGCCTTGCCGCAGGCGCCATCATCGGCGGCGCACTGGCGGCACAGCAGCCGCGCTACTACCGCGGCGGCAATGCGCATGTGCAGTGGTGCCACGCGCGTTACCGCTCCTACAGGGCCTATGACAACACCTTCCAGCCCTACAACGGCCCGCGCCGGCAGTGCCGCTCGCCCTATTGACGACGCGGTAAAATGGCCAAGAAAGGCCTGAAGATCGGCGGCCGGGCATCCTGCCCCGCCGCCGATGTAAATCTTCGTAAACAAAGTCTTCCTAGACTGGGAACTGGTGGGGTCGATGCGCCGTTGTGGCGACTGAGACGGAGGGAAGACATGATCTGGAGGATTTTGACGGAAGTGCTGTCGGGCGATAACCAGCTGGCCACCGGGACATATGCGGACGGCTTCTACCACGTGCTGGCTAGAAGAGATCTTGTCCACGAACGCGACCGCAATTTCCGAGAGTCTTACGGTCGCGACTATTCGATCGGCCGCAAGCTCGACACGGCTCCACAGCTCCTTGCCTGACATCGGCGTCTGCTGACAGAAGATCCCGCCGCGATTTTTCGCTTGCGCCCGTCCTGCCGAATGACTAGGGAAATCCTGCTCGAAAGAGCGTGACGGAATGTAGCGCAGCCAGGTAGCGCACTTGACTGGGGGTCAAGGGGTCGTGGGTTCGAATCCCGCCATTCCGAGATTTTCGACAGGTAGTCCGCAAGGCAATCCCTATCTCTGAACGCCAGCTCCGACTGCGAGCTGGCGTTTTTGATTCTGAGGTTCACAGCCGCGGGAGACCGTCCCATCACCCAAGAGCGCAGAAAAAGCCGCCGGGGTTTGATCCAGATTAAGCAAATACATTCAAATAGCCCTATCCTTCCCTGATCGGTCGATGCCCTTTGGCCACGAAATTGGAGAACTGGATAGTGATAGAGACGCTGATAGACCGGATAGGCACGTCGGATCTTTTGCTCCTGGGAGGAATCTCGGTGGGCTTCCTGTTCGGCGCTTTCGCGCAGCAGAGCCGTTTCTGCCTGCGCTCGGCCGTCACCGAGTTTCGTCGCCGCGAGCCGGGCAACAAGCTTGCGGTCTGGCTGTTCACCTTCTCGGTGGCTCTTGCCGGCGTCCAGGTGGCGATCATGGCCGGATGGCTGGATGTCTCCCAGTCACGGATGATCGCCGCGACGGGCAGTATGTCGGGAGCGGCGATCGGCGGCATCCTGTTCGGGATCGGCATGATCTGCGCGCGTGGTTGCGCCACGCGGCTTCTGGTGCTGTCGGCGACCGGCAACCTGCGTGCGCTCCTGGCGGGACTGGTCTTCGCCGTGGCGGCACAATCGGCCTATAACGGGCTGCTGGCGCCGCTGCGGGCGGAACTCTCGGGCTGGTGGTTGGTCGAGGGCGGCTCCAACCGCGAAATCCTGTCCCTGCTCGGTGGCGGCAATCGCCTCGGCCTCGTGATTGGGCTGGCGTGGCTCGGTGCGGGCCTGGCCGTGGCTCTCTACAGCAAGGTGAGCCGGCGCGTCCTGTTCGCGGCGGTCGGTGCCGGGCTCGCCATCCCCGCTGGCTGGATCTTCACCTATTCAGTCTCCCAGGCATCGTTCGACCTCGTCTCGGTGGAATCGCTCACCTTCTCCGGACCCTCGGCCGAGCTCCTGATGTTGACCGTTGCGCCTTACGACAAGGCCCTCGACTTCGGGATCGGCATCATGCCCGGCGTGTTCCTCGGCTCGTTCACGGCCGCCTTCCTGACGGGCGAACTGAAGATCCAGGGTTTCGACAGCGGCCACACCATGCCGCGCTACATCATCGGTGCAGTTCTCATGGGGTTCGGCGCGATGCTGGCCGGGGGCTGCGCAGTTGGTGCCGGCGTCACCGGCGGGTCGATACTGGCCGTCACCGCATGGACGACGCTGATCGGGATGTGGATCGGCGCCATGGTCACTGACTGGGCCTTCGTTCGTTTCTGGGAAGAGCCCGAGGGATCGGTCTCCAGCATGGAACTGCGGCCTTCCTCCTGACGCCTCTTTCGCCCACGGGAACATATCTCTCCCGCCGCCTGTTGTTTCCTGTCATGGAGTGCCCATGGCGGCACGCGTCACGAGACGGATGATGAAAGGAGACCAGCGTGGAGAGGCGACAGGAGATCGGGCATCAGGACCTTCTTGAGCGGCAGGCAGAGATTGCAGAGACACTGGGGGTCTCCAGGGATTTCGACGCTGCGGCCGAAGCTGAACGCCGTGTGGCCTTTCTCGCGGATTACCTGAAGCACAATGCGCTCCGCACGCTCGTATTGGGGATCAGCGGAGGCGTGGATTCCCTTGCTGCGGGCTTGCTTGCTCAACGGGCGGTCGAGCGGCTGCGAAAGGGTGGATCGGAAGCCGAGTTTATTGCTGTCCGCCTCCCTTACGGGACCCAGGCGGATGAAGCGGATGCCCGGAAGTGTCTGGAGGTCATTGGCCCCGACCGCGTGGTATCGATCGACATCCGGCCGGCGACTGACGCGATGATGGAGGAGGTCATGCGCGACGCAGAAGATCTCCTGTCGGGGGCACGCTTTCACTTCCATCTCGGCAATATCAAGGCTCGCCAGCGAATGATCGCGCAATACGCGCTCGCCGGCGCCTCACGCGGCATCGTCATCGGCACGGATCATGCTGCCGAGGCACTCATGGGGTTCTACACGAAGTTCGGTGATGGCGCCGCCGACATCCTGCCGCTCGCAGGCCTCAACAAGCGGCGCGTTCGTGCTGTCGCGCGGCATCTCGGCGCTCCCGACGATCTCGTCGAGAAGGTACCGACCGCCGATCTCGAATCAGATGCGCCATTGAAGCCGGACGAGGCGGTCTATGGCGTCACCTATGAGGAGATCGACGACTTTCTGGAGGGCAAGTCGATCCCGGACGAATCGCTGCGGAAGATCCTCACCAGCCACAGGGTCTCTGCTCACAAGCGGGAACTGCCGGTGGTCCCGTGACCGCCGGCAGCAGTTAGCGCCGGACTACCTCCGCAGGCCGAAGAAGAATCCGAGGATGGCGGCAACGCCGACTGCTTTCCACGGGCGCTCCCTGATGCGAAGCTCGACGTCATCCAGAGCATCCTGGGCGTGCGCCTTGGCGACGCGCGTCGTGCCGGATGCCAGTGTCGTCACCGTTTCCCGCAGCCGTGCAACTTCCGCCTTCAGTGCATGGAGTTCCCCAGGATAAACCTGCGTGTCCGCCTCGTCCGCCTTTTCGCGCGTAGCCTGCAAGGCTTCGTCCACAAGCGGGAACTCGTCGTTCAACGCGTCGGAACGCGCCGGCTGCCTGTTGCCTGGCGCCTTCCTGACAGCCCCGCCACGACCGGCAACGGCCGTTTCGGTGGCTGCGACCGGATCGGAGGCTGGGAAGGTATCCTCCAGTCCTTCGTCAAGCTCACTCTTTCCATCGCCGGTACGCTGCCGGGCCCGCTCCTTCTTGATCGAACGTACTGCGGGAGACTCGTCGTGCTGTGCCATGTCTGTTCCTTCCGTTTTTCCGTGAAGAAATTCCCAAGCCCTCCCGAAGTTCCACGGCCCGCGACAGAGGAGCCTTCCGCTGCGGCAGTGGGCCCTAGCCCCATGCAAGTTGCCTTTGGCGCTTCGCCCGGGGGCGCGGAGGAGCAGGTGCAGAGTCCCGGACCGAACTGCTATATAACTGTCACAAAACTGTAATGGGGCACCTATAGAGGGGAGCCGACGCCGAAGCGTCAATCCGAATTCTTAGGGAGAATTTCCATGAAGAAGTACCTTGGAAGCTGCGCGGTCGTCGCACTCATGCTGGCTACCACGGGCGCTGCTGCTGCACGCGATCAGATCCAGATCGCCGGCTCCTCGACCGTCTTGCCCTATGCCTCGATCGTTGCCGAAGCCTTCGGCGAAAACTTCGACCATCCGACCCCCGTCGTCGAATCCGGTGGCTCCGGCGCCGGCCGCAAGAAGCTCTGCGAAGGCGTGGGCGAGAACACCATCGACATCGCGAACTCCTCTTCGCGCATCAAGCAGTCGGACATCGACCTGTGCGCCCAGAACGGCGTGACCGAAATCCAGGAAGTCCGCATCGGCTACGACGGTATCGTCTTCGCCTCCGACATCAACGGTGCGGAATATGCCTTTACCCCGGCCGACTGGCACAATGCCCTGGCTGCCAAGGTCCTGAAGGACGGCCAGCTTGTCGATAACCCCTACAAGAACTGGAACGAGATCCGCGCTGACCTGCCGGCACAGCCGATCCTCGCCTTCATCCCTGGCACCAAGCACGGCACCCGTGAAGTCTTCGACGAGAAGGTTATCGTCGACGGCTGCAAGGAAAACGGTGCCGAGGAGGCCCACAAGGCTGCCGGTGCTGAAGATGCTGCCAAGGCTTGCATGCAGCTCCGCACCGACGGTGTCTCCGTCGATATCGACGGCGACTACACCGAGACCCTGTCGCGCATCGATGCCAACAAGAACGGTATCGGCGTGTTCGGCCTGTCCTTCTATCAGAACAACACCGATAAGCTTCGCGTCGCGACCATGAGCGGTATCGAGCCTTCGGTCGAGACCATCGCTTCCGGCGAGTATCCGGTATCGCGTCCGCTGTTCTTCTATGTGAAGAATGCCCACCTCGATGTCATTCCCGGCCTTCAGGAATATGTCGAGTTCTTCGTATCGGACGACATGGCCGGTCCGAACGGTCCGCTGGCACAGTACGGTCTCGTCTCCGATCCGGAGCTTGCCAAGACCCAGGAAGCGGTTAAGAACCGCACCCCGATGGGTCCGCTGAACTGATCAGCGCCTTCTGGCGGCGCAATGAATGCGCCGCCAGTGCTCCTTCGATCGAGGATCTCGGCTAGATGAACGTTGGTAGCATTATCCTTGTCGTCCTCGTGCTGGCGGCAATCGGCTATGTTCTCGGCAGGCGCCGTGCGCTGGCCACATCAGCGGCAAGTGGTGTCCGGCTACACTCGCTTCCCGGCTACTACGGCCAGACGGTTGCGCTCTTCGTTGCCGTGCCCGCCCTTGTTGTTCTGGCTGCCTGGCTTTTCGTCCAGCCGATCGTGATCGAAAGCCGCGTCGACGGCATGATCCCCGACAGCGTGATCCCACAGGGTGGTGCGCGCAGTCTGGTCATGGCGGATGTGCGGCAGATCGCCGGTGGTCTCGATGCGGTTCTCGAGCGCAATGCGCTGAACGAGGAAGCGCTCGTCAACGGCGAGGTCGACTTTTCCAATATCCGCGCACGGCTCGCAGAGGTCGGTGTCGCAATTGGCAGCGATGCTCCACGGGAGGTGTTCGAGGCGGCCGTGGGCTACCGGCAGAGCGCCGGGTACGGCGATATCGCCATGGCCATTGTGGTGCTCGGGCTGGCTCTTGGGCTGGGAGCATGGTCGATGTTGCGCATCCGGCCGAAGATGCGGGCGCGCAATGTCAGCGAGAACTTCGTTCTCACCCTGCTGATCGGCTCTTCGATGATCGCCATCCTGACGACGGCGGGCATCGTCTTTTCACTGGTGTTCGAGACCATCAACTTCTTCAAGATGTACCCGGCATCGGAGTTCTTCTTCTCCACCGTCTGGAACCCGCAATTCCGGGGAGGGTCAGAACTCGGCATCCTGCCGCTGCTCTGGGGAACGCTCTATATCTCGCTGGTGGCGCTCCTCGTCGCCGTGCCGGTCGGGCTGATGATAGCGATCTACCTTGCCGATTACGCCGGATCGAAGCTGCGCAGCTTCGCCAAGCCGGCGATCGAGATTCTTGCCGGCATCCCAACCATTGTTTACGGCCTCTTTGCGCTTATTACGGTTGGACCGTTCCTTCGCGACTGGATCGCCCAACCCCTCGGACTCGGAAACTCCTCGTCGTCCGTCCTGACTGCCGGCCTGGTCATGGGCGTCATGATCATCCCGTTCGTGAGCTCGCTTTCTGACGACATCATCAATGCCGTACCCCAGGCGATGCGCGACGGTTCCTACGCCCTGGGTGCGACCCAGTCAGAGACCATCAAGCAGGTGATTCTTCCCGCCGCACTTCCGGGCATCGTCGGCGCCATTCTCCTGGCCGCCAGCCGGGCGATCGGCGAGACGATGATCGTGGTGCTCGGCGCCGGTGCCGCGGCGAGGCTCGATCTCAATCCCTTCGAGGCGATGACGACCGTCACCGTCAAGATCGTCAGCCAGCTGACCGGCGACACCGAGTTTGCGAGCCCGGAAACCCTGGTCGCCTTCGCGCTCGGCCTTACCCTTTTCGTGATCACACTCGGGCTCAACGTGCTGGCCCTCTATGTCGTGCGCAAATATCGGGAGCAGTACGAATGACCGACGCTATCGCCGCGACGACCGGCCAGGTCAAACCCGCAGTCAGCGCCAGGACGCGCCGCCGCAAGGCAGCCGAAAACCGGTTTCGGCGCCTTGGCCTGCTTGCCGTCATCCTCGGGGTTCTCGCGCTCGTCGGACTGCTGACCTCCATCCTGACAAACGGATTGTCGTCCTTCCGGCAGACCTACATCACGATGGAGATCTACCTCGACCCGGGCATACTCGACAAGCAGGGCAATCGCGAGCCTGCCGAGATCGCCAAGGTCACCACCTTCGGCTATGCGCCGCTGATCAAGGCTTCTCTCGCGAAGGCGATGGTTGACAAGGGCTTTGACAGCACGATGGAGGCGGATGCGGCCGCCGAGCTGATCTCGAAGGAGGCGCCTGCGATCCTTAGACGTTATGTGCTCGCGGATCCTTCCCGCATCGGCGAGACGGTCGAGTTCGACATGCTCGCATCCGGACGCATCGACGGCTACTACAAGGGCCGGGTGACGATGGCGAGTGCGGAGCTTGACCGCAACACGTCCCCGGAACAATTGCGCCTTGCCGACGAGTTGAAGCAGGCAGGGATCCTGACGACCCGCTTCAACTGGGACTTCTTCACGGCACCAGACGCGTCGGACACCCGGCCCGAGGCCGCCGGCCTTGGAGTCGCGATACTCGGCTCGGCTTACATGATGCTGATCGTCCTCGTCCTTTCACTGCCGATCGGCGTGGCGGCTTCGATCTATCTTGAAGAATTTGCGCCGAAAAACCGCTTCACCGATCTGATCGAGGTAAACATTGCCAATCTTGCGGCCGTACCCTCGATCGTCTTTGGTATTCTGGGGCTTGCCGCCTTCATCAACTTCGTCGGGCTGCCGCAATCGGCGCCGATCGTCGGCGGGCTGGTGCTGACGCTGATGACGCTGCCGACCATCATCATCGCCACCCGGGCTGCCCTGAAGGCAGTCCCTCCGTCGATACGCGATGCTGCGCTGGGCGTCGGTGCATCCAAGATGCAGTCTGTATTCCACCACGTCCTGCCGCTGGCCATGCCCGGTATCCTCACCGGCACGATCATTGGACTCGCCCAGGCGCTCGGTGAGACGGCACCGCTGCTTTTGATCGGCATGGTCGCCTTCGTGCGCGAATATCCCGCGGGACCTCCGGAAGGATTTTTCGATCCCGCTTCGGCTCTGCCTGTCCAGGTCTACAACTGGACGCAGCGCGGCGACCCTGCTTTTGTGGAGCGCGCATCCGGTGCGATCATCGTCCTGCTGGTATTCCTGCTCGTCATGAACCTTGTCGCAGTCATACTGCGTCGCCGCTTCGAGCGCCGGTGGTAATGGAGAACAGAGCGATGAACATCCTGTCGGAAGCCGCCACTGAAAAAGCCTTGGTAAAGAAGATGAACGAGATCGACTACAAGATGATTGGCCAGGACGTCTCCGTCTACTACGGCGACAAACGGGCGCTGTTCGACGTCAACCTCGGCGTGCGCAAGAACACCGTCACCGCTCTGATTGGACCCTCCGGCTGCGGCAAGTCGACCTTCCTGCGCTGCCTGAATCGCATGAACGACACGATCGCGAATGCCCGTGTGACCGGCAAGATCACGCTGGACGGCCAGGACATTCAGGACCCGGACATTGATGTCGTGGAACTGCGTGCGCGCGTCGGCATGGTCTTCCAGAAGCCCAACCCGTTTCCGAAGTCCATCTTCGAGAATGTCGCCTACGGGCCCCGCATCCATGGTCTTGCCCGTTCGAAAGCCGATCTTGATCAGATCGTCGAAAGCAGCCTCCAGAAGGCAGGCCTCTGGAACGAGGTGAAGGATCGCCTTCACGAGGCCGGGACGGGTCTTTCGGGCGGGCAGCAGCAGCGCCTGTGCATCGCCCGTGCGGTTGCCGTGTCGCCGGAAGTCATCCTCATGGACGAGCCCTGTTCGGCACTTGACCCGATCGCCACCGCAAGGGTGGAGGAACTGATCCACGAACTGCGGGCGAACTATTCGATCGTCATCGTCACCCATTCCATGCAGCAGGCAGCACGCGTGTCGCAGCGCACCGCAATGTTCCATCTTGGCCATCTCGTCGAAGAGGATGATACGGACAAGATGTTCACCAACCCAAACGACCAGCGCACGCAGGACTACATCATGGGTCGCTTCGGCTGATCCGCGGTGGACCGCTCGCGACCAAGACACTGAGGAACTGGATCATGCCATCATCCCACATCACGTCGGCATTCGACGAGGAGTTGAAATACCTGGCCCGCCGGATTTCCGAGATGGGTGGCCTTGCCGAGCAGATGTGCGGCGACGCGGTTCGCGCTCTGGTAAATTCCGACACCGCACTAGCCCAAAAGGTGATTTCCGACGATGTGATCCTGGATCACGCCGAACGCGAGATCGGCGAGAAGGCCATCGTGACGATCGCCAAGCGCCAGCCGATGGCAGCCGACCTCCGCGAGGTAATCGGCTCGCTTCGCATCGCGGCTGACCTGGAGCGGGTAGGGGACCTCGGCAAGAATACTGCCAAGCGGGTGATCGCGGTCCAGGAAACGGGCATCCCGCGCAACCTTGCACGTGGCATCGAGCATCTGTCGGAACTGGCGCTGGTCCAGCTCAAGGAAGTGCTCGACGTCTATGTCACGCGCTCGGCTGAGAAGGCGGAAGCCATCCGCGAGCGCGACGAGGAAATCGACGCCATGTACACCTCGCTGTTCCGCGAGCTCCTCACCTACATGATGGAGGATCCGCGCAACATCACGAGCTGCACCCATCTGCTCTTCTGCGCCAAGAACATCGAGCGCATCGGCGACCATGCCACGAACATCGCAGAGACGATCTACTACATGGCGACCGGCTCGCAGCCGGAGGGTGAGCGGCCAAAGGATGACCGGTCCAACACGCTGAGCGCCGTCCTGAGCGACGACTAGGATCGCGGAGCCTTTTCATGCAGCCAAAGATCACCGTCGTAGAGGACGAGGAGGCCCTCAGCGTCCTTCTCCGCTACAACCTCGAGGCCGAAGGCTACGAGGTTGAAACCATCGTCAAGGGGGACGAGGCCGAACTGCGCCTCCAGGAGCGCGTTCCGGACCTCCTCATTCTTGACTGGATGCTGCCCGGCGTATCCGGGATCGAGCTTTGCCGTCGCCTGCGCCAGCGCCGCGAGACCGAGCGCCTGCCGATCATCATGCTGACGGCGCGCGGTGAGGAGAGCGAGCGGGTTCGCGGCCTGGCGACCGGCGCCGACGACTATGTGGTCAAACCGTTCTCGACGCCCGAACTGATGGCTCGCGTCAGGGCGATGCTCCGGCGTGCCAAGCCCGAGGTATTGTCGACCGTGCTCCGTTGCGGCGATATCGAGCTCGACCGGGAAACCCATCGCATTCACCGCAAGAGCCGGGAAGTGCGGTTGGGGCCGACCGAATTCCGCCTGCTGGAATTCCTGATGTCGGCGCCGGGGCGCGTCTACTCTCGGGCGCAACTGCTCGATGGCGTCTGGGGCCATGACATCTATGTGGACGAGCGTACGGTGGACGTCCATGTCGGCCGTCTGCGCAAGGCCCTGAACTTCTCCAACATGCCAGATGTGATCCGCACGGTCCGTGGCGCCGGATACTCCCTAGAGGGCTAGGCGCCCGGCATCCCGGAACGCGATTCGAAGACCTCAGAGCAGCGGCCCGCAGTGCGGCTGCTCTTCTCGTTTTGGGGGGGCGCCAGCGTTTCGAGGGGAGGGTGATAACCGGGGACAGGAGTGGCACGAAAAGAGCCGCGACCGTTCACGGCGCGGTTCTGGAGTTTTCATAGACCGAAGCCGGCCGGAAGCTCGGATTGCTCGGTCGTAAAGGCCTCCGTCACCTCTCCCTGCCGATCAGCCGGGAGCGCAATGCGTTCGAGATCCCGTCGAAGAGGAAGATGACGATGAGGATGAGCAGCACCATGTAGGCGACGTTCTCCCAGTCGGAATTGGTGCGCATCGCCTCCCACAGCTTGAGGCCGATGCCGCCGGCTCCCACCGCACCGATGATCGTCGCCGAACGGGTGTTAGATTCCCAGAAGTAGAGCGCCTGGGACGCGAACACCGGCATGACCTGCGGCAGGACGCCGTAGCGCTGGACGGTGACCGGCGGTGCGCCTACCGAGCGGACGCCTTCGCGCTGTTTGTCGTCAATGTTCTCCAGCGCCTCGGCATAGAGCTTGCCGAGCGTTCCGGTGTCGGTGAAGAAGATGGCAGAGATGCCGGCCAGCGGCCCCGGGCCGAAGGCACGTGTGAAGAACAGCGCCCAGATCAGCATGTCGACCGAACGGAGGAAATCGAACAGGCGCTTCGTCAGCTGGTTCGCCGGCCGGTTGCGGAAGATGTTGCGGGCGGCGATGAAGGAGAGGGGAAAGGCGACGATCATGGCGAACAACGTGCCGATGAAGGCCATGACGATGGTCTGCAGGAGCTTCGTCCAGACGTCGAGATGCTGCCAGGACGGGTTGTAGAGGATGTCGCTCCAGGCGAGCGACAGGTTGGACCTGGCCGGGTCGATCCGCTCGCCGGTGAAGATCAGCGATGCGATCTCGCCCGCCGACTTGCCGAAGAAGGCGGAGTTCGTGTCGAAGAGGAAGTTCTCCCAGCCGAGGAAACGCTTGCGGATGCGAACGCGGTCGTCGCTGATGTCGACCCATCCGGAGAACCCGAAAAACGCCGTCACCCGCCCCCCAATCGATCGCTGTTCCACCCATTCCGGAAGCGGGCCCTGGACGTGGACTTCCTCTGCGTCCCGATCGAGCAGCAACGTCACCGTTTCGGCGCCGCGCGTGAGGACGACACGGTCCGGCTGGACATCAATGGTGTGGGAGGAGCCCATGCGGACGACGGCCTCGGTCACGATCTCCTCGGTTCGTGTCTCGACAGTAGGCGCTGCCGGTGCGGCCGACTGCTGGGCCGGTGCGGGCGCCATGAAGCTGAAGCTCGATTTGGCCTGGTCCGATTGGGGGGAAGCGGCCGCCGGTATCTCGACCTCGCGCGTCACCGTCTCACGTTTCGCCTGGAGCCAATCCGGGTTGGGGTTCGGGCCAATCGGATCGAAGCGCGGATAGGTGATCTGCATGGATCCGTCGGAGGCGATGTCGATGTCGGGCCGGATTTCGTATGAGACCCAGTCGGCGAGGTAGTCTCCTGCAAGGCCCCAGTTCGCGCCGCCGACCACCTTGCCGACAGCGAAGAACCACCAGGCGAAGATGAAGTAGAGAATGGCCGCCGATGCGAGGATCGGGATGCGGAAGCGCTGCCAGATAGAGCGGTGCAGGAGTTCGGGATGGCGCGCCGCCAACGCGTCCATTTCGGCTGTGTTGAGAACGGTCATGGCAGCCTCGCTCAGATTGTCTGGAATGCCTGGTCGCCGACCAGCCTGCGACGCAGCCATGCGGAAAACTGGTCTACGGCGATGATGGTCAGGAGAAGGAGCAGGACGATCGCCAGGGTTTTGGCTTCATGCCCCTGGCCGATCGAAAGGCGCAGCAGCTCTCCGATGCCGCCGCCACCGACCGCACCGATGATTGTGGAGGCCCGCACGTTGATCTCCAGGCGTAGCAGGAAATAGCTCATGAAGTTCGGCATGACCTGCGGCACCATCCCAAACCAGGACCGCTCCAGCCAGTTGGCGCCGACGGCCTTCAGACCCTCGTCCGGCTTCATGTCGGCGTTCTCGATCACCTCGAAGAACATTTTTCCGAGGGCGCCGATCGTGTGTATGGAGACAGCAATAAGTGCCGGAACTGGCCCGAGCGAGAAAATGGCCAGAAAGAAGCCCGCAATGACGACTTCCGGGAAAGCTCGAAGCAGCTCCATCAGCCGACGAATTGGCCCTCGTATCCAGGGGTTTGGCGTCATGTTCTTTGCCGCAAGGAAGGACAGCATGAAGCCGAAGATCAAGCCGATGCCTGTGGCTGCAATCGCGATGTTCAGTGTCACGAGCATCTGATGAACGTATTCCGGCAGGTAGATGCTCTCCGTCAGGTAGAGCCGGCCCTCCGGATAGTTGTACTTCAGGCTTCCGTCGTCATAAGGAGAGGGTAGGTCGAACAGGGCGCGCCAGATCTCCCAGCCGTCCCGTGGGATGAGGTCGCCGATAAAATCGAAGAGATTTGGCAGGCGATCGAAGAACTTGCCGGCGTTGGTCTCGTTGGCGAACCACAGCGAGCCGGATACAGCGAGGAGCAGCAGTATGCCGGATGCGACGGTATAGAAACGGCGCTGGCCTGCGAGCTGCTGCCAGTGGCGCTCCACGAGCACGCCGCTGTCGCTGAGTGTCGGCCTCATGACGGAAGTCGGCATCATGCTTTCCTGACTATTGTGGAGGTAGGGAAGGCCGCCGAACTCAAAGTTCAGCGGCCTCGGTAGGGTCTGCGGATCAGCCGCCGATGGTCGCCCTGCGGGCATCGATGATCGGCTTGTAGAAGTCGACGCTGACTTCCGCGAAGCCCGTGAAATCGCCGCCCTGGATGGCGGAGAAGCAGGCAGGATCGCTCTTCGGCAGAGCCATCATGAAGTCCTTGAACTTCGCCTTCATGTCCTCGTTCATCGACCTGCGGACGACGACCGGGCCATTCGGGATCAGCGGCGACTTCCACAGCTCGACGAGGTCGTCCATGTTGAGGATGCCCTTGTCGACCATCTTGCGAAGATTGCCGGACGTGTAGCCTTCCTTGAAGTCGCCGACGCCCGAGCCGAAGGTCGTGCCGGCATCGAAAGTGCCCTTCAGCACTTCGAGGACGAGATTTTCGTGGCCGCCGCCGAAACCGGTCTCGGCAACCACTTCCTTTACCGGTTTACCGCCAAGGGCTTCGGGAAGAGTAACGGTGGGAATCAGGAACCCGGAGGTGGAGTCCGGATCGGCAAAACCAAGCTTCTTGCCCTGGATGTCCTCGACCTTGGTCATGCCGGAATCCTTCCGTGCGACCATGATCGAGTGGTAGCCCATCGAGCCGTCGGTCTGCACTGTTGTGAGGATCGGCTCGACGGCTTCCGGGTTCTCCAGGTAGATCTTCGCGTAGCCCGAGGCCCCGAGTTCTGCGTAGTCGAGCGTGCCGCCGAGAAGACCCTGGATCGTGCCGTCATAGTCTGCGGCGGGGAACAGCGATACCTTTTCGACACCGATGGCGGCAGGCAACTTGTCGACCATGCACTGGAAGTTGCGCAGGCGGTCGGCCTCGTTTTCACCGCCGATGATGCCGATGCGGAATTCCTTCAGGTCCTCGGCCATGGCATGGCCGCTGAGAGCGGCGACGGCCGCGGTGGTGAGCAGAATTTTCTTCAGCATGGAATTCTCCTGTCTTGTCCGGTCCCCCGGAGCGTCGTTGCATGAAGTGCCCTTGACGCGGGCGTTACGATCGGGCGGGTCAGGCGCTGGCGGCAGCCAGGGCACCGATGCCTACGGATGGTCGGGCGGCGGCTGCGGCGGCTGCGGCGGCCGCAGGAATGTTGATGCTGGTGGACGTCATCGTCTCGTCGATGCCGGCACCATGCCGGTCGGAACCGTAGATTTCCTGGACAGCGTCCGCCGTCAGTTCGTGCGGAGCGCCGTCGAAGACCACCCGTCCGCCGGCCATTCCGATAATGCGCTCGCAGTAGGCGCGGGCCGTATCGAGCGTGTGGAGGTTGGTGATGACGGTGATGCCCTCGCGCTCGTTGATGTCGCGCAGCGCGTCCATGACGATCTTCGCGTTGAGCGGGTCGAGCGAGGCAATGGGTTCGTCGGCGAGGACCAGCCGTGGGGCTTGCATCAGCGCGCGGGCGATCGCGACGCGTTGTTGCTGGCCGCCGGACAGTGTGCCGGCCCGCTGCAGCGCAGTCTGTTCGATCCCAAGCCGTTCCAGGGCGGCGATTGCCATGATGCGCTCTTCGCGGGTGAAGAGGTTGAGCACACTCATGGCCGTGGAGCGGTGGTTGAGCCGTCCGAGCAGGACATTGGTCAGGACGTCGAGCCGCGGCACGAGATTGAACTGTTGGAAGATCATCGCGCAGTCGCGCTGCCAACGGCGAAGCTCGGCTCCCCGGAGGGCAGAGATTTCCAGGTCTCCGAAGTGGATTGTACCGGATGAAGCGTCGGTGAGCCTGTTCATCATCCGCAGCAGGGTCGACTTGCCGGCACCCGAGCGGCCGATGATCCCGACCATCTGGCCCTGCGGGATGTCCAGGGTGACGGCGTCAACGGCTGTGCGCGTCCCAAATATCCGAGTAAGGTTCGTCAGTCGCATCCTGTGCCCCCTGTTCTAGCTGAGGGGTCACTAGCCGCGCTTCATGAAGTGCTCATGTCACGTTGATGTAGGTTTTGTGAAAAGGCTAAAGAGGCCGCGGCTGTCCCGGCGGGACGTCCGCGGCCTCTGGCGTTGTGAATAGGTCGAGTCGAAGTATGTGGCTCTCAGAGCTCCGGGCAGCCGCGCTCGTTGGCGAAGACCATCCGCTCGGGACCGCGACGCGTCATTCCCTGGACCGTAACCGTGCGCCGGGTGATCCTGGTCACTTCGGCACGGCGCAAGCCGGCATCGCGAGCGATGGAGAGGGCGAGGCGGGGGCTGCATTCGTCGCGGCGCCGGTCGCGATCCCGATCCCGATCGCGGTCCCGGATGACGGGCCGGACACCGTCAGGTCCGATCCGCAATTCCAGATCCTGTGCAGAGGCAATCTGCGCGGTTGTGGTGACGGCACCGAATGTCAGAGCGAGGGCAACGCCCATATTGGCAAGGGTCTTAAGCATTTGTTTCTCCGCTGGCGAGGGGCCGCCGTTGATGACGCCACCAACGCGATTGTGAACGATAGGTTCCGTGCATCTGCAAGGGTAATTGTGAGGAATGGCTATGGCAGGCGAAGGGATGGGTTACATCCCGTTTTTTCAGCGAAACCGGGGCGTCCGCGAAGCGTTCATGAGCAGTTCCTGCTCCGAAGCGAAGGGACCGAGGAGCTTCAGCAGACGTGCTTCCTCTGTCCGGTCAAGACGGTAGCGTTTCGCAAATTCGCTCACACTCCAGACCTTGCGGAGACCCTTCTGTTCGAACTGCTCCAAGTCGATCCGCTCACTCATCTCAACCCCCAGAACGCGACATTTCGCCTGTAACGCAGGACCGGGCAGGAAGTTCCGGAAGAAGATGAAGAAAAAGACGCGGACTGCGGAGTAGCGCTAGCCGTCGTTGGCGGAACTCAGGTTCTGGGGACGGATGCCCTCGTCTGTCGCGCGCTGGCGCAACCGGACCCCCGGTCCGGCGCCGGGATTGTCCTCGCCGGCCGCAAGGAAGACGACGCCCTTGGCCTCAAGGGTGAGGCGAAGTCGTTCGACGACCGCCGGGTCGACCGCCGTCGATGTCTCTGCCTCGTTGAGCGCCTCCATGGAAAGTCCGGTTGCGGCGGCCAGTTCTTCTATGGAGAGGCCGGCGATGGCGCGACCGGCGCGAATTTGTGTTCCTGTCAGCATGGCTGGAAATCTGGCGCGGTAACTGGGCAAGTCAAGCGCCCCGCAAGGGGTTGGTCGAGGGGAGGCGTCGTAGATGGCGTTGCTCGAGAGCAATGCAGCCCCAGACGATGCCGAGAAGGAGGTAGAAGTGTCGCCAGTGATCGGTGTCGATGACATTGCCGATCAGGGTATGTCCCAGGATCATAACCCAGCCGATCATCAGGCAGGGCTGCCAGGGACGGTCACGCAGGAGATACCGGAAACCAGCCGCCAGCGTCCAGCAGATGAGGGTGACATAGGAAACGAAGCCGAGCCACCCGTAGGTCGTCAGCGACTTGAGCCAGATATTATGCTCGTCCTCTCCGAACATCCGACCAAGCTCCATCGGTCCCAGGCCCAACGGCCGCTCCATTGCGAGGAGGAAGCCGATCTTGTGGCGCTCGAAGCGGCCGAGGCGGGCGCCGTCATATTCCTGCACGAGACGGGCGCGGTTGCTGAAAAGGTCGGAAACCCGGTCGAACTGCAGGGCGATGATGACGGCGACCGCCAGCAGGACGATCGCCGCGATGCTGAGCGCGAGGATCTTCAGCCGGAATGCTCCCGTGCGTTCCTTGAGCAGCATGAGGAAGACGAGCATGAGGCTGGAAAAGAGCAGTAATCCCCAGGCTGCACGGGAAAAGGAGAGGAAGACGCCCATGACCAGCACCAGCAGTCCGGCGATGAGGAGGGGTGCCTGCACCAGTCTGCCGGTCAGGAGACGGTGCAGGAGGTAGAGGATCGGGGCGACGAGGTAGGGGCCAAAGACGTTCGGGTCTTCGAAGGCGCCCATGGCGCGATCATAACGGGTAAAAATGCCGGCGCCGGGAAAGGCATGGAAGTAACCCAGGATCCCGAGCGTGCCGGTGATAAGGGCAGCTGCAACCCACGCCTTGAAGATGATCTGGAGCCGTTGCGGACGTTGCTCGATTACCCCGGCATAGAGCACGGTGGTGAGCGCGAGAAAGGTGGAAACGGCGATATAGATCGGGCCACCGGCCATGTCCGGCATGACAAGCAGCGACAGCATTCCGCCGACGTTGAAGACGAGGAGCAGGGCGAGCGGTATTGCGACGGTTCTGGAGATGGTCAGCCCGAGCAGGAACCAGACGACGATCTGCCCGGCCATGAGCAGTTCGTAAGGCGCCGGCTCCGACATCACGAAGCCGGAGAGGAAGACACCGACCGCGATGGCGGCCGATCCTGCAAGGGCTGCAATTGCCCGCCCCGGTGCCGCGACGCGGCTATCGGCCGGTACCGCGCTCAATAGGCATTCTCCGCCTTCAGGAGCCGGATGGGCGTCAGGAAGAGGATCTTAAGGTCGAGCAGCAGCGACCAGTTCTCGATGTAGTGCAGATCATAGGAGGTCCGCATCCGGATCTTCTCGTCGCGGTCGAGTTCGCCGCGCAGGCCATTGATCTGCGCCCAGCCGGTGACGCCCGGCTTCACTCTGTGGCGGGCGAAGTAGCTCTCGACGACGTCTACATAGCGGCGCTCCCCGGTCTGTGCGTAGACCGAATGGGGCCGCGGCCCGACCAGCGACAGGTCGCCGCGCAGGACGTTGTACAACTGCGGCAGTTCGTCGATCGACGACTTTCGCAGGAAGCGCCCAACGGGCGTCACCCGCGGATCGTCCTTGGTGACCGCCCGCTTGGCCGTCGGGTCCGCCTGTTCCGTGTACATGGAACGAAACTTGAGCACGTCGATGACTTCGTTGTTGAAGCCATGGCGCTTCTGCACGAAGAGGATGGGTCCCTTCGACGTCGCCTTCACGGCGATTGCTGCGCCGAGCATGATGGGCCAGGCGAGCGCAAGCGCAAGCAGGGCAAAGACGATGTCGAACGCCCGCTTGGCCACGGAGTCCCAGTCCCGGATGGGCTTGTCGAGTATGTCGAACATCGGCACCACACCCACATGGGAGTAGGAGCGGGGCCTGAAACGCAGCTGATTGGCATGTGCCGCCAGCCGGATGTCGACGGGCAGGACCCAGAGCTTGCGCAGGAGCTGCAGGATGCGCGCCTCGGCAGTGGCGGGCAGCGCGATGATCAGCATGTCGACATGGGCGAGCCGGGCGAACTCCACCAGTTCTGCAAAGGTGCCGAGCTTGGGATAGCCTGCAATGACGGCCGGTGAGCGTACTGATCCCCGATCGTCGAAGACGCCGCAGATGCGGATGTCGTTGTCGGATTGCTGCTCCAGCGCCCGTACGAGCTGCTTGGCGGGCTCGCCGCCTCCGACGATGACGGCGCGTCGTTCCATGATGCCGTTGCGTGCCCAGTGCTGGATGCCGAACGCGATGAGTTGGCGTTCGATCAGAAGAAACAGGGTTCCGGCGGCAAGCCAGAGGAGGTAATCGCCGGCCGCGAGACTCTGTCCTTCGACCAGAGAAAGGCCTCCGGCGGAGGCGAGGATGCCGAGGGCGGCGGCCGCAGCCACCCGGCCGCGACTGCGCCGTGCGCTTCGCAGCATCGGGATGTGGTAGGTGTCGGCCAACTGCAGCAGCAGCACCGTCAATGCGGAGCCCAGTGACAGGACCGCGATCCGCCCCAGCGGAGCGGCGGCGGACAGTAATACGGCCGCCAGCAGGTTGATGGCCAGAAGAGAGGTAAATTCGAGAAGTCGGATCTGGCCGATCAGAAGGGTCGGAGAGTAGTTCTCGTCGCGGTACTGGCCAGCAATTCGCCGGGCGAGCGGATTGAGCACCGACGGCTCGTCGCTTTCGTCGGTTGCAGAAGTGGCATCCGTTTCGGGTTCGGCGATCCTGCGGCGCAGGGATGCGGCGTCGAAACGCTCCTTTCCGCCCAGTTCGTTCATGGCACTGGTTCTCCTGCAGCGCATGCGCATGCGCGCGCGGCGCCGGGTTCCGTCATCGTCCGGACTAGCAGAAAGTTGCTAAGAAACGCTTTAGGATGTCGTGGCGGAGCTCGGAGGTGCTGCGAGTTCCCCGTAAAGGCAAAGCATCTGGCTCGCCATCGCGGCTGTCGAGAAGGCGGAGCGAAAGGCCTCGGGTCTCGGCATCACCCGATCCCGCCAGGCTCCGTCGGACATGGCGTCGGCCATGATACGTGACAGATCGGCGGCGTCACCGGGCACTGAAAGCGCCTCGCTGTCGCTACCGAGGATTTCCGGTATGCCGCCCACTCGCGACGCGATCACCGGCCTGCCAGCCGCCAGCGCCTCGATGACGATATAGGGCATGGCTTCGGCGCGCGAGGGAACGACGACGATATGAGCCATGGCGAAGGCCTCGCGCGCAGGCATGGCAGGCAGCATCCGCAGCCGCCGCGAAAGCCCGCGCTCGGCGATCAGGGTCATGTAGCGATCATGATCGGGACCATCCCCGACGACCAGGCCTGACAAGGGGCGCCCGATGAGGCGTTCGGCGCGTGCGAAGGCGTCGATGAAGACATCCGGTCCCTTCAGGTCGCGGAGCATGCCGATGTAGAGGAAATCGGCTGCATCGGCCCTAGGCGTAATGGGCTCGAACTCGCTGTCCCTGACGCCGTTGAGGATTACCCGGAACGGCACGCGCGGCGCGTCGATCTTGTCCTGATACGTCCTTCGCTCGTAGTCGCAGACAAAGACAAGGGCGTCCGTGAAGTGCTCCTGCAGGCGTTCCAACCGGGTGACGATTTTTCCGGAAAGCTGGCCAGGATCGAAATGGAGGCTACCTCCATGCGGCGAGTAGAGCCGTGTCACCGGGAGCTGGTTGAGCTTCAGGGCGGAGCCGATCAGACGGGCCATTGCGCCGCCCTTGGCTCCGTGGCCATGCAGGATGTCGGGCTGCAGGCTCCGGATGTGCCGGTAGGCACGGTAGAGCGCCGGAATGTCGGAGGGCGAGATCGCCCGGCGCATGGGGATGCGGGTCAGGCCAAGCGCGAGATGCGGCTTGACCGCATCGAACATGCGCTCCTCATGGGCGCCGCCAGTCGAGCTGTCGCAGAGAATGCCCACCGCATGCCCCGCAGCGTGGTGCTCCTCCACGAGATCGCGAACATGGCGGAAGATGCCGCCGACCGGAGACCGGAAGCAGTGCAGGATTCGCAATGACCGCGATTGTTCCATGATGGCTCAGAAGAGCCGCTCGCGGACGTGGATTGTATCACCCGCGAGCACCGGGCTCGACACCTCGGTTCGTCCGGTGAATACGCGTCCGTTGATCTTGCGCGTTACGTCTACGTCCCGCTGGTTTCCGCGCGGGGTGAAGCCGCCGGCAATGGCGATGGCATTCTGTGCTGTCATGCCCGGCACGTAGGAATACTGGCCGGGACGGCCGACTTCGCCCATCACGAATACGGGGCGATAGCGATCCACTTCGATCGTTACGTCCGGGTCGCGCAGGTAGCCCTGCTTCAGGCGAGTCGCAATGGCTCCCTCAAGGGCCGGAAGCGTCTCGCCGCGCGCCGCGACCTGGCCGATCAGTGGGAAGGCGATGTAGCCGGCCTGGTCGACCGTGTAGGTGTTGGAGAGGCCGGGCTGTTCGAAGACGGTGATCCGTAACCGGTCGCCACTGTCGAGGCGGTAGGGCTGCACCGCTGCCTGGTCGAACGACTTCGGCGTAGGCTGGGAGGTGGAGCAGGCCGCAAGCGCCGTGGCAATCGAGACCAGGGCGACTGTCGTGAGGCTTTTTCGACTGGCGAATGACATTCGCGGCATGCTCCGGCTGCGCAGATGGATGCCCTTTTATCGGTCGAACATGGTTAACGCCCGGTAAAGGCAGATGCGGTTGCCCTTGTCCCGCCGTCCATTAACCCTCGCGTTACCATGGTGGTTTACCATTGCGCCCGTTGACGAGGTTGGAGCTTCGATATGTCGGGCGTGATGGGCAACGATCAGGATGCAGATATCGACCTGGGACGGCTCTTCTCTGCCGTGTGGCAGCGCAGGGGCCGGTTGCTTGCCGCCACTGCACTGGCGGCAGGACTCGCATTCGTTGGAACGACGATGATGGCGCCGAGCTTCCGCGGCGAGGCGCGGATCCTGATCGAATCCCGATCCCCGAACCTCAGCGCCGGCCAGGCGCCCGTGTCCGGCAATGACCCGGTCCTCGATACACTCAACATCACGAGCCAGGCGGAGGTCCTGCAGTCGAGCGACCTGATCAAGCAGGTTGCGCGCGATCTGCGCCTGCACGAGATCGCCGAATTCGATCCGGATGGACACTCGCTGTTCCCCGGTCCTTTCGTCCTGCTCGGGCTGGCGCAGGACCCCTTATCGGTCGCTCCCGAGGAACGCGTCGTCCGCGAGTTCCGGGAGAAGCTGAAGGTCTATCCGATCGAGAACTCGCGCATCATCGCGATCGAGTTCTCATCGCATGATCCGAAGCTCGCCGCGGCCATTCCCAACAAGATGGCGCAAGTCTACCTGGCGCTCGAAAGCGGCGCCAAGCTGGACACGCAGTCCGACACAGCCAAATGGCTCGAGCCGGAAATCGCGGCGCTGACGGAGAAGGTACGCGAAGCCGAGCGCAAGGTTGCCGACTACCGATCCGAAGCCGGCCTCTTCCAGACTGGCCAGAGCGGCAGTTTTGCGGCCCAGCAACTCAACGATCTTTCCAACGAGCTCGCGCGGGTGCGGGGAGAGCGGGCCAATGCCGAGGCACGGGCGCAGAACGTGCGTGCGGCGCTTGAGGCAGGTCGTGCATCGGACACGTTGACGGATGTCGTGGGTTCCCAGGTGATCCAGCGATTGAAGGAGACCGAGGCGAACCTCCAGGCACAGATATCTGATCAGTCGACCGTGCTCCTGGAAAACCACCCCCGTCTCAAGGGGCTGCGGGCACAGCTTCAGGGAATCCGCCGACAGATCGAGGCGGAGACGCAGAAGATCCTGGCCAGCCTGGATTATGAGGCAGAGGTCTCCCGCTTGCGTGAGACACAGCTTATCCAGCAGCTGAACACCATCAAGGCAGACTCTGCCCGCACCGGCGAGGACGAGGTGGGGCTTCGCGCGTTGGAACGGGAGGCGGCGGCGCAGCGGCAACTGCTGGAGACCTACCTTGCCCGCTACCGCGAGGCCGCGTCGCGGCAGGAACCCGGCGCGGCGCCCGCCGATGCCCGCATCGTTTCCACCGCCATCGAGCCTCAGGAACCCTACTTCCCCAAGGTCGTGCCGATCGTGATCGTCGTATCACTCGCGACGCTCGTGCTGGGCGCCATCGCCGCCATGCTCGGCGAACTGTTCTCGGGCAGGGCGCTGCGGCCTTCGCAGGCTTCTGCTGGCATCGAACCAGAGATGCGGGACGAGGGTGACGAACATCTCGTCCATCGGATGCAGGCGGATGCCGCCGCGGAGTTCGACCAGATCCATGCGAGGTTGCAGAACGAGCAGCCTGTGCCGACAGAAGAACCGACCGAAGTCGATCCAGCCGTGCCTGGGCCGGATGCTGAGGATGCGGACGAAGCCTTCAATATCGAGACGGTGGCGAATTACCTGACGCGCTACGACGTCTCGGTTGCACTTGCTGTGTCACCGGAAGGCGACAAGGGGTCCACCGCCACGGTGATGCTGGCACGGGACATTTCCGATCGCGGCAAGACCGTGGTGCTGATCGACATGACGGGCTCGGCTTGCCCGAGCCGGCTGATGGGAGCCGGAACATTGCCGGGTGTCACTGACCTGTTGTGCGGGCAAGCAGCGTTCGGCGAGGCCATTCATCGTGACCGCCTTTCTGACGCGCATATCGTGCCACAGGGCAATGCCGATGCCGTGGCTGCCATGCGCGGCATCGACCGCCTGTCCATGATCATCGACGCACTTGCCGATGCCTATGACCATGTGCTGGTCGAATGCGGGGCAGCCGATGTCGAGGGGGTCTCGCGCCTGAGCCGTGGGCGCGACACCGAAATCATTTTCTCCATCGCCGATGCCTACAGTGAAAGCTTTTCCGCAACGCTGGACGGTTACCGGAATGCCGGTTACGATAATCTCCTCGTCATGGCGTCCGATGCTACCGTCCCAAGCGGGCGCCGCGCGGCGTGAAGTAAAGCGGTCCTATCGAACCAGCCGGGAGCGCAGGCGTTGCGCCCACGAATAGAGGACGGCATTCCTCTTGATCGCCCTTTTCAGGCCGCCGATAGCTGCAAGGGTTGGCCGAATCAGGCGACCCTTCCATGACAGCGGCAGGAGAACGTCGTACAGGATCGTCTCCTGCGTGCACCAACTGCGCTTGTATGGCTGGTCTCCCAGGCCGAAGTCGAACACTGCCGCACCTTCCCCGCAGGCCTGCTCGATCATCAGCCAGAAGAGAAGCTCACCCGGACTTGCGTCCGGGCAAAGCTTGTCGTCGATGGAACCGAACTGGCAAAGGACGTGGTCTCCCTTGCGGGACAATCCGCTGATGGCGACGATGCTACGCTCCTCGTCTGCCAGCCGCAGTGCATGCAGTTTCAGGGGATAGCCAGGGGTTCCGACGGATCTGTCGATCAGGTCATGGAAGAAGCGACGGACCTGTGGCGGACGAAAGACGTCAGGCAGGCCGGCGGCCGCCAGCCGTTCCGACTTCTGATCGAAGAAGAGATCGAGCAGGGCGTGCTGTTCACTCGCCTCGTCCGGGCAGTAGTGCTGGAAACCGCCGAGGGCTTCGAGCCGCCGGCACTGTTGCCTGTACCGCTTGCGTCGGGTTTTCGCGTTCAACTGCGCGATCGTTTCGTCCATGCTTGCCTTGAGGGGGAGCTGGAAGGAACGGTCTGGGTGTTCGGATGTCATCCAAGCGTGAAACGGACTTTTCGCCCCCGCAAGTGAAAGGGGCATCGTATCGAGAACGAGGAGATCGGCCTGCGGCGCCAGAGCCTTGCGCAGAGCCTCGACCAGTCGGCTCGAAGCCTTGGGATCGAGCGGCAGGAAGTCTGCGCTGGTCGGGCTGCTGTTGACATTGTTGAACCTCTCGCCCGGAAACCGCGCGGTACGCAGTCCGTATTCGGTTCTCAGCTCGAGCGGCAGCAGCATGACGGTTCGCCCTTCGGCGCGACCACGAACAATCAGCGGCGTCCGCTGCTCCGCCTGCCACCACGCACAACACCAGTCGAAACCCTGGTGAAGCGAATTATGCGGTAGCCGTGCAAGTTCCCGCCATTCCGCTTCCACCACTTCCGGGGCATCCAGGATATCGAACGTCAGGGAATAGACGTCGAATGGCGCAGGCGGTCCGGCGGCCGACGCCTTCTGAACATGGCCCTGGGCCTGGAGGTTCTGACGCAACATCTCGTCACCCGATTTGATGGATGCGATGATAGTCTGCCTCACTTGCAGCAGAGTTTACGAGGCTTCCAGGGCCAAGGAACTTTGCTGGGTGTGGTTAACTTCCGCCGAACGCGTCGTCAGTCGTTCTTCCTGACCGGGCCTGCCATCCACTTGATGATGAGCATCGCCGGCAGGATCCACAACAGGCCGGAAAACAGGAAGTAGAGCAGGTGGACCCACCAGGGGTAGTTGGCGAGCGTCAAGGTAGCGATCGTTGTCGCAACGAGGGCATAGATGATCACCAGGAAGATGATCAGGATCGTTCCGATGAAACTCCGCAGCCTTGGCGGCATGATCTTCTCTCCTGAGGTCGGCGCATGGCACGCCCGCGACGGCATGCCGCAAAGCACCGGGGCTTGTTTTGCATGGGTGCATGGGGCAAATCAACGGCTTTGATCGAGGCGTTTTTGACTGCCTTGCCATTCCCTGGAGCGATGATGTCAGCGGCCGACGTAACAGCAGTGGAAGTCCATGGACGAACGCAGAAGCGCGACCGCGACCGCAAGATGGTGCGCATCTGGCTCGGCGTCGTGATCTTCACGCTGCTCTGTCTCGTCATCGTCGGTGGCGCGACGCGGCTGACGGGTTCCGGCCTCTCCATCACCGAGTGGAAGCCGATCCATGGGGTCGTCCCACCGCTATCCGTCGAGGAGTGGCAGGAGGAATTCGAGCTCTACAAGCGCATTCCGCAATATCAGGAAATCAACAAGGGGATGTCGCTCGACGAGTTCAAGACGATCTTCTGGTGGGAGTGGGCGCACCGGTTCCTTGCGCGCGGGATCGGCCTGATCTTCGCCCTGCCGCTTGCCTTCTTCTGGCTGACGGGGCGGGTCGAGCCTCGTATTCGTCGGCCGCTGGTGGGGCTTCTGGCGCTTGGGGGCTTCCAGGGCTTCATCGGCTGGTGGATGGTGTCGTCGGGGCTGAGCAAGCTCACAAGCGTTTCGCAGTACCGTCTGGCGGCCCATCTCACCATCGCCTGCCTGATCTTCGCCGCCTGCGTCTGGATCATGAGAGGACTGGCGCCGCACAGCGACGATCGCGCGCCCGCTGGGCGCGGCAAGGCCGGAGCCATAGCGGTTGCCGTGCTCTGCATCATCCAGATCTATCTCGGTGCCCTGGTTGCCGGACTGGATGCCGGACTTACCTACAACACCTGGCCTCTGATGGATGGCGCTCTCTTCCCGGGCGGGCTGTTTATCCAGGAGCCCTGGTGGATCAATCTGTTCGAAAATCCCAAGACCGTGCAGTTCGTCCATCGTGTGGGCGCCTACACGCTGCTTCTGGTCGCTCTCTGGCACATGGTGACGATGCTGGCGGATGCGCCCCGTACGACCCACGCGCGTCGTTCCGTGGTACTACTCGGCCTGATCCTGCTCCAGGCGGTGGTCGGTATCATGACCCTGCTGACGCAGGTCCACCTCCATACGGCGCTGCTGCACCAGGGCATGGCGTTCATCGTACTTGGCTTTGCAGTCGCTCACTGGCGGGGCTTCCTTGGAGAGTATCCGCGCGAGGTGAGGGTGGAAGTGCGGAACTGAAGCTGAAAGGCCGCGGAAGCGGCCTTTTTTCGAATTCCGTTCCGCAGGGGTCACGCAGAGAGCATGATGTCCATGTTCTGGACCGCCGCACCCGAGGCGCCCTTGCCAAGATTGTCGAGCACGGCCACCAGGTTGACGTGATCGCCACCGGTGCTGCCGAAGACGAAAAGCTTCATCGTATCCTGGCCGGCCAGTTCCTCGGCGTCGATGCGGGAGATCGACTTCATCTCCTCCAGTCCCACCACCTCGACAACGTCCTGGCCGGAATAGTAGGCGACCAGAGCCTTGTGGATGCTCTCCCGCGTGAAGCCGTTCTTGAGATCCTCCAGGAAGAGGGGGACCTGGACGATCATTCCCTGCGGGAAACGTCCGACGGATGGCGAGAATACAGGTGCCCGGTCAAGCATGCCGTGCACGGTCATTTCCGGCACATGCTTGTGCTTCAGGTTGAGGCCGTAGAGGAAGTGGTTGGCGGTAATGGCATCCTCGCGGCTTGCATCCTCCATCTGGGCGATCATCTGCTTGCCGCCGCCGGTATAACCGGACACCGCATTGACAGTGACCGGGTAGCCGTCGGGGATGATGCCGGAGGCCCGCAGCGGCCGGATCAACCCGATAGCGCCGGTAGGGTAGCAGCCCGGATTGGCGACGAAGCGTGCATCGCGGATCTTCCCCGCCTGGGCCTTGTCCATTTCGGCGAAACCATAGGCCCAGGCCGGATCAACCCGGTAGGCGGTCGAGGTATCTATCACCCGCACATGATTGTTGCCGGAGAGCATGCCGATCGCTTCGCGCGAAGCATCATCGGGCAGGCAGAGGATAGCGATGTCGGCGCTGTTCAGCAGGTCCTCGCGCATGCCCGCATTGCGCCGCTCAGCTTCCGGAATTGATAGAAGTTCCACGTCGCGGCGGGCAGCCAGGCGCGTGCGGATCTGCAGGCCTGTTGTACCGTGTTCGCCGTCGATGAAGATCTTCGCCATCTTGTCAGTCCTGTCTGTTCAGTCGCCCTGCGGCCAAATACTGTGCGCGCTTCCGCCGGCTGTTTCAACGCCCTTCGGCAAGCCGCTCGGCCCGAAGCCCGAGCATATACATGGCGACCGTTGCCCCAGCAATGGCGGTGACATCGGCGTGGTCATAGGCAGGCGCAACTTCCACGACGTCGGCTCCGCGGATATCGAGCCCCTGCAACTTGCGCAGCACCGACAGCACCTTCGCGCTTGACGGCCCGCCTGCGACCGGTGTTCCGGTGCCGGGAGCGAAGGCCGGATCGAAGCAATCGATATCAAAGGTGAGGTAGGCCGGTGCGTCCTGCGTATGCCCTAGGATGGTCTCGGCGATCTCGCCTGCCGTCATTTCTTCCACCTCATGACCGTAGAGGATGCGGATGCCGCAATCTTCCGGCGCATGGGTGCGTATGCCAATCTGGATCGAGCGGCTGGTATCGATCAGGCCTTCCCGGGCGGCTCGGGCAACGAAGGAGCCGTGGTCTATACGCCGGTTGTCGTCGAACCAGGTGTCCTGATGGGCGTCGAACTGGACGAGCGCCAGCGGCCCATGCCGCGCGACATGCGCCTTCAGGAGCGGCCAGGTGATGTAGTGGTCGCCGCCGAGGGTGAGCAGGAAGGCACCTTTGGCAATCAGCGCCGCGGCCTCGCGCTCGATCGTCGCGGGTGTTTCGTGGTGGTTGCCGTAGTCGAGCAGGCAATCCCCATAATCCACCACCGCCATCTCTGCGAAGAGGTCGCGGTCGAAAGGATATTGCGGGTCGTTGTCGAAGATCGCGGAGGCGCGCCGGATCGCCTGCGGTCCGAAGCGGGCGCCGGGTCGGTTGGATGTGGCAGCGTCGAAGGGGATGCCCCAGACGACCACATCTGCGCCGCTGACGTTCTTGCTGAACCTTCGGCGCATGAAGGAGAGAGCGCCGGCATAGGTCGGGTCGGTCGCGGCGGACGTCAGGCCCGTTGCGGTGAAGGCGTGGTCGATGGTCTTTCCGGGCATGACGCGCGAACCTGATTGAGCGAGTTGGAGCGGAGTCTTGGCGACAGATGCCAAAAAGAAAAGGCGGAGCCGAAGCCCCGCCTTGTCTGCATTCCGAAGTCCGCAGCGATTAACGCTTGGAGAACTGGAACGAACGACGGGCCTTGGCCTTGCCGTACTTCTTACGCTCGACGACACGGCTGTCGCGGGTCAGGAAGCCACCCTTCTTGAGAACCGAGCGCAGGCCCGGCTCGAAGTAGGTCAGCGCCTTGGAGACACCGTGACGAACGGCGCCGGCCTGGCCGGAAAGCCCACCGCCGGCAACCGTTGCGATGATGTCGAACTGGCCCGTGCGGGCAGCAGCAACGAGCGGCTGCTGCAGGATCATCTGCAGGACCGGACGCGCGAAGTATGCGGAGTAGTCCTTGCCGTTGATGACGATCTTGCCGGAGCCGGCCTTGACCCATACGCGGGCGACCGCGTTCTTGCGCTTGCCGGTCGCATAGGAGCGGCCTTGCGCGTCGACCTTGCGGACGTGAACCGGAGCCTGGCTTTCGGCCGCCGGAGCGAGATCCTTCAGAGAGGAGAGATCGGCCATTATCAGGCGCTCCTTACGTTCTTCTTGTTCAGCGATGCCACGTCGAGAGCGACCGGCTGCTGTGCTTCGTGGGGATGGTTGGAGCCGGCATAGACGCGCAGGTTCTTCATCTGGCGACGGCCGAGCGGGCCGCGCGGGATCATGCGCTCCACCGCCTTCTCGACGACGCGCTCCGGGAAGCGGCCTTCGATGATGGCGCGTGCAGTGCGCTCCTTGATGCCGCCGGGATAGCCGGTGTGCCAGTAGTACTTCTTGTCGGTGTACTTCTTGCCGGTCAGGACGACCTTCTCGGCATTGATGATGATGACGTTGTCGCCGTCGTCAACATGGGGGGTGTAGGTAGCCTTGTGCTTGCCGCGCAGGCGGTTGGCGACGATGGTGGCGAGGCGACCGACGACGAGCCCTTCGGCGTCGATGATCACCCACTTCTTCTCCACCTCTGCAGGCTTCTGAACGAAAGTAGACATTGTGTATCTTTCTACTGGATCCCCATGCTCGAAAGCGGGGACGTTTCTTGTTGCTTGAATTCGGCGGCGAGGCGCCAAAAAGAATGCCGGCCCGCGAAGGTCAGCAATCTGCGGCGCTTATACCGGGAGATGCTGTCCGTGGTCAAGAACGCTGGTTTGACGAGCCTGAAAAATCACGAAGTAAAATCAATAACCTACCAATGTGGTGTTGTAATACCGCAAACTACGGAGGCGGGATTGAGTAGGTGGCGATCGCCTGGCAGACCGGCTCTTCCGCTTTTCCTTGTGTCACTACGGTATCGATGACCGCCAGCCGCTTGCCGAGCTTGAGCACGCGGCAGTCGCAAAAGAGCGGGGCCAGCTTCGGCTTTCGCAGGAAGTTGATGTTGAGGCTGGTGGTGACCGCGAGGGCCACAGGACCCACATGTGCAAGGATTGCCGCGTAGGCGGCCACGTCCGCCAACATGAACATGGCGGGGCCCGAAATTGTCGCACCCGGTCGCAGATGACGGTCCGCCGGATCGAAACGCATGGTCAGGCCCGCGGGACGGACATCCGTGATCTCGAGCACGCGGCCATCCATGTGAATCTGTGGAAACTCCCGGTCCAGAAAATCGTGAATCTCATCCAATGTCATGACCGGCTGCATGCACTACCCCGCCTGTTCGTGGTTCAAAGCACTTCTAGCAGCGATTGCCGAACTGGCCAGTCTCTCGTTTCGAGCACAGGCGATTTCCGTGGAGGGGATGTATCGGGCGATATCGACCCTAAATCTAGATCGAGATGAACGAGCCCTGGAGGAACCGATGAACCACGACAATTATGATCCGGCCTACATCACCGACATCCTCAAGACGACGAAGACGGTCGCGCTGCTCGGCGCGTCACCCAACCCGGACCGGCCGAGCAACAGCGTCATGCGGTTCCTGCTGTCGAAGGGCTACCGCGTGTTTCCTGTCAATCCCGGGGAGGCCGGCAAGGAGATCCACGGGCAGAAGGTCTATGGCAAGCTTGCCGACATTCCGGAACCGGTCGACATGGTGGATGTCTTCCGCGCCGCCGAATACCTGGACGGCGTCGTCGAGGAGGCGCTCGCCCTGCCGCAGAAGCCTAAGGTGATCTGGGGGCAGTTGAGCGTGCGGGACGACGACGCCGCAGCCAAGGCGGAGTCCGCCGGTGTGAAGGTCGTCATGGACCGGTGCCCGGCGATCGAGTATCCCCGGCTGATGGGCTGACGCCTCAGGCGATCAGCAGATCCGGCTCCGCGCGCATGCCGTTCAGGTGTTCGGCATTGCCGCAATAGTGGATATATTCCTGATCGGCAGCGTGACGAGCCAGGTCCCTTCGGCAGCGGTCCTTTGACGTGCAGGCGGAACAGGTGATCTGCATGTCGCGGAACTGGAAGGCATGCGCATGGGCTGCCTCGTCCGGGTCGATGTTGAGCGCCGTCATCAGTGCGATCATCTCATCGGCCGCGTGGGGTCCCGCCTTTGCCAGTTGCAGCAACTGATCTGGCGTCACGCAGCAATCTCGGGCGATTTCTCGCAGGGCCTGGTCATCCAGGCTGCCGATGACGTCTCCCTCGACCGTGGCCTCCCAAGCCTTTGCGCACCAGTTCAGCAGGCGCGAGGCAATCGTCCCGGATGAATGTGGTACCGTTCGCATGACGGACTCCTCTCTTCTTTTTTAAAGGCTAGCGCCACGGGACGGAATTTCCTTGATCGGGATCAACCAAAACGCTTTGTTGTGGCCCGATGAATTCCGCAGGAGGAGGACGACATGACCACGCAAAATCCCGGCTTCGCAACGCTGGCCGTTCACGCGGGCGCCCAGCCCGACCCGACCACCGGGGCCAGGGCGACGCCCATCTACCAGACGACCTCCTTCGTCTTTAATGATGCGGATCATGCGGCGGCTCTCTTCGGTCTACAGCAGTTCGGCAATATCTACACCCGCATCATGAATCCGACGCAGGCGGTCCTGGAGGAGCGTGTTGCGGCACTGGAAGGCGGTACGGCCGCACTGGCCGTGGCGTCCGGACATGCGGCGCAGATGCTCGTCTTCCACACGATCATGAAGCCCGGCGACAACTTCATCGCTGCCCGCAAGCTCTATGGCGGCTCGATCAACCAGTTCGGCCATGCATTCAAGAATTTTGGATGGGAGGTGCGCTGGGCCGATCCTGCTGATCCGGAGAGCTTTGCGAGCCTGGTCGACGAGCGCACCAAGGGCGTCTTCATCGAAAGCCTCGCCAATCCGGGCGGTACCTTCGTCGATATTGCGGCCATCGCCGATGTCGCGCACCGCCACGGCTTGCCGCTGATCGTCGATAACACGATGGCCAGCCCCTATCTCCTTCGTCCGCTGGAGCACGGCGCGGATCTCGTCATCCACTCGCTCACCAAATTCCTTGGCGGCCACGGCAATTCAATGGGCGGCATTATAGTCGACGGCGGCACCTTCGACTGGTCGGCATCCGGCAAGTATCCCATGCTCTCGGAACCGCGGCCGGAATATGCCGGCGTCGTGCTGCACCAGACCTTTGGCAATATCGCCTTCGCGATCGCCTGCCGGGTGCTGGGCCTTCGCGATCTCGGCGCGGCCATTTCCCCCTTCAACGCCTTCATGATCCTGACCGGCATTGAGACGCTTCCGCTGCGCATGCAGCGCCATTGCGACAATGCTTTGGCGGTCGCCAAATGGCTGAAGGGGCACGACAAGGTCGCGTGGGTGAACTATGCCGGTCTGGAGGACGATCCCAACAACGCCCTTCAGCGTCGCTATTCGCCAAAGGGTGCGGGTGCCGTGTTCACCTTCGGGCTAAGGGGGGGCTACGACGCGGGCAAGGCCTTCGTGGAGGGCCTGCAGATGTTCTCGCATCTCGCCAACATCGGAGACACCCGCTCGCTCGTCATCCATCCGGCCTCGACGACGCACCGCCAGCTTTCGGAAGAACAGCAAGTCGCCGCAGGTGCCGGCCCGGACGTGGTGCGCCTGTCGATCGGCATCGAGGACCAGTCGGACATCATCGCCGACCTCGAGCAGTCGCTCGCGAAGATCTGAGGGCCATGTCCGCCGCGCTCCGCTTCGACCTGTCTTCGATCAAGCCGGAGGAGGGCGCTCCGGCGCCCGACCGGCTGATTTCGGGTGATCCGAGGTTCCGAACCTGGAATCTTGAGGAGGCGGAGGGCGGCCTTTATGCCGGCGTCTGGGAATCGACGCCGGGGAAGTGGCGGATCACCTACGAGGAGTGGGAGTATTTCCACATCCTCGAGGGATATTCGATCGTTACGGAGGAAGGAGGGGAAGCCTTCCACCTCCGGGCGGGCGATCGCCTCGTTCTCAGACCCGGCTTCAAGGGAAGCTGGGAAGTCGTTGAAACGACTCGCAAGGACTATGTGATCAGGCTCTGATCACCACGCCAGATCAAGCCGCTCCAGGCCGTGGAAGTGATAGACATCCTTCACGCGCGGGGTCTCGACCATCCTGAGGCCGGGAAGGCGGCGGAAGAGGATCGGCAGCACCGTATTGAGCTCCAGCCGGGCGAGCGGCGCCCCGATGCAGAAATGGATGCCGGCACCGAAGGAGAGGTTGGGCGCCTCCTGCCGCTCCGGGTTGAAGACCAGCGGCTCGGCGAACTTGTCCGGATCGAGATTGGCGGCGGCGAGAATGAGGCTCACCTTGTCCCCGCGCTTGAGGAAAACGCCGTCCACCTCGACGTCCTCCAGAGCCCAGCGCTGGAAGATGTGGACGGGAGCGCAGATGCGTAGCGTCTCCTCGACCGTCCGCTCCGTCACCGCCTCATCACGAAACATTTCCGCAGGTGGAAGGCCGCTCTCCAGGATGACGCTCACGGAATTTCCGATTTGGTGGACGGTCGCCTCGTGGCCGGCATTGAGGAGCACGATCGTAGTGGAGACCAACTCGTCCTCGCTCAGATATTGCCCCTTGTGCTCCGTATGGATCATGTGGCTCAGCAGATCGTCGCGCGGCGCGTTCCGGCGCTCTGCAATCAGCGTCTTCACGTAGTCAGCGAATTCCCGCGCCGAGCGGTCGGCGGCCAGCTCGTCCTCGCGGGTCCGCTTGAACATGTACATGCCGACATAGTCGTGGCTCCATTTCAGGAGCTGCGGACCCATATCGTCGGGAATGCCGATCATCCGCGCGATCATCGTCACGGGAATGATGTCGGCAAAGGAGGAAAGGAGTTCAGTCTTTCCGTCCTTCTCAAACCCGTCAATCAGTCGCTCCGCCAGTGCGGCGATCTCCGGCCGTAGTCGCTCGATGTGGCGGGACACGAACGCGCGGTTGACAAGCGTCCTGAGCCGCGTGTGCTCCGGCGGCTCGATCTCGAGCAGCGAATGGCGCTCGGCAAGGTCGAAGTTCGCCAGATGCGGCTGCGGTTCCGGCAGCCCCAGTTCCTCGCGGCTGGCAATGTGGAGTATCTGCCGGCCGAACCGACGGTCGCGGAGCAGTGCGTTGACGTGGTCATAGCCGGTGAAGAACCACTGCCTCTGCTCCTCCCAATAGAAGGTGGGGCAGTGCTCGTGAAGCGCTGCA
Source organism: Pseudorhizobium flavum (assembly GCF_902502825.2). The sequence goes on from NZ_LR723670.1 coordinate 1,404,296, forward strand.
TAGACGCGGTTCGGGTCGCCGTAGAAAGTTGGGTTCCGCCCATTGAGCGAGACGCGGCGGGTGGCGGGATCGATGTGGAGGAAGGAGGGGATGTCGGTCATGGCCAGACGCCTACCGCAATCTCTCAACCTCCGAAAGAGCCTCGGACTACTCCCCGAGTGCCACGCCCTCGCGCCTCGGGTCGGCACTACCGGCAAGACCGTCGGGCGTCAGCTCAATCACGTGGAGACCGGAGGTCATGTCGCCGAGCTTCACCTCGTAGCCCAGTGTCTTGAGCGGCCCGGCCAGATCTTCCGCCCAGGTGCCGGCTTCCAGGTCGTAGGTACCGAAGCGGTTGACGAGATGCGGCATGGCGACGATCTCCTCCACCGGCATCTGCCAGTCGATATAGGCAATGAGGGCCTGGGCCACATAGCCGATGATCTGGCTGCCGCCGGGCGAGCCGATTGCGAGAAGTGGCTTGCCGTCCTTCATCACGATCGTCGGCGCCATGGAGGAGCGCGGCCGTTTCCCAGGCTCCACGCGGTTGGCGACCGGTACTCCGGCATTGTGGGTCTTGAAGGAGAAGTCGGTCAGTTCATTGTTGAGCAGGAAGCCGTTGGTCATCAACCGCGAGCCGAAGCCATTCTCGATCGTGGTCGTCATGGAGACGACGTTGCCGTCGGCATCGACGATGGAAAAATGGCTGGTCGAGGGAAGTTCGATGGCCTCTCCATCGCCGAAGAGAAGCGCGTGATCCCATTCCGGCTCCCCGGCCTTGACGGCATCTGGAGCAAGCGCCTTGTCGGCGTCCAGCAGGGACGCTCGTTCAGCCAGATATTCCTTCGAAAGCAGGCCCTTGATCGGCGCCGGCACGAAATCGGTGTCGGCGAGGTAGCGCTCGCGATCGGCGAAGGCGAGCCGCTGTGCGTCGCCGATCACCCGCCAGCTCTCCGGGTTCCGCGGCCCGAGGCCACGCAGGTCGAAGTTCTCCAGAACGCCCAGCATCTGCCCTACGGCGATGCCGCCCGAGGAGGGCGGTCCCATGCCGCAGATGTCGAGCGCTCTGTAGGTGATGCAGACGGCTTCGCGCTCCTCGATGCGATAGTTTGCCAAATCCGAGAGCGAGAGGACGCCCGGGTTACCCGTCGCCTCCTGTACCGTCTTGACGATCGCTTCGGCAATGGCGCCCTCGTAGAAGGCTTCTGCGCCGCCAGCGGCGATCGCCCTCAATGTCTCAGCATAGGGCTCGTTCTTCAGGACACTCCCGGCCTTCATCGGCGCGCCGGCTTCGTCGAAGAAGTAGCTCGTGGTGCTCTCATAGGTCTTCAGCTTGTCGCCTTCTGCTGCGACGAGCGAGGCCAGGCGGGGGGAGACCTCGAAGCCTTCGGAAGCCAGTTTGATGGCCGGGTCGAGCAGCCCGGGCCACTCGGATGTGCCAAGCCGCGAATGAACCTCGTGCATCAGCTTGACTGTGCCCGGCGTGCCCACGGATCGTCCCCCGACCACGGCATCCATGAATTTCAGCGGCTGTCCCTGATCGTCCAGGAAGAGCTTCGGTGTCGCCTCCATCGGGGCCGTCTCTCGCCCGTCGAACGTGGTGATCTTGCCGGATGATGCGTCGTAGTAGACGAGGAAGGCACCGCCACCGAGGCCGGAGCTCTGCGGCTCCACAAGGCCGAGCACGGTCTGCACGGCGACCATGGCGTCAATTGCGTTTCCGCCATCAGCCAGTACGTCTCGCCCGGCTTCTGCAGCGAGAGGGTTGGCGACGGCGACCATGAACCGCTTTGCCTCCGCCCGTTCGGCTGTCGCCGTTCGCGTAGCCGCCTCTGGTGCAAGGACGTCGGACGCCTGTTGCGCGGAGGGTGAACCGGTTGTGAGCAGAAGGCTCAGAATGATGCCTGATAGGCGAAGTGACTGCATGTCGTGCTCCCGCCGTTGGCCATCGATGGCGATCGCTGGCTACCCGCATGTCCTGGGAGGATGTGGGGCCCGAACCGATGGCGGCAAGAGGTGACGTGCTATCAGGATGTCGCCACCGCACTCAGTCGCCTGAGCGTCGCGACCTGTTCGCTCGCGTGGATCTCGAGCGCCATCTCATGCCTGGTAAGCATTGCCGCCGAGGGAATGATCGTTGCCGCGTTGCCTTGCTCCACCGCCGTGCAGTTCCTGCCCGCCGCTTTTGCAGCGTAGAGAGCGCGATCTGCTGCGCTGAGAAGGTGGTCGAGATCTGCCTCGGCTGCCGGCTTCAGCGCGATGCCCACGCTGACCGTGACGCCGAAACGATGCTCGCCTGCAGAGAGTGTCTGAAGGGCAAGCGTCATCCTGAGCCCTTCTGCGATGCTGGCTGCCTCCACCATGTCGGCCACCCGTAGAACCGAGGCGAATTCCTCACCGCCCATGCGCCCGAAGGCGCCGCGGGGAGTAAGCGAAATCGAGGCAAGACGGGAGAAGGCGACCAGAACGCCGTCGCCTGCCTGATGGCCGTAGCGGTCGTTGATCTGCTTGAAATTGTCGATGTCGAAATGCAGGAGAGCGACCAGAGGCTTTTCCGGGACGACGGACGAACACCGCGCCTGGAATTCGTCGATCAGGCCCCGTCGATTGAGGATGCCGGTCAGCGGATCCGTCGAGGCGAGCGCCTTCAGCCGTTCCTCGGATCGCTCGGTCATCATCTGCGCTCCTGTCAGCACCGCGGCGACGAAGCAGAAGGCCCCGGGTAGCAGCACGAAGGCAGGCGAGGGCATGGTCGAGAAGGAGGTCGCGACCGACAGTGCGGCCATGGCAGCATTTGTCAGGCTGGAGGCGATGTGGATGCCGAGAACGCCGGCCAGCAGCCGTCTCGCCCAGGTGCGCCCGCTACGGATGTGCAGGACGATGGCGATGAACATGGCAAAGCCGATGCTGGCGGCGACGTTGTAGAGGATGACCCTGGCGCTGAAGTCCTCGCGGATGAAGGGAAGAAGCATCCCACCGACCCAGATTAGGGCAGGAATGGCGATATAGGGGTCTAACCGTTTCCCATCGAACTGTTGCATGCCACCGATCAGCAGCCCGATCGACGCGAGCAGCATCGTGTTTGCGATCTCGACCGACAGGAATGTCGCGATCTGTCCGCGCAGGCCCACCAGCAATAGTCCGCCGGCGAGCAGGGCAAAGGCGAAGCTCCAGCTCAACTTGAACATCTGGCTGCGGTCACGCATCCACCAAACGAAGAGAAGGAGGCTCAGCGTTGTTGCCTGCGCTGCCCAAACGACCAGACCGGTCAAGATGTCCATCTCCAGATCCCTCTTCAGCCTCTGTGCTGCCAGCTATAGCCGCCACTGTTTAAGGACGTGTTGCCGAAGCCTCGATCGGGCGCATTGTGCGTTCAGATTCAGTTTACCACGTTCCGGGACAAAGCTGTGGTAGGCGCTCGCCGCGTACAGTCGGACCGCCATTGAGCCGCAAGATTGGTTACAAGGCACACAGCCCGGATGGTTAAGGATAACGCCGCCGCCGTCTTGAAGTGCCGGGTGTTGACACTCTATGTAGGGGTTGACCTATTCCATCTGATTCTGGGGCTTCCCCCTCCGGAAAAGCGTGACAAAGGACTGACATGAGAAATCCCGTCGATACTGCCATGGCTCTGGTGCCGATGGTCGTCGAGCAGACCAATCGCGGCGAGCGGTCGTACGACATCTACTCGCGGCTCTTGAAGGAACGCATCATCTTCCTGACGGGGCCGGTGGAAGATCACATGGCGTCCCTGGTTTGTGCCCAGCTTCTCTTTCTCGAGGCGGAGAACCCCAAGAAGGAGATCGCGCTCTATATCAACTCGCCGGGTGGCGTCGTGACTGCCGGCATGGCGATCTACGACACCATGCAATTCATCAGACCCGCCGTCTCGACCCTGTGCATCGGTCAGGCTGCGTCCATGGGCTCGCTGCTGCTTGCAGCCGGTGAGAAAGGCATGCGGTTTGCGACTCCGAACTCCCGCATCATGGTCCACCAGCCTTCGGGTGGCTTCCAGGGGCAGGCATCGGACATCGAACGCCATGCTCGTGACATATTGAAAATGAAGAGACGCCTCAACGAAGTCTACGAGAAGCATACCGGGCGGACCTACGAGGAAGTCGAAAAGACGCTCGATCGCGACCACTTCATGGATGCTGATGAGGCCAAGGAGTGGGGCGTGATCGACAAGATCCTTACCTCGCGGCAGGAACTCGAAGGCGGTTCCGCGGATTGAGGTAATGCCGACTTACCGGCGCTGTCACCCCTATGTTACAAAGGCAGGGGTTTCGCGACCATCGGAAACCGGTATTAGTACTTGTTAATGCTGTGTAGAGCTTTGCTGCATAGCATTCGTTGATGGGGGTTCGTTGCCGCCGAGAAGGAGATGCCTCCGGAACGGTAGAGTACCCCAGGCAAAGCCGGCACATCATACCGGGTGGTTCCGGTGCCGGCCAATGAGTGGACCGCTCCCGGCAACGGGAAGGCGGAGTGCTGGAAGGAAAGTGATATGAGCAAAGTCAGCGGCAGCAACGGCGGCGACTCCAAGAATACTCTCTATTGTTCGTTCTGCGGCAAGAGCCAGCACGAAGTCCGCAAGCTGATCGCCGGTCCGACGGTGTTCATCTGCGATGAGTGCGTCGAGCTCTGCATGGACATTATCCGGGAAGAGAACAAGTCTTCCATGGTGAAGTCGCGCGACGGCGTGCCGACACCGCAGGACATCATCAAGGTCCTCGACGAATACGTGATCGGTCAGCAGCAGGCCAAGCGCATCCTCTCGGTCGCCGTGCACAACCACTACAAGCGGTTGGCCCATGCCTCGAAGGGCGGTGAAGTCGAGCTCGCGAAATCGAACATCATGCTGGTCGGCCCGACCGGCTGCGGTAAGACCTATCTTGCCCAGACGCTCGCCCGCATCATCGACGTCCCCTTCACCATGGCGGACGCCACGACCCTGACGGAAGCCGGTTATGTGGGTGAGGATGTCGAGAACATCATCCTGAAGCTCCTTCAGGCGGCCGACTACAATGTCGAGCGCGCCCAGCGCGGTATCGTCTACATCGACGAGGTCGACAAGATCTCCCGCAAGTCCGACAACCCCTCGATCACCCGCGACGTGTCGGGCGAGGGCGTCCAGCAGGCGCTTCTGAAGATCATGGAAGGCACGGTTGCATCCGTACCCCCGCAGGGTGGCCGCAAGCATCCGCAGCAGGAATTCCTGCAGGTGGATACGACGAACATCCTGTTCATCTGCGGTGGCGCCTTTGCCGGCCTCGACAAGATCATCTCCGCCCGTGGCGAGAAGACCTCGATCGGCTTCGGCGCGACGGTGAAGGCTGAAGACGATCGCCGCGTCGGCGAAGTCCTGCGTGAACTGGAGCCGGAAGATCTGGTCAAGTTTGGCCTCATCCCGGAATTCATCGGCCGTCTGCCGGTTCTGGCAACGCTCGAGGACCTGGACGAGGATGCGCTGATCCAGATCCTGTCCGAGCCGAAGAACGCGCTGGTGAAGCAGTATCAGCGCCTGTTCGAGATGGAAGACGTGGAACTCACCTTCCACGAGGACGCTCTGCGCGAGATCGCCCGCAAGGCCATCACCCGCAAGACCGGCGCCCGCGGACTTCGTTCGATCATGGAGAAGATCCTGCTCGACACCATGTTCGAACTGCCGGCGCTGGAAGGCGTTCGTGAAGTCGTCATTTCCGACGATGTCGTGAAGGGCAGTGCCCGTCCTCTCTACATCTATGCCGAACGGCAGGAGGAAAAGGCGAACGTGTCCGCCTGAGAAGGCAACGATCGTTTCAAAAGAGGCCCCTCGCGGGCCTCTTTTCCGTTCTGTAGCCTGTTTCACAGCCAGCGCCTTTTTGATCCTGCGCATTGTGCTTCGCTTGGATCCGTTTAGTAGCTATGAATGAGGTTTAGGAATCGGCGAACCTGCTTGCACATGCGCGAACGGCTCCCGCGTTTCCCGCGTCCGGCGTAACCCGCGTCTCCAATGTCCCGGTGCCTTGCCAGCAGGGGGCAAACGGTGAACGAGGCTTGAAATCAACAGTCTCACTCTCCACTTTGGGCTCAAGTGGACGGCCCGGATAACAGGTCTGGGGACGAATCCCGGCAACGGGATATGAAAGGAAGAAGAATGACGAATCCAACGTCTTTGGCTCCCGGTGGCGAAACCTTTCCGGTCTTGCCCCTGCGCGACATCGTGGTTTTCCCGCATATGATCGTACCGCTCTTCGTGGGCCGCGAAAAATCCATCCGCGCGCTGGAAGAAGTGATGGGGTCGGACAAGCAGATCATGCTGGTCACGCAGATCAATGCCGGCGACGATGATCCCGAGCCTTCGGCAATCTACAGGATCGGCACGGTTGCCAATGTCCTGCAACTGCTGAAGCTCCCCGATGGAACCGTAAAGGTGCTCGTCGAGGGACGCGCCCGCGCTAAGATCGACAGCTACACCGACCGCGAAGAATTCTATGAGGCAAAGGCCGACATCCTGGCCGAGCCGGAAGAAGATGCCGTCGAGGTCGAGGCGCTGTCGCGTTCCGTGGTTTCCGAATTTGAGAACTACGTGAAGCTCAACAAGAAGATTTCGCCGGAAGTCGTTGGCGCCGCAAGCCAGATCGAGGACTACTCGAAGCTGGCAGACACGGTCGCCTCGCACCTGTCGATCAAGATCACCGAGAAGCAGGAGATGCTCGAGACGGTCAGCGTGAAGGGTCGTCTCGAAAAGGCGCTCGGCTTCATGGAAGGCGAGATTTCGGTCCTGCAGGTGGAAAAGCGCATCCGCTCGCGCGTCAAGCGCCAGATGGAGAAGACCCAGCGCGAATACTACCTCAACGAACAGATGAAGGCGATCCAGAAGGAACTCGGCGACGGCGAGGATGGCCGTGACGAGATGGCCGAACTGGAAGAGCGCATCGGCAAGACGAAGCTTTCGAAGGAGGCCCGCGAGAAGGCGGATGCCGAAATGAAGAAGCTTCGCCAGATGAGCCCGATGTCGGCGGAAGCCACCGTCGTGCGCAACTATCTCGACTGGCTGCTCTCGATCCCGTGGAGCAAGAAGTCGAAGATAAAGACCGACCTGAACAATGCCGAGAAGATCCTCGAGCAGGACCACTTCGGGCTGGAGAAGGTCAAAGAACGTATCGTCGAATACCTGGCGGTGCAGGCCCGGGCCACGAAGATCAAGGGCCCGATCCTCTGCCTCGTCGGCCCTCCCGGCGTCGGCAAGACCTCGCTTGCGCAGTCGATTGCCAAGGCGACCGGCCGTGAATACGTGCGGATGGCGCTCGGCGGCGTCCGTGACGAAGCCGAGATCCGCGGTCACCGGCGCACCTATATCGGCTCCATGCCCGGCAAGGTGATCCAGTCGATGAAGAAGGCGAAGAAGTCGAACCCGCTCTTCCTCCTCGACGAGATCGACAAGCTCGGCCAGGACTACCGCGGCGATCCGTCGTCGGCGCTTCTGGAGGTGCTCGATCCGGCGCAGAACTCGACGTTCATGGACCACTATCTGGAAGTCGAGTACGACCTTTCGGACGTGATGTTCATCACGACGGCGAACACGCTGAACATCCCAGCGCCGCTGATGGACCGCATGGAGATCATCCGCATCGCCGGCTATACCGAAGAGGAAAAGCTGGAGATCGCCAAGCGTCACCTTCTGCCGAAGGCGATCAAGGAACATGCGCTGCAGCCGAACGAGTTCTCGGTAAGCGACGATGCGCTGATGGCTGTGATCCAGCAGTACACCCGTGAAGCGGGCGTGCGTAACTTCGAACGGGAACTGATGAAGCTCGCCCGCAAGGCCGTGACCGAGATCATCAAGGGCAAGACGAAGACGGTCGACGTCACGGCGGCCAACATCCATGACTACCTGGGTGTACCGCGCTTCCGTCACGGTGAAGCCGAACGCGAGGATCAGGTTGGTGTCGTGACAGGCTTGGCCTGGACCGAGGTCGGCGGCGAACTGCTGACGATCGAAGGCGTCATGATGCCGGGCAAGGGCCGCATGACGGTGACGGGCAACCTGCGTGACGTGATGAAGGAATCGATATCGGCCGCGGCATCCTATGTCCGCTCCCGCGCTGTCGATTTCGGCATCGAGCCGCCGCGCTTCGACAAGTCGGACATCCACGTGCACGTGCCCGAAGGCGCGACGCCCAAGGATGGTCCTTCTGCCGGTGTTGCCATGGCGACGGCGATCGTCTCGATCATGACTGGCATCCCGGTCGACAAGAACGTAGCCATGACGGGTGAGATTACCCTGCGCGGACGCGTCCTGCCGATCGGCGGCCTCAAGGAGAAGCTGCTCGCAGCCCTTCGTGGCGGCATCAAGAAGGTTCTGATCCCGGAAGAGAACGCTAAGGACCTGGCCGACATTCCGGACAACGTGAAGAACAACATGGAGATCATCCCGGTTTCCAGGATGGGCGAGGTGATCGAGCACGCGCTCCTTCGCAAGCCGGAGCCGATCGAATGGGATGGTTCCATCGAGACGCCGGTGATCGCAACCGTAGAGGGTGTCGACGACACCGGCACCTCGATCGCCCACTAGGCTTATGCCAAATTGGCACGCTTACTGAAAAAAGCCGGCTTCCCGCCGGCTTTTTTGGTGAAAATGAAGCGTTGCCCCTTGTTTTTCAGGCTATAGCGAGGCTTGTGGCTTGCGAAGGCCTGACGGGTATTTAATGTCGGGCCGGATAACTTGAGTCGTTTCAATACCATTTGAAAGGGGTGGAAACATGAACAAGACTGAGCTCGTTACGGCTGTTGCCGAAAAGGCTGGCCTCTCCAAGGCTGACGCAGCTTCGGCAGTTGACGCTGTATTTGACACCGTTCAGGCCGAACTGAAGAACGGCGGCGATATCCGTCTGGCCGGTTTCGGCAGCTTCTCCGTTTCTCGTCGCGAAGCCTCGAAGGGCCGTAACCCGTCGACGGGCGCCGAAGTGGACATCCCGGCCCGCAACGTGCCGAAGTTCTCGGCCGGCAAGGGCCTGAAGGACGCCGTCAACGGCAAGTAAGCTGCTGCGTCACATGAATTCTCGAGGCCCGGCTTGCCGGGCCTTTTTCGTTTTTCGAAGGCTCTCTTAGAAGCTTCTAAGGTGCTCCGCCTGTCATCTGCCTGTCATGCAGGTGCCGCAAAAGCGCCCCTGTTCCATCATGGACAGGAGGGCTTCCCATGAAAATTTCCATGACCGCCGCGCTCGCAGCGGCCTTGTTCGCCTCCGCTGCTTTTCCAGCAGCAGCCGAGCCGTTCTTCAATCGCATCGCAACCTTCCCTGTCGCCAGCAATCTCGGCGAGGGTGAAGACAAGGCGACGTCCTCGGAGATCATCACCGCCACCCCTGACGGCAACACGCTCATCTACTCCGACGCGCCGGGCGGCACGATCGGGTTCATCGACATTACCGACCCCAGGTCGCCGAAGGCCGGCGGCTCCATCGCGATCGACGGCGAGCCGAATTCGGTGGCGGCGGTTGGCGAGAAGGTACTGGTCACTATCGATCGCACCGAGGACATGACGAAGCCAGCTGGCGACCTTGGCGTTGTCGATGTCGCTTCGAGAAAGCTGGAGAACACCTGCGATCTTGGCGGCCAGCCCGACTCGGTCGTCGTTTCTCCAGATGGAACCTTCGCAGCAATCGCGATCGAAAACCAGCGCGACGAGGAATTGAACGACGGAGCATTACCGCAACTGCCGGCCGGCGAACTGCTGATCCTCTCGCTGAACGACGGCACCCCTGCCTGCGATAGCATCAAGCGCGTCGATCTCACCGGGCTCGCGACGGTTGCCCCGGAAGACCCGGAGCCGGAGTTCGTCAACATCAATGCTGACGGCGAGATCGCCGTAACGTTGCAGGAAAACAACCACATCGTCATCGTCGACAGCAAGACGGCAACGGTCAGCGGTCACTTCACCGCCGGCACGGTCGATCTCGACGGCATCGATACCAAGAGCGACGGCGCACTGGAGTTTACCGGCAGGATCGATGGCGTGCCGCGTGAGCCGGATTCGGTGAAGTGGCTGGGGACAGACCGTCTGGTCGTCGCCAATGAGGGCGACTACAAGGGCGGTTCGCGTGGCTTCACGATCTTCGACCGCTCCGGCAAGGTGCTCTATGACGCCGGTGCCTCCCTGGAGCGCGAAGTCGCACGCATCGGCCATTTCCTGGACAAGCGGGCCAAGAGCAAGGGCATAGAACCCGAAGGCATGGAAGCGGCCAAGTTCGGCGACCAGCAGTATTTCTTCGTCCTGCTGGAGCGTGCCTCCCTCATGGCGGTCTACAAGGATACAGGCGGCGAACCGGAACTCGTGCAGCTTCTGCCGTCCGGCATCTCGCCGGAAGGTGCTGTCGCCATCCCGGCCCGTAACCTGGTCGCCTCCGCCAACGAGGTTGATCTCGGCGAGGATGGCGGTGCCCGCTCGCACGTGATGATCTACCAACTGACTGAAGCCGAGAAGGCATACCCCACCATCGTGTCCAACGACGTCGACGGCACGCCCATCGGCTGGGGCGCGCTCTCCGGTCTTGTCGGCGATGCGGAGAAAGACGGGATCCTCTATGCCGTCAGCGACAGCTTCTATGGCATGCAGCCTTCCATCTTCACCATCGATGCCAGCAGGAAACCCGCCGAGATCACGGGCGTCACCCGCATCACGCGTGGCGGCCAGCCGGCCCAGAAGCTGGACATCGAAGGCATCGCGCTCGACGGGAAGGGCGGCTTCTGGCTCGCTTCCGAGGGTGACAGTGCCAAGTTCGTCGGCCACGGCATCTACAACGTCAATGCGAAGGGCGAGATCAAGGCGGAGATTGCCTTGCCTGTCGAATTGCTTGCAGGCCAGACCCGGTTCGGGCTGGAAGGGATCACGACGATCGGCGAGGGCGACAAGCTGACGCTCTGGATGGCCGTCCAGCGCGAATGGAAGGACGACGAGAAGGGCACCGTCAAGCTGCTTTCCTACAAGCCGTCGTCAAAGGAGTGGGGCGCTGTCCGTTATCCGCTCGAGAAGACGGAAGAAGGGTGGGTCGGCCTGTCCGAAATCACCGCCCATGGCGACCATGTCTACATCATCGAGCGCGACAACCTGATCGGCGACAAGGCAAAGCTCAAGAAGCTCTACCGCGTCGCCATCGCCGACCTGAAGCCGGCCAAGCTCGGCGAGGCGTTGCCGCTGGTTGCAAAGGAAGAAGTCCATGACTTCATTCCGGGCCTTAGGTCTGCAACCAACGGATATGTCGTCGACAAACTTGAAGGCTTCGCCTTCGACAAGTCCGGCAAGGCTTTTGCCGTGACGGACAATGACGGTGTTGACGATTCTTCGGGTGAGACGCTGTTTTTCCCGGTGACCATCAATGCCATCAACTGAAGGGAGCCAATAAGCGAGAAGGCCGGGCGGCAAGCCCGGCCTTCTGTGTTTCTCGGTTCTCCCGGCTGAACTACCAGCGCTGGTGAACGTGCGGCGCGATGAGCCGGGCATAGATTTCCTTTGTTGCGGTGATCACGTCATCCGAAATGGCTGCAAACTCCGCGGCCGCTGCATTGGCGCGCGCTTGCTCCGCGTTGCGGGCGCCTGGAATGACGACGGTCACGGCCTCGTTCATCAGGATCCACTTGAGCGCGAAAGCGGCCATGGACGCGCCCTGCGGCACCAGCTTCCGAACCTCTTCCACCGCCTGCAGGCCCACTTCCAAGGGCACTCCGGCAAAGGTTTCGCCCACATCAAACGCCTCGCCATGACGGTTGAACTGGCGATGGTCGTCACTGGCGAATATCGTGTCCCTGGTGATCTTGCCGGACAAGAGGCCGCTCGCCAGCGGCACGCGGACGATGACCGCGACGTCCTTTCGCTTTGCCTCCTTGAAAAACAGGTCGGCTGGTCGCTGGCGGAAGATGTTGTAGATGATCTGGATGCTGACGACGTCCGGATACTCGATCGCCTTTAGCGCCTCCTCCACCTTCTCCACGCTAACGCCGTAGTTCCTGATCTTGCCGGCCCGGCGCAGGTCGTCCAGCGCTCCGAAGACCTCCGGCCGGTAGAGGACTTCCGTCGGCGGGCAGTGAAGCTGCACCAGGTCGAGGCTGTCGACGCCGAGGTTCGATAGGCTGCGGTCGATGAAGGCTTCGAGGTTCGCCTTGGTGTACCCCTCGGCATTGTGCGGATCGAGCCGGCGGCCGGCCTTGGTGGCGATCATCGGCCGTTCGCCGCCGCGCGCCTTCAGAACACTTGAAATGATCTTCTCCGAGCGTCCGTCGCCATAGACGTCAGCCGTGTCGATGAAGGTCACGCGGGCATCGAGAGCTGCTTCAAGTGCTGCCCGGCCATCGGCTTCGCTGACATCGCCCCAGGAGCCGCCGATCTGCCAGGCGCCGAACCCGACTTCGCTGACGGTGAACGATGTGCGGCCGAATGCGTGCTGTCTCATGTCTACCTCCGATGCCTATCCACAGGCCTGTGCGGCGGATGCTTCCGCCATGCCTGCGCTTTGCCTAAAACACCTGCTCAGGTCACACAACAAAAGCAAGCGATTCGATGTCCTCCTTCTCCTTCATCCATGCCGCCGACCTGCATCTCGGCAGCCCATTCCAAGGGCTGGCGATGAAGGATGCCGCTGTGGCCGAAATGTTCATGGAGGCAAGCCGTCGCGCCTTCACGGCCTTGGTAAACCAGGCAATAGACCGAAATGTCGATTTTCTCCTGATTGCCGGCGACGTCTATGACGGCGACTGGAAGGACAACAAGATCGGTCTCTTCTTCAACCGTGAGCTGGCGCGGCTCGATCGGGCGGGAATTCCTGTCTTCCTGCTGAAGGGCAACCACGATGCGGAAAGCGTCATCACCAAGACCATCACGCTGCCGCAGAATGTCCGCGAGTTCCCCGTCAACAAGCCGGGCACGTTCACGCTCAATCGCCTGAAGGTCGCGCTGCACGGACAGGGCTTTGCGGAGCGCTCTGCGACGGAGAACCTCGCGCGGGGCTATCCGCCGCCGCAGCCAGGTTGGTTCAACATCGGCGTCCTCCACACCTCGCTGACGGGGCGTGAGCCGCATGCGCCTTACGCCCCTTGTTCGGTCGAGGACCTGCGCTCGCGCGGCTACGACTATTGGGCGCTAGGCCATGTCCATGACTACGAGGTCGTCTCGGACAATCCGCCGATCATCTTTCCCGGCAACCTCCAGGGGCGCTCGATTCGCGAGCAGGGGGCGAAGGGGGCGGTCCTTGTCTCCGTGGAAGACGGGACAGTCACCCATGAGCGGATGATCACCGACAGCGCCCGCTTTGCGCAGAAGTCGGTACCGGTCGAAGCCGAGGACGACCTGCCGGCTATCCTCCGGCGCATCGAGGCGGCGCTGGAGAACGTTGCGGATGAGATGGAGGGGCGACCACTGGCGCTGCGTATCCGACTGACGGGCAGAAGCAGCTATCGTCGCGAGCTGCTTGCCCGCGCGCAGGATTTCCGGGACGAGGCGCAGGCTGCCTGCCACCGTTGCCACGAGGATGTCTGGCTGGAGAAGGTGGAGGTTCGGGTTCAGGATGCCGGCGGGGCAGGGAGCGTGGGTGGTCAGCAATCCCTTGGGCTGGACGGCCTGCTTGCGCTCGAAACGCTGCCGGTTGAACTGCTGGCGGAGGCTCAGGCAAGGATCGCCGAGATTGCGGCGCGGCTGCCCGGCGGCCTCGGCGCACAGGACGTGGCGCTTGGCGACGACGCCGAAACGCTGCTCGCCGAAGCGCGGGATATTCTGCTCGCACGGGCAGGAGGATCCCGCTGATGCGCTTCGACCGTCTGGACATCCTCCGCTATGGCGCTCTTGCCGATCGCAGTCTTGTCTTTTGCCCGGATGCCCGGCTGCACATCGTCTACGGGCCGAACGAGGCGGGCAAGTCGTCCGCGCTCTCTGCAATTTCCGACCTGCTGTTCGGTTTCCCGGAGCGGACGCCCTACGGCTTCAAGAGCGACGCCGCCAGCCTTCGGATCGGCGCGCTGATTTCGTCGCGTGGGGGCGCATCCCTCGAGTTCCGCCGACGCAAAGGCCGCAAGGGAACACTTCTTGCCGCGAGCGATCCGGAGGAAGCCTTGGCCGACGATGCGCTTGCGCCCTTTCTCGGGACGCTGACGCGCGACGTCTTCGAGCGCGCCTTCGGCTTGAACTCGTCGACGCTGCGCGCCGGCGGCGACAGTATGCTGAAGAGCGGCGGCGAAATCGGCAACCTGCTTTTCTCGGCCGCCTCCGGCCTCACCGGTCTGGCCGACATGCGGAAAGGCCTGGAGGCCGAGGCCGATAGTATCTATGCGCCTAGGAAATCCAAGGACCGGCTCTTCTATCAGGTGCTCGATGCCCACGAAGAAGCGCGCCGGGCAGAGCGCGAGAATGAGCTGAAATCAGGCGACTGGAAAAAGCTGGTTGCGGAGCAGAACGACCTGGAGACCGAGCTGGCCAGTGTGCTGACAGCGCGGCAGGAGAACATCCGTCGGCTCGAGCACTTGCGCATGCTGCAACGGCTGGACCCGATCATTCGCGAAATCGATCGTGAGCGGGAGCAGATTGCGCAGTACGAATGGCTGGCCAACCAGCCGGCGGACCTCGAGCCGCGGCTCGCCTCGCTGCTCGAGCGTTTGCGCGAGAACGAGGCGGCAACCCGGCGCGGGGAAGGCGATCTTGCACGGCTCCACGACGAGATCGCCGCCATCCATGTCGACGATGCGCTGCTTGCCGCGTCGGCCGCCATCATGTCGGCCTACTCGGACAAGGGCGTGTATGCCAAGGCGCGTGAGGACATTGCGCGTGTTCGGGGCGAGGCGGATGACTACGACCAGCGACTCGCGGATGCGGCCCGACGTCTCGGCCTTGCCCTTTCCGACCTGGAAGGCCGTCAGCCACCCGATGCCGAGCTTGCACGCCTGCGTTCGCTGCTGGACGAGGGGACGGACCTCGACCGCATGCTGCGGGATACCCGGCAGCGGATGGAAGAGCATCACGACGCGTTGCGGGACATGCGAAAGGCGGTAGGGGCGACGCATCTCGTTGATCCGAAGCCATGGGCTGAGCAACTGGCTGCGCTGCGGCCGGATCTGGTGGAAATCCAGCGACTGGAGGCGCTGCAGGTGAAGCTTGCCCGCGTCGAAGCGGACCTGGCCACGGCCACGGCGCGCCTCGATCCCGCTGTCTCCGACCTGCGGACACTTGCTTCCGCGCCGCTGCCCGATGCAGCTGAAATCTCCGCCCACAGGCGCATGCTCGATACGGCGCGGGTCGAGGCGAAGGAGGTCGAGGGACGTCTCGCCACCCTCGACGGAGAGGCCGCACGAATCCGCCGCGAACTGGCGGCGCTGGAAGTCGCGGGACCCGTCGTTTCCCGGGAGCAAATCGCGACAAGCCGGGCCGAACGCGACCGTCAGTTCGGCATCGCCCGCAAGACATCCGATGCGGCCAGCTTTGATAGCCTGGCAGTCGGGATCGCGCAGGCGGACCGGCTTGCCGATGCAGCTCTTGCCGATGCCGAGCGGGTCACCCGGCACGCGCAGTTGACGCTGCGACAAGGGGAACTGGAACGGGAACTTGCGGAGGCACGTGACGCGCTGCGCCTCGCCGAGATCATGCTCTCCGATGCCGTGACCGCCTACGAGGATGCCTTCCGCGCGTCGGGTATCCAGCCAGCCGCGCCTGAACGCATGATCGATTGGCGCCGGGCGTTGGAGGACTGTTTCCGGCAACTCCGCGAAATCGATCTTCTCCATGACGAGATGGAGGTATTGCGGCTGAGGGAGGAGGCGGTGCGGCCGGCCCTCCTGTCGATTGCGGATGCAGTGGCGCTCGCAGCAGTGGCCCTCCCGACCGTGGCGCTTGGCCGGGGGCTGGAGCGCAGGTTGTCGGAGATCGGCCAGGAATGGCTGGACAGTCGCAGTAGCGAGACGAAACGGGCAATGGCAGAGGAGGCGATCGGCCGGCTCGAGAAGCGCGAACGCGAGTTGATGGGCGACGTGAGCGCCTGGCAGCGCAAGTTCTCTGCCGCAGCCGTTGCTGTCGGTCTGCCCGAGGATGCCGATCCGCCCATGGCACTGGCCGCACTGGAGGCATGGCGCACGGTGCCGGGACTTCTCTCCGAACGCGAGAACCGCCAGCGGCGCGTTCGTGGGATGGTGCGCGATATGGAGGCCTTCGAGACATCAGTCGGCAGGCTGGTGGCCTCGGCCGCACCCGACCTTGCCGCCATTCCCGCCGATGTTGCAGCCGGCCTGCTACATGAGCGGGTCCTGGAGGCAACGAACGAGAACAAGCGGCGCGAATCGCTGTCCGATCAGTTGGAGCGGCTTGAACTTTCCCTCGTGCGGCTGGCAGCCGAGGAGGCGGAACTTGCGACCGAGGCTGCGGCGGTGGCCGCGGACCTGGGCCGCCACGTGTCCGATTTCCCGCAGGTGCTGGAGGATCTGCACGAGCGCCACCGCCTACAAATCGCGCTCAGGCAATGCCGCGACCGTTTCGCCGAGCATGCCGATGGAGCATCGGAGGATGAGATCCGCGTCGCCCTAGCCGATTTTGATCGCGTGGAGGCGGTGCTCGAGGTCGAGCGCCTTGGACGCGAGGAGGATCAACTGATCGAGCGTATGAACGGGCTCGGCATTGCCAAGGCCGACAATGAGCGCCGGCGCCGAGAACTCGAAACCGGCGTGGGCGCCGAGCGCGCCGTCTTCCAGAAGCTTGCGGCCGAAACCGAGGCCAAGGAGCTTGCGCGCCGCTGGGTCGTGCTGAAGCTTGCCGCGAGCCTTCTCTCCTCCTCTATGGAGAGTTATCGCGAGCGGCAGGCGGATCCGGTGATGAAGCGGGCAGGGGAGCTGTTTGCAGGCCTGACAGGTGACCGTTTCTCGCGCCTTCTGCAGCTCTACGACGAGCAGGACGAACTGCAGCTTGCCGTCGAGCGTCAGACGGGCGAGCAGGTGCCGCTATCGGGCCTCAGCGAAGGGACGGGTGACCAGCTATACCTCGCGCTACGTCTCGCCTTCCTGGAGGACTACTGCCGCCGCAACGAACCTGCGCCGCTCGTTCTCGACGACATCTTCCAGACCTTCGACGACGAGCGTACCGCCGCGGCCCTCCGCACGCTGTCCGCCGCCAGCGAGACGCACCAGACGCTTCTCTTCACGCACCATGACAGCGTGGTGCAGGCAGCGCGCCGCGAACTGGGAGAGGGCGTCGATCTCGTAGCCTTGTGAGGCTTGCCGGTTGCGGCGGCGGGACAAACCTGCCTGATGGTGGCGACCACAGATCCGGAGGGATCGGCAGCACTAATCGAACGGGTAGCGGGCGATCCAGGACGAGGCTTTCGCGTGCGCCGCTGTCATTTGCCTGAAACACAGCGGTGGTGATGTCGCATTCCTGTCACGGTTATTCCCGCGGGGCGTTCTTGCGGGGCCGGTGCCGCCGGAGTGTTTCATGATCGTCCTACTTGCCGCCGCTGCTGCGGTCCTCGTTGGCGCGAACTGGATCAGCATCCTCATCGCGGCTTGGCGCCTTGCGCCCAAGGGCGCATTGCCGCCGCCGATCAGCGACCGGCCTGCTACCACGATCGTCGTGCCCATGTGCGGCGTCGAGCAGTTCTCCGGAGACACGGTTGCTCGCGCCTTCGCCCTGGACTGGCCCGAGTACGAGCTCATCTTCTGCGTCGCCAGCCCTGATGACCTCGCAATCCCGCTCGTCCGCGCAACGATCGCCGCGCATCCGGAGAGGACGGCGCAGCTTATCGTCGGCGACGAGCGCGTCAGCGCAAACCCCAAGCTCAACAACTGCGTGAAGGGATGGCGGTCCGCCCGGTACGACTGGGTGGTTCTGGCCGATTCGAACGTGCTCATGCCGCCGCAATATCTGCATCATCTGTTTGCCGCATGGCGGGTGGATGAGACCGGGTTGGTGTGTTCGACGCCCCTGGGGTCGCGGCCATGCGGTTTCTGGGCGGAGGTGGAATGCGCCTTCCTCAATACGCATCAAGCGCGCTGGCAATATGCCGGTGAGGCGCTTGGCCTCGGCTTCGCACAGGGCAAGAGCATGCTCTGGCATAAGCCGACCCTTGATGCCGCGGGCAGTATCGAGACACTTGGCGAGGAAATTGCCGAGGACGCCGCTGCCACGAAACTCGTCCATCGGCTCGGCCGAAAGGTGCATCTGGTGGCCTGGCCCTTTGAGCAGCCGCTCGGGCGGCGCACGGCGAGGGAGATCTGGGCGCGGCAGGGGCGGTGGGCGCGCTTGCGCCGGGTCACGTTCCCAGGCTTCTTCGTTCCCGAGGCGCTGCTTGGCCTCCTGCCGCCGTTGCTGTTCGGACTTTCGGCCGCCGCGGCCGGCGGTTTCAGCCTCTTAACCACGGCAGCGACAATCGCGACGGCAATCTATGTACCCGAACTCGTTCTGGCTGCCGCCAGGAACTGGCGCGTCTCCCGCTGGAGCCTGCCGGTGATGCTGGTCCGCGACATCATGATGCCGGCGATCTGGCTGCGTGGGTGGCTAGGTGGCACAGTCGACTGGCGCGGTAACCGGATGATGATCGGCACCGACAGCTCTCAGTTGGAACAGGTGCCAGCGACCTGATGCAGATCATTCTCTGCTTCAGAAGCGTTCTTGATGTGCAGGCTGAGGGAATGGTGGGCGATGAGAGACTCGAACTCCCGACATCCTCGGTGTAAACGAGGCGCTCTACCAACTGAGCTAATCGCCCTTTCGCGTCGCGAAACATGTCCGCCGCGTCGGTGGGCGTGATCTATGCGGATCGGCGAGAAACCGCAAGAGCCTTTCGCCGAAAATTCAAAATTTTTGGCCTTCCAAGACCGTGGGGCGCCGCCGGGTGGAGAAAGGCGAGAAGCTTCATCCTTTTGTCTTGAAACTTGCTTGACACCTGTTCGCGAACCTCTTAGTTAGCCGCTCAACCGAGGCGGTCGAGGCTGCTCCGGCGAGGGTCTTGGCCCTTACGAAATGCGCGGGTGTAGCTCAGTTGGTTAGAGTGCCGGCCTGTCACGCCGGAGGTCGCGGGTTCGAGCCCCGTCACTCGCGCCATTCGTTTCCTCGAACTTTTCTGATATTCCTTGGAATGTCGGATCGCCGCAAGGCATCATGCGCGGGTGTAGCTCAGTCGGTTAGAGTGCCGGCCTGTCACGCCGGAGGTCGCGGGTTCGAGCCCCGTCACTCGCGCCACTTCTCTTCCCCTCTACTTTCGCTGTTCAAGCCGTTGAGGTGTGGAGCGATTTAGCTTCTCCTAAAATATTTCCTTGCCGCCCTTGCGGCACATGTCCAATGACTTAAGTAGGGGGTGCGATCCGTCGCGGCTGAGGATCGATCATTCCCTGGCTCCCGCCAACACTCCACCCGTTCCGGTTCGCCGGCACGAACCCCGTGTTTTGCTGAGATGGTTCGTTCCTTCGTCCGGTTTTCGCCGCGCTGGCGGTGGCCTTTGCTGTTCGTCAAGAGCGTCGAGCCGGCCGACGCTCGCCTGTGCCATTTCGGTACGGAATCGCGAGTCTAAAAGTCTTGCACCAAGACGTTGGCTGGGGTAGTCACGGGCCGATTGCAATGCACGCTCGCTTTGCCCGCGCATTGCTGACAGAGCGCCGTCCCGCGCTCCCGGCAAGCAGGATCGATTAATATGAGTGAACTCCTCAGTTCCTACCTTCCGATCGCAATCTTCATCGGAATCTCCCTCGTGATCGGGCTGGCTCTGCTGATTGCCCCCTTCGCTGTCGCCTACAAGGCTCCCGACTCCGAAAAGCTTTCAGCCTATGAATGCGGCTTCAATGCGTTCGATGACGCCCGCATGAAGTTCGACATCCGATTCTACCTCGTGTCGATCCTGTTCATCATCTTCGATCTCGAAGTGGCCTTCCTCTTTCCGTGGGCGGTTTCCTTCGGTGAGATCGGCTGGTTCGGCTTCTGGTCGATGATGGTGTTTCTGGCCGTCCTGACGATCGGCTTCATTTATGAATGGAAGAAAGGAGCGCTGGAATGGGAGTAGTCGATACTGGCAACACCCTGGTCGCGCCGCAGCCCAAGGGCATCATCGATCCGAACACCGGCAAGCCGATCGGCAGCGATGACCGCTTCTTCGGAGAGATCAACAACGAGCTCGCCGACAAGGGCTTCCTCGTCACCTCTACGGACGAACTGATCACCTGGGCCCGGACGGGCTCTCTCATGTGGATGACCTTCGGTCTCGCCTGCTGCGCAGTCGAGATGATGCAGATGTCCATGCCGCGCTACGATGCCGAGCGCTTTGGATTTGCGCCCCGCGCTTCACCGCGCCAGTCCGACGTGATGATCGTCGCTGGCACGCTGACCAACAAGATGGCCCCCGCACTCCGCAAGGTCTACGATCAGATGCCGGAGCCCCGCTACGTCATCTCCATGGGGTCCTGCGCCAATGGCGGCGGCTATTACCACTATTCCTATTCCGTAGTGCGGGGCTGTGACCGAGTCGTGCCGGTGGACATCTATGTGCCCGGCTGTCCCCCCACGGCCGAGGCGCTGCTTTACGGCGTGCTTCTGCTGCAGAAGAAGATCCGCCGCACCGGCACGATCGAGCGCTGAGGGCAAGGACGAGAACATGAGCGAAGCCCTGAGAGAGCTTTCATCCTACATCGCCGAAATCCATCCGGAGTTCATCGCCAGCTCGAAGATCGAGTATGGTGAACTGACGCTGGTGACGGCGCCGGAGAACATCGTCGCCCTGCTCACCTTCCTGCGCGACGACGTGCAGTGCGGCTTCGTCAACCTGATCGACATCTGCGGCGTTGACTGGCCGCAGCGCGCGAAGCGGTTCGACGTCGTCTACCACATGTTGTCGCCGCGGCAGAACACGCGCATCCGCGTTACGGTCATGGTGGGCGAGGACGAGCCGGTGCCTTCGGCCTGTGCCGTCTATCCGGGCGCGGACTGGTTTGAGCGCGAAGCTTGGGACATGTACGGTATCCTCTTCACCGGCCACCCGGACCTGCGCCGCATCCTGACCGACTACGGCTTCGAGGGTCACCCGTTGCGCAAGGACTTCCCGACGACAGGCTTCGTCGAGGTTCGCTACGACGATGCTGCAAAGCGCGTTGTCTACGAGCCGGTGGAACTGCGCCAGGAGTTCCGGAGCTTTGATTTTCTCTCGCCCTGGGAAGGGACCGACTACGTCCTGCCGGGCGACGAAAAGGCCAAGGTCTGATCCACCGGCGTTTCGGCGCCGGTTGCTGCTTTACATTCCGCCCGTTGCGGCTTGGCCGCTCGGCATGGAGCTGACAGAATGAACGAACACAACGTCCGCAACTTCAACATCAACTTCGGACCGCAGCATCCGGCGGCGCACGGCGTGCTTCGGCTGGTGCTGGAGCTTGACGGCGAAATCGTCGAGCGCGTCGATCCCCATATCGGGCTGCTGCATCGCGGCACGGAGAAGCTGATCGAGACAAAGACCTATCTCCAGGCGCTGCCCTATTTCGATCGCCTCGACTACGTCGCGCCGATGAACCAGGAGCACGCCTACTGTCTGGCGGTCGAAAAGCTGCTCGGTATCGGGGTTCCGATCCGCGGCCAGCTGATCCGCGTGCTCTACTCCGAAATCGGCCGCATCCTGTCGCACCTGCTGAACGTCACGACGCAGGCGATGGACGTCGGCGCGCTGACGCCGCCGCTCTGGGGATTCGAGGAGCGCGAGAAGCTGATGGTCTTCTATGAGCGCGCCTCCGGTTCGCGCATGCATGCCGCCTACTTCCGCCCCGGCGGCGTTCATCAGGACCTGCCGCCGGAACTGGTCGAGGATATCGGCGCCTGGTGCGATCCCTTCCTCGGGACGCTGGACGACATCGACGACCTGCTGACCGGCAACCGTATCTTCAAGCAGCGCAACGTCGATATTGGCGTCGTAAGCCTCGACGACTGCTGGGCCTGGGGCTTCTCCGGCGTCATGGTCCGCGGTTCCGGCGCCGCATGGGACCTGCGCAAGTCGCAGCCCTACGAGTGCTACGCCGACATGGACTTCGACATTCCGATCGGCAAGAACGGCGACTGTTTCGATCGCTACCTGATCCGCATGATCGAGATGCGTGAGTCGGTGAAGATCATGAAGCAGTGCGTTAACCGTCTCTTGGGCGACGCCCGGGTTGGTCCCGTCTCCTCGTTGGACGGCAAGGTCGTGCCGCCCAAGCGTGGCGAGATGAAGCGTTCGATGGAAGCGCTGATCCACCACTTCAAGCTCTACACGGAAGGCTATCACGTGCCGGCCGGCGAAGTGTATGCGGCGGTCGAGGCGCCGAAGGGTGAGTTCGGCGTCTATCTCGTCGCCGACGGGACGAACAAGCCATATCGCCTGAAGATCCGGGCGCCGGGCTATGCCCATCTGCAGGCAATGGACTTCATGTGCCGTGGTCACCAGTTGGCCGACGTCTCGGCGATCCTTGGCTCGCTCGACATCGTGTTCGGCGAGGTCGATCGCTGATGGCTTCCGCAACCGCAATCACGGGCGCCGTTTTCCGGCAGCCCGCTTCCAAGACTGATAAGGCGTAAGAAGAATGTCTGTTCGTCGACTGGCCGAAGACAATGTGCAACCCGCTGCGTTCGCCTTCAACGAGGAAAACGCTGCCTGGGCTGAGGCCACCATCCGCAAGTATCCGGAAGGCCGCCAGCAGTCCGCTGTGATCCCGCTTCTCATGCGGGCGCAGGAGCAGGACGGTTGGGTGACGCGGGCCGCTATCGAATACGTCGCCCAGAAGCTGGGCATGGCCTATATCCGGGTCCTGGAAGTGGCGACATTCTATACGCAGTTCCAGCTGAAGCCGGTCGGTACGCGGGCGCATGTGCAGGTCTGCGGCACTACGCCCTGCATGCTGCGAGGCGCCGAAGACCTCATCAAGGTCTGCAAGTCGAAGATCCATGCCGAGCCCTTCGAGCTCAACGAGGACGGTACGCTGTCCTGGGAAGAGGTCGAATGCCAGGGCGCCTGCGTCAATGCCCCGATGGTGATGATCTTCAAGGATGCCTACGAAGACCTGACGCCGACGCAGCTCGAGCACATCATCGACCGCTTCCATGCAGGCAAGCCCCACGAGATCCCGCCGGGTCCGCAGATCGATCGCCAGTTCTCCGCTCCTGTCGGAGGACCGGTGACGCTGACCGAGGAGATCAAGCCTGCGCAGACGAAACTCGAGCCAAAGCCGGAACCGGCAGAAGCCGCGTCTGCGGCAGCAGTGCCTCCGTCCGATGCCGCACGCCCAACGGACACGGCCGAAGAGGCCGATCCGTCGATCAAGACGCCGCTGACGGACAAGGAAGGCTCGAAGAAGCGTGTGAAGGCGGCCGAGAAGCAGCCGCTTTCGGCAACCGCATCGACACCGAAACCGGACAAGAAGCGCGCGGGCGCTGCCGTCGAAGGTGCGCCGCCGGAGCCGGGGACGGTTTCCGGTGACGCGAAACCGAAGCGGACACGAAAGAAGACGACGCCGGAAGGCGACGCTTCTTAAGGAATGCGAATTCTTGTGCGGCCTTCGCTTGGGCCGCGCGATGCATAACAACGGCCGGCAGGTGTCGGCGGACCGGTGGAATAGATCATGCTAAAAGATCAGGATCGCATCTTTACCAATATCTACGGCCTCAAGG
Source organism: Pseudorhizobium flavum (assembly GCF_902502825.2). Next base: position 1,427,889 of record NZ_LR723670.1, read on the forward strand.
ACAAGTCCCTGAAGGGGGCGATGGGCCGTGGCCATTGGGATGGCACCAAGCAGATCCTCGAAAAGGGCAGGGACTGGATCATCGAGGAGATGAAGGCCTCCGGCCTGCGTGGCCGCGGTGGCGCCGGCTTCCCGACCGGCCTGAAGTGGTCCTTCATGCCGAAGGAATCCGACGGCCGTCCGCATTACCTCGTGGTCAATGCCGACGAATCGGAGCCCGGCACCTGCAAGGACCGCGACATCATGCGCCATGATCCGCATACGCTGATCGAAGGCTGCGTGATCGCGAGCTTCGCCATGGGCGCGCATGTGGCCTACATCTATGTCCGCGGCGAGTACATCCGCGAGCGCGAGGCGCTGCAGGCGGCGATCGACGAGTGTTATGATGCCGGTCTTCTCGGCAAGAACAACAAGCACGGCTGGGACATGGACATCTACGTTCATCACGGCGCCGGCGCTTATATCTGCGGCGAGGAAACGGCGCTGCTCGAGAGCCTCGAAGGCAAGAAGGGCCAGCCCCGCCTGAAGCCGCCATTCCCGGCGAACATGGGCCTCTACGGCTGCCCGACTACCGTCAACAACGTCGAATCGATCGCGGTGGCTCCGACCATCCTGCGTCGCGGCGCCGGCTGGTTCTCCTCCATTGGTCGCCCGAACAATGTCGGCACCAAGCTGTTCATGGTCTCCGGCCACGTCAACAAGCCCTGCACCTTCGAGGAGGCCATGGGCCTGTCGTTCCGGGAGATCATCGATCGCCATTGCGGCGGTATCCGCGGCGGCTGGGACAACCTCCTTGGCGTGATCCCGGGCGGGGCTTCCTGTCCGGTGGTGCGCGGCGAGGACATGGCCGATGCGATCATGGATTTCGACGGCATGCGCGAGGTGAAGTCCTCCTTCGGCACCGGCGGCATGATCGTGATGGACAAGTCGACCGACATCATCAAGGCGATCTGGCGCATTGCTGCCTTCTTCAAGCACGAAAGCTGCGGCCAGTGCACGCCCTGCCGTGAAGGCACCGGCTGGATGATGCGCGTGCTGGAGCGCATGGTGAAGGGCAATGCGCAGAAGCGCGAGATCGACATGCTGTTCCAGGTCTCCAAGCAGATCGAAGGTCATACGATCTGCGCGCTTGGCGATGCTGCGGCCTGGCCGATCCAGGGGCTGATCCGGAACTTCCGTCCGGAGATCGAGGCCCGCATCGATCGCTATACGCACAACGCCATGGCGCATGGCGCCGTCATGGAAGCAGCGGAGTAAGAAACGTGGCTAAGCCGGTGAAAGAAAAGCAGGAAGGGGCAACGACGGCGAAGCCGGCGACGGCTTCCGCCTATGCTGATTTCGCCGAAGCCATGGCCGGCAATCCGCTGGTGGCACAGTCGACAGCGGCAATGGCCGCCGCGACTGCGGTTGGCATGAGCATTGCGGGGCAGTTCGCCGGCGCCTTCTTTGGTGCGCTTCAGGGTGCGCTTGAGGCGCAGAACCGGATGACGGGCTCACCGGAGCGCGCAGCCGAGGCTCCGCGGGAGCCGAAGCCGGAGCAAGCTGCTACCGCTTCTGCACCAGCACCTGCGGAGACGCCGATCTCGAAGCGGAGGTTGGATGCGGGGGAGGCCCTCAAATCGCCCGCCAAGCGACTGGCAAAGACGCGGGAGGCGAAGCCGGCTTCGGATGCCCGCACCAAGAAGTCGGCGGTCCGCAAGCCCAAGGTGACGACAGCTGACGACCTGAAGCAGATCGCCGGTATCGGGCCTAAGCTCGAGAAGGTTCTGAACGGGCAGGGTATCAGCAGCATCAGCCAGATCGCCGCCTGGACGGACGCTGATGTCGCGAAGTTCGATGACGCGCTCGGGCTGGACGGGCGCATCCGCCGGGATGATTGGGTGGGCCAGGCCAGGAAGCTGGCGAAGTAAGGATTTTTCCCCGGCCACGGCTGCGGGATTGAGCACAGGACGTAAGTGATACGATGGCAAAGCTGAAGGTCGACGGCAAGGAAATCGAGGTTCCGGATCATTTCACGCTGTTGCAGGCGTGCGAGGAAGCCGGTGCCGAGGTTCCGCGGTTCTGTTTCCATGAACGCCTGTCGGTGGCAGGCAACTGCCGCATGTGTCTCGTCGAGGTGAAGGGCGGCCCGCCAAAGCCTGCAGCCTCCTGCGCCATGGGCGTGCGCGACATCCGCGGCGGCCCGAATGGCGAACTGCCGGAGGTCTTTACCAATACGCCGATGGTCAAGAAGGCCCGCGAAGGGGTGATGGAGTTCCTGCTCATCAACCACCCGCTGGATTGCCCGATCTGCGACCAGGGCGGCGAGTGCGACCTGCAGGACCAGGCCATGGCCTTCGGCATGGACGCGTCCCGCTATACGGAAAACAAGCGCGCGGTCGAGGACAAGTATATCGGCCCGCTCGTAAAGACCGTGATGAACCGCTGCATTCACTGCACGCGCTGCGTCCGCTTCACGACTGAGGTCGGCGGAATTTCCGAACTCGGCCTGATCGGCCGTGGCGAGGATGCAGAGATCACCACCTACCTCGAACATGCGATGACCTCTGAGCTTCAGGGCAACGTCATCGACCTCTGCCCGGTCGGCGCGCTGACCTCGCGGCCTTTCGCCTTCACGGCCCGTCCGTGGGAATTGGGTAAGACCGAGTCGATCGACGTCATGGATGCTCTCGGCTCGGCTATCCGCGTCGACACGCGCGGCCGGGAAGTCATGCGCATCATGCCGCGCGTCAACGAACTGGTGAACGAGGAGTGGATCTCCGACAAGACCCGCTTCATCTGGGACGGATTAAAGACCCAGCGCCTCGACCGGCCCTACGTCCGACGTGACGGTCGCCTGCAGGCAGCAAGCTGGGGCGAGGCCTTCGCGGCGATCAAGGCTGCCGTTTCGGCGACGTCCGCAGACAAGATCGGCGCGATCGCCGGTGACCTTGCAGCCGTCGAAGAGATGTATGCGCTGAAGGAACTGATCCGCTCCCTCGGTTCGGAGAACCTCGACTGCCGCCAGGACGGCGCAACGCTTGATCCGTCGCTCGGCCGGGCGAGCTATCTCTTCAACCCGACCATCGAGGGCATCGAGCGCGCCGGCGCGCTTCTGCTGATCGGTGCCAACCCGCGCCTGGAAGCTGCCGTCCTCAACGCCCGCATCCGCAAGCGGTGGCGTCGCGGCGACTTCCCGATCGGCGTGATCGGCGAGGGCGGCGACCTGCGCTATGAATATGAATACCTGGGTTCCGGCCCGGACAGCCTCACCGAGCTCGTCAACGGTTCCGGCAGCTTCCTCGACATTCTGCGCAACGCCAAGAACCCGATGATCATCGTCGGGCAGGGCGCGCTGTCGCGTGCTGATGGTGCAGCCATCCTGGCTTCAGCGGCGAAGCTTGCCGGCTCGATCGGCGCGGTCACGGAGGAGTGGAATGGCTTCGGCGTTCTTCACACCGCCGCATCGCGCGTCGGCGCTCTCGATTTGGGCTTCGTGCCCGGAGCGAAGGGCGTCAACGCAGCAGACATGCTTGCCAACATGGATGTACTCTTCCTGCTCGGCGCAGATGAACTTGATTTCTCCCGCAAGACGGCGAAGTTCACGGTCTACATCGGCAGCCACGGCGACAATGGCGCCCATCATGCAGATGTCATCCTGCCGGCGGCGACCTATACGGAAAAGTCCGGAATCTGGGTCAATACCGAAGGACGCGTGCAAATGGGCAGTCGCGCCGGCTTCCCGCCGGGCGAGGCCCGCGAGGACTGGGCGATTATCCGCGCTCTTTCCGACGTCCTCGGCAAGAAGCTGCCATTTGATTCGCTCCCGGCGCTTCGCGCGCAGCTCTATGCAGCCTATCCGCATTTCGCCGATCTGGACGAGATCGCCCCCGGCAACGTCGCTGATGTGGCCACACTGGGGCAAAAAGCCGGTGAGATGAGCAAGTCGGCATTTGCGTCCCCGATCAAAGACTTCTATTTGACGAACCCGATTGCACGGGCATCGGCCGTGATGGCCGAGTGCTCGGCCCTTGCCCGCAACAATTTCCAGGCTGCGGCGGAGTAACAGGAATATGGACGATACCTTTTTCTCGACCTACGCATGGCCGGCACTGGTGATGATCGGGCAGTCGCTGCTCGTTCTCGTCTGCCTCCTGGTCTTCATCGCCTATATTCTCTACGCCGACCGCAAGATCTGGGCCGCAGTCCAGCTGCGTCGGGGACCGAACGTCGTTGGTCCTTGGGGTCTGTTCCAGTCCTTCGCCGACCTCCTGAAGTTCGTCTTCAAGGAGCCGATCATTCCGTCGGGCGCCAACAAGGGTGTCTTCCTGATCGCTCCGCTGGTGGCAGTGACGCTGGCGCTCGCCACCTGGGCCGTGATCCCGTTCAACGAGAACTGGGTGGTCGCCAACATCAATGTCGGCATTCTCTATGTGTTCGCGATCTCCTCTCTCGAGGTCTACGGCGTGATCATGTCGGGCTGGGCGTCGAACTCGAAGTATCCGTTCCTCGGTGCGCTCCGCTCGGCCGCGCAGATGGTGTCCTACGAAGTCTCGATCGGCTTCGTCATCGTCACGGTGCTCCTCTGCGTCGGCTCGCTCAACCTGTCGGACATGGTGTTTGCGCAGAAGGACGGCCTCGGCACGATGATGGGCCTGCCGAACTCCTTCCTCGACTGGCACTGGCTGCCGCTCTTCCCGATGTTCATCATCTTCATCATTTCCGGCCTTGCGGAGACAAACCGTCCGCCCTTCGACCTTCCGGAAGCGGAATCGGAGCTCGTGGCCGGCTACATGGTCGAGTATTCCTCGGCGCCGTACATGATGCTGATGCTCGGCGAGTATGCGGCGATCCTGCTGATCTGCTCGCTGACGACGATCCTTTTCCTCGGGGGCTGGCTGCCACCGGTCGACATCTGGATACTCAACTGGGTCCCGGGCATCGTCTGGTTCATCCTGAAGGTCATCTTCATCTTCTTCATCTACTCGATGGTGAAGGCCTTCGTGCCCCGCTACCGCTACGACCAGCTGATGCGGCTGGGCTGGAAGATCTTCCTCCCGCTCTCGCTCGCCATGGTCGTCATCACAGCATTCGTGCTCAAGCTGATGGGATGGGCCTGATGGTCCGCTCCCAGCTCAGCCTCACTGGAGAATAACGATGGCAAGTCTGACACAGGCCGTCAGTTCGCTCTTCCTGAAGGAGTTTGTCGGCGCCTTCTTCCTGTCGATGCGCTACTTCTTCAAGCCGAAGGCGACGGTGAACTACCCGTTCGAGAAGAACCCGGTTTCGCCCCGCTTCCGCGGCGAGCATGCACTGCGCCGCTATCCGAATGGCGAAGAGCGCTGCATCGCCTGCAAGCTGTGCGAGGCGATCTGTCCCGCGCAGGCCATCACGATCGAGGCAGGTCCCCGTCGCAATGACGGCACCCGCCGCACGGTGCGCTACGACATCGACATGGTGAAGTGCATCTATTGCGGCTTCTGCCAGGAAGCATGCCCGGTGGACGCGATTGTCGAAGGCCCGAACTTCGAGTTTTCGACCGAGACGCGCGAAGAGCTCTACTACGACAAGGCGCGGCTTCTGGAGAACGGTGACCGTTGGGAGCGCGAGATCGCTCGCAACATGGCGCAGGATGCACCCTACCGCTGACACGGTAGCCACCGCATGCCGGTGGCATAGGACAGTTTACTGCCCGGCACGCTGATGCGGCCGGATCAAGCGGGGAAGGGCGGGCTCTTCCTCGATGAAGACGAAAAGGCACCACGATGGCTCTGCAGGCTGTTTTCTTCTATCTCTTTGCGTTCGTCGCGGTGGCGTCGGCGTTCATGGTCATCTCGTCGCGCAATCCGGTGCATTCGGTGCTTTTCCTGATCCTGGTGTTCTTCAACGCAGCCGGTCTGTTCCTGCTGACGGGCGCAGAGTTCCTGGCGATGATCCTGCTGGTCGTCTACATCGGCGCGGTGGCGGTGCTCTTCCTCTTCGTGGTGATGATGCTCGACATCGATTTCACCGAATTGAGGGCAGGCGTCCTTCAGTATGCGCCGGTGGGCATCCTCATCGGCCTGATCGTCGCTGCCGAACTGATTGTCGTGATCGGCGGCAGCGTACTGACGCCGCAGGCGGCCGAGGCCATCACCATGCCGATCCCGAACCCGGCCGTGCGCACCAATACGGCGGCGCTGGGGGACGTGCTATACACGAACTACGTCTACTTCTTCCAGATCGCCGGTCTCGTGCTTCTGGTCGCCATGATCGGAGCCATCGTGCTGACGCTCCGCCATCGCACGCATATCAAGCGCCAGGATATCTCCAGGCAGGTCGCCCGTAAGCCCGAGACCGCTGTTGAAGTGGTCAAGGTGAAGTCGGGCCAGGGCCTCTGAGGTAGGCGAAGAAGGAATTTGGACATGGAAATCGGTCTCTCCCATTACCTGACGGTCAGCGCCATCCTCTTCATCCTAGGCGTGTTCGGCATCTTCCTGAACCGCAAGAACGTCATCATCATCCTGATGTCGATCGAGCTGATCCTGCTCTCCGTCAACCTCAACATGGTGGCCTTCTCCTCCTACCTGAACGACATCGTCGGCCAGGTTTTCGCATTGTTCATTCTGACCGTGGCAGCCGCCGAGGCAGCCATCGGTCTTGCAATTCTCGTCGTCTTCTACCGCAACCGCGGTTCGATCGCCGTCGAAGACGTCAACGTGATGAAGGGCTGATCGGGTCATGATCTACAAGGCAATCGTCTTCCTTCCCCTGATCGGCTTCCTGATCGCCGGCCTGTTCGGCCGCTCGATCGGCGCCAAGGCTTCGGAATACGTCACCAGCGGCCTGATGGTGATCGTCGCGATCCTGTCCTGGATCGTCTTCTTCAACGTGGCGATGGCGCATGGCGAAGGCCATGAGGTCATCAAGGTCGAGGTGATGCGCTGGATCCAGTCCGGCGGCATCGACATCGAGTGGGCCTTCCGGATCGACACGCTGACCGCGGTGATGTTCGTCGTCGTCAACACCGTCTCGACGCTCGTGCACATCTACTCGATCGGCTACATGCACCACGACCCGCATCGGCCGCGCTTCTTCGCCTACCTGTCGCTCTTCACCTTCGCCATGCTGATGCTGGTGACGGCGGACAACCTGGCCCAGATGTTCTTCGGCTGGGAAGGGGTGGGTCTCGCCTCCTACCTGCTGATCGGCTTCTGGTACAAGAAGCCGTCGGCATCAGCTGCGGCCATGAAGGCCTTCATCGTCAACCGCGTCGGCGACTTCGGCTTCCTGCTTGGCATTGCCGGCATCTTCATGCTGTTCGGCTCGATCAACTTCGAGACGATCTTCGCGACCGCCGCCAGCTACCTGCCGGCAGAAGGTGCTGCCGAGGGCGGCGAGGTGATCGCCAACATCTTCGGTCTGGAGCTGACGCGCTACGGCGCACTGACCATCGTCTGCCTGCTGCTCTTCATGGGCGCCATGGGCAAGTCGGCGCAGTTCCTGCTGCACACCTGGCTCCCTGACGCGATGGAAGGTCCGACCCCGGTCTCGGCTCTCATTCATGCAGCGACCATGGTCACCGCCGGCGTCTTCCTCGTCGCCCGCATGTCGCCGCTCTTCGAACTGTCGCCGGATGCGCTGCTGTTCGTTACCATCATCGGTGCGATCACCGCCTTCTTCGCGGCAACCGTGGGCCTCGTGCAGAACGATATCAAGCGCGTCATTGCCTATTCGACCTGCTCGCAGCTCGGTTACATGTTCGTGGCGCTTGGGGTGGGGGCCTATGGCGCGGCGATCTTCCACCTCTTCACGCACGCCTTCTTCAAGGCCCTGCTGTTCCTCGGTGCCGGCTCGGTGATCCACGCCGTCGATGGCGAGCAGGACATGCGCTACATGGGTGGGCTGCGCAAGCACATCCCGGTCACCTTCTGGATGATGACGATCGGCACGCTGGCGCTCACCGGCGTCGGCATCCCGGGTACGATGCTCGGCTTTGCCGGTTTCTTCTCCAAGGACGTGATCATCGAGTCGGCCTATGCCTCCCATTCGGCAGCATCCGGCTTTGCTTTCACGCTGCTGGTCATTGCCGCGCTGTTCACGAGCTTCTACTCCTGGCGCCTCGCCTTCCTGACCTTCTTCGGCAAGCCACGCGCCTCGGCAGATGTAATGCATCATGTTCATGAGTCGCCGCAGGTGATGCTGGTGCCGCTCTATATCCTCGGCATCGGCGCTGTCGCCGCGGGCTTCCTGTTCGAAGGCTACTTCTTCGGCCATGAATATGCCGAGTTCTGGAAGGGTGCGCTGTTCACGCTTCCGGAAAACGAGATCCTCCAGGAGTTCCACCACGTGCCGCTGCTGGTGAAGTGGAGCCCGTTCATTGCAATGGCTCTTGGCTTCGTCACGGCCTGGTACTTCTACATCAAGTCGCCGGAGACGCCGCGCCGCCTGGCGGAGTCGCAGAAGGTGCTCTACGAGTTCCTGCTCAACAAGTGGTACTTCGACGAGATCTACGACTTCCTGTTCGTGCGCTCGGCCAAGGCACTCGGTCGCTTCCTCTGGAAAAAGGGTGACATCGGCGTCATCGACACCTATGGCCCGAACGGCGTGGCCGCCCGAGTTGTCGACGTGACCCGCAGTGTCGTTCGCCTGCAGTCCGGCTACCTCTATCACTATGCGTTTGCGATGCTGATCGGCGTCGCCGCCCTCGTCACCTGGATGATGCTCGGGAGCTCTATGTAATGACCGACTGGCCAATTCTCTCGACGGTCACCTTCCTGCCGCTCGTCGGCGTGTTTCTCCTCCTGCTGACGCGCGAGGACAGCACCTATGGGCGCCGAAACATCCTGAACGTCTCCCTTCTGACGACGGTCTTCACCTTCGTCGTGTCGCTCTTCATCTGGATCGGCTTCGACAATTCGAACCCGGGCTTCCAGATGGTGGAGAAGAGCCCCTGGCTCGGGACCGGCATCTCCTACCACCTGGGCGTCGACGGCATCTCGATGCTGTTCGTCATCCTGACGACGTTCCTCATGCCCTTCTGCGTGCTTGCCAGCTGGCATTCGGTCGAGAAGCGCCTGAAGGAATACATGATCGCCTTCCTGCTGCTGGAAGTCGTCATGATCGGCGTCTTCGTGTCGCTCGACATCGTCCTCTTCTACGTGTTCTTCGAAGCGACTCTGATCCCGATGTTCGTCATCATCGGGGTCTGGGGCGGCAAGGATCGCGTCTACGCGTCCTACAAGTTCTTTCTCTATACGCTCGCCGGCTCGGTGCTGATGATGCTCGCCATCATGGCCATGTACTGGCAGGCAGGTACGACCGACATCGTCGAGCTGCTGAAGTATAACTTCCCCGCCAACCTGCAGACCTGGCTATGGCTCGCAGCCTTCGCCGCGTTCGCGGTCAAGATGCCGATGTGGCCGGTTCATACCTGGCTTCCCGATGCGCACGTCCAGGCACCAACCGCAGGTTCGGTCATCCTGGCCGGGGTCATGCTGAAGCTCGGCGGCTACGGTTTCATCCGCATCTCGCTCGCCATGTTCCCGCTGGCCTCGGACTACTTCGCTCCCTTCGTCTTCACGCTTTCGATCCTCGCGATCATCTACACCTCGCTGGTGGCGATGATGCAGGACGACATCAAGAAGCTGATCGCCTATTCCTCCGTCGCCCACATGGGCTTCGTGACCATGGGCATTTTCGCCGCCAACATGCAGGGCGTGCAGGGCGCAATCTTCCAGATGCTGTCGCACGGTATCGTCTCGGGCGCGCTCTTCCTTTGCGTCGGCGTCATCTATGACCGCCTGCATACCCGCGAGATCGCGGCCTATGGCGGCCTGGTCAACAACATGCCGAAATATGCAGTTGCCTTCATGGTCTTCACCATGGCCAACGTCGGCCTGCCCGGGACTTCCGGCTTCGTCGGTGAATTCCTGACGGTGATCGGGGTCTTCCAGGTCAATACCTGGGTGGCACTCTTCGCGGCCACCGGCGTGATCCTTTCGGCGTGCTATGCGCTCTGGCTCTATCGTCGGGTGATCTGGGGTGCGCTGGAAAAGGAAAGCCTGAAGGGTCTCATGGATCTCACGACCCGCGAGAAGCTGATCCTCTACCCGCTGGTGGCGCTGACCATCTTCTACGGTGTCTATCCGGCTCCGATCTTCGATGCGACGGCCGCATCGGTGGATCTGCTTGTGAACAATTACGCCGCCGCCCTGCAGGCTGCGCAAGACCTTGCACTGACCGTGCACTGAGACAGGACATAATCGGACATGAGCTCTGAACTCTTCCTCGCAAGCCTGCAACTGTCCATGCCGGAGATCATCCTGGCGGTGGGTGCGCTCGCGCTCCTGATGATCGGCGTCTTTTCGGGCGACCGCTCAGCGCCAACGGTGACGGGCCTTGCCGTTGCACTGCTCATTGCCGCAGGTCTCTGGCTGGTTCTGGCGCCGGGTGAGGGCGAGGCCTATGGTGGCGCATTCCTGCTCGATCCCTTCGCGCGCTTCATGAAGGTCGTTGCCCTGATCGGCTCGGTCACGGCCATGATCATGACCGTCGGCCATGCTCGCTCGGAACAGCTCGATCGCTTCGAATTCCCGGTCCTGATGGTGCTGGCGACGCTCGGCATGATGCTGCTGATTTCCGCCAACGACCTCTTGGCGCTCTATCTCGGCCTCGAGTTGATGTCGCTGTCGCTCTATGTCTGTGCCGCCATCAACCGTGACAGCCTTCGCTCGACGGAATCCGGCCTGAAGTACTTCGTGCTCGGCTCGCTCTCCTCCGGCATGCTGCTCTACGGCTGCTCGCTGGTCTACGGGTTCACCGGCAATACCGGGTTTGACGAGATCGCTGCCGTGCTGTCGGCCGACACGCGTTCGCTTGGCCTCGTCTTCGGCCTCGTCTTCGTGCTGGCCGGCGTCTGCTTCAAAATCTCTGCCGTTCCCTTCCACATGTGGACGCCGGACGTCTACGAAGGTGCTCCGACCCCGGTAACGGCCTTCTTCGCCGCCGGTCCGAAGGTCGCGGCCATGGCAATCCTCGTGCGCGTCGTCTCCGAGGCCTTCATGCCGATCGTTGCAGACTGGCAACAGATCCTTGTCTTCGTCTCGATCGCCTCGATGCTTCTTGGCTCCTTCGCCGCTATCGGCCAGCGGAACATCAAGCGCCTGATGGCTTACTCCTCGATTGGCCACATGGGCTTCGCGCTGGTGGGCCTTGCCGCGGGCACGGAAACGGGCGTTTCGGGCGTCATCCTCTACATGCTCATTTACATGGTCATGACGCTTGGCACCTTTGCCTGCATTATGGCCATGCGCCGCAAGGAGGGCGAGAACGTCGAGAACGTCGACGACTTGGCCGGTCTTGCCTCGACCAAGCCCTTCATGGCTGTTGTCCTGACGGCGCTGATGTTCTCCATGGCCGGCATCCCACCGCTCGCCGGTTTCTTCGCAAAGTATTTCGTGTTCATCGCGGCCATCGAGGCGAAGCTCTACGCGCTCGCGATCATCGGCGTGCTGACATCCGTGGTCGGCGCCTATTATTACCTGCGCATCGTCAAGCTGATGTGGTTCGATGAAGCGACGGGAGAGTTTGCGCGGATTGCCGGCGAGCTTCGCCTGGTCTTCGGTCTGTCGGGCCTCTTTGTCACCGCCTATGTCCTCTTCGGCGGACCGGTCGGCAACGCGGCAAATGCCGCGGCGAAGTCCTTCTTCTGAGGATGGCGAGATCATCGGGACGCTTCTCGCTGGAGGCGTTCCGCCACGAGCCCCTCGGCGACGTCGGCTCCACCAACACCGAATGTCTTGCCCGTGCAAGGGCAGGTGACCCCGGCGGCCTGTGGCTGACGGCAACGCGCCAGACCAGCGGCCGTGGACGGCGCGGCAGGGCCTGGACATCCGAAGCCGGCAACCTCTATGCCTCGCTTCTGCTCGTCGATCCGGCGCCGATGGAGCGACTGGGTCCGCTTCCCCTCGCTGTTGCGCTGGCGGTCCATGCGACCATCAGGGCCGTCCTGCCGCCGGGCGCCGATCCGGTCGAGGTCAAGTGGCCGAACGACATCCTGATCGGGCGCCGGAAGACCTGCGGCATCCTGATCGAGGCTGAGAAACTGCTCGACGGACGGCAGGCGCTCGTCATCGGGATCGGGATCAATATCCGGCACATGCCTGAAGATGCGGCCTATCCCGTCACACGCCTGGAAGATCACTGTTGTTTTGCCTCTCCTGAAGAGGTGTTTGCGCATCTTTTCAATCGGATGGCAGAGGTTCTGGAAGCATGGGATGAGGGCCGAGGCGTGGCGGAGATCAGCCGGCGCTGGCTGGGAGCCGCATGCGGAATCGGCGAGGCCGTCACGGTGAACCTTCCCGACCGCTCGCTTTCCGGCAGGTTTGCAGGCATTGACGCGCAAGGGCTGTTGCAGCTCGAAACCGGCAGTGGACAGGTTTTGTCGATTGCCGCCGGTGATGTATTCTTCGCAAGAACGGAATAAGGACGTTATGGCTAGACAGGAAGAACTGGTGTTTTTGCCGCTCGGCGGTGTCGGCGAGATCGGCATGAACCTGGCGCTCTATGGCTACGGCTCGCCCGGCAAACGCCAGTGGATCATGGTCGATTGCGGCGTGACGTTCGCCGGTCCGGAACTGCCGGGTGTCGACCTCATCCTGCCGGACATCCGCTTTCTCGCCAAGGAGCGCGAGAACCTCAAGGCGATCATCATCACGCATGCCCACGAAGATCACTACGGTGCCTTGAACGACCTGTGGCCGGGCCTCAACGTCCCGGTCTACGCCTCGGGCTTCACCGCAGGCCTGCTGGAGGCGAAGCGCAATTTCGAGGGTAGCCGCGCCGATATTCCCGTGACGCCCTTCAAGGCCGGCGACCGGATTTCCGTAGGGCCCTTCGATATTGAGGCGCTGGCGGTTAATCACTCCATTCCCGAGCCGATGTCTCTGGTGATCCGAACGCCGCTTGGAAACCTCGTCCATACCGGTGACTGGAAGATCGATCACGCGCCCTCGCTGGGGCCGCTGACCGACGAGGCGCGCTTCCGCGCCGTTGGCGACGAAGGCGTGCTCGCCTTGATGTGCGATTCCACCAATGCGAACCGCGAAGGCATATCTCCGTCCGAGGAGGAAGTCTCCGAGGGCCTGCGGAAGATCATCGAGAACGCCGAGGGGAGGGTGGCGATCACCACCTTCTCTTCGAATGTCGGTCGCATCCGGTCCATCGCCCATGCCGCCCATGCGGCGGGCCGCGAGGTCCTGTTGCTCGGCAGTTCCATGAAGCGGGTGGTCAATGTCGCACGGGATATTGGCCTGATGGAAGGGATCAAGCCGTTCATCGCCGAAGACGAATATGGCTACATTCCCCGCGACAAGGTCGTCGTGGTCCTGACCGGAAGCCAGGGGGAGTCCAGGGCGGCGCTCGCCAAGATCGCCCGGGACGAGATGCGCAATGTATCGCTGGCGGCCGGCGATACGGTCGTCTTCTCGTCACGGACGATCCCGGGCAATGAAAAGCCAATCCTGGAGATCATGAATGGCCTGATCGACCAGGGCGTGCATATCATCACCGACGCCGATGCGCTGGTGCACGTGTCCGGGCATCCCCGCCGCAACGAGCTGGTGAAGATGTACGAGTGGACGCGCCCGCAGATCCTGGTCCCGGTTCACGGCGAAGCAGCACACCTGACCGCGCAGGCGGAACTGGGTGCGCAGTCTGGGATTCCGAACATCCCGCGCGTGCGCAACGGCGACATGTTGCGGATTGCGCCGGGCCCTGCCGAGGTCATCGATCAGGTGCCGCATGGGCGGATCTTCAAGGACGGAAAGCTGATCGGCGACCTGGAGGAGATGGGCATCGGCGACCGGCGCAAGCTTGCCTATGTAGGCCATGTCTCCGTCAACGTGCTTCTGGACAGCCGCTTCGATTTCCTCGGTGATCCAGATCTTGTCGCTTTCGGCTTGCCGGAGTTCGACGAGGAGGGCGAGGATATGGAGGACACCCTGTACGACGCCGTGCTGGGCGCGGTGGAGAGCATCCCGCGCGCCCGCCGCAAGGACCTTGAGACACTGCGCGAAGCGATCCGTCGGGCTGTACGCGCGGCCGCCAACGAGGCGTGGGGCAAGAAGCCGGTGGTCACGGTTTTCGTCAACAAGGTCTAGGGGGACGTAATGCTCGGTCGGGTCAACCACATCGCCATTGCCGTGCCGGACCTCGCGCAGGCGACAGCAACCTACCGGGATGTGCTTGGTGCGCGCGTTTCGCAGCCCCAGGCGCTTGCGGCACACGGGGTGACGGTGGTTTTCGTGGAACTGGAAAACACCAAGGTCGAACTGCTGGAGCCGCTGGGCGCGGACTCGCCGATAACCGCCTTCCTGGAGAAGTCGCCCTCGGGAGGCATGCACCACATCTGCTATGAAGTGGACGATATCCTGGCTGCCCGTGATCAGCTGAAGGCGAGTGGCCTCCGCGTGCTGGGAGACGGCAATCCGAAGATCGGGGCGCATGGAAAGCCGGTGCTTTTCCTGCACCCGAAGGACCTCAACGGGACGCTGGTAGAACTCGAGGAGGTGTGACACTCCGTCCGTCCCGGCAGGTTTGAGGTCGCTGGGGTTTGTCGCTATAAGCGCAAAGCCCACAGGGAAGCCCCGGATGTCGTTTCTTTCATTCTTCGCCGTCTACTTCATCATCTGGTGGATCACGCTTTTCGCCGTGCTTCCGCTCGGCATGCGCTCGCAGGGTGACGAAGGGGATGTGACTCTGGGGACGGTGGAGAGTGCGCCGGCGCAGTTTCGTGCAGGGCGCGTCCTTCTTCTGACGACGGTAATATCGGCGGCAATCTACGCGGCCTGGTTCGCAGCCTCGAACTATTTTGGCTTCAGCCTCGGCAATCTTCCTCGGATCGTTCCGGAATTCGGATAGGACCCAGGATGCGAGCAAAAAAAAACAAGGCCGTGAGGCCTTGTTTCCAGTTTCGCGTGATCCTTACCGTTTCCGGGGCTGCGACAAGCGCGCCTAAGATCTGATCCTCCCAAGACTTGACCGCGAGGTCGGCAAGAATTTGATCTCCTTGCCTCTTTTATGGGCTGAAGCTAGCCCAAAGAATGGGCCTTGTCACCTGCTTTTTTTGCATTTTTGCTACACTGGAACATTATTTTGTTGTTGACGAAAGTGTCGCAGCTTTGTCACAAATCCACTTTTCCAATGCACATTGTCGGTGAGCAAGCGGCTCCCTTCAACTTGAGGGAACGGACCTGCGAGCGGGTTTCCATGGCCCGGCGAAACCGCTATGAACGCAGCCAACCAGCTTCAAAAACGCGATTCCCGGTGGGGACGTCGAAACCTCGGAACATTCCATGCGCCTATCCCGCTACTTTATGCCGATCCTGAAGGAAAACCCCAAGGAAGCGGAAATCGTTTCTCACCGTCTGATGCTGCGGGCCGGGATGATCCGCCAGCAGAGCCAGGGCATCTATTCCTGGCTGCCGCTCGGCAAGCGTGTCCTCGACAAGGTCAACAGGATCATTCGCGAAGAGCAGGACCGCTCCGGCGCAATCGAGCTCTTGATGCCGACGCTGCAGTCAGCCGAACTCTGGCAGGAGAGCGGCCGCTACGACGACTACGGCAAGGAAATGCTGCGCATCAAGGACCGGCAGGAGCGGCCGCTCCTCTACGGTCCGACGAACGAGGAGATGATCACCGACATCTTTCGCTCCTACATCAAGTCCTACAAGAACCTGCCGCTGAACCTCTACCACATCCAGCTCAAGTTCCGGGACGAGATCCGCCCCCGCTTCGGCACCATGCGTTCGCGCGAGTTCCTGATGAAGGATGCATATTCCTTCGATCTGACGCAGCAGGACGCAATCCACTCCTATAACAAGATGTTCGTCGCCTATCTGCGCACGTTCGCACGGCTAGGGCTGCGGGCCATCCCGATGCGCGCCGATACCGGCCCGATCGGTGGCAATCATAGCCACGAATTCATCATCCTTGCCGAAACGGGCGAGTCGGAGGTCTTCAGCCACAAGGACTTCGTCAATTTCGAAATTCCGTCCGAAGACACTAATTTCGACGACGTCGCTGGGCTGCAGGCCATATTCGACAAGTGGACCTCGGTCTACGCGGCGACGTCGGAAATGCACGATGCCGCGGCGTTCGATGCGATCCCCGAAAGTGACCGTCTGTCTGCGCGCGGTATCGAGGTTGGTCACATCTTCTATTTCGGCACGAAGTATTCCGAGCCGATGGGGGCCAAGGTGCAGGGGCCGGATGGCAAGGAGCATCCCGTACACATGGGTTCCTACGGCATCGGCCCGACGCGCCTTGTTCCCGCCATTATCGAAGCCTCGCATGACGAGAACGGAATCATCTGGCCGGCCTCCGTCGCCCCGTTCGATGTCGTGGTCATCAACATGAAGCCGGGCGACGAAGCCTGCGACCGGCTTTCGGAGAACCTCTACGCAGGCCTGGGCAAGGCCGGCAAGGATGTCCTCTATGATGATACGGATGACCGCGCCGGCACCAAGTTCGCGACGGCGGACCTGATCGGCGTGCCGGTCCAGGTCATCATCGGCCCGCGTTCGGCGGCAAGCGGCGAAGTCGAGGTCAAGGACCGCAAGACCGGCGCCCGCGAGGTGATGACGCTGGAAGCTGCAATGAACAGGCTGGCCGGCTAAGGGCGCTGCAGCCCGAAGGACGACGAGTTGAGGCTAGGGACGGAAGAATGGCGAGCGTGACCGCAGAGGGACAGACGAACAGCGAAGGCCGCGGCCCGTCTGCCGGTCCGTTTTCGGCCTTCGAACGCATGGTGGCGTGGCGCTACCTGCGCTCCCGGCGGAAGGAGGCGTTCATTTCGGTGATCGCCGGCTTCTCGTTCATCGGCATCATGTTGGGCGTAGCCACGCTGATCATCGTCATGGCGGTGATGAACGGTTTCCGTACCGAACTGATCTCCCGCATCCTCGGGATCAACGGCCACATGATCGTGCAGCCGGTGGACGGGCCCTTTACCGACTATGCCGACCTTACGGCGAAGTTCCAGGGCGTGCCGGGTGTGCGGATTGCGCTACCGCTGGTGGAGGGCCAGACACTCGCCTCCGGTCGCGCCGGTGCGGGATCCGGCGCACTCGTCCGCGGCGTTCGGCCGGAAGACCTCGAGAAATTGAGCGAGGTCGCGACCAACATCCGGCAGGGCGACATCATCGGCTTTGCATCGGGGCAGGGCGTTCTGGTCGGCTCCCGGCTTGCTGCATCGCTAGGGATCAATGCCGGCGATGACATCACCCTCATCTCACCCGAAGGCGATGTGACGCCGATGGGTGTCAATCCAAGGGTCAAGTCCTACCCGGTATCAGGCGTCTTCGAAATCGGCATGTCTGAATACGATGCGACGATGATCTTCATGCCGCTGGAGGAGGCGCAGCTCTATTTCAATGCCGATGGGCTGGTGCAGTCGATCGAGCTCTTCGTCAACGATCCCGAAGGTGTCGACGGGTTGCGTCCGCTGGTGGAAGCCGCCGCCGGTCGCCAGATCCACATCACCGACTGGCGTCAGCGGAACCAGACGTTCTTTTCGGCGCTGCAGGTCGAGCGGAACGTCATGTTCATGATCCTCACGCTGATCGTGCTGGTGGCGGCGCTCAACATCATCTCCGGCCTCATCATGCTGGTGAAGGACAAGGGAAGCGACATCGCCATCCTGCGCACCATGGGCGCAAGCTCCGGCGCGGTGATGCGGATCTTCTTCATGACCGGGGCGGCGATCGGGACCGTCGGCACGCTTGCCGGCGTCGTCCTCGGCGTCATCGTCTGCCTTAACATTGAATCGATCCGGCAGTTCTTCTCCTGGCTGTCGGGCACGGTGCTCTTCGATCCCGAGCTCTACTTCCTCAGCCAGCTTCCGGCTGAGATGAGCTTCAGCGAGACTTTGTCGGTGGTGCTGATGGCACTGACGCTCTCTTTCATTGCCACCATATTCCCCGCCTGGCGGGCCTCGCGGCTGGATCCGGTGCAGGCCCTCCGATACGAATAGGACTTTATCCGTCATGGCAGGCAAGACAGTCCTGAAGCTCTCCGGTGTCGAAAGACATTACGGCCAGGGCGAGACCACGCTCTCCATCCTGAAGGGTGCGGACTTTGAGCTGCACAGTGGCGAGATCGTCGCTCTCGTGGCGCCGTCAGGAACGGGAAAATCCACGCTTCTGCATCTGGCGGGACTGCTGGAGCATCCGGATGCCGGTGAGGTTTTCGTCGGCGGGCATGCCTGCAATGGATTGCCGGATGATGATCGCACCGCCATCCGCCGCAGCGAGATCGGCTTCGTGTACCAGTTCCACCACCTGCTCCCCGAGTTCACGGCGCTTGAGAACATCATGATGCCGCAGCTGATTGCGGGGCTTCCCGAGCGGGAGGCGAAGGAGCGGGCAAGCCAGCTTCTCGACTACATGCGCATTGGCCATCGTGGTGAACACCGCCCGGCCGAATTGTCCGGCGGCGAACAGCAGCGCGTGGCAATCGCCCGGGCCGTCGCCAATGCCCCTCGCGTCCTGCTGGCCGACGAACCCACCGGCAACCTCGATCCCGAAACGGCCTCATACGTATTCGATGCCCTGGAAGCGCTTGTGAAGCAGTCGGGGCTTGCGGCCCTGATCGCAACCCACAACCATGATCTCGCCGCCCGGATGGATCGTCGGGTAACGATCGACGGCGGCAAGGTCGTCGGCTTCTAGCTCCTCTCTTAACCCTCTGTTTACCGAGGCTGCCGGCGACGGTGGCCTTTTCTGTTCTTGTTTCGTTTTCCTCTTGACGAGGAGTACAAAGACGGAACAAAATAACAACATAGAGGAACAGGGGAGACGACCATGACTGATCTCATTCGGGACATTGCCGCATTCGCTTCCATAGCAACCTTCGTCGCGAGCATTTCCATGCTCATGCTGGCCATTTGAGCGAGCCGCAGGAATATCCGTTGACGACGTAAGTCCGAACTGGACTTGGAACGCTCCGCGCCGGAAAATCACCTGATTCATGAGGTGAGAGACAGCGATGGCCGAGCAGATGGAAACCACTGGTGCAACGAACGGAGAGCCTTCGCCTCGGTTCGTTCATCTGCGGGTTCATTCCGCCTATTCGCTGCTCGAAGGCGCATTGCCGCTCAAGAAGATCCTTGCGAAGGCTGTGGCCGATGGTCAGCCGGCGATAGCCGTCACGGACACCAACAACCTCTTCGTCGCACTGGAATTCGCGCAGAAGGCCATCGGTGACGGTCTTCAGCCAATCATCGGGTGCCAGGTCTCCATCGACATGGAGGATCAGGCCGAGGATCGTCGTAGCAACCAGATGACGAAGCTGCCGGCGATCGTGCTTCTGGCATCTACGGCTGACGGCTACGAGCGGCTGGTGGACCTCGTCAGTCGCGCCTATCTCGGGGGCGAGGGCCATGCCAGCACGCATATCCGCCGCTCCTGGCTCGAGGACACGGGGACGGAGGGACTGATCGCGTTGACCGGGGCGTCCGGCGGTCCCGTCGACGTCACGCTGCGCGAAGGCAATTCCAGTCAGGCGAGATCTCGGCTCCTCAGCCTCAGGGACGCGTTCGGTGACCGGCTCTATGTGGAACTGCAGCGCCACGGCGCCTATGACCGTCGCCACGAGCACAAGATCATCAGCCTTGCCTACGAGTTCGATCTGCCACTGGTCGCCACCAACGAAGCCTTCTTCCCGTCGCGCGACGATTATGATGCCCACGACGCTCTGATGGCGGTGGCCCACAATGCGATCGTGTCCGACGACAGCCGCTTCCGGCTGACCCCTGACCACTATCTGAAGAGCCGTGCCGAGATGGCGGCACTCTTCGCCGATCTGCCGGAAGCGCTGGACAACACGATAGAGATCGCCCGGCGCTGTTCTTTCATCCTCGATACCCGCAAGCCGATCCTGCCACGCTTCACGGGTGCGACGGCTGATCCGGAGGAAGCCGAACGGGCCGAGGCAGAGGAACTGCGACGGCAATCGGTGGAGGGCCTCGAACGGCGAATGGCGGCGCTCGGCCTCAGCCCCGGCTATACGGAGCAGGACTACCGCGAGCGCCTGGACTTCGAGCTGAGCGTCATCGAGAGGATGAAGTTCCCGGGCTACTTCCTGATCGTCTCGGACTTCATCAAGTGGGCGAAGCAGAACAACATTCCCGTCGGCCCGGGCCGTGGATCGGGCGCCGGTTCGCTGGTCGCCTATGCGCTGACAATTACGGACGTCGATCCGCTGCGCTTCTCGCTACTGTTCGAGCGCTTCCTCAACCCGGAACGCGTCTCGATGCCCGACTTCGACATCGACTTCTGCCAGGACCGGCGCGAAGAGGTGATCCGCTACGTCCAGCAGAAATACGGCCGTGAGCAGGTGGCCCAGATCATTACATTCGGATCGCTGCAGGCCCGCGCGGCGCTGCGCGACGTCGGCCGGGTGCTCGAAATGCCCTACGGCCAGGTCGACAGGATCTGCAAGCTGGTGCCGAACAATCCAGCCAATCCGACGCCGCTCTCCAAGGCGATCGAGGAGGAGCCCAAGCTGCAGGAAGAGGCGGAGAAGGAGCCCGTGGTTGCACGCCTTCTCGACATCGCCCAGAAGATCGAGGGACTTTATCGGCACGCCTCGACGCACGCCGCCGGCATCGTGATCGGGGATCGGCCGCTCTCCAAGCTCGTGCCGATGTACCGCGATCCGCGCTCCGATATGCCGGTTACCCAGTTCAACATGAAATGGGTCGAACAGGCGGGCCTGGTGAAGTTCGACTTCCTCGGGCTGAAGACGCTGACCGTGTTGAAAACTGCGGTCGACTACGTCTCCAAACGCGGCATCCACGTGGACCTCGCCTCGATACCGCTGGACGACGAGAAGACCTACGAAATGCTCTCCCGCGGCGAGACGATCGGCGTGTTCCAGGTGGAAAGTGCCGGCATGCGCAAGGCGCTGATCGGCATGCGGCCGGACTGCATCGAGGACATCATCGCGCTCGTTGCACTCTATCGCCCCGGCCCGATGGAGAACATTCCGGTCTACAATGCCCGCAAGCACGGCGAGGAGGAGATCGAGTCGATCCATCCGAAGATCGACTATCTCCTGAAGGAAACCCAGGGCGTTATCGTCTACCAGGAACAGGTGATGCAGATCGCCCAGGTTCTGTCGGGTTACTCGCTCGGTGAAGCCGATCTTCTGCGCCGCGCCATGGGCAAAAAGATCAAGGAGGAGATGGACAAGCAGCGTGCACGTTTCGTCGATGGTGCCATGAAGAATGGCGTGTCGAAGCCGCAGGCTGACTTGATCTTCGACCTGCTCGCCAAGTTCGCCAACTACGGCTTCAACAAGTCGCACGCCGCCGCCTACGCCATCGTCTCCTACCAGACGGCCTTCATGAAGGCGCACTATCCCGCCGAGTTTCTGGCCGCGTCGATGACCTTCGATATGGCGAACACCGAAAAGCTGAACGACTTCCGGCAGGATGCAGCCCGCCTCGGCATTACGGTCGTGCCGCCATCGGTGCAGACCTCGTTCCGCCGTTTCGAGACCGACGACAACAGGATCTTCTACGCCCTGGCGGCCATCAAGGGTGTCGGCGAGGCCGCGGTCGATCACATCGTCGAGGTTAGGGGCGACAAGCCTTTCGCCTCGATCGAGGACTTCTGCCTACGGATCGACCCGAAGCAGATCAACCGCCGCGTGCTGGAAAGCCTCATTTGCGCCGGCGCCTTCGATTGCTTCGGGCGGGATCGGGCGGAGATGATTGCTGGCCTCGACCGCATCATCGGCTATGCGCAACGTGCGCAGGAAAACAAGACGAGCGGCCAGTCTGACATGTTCGGATCATCCTCCGCAGCAGGTCCTGAAACCTTGATTTTCCCGCCTTTCTCGCCCTGGGTTCCTTCGGAGAAGCTGATGCGGGAGTACCAGGTTCTCGGCTTCTACCTGTCCGCCCACCCGCTCGATTCCTATGGCGATGTACTGGCGAAGATGCGCGTCCAGAACTTTGCGGAATTCTCCGCCGCCGTGAAAAAGGGCGCGACTGCCGGGCGGCTTGCCGGGACTGTGACCGGACGCCAGGAGCGCAAGACCCGTACCGGCAACAAGATGGGGATCGTCACCTTTTCCGACGCCTCGGGTCAGTTCGAGGCCGTGCTCTTCTCCGAGGCGCTGGCGCAGTACCGCGACCTTCTGGAGCCCGGCAAATCCCTGGTGATCACCGTGCAGGCCGACGAGCGTCCGGAGGGCATCGGTTTGCGTATCCAGACCGCCGCTTCGCTTGAGGAGCAATCGGTGCGAATGCAGAAGGCGCTGCGCGTCTATGTGAGGGATTCAGGTCCCCTGAAGACGGTGACGCGTCACCTCAATGCAAGAGGGGACGGGTTGGTCTCCTTCATCGTCATCAAGGACGATGGTCAGCGTGAGATCGAGGTGGAGCTCGCGGAGAAGTTCCGGATTTCGCCGGAGATTGCCGCCGCCCTTAGGGCGGCGCCGGGAGTCTTGGAGGTCGAACTCGTATAGCGACGCTCAGTAGAGGCCGATGCCGTTGCGATAGACGCGCCGCGGCTTCTGCCGCACCTTCTGCGGTTTTTCGACTGCTGGCCGTGCTTCAGCCACCTTCGCCTCGGAGCGCGTGAGGGTGATGAAGTCGGTGCCTTTGCCCGTCTCCGGACCCAGACCTTCGTCCGTTATGGTCAGGGAGCTTCCATCGGCAAGCAGCGTCGCGATGCGCTCTCGTATGTCGTCCGGGATCTCCAGGCGATCGAGCGCGCCGGATGCCGAAGAGGCCGAGGCGTCGAGACTGATGTTCATTCGCTGCCGCTCTTTCGGGGTGAGGAGGTTCGGCAGAGTGAGTACATGCCAGTCGGCCCGCTCGCTGCCACGATCAACATTGCTCGCGGTGAAGAAGTGCGTGCCGAGAGGGATCTCCGGGTTCTTCAGGCCGATCGGCGCCTCGAACAGCGGCGCAAAGTTGCGGCGTACCAGCAGTTGCGCAGCCGGCGGCTCCCGCTTGCCGGAGGAGCGATAGAGCGCCGACAGGAAGTCGTCGGTCAACGCCGATCCCGCGGGGAGGTTCTTCCACCGCTTGAAGCCTGCGATTGCCGCCTGGGTTTTGGTGCCGATAAGACCGTCGGGCGCGCCGGCATCGAAGCCGAGATCGTTCAGCATCGCCTGGACGTCGAACACCGTCTCCCGCAATTCGCGCCTCTTGATGAGCATTTTTACAGGTGTGGTGTCCTGCGGTTCGATCGAGCCGGTCAAGGTCGGGTCGGTGGTCTGGCTCGCCATGGCCACCTCATAGGCTTCCGACGTCTGGCGCTTCACGGTCGGCCGCAATTCGATGTCCGACATCAGTGGTTCGGCGGGCAGGGGCTTGAGCGGGAGGAAGAGGTTGGCGTGAGCGATCGGCATCGGTGCCACCGGCGCGTCCGAGACGATCACGTGGAAACCGCGCTCCGTCATCCCGAAAAGCGTCTTTGCGTAACCGGAAGGCAGGCGGATGCAGCCGTGCGAGGCCGGGTAGTTCGGCACGTGGCCTTCGTGGAGAGCGATGCCAGACCACGTCAGTCTCTGCATGAATGGCATCGGTGCGTTCGAATAGATGTTCGACTCGTGGTAGCGGCGCTTTTCCAGGATCGAGAAGATTCCGCTCGGTGTCGAATGGCCGGCTTTGCCAGTCGAGACGCGCGTGGTCGAGACCACCTGGTCACCGTCGTAGACGGTCATCGACTGGTTGTTCTTGGAGACGACGATCTGCAGCGTGTGGGCGAGTTCGGCAAAGGCGGGATGGGAGAGCATGGTGGCGGACATCAGTCCGAGACCAAACGCGAGACGACGCAGCATGGACAACCTCTTTACGCAATACTGAGCGGCGAGATTAGCAGCTTCGAATTAAGGAAGATTTGCCGAACATTGTAACGATTGGCAGTCGCTATGCCGTACGATCACATGTCAGTGATTCCGGCGGCGCTCACCGAATGTGTAGCCGGTTTCCACGGCGGCTTTTCCGAACTTGTCGCGGAGCCGGTCCATGGCGGCCTCCGCTGCGGCGCGACGGACGGCGTCGCGGTCCACGAGGTCTGGAGGATCTGCCGTTTCCGGATCGCAAAGGTCAGTCACGCCAATGCCGATGAGGCGGAAGCGCGTGCCGTCGGTTTCGGGTTGCAGCAGTGAGAGACCCGTGCGGAAGATGCGATCCGCCAGCTGTGTGGGGTCCTCGAGGCGGCGGTTGCGCGTGCGGCTTTTGAAGTCGGCGGTCTTGAGTTTCAGGACTACCGTCTGGCCGGCGATGGAGTGTTTCTTCAGCCGAGACGAGACCTTCTCGGAGAGGCGGCGGAGGATCGGGACGAGGTCCTCCTGGCGGGAGATGTCGTCGAAGAATGTGGTCTCGGCCGAAACGCTCTTCGCCGGATCATTGGGGTGGACCGTCCGGTCGTCGATGCCGCGCGCGAGGCGATAGAGGCGCTGTCCCATGGAGCCGTAGCGCCGCATGAGATCACCTTCCTCCATTGTCTGCAACTGCCCGATCGTCCGGATGCCGTCGGCTTCGAGGGTGGCATTGAAGGCCTTGCCGACGCCCCAGATCGTCGTCACCGGCCGTGGAGCGAGGAACGCCAGGGCCTCCTCCCGCCCGACGACGGAGAAGCCCCGTGGCTTTTGCAGGTCGGATCCGACCTTGGCCAGGAACTTGCAGTAGGAGAGCCCGATCGAGATGCTGATGCCGATCTCTGCGGCGATGCGGTTGGCGAGTTTGGCAAGCGTGCGTGCCGGCGGGTCGTGATGCAGCCGCTCCGTGCCGGCGAGGTCGAGAAAGGCCTCGTCAATCGAAAGTGGCTGAACGAGCGGCGTCAACTCCAGCATCATCTGCCGTACCTCGCGGCCGACCCGTGCGTACTTTTCCATGTTCGGGCGGATGACGACGGCATCCGGGCACGCCTCCAGTGCCTTGAACATCGGCATTGCTGATCGCACCCCGTTGATGCGCGCAATGTAGCAGGCCGTGGAGACAACGCCCCGCTTTCCTCCACCAATGATGACTGGCTTGTCTGCGAGATCTGGATTGTCTCGTTTCTCGACGGCCGCATAGAAGGCGTCGCAGTCGATATGCGCGATCGTCAGGTCGTAAAGTTCAGAATGATATAATAACCGTGGACTTCCGCATTTATTGCAGCGGCGCAGTTCTGCCTTCTGCTCGGTGAGGCAGTCGCGACAGAAGCCGGATTTCGTCTCGGGCGAATGCGTCATGGATGGAACAGAAGTTGAACATCCGCAATCTATGTCTGGCCGAGCAGAATCTCAACGTCGCTCTTTGTCCGTCCACATCGGAACGGGCTTCTCAGTACTGGCCGGAATCAAGGCCGGGCTTTGAAAAGTGGCGCCAGGCGGCCGCCACCGCCTCCGGCTTCGTCCCGCTTGCTTCGCAAAAGGCGAGGAGCGTGGGCTCATGGGCCATGACGAAATCGAGCATCCCGGCGAGGAAATCTGGATCGTCCACTGCCTGGCGAAGTTGCCCTGCCTCCAGCCCGGTCAGGGCAAGGAAGCGCCCCAGCATGTCCGGTTCGGAGGCAAGCCAGCCGAGAACGGCCACGGCCGTCTGCTCCGCGGCGTCCCGCCCGACTGGAACGTTTTTGGGATCGTTTCGCATTGCCCGGAAATGGTTACCTCTTTTTCAACCAAATGGCCGTACCGTTGAACGCTGTGACGGAGATGGAATCGGCCGTGCGCGAGCTTATATCCTGAAATAGGGCTTGCAAGGCAGGATCAGGGACGGGGTACATGCCCAAACGGGTCATGATTGTCGAAGACAACGAGCTGAACATGAAGCTCTTCCGCGATCTGATCGAGGCTTGCGGCTATGAAACCATCCAGACGCGGAACGGCATGGAGGCGATGGAACTCGCCCGCAAGCATCGCCCAGACCTCATCCTGATGGACATCCAGCTTCCTGAAGTCTCCGGCCTCGAGGTCACGAAGTGGCTCAAGGAAGACGATGAATTGCATATCATCCCAGTCATAGCCGTGACCGCCTTCGCGATGAAGGGCGACGAAGAACGCATCCGCCAGGGTGGCTGCGAAGCCTATGTGTCGAAGCCGATATCGGTTCCCAAGTTCATCGAGACCATCAAGACATATCTGGGCGACGCATGAGACCGGAGCACACGACATGACCGCGCGTATCCTGGTGGTTGACGATGTGCCCGCCAATCTCAAGCTGCTCGAGGCCCGGCTGGTTGCTGAATATTTCGATGTCCTGACGGCCGAGGACGGTTTCAAGGCGCTGGCGATCTGCGAGCATACGCATGTCGACCTCATCCTGCTCGACATCATGATGCCCGGCCTCAGCGGCTTCGAGGTCTGCGAGCGGCTGAAGGCCGATCCCCGCTATGCGCATATTCCGATCGTCATGGTGACAGCGCTGGACCAGCCGGCCGATCGCGTTCGCGGCCTCAAGGCCGGCGCGGACGACTTCCTGACGAAGCCGGTCAACGACCTCCAGCTCATATCGCGTGTGAAGAGCCTCGTGCGGCTGAAGACCTTGAGCGACGAGTTGCGCATTCGGGCCGACACCGCACAGAACGTCGGCATCGAGGACATGCTGAAAGGCACCGACGGCCGGGACGAGCCGGGACAGGTTCTACTGGTCGACAGCCGTGGAAATTCGCAGGAGCGCTTCATCAAGGCGCTGAAGCCGATCGCCGAGGTCATGGCGATGTCGGACCCGCAGGCGGCATTGTTCGAGGCAGCAGAGAACAGCTTCGATCTCGTGATCGTCAACGCCAATTTTGACGACTATGATCCGCTACGCCTCTGCTCGCAGCTGAGGTCGCTGGAACGGACCCGCTTTCTGCCGCTGCTCATCGTCACGGAGCAGGGTGAGGAGGATCTGATTGTCCGGGCTCTGGACCTCGGCGTCAACGACTACATCATGCGCCCGGTCGACCCGAACGAGCTCGTTGCCCGCTGCCTCACGCAGATCAAGCGCAGACGCTACAACGATCGCCTTCGCGTCAGTGTTCAGCAGACGATCGAACTGGCGGTCACGGACGCGCTGACCGGGCTGCACAATCGCCGCTACCTGGACAATCATCTGAGGACGCTGTTCAATCGTGCCGCGGCTCGAGGGGGGGCGCTGTCCATCTGCATCACCGACATCGACCGCTTCAAGACCATCAACGACACCTATGGCCATGACGCCGGAGACGACATACTCCGGCAGTTCGCGGCACGTATTCGTTCGACGGTCAGGGGCGCGGATCTCGCCTGCCGGTATGGCGGAGAGGAATTCGTGGTCGTGATGCCGGACACCGATGCCGCAGCGGCCGGCATGATCGCCGAAAGACTGCGCGGGCTGATCGAGAACCAGCCCTTCGTCATTCGCTCGACGGGGCAAGCCATCAGCGTCACTGCTTCGCTTGGCATCGCTTCCAACGAGGCTGCGGTAGAGACCCCGGAACAGCTTCTGAAGCAAGCGGACAGGGCACTCTACGAGGCGAAGAACAGCGGCAGGAACAGGGTGGTCGCAGCCGCAGCCTGAAGCGAACCCAGGCAGGGTTGCGCAGGCCACAGGTCAGTCACTAATCGAGTGCTAGCGTCTTGCGCTCCTGCTTGCGCAGGAAGTTCTGTCTCCGCGCCAAGAAATACCAGAGAAATAGACCGGTCGAATCTTCGCTATTCATTGAATGGCGCGCCGCGACTACGCCTGATTTTAACCAACATTGGAACTCACTTATGGAATCGGCAAGATTCGGTTGATTTCCTTGGTGGTTTGCGCGATTTTTAGAGACGAAAGATACCCCATGATGCTCAGGTCCGCCGCATCTCCTGGGTCGTGGGGTCGGTCGATCGATTGCATGTCTCGGTTCCTCGTGCCGTATTGCAGTCGGTCGACCCCCAATAAGAAAGCACCGCTTTCAAGGGAAGCGGTGCTTTTTTATTGGCTTGGATCATGAGACGACAAAAAAGGCGCGTCGCCTTGCGGCGCGCGCCTCGTTCTGCCGGATGCCACGATCTTACTTGATCTTGGTTTCCTTGAACTCGACATGCTTCTTGGCAATCGGGTCGTACTTGGTCTTGGACATCTTGTCTGTGAAGGTACGGCTGTTCTTCTTGGTCACGTAGAAGAAACCGGTGTCCGCCGTCGACAGCAGCTTGATCTTGATGGTCGTAGCTTTCGCCATGGTGTTCTGCCTTTAGGAAAAATGAAGCCGCGGACGGCCGGATGGTGTCCACGGCGAAATCTGGCGCAAAACTACAAATCGCGCCCGAAAAGTCAAGTCCGTTTCGGTCTAAAAAGGAACCGTCCTATCGACAGCATGACATAAAGGCCGAAGAAGGAGGCGAGCGCCCATGCGAAACCGTTGTTGCCGGTGATGTCGATCGCTGCGCCGATCGCCTGTGGCCCGGCCACGGTGCCGACGGCGTAGCAGAATACGAAGGCTGCATTGGCGGCGGCGAGGTCGGCGCCGGTGAGTCGCGAGCCGAGATGGGCAAGCCCCACAGTATAGAGGCCGGAGACGCAACCGCCCCAGAACAGCAGGACGACTGCCGTCAGCAGCCAGTCCTCGATCAGCAACGGCAGGAGCAGCGAGCCAACGAGGCCCGTCAGCGCCATGAGTGCGAGAAGCGGTCGCCGGTCGCGAAGGCGGTCGGAATACATGCCCAGCGGGATCTGGAACACCATGTTGCCGATGCCCATCACGGTGAGGAGCAGGGCTGCCTGGGCCTCGCTGAAGCCCTCCCGGACGGCGTAGATTGGAAACAGCGAAAGTCCGCCCGCTTCGACCGCGCCGAAGACGAAGACGGCGGCTGTCGCCGTGGGCACAAGGAAGATGTAGCGTAGGAAGTGACGTTCGGGCTTCTCGTCCAGAACGGGACTCTCATGCCGCGCGATATAGATTGGCACCGCCGCGATCAGGATGGCGCCGGCACCGATCAGGAAAGGCCGGATTCCGTCGCTACCGATGGCCGAAAACAAGAGCGGCCCCATCGCGAAGCCAACTGCGAGCACGGTGGCATAGATACCGAGTACGAGGCCTCTGCGGCGGGGCGGGGCGGCTGCATTGATCCAGAACTCGGACAGGATGAACAGCGTTGTGGTTGCCCCGTGGAATGCGAACCGCAGGGGAAACCACATCCAGAACGCGCTGGCATAGTAGAAGCCGAGAGCGCTGACGGCAGACACGATCACCGCCCACAGCATGGTCCGGGCGACGCCGAAATCATGGGCGAGCCGAGTGGTGATCGGTGCGGCGATCATGGCCGCGACACCCGCCATGGCCGAGTTCAGCCCGATCATGGTCGATGAGATGCCGCGTTTCTCGAGGATTATACTGAGGAGGGGGAGGCCAAGGCCAATGGCGATCCCCACGGCGCTGATTGCCGAGATCGCCGCGAATAGCGACGGCCAGTGGATCTCCTCGACATGGCCGTTGAGGTCGTTCTGTGGACGGGACATCTTGTGCCTCTAGAGCTCGGTCCGGACGAACCGTCCATGGCGCATGAAGTAATAGGGTACGGGCAGTCCATAGGGGAGGGCAGGATCGCTCTCAAGCAGCAATTTCACATCCTCCAGCACCGCGCGCGTGATCTGCGGCACCTTGAGCTCCGCAAGGTCGGAAAAACCCACCCAGCGCAGATCCTGCAGTTCTTCGGTATCCTGAAGCGGAGCGGAGGCAATGCCGGCTTCGTCGGCAGGCAGCAGAAAGAAACGGGTATCGAAGCGTCTTACATTCCCGGGTGGCGTTACCGCACGCGCCACGTAACGCAGGGGCACGAGGTCGGCCGCGTCGCCGGTGCTCAACCCCGTCTCCTCACGCAGTTCGCGGAGCGCCGCCAGTGCAAGGGCGCGCACGGTCGACGGTCCGGTGCGTGTTGCCGTTCCCGAGAGAAGCCGCTTCGCGACAAGCGGGTGAAGGTCACGCTGGTAGGGCAGGGTGTAGTCGTGGCGGTCCCGCCGGCCGCCCGGAAAGACGTAGACGTCCGGCATGAAGGCGTGGCCGCCACCTCTCCGCCCCATCAGGAAGCGGGGCGTGCCCTGGCGCCGATCCAGCAGGATGATCGTGCTGGCATCCTTCGGACGCAGCTTCTCCGTGTTCTTCCGCAGGGGTTCGTCAATGGCGAACGGTGCGGGTGCGACCACAGCCGGTTTCAAGGATGTCGCTCTCCTTGATCCGCAGCGGGCCGCTCTCCTGCCTCGCCGCCGAATCCGTGCATGCGGTACGCCCATTGCAGACCGATGACACCGCCCTTGATCGGCTGGATGGTCAGCAGCGCCGCCAGGATTGCGAGCGGGATCCAGATCGCCAGATGGATCCAGGGAGGGAGCGGGAATACCATGTCCGCCATCATGTAGCCGGTCATCAGAACATGGCCGACCACGAAGATGACGAGGTAGGCCGGCAGGTCGTCCGCCCTGTGGTGGTGGATCTCTTCCTCGCAGACCGAACATTCGTCCACCGGCTTGAGGAAGGCCCGGAACAGGCGCCCCCTCCCGCAGTTGGGGCAGGTACCCTTCATGCCGCGCCCGATGGATCGCATCAGGGGGCGCTCTTCTTGGTGCGTTCCTCCGAACCGGACCGGCTGCTCGGCTTGTCGTTGCATATGCTTGCTCCTATCGGCCACGCGGGCGCCGGGTGCCGGCCTTCGCGCGCCGCTGATTGCGATCTCTTCGCCCGGATTTGTGGAAAGACCGTGTCGCCGCCGGCATTTTCCGGCCTTCGCTCAGCATTTCGAAACGCAAGGCGCCGGCGAGGGGGATGGCTTCCGCCAGTCGCACGTCGACTGCATCCCCGAGCTGATAGCCAAGCCCGGATTTCTCGCCAGTCAGCGCCTGATGGGCTTCGTCGTAGATGAAATAGTCTGTGCCAAGGGTCGAGATCGGCACGAAGCCGTCTGCTCCGTATTCCGGCAGGGTGATGAACAGGCCGGACTTCGTGACGCCGGAGACGCGGCCCTGGAACTCCTCGCCGATTCGCTCGCTCAGGTGATGGGCGATCAGCCGGTTGACGGTGTCGCGCTCGGCTGCCATCGCCCTCCGCTCGAAGGTAGAGATCTCGGCGGCGATATCGTCGAGGATCGCTTCTTCCTCCGGCGTAATGCCGCCTTCGCCCAGCCCGAGCGAGCCGACCAGCGCGCGATGCACGATCAGGTCGGCGTAACGCCGGATCGGGGAGGTGAAATGGGCGTATTTCATCAGGTTCAGGCCGAAATGCCCGATATTCTCTGGGCTGTAGATCGCCTGGCTCTGGGATCTCAGCACCATCTCATTGACCATGGTCTGGTGCGGGGTATCGAGCGCGCGTGCGAGGATGCCGTTGAAGGAATTCGCCCGTACCTGCCCACCCTTGGCCATGGAGAGCCCGATCGTGGCGAGGAATTCCCGCAGAATTTCCTGCTTTGACAGCGCTGGCGCATCGTGGACGCGGTAGACGAGCGGCTGGCGTTTCTTCTCCAGCGTTTCCGCCGCGGCGACGTTCGCCTGGATCATCATCTCTTCGATGAGCTTGTGGGCATCCAGCCGATCGGGGATGAAGACGCGGTCGACGGTGCCATCGGGCTTGAGGATGATCTTCCGTTCGGGCATGTCGAGCTCGAGGGGCTGCCGCCGCTCGCGACCGCGCTTCAGCGTCGCATAGGCGTGCCACAGCGGCTTCAGGATCGGCTCCAGCAACGGTCCGGTCTTGTCGTCGGGCTTGCCGTCAATCGCCGCCTGGGCCTGCTGGTAGGAGAGCTTCGCCGCACTCTTCATCATGATCCGATGGAAGGTGTGGCCAGCCTTACGCCCTTCCTTGGAGAAGACCATGCGGACGGCGATCGCCGGTCGATCCTCGCCTTCGCGCAGAGAGCAGAGGTTGTTGGAGATGCGTTCCGGAAGCATAGGGACGACCCGATCCGGGAAGTAGACTGAATTCCCGCGCTTCAGCGCCTCGCGATCAAGCGCGGAGCCGGTGCGGACATACCAGGAGACGTCAGCGATCGCGACGGTGACAATCACTCCGCCCGGATTATCCGGCGAGGTGTCCAGTTCTGCATAGACTGCGTCGTCGTGATCCTTGGCGTCGGCAGGATCGATGGTGATCAGCGGAACATGGCGCCAGTCTTCCCGCTTCGACATGGTCGCTGGACGTGCTGCCTCGGCCTCGTTGAGGACCGCCTGCGGAAAGACATGGGGGATGCCATGGGCATAGATGGCGATCATCGAAATCGCCTTTTCGGACCCGACTGAGCCGACGACCGACAGGACGCGGGCGCGAGGCAGCCCGAATCGGCCGCTGCGGGCGACTTCGACCTCGACCAGGTCGCCATCCTTCGCATCGCCCATGCCGTCGCGTTCGATCAGCATCTCCTCGCCGCGCCGGTCGATCGGCATCAGGCGAGCCTCATCCTCCATCATCCGGATAACGCCGAGCGAAGCCCCCCGGCGTCGGTCGATGATCTTGATGACGCGAGCTGTATAGGCGGGGCCGCTGCGGTCCTTGTTGGCAAATATCTTGGCGAGCACCCTGTCGTTGAGGCCGGCAGCCGGGGTCTTTCCCTTGCGCTCTGACGGCTGGCGGATGAGCACGGCCGGTGCTGCACCCTGGTCTTCGGGCCACTCGGCAGGCCGGCCGATCAGTTCCCCGTCCTTGTCGCGGGTGGTGATGTCGAGCACCGTCACCGGGGGCAGGGCGCCGGGGCGCGAAAGAGACTTGCGGCTCTTCTTCAGGAGGCCTTCGTCCTCCAAGGTCCTGAGCAGATCCTTGAGCTCCACCCGTGCCTCGCCCTTCAGCCCGAAGGCCTTGGCGATCTCCCGCTTGGATGCCCGATCCGGGTTCTCGGCGATGAACTCGAGCAAGACGTCGCGCGGCGGCACGGCTCCGTGGATGATGGTCGGTCCGCCGGAGGAGGGAGCGTTGCCCTTGCGGTTTCTTGGCGCGGGTGTGTCCCGATTGTCTCTTGTCACGTTCCGGTCTTCTTCGCCTTCGTAGCCGTCTTTGCCGAGGCCTTCGGCTTGGCTGCAGCTTTTGGTTTGGCGGCCGTCTTCTTCGTTCCCGCTGCCGCCTTTGCCTTGGTGGCTTTGGCCTTGCCGGAGCCCGCCTTGCCACCCTTCTCGGCGATCAGTGCCAGAGCTTCGTCCAGCGTCACCGCCTGCGGATCCTTGCCCTTCGGCAGCGTGGCGTTGACCTTGCCCCAGTTCACATAGGGACCATAGCGGCCGTCGCGAACGGTAATGGCGCCGCCGTCGGGGTGATCTCCCAACGTCTTCAAGGCCGCCGGCGTTCCGCGCCCGCGGCCGCCAGGCCCCTTGCTCTGCTTCTCTGCCAGGACCGTCACGGCCCGGTTGAGGCCGATCGTGAACACGTCTTCGACGCTTTCAAGATTGGCATAGGTGCCGTCATGTAGAAGGAATGGACCATAGCGACCAAGGCCGGCGGAGATCATCTTGCCGCTTTCGGGGTGCTTGCCGATGTCGCGTGGAAGATTGATGAGCGCGAGTGCCTTTTCGTGGTCGATATCCTCCGGCTTCCAGCCCTTCGGCAGCGACGAACGTTTGGCATCCTTGCCTTCACCACGCTGGATATAGGGCCCGAACCGCCCCGAGCGAAGCGTCAGTTCTTCACCGGTATGCGGGTCGGCGCCGAGTGACTTCGGCTCGTTGAGGCCGCTCGCTTCTGCTTCGGCGCCCTCCTGCGAAAGCTGGCGCGTAAAGTTGCATTCGGGATAGTTGGAACAACCGACGAACGCACCGTACTTGCCGAGCTTCAGTGAGAGTTTCCCGGTGCCGCAGACCTGGCAGGTCCGCGGGTCGCTGCCGTCCTCCCGCTTCGGAAACACCAGCGGTGCAAGCGCCTCGTTCAGCGCATCGAGCACATTGGTGACGCGCAGTTCCTTCGTGTCCTCGATCTGGGCAAAGAAGTCCTGCCAGAAATCCCGCAAAACTTGCTTCCAGTCGAGTTCGCCGGCCGAAATCCGATCGAGCTTTTCCTCCAGATCTGCTGTGAAATCGTACTCGACATACTTGGTGAAGAAGTTCTCCAGGAATGCCGTCACCAATCGGCCTTTGGGCTGCGGGATGAGCTTGCGCTTCTCCGTTGTCACATATTCCCGGTCGCTCAGTGTCTTCAGCGTGGCTGCGTAGGTGGATGGGCGGCCGATGCCGAGTTCTTCCATCTTCTTGATCAGCGACGCTTCCGAGTAGCGCGGCGGCGGCTCCGTGAAATGCTGGCTTGCATTCACCTTGTTCTTGTCGAGTTTTTCGCGGGCGTTGATCTCCGGCAGGCGGCCGTCCTCGTCGTCGTCCTCGCCTTTGTCGCCCTCTTCGCGCTGATCCATGTAGGCCCCGAGGAAGCCGTCGAACCGGATGACCGAGCCGACCGCGCGCAGACCGGCTTTCTCACCCTTGCTATCCGCCAGGATTTCGACCGTTGTTCGCTCAATCTCGGCAGATGCCATCTGGCTGGCAATGCCGCGCTTCCAGATCAGCTCGTAGAGACGCGCCTGGTCCGCGTCGAGGTGGCGACGCACCTTCTCCGGGGTGCGGTTGAAGTCAGTGGGTCGGATCGCTTCGTGAGCTTCCTGGGCGTTCTTCGCCTTGGTGGAATAGAAGCGGGGCTTCTCCGGGACGTAGCGATCGCCAAACTGCTCCTGGACAGCGCGCCGCGCGCCGTCGATCGCCTCCGGTGCCATCTGTACGCCGTCGGTACGCATATAGGTAATGAGACCGACCGTCTCGCCGCCGATGTCTACGCCCTCATAGAGCTTCTGTGCCACCTGCATCGTTCGCGAGGCATTGAAGCCGAGATTGGAGGAGGCGGCCTGCTGCAGTGTGGATGTCGTGAAGGGCGGACCTGGATTGCGCTTGACCGGCTTTGCCTCAACGCTCTCGACCACGTAGCTCGCGCCTTCGAGCAGGGTCTTGAGGCGATGGGCGTCGTCTCCGGTCTTGATCGAGCGGTTCTGCAGCCGCTTGCCGTCGGCGGAGACCAGTCGAGCCTCGAACTGATCGCCCCGCGGGGTGCTGAGCAGTGCGGAGATATTCCAGTACTCTTCCGAAACGAAGCGTTCGATTTCGGCTTCGCGGTCGCAGACGAGGCGGAGGGCGACGGATTGCACCCGGCCCGCCGAGCGGGCGCCAGGCAGCTTGCGCCAAAGGACCGGCGACAGGTTGAAGCCGACAAGGTAGTCGAGGGCGCGGCGGGCGAGATAGGCGTCCACCAGCGGGGCATCGATATCCCGCGGCGCGGCCATGGCGTCAAGGACCGCCTTCTTGGTGATGGCGTTGAAGACGACGCGCTTGACGGGCTTGTCCCCCAGCACGCGCCTCTTCTTGAGAAGATCGAGAACGTGCCAGGAAATCGCCTCGCCTTCCCGATCAGGGTCGGTCGCGAGGAACAGGCCGTCGGATCCCTTAACCGCGTCGGCAATGTCCTTGATGCGCTTCTGTGACGCGCTGTCGACCTCCCATGACATCTCGAAGTCCTGGTCTGGAAGAACCGATCCGTCCTTGGCGGGAAGATCGCGAACATGACCAAAGGATGCGAGAACCTTGTAGCCGGGCCCGAGATACTTGTTGATGGTCTTGGCCTTGGCCGGAGATTCGACGACGACAACGTTCATGGAGTTTCTCTGCATGGTGCATTTCCGGACGCCGAGACAGGTTCCCGACCGGATGTTGGTTCCGACATGGATGGCGTTTGAGCCGTGGTCAAGTGCTGAAGCCAATTTAAGCACTACAACGCGATACAACCTCAAGGCGATTGTACTTAAGGTTGCAATCCAAGATAAATGCTTTATCCTGCCTCCATCAAAGGTAGTTCATCCACTGGATGGCAGGGGCAACGGGATCAGCCATGCGTTCGGATCGTGCCGGTTTGGAGGACAAGGAGGCCATCGCCTATATCCGTCAGATGCTGGGTGAACTGCATCAGGTTGCACGCCAGGAAGGGGCGGACATGCTCTGCTAGCTGATCGAGATGGCCTATGTCGAAGCGGGCGATGTGCATGCGGGCCGACGACCACGTTCAGTCGCCCATGGCGAGCGAGACAAGACCTCCGGCATGACGATGTAGCCGCCCCGCAAGATCAAGCTCCAGAAGCACAAGATAGACGGCTGACGCGGACAAGCCTGTATGTCGGATGATGTCGTCGACCTCGACCGGGCTCGGGCCGAGGGATGAGATGATCGTTGCGCGATCGCTGTCGTCGGGCGGAAGAAGCGCCGCAGCTCCGCCATCATCACCCGACTCCTCGATCATCGTCTCCCCGTGGCCTTCGAGCCGCGCGAGAGGGGCCAGCGCCTCGAGGACATCCTCAGACGACGTGGTAACGATCGCGCCTTCCTTCAGCAGGGCATTCGTGCCGTGGCATCGCGGATCCAGTGGCGATCCGGGGACCGCAAAGACAAGTCGACCAAAGTCTCCCGCCATTCTTGCAGTAATCAGCGAACCCGACCTCTGCGCGGCCTCGACGACCACGACCCCGTGCGAAATGCCCGCGATCAGCCTGTTCCGGCGCGGGAAGTCGCGCGCCCGCGGCTCCCATCCGAATGGCATCTCGCTGACGGCAAGTCCTTCACCCGCGACGATCTCCTTCAGGAGCGGCACATTCTCGGGCGGATAGGGCCGATCCAGTCCCCCGGCGAGCACTGCGATCGTGCCCGTTTCCATGCTCGCCCGGTGGGCGGCAGTGTCGATGCCGCGGGCAAGTCCGGAGGTGACGGCGTAGCCGACGCGGCCGACGTCGCGGGCGATCATCGCTGCGAACTTCGCACCGCTGATCGAGGCATTGCGAGAGCCGACGATCCCGACCGACGGCCTCAACGCCACCGGCGAATGTCCCATCACCGCAAGAAGCGGTGGGGCGCCATCGATCTGCCTGAGCGCCGGCGGATAATCGGGCTCGCCTATGCCGACGAAGCGGGCACCATGGCGGCGGGCCGCATCCAGTTCCCGTTCTGCCTCCTCCACCGACGCGATGCGGATGGCGCGGGAGGCGCCGCCGCGGCTGGAAAGTTCGGGGAGCATAGTGAGCGCCGCTTCCGCCGAGCCGAAGTGATTTATGAGGTCGCGGAAGGTGGACGGACCGACATTGTCGCTGCGGATGAGGCGGAGCCAGGCGATCCTTTGCCTGTCGGTGAGCGCAATCCCATGTCGTCTTGCGCCGCCGTCAGGCATCGCTATCCCTTCTGGCCGATCTTGCCTTCCGTGCCCGCCAGAAGCCTCTTGATATTGGTCTCGTGCCGCCACCAGGAAACTGCCGTCATGATCGCCATGACAAGGGCAACCTTCTCGCTGCCTACTATCCACAATGCAACCGGAATCACAAGAGTTGCAACCAGCGCGGACAGTGACGAATACTTGCTGATGAATGCGACGGTCAGCCAGACGACAGCGAAGACCAGCACCCAGACCGGAGCAACCCCCAGCAGCATGCCGATATAGGTCGCCACGCCCTTGCCGCCCTTGAAGCCCAACCAGACGGGGAAGAGGTGGCCGAGAAAGGCGCCGAAGCCGGCCAGCAGCCCCGCTTCCGGTCCGGCGATATAGTAGCCGGCGAGTGCGGCAGCGGTTGCCTTCAGCGCGTCAAGGAGGAGTGTCGCGGCCGCGAGCTTCTTGTTGCCGGTACGCAGCACGTTGGTCGCACCGATATTGCCCGATCCGATGGAGCGGATATCGCCAAGGCCTGCCATCCGTGTCAGCAGCAGACCAAAGGGGATGGAGCCGAGGAGGTAGCCGAGGGCAAGGGACGCGATCGCAACGCCTGCGCCGATCTGCCAGTTCAGAAGTTCATTCACCGGCTCGCCTCCTCACAGCGAATGGACGCATTTGCCACCCACATAGGTCGCGATCGCGCGGCCGGAAAAGCGGGCATCTTCGAAGGGCGTGTTCTTCGACCGGGACAGCAGAGCATCCTTCGAGACGATCCATGGCTCGTCGAGGTCGATCAGCGTGATGTCGGCTCTCGCGCCCGGCTTCAGCGTGCCGGCATCGAGCCCGAAGATCTGCGCCGGGCGCGTCGACATCGCGTCGATCAGGCGCATGAGAGAGACGTGGCCCGAGTGATGCAGGCGCAGCGCCGCGGCCAGCATTGTCTCGAGGCCCACGGCTCCGTCGGCGGCATCGGCAAAGGGAAGGCGTTTCGTATCCACGTCCTGCGGATCGTGGG
Source organism: Pseudorhizobium flavum (assembly GCF_902502825.2). Next base: position 1,466,003 of record NZ_LR723670.1, read on the forward strand.
ACGAGACGATGATGTCGATTGTCCCGTCGGCCAGCGCCTCGACCATGGCGGTCCGATCGTCTTCCGTGCGCAGCGGCGGCGAGAGCTTGAAGAAGGTCCGGTACTCGCCGATGTCGTTCTCGTTGAGGCAGAGGTGATTGATCGAGATGCCGCAAGTTACGTTTGCGCCGCGTCTGCGGGCGGTCCGGATCGCCTCGGCCGATTCCGTCACGGAGATCTTCGCGGCATGATACTTCGCCCGGGTCAGGCCGGCCATCCTGAGGTCGCGTTCGAGGGGAATGATTTCCGCTTCCTTCGGCACACCGGCGAGCCCAAGCCAGCTGGCGAACAGGCCCTCGTTCATGACGCCGTTGCCGATATAGGTTTCCCGGGGCTCGAGTGCGACGACGGCGCCGTATTCTCGTGCATAGGTCATGGCCCGGCGCAGCACGAGCGTGTCCGGCAGCGCATGGCGGCCATTGGTGAAGGCGACGGCACCCGCCTGCTGCAGCAGGCCGATCTCGGTCATTTCATCGCCGTGGAGCCCCTTCGTCAGGGCCGCGGCAGGGTGCACGTTGACGATCGCCGTGTCGCGCGCAGTCTTCTTCACAAACTCGACGAGCGCGATGTCGTCGAGGACAGGATCGGTGTCGGGCATCATGATGAAGGATGTGACACCACCCGCAGCAGCGGCGCGGCTGGCCGACTCGATCGTCTCGCGGTGTTCTGCCCCAGGCTCGCCGACAAAGACACGCGCATCCACCAGGCCGGGAACGGCCAGAAGCCCCTTGCAGTCGCGAACTTCGGCACCATCTGGTGCACCCTGGTTGTGAGCCTCGGCGCCGGCGGCAAGGATACGGCCATCATCGCCGATGATGATGGATCCCATCTCGTCCAGATTGCGGGACGGGTCGACGATGCGGGCATTGTTCAGGACGAGGGAGCGCGTCATGTCCGCGGCCCCTGGTTTTGCGAGAGAAGCAGCGTCTCCATCACCGCCATGCGCACGGCAACCCCCATTTCAACCTGTTGCTCGATCACGCTCTGCGGGCCGTCCGCGACCTCCGAAGCAATCTCCACCCCGCGGTTCATCGGGCCGGGATGCATGACAAGAGCATCCTCCTTGGCAGCTTTCAGCTTCTCGGCGTTCAGGCCGTAGAAATGGAAGTACTCGCGGACCGAGGGAACGAAGGAGCCCGACATGCGCTCGCGCTGGAGACGCAGCATCATCACCACGTCGGCATCCTTCAGACCTTCCTCCATAGAGTGGAAGACCTCGGCGCCCATTTGGGCGATGCCAGAGGGGAGGAGAGTTGCCGGCGCAACAACGCGCACTCGCGCCCCCATGGCGTTCAGCAACAGAATGTTGGAGCGGGCCACCCGCGAATGCAGGACGTCGCCGCAGATGGCGACGATGATGCGCGACAGCTTGCCCTTCGCGCGGCGGATCGTCAGCGCGTCGAGCAGCGCCTGCGTCGGGTGCTCGTGCTGGCCATCGCCTGCGTTCACGACCGAACATGCGACCTTCTGCGCCAGAAGGGCTGCCGCGCCGGCCGAGGAATGCCGCAGCACCAGCACGTCGGGGTGCATGGCGTTCAGCGTCATCGCCGTGTCGATCAGCGTCTCGCCTTTCTTAACTGATGAATTGCCGACGGACATGTTCATCACGTCGGCACCCAGCCGCTTGCCGGCGAGTTCGAAGGAAGATTGCGTGCGCGTGGAGGCTTCGAAGAACAGGTTGATCTGGGTCAGGCCCCGCAGCGTCGAGGTCTTCTTTTCCCGCTGCCGGCTGATCTGGACGGCTTCGTCGGCCTTGTCCAGAAGATAGGTGATATCCTGTTCGGTGAGGCCCTTGATGCCAAGGAGGTGGCGGTGAGGGAAGAAGACCATGAGGCGTCTCCGCTTGCGTTCGGGCGTCTATAATGACTGACCGGGAAACCGGCAAGCGAAGGGGTGGGAAAAGTCCGTTCATCCTCATGCATTTTTCAGAGAAACGGGCTAGAAGCCAAGCATGACACAGAATAGCCGGACCGAACAAAAGCTTGCCGAACTGAACCAGCCCCAGCCCTGGTCCGGCATCAATGCCTATCGATCTGACCCGCTGATCGTTGATCTGACCGCCGGTCTGCACCGCAGCCTGCGCGAGGAGTTCGATTCGCTCGGCCACTACGCCACTTCGCCGGAGGCACAGGAACTGGCGCGGATGGCGAACGAAAGTCCGCCGAAGCTTCGCACCCACGGACCCCGCGGTGAGCGGCTGGATGTCGTGGAGTTCCACCCGGCCTGGCACGCGCTAATGCGTCGCTCCATGTCCATCGGGCTGCACTCGTCGGTCTGGGAGAGCATCGCGGACGCCAAAGGGAGCGAGCACAAGGCGCGGGCTACACGCTTCTACCTGACGGCGCAGCTCGAATGCGGCCACCTCTGTCCGCTGACGATGACCAGCGCCTCCGTCGCTGCCCTCATGGCCTCGCCGCGTGTCCAGAAGGAATGGGCACCGAAGATCCTGTCGAGGAAATACGATTCATCAAACCGGCCGGCGCTGCAGAAGAATGCCATCACCCTCGGCATGGGCATGACCGAGAAGCAGGGCGGCACGGACGTGCGGGCCAACCGCTCGACCGCAGAGCGCGTAGGTGAGGGCATCTATCGTCTTTCCGGGCACAAGTGGTTCATGTCCGCGCCTATGAGCGACGCCTTCGTGATGCTGGCGAAGACCAACGAGGGCATTGGCTGCTTCCTCGTTCCGCGCTTGCTGGAGGACGGCTCGGCCAACGGGCTGCAGTTCCAGCGCCTGAAGGACAAGCTCGGCAACCGCTCCAACGCCTCCTCTGAGGTCGAGTTCACGGATGCCTTCGGCTACCTGCTGGGCGAGCCGGGCGCCGGGATACGCACCATTCTAGACATGGTCACCCTGACGCGGCTCGACTGCGCGCTGGCTTCAGCCGGCATAATGCGCGCCTCGCTGGCCGAAGCGGTCCACCACTGCCGCGGCCGCACCGTCTTCGGCAAGAACCTTATCGACCAGCCGCTGATGACGCGGGTTCTGGCCGACATGGCGCTTGATGTTGCGGCCGCGACAGCACTCGCCTTCCGGCTCGCCGACGCCTTTGACCGCGCAGCAAGCAGCCCGGTGGACGCAGCCTTCGCCCGCGTCATGACGCCGGTCATCAAGTACTGGAACTGCAAGATCGCGCCGTCGCTGATCTACGAGGCAATGGAGTGCCTCGGCGGCAATGGATATGTCGAGGAGCGTCCGGTGGCGCGGCATTATCGGGAGGCACCGGTCAACGCGATCTGGGAAGGCTCCGGCAACGTCATGGCGCTGGATGTCTTGCGCGTTTTGTCTCGCGGCAAGGACCTCTTCGATCTCGTCCTCTCCGGCTTTGAACGCGACCTTGGCGCTTCAGGCCGCAAAACGATCGAGGTGCTGCGGGCAGCCATGGCGCTCTGCGAGACGGACGAGGGGGCGGCGCGCCTCCTGGTCGAGCAACTGGCGCTTGCCGCCGGTGCAGCCGAACTGGCGCGGCTCGGCGCCGGCAAGATCGCGGACGCCTTCCTGGAAACGCGTCTCGCCGGCGGCTGGCGCTCGACCTATGGTATGCTCGATGCCCGCTTCGATGCGTCTTACATCGTTGACCTTCTCTATCCTGCAGCGAACTGACCGGCCGCCATCAGCACGAGCGGAATGGTGAGGAAGGAGAAGACGGTCTGTACCGTCGCCGTCGCCGCGTAAAGCTCGGCGTCGCCCCCCATCTTCTTGGCGAGGATATAGCCGTTCATGGCCGTCGGCACGCCGGCGCTCAAACCGAGCAGCGTGATCGCAGGGCCGGTAACCCCGGCCATCAGTGCGGCTCCGATCATCACGACGGGAAAGAAGGCGAGTTTCAGCACCGTCGAGAACAGCACCAGCGGGTGCGGTTTCAACGCATCGGAGACACGCAGGCCAGCTCCCACGGCAATGAGCCCCAGGCTCAGCGCCGCCCGCGCCACGAGGTCTATAGTGGTCATCAAAGGCGCGTAGATCGGAATGCCGAGTTGGTTGACGAGGACGCCGAGCAGGCAACTGATGATCATTGGGTTGGTGATGATCCGCAAGGCAAAGGTGCCAAAGCCCATATGGGCGCCGGAGAACCTTAACAGCACGCCGACATTGATGAAGTTGATCGGCAGAATGATGGCCGCCATCACCAATGCTACGACGGTCAGCCCATAGTCTCCCGCGATCTTCTGCGCGATAGCCAGCGCTATGAAGGCGTTCCATCTGGTGGCAGTCTGGAAGACGGAGCTGAAGGCAGAGGCGGGGACGCCGATCCGCCTCAAGACCGGCCAGAGCGCCAGCACTAGCCCGCACATCGCCACCACGGCCGCGACAGCCGTAACCGCAATGGCGCTGATCTCCATGCTCGAAAAATCGGCTGTCGCCAGCGTGTGGAACAGCAGGGCTGGGAACAGGACGTAGTAGCCACACTGCTCAAGCCCCTCCCAGAAGGTCCCGTTGATGAGCGGGCTGCGCTTCAGCGCCACGCCCAGCAGGACCAGGAGGAAGATCGGCAGGATACTCTCGAAGATGATCAGCATGAGGGCCAGTTCGGCTGTCGGCAAGAAGGCACCGAGGCTTATCTGCCGGTTGGCGCGGATGCAATCCTACGGTTTCTGTGAATGGAGAACGAGCGCTCATTGTGCGGGGCTGTCGGGCCGCTTATCGGCAGACAACGAGTTGGAGTGCCGGTCATGCTTGCAGTACAGGAAGCTTTCGTTGATCCCCTGCCGGAGAAGCGCGTCAAGAATCGTGCGCAGACCGAAGCAGCGATCTTCCACGCTGCGCGTGACCTCTTGGCGGAGGAGGGGTTCCAGGGGTTCGGCATCAATGCCATCGCCAGGCGCGCCGGCTGTGACAAGCAGTTGATCTACCGCTACTACGGCGGACTGGACGGTCTTCTCGATGCCATCGGTGCCGATCTGGGCGACTGGGTCAAGGAACGGATTCCCGAAGACACGGGTGGAATGTTCGTTCTGACCTATGGGGATCTGATGGAGCGGCTGTCCCTTCTCTACATGGACGCCCTGCGCAGCGATCCGCTCATATGCAAGATCATCGCCTGGGAGGTTTCGAAGGATACGCCGCAGGTCCGCCGCCTTGCCGAGGCGCGCTCCAGGGCGCTGGCGAAGTGGCTCGACCGGATGCGTGGCAGCCTTTCTGCGCCGAAGGGCGTGGATGCGCCAACGGCCAACGGCATTCTGTTTGCAGCCATCCAGCATCTGGTGATCTCGTCGGTGGTAACGGGTGAGTTCGCGGGCTTGCCGCTCCGAAGCGACAAGGACTGGGACAAGGTCGCAGCGTCCATACGTCGTCTGGTGCGCGGCATCTACGGTTGAAAAAAGGCCCGGAAGAGGATTGATATCCATCCCCCGGGCCAGGTCGAGACGGTGGCCGCCACACCGTCTCCTGGGAAAGGTTACTGTTTCGGGATGCCGGCCTTCTCGATGACGGCGCCCCACTTCTCGATGTCGGCCGCGAGCCGGTCGCCGATTTCCTGAGGCGTGCTCGAACGCGCTTCTACGCCAAGCTCGGCAAAGCGCTTCTGGACTGCCGGATCCGCCAGCACCTCGACGAGCGCCGCATTCAGCTTCTCCACCACTTCGGGAGGCGTGCCTGTCGGCGCAAAGATCGCGTTCCACGAGGTGACGTCGAAGCCTTCGACACCCTGTTCCTGCGCGGTTGCTAGATCGGGCAGGAGTTTCGAGCGCTCGGGACCGGAGGAGGCGAGCGCCACTGCCTGTCCCTGTTCCAGCGCCGCCTTCAGCGCCGTCTGGCTGTCGATGATGACGTCCAGTTCGTCGCCGAGGAGTGCGACGAGGAGATCCGGCGTCGCCTTGTAGGGCACGATGGTGAAGTCGATCCCGGCCGTGGACTTGAAGAGTTCAGCGGCGAGGTTCTGGCTGCTGCCGACGTTGATCGTGCCCACGTTGAGCATGCCGGGCTCTGCCTTGGCTGCCGCAAGGACATCGGCCAGCGTCGAGAACTTTCCTCCCTTCTTCGCCACGAAGACGAAGTCGAAATAGGCAAGGCTCGATACCGGAACGAAATCCTTCATCGGATCGAATTGCAGGTTCTCGAAGAGCGGCACGCTGATCGCCGTGCCGTTGGAGAGAAGTGCAAGGGTGTAGCCATCTGCCGGAGCGTTCAACGCCGCCCTTGCCGCGACCGAACCTGCCGCGCCCGGCTGGTTCATGATGATGATCTGCTTGCCGAGCTTCTTGCCGAGCGATTCGGCGACCACCCGCGAGGTGATGTCGGCGATGCCGCCGGGACCGAAGGGAAGGACGAGGGTGATGTCGCGCTCCGGATAATTTTGTTGAGCCCAGCCGACAGCAGGAGCTGCCGTCACCAGCAGTATAGCCGGCAGCAATGCCTTGATCATCGTGCGTCGGAAAATCCCCGTCCGCTTCGTCGTTGTCTTCGTCATGTCTTCCTCCTCCAGGTGTGTTTGTTCAGGTTGTAAAGCCGTAGAGCCGGGCTGGATTGTCGACCAGCAGCCGCTGCTGCTCCTCCGCGGTAGGCCCGATCCGGGCAACGAGATCGAGAAGATCCGCCTCGTCCACCGGCTCCTTCAGGTTGGGATGCGGGAAATCTGTGCCCCACAGCGTCCTCTCGGGGCTAGCCTCCACCAGCGCGCGGGCGAACGGAATGGCCGCATCGAAGGGATGCCGCGAGATACGTTCGGAGCCGCAGACCTTGACCCAGCAGTCCTCGCGACGGGCGAGCTCCAGCAGGGACTGGAATGCCGGCTGCTGCGTCCCCAGTGCGGTGTCGACGCGTCCCATATGGTCGATCACGAAGGGTATTGGCAGCCCCCGGATCATGTCGGAGAGCGGCACGATGTCGACCGCGTCAAGATGCAGGACGACATGCCAGCCTCGTCCCTTGATGCGGTCGATGACGCGGTCGAACACAACCATGTCCGGCGCGCCGCCCAGATGCTTGACGAAGTTGAACCGGACGCCGCGAACGCCTCCGTCGTGGAGCGCCTGCAGTGCCGTGTCGTCGAACGTGTCATCCACGATCGCGACACCCCGATAGCTGTCCGGGCGCCAGGCGATGGCATCGAGCATCGCCCGGTTGTCCGTGCCGTGGCAGCTCGCCTGCACGATCACGGCCCGCTCCAGACCGAGCCGCTCGTGAAGCGCGGCAAGTGCCTCCTTCGGTGCATCTTCCGGCGTGTAGCGCCGGTCAGGCGCATAGGGAAATACGGCGGCGGGGCCGAAGACATGGCAATGCGCGTCGCAGCTAAGCGCCGGCGCGGTGAAGTTAGGCTTGCGCTTCTGCTGGTCCTTGGGAGACGGGGCAGAGGTCATTCAGATACTCGCTTTCCTGATGGTTTTGTTGTCTGCGGCTGCGACCACCGATGCCGTGTCCGAAAGGCTTCTAAAGCTGGCATAGGTCGCCTCGACAAGATGCTCGATGGCAGCGTCGCGGTCGTCGCCGTCCACCGCCCCATTGGAGAGGCGGGTGATGCGCTCGGGATTGATGAGGGCGTAGTAGAGACCGCCGAGGAGGAACTGGCTGCGCCAGACGAGGCTTTCCAGCGACGCACCCGGCACGCACTCTGCCAGCGCCTCGATGAAGGTCCGGCTGGTCTGGTCGAAGGCATCGGCGATGATCGCCTGCGCGTCCGGATTGCCTTCGGCGGAGAGAACGGCCCGCATGCGGGTAAATTCCGCTCCGCCTCCGTCGCCGTCGGAAGAGGAGACAAATGCCGGTACCACGTAGGCCCGCAGGATCGCCATCAGGCGCTCGTCGGGATCGCTGATTCGCCGCGCTTCCCCGAGAAGCTCCAGGCGCCGCGCGTTCATGGGATGCGTGTGACGCTCGTAGATCTCCCGCAAAAGGTTTGCCTTGGAGCCGAAATGATAGGTCAGGCTCCCCACATTGACGCCTGCCGCCTTGGCCACGTCGCGGAGGGACACAGCATTGTAGCCGCTGCGGGAGAACAGCATGGCGGCGTTTCGCAGGAGGATCTCTTTTACGTTTGCTCGCATTATTTGTACACTTGTCCAAATTGTTCGGTCAGTCAATCGGCGAAGGGGCGGTGGCTGAAGATTTCTCCGCATTCGGGATTGGGAGTGTGGTTGTCCACAGATTGGACAAGCCGTTAACCATAGGTAAGGGTTTGCGTTGCTCTCCCGAACGGGAGGCCTAAGTTGGGTTAACCAATCGTTAACCATGGGCAGGGCGAGCCGTTGCTGCAGGGAACCCAACTTTCGGATCGCGCATTGCTGGGCATCATGACGATGTTTTTCGCGGTGCTGGCGCTGGATATTGCCATCCCCGCGATCCTGCTGAGCCTGATGGCTTTGCTGAGATGGCTGCCGACGGTGGAGTTTCACCTCGTACAGCCGGGAAGGAGGACCGCATGAAGTGGTTCCTGATTCTATGGGGCGGACCAATCCTGCTGCTCGGCAGCTGGTACGGGCTATCCTACTACGACCTCAGCTTCGGCTTCTTCATGCTGACGCGCGAGACCCATGATCTCGTCTTCCAGGTCTATAGCTCCGTCCTCGGTATACCGGCCGAAGATCTTCCGCCGCTGGTGGCGCGTGCGATCGTTGTCGACAGCCTGATCGTCTTCGCGATCATCGCCTTCCGGCGACGCAGGAAGATTGCTGCCTGGTGGCGCGCGCGTCAGGAGCGATCGGCGTCGGACGCTCTTCCGAGTGAGGATAGCCTGTCCAGAGCTCCCTGAAGGATGAAGCTCGCGGCCGCCGAATCGATTCGTTCGGCGCGTTTCGCCCGCGAGACATCCATTTCCAGCAGGGCGCGCTCCGCTGCCACCGTCGACAGTCGCTCGTCCCAGAAGACGAAGGGTAAGGCCGTCTTGTCCCCCATCGAACGCACGAAGGCCCGCGTCGCCTGGACCCGCGGCCCCGCAGACCCATCCATATTCATGGGCAGGCCGATGATGAAGGCGCCGACCTTTTCCTTCTCCGCAAAGGCCAGCAGCAGTTCGGCATCCTTCGTGAACTTGGTTCGCTTGAGGACGGGTCTGGGCGAGGCAAAACGGCGACCGAGGTCGGACATGGCGATACCGATGGTTTTCGTGCCCAGATCGAGGCCCGCGATCGCCTGGCTATTCTGAAGCGTTCCAGCCAGTTCCTCGATCGTCAGCACCGTCATCCGTTTTGCATCCTTTGCGTAGAAACAGGCATGGCGCCGCTTCCAATTGGGCGCCGGTGGGATATCTCTTTAGCATTTCCGCCAGTTTTCGCATCACGTACGAGGAGACTTTTCATGAAGATCACCTGGCTCGGCCATTCCGCCTTCCGCATCGAAACGCCCAAGGCAAAGATCCTGATCGACCCCTTCTTCACCGGCAATCCGGCCTTTGCCGGCCTGGATGCCAAGGACGCAGCCGAAGGCATCAGCCATATCCTTCTCACCCACGGCCATGGTGATCACGTCGGGGATACCATTGCTCTCGCAGAGGAAACCGGCGCCGTCGTTCTGGCCAATGCCGATCTCGCGGCCTGGCTCGGCAAGAAGGGTGTGGCGAAGGTCGACATGGGCAACACCGGCGGCACGATCTCCTTCGACGGCTTCACGGTGACGTTCACCCAGGCGCACCATTCCTCGGCGCAGATCACGGAGGATGGCGTCTCCCATTCCCTGGGCAACGCCAATGGCCTCATGCTGCATTTTGACGACGAGCCGTCCGTGCTGCACATGGGCGATACCGACATCTTCACCGACATGGGATTGATCAACGAACTGCATCAGCCGGATATCGGCCTGGTTCCGATCGGCGACAGGTTCACCATGGGCGGCGCCGTTGCAGCGCTGGCGTGCCAGCGCTTCTTCGACTTCAAGCATGCAATCCCCTGCCACTACGGTTCGTTCCCGATCATCGACCAGACAGCGGAGAAGTTCGTGAAGGGGATGGAGGGCACACGGACCCGCGTGGAAGCGCCGGCGACGGGGACGACGCTCAGCTTCTGATTATCCGCTTCCCCGTTGCGAACGGCGGACGTGGCCATTATAGCGGTAGGAAATTCTTGCCCGGAGCCAATGCCATGTCCGTCGATCTCGCCACAGTCAAGCGCGTCGCGCGTCTTGCCCGCATTGCCGTCAGCGATGACGAGGCGGAGCGCATGGTTGGCGAACTGAACGGCATCCTCGGCTTTGTTGAACAGCTTGGCGAAGTCGACGTCACGGGTGTCGAGCCGATGACGTCGGTGACGCCGATGGTCATGCGCAAGCGCACCGACGACGTCACCGATGGCAGCAAGGCCGATGATATCGTCGCGAACGCACCAGCCACCGATCGCAATTTCTTCCTCGTCCCGAAGGTCGTCGAGTAGCCGCACCTGCTGTCCTCCGACCATTCCCGACATACCCGCTGAGCGATAGACAAAATGACCGAACTCACCAGCCTCACCATTGCCGAAGCACGCGACAAGCTGAAGGCCAAGGACATCAAGGCCGTCGAACTGACGCAGGCTTATGTCGACGCCATCCAGGCAGCAAACGAGGCGATCAATGCCTATGTCGCGGTAACGCCGGACAAGGCGCTAGAGATGGCCAAGGCGTCGGATGAGCGGATTGCGGGCGGCAAGGCCGGCGCGCTCGAAGGCATTCCGCTCGGCATCAAGGACCTGTTCGGTACGCGCGACGTCCATACTCAGGCCTGCTCGCACATCCTCGACGGCTTCCAGCCCAAGTATGAATCCACCGTCACCCAGAATCTCTGGAACGACGGCGCGGTGATGCTCGGCAAGCTTAACATGGACGAGTTCGCCATGGGCTCGTCCAACGAGACCTCATATTACGGTCCGGTTATCAACCCGTGGCGGGCGGAGGGCTCCAATCAGCAGCTCGTGCCGGGCGGCTCGTCCGGTGGGTCTGCCGCTGCCGTTGCCGCGCATCTCTGCGCTGGCGCCACCGCGACCGACACCGGCGGATCGATCCGTCAGCCGGCGGCCTTCACCGGCACCGTTGGCATCAAGCCGACCTATGGCCGCTGCTCGCGCTGGGGCGTGGTCGCCTTCGCGTCCTCCCTGGACCAGGCCGGACCGATCGCCCGCGACGTGCGCGACGCCGCAATCCTCCTGAAGTCGATGGCAAGCGTCGATGCCAAGGACACCACCTCGGTCGACCTGCCGGTTCCTGACTATGAATCCTCGCTCGGTCAGTCGGTCAAGGGTATGCGGATCGGCATCCCGAAGGAGTACCGAGTCGAGGCCATGCCGGAGGAGATCGAAAAGCTCTGGCAGCAGGGCATCGCCTGGCTGAAGGATGCCGGTGCCGAGATTGTCGATATCACGCTGCCCCACACGAAGTACGCGCTGCCCGCCTATTACATCGTCGCTCCGGCGGAAGCGTCCTCAAACCTCGCCCGCTATGACGGCGTTCGTTACGGCCTGCGCGTCGACGGCAAGGACATCGTCGACATGTACGAGAAGACGCGCGCCGCCGGCTTCGGGAAAGAAGTCAAGCGCCGCATCATGATCGGCACCTATGTGCTTTCGGCCGGTTACTACGATGCCTATTACCTTCAGGCCCAGAAGGTCCGCACGCTGATCAAGCGCGATTTCGAGCAGGTCTTCGATGCCGGTGTCGATGCCATCCTGACGCCCGCCACCCCATCCTCCGCCTTCGGCGTCGCCGACGAGGATCTCGCTGCCGATCCGGTAAAAATGTACCTCAACGACATCTTCACCGTGACGGTGAACATGGCGGGCCTGCCGGGCATTGCCGTTCCCGCCGGTCTCGACCACAAGGGCCTGCCGCTCGGCCTGCAGCTGATCGGCAAGCCGTTCGAGGAAGAAACGCTGTTCAAGACCGCGCATGTCATCGAACAAGCCGCCGGCCGCTTCACGCCAAAGAAGTGGTGGTAGACCGGGATCTCTGACGGGGTTTCCTGCCTGGTCTTTGCACTACAATTGGTAACTAAGAGCCGCCTTGTCCAGCTGCTTCCTGCCGCAACGCGACCTCCACGGGCGTCTTCATGATGATCTCCCTGTGCGGGAAGGGGATGTCGATCCGCGCCTCTTTGAAGGCGTCCCAGAGCGACATCAGGATCTGACCCTTCACATTGGTAATGCCGTTGGACGGGTCCGCGATCCAGAAGCGCAGCTTGAAGTCTAAAGACGAAGCTCCGAAGGCGGTGAGCCAGCAGACTGGTGCGCGATAATCCGTCACACGCGGCGTGGCTTTTGCGGTCTCGATGGCGATGCGGACGACATCATGGGGATCCGCGGAATAGGCAACGCCGAAATCCACATCCACCCGCACATACTGGTTGGAAAAGGACCAGTTGACGACCTGCTCCGTGATGAAGTCCTCGTTGGGGATCAGGTATTCCTTCCCGTCGCGGGTGATCACGGACACGAATCGAGCTCGCAAATCCCGAACCCAGCCGAACGTGTCACCCAAGGATATGGTGTCTCCAGGCTTGATGGACTTATCGAGGAGGATGATGATCCCCGATATGAAGTTCGATACCACCTTCTGCAGACCGAAGCCCAATCCCACGCCGATCGCGCCTGAAAAAACGGTCAGAGCAGTCAGGTCGATTCCGGTGGCCGAAAGCGCCAGGGCACCAGCGAGGAGAATGAGGCCGATCTTGATCAGCTTGCTGATCAGCACCCGAAAGGCCGGCGAAACGGCATCGAAGCGCTCCACACGATTGGACGCGATATTGCCCAGGAATATCGCGCCCCAGATCAAGGCCGCCGTCACGACCAGCCCCTTCAGAACCGAAAGGAGCGAGAGCCGGATCGTTCCGAGGTTCACCGCAACGGCATTGAGCTGTTGCGCCACCGGATCGTCAAGTTCCAGAAGATGAAGGGCTAGGTAGGTCTAGACAGCAATGGCTACCAACCGTGCCATGGAGCGGTTGCGGATGATGCGGGTCAGGACGGACACGATCAGCCAGGCCGTGGCAAGAACGAGAGCCTTTGAGATCAGCCAGGCATGCAGCGGGCCGCCGCTTTGCCGTACCAGTGTCGCGAACAGGGACAGCGAGGCGATGAAGAGCAGCCATCTGGTCCTGCGCATCAGCGCGATGACCAGCCGTAGCAGGTCGGGATTGCCACGGATGGTGCGGGCTCTGGCTTCGATCGTCGGCTCGAGGCGGCGGGCGAGAAGGGTCGAAATCAGGAACGCCGTAGCGATCAAGCCGATCTGGTAGAATCCCCACCTCTCCCAGAAGAACTGGTCCAACCCGCTTTCGATCTGCGCGAGCAGACTACGATAATCCACCTTTATCCTCCAGCACCGTCAGCGAGAGCATCGACTTTGATGAAACGGACGGAGCGGATTTTGGTTCGTCCGGCCAGTTAAGAGCGCTGGAAAAATGGCGATGCGAATGCTCTACTGGGCTTCCACCTGGAGCAGCCATGAGCACCATCCGCAATGCCCGCGAAGACGAGGTAGAGGTACTGGCGGAAGTAGGGTTTCGCGCATGGCAAAAGGCCATGGCCTCCATTGGCGGTATCGCTGACATGCGCAGCAGCGCCCGTGAAGCCTTCCGAAATTTCACGCGATCAAGCTGGTTGACGATAACTGTCCTCGATTCGGGCGGCAGCGTGGCTGGCTGGGCGGCACGCGAAAAGCTCGACGAACTGATCACGGACTTCTGGATCGATCCGCAGTTCCAGCATCAGGGCCTTGGCACTGCACTGCTCTCGGCAATCGAAGCTGACATCGTCCGCCAAGGATTCGACAGCGCCCGGGTCGAGACCCATGCGCTCAATGAGGAGGCCGTCTCGTTTTTCGCCAATCGTGGCTACCGGATAAACTGGCTTTCCGCTGCCTATTCACCGAAGCTCGACCGCGAGGTGCAGTCGGTTGGTCTAAGCAAGTTGCTCGTCGAGGAGCCGGCAGATAACTATGGTCCCGGCGTCTAGCCGCCTGGGCACTTCTGCTTGCGCCACCGCCCCATTTGCTCTACCTCACCAACTATCCCAACAAGACCATTTCAAGAGCATTCCATGACCATTGTCGATGTCCGCACGCCCGATCCGAAGCGTCTCATTCCCGGTGCCACGGGGGACTGGGAAGTCATCATCGGCATGGAGGTGCATGCTCAGGTGCTTTCGAAGTCCAAACTCTTCTCGGGCGCCTCGACGGAGTTCGGCAAGGATCCGAATGCGAACGTCTCGCTCGTCGACGCCGCCATGCCCGGCATGCTTCCCGTCATCAACGAGGAATGCGTGCGCCAGGCCGTCCGTACCGGGCTCGGTCTGAAGGCGAAGATCAACAAGCGCTCGGTTTTCGATCGCAAGAACTACTTCTATCCCGACCTGCCGCAGGGATACCAGATCTCGCAGTTCAAGGATCCGATCGTCGGCGAAGGCAAGATCGTGATCTCTCTGGGGCCCGACCGGCAGGGCAACTTCGAGGATGTGGAAATTGGCATCGAACGCCTGCACCTGGAGCAGGATGCCGGCAAGTCGATGCACGACCAGCACCCCACCATGTCCTTCGTCGACCTGAACCGATCTGGCGTGGCGCTGATGGAGATCGTCTCCAAGCCCGACATGCGGTCTTCGGACGAGGCCAAGGCCTATATGACGAAGCTCCGCTCGATTGTTCGCTATCTCGGCACCTGCGACGGCAACATGGACGAGGGCTCCATGCGCGCCGACGTCAATGTCTCCGTTCGTCGCCCGGGCGAGCCCTTCGGCACGCGCTGCGAGATCAAGAACGTCAACTCCATCCGCTTCATCGGTCAGGCCATCGAGTATGAGGCGCGCCGCCAGATTGGTATCCTGGAGGACGGCGGCAGCATCGATCAGGAGACCCGGCTCTTTGACCCCAACAAGGGCGAGACGCGTTCCATGCGGTCGAAGGAAGAGGCGCACGACTATCGCTATTTCCCCGATCCGGACCTCTTGCCGCTCGAGTTCGACGATGCCTTCGTCGAAGAACTGAAGCAGCACCTGCCCGAACTGCCTGACGACAAGAAGGAGCGCTTCGTGCGCGAGCTCGGCCTCTCTGTGTATGACGCCTCTGTGCTCGTGTCGGAGAAGGCGATTGCCGACTATTTCGAGGCAGTTGCCGCCGGCCGCGACGGAAAGACGGCTGCGAACTGGGTCATCAACGACTTGCTGGGTGCCTTGAACAAAGCCGGCAAAGCCATTGAAGAGACTCCGGTTTCACCCGCTCAGCTCGGCGGCATCATCGACCTCATCAAGGCCGAGACCATCTCCGGCAAGATCGCGAAGGACCTCTTCGAGATCGTCTGGAACGAGGGCGGCGATCCGGCGGAAATCGTCGAGGCGCGCGGCATGAAGCAGGTGACCGACACCGGCGCCATCGAGGCCGCCGTCGACGAGATCATCGCCGCCAACCCGGATCAGGTCGCCAAGGCACAGGCAAAGCCTGCATTGGCCGGCTGGTTCGTCGGCCAGGTGATGAAGGCGACCGGAGGCAAGGCGAATCCACAGGCGGTCCAGGCATTGGTGAAGGCGAAGCTCGGCATCGAGGAATAGGCCGCATGGTCTTCTTTGTCCGCACAGCAGCAGAAGGAGACGTGGAGAAGATCCGCGCCCTTCTCGCAGAGACCTTTCATGACACCTACGACCCGTTCTATGGTCCCGAGAAAGTTGCGCAACTGATCGGCAGCTGGCACTCCCCTGCCGCGATCCGCGCAAGGATCGTGCGGAAGGACGGCGAATTCCTGCTCGCAGACGACGGCCGGGAGCTCGGCGGGCTCGGCTATGCGGCCATGTACCCGAAGATGGAAAAGACGGTGATGCTGCACCAGCTCTACGTCAGGCCATCCTGCCAGGGCGACGGCATCGGTCGCGACATCTTCGCAGAGCTGGAAACCTGCTTTCCCTATGCGGAGGTGATGCGCACCGAGGTAGCCCTGCAGAACCTCCGCGCGATCTCCTTCTATGAACGGCTGGGCTTTTCCGAGGTGGATCGCATGGAGGAATGGGGCGGACCTAACTCCGGCCTGCCTGCGGTCGTTCTCGAGAAGTCTCTTCGGAACCTGTGAGCGGACTTGTGCAGAAGGATGTGCTGATCCGACGGGCCCGCGAGAGCGACCTTCCGGCTCTCATCGCGATTTTCGCCTCCGACGCTGTGGGTGGTCATGGTGACACCACCGATGCGGATGTCTACGAGGATTATCTCAAGGCGTTCACTGCGATAGATCTTTCGCCCAACGAGCGGCTTTTCGTGGCCGAACGCGATGGTGAAATCGTCGGGACGTTCCAGCTCATGTTCAACCGGACGCTGACGGGCAGGGGTGGCCTTTCCATGGTCATCGAGGCGGTCCAGACTCGCGCCGACATGCGCGGTCAGGGGATCGGTGCCATGATGATGGATTACGCGGTTTCGGAGGCGAGGCGCCGTGGGTGCCGCCTGGTGCAACTCACGTCCAACATGGCGCGGCAGGATGCGCATCGCTTCTACGAGCGCCTCGGTTTCGCCAAGAGCCACTTCGGCTTCAAGATGGAGCTTTGACGTGGCTCGCGCCAACTGGAATCGCTGGACATGGCGCGCCGCAGGTTGCATAAGCGGTCGGACAAATCCTCGGGCGCACACTGTGCGAATGCCTTTGCCAGAGCTGACGAAGAACATGAAAAATCTCCTGCTGCAGATATTCACCTGGTGGAACGGACAGACGATCGGAACGCGCTTCTTCACCTGGCGCTCCGGCAAGAGGATCGGTGAGGACGAATTCGGCAACGTCTACTATGAAGGTCCCGAAACCTCCTTCGGGGTGTCGCGTCGCTGGGTCATCTTCAACGGTCCGGCAGAGGCATCGGCGATCCCGCCCGGCTGGCATGGCTGGATGCATCATCGCACCGATGTTGCGCCGTCCCAGGAGAACTACCAGCCACGCGAATGGGAGAAG
Organism: Pseudorhizobium flavum; assembly: GCF_902502825.2. The sequence goes on from NZ_LR723670.1 coordinate 1,482,853, forward strand.
GGCCACAAGCCCAATCTCACCGGTACCTCCGGCGCCTATCGCCCCAAGGGCTCCCTTGCAGGCGCCGGCGAACGCCCTCGCGTCACCGGCGATTACGACGCCTGGACCCCGGGAAGCTGACACCTGTTTTGGCCACATTCGGCCTCTAGGCCGGAGGGGCGCCTTGGAGCCGTAAGGCGCGACGCAGAATGGGACCATCATCGATGACGAGTATCATGCGCAAGCTGACCATTTGCCTTCTTGCAGCGGCTGCGTCGGCGTCTTGCGTCACTTCCGTCTCGGCGGCTCGTATCTCCAATCCCGTCGCGGTCTTCGCCGGCATCGACAAGATCACCGGTCGCATCACAACCTTTGACGTCTATATTGATGAGACGGTCCAGTATGGCGCGCTGCAGGTGACGCCGAAGGTCTGCTATTCCAGGGACGAGACCGAAGCGCAGAGGGTGGACGGCTTCATCGAGGTGGACGAGATCACGCTCGACCGCAAGATCCGGCGGATATTCACCGGCTGGATGTTCGCAGACAGCCCAGGCCTCAACGCCGTGGAACATCCGATCTATGACGTATGGTTGACCGGCTGCAAGCAGGAATCGGACGTTCCGGTCCCGGAAGCGACGAACTGAACCTAGAACTTCAGATGCGGGGACTCCACCGCATTCTTCAGCTTCTCCAGGTAATCGTCCTTCGGGATGTCGATGGCGCCGAAGGTCTTGAGATGCTCGGTGGTGAACTGGGTGTCGAGCAGCGTAAAGCCTCCCGCCTTCAGTCGCTCGACCAGATGTACCAGGCAGATCTTTGAGGCATCGGTCCGCCGGGAGAACATGCTCTCGCCGAAGAAGGCAGAGCCAAGGGAGACGCCGTAAAGCCCTCCTACGAGCTCCGCGCCCTCGAACGCCTCGACGCTATGGGCATGGCCCATGGCATGAAGCTCGCAATAGAGCTTGCGGATGGTGGCGTTTATCCAGGTGCTCGGGCGGTCTCCGGCAGGCTCGGCGCATTTCTCGATCACCTGCTCAAACGCGCTGTCGAAGCGGATGTCGAAGGGTTCCCTGCGCAGCTTCTTGGCAAGGCTGTGGGAGACGTGGAACTGGTCGAGGGGGAGTACACCCCGCACCTCCGGCTCGACCCAGAAGATCTCAGGGTCGTCCGCAGATTCCGCCATCGGGAAAAGGCCGATGGAATAGGCGCGCAGAAGGATATCCGGTGTGATCGCCGGATAATATCTGCCGCGTCGCCCGACCATGTCCCTCCTAATGCGCCTTGTGATGCGCCAGATAGTGTTCCAGCCAATGGATATCATAGTCGCCGTTGGCGATATCCTGATTGGACACCAGATCCTGGAAAAGGGGGAGGGTCGTCTTCACGCCGTCCACGACAAACTCATCGAGAACCCGGCGCAGACGCATCATGCATTCCACCCGGGTACGGCCGTGCACGATCAGCTTGCCGATGAGGCTGTCGTAATAGGGCGGGATTTTGTATCCGGCATAAACGCCCGAATCGACGCGCACGCCGAGGCCACCGGGCGCATGGAAATGCGTGATCGTGCCGGGCGACGGCACGAAGGTGCGCGGGTCCTCGGCATTGATGCGGCACTCGATGGCGTGGCCCGAGAAGGTTATCTCGTCCTGGGTCACCGAAAGGCCGGCGCCGGAAGCGACACGGATCTGCTCGTGAACCAGATCGATGTTGGTGATCGCCTCGGTGATCGGATGCTCGACCTGAAGACGCGTGTTCATCTCGATGAAGTAGAACTCGCCATTTTCGTAGAGGAACTCGACCGTCCCGGCGCCCCGGTATTTCATCTTCTTCATGGCGTCGGCGCAGATCTGGCCGATCTTCATCCGCTGCTCGACGTTGAGGGCAGGGGAATTTGCCTCTTCCCAGACCTTCTGGTGGCGGCGCTGCAGCGAGCAGTCGCGCTCGCCGAGATGGATGGCATTGCCTTCCCCGTCGCCAACGACCTGCACTTCGATGTGCCGCGGCTTGCCGAGATACTTCTCCATGTAGACGGCAGGATTGCCGAAAGCGGCTGCGGCTTCCGAGCGTGCCGTATCGAACGCCTCCTGAAGATCGTCCTCCGTCTTGGCCACCTTCATGCCGCGGCCGCCGCCGCCAGCCGTAGCCTTGATCAGCACCGGAAAGCCGATCTTGCGCGCCGTTTCCAGCACGTTCTCCGATGTCACCTCGCCATCCGATCCGGGAACGACGGGAATTCCCAGCTCGACTGCCGTCTGCTTGGCGGTGATCTTGTCGCCCATCAGCCGGATGTGCTCGGCCGTCGGTCCGATGAAGGTAATGCCATGCGCCTCGAGAATATCGGCGAACTTGGCGTTCTCCGACAGGAAGCCGTAGCCTGGGTGAACGGCATCCGCACCGGTGATTTCGCAGGCGGCGACGATCTGGTGAATGTTGAGATAGCTGTCACGCGACGGCGGCGGGCCGATGCAGACGCTCTCGTCGGCCAGCCGTACATGCATGGCATCGGCGTCCGCAGTCGAATGGACCGCGACGGTTGCGATGCCGAGTTCCTTGCAGGCGCGCAGAACGCGAAGCGCAATCTCGCCGCGATTGGCTATGAGGATTTTCGAGATCATTGGCGGTCCTATTCGATGACGACGAGCGGCTCGCCGTATTCGACCGGTTGCGCATCGTTGATCAGAATTTCCGTCACCTTGCCGGAGCGCGGGGCGGGAATCTGGTTCATGGTCTTCATCGCTTCGATGATGAGAAGGGTCTGCCCTTCCTTGACCGTTGCACCGACTTCGATGAACGGGCGGGAGCCCGGCGCTGGGGAGAGGTAGACGGTGCCGACCATAGGTGCCATGACCGCGTTGCTGTTGTCACGGGCGGCTGGCGCTGCTGCTGCCGGCGCTGCGGCGGCCGCGGCGGGCGCTGCTGCGGGAGCAGGGGCGTGGTGGGCGATCGGCGCCTGAACGTACTGCGTTGCCGATGCGCGGGAGACACGGATGCGCAGATCGTCCTGCTCGACTTCGATCTCGGTGAGGTCGGTGTCGTTGAGGATGTTCGCGAGATCGCGGATCAATCCCTTGTCGATACCGTTCTTCTTCTCAGACATGGCAATTCCTATTGTTCTGTTATCTTGTCAGTCAGTGATGCTTTTCAAGGCGTGCAGCGCCAGGATGTAGCTGGTCGGGCCGAAGCCGCAGATCACGCCCTTGCATGCCGGCGCGATCTTCGAGTGATGACGGAATTCCTCGCGCGCATGAACGTTGGAGATGTGCACTTCTATCACGGGCACCGTTATTGCCTTGATGGCATCGTGCAGGGCAACCGACGTGTGAGTATAGGCGCCGGCGTTGATCGCCACGCCGACCGAGTGCTCGCCCGCCTCATGCAGCCAGCTGACTAGATCGCCCTCGTGGTTGCTCTGACGGAAGTCCACGTCCAGTCCAAGCTCGCGGCCAGCGGAAATGCAGTCGGCCTCCACGTCCTTCAGCGTCTTGCCGCCATAGATGCCGGGTTCGCGCTTGCCGAGCATGTTGAGATTGGGCCCGTTCAGGACAAAGACCGTCTTGCTCATCTTTTTCGATGTTCCACCAAAATTGAGCGCCACCTATAGCTCCCAAGACTAGCGAGGAAAAGCCCCCGCGGCCTGAAACGCCCGGCTTTCCCTGTGTGCATCGTTCTGCAATTGGAGGCTAGCAGGTGCTTTTTCCGCAGGCGCGGACGTTGGCGATCTTCTCCTGGAGCGCATCGTCGCCAACGGCCCCGAACAGGGCCTCATTGCCGACGATGTAGGTCGGCGTACCCGTCACCCCGAGGTTGGTGGCCAGTGTGTAGGCGTCGCGAACGAGTTGGTCATTCGGGTTCTCTGCCATCGACTTGCGTAGGTCCGCTTCACTGATCCCGAGGGCTGCCGCGACCTCGATGGCGCTTTCCTCTGTGGCCGTGCCGGTGCTGCCAAGCAGAGCACGGTGGAATTCGCCGTATTTTTCAGGAGCGATGAGACGTACGGCATTGGAGACACGATGCGCGTCGAGCGAGTCCGGCCCGAGGATCGGCAGTTCCTTCAGAACGAAACGAACCTTTGGATCTGTAGAAAGGACCTTTTCCATGTCGGCCAGAGCCCGCTTGCAGTAGCCGCAGTTATAGTCAAAGAACTCCACGACGGTGACGTCGCCATCGGGATTGCCAAGCGCAATATCGTCCTGCGAATTGAAGATCGCGTCGTGATTGGCGGCAACCGCCTGGCCAGCTTGCTCCAGGCGCTGCGAGTGCTGCTTCGCCTCAAGAGCGGCCTGAACCTCCAGCATGACTTCCGGATTTTCAAGCAGATACTCGCGGATGAACTGCCCCATCTCCTTCTTCTCATCCTCCTCGAGAGCGAGCGCCGGCGTCAGCCACAATGCGGTCATCAGCATCGAACCGAGTGCTAGGGTCTTGGAGCGGGCAAGCATGGATCTACCTCGTGAGATGGGTGTTGCGGCGGGAATATCCGCGATTTGGGGCAAAGCTAAGCCAAGCGCGGTCGCTACAGGAACAAAAAATCAGAAATGTTCCAGCTGCTGACGATCATTTCTGCGTTGCCGACGCCGTTAAAGGAAATGGCCGCCGTGAGGCGGCCATCTGATTAGCGAGGATGGGGGAAGTCTCAGAAGAAACCGCGTCGCTGCCACCAGCCGGCCTTCTTCGGCTTCGGCGGCTCACCGTCCGATTCATCACCGGCAGGCTCCGAGCTCTTCACCACGGGGTCCGATGAACTGATGTTGGACGCCCGATTGGCACGTGCAGGCTTCTGTTCTTCTTCCGACGGAGCATCAGCTTGCGAAGCTTCCTCGCCAAGAGCGGCATCGACCTGGGGGGCAATGTTCGCTTCGGCTACGGGCTCTGCGGCCTCGGCAACGATCTCAAGGTCGGCTTCGGCGGGCGTGACTTCAGCAGTCACTGCCTTTTTCCGACTCCGGCGGGGCTTGGCGGGAGCAGGTACTTCCTCCACCGCCTCGGTTGCAGCGGTGGTTTCAGCAGCCTCCGTCTCACCGGTCGAGATTTCCGTCGCGACTACCTCAGGAACTGCCTCGTCCTCGGCGCCGGACTCATCGCCCGAGTCATCGGCCTCGTCGGATGCGGATGTCTCCATCCCGTCCTCCGGCCGATTGCGCCGACCACCGCGCTTGCCCCGGCGGCGGCGCTTGCGGCGTCCGTTTTCATCACCTTCCGCACCCTCGGAGGCTTCGGTGCCGGCTTCGGAATCATCCGCATCGCTGCCTTCTTCGGCGTCCGAATCGCTGTCGTCGGCCTCTGAAGCGGCTACGCCTTCCTGGCGGTCTCCGCCCTTGCCGCCGCGCCGGCGACGCCGACGCTTGCGCTTGCGGCCGTTCTGCTCTTCGCCCTGGGCCGAGGAAGCCGTAGCCGGGGCAGCGTTGGCATTACCCGCCTCTTCGTCTTCTTGATCCTCCTCGATGACGATGTCGTCATCGTCCTCCTCCACGGGGAAGGCGGCGAACTGCATCAGGCTTTCGATCCTGACGGGGTTCTCCACCGGCTCGCCGCGGTCGATGGCGAAGTGGCTGGAGCCGATTCCCTCATCGGACTCGATGTAAATCGACACGCCAAAACGCTTCTCGTAATCCACGACGGTGTTGCGCTTCTGGTTGAGAAGATAGAGCGCAGTCTCCGGCGTGGTGCGCACCGTGATGTCGTGAGTCGTATTCTTGAGCAGGTGCTCCTCGACGCCGCGCAGTACATGAAGCGCAACCGACGACTGGGACCGAACATGGCCAGTGCCGCCGCAGTGCGTGCAGATCTGCGTGGTCGATTCCAACACGCTGGCACGAATGCGCTGGCGCGACATTTCGAGCAGGCCGAAATGCGAGATGCGGCCCACCTGGATGCGGGCGCGGTCGTTCTTCAGGCAGTCCTTGAGCTTCTTCTCGACAGCGCGGTTGTTGCGCTTTTCTTCCATGTCGATGAAGTCAATGACGATCAGACCGGCAAGGTCGCGCAGGCGAAGCTGGCGTGCGACTTCCTCGGCCGCCTCCAAGTTCGTCTGGAGGGCGGTTTCCTCGATGGAGTGCTCTCGGGTCGAGCGCCCGGAGTTGACGTCGATGGCGACGAGCGCCTCGGTCTGGTTCATGATCAGGTAGCCGCCGGACTTCAGCGTCACCTGTGGCTGCAACATTCGGTCGAGCTGCGCTTCGATGCCCGAGCGCGAGAAGATAGGATGCAGGTCGCGGTAAGGCTGGACCACCTTGGCGTGGCTCGGCATCAGCATCTTCATGAAGTCCTTGGCTTCACGATAGCCTTCTTCGCCGGCAACGACGATTTCCGAGATGTCCTTGTTGTAGAGGTCGCGGATCGACCGCTTGATGAGCGAGCCTTCCTCGTAGACGAGGCACGGCGCGGTGGAGTTGAGCGTCAGCGTCCGGACATTCTCCCACAGGCGCATCAGGTACTCAAAATCTCGCTTGATTTCGACACGGGTGCGGTTGGCGCCGGCGGTGCGGACGATCACGCCCATGCCCTGCGGCACTTCCAGTTCGCGGGCAATTTCCTTCAGGCGCTTGCGGTCCTGCGGCTGGGTGATTTTGCGGGAAATGCCCCCGCCGCGCGCGGTGTTCGGCATCAGCACCGAATAGCGGCCGGCAAGCGAGAGATAGGTCGTCAGGGCCGCGCCCTTGTTGCCGCGCTCTTCCTTGGCAACCTGTACCAGCAGGATCTGGCGGCGCTTGATGACTTCCTGGATGCGGTATTGTTTGCGGGGCTTACGGACGACGCGATCGGGAACCTCTTCCATCGCATCTTCGGCGCCGACCGATTCGATTTCTTCCTTCTCGCCATCATCGCTGTCGTCATCGTCGGAGTGACGGCGACCGCGGACGTCTTCGGAGATCGAATCGGTTTCGACCATCGCCGCCATTTCAGTCGGCGTGTCCTTGTCCTCGTCTGTGCCTTCGCTGCGCTCTGCAACCTCGGATGCTTCGGCTTCCGCCGTCTTCTTGCGCGAGCGGCTGCGGCGCGGTTTGGCCTTCGGCTTTTCGGCGGCCACCTCTTCGCCGGGGCTGGCCTCGGCAGCCTCGGAGCCGGCTTCGCTTTGCGAAGTGTCAAGCGTCGCATCGTCCGCCTGCGGCTGCGGGGCTTCTGCCGGGTCGCCCGCCTCGTCTTCGGCGATCTTCTTCTGTTCCTCTTCCTCGGCCTGCATCAGCGCCTGGCGGTCGGCGAGAGGGATCTGGTAATAGTCGGGATGGATTTCGGCGAAAGCCAGGAAGCCGTGGCGGTTGCCGCCATAATCGACGAACGCGGCTTGAAGCGAGGGCTCAACCCTCGTCACCTTTGCCAGATAGATGTTGCCGCGGATCTGTTTCTTGTGTTGGGATTCGAAATCGAATTCTTCGATACGGTTGCCGCGAACGACGACTACCCGCGTCTCCTCTTCGTGAGACGCGTCGATGAGCATTTTGTCTGCCATGTATATTCTGCTCCTCGGCGCAGCCGAGCAGGTGCAAAAAAGCCTGCCGCACGGACAGGCCTTTCATGCAGGATGGTGATTGCGCCGGAAAAATTGGTTCCCGCAGGATGCGCTTGCGACGACGCCCGGACGGCTGACAGAGCTTCTGGCTCCCTCAGGGTATCCCGGTTCTGAAACACTTGCCGCAACATAAAAGTCCAAACGAGAACGACGATATCTTAGGCTCGAGGCCCGGTGAGGTGCTCCATGTGAGCGTGGATGGCATGCCATCCGGTATTGTTCCGGCCACTGCCGGGAAGATTGCGTATCAGGATCAAAGTGTACAGACGGCGGATGACTGTCCGGTTTCGGCGCCAGGTCCCTGGGGCTGGCAGGCCTGCCGGAAGACTATCCCGTCAACACTTTAGTCCTCATCCGCCTTGTATGGTTTCTGCGACATAATAGCAAGGGAAAAGCCAGGGCCGCCTTATTGTGGATTAAATGAGAAGGCTAGTGGAAGTCGTTGATTCGCCAGTGCTGGCGGGCCAGATGTCGAGGGACCACCGGGGTGTCCTTCGATGCGCATTTCGGCGGTCTGCAAGGACGATCGGCATCATGATGCGCTAGCAGGCGGGATACGGGGTGCAGGAGAGGCAGTTGTTTGTGCGAATCGGTTCAGTCGCTGTGATGGCCATCGGCTTGCTGCTTGCCGCGCTCGTCCCGCCCCTGGCGCTCGCCGAGACGGAGAGTTCGCGGCCGTTGCTCGCCTTTGCCGCCCGCATTGCCGGGGATGAAGCCAGAACCCGCGTCGTTATTCATTTCGAAGAAAGGCCCGACTTCTCCGTCCACTATATAGACTCGCCGCAACGGGTTGTCGTCGATCTGCCGGCCACGGCGTTTGGTTTCCCGCGCGAAGACCTTGCGGCTCGGGGATTGTTCGAGGATATCCGCTACGGGGCGATGGATGAAGAAAGTGCGCGGATTGTCCTGACTGCCAAGCGTCCGGTCCAACTCAGCCTTGCAGAAGTGCAGCAAGGGGAGAATGGGGAGTTCCGGCTTGTGCTCGATGCCGAGATGACAACTCCGGACGTATTTGCGAAGCTGGTCGGTCAGCAGGCTTGGCAGGGCGGCACCGGTCAAATGCCGGATGAGGTCGCATCGCAGGCGGATGACGGGTCTTTCGTCGTGGCTGTGGATGCTGGCCATGGCGGGATAGACACCGGAGCGATCGGCGCTGTTACGAAGACGCCCGAAAAGGCCATCACCCTTGCATTCGCACAGGCTCTGGCCGAGCGGCTTGCCGACAGGCCCGGAGTGAGGGCAGTCCTGACACGGAACGGCGACACCTTCCTTTCCCTCTCGGAGCGGGTCACACTTGCTCGCCAGGCGGGGGCTGATCTCTTTCTCTCCCTGCACGCCGATACGCTCAGTCAAAAGGATATCCGAGGAGCGACCGTCTATACCCTGTCGGACCGCGCCTCGGACCGCATGGCGGAAAACCTTGCAGCGCGTGAGAACCTTTCCGACCAGTTGGCGGGCGTGAGCCTCAAGGACGAACCGCCCGAGGTTGCCGACATCCTGCTCGACCTGACGCGACGGGAGACGCAGGTGCTTTCCGTCACGCTCGCCAACAACGTCATCCAGTCTTTTGAGGGGCAGGTAGGGCTCATCAACAATGCCCACCGCTATGCAGGTTTTCAGGTTCTGAGGGCGCCCGACATTCCCTCCGTTCTTCTCGAGCTCGGTTTTCTGTCGAATCCCGAGGACGAGAAGCTGCTGGCGGACGAGAAATGGCGCGCGAAGGTAAGCGACCTTCTGGTCGATGCTGTCCTGCGCTACAGGGACCGGGTCTTTGCGGGCGGTGGTTGAGGCCTGATGCCGGTCTGCCACATGTGCCGTTTTCCCCGAGGGATTGGGCTCAAGAGCCCTATTTTGCTCACATTCCCGCCGTTAGTCCCGATGGGCCGGGGGTGTGAATCGACTGGCGAACCAATGTCGACTTGCGCTGGCCGGATCAGCGTGCAAAAGCCCCGTAATCATGCGATGGTGTCCGGGCACCGAGTGAAAGCCGAGCGGTAGCTTCAATATGATCAGACTTATCGGGTATTTCTTTGGATTGGCGTCTGTCCTGTTCCTGGGCGTCGCCGTGGTCGCCGCGGTGTATCTCGTCGGCGTCGCCAGGGATCTGCCGGATTACGAGGTTCTCAGCGCCTACGAGCCTCCGGTCGCGACCCGTGTTCATGCGGGCAACGGTGCGCTGATGGCAGAATATGCCCGCGAGCGGCGACTTTTCCTGCCCATCCAGGCGGTTCCCGATCGCGTCAAGGCAGCCTTCCTGTCCGCAGAGGACAAGAATTTTTACAATCACCCCGGCATCGATCCGGCTGGCCTTGCACGCGCCGTTGTCAACAACTTCCAGAACCTGGCGTCCGGCCGCCGCCCTGAGGGCGCGTCCACGATTACGCAGCAGGTCGCGAAGAACTTCCTGCTCAGCAACGACCAGACTATCGATCGCAAGATCAAGGAGGCGATTTTATCTTTCCGGATCGAGCAGACCTATTCGAAGGACAAGATCCTCGAACTCTATCTGAACGAGATCTTCTTCGGCCTAAACTCCTATGGCATCGCCGGCGCAGCGCTCACCTATTTCGACAAATCTGTGACGGAGCTGACGATCGCCGAGGCAGCTTATCTCGCAGCGCTGCCGAAGGGTCCGAACAACTACCATCCGTTCCGTAAGGAACAGGCCGCGATTGAGCGCCGCAACTGGGTCATCGATCGCATGGCGGAAAACGGCTACGTGACGCGTGCCGATGCGGATGAGGCGAAGAAGCAACCATTAGGCGTCCAGCCGCGCCGCGGCGGCACGCACCTCTTCGCGTCCGATTTCTTCGCCGAAGAGGTTCGGCGCCAGATCATCGAGAAGTATGGCGACGACACGCTTTACGGCGGGGGGCTATCGGTAAGGACCTCGCTTGACCCGGACCTGCAGGTTTTGGCACGCCGAGCACTGAACAGCGCCTTGGTCGAATATGATGAGCGCCGCGGCTTCCATGGCCCGGTCACGCAGATAGACGCGGCCGGCGACTGGGCGACGGAACTCGCCAAGGTACCGGGTCTTCGGGACATACCCGAATGGAAGCTCGCCATGGTGAAGGCCGTCTCGTCTGAGGAAGTCGACATCGTGCTGCAGCCCTCCCTGGATGCAGGCGGCAAGGTCGGCGAAGGTCGTGAGACAGGCGTCGTCGCTGTCAAGGACATGAAGTGGGCCTTTCGCGACGCCAAGGGCGAGCGCAAGACGGCCAAATCACCCGAAGGTGTGCTGCAGGCGGGCGACGTCGTTTTCGTCGAGGCTCTGGCCGACGAAGAGGGCGCCTATCGCCTTCGCCAGCCGCCGAAGGTGCAGGGCGGCTTCGTGGCGATGGACCCGAATACGGGTCGCGTTCTCGCCATGGTCGGCGGCTTCTCCTATGCCCAGTCCGAGTTCAATCGCGCCACCCAAGCGATGCGTCAGCCCGGTTCGTCGTTCAAGCCGTTCGTCTATGCCGCCGCGCTCGACAACGGCTATACGCCCGCTTCCGTTATTCTCGATGCGCCGATCGAGATGGTGGCCGGTGGCAAGGTGTGGCGACCGGAGAACTACGGCGGCGGCTCTGCCGGCCCGCAGACCCTCCGGCTCGGCATCGAGAAGTCCCGTAACCAGATGACAGTCCGGCTGGCCCAGGACATGGGAATGGAACTCGTTGCCGAATATGCCGAGCGTTTCGGCATCTATGAGGACATGCTTCCAGTTCTCGCCATGTCGCTCGGTTCCGGCGAGACCACGGTCCTGCGCATGGTCTCCGCCTATGCCGTCCTTGCCAACGGCGGCAAGCAGATCAAGCCGACCGTGATCGACCGGATTCAGGATCGCTATGGAAAGACCATCTTCCGCCACGAGGAGCGCACCTGCGACGGCTGCAACGCCTCGGGTTGGACGGGGCAGGACGAGCCGATCCTCGTCGACAACCGCGAGCAGGTTCTCGACCCGATGACGGCCTACCAGATCACGTCGATGATGGAAGGCGTCGTGAAGCGCGGAACCGCGGCCGGCAAGATCAAGATCGACGATCGTCCGGTTGCAGGCAAGACCGGCACGACCAATGACGAGAAGGATGCCTGGTTCGTTGGCTATACGCCGAACCTCGTCGCTGGCGTCTACATCGGGTTCGACACGCCTGCACCGCTTGGACGCGGGGCAACCGGCGGTTCGCTCGCTGCCCCTGTCTTCGCGGAATTCATGGAGGAAGCGGTCAAGCGCACGCCGCCGGAAAAGTTCCACGTGCCGGAGGGCATGCAGTTCATCCCCGTCAACCGCACGACGGGCATGATGGCCTTCGAGGGCGAGCCCGACACGATCGTCGAGGCGTTCAAGCCCGGTACTGGACCCGCGGATGTATTCGCGGTGATCGGCGATACCGAATACCTGCCGCCGGAAGAGATTCTGGAGACCTCGCCGCAGGCCCATCAGGCAGTGACGTCGGGCGCAGCCGGCCTCTTCTAACCCCGGATATGATGCATGCCGGCGCGGCCTTTACATCCGCCGCCGGCGCAACTATGTCCACCCCGTCTTCCAATTCCGAAAGAGAGCAAGAAGCAAGCCATGCGGGCTGAAATCATCAGTGTAGTCGACGAAATCAAGCAGGCCGTAAGCCTGCTGAGGAGGCATCTTTGACTGGGACCAGGCGGTAAGACGACTGGACTGGTTGAACAACAAGGCAGAGGATCCGAACCTCTGGAACGACGCCTCCGAGGCACAGAAACTGATGCGCGAGCGCCAGCAGCTCGACGATTCCATCAGCGGTGTGCGGGCGCTGGAACAGCAGCTTTCCGATAATATCGAGCTCATCGAGATGGGCGAAGAGGAAGGCGACGAGGCGATCGTCAAGGATGCCGAGGATGCGTTGAAGGCGCTGAGGACGGAGGCCAATCGGCGGCAGGTCGAGGCGATGCTCTCCGGCGAGGCCGATTCCAACGATACCTATGTCGAAGTCCATTCCGGCGCCGGGGGCACGGAGAGCCAGGACTGGGCCAACATGCTGCTTCGCATGTATATCCGCTGGGCCGAGCGCCAGGGCTACAAGGTCGAGGTTCTGGAGGTCCATGAAGGCGAAGAAGCCGGCATCAAGTCGGCCACGATCCTCGTCAAGGGCCACAATGCCTATGGGTGGATGAAAACCGAATCGGGCGTTCATCGGCTGGTCCGTATCTCGCCCTATGACAGTAACGCGCGTCGCCATACCTCATTCTCGTCGATCTGGGTCTATCCCGTCATCGACGACTCGATCAACATCGAGGTGAACGAGAGCGATTGCCGCATCGATACCTATCGCTCATCGGGTGCCGGCGGCCAGCACGTCAACACGACCGATTCGGCCGTCCGCATCACGCATATCCCGACGGGAATCGTCGTCGCCTGCCAGCAGGAGCGGTCGCAGCACAAGAACCGTGCGAAAGCATGGGACATGCTGCGCGCCCGCCTCTACGAGGCCGAGCTGAAGAAACGCGAGGAGGCCGCCAATGCCGAAGCCGCTTCGAAAACCGATATCGGTTGGGGCCACCAGATCCGGTCCTACGTGCTCCAGCCCTATCAGTTGGTGAAGGATCTTCGCACGGGTGTCGAGAGCTCTGCTCCCGATGACGTCCTGAACGGAGACCTCAACGAGTTCATGGAAGCGGCCCTGGCGCACCGGATCAGCGGCAAGCCCGATGCCGCCGTTGCTGACGTGGACTGACCGACCTTGACGTAGCGAAGAGGAGAGGGCGACTGAGGGCGCCCTTTCCGTTTTGCCTTAGTTGCTGAACTGCTCGGCCAGGATCCGGTCCGACCAGGTGTGGTCGGGATCGGAGAGGATGCGCGCCGTCATCTCCTCCGACTGCGCCACCTGGACGCGCAGCACCGACTTCACCTCCATATTGTCGGCGACGGCGTTCACCGGGCGTTTCTCCGGCTCCAGGATCTGGATGTCCACCTGCACATGATTGGGCAGCAGTGCGCCGCGCCAGCGGCGGGGCCGGAAGGGGCTGACCGGCGTCATCGCCAGCAGCGGCGCCTCCAGCGGCAGGATCGGCCCGTGGGCGGAAAGGTTGTAGGCGGTCGAACCCGCAGGGGTCGCGACCATCAGCCCGTCGCAGATGAGCTCCGCCAGTCGCTCGCGACCGTCGATCTCCACCCGCAGCTTGGCAGCCTGATAGGATTGCCGGAAGAGATAGACCTCGTTGATGGCAAGCGCGATGGAACTCGTGCCGTCGGCATTGGTGGTCTTCATCTGCAACGGATGCAGCACGTTCTCGACCGCCGACTCGATCCGCTCGTGCAGGTCCTCGGTGCGGTAGTCGTTCATCAGAAAGCCGACCGATCCGCAGTTCATGCCATAGATGGCTTTGCCGGAATTGATAGTCCCGTGCAGCGTGTGCAGCATGAAGCCGTCGCCGCCGAGCGCGACGATGACATCTGCCTCCTCGACCGGGCTGTTGCCGTAGATCCGGATGAGTTCGTCCCTGGCTGCCATCGCCTCCGGTGCAGAGGAAGCGCAAAAGGAGAGGCTGCTGGCTGTACTCGACATGGGTAACCCTCGTGATGCCGGCATACCTAGCGGAGAAATTCCTTTTTCGACAAGGGCTTTGCCTGCAGGATGCGGTACGGCAGGGCTCGGGTTCGTCACGATCGGCGGTCTCTTTCTGGTTTTTGCGCTTTACACGAAAGCAGAATATGCTAACTCCCGCTGCACTGGATTGCCCTTGTAGCTCAGTTGGTAGAGCACCTGATTTGTAATCAGGGGGTCGCGGGTTCGAACCCTGCCGGGGGCACCACTTTTCTCTTCAGATCGCGAACCCAAGTTTTCTGGTTGCGCTTGTGGCTGGCTCGCCTGAAACTGCCTGCATTGGGCTCTGCAGGTCTCGGTGCCAATCGGTTAGGCGCCGGAGCGGCCGGCCCGTTGGAGGCTAGCCGTGTCCAGAACCGATGATGTCCGTATCCCTTCCGACTCCGCTCCCCCCGCCGAGGCCGTCATCCGCGTCGAGCAGTATCCAGCGACGTCGCGTATCCTTCATTGGCTCGTCGCGGTGCTGGTGCTCGCAACCTGGCCGCTCGGCTTCTTCATCCAGTTCACGAAGAAGGAAGTGACGCTCGACTTTTATCTGGTCCACGAAAGCCTCGGATTTCTGGTCCTGTGGATCATGCTGGTTCGGATCGGCAACAAGCTGGTCACGCGCACGCCGCAACGCGAGGGGCCGGTGGTCGAACGGGTCGCGGCGACAGTCGTTCACGCCTTGCTCTACATCTTCCTGATCGTCATGCCGATCAGCGGCTTTCTCGCCACCAATGCCCACGGTTTCCCGCTCGTCTGGTTCGGGCTCGTGCCGGTCTGGAGCCCGCTCGGCAAGTCTCCCGACATCGCATGGACGCTCTCTACGATTCACGAGGTCAGCGCATGGAGCCTTCTGGCGCTTTTCGCGTTGCATATCGGCGCGGTGCTGCTTCATCATGTGATACGGCGCGACAACACGCTGTACAGGATGCTTTAGGGAGCGGGATGTTCAATCTGGAAATGAGCGAGGCAACGTGGTCGGGGCTGCTGGCCCTCCGGCAGGGAACCGGCGAGGCAGTCGCCGGTGACCTTGCCTACCGCCTCTACGGCCCGATAGCCGGTGCACCCGGCCGCTTCGTGCTGGCGCAGGTGGGCCAGTCGCTTGACGGCAGGGTTGCGACACCGGCAGGCGACGCCCGCGACATCTCGGGTGAGGACGGCCTGGCGCATCTTCATCGATGCCGGGCACTGGTGGACGCCGTGATCGTCGGAGTGGGAACCGTCATCGCGGACGATCCAAGCCTCTCGGTAAGAATGGTCAAGGGTTTGTCACCGGTTCGCGTGATCGTCGATTGCCACGCAACGTTAAAGGGATCCGAAAGCCTGTTCCACGACGGCGGTGCACCTGTGATCGTGTTCAGAAGCGCGAGCGCATCCGGTGCCGAAATTCCCCATGCCGAGATCGTCAACCTGGAGCCTAAGGCTGGCGGCCTCGATCCCCGCGACATGCTCGACGCGCTGGCGGCGCGAAACCTGCACCGCGTGCTGGTGGAGGGCGGTGCCCGGACGATAGCCCGCTTCATCGACGCCCGCCTCGTCGACCGGCTGCACGTGGCCATTTCCCCGATCATCATCGGCTCAGGCCCGATAGGCATCAGCCTGCCGCCCATCGAGAAGCTTGCAGGCGCCCATCGCCCCGCCACAGATGTCTACAATCTCGGTAGCGACATCCTGTTCGACTGCGTTTTCCGGTCAAGCGAAGCCTCAGCCGGGCAGGGCGAGGAGATCGCAGTGGCCAATCAGGCATGAGGCCCCCGGCGTGCCGATGGCCGCCAAGCGAAAGTCCAACCAGTTGTCGATTGTGGTGTCCGGAAGTTCAGACGCCTCCAGAAGGGGCTGACGCAAGCCTCCCAGGAACTCGGTCTGCAGAGCAGCACTGCTCTGGTCCAGCCGCCACGGGCTCTCGGCCGTCGTTACGGTAAATCCACGGGCCTTCAGGTGCTTGGCAAGACATGCGGTCGCGTCGGGTCCGAGTGCCGGCCCGAACCCCTTGTCGGTCCGCTGGTGGCGGTTGAAAAGGTCAGTCATCTGCCCGTCGAGCGGATGTTCTGGCGACCACCGCATGACGCCATCATAGTTCAGTGCGGCATAGAGCCCGCAACCGGCCGCTGCGAGACGGTCCGCAAGCGCGGCGCAGAAACCGTCCGAGCACAGATCGAAGAGCGCCGACGCCGTGACGACACTCACCCCTTCCAACGGAAGGGCGTTGATGTCGTTGAGGTCATGCTGGCGAAACGTGACATCGGCATTCGTCCCGGCCCGCCGCGACGCCTCCTCCAAAAGCAGGGGATCATAGTCGAGCAGAAGCCACCCGGCGTAACGGGGGAGATGATCCTTGAGGCTTCTCAGGGTTGAGCCTGTGCCGCAGCCGATATCGAGGATGAACGGACGGTCCATTCCCTGGAGATAAGTCGCAAGTTCTTCCACCAGCCCCATGTCGCGGGTGGCCTGATCGGCCGTTTCTCTCAGCGCCAGCCAGTCCTTGTCGAAACCGCTCACGGAAGTGTCTCCAATCTGTCGGCGATGATGTCGACGGTCCTGTCCCAGTTAGGCAAGAGCGCGCCCGCACGCCCGGCCGCTTCGGCTTTTCGTTGCCGCAGTTCCATGTCCGCTACCAGGCTACCGAGTGCCGCGGCGAAGGCATCGATATCGTCGATGCCGGTCAGTATGCCCGCCTCTTCAGGCACGACGTCGGGAACGGCGCCGGTGCGGCATGCGACGATGGGCAGGCCGTGGGAAAGGGCTTCGGCAAAGACCATGCCATAACCCTCGAACCTGCTCGCCAGGGTGAATATGTCGGCGCTCGCCAGCACCGGCCTGACATCGGCAACTTCGCCGGCAAGGTTGACGCGCTCGGCAAGCCCGCTCTCTCCCAGCTGCTCCTCGATTTCCCGCGCCGTTCTGGGGCTGAGATTGTGACTACCGACAATGGTGGCAGTCCAGGAAAGGTGCTCGATCCGCTTGAGCGCTGCAATCAGGACATCATGGCCCTTGCGCGGTATGAGCGTGCCGATTGACACGATATGCGCGGGGTCACCTTCACCTCTGGCGGGAGCCCCGGGTTCGGTGCCTGGTATCGCCACCGTGACCTTGTCGGATGGCACGCCATATCTGGATGTCAATTCCCGCGCCGTCATCGACGACGTCACGATGACATGTTCCGCACAGGCGATTGCCTTTCGCTCGCTTGCTGCGAGATCTTGTTGCTGCTCTGCGTCCAGGCCGGTCTCAAGGGCGAGGGGATGATGAACGAGAGGGACGATTCGCAGACGCTTGCTCTCGCGTTCGGCCCATGTGTCGAGCACACCGAAAGCGAGACCGTCGACCACGACTTGCGCGCCATCCGGCAAGCGCGATAGCAGATCCTCCGCCAGTGCCTTGGTTTCCAGCGAGGGATTGGGAAACCCATCACCAAGCGGCAGGCACTGAACGTCCCAGCCGCGGTTGCGAAGACCGTCTATGACGCGCCTGTCATAGGCATAGCCGCCGGTCTTCAACGCCAGATCACCTGGGAAGGCGAAAGCGATCGTCCGGCTCAAAGATCGGCCTCGTACCAGCCACGTGCGGCGTGCGACTCGTGCAGGGTAATCTTCAACCGGCAGATCCGGTGGCTTCCTTCCCCGAGCTTTCCGCCCGCGACTGCGGCCGCCAACTGATCGAAGACGTGCTTGGCGATGACTTCGGTCGTTGTGACCTTCCCCGCAAACAAGGGGAGCTCGTCGAGGTTCTGATAGTTGAGCGGCGCCAGGACTTCGCGGAGAACCGTCGTCGCAGCGCCGATGTCCACCGCCAACCCGTTCTCGTCCACATCGCGCGTGAAGAAGGCCGCATCGACCACGAAGGTGGCGCCATGCATGCCCTGGGCAGGGCCGAAAACGGGACGGGGAAGGCTGTGGGCGATCATGATGTGATCGCGGACTTCGACGGCGAACATGCTTCTGAAACTCCGTGGCTATTCAGTAATGGATACGGTGGCAGAGGGTATCCGGATTGGCGAGGATGGCGGGATAGGCGCTTTCGATCTCGCAGAAAGGCGTCTCGCCGGAGATCAGCGCGTCCAGCCGGTCGTCGAGCAGGAGGTCGAGAGACTTGGCGAGGCGACGCGCTGGGCTCCACCGTACCCGCCGCGTTGGCGGTACCGAACCGACCTGCGAACTGGCAAGCGTGAGCCTGCGAGCATGAAAAGCGCCGCCGAGCGGGATGCTGACCGGTTCATTCCCGTGCCAGCTTGCCTCAACGATACGTGCCTCCTGTCCGGCAAGGTCGATCGCTTGCGCAAGTGCTGCGGCCGACCCGGACGCATTCACCAGCACATCGAATTCTCCAGCCACGTTGGTCCCCGTCGAGAAGTCCAGGCAGAGATGTTCGGCAAGCGCTCGCCGTGAGGGGTTGGGATCGATCAGCACGGCTTCGGTGCCGCAGATTCGTGACGTGAGGTAGGCAACCAGGGTGCCGACCACGCCGGCACCGAAAACGGCGACCCGGTCTCCCGGCAGGATATTTGCATCCCAGACGATGTTGAGGGCTGTCTCCATGTTCGCGGCCAGTATGGCCCGTTCCGGCGGCAACCCATCCGGAAGGACAAGCAACTCGGATTCATCGATCGCCAAGAGGTCCTGGTGCGGATGAAGGCAGAAGACGAACTGGCCGGTCATAGGTGCGCTGCCCGTCTTGACTTTCCCCACGAGGGAGTAGCCGTACTTGACCGGGAAGGGGAACTCGCCCGCCATGTGAGGTGCCCGCATGCGTTCGAATTCGCTGACCGGTACGCGGCCGCTGAAGACGAGGTTCTCAGTGCCCCGGCTGATGCCGCTGAAGAGCGTGCGTACGAGGGCCTGGCCAGGGAGGGGCGGCTCCAGTGGCTCATGCCTCAGTTCACATGCGCCAGCGGCCGTGAACCAAAGGGCACGAGCAGAGTGCATTTCCGTACCCACCGCAGGCGAAACACCCGAGTTCATCCATCTCTCCTCTCACGCCGGCCTCTGGACCGCGCTTGCACGGGGTCGCCGGCGTCGCCTGCAACCATTTTGAGCACCCAGTAGGTGCGGCTTGCAATCTTGGTAGTGCTCAAGGACCCGAACCGTGGTGAGCGCGTTATCTTGTTCTGCCGAGGCGATCTGACAAGACGTCGGAGGGGATCGGCCGGTGCCGAATAAGTGATTGATCCGGCCAAGGGCTCTGCGCGTAGAGCTTGGCACTGGACGTTTTGGGAAGGATTTTCACCGATGTCATTCGTCGAACAGGGTTTTCAGCTTGCCTCGCCCGCAGTTCAGGTCGAGCGTGCAGTTGCGGAACTGCGCTACGGTCGCCCGGTTTTGCTCAGCGATGGCTCACGCAGTCTTGCTGCCCTTGCGCTCGATGGCGTGGCACCGGCTGTCTACGACCAGTTCGCCGATGCGGTCGGTGCCAGACATGCGCTCCTGCTGACCTCACATCGTGCAATGCGCCTCATGCCGGGTACCGCTCAGGACGTCGCTGTTCCGCTTGCCGGCATTTCCTTCGAGCAGGCGTCGCAATTGGCCTATGGGCTTGGGGCATCGGCACCCGACGAGTGGCAGACGGCTGACCGACTGATGAGCATGTCCGCTGAGCTTGCCCGTCTGGCGCTGCTCTTGCCTGCCATGGTTTGCGCCGACGTAACAGGAGTCGAGCATCAATTCGCTGCCTGCTGTAAGCTCGATCACTCTCTCTTGGAAGGGGCCGGCGCTGCACGCCAGAACTTTGAGATCGTTGTCCGGACCCGCGTGCCGCTTAGGGACCTTGGCGACGCCCACTTCGTAATCTTCCGCGGAGGATTGGCCCAGAAGGACCAGATAGCCATCGTCGTCGGCAATCCAGATCTGGCGCGCCCGGTCCCGGTCCGCATACATTCCTCATGTGTGACCGGCGACCTCTGCGGTTCGCTCAAGTGCGACTGCGGCGACCAGCTGCGCAACGGTCTCGCCTCCATGAAGGCCGCGGGCGGCGGCGTGCTTCTCTATCTCGACCAGGAGGGAAGGGGCACCGGTATTGGTGCGAAGATGCGCGCCTACGGGTACCAGCACCGCGGGCTCGACACCATCGATGCCGATGCCGAACTCGGCTATGATGTCGACCATCGCCGCTACGAGGCCGCGGTGGCGATGCTGCGAATGCTGCGTATCGAGAAGATCGTGCTGTTCACGAATAACCCGACGAAGATCGCCGCACTTCGTCGCGCAGGTATCGAGGTGGAAAGCCGTGTCCCGGTAACGGGAGAGGTCACCGTGCAGAATGCGGCTTATCTGCAGACGAAGAAGGATCGGGCCGGCCATATGCTGGACATCGAGGCCCTTCTGGCAGCGGAGTAGGCATGATGTGGTCAAAGGAGGGATCCGCCATACGGATCTCGGCTGCGGCAGCCGGACCGTCCCACGCGCTTCGTGTGAACGCTCTGGCGGTGCTTGGCGGTGTCTTTCTGGGTGCGATTGTTGCCTACTCGGCGATCTCATTCCATCTGTCGCTCGGCAGCGCCACAGTCATTGCCGCTGCCGTACTGCTTCTTGTGATTTTCGCCCTTGTGATCGGAAGCCTGCACCGTCACCGTTTCGACAGCTTCGGTCTCGCGAACACGGTGACCGCAATCAGATCGGCGATCGTCAGCCTGGTCGCTGCCGCAGTGATCGTTCCCAATGCTCCTGAGAATGCCTCATGGGCCCTCGTGCTCCTCGTGACAGTGGCGCTTACGCTGGATGGCTTCGACGGATACCTCGCACGCCTCCAGAGGCAGGAGTCGGAACTTGGCGCAAGGTTCGACATGGAAGTCGATGCCTTCCTTATCCTCTGCCTGTCAGCCGCTGTTTTCATCCTCGATAAGGCGGGGGCGTGGGTTGTTCTGATAGGCCTGCTTCGCTACGCTTTCATGATGGCGCAGTACTTCGTGCCCAGTCTGACGGCACCTCTGCCGCCATCGCTACGGCGCAAGTTCGTCTGCGTGGTCCAGGTTGCCGCGCTCTGCCTGATCCTCGTTCCAGGCGTGATGGCACCCATATCCGTCTGGCTGGCCGCTGTTGCGCTCCTCTTGCTCATCTACTCGTTCGCGGTCGACTGCCTCTACCTCTTGCGCGATCCAGAGGTGGGAAGGTGAGCGCCGCCGCAGGCCTTGATACGGCAATCGGTGTCGCGCGCTCGCTGGTGGTCTACTACGGCCAGCCCTGGCGCCGGGTGCAACTGAGGCGGTTCTACAGCGGGATCATCAAGCCCGGGGATCTTGTCTTCGATATCGGCGCGCATGTGGGCAGCCGAAGCAGGACCTTGCTGTCTCTGGGGGCAGAGGTCGTGGCCGTGGAGCCGCAGCCCGTGTTCGCCGACATGATCGAGAAGCATCTCGCCAGCCGCTTGAAGGGATTCGAGCGCGCGGCCGTGGGCGCGACGGAAGGTGAGGCGAGGCTGCGCATCTCACGTCGTCATCCCACCGTATCCACCGTGTCGGAGCGGTTCGTCGAGAGTGTCAGCCATGCCGAGGGATTTCGCGACGTGGTCTGGGACCATGAAGTCGTCGTCCCCATGACGACGCCGGACCGGTTGATCGAAAAATATGGAATTCCGGCCTTCTGCAAGATCGACGTGGAGGGCGCTGAGGCCGACATCCTCCGCGGACTTTCAAGCCCGATCCGCCTCGTCGCGTTCGAATATAATCCGGCACTGCCCGAAATCGCGCATGACGTCATCGGGTTGCTTGAGAAGCTCGGCAGCTACCGCTTCAATCGCGTGGTCGGCGAGAGACACCGCTTTGAAAACGAAGAATGGCGTGACGCCGCGGCGCTTCTCAATGACCTTTCTTCGCTGGCGCCGGGAGATCCGTCAGGCGATGTCTATGCCCGGTTGGCGACGTGATCTCATCGGACGATTCCTGCACCCCGCCTCCAGCCGCCAAGCGCCGACGTGCCGTATACGATTATGCCGGGGAGCGCGGTACCGGCGAGCGAGAAGGCACCGTAAAGAAGGCTCGCAGCAAGGCCCTGGGCGCTCGTGTATCCCAGGAGCGGCCAAAGCACCGCTGCGGCCGCTTCGCGGCTTCCCCACCCGCCGATACCCACTGGCACCAGCATCGCCAGCAGGCAGAGCGGAATGATCGCGAATGCTCCGGCGAGAGGGAGTGGTGCGCCAGCCGCATCGGATGCAATGACGAAAACCGCCACGTAGCTTGTCACGATCAGGGTGCTCAGTCCGCCCTGGATCGCGAAGGCTCGGTCTTTCCAGAAGACCGCCGAAAGGTCAGGGAGGTGCTGGACACTCCACGCCCTGAGAGGTCTAACCAGAAGAAACGCCGCTACGATTGCGATGACGCCCGCCAACCCGGCGGCAAGCAGTGCCCAGAGGTCCGGAATGCTGTCCTGCGGCAACAGCACCACCCAGCTCAGCAATCCCAGGACCGTCAGCGGCAAAAACGCGAGCTGCCCCGAGAGCCGCTCCAGCACGACAGCTGCGGTTGCCCGCTTCCAATCACCGGCGGCGTCGCCGCTGCTGCGATAGGCGCGGACGGCGTCGCCGGCGATGCCGCTTGGCAGGGTCTGGTTGAGGATGCCGCCGAGATAGTATTCCCGTATGGCAGTGGCTCGCCGCATGGGGTGACCGAGGCGGGAGGCGGTGAAGCGCCAGCGCAGCGCGGAAAGCAGGATCTGGACCTGGACGATAATGATGGCGACGAGTGCATGGCCTGGCGGCACGCCTGCGAGAGCCTCGGCGAGGCTCGCAGGATCGACGGCAAGGACGAGGAGAGGCAGAAGCAGGAGGCCTGCAGCCATCGCGATCACCTTCAGTATTCGCATGGCTATCGATTGCCTCCTTCGTCGTTCATGATCCTGCTCCGGTGGAGTGATGCTCGGGGTGGTATACGAGCGGGAGGAGCGTTCGGATGAACCGGACCGGCACGATACACCAAATTCGTGGATGGCGAGCCGCCCTGGCAATGACGATTTTCGTCGCGATCGCTTTCCTGGCGTGCGTGATGCCGGATACGCCGGGCGGCATCCAGCCCACCCGCGCCTTGCGTCTGCCGATCGAGATACCGCTGCTGGCTCTCGCCTTGCTGTTGCTGCCGAGGAGGATGGCCATCGCAGTGGCGCTTCTCGCGACGACCCTGGTTTTTTGCCTTCTGTTTCTCAAGATCGGCGACCTTGCTGTCCTCTCGGCATTCCAGCGCCGCTTCAATCCCTATCTCGACCTCAAGATGATCTTTGACGGATGGAAGCTGCTGTCCGGCTCGGTCGGCACGTTCACTGCGGCCGTCTCGATCGGCGGGGCCGTCGCCTCCCTGGCTGCCTTGGTGCTGGCCTTCTCCTGGGCGTGCATCCGGATCACCAACCTGTCGGACCAAGTCCGAAGGACAGCGGTTGCGGTTTTCGCGCTGCTGCTGGTCGCCGGCGTCGTGCTGCAGGCGGCGAATGTCCGCGCCGGCTCTGAACCTATGGGTCAATTGCGCGTGGCGGACTATCTCGGAGAGCGGCTGTCATTGGTGGCTCGATCGGTTGCCGATATCCGTGCATTTGAGGCGGAGTTGCATGAGGAGGCGGGATATCCCGCCGGAGCGCCATCCTTCGAGCGCATCAAGGGGCGCGACCTTATCCTTGTCTTCATCGAATCCTACGGACGGAGCGCGATCGAAGATCTGCGCTACAGCCCGCTGATCGGCCCGCGGCTGGAGGGCGTCGAGCGGCAGCTTTCCGAGACCGGCTTCGCATCTGCGAGCGGCTGGACGCGGTCACCGACCGTGGCAGGCCTCAGTTGGCTCGCCCATGGCACGTTTCTCTCGGGTCTCTGGACCGATAGCCAGGCGCGCTACGACCGGCTGATGGCCAGTGACCGGGCGAGCCTCAACCGGATGTTCCGCGATGCCGGGTGGCGAGCCGTGGCCGTCATGCCTGCTATCACCATGGATTGGCCGGAGGCCGCCTATTACGGCTACGACGAGATTCTGGCGGCGAAGGACCTCGGCTACCGCGGCAAGCCGTTCAACTGGGTGACAATGCCGGACCAGTACACCTTGTCTGCCTTCGAAAGCCTCGCCCGCTCGCCGGCCAGGGACGCGGGCGTGCCTGTGATGGCGGAGATCGCGCTCATATCGAGCCATGCTCCATGGACGCCGATCCCCCGGCTGGTCGACTGGAATTCAGTGGGCGATGGTACGATCTTCGACGAGCAGGCGGAAAGTGGCGATCCACCGGCGGTGGTGTGGGCCGATCAGGATCGAGTACGCCGGCATTACATCGCGACCATAGACTACGCGCTGGAAACGCTTGGATCCTATATCAGCCGTTTCGGCCGGGATGCCGTGTTCGTGGTTCTGGGCGACCATCAGCCCGCCGCGCTGATCACCGGGCCGGATGCCTCGCGATCCGTGCCGATCCACATCGTCAGCCGTGACCACGCACTCGTGGACAGTTTCAAGGCCGACGGTTTCTCTATGGGCATGACACCCTCGCCGCAGGCGCCGGAGCCATCCATGGACAGGATGCGCGACGTGCTGATCAGCAGGTTCGGCGGCGGGCAAGCGGACTGAGGCGCGGCTGCGTCCGCCGTTATGGTGCAGGTTAGACGGATCAGATGACAAGCCTGCCCTTCTGCAAGTCGCCCCGGGCGATGAAATAGGGATTGGCGAAGTCGATGTTGTCCGTCTGCTGCGTCTTCCCGTAGACGAGGGGCTTTCCGTCCAGCGTCGTGGTCACACCACCGGCAGCCCGGAGTACGGCATCGCCGGCCGCCGTGTCCCATTCCATAGTCCGGCTGAGCCGCGGGTAGATGTCCGCTTGCCCTTCGGCGACCAGACAGAATTTCAGCGACGATCCGATCGCGCAGGTCTCCGCAATGTTGTTGGCCTTCAGGAACGCCTCCGTCTCCGGCGTGCTATGGGAACGGCTGGCGACCGCGACCATCGAAGGAGTGGTCTCACGAACACGGATCGGCTTCCTCGCCGCGACACTGAAGTCTGCCCCGATCGCCAGTCGACACGCCTCATCGCCATCGCCCGTATAGGCGATGCCGAGCGCGGGGGCGTAGACGATGCCAGCGACCGGCACACCGGACCTGATGAGGGCAATGTTGACCGTAAACTCATCGCGGCCCGCAATGAACTCCTTCGTGCCGTCAAGCGGATCGACCAGGATGAAGGGGCCGCCGCCAATGGCCGGAATGCGTCCGGCGGCAACCGCCTCCTCGGCAATGACCGGGATGTCGGGAACAGCCTGACGAAGCGCCTCGAGGATGATGCGCTCGGCCTGCTCGTCCGCTTCCGTTACCGGGGAGCAATCGGCCTTGTAGCTGGTTGTAGGCCCCGCCCGGTAGACCTCGAGGATCGCGCGGCCGGCATTGAGCGCAGCGGATGTGAAGAGATCAATGAGCTTCGTCATGGTGCTGCCGACTCTCGCGCAATTCCTGGCTCTTCATTGTCACAAGGTGCAGGCCCATTTGCGACCAGCAGTCACAGCAGGTTCACGATTTACTGCGGGCTAGATGCATCCGCGTAGCGTAAAGGGCGACGGCCGCGGCGTTCGACACGTTGAGCGACTTGATCTCTCCCGGCATGTCGAGGCGCGCAAGCGCAGTGACGGTTTCGCGGGTCTTGTGGCGCAAGCCCTTGCCCTCGGACCCCAGGACCAGGGCGATCTTGTCTCCGGCAAGGGTTTCCTCCAGCGGCTGCGGGCCTTCCGAATCGAGGCCGACGGTCTGAAAGCCGAGCGCGTGGAGTTCGTTCAGGGCATCGGCAAGATTGGTGACCTGGATATGAGGGATGAGCTCCAGTGCACCCGAGGCCGATTTCGCAAGAACGCCGGATTCCACCGGGCTATGTCTCTGGGTGGTGACGAGCGCGCCGGCCCCGAAGGCGACGGCAGAGCGCATGATCGCCCCGACATTATGCGGATCGGTTACCTGGTCGAGCACCAGAAGGAGAGGGCTGTCCTTCAAGGCTTCAAGCCGCCGAACGGGCAGCGGCCGCGTCTCCAGCATCACCCCCTGGTGGATAGCATCCGGGCCTAGCACCTTGTCCAGGTCCTGAGGCTGGACGAGATCGACCGGGCAGGGGAGGGCCTCAGTATCTCCCATGTCGAGGCGCGCGAGCGCGTTTTGCGTGACGGAAAGCCTGATGAGTTTCCGTTGCGGGTTGGCGAGTGCTGCCCGCACCGTGTGCAGGCCGTAGAGAAAGACCTGGTCGGGCTGAAGCTGGGGAGGCGCCCAGGCGACGTCCTTGCGGCGGTTCTTGCGCGGGTCTGGGGTAGGGATTTCGCCGCGTTCCCGCTTCGCATCCCTTACCGCCCGTCGAAGAGTGGCATAGTGGCTGTCGCGGCCGGACTTGTCGTCTCTGTCATTCTTGCTCATGCGGCCTTATAGCCTTGGCAGCTTCCGGAGCATAGTCGTGACCCCCGCGATAAGCCTCGAAGGAGGCGGGATTTTTTTTCACGGAATTGAGGTCTGACGCGTGTTGACAGACGGCGAGCGGGCCGTCATATACGCGGCGCAGATCGAAGCCCGGCGCATCGATCCAGCGAGCTTGGTTACGATCCCGACGGATTAATGGAGGGATGCCCGAGTGGTTAAAGGGGACGGACTGTAAATCCGTTGGCTCAGCCTACGTTGGTTCAAATCCAACTCCCTCCACCATTCGTCACCGGATCGGCCACCCCGCGGGTATAGCTCAATGGTAGAGCAGCAGCCTTCCAAGCTGAATACGCGGGTTCGATTCCCGCTACCCGCTCCAGCTTCCCCATCATCAACTGTTCAAGTGTACGACCGCAGGGCTTCTGCTGCTTGTTTGCGGCGCTTCCTTGGATTTGCCACAGGAGTGTCCAACGCTGTGGTATCGGATGGAGGGCGTGATGCAGGAGCATATTCAATTGGAAAGGCATCGCAGCCGGTATCGGATGGTATTCCTGATCCTCTTGGCTCTGGTGCTGCTCGTCCCGATGATCGCCATGGGCTTCACTTCGGAGGTGAACTGGGGCGCGGAAGACTTCGGGGCGGCCGCAGCGCTCCTGGGCACCGGCTGGCTCTCGACCGAGCTCGGATCTCGCCTTGTGAGGAGTGGTCGTGGCAGGCTGCTCATATCGGCCGCCGTTGCACTCGCAGTGCTCGGTCTATGGGCGCATCTTGCGGTGGGCATTTGGCCGATGGATGGTGGATGAGGCCTTCCGTCCGCCGTGGATGCCCCATAAGGTAGCGCGGCGTCACAGTGTCACGACAAGGCGGAGAGCGTTATGCCGAACAAGCGGAAACTTGGTCTTGTTCTTGGCGTCATCATATCCATTCTCTGCCTTCAGCTAGCACTTCCGGGGCAGGCGGCGGAGCAGCAGCGCGTAACCATCTTCGCGGCGGCCAGCATGAAGAATGCGCTCGACGCGGTGAGCGCGGCGTGGACCCGGGAGAGTGGTATCCAGACCAGCATTTCCTATGCCGCCACCTCGGCACTCGCGAAGCAGATCGAGGCGGGTGCGCCCGCGGATGTCTTCATCTCAGCGGATGCCGAATGGATGGATTATCTTGAGGAACGGGATCTCATCCAGGACGGTAGCCGCACCGATCTTCTCGGCAACCGTATCGTTCTGATCGCAGCCAGCGGCGCGGCGAGCGTCACAATCGCTCCAGGCTTCGACCTCCTGGGCCTCCTCGGTGATGGCAGGCTTGCGATGGCTTCGCCGGATGCCGTTCCGGCTGGCCGCTATGGCAAGGCTGCCCTGCAGGCGCTGGGTGTGTGGGATGTGGTCGAATCGAGAGTTGCCGGGGCAGAGAATGTTCGCGCCGCCCTCCAATATGTCTCCCGCGGGGAAGCCCCTTACGGCATTGTCTACGAGACCGACGCGAAGGCGGATCCGGGTGTCGCCGTGGTGGGAATCTTTCCCGAAGATGCCTATCCGCCCGTCGTCTATCCGGTGGCATTGCTGAAGGAGGGCGGAAGTTCGGCTTCGGCCGATTACCTCGAATTTCTCAAGTCAGCCGAGGCGGGCGCTCTGTTCGAAGCTGAGGGCTTCAAGGTTCTTGCGGCCAGCCCCTAGGACCCGCGCGCAGGCGACGGTGAGGTCTCCTTCTCCGCAGCCGAGGCCGCAAGCAATTATGTCTTGCGCATCTTGAGCGAAAGCCTTAAACGGCCACACCAAACCCGCGCGCCGGGTCCACATCAGTCCACAGGAAGCATTCAATGGCAAAGAGCAAGTTTGAGCGGACGAAGCCGCACGTCAACATTGGCACGATTGGTCACGTTGACCATGGCAAGACGTCGCTGACGGCAGCGATCACGAAGTACTTCGGCGAGTTCAAGGCGTATGACCAGATCGACGCCGCTCCTGAAGAGAAGGCGCGCGGCATCACGATCTCGACGGCGCACGTCGAGTACGAAACGGCCAACCGTCACTATGCGCACGTCGACTGCCCCGGCCACGCCGACTACGTGAAGAACATGATCACCGGTGCTGCCCAGATGGACGGCGCGATCCTGGTCTGCTCGGCTGCCGATGGCCCGATGCCGCAGACCCGCGAGCACATCCTGCTCGCCCGCCAGGTTGGTGTTCCGGCGATCGTCGTGTTCCTCAACAAGGTCGACCAGGTCGACGACGCAGAACTTCTCGAGCTCGTCGAGCTGGAAGTGCGCGAACTCCTG
Organism: Pseudorhizobium flavum; assembly: GCF_902502825.2. The sequence goes on from NZ_LR723670.1 coordinate 1,511,495, forward strand.
TCGTCCTACGACTTCCCGGGCGACGACATTCCGGTCGTCAAGGGCTCGGCTCTTGCTGCCCTGGAAGATTCGGACAAGAAGATCGGTGAAGACGCGATCCGCGAGCTGATGGCTGCTGTTGACGCCTACATCCCGACGCCTGAGCGTCCGATCGACCAGCCCTTCCTGATGCCGGTCGAAGACGTGTTCTCGATCTCGGGCCGCGGCACGGTTGCCACGGGTCGCGTCGAGCGCGGCGTCATCAAGGTCGGTGAGGAAATCGAGATCGTCGGCATCCGTCCGACGACGAAGACGACCTGCACGGGCGTTGAAATGTTCCGCAAGCTGCTCGACCAGGGCCAGGCCGGCGACAACATCGGCGCGCTGCTTCGCGGTGTCGACCGCAACGGCATCGAGCGTGGTCAGGTTCTGTGCAAGCCGGGTTCGGTCAAGCCGCACAAGAAGTTCAAGGCAGAAGCCTACATCCTGACGAAGGAAGAGGGCGGCCGTCATACGCCGTTCTTCACGAACTACCGTCCGCAGTTCTACTTCCGCACGACGGATGTGACGGGCATCGTGACGCTTCCGGAAGGCACGGAAATGGTCATGCCTGGCGACAACGTCACGGTTGACGTCGAGCTGATCGTTCCGATTGCGATGGAAGAAAAGCTGCGCTTCGCTATCCGCGAAGGCGGCCGCACCGTCGGCGCCGGCATCGTCGCCTCGATCATCGAGTAATCGACCTTTCCCTTACGGGAAATACGAAAGCCCCGCCAGCAACGGCGGGGCTTTTTTCGTTGGGGCGGGCCGCGCGAGGTGCTTCACCGGGCGGTGACCTCGGTCCAGGGAAGAAAGTCCGGGGCAGGGGCTTTTTGCCGCGAATAATGCTTGTCATTGCCACGCAAGTTGAATATTAACCCGCCTGTTCCGGCGGCACGATGCGCCGCGGGGATGATCAAGGGGTATAGCTCAGTTGGTAGAGCGGCGGTCTCCAAAACCGCAGGTCGTCGGTTCAAGCCCGGCTGCCCCTGCCAGTCCTTCCGCTGCGCGGACCGTCGCGGCGGCGTCGAAGGGCGGGGCTGTCGGTCGTGCGGCTGGCGAATTTCATCGGACATCGATTCCCTCTTGTGAAAGCGGGAATGGGAGTCTATGTAGGGCAAAACAGACACGCGGTGCGTGGGGCTGAACGAGATCAGCTTTACGTGCCGTAATGGCGTGGACATCGATGGCTTCCAAGACCAACCCAGTACAGTTTCTGCAGCAGGTTCGCTCCGAGGCCTCCAAGATTACCTGGCCTTCGCGCCGGGAGACGATGATCTCCACTGCGATGGTCCTGCTGATGGTCATATTCGCTGCGCTGTTTTTCTTTGCTGCTGACCAGCTTATCGGCTGGCTGATCGGCCTTGTGCTGAACATCGGCAATTGATTGTGGAGATGAAGATGGCGGCGCGTTGGTACATCGTCCACGCATATTCGAATTTTGAGAAGAAGGTTGCCGAGGACATCGAGAACAAGGCGCGCCAAAAGGGCCTTGATCATCTGTTCGAAAGGATCCTGGTGCCGACCGAGAAGGTGGTGGAGGTCCGTCGCGGCCGCAAGGTCGATTCGGAGCGCAAGTTCTTCCCCGGCTATGTGCTGGTGCGGGCGAACCTGACCGACGAAGCCTACCATCTGATCAAGAACACGCCGAAGGTGACGGGTTTCCTTGGGTCCGATTCGAAGCCGGTCCCGATCCCGGATTTCGAGGCCGAGCGCATCCTGGGCCAGGTCCAGGAAGGCGTCGAGCGTCCCAAGTCCTCGATCAGCTTCGAAATCGGCGAGCAGGTTCGGGTATCCGACGGTCCGTTCGCTTCGTTCAATGGCACCGTGCAGGATGTCGACGAGGAGCGCTCGCGCCTCAAGGTCGAGGTTTCGATCTTTGGTCGCGCGACCCCGGTTGAACTGGAATACGGTCAGGTCGAGAAGGTCTGATCGCAAGGAGGGGCAACTCTCCGAACCGCGTGGGAGACGGCGGCCTGAAGCCGGGCCTTAACCGATCCGACCACGCAACCGCAGCCGCCGGCCTTGCCGGCAGTCATCGGCCGGGACACCGGTCAGAGTAGAAAGGCAGAGAGAAATGGCTAAGAAAGTTGCAGGCCAGCTCAAGCTGCAGGTCAAGGCAGGATCGGCAAACCCGTCCCCGCCGATTGGCCCCGCACTTGGTCAGCGTGGCATTAACATCATGGAATTCTGCAAGGCGTTCAATGCCGCCACGCAGGAAATGGAAAAGGGGATGCCGATTCCGTGCGTCATCACCTATTATCAGGATAAGTCCTTCACCTTCGCGATGAAGCAGCCGCCGGTGACCTACTGGCTGAAGAAGGAAGCGAAGATCCAGTCCGGTTCGAAGACGCCCGGCAAGGGCGGCAAGGCCGGCACGATCACCAAGGCTCAGGTGCGTACGATCGCCGAGGCCAAGATGAAGGATCTCAACGCAGCCGACATCGAAGGCGCAATGGCAATGGTCGAGGGCTCCGCCCGCTCCATGGGCCTGGAAGTGGTGGCTTGATCATGGCTAAGCTCGCAAAGCGTATTGAGAAGATCCGCGAAGGCATTGATCCGACTAAGCTGGTCGCGCTGTCGGATGCGATTTCCCTCGTCAAGGAACGGGCAGTCGCCAAGTTCGACGAAACCATCGAGATCGCCATGAACCTCGGCGTCGATCCGCGTCACGCCGACCAGATGGTCCGCGGCGTCGTCAACCTGCCGAACGGCACGGGCCGTGACGTCCGCGTCGCCGTCTTCGCCCGTGGCGCCAAGGCTGACGAAGCCAAGGCTGCCGGTGCCGACATCGTCGGCGCGGAAGACCTCCTGGAGATCGTCCAGGGCGGCAAGATCGACTTCGATCGCTGCATCGCCACGCCGGACATGATGCCGCTCGTCGGTCGTCTCGGTAAGGTTCTTGGGCCACGTGGCATGATGCCGAACCCGAAGGTCGGGACCGTCACCATGGACGTCACGGGTGCCGTCAAGGCGTCCAAGGGCGGCGCTGTCGAGTTCCGCGTCGAAAAGGCTGGTATCGTTCATGCCGGCATCGGCAAGGCCTCCTTCGACGCCAAGGCTCTCGAAGAGAACATCAAGGCTTTCGCTGACGCCGTGATCAAGGCAAAGCCGGCCGGCGCCAAGGGTAACTACGTCAAGCGCGTGGCGATCTCCTCGACCATGGGTCCGGGCGTCAAGATCGATCCGTCGACGGTTACGGCCTGAGACGAACAAGCGGGGCCGCTTGCGGCTCCGGCTAAGAATTCCCGGTCCTTTGGGGCCGGGAATGTCCAGGGAAACCTGGATTTCCTGTCCGAGATTGCAGGTGGTTCATCCTTAATCACTTTGCCTGCATGAGACGGGTAAGAACGGATTTCATCGCAGACTTCGCGTCTGGATGTTCGGTTCGAGCCTTGTGTGCCTTGTGCCTGGAGCCGCTTCGGCGACAGTGCGGGGGGACAGGATCCTCAAGCGTCGCTTGGGATCTTGATTAAGAGATCCCTTGGGGCAAAGGCAAACCGATGGGGCCTGCAGGATTGCGGTCCCGTCAACTGGAGACAGACAGTGGAAAGAGCGGAAAAGCGCGAATTTGTCACGGAGCTGAACGAAGTCTTCAAGGCTTCCGGTTCGGTTGTCGTGGCCCACTATGCTGGTGTCACAGTTGCGCAGATGAACGATTTTCGTTCGAAGATGCGCGCTGCTGGCGGCACCGTCAAAGTCGCGAAGAACCGTCTGGCCAAGATCGCTCTTCAGGGCACGGAGTCGGAAGGGATGTCGGACCTGTTCAAGGGTCAGACGCTCATCGCTTACAGCGAAGATCCCATCACCGCTCCGAAGGTCGTCATGGATTTCGCCAAGACCAACGACAAGATCGTTGTCCTGGGCGGCTCCATGGGAGCAACCACGCTCAGCGCCGATGCAGTCAAGTCGCTTGCGACCCTGCCTTCGCTGGACGAGCTGCGCGCAAAGCTGCTGGGCATGATCCAGACGCCGGCGACGCGTATCGCTGGGGTTGTTCAGGCACCGGCAGCTCAGCTTGCTCGCGTGTTTGCGGCCTACGCAAAGAAGGACGAAGCCGCGTAAGGCGGTTTTTCGCTGTAATTATCGAACCAGTTCGAACCGAACACAAAAGGAAATATGAAAATGGCTGATCTCGCAAAGATCGTTGAAGACCTCTCCTCGCTGACCGTCCTGGAAGCTGCCGAGCTGTCCAAGATGCTCGAAGAAAAGTGGGGCGTTTCTGCCGCTGCTCCGGTAGCTGTTGCTGCTGCTGGCGGTGGTGCTGCTCCGGCTGCTGCCGAAGAAGAAAAGACCGAGTTCGACGTCATCCTCACCGATGCCGGCGCCAACAAGATCAACGTCATCAAGGAAGTCCGTGGCATCACCGGCCTCGGCCTCAAGGAAGCCAAGGACCTCGTCGAAGGCGCTCCGAAGGCTGTCAAGGAAGGCGTTTCCAAGGCTGAAGCTGCTGACCTCAAGAAGAAGCTTGAGGACGCCGGCGCCAAGGTCGACGTTAAGTAATATCGGAATACGGCGGGAGGGGACGACAGTTCTCTCCCATCGCTCATTCCCCTGAACTTATTACCCAAAAGCCCGTCAAACGGCTTTTGGGTAATGGGTTCTCAAGAGGATGGTCCCCGTTCGAAAGGCTCGGCAATCCGGCCGGCAGTTCGAAAAGCGGGACGAGTTTGACACCCATGTTGACGGGATCGACTGGCCAGCGAATCCCGTCCGTTGTAGGCCCGGATGCATTTTTGAAGGAGCGACGATGGCTCAGACCCTTACGTTCAATGGTCGCAGGCGCGTACGCAAGTTTTTTGGTAAGATCCCCGAAGTCACTGAGATGCCGAACCTCATCGAGGTTCAGAAGGCGTCCTACGATCAGTTCCTCATGGTGGAAGAGCCAGAAGGTGGCCGTCCGGACGAAGGTCTGAACGCAGTCTTCCGGTCGGTGTTCCCGATCACCGACTTTTCCGGCGCCTCGATGCTTGAATTCGTCTCCTATGAATTCGAGCCGCCGAAGTTCGACGTCGAGGAGTGCCGCCAGCGCGATCTCACCTATGCAGCGCCGCTGAAGGTGACGCTTCGTCTGATCGTGTTCGATATCGACGAGGATACCGGCGCGAAGTCCATCAAGGACATCAAGGAACAGTCCGTGTACATGGGCGACATGCCGCTCATGACCGACAACGGTACGTTCATCGTGAACGGCACCGAGCGCGTCATCGTCTCGCAGATGCACCGTTCGCCGGGCGTCTTCTTTGACCACGACAAGGGCAAGAGCCATTCTTCCGGCAAGCTGCTCTTCGCTGCCCGCGTGATTCCGTACCGTGGTTCCTGGCTCGACATCGAGTTTGACGCCAAGGACATCGTCTACGCCCGTATCGACCGCCGCCGCAAGATTCCGGCGACGTCGCTGCTGATGGCGCTCGGCATGGACGGCGAAGAGATCCTGTCGACCTTCTACACGAAGTCCGACTACGTCCGTGACGGCGACGGCTGGCGGATTCCGTTCCAGCCCGAGACGCTGAAGGGCGCCAAGGCTCTGTCCGACATGATCGACGCCGACACCGGCGAAGTGGTCGTGGAAGCCGGCAAGAAGCTCACGCCGCGCCTCCTTCGTCAGTTGACCGACAAGGGTCTGAAGGCCCTCCGCGCCAGCGACGAAGACCTCGTCGGCAACTTTGTTGCTGAAGACATCGTCAACCCGGAAACGGGCGAAGTTTACATGGAAGCCGGCGAAGAGTTGGAGATGGCAGTCGATGCCAAGTCCGGCGAACGCAAGGGCAACCTGGTGGACCTGATGGCCCTCGGCTTTACCGAGATCCCGATCCTCGACATCGACCACATCAACGTCGGTGCCTATATCCGCAACACGCTCGTCGCGGACAAGAACGAGAACCGTCAGGAAGCGCTCTTCGATATCTACCGCGTCATGCGTCCGGGCGAGCCGCCGACCATGGAATCGGCCGAAGCCATGTTCAACTCGCTGTTCTTCGATGCGGAGCGCTACGACCTCTCCGCGGTTGGCCGCGTGAAGATGAACATGCGTCTCGACCTCGACGCTCCGGACACCGTCCGCACGCTTCGCAAGGAAGACATCCTGGCCGTGGTCAAGATGCTGGTCGAGCTGCGTGACGGCAAGGGCGAGATCGACGACATCGACAACCTCGGCAACCGTCGTGTTCGTTCCGTCGGCGAGCTGATGGAGAACCAGTACCGTCTCGGCCTGCTCCGCATGGAGCGTGCGATCAAGGAGCGCATGTCGTCGATCGAGATCGACACCGTCATGCCGCAGGACCTGATTAACGCCAAGCCGGCTGCTGCCGCCGTCCGCGAATTCTTCGGCTCCTCTCAGCTGTCGCAGTTCATGGACCAGGTGAACCCGCTTTCGGAAATCACCCACAAGCGCCGTCTCTCGGCTCTTGGCCCGGGTGGTCTGACGCGTGAGCGTGCAGGCTTTGAGGTTCGCGACGTTCACCCGACCCACTATGGCCGTATCTGCCCGATCGAGACGCCGGAAGGCCCGAACATCGGTCTGATCAACTCGCTTGCGACCTTCGCCCGCGTCAACAAGTACGGCTTCATCGAAAGCCCGTACCGCAAGATCGTCGACGGCAAGGTCACCAACGACGTGCTTTACCTCTCCGCCATGGAAGAGGCGAAGTACTACGTTGCCCAGGCGAATGCGGAACTGACAAGCGATGGCTCCTTCGTCGAGGAATTCGTCGTCTGCCGTCATGCCGGTGAAGTCATGCTTGCCCCGCGCGACACCATCAACCTGATGGACGTCTCGCCGAAGCAGTTGGTCTCGGTTGCCGCCGCTCTCATTCCGTTCCTGGAAAACGACGACGCCAACCGCGCTCTCATGGGCTCGAATATGCAGCGTCAGGCCGTGCCGCTGGTTCGCGCCGAAGCTCCGTTCGTCGGTACCGGCATGGAGCCGGTCGTCGCGCGTGATTCCGGTGCTGCCATCGCTGCCCGTCGTGGCGGCGTGGTCGACCAGGTCGATGCGACCCGTATCGTCATTCGCGCCACGGAAGATCTCGAGGCCGGCCGTTCCGGCGTCGATATCTATCGACTGCAGAAGTTCCAGCGTTCGAACCAGAACACCTGCGTCAACCAGCGCCCGCTGGTTGCCGTCGGTGACGTTCTGAACAAGGGTGACATCATCGCGGACGGTCCCTCGACCGACCTCGGCGATCTGGCCCTCGGCCGTAACGCGCTCGTCGCGTTCATGCCCTGGAATGGCTACAACTACGAAGACTCGATCCTGCTCTCCGAGCGCATCGTGTCGGACGACGTGTTCACTTCCATCCACATCGAGGAATTCGAAGTGATGGCACGTGACACCAAGCTTGGTCCGGAAGAAATCACCCGCGACATTCCGAACGTATCGGAAGAAGCGCTGAAGAACCTCGACGAGGCCGGCATCGTCTACATCGGTGCCGAGGTGCAGCCGGGCGATATTCTCGTCGGTAAGATCACGCCGAAGGGTGAAAGCCCGATGACGCCGGAAGAAAAGCTTCTGCGCGCCATCTTCGGCGAGAAGGCATCGGACGTCCGCGACACCTCGATGCGCATGCCGCCGGGCACCTTCGGCACCGTCGTCGAAGTGCGCGTCTTCAACCGGCACGGCGTCGAGAAGGACGAACGCGCCATGGCGATCGAGCGCGAGGAGATCGAGCAGCTCGCCAAGGACCGCGACGACGAGCAGGCGATCCTCGACCGTAACGTCTACGGTCGTCTGATCGACATGCTGCGTGGCCAGAAGTCGGTCGCAGGCCCGAAGGGCTTCAAGAAGGGCGTCGAGCTCAGCAACGACGTCGTCTCGGAGTACCCGCGGTCGCAGTGGTGGATGTTTGCGGTCGAGGACGAGAAGGTCCAGGGCGAGATCGAAGCCCTGCGTGGACAATACGACGAATCCAAGTCGCGCCTTGAACAGCGCTTCATGGACAAGGTCGAGAAGGTCCAGCGCGGTGACGAAATGCCCCCGGGCGTCATGAAGATGGTCAAGGTCTTCGTCGCTGTGAAGCGCAAGATCCAGCCGGGCGACAAGATGGCCGGCCGTCACGGCAACAAGGGCGTCGTGTCGCGCATCGTTCCGGTCGAGGACATGCCGTTCCTCGAAGATGGTACGCATGTCGACATCGTCCTGAACCCGCTCGGCGTGCCGTCGCGCATGAACGTCGGTCAGATCCTCGAGACGCACCTCGCCTGGGCTTGCGCCGGTATGGGCAAGCGCATCGGCGAGATGCTCGAGGAATACAAGAAGTCGAACGACATCAGTGACCTGAAGCGGGAGCTGAAGGACGTGTATGCCAGCGTGGCCAACGACGAAGTCGCAAGCTTCGACGACGACTCGCTCGTTCGGCTCGCCGAGCAGTCCAAGCGCGGTGTTTCGATCGCCACTCCGGTCTTCGATGGTGCGCATGAAGCTGACGTTTCGAACATGCTTCGCAAGGCAGGTCTCGATTCTTCCGGCCAGTCCGTCCTCTATGACGGGCGGACGGGTGAGGCCTTCGACCGCAAGGTGACCGTCGGCTACATGTACATGATCAAGCTGAACCACCTCGTTGACGACAAGATCCACGCCCGTTCGATCGGTCCGTACTCGCTCGTGACACAGCAGCCGCTGGGCGGCAAGGCGCAGTTCGGCGGCCAGCGCTTCGGGGAAATGGAGGTCTGGGCTCTCGAGGCTTACGGCGCTGCCTACACGCTGCAGGAAATGCTGACCGTGAAGTCGGACGACGTGGCTGGTCGTACCAAGGTCTACGAAGCGATCGTCCGCGGCGACGACACCTTCGAGGCCGGCATTCCGGAGAGCTTCAACGTTCTCGTCAAGGAAATGCGCTCGCTTGGTCTCTCCGTCGAGCTCGAAAACTCGAAGCTTGACGCCGAGGCAGGCCAGTTGCCGGACGCGGCCGAATAATCTCCGACAGGGCGCGCGCTACAGGCTGGCGCGCGCCGCTCTCCTCCCGTTCGGCCAGGGCTGAAAGGGCAGGGGAAGTTTCGCCGCATTCTGCGGCTATGACCATTTTGAGCGACAGACTTTCCGTCCCGGGAATTGGGAAGGTCATGATCGCAAGTTGAGGGCGTTTGCCCCGTAAGGAGATAGGCATGAACCAAGAGGTCATGAATCTTTTCAACCCGCAGGTGCCGGCACAGCACTTCGATTCGATCCGTATCTCGATCGCGAGCCCCGAGAAGATTCTCTCCTGGTCCTACGGCGAAATCAAAAAGCCGGAGACCATCAACTACCGTACGTTCAAGCCCGAGCGCGACGGTCTCTTCTGCGCGCGCATCTTTGGCCCGATCAAGGACTACGAGTGCCTGTGCGGCAAGTACAAGCGCATGAAGTACAAGGGCATCATCTGCGAAAAGTGCGGCGTCGAAGTCACGCTGTCGCGCGTTCGTCGCGAGCGCATGGGCCATATCGAGCTCGCCGCTCCGGTTGCCCATATCTGGTTCCTGAAGTCTCTTCCGTCGCGCATCTCGACGCTGCTCGACATGACGCTGAAGGACGTCGAGCGCGTTCTCTATTTCGAGAACTACATCGTGACGGAGCCGGGCCTGACGTCTCTGAAGGAGAACCAGCTTCTTTCCGAAGAGGAGTACATGATCGCCGTCGACGAGTTCGGCGAAGATCAGTTCACCGCCATGATCGGTGCCGAGGCAATCTACGAGATGCTCGCCTCCATGAACCTCGACAAGATCGCCGGTGATCTGCGCTCCGAGCTTGCCGACACCACGTCGGATCTGAAGCAGAAGAAGCTGATGAAGCGGCTGAAGATCGTCGAGAACTTCATCGAGTCCGGCAATCGTCCGGAATGGATGATCATGAAGGTTGTGCCGGTGATCCCGCCGGACCTGCGTCCGCTCGTTCCGCTCGATGGCGGCCGCTTCGCGACCTCTGATCTGAACGATCTCTATCGTCGCGTCATCAACCGTAACAACCGTCTGAAGCGCCTGATCGAACTGCGCGCCCCGGGCATCATCATCCGCAACGAAAAGCGCATGCTGCAGGAATCTGTGGACGCGCTGTTCGACAACGGCCGTCGTGGCCGCGTCATCACCGGCGCCAACAAGCGTCCGCTGAAGTCGCTCTCCGACATGCTGAAGGGCAAGCAGGGCCGCTTCCGCCAGAACCTTCTCGGCAAGCGCGTCGACTACTCCGGCCGTTCCGTCATCGTGACCGGTCCGGAACTCAAGCTGCACCAGTGCGGCCTGCCGAAGAAGATGGCGCTCGAGCTCTTCAAGCCCTTCATCTATGCCCGTCTCGACGCAAAGGGTTACTCCTCGACCGTCAAGCAGGCCAAGAAGCTGGTCGAAAAGGAAAAGCCGGAAGTCTGGGATATCCTCGACGAGGTCATCCGCGAGCATCCGGTCCTCCTGAACCGCGCACCGACGCTGCACCGCCTAGGCATCCAGGCCTTCGAACCGATCCTGGTCGAAGGCAAGGCGATCCAGCTGCACCCGCTCGTCTGCACCGCCTTCAACGCCGACTTCGACGGTGACCAGATGGCCGTTCACGTGCCGCTGTCGCTCGAGGCTCAGCTCGAAGCCCGCGTGCTGATGATGTCGACGAACAACATCCTGCATCCGGCGAACGGCGCCCCGATCATCGTTCCGTCGCAGGACATGGTTCTCGGCCTCTATTACCTGTCGATCCAGAACCAGAACGAGCCGGGCGAAGGCATGGCCTTCTCCGACATGGGCGAACTGCACCACGCTCTGGAAAACAAGGTCGTCACCCTGCACGCCAAGATCAAGGGCCGCTTCAAGACGGTCGACGAGAACGGCAAGCCTGTCTCGAAGATCTACGAGACGACCCCTGGCCGCATGATCATCGGTGAGCTTCTGCCGAAGAACCCGAACGTACCCTTCGACATCTGCAACCAGGAAATGACCAAGAAGAACATCTCCAAGATGATCGACACGGTCTACCGTCACTGCGGCCAGAAGGACACGGTGATCTTCTGCGACCGCATCATGCAGCTCGGCTTCACCAATGCCTGCAAGGCCGGCATCTCCTTCGGCAAGGATGATATGATCATCCCTGAAACCAAGGTGAAGATCGTCGGTGACACTGAAGCTCTGGTGAAGGAATACGAGCAGCAGTACAACGACGGCCTGATCACTCAGGGCGAGAAGTACAACAAGGTCGTCGACGCCTGGGGCAAGGCGACCGAGAAGGTTGCCGAAGACATGATGGCCCGCATCAAGGCTGTCGAGTTCGATCCGGAAACCAACCGCCAGAAGCCGATGAACGCCATCTACATGATGTCGCACTCGGGTGCTCGTGGTTCTCCGAACCAGATGCGCCAGTTGGGCGGTATGCGTGGCCTGATGGCCAAGCCGTCGGGCGAGATCATCGAGACGCCGATCATCTCGAACTTCAAGGAAGGCCTGACCGTGAACGAGTACTTCAACTCGACCCACGGCGCCCGTAAGGGTCTAGCAGACACCGCCTTGAAGACGGCGAACTCGGGTTACCTGACCCGTCGTCTCGTCGACGTTGCGCAGGACTGCATCGTCAACATGGTCGATTGCGGCACCGAGAGGGGCCTCACGATGACGGCCATCGTCGATGCCGGCCAGGTCGTGGCGTCGCTGGGAGCGCGCATCCTCGGCCGTACGGCGCTTGACGACATCGATCATCCGGTCACGGGTGAGCGGATCGTTGATGCCGGCAAGATGATCCTCGAGCCCGATGTCATCGAGATCGAGAAGGCTGGTATCCAGTCGATCCGCATCCGTTCGGCGCTGACCTGCGAAGTCCAGACGGGCGTCTGCTCTGTCTGCTACGGCCGTGACCTGGCACGCGGTACGCCGGTCAACATGGGTGAGGCCGTCGGCGTTATCGCTGCACAGTCGATCGGTGAACCGGGCACCCAGCTCACCATGCGTACGTTCCACCTTGGTGGCACGGCGACCGTGGTTGACCAGTCGTTCCTCGAAGCTTCCTACGAGGGCACCGTCCAGATCAAGAACCGCAACATCCTCCGCAATTCGGAAGGTGTTCTGGTGGCGATGGGCCGTAACATGGCCATCACCATTCTGGACGAGCGCGGGGTTGAGCGTTCTTCGCAGCGCGTGGCTTATGGCTCCAAGCTGTTCGTCGACGATGGCGACAAGGTCAAGCGCGGCCAGCGTCTGGCCGAGTGGGATCCTTACACCCGCCCGATGATGACGGAAGTCGAAGGCACCGTTCAGTTCGAAGACGTGGTCGATTCGATCTCCGTCTCCGAATCGACCGACGAATCGACCGGCATCACCAAGCGTCAGGTCATCGACTGGCGGTCGACGCCGCGCGGTACCGACCTGAAGCCTGCGATCGTCATCAAGGACGCCTCCGGCAACATCATGAAGCTCGCCCGTGGTGGCGAAGCCCGCTTCATGCTGTCGGTCGACGCGATCCTGTCCGTCGAGCCGGGCCAGAAGGTCAGCCAGGGTGACGTCCTTGCGCGTGTTCCGATGGAAAGCGCCAAGACCAAGGATATCACCGGTGGTCTGCCGCGCGTTGCGGAACTGTTCGAGGCTCGTCGTCCGAAGGATCACGCCATCATCGCAGAGATCGATGGTACGATCCGCCTAGGCCGCGACTACAAGAACAAGCGTCGCGTAATGATCGAGCCTGCCGAAGACGGTGTCGAGCCGGTCGAATACCTGATCCCGAAGGGCAAGCCCTTCCATCTTCAGGATGGTGACTACATCGAGAAGGGTGACTACATCCTCGACGGCAATCCTGCACCGCACGACATCCTCGCGATCAAGGGCGTGGAAGCTCTGGCTTCCTACCTCGTCAACGAGATCCAGGAAGTCTACCGACTGCAGGGCGTTGTCATCAACGACAAGCACATCGAGGTCATCGTCCGTCAGATGCTGCAGAAGGTGGAAATCACCGATGCAGGCGACAGCCAGTATATCGTCGGGGACAATGTCGACCGGATTGAACTGGACGACGTCAACGACCAGCTGGTCGAGGAAGGCAAGAAGCCGGCCTCGGGCGAACCTGTCCTGCTCGGCATCACCAAGGCTTCGCTGCAGACACCGTCGTTCATCTCGGCCGCATCCTTCCAGGAGACCACCAAGGTTCTCACGGAAGCGGCGATCGCCGGAAAGACCGACACGCTGCAGGGGCTGAAGGAGAACGTCATCGTCGGCCGCCTGATCCCGGCCGGTACGGGCGGCACCATGACCCAGATCCGCCGTATCGCCACCTCGCGCGACGACCTCATCCTCGAGGAGCGCCGCAAGAGCTCGGGTGCTTCGGCCGCAACGCCGATGCTGCAGGAACTGTCGGGCGAGAACACGCCCGCCGAGTGATCGGTGCTGTAATCACCTGTTTGAAGAACAAAAAAACGCCCGGCTCAGCCGGGCGTTTTCGCATTCTGGAGCCGATGGAGCATTAGCGACCTCTGAAGTGTTGACCTATGGCAAGGCGCTACCTTGGAAGCCTTCTAGATTGAGTCATGTTCACTCAAGAACGGAGACTCAAATGAAAAAGCTCATGTCGTCGGTCGCCCTTGGCGTCTTGCTGGCGACAGCCGCAATTGCGGCCGAACCGGTTCCCGAAGATCTCAGGGAAACCGCGCTCGAACTGTTCAAAGCCCTGCCGTCGACGATTCCGTCGGTCAAGGACAACAAGATCACGCCGGAAAAGATCGAGCTGGGCAAGGCCCTGTTCTTCGACCCGCGTGTCTCGGCATCCGGCGTCTTCTCGTGCAACTCGTGCCATAACCTGGCGACGGGCGGGGACGATAACCTTGAGACCTCGATTGGCCACGGCTGGCAGAAGGGCCCGCGCAACTCGCCGACGGCGCTGAACGCGGTCTTCAACATCGCCCAGTTCTGGGATGGCCGCGCTGATGATCTCAAGGCCCAGGCCAAAGGGCCGGTCCAGGCCGGTGTCGAAATGGCCAACACGCCGGACAACGTCATTGCCATGCTGAAGTCGATGCCCGACTACGTCACGTGGTTCAAGGCAGCCTTCCCGGATGAGGAAGATCCGGTCACCTTCGATAACTTTGCCAAGGCGATAGAAGCCTTCGAGGCGACGCTCATCACGCCTGCACCCTTCGATGCCTTCCTGAATGGCGACACCGATGCGATGACCACCGAAGCCAAGCAGGGTCTGGCTCTTTTCATCGACAAGGGCTGCACCGCTTGCCATGCCGGCATCAATGTCGGTGGTGAGGGCTACTACCCCTTCGGTCTGGTCGAAAGACCCGGCGCCGATGTTCTCCCGGAGAACGACAAGGGGCGCTTCATGGTCACGGAAACGGCGGACGATTCCTACGTCTTCCGCGCAGCGCCCCTGCGCAACATCGCCGTTACCGCGCCATACTTCCACTCAGGCAAGGTATGGGATCTGAAGCAGGCGGTCGCGATTATGGGTGAATCGCAACTGGGCGAGAATCTCGCCGATGAGGAAATCGACCTGATCGTGGCGTTCCTCAATTCGCTGACAGGCAGGGTTCCGGAAATCACCTATCCGATCCTTCCGGCCGAGACGGCCGAAACCCCGAGGCCAATCAGCATCATCCCGTCCTCCCAGTAAGGGAAAATGCTGCTTGAATGAGTTGGGCACCCGCCGGCGCGCCGGCGGGTGCTCCTGATTCATGGGGCAAAACGGATAATGGCAACTTCGCCCTCGAGCGCACCCTGATAGGCGGAAGCATGCGGCTCTTCGAGCGGCACTTCCTGCAGCACGCCGATTTGGTCCAGGTCTGCTTCCACGAAACCCTCTTCCGACAGGGCGTTCAGCGCCTCGCGTACGGCGGAATCGTCATCCGGCGCCTGCAGCATGATGTGCAGGTCAATACCCTGCATGTCTTTGCTCTCATAGGCCTTGCCGATGATGATGAACACCATTGGTCCTTCCAGATTGTTATCGTTGTCGGGGGCGGTCACCATACTGAACTCCGTTGGGGTATTTATCGAGCGGGACTCACCTTGAGTCCTCGTTGGCTGAATGGTAGGCGCATCGCGGGCCTTCGCAAAGTATCGACGGTGGACTGCGCCCACTCGCTTGCGCAATGCGGTGTGAAGTCTTAACTTTATGTCGTCGACCGGCGCTTGGAAGGCTGAAAGCCATTATTTTCCGCCTCGGTCTTGACGGGGAGGGGCTAAAACAGTAAACGCCCCACCATCGGAAGCGACGTGAGGCTTGTCCGTCCGGAACGACTCGTCCCGGAGTACGTCTCAAACGCGGTTCCAGACGCACGTTGAAGACACGAATGCTGCACGCATGACGCATGAGGAATGCGTCCTCTGCCTTCTGTGGTCCATCCGGATTTCGGATAGGGCCACGTTTTGCGCATGAATGTGTGTGTCGCCGCCGGAGACGGCATCAGATTGGCCCGAAAGGGTTTGGAAGAAGATTTTGCAAGGGATGGTTATATGCCTACCGTAAACCAGCTGATCCGCAAGCCGCGTCAGGCACAGGTAAAGCGCAACAAGGTTCCTGCTCTGCAGGAGAATCCGCAGAAGCGCGGCGTTTGCACCCGCGTCTACACCACGACCCCGAAGAAGCCGAACTCGGCTCTGCGTAAGGTCGCCAAGATCCGCCTGACGAATGGCTTCGAAGTCATCGGCTATATCCCGGGCGAGGGGCATAACCTCCAGGAGCACTCCGTGGTGATGATCCGCGGCGGCCGCGTCAAGGACTTGCCGGGTGTTCGCTACCACATCATCCGCGGCGTCCTCGATACCCAGGGTGTCAAGAACCGCAAGCAGCGCCGTTCCAAGTACGGTGCGAAGCGTCCGAAGTAATCCTTCGGATTTCATTCTATTCGGCGCTGCGCGAGGTTCTCCGCGTGATAAAGCGCCTGCAACTCTTGAGAGACGAGAAGTATGTCCCGACGTCACAGTGCAGAAAAGCGTGAGATCAACCCGGACCCGAAGTTCGGCGATCTGGTCGTCACCAAGTTCATGAACGCCATCATGCTCCACGGCAAGAAGTCCGTGGCTGAAAGCATTGTTTATGGCGCGTTCGACTCCGTGCAGAACAAGGCGAAGCAGGAGCCCCTGGCAATCTTCCACCAGGCTCTCGACAACGTCGCTCCGCATGTCGAAGTCCGTTCGCGTCGCGTCGGTGGTGCAACCTACCAGGTTCCGGTCGATGTTCGTCCGGAGCGCCGTCAGGCTCTTGCGATCCGTTGGCTCATCGCCGCAGCCCGTAAGCGCAACGAAACCACGATGATCGATCGCCTCTCGGGTGAATTGATGGATGCCGCCAACAACCGCGGCAGCGCCGTCAAGAAGCGCGAAGACACGCACAAGATGGCCGACGCCAACCGCGCCTTCTCGCATTACCGCTGGTAATCTTCATCCGATCGAATTTCGAAAGGCAGTCCTATGGCTCGCGAATATAAAATCGAAGACTACCGAAACTTCGGTATCATGGCGCATATCGACGCCGGCAAGACCACGACGACCGAACGCATCCTGTATTACACGGGCAAGTCGCACAAGATCGGCGAAGTTCACGATGGCGCAGCCACCATGGACTGGATGGAGCAGGAGCAGGAGCGCGGCATCACGATCACGTCCGCTGCTACCACGACCTTCTGGAAGGGTCGCGACGGCAAGATGCGCCGCTTCAACATCATCGACACCCCCGGCCACGTCGACTTCACGATTGAAGTCGAGCGTTCGCTGCGCGTTCTCGACGGCGCGATCGCGCTGCTGGACGCCAATGCCGGCGTAGAGCCGCAGACGGAGACCGTCTGGCGCCAGGCCGAGAAGTATCATGTTCCGCGCATGATCTTCTGCAACAAGATGGACAAGACCGGCGCCGACTTCTACCGCTCGGTCGAGATGATCAAGACCCGCCTCGGCGCGACTGCTGTCGTCATGCAGCTGCCGATCGGCGCTGAAAGCGAGTTCAAGGGCGTTGTCGACCTGATCGAGATGAACGCGCTCGTCTGGCGCGACGAGTCCCTGGGCGCTGCCTGGGACGTCGTCGAAATCCCGGATGACCTGAAGGAAAAGGCCGAGGAATATCGCGAGAAGCTGATCGAGACAGTTGTCGAGATCGACGAAGAAGCGATGGAAGCCTACCTGAACGGTGACATGCCGGACAACGACAAGATCCGCGCACTGGTTCGCCGTGGCACGATCGACGTGAAGTTCCACCCGATGTTCTGCGGTACCGCGTTCAAGAACAAGGGCGTTCAGCCGCTTCTCGACGCGGTTGTCGATTACCTGCCGTCGCCGCTCGACATTCCGGCGATCAAGGGCATCGACTTCAAGACCGAAGCCGAGATCGAGCGTCACGCTGATGACTCAGAGCCGCTTTCGATGCTGGCGTTCAAGATCATGAACGACCCCTTCGTCGGTTCGTTGACCTTCACCCGTGTCTACTCCGGCAAGCTCGAGAAGGGCTCTTCGGTTCTCAACACGGTCAAGGACAAGCGCGAGCGCGTCGGCCGCATGCTGCAGATGCACTCCAACAGCCGTGAAGACATCGAAGAAGCCTTTGCAGGCGACATCGTTGCCTTGGCTGGTCTCAAGGAAACGACGACGGGCGACACGCTTTGCGATCCCCTGAAGCCGGTTATCCTCGAGCGTATGGAGTTCCCAGAGCCGGTCATCCAGATCGCGATTGAGCCGAAGTCCAAGGGCGACCAGGAAAAGATGGGCCTCGCGCTCAATCGTCTGGCAGCTGAAGACCCGTCTTTCCGCGTCAAGACCGATCAGGAATCCGGACAGACGATCATCGCCGGCATGGGTGAGCTTCATCTCGACATTCTCGTCGACCGCATGCGTCGTGAGTTCAAGGTAGAAGCCAACGTCGGTGCTCCGCAGGTTGCCTATCGCGAAACGATCACGCGCCAGACGGAAGAAGACTACACGCACAAGAAGCAGTCCGGTGGTACCGGCCAGTTCGCCCGCGTCAAGATCGTCTTCGAACCGAACCCGGACGGAGAAGATTTCGTCTTCGAATCCAAGATCGTCGGTGGTGCCGTTCCGAAGGAATACATCCCCGGTGTCCAGAAGGGTATCGAGAGCGTCCTGTCCTCCGGTCCGCTGGCTGGCTTCCCGATGCTCGGCGTCAAGGCGACCCTCATCGATGGTGCCTTCCACGACGTCGACTCCTCGGTTCTCGCCTTCGAAATCGCTTCGCGTGCTTGCTTCCGTGAGGCAGCCAAGAAGGCTGGTGCCCAGCTTCTCGAGCCGATGATGAAGGTCGAGGTTGTCACGCCGGAAGATTACGTCGGCGACGTGATCGGCGACCTGAACTCCCGCCGTGGCCAGATTCAGGGCCAGGAACAGCGCGGCATCGCGATTGTCATCAATGCGCATGTGCCGCTCGCGAACATGTTCAAGTACGTTGACAGCCTGCGCTCCATGAGCCAGGGCCGCGCGCAGTACTCGATGGTGTTCGACCACTACGCTCCGGTCCCGTCCAACGTGGCAACGGAAATCCAGGCAAAGTACTCCGGTCAGAAGTGACCGGGGTATCCCTCTGAACCCATAGAACATTCTCCCGCAAGGGGCTAAAGAACGGAGAGCCGGAAATGGCAAAGAGCAAGTTTGAGCGGACGAAGCCGCACGTCAACATTGGCACGATTGGTCACGTTGACCATGGCAAGACGTCGCTGACGGCAGCGATCACGAAGTACTTCGGCGAGTTCAAGGCGTATGACCAGATCGACGCCGCTCCTGAAGAGAAGGCGCGCGGCATCACGATCTCGACGGCGCACGTCGAGTACGAAACGGCCAACCGTCACTATGCGCACGTCGACTGCCCCGGCCACGCCGACTACGTGAAGAACATGATCACCGGTGCTGCCCAGATGGACGGCGCGATCCTGGTCTGCTCGGCTGCCGATGGCCCGATGCCGCAGACCCGCGAGCACATCCTGCTCGCCCGCCAGGTTGGTGTTCCGGCGATCGTCGTGTTCCTCAACAAGGTCGACCAGGTCGACGACGCAGAACTTCTCGAGCTCGTCGAGCTGGAAGTGCGCGAACTCCTGTCGTCCTACGACTTCCCGGGCGACGACATTCCGGTCGTCAAGGGCTCGGCTCTTGCTGCCCTGGAAGATTCGGACAAGAAGATCGGTGAAGACGCGATCCGCGAGCTGATGGCTGCTGTTGACGCCTACATCCCGACGCCTGAGCGTCCGATCGACCAGCCCTTCCTGATGCCGGTCGAAGACGTGTTCTCGATCTCGGGCCGCGGCACGGTTGCCACGGGTCGCGTCGAGCGCGGCGTCATCAAGGTCGGTGAGGAAATCGAGATCGTCGGCATCCGTCCGACGACGAAGACGACCTGCACGGGCGTTGAAATGTTCCGCAAGCTGCTCGACCAGGGCCAGGCCGGCGACAACATCGGCGCGCTGCTTCGCGGTGTCGACCGCAACGGCATCGAGCGTGGTCAGGTTCTGTGCAAGCCGGGTTCGGTCAAGCCGCACAAGAAGTTCAAGGCAGAAGCCTACATCCTGACGAAGGAAGAGGGCGGCCGTCATACGCCGTTCTTCACGAACTACCGTCCGCAGTTCTACTTCCGCACGACGGATGTGACGGGCATCGTGACGCTTCCGGAAGGCACGGAAATGGTCATGCCTGGCGACAACGTCACGGTTGACGTCGAGCTGATCGTTCCGATTGCGATGGAAGAAAAGCTGCGCTTCGCTATCCGCGAAGGCGGCCGCACCGTCGGCGCCGGCATCGTCGCCTCGATCATCGAGTAACGGTTTACCGAAGGCGCAGGGCTGCCCTGCGCCTTTGGTGGCAGAATCTTTAAGCAAGACGCCGGTGGCGACTTGCTTATGACACGAAAATGTAGCAAATGGCGCGCGAGCGCGATTTGCCCCTGCTTCGAATGGGGCAGGGAACTGCAATCAACAATAAGGTGGGCCGATCGGCCCGGAGAGTGGAAAGGGATACCGCGCCCCGGTGTCCCCTTCGATCTTTGAAACCGGTGGTCCGCCTTAGGTGAAAGAAAAACCCGTGCCGTCTTGCGTGCATGTGGCTAACGAAGAACAAGGATAACGTCGAATGAACGGCCAAAATATCCGCATTCGCCTGAAGGCATTCGATCATCGTATTCTCGATGCTTCCACGCGCGAGATCGTGTCGACGGCGAAGCGCACCGGTGCTAGTGTCCGGGGCCCCGTTCCGCTTCCGACCCGAATCGAGAAGTTTACGGTTAACCGGTCCCCCCACATCGACAAAAAGAGCCGCGAGCAGTTCGAGATGCGCACGCACAAGCGCCTCCTCGACATCGTAGATCCGACACCGCAGACGGTAGACGCGCTGATGAAGCTCGATCTCGCCGCTGGTGTCGATGTTGAGATCAAGCTCTGAGGCTGCTGCCTCGAGCTGAGTGAGAAGGATTGAACCGATGCGTTCGGGTGTAATTGCACAGAAAGTGGGAATGACCCGCGTCTACAACGACGCTGGGGAACATATCCCGGTAACGGTATTGCGGCTGGAAAACTGCCAGGTCGTTGCTCATCGCACCAAGGAGAAGAACGGCTACACGGCTGTTCAGCTGGGTGCTGGCACGGCCAAGGTGAAGAACACGACCAAGGCGCTGCGCGGCCATTTTGCCGTCGCCGAAGTCGAGCCGAAGTCGAAGCTCGTCGAGTTTCGCGTTTCCGAAGACAACATGATCGATGTCGGCACCGAACTGAAGGCTTCGCACTTCGAAGCCGGACAGCTGGTGGACGTGACCGGTACCTCGATCGGTAAGGGTTTTGCCGGCGCCATGAAGCGCCACAACTTCGGCGGTCTGCGGGCCACGCACGGTGTGTCCGTTTCGCACCGTTCGCATGGTTCGACCGGTTCCAACCAGGATCCGGGCCGCGTCTGGAAGGGCAAGCGCATGGCTGGTCACATGGGCCAGACGCGCGTCACCACCCAGAACCTTGAAGTTGTCTCTACCGACGAAGGCCGCGGCCTGATCCTCGTCAAGGGTGCCGTCCCCGGCTCCAAGGGCGCCTGGATCGTTGTTCGCGATGCCGTCAAGTCGGCTGCGAAGTAAGGGAGCCAAGCACATGGAATTCAACGTCAAGACCCTCGAGGGTAAAGACGCTGGCAAGGTCTCCCTTTCGGATGAGATCTTCGGCCTCGACCCCCGCGAAGACATTCTCGCCCGCATGGTTCGTTGGCAGCTCGCCAAGAAGCAACAGGGCACCCACAAGATCAAGAACCGTTCAGAAGTCTCCCGCACCGGTGCAAAGATGTACAAGCAGAAGGGTACTGGCCGCGCTCGTCACCATTCGGCTCGTGCGCCCCAGTTCCGTGGCGGCGGCAAGGCTCACGGCCCGGTCGTCCGCAGCCATGCACACGATCTTCCCAAGAAGGTTCGTGCGCTGGCTCTGCGTCATGCCCTGTCGGCCAAGCTGAAGGCTGAAGACCTGATCGTCATCGACAATCTGGTTGCTGCTGAAGCCAAGACCAAGGCGCTTGTCGGTTCGTTCGCGTCGCTCGGCCTCACCAATGCTCTGATCATCGGTGGTTCCGAACTCGACAACAACTTCAAGCTCGCCGCCCAGAACATCCCGAACGTCGATGTTCTGCCGGTTCAGGGCATCAATGTTTACGACATCCTGCGTCGGGGCAAGCTCGTGCTGTCCAAGGCTGCGGTGGAAGCTCTAGAGGAGCGTTTCAAGTGACCGATCTTCGCCACTATGATGTGATCGTCTCGCCGGCGATCACCGAAAAGTCGACACTGGTATCGGAGCAGAACCAGGTCGTCTTCAACGTTGCCAAGGATGCTTCCAAGCCGGAAATCAAGGCTGCCGTCGAGGCGCTGTTCGGTGTGAAGGTCAAGGCCGTCAACACGCTGGTCCGCAAGGGCAAGGTAAAGCGTTTCCGCGGCTTCATTGGCAAGCAGAAGGACGTGAAGAAGGCCGTCGTCACGCTGGTCGAAGGCCAGACCATCGACGTCTCCACCGGACTCTGAGGTAAAGAACAATGGCATTGAAAAGCTACAACCCGACGTCTCCGAGCCAGCGCCAGCTGGTTATCGTCGACCGGTCCGGTCTTCACAAAGGCAAGCCGGTCAAGGCGCTGACGGAGGGTCTCTCCAAGAGCGGCGGCCGTAACAACCTCGGTCGCATTACCGCCCGCTTCATCGGCGGCGGTCACAAGCGTACCTACCGCCTGGTCGACTTCAAGCGTCGCAAGTTCGACGTCGAAGGCACGGTCGAGCGTCTGGAATACGACCCCAACCGCACAGCGTTCATCGCCCTCGTCAAGTACGAAGACGGTGAGCTGGCCTACATCCTCGCTCCGCAGCGCCTCGCTGCCGGCGACAAGGTGATCGCGTCCGACAAGGCTGTCGACGTGAAGCCCGGCAACGCCATGCCGCTGCAGTACATCCCGGTCGGTTCGATCGTCCACAACGTCGAGATGAAGCCAGGCAAGGGCGGGCAGATTGCACGTTCCGCTGGCACCTACGTTCAGCTCGTCGGTCGCGACCAGGGCATGGCCATCCTGCGCCTGAACTCGGGCGAGCAGCGCCTGGTGCCGGGTTCCTGCCTGGCGACCGTTGGTGCCGTCTCCAACCCGGACCACGGCAACATCAACGACGGCAAGGCTGGTCGTACCCGCTGGCGTGGCAAGACCCCGCATAACCGCGGTGTCGTCATGAACCCCGTCGACCACCCGCACGGCGGTGGTGAAGGCCGCACCTCGGGTGGCCGCCATCCCGTCACCCCGTGGGGTAAGCCCACCAAGGGCAAGCGTACGCGCTCGAACAAGTCGACCGACAAGTTCATCATGCGTTCGCGCCATCAGCGCAAGAAGTAAGAGAGGTAGTCAGGAATGGCTCGTTCAGTATGGAAAGGCCCGTTTGTTGACGGCTATCTTCTCAAGAAGGCTGAGAAGGTTCGTGAAGGCGGCCGCAGTGAAGTGATCAAGATCTGGAGCCGTCGCTCCACGATCCTGCCGCAGTTCGTCGGTCTCACCTTCGGCGTCTACAACGGCAGCAAGCACGTGCCGGTCTCGGTCAACGAAGACATGGTCGGCCACAAGTTCGGCGAATTCTCTCCGACCCGGACCTACTACGGTCATGGTGCGGACAAGAAGGCGAAGAGGAAGTAACGATGGCGAAGGCAAAGACCGAACGCCGGCTGAAGGACAACGAGGCGCAAGCCGTTGCCCGCACGCTCCGCGTCAGCCCGCAGAAGCTGAACCTCGTTGCCGCCCTGATCCGCGGCAAGAAGGTCGACCGCGCGCTTGCTGAGCTGGAATTCTCCCGCAAGCGCATCGCAGGCACGGTGAAGAAGACTCTCGAGTCCGCAATCGCCAATGCCGAGAACAACCATGACCTCGACGTCGACAGCCTGGTCGTATCGGAAGCATACGTCGGCAAGTCGATTGTCATGAAGCGTTTCCACGCTCGCGGTCGCGGCCGTGCATCTCGTATCGAGAAGCCTTTCGCGCACCTGACGATCGTCGTTCGCGAAGTCGAGGAAAAAGGGGAGGCCGCATAATGGGCCAGAAAATCAATCCAATCGGCTTCCGCCTCGGCATCAACCGTACCTGGGATAGCCGCTGGTTTGCCGACAATGCAGAATACGGCCAGCTGCTGCACGAGGATCTGAAGATCCGCGCGTATCTGATGTCCGAGCTGAAGCAGGCCGGTATTGCCAAGGTGGTCATCGAGCGTCCGCACAAGAAGTGCCGCGTGACGATCCACTCGGCTCGTCCGGGTCTGATCATCGGCAAGAAGGGCGCCGACATCGAGAAGCTCCGCAAGAAGCTTTCCGAGATGACGTCCTCCGAAACGCACCTCAACATCGTCGAGGTTCGCAAGCCGGAAGTCGATGCGACGCTGGTTGCCCAGTCGATCGCCCAGCAGCTCGAGCGTCGCGTGGCCTTCCGCCGCGCCATGAAGCGCGCTGTTCAGTCCGCTATGCGTCTTGGCGCCGAAGGCATCAAGATCACCTGCGCCGGTCGTCTCGGCGGTGCGGAAATCGCCCGTACGGAATGGTACCGTGAAGGTCGCGTTCCGCTCCACACGCTGCGCGCCGACATCGACTACGGTACGGCCGAGGCTGAAACCGCCTACGGGATCTGCGGCATCAAGGTCTGGATCTTCAAGGGCGAGATCCTGGAGCACGATCCGATGGCTTCCGAACGCCGTGCGCTGGAAGGCGATGCACAGGGTCCGGCAAGCCGTGAACGTGGCGATCGTCGCCGCGAACGCGAAAACGCTTGATCAACGCTGGCGAAAGATAAGCTCGGAGAAGTAAGAAAATGTTGCAGCCAAAGCGTACAAAGTTCCGGAAGCAGTTCAAGGGACGCATCAAGGGTGTGGCCAAGGGCGGTTACGAGCTGGCCTTCGGCGAATTCGGCCTCAAGGCTCAGGAACCGAACCGCGTCAACGCACGCGAGATCGAAGCGGCCCGTCGTGCCATCACGCGTTACATGAAGCGTGCCGGCCGGGTGTGGATCCGCGTGTTCCCTGATGTTCCGGTCACCGCGAAGCCTACCGAAGTCCGTATGGGTAAGGGTAAGGGTTCGGTCGAATACTGGGCGTGCAAGGTCAAGCCTGGTCGGATGATGTTCGAGATCGACGGCGTGTCGGAAGAGATTGCTCGCGAGGCTCTGCGCCTCGGTTCGGCCAAGCTCTCCGTCAAGACCCGCTTCGTTCAGCGCATCGCAGAGTAAGGAGAGGCTAGGATGAAAGCCGAAGACGTTCGCGCCCTCACGGCCGACCAACTCAAGGACAAGCTTGCTGAGCTCAAGAAGGAGCAGTTCAACCTGCGCTTCCAGAAGGCCACCGGCCAGCTCGAGAAGTCCTCGCGAGTGAACGAAGTTCGCAAGGACATCGCACGCTTGAAAACCATTGCCCGCCAGAAGGCGGCAGAAGCCAAGGCTTAAGGAAGAACAATATGCCGAAACGCATTCTGCAGGGCGTCGTAGTTTCCGACAAGAACGAGAAGACCGTTGTTGTCCGCGTCGAGCGCCGATTCGCGCACCCGCTGCTTCAGAAGACGGTCCGCCGTTCGAAGAAGTACAAGGCGCACGACGAAAACAACCAGTACAAGGTAGGTGACGTAGTTTCCATCCAGGAATGCGCGCCGATCTCCAAGGATAAGCGCTGGACGGTTGTATCCGCCCAGGCTTGATTGCAGACGAATTTGCGCCGGGGCCTTGCTTCTGGCGCAAATATCTGTATGAAGCACGCCATCGGCGCAGGACGCTCGGCAACGAGCGTTCTTTTGCTTTGAGCGCAGGGAAGGTCCTTAACAGGAAACCACCTTGGCAAGATCCATCCCGCGCACAATGAAATTCTGTCCATAAGCCGGATCGGGGCGTTCGCGCGCCCGGTCGTTCCGGTCATTAGAAAAAGGCGACCTGACATGATTCAGATGCAAACAAACCTCGACGTGGCGGATAATTCCGGCGCACGTCGTGTCATGTGCATCAAGGTGCTGGGCGGCTCCAAGCGCAAGTACGCTTCGATCGGCGACGTAATCGTCGTTTCGATCAGGGAAGCGATCCCGCGCGGCCGCGTGAAGAAGGGCGACGTGATGAAGGCGGTTGTTGTGCGTACCGCCAAGGACATCCGTCGTGCTGACGGCAGCGTCATCCGCTTCGACAACAACGCGGCGGTCCTCATCGACAACAAGAAAGAGCCGATTGGTACCCGTATCTTCGGACCGGTTCCGCGCGAACTTCGCGCCAAGAACCACATGAAGATCATCTCCCTGGCTCCAGAAGTACTGTAAGGGAGCGATAGCGATGCAAAAGATCCGCAAGGGCGACAACGTTGTCGTATTGACTGGCAAGGACAAGGGCCGCACCGGCGAAGTCCTTCAGGTCCTGCCGAAGGAAGACCGCGCCGTCGTGCGCGGCGTGAACATGGTGAAGCGCCACCAGCGTCAGACGCAGACGCAGGAAGCCGGTATCATCAACAAGGAAGCATCCATCCACCTGTCGAACATCGCGGTCGTCGCGAAGGACGGCAAGCCGACCCGCGTCGGCTTCCAGGTTGTCGACGGTAAGAAGGTGCGAGTTGCCAAGCGTACGGGAGATGTGATCGATGGCTGAGGCAAAGTACGAGCCGCGGCTCAAGACTGAATATGTTTCCCGGATCCGTGGCGCTCTGAAGGAGAAGTTCTCCTACAGCAACGAGATGATGATCCCGAAGCTGGCGAAGATCGTCATCAACATGGGTGTGGGTGAGGCGACTGCCGACTCCAAGAAGCCCACCGTTGCTGCTGCTGACCTGGCCGCAATCTCCGGTCAGAAGGCGGTCATCACCCGCGCCCGCAACTCCATCGCCGGCTTCAAGGTCCGCGAAGGCATGCCGATCGGTGCCAAGGTGACCCTGCGCGGCGCGCGCATGTATGAATTCCTGGATCGCCTCGTCAACATCGCGCTTCCGCGCGTTCGCGACTTCCGCGGCCTGAATCCGAAGAGCTTTGACGGCCGTGGCAACTTCGCCATGGGCATCAAGGAACACATCGTGTTCCCGGAGATCAACTACGACAAGGTTGATCAGATGTGGGGCATGGACATCATCGTTTGCACGACGGCCAAGACCGACGACGAAGCCCGGGCTCTGCTTACAGAGTTCAACTTCCCGTTCCGTCAGTAACCGTAACGACGAGCGTAGAAAAGGAACTCCGATATGGCGAAGACTAGCGCAGTCGAAAAGAACAAGCGCCGCCGCAAGACCGTTGCCACGCAGGCCGCCAAGCGCGCTGCCCTGAAGGCAACCATCATGAACCAGGAACTGCCGATCGAAGAGCGGTTCCAGGCAACCCTGAAGCTCGCCTCGCTGCCGCGCGACGGCTCCAAGACCCGCATCCGTAACCGGTGCGAAGTCACGGGCCGCCCGCGCGCATTCTACCGCAAGCTCAAGATGTCGCGTATCGCGCTTCGTGAGCTGGGCAATCTCGGCAAGGTGCCGGGCATCGTCAAGTCGAGCTGGTAAGGAGATCGTTAGATGACCATGACTGATCCCCTGGGCGATATGCTCACCCGTATCCGCAACGGCGCCGCCCGTCGCAAGTCCTCCGTCACGACGCCGGCTTCCAAGCTGCGCGCTCGCGTCCTGGACGTGCTGCAGGCCGAAGGCTACATCCGCGGCTATTCCCAGACCGATTACGGTAACGGCAAGTCCGAGATCGAAATCGAGCTGAAGTACTACGAAGGCGCGTCGGTGATCCGTGAGATCGGCCGCGTGTCCAAGCCGGGCCGCCGGGTCTATGTCTCGGTAAAGTCCATTCCGCAGGTCGCGAACGGCCTCGGCATCACCATCCTTTCGACTCCGAAGGGTGTGATGGCCGATCACCAGGCTCGCGAACAGAACGTTGGTGGCGAGGTTCTTTGCTCCGTCTTCTAAGACAGGGCAGGGATCTCCATAGCGAACAGACAGGATAACAAAATGTCTCGTATCGGTAAAAGACCCGTTCCGGTTCCTGCTGGAGTTACGGCCTCTGTTGAAGGCCAGAAAGTGACTGCCAAGGGCCCGAAGGGCGAGCTTTTCTTCGTCGCCAATGACGAAGTGAAGGTTGAGTTCAACGACAACGCCGTTTCGGTGACCCCGATCGACGATTCCAAGGATGCCCGCTCCAAGTGGGGCATGTCGCGGACGATGATCGAGAACATCTTCAAGGGCGTGAAGGACGGTTTTGAGCGTAAGCTCGAGATCAACGGCGTCGGCTATCGTGCCTCGTTGCAGGGCAAGAACCTGCAGTTGGCACTCGGTTTCAGCCACGACGTGGTCTACGAACCGCCGCAGGGTATTTCGATTGCCGTGCCGAAGCCGACGGAAATCGTCGTCACCGGCATTAACAAGCAGCAGGTCGGTCAGGTAGCCGCGGAAATCCGCGAGTACCGCGGTCCGGAGCCCTACAAGGGCAAGGGCGTCAAGTACGCCGAGGAACGGATCGTCCGCAAGGAAGGCAAGAAGAAGTAAGGATCACGCGAAATGGCTAGCAGGAAAGAAGCACTTGCAAAGCGCGCGAGCCGCGTGCGCCGCCAGATTAAGGCGGTCGCCAACGGCCGTCCGCGCCTGTCGGTTCATCGCTCGTCGAAGAACATCTATGTCCAGGTCATCGATGACGTGGCCGGCCGCACGCTTGCTGCCGCCTCCACGCTCGACGCCGACCTGCGCTCGAAGCTGAAGACCGGTGCGGATGTTGAAGCCGCCGCCGCTGTCGGCAAGCTCGTCGCAGAGCGTGCGACCAAGGCCGGTGTGAAGGAAGTCGTATTTGATCGCGGCGCCTTCATCTACCACGGCCGCATCAAGGCCCTGGCCGAAGCTGCCCGCGAAGGCGGTCTCAGCTTCTAAGTAATTTTCGCCCGGAGCCTTCATCGGTTCCGGGCGAAATGCGGTTATCCGCACCTCGATCCGTATTCGGATCACGTTGTAATCTGCCGATTGCACCCGGAAAAGAAAAAGGAAAAGGACAATGGCACAAGAAAGAAGAGGTTCTCGCGACGACCGCCAGAACCGCGAAGAGCGCGATAGCGAATTCGTCGACAAGCTGGTCGCGATCAACCGCGTTGCCAAGGTTGTTAAGGGCGGCCGTCGTTTCGGCTTCGCCGCACTCGTCGTCGTCGGCGACCAGAAGGGCCGCGTAGGCTTCGGCCACGGCAAGGCACGTGAAGTGCCGGAAGCGATCCGCAAGGCAACCGAATCTGCCAAGCGCGATCTCATTTTCGTTCCGCTGCGCGATGGCCGCACGCTGCACCACGACGTCAATGGCCGCCACGGCGCCGGCAAGGTGCTTCTGCGCGCTGCCAAGGCCGGTACTGGTATCATCGCGGGTGGCCCGATGCGCGCCGTCTTCGAAACGCTCGGCGTTCATGACGTCGTCGCGAAGTCGACCGGTTCGTCGAACCCCTACAACATGGTTCGCGCTACCTTCGACGCCCTCAAGCATCAGGTCCATCCGAAGGACGTCGCAGCCCAGCGTGGCCTCAAGTATGCAACGCTCCAGGCTCGCCGCGCTGCCTCCGGCAACGCTGCTGAAGAATAAGAGGAGTCTGACCCATGGCTAAGGCTACGAAGAAGACTGAAGCAAAGACGATCACGGTCGAGCAGATCGGTTCGCCCATTCGCCGTCCGGCAGTTCAGCGTGCGACGCTGGTTGGTCTGGGCCTCAACAAGATGCACCGGGTCCGCACCCTGGAGGATACTCCTTCGGTTCGCGGCATGATCCGTGCTGTCCAGCATCTCGTTCGCGTCGTCGACGAGAAGTGAGACGGGGGAAGTCATCATCATGAAACTGAATGAAATCAAAGACAACGAAGGCGCGGTCAAGGATCGCAAGCGCGTTGGTCGCGGTATCGGCTCTGGCAAGGGCAAGACCGGCGGTCGCGGCGTCAAGGGCCAGAAGGCTCGTTCCGGCGTTGCCATCAACGGCTTCGAAGGCGGCCAGATGCCAATCTACCGCCGTCTGCCGAAGCGCGGCTTCACCAACATCTTCGCGTCGGAATACGTGACGGTTTCCGTCGGCCGTATACAGACGGCGATCGATGCCAAGAAGCTTGACCCGAAGGCCACGATCGATGCGGCTGCCCTGAAGGCTGCCGGCATCATCCGTCGCCCGAAGGACGGCGTCCGGATCCTCTCCGGCGGCGAGCTCAAGGCCAAGGTGACGATCGAAGCCGCCGGCGCCTCCAAGGCTGCTGTCGAGAAGATCGAAAAGGCCGGTGGCTCCATCAAGCTTCCGGAAGCCGCAGCCGCGGAATAAACCGTTTAAGATCGCCCGGAGTGCTTCACACCGG
This sequence comes from Pseudorhizobium flavum, assembly GCF_902502825.2. Next base: position 1,541,210 of record NZ_LR723670.1, read on the forward strand.
GCGATTTTGCTCCCATATGTGAGCCTCACGATTCCGGGACCGGTCGCCAGGCCGGCGCATTCCGGGACCATACGGAAAACAGGGTGAGGCACCGATCGCACCAGCGATCCCCGCCCGTTATCTGAAACTGAATTTGGACTGCATTCCGGACCCGGCAGGATTTCCGCCGCCGGAATTGGTCAGGCGGAGAGATGCATGGCTTCTGCAGCGGAACAACTTGCCTCCAACCTCAATTTCTCGACCTTCGCCAAGGCTGAGGATCTCAAGAAGCGGCTGTGGTTCACGCTCGCCGCACTGCTCGTCTATCGTCTCGGCACACATATTCCTCTGCCTGGTCTCAACCCCGAGGCCTATGCGCAAGCGTTCCGCGGCCAGGCCGGCGGCATTCTCGGCCTCTTCAACATGTTTGCCGGCGGCGCGGTCGAGCGCATGGCGATCTTCGCGCTCGGCATCATGCCCTATATCTCCGCGTCGATCATCGTGCAGCTGATGACCTCCGTGGTTCCGACGCTGGAAGCGTTGAAGAAGGAAGGCGAACAGGGTCGCAAGGTCATCAACCAGTACACCCGCTACGGCACCGTTCTTCTCGGCACGCTGCAGGCCTACGGCATTGCTGTCGGGCTCGAAAGCGGCCAGGGCATTGTCGCCGATCCGGGTTGGTTCTTCCGCATTTCGACTGTCGTCACGCTGCTGGGGGGCACGATGTTCCTGATGTGGCTCGGTGAGCAGATCACCGCGCGCGGCATCGGCAACGGCATTTCGCTCATCATCTTCGCGGGCATCGTCGCCGCTCTGCCGACGGCACTCGCCGGCACCCTGGAACTCGGCCGCACCGGCGCCTTGTCGACGGCGCTCATCCTGACCGTCATCGTGGTCGCGATCGCCGTGATCATGCTGATCGTCTTCGTGGAGCGTGCGCAGCGTCGCCTGCTGATCCAGTACCCGAAGCGGCAGGTTGGCAACCGGATGTTCCAGGGCGATACGTCGCACCTGCCGCTGAAGCTCAACACTTCGGGCGTTATTCCGGCGATCTTCGCTTCGTCGCTCCTCCTTCTGCCGGCGACGGCTGCAGGCTTCGCAGGCAATTCTGAAATGCCCGGCTGGGCGACGACGATCATCTCGGCACTCGGCCACGGCCAGCCGGCATTCATGGTTCTTTACGGCCTGCTGATTGCGTTCTTTGCCTTCTTCTACACGGCGATCGTCTTCAATCCGAAGGACACCGCCGACAACCTGAAGAAGCACGGCGGGTTCATCCCCGGCATTCGCCCGGGCGAGCGGACCGCCGAGTATATCGACTATGTCCTCACGCGTATCACCGTCGTCGGCGCTGCCTACCTCGTCTTTGTCTGCGTGCTGCCCGAGCTGCTGATCGCCCGCACCGGCGTTCCATTAGCCCTTGGTGGTACTTCGCTTTTGATCGTGGTCAGTGTAACCCTCGACACGGTTGCTCAGATCCAGGGTCATCTTATTGCCCAGCAATATGAGGGCCTGATCAAGAAGTCGAAATTGCGTGGAGGAAAGAGGGGACGATGAGACTGATTCTTTTAGGGCCGCCGGGCGCGGGTAAGGGGACCCAGGCCCAGCGGATCGTGGAGAAGCATGGTATCCCCCAGCTCTCCACCGGCGACATGCTGCGTGCGGCCGTAGCCGCCGAGACCGACGTCGGCAAACGCGCCAGGGCGGTCATGGACGCAGGTAAGCTCGTCTCCGACGATATCGTCATCGCCATCGTCTCGGAACGCATAGACCAGCCGGACTGCGCCAACGGCTTCATTCTCGACGGCTTTCCGCGGACGCTCGTCCAGGCAGACGCCACTGAAAGCATGCTGCGGGAGAAGGGGTTGGACCTTTCGGCAGTCATCGAGCTGAAGGTCGACGACAAGGAACTGATACGCCGAGTGTCCGGCCGCTATTCCTGCGCCCAGTGCGGCGCCGTCTACCATGACACCGACAAGGTTCCGGCCAAGGAAGGTGTCTGCGACAAGTGTGGCTCGACTCACTTCAAGCGTCGCCCCGATGACAATGCGGAGACGATGACCCAGCGCCTCGAGGTTTACTACAAGGAGACCTCACCGCTGATCGGCTACTACTATGCGAAGGGCAAGCTGAAGTCCGTGGACGGCATGGCCGAGATGGACGCCGTGACGGCAGAAATCGAAAAGGTGCTCGCTGCGCTCTGAGCGGCGGTTGCCCCTAAAGAATCTTGGCGGAGCCGGTTGCTTTTTTTAACCGATTCCGCTAACACCGCGCCAACTCGCGACATTGATGCGATCGGTGCGGACGTCCCGACGAGGGTATCCGGGTCCGGTCCTTTGACTTGTTACGGATAAGATTTGAACTGGCGGCCTTCCATCGGCTGCTCTCATGGAAGAAGTACCACTTGCCGGATGGCAACTGGAACGCAAGGAGAATAGACGTGGCACGTATCGCTGGCGTCAACATCCCGACTGCGAAGCGCGTCGTTATCGCGTTGACGTATATTCACGGGATCGGCCCGAAATTCGCACAGGAAATCGTCGAGAAGGTTGGTATACCGGCCGATCGCCGCGTTCATCAGCTCACCGATGCTGAAGTCCTGCAGATCCGCGAAACCATCGACCGCGATTATCAGGTCGAAGGCGACCTGCGTCGCGAGACCTCGATGAACATCAAGCGTCTGATGGACCTCGGCTGCTACCGTGGCCTGCGTCATCGTCGTGGCCTCCCGGTCCGCGGTCAGCGCACGCACACCAATGCCCGCACCCGCAAGGGGCCGGCAAAGGCAATCGCCGGTAAGAAGAAGTAATTTCCCGGAGTTTCCGGGTGAGGGGAGGCTGGCGCCACGTCGCTGGCCTCTTTTTGAGTTTGGTGCCGGATCTCGGTCCGGTCCCGGTGGAGCCGCTGGAACTACGGCGGTGACGAGATCAACGAAAGGAAGACCATGGCCAAGGAAGCCACCCGCGTCCGCCGTCGCGAACGCAAGAACATCACGTCGGGCGTTGCCCACGTCAATTCGACCTTCAACAACACGATGATCACCATCACCGATGCGCAGGGCAACGCGATTGCCTGGTCGTCGGCAGGTGCGAAGGGCTTCAAGGGTTCGCGCAAGTCGACCCCGTTCGCCGCCCAGATCGCTGCCGAAGACTGCGCCAAGAAGGCTCAGGAACACGGCATGAAGTCGCTCGAAGTTGAAGTGTGCGGCCCGGGCTCCGGCCGTGAATCGGCGCTGCGCGCCCTGCAGGCTGCCGGCTTCATGATCACCTCGATCCGTGACGTGACGCCGATCCCGCACAACGGCTGCCGTCCGCGCAAGAAGCGCCGCGTCTAAGTCGGATGCGGCGGGCCTCCGGCCGATCGCATTGAACTTGCGTAATACCGCCTTACTTCGCCCGTCGAAGTCTGGCGGTTTTGCCGTACCGCCGAATGGCAATGCCTAACTCGGTGCTTCTCATGCTCGGTTGCCACGATTGGATGGTGGCAACGAACGGAAGGTTTAAAACATGATCCAGAAGAACTGGCAGGAACTGATCAAGCCGAACAAGGTGGAGTTCACCTCGTCCGGTCGTACCAAGGCAACGCTGGTTGCAGAGCCGCTTGAGCGGGGCTTCGGCCTGACGCTCGGCAACGCTCTGCGCCGCGTTCTTCTGTCGTCACTGCGCGGTGCTGCTGTCACCGCGGTCCAGATTGACGGCGTCCTGCACGAGTTCTCCTCCATCCCCGGCGTTCGGGAAGATGTGACGGACATCGTGCTGAACATCAAGGAAATCGCCATCAAGATGGATGGCGACGACGCAAAGCGCATGGTCGTGCGCAAGCAGGGCCCCGGTGCCGTAACCGCTGGTGACATCCAGACGGTTGGCGACATCGAGATCCTGAACCCCGACCACGTCATCTGCACCCTCGACGAGGGCGCGGAGATCCGCATGGAGTTCACGGTCAACAACGGCAAGGGCTATGTCCCGGCCGAGCGTAACCGTGCAGAAGATGCGCCGATCGGCCTCATCCCGGTCGACAGCCTCTATTCGCCGGTCAAGAAGGTGTCCTACAAGGTGGAGAACACCCGTGAAGGACAGGTTCTCGACTACGACAAGCTGACCATGACCATCGAGACCGATGGCTCGGTTACCGGCGAAGACGCGGTAGCATTCGCTGCCCGCATTCTTCAGGACCAGCTCGGTGTGTTCGTAAACTTCGACGAGCCGCAGAAGGATGTCGAGGAAGAAGCCGTCACCGAACTGGCCTTCAACCCGGCGCTCCTCAAGAAGGTCGACGAACTGGAGCTTTCGGTCCGTTCGGCGAACTGCCTGAAGAACGACAACATCGTCTATATCGGCGATCTCATCCAGAAGACCGAGGCGGAAATGCTGCGCACTCCGAATTTCGGTCGCAAGTCGCTGAACGAGATCAAGGAAGTTCTGGCATCCATGGGCCTCCATCTTGGGATGGAAGTTCCCGCCTGGCCGCCGGAGAACATTGAAGATCTCGCCAAGCGTTACGAAGACCAATACTAACAAGTCAGACTGCAGGCGAATGCCTGCAAGTGAAGGAGACCAGACATGCGCCACGCAAAAGCCGGCCGCAAGCTCAACCGCACCGCAAGCCACCGCAAGGCGATGTTCGCCAACATGGCGGCTTCGCTCATCACCCATGAGCAGATCGTCACCACTCTGCCGAAGGCAAAGGAAATCCGTCCGATCGTCGAGAAGCTCGTCACGCTCGGCAAGCGCGGCGACCTGCACGCCCGTCGTCAGGCGATCTCACAGATCCAGGACCAGGACGCCGTCCGCAAGCTGTTCGACGCGATCGCCTCGCGTTACGCAACCCGCAACGGCGGCTACCTGCGCATCATGAAGGCAGGCTTCCGCCAGGGTGACAATGCGCCGCTCGCCGTCATCGAGTTCGTCGAGCGCGACGTCGATGCCAAGGGTAAGGCCGACAAGGCTCGCGTTGCCGCTGAAGCTGAGGCAGCCGAAGCTGCCTAATCGGTAGCCCGTATCGCGGATAGATCGAAGGCCGGGCAGAAATGCCCGGCCTTTTTCGTCATCTGGCGGCGCGTGCCAGGCGCGGACTGCCTCGCTTCCAGTTCAGGAACGGCTTGCGCAGCGGTCGGTAGAGAAGCAGCAAGGCGACGAGGGCGATGTGGACAAAGGGCGTCAGCGTCACGGATTTTACCGCCAGGAAATAGTGCAGCGCCCCACCCAGTGCGACCGGGTAGATCAGCCGGTGCAACCCGTTCCACCTCTGCCCCAGCCTGCGTATCGACCAGTTGTTGGAGGTCAGTGCCAATGGCAGGAGGCAGGCCAGGCAGACCATGCCGATGGTGATGTAGGGGCGCTTCGCGATGTCGGCACCGATCGAGCCGAAATCGAGCCCGCGGTCAAGGATCAGCCAGACACTGAAGTGCATAAGGACATAGTAGAAGGCGAGCAGGCCCAGCGCCCGCCTGTAGCGCAGCCAATTGAGGCCAAAGACGTCCCGCAGGGGTGTGATCGCAAGCGTGGCGATCAGAAAACGCAGAGCCCAAATGCCGAGCAGGTGTTCGAATGTCTTGACCGGATTGACCCCCAAGCCACCGGTTGCGCCGAGGTAGAAGTTCCAGGCGGCCGGTACCAAGCCGACGGCATAGAGCGCCCAGATGCTGGGCCCGTGCAGGCGGCGGGGCAGGGCGGGAATGCCGGCCATCAGTAGTTCGCCTTGAGGTCCATCCCCTCGTAGAGGCTGGCGACCTCCTCGCCATAGCCGTTGAACATCAGGGTCGGCCGGTTGGCGACCTTGAAGAAGCCGCCTTCGCCAATCCGCTGCTCCGTCGCCTGGCTCCAGCGCGGATGGTCGACCTCGGGATTCACGTTCGAGTAGAAGCCGTATTCGCGCGCGTTGGAGTTCTTCCACGTCGTCTCCGGCTGCTCCTCGACCAGCGAGATCCTGACGATCGACTTGATGCTCTTGAAGCCGTACTTCCATGGTACGACCAGCCGGATCGGAGCGCCATTCTGGTTGGGCAGCGTCTCTCCGTAGAGGCCGACGGCGAGTATGGTCAGCGGGTGGCGGGCTTCGTCGAGCCTCAGCCCCTCGATATATGGCCATTCGAGCGGCTGGAAGAGGCCAGTCTGTCCCGGCATCTCCTCCGGTCGCACGAGTGTCTCGAAGGAGACGTACTTGGCGCTGCCGAGCGGCTCCACCTGCTCAAGGAGCGCCGAAAGCGGGAAGCCGATCCAAGGGATCACCATAGACCAGCCTTCGACGCAGCGCAGGCGATAGATGCGCTCCTCGAGCTGCATCTTCATCAGCTCCTCGATCCCGAATTCCTTCGGCTTGCCGACCATGCCGTCAACCTTCACAGACCATGGCAGCGGCTTGAAGTGCTGGGACTTCTCCGACGGGTCGCCCTTGCCGGTCCCGAACTCATAGAAGTTGTTGTAGGTGGTGACGGCTTCCTTCGGAGTGAGCTTCTCGTCGGTCGAGAACTGACTGGGCGATGCCGCGAGCGGGGCCGCGATTGCCGAGCCGGCCCCCAGCATCGCGATACCGGCAGCGGCGGTACCGATGAACTTCCGGCGCGACATGTAGACCTCGCGGGGCGTGATCTCCGAGGCGCTGATGCGGGGCGTGCGATAGGCAGGCATGACGGTCTCCCTGGGAGCTATTTTCTTCTTATACGTAGCGCGCCGATGATTGGTTTCACAGCATCAGTCAACAGAACGAGAGGCACATTCGCGTGAGGCGTACCGCAGAGTACCGTTTTCCGCTCCCCTGATAGTGACACCATTCGGGTGTTGGAGTAGGAAAATGGCAAAGCTGCCGGGTGCCGCCCGTGCCAGATGCTCTCCAAGAACAAGACCGAGGAAGAAAACCCATGCCCGCCTACCGTTCCAGAACCACGACCCACGGCCGCAACATGGCTGGTGCGCGCGGCCTGTGGCGCGCGACCGGCATGAAGGACGGCGATTTCGGCAAGCCGATCATCGCAGTGGTGAATTCCTTCACGCAGTTCGTTCCCGGCCACGTGCACCTCAAGGATCTTGGCCAGCTGGTTGCCCGCGAGATCGAGGCGGCCGGTGGGGTTGCCAAGGAGTTCAATACCATCGCGGTGGATGACGGCATCGCCATGGGCCATGACGGAATGCTCTACTCGCTGCCGTCGCGCGAGATCATCGCCGACTCCGTCGAATACATGGTGAACGCCCACTGCGCCGATGCCATGGTCTGCATTTCCAACTGCGACAAGATCACCCCCGGCATGCTGAACGCCGCGATGCGGCTCAACATCCCTGCCGTCTTCGTGTCCGGCGGGCCGATGGAGGCGGGCAAGGTCGTTCTGCAGGGCAAGACGGTCGCGCTCGATCTCGTTGATGCAATGGTCGCCGCGGCAGACGATTCGATCTCCGATGCGGATGTCCAGGCGATCGAGCAGGCGGCCTGTCCGACCTGCGGCTCGTGCTCGGGCATGTTCACGGCCAACTCCATGAATTGCCTGACCGAAGCGCTCGGCCTTTCGCTGCCGGGCAATGGCTCCACGCTCGCCACCCATTCCGACCGCAAGCGCCTGTTCGTCGAGGCTGGGCACCTGATCGTCGATCTCGCCCGCCGCTACTACGAGCAGGAGGACGAGAGCGTTCTGCCGCGCTCCATCGCCACCAAGGAAGCGTTCGAGAACGCCATGACGCTCGACATCGCCATGGGCGGTTCCACCAATACGGTGCTGCACATCCTCGCAGCCGCCTATGAAGGCGGCGTCGATTTCACCATGGACGACATCGACCGGCTGTCGCGCCGTGTCCCGTGCCTGTCGAAGGTTGCGCCCGCCAAGAGCGATGTCCACATGGAGGACGTCCATCGCGCCGGCGGCATCATGCGCATCCTTGGCGAACTCGAACGCGGCGGCCTCATCAACCGCGAGTGCTACACTGTGCATGAAGCCACGCTCGGCGACGCGATCGACCGTTGGGATATCACCCGCACCAACAGCGAGACGGTCCGCAACTTCTTCAAGGCAGCACCGGGTGGGGTCCCGACGCAGGTCGCCTTCTCCCAGTCCTCTCGCTGGGATGAACTGGACACCGATAGCGACAATGGCGTCATCCGTTCCGTGAAAAAACCTTTCTCCGAGGAAGGCGGGCTGGCGGTGCTTTACGGAAACATCGCGCTCAACGGCTGCATCGTGAAGACGGCCGGCGTGGATGAATCCATCCTCAAGTTCACCGGCCCCGCGCGCGTCTTCGAGAGCCAGGATGCCTCCGTCAAGGCGATCCTCAACAACGAGGTGGTGGCAGGTGACGTCGTCGTCATCCGCTATGAAGGTCCGAAGGGTGGGCCGGGCATGCAGGAAATGCTCTATCCGACGAGCTACCTGAAGTCGAAGGGCCTCGGCAAGGCCTGCGCCCTGGTGACCGACGGCCGCTTTTCCGGCGGCACGTCCGGCCTGTCGATCGGCCACTGCTCGCCCGAGGCTGCCCAGGGCGGCGCGATCGGCCTGGTCCGCGAAGGCGACATGATCGAGATCGACATTCCGAATCGCACCATCAATTTGGCGGTCTCCGATGCCGAACTTGCGCATCGCCGGGGAGAGCAGGACAAGCTTGGCTGGACGCCGGTCGCCCCGCGGCGGCGCAACGTCACGACGGCGCTGAAGGCCTATGCGGCCTTCGCCGCGAGCGCCGACAAGGGTGCTGTCCGGATCCTGCCGGAATAAGCATCAACTCCCAAGACGAACATTGAAGACCGCCTGCGTCAAGCAGGCGGTCTTTTCGTGACAGCTCACGGACGGCGCAAGGCTGCCATGTCGACCTCGACCGCTGATGAAAGGCTTTCCAGGCTGTCGTGCAGCAACTGCAGCAGATAGGCGGGGTTATGAACATAACCGGCGGGGTCCTTGCTCACGACCTGGTAGTTGTAGGCCGCTTTCAGCAGGCGAGGGGTCCATGACCTGTACTGGTTGTCGCGCACCGCCTCGTCGTCGCTGATCTCGCCGTCACCGTTCGTGTCCCTGAAGAAGTAGGGGTTCCTGCCTTTGGCATAGCCGATCGGTGAGGAGAGGATCGCTTGGGCATACGTCTGGATCGCCTCGTAGAGCTTTCCATGCAGGGTGGCGATCTCGCCGTGCACACCCTCCTGGATGTTTCCATCGCCATCGAAGTCTGTATGCCGGGTCCGGATGTCGCGAGTGTTGCCGACGCCGCGGTGACAGCTCATGCAGCTGTCTTCCGCCACCTTTGTCGTATGCGGGTCGTGACAGGCGACACAGGTGTTGGCGCTCGGTACATGCTGGAAGCGTCCGGCATAGGTCTTTCCGGGATAGTGATAGCCGCTCGCCGTGTCTGCGCCATGCATCGTGGCGGCTGCAACCGCATAGTGGATATTGATGAAGGTGAGATCGGCGGAGACATCATCCTCCCCGAGTTCCGCCACCGCCTTGGTCACGGCTGCACCGGACTGACGGCCCTGGTGACAGACGGTGCAGGTGGCAGAGTTGCCGAGCCCGGTGACCTCGACGCCGGAGGGGAACCGCACGGAATCGAGCGCATGGGCCTGGCTGGTGTGACAGGAGGCACAGCCGATCGGTGAGTTGATCACCCCCGCACGGTCGATTGTGCCCGCGGCACTGCCGTCGACGCCGAGGAAATCGTGGAAGCCCGTTTCCGAGTGACAGGTGGCGCAGTTCGTCGGCACCTCGCCCTCCTTGTTCCAGTAGGTAAAGGAGCGTGAGTGATAGTTGCCATGGGGTGACGAGAGCCATTCCTCGATCAGTCGTGTGATCGGGGCCTCCTCGTTCGCCCGCGCAGGAACGCTGGCGAACAGCAAAGCCAAAAGGGTTGCTAGGCCAGAGACAACAGTGAACAGTTGCGCCAGTCTTCGCGGCGTCATGGGATCCTCCTCGGTAGCAGGTCGTGGCGATGCTAGCACAGTGGACCAGCATCCCCTGCCTGCATATGACCGAGATCAATTCCGCAGCGTAGGCGGCTGCTACAAGAGCCGGAAGGAGGAACCGATGACAGACACCGTATCGCCAGCCATGCCTTCTGCGACGCATTCGTCCACGCAAAGGCTTCCCCGTCTGCCGGCGAGCGTTCTTGCTGCCCTCTATCTCGGCCTTTGTGCCACGCCGCTCGCTCTGTCGCTGACGGCAAAGATGGCACCATCCGATTCGGTGGAGAGGCTGGCGGCGGCGCTCGGCATGGCCGCCCTCGCTGCGATGGCGGTACAGTTCGTCACCTCCGGGCGGTTCGAGGTCGTCTCCGGCCGGATGGGCATCGACAAGATCATGGCCTTTCACAAGATGGCCGCCTGGTGGATCCTGATCGCGGTCGTTCTCCACCCGATCGCCTATGTCGCGCCGACCCTGTTCGACGACCCGGATCTCGGCCGGGAACGTCTCATCGCCTATCTGAGCCTGCCCCATTACCGGAGCGGTGTGGTCGCCTGGGTTGCGCTCGTGATGCTTGTCCTGTCGTCTGCGTTGCGCAATCGTCTTCCATGGCGCTACGAGCTGTGGAGGGGCACGCATCTGGTTCTCGGCGCGATAGCGATCGGTGGAGGGCTGCACCATGCAATGAGTACCGGGCGCTTCGCCGCCACGGGGCCGGTTGGGGGCTTCTGGCTAGGGGTAGCTTGCGTGATCGTCATCGTGCTTGCGACCCTCTACGGCTATCGTTGGCTGAAACTGCACCGCAATCCCTGGCGCCTCAAGGCGGTGACCCGCCGCGCCCACCGCCTTTGGGAGCTGGATATCCAGCCTGACCCGGGAACGCCGCAACTTGCTTATCACGCTGGCCAATTCGTCTGGATGACGGAGGGCGACAGGCGATTCCCATTACTCGATCATCCCTTCTCCATCGCCGATAGTCCGAGCCGCCCGGGCATTAGCCTGATCATCAAGGAGGTCGGCGACTTCACACGCCAGATCGGCAGCCTGAAGCCCGGCACCCCCATCGGTATCGACGGTCCGTACGGTGAGTTTGCGCTGGAGGCTCATCCCGGAGATGCGGTCCTGCTGGTTGCCGGTGGGGTTGGGATCGCGCCGATCGTCGGCATCCTGCGCGACATGGTGGCGCGCCGCGACAGACGGCCGGTGCGCGTCGCCTATGCCGTCGGGACACCGGCCAACTTCGCCTGTGTCGACGAGATCGAAGCTGCCGGTGCCGTACTGGACCTGAAGACGCTGCTGATCAGCGAAGAACGCCCAGCTGACTGGGATGGGGCGGTCGGCCGCCTGGATCATGCCCGCCTTGGAGAACTCCTCGAGGGGCTTGACCCGAAAGGCTGCGTCGCGCTGATGTGCGGTCCGGGCGGGATGGTTTCCGCTGTCTCCGACACGCTGCTCGACCTCGGTCTGCCGATGAAGAACGTGGTCTACGAGCGCTTCGATTATTCCGGCGGGGCGTCTTCCCGCCAAGACCGCCGACGCAGTCTCGCCTTCGTCGGTGTGGGGGGATTGCTGGCCGCAGCAGTCGCCGCATTCTCCTTCTCAGGCTAGTCGCAAGGCGGCAGACGGCGCCCCACATCAGGCTCTTCACCTCGCGGCGCAGACATCGTGCCGGCCGCGCCTATCCTCGTTCAGCCACCTTTCCTTTCTAGCCTGCGGCGCTACAAATCGGGACGATAATTCGAAGCGAGGAATCACATGCTGACCATTCGAATGGGCCTGTCGGCCTGTCTTGCCGCCTTTCTGCTCCTTCAACCCGTCGCGGCCCATGCGCAGGCAGAGAAGGCGGTGCCGAAAAGCCAGTCTGATATCCAGCTGTCCTTCGCGCCTCTGGTCAAGCAGACAGCCGGAGCTGTGGTGAATGTCTACGCCGAGCGCGTCGTCCAGCGGCTGAACCCCTTCGCCGGCGATCCCCTCTTCGAGCAGTTCTTCGGCCAGCGCATGCCAAACCGCACGGAGAAGCAATCGTCGCTTGGCTCCGGGGTCATCGTATCGAACAATGGGCTCGTCGTGACCAATCATCACGTCATCCAGGGCGCTGATGATATTCGGATCGCGCTCGCCGACGGCCGCGAGTTTGCGTCCGAAGTGCTGCTCAAGGATGAAAGCCTCGATCTCGCGGTGCTGAAGGTGAGCGGGCGCGACGATTTTCCCGTCCTGCCGATCGGCGATTCCGATGCGGTTGAGGTCGGCGACCTGGTGCTTGCGATTGGCAATCCCTTCGGCGTCGGGCAGACCGTGACGAGCGGCATCGTTTCCGCCCTCGCGCGCAACCAGGTCACGCCCGGAGATTTCGGCTTCTTCATCCAGACCGATGCGTCTATCAATCCCGGTAACTCGGGTGGCGCGCTGATGAACATGAACGGCGAGTTGATCGGCATCAACACCGCCATCTTCTCGCGCGGCGGCGGCTCGAACGGTATCGGCTTCGCGATCCCCGCCAACCTGGTCAAGGTTTTCCTCGCCGCCGCCGAAAAGGGCGATGAAGCATTCGAGCGGCCCTATATCGGCGCGCGCTTCGAGCCGGTGACATCCGACGTCGCCGAGGCGCTTGGCCTGGAAGCGGCGCGTGGTGCGCTGGTCGTCGGAGTGGTGGAAGGCGGTCCGGCCGACAAGGCGGGGCTGAAGCCGGGCGAAGTGGTGACCGCCGTCAACGGGATCGAAGTCGAGCACCCGGATGCGCTCGGTTACCGCCTGACAACCGCGGGGCTCGGCAAGGAAGTTGCGCTGACGGTTCGCTCGAACGGGGTTCGCGAGATCTCCATCGCCCTCAATACAGCACCGGAAACACCTGCCCGTGACGAACGGCTGCTGGAGGGCCGCAATCCGTTTGCCGGTCTGCGTGTTGCCAATCTCTCTCCGCGGCTGGCACAGGAACTGCGAATAGAGGCGGAGAAGACCGGGGTCGTGGTGGTCGATGTCGCCCGCGGCTCGCCGGGCAGCCGCCTCGGCTTCCGTCCGCGTGACATTGTGGTATCGCTGAACGGCGTTGCCGTGCCTTCGACCCGCGCCATGGAAGACATGCTCGATGACGATCCGGGTTTCTGGCGTGTCGAGATCGAGCGGGACGGCCAGCGGATACGGCAGTTCTTCCGATGAGTGGTGACCTCTTCGCGCCGCAGGTTCCGGAGGAGGTCGCAAGACGCCGGCCGCTTGCCGATCGCCTGCGGCCGAAGTCTCTGGGGGAAGTCACCGGGCAGAAGCACCTGACCGGTGAGGATGGCGTGTTGCGGCGGATGATATCCTCCGGTTCGCTCGGCTCGATGATCTTCTGGGGCCCACCCGGGACCGGCAAGACGACGGTCGCACGGCTGCTGTCGGGGGAGGCGGGGCTCGCCTTCGAACAGATCTCGGCCATCTTCTCCGGCGTGGCCGACCTGAAGAAGGTATTCGAAGCGGCACGCATGCGACGCATGGAAGGCCGCCAGACGCTGCTCTTCGTCGACGAGATCCATCGCTTCAACCGCGCCCAGCAGGACAGCTTTCTTCCCGTCATGGAAGACGGCACCATCATCCTCGTCGGCGCCACGACCGAAAACCCGAGTTTCGAGCTCAATGCGGCGCTTCTCTCCCGTGCCCGTGTCCTGACTTTCCAGCCGCATGACGAGGAGAGCCTCGAGGAACTGCTGAAGCGGGCCGAGCAGGCGGAGGGAAAGCCGCTGCCGCTTGATCCCGACGCCCGGGCCAGCCTGCTGCGCATGGCGGATGGTGACGGTCGGGCGGTGCTGACGCTCGCCGAGGAGGTCTGGCGCGCAGCGCGGGCAGACGAGGTGTTCGACACCGAAGGCCTGACCCGGATCGTCCAGCGGCGCGCCCCCGTCTACGACAAGGGGCAGGACGGCCATTACAACCTGATCTCCGCGCTGCATAAGTCCGTCCGCGGCTCCGACCCTGATGCCGCGCTCTACTATCTGGCGCGCATGTTCGATGCCGGCGAGGACCCGCTCTATCTCGGGCGTCGCCTCGTGCGCATGGCCGTCGAGGACATCGGCCTTGCCGATCCGCAGGCGCTGGTGATCTGCAATGCGGCCAAGGATGCGTATGACTATCTGGGTTCACCCGAGGGCGAGCTGGCGCTGGCGGAGGCCTGCGTCTACCTCGCCACGGCGCCCAAGTCGAACGGCGTCTATACTGCCTTCAAGGCCGCGATGCGGGCGGCGAAGGAAAATGGTTCGCTGCTGCCGCCGAAGCACATCCTCAACGCACCGACCAAGCTGATGAAGGGCGAGGGTTACGGGCAGGGGTATCGCTACGACCATGACGAGCCGGACGCCTTCTCGGGACAGAACTACTTTCCGGAGAAGATGGGCAGGCAGGTCTATTACGACCCGCCGGAGCGTGGCTTCGAGCGCGAAATCCGCAAGCGGCTGGACTGGTGGGCGAAGCTTCGCAAGGAGCGAGGCGAGCCCTAGGAGGCCTTGCGCGTCGCGGCCGCTGCCGGCGGCGTCAGCTTGACGGAACTTTCCGCAAGACCGTGATGGCCTTCCAAGTCGACGATCAGGTGCCAATGACCGTCCTCGGGTATCACGAGGCGGATAGGTGACTTCTTGGCTACGCCGCCGACATACTTGAAATCCAGCAGTTCCTTGAAGCGCTGGAAATTGCCGGCTGTCATCAGCCGCACGTTGTTGACGGCGCTGAGGGTGACCTCGATCACCGTCCCGCCGCGTTGCCCCTTCAGGTCGAAATGCTTGAAACGAAAGGAGGGTGCTGCCACGTCTGCCTCGGATATGCCACTGGATTTTCGGCAGCCTATAGCGGACCCGGTTAAGGAAAAGTGGAACCCTATTGCGTTTCGCGGGTTTTCCAGTCGAACGACTTCAAGAGGCCGACCATGGAACCGATCAGGACCAGTACCTATCTTACCGTCATCGCATCGATGATGGTCAATGCGGTGGTTTTCGGTTTCGGTGCCATCGCCATTCTGTCGATCCCCGCACTGGCGGAATATATGAAGTTCCTCCTGCCAGCCTGGATCGTGTTCTCCTTCGTGGTGGCGCCGTTCATCGCGAAGCGGATCGCTCCGCGCATGCGCCTTCGCTACTGGCGCCAGCGTGAGGAGGAGCGCGAAGCCCGGACCTACTGACAATATGAGGTGGCGTTTCCCCTGCCGCCACCACAAGAACGATAATGACCTCCAGTCCTGACCCTGCCTCTCCCAAGGCAGGGTCTTTTTTTTGTTCCTGACCCTTCCGAGGCGGATCCTGTGGAACTGGGCGATCTCTTGTCCTTTTGCCCACCCTCTGCCTTGTTGCAGTCTTAGTCTGCATATCGATTCGGTGCTCCGGGTGGTGGTGCCGACCAGGAATTATGGCGCAAAGGGACAGTCCATGCCGGAAGACAAGAAACAGACCATCACCGAAATGCGGCCCAAGATCGCAGTGATCGGTGTTGGCGGCGGCGGCGGCAACGCCATCAACAACATGATCGTCGAGGAACTCGAGGGCGTCGAGTTCATCGCGGCCAATACCGATGCGCAGGTTCTCGCGACATCGAAGGCGACACGCCGCATTCAACTCGGCACCGCCGTCACCGAGGGGCTGGGTGCCGGTTCGCTGCCCGAGATCGGCCGCGCCGCTGCCGAGGAGTCGATCGACGAAATCATGGACCATCTGTCTGGCTGCCACATGTGCTTCGTGACGGCCGGCATGGGCGGCGGGACTGGCACCGGCGCGGCACCGGTCATTGCCCAAGCGGCCCGCAATGCCGGCATCCTCACCGTCGGTGTGGTGACCAAGCCCTTCACCTTCGAGGGCAACCGCCGCATGAAGACGGCAGAGGCCGGCATCGAGGAACTGCGCCGTGCCGCCGATACAGTGATCGTCATCCCCAACCAGAACCTCTTCCGCATCGCCGACGCCAAGACCACCTTCGCGGACGCCTTCATGACCGCCGACCGCGTGCTCTTCTCCGGCGTCGGCTGCATCACCGATCTGATCGTCAAGGAGGGCCTGATCAACCTCGACTTCGCCGACGTGAAGTCGGTGATGAAGGGCATGGGCCGGGCGATGATGGGAACCGGCGAAGCCTCCGGCGACGGCCGCGCGCTCGTCGCCGCCGAGGCGGCGATTGCCAACCCGCTGCTCGACGAGATCTCCATGAAGGGCGCCAAGGGCGTGCTCATCTCGATTTCCGGCGGCTCCGACATGACCCTATTCGAGGTGGACGAGGCCGCAAGCCGCATCCGCGACGAGGTGATGGACGATGCCGACATCGTCGTCGGCGCGATCTTCGACCGCGAGCTCGACGGCAAGTTCCGGGTTTCTGTCGTCGCGACCGGGCTCGATGGCGGCCAGGCAGCGGCTGCTCCCGATCACGTCAACGGCCTTTCCGTGGAGACTGCAGCGCCGGTGCCGCGCTTCCTGCAGTAGCGGCTCCAGACGCGCCGAACGCAACGTCGGGCGCGCTCTCGGTCTTGTTACAGTTGTTGATCGCGACAACGCCTGCCGGGCGCGCGACATTAATAGACCGTTTAAGAATTCATGAAAATCAGTGTGAACCTGCCGGCGGCGCAGCCTGACGGGGCTGTGAGGCGGCCGCGTCCGCCGCAGTGTGTAACCTGAGTAACGCCCGCATCGTGTTAACACGCGGGCTGTGTATGGAGTAGATCATGACCAGAAAGTCCTATGCGCTGGCGCTTTTCGCCGCATTCGCCACAAGCCCCGCCCTGGCCGCGGACCTCACCTATTCGGATCCGACGCCTTCCTACAGCGAGCCTATCGCATCGTCCGGCGGCTGGACCGGCGCCTATGTCGGCGGGCATATCGGCACGAGCTCTGATAGCCTCCGCCCCTTCTCCGGCGATAGTGAATTCATGGGCGGCATCCAGGGCGGCTACAATGCCGAAATGGGCGGCGCCGTGGTCGGCGGCGAACTGGAGCTCTCCCACATGGGCGATACCGAAGTCGACGTTCCCGGTGGCGAGCTCAAGGAGCGTTACCGCCTTGCCGCAAAGGCCAAGGTTGGCGCGCCGCTTGGCGACACGCTCATCTACGGTACCGCCGGCGCAGCCATGACCAGCCTGCGCGACACGTCCACGGCGGAAGGCCCCGATGGCTGGAAGCCGGGCTGGCTGGTGGGCGCAGGCGTCGAGCAGAAGTTCAACGACCAGATCTCCGGCCGTGTCGAGTACAACTACACTCGCACGGGCGACGTCCGCAGCTTCAACGGCACCTCGACCAACGAGACCAACCTGAGCGACCACGCGATCAAGGCCGGCGTGAACTACAAGTTCTGATCCCAAAAAACGCGCCCTACCTTTCGAGGGTAGGGCGCATTCCTCACTTCCTGCAGGTGCCGGCGGCATCCTTCGACTTGCATTCGTTGCAAAGCTCTCCGCTCGGCGGTTTCGTCGGCCTTTCCTCGTAGTCCGATGTTGGCCAGTTGCTGCAGTTGCTGCACCAGTGCCATGTATCCTTCCCATTGCGCTTCCGGTACGCCATCCATTCCTCCTATGGTTGCATCGAAGAAGGTATGCGTATGCAAGCTGTATTTCCACCAACCCGGTGCAGCCGCAGGTAGAGCAGGGCGAGACGCCGGCGCCTATGCGGTGGGAACTCCGGACCTCTCGCCATGTTGGGATGAGATGAAATTCGGGAGCCTGCCGATGCGCTTTGTCCCCACGCTGGTACATGGGATCGCGGACTATCTCGTCGGCGCCGGCATGATACTCCTGGCCTTCGCGACGGGCGCGACCGGTGCCGGCTTTGTTGCCTACCTGCTGCTCGGCCTCCTTGCGATCGCCTATGCGCTGGCGACTGACTATGAACTCGGCTGGAAGCCGCTGCTCTCCATGCCGGCTCATCTTGCCGTCGATGCCGGTTTTGCCGCGGTGATGCTCATCCTGCCGCTCGTCTTCACGCTGCCGCCATTGCTCGAGGGGGTAAGCCTCGCGATTGCGCTCACGGCGGCATTGCTGGTGGCGACGACGAAGTTGCGGTGATCGACGGACTTTCAGCAAGCAAATGTCTCCCTTGTCCTCGGGTCTCACCCCGTTCGCCCGAGGAGGACGAGAAGACACACTTCCCCCTTGGCGTTCTTCAAATTTTCAATCGGACGGGGCGCTGAAAGCTGCCTCGTAAAGTTAGTTTATGTGGCACCTCTCAGCACCCCGTTCGGCGGTTTGTGCCCGCGACTCCGGTCTCTCTGCAAGGGTCGAATGGGGAGGTGTTTGACCGCCGGTTTCCCGGGTTCCGAGGCTCCTTGCCCCGGCATCTCGTCGGACTTGAAGGTCCGGCGACACCATCCTCATCGACCCCCCTGTGTGCCGCACAGGCACGCCCGGCGCGCTCTTTCGGGCATCAGAAGCAGGTGGCCGGTCCGAAACCATCTGCTTCCCCCGTGTCGCCGGAGGGAGACCATTTTCCGCGGACCCCGATGGTGAAGGTTCACGTCGTCCCTTCACCACCAGCGCCGGCCCCGCCTCGCCAGGACGCCTCCTGGTGTATCCGCGGCGGGACGGGGGAAGTGTAGGCATGGGTTTGGGGGCGGGGATGAGCGGGGATTGAGTTTTTTCTTTCGTCATCCTCGGGCTTGACCCGAGGATCCAGGCACAGGCAACCAAATCAGATGGTTACCCGTGCAGGTGGGTTGGAAAGGCCCATTCCTGCAATGAAAATGCTTGGTTTTGGATCCTCGGGTCAAGCCCGAGGATGACGAAGGAGAGAGGCGGGAGAGGGGGGGCTTTGAGGGTGCGGCCCGTCTTCTCTCCCCTTGTGGGAGAGGACGAAAAATCGGCAGCTTAGCCCGAAGGGGTAAGTGCAAGATTTTCCGGTGAGGGGATCATGCTAGGCTCCGGCGCAGGAGCGACCCGATGCGCCACCAGCCGCCGCCGATCAACCGGGACCGTGCCCGCGGCATGCGGAGGGATCCGACGCGAGCGGAGGACATGCTGTGGGAGGCGCTGCGCGACCGGCGGCTCGCGGGCGCCAAGTTCCGCAGGCAGGTGCCGCTCGCGCACTTCATCCTCGACTTCGACTGCTTCGAGCGCCGGCTTATTGTTGAGGTGGATGGCTGGCAGCATGCGGAGAGCCGGGCTGACGGAGTACGCGACGCCTTCTTCCGGTCCCAGGGGTTTCAAGTGCTGCGTTTCTGGAA
Organism: Pseudorhizobium flavum; assembly: GCF_902502825.2. The sequence goes on from NZ_LR723670.1 coordinate 1,560,210, forward strand.
CGAGGAGGTGGAGGAGAACATCAACGTGGTGTGCCTGCGGATCCTGGCGGAACTCCGGGATGGCGGCGAATGAGGCGCTGTCCTCTCCCCTTGTGGGAGAGGATAGTTCGCCCCAAAAGGCGCAGCCGATTGGCGAGGCGAACTTGGTGAGGGGGCTGTTGTTGATCTCGCCGTTCGACCCCCTCACCAACAAGATCTACGACTTAGCTGCGCTAAGATCGTGATCTTGTAACCTCTCCCACAAGGGGAGAGGGAGGGCTTACGTCGGCAAGAAGCTCTATATCACTGCAATCTCTTTGATCTCTTTATTGCGGTCTCGAGAGAGCAATCTCTCACTGATGTCAGTCGACATGATTGCTTCAGACAGCGATTGGCTCGGCTGTTCAATCCCAGAGCCCATAATCCTTCGCAGATGTGGCTCCAGGTTCTGGGGCTTCACCTCGACCAAATGGCTGAGACGTTTCTCGCGCTCTTTCTCCATCCAGGAAGCCAATAGGCTCAGTTTGCTTGGCTGAAAGAAATCGCGAGTGAACGCGATGCAAGCATCCACAACCTCCGCAGCCTCCAAAGTCTTCTGGTGCTTAGCAGCGAGATTTGCGAACATCTGGTCGGTTGGCTCTGTCCTCACTGACTGTACGGCATAGACAAACGCTTCTACGAGAGTAACTCGCTGAATTATCTGTTTCAGATATGGAATAGCGCTGCTTGGGGAGACGTGCGTAACAATTGAATGTTGCTCAATGCGTTCCAACTGCTTTGCATTTCCGCCCACAGCAACGTGAGAGGTCTCTACGAGACGGCCGTTGTTTCGGGCGAGGTGGGTCAGAAGGTGCGCTACAGGTTTCTCGTGTTTTAGATGCATCTCAACCCAAGCCGACTCTATATGAGTAAGTAAAGGTCGGTAGCTTTTAAGCCATCCTTCGATAGGCTCTATCGAATTGGCAATCGCTTGGATGACGTAGCGGTTATGTGCGCGTCGGGTGCGCTGCTTGAACTCGCCTGCGCATAGCCTAGCTGTTTCGGCGCCGAAAAACTCTTTGGCGCAGGAGCTACCAAAAAGCATCCGTTTGTCACCGTCGACAAGCCCTGTAATGCCGTTGAGATGGCGATGGCCACCGCAAATATGGCAGTATATCCGCTCCTTTTGACTTCGGTAGAAGTTGTCAAAGACAACTTCACTAGGGACCGCCGTCACACGTTCTTTTGGGAGGAGCCCAATCTGCTCATAGGGCGTCTCAGTGAACAGTCGTTCAGCACGAAGGTATGCACGAAAATCCATTTCAAACGCTCCAGTGTTGATCGCTCCGTTTCTACTTTGTTCCCCCCTGCAGTTGCGGCCCGGGGCTGCCCGGGCCGCAATTATTACTAATTAGGCCTCCACTCAAGAGCACCCGCTGGTCGCACCACACGTATCGCACTTCTCACACGTGCCGTTCCGCACCATCGTGAAATTCTGGCACTCGGAGCACATGTTGCCGGTGTAGCCTTGGGCGATCGAGCGCATGCGGCGTTCGTTTTCCACCTTCTTGGCTTCCGTCTTGGCAGCGGCGGCGTCGGCGGCGGCCTTGTCGGAGAAGAGGGCGGTGGAGGCCTGCTGCTCTTCGGTCGCAAGCTCGTCCAGAACCTCCTCGGCGATCTCCTCGGCCAGTTCCTTGGCGCGTTCCTCGTAGTCGCGCTTGAAGGCGACGATTTCGGAGGTGGAGGCGGCGATGGCTGGTTCCAGCTTGCGGGCGGCGGAGCCGGCGAATGCCGTCACATTGCCGCCGGTGGAGGCCTTGGCAGGGGCGGCGGTGGCCGATCCCTTGGCTTCCGACGAGCCCGACTGGCCACCCTGGATGAGCGTCGGTTTGTGGCCGCGCGTCCAGCCGGTGGAGATCAGGTTGGTTTTGCCTTCCTGGATGCCCTTGCCAAGCGCGGTGTTGGAGAAGTCCGAAGTATCCACATGCGCGAGGTCATGGCGGTTGAGGTAGGAGACGGCGAGTTCGCGGAATACGTAGTCAAGGATCGACGTGGCGTTCTTGATCGCGTCGTTTCCGGTGACGATGCCGGCCGGCTCGAACTTGGTGAAGGTGAAGGCCTCCACATATTCCTCCAGCGGCACGCCGTATTGCAGGCCGAGCGAGATGGCGATGGCGAAGTTGTTCATCATCGCGCGGAAGGCGGCACCTTCCTTGTGCATGTCGATGAAGATCTCGCCGAGGCGGCCGTCGCCGAATTCGCCGGTGCGTAGATAGACCTTGTGGCCGCCGACATTGGCCTTCTGGGTATAGCCCTGGCGGCGGTTCGGCAGCTTTTCACGCTCGCGGGTGACCCGCTCGATGACGCGCTCGACGATCTTCTCGGTGACCGTCACCGCCTGGGCGGCGACCGGTTGCTGGATCAGGTCCTCGATCGCTTCCTCGGCGTCATCCTCGTCGATCAGCGAGGCGTTGAGCGGCTGGGAGAGCTTGGAGCCATCGCGGTAGAGCGCATTGGCCTTCAGCGCCAGCTTCCAGGAGAGCATGTAGGCTTGACCGCAATCCTCGACGGTCGCCTCGTTCGGCATGTTGATCGTCTTGGAGATGGCGCCCGAGATGAAGGGCTGGGCGGCCGCCATCATGCGGATATGGCTTTCGACCGAGAGATAGCGCTTGCCGATCTTGCCGCAGGGATTGGCGCAATCAAAGACCGGCAGGTGCTCGGCCTTCAGGAAGGGCGCGCCTTCCAGCGTCATCGCACCGCAGACATGGATGTTGGCGGCCTCGATCTCCTTCTTCGAGAAGCCGATGTGCTCCAGGAGGTTGAAGCTCATGTCGGCGAGCTGCTCGTCGGAGACCTTCAGCGTCTCCTTCAGGAAGTCGGCGCCGAGCGTCCACTGGTTGAAGACGAACTTGATATCGAAGGCCGACTTCAGCGCGCCATTGACGGCCTCGATCTTCTCGTCGGTGAAGCCCTTGGCCTTCAGCGAGCCGGGATTGATGCCGGGCGCCTGGTTGAGGTTGCCGTGGCCAACCGCATAGGCCTCGATCTCGGCGATCTGCGATTCCGAGTAGCCGAGCGTGCGCAGCGCTTCCGGAACGGCGCCGTTGATGATCTTGAAGTAGCCGCCGCCGGCGAGCTTCTTGAACTTCACCAGCGCGAAGTCGGGCTCGATGCCGGTCGTGTCGCAGTCCATGACGAGGCCGATCGTGCCGGTCGGCGCGATCACGGTCGTCTGGGCGTTGCGGTAGCCGTGCTTCTCGCCGAGTTCCAGCGCCTTGTCCCAGGCGGCGCGGGCATGGGCGACGAGGTCCTGGTCCGGATTGTCGGAGTGGACGAGTGCGACCGGGTTGACCGACAGGCCTTCATAGCCGGTGGTCTCGCCATGGGCGGCGCGGCGGTGGTTACGGATGACGCGCAGCATGTTCTCGCGGTTCGGCGCAAAGCCCGGGAAGGGGCCGAGTTCCGAGGCGATCTCTGCCGAGGTCGCATAGGCGACGCCGGTCATGATGGCGGTCAGCGAGCCGGCGATGGCGCGGCCTTCGGTGGAGTCATAGGGGATGCCCGAGGACATCAGCAGGCCACCGATATTGGCATAGCCGAGGCCGAGCGTGCGGTATTCGTAGGAGAGTTCGGCGATCTGGCGCGACGGGAACTGCGCCATCATGACCGAGACTTCCAGCACAACGGTCCACAGGCGCACCGCATGCTCGTAATCGGCGATGTCGATGCGCTTCGTCGTCGCGTCCTTGAACTGCAACAGGTTCAGCGAGGCGAGGTTGCAGGCCGTGTCGTCGAGGAACATGTATTCCGAGCACGGGTTCGACGCGCGGATCGGGCCGGCGGCCGGGCAGGTGTGCCAGTCGTTCATCGTCGTGTTGAAGTGCAGGCCCGGATCGGCGGAAGCCCAAGCGGCGTAGGAGATCTGCTCCCACAGGTCGCGCGCCTTCAGCGTCTTCATGACGCGGCCGTCCTTGCGGGCGGTGAGTTTCCACTCGCCATCGTTCTCCACGGCGCGCAGGAAGTCGTCCTTCAGCGAGACGGAATTGTTGGAGTTCTGGCCGGAAACGGTGAGGTAGGCGTCGGAATCCCAGTCGGTGTCATAGGTCTTGAACTCGAGGTCCTTGTAGCCCTGGCGCGCAAACTGGATGACGCGCTTGACGTAGTTTTCCGGAACCTGGTCGCGCTTGGCGGCGCGGATCTCGCGCTTCAGCGCCGGGTTCTTGTTGGGGTCGAAGCAGTCGTCGTCCGGGCCTTCGCAGTTGACGCAGGCCTTCATGATCGCCTTCAGGTGCTTGGCTACGATCTTGGAACCGGTGACGAGGGCGGCGACCTTCTGCTCTTCCTTGACCTTCCAGTTGATGTATTCCTCGATATCCGGGTGATCGATGTCGACCACCACCATCTTGGCCGCGCGACGAGTCGTGCCGCCCGACTTGATGGCGCCGGCAGCCCGGTCACCGATCTTGAGGAAGCTCATCAGGCCCGACGATTTGCCGCCGCCCGACAGCTTCTCGCCTTCGCCGCGCAGATAGGAGAAGTTGGAGCCGGTGCCGGAGCCATACTTGAAGAGGCGCGCTTCGCGGACCCAGAGATCCATGATGCCGCCCTCGTTGACGAGATCATCCTCGACCGACTGGATGAAGCAGGCATGCGGTTGCGGATGCTCGTAGGCCGACTTTGACTTCGTCAGCTTGCCGGTGAAGGGATCGACATAGAAATGGCCCTGGCCGGGGCCGTCGATGCCGTAGGCCCAGTGCAGGCCGGTGTTGAACCACTGCGGGGAATTCGGCGCGACGCGCTGGGTGGCGAGCATGTAGGCAAGCTCGTCGCGGAAGGCGAGCGCATCTTCTTCCGAGGTGAAATACTTGCCCTTCCAGCCCCAGTAGGTCCAGGTACCGGCAAGGCGGGAGAAGACCTGGCGCGCATCGGTTTCGGAACCGTATTGCTCTTCCTTAGGCAAGGCCTTCAGCGCGTCGAGATCGGGGACGGACCGCCAGAGGAACGAAGGGACGTCGTTCTCTTCCACCTTCTTGAGGATCTTCGGCACGCCCGCCTTGCGGAAGTACTTCTGGGCAAGCACGTCGGTCGCGACCTGGGAGAACTGCGCCGGCACGTCGATATCCGCGAGCCGGAAGACGATCGAGCCGTCCGGATTGCGGATCTCGCTGACCGCCTTGCGGAATTCGATCCCGCCATAGGCGCCTGTCTCGGGCGTGGTGAAACGACGTTCGATGCGCATTGCCTTTGTCCCTCGTCTGCTGGCCCGTCAGGGCACGGATATTCGGTCCAGCTGCTCGCCATCATGGGCAGCCGGGGAAACTTCATCATCCAGGTGAATCACTGGGATACCGACCTGTATATTGTGATGAGGGTGGGCTGCAATACTAAATATAGTACTAACAGGTGGTTTTCACCAGTCCCCATCGGATGTTTCGGCAAGCCTCGAGGCGCGCGAAAAAACCCTCCGCCAGACCGCCCCTCATAGCAGGGTCTGCCGTTGTCGTTCCGCCTAAAAACTCGATGAAGGAACCGGCGCTCGGAAGTCCGTGGCCGGTTGCCGCCGCAACACCTGGCCAATTTCCCGCGAGCCGGGAGATTCGTCAAGGCATAGTTCGACACGGTTTCTTAACCACAAGATATTGTGTCTGGTGCTGTGGAAAACGGGGAAGAAATTTTCTGCTGGAATTTCAGACGGTTGTGGAGCCAGTGGCGGGCGCACCGGAAGAGCAGGGGATGCCGCGTTGGCGGACTATCGGGCGCAACACCCGGTAGATCAGGCAGTTGAGATATATTGGGCGTTGCGACGCGGCTTGTGGAAAAGCCCGCCGCGAAAAATAGCGACGGGCCGCGTCTTGACAGCAACGTCAATTCGGTGCTGCGGAGCGAGGAGGCGGGCGCAGAGGCGCCTTCTCCTTCAGCCCTTGTGACCTTTGGCGATCGGTTCCTGGTAGGTGAAGCCCAGGTCCCAGGGGAAGTAGATCCAGGTGTCCTGGCTCACCTCGGTGATGAAGGTGTCGACGGTCGGAACGCCCTTCGGCTTGGCGTAGACGCAGGCGAAATGTGCCTTGGGCAGCATCTCGCGCACTTCCGATGCGGTCTTGCCCGTGTCGGTCAGGTCGTCCACGACCAGCACGCCTTCGCCGCCATTCGTGGCTAGCTCGGCAGTAATGCCCTTGAGCAGGTTCATCTCTCCCTGGCTCGTATAGTCGTGGTAGGAGGCGATGCAAACCGTCTCGATCAGGCGGATGTTCAGTTCGCGCGAGATGATCGCCGCCGGCACTAGGCCCCCGCGGGTGATGCAGACGATGGCGTGAAACTCCTGACCGAGGCCGGCGAGGCGCCAGGCAAGCGCCCGGGCATCGCGATGGAACTGGTCCCAGGAGACGGGGAAGGCTTTTTCAGGAAGAGACATGGTGGCTGCCATTAGCAAGAGCTGCGTTGGCTGTCGCTAATAGCCGCGAGTCCGGCACACTGGCAAGACGGTGCGACGCAAACAGGCAGGTGAAGCAGCCTGCCTGTCTCTCGCTGAGCGTTGGAGCGCTGGAAGGCACCTGGCCTTTAGGGAGTGCCAGCGGGCAAGCGTCGTTGGACCTTTGGCCGATGCGCTCGGGCATCGGTCCGACGGCTCTCGATTTTCGGCCCTTGCTACACAAGCTCAGCGCGGGGGTGAAAGGTCGAAAGGAGAATAAACATGATCATCCGATCGTTCACGAAATCTGCAGCACTGGCTGTCGTCTTCCTGTCTTCGGTTGCCGTCGGCAGCCACTTGCCGGGCTTTACGGATACCGTCTGGGCGAAAGGCGGTGATGGCGGCGGCAATGGCGGCGGCGGCGGGAACGGCGGTGGCAATGGTGGCGGTAACGGCGGTGGCAATGGCAACGGCGGTGGCAATGGCAACGGCGGCGGTCATGGCCAGGGCGCCGGCCGGAGCTCCGACCGTAGCGACGCCGGCAAGGCAAGCGCGCGCGACCTCGCGCCGGGCCAAAGCGAAAAAGGCGCTTCCCGGCGTGCAGACAAACGTGGAGAGGAGGCATCCGTCAGCCGCTCCGAACTCAAGGGGCTGAACTCCCTGAACCGGAACTACCACGCCTATCTCAACAGCAATGATCCGCGCATGGAGGCCGTATCGGCCTACGCCATGGATTATGCCCAGTTTGAGATCGACAATGGCGTCTCCCCTTCGGAAACGGATGCGATCCTCGGTGACGAGGCATTGCGAGATGCCCTGAGCGCGTTCACGGACGATCCAGTGACCGATGAAATGCTGGAGGAAGCCAAGGCCGTTCTCGGTGTCGGAAGTGCCGACGGCAAGATCGACGAAATTCGCTCCGAACTGGAACGATAGGAGAAGATCGAAATTAACCCGGGGGCACCGCTCCCGGGCGATTTTGATGGTTGTAGAACAAGGAAAGCCGAGAATGCCTGTCGACCTTTGGGACCGCAGCGTGGAATTGATGATCGACAGCCAGGATCACTTCCGGTGCGTGAGCAACAGCCGGGAAGCGTTCGAATGTCTCTCGACCTGCTGGCCGACCAAAAACGGCAAATGGTTTGCGGTGGCGCGCAAGCGCTGCATGCAGGCACTGGAGGGCGAAGGTGACCCCGCCGAGGCAGAGGCCGCCTTCATCAAGGCCGCAGAGGAGGCCGGGATCCTGCGGAACTGAGCCGTCGATTGCGGCGGCTCAGGAAGCGCTCCAGGGCGTTCCCCTATCGAGACATCAAGGAGAGAGCTGTCATCGATTCCAGCAGGCTGCGGGTCACGCCACCGAACAGCATCTCCCACCAGCGGGACGTGCCATAGGCGCCCATCACCAAGAGGTCGACGCTTTTGTCGGCGAGCCGGTTCTCAATCGCCGCGGCGGCGGAAATGCCGCCGCTTTCCTGCGTCGTGAGCGTGACGTTGACGCCATGGCGAGCCAGGGCAGCTGCAAGCTCGACGCCGGCGAATTCCTTCGACTGGTTCGGGCGCTCGGGCGCATCGAGGCAGAAGATTTCGACGCTCTCGGCCGTCTTCAGGAAAGGAAGGGCATCGAAGGCCGCCCGTGCGGCTTCGCGCGAGCCGTTCCAGGCGATCATGACGCGTCGGATATCGCGCGGCGCCTTCATGACATAGGGCACAAGCAGGACCGGACGTCCGCTGTCGAACAGAAGATTCTCCAACTCCGAGCGGTTCTCATGATTCGGATCACCCTGGCTCGCGACGATAAGGTCAGCGGCGCGAACCGTCTCCATCACGGCGGCGGCAGCGTAGCCGGAGGATGAAACGAAGCTGCGCCAGTCCGCCGAGCGGCCATCTCGTGCCACGCGTTCGCGGAAGATGGCTTCCACCTCTTTCGTCTCCCGCCGTGCTGCCTCCTGCAGGGCTTCGATCGCTGCCGGATCCGGAATTTCCATCGGCGCGATCAGCGGCACTGCCGCGAGCGTTTCGGCATGCACCCCAAGCACATGGGCATCGAAGCGGCTGGCGAGTGCCAGTGCGTAGTCGGTGATCTGCTGCGCGTGGTCGGGCGTGTCGAGTACGGCGAGGATCGTCTTGTAGGTCATGGTTTCCCCCTTGTGTGCGCGATGGATGTCGACCCAGTCTCGGTTCCTAACCTGTGGCTTTCCTTGATATCGGTCAATCGTCATCGCGATTGCGGTCAGGCATCCGTGCCAATGCCGGGTGGCAGCCGGCTTGCCTGCAGCGACCGGATCATCTCCTCGATCGCCTGTGCTGCAGCCTCAAGCTCGCTTTCGTTGCGGGCGCGCACGACGATCTCCGTAGAGAAACGTATCCCGTCGTATTTCGGATAGGAGCCGATGCTGGTCGCCGGGTGTTCCTTCTGGATCCGGGTGAGCGGCGTGCCGATATCCCCCTCGCCGAAGGGGCAGGGCAGTGCCCGCGAAAGCATCCGCGATCCGGTTCTGAGTTCGGGCAGTATGTTGTCCACCATGGCCTGAAACACCTGCGGCACGCCCGCCATGACATAGACGTTCTCGACAATGAACCCGGGGGCCGTGGAAACCGGGTTAGGGATATGCCGCGCGCCCTGCGGCATGCGCGCCATTCGCTGGCGCGCCTCGGTGAACTCCATCTCCCGCCGGGCGTACATAGCTCCGAGAAGGCGCATCGCTTCAGCATCGTGCACGCATGGCAGTCCGAAAGCGCTGGAGACCGCATCAGCGGTGATGTCATCGTGGGTGGGGCCGATGCCCCCGGAGGTGAACACGTAGTCGTAGCGCTGCCGGAGCGCATTGAGCGCTTCAACGATCGCGTCCTCCTCGTCGGCGACAATTCGCACTTCCTTCAGGTCGATCCCTGCGACGGTCAGAACATCTGCCAGATGGCCGATGTTCTTGTCCTTGGTGCGCCCCGACAGGAGTTCGTCGCCGATGGCGAGCATGGCAGCGGTTACGACAGATGGAGAAGACATGTGATTGCGGGCCTCCGAGAATATGCAGCGTTTCTACGACAGACCCCGCTCGCCAGAAAGCGGTTTCGGCTGCTGTTCAGCTTTAGCCCGCATACGGACAAGCGTCGTCTCTGTTTTGCGAACACTGCGTCGACTGCCGGCGGGGCTGATCCGGCCCGGGGAACAGCTTAGGTGGAGGAGAGTTGACCCGCATGGGCGTCACCAAGGAGATCAGAGATGGCAAAGGTACTGGTTCTGTATTATTCGGCTTACGGGCACATCGAGACCATGGCCAAGGCTGTTGCCGAAGGCGCACGCGGCGCCGGCGCCGATGTGACCATCAAGCGCGTACCGGAACTGGTGCCCGAAGAGGTTGCGAAGGCGTCGCACTACAAGCTCGACCAGGAAGCTCCGATTGCGACGGTGGAAGAGCTCGCCGAATATGATGCGATCATCGTTGGCGCCGGCACGCGTTTCGGAACGGTTGCCTCGCAGATGCGCAATTTCTGGGACCAGACCGGTGGACTGTGGGCCCAGGGCAAGCTTGTCGGCAAGATCGGTTCCGCCTTCACCTCGACCGCGACGCAGCACGGCGGCCAGGAATCGACCATCCTCGGCTTCCTTCCGACCTTCCTCCACCAGGGCATGGTCGTTGCGGGCCTTCCCTATTCCTTCCAGGGCCAGTCGGGCGTCGAAGCCGTCAAGGGTGGCTCGCCATACGGTGCAAGCACGATCACCGACGGCGACGGCTCGCGCCAGCCGTCCGAAGTCGAACTGGATGGCGCCCGCTATCAGGGCGACTACGTGGCGAAGCTAGCAGCCAAGCTTTCGGCCTAATCCAGAAGATGCCGATTACCTCGAACGCGGCCTCCGGGCCGCGTTTTGCGTTGGTGCCTGCATCGGAAGGAGCCGCCATGCCTGGCGGGGCAGCCGGCTCCTTCCGAAGGCCGGCGAGCCGGCAAGCGGAGGTATAGGGGGCGAGCCTTGCTGGAAACTGACGGGAGCCCCGGACGCTGGGGGTTGGGGGGCTGCCGAGGCTCCCGGCCGCGCTGATGGGGGACGCGACACCGAGAAAGATGGAAACCACGTGTCGGCTGTCGAATGCGATCGCTGCTGCTGGTTGACTGGCCCCTAATTTTGGCCGGCCTCGTCCCACAACGCTGCATCTGTCGGGATCGGGGCCAAAAAAAATGCCCCACCGTGGGGCAGGGCAATAAGGGGAAAAGCCCGGCTTTCTCAATCGGGCATGGGCTGTTTCGCATCTGGCGCCGCCGCCGGCGAGTGCAGTTGCTGCGCTTCCGGTACGCCTGGAACATCTTTTTCGCTCAGGTGGCGCGTGGGAAGCAGATGGCCGCAGGCAGATGCCGTCGATTCTTGCCGTTTCGAAGCGTCATCCTAATTTCGCGAGGCAGGGCAGGAGCCCTGAAAGAGGGCGAATATGATGGACTGGCTTGATACGATCGGCGTGAACTTTGACATGGTTCCCCATCTGGTAACCCTGCTCGTAGCCTATGTTCTGGCTCTTCCGATCGGCTGGGACCGGGAGAAGAACGAGCGTAGCGCTGGCCTGCGGACCTTCCCCCTGGTCGCGATAGCCAGTTGCGGCTTCATCCAGGCAGCCGAATCGATTGTACACGGGAATCCGGAAGCAACGGCCCGCATCGTGGAAGGTCTGATCACCGGCATGGGCTTCATCGGGGGCGGGGCTATCCTGGTGGTCAAGAACAGCGTGCGCGGCACGGCCACTGCTGCCAGCCTCTGGGCGACGGGTGCGATCGGAACGGCTGTCGGCCTCGGCGCGTACGACACCGCCGTCGTCCTTTCCCTGGTTACCTTCCTGACCTTGCGCGCGATGAGCCAGTTCAAGCCCGATGAACAGGAGGCCGGGATAGACAAGGACTAACCACAGGGGCAGTAGCGCGGTCCATCGCCACTTCTTTGGTGCGGACGGCGGGGATCGAACCCGCATGACCGAGGTCGAGGGATTTTAAGTCCCTTGCGTCTACCAGTTTCGCCACGTCCGCTTCAGGCGAAGTGAATAATGCGCCTGCGAGCGATTGAAAAGGCTGCGGCAGGTTAAAAGCGTCCCGATCTACTGACGCCAGTAGATCGGAGTGAGGAGCACGAGGACGGTGAGGATCTCCAAGCGCCCGAGCAGCATGAGCAGTGACAGCAGATAAAGTGCGGGGTCGCCGATGGTGGAGAAATTTCCAGCAGGGCCGACCAGAGCGCCGACCCCTGGGCCAACATTCGACAGGCATGTCAGAACAGCGGAGGTGGCGGTCATGAAGTCGTAGCCCATGGCGCCCATGATCATGCTGCCGATCACCCACAGGGTCAGGAACAGGCTGACGAACAGGAATATGCCCCTCTGGGCATCCGCATCCACCGTGATATTGCCATAGCGCACGGGATAGATCGCGTTCGGATAGATCAGGCGCTTCAAGCCGCTGCGGATGATGTTGAAGATGATGATGAAGCGATAGGTCTTGATGCCGCCCGCCGTCGAGCCGGAGCAGCCGCCGATCGCCGTCGCGAAGAAGGCCAGAATCAGCGCGAACGGTCCCCACAGCGTGTAGTCTTCGCTGGCAAAACCTGCCGTCGAGAGCACTGAGGCAAGGTTGAAGAAGGCATGGATCAGTGCCGTTCCGAGCCCCACTCCGTTACGCAGGTGATGGTAGACGGCCAGGATGACCGAAAAGATGAACAGATATCCGATGAAGACCAGAATCTGCGGCTCGCGCAGCGTGTTCAGGCGCCGGCGCACGGCGAGCAGGATCAGGACGGAGAAGGGCAGGCTACCGATCGTCAGGAAGATCGTGCCGATCATCAAGATGGCTTCGTTGTCGAAATATCCGAACGAGGCATCGCGCGTCGAAAAACCCGCGGTTGCGACCGTCGTCATCGCGTGGTTCAGCGCGTCGAAATGGCTCATTCCGGCAATGTCGTAGGCAATCATGCACACGAGCGTCAGAAGCGCGTAGATGACGAGAAATGCGCGGGTGAAGCTCGCCAGCCGGGCAAACGGCTTGTCTGCCGTGTCCGACGATTCGAGCTTGAAGACGGACATGCCGCCCACCTTCAGGAACGGCAGGATGAAGATCCCAAGGGCGACGATCCCGATCCCGCCGAGCCAGCAGAGGAGCGAGCGCCACAGCAGGATGCCCCGTGGCAGCGTATCCAGGCCCACGATGACGGTGGCTCCTGTCGTCGTCACTCCTGAAACCGATTCAAACAGGGCCTGTGCGAAGCTCAACTCATATTCCGCCAGGAACAGCGGCACCGCACCGACCAGCGAAAACACCGCCCATAGCAGATTGACGAGCAGGAAGCCGAGACGCTTGTTGAAGGCCGGTGGCTGCCCACGCGTAGCCAGCGCTGTCATCAGCGACAGGCCGCCCACCATGAATCCGGAAAGCGCAAAGACCTGCCAGTCCGGGTGGCCGTAATACAGGTCGACCATGGCCGGCACGAACATTGCCGTGGCGAGGTACAGCCCGCAGAGCGACGCGATGTAGATGGCCGGCCGGAGCAGACTGGCGTTCAATTGAATGTCCCGGTTTGGCGTGGCGTGGGAAAGATGGTTTTGTCTCGTCAGGCTCGCTATGGCATAGCGGGATGCCCTGGCAAATTCAATGGATGGAGCGGTTGTGAGCAAAGAGGCTGTGGACGAGGCGAAGGCTGCGTTGCGGGAGATCTTCCCGGAGACGCCGCTGCAACTGAACGAACACCTCAGCAGTCGCTATGGTGCTGACATCTGGCTAAAGCGCGAGGACCTGTCGCCCGTTCGCTCCTACAAGATCCGCGGGGCGTTCAATTTCTTCCGCAAGGCGATGGCGGCAGGCGCGGGCGGCCAGACCTTCGTCTGTGCTTCCGCCGGCAACCATGCCCAGGGCTTTGCCTTCGTCTGCCGTCACTTCCGCGTGCCGGGCGTCGTCTTCATGCCCGTGACAACGCCGCAGCAGAAGATCGACAAGACGCGCATGTTCGGCGGCGAGTTCATCATCATCCGCCTCGTCGGCGACATCTTCGATCAGTGCTATGCCGCGGCTCATGCACATGTGGAGAAGATCGGGGGGCTCATGGTCCCGCCCTTCGACCATCCTGATATCATCGAAGGGCAGGCGAGCGTGGCGGCCGAAGTACTCCAGCAGCTGCCGGAGGGGACGCGTCCCGACCTTGTGATCGTGCCGGTTGGCGGAGGCGGCCTCGCATCCGGGGTGACGGCGTATCTCGGCGACGTCGTGCCCGAGCAAGGCTTCGTCCTGGTGGAGCCGCTTGGCGCTCCCAGCCTGCAACGCAGCCTGGAGGAGGGGCGCCCGGTGCGTCTGGCGAAGGTCGACAACTTCGTCGATGGAGCCGCCGTCGCGCGAATCGGAGACCTTAACTTCGAGGCGCTGAAGCATTTCCGGCCCGACCAGGTGCTGCTTGCACCCGAGAACGCCATCTGCGTGACGATCAGCGAAATGCTCAACATCGAGGGCCTGGTTCTTGAGCCGGCGGGCGCCCTGTCGATCACGGCGCTGGACATGCTCGGCGCGGAGCGGCTGCGAGGCAAGACGGTGGTTGCCGTAGTGACCGGCGGCAATTTCGACTTCGAGCGTCTGCCCGACGTCAAGGAGCGCGCCATGCGATACGCCGGGCTGAAGAAATACTTCATCCTGCGGCTGGCCCAGCGTCCCGGCGCGCTGCGGGACTTCCTCAACCTGCTCGGGCCTGAGGACGACATTGCCCGCTTCGAATACCTGAAGAAGTCGGCCCGCAACTTCGGCTCCATCCTGATCGGCATAGAGACGAAGAAGCCGGAGAACTTCGGGGGATTGCTGGAGCGTTTCGAGGCGGCCGACATCGGCTACCAGGACATTACCGACAATGAGATCCTGGCGAACCTGATCATCTGAGGCGGGTCACCGGCTGGTGACGTCGGCGCAGGCGCGTGGCGGGGAGGGAAGCTCGCAGAACCCTCGCCGCGTCAACTGCTCCGATGCAAGCTCAATGCGGTTCGTCCACACGAAGCCCGGGAAGCCTTGCGGAACGAGGTCCCAGTCTGCCGGCTGGTCTATTCCGGAGGTGCCGACATCGCCGGCCTCATAGGGGCCCATCAGGATCACGTCGGAGCGGGCGCTTCGCATGCGCTGGTAGAAGCGTTCCGGCCAGCCCCAGAGCAGGAAGGCGTAGTTCGCCGGCACCATGACGAGGGTATTTCGGCACGCCTGCGGCACATGGCCGATCCAGCCCAGCTTCAGATAGTCAAGAAGGCAGGTCTTGGTGTCGGAGGCGCTGAAACCGGGAAGGCCCTTGATATCGGCTTTCGCCGCCGCCGTCGGCTCGTGCCCTCCATAGACAGCGAAAGTCCGCTCGCGGAAGGAGGGATGGCCGCGAAGCAGTTTGGCCAAGGCCTCGCCTTCCTCCGCGCGACGGCTTTTGAAATTGACCAGGAATCGTTCTTCGGGCAGGGCTTCGAACACCTCCGGCAGCGTCGGCATCATTCCGGTCCCGTGGCCGCGGAAGGGAAACGTCTGTCCGCCGTCGGCCGTGTAGCCGTAGCCGACATCCAGCGTCTTCAGCAGCCCCATGTGGGTCTCTTCCGTGACACCCGTTGCATTGGTCCGGCACTCCAGCGTCCAGTCGTGGAAGACTGCGAACTGCTTGTCGGGGGTCAGGTGGACATCAAGCTCCACGATATCCGCTCCGACCGCGAAGGCGGCCTGCATGGACGGGATCGTGTTTTCCAGGAAGGGATGCGTCGGTGGCAGTATCCGGCTCGCAGTGCACGTATCGCTCCGGAGGTTTTCACGATCGAACACCTGATGCTGGCCGCGATGGGCAATCAGCCGGAGCGCGCTGTCGGCGGGATAGTCGCTGAACAGCGACGTATTGCCGACCCAGAGGGCCGCTACAGCGGCGACCGGGCCGATGGCAAGAAGGGTCCAGCGCATGGGTTCTCCGTTTGCTCGTGACGGAGGATCAAGATGCACCCGAATGCGGTATCTTGTGGACCGATGCCTTCCGAGACCCCGAAGACTATGCTAGGCAACCGGCATGGCATCTTTCTTCTCTGGTATCCTCTCCCTGTTTTCCGGCGGCGCCAAATCGGCGGAGGCACCTGCACCGGCAGCCGAACCGCAGGCGCATGGCGACTGCATGATCCACCCGACGCCGATCCGCGAAGGAAACCAGTTCCGGCTGGCCGGCCGGATCGAGAAGGAAGTGGCCGGCGAGGTCCTGGTGCGTAACTTCATCCGGGCCGATGTCTTTACCTCGCTCGATGACGCGCTCGACTGTACCTACCGCAAGGCCCGCCAGATCATCGACCAGAATGGCGCGTCGCTCTTTTCGGACGGCGAGAAGTCCCGCTCCGTCTAACCGCCTATCAAGCCCAGGCGGGACCAATCCGAGATATCGGTCATGCCGGGAGGAAGCGGCTGCGTCCGGCGGCCGCTCGTCACGATGTCAGGCGGCAGCGGCGAGTTCCGTGATGCGCGCGTCAGCCTGTGCCAGGGCCTTGTCGAAGGCTTCCGGTCCGAAGGCTGTCCCTTCGACGTAGATGACTTCGACGTCCGTCATGCCCATGAATGCAAGAACGGTCTTCAGGTACGGAACGGCGTGGTTCATCCCCATGGCGGGGCCTTCGGAATAGATACCGGCGGCCGACAGCACGATGTAGACCTTCTTGCCGGTGGCCAGACCCTCCGGGCCTTCGGCCGTGTAGCGGAATGTCATGCCTGCCCGGGCGACATTGTCGATCCAGGACTTCAGCGTCGAATAGATGTTGAAGTTGATCAGTCCCGTCGCGAGCACGACGGTATCCGCGGCGAGAAGCTCCGCCACGAGTTCGTCGGACTCTGCCGCCGCCGCGGCTTCTTCCGCATTACGATCGGCGGCGGGCTTGCGGATGGCGGAGGTGGTCACGGTGTCGAGATGAGCAATCGGGTTCTGTCCCAGATCGCGATGAACGACGGTTTCGTCCGGATTGCGCGCCTTCAGCTTCTCCACGAGATCAGTCGCGACCTTGGTGGAGAGTGAATCTTCGCGCGGGCTAGACGTGACGAGGAGGATGGAGGACATGGTCTGTTTTCCTACTGATGCGTGACATTTCTGAAAAGGCGGACGCTTGGTCGGCCGCGGTCGAGACAGAATAGGCATGGACGACCATCGATAAAACCGGGATAATATCGAAGGTATCTATCGATGGAGTGGATGGGAAAATATGGATGCAAACCCGACGCTGGACCAGTTGCAGGTTTTTCTCGCGGTTGCCGAGGCGGGCAGTTTCTCAGCGGCCGCACGCGGGTTGAACCGCGCTCAGTCGGTCATCAGCTACACGATCGCCAATCTTGAAGCTCAACTCGAGGTGCCCCTCTTCGAACGCAGTGGCCGGCAGCCGAAGCTGACGGAAGCCGGCCGGGCCATGCTGTCCGATGCGCGACGCATCGTTGCTGATCTTCAGGTGATGCGCTCGCGGGCGAGGGGGATGAAGCAGGGACTGGAGCCAGAACTTTCCATTGCCATCAGCGTCATGGTGCCTGCGGAGGCCGTGGTAAGCATCCTGCGCGTTTTCGGCAGTCGCTTTCCCTCCGTGGCTCTGAACCTCAATGTCGGGGAACTGGGCATGGTCATGGACATGGTGGCAAGCGACCGTGCGGGGATTGGCCTCGGCGGGGCATTGCTGAAGCCGGACGAGACGATCCATGCCGAAAGGATCGGCCACTCCTTCATGGTTCCCGTTGCAGCCGCCGATCATCCCTTGGGCCAGATCGAGGGACCGCTGACGTTGAACGATGTGCGCGAGGAAACGCAACTCGTGGTCACCGACGCTTCCGGGCTGACCAAGGGGCGCGACTTCAATGTTCTGTCCTACAAGACCTGGCGTGTCAGCGACATCGCCACGAAGTACCAGCTTATCCGTGGCGGGCTCGGCTGGGGCGGCCTGCCGGCTTCGCTGGTCCGGGAGGACCTCCAGGCCGGTCGGCTGGTCGCTTTGCAACTCGATGCCTATGAACAGGGCGAGTACCCGATCTACGCGCTGCGCAAGATCGCCAACCCTCCGGGGCCGGCGGCAAACTGGTTGATCCAGGCGTTCCGGGAGCAGTTGTCGAATTGCCCAAGCCCTGACGAAATACCGGGTCTCGACGGCGGCAGACACAGGCCGGCGGCAGAATGACATGGATTCCCACCCGATTGACGTGATGCATCGCTCGGATTAAACAGGTCGCACGGTCAGCAGTTCACCGAGGCGTCGCCGTCCCTGAAGGGAAGCTAAACCTGCATCATTGAAGATCCTCAGCACTTATCCTGTGCCGAAGTCGACAAGCCGGCGACCAGTGACATCCCCAGCGGAACGGCACATCGAGGATAAGAGATGACCAGAACCATCTTTCCGATGGAAGTTGCCGATATTTCGGCCTTCGCACGATCGCTGCGCGAGCAGATTGGCAAGCTCGACCACAAGCCAAGCCATGTCGAGATGCTCAATCTCCTGAGCCGTGCGGGCGGATACCGCAACTACCAGCATTTTCGTGCAACGATCATGACTGCCGATACGCTTGACGAATGGCGGCTCGAAGCGGACAGGACGCCCGTTGCCGACGAGGCGCGGGTGAAGAAGACGATTCGTGTGTTCGATGCCGAGGGGCGGCTGGTACGCTGGCCGGGCAAGCGTGCCCAGCAGGAGCTTTGCCTCTGGTTCCTGTGGTCGAAGATCCCGGCGGACCGGCTTTTCAGCGAACGGCAGATCAGCGAGTATCTCGACAGGCTGCACCTCTTCGGCGATCCGGCACTGCTGCGCCGCGATCTCGTCGACCTGGGCCTGATGCGGCGCAACCGCGACGGCAGCGACTATCGGCGGGTCGAGAAGGGGCCGCCGCCGGAGCTTGCCCTGTTGCTGCGGCTGCTCGGGCAGGACCGGCGGAAGGCCGCCTGACGGCGGCCCTCCTGTCTCTGGTGGGTGGCGTCAGAGGACGAGCCTGAACTTGGCGAATCCTTCGGCGCCGTCGCCGGCCTCCTCGATCTTCGCTCCCTTGATGTCGGCGACATAGGTGCGACCCTTCGGTCCGCTCTCGAAGATCGCCGTGGTGCCGGCCATCGGCTTGAAGGACCAGTTGGCATCGGCCGACGGATTGATCGTTCCCTGTTCGACGATGTACCGCACGATCACGTCCCGATTGGTGTCGGGAGCGACGAAGATCACCTTGTCGCCGGCGATCTCCGGGAACTTGCCGCCACCGCCCGCGCGGTAGTTGTTGGTCGCCACCACGAATTTCTGCGCCGGATCGATCGGCTTGCCCTCGAACTGCAGGTCGATGATGCGGTGCGCATCCGGGTTCACCAACTGGCCGTCCTTGTCGAAGCGCGCCGGTTGCGACAGGTCGATCTGATAGGTGACGCCGTCGATGATGTCATAGTTGTAGGACGGGAAGCTGGTGTTGAGGAGCGGCGCGTCCTTCGCTCCCGGTTCGATCTGGTTGAACATCCCGGCCGACATTTCCAGCCAGTTCCTGACCTGCTCGCCGCTGATCAGCACGGCCTGCACGGTGTTCGGATAGAGATAGAGATCGGCGACATTCTTGATGGCAATGTCGCCGGCGGGGACGTCGGTATAATACTCGGCGCCGCCGCGGCCGCCGGCCTTGAAGGGGGCTGCGGCGGAAAGGACCGGAAGGTCCCTGTATTCGCCGTCCTTGAGCATGTCCTTGATGTACCAGGTCTGGGCATTGGAGACGATCTGTACCGACGGATCGTCGGCGACGAGCGCGAAATAGGAATAAAGCGGAGCGGATGTCTTGCCGACCGGGCGGCGGACATAGGCAAGCGTCGCCTCGTGCTCTTCCTTGACGGCCGCCGTCACCTCGGGCTTGTCCTTGACGTCGGCGACGACCTTGCGATCCTCATCGCGGTGGTAGATCGGGCGGGCCTCTGTGGTGAAGTCAACGATCTTCCAGCCATTGCCGTCCTTCTCCAGCAGGAAGTCGATCAGGCCCATATGCGAGCCCCAGAAGCCGGCCATGACGGCAGGCTTGCCCATCAGTGTTCCCCTTTCCGCATCCGCTCCGGCGATGCCTTCGAAATCCTTCGGGCCGGGGAAGACGAGATGCTGGTGGCCGGTGAACACCGCGTCTATGCCGTTGACGCCTGCGAGGTAGAGCGAGGCGTTCTCCATCCGCTCGCTCATTCCAGAGCCGTCGATCCCGGAATGGGAAAGCGCGATGATGATGTCGGCGCCTTCCTCCTTCATGACCGGCACCCAGGCCTTGGCAGCGTCCACGATGTCGCGCGTCTGTGCCTTGCCTTCCAGATGCTTGGCGTCCCAGACCATGATCTGCGGTGGCACGAAGCCGATGAAGCCGACCTTGACCGGGCTCTCGGCGCCCGAGCCATCGCGGATCTGCTTCTCGAGGATCACGTAGGGCTTGAAGAAGAGTTCATCCTGTTTGGGATCGGAAGCCAGCATGCCCTTGGCGAGATTCGCACAAACATAGGGGAAGCCGGCGCCGCCCAGGACCTTGAACATGAAATCGAGCCCGTAGTTGAACTCGTGGTTGCCGAGCGTCCCTGCATCATAGCCAAGCACGTTCATCGCCTGGATGATGGGATGCTGGTCTCCCTCCTTCATGCCCCGCTCATAGGCGATGTAGTCGCCCATCGGATTGCCCTGCAGGAAGTCGCCATTGTCGATCAGCATCGAATTGCCTGCCTCCGCCCTGATCGAATCGATAAGTGATGCGGTGCGGGCGAGGCCCATCGTGTCGTTCGGCTTGTCGCCATAATAGTCGTAGGGAAGCACATGCACGTGGATGTCGGTCGTTTCCATGATGCGAAGATGCGCCTGGTTCGCCTGTGCGCGCGCCGCGAACGGGTGCAGCACAACCAGCGCCGACGTGGCGGCGAGGCCGCCGAGCAGCGAACGACGTGTCAGGGAAGGCAGTGAGATGGACGGCATGGTCAGCTCCTGGATTGCAGATGGCGAGGAAAGACTATGCGCAATGGCACGGAAGTACATCGGCAAAATGACAGGGTCGGCTGAAGGTGCCCGATGCGGCGCAGGTGCTTGTTTTCAGTGGGACCAACGCCAACCCGGCAGAGCTGGATCTTCGCCAGCTCGAACAGGCAACGACGTCAAGCACCTGCACCGTGACGCTCGGTGTCGACCTGAACCGGAGCTACTGGAACGACCTGAGTCGCTCATTCGGAGCCAAGGGCGTCCAGCCTTACGATTTCAAGGTTCAGGTGGATCGGCAATAGGACCGCCGTGTCAGCGGCTCACGACAGGCTTCACGTCCCGGTGGAAGAACCGGAAATAGGAGGAGACCTGGGCCAGCGCATTGCTGTTCAGGTGCAACTGGATGCCGATCCTGCTGCCGCGGTACCACTTCACGGTCCCTTCAATGAAGCCGAGTTCTTCGCTCTCGATCTTCACCTTGCTTCCCTGCGCGGCGCTGAAGGGTCTATCCAGCTCCAGCGCGATACCGGTCGCGGACAGGTCAACGACTTTGCCGGTCGCAGATCGGTTGAGATGCGTTACGGTTCCGTAGATGCGCGTCCTCACGCGTTCCGCGCTACGGTTGCTCATGCCGAGAGTATTCGCGCCCATCATCGGACCCCCGCCCCATTGTGTTGCCCGATCCTCTTTTAGCGCCAACTCGTTGCGGTCCGGTGAGGGCGTTTCCTAAAATTGGACGTGTTGCGTCAGAGCCCGACATTGGGACGGTCGAGCACCTCGCGGAGAGCGAAGCTGGAATTGATCTTCACCACATGGGGAAGCGCAGACAGCCAGTCCCGGTGGATGCGCTCGTAATCTTCCAGATCCTTGGCGGCGACGCGCAGGATATAGTCGTACTCGCCCGACATCAGGTAGCAGACGAGTACATTCGGGCACCGTTTTACGGCGGCCTCGAATTCGGCGAGCGTCCTGGCGAACTGGCCGGAGAGCGAGATGTGGACGATCACCATCATCTTGTAGTCGAGCGCCTTGTTCGACAGGCGGGCGTGATAGCCGCTGATCGTCCCTTCAGTCTCGAGCGTGGCAAGTCTTCGCGAGCAGGCTGACTGGGACAGCCCGACCCGGGCCGCGAGCTCTGCGTTGGATATGCGGCCATCCTGCTGAAGTATCCGCATCATCGCAAGATCAATGGCATCCAGGGTTCTCATCGCAACAAATTCGCGTTCTGGTATTGATGGGCGCAAATATCTGCGAGAAATGGGGTCTTGCCAAGCGACCTTCGCAAGGACATTGCCCGCGTTATCTGCTCTGGTTTCATCCTCGCTAAATCATGCCTCAGGCGACAACACAGAGAGGAACGTGCATGCGTGTCGGGTGTCCGAAGGAAATCAAAAACCATGAATACCGTGTGGGGCTGACGCCTGCGGCGGTGCGGGAATATGTGGCGCACGGCCACGAGGTGCTGGTGGAAACGAAGGCGGGCGCCGGTATCGGTGCTGACGACAGTGCCTATGTCGCGGCCGGGGCGAGAATCGCCAGGAGCGTCCAGGAAGTCTTCGAAACCGCGGACATGGTCGTGAAGGTGAAGGAGCCGCAACCGCAGGAATGGGCCCAACTGCGCGAAGGCCAGATACTCTACACCTATCTACATCTGGCACCGGACCCGGAGCAGGCCCAAGGCCTTCTCGCCTCAGGGGTCACCGCCGTGGCGTACGAGACCGTGACAGACGAGCGGGGCGGACTGCCCTTGCTGGCCCCGATGTCGGAAGTGGCGGGCAGGCTATCCATCCAAGCAGGCGCGACCGCGCTGCAGAAAGCCAATGGAGGCCGTGGCGTTCTGCTCGGCGGCGTACCCGGCGTCCTTCCGGCCAAGGTGGCGGTAATCGGCGGTGGTGTGGTTGGTTCACACGCCGCACAGATGGCCGTCGGCCTCGGCGCCGAAGTGACCATACTCGATCGCTCGCTGCCGCGACTGCGCCAGCTGGACGATATCTTTAACGGTCGTGTCCGCACTCGCTACTCGACGATCGAGGCGCTCGAGGAGGAGGTTTTTGCCGCCGACCTCGTCATTGGTGCGGTTCTCATCCCGGGAGCGGCCGCGCCCAAGCTCGTCACGCGGGAAATGCTGTCCGGCATGAAGCGCGGGGCCGTGATCGTCGACGTGGCGATAGACCAGGGCGGCTGCTTCGAGACCTCGCAGGCGACGACGCATTCCAGCCCGACCTACGAGGTCGACGGCGTCATCCACTACTGCGTGGCCAATATGCCCGGCGCGGTGCCGATCACCTCGGCCCAGGCGCTTAACAACGCGACGCTGCACTACGGCCTGGCGCTGGCAGATCACGGCCTGCGGGCCATCGCCGAGGATCGCCATCTGCGCAACGGCCTCAACGTCCATCGCGGCCGGGTCACCAATCGCGCCGTTGCGGATGCTCTGGGCTATGAAGCCTTTGCACCGGAGAACCTGCTCAACGTGGCGTGAAGATATATCGAAGATAGCGGCACGAGAGAACGCCGCAGTTATGCATACCACTGGCGCCGCGGGACCCTCCTCGGCGCTTTTTCTGTTTTCAGGACTTGTCCGGGGTCTAAATCAGGTATAACTTAGATATATCGAACATGAAGGAGATCGAGATGTTCAAGGACAGAAATGGAAACTGTGACGGCCACGGTCGGCATCGGCGCTTCAAGGTCGAGGCCATGTTTGCGATGCCCGGCGGACCCTTCCGGCGCGGCGGCGGGCGTCATGGCGGCGGCCATGGGCGCGGATTTGGCGATGAGGGTGATGGCCGTATCGGCCGCTTTCTCATGCAGGGCGACCTGCGTCTGGTCGTCCTGGCGCTGGTCGAGAAGGAGCCCCGTCACGGCTATGAGATCATCAAGCACATCGAGGACCTGACCTACGGCTTCTATGCGCCGAGCCCGGGCGTCATCTACCCGACGCTCACCTACCTGGAGGAGGCAGGTTATGTCGTCGCCGAGCAGGAAGGCAACAAGAAGCGCTATGCGATCACCGCAGAAGGACAGGAGCACCTCGACCAGAACCGCAGCTTCGCGATGACCATCCTCGACCGGCTGTCGCAGCTTGCCGAGCGAATGCGGCAAAAGCAGGAGCGGCGGGGCAGGGACGAGGGTCCGGCTGTTCCCAGAAGCGTCGACGCCGCGCTGCTGAATCTGAGGGAAGTCATCGCGCGCAGGCTGGAGGCCGATGATCGCAGCGCCGGTGAGATCGTACGGCTGCTGTTGCAGACGGCCGAGGACATCGACGGCGGAAGCACTCGGGAGCAGTAGCACCCACCACCGGCAGCGGAGCGGGGCGGCGGTCGGATCGGTCGGCGCACCTCGGCGCGATCGGCATCTGCGCGACAATCCTCAGTCGATGTCGATGCGGCACTGGTAGCAGTTGTTGCGGGCTGACCGGACATGCACATAGGCGACATCGGGGCGGGCAAGGAGCTCTGCCGCCCGCTCCGGGATCTGATCTGTTGGAGTAACTGCACCCGTACCGTAGACGATCCGGTCATCGTGGCCGTAGCCTCGCACGATATAGTCGGGACTTGTCAGGATGGCGGGCAGCGCTCCGGACGCTTCATGCCGTCTACAGGGCCTCTTGTGGAGAAAGATCGGCCCCGTTTCGGCATAGGGCTGCAATGTCGGAAACGGCCGATAGGCGAGCACCAGCAAGTCTTCTCCAGCATCGACGTTCTCCAGGCAGTGGCGGCAGGGATAGCCGGCTCCATCGGAGGTGCGCGTCTCCGGCAGAAGCCCATAGGCGTCCGAACCTCCTTCCCAGAGGGTCATGGCTTCCGTTGTCGGCATGGCATTGAAAACGACTTTCATCGCGAGCTCCCTTTTTGGTCGCGATGAAGATGCGGGGTTCGCAGACCCTGCGCCACCCGATTCCTGCCAGTCAGGCGTCCAGCACCCTCAGCAGTTCCGCGCTGCTCATTGGCTGGACGAGCGCGTCGTACGTTGCCACGGGCGAAAAGCCCATCATCTGGTAGAGCTGCAGGGCGCGCGGATGATCCAGCGTGTTCGTCGTTACGGTCACCTTCCTCGGATCGTCCTGCCAGGCCGCGTAGAGAGCCTGAAGCAGGAACCACTTGCCGATGCCAAGACCGATCGCCCACTCGAACAAACCGAAATAGGAGAGTTCGACCACACCCTCATCCGCCTTGCGCAGTTCGAAGAAGCCCGCAGGCGCGCCATTGACGTAAAGCACTGTGACGGAGACACGTGGATCGTGGATGATTGCGGCCAGATCCTCGTCCGGCAGCCGAAGCCGCTGATACCAGTGCCATCGCTTGCCGACCCGCCTGTAGAGATAGCGGTAATAGTGCAGCGGAATGTCAGGCGCCCTGATGATGGCCGTCTGGAGGTTCACCGGGACGGGCAGGCTTGCCTTCGGGGGAGACGTCATCTCGAGCTGCGTCACATGCGCCGTGAGTGGCGCGGGTCTTCTGGTCATTGATCTTGCACTGATTCTTCAGACGCGGGACCGGTGACGACCGGCGTGTCGGGAAGGGCTCCCCACTCCGTCCAGGAGCCGTCGTAGAGTGCGTTGTTGCTGTGGCCGAGCGACTCAAGCGCCAGCGTTATGATCGCCGCGGTGATGCCCGAGCCGCAACTGGTGACGACCGGGCGGTCGAGGTCGATTCCTGCCTCCCGGATCAGGGTTCGAAGTTCACTCAGAGGCTTGAGCCGACCCCTTTCCGCGAACGCCCCCGAAGGCAGGTTTCGCGCGCCCGGCATGTGACCGGACCTCAGGCCTTGCCGCGGCTCGGCCTCTGTTCCCGAGAACCGTCCGGAGCTCCGTGCATCGGCAACCTGCCTCGAGCCATTCTCGACGATCTTTCTCATGCTCTCGATGTCGATGACCCTGTCCGCGTCGAACGTGGGCTGGAAAACGACCGGCTGCGGGCGCGGGACCGCCGTTTCGAGCGGGCGTCCTTCGGCCTTCCAGCCGTCAAGCCCGCCATCGAGGACGAAGACGTTTCGCGCACCCATGGTGCGGAACAGCCACCAGGCGCGCGGAGCGGAGAATAGACCGGGACCGTCGTAAATGACGATCCGGTCGGTTTCCCGAATTCCCATTCTTCCGACGGCATCGGCGAAGACATCCGGGGAGGGCACCATGTGGGGAAGATCGGTAGAATGATCCGCCACCTTGTCGTGATCGAAGCGAACGGCCCCCGGTAGGTGCCCCGCCGCATATTCCGCATCCGCGTCGCGCTTCTGTGCAGGCAGGTAGAAGGACGCATCGACGATCCGCAGCTCCGGGCTGCCCAGTTCCGCAGCAAGCTGCTCGGACGAGATGATGAAGGGACTATGTTCTGGCACCGTGCTTCTCCCGCGGCAGGGCGTCAGTCGCCAGCGGCGTCTCCGAACCGGATGCGAAAGCGCCGGTTCTCCTTGCCCTTCTTTTCGATCTTGGCGATGTGGATGCGCCCCACTTCGCCTGTACGGGAAACATGTGTGCCGCCACAGGGCTGGCTGTCAACGCTGGAGTTTTCGCCGATGCAGACGAGGCTGATACGGCCGAGCCCCATCGGCGGCCGTACGTTCTTCGACTTCACGATACCGGGATTGGCGGCAAGCTGCTCGTCGGTGATCCACTGCACGTAAACCGGGTGATCCTGGTCGACGAGCTCCATCAGGCGGGCGGTGACCTCATCCTTGTCGATCCCGTCGCTCATGTCGAAATCCACGCGCGATTCGTCCTCGCCGACAGCCGCTCCGGTAATCGGGGAGGGGCACACGACGGAAAGCAGGTGGCAGGCGGTATGCATTCGCATCAGGCGATGCCGCCGCTGCCAATCGATCTGCAGGCGTACGGTTTCGCCCAGGAGTGGCTGGGGCTCCCGCTCCAGGGGCATATGCAGGATGATATCCCTCGTTGCCCCATGCCTCGTCTCGCCAAGCGCGATCCTGCTGCCGTCCGAACGCTCCACATGGCCAGTGTCGCCCGGCTGACCGCCCGATCTCGCGTAAAAGCACGTCCGGTCGAATTCGAGGCCGCCATCCGGGTGGATTCCAGTCACGACGGCCTCCGCAGTCGCCAGGTAGAAGTCGTCGCGGAAGAGAGTATGGGCGGGCATTGGCGGGCTCAGACGGCTTCGAAAGGTGCGGTGATCCCGTGCCGGCGGGTCAGCCACTGCGGTACGGGCAGCCCCTTTGAACGAAGGAAATCCGGGTTGAAGAGCTTCGACTGGTAGCGGTTCCCATAGTCGCAGAGGATGGTCACGATGGTATGCCCGGGTCCGAGATCGCGCGCGAGTCGAATGGCGCCGGCAACATTGATGCCGGTCGAACCACCCAGGCACAGGCCTTCCTTTTCGACCAGGTCGAAGATCACCGGCAAGGCTTCCGCATCCGGGATCTGATAGGCATAGTCGGGCGCGAAGCCTTCCAGGTTGGCGGTGATCCGGCCCTGGCCGATCCCTTCCGTGATCGACGAACCCTCCGCCTTCAGTTCCCCATGGGTATAGAACTCATAGAGCGCGGCGCCTTCCGGGTCCGCAATGCCGATCTTGATCCCCGGCTTCCTGTCTCTCAGTCCTTCTGCCACGCCTGCAAGGGTGCCGCCTGACCCCACGGCACAGATGAAGCCGTCGACGCTGCCCTCGGTCTGCTCCCAGATCTCGGCCGCCGTCGTCTCCACATGTGCCTGGCGGTTCGCCACATTGTCGAACTGGTTCGCCCAGATGGCTCCCGCGGGGTCGCTTTTCGCCAGTTGCGCGGCCAGCCGGCCGGATACCTTCACGTAGTTGTTGGGGTTTCGGTAGGGTACGGCCGGGACCTCTACCAGTTCCGCTCCGAGCAGGCGCAATGCGTCCTTCTTCTCCTGGCTTTGCGTTTCCGGAATGACAATCACGGTACGATAGCCGAGCGCCTTGGCGACGAGGGTCAGCCCGATGCCCGTATTGCCGGCCGTTCCTTCGACGATCACGCCGCCTGGCCGCAGCAGGCCTTTCCGCTCCGCATCACGGATGATGTAGAGGGCCGCGCGATCCTTGACCGACTGGCCGGGGTTGAGAAACTCGGCCTTGCCCAGGATGTCGCAGCCGGTCGCCTCCGAAGCGCCCTTGAGACGGATGAGAGGCGTATTGCCGATGACGTCGAGAACGGATGAATTGACAGACATGTGGAAAGCCTTGTGGGAGGTTCAGTTTATGAGCCTTCTTGTGGGCGGACAAGGAAGCCGAAACAAGAAATGGGTTTGCGCGATGTCAAACACGGTCGGAATAAAATCTTGCGGCCTCCGTCGAAAGCAGCGCACCACGAAAAAAGGCTGGCGCCTCGGCGCCAGCCTTTCAAGGAATAACCGCTGCGTATCAGTCTTCGCAGGCAGCTTCCGGAACCGTGCCGGACGGCACCGAGGTCGTCTTTTCCGCGCTGGTTTCGCTGCAACGATCATCGTCCTGGGTGCCAGCTGCGCCCGTGTTTGTCGAGCCAGTGGTCGCCGCATCGGTCTGTGTCGTGCCATTGCCCGACGAGTCTGAAGACGCGCCGGAGTCGCTGGTCTGTGCCATAGCACCCGTGGTGAGGGCGAGGGTGAAGGCCGATACCGTAAGCAGTTTCGTAAGCATTCTTATTCCTCCTTGGCCGGTTTCCCGGGGGTGTTTCTTCGTACGGTGATCAAACCACCGAGCTGCCGACCTGTTCCCGGGCGACAGAAATAGTTGTCACTGCAGCTCTCCCCAGGAGGGGTTCCAGGAAATCCCCTCCATCAACTCGACGTATATCGGATGGTCGTTGTCGCGGTTCTTGTTCTCGGCCATGCGAAAGGCAGCCTCTGGCTCCATTTCTTCGCCAGGGAAGATGGAATCGCCTGCTCCATCGCTGGCCTTCTCCCGTATGAAGGCGCGAACCTCGTCGGCGGAGCGGTAAAGGCGTACTACCAGCGCTCCGGGCGCGGCGTCATCGCTGTAGCGGTAGTAGATCGACATGAATTTCCTCCAGCATTCGAAGCAAGAATCAGGGAAGGTGGCGGTGGCCACAACCATCAAACGAAAAAGCCCCGGGCAGGATGCCGCGGGGCTTCTCGTGACTGAGCCTGTTCGGATCAGTCGATGACCTGAACGACCGTGTAGGTGTTCGGATCGACGATCACGCGGCGTTCGTTGACATAGGTGTAGGCATATTCCGGAGCTTCCGGAACCGGGGTCAGCACGACCGTCTGGGGCAGCGGCTGGCCGACGACGACTTCACGCTCCACCACGACCGGCTGAGCGGGGACGGGCTGTTCGCGGACATAGGTGACGACGCGCTCCGGCGGCGGATCGATCGCCGTACCGGCGGCAGCGCCGACAATGCCGCCGACCGCCGCACCGATCGGACCGCCGACGATTGCGCCAGTCACGGCTCCGCCCGCGGCGCCGCTAACCGTGCTTTCCTGAGCAATGGCGCCGGTTGCGGCAAGGCCTGCAGCGGCGGCAATAAGAACCAACTTCCTCATGGCGATCTCCTTTTCCTGTAGAGCCATGGGGCGATGAACGTGGATGTCTGGATTTCGTTCCGCGGCGAGAACGATGGGGCGCCCGGCAGAAAAAACAGCAGCCAGCGGTGATATGCCCGGATTTTCGTTGTTCTTCGAAATGGCTCCGCGGACCGGACTGGTTTAGGTCGATGAGGAGCAAGACGGCTGTTGATGACCTTGACCGATCGCTCAGCCATGGCTGGACCGCATGGGAAGCGAATACCATGCGGCCGTCAAAGGCAGCGAGGTCGGGAGTGGTACTTGGTCTAGTGTGAAAGGGCAGGGTAGCTTGAGGTCAATCAAGACCGTTGCTGCAGCGTCCACTGCATTGCTTTGCGGCTAGCTCGCAGGCGAGTTTAAAGGACTCAGAGTTCGCGTGCCTACGGTAGTGATAAACGGTCATAGATACGACCTAGGGATCCGCGCAGGCTCGGTCTCAGAACACCAATAAAGACGTAGCATCTTAGGCAAAGGTTGATTTCAAGGCAAATACCCGGGAGATCTCGCTCCTCCCTCTCACCGTCGTGCTTTCCAGTTCGCGTACGTCGAATGCATCATGCACCTGCGTCGCGGTTGCTTCTCCGAGCAGGATCGGAACGCCATAATCTTTCGACGCCGTTTCAAGCCGTGCAGCCAGGTTGACTGCGTCCCCGAGGGCCGAGTAGTCAAAGCGGCTATCTGACCCCATGTTTCCGACGACACAAGTACCCGTATTGATGCCGATACCGACCCTCAGCTCCGGAAAGGCGGGACCAACTCCCTGCGCCTCGGAACGCAGATCATTATTGAGAGCAGCGATTGCCGTCAGCATCTCGAGCGCAGCGGAAACGGCATGGCGAGCATGATCGGGATCCGGCAGCGGCGCATTCCAAAACGCCATTATGCAATCGCCTATGTACTTGTCGATCGTGCCACCATTCTTGAGTATGACGTTTGACAGCGGCGTCAGCAAACGGTTCATCAGCTGAGTCAAGAGCTCAGGATCGTCCTTCAAGCCTTCTGCAATAGTGGAAAAGCCGCGCACATCGCAAAACAGGATCGTCAGCTCCCGCGTTTCCCCACCCAGCTTCAACTGCTCTGGATCCTTCGCGAGCCTTTCCACTAAGTCCGGCGAAAGATACTGCGAAAAGGCTTTGGTGATCTGGCGCCTGCTCCGTCTTTCGCTAGCGTAGTCTATGCTGCTTTGTGCGAGGACGACTGCAGCCAATGAGACGGCGGGTAAAGCAGGAGGCATGAAGATCCCAGTCGTGCGGACAACCAGGAAGCTTCCCAATACAGCGAATGTGATAGCGATCGCCGCACCGCACCAGGTCCGCCAATTGGTCCCCCGCCAGACGAGCCGCGACGCTAACGCAACTGCAGACAACAGAAGCAGGGCAGTAGAGCCCGAGCCGGCCTTTGCCACGCCGTCGCCGGTTCGAAGATTGTCGACGAAAGTCGCCTGTACTTCAGCACCTGCCGTCAGGCGGCCGTTGTGGATGGTGGCGGGGGTTGCGAAAGCATCGGCACCGCCGCTGCTGATGGAAGGCGCGTTCTGGAGGCTGAGGCCGACGATAACGATCCGACCCCGGAAAAGTCCCTCAGGTAGGAAGACCTCTGGCTCTAGCGCCTGATAGTAAGACACTGTCGGATAGGTTCGTGGTCCACCGTAGGATTGCACAAGCAGGTCTTGCTCGGACGCCGGTATCGGCGTAGCGGCCGCGCGCAATATTGCAGCTGCGAAACTATCCTCGATGTCCGGGATTTGGCGAAGCACGGCGTCTTCATGCAGCGACACTGACGCAATCCCAGCCACAGCTCCCGTGTCGGTGAACATCGAAAGCGGCATGGTCCGAATTAGCTGATCGGCTTGTAGCGAGGAGATGAGGGTTTCATCGCCTGCAAGAACAACGTCTGGCCCCAGCACTGCCGCAAACGCCTCATCCGCTTGTGCAGTGGACGGCTCGGAGAAGATGATGTCGAGGCCGATCACCTTAGCCCCAGCGGCCCGCAATGCGGCAACGAGGCGGGCGTGGAGATTTCGCGGCCACGGCCATTGCAGGTTGATCTCAGCCAGAGAGGGCTCATCAATGGCCACTATGATGGGCCCGTTCTTTGGCAGAGCCGGCGGTCGCAC
Organism: Pseudorhizobium flavum; assembly: GCF_902502825.2. Next base: position 1,591,097 of record NZ_LR723670.1, read on the forward strand.
CGTCGTAAGATAATCGAAGCTTCTGTGGTCGATCAGGGACCACGCCGGCAGGCGCTGGACGAACACCATCAACGCTGAGATCACAGCCGCAAGTACAATGATCTGTACGTTTCGATGGAAGGCGAGCAGCCATTGCCAAAAGAAGATGGCGCGAGACCTCTGCATCAGAAGCGGACTTTTAGGCTGCCTTTGACCGAGCGTCCCCAACCAGGCACACCGGCGTTGAGTTCGATGTCGTCGTCAAGCAGGTTGTATGCGGCGAGGTTTATTTCGATGCGCTTGTCAATGGGCTCCCAAGTTACTGAAGCGTCCAAGGTCCAGAAATCGTCGAGTTCGATGCCGCTCTCGTTATTGCGATGTCCTACGTAATTTGCTGCAAGTGTTGCGCGCAAATTGGCCTGGTTTACCCAAGTGAGCGCGACCTGTCCCGACCATTGCGGAATGAACGGGAGAAGCTCGCCGGAGGTCAGCGAATTCGTACTCTGATCTTCAGAATCCGCGTAGGCCACAGTCGAGGATAATCCAAAGCCATGCCCAAGGAGCAAGTTGCTGCTCAGGCTCGCACGGTCGATCCGTCCCCGGGAGGTGGTAAATGGGATGGAGCTCAGAGGGACCGGGATCTGCGGATCTTGCAGATCCTGGTGTTGATACTCCACCGCAGTGAAAAAGTCCGGCGTCCATTCCGCATCCCAGCGAAAGGCATAGGTGTCCACATAGCCAGTCGTGGTGACGGAAATCTGGTTGGGCTGCAGCCCGAGAATGCCGATCGGCGACAGTGTCGGCGTGTTCAAGTCGAGGCTTGACCGCATGAAGCCGCCGCGCAACCAATGACCCTCGACAGGCGACCAGGCGACGCCGACCCGCGGCTCCAACCTTGAAAGGTCACTCTCGTCACTGCCAATGTAGCTGCCGAACAGCGCATACTCGGCGCGAAGGTTAGCGCTGATGTCGTGGAGCACGTCGACGTAGATCCGTCCGACCGTGCTGCTGTCTTCGGCCTCCTCGAACGTCGATGGCAGGAGGTCCAGTGGAGGAGGCAGCAGGTTGGTGTAAGCCTGTGACTGGTAGGCATCTACCCAGCCGCCCTCGATACCATAGCGCCAGGTTAAGTCGCCATGGCTCACCGTGTGGTTGACAGCAGCAGTGTACGTCGTTTCCTCGAAGACGTTGCGGGTCTCGGCGGTCGGGAGTGGCAGACCGAAGAGGTCAAACTCGAATGAGTTTTCATCCTCTCGACGTACTCCGCTGTATAATAGCGCTGCGCTCAAGACGTTTCGATAGCCAATAGTATGGCTCCAGCCGATGCCAGCATTGGTCGCTTGTGAACTAATTTGCTGCTCGCTGGTCAAAGGGAGAGGCAAGATTGTCGGGTCAGTGGGATCCACGAAGGGGGCAAAGTCGGCTTCGACCTGAAAATTACGCGTAAGGTCGTTCTCGCCATGATTGGTGTAAAGTACCACACGATCGTAAAGCGTCGGACTGGCCGTCAGATATCCATTGCCTCCCAGGATCTCAAGATCGCTGTCCAGATCGCTCAGTCCCCCGGTGTTTCGGACATCTGGATCCTTGCTCCACTGCAGGTTTCCGTAGACGCTGATCGGGATCGGCAAGTTGGTGTAGCCCTGGACTTCGCCTTCTGCGACGTAGCCGGTCCCGTCACCGCCATAGACAAACCCGCCGCCGATGGCACCCTCGATGAAGGGGCGCCGCAGAAGGTTGGCCGAACGCGACCGGCCCGAAATCAGGTGAGGCTCAAGCATCAATCCTTGTAAAAGAGACGAGAAGGCTTTGCTGTTGGGGATGTTGTTGGTGACATCGCTCCCGAACGTCTCATCGTTGGCGAAGGGGTCAGCGCTGCCCCGCAGGCTTTGGTCAATATAGGACGTGCCAACAAAAGGATCGAATACGGCGTCGCCATAGTATTCGCCCCACGCGTTCAACCCCTGCATGCGAAATGCGTTGTTGAGCGTGGACCCCGCATCATGGTTGGCACCAAGAGCCGCAAACTCACCGCCTCTTTCGCGGGAGCGACGAACGAACTCCTGTGCATTTCGGATCGCAGTGACTGAATCGTAGTCGTCGATCGCGACCGCCGCACGGAAGGAGTAGACGACAGGATCATTGTCATCCAACCGCTGAGCATTGTCCAATGCCTGCTCGGCCGGCACCCGGTCCCCTTTCTCATAGTGGGCCGCGGCAAGAAGAAGCTGGCCCTGTGAATAGGCGGGATTGGAAACGGTGCCAGCCAGAAGATCGTCAATTGCTTTATCCAGTTCACCTGTCTGGAGATGGTAGCGGCCCCGTGCGACGAGACCGATGTCGAAGTTAGGATCGGCAGCAAGCGCCAGATCGATATGCTTCCTCGCTTCTGTCACGCGTGAGTTGTCTAGATAGAAGATGGCAAGGTTGGCGTGGCTCACCGGATCCTGCGGGTCAAGCGAGATGGCTTTCTGAAAAGCGGCTTCGGCTTCGCGATTGGCGCCTCGTGCAGATTGGACATTGCCGATCTCGTTCCAGGTCGTCGAAGAGCCTGGCGTTATGGAAACGGCCGTCAGCAGATCGGAAAGAGCTCCTTCCAGGTCGCCCTGGAAGCCTGACCGGAAGTGAGCACGCACTTCAAGTGCCGTTGGTTCGCTCGGGTCGAGCGACAGAGATCTCTGCATCGCTTCCTCGGCCTGCGGACGGTCGTTCAGCAGGAGAGCAAGCCAAGCTCGATACGCCGGAAGTTCAGGGTCTTCAGGAAAGCTCGCTTCCGCCTGCTTGAGTACCTCAATGGCACTGGGCAGGTCCTTCAGGAAACCGATGGCATAAGCGCGGAGAAAAGCGGCATCAGCACCGCCAATCTGTGGCGGCAGCGGTTCGACCCGCTCTGGATGCGAAAGCGCCCGGGCATAGTACCCACCGTAAAGGGCGATCGCTCGCCGCTGCGGGTCAAGACCAGTCGTCGCACGTTCAAATAAGGAAGCAGCCTCACCATAGCGGCCTTCAGAGGCAGCGATGATGGCCTCGACGAGCGTAACGCGGGAGGCGAGCGAGCCAGAGAGCGGCTGACGCTTCGCAGCCGCTAGTGCTTCGTTCGCTTTTGTTCGACCTTCGAGGGACAGCGCTGCTTCAGCAAGCGATACCCAGTCGTGCGCAGTTCGCTGCGCATCCGGAATGCTGCGGATCTGCTCCGCCTGCTGGCGCATCTGTGCCACCGGCAGCACCGAGGGGGGCATCCGCTCGAATGCTTCACGCGCCGGCAAATAGAAAAGCATCTGCTCGCGATCGTCCGAATCCACGATGACGATCTTGCGCGGCGCCTGACCGATGGAGGCAACGGCCGCTTCACCTTCGACCAGTTCAAGGCTTCCTTGAGGATTGCTCAGCCGAACGCGCCCTTCGAGAACCGTGAGCGTCGTTCGCTCGCCCTCCACTGTCATTGTCCAGTCGGTACCGCGAATGGCTGCGGTCGCCGCGGGTGTCTGCACCGTAACGCCAGGTCCACCTCGTTCTGCACGTGCCCAGATCGTGCCCGATTGGAGCTCAAGCTTAGCATCGTTTCCAGCCGAGATCTCTCGTACCAAAAGTGAGGAGTTCCGCCCCAGTCGCACTTGAGTGCGATCGGAAAACAGGATCGCCAGTTGGCCTGCCGCGTTCGTCCGCAGCACATCACCTGGCAAAAGATCCTGTTGCAAGTCGACGGTCTGCCAGGAGGAGATGTCGATAAAGCGGATCTCCTCACCCGCTTTACGGGCAATGACTGCGCCGGCGGCCGCCGAGGCGCGCGGACGCGGCTCCGCCGAGACGTCGGCAATCACGCTGCCACTCAGGAGCAGAACGAGCACTATAAGCTTTCGCAAGATTTTCTCCCCAGCCCGTCGTCTGCAGTGACCACCTCTGAAACAGAAGTCAAGATTGGTACCGAATCCCTTCTTGCTTTCGCTACCCGGTGTATTACGAAGGAAACACTGTTTATAGCGGGGAGCGGGGCGCGATGGACGAATTCAAGGCAGAGGCTTCAGAACTGCTTGATGATTCCCACGTCATAGACGACGTTGAAAAAGAGTATTTCTCTCATGTTAAAAAGATAAATGACGTATTCTATGATCAGGTTAAAATATCTGACCAGAAAGCTGCGTATATTTTTACATTTCTATTGGCATTTCTTGTTACATCAAGTGATGGCCGTGAGGTGTTCTCCATGGGGCGGTATCTTGAATCTGACGTCGCATCCAATCTTGCGGCCGCTTTGCTTGCCGTTGCCTCTGTGACGTCATTGCTATGCGCGGTGCTGGTCGTTCTGCCCCGAAACGTGCCCCGTTCCACGTCGCTTTTCTGGGGTACCTGGCCGCAACACCGGCCTCTGCTTGTTCAAGCCGTCCGCGCTTCGGACTCGAATTACCTCTTCAATCAATATCTGGAGAACGCTGACATCCTGTCGCTCATCGCGCGACGGAAATATTGGTTCGTCTCCCTCTCCTTCAAGAGCTTGGTTGTGACCCTCATCGCCTACGTACTGGTACTGGTGGTGAAGTAGAAGACAAGGCGTTCCAACATGGCCGCGCCATCTGTTGAAGCCGGTCCGACTTCGGAGGGGCAGACTGTTGCCAACAGAAAAGGCATTTTCCGTCTTGAAGGAGCAGCAGTTTAGTGTGTCATTCACCGAAAGGTGACTGACTGCTCCCCGAGACGGACGGAGCAGTGAGATTCCCAGAGGCAGTCCGCCTGCGCCGGCATCAGTCAGAATGCTGCTCAAAGGCTCGGAATGCCTACGGGAAGGGTGCCGTCGTTGCCGCTTTAAGATGTGCCAAATAGGGCCCTGCACGGTCAACCAGTCCCTCCCATCTGCTGGGTAGAACCGCTGACGGTACCACACAAACAAGAGCCCGCAGTCGTTTAGGTCCTAATCGTACACTTATGTTCGTCTCACGCGGAAACACCGCAGTGGTTGCTAGCTACCAGATTAATGGGCCCTGATCCTAGGTCACCCAGATCATCGTCCACTTCAGCGGGTTCCTCCCGGCTCGACGCACTTCCCCTTCTGTTAATCTGCGGGTGGAGCGAATTCCATGCTGATGCCGTCTTGGCTGCAGCGGCGGACTTCGCGGGGGCCGCTGCCAAGCTCGGCAGAACCGCCGGGTTGCTCCCACGACATGCGAGTAACGGTGTCGCAGTTGAAGTTGCTCTTTGGCTTCTCCGGCTGCCCTTGCGGCATCGCAACGGCCGGGCTTGAATCGGAGGAGCCTGCACTTCCCCAATCGATCGGTCGTGCCACGGTGGCGCTCATCAAAAGCGCCGCGCTACCCGCTATGATTAACCAAGGCATATGGCCCCCACCGGTCATTGATCCTCTGTTGGTATTGAAGAGGAAGCCGTGACCACGGTCAACCGCGCTGGGCAGCTGATCTAGACTTTCGGCCCGGTCAAGAAGAATACCGGTGGATCAGGAAGGGCGGAGAGTTCAGAGGTAGGCGGATCATGTGGATCAGGCGCGCATCGCATCCTCGAATTGAACAGCCAAAGAGCCGGGTGTCGACCTTCTGCCGCCATTCCTCGAAAGGGGGGCTCTTTTTGCTCAGGCTGATGTTTCATCAGCGGGTTATGCCCAGACGCGAAACCCATGCCGTGCCGTAAATGCCGCGCTGCTTCCAGTCAACAATGGCTTCCGTGTCGAGCACCTGCTCCTCATAAGCATAGCCAGAACAGTCATCGTTCCGCATTATGAGGGCAAGCTAAAGCTTCGATGGAACGTCAGCGCCAAGCAAGCATGCGGATGCACGATGGGCTCGAATGCCATTGGAAACATCAAGATGCGTCTAGAGCGATCTGTACTGCAGCCTTCCTATGAGATGAGGGTCGATCAAGAGGCGCTGCAGTTGCGTCAGCCAGCCCGCATTGTCAGCGTGCGCCCCGGGCTTGGAGGATTAGATGCTCGTAGCTGCGAGATCCGGAGCATCTCCGCCAATCAGGCTTGGATCGCGTTGCTGACGACGATTGGTCTGCCCAATCATTACTACTTGGAAATCGATGGTCTTCTATCACGCATAGGCTGTGCGGAGAGGCACCGGCGTCCTGATCGGGTGTGCGTCATGTTTCTTACGCCGCTCCGTTCCTACCAGCTGGAGCGCCTTGCCGCCATAGCCCAACCAGCACACACAGGAACTTGGCTTCTTCAGTAACATCTGATCTGTCTTCAGCAACTGCTCAAGGTGCGTTAGCCCACTCACGGATGGCGGATTTTCATACCGAGATACGTCGTCAGATTTCATAGGGGTCACTCGTCAGACGACCGAGAGTATCCTGTCTGTGGCCAATACGACAGGTGAGGAGATTCCGAAGTCCGCAGGAAATCGAAGAATCATGCCACCAACCGCTGAGACGGTTGCGGAGATCCTATCGCGGCAAGACTCTGGAAAAAGAAGAATGGCTCCCCGGGCCGGATTCGAACCGGCGACCTGTCGATTAACAGTCGAATGCTCTACCGCTGAGCTACCAGGGAACACGCGCTTCGGCGCGGCGTCGAGCGGGGTAATACAAATGCTTTGCCCGTTTGCCAAGCGCTTTTTCGAAAAAAATGCGCGCCGCTTGTTTGTCGGCTGATCCCGCACCATTTCAGCGCCTGAATCGTCAGGTTTAATGGTGGAAATTTTGCAGAACAGGCGCAATGAGAGGCGTTTCGGAGTAGATCCTGCCACCGGCCGGCTCGCGCTCGGCAATTGGCACCTGCCTCTGCCCCGGTCGAGGGCAGGGCGCGTGACGGTGGGCAGCGTGCTTCTCGCCGGCGGCACGCTCGGCTTCCTGCCCATCCTCGGCTTCTGGATGGTTCCGGTCGGCCTGCTCGTCCTGTCGCACGACCTTCCCTACGTGCGACGCAAGCGCCGCCGTTTTTCAGTGTGGTGGGAGCGCCGCCGCATGCGGCAACGGGACTAGCTGAAAAAGGCGGCGAGACCCTGGCCGGCGCTGAACGCCATGAAGCCAAGCACTCCGAAATAGACCAGCGTTATGACGTTGAACGCATAGCCTGCCAGCACGACCAATCCGTCGCGCTGGATCATTCCCGTGGCAAGAAGCAGGACCGCGATCCCCGGCAGGGTGTTGGAAAAGGGGATCAGCCCGAGCGGAAACATCAAAAGCACGCCGGCAAGCGCGATCGCCAGCCCGTTCATGCGGTTCGCGGCTGCGCCCTCCACCAGCGAGCTCATGCGTGGCTTCAGGTAGGCGTCCAGGCGGGAGACGATGGACACGCCCTTTTCCAGCGCCGGTACCAGCTTCTGCGTGTCGAGGCGCCGGTCGAGGATTTTCCTGGGCAGCCAAGGCAGCCTGTTGAACGTGATCGCCAGGCTGATCAGGATGATGGCGAACCCGAACACCGTGCTGACGCCGGGGATTGAGACCGGAATGAGAAAGGGAAGCGACGCCACTGCGCACAGCACGAGCAATCCTTGCTCTCCAACAGCGTTCATCAGTTCCCGCAGGGTCACTGACGATCCTTCTATGCCTGCGATGACCTCCTTCAGGGTTTCGCTGAGTGAGGCTTTGCTGTCGGCAAATTCTAGATGTTCCTGCAAGGGCTGGCTCCCGATGGCTGGCGGCAGATGGATATCACCATTCTCGTCCCGCGCAAGGTCGGAGGCTGACGGAGATCCAGGCGCTCCCGACTCCAACATTGCGGGAATGAAATCTCGCCATTGTCCCGCTACCCCCGAATCGCGGAGGCTGACCCTGGGACTGACGAGGGACGGCGATGAATCTGAGAGTTATCCAGGGCGGCTTGCTGGGCCAGCAGTTGCTGGATGCAGCCACGCCATTGCGAACATCGCCATTTGATGTGCGCAGAGAGGCTGATCGCAGGCTGCATGTGCTGGACTATGACCGCTATCTGACCCGGGAAAGGGCGGTCGGGATCGCTGTGCCGAGGGAAATCCGCTACCTCGCAATGCAGATCGATTTCGTCGCGCGCACACTGTCTTCACTGGCCGATATTCCGGAAGACTTCCGCTCCGACCGCTACTGGCCAGCCTGAACATCGGGCAGCCGCGAGAACGCCGCTTCAGCGACCGTAGTTCGCTCCCCGGCCTCCTCCGGTGCCGGCAGCTTGCTTCGTTGGAATTCGCTTCCTCGACCGCATATCACTCCGGTTGAACCCTTGGCACCGGTCGCTTCATATCGGACCTCAGGCGGACGGCCGGGGCAACTTCCCCGAAGCTTCCTACGCCTTGGCGGAGTCAGCTTCAGGCGTCATCAAGAGAAAAAATCACAGTGGCTTCATCTCGTCCGGAATGACGTAGCGAGTACCGTCGAACTTGACACGCAGGCGTCGCACCGGTTGATGATCCGTCTGCTCGCGGCATTCCGCTCGTGCATTACTCGTGTATCGTCTCACAGACACTTCTTCCTCTACAAGGATGTCTGTAACGTCATGTGTGGCGTTGTTACCCATGGACAACGTTCTGGTCGTCGTCCGCATTATTCCATGGCAATTGCCGTCCCATTCACCTTGCTCTTTAGCAACCACCATTCCATCTAATAGCTGCTTCAATTGGCCCTCTTCGATTGCATAAAGGGAGAGGGTGATTTCTTCGAAAGGATTGACCGCGGAACTGCCGGCCTTCGCCACTCGAAGCCCGAACGCCAAAGTAGTCGGCTTAACCGTGTACCTTGCTGTATCGAAGCGCATCGAACTGATCTTGAAGGCATCATCCTCGATCACATCCTTCATCAGGAAGCGATGTTCGATGCTAAGGGTGGACGTGTCAGCTACAAGGAGTTCCAGATCCCCAATCATCACTGAATCGGACATGTCCGCCATCAGAGGTACCGCGACAAGTAATCGCTCAGGGTGAGCCGGCCAAACCCGGCAGGTGGCGGAATAGCGATCAGCCTCAGCTCCGAGTTTACTCCCTGGGAGAAACAAGGTCCTGCCATCTACAGAAATCTGTGTGTCGGTCACCTTTTCGGCATGCGGATATGCTCCGGCGATCACGTCTGAGAGCTTTGCCTGACATCCATCAGTCGCTTGCGCAGTACTTGACCCATGGGCGAGGGCGACGAAGCAGCAAACAAAGCCCATTCTCACCACAAAACCGCCCAAAGCCATCTCTCGCTCCAGCTGAAGAGAACCCTGTCGGCTGAGCCGCAACAGGACCTGCTAACGTTTCTCGTTCCGTCTCGCATGGATTTGCCGAGTGTGACGGGAAACCGCTGGGAATCAAGAGGAACCGGTTGCAACATGCTGCAACAAGGAAATCAGCATAGGAGACGCCTCTGCGGGGCAGCCTGGCCGATTTCCTTGGAGAAAGTTTTGGAGGCCTCGCCCGGAATTGAACCGGGGTACAAGGATTTGCAGTCCTCTGCGTCACCACTCCGCCACGAGGCCATCCGAACGCTGATTGAGCGAGTGGTGACGGGCGTTTAGAACGAATCGAAATGCTGTGCAAGAGGAAAGGCGGCCCGCGAGAGCTTTTGAACGGAAGCGGCTCCGGTCCTTCCTGGAAAGCCGGAAGGTTTTTCTCCAGCGACCGGGGCTGCGTCTTGAAAGAGGCGCCGCTGCCCAGTAAAGACGGCGCAATCAGGTATATTCAGGACAGCCGAGATGATGGACTTCGAAGCCGCACGGACAAAGATGGTGGACAACCAGATCCGCACCACGGATGTGACGTCTCATTCAGTATTGCAGGCCTTCCTGTCTGTTCCGCGCGAGGAGTTCGTGCCGGCGAAGCTGAAGCCAATCGCCTACATCGATGAAGACTTGGAAATTGCTCCCGGCCGTTATCTGATGGAGGCATCGCCGCTCGCCAAGCTGCTGCAGCTCGCCCGCATCGGAAAAGATGACCTTGCCCTGGAGGTCGGGTGCGGGACAGGCTACGCCGCAGGCCTGCTTTCGCAACTCGCCGGCTCCGTCGTGTCGGTCGAGGCCGACGAGCAGCTGTGCTCGCAGGCGGTCGAAATCCTCTCGCGACTGGGCTATGACAACGTGGCGGTCGTTCATGGCGAGATGGAGAAGGGTTATCCCACCGAGGCCCCTTACGATATCATCTTCGTGAACGGTGCCGTGGAGGAAGTCCCGGCCGCGCTGATCGAGCAGCTGCGTGACGGCGGTCGTCTGGTCGCTGTGGTCGGCCATGGAAATGCTGCCCAGGCAAGGCTCCTCACCAAGGAGCGCGGCGCGATCTCCGAGACCGCGCACTTCAACACCTCGGTCAGGCAGCTCCCCGGCTTCCAGAAGGAACCGTCCTTCGTATTCTGACGCCGGCGGTCAGTTCTTCTGAACTGTGGCAGGCGGGACTCACAGCAAAAACAATTCTGTGTATCCCGGTGATCGCATCGCCTGCTGTGATTGTTTCAAGCCGGTCCTTCCGTACACTACGGATCGAATCAGGTTCGAAAAGGACCTGCATGGGCAGTTGCGGGGATGAATAATGGCTCAGCCAAGTGTAGCGCGTGAACCCTCGATGGAGGAAATCCTGGCCTCGATCCGCCGGATCATCGAGAGCAATGAGCCCCAGGCGGAATCGGCGCTGCCGAATAGCATGCCCCCTGTCTATGCCGAAGACGAGATCGACGACGGGGACATTGATATCGTGACAGAAATGGCCGCCAATGACCGGGGCAGGCCGCAGCGGATAGAGCCGGAGCTTGCTGCGGAGACGGAGCGCGCCCAGGAGAGCTCGCTATCTCTGGCCGATGTCGCAGCACGGGTGAGGGCTGCCTCCGCCCGCCAGGGCGACAGTGACGTGCGCCACCTGAGGCCCGCAGCCCCGGCGCCCCAGATCAGCCGCGAAACTGCGGTGGAAAGCGCGGCCCGTCCGCAGCCGGCGCCGATGCCGGAATTTTCGTCGCAGTCATCGGACCGCTCCCCCAACGATCTTCCCGCTGCCAAACCGGCGCCATCGGCGCCGCCGGCCATGGAGCCGGCGCATGATCCAGTGCAACAGAAAACCGTCGATGTGGCACCCGATGCGCCCGCCTCCCTGCCGGCGCGTGTGGAGGCATTGATTTCCGAGGAAGCCGGTGCGCAGGTCGCCCGCTCCTTCAACGATCTTGCCGCCGTGTTCGACGGCATCCGCAACCGGTCGATCGAAGACATGGCGCAGGAAATGCTGCGCCCCATGCTGCAGGAATGGCTGGACGACAACCTGCCGACGCTGGTCGAGCGCCTGGTACGCGAGGAGATCGAGCGCGTGGCACGCGGCCCGCGCCGCTGAACCCTGCATTTCCCGAGAAAGGCCGCTCCGGCGACGGGGCGGCTTTTTTATTGACTCGCTTCTGCCGGTCCTATTTACACCCAAGCCTGTTAGAACTCGAATTCTGGTCGGAAAATGCTCGACAAAACCTATGATTCCGCCGCCGTCGAACCGAAGATCGCAGCCGCCTGGGAAGAGGCCGACGCCTTCCGCGCAGGCGCCAATGCCGCACCCGGTGCCGAGACCTTCACCATTGTCATTCCGCCGCCGAATGTCACCGGATCGCTGCACATGGGCCACGCGCTCAACAACACGCTGCAGGACATCATGGTGCGTTTCGAGCGGATGCGCGGCAAGGACGTGCTGTGGCAGCCGGGCATGGATCATGCCGGCATTGCGACGCAGATGGTGGTCGAGCGCCAGCTGGCCGAACGCCAGCTGCCTGGTCGACGGGAGATGGGCCGCGAGGCCTTCATCGACAAGGTCTGGGAGTGGAAGGCCGAGTCGGGCGGGCTGATCTTCAACCAGCTGAAGCGCCTCGGCGCTTCCTGCGACTGGTCGCGCGAGCGCTTCACCATGGACGAGGGCCTGTCGCAAGCGGTTCTTGAAGTTTTCGTAACGCTTTATAAGGAAGGGCTCATCTATCGCGGCAAGCGCCTCGTCAACTGGGACCCCAAGTTCGAGACCGCGATTTCCGACATCGAGGTCGAAAATCGCGAAGTCGACGGCCACATGTGGCACTTCAAGTATCCGCTGGCGGGCGGCGAGACCTACACCTATGTCGAGAAGGATGCCGACGGCAACGTCATTCTCCAGGAAGAGCGAGACTACATCTCCATCGCCACGACCCGCCCGGAGACAATGCTGGGTGACGGTGCGGTTGCCGTGCATCCCTCGGATGAACGCTATGCTGCAATCGTCGGCAAGCTCTGCGAGATCCCGGTCGGGCCGAAGGAACATCGTCGCCTGATCCCGATCATCACCGACGAATATCCGGATCCGACGTTCGGTTCCGGCGCCGTGAAGATCACCGGTGCGCACGACTTCAACGACTACCAGGTCGCCCGCCGCAACAACATCCCGCTTTACCGCCTGATGGATACGCAGGCGCGCCTGCGCGAAGATGGCGAGCCCTATGCGGTCTATGCCGCCCGTGCCCTGGAGATCGCGAAGTCCGGCGAACTGCCGACGGAATCCGAAGTCGACGACATCAACCTCGTGCCCGACGAATATCGCGGCCTTGACCGCTACGAGGCCCGCAAGCGCATCGTCGACGCGATCAATGTCGAAGGCCTAGCCGTGACGGTCAAGGACGCCGAGGGAAATGACGTTCCTTACGTCGACAACAAGAAGATCATGCAGCCGTTTGGCGACCGCTCCAACGTGGTCATCGAACCCATGCTGACCGACCAGTGGTTCGTCGATGCCGAGACCTTGGCGAAGCCGGCGATCGCTGCCGTGCGCGAGGGCCGCACGAAGTTCGTGCCGAAGAACTGGGAAAAAACCTATTTCGAGTGGATGGAGAACATCCAGCCCTGGTGCATCTCCCGCCAGCTCTGGTGGGGTCACCAGATCCCAGCCTGGTACGGACCGGACGGGCAGGTCTTCGTGGAAAAGACCGAGGAGGAGGCGTTGCACGCCGCTATCCAGCACTACATCGCACACGAGGGCCCCATGAAGGCCTATGTCGAGGACCTGCTGGAGAACTTCAAGCCGGGGGGAATCCTGACGCGCGACGAAGACGTGCTCGACACCTGGTTCTCGTCGGCGCTCTGGCCCTTCTCGACACTGGGATGGCCGGAGCAGACGAAGGAGTTGGAGAAGTACTATCCGACCAGCGTTCTGGTGACCGGATTCGACATCATCTTCTTTTGGGTAGCCCGGATGATGATGATGGGCCTGCATTTCATGCAGGACGAGGACGGCAATCCCGTCGCGCCGTTCCACACCGTCTATGTTCATGCTCTGGTTCGCGACAAGAACGGCCAGAAGATGTCGAAGTCCAAAGGCAACGTCATCGACCCGCTCGAACTGATCGACGAATACGGTGCGGATGCGCTGCGCTTCACACTTGCCATCATGGCAGCGCAGGGCAGGGACGTGAAGCTCGATCCCGCGCGCATTGCCGGCTATCGCAACTTCGGCACCAAGCTCTGGAACGCGACCCGGTTTGCCGAGATGAACGGCGTCAAGCGCGACCCGCACTTCATCCCGGAAACCTCGACGCTTACCATCAACCGCTGGATCCTGACCGAGCTCGCGAGCACCATCCGCGATGTCACGGATGCGATCGAGACCCAGCGCTTCAACGATGCGGCTGGCTCCCTCTACCGCTTCGTCTGGAACCAGTTCTGCGATTGGTATCTGGAGCTTCTTAAACCAGTCTTCTCCGGCGCAGACGAGAAGGCAAAGGTGGAGGCGCAAGCCTGTGCGGCCTATGTGCTCGAGGAGACCTACAAGCTACTGCATCCGTTCATGCCGTTCATGACGGAAGAGCTGTGGGCGCACACGGCGGACCGCGACACGCTGCTCTGCCACGCCGACTGGCCGGCGCCGGAGTTCGCCGATGAGGTGGCGGCGGCCGAGATCAACTGGTTGATCGATCTCGTTTCCGGTCTTCGCTCGGCGCGCGCCGAGATGAACGTGCCGCCAGCCGCGGTAGCGCCGCTCGTCGTCGTGGGCGCCAGCGAGCAGACGGAGACCCGGCTGAAACGGCACGACGCGGCGATCCGGCGTCTCGCGCGGGTTGAGAGCATCGAGACGGCGCAGACCGCTCCCAAGGGGGCGGCCCAGGTCGTGGTGGGCGAAGCGATTGCCTGCCTTCCGCTTGGAAGCCTCATCGACCTCGCGGCGGAAAAGGCGCGGATCGAGAAGGCGATAGGCAAGACCGAGGCCGAGATAGACCGGGTCGCCAAGAAGCTCGCCAACGAGAAGTTCGTCCAAAACGCCGACCCGGAAGTCGTGGCAGCCGAGCGAGAGCGCTATGCGGAGCTCGAGGTGCAGATGGCGAGCTTGAAGATCGCGGCACAGAGAATCGCCGAGGCCGGTTGACGGCACGATGACCCGAAGGCCCCGCAGCCAGTCGGCTCCGGGGCCTTTTGTGTTGCTTTAACCGAGGCAGTTGGCGAGTATCTTCCGTGGACGTCAATCGCGGATCTCATTGTTGCCACAATGACACAATCATGAGCAGGCGTGGAATGTCCTTCCAAAGTTTATGGGAATCGCGCGCGTGAAGTGAGAATACCATTCTAAATTTTGCGACAGATATTAGGGTTCCAGAATACTTTACGTAAGTTTGCGCCGGGTTGCCGTCCGGACTATTCGGTCACGGAAAGTTGTCATTTACCTTGAACCATCTACAGTCTCACCCATCGCATACCGGGAGGTGGGAAGAGATGAAGACAAAACGGATTTCCAAGGGTCTGATGGTGCTCGCGGCGGGCTGCGCATTTCATGCGCCGGCCATGGCAGGCGGACTTGAGCGTGGCGGCTACAATATCGACCTTCTGTTCGATGAAGGACGCTTTGCCGGAGAATCGGCCGTCACTTATGTGAACCCGCAGCGCAAGCTGAAGAATGTCCGCGATGTTGATACTACGACGGCGTTCCCCGTGCCCACGGGCGCTGGCGGTGGCAACCTCAACGGTTTGTCGGATAGCGTGGACGACACGGAAGGTTATTGGGTGCCTCGTATTGGCGCCAAGGCAGCCGTCAACGATGCGGTCGACTGCATGTTCGACTATTCCGAGCCGTGGGGAGCCCACACCAAACCGGGGCGTGATTGGGCGGGCGCCAACGAGAATATCGAGACAAAGGTGGAAAGCCATAACTACGCCGCCACCTGCTCCTACAAGTTCGATGTCGGGCCGGGTCAACTCCGGCTTATCGGCGGCGCGTTCTATCAGGAAGTCTATGGTTTCAAGGAGCGCCTCGTTCAGGATTTCGCCGGCTTCCCGGTCCCTCTGTCAGGGGTAGGGAGACTGGACCTTGAAGGCGATGGCTGGGGCTGGCGCGCTGGCGTCGCCTATGAAATCCCGGAATACGCATTTCGGGCGAGCCTCGTTTATAATAGCGAAGTCAAGCTCGACGATATCACTGGCACTCTCGATCTGAGCCAAGTCAATCCTACTCTGTATCCCGCAGCTTTCGACGTTCATGGCGCTCAGGATATGCCTGACGTCGTAGAACTAAAGGTTCAGTCCGGCATCGCGCCTGGCTGGCTTGCATTCGGCTCCGTCAAATGGACCGACTGGAGCCAGTTGCAGAAGATCCCCTTCTGCACGGCCGCCGTCACCGGCACCTGCACCACCGCCAATGGCGTCACCACGCTCGACCTCGGTTATCGTGATGGCTGGACCGTTACGGGCGGTGTCGGCCACAAGTTCAACGAGCAGTGGAGCGGAGCGGTCAGCGTTACCTGGGATCGTGGCACGTCGCAGGGCTTCGGCACACAGACCGATACCTGGACCTTTGGTGCAGGCGCTTCCTACACGCCGAACCAGAATGTCGAAGTCCGGCTCGCCGGCGCCATCGGTATTCTCACCGGTGGTTCTTCCAGTACGGTTACGCTGGATGGCGAAACCTACGGACAGCGGGTAAATTACGAGTTCGATGACGATCTCGTCGCCGCCATATCGACCTCGGTGAAGGTCCGGTTCTGATCGGTGTTCATTGCACCCAAAAAAGCCCGGCCAGTGCCGGGCTTTTTTGTGAGCGGATATCTGGCGACACCTCACGCCATTGTGACGATTTGGCAACATCTCTTTGCGACAGTGAGCCAGCGGATTGTGGGAGCCGAATTTGTCCACTTCCCGCCACAAACGGGGAGCAGCGATAAGCGCGAAAGCGGCGGACCCGCGGGGGCGGGGCGCGTAAAGTTGGAGTATCATGGGCGGGTTTCTGATGTATCGGCGAAGCGATGTGGGAACGCCCTTGCGCTTCGGTCTTCTGAAGGCAGGTTCTTCACTACGGTCACACCTGCGTCCCAGTCTTGCCGAAAAGGCGGGCTACTCTTCCAAGCTCCATTCCCCCCACGGCTCAAAGCCGGTCGGGACGTCGCAGCGAGGCGGTGTCCAGATGGATTGTGCAACAAGGCTGCCGGATACTGTCGTCCCGCTGGCCGGAAGAGTTTGAACGATGTTGTCGATGAAAATGGGTTCCGTGCGAGTCTTGCTTCTGGGCCTTTCCCTGGCCTCCGCCATGGCTGGATCGTCGGCAGCGTTCGACATCAAGTCAGGCGTGACGAAGGAGTCGGGCCCGTTCGACCTCTTCAAGTTCGGCTTCAACGCCTACAAGAACGGCCAGAAGGAAGACGCGGTCGAAGCCTACCGTTATGCCGCCGAGAAAGGGCACACCGGCTCCCGCTGGGCTCTGGCGAACATGTATGCCGATGGCGACGGCGTGACGAAGGACGACTTCGAAGCCTTCAAGATCTACAATGAGATCGCCGCCGCAGGTGTCGAGCCCGGCTCCGAGGACACCGGCTTCTTCATCAACGCGCTCATGTCGCTCGCCAGCTATTACCGGAGCGGTATCCCGGGGACGCCGGTGCGCCGTGACTTGTCGCAGGCGCGGCAGCTCTATTTTCAGGCGGCATCCGCCTTCGGCGTCGCGGACGCGCAGTTCGAGCTGGCGCGGATGATGCTGGCCGGAGAGGGTGGCGGCACCAGCGTCCAGCAGGCCAAGAAATGGCTCAACCAGGCCCGCAAGAGCGGCCATCCCGGCGCCATGGCGGTTTTCGGAGACCTGCTTTTCCAGGAAGGGCACACCGTCAGGGGGCTGGCGTTCCTGACGGCAGCACTCAATCACTGCAATCCCAATGATTGCGGCTGGATGCAGCAACTGCAGGAACATGCTTTTTCGGTCGCCAATGAGCAGGATCGACGCGTGGCGGTGGCCCTGTCACAGGAGCTTGCGGCGCGCGGGGTCCAGTAGGCGGCGTCGGAAGGATCAGGCGGGCTCGAAGTCGAAGATTGCCGTCACTGGGACATGGTCCGACGGTTTCTCCCACGCACGCACATGCTTCTCGATCGCGGTCGAGCGCAAACGATCAGCGGCCTCCGGCGACAGCATAAGGTGGTCGATGCGGATGCCATTGTTCTTCTGCCACGCGCCTGCCTGATAGTCCCAGAACGTGTAAAGTTTCGGCGCATCGCTGGTGGCGCGAACGGCATCCGTCAGGCCAAGAGCCTCAAGTCGTCGGAATGCAGCACGGGTCTCCGGCAGGAAAAGCGCGTCCGTCGCCCAGGCGGCCGGATCGTAACAATCATGCGGCTCCGGTATGACATTGTAGTCGCCAGCCAAGATGAGCGGTTCCTCCAGCGCGAGGCAGTTCTCGGTATGCCTGGCCAGTCGGTCCAGCCAGCGCAGCTTGTAGGGATACTTGACCGGATCATCGGCGGGGTTGCCGTTCGGCAGGTAGATCGAGGCAACCCTGACCGCACCGCCATGGACGGAGAAGACGCCTTCGATGTAGCGGGACTGGTCGTCGCCATCACCCTCGGGGAGACCGCGGATCACTTCGTCCGGGCGGATTTTCGAGAGCAGCGCGACGCCGTTGAAGCCTTTCTGGCCGTGGGTCTCGACATGATAGCCGAGTGCCTCGATCTCGAATCGGGGAAAGTTCTCGTCGACCGACTTGATCTCCTGCAGGCAGACGATGTCGGGAGCGGAGTCGCTGAGCCACTGGCGGAGGTTGTCGATCCTCGCCTTCACTCCGTTGATGTTCCAGGTGGCTATCTTCATCGGCGTGCCGCTCCTCTTTGCCGCTTCCTTTTAACGGAGGCGGCGCGGTTTGGAAGCCAGATCTGAAGATGCAGCGGCAAGAGCGGCCTTAGAGGGAGAAACTTGTACCGCAGCCGCAGCTTGCGACGGCGTTCGGATTGTTGATCTGGAAAGACTGACCGAGAAGGTTGTCGACGAAGTCGATCTGTGATCCGTCCATATAGACGAGGGAGAGGCTGTCGATCAGCACCTTAGCATCGCCATTGGCAATGACCGTGTCATCGGCGGCAGGCGCATCGGCGAGATCGAACTTGTAGGAAAAACCGGAGCATCCGCCACCCTCCACCGAGACGCGCAAAGCCTGCTTGCCTTCTTCGCCGGCGAGGATCTCGCGGATACGCTTGGCTGCCGCATCTGAAAGCGTGACGTTCGGGTTGGTCATCTCGTCTCCTGCCCGAGGTCAAGGCTCGGGAAAGCTTGATAGTCTCGGCTGTGGCCGCATTGCACTATAGGTATGAACGCTTAAATGGCACGTCAATGGGCCGCAAGGCGCGAGACCGGGCGAGAGGTTAAAGGACTGATGACGATCGACAAAGAGGCACTTGGCTATGGCGGCAGCGAGAAGGCGCCCTATGCGGCCAATCCGTGGGCTTCGCGCGGTCGTCTGTTTCCCGAGGGAGGAAGCCTTACCCGATCCGAGTTCCAGCGGGACCGGGACCGCATCGTCCATGCGACCGCCTTCAGGCGTCTCAAGCACAAGACCCAGGTGTTCATCAGCCCGGACGGCGATCACTTCCGGACGCGCCTCACGCATACGATCGAGGTAGCACAGATCGCCCGTGCGCTCGCACGTGCGTTGAAACTTGACGAGGACCTCGCCGAGGGCGTGGCGCTCGTCCATGATTTCGGTCACACGCCGTTCGGCCATACGGGCGAGGATGCCTTGGACGAGGTTCTGAGGCCTTACGGTGGCTTCGATCACAACGCCCAGTCGCTTCGGATCGTCACAAAGCTGGAACGGCGTTACGCCGATTTTGATGGCCTCAATCTGACTTGGGAAACGCTGGAAGGCCTCGTCAAGCACAACGGGCCGCTGCTGACGCCGGAAGGCGAGGGGACGCGTGGTCCCGTTCCGCAACCGATACGGGACTACTGCCAGCTCAACGATCTGGAACTGGCAAGCTTCGCGAGCCTCGAGGCGCAGGTGGCGGCAATCGCCGATGACATCGCCTACAATACACACGACATCGACGATGGCCTGCGCGCCGGGTACCTGAATTTCGCGATGCTGGAGGAAGTGCCGTTCCTCGCCGGGCTGATGAAGGAGGTCCGCGATCGCTACCCCCACCTTGAGGCCAGCCGGTTCACGCACGAGCTGATGCGCCGGCAGATCACGCGAATGGTCGAGGACGTGATCGGATGCGCCCAGCAGAACCTCAGCGAGATCAGGCCACGGTCTTGTGCCGACGTGCGGGCCTCTGGGCGGGTGATCGCGACCTTCTCGCCGGCCATGGCCGAGACGGACAGGCTGATCAAGAAACTGCTGTTTGCCCACATCTACCGGCACCCTGAGATCATGCGTATCCGTGCGGGAGCGGCGCAGATCGTGGGCGATCTCTTCCAGGCCTACATGAACAAGCCCTCGCTGATGCGCAGCCATTACTGGGTGCAGCACATGGAGGGGTTGTCGCAGCCGGCGCGGGCACGGCATGTCGGCGATTACCTCGCCGGAATGACGGACTCCTACGCCGTCAGGGCCCATGCCGAGCTGTTTGACCGGACTCCCGATTTGCGTTAGGCAGCGCGCCAGCAGCAACGCCTCATTAAGGATCCGCCCCGGCGGAGAACATGACATGAATCTCTTCGCCGACTTCGAGACCCGCATCAAGAACGCGCTCGAAACCATCGACCTGGTCAGGGAGAAGCGCGCGGAGATCGATTTCGACCGTATCACCGTCGAGCCGCCTCGGGACGCCAGTTATGGCGACGTTGCGACCAACGCGGCAATGGTTCTGGCGAAGCCGCTCGGGACAAATCCACGGGCACTGGCGGATCTCGTCTGCGCCGCGCTGAAGCAGGATCCCGACGTCAGCGAAGTGAGTGTTGCCGGTCCGGGCTTCATCAATCTTAGGCTCACCAAGTCCTATTGGCAGCGGCTGCTGGCAGCCATGATCGGAGCGGGTACCGACTTCGGCCGCTCGACCATCGGCGCTGGCCGCAAGACGAACGTGGAATATGTCTCCGCCAACCCGACGGGCCCGATGCATGTCGGCCATTGCCGCGGTGCCGTGGTTGGTGATGCCCTCGCAAACCTGCTTGCCTTTGCCGGCCACGAGGTGACGAAGGAATACTACATCAACGATGCGGGCAGCCAGATCGACGTCCTGGCGCGCTCCGCCTTCCTCCGCTATCGGGAGGCGCTTGGGGAGGAGATCGGCGAGATCCCTTCCGGTCTTTATCCCGGCGACTATCTTGTCCCGGTCGGCAAGGCACTTGCCGATGAGTTCGGGGTCCGCCTGCACAACATGACGGAAGACGAGTGGATGCCGCTCGTCAAGGACCGCACGATCGACGCGATGATGTCAATGATCCGGGAGGATCTTGCAGCGCTCAACGTTCATCACGATGTCTTCTTCTCAGAACGCGCGCTCCATGCGGACGGCGCGCAGCGCATCCGCACCGCGATCAATGATCTTACCTTCAAGGGGCATGTCTATCGCGGCACGCTGCCGCCGCCGAAGGGGCAGTTGCCGGAGGACTGGGAGGATCGCGAGCAGACGCTCTTCCGCTCGACCGAGGTCGGTGACGACATCGATCGGCCGCTGATCAAGTCGGACGGCAGCTATACCTATTTCGCCGCCGACGTCGCCTACTTCAAGGACAAGTTCGACCGCGGCTACGACGAGATGATCTACGTGCTCGGCGCAGACCACGGTGGTTACGTCAAGCGGCTGGAGGCTCTTGCTCGTGCAATCTCGGGCGGAAGTTCGAAGCTCACCGTCCTCCTGTGCCAGTTGGTCAAGCTCTACCGCGACGGCGAGCCGGTGAAGATGTCGAAGCGCTCCGGCGATTTCGTGACCCTTCGCGAAGTCGTCGATGAAGTTGGCCGGGATTCGGTCCGCTTCATGATGCTCTATCGCAAGAGCTCGGAGCCGCTTGACTTCGATTTCGCCAAGGTGACGGAGCAATCAAAGGACAATCCGGTCTTCTACGTCCAGTATGCCCATGCCCGCTGCATGTCGGTCTTCCGCCAGGCGCGCGAGGCATTTCCGGATGTCGACATTGATTCGCTGGATCTTGCTGCATCCGTCGACCGCATTCAGGACGACCACGAAATGCAGTTGATCGCGAAGATCGCCGAATATCCACGGCTAATTGAGGCGACGGCACAGTCGCAGGAGCCTCATCGACTTGCATTTTACCTTTATGATCTGGCAAGTTTCTTCCATGCCCATTGGAACAAGGGCAAGGATCAACCTGACTTACGTTTTGTTAACGATAAGAACCGAGAATTGAGCATTGCCAGACTTGGGCTGGTGCACGCTGTCGCGTCTGTTTTGAAGTCGGGTCTGGCCATTACTGGCACTGCCGCTCCGGATGAAATGCGCTAGCGTCGCCACCATTTCCCCACAAAGCACTGGCAATGCCCCGAGTAAGTGTAGGTGGGTGGACGAGGTAATGGCAGACGATAACCTTGCGCGTAGCCGGGATGGTGTTCCGGAATTCTTTGCCGACGATGACCCGTTGGCGGAACTCGCCCGCATTGTCGGTTACGACGAGCGTCTTGTGCCGCGGCCGCCGGTGACGGAGCGCCGCGAGCCCGCCTTCAATCTCGAAGACGAGTTGCTGCGCGAATTCGAGCGCTACGACTCGCCGCGTGCTCATCAAGCTGCAAACCGTTTGGAGCCGTCGGCGCTCGCGGGCGCTCCAGTCGAACCGGTCCCCGTCCTGGACGAAGCAGCTCTGTCATCGTCTCTGGAGCCTATTGAAACGGCCGAGCCCGAATGGCTGGCTGCGAACGACCAGGTCCCGGCAGAGCCGCAGCAGTTTGCCGAAGAGGCAATGGCCGCCGATGTCGACATGCAAGTGGACAGTGAAGTCCTTAGGTCCCATCCGGAGTTCTCGCAACTCGACGAGGCGACGGACTTCGATCTCGCGGATGAACTCGAACTGACGCTTGGCGAGACGCCGTTCCGCGCCGTCGAGGCTTCGCCCCAGGTGGCGCAGCCAGAACCGACGCGGACCCGAGGTTATACGCCCGGCTTCCGCATGCCTCTTGCCAATTTCAACGTCGTCCGTGACGTGCAGCCTGTCGCGCCGACAGGTGTTGAGGTTCTTCCCGAGCCCGCCGCCGCACCGGCAGTGGATGAGGCTCGCCAGGAGGCCGTCGCGACCCTGCCTGCCGATGCGTCCTTCGACGCGCAGGCCCCGCTCGACATTAAACCTTCTGTTCCTGTCGCAGAAGGCGAAGCGCGCCTCGTTGCACCAGAACCCGAAATGGTCCCTCAGGCCGTTGCTGCGGATGAGGTGGCTGTTTCCGAGGATCTGTCCGCACTCGACGCACTGATCGACGATGTTTCGCGTTATCCGGTGCCGGAAGGCCTGCTTAGCGCACCAATGCCACCGGCTGCGGACGCGCAGGAAAGGCGGGCGGAGCCCACGCGCCATGATGAGGCCGTTGCTCTCGAATCATCGTTCGGAAGCCTGGATGGCGCGGAAGCCTCACCCCAGTCGGCCGAACCGGCAGTCGTAAACGAACTTTCGATCGATGACGATTTCGAGCTCGCGCTCGAGGATTTGGAATTCGATCTCTCCGATATCCTGCTGGATGACGAGCACGCAATGTTCGAGGAGCCAAAGCCGGCTGCTCCGGTTGCCTCGACCCTGGCTCCACAGACCGCTGTTGCGCCTGCGCCGGTCAAGCACACGGCAAGCTGGTCTCCGATCGCACGGGCCGCTCCCCAGCCGATTGCCCCGGAACCCTCGGTGGCACGCGCTCCCGATCCTGTTGCCGCTGTAGCAGCCACGGCGGACATGACGGAAGTCGATGATCTTCCGTTCGATCCCGCCATGATAACGGACGGGGAGGAGCATCCCGAGCCCGTAGTTCATCTGGACGTTCCTGACCTCCACATCGAGGAAGAAGAACCTGTAGCGCCGCAACGCAACGACTATGACTTTGATCTGGACGGCGAACTTGCGTCCCTCTTGCGCGGCTCTCCTGCGCTGGACCCTGCAAGTGAAGAGCCCGGTCCGGCTGCCGATGGCACCGCTCACCAGGCAGCTCCGGCTGCCGCCTATCCTGACCTTGACGATTTCGAACGCGCACTGGAAGAGGATTTCCGCCGCAGCCTCACTGCGCCGCTGCCGCCTCAGGAAGCCTACTCGGATTTCGAGGAGCCGGCTCACGATCGCATGCCGGCGCGCGACAGGAGGAGGTTGTCCTCCATGGCCGTACCGCTCGCGGTCGCCGGAGTGGTCATCATCGGCGGATCGATCGGCTATGCGTTCTTCTCAGGCGACGGCTCCTCCGTTGCGGGCAGCGGCGAGCCTATCGTCATTGCAGCGGATACCGATCCTGTGAAGGTGCTTCCGGAAAACCCGGGAGGAAAGACTGTCCCGAACCAGGACAAGGCAGTCTACGACCGCGTCGCAGGCGCAGCCGTCGAGGCGCCGAAGCAGGAGGCGCTGATCTCCACCAGCGAGGAGCCGGTCGATGTCGTCCAGAGGACGCTGATGACGGACTCGCTGCCGCTGGAAGGGCAGGAGGTTGCCGCTGCAGACGAGGACCTTGCACCGGGCCTGATGCGCGAAGACCGCCTTCTGCCGGGCGAGGAGGGGGTTGCGCAGCAGCCCTCCGCTGCCGATCAGCAAGCAGTTGCGGTCATGCCTCGACGGGTGAAAACGATGATCGTTCGTCCTGACGGGACGCTGGTCGAGCAGGAACAGCCGGTCGAGTCCGCCGTGGTTTCCGAGCCAATGGCTTCCCCGGATGCGAACAAGCTTCCGGCCGCCTCCGTGAAGACGGTTGAAGTCGCAGCGGTACCCGACACGGCAGTTGCCGTTGCGCCGGCCGAGAATTCGGTTGGTGCGGCTGGCATCGTCCCGGCATCGGCGCCGGTCGCGGATACGTCGACCATCACTGATGTGGCGGCTGATGCTCCGGCTGCACCTGCCATGGCGGCGCCGGTTCCGACCATGCGTCCAGCCCAACAGCCAGTCGACGTGGTCGCGGCGGTCAGCGATCGCGGAAATGTCCAGCCGACCCAGGAGCCGGCGGCGGCAGCGCCGGCCGAGCAGGTGGCGGCGGTTGCTCCGGGCGACTACGTCATCCAGATTGCCTCCCTGCCCAGTGAAGCCGACGCGCAGAAGTCCTACCAGAACCTGTCGGCGAAGTTCGGTTCCGTGATCGGCGGCCGTGGTGTCGACATCAAGAAGGCAGAGATCGCCGGCAAGGGGACGTTCTATCGCGTCCGCATCCCGGCGGGCAGCAAGAATGATGCCGTGGCGCTCTGCGAGAAGTATCGCGCTGCCGGCGGAAGCTGCCTTGTCGCGAAGTGACGCAAGTCGCATAGACGTTGAAGATCGGGGCCCTTGCGGCCCCGATCTGCGTTTCAGGTGGATGGCATTCGCCTTTACCCGCACGGCGTCTATGATCCGGGCATGAACGAATCAAAAGCAATGATCCTGGGGGCCAGCGGCCCCGTACTGACCGCCGACGAAATCGCCCTATACAGGAGCGAGCGTCCATGGGGTTTCATCCTCTTCGCGAGAAACATCGGTGAGGCCTCGCAGGTGGCTGACCTGGTCGCCGCCATGCGGGACGCGGTAGGGCGCCCTGCTGCTCCCGTGCTGATCGATCAGGAAGGCGGACGCGTCCAGCGCATTCGCGCACCTTTAGCCGAGAAATACCCTTCTGCCGCCGAGCTGGGGGCGCTTTACGCGCAGGATCGGGAAAAGGGGCTGAGAGCGGCATGGCTGATGTCGCGCCTGCATGCCTGCGATCTCCTGAAGCTCGGCATCAACGTCGATTGCCTGCCGGTCCTCGACGTACCCGTGCAGGGCGCCAGCAATGTCATCGGCGACCGGGCTTACGGTTTCGATCCGGTCGTGGTGTCGGAGATGGGCCAGGCTGCCGCGGATGGTCTCAAGGCTGGCGGGGTTCTGCCGGTCATGAAGCACATTCCCGGCCATGGTCGCGGCATGGCCGACTCGCATCACGAACTCCCCGTGGTGAATGCAAGCCTGGCAGAACTGGAGGCGCATGACTTCGTACCTTTCCGCGCGCTGAGGAACGAACTGATGGCAATGAGTGCCCATATCGTCTTCACCGCGATCGATCCGGAGCAGCCGGCGACGACCTCGTCCAAGGTCATCGAAGAGGTCATCCGCGGCAGGATCGGTTTCGATGGTCTCTTGATGTCGGACGATACGTCGATGAACGCGCTGAAGGGGACGATCGGCGAGCGCGCCAGGCGAATAGCTGGGGGTGGCTGCGATATCATCTTGCATTGCAACGGGATGATGGAAGAAATGAAGGCTGTCGTTGAAGAAGCCAGGCCACTCGGTGGCGATGCCCTTCGGCGCGCCAGAGCCGTTGAGGCCGCTTTCGGTCCCGGCGGCGGTTTGGATGAAGTCGCGCTGCGTCAGGAGTTCTGGAGCCTGCTCTCGCTCGCCTGACACCGGCACCTTGGTCGGGGAAGAGGATGAACATCGCGCCGAGTTCCATTCCGATGGACCAGCTTTGGCAGGACACCCCCGAGCGGGCGGCGGACGAGCCGGCGCTGGTGATCGACGTGGGCGGTTTCGAAGGTCCGCTAGACCTGCTGCTGCACCTCGCACGTTCCCAGAAGGTGGACCTGGCCCGGATCTCCGTTCTCGCGCTTGCCGAGCAGTATCTCGCCTTCATCGAGAGCGCCCGACGCGTGCGGATCGAGCTTGCTGCCGACTATCTCGTGATGGCCGCCTGGCTGGCCTACCTGAAGTCGAAGCTTCTGATCCCGCAGCAGGCGAAGGGTGATGATGGCCCGAGCGGCGAGGAGATGGCGGCGACGCTGGCCTTTCGGCTGAAGCGGCTCGAAGCGATGCGCGAGGCCGCGACGCGCCTCATCAATCGCAACCTCGTGGGGCGCGATGTTCATGTACGCGGTGCTCCGGAGCACATTCCCCACCATGTCCAGTCTGCCTATGACGCCAGCCTGTTCGATCTCCTTTCGGCTTACGCGAACATCCGGCAGCGCCATGCAATCACCCAGGTCACCATCGAGAAGCGCAAGGTCTGGTCGCTTTCGGATGCGCGGGACCTGCTGACCCGGATGCTGGGCGAGATTACCGAATGGACGGTGCTGCAGCACTATCTTCTCCAGTACCTCCCGGCCGACGATCGCGTGACCGCGACGGCCAGCGCCTTTGCCGCTTCCCTGGAACTCGTGCGCGAGGGCAAGCTGGAGATCCGCCAGGACGGCGCCTTCCAGCCGATCTACCTGCGGCAGGGACGCAACCCCGCGGTCGCTCCGGAGGTGGTCGTCGATGCCTTCTGAGCACCCCGATCAGGAGATGGAGGGGCCGTCTGCCGATCAGCAGGGGGACGCCGTTTCTCGCCTGGAGGCCGAACGCATTGCGGAGGCGCTGGTCTTTGCATCCGCCGAGCCGGTATCGGAAGCCTTCCTCGCGGAGCGCCTGCCGCAGGGCGCGCCGGTTGCGACGGTAATGCAGGGGCTGGCGGAGCGATACGTCGCGCGCGGCGTGAACCTTGTGCGGAGCGGTGATCGGTGGGCGTTCCGGACAGCGCCTGATCTTTCCTTCGTGATCCGCAAGGACGACAACGAAGTGCGCAAGCTGTCGCGGGCTGCCCTCGAGGTCCTGGCCATCATCGCCTACCACCAACCGGTGACTCGGGCGGAGATCGAGGAAATCCGCGGCGTCCAGACATCGAGGGGAACGCTCGATGTGCTGATGGAGGCTGGCTGGATCCGCTTCCGGGGCCGCAGACGCTCTCCCGGACGGCCGGTGACGCTCGGCACCACGCCGGATTTTCTCGACCATTTCGGGCTGGAGGAACTGCGGGACCTGCCCGGCCTCGATGAACTGAAGGGGGCGGGACTGTTGTCTGGCCGTATCCCGGCTAACTTCCAGGTGCCAATTCCGTCGATGTCCGATGAACTGGCCGAGGACGAGGATCCGATCACGCAACTCGATCTCGAGGAACTCGGTCTCTTGACACCGAGTGGTGAAGAAGAGGAATGAGGTCATCTTTCTTGCAAGCCCGGCCAAGGGCTTGAAGCTGCGAGCATGTGATGACCTTCGATTCCCAGAGCCAGGGTAGACAGACAAGCCGGGCAGCAGGCGTTTCATTCGCGTCGCGCCTAACGTTCGAGGATATCCATCACAGCTACCACGGCAAGGAGACGATCCGGGGCATTTCTCTGACCGCCGAGCCCGGAGAGGTTCTTTGCCTTCTGGGGCCATCCGGTTCCGGCAAGACCACGTTGTTGCGCATAGCGGCTGGCATCGAGGTCCAGAGCCGGGGCAGGGTTGTGATCGACGGCCGCGAAGCTGCAGGTCCGTCGGTCTTCCTGCCGCCCGAAAAGCGCGGCATCGGCCTGATGTTCCAGGACTTTGCCCTCTTCCCGCACATGACGGTGCTGGACAATGTCCGCTTCGGCCTGACGGCGCTTACGGCCCATGAGGCGGCGGCTGCTGCCCGAGCCGCGCTCGAGCGGGTAGGGCTCGCCCATTATGCCGGGAAGTACCCGCACGCCCTCTCCGGCGGCGAGCAGCAGCGGGTGGCACTGGCCCGTGCGCTGGCCCCGCGACCGGGGGTCCTGCTGATGGACGAGCCGTTCTCCGGCCTTGATTCGCGCCTGAAGGACACGATCCGCGCTGATACGCTTGCAATCCTGCGCGAAAGCCGCGCTACCGCCATTGTTGTGACCCATGATGCGGAAGAGGCGATGCGGATGGCTGACCGGATCGCGCTTCTGCGGGATGGGCGGCTGGTTCAGGCCGGCAGTGCCGAAGAGCTCTACCAGGCGCCGCGGGATCTCTTCGCGGCCGCCTTTTTCTCGGAGATCAACGAATTTTCGGGAATTGTCAGCGGTGGGCTGGTCGAGACACCGCTTGGTGCCGTGCCGGCGCACGACCTCAGTGACGGGTCGAAGGTTTCGGTTGCGGTGCGTCTTTCGGATGTGCGCGTTATGCCGCAGGGGGGGGCCATCGAGGCGCGGATCCGGTCGCGGCGGTTTCTCGGTGTCGTGGAACTGCTGAATCTGGCGGTTTCCGGCCGCGAGGAACCGGTTCGGGCGCGCATCCGGGCGGATCTCCTGCCGCCAGACATCAGTGACGTGACCCTGAGCGTCGCCCCACAGGACATTTTGGTGTTTGAAAAAGCGGATCAAACAGCATAAATCGAGACAAGCGAAATTGGAGTTGCAGTTATGGGTTCCTTCAGTGTTTGGCATTGGCTGATCGTTCTGGTCATCGTGCTCGTGCTTTTCGGCCGCGGCAAGATTCCGGAATTGATGGGTGATGTCGCCAAGGGCATCAAGAGCTTCAAGAAGGGCATCAGCGAGGACGATACTCCTGAGACGACGAAGACCGTCGAGCACAAGCCCGAGGATACCAAGGAAAGCACGCGGACCTGATCTTTCGGACCGGGTTCGGGGAGCCTTGTTGAATGCTTGATATCGGCTGGACCGAGCTTCTCGTAGTGGGGATCATTCTCATCGTCGTGGTCGGTCCGAAGGACCTGCCGCCGATGTTGAGGGCGTTCGGCCGGATGACCGGCACCCTGCGAAAGATGGCTGGCGAGTTCCGGACGCAGTTCGATGAGGCCTTGCGTGAATCCGAGATGGACGAGGTGCGCAAGACGATAGCGGATGCGCAGAAGCTCAATCCGTCTAACGCTCTGCGCGACGCGATCAATCCGCTGCGGCAGATGGGACAGGACATCCGCAGCGACCTGGAGAAATCGACGCGGGCAGACAAGCCGGCTGGTGCCGGCAAGCCCGACGTCGAGGCGCAGAAGGTTGTCGAGGGCGTTGTCCCTGCAGAGCAGCCTGAGCCGGTGAAGGTGCCTCCGCCTGCCATGACTTTGCCATCGACGCCGCCGGTTCTCTTCGAAGCGCCCGAAACGCCGTCCACCACGCCCGCCAAGGCGGAGAAGCCAGTCCGGAAGGCGGCCAAACCCAAAGCTACGCCGTCTGAGACGCCGGCCGCCGCAGCCGGGAGGTCAAAGAGCAGCAGTGCTGCCACCACAGCGTCCGCCGACGCGGCAGCAAAGCCTGCAGCGCGCAAGCGTCCTGCCAGAAAAGCCGACACCCCGAAGGATGACGCATGAGCGGTGACATCGAAGACAAGCCGCAGCCGCTCCTCGAGCATCTGGTGGAGCTCCGCACGCGCCTGATGTGGTCGCTTGGCGCGTTCTTTGTCGCCTTCCTCGTCTGCTTCTTCTTCGCAAAGGATCTCTTCAACTTCCTCGTCGTGCCCTACAAGTGGGCGGTCACCTGGGCAGACATGGACGTTACAAAGTCGGAGCTGATCTACACGGCGCCGCAGGAGTTCTTCTTCACCCAGGTGAAGGTGGCCATGTTCGGAGCGCTGGTGATCGCGTTCCCGGTCATCGCTTCACAACTTTACAAGTTCGTGGCGCCCGGTCTCTACAAGAACGAGCGTGCGGCCTTCCTGCCGTTCCTGGTCGCGTCGCCGATCCTCTTCCTAATGGGAGCAGCGCTCGTCTATTTCTTCTTCACTCCGATGGTGATGTGGTTCTTCCTTGCCATGCAGCAGGCACCGGAAGAGGGCGAGATGGCAATCTCGCTCCTGCCGCGGGTTTCGGAGTATCTGAGCCTGATCATGACGCTGGTGCTGTCATTCGGCCTGGTGTTCCAGTTGCCGGTCGTCACCACGCTTCTCGCGCGGGTGGGCTTGCTGACGAGCGACTGGCTGCGCGACAAGCGGAAGTTCGCCATCGTCATCGCCTTCGTCGTGGCAGCCGTGCTGACGCCGCCCGATCCGCTTTCCCAGATCGGCCTTGCGCTGCCAACTATCCTTCTCTACGAGATTTCCATCTACGCCGCGCGACTCGTCGAGCGCAAGCGCGCCGAGGAGGCTCTTGCCGAACCTGCCGCGTCGGACCTTGCCGATACGGACGAGGTCTAGGCCCTTCTGCCTTGCCCGCGAGAGTGCTGCGTTCCGCTCGAAAGGCCAGGAACGATGCTCGATATCAAGTGGATCCGTGACAATCCTCAGGCGCTGGACGAAGCGCTTGCAAAACGCGGCGCCGAACCTGCGGCTGTGACGCTACTGGCGCTCGACGACAAGCGCCGTTCCGTTATCCAGAAGCTCCAGGAGATGCAGTCGCGCCGCAATGCGGCCTCCAAGGACATCGGCGCTGCCATGGCGCAGAAGAATGCGGAGCTTGCCGAGCGGCTGAAGGCCGAGGTCGCCACGATCAAGGATACCATGCCGGCGGCCGAGCAGGAGGAGCGGGAGGTCGTTTCCGCGCTTGACGATGCCCTGTCGCGCATCCCCAATATTCCGCTCGACGATGTTCCGGTCGGCAAGGATGAGGCCGACAACGTGGTGAAACACGTGGTCGGGCAGAAGCCGGGCTGGAACCACCCGGCCAAGGAGCATTTCGAGATCGGCGAGCAACTCGGCTACATGGATTTCGAGCGGGCGGCGAAGCTCTCGGGCGCCCGCTTCACGGTCCTTACCGGCCCGCTGGCGAAGCTGGAACGGGCAATCGGCCAGTTCATGCTCGACCTGCACACCACGGAGCATGGTTATACGGAGGTTTCCTCGCCGCTGATGGTCCGTGATGAGGCCATGTACGGCACCGGACAGCTTCCGAAGTTCGCGGAGGATCTGTTCCGCACGACGGACGGCCGCTGGCTGATCCCGACGGCCGAGGTGACGTTGACCAACCTGGTGTCGGGCGAGACGCTGGAGCAGGAGAAGCTGCCGCTTCGGTTCACGGCCCTGACGCCGTCCTTCCGCTCCGAGGCGGGTTCTGCCGGACGCGACACGCGCGGCATGCTGCGCCAGCACCAGTTCTGGAAGTGCGAACTGGTCTCGATCACCGATGCCGACAGCTCGATTGCCGAGCACGAGCGGATGACGGAATGTGCCGAGACTGTCCTGAAGCGCCTCGGCCTGCATTTCCGTACCGTGACGCTTTGCACGGGCGATATGGGCTTCGGCGCCCAGAAGACCTACGATATCGAGGTCTGGCTGCCGGGTCAGGATACCTACCGTGAGATCTCGTCCTGCTCGGTCTGCGGTGATTTCCAGGCCCGACGCATGAATGCCCGCTATCGCGTGAAGGACGACAAGGCGTTGAAGTTCGTTCATACGTTGAACGGTTCGGGCACGGCAGTCGGGCGTTGCCTGATCGCAGTGATGGAAAATTACCTCAACGAGGATGGGTCGATCAGCGTCCCGGATGCGCTTCTGCCGTACATGGGCGGCATCACCAGAATCGAGCGGGCGGCCTGATGCGCATCCTGCTCACCAACGACGACGGTATCCATGCCGAAGGCCTGGCGGCGCTGGAACGCATTGCCCGGCAGCTGTCCGACGATGTCTGGATCGTTGCGCCGGAAACCGACCAGAGCGGGCTTGCGCATTCGCTGACTCTGTCGGAGCCGTTGCGCCTGCGCAAGGTCGGCGACAAGCACTTCGCGCTACGCGGCACGCCGACCGATTGCGTCATCATGGGCATTCGCGAGGTCCTGCCGGAAAAGCCGGATCTCGTCCTGTCGGGCGTCAATGCCGGCGCCAACATGGCCGATGACGTCACCTATTCGGGAACCATCGCCGGCGCAATCGAGGGCACACTGCAGGGCGTCCGCTCGTTCGCATTGAGCCAGGCCTACCAGCACGACGCCGAGGGTGGGCGCATCGTCCCATGGGAGACCGCCGAAGCCTATGCGCCCGATCTCATCCGTAAGCTGAGCGATGTGGAACTCCCGGACGGGACCTTCCTGAACCTGAACTTTCCCAAGTGCGCCCCGAAGGATGTTCAGGGCGTCCAGGTGACATCGCAGGGGAAGCTCGATTTTGGCTTGACGATCGACGAGCGGCGGGATGGCCGTGGCCTTCCCTACTACTGGCTGAGGTTCGGCGAGCGGCTTGGCCACTTCCGCGAGGGCACGGATATCCACGCGGTGAAGCACAACCGGATATCGGTGACCCCGCTCAAACTGGACCTGACGGACCATTCGGTACAGGATCGCCTCGCTGAAGCGCTTGGATTCGGAGTGGCCGATTGAAGTCCAGCATGGTCGAGAAGGAAGGTTTTGCTGCGCTCGTCTTGCGTCTGCGGGCCGAGGGCATTTCCGATCTTGATCTTCTTACCGCCGTCGAGCAGACGCCGCGATCCCTGTTCGTACCGACAGCGGCAGCAGCCGACGCCTATTCGGCACGGACCACCCCCATCGAATGCGGTGCCTTCATGGAGGGCGCCGACCTCGCTGTGCGGATCCTCCACCATCTGCAGGTGAAGCCCGGCCAGCGAGTGCTTGAGATCGGCACCGGCAGTGGGTTTACCGGTGCCGTGCTCGGCCGACTGGCTGAACGGGTCCTGTCGGTCGATCGCTACAAGACGCTGGTCACCGGCGCCCAGCGCCGCATGGATAAGCTTTCCCTGCGCAATATCGTCATCCGCCAGGCAGACGGCATCAACGGCATGCCGGGCGAGGGAACCTTCGACCGCATCCTCGTGACCGGCGCCTTCACGTCGATGCCGCGCTTCTATGCCGAGCAACTCGTCTCCGGCGGCGCGATGATCGCGCCGCTCATGCGGGAGGACGGCACCTGTATGATGATGCGTCTCACGAAGACGGGAAGCCGCTTCGACCGCGAGGATCTGTTCCCCGTGCCCTACCTGCCGCTCGTGCCCCATATTGCGGCAGCACTTTGACATTTGCCGTCGCTCAGCGCGGCATGGTTACCAAATTAGCAAAAAAACAAATTCGATATCCGGACTTTAACCCGCCAGTAAGACTAACAGGTTTTAATCTGACCTAACGATGGTTGCGTCACGTTAGGTCGAGTCATGCGTATCAAGAGTTCGCTCAAGTCCCGTCAATCAATTCTCCGGATTGCAGGTGCCGTATTGCTCGCCAGCGTTGCCACTGGCTGCAGTTCCGATGCCACCCGCTTCTCCGGCCTGTTCTCCGACACGGATTCCCTCACTACCGCTTCCATTCCGCAGCGGCAGGGCAGCGGTGCCTATGGTCAGGCGCCTGTCCCTCGTGGCGATGTCGCTTCGGCGCCTGCCGGCGGATACGGCAATCGCACCGTTGCTCCGTCGCAGCCTTATCCGGCGGCCGGCGGCGACTATGTTTCCATTCCTTCGGCGGCGCGTACGGCCTCGGCTCCGGCCACGGTGCAGCGCACGGAACTGGCTCCTCCCGGAGGAGCGGTTGCGGTCGGCAACGATGCGACGACGCGCCAGCAGGCTCTCGCGCAGCCGTTCCCGTCAGCTGAGACAGGGGCAGTGCGACCGGCGCCGCAAGGCGCTGCATCGGATCAACTGACCACCGGTACCGTCAAGACGACATCGGGCTGGTCGACGGTCAATGCACCGCGTGTAACCCTGAAGGCCGGTGAATCGGCAGCGACGCTGTCGCGGCGATATGGTGTCCCGGAGCGGGAGATCCTGCGCGCCAACAATGGCAACCTGGTTGCCGGGCAGTCGGTCATCATTCCGACTTTCGGTCCTGCCAGCAACTCCGCCAAGGTCGCCGCCGGCGACATCGACCTCCAGAACAAGGCTCCGGCCCCTGTCCAGCCGCAGGAGCAGAAGGTTGCTGTCCTGCCGGCGCAGGCCCGCGACAAGGCCACCGCCCAACCGGGCAAGCTGACTCCGCCTGCCGGCGCTGGCGGTACATACACCGTCCAGCCCGGCGACACGCTGACGAAGATTGCCCGCGCCAATGGTCTCTCCGTCGATCAGCTGAAGGCGGCCAATGGGCTGACGAACGAAAGCATCCGGATCGGTCAGGTCCTGAACCTATCGCCTTCGTCGGCGCCCGTCGCAACCGATCCTGTCCAGACTGCATCGGTGTCTTCGAAGCCAGCCGTTCAGGCCGAGGCGCCTGCTGCCCAGAAACCGGTTGCGGAGACGCCGCCCGCAGAGGCACAGAAGCCGGTCGAGACGGCGTCAGTCTCCGAAGCGGCCGTCAAGTCGGACGTCACGACCGCCGCTCCGCAGTCGACGGGCATCGGCAAGTACCGCTGGCCGGTTAACGGCGCGGTCATCGCCGGCTTCGGCCAGAACGTCGAAGGCAGCCGGAACGACGGCATCAACATCTCGGTTCCGGAAGGTACGCCGATCAAGGCCGCTGAGAACGGCGTGGTCATCTATGCCGGCAACGGGTTGAAGCAGCTCGGCAATACGGTCCTGGTTCGCCACGACGACGGCAAGGTCACCGTCTATGGCCATGCCGGCAGCCTCAGCGTATCCCGCGGGCAGAAGGTCACGCGCGGCCAGACCATCGCCAGCTCCGGCATGAGCGGCGACGCGAAGCGTCCGCAGGTCCACTTCGAGGTGCGCAAGGACGCGACCCCGGTCAACCCGATCACTTTCCTTGAATAGAGTATTGCGTATCAGGGAAAGCGGAAAAGCCCGGCTCGTCCGGGCTTTTCGTTATCTGCGCTCGAGCGGCAGCCGCAACCGGCCCGCCAGATCCTGAATATACTGCCAGGCGACACGCCCGGAGCGTCCGCCGCGGGTTGTGGCCCATTCGAGCGCCTCGTGGTGAAGCGCCTCGCGCTCGAGCGGTAAACGGAAATAGTCGGCATAACCATCGATCATCGTCAGGTAGTCGTCCTGGCTGCACTTGTGGAAGCCGAGCCACAGCCCGAACCGATCCGACAGCGACACCTTTTCCTCGACGGCCTCCGATGGATTGATCGCCGTCGATTGCTCGTTTTCCATCATGTGGCGCGGCAGCAGATGGCGGCGGTTAGAGGTCGCGTAGAAGAGGACATTGTCCGGGCGGCCTTCGATGCCCCCGTCCAGAGCCGCCTTCAGGGACTTATAGGCGGTATCGTCATGATCGAAGGAAAGGTCGTCGCAGAAGATGATAACCCGCTGGTCCGATGCCTTGAGGATATCGAGGAGGAGGGGGAGGGATGCAATGTCCTCGCGGTGGACCTCGACGAGCTTCAGGGGGGTATCGGTGGAGGCGCGGACGTCCTCATGCACAGCCTTCACCAGTGACGACTTGCCCATTCCGCGGGCACCCCAGAGCAGCACGTTGTTTGCAGGGTAGCCTTCAGCGAAGCGCAGCGTATTCTCGTGGAGGATGTCGCGCACGTGGTCGACGCCGCGGATCAGCGACAGTGCCACACGGTTCGGGCGGGGGACAGGCTGCAGCCGCAGGTTGGCAGGCACCCAGACGAAGCAGTCGGCCGAGGACCAGTCGTTGGCTGCGGGCGGCGGGCCAGCAAGCCGCTCCAGCGCATCGGCGAGGCGCGATACCTCCGCAAGCAGGCGCTGATTGAGTTCCTCGGTCACGGCATCCTCCCGCTGATTTGGCGTGCAACGTCGTCGGGGAGCGGTTAGCACGCAGCGGCGATACGCAAAAGCCAGCCAATCGTGGATTTGGTACGCGAAGCAGCCTGTTTTTGTTGCATTCAGGGTAGGCCCAATTATATTCCGGCCACTTGCAAAAGGGGGGCATTGGGCTCCTGACAATCATGGAGTACTCGATGTTCATCACTGAAGCATTTGCCCAGGCCGAAGGTGCAGCCCCATCGGCCTTCGGGTCGGGCCTCGAAATGCTCTTCCTCTTCGCACCGCTGATGGTGGTCTGGTATTTCTTCCTGATCCGTCCGCAGCGCGCGCAGATGAAGAAGCGCCAGGAAATGCTGTCCAATATCCGTCGCGGCGACAACGTCGTGCTCGGTGGCGGTATTGCGGGCAAGGTCACCAAGGTGGTGGACGACAACGAGGTCGAGGTGGAAATCGCCGAGGGCGTCAAGGTTCGCGCGCTGCGCGCCTATGTCGCCGAAGTGCGGGTAAAGGGTGAGCCGGTCAAGACCGACGCGGCCGCATCATGATGCCTCATGCGGCGTGCCTCCGGTGCGCCGCTCCTCCGCCTGGCGGAGAACTTAAGGAGGCACGTACCAGTGCCAAAGGGAATTGAAATCCGGGACGCCCATTTCCCGGGCCGGGCGCCGATCGATGCCTATGGCAATGGCGGGTTCCGGTTTGCTGACATGTCCCACCGCGGCTCGTTGCTCTGCCTGCCGTCGGGTATTCACGGCTGGGAGTTCGAGGAAGGCCAGCCGCTGACAAGCGAGGCGCTTGCGAGGGTCCTGGAGGAAGCGGCGGACATAGAGGTTCTGCTTGTTGGGACCGGCCGCGAGCTGAGACCGCTACCGCAACAGCTGAAATCGGCGCTGAAGGCGCGCGGTATCGCCTCCGATCCAATGAGTACCGGAGCCGCCGTGCGGACCTACAATGTCATGCTTTCGGAATCGCGGGCTGTCGCAGCCGCCCTGATCGCGGTGTGAGGCGCGGTGGCTTCGGAACCCGACATAGTACTTTCGACGCTCCGCGATACGGATCGTGACAGATATCTCGCTTGCCTTCTCTCCCCCGAGGAAAAGCGGGGAGCGCTTGCCGCACTCTATGCCTTCAATGCGGAGATCGCCCGGGTACGGGACGTGGTGCATGAGGCTTTGCCCGGCGAGATCCGCCTTCAGTGGTGGCGTGACCTCATAGAAGGAGCCGCGCACGGCGATCCCGGCGGCAATCCGGTTGCTGCCGCCCTGCTTGCCGCGATCGAAGAGCATCGGCTGCCGAGGGACACGTTCCTCGCAATGATCGATGCGCGGATAGGCGATCTCTACAATGACCCATTTCTTACCCGCAACGAGCTGGAAGGCTATGCCGGCGAAACCGCATCGGCTCTGATCCAGCTGGCGAGCCTCGTGCTGGCGCCTGCGGAAGCGGCACAGACAGCGCATGCGGCAGGCCACGGCGGGGTGGCGCAGGCCATCGCCGGGCTTCTTCTTCTCATGCCGCTGCACCGCCGGCGAGGACAGCTCTATATCCCGCTGGACATACTCGCCGCCACCGGTCTCGACCGTGACGCGTTCCTTGCGGGGCAAGAGCGCGATCGGATCGCAGCTGCAATCGATGCCTTTGCCGGTCTTGGCCTGGAACACCTGACAAAGGCCCGCGCTGCCGGTCGGGTTCCCAAGGGCCTGTTTCCCGCCTATCTCCCCGTCTCCCTTGTCGAGCCGGTACTGCGGGATGCGGGCCGACATGGTGCGGTCCTGCTCGAGAAGAATGAGCCGCCGGCACAATGGCGCCGCCAGTTGCGCATGGTCAAGGCGCAGTTCCTGCAGCGTTTCTGACGGCCGCGCCAACATTCGCGCAAGGCTGGCCATTTAACGGGAACATGTCTCTAGCCTCAGGGAGTGACGACGTGAATTCTGTCATCGTCTGGTCGATCATCTTCGTGCTGATCGCGCTCTTTGCCTACTACGCAACACGCATGGCACGGCGGGACGACAGAGAGGATGGCCTGCATGACTTCGGCTTCGCCCTGCTCGAATTCGGCCGCGCCTTTCCCAACGAGGCAATTCGGGAGATTCATGCCACGGCAGACGGAAGGGCCGTCTTCGTCCGGCTCCATGACGGCAAGACCGGTATCATGCGCAGCCATACCAAGCATTACGCCTGCCACCTCATCAAGCCCGGACGCGTGCGGGTCCAGGGACAGGAAGGTGCCAGAAGCTTCCGCGCCGAATTCCTCGACGCACCGGCCAATGACGGCCTGTTCACCTTCAGGACCGAAGCCGAGGCAGCGGAAGTCTCGCTATGGCTGCTGGGGAACTATGTCAGTTCCGCCGACAAGGACGTAGCCGAAGACGGGGCCTGATTCTCCTCTGTATCGAGACCGAGCCAGGCGGCACAGTCTCTCAGGGCGCGCGCGGCCATCAACTGCTTCTTCATGATCGCCTTGTCCTTGCCGCGGAAGCGTTTGACGCCTTCCGGCTTGGCGATCGAACCCGGCTCCAATTCAGGGAAAAGGCCGAAATTGATGTTCATCGGCTGGAATGAGCGCTTGCCCGGTTCGTCGTGCGAAACGAGGTGCCCGCCGGTGATGTGGCCAAGCAAGGCTCCGAAAGCTGTGGTGGCCGGCGGCTGTGCCAGGGCAACTCCCTTCCTCTCGGCCGCAGCGAAGCGTCCAGCCAGCAGGCCGATAGCGGCGCTCTCCACATAGCCTTCGCAGCCGGTTACCTGTCCGGCAAAGCGCAGACCGGGGCGGCTCTTCAGGGAAAGCGTCCGGTCGAGGAACATGGGAGAGTTTATGTAGGTATTCCGATGGAGACCCCCGAGCCGGGCAAACTCGGCGTTCTCCAGCCCCGGGATCATCCGGAAGATCTCCGCCTGCGCGCCGTACTTGAGCTTCGTCTGGAAGCCGACCATGTTGTAGAGCGTACCGAGCGCATTGTCCTGGCGGAGCTGCACGACTGCATAGGGCTTGACCGCCGGATTGTGGGCGTTCGTCAGCCCCATCGGCTTCATCGGCCCGTGCCGCAGTGTCTCGCGTCCCCGCTCGGCCATGACCTCGATCGGCAGGCAGCCGTCGAAATAGGGTGTGCCTTCCCATTCCTTGAAGCCCGTGGTGTCGCCAGCGACAAGCGCATCGATGAACGCATTATACTGCGCCTCGTCCATCGGGCAGTTGATGTAGTCTTTGCCGGTCCCGCCGGGACCAACCTTGTCGTAGCGGGACTGGTACCAGCAGATGTCCATGTTGATGGTTTCGCGGTAGACGATCGGCGCGATGGCGTCGAAGAAGGCAAGCGAATCCTCGCCCGTCTCCGCCTGGATCGCAGCCGCCAGCGCGGGCGAGGTGAGGGGGCCGGTCGCGAGGATGGTGAGATCCCATTCCGCCGGCGGAAGTCCCTGGACCTCCTCGCGAACGACCGTGATCAGCGGGTGTTCGGAGATCGCCTTGGTGACGGCGTCGGAGAAGCCGTCACGATCCACCGCCAGCGCGCCGCCCGCCGGCACCTGGTTGCGATCGGCACAGGCCATGATCAGCGAGCCGGCAAGGCGCATTTCCGCGTGAATGACGCCCACGGCATTGGATGTCGCATCGTCGGAGCGGAAGGAATTCGAGCAGACCAGCTCGGCTAGGCCATCGGTCTTGTGGGCGTCGGTGCCGCGCACGCCGCGCATTTCGTGCAGGGTGACAGGGATTCCTGACTGGGCGATCTGCCACGCGGCTTCGGACCCTGCGAGCCCGCCGCCGATGACGTGGATGGGAGAAACGGTCTTATCGGTCATGGCGCGCTCTTATCACGCGTTAGCCGGGGGCGGAATCGAAAAAGGCACCCGATCAGGTGCCTTTGCGAAAGTCGTCTCGTCGCCGGTTGGCTCAGCGCATTCTGTTCCGGCTAGCGGAAGGAGCGGGCAGCAACGTGACGGATGTCGTAGCGGGTCAGGCCGATGTCGTTGAGCGCCTGGTTGGACAGGCCGCCCAGTTCGCTTATCGTGCGACGATAGCTGAGCCAGTTCTTGGCAAGGCGGATCGGGTTCATGATGTTTCCTCGGTGTTCAAGCCGGTCGCTGCCGGCGATGAGGAACTTATACGCGCGAATAATTGGATTGTGCAGTGCAGAAATTGAGCGACTGCCATGCGTTTAAGCAGGAGGTTGATGAAGAAGCAGGCGATGCCGCTTCAGTGGGCAAAATTCGAGAGAGACAATAGAGCCTAAGAACAAAAAACGCCCTGCAAGCAGGGCGTTCTGAATGCTTGGTGATCGTCTTCGTTAGAAGCCGACGGCGCTCCGGGCAACGCGACGGATGTCGCTGCGGCCGATGCCGAGATCGTGGAGTTCACGGTCGCTCATGCGGTCGAGTTCGTTAACGGTCTCGCGGTACTTGCGCCAGTTGTTGAGTTTGCGTGCGATGTTCATGGTCTGCCTCATATTCGATAGTTGCCGGCACTCGAGCGCCAGCCAAATCTGATGAACAGAATATATGCTGCACTGCGAAGAGCTAACAGTCGCAAGTTGGTATTCCACCTATGCGCTACACGCATTACCCGCGGCTGCGCTCGTGAACGTTTGATTAACGATTGGACAGGTGGAGCTTGAAAAAATAGCGCCTGCCGGGGGAGGATTCGGCAGGCGCTATTTGCAGGACTGGCAGTCGAGGAGGAGGCGCCAGTCTCCGGCGGCACAAGAGGAGGAGGAGCGCCGCCGAATGGTGAGATCGCGAAACCAACGGATGGAGACAAGGCTTGTTCCGAAGGGATGCGTCGTCGAATTAGGAGTACCTTATATGCAGATGGTTAAGAAACGGTAAATGCCTGCGCAACAGGAGGCAAGACGATCTCCCCGCGGCCAACTCCGCATGTTGCAAAGCCCTCATTTTCCCTTTGCGCCGGAAAAAACGGGTGATATAGAGACGCGCGCTCCGAAAGCCTCCTTGCGGGGATTTTTGCGCGGCGGGAGCGCGGGTATGGTGAAATTGGTAGACACGCCAGATTTAGGTTCTGGTGCCGCAAGGCGTGGGAGTTCAAGTCTCTCTACCCGCACCAGAGCCGCAGGAGCAGGATCGGGAGCCGTCAGCGGCTAGAGATCAGCGTTCCAGAAGTCGCGGCCGGTCACTCAGGTTCCGGCGTCGTGCTCATCGAAAACCAACGGCTGTCTGAGCACCGCCGCCACGATATGAAGGTTTTAAAATGCAGGTTACCGAAACGCTCGCTGAAGGGCTGAAGCGCGAAATCAAGGTTGTCATTCCGGCCAAGGACATGGAGGCACAGATGAACGTGCGCCTCGCCGAAGCCAAGGACAAGGTCCGCATCAACGGCTTCCGTCCGGGCAAGGTGCCGGTCGCCCATCTGAAGAAGATGTATGGCAAGTCGATCATGGCGGAACTCGTGAACGAGATCGTTCGCGAGCGCCCGACCAAGATTCTGTCCGAGCGTGGCGAGAAGTCCGCTACCCAGCCATCGATCACCATGACGGAAGACGAGGCCGAAGCCGAGAAGATCCTCAGCGCCCAGGCGGATTTCGAGTTCACTCTGTCCTATGAAGTCATCCCGCCGATCGAACTGAAGCCAACGGACGGCATCAAGGTCGTGCGTGAGGTCGTCGACGTGTCCGACGACGAGGTCAACGAGCAGATCCTCAAGATCGCCGAAAGCGCCCGCACCTACGAAGCCAAGAAGGGCAAGGCCGCCAATGGCGACCGCGTCACGATGAACTACCTCGGCAAGGTCGACGGCGAAGCCTTCGATGGCGGCGCTGCAGAGGATGCAGAACTGGTCCTTGGCTCCGGCCGCTTCATTCCGGGCTTCGAAGACCAGCTGGTTGGCGTAAAGGCCGGCGACGAGAAGACCATTACCGTGACCTTCCCGGCTGATTATCCGGCTGCGAATCTCGCTGGCAAGGAAGCCACCTTCGACGTCACCGTCAAGGAAGTGGCTGCCCCGGCCGATCTGGAGCTGAACGACGAACTCGCCTCCAAGCTCGGCATTGAGTCGCTCGACAAGCTCAAGGAAATCGTCCGCGGTCAGATCGAGGGTCAGTACGGCAATGTCACCCGTCAGAAGGTGAAGCGCCAGATCCTCGACCAGCTCGACGAGATGTACAAGTTCGACACGCCGCAGGGCCTCGTCGACGCCGAGTTCGAGAACATCTGGCGCCAGATCAACACCGATCTCGCCCAGTCCGGCA
This sequence comes from Pseudorhizobium flavum, assembly GCF_902502825.2. The sequence goes on from NZ_LR723670.1 coordinate 1,632,706, forward strand.
AGACCTTCGAAGACGAGGACACCACCGAGGAAGAAGCACGCGAGGAATATCGCAAGCTTGCCGAGCGTCGTGTCCGCCTTGGCCTCGTTCTCTCCGAGATCGGCGAGAAGGGTGGCGTCGAGGTGACCGAGGAAGAAATGCAGCGTGCGCTCTTCGCCCAGCTGCAGCAGTTCCCGGGCCAGCAGAAGGAAATCCTGGAGTACTTCCGCAACACGCCGGGTGCCTCCGCCTCGCTGCGCGCACCGATCTTCGAAGAGAAGGTCGTCGACAAGCTGCTGGCGGAAGTCGACGTGACCGACAAGAAGGTTTCCAAGGAAGAGCTGCTGGCGGACGACGAGGAAGGCTCCGAAGCCGCCGAGAAGCCTGCCAAGAAGAAGGCTGCGCCGAAGAAGAAGGCCGCTGCCAAGGATGAGGCTGCCGAGGCCGCTTCCGAGGAAGCTGCAGCTCCGAAGAAGAAGGCAGCTCCGAAGAAGAAGGCGGCTGACGACAGCGCCGAATAATCTTCATTTTGCATGGATGCAGAAGCCGGGTCGGCAACGATCCGGCTTTTTTATTGTCCCTCCCAAAGTTGTGCCGCCATGATCCGCATCGAGAACATCAGCAAGTCGAACAGCCACCGCATTCTCTATATCGAGGCGTCGGCGGCCCTTAACCGCGGCGAGAAGATCGGCCTGGTCGGCCCGAACGGTGCCGGCAAGACGACGCTGTTTCGCATGATCACCGGCCAGGAAAGCCCGGACGAGGGGCAGGTCGCCGTCGAGAAGAATGTCACGATCGGCTATTTCAACCAGGACGTGGGCGAGATGTCCGGCGTCAGCGCCGTGACCGAGGTGATGAACGGCGCAGGTTCGGTCAGCACGGTTGCCGCGGAGCTGCGGGAACTCGAAGCTGCGATGGTCGATCCGGATCGCCTGGACGAGATGGACGAGATCATCGAACGCTACGGCGAGGTACAGGCGCGCTACGAGGAGCTCGACGGTTACGGGCTGGAAAGCCGTGCCAGGGAAGTTCTCGCCGGTCTTTCCTTCAGCCAGGAGATGATGGACGGCGACGTGGGCAAGCTTTCCGGCGGATGGAAAATGCGTGTCGCGCTTGCCCGCATCCTTCTGATGCGCCCGGACGTCATGCTGCTCGACGAGCCCTCCAACCACCTCGATCTGGAAAGCCTGATCTGGCTGGAGCAGTTCCTCAAGAACTACGAGGGGGCGCTGCTGATGACTTCGCACGACCGCGAGTTCATGAACCGCATCGTCAATAAGATCATCGAAATCGATGCCGGCTCGCTGAACACCTATGCCGGCGACTATGGCTTCTACGAGCAGCAGCGGGCACAGAACGAGAAGCAGCAGCAGGCGCAGTTCGAGCGCCAGCAGGCCATGCTCGCCAAGGAGATCAAGTTCATCGAGCGCTTCAAGGCGCGCGCCAGCCATGCCGCGCAGGTGCAGAGCCGGGTGAAAAAGCTGGACAAGATCGAACGCGTCGAGCCGCCGCGCCGGCGTCAGTCGGTCGCGTTCGAGTTTCAGCCGGCGCCACGTTCCGGAGAGGATGTTGCAAGCTTCAAGGGCGTGCACAAGGCCTATGGAAGCCGGACGATCTATGAGGGTCTGGACTTCATGATCCGCCGCAAGGAGCGCTGGTGCATCATGGGCGTCAACGGTGCGGGGAAGTCGACGCTGCTGAAGCTGATCGCCGGCTCGACTGAGCCAGATCAGGGTTCGGTCACGGTCGGCGCCAGCGTGAAGATGGGCTATTTCGCGCAGCACGCCATGGACCTGCTGGATGGCGAGCAGACGGTCTTTGAATGGCTCGAATCGGAGTTTCCGAGGGCCGGGCAGGGCACGCTGCGCACGCTCGCCGGCTGCTTCGGCTTCTCAGGCGACGATGTGGAGAAGAAATGCCGGGTGCTTTCGGGAGGTGAGAAGGCACGGCTAGTCATGGCGGCCATGCTGTTCGATCCGCCGAACTTCCTCGTTCTCGACGAACCGACCAACCACCTCGACCTCGACACCAAGGAAATGCTGATCAGGGCGCTCTCCGAGTATGAGGGCACCATGCTCTTCGTCAGCCATGACCGGCACTTCCTGTCGGAGCTCTCCAACCGGGTGCTGGAGATCTCGGCCGACGGTGTTCACCGATATGACGGCGGCTACCGGGAATATGTCGAGCGGACCGGCTACGAGGCGCCGGGCCTGGCGGCCTGACACCTCCGCAAGCCGTCGGCGCCCGGGCGCGGCGTTAGCCCGCCTGCAGTTCCTTCATGTCGGCATCGTCCAATTCGGTCGCCCGCAGATGCGCCGGCCGATCGTGTAGGTGGCGGACATAGGCCTCGAATGCCGGCCTCTTGTCGATCGAGCCGAACTGCATGCCCCACATCAGGTGCGAGCCGACATAGACGTCGGCTGCCGTGAAGCTGCTGCCGGCGATGTAGCTGCGGTCGGTGAGCGCATTTTCGAGCGTCTCGACTACCTCGGCATAGCTCCCGTACCCGATCATTACACGACGATCCTCAGGGACCTGGAAACCGAGGGCGCGATTGCTGACAGCTGCCTCCAGCGGGCCGGCCGCGAAGAAGAGCCAGCGATAATAGTCGGCCCGCTCCCTTTGCGGCGGCGCTAGCCCTGCTTGCGGGAAGGCATCCGCCAGATATGCGCATATGGCCGGGCATTCCGTCACGATGCTGTCACCATGAACCAGGGTTGGGACCTTTCCCATCGGATTGAGCCGCAGATAGTCCGCTCCCTTCATCGTGCCGCCGAAGGTCAGCACCTCCCGGCGGTAGGGAACGCCGACCTCTTCCAGCATCCACCGGGCAATCCGGCCGCGTGACATGGGATTGGTATAGAGAATGAGTTCATCTGACATTACCACTTCCTCCGTTCACCGTATGTTCTAGTCGCGGGATTTGCAGAGATCAATCCGCTCCAGGCAAAAAAGACGACGGCGGGAACTGGTCCCGCCGTCAAAGCTTCTAAATTTCGAAGGATCGATCAGGCGGCCATGGCCTTCTTGAGGTTGTCGTCGATCTTGTCGAGGAAAGCCGTCGTCGAGAGCCACGGCTGATCCGGGCCGATGAGCAGTGCCAGGTCCTTGGTCATGAAGCCGGATTCGACCGTCTCGATGCAGACGCGCTCGAGCGTCGCGGCGAAGCGTGCGAGTTCGGCATTGTCGTCCAGCTTGGCGCGGTGGGCGAGGCCCCGGGTCCATGCGAAGATCGAGGCGATCGAGTTGGTCGAGGTCTCCTGGCCCTTCTGGTGCTGGCGGTAGTGACGGGTGACGGTGCCGTGCGCGGCTTCCGCCTCGACCGTCTGGCCATCCGGGGTCATCAGGACGGAGGTCATGAGGCCGAGCGACCCGAAGCCCTGCGCGACGATATCGGACTGGACGTCGCCGTCGTAGTTCTTGCAGGCCCAGACATAGCCGCCGGACCATTTCAGGGCGGCTGCAACCATGTCGTCGATCAGGCGGTGCTCGTACCAGATCTTCTTGGCTTCGTACTGCGCCTTGAACTCGGCGTCGTAGATCTCCTGGAAGATGTCCTTGAAGCGGCCGTCATAGGCCTTGAGGATGGTGTTCTTCGTCGACAGGTAGCAGGGGACGCCGCGCATCAGGGCGTAGTTCAGCGAAGCGCGGGCGAAGTCGCGGATCGAATCGTCGAGGTTGTACATCGCCATGGCGACGCCGGAAGACGGGGCATCGAAGACGTCATGCTCGATCGTCTGGCCGTCCTCGCCGACGAACTTGATCGTCAGCTTGCCCTTGCCGGGGAACTTGAAGTCTGTGGCGCGGTACTGGTCGCCAAAGGCGTGGCGGCCGACGATGATCGGCTGCGTCCAGCCGGGAACCAGACGCGGCACGTTCTTCATGATGATCGGCTCGCGGAAGATGACGCCGCCGAGGATGTTGCGGATCGTGCCGTTCGGGCTCTTCCACATCTTCTTCAGGCCGAACTCCTCGACACGGCCTTCGTCCGGGGTGATCGTCGCGCACTTGATGCCGACGCCATGCTTCTTGATCGCGTGAGCGGCATCGACCGTCACCTGGTCGTCGGTGGCATCGCGGTTCTGGACCGAGAGGTCGTAGTACTCGATATCAAGATCGAGGTAGGGCAGGATCAGCTTGTCCTTGATGAACTGCCAGATGATGCGGGTCATCTCGTCGCCGTCGAGATCGACGACCGGATTGGCTACCTTGATCTTTTGCATGGATTCCTCTTCGAATGCTGGCAGGGAGCAATTCCCCGCAGTTTTGGACAAGAATGTGGGCTGCGCTATAGCATCCAAGGTCCAGAACGCAAAGCCATAGGCGGTCGCGAGATGTCCTTTTCGTCATCCTGCGGCGTCTACTTTGGTCGCGGAAGCCGTTGCAATGAACCGCGACGATGACGGATGATTGCAACCGGGAATCACCGGACGGACCTCATGCGCAAAATCCTCCTGGCTTCAGCCTGTATCTCGATTGCTTGGACGGCGTTCGCCGCGGATGCAACCGATCCCGTCCGCGAGGTCATGGCCATTACGGAGCGGAACTGGTCGAATACGGACGGCGAATGGGTCTACCTCTTTGATCCGGAACCACTCGGCCGGCTGTTCAGCCGGCCCTTCCAGGCGGCCTATGGCGAAGCATCGAAGCGGCCGGCATATGAGACGGATGACGGCAGCCCCGGCGATCCGTTCGGCTATGACGTGGTCACCGCCTCGCAGGACGGCTGCCCGCTGGAGGATGTCGTCGTTACCACCGGTTCACAGCAGCAGGGGATCACCCGGGTGAAGGTGACCTTCAAGCTGTGGCGATGCCTGGATCAGCCGGAACTGCGCGAAAGCGTCAACGAGGTTCATTTCGATGTGATGGACGAGGACGGCAGGTTCGTTATCCACGACATCCACCGCATCGGACCCGAGGACGAGGATTCTGTGCTCGCGGAAATGAAGCAGCACGCCACCGAAACCTATTGAGCCGAAACCGCGCCCCGTGAATTTCCGGTCGGACCCTTGCGTTTTCGCGGGATCGGCTGTATGCGCACCTCCATTCCACACGTAAGGCATGGGATTGTCCGGGAGAAATCCGGGCCGTTCCGCCGGTGGCACCTTCGAAGAGGGTGCTGTTCGCCTTGCGGAGGTTCAACCGGAAAAGGAGAAAAAGGCATGGCATTGCCTGATTTCAGCATGCGCCAGCTTCTGGAAGCTGGTGTTCACTTCGGCCACCAGACCCACCGCTGGAACCCGAAGATGAAGCCGTACATCTTCGGCGATCGTTCGAACATCCACATCATCGACCTCGCACAGACCGTGCCGATGCTCTCGCGCGCCCTGCAGGTCATTTCGGACACCGTTGCCCGTGGCGGCCGCGTTCTCTTCGTCGGCACCAAGCGTCAGGCGTCTGAACTGATCGCTGACAGCGCCAAGCGTTCGGCCCAGTACTACGTCAACTCCCGCTGGCTCGGCGGCATGATGACGAACTGGAAGACGATCTCGAACTCGATCGCTCGCCTGCGCAAGCTCGACGAGATCCTCGCTTCGGAAGCCTCGGGCTTCACGAAGAAGGAGCGCCTGAACCTGGAGCGTGAGCGCGAGAAGCTTGACAAGGCTCTTGGCGGTATCCGCGACATGGGCGGCACGCCGGACCTGATGTTCATCATCGACACGAACAAGGAAAAGATCGCCATCGACGAAGCGAAGCGCCTGGGTATCCCGGTCGTCGCCATCATCGACTCCAACTGCGATCCCGACCTGATCGACTACCCGATCCCGGGCAACGACGACGCTTCGCGCGCCATCGCTCTCTACTGCGACCTGATCGCACGCGCCGCCATCGACGGCATCGCACGTCAGCAGGGCGCTTCCGGCCGTGATCTCGGCGCCTCCGCCGAAGCTCCGGTCGAGCCTGCGCTGGAAGGCGAAGCCGAAGCCGAGGCTCAGGCCTGATCAAGCGGGAGGCGGCGTCATTGCCGCCTCCTAGCTTCGGGTCGAGGCGTTTCTCCCCGAAGATGGTCTTCATGACCCTGTCATACTTACGGGTACATTCGTCCCCAACGCTGCCCTGGCCGACGTTTTTCCGGCTGAGGCAACCTTGCAAACAAGAGGCACACAATGACCGAAATCACAGCCGCAATGGTGAAGGAACTGCGCGAGAAGTCCGGCGCAGGGATGATGGACTGCAAGAAGGCTCTTGCTGAAAACAATGGTGACATGGAAGCTGCGATCGACTGGCTGCGCGCCAAGGGCATCGCCAAGGCCGACAAGAAGTCGGGCCGTACCGCTGCCGAAGGCCTGATCGGCATCTCCAGCGCAGGCACCAAGGCTGTCGTCGTCGAGGTCAACTCCGAGACCGACTTCGTTGCCCGCAACGATGCCTTCCAGGACCTCGTCCGCGGCGTTGCGCAGGTTGCACTCTCGACTGACGGTTCGGTCGAGGCCGTCGGCGCCGCCACCTACCCGGCCTCCGGCAAGTCGGTCAGGGACACCATCAAGGACGCCATCGCCACCATCGGCGAAAACATGAGCCTGCGCCGCTCGGCCCTCCTGTCGGTCGAGGACGGCGTTGTCGCCACCTACATCCACAATGCGGCTGCCGACAACCTCGGTAAGCTTGGCGTTCTCGTCGCGCTCAAGTCGACCGGCAACAAGGACGCCCTGAACGCCATTGGCCGCCAGATTGCAATGCACATCGCGGCGACTGCTCCGCTCGCCATTCGTGCCGAGGAAGTCGATGCGGCCGTAGCCGAGCGTGAAAAGAACGTCTTCATCGAGCAGGCTCGTGAATCCGGCAAGCCGGACGCCATCATCGAGAAGATGGTTGAAGGTCGCATGCGCAAGTTCTTCGAGGAAGTGGCCCTTCTCTCGCAGGCCTTTGTCATCAATCCTGACCTCACCGTCGGCGCTGCTGTCAAGGAAGCCGAGAAGGAAGTCGGGGCTCCGATCGAAGTCACCGGCATGATCCGCCTCCTGCTCGGCGAAGGCGTCGAGAAGGAGGAGTCCGACTTCGCAGCCGAAGTGGCTGCAGCCGCCAAGGGCTGATATCGCTTCATCTTGATTGTGAAAGCATCGGGGCATCGCGTGACAACGCGGTGCCCTTCGTGTATCCGCAAGCCGTTTGATCGTCAGGAGTGTCCATGTCCCCGAAGCCCATCTACAAGCGCGTTCTCCTCAAGGCCTCCGGCGAAGCCCTGATGGGCAGCCAGGGATTTGGCATCGATGTCACGGTCGCTGATCGGATCGCGTCCGACATCGCCGAGGCACGCGCCATGGGTGTAGAGGTCGGTGTCGTCGTTGGTGGCGGCAACATCTTCCGCGGCGTGGCTGTGGCCTCGAAAGGTGGCGATCGCGTCACCGGCGATCACATGGGCATGCTGGCGACTGTCATCAATGCACTTGCGCTCGCCACCTCGCTTCGGAAGCTTAACATCGAGACGGTTGTCCTGTCGGCAATCGCCATGCCGGAGATCTGCGAGAGCTTCACCCAGTTGCGAACGCTGCATCACCTGGAGCAGGGCAGGGTGGTGATCTTTGCGGGCGGCACCGGAAACCCGTTCTTCACGACCGATTCGGCTGCAGCGTTGCGTGCTGCCGAAATCGGCGCCGAAGCGATCTTCAAGGGTACCCAGGTCGACGGAATCTATTCGGCCGATCCCAAAAAGGATCCAGCCGCGACGCGCTTCGAGACGCTGACCCATGGTGAGGTCCTTGAGAAGGGGCTCGCCGTCATGGACGTTGCGGCCGTGGCGCTCGCTCGCGAGAACTCGATCCCGATCATCGTGTTCTCCATTCATGAGAAGGGCGGTTTTGCCCAGATATTGACCGGCGGTGGTCGCAAGACCATCGTTGCAGACCACTGAACAGCCGGGCCCGAAAGCCAAGAACAAGATAGGGAGTAGACGGATGACTGGAGCCATCGACCTCAACGACATCAAGCGCCGGATGGATGGTGCGATCAACGCCTTCAAGAGCGACATCGCATCGCTTCGCACCGGACGTGCGTCGGCCAATATTCTCGATCCCGTGACGGTCGAGGCTTACGGGTCACGCGTGCCGCTCAACCAGGTCGCCAACATCACCGTTCCCGAGCCTCGCATGCTGGGCGTCTCCATCTGGGACAAGTCCATGGTCGGCGCGGTGGATCGCGCCATCCGCGAATCGCACCTGGGGCTGAACCCGATCGTTGACGGTCAGAACCTGCGCATCCCGCTCCCCGAGCTGAACGAGGAGCGTCGTAAGTCGCTCGTCAAGGTTGCACATGACTACGCCGAGAAGGCCAAGGTCGCGATCCGCCATGTGCGCCGCGACGGAATGGACGGCCTGAAAAAGGCCGAGAAAGACGGCGACATCGGTCAGGACGAGAGCCGATCGCTTTCCGACAAGGTCCAGAAGATGACAGATGATATGATTTCGGAAGTCGACCGCTTGCTCGGCGAGAAGGAAAAGGAAATCATGCAGGTCTAGACAGACCTGCATCGCAATCCCGGCATCCGACAATCGGAACTTCCATGGCGAAACTCGATCTCCCGATCATTCCACAGCATGTTGCCATCATCATGGATGGCAACGGACGGTGGGCCAAACAGCGCGGCCTGCCGCGCACGATCGGCCACAACAAGGGGGTCGAGGCAGTCCGTCAGGCGGTGAGGGCGGCCGGTGAATGCGGCGTGAAATATCTCACGCTGTTTGCCTTCTCCTCCGAGAACTGGTCACGGCCAGAGGCCGAAATCGAGGACCTGCTCGGGTTGCTGCGTCGGTTCATCCGCCGGGACCTCGCCGATCTGCATCGAGAGAACATCCGCATCCGCATCATCGGTGAGCGCCAGAAGCTGCGCAGCGACATCCTCCCGCTTCTTCTCGAGGCGGAGGAAACCACGCGCAACAACACCGCGATGACGCTGATCATTGCGTTCAACTACGGCGCGCGCGACGAAATCACCCGCGCGGCAATCCGGCTTGTGAAGGATGTACAGGCAGGAATCGTCGAGCCACAGGATATCACCCCGGATGCGATTGGAAGCCGCCTCGACACGGCCGGCATTCCCGATCCCGATCTGATCATCCGCACCAGCGGCGAGGAGCGCCTTTCGAACTTCCTCCTGTGGCAGGCAGCCTACTCCGAATTTGTCTTCCTGCCGTGCTATTGGCCGGATTTCGACCGGCAGCATTTCGTGGAAGCGTTGCGCATCTTCGCCGCTCGAGACCGCCGGTTCGGCGGACTTTCGGATGCAACAACGGCGGTGGTTGTCTGATGGCGACAGAGCTCAAGCGGCGGGTGATCTCCGGCGTCGTCATGGCTGCGGTCGTTCTTGCGGCGACCTGGGTGGGTGGACTGGCTTTCCGAGGCCTTGCCGCGGCCATCGCGCTGCTGATCTACTTCGAGTGGTCGACGATTACCCGTCTGACCGAGCGCAACTTCACGGGAAACCTCGTCGGCTGGGTCGGGATCATCATGCTGTCGGCGAACATCGCCTTTGGTGACACCGATATGAACATGCCCTTCCTGGGCGGTCTGGCGATCACCATGCTGCTGATTGTCGCCATTGGCGGAGGCACCTGGTGGCTGCCGGGTGGAGTCATCTATGCGGGACTGAGTGGCATTTCGCTTGCCGCAATCAGGGAAGGGGGTTTTCGGGGGCTTGCGGCAATCCTCTTCGTCTTTGCCGTGGTGTGGGCGACCGACATCCTGGCATACTTCGTGGGAAGAGCTCTGAAAGGACCGAAGCTTGCGCCAAGGATCTCGCCCGGCAAGACATGGTCCGGTGCGATCGGCGGGACAGTCTCTGCGGTCATCGCCGGCTCCCTCGTCGGTCTTGCCGTTATTGGCGTCGTGTCACCCTGGTTGGCCGTGATTGCGCTTCTGCTCTCGGTGGCGAGCCAGATCGGTGATCTTTTCGAATCCTTCATCAAGCGCCGCTTCGCCGTGAAGGATTCCAGTCACCTCATCCCGGGTCATGGCGGAGTGATGGACCGGGTAGATGGTCTCGTTTTCGCCTGTTTTGCGATCTTTCTTCTGGCGCTTGCATATGATGCCTCAAGTGGCCACCTTGGACTGAGCGTTGGTGAGTTCCTTTTTGGTCTTTGAGCGTCAGCCGGCGGCACCGGCGTATGGAAGGACGGATTGATTTTCATGGCGATCATCGGGCTGCTCACGGGCTACATCATCCCCTTCATCATCGTCCTTTCCGTGCTCGTCTTCGTGCACGAGATGGGCCACTATCTCGTCGGGCGTTGGTGCGGTATCCGGGTCACCGCCTTCTCGGTAGGGTTCGGCCCGGAGCTGTTCGGCTATACCGACAGTCACGGAACCCGATGGAAGCTCTCGGCCGTACCACTGGGCGGCTACGTCAAGTTCTTCGGCGATGAGGACGCGGCAAGCGTTCCGGACACTGCCAATCTGGAAAAATTTACCCCGGAAGAACGCGCGCAGACCCTTGCAGGCGCCCGGCTGTGGAAGCGTGCCGCCACTGTCGCCGCCGGCCCGATCGCCAATTTCGTCCTTGCGATCGTCATCTTTGCCGCGCTCTTCTCTGTCTATGGCAAGATGGTATCCGACCCTGTCGTGGCCGAGGTCCGTCCGGAAAGCGCAGCGGCATCTGCCGGCATAGAGCCGGGCGATCTCCTGGTGGCCCTCGATGGGGATAAGATCCGCACCTTCGATGATGTGCGCCGTTACGTGGCGGTCCGTCCGCAGACGCAGATCGTTATCACCGTGGAGCGCGATGGCCGCGAGATCGACGTGCCGGTGACACCTCAGCGCACGGAGATAACCGACCAGTTCGGCAACAAGGTCGAACTCGGCCAGATCGGCATTGTCACCAACGCCGAACGCGGCAACTTCCGTCTCGAGACCTATTCACCGATGGGAGCCGTGGCCGAAGGGGTGCGGGAGACCGGCCACATCATCAGCGGTACCTTCAGCTATCTCGGCAATATCTTCTCCGGCCGTATGAGCGCCGACCAGATTGGCGGACCGATCCGGATCGCCGAGACGACCGGGCAGATGGCCACGCTGGGATTCGCCGCAGTTCTCAATTTCGCTGCCGTCATCTCGGTATCGCTTGGTCTGATGAACCTGTTCCCGATTCCCGTTCTTGATGGCGGACACCTTGTAATGTACGCACTGGAGGCGGTGCGCGGCAAGCCTTTGAGCCCCCGCGTTCAAGACGTGGTTTTCCGCTTTGGGCTTGCCATGATCCTGACGCTTATGGTTTTCGCGACCTGGAACGACACGTTCGGTCGCTGGATCGGTTGAATTTTAAGAAAACTGTTTGTTTACCGTATTTTGAACTGCGCGTGTCCGCTCGGCCACGCCTTGCAAGGAAGTAAATAGAAATTAACGTGATGCCTTGCTTGTAGGGTAAAAGCAGGTAAAACGACACACGTGTGGCCGGAGTCGGGCTCCACCCGCCGAGGGACAACGGAAAAAGGTAAGATTTGAAATGAAGGCCAGTTCAAGGTTTTTGAACGCCGTATCGGCGTTTGCGCTGTCTGCTAGCATTGTTGGGTCGGGCGCGGGCGTATCGGTACTTGCCTCTGCATCGGTCGCGGAAGCGGCAGTCATTCGCAACGTCCAGGTCAGGGGCACCGAGCGCGCCGGCGAAGACGCCGTGCGTGCCAATCTTACCATTCGGCCAGGCGTGAGCTTCACCAATGCGGACATCGACGAGTCCGTAAAGCGGCTCTACTCCACCGGATATTTCTCCGACGTCCGGATCAGCGTTTCCGGCAGCACGCTGGTTGTGAGCGTCAGCGAGAATCAGCTGATCAACCAGGTCGTGTTCAACGGCAACCGCAAGATCAAGGACGACAAGTTGGCGGCCGTCGTGCGCACGCAGCCGCTCGGCCCTTACAACCAGGAACTGATCAACGCCGACATCGAGCGCATCCGCGAGGCCTATTCGGCGATCGGCCGCAGTGACGTCGAGATCACGACACAGACGGCCTCCGTAGGCCAGGGCCGCGTCAACCTTGCCTTCGTCATCAACGAGGGTGACCGGACCAAGATCGCCAACATCAACTTCGTCGGCAACCAGGCCTATGGCGATGGCCGGCTCCAGTCGGTGATCCTGACGAAGGAGTCGGGCCCGCTTTCGTTCCTGACCCGCAAGGACGTCTACAATGCCGACAAGCTGCGCGCCGACGAAGATGCGCTGCGCCAGTTCTACTACAATCACGGCTATCCGGATTTCCGCATCATCTCCTCCGAGGCGGTGCTGGATGAGGCTACCAACCAGTACAACATCACCTTCACCGTCGAAGAGGGTCCGCGTTACCGCTTTGGTGATGTCGTTGTCGAATCGACCGTCGAAGGCGTGAATTCGGAAGACCTGCAGGGTCTGGTCCGGACCCGGACCGGCGACACCTACGATGCCGGCGACGTTCAGAAGTCGATGGAAGCCATCTCGCAGCGTGTCGCATCTGCTGGTTATCCGTTCGCCCGCGTGACGCCCCGTGGCGACCGTAACTTCGCCAACCAGACCGTCGGCGTGTCCTATCTCGTCGATCAGGGCGAGCGTGCCTATGTCGAGCGGATCGAGGTGCGCGGCAATACCCGTACGCGCGACTATGTCATTCGCCGTGAATTCGACTTCAGTGAAGGCGACGCGTTCAATCAGCAGATGGTCTCGCGCGCCAAGCGCCGGCTTGAGGCCCTGGGCTACTTCACCACCGTCAACATCTCGACCTCGCAGGGCTCCGCTCCCGATCGCGTCGTGGTGATCGTCGATGTCGAAGACCAGCCGACCGGCTCGTTCGGTATCGGTGCCGGCTACTCCGCCGGCGGCGACGGCCTGATCCTCGAAGCCTCCATCGAGGAGAAAAACTTCCTTGGTCGCGGGCAGTTCATCCGTATTGCCGTCGGTGGCGGTCTCGATGACGCCCGCAGCTACAATCTTTCGTTCACCGAGCCTTACTTCCTCGGCTATCGTCTCGCAGCGGGCTTTGACATCTTCCGTAGCCAGACGTCTTCGGAAAGCTACTACGACTATCAGGAGCAGGGCGTGACGCTGCGTGTCACCGCCCCGATCACCGAAGATCTGGCGACCACGTTCCGTTACACGTACAAGGAAATCCAGTACGACGGCGAAGGCGACTGGAGAAGTGGTCTTTCGGCACCCTATGAGGCGCTGGTCGAGGAGGGTGACTTTGTTCAGTCCTCCGTATCCCAGACCCTCACCTACAACACGCTGGACAACAACACGCTTGCCCGCGAAGGTATCTACGCCTCGATCACCCATGAGTATGCTGGGCTTGGCGGCGATTCCGAATACTACAAGGTCTATGGCCGCGGCCGCTACTTCCACCTCCTATCCGAGGAAGCCGACATCATCGGTTCGGTCGCAGTCGGTGGTGGCCATGTCGTCGGCACGGGAGACAACCTGAACGTCTTCGACCAGTTCCAGTTGGGCGGTCGCCTCGTTCGTGGTTTCGAGAACAACGGCATCGGTCCGCGCATGACCAATGGCGACGCGATCGGCGGCACCACCTACTTCACCGCTTCGGCCGAAGTCACCTTCCCGATGCCGGCCTTCCCGGAGGACTTCGGTCTCCGCGGCGCCTTGTTCGCGGATGCCGGAACGCTCTATGGCAATGATGTTGACCTCCGTGGCGAGGCCGTGCAGGGAACCGACATGGCGTGGCGCGCCTCGGTCGGTGCAGGTATCCAGTGGGCATCGCCCTTCGGCTCTATCCGCTTCGACTATGCGTTTCCGATCGTAAAGGAAGACTTCGACGAGACTCAGGAATTCCGGTTCAGCATGGCAAACCAGTTCTGACCACGGCTGTCAGGACTGCGGCCAGATCTGACCTGGAGTTAAATGGCCTGATGGATTCAAATGAGTTCTTTCCGCCCCACGAGGGCGTCAGCCTGCGCGAGCTGGCTGCCCATCTTGGGGCCGAACTGCTTGATTCTTCCGCCGGAGACCGGATCATCTGTTCCGTTGCCCCGCTGTCACGTGCTGGCGAGGGGCAACTGTGCTACCTGCGCTCCCGCAAGGACCGCGAGGAACTCGCAAGCTGTAGGGCCTCTGCGATCCTTTGCGACGCATCCCTGCAGTCGCTGATACCTGACCATATAGCCGTCCTTCGCATAGCCACTCCCCATACCGCCTTTGCCCAGGCGGGCGCGTTGCTTCATCCGATTGCCATGCGGCCCTCGCCGTTCACGTCGCAGGCGGGTGGCATCCATCCCTCGGCCTTCGTGGATCCTACTGCAAAGTTGGAGCCCGGGGTCGAGGTGGAGCCCATGGCAGTGATCGGCGCCCGGGCGGAGATCGGCACGGGAACCCGCATCGGGGCGGGAGCGCTCGTCGGATCTGGCGTGAAGATCGGCCGCGATTGCACGATTGCAGGCGGCGCTTCGGTCGTTGCGTCGCTGATCGGCAATGGCGTCATCATCCACAACGGCGCCCGGATCGGACAGGACGGCTTCGGCTATGCGCCGGGTCCTGCAGGTATGCTGAAGATCGTGCAGATCGGCCGGGTCATCATCCAGGACAATGTCGAGATCGGCGCGAATACCACGATCGATCGCGGCACGATGGATGATACGGTCATCGGCGAGGGCACGAAGATCGATAACCAGGTGCAGATCGCCCACAATGTCCGCATCGGGCGGCATTGCGGCATCGTCAGCGGCGTCGGCATTGCCGGGTCTACCACCATCGGCAACGGCGTGATGATTGGCGGCGCCAGCGGCGTCAATGGCCATATAACCGTGGGGGACGGTGCCCAGATTGCGGCGATGAGCGGTGTCATGTCGGATCTCCCGCCCGGCGCCCGAGTAGGTGGCGTGCCTGCCCGGCCGCTCAAGGATTTCTTCCGTGACGTCGCCGCAGCAATGGCGCGGTCCGACGAGCGTGCGAAGCGAAGAGGAGACAGGAATGAGTGAACAGGCGGCCACGACGCTCGGGTCGGCGGATATTCTCGAGATCATGAAGCTCTTGCCGCACCGGTATCCATTCCTGCTTGTGGACCGGATCATCGAGATCGACGGCGACGATTCCGCGATAGGCATCAAGAACGTCACCGCCAACGAGCCGCATTTCACCGGCCACTTTCCTGAGCAGCCTATCATGCCGGGCGTCCTACTGGTCGAGGGCATGGCCCAGACGGCGGGCGCCATCTGCGCCCGCAAGCAAGGGCAGGGCGGCGACCTCGTTTATTTCATGACCATCGACAATGCCCGTTTCCGCAAGCCAGTCGTGCCCGGCGATCGGGTCGAATTCCGTGTGAAGAAGCAGAAGCAGCGCGGCAATATCTGGAAGTTCCACTGCGACGCCTATGTGGATGACGCGCTGGTCGCGGAAGCTGATATCGGTGCCATGATCCGCCCAAAGGGTGACCAATGAGCCGGATCGCGTCTACCGCCCGCATCCATCCGATGGCGATCGTCGAGGACGGTGCCACGATCGGTGAGGACGTCACCATCGGTCCCTTCTGCACGATCGGCAGGGACGTCGTGCTCAAGGACAATGTCGAGGTTGTCTCCAACGCGGTCGTGACGGGCAAGACCGAGATCGGCAAGGGCTGTCGCATCTTCCCCATGGCAGTCATCGGCGGTCTCTCGCAGAGCCTTCACGAGGCCGGCGAAGACTCGACCCTGACTATTGGCGACAATTGCACGATGCGCGAAGGCGTGACCATTAACATGGGCACGGTCGGCGGTGGCGGCAGGACGGTGATTGGCAACGACTGCCTCTTCCTCGCCAACTCCCACGTCGCCCATGACTGCATCCTCGGCAACGGCATCGTCATGTCGAACAACGTCATGCTGGCGGGGCACGTGAAGGTCGATGACCGCGCAATTCTCGGCGGAGGCTCCGCCGTTCATCAGTTCAACCGCATTGGGCGCAATGCCTTCATTGGCGGCCTCACCGCCGTGAACTATGACGTCATCCCCTACGGTATGCTGAACGGCAATCCCGGCATCCTGGCGGGCTTGAATATCGTCGGCATGACGCGTGCGGGCATCGACCGCGCGACCATCCATCGTGTTCGCAAGGCCTTCAAGCAGATCTTCGAGGGCGAAGGAAATATCCGCACCAATGCTGCGGCGATCCGGGATGAATATGCCGATTGTCGCGAAGTCGTCGAGATCCTCGACTTCATCGCGGCCGACAGCGATCGGGCGATTTCCTCTCCGTTCCGCGGCAAAGCCTGAACCATGATTGTCCGCCCGGCCCCCATCGGCAAGGGGCGGCTTGCCATCGTCGCAGGTTGGGGCCAGTTGCCTCTCTATCTGGCGGAAGCCGCCCGCGACGCGGGTGAGGATCCAGTCGTCATTGCACTGGCAGATGAAGCCGACCGTAATTTCGAAGGCTTCGAGACGCTGAGCGCAGGCGTTGGTGATCTTGCCGGCATCGAACGGTTCATCCGCGAAAAGGGTGTCGATCGGGTGGCGATGTCGGGAGCGGTCAGGCGGCGTCCCGAACTGCACGATATCCGCCCGACCTTCCGGACGCTGCTGCAGGTGCCTGCCGTCATCCGCACACTGGTCTCCGGCGGCGACGACGCTGTCCTCCAGATGGTCATCAAGCTGTTCGAGGGCATGGGGTGCCGGGTGCTTGGCGCGCACGAGATAGCTCCTGGACTCTTGGCACGCACCGGCCCACTGACGACCGCCCGGCCAGCGGCAGATGATCTGCGCGACATTGAGCAGGCGGTCGAGGCGGCCCTGGCGCTGGGGCGGCTGGATGTCGGGCAAGGCGCGGTTAGCGTCGGCGGGCGCGTCGTCGCGCTGGAAGGTGCCGAGGGGACCGATCAAATGCTCGAGCGCGTTGTGGAGCTTCGCCGGGAAGGGCGGATCTCCCAGCGCCGGAGAGGCGTTCTCGTCAAGCTGTGCAAGCCACAGCAGGATGTCCGGGCCGATCTACCGGCAATCGGGCTCTCGACGGTGGAAAATGCAGCCCGCGCCGGCCTTGCCGGCATTGCGGTCGAGGCTGGTCGGTCGCTCATACTGGAGGAGCAGGCGCTGGTTGCGGCGGCCGATCACGCCGGAATATTCGTCTGCGGGATAGACACCGGGCTTCCGAAGGGAGGGCTTTGATGGTGGGCGCATTGAAAGTTGCTGTCATCGCTGGTGAGGTCTCCGGCGATCTGCTGGGCGCCGACCTCGTCGCCGCGTTGAGGAAAGCCCGTCCAGGCCCGGTAGAGCTTGTTGGCGTGGGTGGAGAGGCTCTTCAGGCTGAGGGCCTTCAGTCGCTGTTCGACTTCTCCGAGTTGTCGATCATGGGCTTGACCCAGGTCTTGAAGCGTCTGCCGCAACTTCTCCGCCGCATCAGCCAGACGGCAGACGCCGTGATCGCCGCGAGGCCGGATGTCCTCGTCATCGTGGACAGTCCGGATTTCACGCATCGGGTCGCACGACGGGTGAGGGCGGCGCTGCCGGACCTGCCGATCATCGACTATGTCTGCCCCAGCGTATGGGCGTGGAAAGAGTACCGCGCCAGAGCCATGGTGCCCTATGTCGACCATGTGCTGGCGGTGCTGCCGTTCGAGCCGGCCGCCATGCAGCGCCTCGGCGGACCGCCGACAACTTTCATCGGCCACCGATTGACGAGCGAGCCCGCCCTTCTCAAGGTTCGCGAGGTCCGCCGCGCTCGGGGGCAGAAGCAGCCGGGCGACGCGCGTACGCTGTTGCTGCTCCCCGGTTCACGCGCCGCCGAAATCCGCCAGCTGCTTCCGATTTTCGGCCAGGCGGCGGCGGAACTGGCCGGGCGGGTGGGGCCGGTACGAACTCTCCTGCCGACTGTGCCGCGGCAGGAGGCGCTGGTCCGCGAGATCGCTGCGACCTTGCCTGTCAGTGTGGAGGTTACCGTTTCGCCAGAAGAAAAGTGGGAGGCCTTCGCAGAGGCGGATGCCGCGCTGGCTGCCTCCGGCACGGTGCTTCTGGAACTGGCCCTGTCCGGTGTGCCTGCCGTTTCCGCCTACAAGGCCGATTGGCTGATCACGTTGATGTCGAAGCGCATCAAGATCTGGTCGGCCGCACTTCCCAACCTGATTGCCGACTATCCGGTTATTCCGGAGTATCTGAACGAGGTGGTGCGCCCAGGCAGCCTGTCCCGCTGGCTGGAGCGACTGGCTGGCGACACCCTGCAGCGGCGCGCGATGCTCGAAGGTTTCGACCTCACCTGGCAGCGCCTCCAGACACAGGTGCCACCTGGAGAGGCGGCGGCGGGCATAGTCCTTGAGCTGATGGAAAGAAAAAAGCCCGGTCGATGACCGGGCTTTTTGCATTTCGATAGGTTGCAGATCAGCGCTTGGAGACGGGAACATAGTCCCGCTTCGGTGCCCCGGTATAGAGCTGCCGCGGGCGACCGATGCGCTGCTGCGGATCCTCGACCATTTCCGCCCACTGAGCGATCCAGCCGACGGTACGGGCAAGAGCGAACAGCACGGTGAACATGGTCGTCGGGAAGCCCATCGCCTTCAGAGTGATGCCCGAATAGAAGTCGATGTTGGGGTAGAGCTTCTTCTCGACGAAGTACTCGTCCGTCAGGGCGATGCGCTCCAGCTCCATGGCGACCTGCAGCAGCGGATCGTCCTTGTGACCGAGTTCGGCCAGGACCTCGTGCGTGGTCTTCTGCATGATCTTGGCGCGCGGGTCGTAGTTCTTGTAGACGCGATGCCCGAAGCCCATCAGGCGGAACGGGTCGTTCTTGTCCTTCGCCCGGGCGATGAATTCCGGGATGCGATCGACGCTGCCGATCTCTGTCAGCATGTTGAGCGCCGCTTCGTTGGCGCCGCCATGCGCAGGGCCCCAGAGGCAGGCAATGCCGGCTGCAATGCAGGCGAACGGATTGGCGCCCGACGAACCGGCGAGGCGGACCGTCGACGTGGAAGCATTCTGCTCATGGTCGGCGTGCAGGATGAAGATGCGGTCCATGGCACGGGCCAGAACCGGGTTCACCTTGTATTCCTCGCACGGGACGGCGAAGCACATGCGCAGGAAGTTCGATGCGTAATCGAGATCGTTCTGCGGGTAAACGAAGGGCTGGCCGACATGGTACTTGTAGGCCATCGCGGCGATCGTCGGCATCTTGGCGATCATGCGCAGCGAAGCGACCATCCGCTGGTGCGGATCGGTGATGTCGGTGGAGTCGTGATAGAAGGCCGAGAGAGCGCCGACACAGCCGCACATGACGGCCATCGGGTGGGCGTCACGGCGGAAACCGGTGAAGAAGCGCGTCATCTGTTCGTGCACCATCGTGTGATGTGTGACGCGGTAGTCGAAGTCCTTCTTCTGCGCAGCGGTCGGCAGTTCGCCGTAGAGAAGCAGATAGCAGGTTTCGAGGAAGTCGCCGTGCTCGGCCAGCTGCTCGATCGGATAGCCGCGATGCAGCAGGACGCCTTCGTCCCCGTCGATGTAGGTGATCTTCGATTCGCACGAAGCGGTAGAGGTAAATCCGGGGTCGTAGGTGAAGGCCCCGGTTTCCTTGTAGAGGGCACCGATGTCGATAACGTCCGGACCGATCGTTCCGGATTTCACGCCCAACTCGACGTTCTTGTTACCCAGTACCAGATTTGCGCTCTTATCCGTCATGCTGATCCTCCAAACTGTTGGCGGCGGGGCGTCTCAAAACGCCACAAGAATTAAGCGTAGTGTGTTGCTATATGATCCGGTCGCCGCTGCCAAGCACTGCGGAGGTCTAATTGTGCGGTGCCGAAATCGCTTCTGCTGCCGAGCCTTGGATGCGGTTAACAAGACGCCAACGGACCGGAGTATGACCTGGAGGTTGCTGCAACCGACTTGCAGTTATGGATTGCATTTCGCCTGCCCCGGTTGCATTCTTCCTCCGGTGGGGCGGGTGGACGCGAATGCCGCAGCAGGGCCTACTTCGGGAGCAGTCCGGGCGGGGTGTGGTTTCCGCTCCTGCGACGGCAGGCAGCGTCGGTGATACTGGCGAGAGGCCGGCGCCGGTCCTTGCCGATAGCCGGATTCGAAGACCGGCGTCGTTGAGCCTGGGCGACGTCGCGCGGTTGATGGAACGCCTTCCGGCGCAGGTGCGCAGGCTGCTGGAGGAGGAAGTCGCCCATGGCCACGCCTTCCTGTTCGTGCCCGTGCTTGTCGGGGCCGGTGCGGTCTTTTGGTTCACGCTTCCCCGCGATCCGCCGGCGCAAATCCCGCTGGTGCTCTTCGTCGCGTTTGCAATCGCGACGATCGTCGTCCAACAACGTTCCGGAAGGCTCCCGCTGCTTCTCTTTGCGCCGGCGCTTGTTCTGGCAGGAATGGCCCTTGCGCAGTTCGAGACGTGGCGGCATGCCACCGTTATCCTCGACTCCCCCGTCACTACGACCATTGCAGGCGAGGTGCATCGACGCGAGCCGGCGGGTGAAGGCCGGTGGCGCTACTTCATTCGTGTTCAGCAGACGGAGCAGCCGACCCTCAGGCGACCGCCGCGCGACGTGGTTCTTCTCGCCCGCGGCAAGCACCGGCCATTCGAGGCAGGCGCGGCTATCCGGGGGCGCGCCCGTCTGTCTCCGCCTTCCGGGCCTGCGCTCCCCGGCCTGAATGATTTTGCCTTCCGCTCCTTTCATGATGGCATCGGGGCGATTGGCTTCTTCTACGGTGCGCCACAGGCGGCAGTCCCTTCGCAGGACGCAGCGCTGGACTGGGGTCGGGCCCTCGAGAGATGGATCTTCTCCCTACGCAGCATGATCGCCGACCGGATCCGCAGCGTAGTACCAGGGGACGCGGGTGCGTTCGCAGCAGCCATTGTCACCGATGAGAGACGTGCGATCTCCCGAGAAACGACGGAGGCCCTGCGCATCTCCGGCCTTGCCCATATCGTGGCGATCTCCGGGCTCAACATGGCGCTCGCAACCGGTATCTTCTTCGTCGGACTGCGCAGTTGCCTCTGCCTGTTCACCGGCTTCGCCCAGGCGTGGCCGGTGAAGAAGATCGCCGCCACCGGGGCGCTGCTCATGGCCACTGCCTACTATCTCGTCTCCGGCTTCGCTGTCTCTGCAGAGCGAGCCTACCTGATGATGGCGGTGATGCTCATCGCTGTGTGGTTCGATCGCGCGGCAATCAGCCTTCGCAATATCGCGCTGGCGGCGCTCATCATGCTGGCGATGGCCCCTTCCGAGATCATGGGGCCGAGCTTCCAGATGTCATTCGCGGCGACGGCCGCGCTGGTCGCGGGTTATGCCTATTGGAGCCGGCGCGGCGCAGGGGAGGATTCGGAACCCTCGATCTTCGCCCGCGGCAGGCTCGCGCCGATGCTGACCGGCTGGCACTGGATGGCGGGGATTTTCGCGACCTCGCTGATCGGCGGCCTGTCGACGGCGATCTACTCGATGGAGCACTTTCACCGGCTTGCCGGCTATGGCCTGGCGGCCAACCTCGCCGTGATGCCGATCATCTCCTTCGTGGTCATGCCAGCTGGCCTGCTCGGTATGTTGCTGATGCCGCTCGGGCTCGATGCGCCCCTCCTGAAACTGATGGGTCTGGGGCTGGAGGCGGTCATCGCTGTCGCGAAACACGTGGCTGCCTGGGGTGGAGACGTCGGCACCGGCCGGCAGCACCCCTGGTTCCTGTCGATCGCCTCCATCGGCTTCCTGATCCTCGCCCTGTTGCGTACTCGGCTTCGGCTGGTCGGCGTACCGATCATGGCGCTCGCGTTCGCGCTGAGTTGGCAGGCGAACCGACTGCCCCCATCCGATGTCCTGGTCTCCGACGACGGGGCGCTGGTAGCCCTGGTGAGCGCTGGTGTTGCCACCAACCGCACGCGCCCGCCAGCCTTCATCTTCGACCAGTGGCAGCGCGCCCTGCTGCTTCCCGAGCCCGTCGCTCCGGTCATGTCTCCGGCAAGTGACATTGGCATTGCGGCGGCAGGCGATCCTTCTGTGAAACCCGCGCTAACGGACGAGCAGCGTGACCGTGTCCGGTCGGAGATGTCGTCAATGCTCGCTCTCGCCGCAGCTGATGCGGGCCGGTTCCATTGCCTGCCCAAGCTCTGGTGCGTGGCGGTAGCCCATGAGGGCGGAGTCAGTATTGTCGTGGTCGAGGATCCGCGACTAGCAGGAAGCGCCTGCGATCTGGCGGCACTGGTTGTTGCTCCTCGCGCGCGGTTCGACGAATGTCGCTCGGGTGCCGTGCTGCTGAACGCCGCAAGCCTGAGAAAGACTGGCGCGATCGAAATCTATCTGAACGGCAGTCCCCACCCGTCCCTGTGGCGGGTCAACGCGGCAAGTGCCGGAACCCGCCGTCCATGGACCAGCCACCGTCTCTATGACTGGCGAAATGACAGCTTCGACGAAACGCTTCCCTTAGCGCTGCTGCGAATGATCAGTGGTAGCGGCGGATGAGGCCGACGAGCTTTCCCTGAACCTTCACCCGATCGGCGGGAAGGATGCGAGTCTCATAGGCCGGGTTGGCAGCCTCCAGCGCGATCGAGGCACCGCGGCGGCGGAACCGCTTCAGCGTTGCCTCCTCGTCATCGACGAGAGCCACGACAATGTCTCCGGGGCTGGCCGTCTGGCCGTTGCGGATGATGACCGTATCCCCATCCAGGATCCCCGCCTCGATCATCGAGTCGCCCTTGACCTCCAGTGCATAGTGCTCGCCGGCGCCAAGCATTTCGACAGGAACCGCAATGTCGTGCGTATTGTTCTGGATCGCCGAGATCGGCACGCCCGCCGCGATACGTCCCATGACCGGCACGCTCGTGCTTGCGTTCTCGTTGCTTGCGGCGATCGGCGAGGGGGCCGGCGCCGGCTTCTGCTTGCCGAGGCTGCCCTCGATGACGCTCGGCGAGAAGCCGCGGCGCGGCTGCAGGCTGGTGCTGTAGGCTTCCGGCAGCTTTATGACCTCAAGTGCCCGCGCCCGATTGGGCAGCCGGCGGATGAAGCCGCGCTCCTCGAGCGCAGTGATCAGCCGGTGAATGCCCGACTTCGACGCCAGGTCGAGCGCATCCTTCATTTCGTCGAAGGACGGGGGCACGCCCGACTCCTTCATCCTCTCGTGAATGAAAAGAAGCAGTTCCTGCTGTTTGCGCGTGAGCATCCGGGTTCCCTGACGATGAAACAAATACGGAACAGACCATATATGTTCCGGGTGTGTTCCGCAAGGCTAAAGTTCCAGCTGCGTCGGCGTGCTTATGCCTTGGCTCCGTGACAGAGGCGGTGGTTGCTGTTATGGACATCGCGTCCGCCGCAGCCGGGTCCCCGCGACGGAGCAGATGCCGCTTGAAAGGAGTGCCGCCATGGACATTAAGCCCAATCCCGAAGTTTTCGTGGGTGAAGGCCAGGGCCGCGTGTTGTTCTCCCAGCAGGCTCGCTTCTCGCTGATTGCCGGCCCCTGCCAGATGGAAAGCCGCGACCACGCCTTCATGATCGCCGGAAGGCTCAAGGAGCTCTGCGCCGAGCTCGGGATCGGCCTTGTCTACAAGTCCTCCTTCGACAAGGCGAACCGGACATCGTTGTCGGGTAAGCGCGGCATCGGCCTGGACAGCGCGATGGAAATCTTTGCCGACCTCAAGAGGGAATTCGGCTTCCCGGTTCTCACCGACATTCACACGGAAGAACAGTGCGCACTGGTCGCGCCCACGGTCGATATCCTGCAGATACCCGCCTTCCTTTGCCGCCAGACCGATCTGCTGATCGCCGCCGCGAAGACCGGTCGCGCCATCAACGTTAAGAAGGGCCAGTTCCTAGCGCCCTGGGACATGAAGAACGTCCAGGCTAAATTCACGGCAAGCGGCAATCCGAACGTGCTTCTCTGCGAGCGTGGCGCCTCCTTCGGCTACAATACGCTCGTCTCCGACATGCGTTCGCTGCCGATCATGGCCGCGATGGGCTCGCCGGTGGTCTTCGATGCAACGCATTCCGTGCAGCAGCCCGGCGGGCAGGGCGGTTCATCCGGTGGCCAGCGTGAGTTCGTCGAGACGCTCGCCCGCGCAGCCGTCGCTGTCGGCGTTGCCGGCCTGTTCATCGAGACGCACGAGGACCCGGACAATGCGCCCTCCGATGGCCCCAACATGGTTCATCTGAAGGACATGCGACGGCTCCTGGAAAAGCTTCTGGCCTTCGATGCCGTGGCCAAGGCCGCCTAGGCGCCGCAGCGGGAGCCGGATTGTAATTCGCCTGTCATCGATTAAGAGACATTGTCGATGACCGCAGGGCATTGGGTTTACCTCAGGGAGAGATCATGACCGCCATTACCGATATCATCGCACGCGAAATCCTCGACAGCCGCGGCAATCCGACTGTGGAGGTCGATGTCTACCTGGAGGATGGCAGCATGGGCCGCGCGGCTGTCCCCTCGGGTGCTTCCACCGGGGCCCACGAGGCGGTGGAACTGCGCGATGGCGGCAAGCGCTATGGTGGCAAGGGCGTTGAGAAGGCGGTCGAGGCGGTCAATACCGAGATCTTCGATGCCATTGGCGGCTTCGATGCCGAAAGCCAGATCCACATCGACAAGACTTTGATCGCACTCGATGGCACACCCAACAAGTCGCGCCTCGGCGCCAATGCCATCCTGGGCGTCTCGCTCGCCGTCGCCAAGGCAGCAGCTGATTCCTCCGGCCTGCCGCTCTACCGCTATGTCGGGGGCGCCGGCGCACACGTCCTGCCGGTACCGATGATGAACATCATCAACGGCGGCGCCCATGCCGACAATCCGATCGACTTCCAGGAATTCATGATCATGCCGGTTGGCGCGGAGAGCCTTCGCGATGCGGTTCGTATCGGTGCGGAAGTCTTCCACGTCCTGAAGAAGGAACTCGCCTCCCAGGGCCACAACACCAATGTCGGCGACGAAGGTGGCTTTGCCCCCGGCCTGAAGAGCGCACCGGAAGCCCTCGACTTCATCATGCGCTCGGTGGAAAAGGCCGGCTACAAGCCCGGTGACGATGTATGCCTCGCACTGGATTGCGCCTCGACCGAGTTCTTCAAGGACGGCAAGTACGCCATGGAAGGCGAGGGCCGCACGTTGGAACCCGGTGCCATGGCCGAATACCTGGCGGAACTCGTCGGAAAGTATCCGATCATCTCCATCGAGGACGGCATGGCCGAGGACGACTGGGATGGCTGGAAGTCGCTCACCGATCTCGTCGGCTCCAAGTGCCAGCTCGTTGGCGACGATCTTTTCGTCACGAACTCCGCGCGCCTGCGCGACGGCATCAAGATGGGTGTCGCCAACTCCATCCTCGTCAAGGTCAACCAGATCGGCTCTCTGACCGAAACGCTGGATGCCGTAGAGACCGCACACAAGGCCGCCTATACCGCGGTCATGTCGCACCGCTCGGGCGAAACCGAGGATTCGACGATCGCCGATCTGGCGGTCGCCATCAATTGCGGGCAGATCAAGACCGGATCGCTCTCGCGTTCGGACCGGCTTGCCAAGTACAACCAGCTGATCCGCATCGAGGAAATGCTGGGGCCGCAGGCAGTCTATGCCGGCAGGTCCATTCTCAAGGCCTGATTCATCAGGCAAACATTAAGTTCGCAAGGAAAGCCCGGTTCGCCGGGCTTTCTGCGTTTCGGGCGGTCAACGATTGCTTAAGCAAGTTCTGCGAATTTGACACATCGTAATGCGTTTCGAGGATGTCGCGGGGCATGTGGACCAAGCACCATAAGGAAAGAAAACTCGGTCGATTCGTGCTCCCGCTCATAACCGTCGCCTTCCTTTCGTATTTCGGGTATCATTCGGTCAACGGCGAGCTCGGGCTCATTGCTACCGAAAACTTCGAGCGGCAGCGGCTCGATCGCTTGGCGGAACTTGCGCGACTGACCGAGAAGCGGCAGGCTCTTGAGCGTCAGGTGCAGCTCCTCAGTGACGGTTCGCTGGAAAAAGACATGCTGGACGAGATCGCGCGTTACCAGTTAAACGTCGCGCGCGAGGACGAAATCGTGATCTTTAACAACTATTTCTAGGTTAACCAGATTTCGGTTAATCTGAATTAATATTGTATTATCAGCGGGTTGTACGGAATGCGAGCCATGCATTTATGGCATTGCTGGGGTGCCTTTTCTTCCCTATGGTAACGGCCTGAACAAGACCTGCAGCACATGAGGGAGGGATGAATGGCGCCGAGAAAAACCGCGTCTGTATCCGGCCGCAAATCCGCGGCAAAGCCTGCAAGAAAAGACTTCACCGGCGGTACCATTGCCGAGTTCGACAAGGAGCAGGAGCTCCAGGCTTACCGCGACATGCTGCTGATCAGGCGGTTTGAGGAGAAGGCCGGCCAGCTCTATGGCATGGGCTTCATCGGCGGCTTCTGTCACCTCTATATTGGCCAGGAAGCGGTCGTCGTCGGCATGCAGATGGCGCTCAAGGAAGGCGACCAGGTCATCACCGGCTATCGTGACCACGGCCACATGCTGGCGACCGGCATGAGTGCGCGGGGCGTCATGGCAGAGCTGACGGGACGTCGGGGCGGTTATTCCAAGGGGAAGGGCGGCTCCATGCACATGTTCTCCAAGGAAAAGCACTTCTACGGCGGCCACGGCATTGTCGGTGCCCAGGTCTCCCTCGGCACGGGTCTTGCGTTTGCCAACAAGTATCGCGGCAATGACAGCGTCTCGACTGCCTATTTCGGTGATGGCGCCGCCAACCAGGGCCAGGTCTATGAGAGCTTCAACATGGCCAACCTGTGGAAGCTGCCGATCGTCTACGTGATCGAGAACAACCGCTACGCCATGGGCACCTCCGTCTCGCGCGCGTCCGCGCAGACCGACTTCTCCCAGCGCGGCGCCTCCTTCGGCATTCCGGGATACCAGGTAGACGGGATGGATGTCCGCGCCGTCAAGGCTGCTGCGGACGAAGCGGTCTCCTACTGCCGCTCGGGCAAGGGCCCGATCATCTTGGAAATGCTCACCTACCGCTATCGCGGCCACTCCATGTCCGACCCGGCGAAGTACCGCTCCAAGGACGAAGTGCAGAAGATGCGTTCGGAACACGATCCGATCGAGCAGGTCAAGAACCGCCTGCTGGACAAGGGCTGGGCCTCGGAAGATCAGTTGAAGACGATCGACAAGGACGTCCGCGACGTCGTCTCCGACTCCGCCGACTTTGCCCAGAACGATCCGGAGCCGGATACCTCCGAGCTCTACACCGACATTCTGCTCTGAGACGGGGAGGGACACTAGAATGCCAATCGATATCCTCATGCCCGCCCTTTCTCCGACCATGGAAGAGGGCACGCTCAGCAAGTGGCTGAAGAAGGAAGGCGACACGGTCGCGTCCGGTGACGTCATTGCTGAAATCGAGACCGACAAGGCGACCATGGAGGTGGAAGCCGTGGATGAAGGCGTGATCGGCAAGCTGCTGGTCGAGGCCGGCACCGAAAACGTCAAGGTCAACACGCCGATTGCCGTGCTGCTGCAGGAAGGCGAGAACGCTGATTCCATTTCGGCGGAAAAGCCCGCCCAGCCGGAAGCGGCGAAGGCTGATGCTGATACGCCGGCCGCGACCTCGGACGCTGCAGGCGGCAAGGCCCGCGAAGCCAAGGACGAGCCTGCCTCGTCCGCCGACAACAAGGTTCCGGCACAGCCGAAGGTCGACGTCGCTGCCGATCCGGATATCCCTCAAGGCACCGAAATGGTCTCCACCACCGTCCGCGAAGCGCTGCGTGACGCCATGGCCGAAGAAATGCGCCGTGACGAGACCGTCTTCGTCATGGGCGAGGAAGTTGCCGAATACCAGGGCGCCTACAAGGTGACCCAGGGCCTGCTGCAGGAATTCGGACCCCGCCGTGTCGTCGACACCCCGATCACCGAGCACGGCTTTGCCGGCGTCGGGGTCGGTGCGGCCATGGCCGGCCTTCGCCCGATCGTCGAGTTCATGACCTTCAACTTCGCCATGCAGGCGATTGACCAGATCATCAACTCGGCCGCCAAGACACTTTACATGTCCGGTGGACAGATGGGCGCGCCGATGGTCTTCCGCGGCCCGAACGGTGCTGCTGCCCGCGTGGCGGCCCAGCACAGCCAGGACTACGCGGCCTGGTATTCCAGCATTCCCGGCCTGAAGGTGGTCATGCCCTACACGGCGGCCGATGCGAAGGGCCTGCTGAAAGCGGCCATCCGGGATCCGAACCCGGTGATCTTCCTGGAAAACGAGATCCTCTACGGCCAGTCCTTCGACGTGCCGAAGCTAGATGACTTCGTGCTGCCGATCGGCAAGGCACGCATTCACAAGCAAGGCAAGGACGCCACGATCGTCTCCTTCGGCATCGGCATGACCTATGCCACGAAGGCGGTCGCCGAACTGGAGAAGGAAGGGATCGACGTCGAGCTGATCGATCTTCGCACCCTGCGCCCGATGGACCTGCCGACCGTCATCGAATCGGTGAAGAAGACCGGCCGTCTCGTCACCGTCGAGGAAGGCTATCCGCAGAACTCGGTGGGCACGGAAATCGCCACCCGCGTCATGCAGCAGGCCTTCGACTATCTCGATGCGCCGATCCTGACGATCGCCGGCAAGGACGTGCCGATGCCTTACGCGGCCAACCTCGAGAAGCTGGCCCTGCCGAATGTCGGCGAGGTCGTCCAGGCGGTGAAGACCGTCTGCTACAAGTAAGGGGAGGCGTCCGATGCCGATCAACATCACCATGCCCGCCCTTTCTCCCACGATGGAAGAGGGCAATCTTGCCAAGTGGCTGGTCAAGGAGGGCGACAAGGTCGCCCCCGGTGACGTGATTGCCGAGATCGAGACCGACAAGGCGACCATGGAAGTGGAAGCCGTGGATGAAGGCACGGTGGCGAAGATCGTCGTCCCGGCCGGTACCGAGGCGGTCAAGGTCAACGCCCTGATCGCAATCCTTGCCGGTGAAGGCGAGGGTGTGAAGGACGCCGCTGCCGCCGGTGGGGCATCGGCGGAAGCACCGAAGCCTGCCGCCGCTCCGGCTGAAGCCAAGGCGGAAGCGCCGAAAGCAGAGTCCGCCAAGCCGCAGGCGGAGCAGCCGGTAGCGGACGCGACGCCCGCGGCCTCTACACCTACGCCCAAGGCTGCCTCCGGCGAACGCATCTTCGCGTCTCCGCTGGCACGTCGTCTCGCCAAAGAAGCCGGTCTCGATCTGTCCGCCGTTACCGGCTCCGGACCGCATGGCCGCGTCGTCAAGGCGGATGTCGAGAAGGCGGCTGCCTCCGGTACGGCGAAGGCCGCGCCGGCTGCCGCTGCCGGACCCCAAGCGGCTGCTCCGGCCATGGCCAAGGGCCCATCGGACGATGCGGTCCTCAAGCTCCTTGCCGAAGGCTCCTACGAACTTCTGCCGCATGACGGCATGCGCAAGACGATCGCCTCGCGCCTGACCGAATCGACGCAGACCGTTCCCTCCTACACCGTGTCGATGGACTGCGAGCTCGATGCCCTGATGAAGCTGCGCGCCGAGATCAACGCCTCTGCTCCGGTGAAGAAGACGGAGAAGGGCGAGCTTCCGGCCTTCAAGCTCTCGGTCAACGACTTCATCATCAAGGCGATGGCGCTCGCGCTGCGCGACGTGCCGATGGCGAATGCCTCCTGGACCTCGACGGCACGCGTGCTGCACAAGCATGCCGATGTCGGCGTGGCCGTTGCCATTCCCGATGGCCTGATCACGCCGATCGTCCGCAACGCCGAGCAGAAGACGCTGTCCGTCATCTCCAACGAGGTGAAGGATCTCGCCAAGCGGGCGCGCGACAAGAAGCTGAAGCCTGAGGAGTATCAGGGCGGCACGACGTCCGTCTCCAATCTTGGCATGTTCGGGGTCTCCAGCTTCACCTCGATCGTCAACCTGCCGCAGGCTTCGATCGTCTCGATCGGTGCCGGCGTGGAGAAGCCGGTCGTCAGGAACGGCGAGATCAAGATCGGTACTGTGATGACGGCAACCTTCGCCTTCGATCATCGGGTCATCGATGGCGCGCTCGGCGCGGAGCTTGCCTCTGCCTTCAAGCGCTATGTCGAAAACCCGATGGCGATGCTCGTCTGACGCGGAAGAGCCGATGGCAAAGACCGTCCTCTGCTATGGTGATTCGCTCACCTGGGGTTACGATCCGGAAGGCCCGGGTCGTCACCTGTTCGAGGACCGCTGGCCAAGCGTGCTGCAGGCGGCCCTCGGTTCAGAGGTCAATGTCATTGCGGAAGGCTTGAACGGCCGCACCACCGGCTATGACGATCACCTGGCAGATTGTCAGCGCAATGGCGTGAAGACGCTGCCGACGGTGCTGCACAGCCACATGCCGCTCGATCTCGTCATCCTCATGCTCGGCACCAACGACATGAAGCCGGTTATTGCCGGGACGGCGATTGCGGCGCGCCAGGGCATGCAGCGGTTGGTGGCGCTGGTCCGAAATCATGAATGGTCCTTCGACTACGAAGTTCCGGACATCCTCATCGTCGCGCCGCCGCCGCTCCGCGAGACTGCTGATCCCGTGTTCGCCGCCATGTTTGCCGGCGGCATGGAGCAGTCGGCCATGCTCGCATCGCTTTATCGCGACCTCGCGGATGAACTCGGCTGCGGATTCTACGATGCGGCCTCGGTTGCTGAGACGACGCCACTCGACGGTGTCCATCTGAACGCAGAGAATACCCGGGCCCTCGGCAGGGGGCTTGAACCTATCGTACGGATGATGTTGGGAATTTGACGCTCTTTGGTGACGGAATTGACTACGATCAAAGAGAAAGCAGGTGCGATGGATATGGCTGGTCTCATCGATTGATGGACAAAGAGGAGACCGAGCCATGTCGAACACGCCTCACGAAATTCACGACGAGTTTCCGGAATACGCCGACAAGATCCATTCGCTGAAGGTCAGCAATGAGCATTTTGCCGGTCTGCTCGAGAACTATCGCGACGTCAATCGTGCGATCCATCGGGCCGAAACGGAAGTGGAGCCGGTCGGCGACGCGCATATGGAAGACATGCGCAAGCGCCGGATGGTTCTGAAGGATGAGATTTACGGGATGCTGGCCAAGGCGTAACGCCTGGTGCTTCATCCCCCGGGAGGCTCGGCGAAAGCCGGGCCTGTTCCGACAGACAAGGAGATGAAGGCCCGTGTCCAACGCTTATGACGTCATCATCATCGGCTCCGGCCCCGGCGGCTACATCGCCGCGATCCGTGCGGCACAGCTCGGCATGAAGGTTGCGGTCGTCGAACGCGAGCACCTAGCGGGCATCTGCTCGAACTGGGGCTGCATCCCCACCAAGGCGCTGCTCCGCACCGCTGAAGTCATGCACAGCGCCAGCCATGCGAAGGACTACGGCCTGACGCTCGAAGGCTCGATCAAGCCGGACATCCAGGCGATCGTGGCCCGCTCCCGCGGCATCGCCCATCGCATGAACAACGGAGTCGGATTCCTGTTCAAGAAGAACAAGGTCGACATCATCTGGGGCGAGGCGAAGATCACCAAGCCGGGCGAGGTGGTGGTCGGCAAGATCTCCAAACCCATCGTCCAGCCGCAGGGCCCGGTGCCGAAGAACACCCTGGGCGAGGGCACTTATACCGCCAAGCACATTATCGTCGCGACCGGCGCGCGGCCGCGTGCACTGCCCGGTATCGAGCCGGATGGCAAGCTCATCTGGACCTATTTCGAGGCCATGAAGCCGGAGGAAATGCCGAAGTCGCTGCTCGTCATGGGTTCAGGCGCGATCGGCATCGAATTCGCCAGCTTCTACCGCACCATGGGCGTCGACGTCACCGTCGTCGAGATCATGAAGCAGGTCATGCCGGTGGAAGATGCGGAGATCTCCGCACTGGCGAAGAAGCAGTTCGAGCGCCAGGGCATGAAGATCCTGCTCGAGGCCAAGGTCGCCAAGGTCGAGAAGGGCGCCGACTCCGTCACCGCCACCATCGAATTGAAGGATGGCAAGACGCAGCAGATCACCGCCGACCGGATGATCGCGGCCGTCGGTGTACAGGCCAATATCGAGGGCATTGGTCTGGAAGCGGTCGGGGTCAAGACGGACCGCGGCTTCATCGCGATCGACGGGTACGGCAAGACCAATGTCCCCGGCATCTATGCAATCGGCGATGTCGCCGGCCCGCCGCTGCTCGCCCACAAGGCCGAGCACGAGGCCGTCATCTGCATCGAGAAGATTGCCGGCCTGCCAAATGTTCATCCGATGGACAAGGCGAAGATCCCCGGCTGCACCTATTGCAACCCGCAGGTCGCCTCCGTCGGCCTCACCGAAGCGAAGGCGAAGGAGCAGGGCAGGGACGTCCACGTCGGCCGCTTCCCGTTCGTCGCCAACGGAAAGGCGATCGCGCTCGGCGAAGACCAGGGTCTCGTCAAGACGATCTTCGACAAGGAGACCGGCGAACTCCTCGGCGCCCATATGGTCGGCGCGGAAGTGACCGAACTCATCCAGGGTTTCGTCGTCGCCATGAACCTCGAAACGACGGAAGAAGACCTGATGCACACGATCTTCCCTCATCCGACCATTTCGGAAACGATGAAGGAAAGCGTGCTGGATGCCTATGGCCGGGCGCTGAACGCCTGATCCTGCAATCGATGCCGGCTTGTTCCAGGGGCCGGCATCTCCCACATGTGAAGTCTCGATCGGAGGAACGGCAATGGAAGGCGTGGGCTGGTTTGGGGCCATTATCATCGGCGGGCTGGCAGGCTGGCTTGCCGGCAAGTTCATGGACCTGCGCTATGGCCTGTTCATGAACATCTTCATCGGCATCGTTGGTGCCATCGTCGCCAACGCCGTCTTCGAAGGCGCCGACATCCATGTCGCAGACGGATGGCTGGGTTTCCTGGTGACAGGTTTCATCGGCTCCTGCGTTCTGTTATTCCTCGCAAAAATCGCCCGTCGGTAACGGGAGCCGCTGACGCGGCAAAGGCAGGTAAGTGATGGTAACCATTCTCGACAGGACCGCTGCGGAAGATCTCAAGCGCGTCCGCCATCCGGAAAAGGCGCATCGTCCGGACACTGAAGTCTTGCGCAAGCCGGAATGGATCCGGGTCAAGGCGCCTGTTTCCAAGGGCTATGCCGAAACCCGCTCGATCGTGAAGGAAAACAAGCTCGTCACCGTCTGCGAGGAGGCCGGCTGCCCGAACATCGGCGAGTGCTGGGACAAGAAGCACGCTACCTTCATGATCATGGGCGAAATCTGTACCCGCGCCTGTGCCTTCTGCAACGTGACGACGGGCCGCCCCAATGCGCTCGACCTGGACGAGCCGGAGAATGTCGCCAAGGCCGTGCGCCAGATGGGTCTCTCCCACGTCGTCATCACCTCCGTTGATCGCGACGACCTCGACGACGGCGGCGCCGAGCACTTCGAGAAGGTGATCTGGGCGATTCGCGCGGCATCGCCGCTGACCACGATCGAGATCCTGACGCCGGACTTCCTCAAGAAGCCAGGCGCGCTGGAACGCGTCGTCGCCGCCAAGCCGGACGTCTTCAACCACAACCTGGAAACGGTGCCGGGTAATTACCTGACGGTTCGCCCCGGCGCCCGCTATTTCCATTCCGTTCGTCTGCTGCAGCGGGTGAAGGAACTCGATCCGACGATGTTCACCAAGTCCGGCATCATGGTCGGTCTCGGCGAGGAGCGGAACGAGGTACTGCAACTGATGGATGACCTGCGAACCGCAGACGTCGACTTCCTCACCATCGGTCAGTATCTGCAGCCGACCCGCAAGCACCACAAGGTCGAGCGCTTCGTCACCCCGGAAGAATTCAAGTCCTACGAGACCATCGCCTATACCAAGGGCTTCCTGATGGTCTCGTCCAGTCCGCTGACCCGCTCTTCCCATCACGCGGGCGATGACTTCGCACGACTGAAGGCGGCCCGTGAGCGGAAGCTTCTGGCCGCTGCGGAATAGCTGCCGCGTCATCATGGCCGGGACGGCTCCCGTCCCGGCTCTTGCCATCCCCTGCTCCCGGCATTAGCTCTCCACCATGCCAAAGTTCGAGACTCATCGCCCCGTCAAGCATTCGCCCAAGCAGATGTATGATCTGGTGGCCGATGTGGAGAAGTACCCGCAATTCCTTCCGCTTTGCGAGGCGCTGACCGTCCGGTCCCGCAAGGAGCGCGACGGCAAGACGCTGCTGATTGCTGATATGACCGTCGGCTACAAGGCGATACGCGAGACCTTCACGACGCAGGTCCTCCTCAACCCTGAAGAACTGGCGATCGATGTGAAGTACATCGAGGGCCCGTTCCGCTACCTGGACAACCGCTGGCGGTTCGAGCCAGCCGGCGAGGGTTGCAAGGTGCACTTCTTCATCGACTATGAGTTCAAGAACCGGATCCTCGGCGCCCTCATGGGCTCGATGTTCGACCGTGCCTTCCGCATGTTCGCCGAAGCCTTCGAGGCGCGGGCGGATCGGGTCTACGGCTGAATGGAAGACATCCGGCGACACACTCAAATCTGGTGCAGCGCCGGAACTTCGGGATCAAAAACGGCTCACGCCCGTTGAGGGGCGATGCTAGATCTCAGCGACTGGTCACCTGATCCCTATATCCTGGTTCTGACGGGACTGGGCTTCCTCATAGCGCTCGTCGCCTGGTTGCCTCTGGCGCTGAAGCGCCTCCCTTTGTCATTGCCGATCGTCTGCATTGCTTTGGGTGCAGCATTGTTTCTGAGCCCGGCGGTCTCCGATGAGCCACTGCCTCTGACCTATCCTGAATTCACGGAGCGCTTTACTGAATTCGTGGTGATCATCGCACTGATGGGCGCCGGCCTGAAGCTCGACCGCGTCTTCAGTTGGCGGCGATGGAGTGTAACCTGGCGTCTGCTGGCAATCACAATGCCTCTGAGCATCGCCGCCATCACGGTTCTGGGGGTGTGGGGGCTCGGCCTGCCATGGGCAATCGCCTTGCTTCTCGGTGCGAGTCTGGCGCCGACCGATCCTGTTCTCGCCGCCGACGTGCAGGTCGGCCCACCAAAGACTGGAGAGGAAGATGAGGTACGGTTCGGGCTCACATCAGAGGCGGGGCTGAACGACGGCCTGGCCTTTCCGTTCGTGAATCTTGCAATCGCGCTCAGTGTCTACGCTGCCAACGGTGAACCCTGGCTGGAGAAGTGGATCCTTCACAGCGTTCTTTGGGAAGTTGCTGCCGGCATCGTCGGCGGCTGGTTGGTCGGCCGCATCTTCGGCTGGCTCACCTTCAGGATCCCCGCTGATACCAAGCTCGCCCAGACGGGAGACGGCCTGATTGCAATCGCCGCGACCTTCGTCTCCTATGGCCTCACCGAAATCATCGAGTGTTATGGCTTCCTCGCCGTCTTCGTGACCGCCCTCACGCTTCGTCATGCCCATCGCGAGCACGATTTTCATCGGGAGATGCACGACGTCACGGAGCAGGTCGAGCGCCTGGCGATGATGATCCTGCTGCTGCTTTTTGGTGGTGCATTGGTGACCGGCCTGCTCGCGCCGCTTCGCTTCGCCGATGTCGTCGCGGCAGTTCTCATCCTGATCGTCATAAGGCCGCTGGGCGGGTTGATCGGCCTCATCGGGCTGGACGCCGCCTGGAGAGAAAAACTGACCATCTCCTTCTTCGGCATCCGTGGCGTCGGTTCGTTCTACTACCTTGCCTATGGCCTCAACCATATGCCCGTTGAAGACGGCGAGCGTCTCTGGGCCATCGTGGGCCTGGTGGTGCTGCTGTCCGTCCTCCTGCACGGCTTGACGGTGACCCCCGTCATGCGGCTGCTTGACCGTAGCCGAGGCAGGGATCCCGATGCCACGGGCGTGCCTCCGCCCGGTTTGCAGGGGCCTGCTTCGGAGGCAATCTCAGAAAACTAGCTTGATGATCGCGGAGGGAGGCGAAGACTGCGGCAGTGGCCAACATTCGATGCGCTCGCCATCATTTGGTTTCGGCCGCCTCCAGCAGCATCTCCAGTGCGGTCCGCACCGTCGCGAGCCGCACCTCACTGCGGCCGATCGACCCGTAGCGCATTTCCCGATGGATCAGAATTCCGGCTCGCGTCTGGACGGCAAGATGCACGAGACCCACCGGCTTCTCAGCCGACCCACCGTTCGGGCCGGCAATCCCCGTGACGGCAACCGCCGCGCTGGCGCGGGACCGGTAGAGGGCACCATGCGCCATCTGCAGCGCGACTTCACGCGAAACCGCGCCGTAGGCCGAAAGGCTGTTCTCCGACACGCCAAGCAGGTCCACCTTTGCCTCGTTCGTATAGGTGACGAAGCCGCGGTCGAAGACGGCAGACGAGCCGGAAATCTCCGTCAGGGCGCCGGCAATCAGCCCGCCGGTGCAGGATTCGGCCGTGGACAGCATCTGCTGATGTTCGCGGTAAAGAGCGATGACTTGGCTCGCCGCCCGTTCGATATCCGCGGGGAAGAGACTCATGACCGGCGTCCGGAATACACGACTGTTGCCGTCGCGATGGCGGCGATGCCCTCGCGTCGACCGACAAAGCCGATCTGCTCGTTCGTGGTGGCCTTCACCGAGCAGCGCTCGGTGGCAATTCCCAGTATCTCAGCCATGGTTTCGCGCATCGTCTGCCGGTGCGGGCCGATCTTCGGCGCTTCGGCGATCAGGGAGACGTCGGCATTCATGATGGCGCCGCCGTTCTCGCGAACGATCTCCGCGGCGCGCCCTAGGAAGATTTTCGACGGCGCACCCTTCCACTGGGGGTCCGAGGGCGGGAAATGATCGCCGATGTCACCGGCGCCGCAGGTCGCCAGCAGCGCATCGGTCAGCGCATGGAGCCCAACATCGGCATCCGAATGTCCCTTCAGCCTCTGGTCGTGTGGGATGAAGACGCCACACAGCGTGACTCCGTCTCCTGGCTCCAACTGGTGCACGTCATAGCCATTGCCGGTCCGCACGTCCGGAAGTGCCGCCGCCGAAAGTCTCTCGTCCGCCATGGTGATGTCCCGCCTTACCGTCAGTTTCACATTGTCCGGAGAGCCTTCCACGATCGCAACCGGAACCCCCGCCCACTCGGCGATGGAACAGTCGTCCGTGAAGTCGCTACGCGACTCGGCGGCTGCTCTCCGGTGTGCCTCAAGTATCGTCGCCAACCGGAAGCTCTGCGGGGTCTGGGCCGCATAGAGCCCCTCCCGCGAAACCGTTTCGATCACGCGCCCCTCCGTACCCCGCTTGAGCGTATCGGTGACCGGAAGGGCAGGCAGCACGGCGTCGTCGCCTGCTTCCAGTCGGGCGGAGATGCGATCAAGCAGCGCCCGGTCGACGAAGGGCCGGGCGCCGTCATGGATCATAACATGCGTCGCGTCCAGCGCCGCGACCGCCTGCAGGCCGGCAAGGACTGACTGCTGGCGCGTCGCGCCTCCTGTAACCGTCGACACGCGTTCCGTGGCGAGGCCACTGACGGCCTCCTCGAACAGGAGCTTGTCATCCGGATGGATGACGACGACGATCGGTCCGGCCTTCGACCAGTCGAGGAAGGCCTTCAGCGTGTGCGCGATCACGGCGCTGCCGCCGATCCTGCGATACTGCTTCGGTCCCTCTGCAGATCCTGCCCGTTCCCCACGTCCGGCTGCGACGATGACGATCCCGATATCCATGATGAGGGCGGCTCACGCTCAACTGACACATTCGATTGACAGGGGATGACTATAGACTCACAAGGCGTTTTGCCAGCCGCCCGACCCGTTCTTCTTTCCGCACGATTGCTCTTGTGGAAGGCGAAGAGAGTGGCTAAAAATGATGCAGTAATACTGCGTGCCCGAAAGATTGTCATTTGCCTGTTCCGCATCTTGCCACTCCCTTCAGCATCGGACCCGTCACCCTCAGGAACCGCGTGGTTCTGGCGCCAATGTCCGGGGTGACCGACCTGCCGTTTCGCGAGATCGCCTGGCGATGGGGCGCCGGACTGGTCGTCACCGAGATGATCGCCAGCCGTGAGCTTGCCATGTCCCGCGGTGAATCCTGGGCCCGCCTGAAGCGCGCCGGACTTGGTCCGCACATGGTCCAGCTTGCCGGTCGTGAGCCGCACTGGATGGCCGAGGCCGCCCGTATCGCCGCCGACAACGGGGCGGACATCATCGACATCAACATGGGTTGTCCCGCAAAGAAGGTAACCGGCGGCCTTTCCGGCTCGGCTCTGATGCGCGATCCCGTGCTGGCCCTTTCGCTGATCGAGGCGACGGTGAAGGCGGTGGATGTGCCGGTCACCCTGAAGATGCGGCTTGGTTGGGACGAGAACTCGATCAACGCCCCGCAGATCGCCCGTCAGGCGGAGGAGGCCGGCGTCAGGCTCGTTACGATACACGGTCGAACCCGCATGCAGTTCTACGAAGGCAGGGCGGACTGGAACGCGATTCGCGCGGTGCGCGAGGCGATTTCCATACCCTTGATCGCCAATGGCGACGTCCAATCTCCCGCGGATGCGCGGGGGATCCTCGCTGCGTCCGGTGCCGATGCCGTCATGATGGGCCGTGGCGCCCAGGGAAGGCCGTGGCATGTCGGAGCAATCGCCGGCCACCCGTCTCCCTCTTGCAGGGAGCAGAGGGAGATTGTCG
This sequence comes from Pseudorhizobium flavum, assembly GCF_902502825.2. Next base: position 1,671,062 of record NZ_LR723670.1, read on the forward strand.
CCGAGCACTACGAGGAGATGCTTGCCTTCTACGGCCGGGAAGCCGGGCTGCGGCACGCCCGCAAGCACCTTGGCTGGTATATCGACCGGTTGGCGACGTCGCTTCCCGTCGAGGACAAGGCAGCGATCTTCCGATCCACCGATCCAGAGGATGTCATGCAGAAAATGATGCAGGCGCTGCAGCTCCAGCCAGAGCTGGCTGCGAGGGAGGCCGCATGAACAAGCCCCAGCCGCCGTCGGGGGACAATGCGCTGGCGCTCGCCGTCCTCAATTCCGTTCAGAACCCGGTGATCCTCGTGGATCCTGCCGGGCATGTCGCCTTCGCGAACTGGGAGGCCGAATCCTTCTTCGGAGCCAGTGCCGCGCAACTCGCCCGCCATGACATCGCCACGCTCATTCCGTTCGGCAGCCCGCTCCTGGCGTTGATCGACCAGGTTCGGGAGCGCAAGGCGCCTGTGAACGAATACCGGGTCGACCTGTCGTCGCCGCGGCTCGGTCAGGAAAAGCTGGTCGACCTCTATGTGGCTCCGGTCGTCAGCGAGCCCGGTTCGGTCGTCGTCGTCTTCCAGGAACGCTCCATGGCCGACAAGATCGACAGGCAGCTGACCCATCGCGCCGCTGCCCGTTCAGTGACCGGCCTCGCCTCGATGTTGGCGCACGAGATCAAGAACCCGCTCTCGGGCATCCGTGGGGCAGCACAATTGCTCGAGACCTCGGTCGAAAGCGAAGATCGGGCGCTGACCAGGCTGATTTGTGACGAAACGGACCGCATCGTGTCGCTCGTCGACCGCATGGAGGTCTTTTCCGATGAGCGGCCGGTCGACCGGCAGCCCATCAACATCCATTCGGTTCTCGACCACGTGAAGGCGGTTGCCCAGGCGGGCTTCGGCCGTCACATCAGGTTTTCGGAGAACTATGATCCCTCGCTGCCGCCGGTCCACGCCAACCGCGACCAGCTGGTGCAAGTCTTCCTCAACCTGGTGAAGAACGCCGCCGAGGCCATCGGCGACCAGGCCGACGGCGAGATCATGCTGACCACGGCCTACCGTCCTGGCATCCGGCTTTCCGTCGCCGGGTCGCGGGAGAAGATCTCCCTGCCGCTGGAATTCTGCGTGATCGACAACGGCCCCGGTGTTCCTGCCGACCTGCTGCCGGACCTCTTCGACCCTTTCATCACCACAAAAACCAACGGCTCCGGCCTTGGTCTGGCGCTGGTGGCCAAGATCATCGGCGCCCATGGCGGCATCGTCGAGTGCGACAGCCAGGCTCGCCGGACCGTGTTCCGTGTCCTGATGCCGATGCACAAGGAGGAGAGTGCGCTGGAGCAAGGTGCTGCCCATAGAATGACAGGAAAAGCCCAATGACTGCCACCATCCTTGTCGCCGATGACGACGCGGCCATCCGCACCGTACTCAACCAGGCGCTGACGCGTGCGGGCTACGATGTCCGTATCACCTCCAATGCCGCAACCCTCTGGCGCTGGGTCTCGGCGGGCGAGGGGGATCTCGTGGTGACGGACGTGGTCATGCCGGACGAGAATGCCTTCGACCTGCTGCCGCGCATCAAGAAGGCGCGTCCCGACCTGCCGGTGCTGGTCATGAGCGCGCAGAACACCTTCATGACGGCCATCAAGGCGTCGGAGAAGGGGGCTTACGACTATCTGCCCAAGCCCTTCGACCTCACCGAACTAATCGCCATCATTGGCCGCGCATTGGCCGAGCCGAAGAAGAAGCCTGCCCGTCTCGAAGATGACACGCAGGATGGCATGCCGCTTGTCGGACGTTCCGCCGCCATGCAGGAGATCTACCGGGTCCTTGCCCGTCTCATGCAGACGGATCTGACGCTGATGATCACCGGCGAATCAGGCACCGGCAAGGAACTCGTCGCCCGGGCGCTGCATGACTACGGCAAGCGCCGCAACGGCCCCTTCGTGGCGATCAACATGGCCGCCATCCCGCGTGACCTGATCGAGTCCGAACTCTTCGGTCATGAGAAGGGCGCCTTCACCGGCGCGCAGGCGCGCTCGACCGGCCGCTTCGAGCAGGCCGAGGGCGGCACGCTCTTCCTCGACGAAATCGGCGACATGCCGATGGACGCGCAGACGCGTCTCCTGCGCGTCCTGCAGCAGGGCGAGTATACGACGGTCGGCGGCCGCACTCCGATCCGCACCGATGTCCGCATCGTCGCGGCGACCAACAAGGACCTGAAGCAGCTCATCAATCAGGGCCTCTTCCGCGAAGATCTCTATTACCGACTGAACGTCGTCCCGCTGCGCCTGCCGCCCCTGCGCGACCGGGCGGAGGACATTCCCGACCTGGTCCGCCACTTCATGCAGATGGGCGAAAAGGAGGGGCTGGACGTCAAGCGGTTCGACAGCGAGGCGCTCGATGCGATGAAGGCCTACGCCTGGCCTGGCAACGTTCGCGAACTTGAAAACCTGATGCGCCGGCTGATGGCGCTCTACCCGCAGGACGTCATCACCCGCGAGATCATCGACGCCGAATTACGCTCGGATACGCCCGACAGCCCGATCGAAAAGCTCGGACCGCGCGGCGAAGCCCTGTCAATCTCGCAGGCTGTGGAGGAGAACATGCGCTCCTATTTCGCCAGCTTCGGCGACAGCCTGCCGCCGCCTGGCCTCTACGAGCGCGTACTGCGGGAGATGGAGTACCCGCTGATCCTCGCGGCGCTGACCGCCACCCGCGGCAACCAGATAAAGGCAGCCGATCTGCTCGGGCTCAACCGGAACACCTTGCGCAAGAAGATCAGGGAGCTTGGCGTCTCCGTCTATCGCAGCGCGCGCAGTGCATGAACCCTGATTGACTCTCATCGGGTTTCCGTTGCACTTTCGCCACAATGCGTTGCTTATTGGCAACGAATCTCGCCGATGCGGGCATTGCGCTCGCGGGTAGACAGGAAGTCGGGTGCGGCGCTGACGGCAGCGAACTGATCTCGCACGCGCAAGGAGTTTAGCAATGGTCGAGGGCGTCTTTTCGCCCGCGGAAGAAGCCGGATCGGATCTTGAAGCCCAGGACCGTCGCGCATCCTTCGCATTGCCGGGCCTCCTGCTTGCCGGAGGGGCGCTTCTCTGCGCTATCCTCACGCTCTTCGTCCTGCTCGGCCTCACGCCGATCGCGCCCACCACGCCGGTGGTCATCGCCTCCGCCGTCCTCAACGGCATCTTCGTTGTCGGGCTTCTCTATCTTATTGGCCGCGAGCTCAGCCGGCTGCTGAGAGCGCGCAACAGGGGACGGGCGGCCGCGCGTCTTCACATCCGTGTCGTTGCGCTTTTCTCGATCGTGGCAATCACGCCTGCGGTGCTTGTGGCACTGTTCGCGAGCATCACGCTGAGCGCGGGCCTTGACCGCTGGTTCTCCATACGCACGCAATCCATCGTCCGGTCCTCCACCGATGTGGCGCAGGCCTACATGATGGAGAATGCGAGCTACCTGCAGGGCCAGACGGTATCGATGGCCAATGACCTCGAGCGCAATCGCGCCACCTTCTACCTGGACCGCACCGGCTTCGTCGATCTGATGACCCGCCAGGCACGGGGCAGGGGGCTCCTGGGCGCCTTCCTCGTTCGAGAGGACGGGGCGGCGATCGCCCAGGCCGACATCTCGACGGAGCGCCCGCTCCCGGCCATACCCAAGGACGCTTTGGAAAAGGCGGCCGCAGGGCAGCCGACGCTGATCCCGCCTGGCGTGACCAATCTCGTCGGCGCCATCATCAAGCTGGATGCGTTTCCCGGAACATTCCTCTACACCATCCGCGCTGTTGATCCGAAGGTCATGGCCGCGATGCGTCTGATGGAGGACAATACGGCCGAATATCAGGCCATGGAGGCCGGCCGGGCATCGTTGCAGTTCGCCTTTGCGATCGTCTATCTGGGATTCGCATTGATCGTCCTCCTGGCCGCCATATGGACGGCCATTGCCGTTGCCGACCGGATCGTTCGTCCCATCCGTCTTCTGATCAGCGCAGCCGACAGCGTCGCCACGGGAGACTTGAACGTAGTCGTTCCGGTCCGGGCGGCTGATGGCGATGTCGGCAGCCTGTCGCGCACCTTCAACAAGATGATTTCCGAGATTCGCAGCCAGCGCGACGAGATCCTCGAGGCCAAGGATGAGGTGGACGACCGGCGGCGGTTCATTGAGGCGGTTCTCTCGGGCGTGACCGCTGCCGTCATTGGCGTCGAGGACGACCGGCGGATCACCATCGTCAATCCGTCCGCTGAAGCGTTCCTGGGTCTGTCGGCCGAGCGGTTGATCGGGCGCAATCTCTCCGAAGTCGTGCCGGAGATCGACAGCGTGCTCTCGGAGGCTGCCTCCCGCGCCCGTAACGACTTCCGCAAGCAGGTCAACCTGATGCGGGGCGGCAAGGAGCGGACGCTGAGCGTCCAGGTTACGCGGGAAGAGCAGAGCACCTCTCGCGATTCCTATGTGATTACCCTCGACGACATTACCGACCTCGTCATCGCCCAGCGGTCGACTGCCTGGGCGGATGTCGCGCGTCGCATCGCTCATGAGATCAAGAACCCGCTGACGCCCATCCAGCTTTCGGCCGAGCGCTTGAAGCGCCGCTACGGCAAGCAGATCGCCGACGATGACCGGGCGGTCTTCGACCAGTGCACGGACACGATCGTGCGCCAGGTGGGGGACATCGGACGCATGGTGGACGAGTTTTCCTCCTTTGCTCGGATGCCGAAGCCGGCGAAGGAGCAGACGGATCTGCGCGACATCCTGCGCGATGCGGTATTCCTGAGGGAAATGGGTACAACCCACGTGGAGTTCCTGCGGGAGCTGGGCGACGAGCCCCTGGTCGGAATGTTCGACGCGCGAATGCTCGGCCAGGCCTTCGGCAACCTCGTCAAGAATGCGGTGGAAGCCATTGAGGCCGTGCCGGGCGATCAGGAGCGCGACGGGCGGAAGGTCTGGGTCAGGGCGAACTACGAACCGGCCCGCGATACTTTCGTTGTCGACATCATCGACAACGGCAGCGGCCTCCCGGCTGAGAACCGGCACCAGATTCTGGAGCCGTACATGACGATGCGCGAAAAGGGCACGGGACTTGGCCTGGCGATCGTCAAGAAGATCATCGAGGAGCATGGGGGGCAGATTGAACTGCATGATGCGCCCCCTGAGTTCGATCATGGCCGCGGTGCCATGATCAGGGTCCTGCTGCCGCACATGGTAGCGGGCGGGATCGGAACTGAAACTGATAGGGAACTCGCATATGGCGTCTGATATTCTGGTCGTGGACGACGAGGTGGACATCCGCGAGATCGTCTCCGGAATCCTTTCCGACGAGGGTCACGAGACCCGGACGGCGCATGACAGCGACAGCGCGCTGGCAGCCATCTCCGATCGCGTGCCGCGGCTCGTCTTTCTCGACATCTGGATGCAGGGCTCCAAGCTCGACGGTCTCGCCCTGCTCGACGAGATCAAGAACCGGCATCCCGACCTGCCCGTCGTGATGATTTCCGGTCACGGCAACATCGAGACCGCCGTCTCGGCGATCAAGCGCGGCGCCTTCGATTTCATCGAAAAGCCGTTCAAGGCAGACCGGCTGATCCTGATCGCCGAGCGGGCGCTGGAAAACTCGAAGCTGAAGCGCGAGGTCAGCGAGTTGAAGCGGCGGACCGGTGACGCCGTGGAACTCGTCGGCACCTCCGTTGCCGTCTCGCAGCTTCGCCAGACCATCGACAAGGTCGCGCCGACCAACAGCCGCATCATGATTCTCGGGCCCTCCGGCTCCGGAAAGGAACTGGTCGCCCGGATGATCCACCGCAAGTCGTCCCGCGCCAACGGTCCGTTCGTGGCGCTGAATGCCGCGACGATTACGCCGGACCGGATGGAGGTCGCTCTCTTCGGCACCGAGGGCGGCCCCGGACAGCAGCGCAAGATCGGCGCCCTGGAGGAGGCACATCGTGGCATCCTTTATCTCGACGAAGTGGGCGAGATGCCGCGCGAGACGCAGAACAAGATCCTCCGTGTCCTCGTCGACCAGCAGTTCGAGCGGGTCGGCGGTTCGAAGCGGGTCAAGGTGGACGTACGGATCATCTCGTCGACCGCTTACAACCTGGAGAGCCTGATCGCGGAAAGCATCTTCCGCGAGGATCTCTACCACAGGCTCGCCGTCGTGCCGGTCAAGGTTCCGGCGCTGGCCGAGCGGCGCGAGGACATCCCCTTCCTGGTCGACATGTTCATGCGCCAGATTTCCGAACAGGCCGGCATTCGCACCCGCCGAATCGGCGAGGACGCCATGGCGGTGCTGCAGGCCCATGACTGGCCGGGCAACATCCGTCAGCTCCGCAACAATATCGAGCGGCTGATGATCCTGGCGCGAGGCGACAGCCCCGACAGCGTGATCTCGGCCGACATGCTGCCGACCGACCTCGGCGACATGCTCCCGAAGATTTCCTCCCAAGGCGATCATCACATCATGACCTTGCCGCTCCGCGAGGCCCGTGAAATGTTCGAACGCGATTACCTGATCGCGCAGATCAACCGCTTCGGCGGCAATATCTCGCGGACGGCGGAATTCGTCGGCATGGAACGGTCGGCCCTGCATCGCAAACTGAAGTCCCTCGGCGTCTAGGCCAGTCTCCGGCCTGCAGCCATGAAAGAAGCCCCATGAAAGTCATCATTTGCGGAGCGGGGCAGGTCGGCTACGGCATCGCCGAGCGCCTGTCCCAGGAAGACAACGACGTCTCCGTCATCGACACGTCCGCCTCGCTGGTTAACGCGATCACGGAGACGCTGGATGTGCGGGGCTATGTCGGGCACGGGGCGCATCCGGATATTCTGGCGAAGGCCGGCGCCGAGCAGGCGGACATGATCATCGCCGTGACCCTCTACGACGAGGTCAATATCGTCGCTTGCGAGGTGGCCCAGGCTCTGTTCAGCGTCCCCACCAAGATTGCCCGAATCCGCGCCCAGAGCTATCTGGTACCGGAATATTCGAATCTTTTCAGCCGCCAGAACATGTCGATCGATGTGACGATCTCGCCGGAGATCGAGGTCGGCAAGATGGTGCTGCGGCGGATTTCCTTCCCAGGCGCGACGGACATCGTCCGGTTTGCGGAGGACTCGATTGCCATGCTGGCAATCGAGTGCATGGAGGATTGCCCCGTCCTCAACACGCCGCTACAGCAGTTGAGCCAGCTGTTCCCGGACCTGATGGCGACGGTCGTCGGCATCTACCGCAATGGCAGGCTTGCCGTCAGCCGGTCGGCGGACCAACTGGAAGCGGGAGATCTCGCCTATGTCATCTGCCAGCGTGACCACGTGCGCCGTACGCTGGGTCTCTTCGGGCATGAGGAACAGGAAGCGCGCCGCATCATCATCGCCGGTGGCGGCAACATCGGCCACTATGTCGCACGCACAATCGAACAACTCCAGCCGAGAACCAGGCTGAAGATCATCGAGACCGATCGTGAGCGCGCCGCCGCCATTTCCGAGCAATTGCGCAACGCGGTCGTCCTGCATGGCTCAGCCCTCGACCAGAACATCCTGCAGCAGGCAGACGTCCAGGACGCGGATCTCTTCGTCAGCCTGACCAACAGCGATCAGATCAACATCCTCGGTGCGGTGATGGCCAAGTCACTCGGTTGCAAGTCGAACCTCGTGCTGATCAACAGCTCCTCGCTGAACAAGGTCACGCAGTCCCTCGGCATCGACGCGCAGATCAACCCGCGCGCCGTCACCATTTCCCGGGTGCTCCAGCATGTTCGCAAGGGACGCATCCGCTCGGTCTACGCCGTGCAGCAGGGCTCGGCGGAGGTGATCGAGGCCGAGGCACTCGAGACGTCGCCGCTGGTCGGCAAGCCCTTCCGCGAACTGGACCTGCCCGACGGCATCCGCATAGGCGCGATCTATCGCGGCGGTACCGTCATCCGCCCAAGCGGCGACACGAAGATCAAGGCGCATGATCGCGTCGTGCTGTTCTCCACCGCGGCGGCGGTCAAGAATGTCGAGCAGATGTTCCGCGTCTCCATTCAATATTTCTGAGCATCGATCGGATCGGCTAGCCCATGTCCAGAATTGCTTATGTCAACGGCCGCTACCTTCCCCACTCCGACGCCGCCATCCATATCGAGGATCGCGGTTTCCAGTTCGCAGATGGTGTCTACGAGGTCTGCGAGGTCCGCGACGGACTGATCATCGACCTGACCCGGCATCTCGACCGGCTCGACCGGTCTCTCCGCGAACTGCGCATGGCAAGTCCGATGGCTCGTGAGCCGCTGAAGCTCGTCATCAGGGAAGTCCTCCGCCGCAACCGGGTCAGGAACGGTCTCTTCTACCTGCAGGTGACGCGCGGCGTCGCCCGTCGCGACCATTACTTCCCCGCCGCGGGCACTTTGCCGACGCTGACCATCACTGCGAAATCCGTTGATCCGCAGCCGGCTCGGGCGCGGTACGAGACGGGGATCAAGGTCATCACAGTGCCGGAGAACCGCTGGGACCGCGTCGACATCAAGACGGTCGGCCTTCTTCCCAATGTTCTGGTCAAGCAGCAGGCTAAGGATGCCGGCGCCCAGGACGCCATATTCGTCGATACCGCGGGCAAGGTCACCGAGGCGGCCTCCTCGAATGTCTGGATCGTCAGCGCCGACGGCGTGCTGGTGACCCGCCCGGCCGAGCACGGGATCCTGCGCGGCGTCACCCGCACGACGGTCCTCGATGTGGCCGCCAGCCTCTCGGTCCCCGTCGAGGAGCGTGAGTTCACGGTCGAGGAGATGCTCGCGGCGCGCGAAGTCTTCCTCACCTCGGCGACGGGCTCCTGTGTTCCGGTAGTTGCCGTCGACGGGCGGACCATCGCTAACGGTCATCCTGGCAGCGTCGCCGCTGCCCTGCGTGGTGCCTTTTTGCACATTGCGGAAAAGACGCCGATTTGATAACGAGGATTTCATTGGGGGATGGAAGCACGAGGGCGCTTCCCGTATTTCTCTGAAATGTGATCAGATCATCCCGGCAGGATGCCGGCAAAAAAGAAAGAAGCGGCGCTATGGCGGAACGTTCTCAGAACTTGCAGGACCTGTTTCTTAATACTGTCCGTAAGCAAAAGATTTCTTTGACGATTTTTCTCATCAACGGTGTGAAGCTGACCGGCGTTGTCACCTCCTTCGACAATTTCTGCGTTCTCCTGCGCCGTGACGGCCATTCGCAACTCGTGTATAAGCACGCGATCTCGACCATCATGCCCGGCCAGCCGATGCAGATGTTCGAGAGCGAAGAAAACGCGGCCTGACAGGACAGTAGCTGATTAAACATCGCGACACCTCGAATGAATCGATGATCCCGGAGACCGACCGTCGCCGGGACGACATGCGCGCAGTGGTGCTCGTGCCGGTGCTGAAGAACGCCCGCGCCTCCCGTGCAGCACAGCCTGAGGCTGCACCCGCACCCCAGCGGTCGGAGGAGGCACGCCTCGAGGAGGCCATTGGCCTTGCCCGGGCGATCGACCTCGAAGTCGTGCAGGGCCTGATCGTTCAGGTCTCCCAGCCCCGCCCGGCCACGCTTATGGGAACGGGCAAGATCGGCGAGATCAAGGCGCTGCTCGACCAGCACGACGCCGGCCTTGTCATCGTCGACCATCCGCTGACGCCGGTACAGCAGCGCAATCTCGAAAAGGAATGGAACGCCAAGGTCATCGACCGGACCGGTCTGATCCTGGAAATCTTCGGCCGCCGCGCCTCCACCAAGGAGGGCACGCTGCAGGTCGATCTCGCCCATCTGAACTACCAGAAGGGTCGCCTTGTCCGCAGCTGGACCCACCTTGAGCGGCAGCGCGGTGGCGCAGGCTTCATGGGTGGTCCCGGTGAAACGCAGATCGAGGCCGACCGGCGGCTGCTCCAGGAGCGCATCGTCAAGCTGGAACGCGAACTGGAGCAGGTGGTGCGGACCCGCCAGCTTCACCGCGCAAAGCGCCGAAAGGTGCCGCATCCGATCGTTGCCCTCGTCGGCTATACGAACGCTGGAAAGTCGACCCTCTTCAACCGCATCACCGGTGCCGGCGTTCTGGCCGAGGACATGCTGTTCGCCACGCTCGATCCGACGCTCCGCCGCATGAAGCTGCCGCATGGGCGCACCGTCATCCTGTCCGATACCGTTGGCTTCATCTCCGATCTGCCGACCCACCTTGTTGCAGCCTTCCGCGCCACGCTCGAAGAGGTGCTCGAAGCCGACCTCATCCTGCATGTCCGCGACATGTCCGATCCTGACAACGCCGCGCAATCCGCGGACGTCATGCGAATCCTGTCCGATCTCGGCATCGACGAGAAGGAGCGGGAGGCCCGGATCATCGAGGTCTGGAACAAGATCGACCGCCTCGATCCCGAGGCCCATGACGCGATGGCGGAACGGGCAAGCGGCCGCGACAACATCATGGCCGTGTCGGCGATCACCGGCGAGGGCGTCGAGGCGCTGCTGGCAGAGATCGCCCGCCGGCTGTCCGGCGTGCTGACCGAAACCACGGTCGCGATACCGGCAGACAAGCTGGCGCTCGTCTCCTGGGTCTACGAGAACGCCGTCGTCGACGAGCGCCGAGACCATGAGGACGGTTCGGTCGAGCTCGACGTGCGGCTCTCCGAAAGCCAGGCGGCAGCGCTCGAGCGCCGGCTTGGCAACGGCCCGAGGCCCGAGAAGGAAGACTGGGAGCGGTAGTCCCCGGCGGTGTCGCCCATGCCTTCGGTTGAAGCGTTCTGAAACACGTTATTCATGGGTGGGAGGAGCACCATGGGCGATGACGAGCGGAAGATCGATGCCTTCTTCTCCGATCAGGAGCGTTGGCGCGAGGAACTCCTGGCCCTGAGAAAGATCCTCCTGGACTGCGGGCTTGTCGAAACATTCAAGTGGAGCTCCCCCTGCTACACCGTCGACGATGGCAATGTCGCGCTGCTGTGGGGTTTCAAGGATGCGGCCACGCTCGGTTTCTTCAAGGGCGTCCTCCTGAAGGACCCTGAGAAAATCCTCATCGCGCCCGGAGAGAATTCCCGGTCCTCGCGCATCCTCCGCTTCACCGGGACTGCCCAGATTGCCGGACTGGAGAAGACGATCAAGGCCTATGTTCGCGAGGCCATGGAGCTGGAGCGCGCGGGTGCCAGGGTCGACATGCCGAAGGATGATCTCGATTATCCGGAGGAACTTGTCTGCGCCCTTGGGGAGGATCCTGAATTGCAAGCTGCCTTCGAAGGCCTCACTCCCGGCCGCCGGCGCGGCTATGTCCTCCATTTCTCCCAGGCCAAGCAGTCCCAGACGCGTCGCGCACGCATCGAAAAGCATCGCAGCCGCATCCTGGCGGGCAAGGGAATGCACGACCGATAGCCGTGGCTCTCCCCGGACCGCCAGAGACTTCGCTATCCGGCTAGTGCCACCGCATCCGCGCCGGCAGCGATGCGCATGGGCGACAACGGATCGGTGGCCGCCCGCCAAACCGCCGCCACCACATCGGCCGGAGGCGTGACTGGCGCCTCCACTTGCTGTTCCCGGGCGCTGAAGATCTGCTTGACGAAATCTTCATACGGGCTTGGAAAGCCGCCCTGATCCTGCAGCCGGCTGCGCGCAGTTCCGCCGAAAGCCGTGTCCGGAGCCCGTCCCGGCAGCACCAGCCGGACCCTGATGTTGAACGGCTCAAGCTCCAGTGCGGCCGATTCCGTGAAAGCGTTCACGGCCGCCTTGCTCGCGGTGTAGGCGGACAGGAGCGGCAGCGGCTTCAGCGTCACGCTCGAGGACACATTGATGATGACGCCCTCCCGGCGTTTGCGGAACTGCGGCAGCACGGCCTGCGTCATCGCCATCGTGCCGAAGGTGTTCGTCTCGAAGAGGTCCCGCACGGTCTCCATCGGCGTGCCTTCTATGACGTTCATCCAGCCGATGCCGGCATTGTTGACGAGCACGTCGATCGGGCCTGCCGCTTCCAAGGCCGCACAAATGCTCTCGGCATCACGCACATCCAGCGCCAGAACCGTGAGATTGCCGGAGGAGGGGAGGACGTCGTTTCGCGGCCTGCGCATGGTAGCGACCACACGCCAGCCCTTGTCGAGGAAGAACTTTGCGATTTCCAAGCCGAAGCCGGACGAGCAGCCAGTGATCAATATGGTTTTCATATCTGTCTCCGAGGTTGTGTCCCGAGCATCATGGACCGCGCAAGCGCGACTAGCTATAATGGTAGGTACCAAAAACGTTATCGAGAGTATTCGAATGGCTGATCCGCTCGCCGAAATGGTTGGGGTCTTCGCACCCGGCGTGCCTATGTCAAAGGTGGTCAGCGGCTCGGGGAGCTGGCGCGTCGATCGCCTCGAACAGGGTAACCCGTTCTATTGCGTGGTTCTGGAAGGAAGCGCGGACCTCTGGGTTCAGGGGCGCCCGCCGATCACCCTGCAGGAAGGCGACTTCGTCTTGATCCCGGCCGCCTTCGCCTTCACCATGTCCAGCGCGCAGGACACCGACAGGAACGAGGAGACCCGGTGGACAATCACCATGCTGGAGGGAGAGACGAGGCACGGGGATCCGCACGGGCCCGCGGATGTCCGCTTGCTGATCGGTCACTTCGTCTTCGGTTCGCCCGACAGGAACTTGCTCGTTTCCCTTCTGCCGCAACTCCTGCACATCCGCGGCGAACAACGCCTGTCCATGCTGGTCCGACTGATCACTGATGAGGCCCGCACCGACCGGCCGGCGCGGGAGATGATCCTTGCGCGCCTGCTCGAAGTCCTGCTCGTGGAAGCCTTGCGCTCTGCCGCCGCTGAAGCTGCGCCACAGGGGATCGTTCGCGGGCTTGCCGATCCGCGCCTGGCGCTCGCCATCCGGCGCCTGCACCAGGATCCGGCAAGGCCCTGGACGGTCGAACAAATGGCAAAGGAGGCAGCCCTTTCCCGCTCCGCATTCTTCAACCGCTTCCGCCAGAAGGTGGGTGTCGCACCGATGGATTATCTGACGTCCTGGCGCATGGCGCTGGCGAGGAACCTGCTGCGCTCAGGGCAGGCGGGACTGCAGGAGATTGCTGAACGTGTCGGCTACGGCTCCGCCAGCGCGTTCAGCACCGCATTCACGCGGCTGGTCGGCGTACCGCCCTCGCGATTTGCTGAGCAGGCGGCAGTCAACCGCCTTTCCGCCGCAGCCGCTTGAGCCGTTATCGCTCTCCCAGCTTCGCCGCCTGCCAGAGCTCTTCCATCCGCTCCAGTGTCGCCGCTTCGAGCGTCTCGCCTGATTTCTGAAGTTCCGTCTCGATGTGCCTGAACCGACTCCGGAACTTCGTGTTCGTGCCGCGCAGCGCATCCTCCGGGTCGGCGTCGACGTGGCGGCCGATGTTGACCAGCGCGAAGATGAGGTCGCCGAGTTCGTCCTTCACTTTGTCCTTCTGTCCGCCGCGGAGCGCCTCGCGCAACTCGGCAACCTCCTCCTCGATCTTGTCGAGGATTGGCTCTGCCTCCGACCAGTCGAAGCCGACCTTCGCCGCCCGCTGCTGCAGCTTCAGTGCTTCCGTCAGCGCCGGCTGGCTGCGCTGCACGCTGCCGAGATAGCCGGCCTTGAAGTCTTCCTGGATCCCACGCCGTGCCCGCCGCTCGGCGCGCTCGCGCTTCTCCTCCGTCTTGATCTCATCCCACTGGACTTTGACGGCGCCGGGCGTATCAGCGTCAGAGATCGCGAAGACATGCGGGTGGCGGCGGATCATCTTGCGGGTCACAGCATGGACGACGTCGCCGAAGGAGAACTCACCGGCCTCCTCGGCCATCTGTGCGTGGTAGACGACCTGCAGCAGGAGGTCGCCCAACTCCTCGCAGAGGTCGTCGAGGTCGTTACGCTCGATGGCGTCGGCCACCTCATATGCCTCCTCGATCGTATAGGGCTTGATCGTCTCGAAGGTCTGCACGATGTCCCAGGGGCAGCCGCTTTGCGAATCGCGCAGCGCCTTCATGATGTCGATCAGGCGGGAGATGTCTCGTGAAGCTTCCATGGCGTCGATGGTCCTCAGCGAACTTTAGCGGAGCGGGATGGAATTAGCGGACTTGCCGGCCTGATAGGTGCCGGAAAGCCGGTCATAGGCCGCGCGGATTCTTGCCGACTGCTCCAGCAGAGCCGTTCGTTTTGGCTCTTCCTCCACCGCCACGAGGTCTGCGATCGCATGTGAATGCCAGAAGGCGTTCTGCCGCCGGTAGCCGCCTGGTGGAAGGCCGAAGACTTCGTTCAGGATCTTCAGGTCATGCGGAATGGCGAAGGCGTCGCGCGAATCCTCGTGGCTGAAGAAATAGTAGAAATTGTCGAAGCCCGCCCAAGTGATCGCCGACATGCACATGGTGCAGGGTTCGTGGGTGGAGAGGAAGATCAGGTCCTTGGTGTCAGGCTTTGCGTCCAGTTCGTAGAAGCGCTTCAGCGCATGCACCTCGCCGTGCCAGAGCGGGTTCTCCATCTCGTTGTTGGTCTCGGCGAGCACCAGCGACAGGTCGGACTTGCGTAGGATCGCCGCGCCGAACACCTTGTTGCCGGCCGCCACGCCGGCCTCCGTCAGCGGCAGGATGTCATTCTCCATGACGTCGAGGAGGCGGGCAACAAGGGACATGGCTTCTTCCTTAGGGACGGGCCGCCGGACGGATGCGGAATCACCGCCGGCGCCTGCGGGTATCGGTGGCTTTTACTCAAGATGGCAGGCGAGCGAGAACAGAAATGTTCGCACGCCGTGCAACTCGCATATCGGTTTCTTCTGTCTCAAGGTGCGATGGGTGATATTGTGCAGCCAAGCTCGAAAAGGTCGTCATGTCCACCACCCGTTTGACAACATTCCCGGCATTCTTCCGCGTCAGCGGTAGGACCGTTGCAGTCTTCGGCAATGGCGACGAGGCGTTCGCCAAGGTCCGGCTGCTGCGCAACACGGATGCACACATCGTCGCCTATGCCGAGGATCCGGAACCCGATTACCGGGACTATCTGGCAGCAAACAAGCTTGACGTCATCGCCGCTTCTTTCGCGGCTGACCAGGTGGACGGTGCCGCTCTCGTCTTCGCTGCGACCGGCGACGAGCAGCAGGATCAGGCCATTGTCACGGCTGCCCGCGCAGCGAGGATTCCGGCCAATGCGGTCGACCAGCCGGAATTTTGTGACTTCCTCACCCCGGCCCTCGTCAACCGTGCGCCGGTTGCCGTCGCGATCGGCACGGAAGGAGCAGGTCCGGTGCTGGCGCAGATGATCCGCGCCCGCGTCGACCAGATGCTTTCGCCGTCGCTCGGCCGGCTCGCTTCCCTTGCCGTTGATTACCGGGATTCCGTCGAACGGTTGATCCCCAAGGGGGTATCGCGTCGCATCTTCTGGCGCCGCTTCTTCACCGGCGCTGTCGCAGACAGCGTTGATGCAGGTGACGTCTCCGGCGCCCGCCGCTCTGCCAATGCCCTGCTTTCCACCTCGGGCCGGGCCGAAGGCCATGTCTGGCTCGTGGGTGCCGGCCCCGGTGCCGAGGATCTGCTCACGCTGCGCGCCCAGCGCGTGCTGATGGAAGCCGATGTGATCGTCTATGACGCTCTCGTCCCCCAAGCAATCGTCGACATGGGCCGCCGTGATGCGGAGCGCCTGTCCGTTGGGAAGCGCAAGAACTGTCATTCCAAGTCGCAAGGCGAGATCAATCGTCTGCTGGTGCGGCTGGGGCAGGATGGCAAGCGCGTGGTGCGCCTCAAGTCGGGCGATCCGCTGGTCTACGGCCGGGCAGGGGAGGAGATGGCTGCTCTCCGCGAGGCCGGCATCTCTTACGAGATCGTGCCGGGCATCACCTCCGCCTTTGCCGCAGCCGCCGATTTCGATCTGCCGCTGACGCTGCGGGGTGTCGCCTCCTCGCTCATCTTTACGACCGGCCACGACCTCACCGGCGACGTAATGCCAGACTGGGCAAGGCTCGCTGTGTCCGGCGCCACCATCGCCGTCTACATGGGCCGCTCGGTTGCCGCCTCCGTGGCCGGCCGGCTGGTGGAAGCCGGCCTGTCGCCAGACACGACCGTGGCCGTGGTGGAAAATGCCAGCCGCACCGATCGCCGTCTTTTCCACGGGGTCCTGAAGGAACTTCCGGATCTCGAGGCGAGGGACGATCTCGCCGGTCCGGTCATGGTCATCATCGGCGAGGCTGTCGCCGGTGCGAATTTTCAAAGATCCGAGCCCCTGTCCGCATGGACTGCGACGGCTCGCGCCAGGATGGGAAGTGAAGCATGACGGACAAGGTCCTCACCGCAAACAGGCTGACGGACGGCATCGCCGTATGGCTGGATGTCAACGGCCATTGGGTGGAAAACCTGCAGGACGCGCTGGTCGCCCGCCATGCCGAGGCCGTCGCCTCGCTGGAAGCGATCGGCAAGCGGGACTTCGCCGCCAACCGCGTCGTCGACGTCAATGTCATCGACGTGCAGGAAGTCGCTGGCAAGCTTTGGCCGATCCGGCTGCGCGAGCGCATCCGTGCTGCCGGCCCCACCATGGAATACGCCGCGGGCTACCGCCCGGCCGATGCGGCCTTCATCGCAGTCTGAGGATATCATGTATCGTTACGACGAATTCGACCACGCCTTCGTCAAGAGCCGCGTCGAGCAGTTCCGCGACCAGGTCAACCGCCGCCTCTCCGGGGAACTGACGGAGGACGCGTTCAAGCCTCTGCGCCTGATGAACGGCGTCTACCTGCAGCTGCATGCCTACATGCTGCGGATCGCCATTCCCTACGGCACGCTGAACGCCAGGCAGATGCGCATGCTGGCGCATGTGGCGCGCACGTATGACCGGGGCTACGGGCACTTTACCACGCGGCAGAACCTCCAGTTCAACTGGCCGAAGCTCTCCGACACGCCGGACATCCTGGCGGAGCTTGCAACGGTCGAGATGCACGCGCTGCAGACGTCTGGCAATTGCATTCGCAACGTTACCGCCGACCATTTTGCCGGTGCGGCTGCCGACGAGGTCGCCGATCCGCGGCCTTATGCCGAGATCCTGCGCCAGTGGTCCTCCGTTCATCCGGAATTCTCCTATCTGCCGCGCAAGTTCAAGATCGCCGTGACCGGCGCCGAACGCGACCGCGCCGCAATCCAGGTCCATGACATCGGCCTGCATCTGAAGAAGAACGACAAGGGCGAACTGGGTTTTGCCGTCTATGTCGGCGGCGGGCAGGGGCGTACGCCGCTGGTGGCCAAGAAGATCCGCGACTTTCTGCCGGAAGAGGACCTGTTGACCTACACCACCGCGATCGTGCGCGTGTACAACCTCTTCGGCCGGCGCGACAACAAGTTCAAGGCGCGCATCAAGATCCTCGTCCACGAGATCGGTGTCGAGGAGATGACGCGGCGCGTGGAGGAGGAGTTCTCGCACCTGAAGGGCACGGAGCTGACCCTGCCGCAGGCCGATATCGACGCCATTACCCGCTACTTCGCGCCGCCCTCCCTGCCGGAGCGTCCGGAGGGCTGGGCGCAGATCGCCGGCTGGAAGAAGCAGGATGCCGGTTTCGCCCGCTGGGTGGACCAGAACGTCGAGCCGCACAAGCATCCCGACTACGGCATGGTGACGATCTCGCTGAAGCCTATCGGCGGCATTCCGGGCGATGCCAGCCACGAGCAGATGGATGCGATCGCCGACATCGCCGAGGAATATGCCTTCGACGAGATCCGTATCAGCCACGAGCAGAACGTCATCCTGCCGCATGTGGCACTGGCGGACCTCGAGCCGGTCTACCGCGCCCTCGTCGCCCAGGGACTGGCGACGGCCAATGCCGGGCTGATCACCGACATCATCGCCTGTCCGGGGCTCGACTATTGCGCGCTGGCGAACGCCCGGTCGATCCCGGTGGCGCAGGAGATCTCCACCCGCTTCGGATCACCGGACCGGCAGGCGGAGATCGGCGAGCTGAAGATCAAGATCTCCGGCTGCATCAATGCCTGCGGCCACCACCATGTCGGCCATATCGGGCTTTTGGGCGTGGAGAAGAAGGGTGCGGAGCTCTACCAGATCACGCTCGGCGGTTCCGGCGACGAGAACACCTCGATCGGCGAGATCATCGGCCGCGGCTTCGAGCCGGCCAAGGTGACCGATGCGGTGGAGACCATCGTCGACACCTATCTCGGGCTTCGCCTGTCGAAGGAGGAGACCTTCCTCGAAGCCTATCGCCGCGTCGGGCCGCAGCCGTTCAAGGATGCGCTCTACGGTTCGACGGCGGAAGCGGCTTGAAGGGGCGGATGATGACCAGGATCTGGAAGGAAACCGGTTTCGTCGAGAACGACCCCTGGATGGTCGAGACCGAGGAACACCCCGCGACGGGCGAGCAGACGCCGCTCTTGTCCCTCGACCAGCTGATCGAGAAGGCGGAAGCCAGCAACGACGTCGGCCTCGGCGTCCTGATCAGGCCCGCCGACGATGTGCACCGGCTCCAGCCTTATCTCGACCGACTGGCGATCGTTGCGGTGGAATTCCCCGCCTTCAACGACGGTCGGGCATTTTCGCATGCCTCGCTGCTGCGGGAACGGCTGGGTTATCAAAATGAGCTGCGGGCGGTGGGCGACGTGCTGATCGACCAGATCCCGCTGATGCTGCGGGTCGGGATCGACAGCTTTGCCGTCACCAACGAGACGGCGCTGCGACGGCTGGCGGAAGGCCGGCTGCCGGCCATTCCCGTCCACTACCAGCCCGCCGCGCGACCGGCAGCCGATGCCCCCGGCTACAGCTGGCGCCGCCGCACCGCCGGCTGACCGGTTGAAAGCGGATTTTCCGGCACATATTTTCCGGGCGCGCCGCGGCATAAGCACGCGGGTGCCTTCAATTTGCGGGGCGGATGGTATATTTCGCTCCGCAGCCCACCAGACGACAAGCGAAACGGACGCCGCATGAACGCTCCAGCCAAGACGGATGACTTCGTTGCCACCAAGCCGGCGGTGCCGGACAATGTCTATGCCGAGACGGTGCTGGCGGTGGAGCACTATACCGACTTCCTGTTCCGCTTCCGCATGACGCGCCCGGCCGGCTTCCGCTTCCGCTCCGGCGAATTCGCCATGATCGGCCTGATGGTCGGCGACAAGCCGATCTACCGCGCCTATTCGATCGCCAGCCCCGCCTGGGACGAGGAACTGGAATTCTTCTCCATCAAGGTGCCGGACGGCCCGCTCACCTCGCACCTGCAGAAGATCAAAGCCGGCGACACGGTGCTGATGCGCAAGAAGCCGACCGGCACGCTGGTGCTCGATGCGCTGACGCCGGGAAAACGCCTCTACATGTTCTCCACCGGCACCGGCATCGCGCCGTTCGCCAGCCTGATCCGCGATCCGGAGACCTATGAGAAGTTCGACGAGGTGATCCTCACCCATACCTGCCGCGAGGTGGCGGAGCTGAAATACGGCTTCGACCTGATGGAGGAGATCCGCAACCACGAGTTCCTCTCGGAAATCGTCGGCACCAAGCTGAAGCACTACCCGACCGTCACCCGCGACCCCTCCTATCCGAACCAGGGCCGCATCACCGACCTGATCGAGAGCGGCAAGCTGTTCACCGATCTCGGCGTGCCGCCGCTGGAGCCTGCCACCGACCGCGGCATGATCTGCGGCTCGACCGAGATGCTGAAGGACACGAAGGCGCTGCTCGAGGCCGCCGGCCTCACCGAAGGCGCCAACAGCCAGCCGGCCGAATTCGTCATCGAACGGGCGTTTGTGGGGTGAGGCGCGTCCGGGCGCGACGCGCCCGGCAAAACGCTCCAGTGGAGCGTTTTGAGCGCCGAACGCCCGAAGCGCAAGCGCAGGGCCGGGGGGCGGCGCGTCACACTCGACCTCCTGCGGCGCCGAACGCCCTGAGCCCAAAGCGCAGGGCCGGGGGCGTTGCGTCACACTCTACCCTCTTTCCGCGTCGAACGCCCGAAGCGCAAGCGAAGGGCCGGGAGGCGCCGCCTCATCCTCTCCTCCCTTCCGACCCGTCCTTTCCCGACGCCTGCTCCCTGTCGAACTGCGCCAGCCGCTTCTCCCGCGCCCGCCGCTCGGCGTCCCATTTCTCCCTCCGCCACCTGCCGGGATCGGTTCGGGCAATGGCAATCCCCAGGTCGTTGCGCGTCCGGCGTTCTCCCTCGCGCGCCTCGAACCAATGCGGGTCCGTGCCGAGAAAATGCCAGGCGGCAGCGGCCTCATGATAGACGACGTCGAAGAACCGGCGCTGCTCGGCCGTCAGGTTCCTCATGCAGCAGCGCTCGCCGGTGGAGCGGAAGCACCAGAGGCAGCGGTTCTTGCGGCGGCACGCGCGGCGCCGGCAGACGAGGTGCGGAAGGGCCAGCGCCTCGGCTGTGCGGGCGGCGAGTAGCGGGTCGATGGCAGGTGGCTTGGTGTCGGACATGGTGGGTTCCTTTCGGGTTGGGGGCTTGAGGTCGTCATCCCGGACTTGTTCCGGGATCCAGCCACGCGAAGTCCTTCGCGTGAGAAGAGTCTTCCGCACCGCCGACGCGGCGCTGCTGGATTCCTGTGACAAGCACAGGAATGACGGAAGGGAAGACTCCCTCAACAAGACACACTACCCCCTTGGTGTTCTCCAAAATTTCAAATCGGACGGGGCGCTGAAAGCTGCCTCGTAAAGTTAGTTTATGTGGCACCTCTCAGCGCCCCGTTCGGCAGTTTGTGCCCGCGACTCCGGTCTCTCTGCAAGGGCCGAATGGGAGGTGTTTGACCGCCGGTTTCCCGGTTTCCGAGGCTCTTCGCCCCGGCATCTCGTCGGACTTGAAGGTCCGGCGACATCCTCTCCATCGACCCCCCTGTGTGCCGCACAGGCACGCCCGGCGCGCACTTTCGGGCATCAGAAGCAGGTAGGAGGTCCGGACCCATCTGCTTCCCCCGTGTCGCCGGAGGGAGACCATTTTCCGCGGACCCCGATGATGAAGGTTCACGTCGTCCCTTCACCACCAGCGCCGGCCCCGCCTCGCCAGGACGCCTCCTGGTGTATCCGCGGCGGGACAGGGGAAGTGTAGGCACGGGTTTGGGGGACGGGGATGAGGAGGGGGGTAAGTGGTTGATATTTGGTGGGTGGGGGTGCGGTTTTGGGCCCTCGAAGCATTAGCCGCAGGACCTTCCTTCATCCTCCGCTGCTTGACCGTGGATCCAGCCGTAGGAGGGCAACTGACTAGCGACAATATTCGAAAAAGGCCGTGACCACGGCGCACCTCACCTGCTCCCAGTTAAACAGAAGTCTGTCCTCCAGCAAGCGCTGAAGTCATCTGTTCTATCTGCGAGCGTATTATTCCAAGAAGCTCTTGAAAGTTGATGAGCGTCGATACTATATTGACTATATGGGGGTTCCCAGACGGAAGACGACGAGAGATCGAAGTCCCGGATCACGGTAACGCGTGAGCCAAGTGTTTACACTGTCAATAGGGAAGACAGCGAAGATCGATGCTAACATGAGGGCAATCCTTACGGTTACATGGCTTCCAACATTCCTGAAGATGATGCCGACTACCGGCATTAGCTTGATGACATTATACACTAACTCGTTGGAAAAGGACGTAGTGGCGCGAATGCCATGCTAAATTGGCGGAGGCAGTAACTAGTCCATGCCTGATGGTGTTGCTGCCTCCACTCAGTTGTCAGATGAGTGGGTGCCGAGGGAAAAAGATCTCAAAACGTACCTTCATTTTGACCGTAACATATCCGCTCGAAGAATTGCTGAGATTGCCAACGATCCCGATTCTGTCGCAAAGCATGCGTTTTTCCCGCTAATCCGTTTTTTTGAAACTTGGACAAAGTTCAGGAATGGACAAGGCCGCAAGAAGAAGGTGCGGCCACTTCGATATGCAGCGAGGGTCGATGCAGCTATCTACGCCAGATATCGCGCGCTGCTTTCGAGACGCTACGAAGATGAGCTGGTGAGGCGGGATCTCATTGAGGTCCCCGTTGCCTATAGGAAGCTGCCAAAGGCCGGAGGCGGCAATAAGTCAAATATCGAGATTGCTCGAGATGTGTTCGACGAGATCCGAAATATTGGAAATTGTACAGTCACGGTCGTAGACATAAAATCCTATTTTGAAAGCCTTGATCATGATCGCATTAGGCAGATGTGGGAGATGTTATTAGGGGAGGTTTTGCCTCCCGATCATGAATCCGTTTTCGATGCTATTACGCGCTACACGGTCGTAGATTACGACAGATTATTCGACCGGCTAAAAATGTGGGATAAGCCAGCTACGGGTACCCGTCGTCTTAGACGACAAAGACGCGTGGACGCACTACGTTCGGCTGGCCTTAAACAGATTTGTTCGCCGAAGGAGTTTCGTGACCTCGTGGCAGGAGTTGGTCAGCGAGGAGGAAGTTTGCTGCAAAAAAACAACTTCTCATTCGGGATCCCGCAGGGAACGCCGATATCTGACTTGATAGCAAACTTCTACCTGATTGACTTTGATGATGAGTTGCATCGCTGGGCGAGTCAACGAGGCGGCATATATCGTCGCTATTCGGATGATATAGTCGTGGTTGTTCCGACGCCAAGCTTAGCTTCAAACCTTGAAGTGAAGGATTATCTCCAGGCGCGCATATCCGTCTACGGCAGTAGGCTACGTATCCAAGACCAGAAAGTCAGTATCGTCCAGTTTTCTTCCACTAGCGGCGGTACGAATTTTTCACATGTCTTTGGTAAGGCGTCGCGGAATGGACTTGAATACCTGGGATTTGAGTTCAATGGTGATTCAGTCAAGATAAAGCACTCCACCCTTTCAAACGCATGGCGAAAGATGAAGAGGCAGGCCTACGGGCATGCTAGTAGTTACGTTAAACGTTATCGAGAAAAGAAAATGCCATGGATATTGGCAAACTACCCAGCCAGCGCACTAGAAACACAAATATTAAGAGATGTGACATTCACCCAAGACACTGGCTATGAAACTTGGACCTTTGTCAAATACGTAAGACGAGCGAGTAGCGCATTTGTCGGGTACAATCCCAGATTTTCTCGGCAGACGAGGCGTTATAGACGTTATACTAAGGCGATTATAAACAGATCTCTCATTAAGGCGCTTGAAGTTCACCTGAAGTAGCTTTGAGGTGTCTCAATAGGTCTCCCACGAGGGGAGAGAAGCGGCAGCGGATGCCTCACCGGCCCGGACGCCCCGTCTTGCCCTTCGTCCGCCCCCTGCGCTTCTGCTCGCCGGGATCTTCGTAGGAGCCGACGCCGACCTTGCCGCGGATGACGGGGCGGGGGTCGTCCTTGGGTCCTCGGGTCAATCCTCGGGCCTGAGCCGAGGACGAGGATGACGAAGGAGAGGTGGGTGCCTCGCCGCGCTCCGGCTGGCCTTCGAGAAGGGGTGAGAAGCGCTTGCCCGTGTCGCCCGGCTTTTCCGGCAGCTTGCCGGGGACGGGTTTTTCGGTGCGGCCGACGGTCATTTCATCGAGCGTGTTCTTCCGGAACAGGGGTGTCGGCATGTCGGTACCGGGGCCCATGTTGTCGAGCGTGGGCTTGGCGAAGTAGGAGGCGGCGGTACCCGATCTCCCCCCTTGAGGGGGAGATGCCCCGATAGGGGCAGAGGGGGGTGAGCCTTCGGGCGCAGAGGGTGCAGTGCCCCCCTCTGTCCTGCCGGACATCTCCCCCTCAAGGGGGGAGATCGCCCCGCGGCGGCCGCTTGGTCCACCATTTCTGTCAGCTTTGCCGCTCCGTTCCTGCGCCCGTGCCTCGTCCTTCGCAATGGGATCGTCCATCGCCGAGAGCTCCACGGCCTTGAGGCGCTTGATCTCGTCTCGGAGGCGGGCGGCCTTTTCGAAGTCGAGGTCGGCGGCGGCGTTGCGCATGTCCTTTTCCAGCGCGTTGAGATGCGCCTGGAGGTTGTTGCCGACGAGGTGGCCGTCATCGGCGAAACCCTTGCCGGAGACGCCGGAGATATCGGCGCGGACGTGGTCGCGCTCGTAGACCGAGTCGAGGATGTCGGAGATGTTGCGCTTCACCGATTCCGGCGTGATGCCGTGTTCGGTGTTGTAGGCCATCTGCTTTTCGCGGCGGCGCGCGGTCTCGTCCATCGCCCGCTGCATGGAGCCGGTGACGGTGTCGGCATAGAGGATGACCTTGCCGTCGACGTTTCGCGCCGCGCGGCCGATGGTCTGGATCAGCGAGGTTTCGGAGCGGAGAAAACCTTCCTTGTCGGCATCGAGGATGGCGACGAAGCCGCATTCGGGAATGTCGAGGCCCTCGCGCAGCAGGTTGATGCCGACCAGCACGTCGAAGGCGCCGAGGCGCAGGTCGCGGATGATCTCGATGCGCTCCAGCGTGTCGATGTCGGAATGCATGTAGCGGACGCGCACGCCCTGCTCGTGCAGGTATTCGGTGAGGTCTTCCGCCATGCGCTTGGTGAGAACGGTGCAGAGCGTGCGGTAGCCCTTGCTCGCGGTCTCGCGGATCTCGCCGAGCACGTCGTCGACCTGGCTCTTGGCCGGGCGGACTTCCACCGGCGGATCGATGAGGCCGGTCGGCCGGATGACCTGTTCAGCGAAGACGCCGCCCGCCTGTTCCATCTCCCAGTTGCCGGGCGTGGCGGAGACGGCGACGGTCTGCGGCCGCATGGCATCCCATTCCTCGAAGCGCAGCGGCCGGTTGTCCATGCAGGACGGCAGGCGAAATCCGTATTCGGCGAGCGTCGCCTTGCGGCGAAAATCGCCGCGATACATGCCGCCGATCTGGGGGATGGTGACGTGGCTCTCGTCGATGAAGATCAGCGCATTGTCGGGGATGTATTCGAACAGCGTCGGCGGCGGCTCGCCGGGGCGGCGGCCGGTGAGATAGCGCGAATAGTTCTCGATGCCGGCGCAGGAGCCGGTCGCCTCCATCATCTCGATGTCGTAGCGGGTGCGCTGCTCCAGCCGCTGCGCTTCCAAGAGGCGGCCGGCGGCCTCGAGCTCGGCAAGGCGGTGCTTCAGCTCCTCCTTGATCGACTTGATGGCGGCGTTCAGCGTCGGACGCGGCGTGACATAGTGCGAGTTGGCGTAGATCTTGACGCTCTTCAGGTCGCCGGTCTTGCTCCCGGTCAGCGGGTCGAACTCGGTGATCGCGTCGATCTCGTCGCCGAACATCGAGATGCGCCAGGCGGCATCCTCCAGGTGGGCCGGGAAGATCTCGATCGTGTCGCCGCGGACACGAAAACTGCCGCGCTGGAAATCCATGTCGCGGCGCTTGTACTGCTGGGCGACGAGATCGGCGAGCAGCTGGCGCTGGTCGAGCCGGTCGCCAACCGACATCTGGAAGGTCATGGCGGTATAGGTTTCCACCGAGCCGATACCGTAGATGCAGGAGACGGAGGCGACGATGATGCAGTCGTCGCGCTCGAGGATGGCGCGGGTGGCGGCGTGGCGCATGCGGTCGATCTGCTCGTTGATCGACGATTCCTTCTCGATATAGGTGTCGGAGCGCGGCACATAGGCCTCCGGCTGGTAGTAGTCGTAATAGGAAACGAAATACTCCACCGCATTGTCCGGGAAGAAGCTCTTGAACTCCGAATAGAGCTGCGCGGCGAGCGTCTTGTTGGGCGCCAGGATCACGGCCGGGCGCTGGGTCGCCTCGATCACCTTGGCCATGGTGAAGGTTTTCCCGGAGCCGGTGACGCCGAGCAGCACCTGGGAGCGCTCGCCGGTGTTGATGCCCTCGACGAGATCGGCGATCGCCGTCGGCTGGTCGCCGGCGGGCTGGTAATCGGAGGCCATGCGGATGGCGATGCCGCCTTCCGACTTTTCCGGCCGGGCCGGGCGGTGCGGCGTCCACAGCTTGCCGTCCTTGAACAGCGGGTTGCCGGATTCGATCAGTTTGGCCAGCGCATCGACCGTGGCGGTGACGGCGCCGGGGGCCAGCGACTTCGCCTCCTCCAGCGATACGTCCAGCCCGGCGACCGGGTTGAGGCCGGCGGCGGCGCGGGTGGCCGGGTCCGACGACGCGCCGATGGAAACGCCGCGGGCGGTCTTGGAGGCGGTGGTGTGCTTGGCGGTTTTCGGCTTGTCCTTGGCCGCCTCCTTGATCGCAGCTTCGCGGGCGGCGATCTCGATCTTCTTGCGGTGCTTGCCGGCCTTGGAGGCGATTTCGCGCTGGGTCTCGATGCCCGAGGCTTCCGCCTCCGCCTCCATCTGCTTCACCCAGTCGGAGACGCTGCCGGAAAGCGGCGCGCCTTCGAAACCGGATTGCGGGGCTTCCTCGAAACCGTCGTTTGTCGGGCTCGGGGGTGCGGACTTGCGGGGGGATCTGGCCATCGCCGGAATATGGCTAGAGTCCGGGCGAAAGTGAAGGGGGCGGACCGCAAAAATGAGTACAAAAGGGAAACGCGAAAGCGCTGTCGCCGTGCGGTGACGTCAGTCTTCCGCGCGGCCGATGCCCTCGCGGTCGCGCGCGTAATGGTGCCGGAGCGGGAAGGGCGGCAGCCAGTGCTCGCGGCGGACTGTCCAGAGCTCGTAGCTGGGGGTGAACCGGTCTGGCGCGTCGAGCGCGCCGAGCGCCACCTCGACCTCGTCGCCGCTGACGGCGAAGACGGAGGAGCCGCAGCGCGGGCAGAAATGCCGGCCGCGAAACTCCGCCGTCTCGCCCTCGATCGTCACCGCGTCGGCGGGAAAGATCGCCGAGGCGGCAAACAGCGCGCCGTGGTGCTTGCGGCAGTCGAGGCAGTGGCAGAGGCCGACCCGGTAGGGCCTGCCGTGGGCGGAAAGGCGGACCTGGCCGCAGAGGCAGCCGCCGGTGACGTCGTCCATGATGCGCTCCTTAGTTGGATGATGGGAGGCTAGGGCGAAGGCCCGGCGGCGGCAAGGTTTCTCAGGCCACGGCGCCGGCCGGTTCTGCCTCCTTGCTCGGCAGCGGCGGGAAGGCAAGCGCGATGAGAACCGCGCCGAGGCCGACGAGGGCGGAGCCGATGAACAGCCACTGGTAGCTGGCGAAGGCGTCGAAGGCCCAGCCGCCGGCGAGCGGGCCGAAGGCCATGCCGATGGAGGAGAGCATGGTCGCGGCGCCGAAGACGGTGCCCACCACATGCGGCCCGAAATACTCCCGCGCCAGCACCGCATAGAGCGGCATGACGCCGCCATAGGTGCCGCCAAAAATCACCGCCAGCGTATAGAAGCTCGTCAGACTGTCGGCGGCGAGATAGGCGGAGATCACCGCCGCCTGGACGAGGAGACCCGCGACCAGCACCGGCTTGACGCCGATCCGGTCGGCGAGCACGCCGAACAGCACCCGGCCGCCGAGCCCCGCGAGGCCCTCGACGCTGTAGATGCTGACTGCGGCCATGGGCGCGATGCCGCAGAGCATGGCATAGCTCACCATGTGGAAGATCGGCCCGGAATGGGCGGCACAGCAGGCAAAGAAGGTGAAGCCCAGCACGAGGAACTGCGGCGTCAGCAGCAGGCGCGACAGCGGCTGGCGGCGCGCCTCGACCGCGCTTGCCTCATCGTCCGCCGACATCGCCGGCGGCTGGCGGATCAGCAGCGCGGTCGGCAGCAGGATCGTCCAGGCGCCGACGCCGATCATCAGCATGGCGGTGCGCCAGTCAGTGGCGGAAATCAGATAGCGGGCGAGCGGCGACACGGTCATCGGCGCCATGCCCATGCCGGCGGAAACGAGCGAGACGGCGAGCCCGCGCTGCTCGTCGAACCAGGTCATCACGGCGGCGATCATCGGCGCGAAGAAGGCGCTGGCAGCAAGCCCCACCAGCGTGCCATAGGCGAGCTGGAAGGAAAGAAGGCTTTCGGCGCGGCTTGCCAGCACCAGCGCCAGGCCGAGCAGGACCGACCCGATCAGCACGACGATCCGGGCGCCAAAGCGGTCGGTGAGCGAGCCCCAGAGGAAGCCGCCGACGCCCATGACGAGGAAGTTCAGCGTCATGGCGGTGGAAATGCCGGCGCGCGACCAGCCGGTCTCGCTCGCCACCGGTTCCAGGAAGATCGCCAGCGAAAACATGGTGCCCGCCGCCACGCAGCCCATCAGCCCGCCGGCGGCGACAATTACCCAACGATATGCACTTGCCATGACCCTCTCCCGTACAAGGCCGGCGGTGGCGCCGGCGAGGTTATATGAGGCAAGGACGGATGGGGAGAGGGGATTCCGACAGGGGGTGGCAGATACAGCGATACTGGCCAAGTGAACCGAAAGGATCCTGCATCAGAACGGCAGCAGGAGCGGCACGAGCAGGACCGTGACCACCAGCGCGACCATCGCAAACGGCACGCCGATCTTGACGAAGTCACCAAACCGGTAGTTGCCCGGCCCCACCACCAGCGTGTTCACCGGTGATGAGACCGGCGTCATGAAGGCCGCAGAGGCAGCCAGGGCAACCGTCATGGCGAGTGGATAGGGCGAGACGTCGAGCGCGCCGGCAAGCGCTATCGCAACCGGGGCCATGAGCACCGCAGTTGCCGTATTGGAGATGAAGAGCCCCAGCACCGCGGTCAGGACAAAAAGCGTTGCCAGTACGACACGCGGCGGGGCCCCGCCCACCATGGCCAGCAGCCATTGGGCGACGATATCGATCCCGCCCGTCCGTTGAAGCGCAATGGAAAAGGGCAGCATGCCGACGATCAGTATGAGCGTTTGCCAGTGGACGGAGCGATAGGCGGCATTCATGTTGATGCAGCCAAACAGGCCGAACAACAGGCAGCCGAGCAAGGCCGCGACGACGTTGGGGACGATGCCGGACGCCATGAGCGCGACTGTCGCGAGCAGAATAACCGCGGCATGGGGAGCGCGGTCGGATGCTGGCGCCACATCCTCCATCTCTATCGGTGCGTTGAGCAGGATCAGCCGCTCGGCACGTTGCGGCACGCGAGCGATCGCTCGCCAGGGACCGATCACCAATATCGTGTCGCCGGTCTGGAGGACGACGTCGGTTACAGGCGTGTCAATCGCCTCCCGGCCTCGGCGGATACCGAGCGCGACAAGATCCGTCAAACTGCGGAAACGCCCGTCCACGACTGTCTTGCCAACGAGGCTCGAGTCTGGCGACACGAGCAGTTCGGCCATTCCAATCTCCTGTGAACGGTCACCAAAATAGGCATTTCCGAGCGCGAGCCGGGCAAGCCCATACCGTTCGGCCAACGCGTCCATATCGAGATCCGGCGACCGGGCGTCGATCAGCATCACGTCGCCGACTTCGATACGGCTCTCGGCCTTTGGCCGCATCAATTGCCGCCCGAAGCGGGTGGCGCGCTCGATCGCGATGATATTGATGCCTTCGCTCCCCCGAAGATCGAATGCGCTCAGGCGGTCGCTGACAAGCGGAGAACTCGGCCGCACGACCAGCCTGTGCTCCCTGCCTTCCAGCCGGTAGGCCTTGGCTAAGTGGCCAAGTGTCGGGCGCTTCACCGGTTCGGTCGGCGCCGCGTCTCGACCGAGGAACCGCTTGGCAATCAACATATAGACGATGGCCAGTGCAAGCAGGGGCATACCGAACGGCGTGAAGGCGAAGAAGCCGAAGCCTTCAAACCCGTTGCGAACAAGTTCACCATGGACGACGAGGTTCGGCGCTGTGGCGACGAGGGTCATCATGCCGCTCAGGAGTGCTGCGACCGAGAGCGGCATCATCAATCGTCCGGCAGGTATTGATGCATTGCGCGCGATCCGCAGCACGATCGGGATGAAGATCGCTACCACGCCCGTCGAACTCATGAACGATCCGATGCCGGCGACCACGACCATCAGAAGCACGATCAGCCGGGCCTCGCTGCGTCCTGCCTTGCGCACCAGCCAATCGCCCAGGCGCTGTGCGATCCCCGTCCGGACGAGCGCCTCGCCGACCACGAACAGGGCGCCGATCAGCACGATGTTGGGGTCGGCGAAGCCGGCCAGCGCATCATCAATGCCGATCACGCCGGTCAGGGGCAGGGCGACCACCATGATCAGCGCAACGGCATCCATCCGGGGACGCCCGAGCGCGAACATGATGATGGCTAAAACGAGCAGGAAAAGAACGATTGCGAGGTCAGGCATGGGGGAGATCTATCGTAAACGGTGCGAAATCCCAAGGCTGCCGGAGCTTGGGGAGGAGTTACGATGGATCTCGAGCAGGTTGAGAGTTGCACTGGTGCAATGACAGAGGGGCGAGGAACTCCCGATGGAAAAGCGTCGCTTGTTGCGGGAGGCCCGCTACTTCACCGACCAGTTCAACCGCTACTGCTTGAAAACATTCTCCCGATGCCAACTAAGGTATCGAGGATGAGGTCGATATCGGAGTTCGGTGGGTACGCGAGCGACGAGATCCTTCGTCAATAGATGCGTCACGTCCTCATTGAGATGGCGTGAGCAGATGATTTTGTAGTCATCCCCCATAGAAAGTAGGCCTCGATCGAACATCCAGTGAACTGTCCCGGACAAGGCGATACCATTCTGCACCGAGTCATTTCCGCCGCGTTCCACCGGGATGATATGTGCGGCTTCCACTTCAGGGCGACCGCCGCCGTTGATGAGACGCAAACCGGTAAACGCACAGGTGCGATCGTAGACGGTACGGATATGTTGTCGGAACTTGGCGTCGCGGAAGGGACGGCTGATTGTCTGCAGCAGTATGGGTCGCTCGAAATCACCTACATCATAGGAGGACTGTGGCGCCTCTTCAAAGTGGAGGATTGTCTGGCTTTCCAAACGAGCGGGCCATTCGTCTTCCTGTCCAAGGCCTGCCGCGACGATGGAGGCGAATTCCTCCTCTTCGATGATACGAACGGCTTGTACGCTGCGCCCGGGATTAATGGATAGATCTGGTCCGACGAGCTTCCTCTCGAACCCACCGCCGGCCACGTAATCTACAGGCGCATCGAAGTCCAAATAGTCTTCAAGATGAGCGTAGAAGTGGTCATCTCTACGTGGATCCGGTTTAACTGATGAGACCCGCGCCAGGCCGGAATAGTATCTGCTGCGCATCCGAGGGAGTGGACCATAGTAGATTACCCAGTCCCCAACCGTCTGCCGAACACGAGAAAAATAAGTCTTAGGGAAGTGATAGCGGATGCCCGTGACGTCGTCATAAGTGCTGTCGACTTTGTGGTAGAAGATTCCCTTCGCCATTCCCTCACCATACGAACTGTCCCGCTCTTAGGAGTACCTCTCGATCTGTATCTGGAAAAGAGGCTAAAGCGAACCGGGCGACATTTGATGGGCACCCCCAAACACTTGCGGGCGGGGTGAAGTTATTCCACCTCAGCTGTTTCATGCGAGCCACACCCAAAGCTGGAGGAGTTGCAGCCTTCGGCCTACATCCTGGTAGAGCGAAATCGTCGGACAAGGACCACCCCCACCATGAGCGTTGCCTTCGTCAAGGAAGAGAGTGCGGAAACGGCGGCGGAGACGTTGTTGCCGGATCGTCCTGTCTCGCCGCATCCGAACCTCGTGACGGAGGCGGGGCTGGAGGCTTTGAAGCGGCAGCTGGAGGAGGCGCGCGAGGCTTATGGGGCGGCGAGTGCCATCGAGGACGTCAACGAGCGGCGGCGGCAGGCGGCGGGGCCTTTGCGGGACCTGCGCTATTTCACCGAGCGGGTGCGCACGGCGCAGGTCATGCCCGAGCCGACGACGTCAGAGGTCGTGGCCTTCGGCAGCACGGTGACCTTTTCGCGGGAGGACGGGCGGGTCCAGACCTACCGGATCGTCGGCGAGGACGAAGCCGATCCCAGGGCGGGCACGATTTCTTATGTGTCTCCCGTCGCCCGGCAGCTGATGGGCAAGCGGGTGGGGGACGTCGTTTCGGTCGCGGAGCAGGCACTGGAGCTCGTTGCGATTTCCTGAGACGGGGGCGCTCGCGGTAAATGTGGCGGGGCGAGGTCTAAGGATCTCCCGATCCTGAACGGATCGTGCCGCACGGTCCGAAGCGGCAGACGCGCCGACCTGCCGATCCGCCATCCTCGATCCGCGCTGGGGGGAGCGTCGGCCCTTGATCGGCCGTAATGCTCCTGTCACGAAGGGCTCTGGAGATTGGCGGGCTGCGATGCGAAAGACCAGATTGACGAACCTGCCGGCGCCCTATCTGAAGCGCCTTTCGGTGCGCGACGACGCGAGCCTCGGCGGCGACTATCCGTTCAACCTTCCCTGGCTGGATAGGGATTTTTCCCTCGATTTCGTAACCCCCGTGACGATCATCGTGGGGGAGAACGGCACGGGGAAATCGACGCTGATCGAGGCGGTGGCCGCACTCTGCGGCTATGACGAGGCAGGCGGCGGCAAGGGCTACCGGCCCCTGGACCACTCCCTCGCGGTCGACCGGAGCGGCGCGCTGCTGGCCTCGGCGCTACGGGCGAGCTGGCTGCCGAAGGTGACGGCGGGCTGGTTCTTTCGCGCCGAATCCTTCTTCTCGGTCGCCCGCTTCCTCGACGAAGCCGCCCGCGACGCCCATGCGGCACCGCCGGATTTTCTCTCCTGGAGCCATGGCGAGGGCTTCGTGCGCTTCTTCGAGGAGCGCATGAGCCGGCAGGGCATCTATTTCCTCGACGAGCCGGAAAGCGCGCTTTCGCCAAAACGCCAGCTGGAACTCCTGCGGCTTCTCCATCAGATCCAGGAGACGGCCAGCGCCCAGATCATCATGGCGACCCATTCGCCCATCCTGATGGCGGTGCCCGGCGCCCGGCTTCTGGAGATCACCCGCGGGGGCCTTATCGAGACGCAGCTTCGCCAGACACGGCACTTCCGGCTCTACCAGGATTTCACCAGCGACCCGGAGGATTTCATCGAGCGGGCGTTGCGGGACGAGATATGATGGCGGGCGAGGGGGCGGCCGGTTCGTTTGTTGGCGAGCGGTCGAACCGGCTCCGCATCGGAGCCCCTGTGTCACCCCGACGGGCCAGAGAGATCACAGCATCTTGCCGAGCACCGAAGCCAGTTGGTCCTGGGAATAGGGCTTGGCCAGCCGGGCAACGTCCATTTCAACCCCCGAGGGCAGGTCGGCATAGCCGGAGGCCAGCAGGATCGGCAGTCCCGGAACGCGGTCGCGGGCAGCCTTCGCCAGTTCCGCACCCGTCATGCCGGGCATGGAATAATCGGTGATCAACAGGTCGAAGGTGGCGCCCCCGTCGATCAAGGCGAGCGCCTCCTTGCCGGAATGGGCTTCGACGACCTGGTGGCCGAGATCGCTCAGCATGTCGGCCGAACTCATGGCGATCAGGACATCATCGTCGACGAGAAGGATCCGCTTTGGCCCGGCATCATCCCGAGGTCCTGCGGGCGCGACATCCTGCGCATGGTCCTGAACGTCCGCAGTCGACACAGGGATCCACAGTTCCGCGGTGGTTCCCTGACCCGGCGCGCTTGTTAGCGTCAAACGGCCGTCCAGTTGGAGTGCCAACCCATGCACCATGGAAAGGCCGAGGCCGGTGCCCTTGCCGAGTTCCTTGGTGGAAAAAAACGGCTCGACCGCCTTCTGCAGCGTTTCGGCGTCCATGCCCAGCCCCTGGTCGATCACGGAGAGGACGACATAGCGGCCGGGTGCAAGCATATCCGATCCCGCCGGCTGCTCCGCCTCCTTCAGTTCGATCCGGATCGTTCCGCCATCCGGCATTGCATCGCGGGCATTGACGGCGAGGTTGAGGAGGGCGAGCTCGACCTGGTTGGCATCGGCGGAGACGGGCGGGAGGCGTTCCGGAACGGCCACCTCTATGGCAATCCTGGAGCCGACCGACCGTTGCAGGAGATCCTCCATTTCCGTCACCAGCCCGGCAAGGTTGACCGGACCCACCTGCAGGTCCTGCCTGCGGGCGAATGCCAGCAGCCGTTGGGTGAGCGAGGCGCCGCGCTGGGCGCCCTGGAGGGCTCCATCGATCAGCCGCGTCGCCTTCGCGTCGCCGGCAACATGCTTGCGCAGGAGCTCGAGGTTACCGAGCACCGCCATCAGGAGATTGTTGAAGTCGTGAGCCACCCCGCCGGTGAGTTGGCCGATCGCTTCCATCTTCTGGGCCTGGCGAAGCTGCTCCTCCGCCCGTTCCCGCTGGCTGACCTCGGCCAGCACGAGCCTGTGCGCCTCCTGCAGCTCGCGCGTCCGCTCCGCCACGCGTTCCTCGAGCATCTCGTTGAGACGACGCTGCTGCTCTTCAGCCTGCAGGCGTTCGGTGATGTCGGCCGAGACGCCGACGAGCTTGATTGGATGGCCGGTGCGATCGCGGTGAAGCTGGGCGCGGATTTCGGCGCCATGGACAGAGCTATCCGGCCAGACGGTCCGGTAGGCGATGGCATAGTCGACGCCCGTTTCAAGCGTTTTGCGCACCGCCTCCTTCATGCGCTCCACGTCATCTGGGTGAATGGCATTGATCAGGTCGTCATAGGTGAAGCTGTCGTCCGGGCCGCGGCCGAAGATGCCCCGGCAGGTTGCGGACGTGGTCAGGACATTGGTGGCAATATCGAATTCCCACGCTCCGAGACGGCCGGCTTCCAAGGCCGTCTGCAGACGACGCTCCCCTTCGTCCAGCGCCTCCATACGGGCACTGGCCTCGTATTGCCGCCGTCGCGCCCGCATTGCGGAACGGGCGACACTGATGAATGTTGTTGGGTGGAAGGGCCGCTCCACGAAACTGACATTGCCCAGGACTTCCGACAGCCGGGCAGCGGCGGGGTTGCGCTCAGGACCACCGCCGCGGGCCGTCAGAATGATGAACGGAAGATCGGACCAGCTTGGTTGCGTCTCGATCCACGAGACAAATGGACGAAGATCGACCGACCGCAACGCCTCTTCCGTCATCACGGCGAAGGCGACGTTCTCGTTCAGCCCCGCAACCAGCGCGTCCAGCGTCGGGGCAATCCGTGCGGGCAGCCCCGCTTCCTCTAGCAAAGCGGCCGCGATCTGCGCATCGCGGCCCAGCGGAGCATGGATCAGGCCAAAGACATCACGCTCAGGAATTGGGGCCATCCTCATCGAGTGTCTGCAAAAGGGGCTGTCGGTCCCCCACGAAGATAGGGACACCACGCAAGATGCCCTGGAATCCTGAAAGCGGCTCGCCCAGCGTCAGTCCATTACTGCCGATCGTGTACTCGCGGATCGTATCTTCGTGCTGCCCGGTGCGCTTCTTGATCACCGAGATGGCTCGGCGGACGCGCCCCTCCGCCTCAAAGTAGCGCAGCAGGATGACCGTGTCTGCAAGGTATGTCACGTCCACCGGGGACTTCATGTCGCCGACGAGGCCGTGCTGCGCGACGGTGATGAAGGTGTTGGCACCCTGCCTGTTCAGATATTGCAGCAGCTCGTGCATGTGCAGGATCAGTGCGTTCTCCTCGGGCATCGCCGCCTGGTAGCCGTTGATGCTGTCGATCACCACCGTCTTGGCGTCGAAGCTCGTTACCCTGTCCCTTACGCGCTGGGCAAACTCACCGGGCGAAAGTTCAGCAGCGTCGAGCTGCTCGATGTGGATCAGGCCCTCATCGCGCAAATCCTCAAGGTCAAGCCCCATCTCCTTCGTGCGGGAAAACAGCAGTCCCAATTCCTCGTCGAAAATGAAGATTGCGGCCCGCTCACCACGCCGGATGGCGGCTTCGACGAACTGTAATGCGAAAAGGCTTTTGCCGGTACCGGCCGGGCCGATCAGCAGCGTGCTGGAGCCGCGGGCGATGCCCCCGCCGAGAAGCGCGTCGAATGCGCTGATGCCACTCGCCAGCGAGGAGCGCTCGAACCCCGACCTGTGCTCGACAGCGCGCAGCCGCGGGAAAACGGCGACGCCGCCGGTCTTGATAATGAAGTCATGGTAACCACCGCGAAAGGCTTGGCCGCGGTACTTGAGGACCCGGAGCCGACGTCGCTCGGAGCCATAGTCCGGGGAAAGCTGCTCCAGGTGGATGACACCATGCACGACGCTGTGGACGGTCTTGTCCATCGCTTCGGAGGTCATGTCGTCCAACAGCAGCACCGTTGCATCGGAGCGGGAGAAGAAGTGCTTCATTGCAAGGATCTGGCGGCGATAGCGTAGTGAGCTCTGCGCCAGCAGCCGGATTTCGGAGAGGCTGTCAATCACCACCCGATGGGGCCTCACGCGCTCGAAGGCTTCAAAGATGAGTTTTGTGGTTTCGCCTAGTTCCAGGTCGGAAGAATACAGGAGGCTCTGCTGCTGGTCGGCATCGAGCAGGCTTTCCGGCGGAACAAGCTCGAAGATCTCCACCTGATCGCCAATATCCTTCCCATGCGAGAGCGCACTGTCACGCAGTTCTTCCTCGGTCTCCGAAAGCGTGATGTAGAGACAGCGCTCGCCGATGCTGGCGCCTTCCAGCAGGAACTGCAATGCGACTGTCGTCTTCCCCGAACCTGGCGCCCCTTCGAGAAGAAAAACGTGACCGCGGGAGAGCCCACCAGACAGAATGTCGTCCAAACCCTCCACTCCGGTCTTTGCTTTCGCACTTGAACTGTCTGTCATACATCCTCCATGGCGGCCTATGAAGTAGAGTGAGATCGCAGATTTACTAGAAGGAAGACGTTAAAGGCGGGTGATTCGTTCCGTCGGCGGCGGGCTCGGCCGGAGGGTTTGCACTAACGTAGACAAGGGTCGCCATACGCTTCATCCTGTACCCTTCTGCGCCTCCTTTTGTTTGATCTCGCTCGACGTCGCCCGAGACCAGATCGAG
The DNA here is from genome assembly GCF_902502825.2 of Pseudorhizobium flavum. The sequence continues at coordinate 1,707,555 of NZ_LR723670.1, forward strand.
CGAAAGAGCGCTCTCCTGTTGGTCGGCCGCGATCGTCTCCATGAGGCTGGTACGGGCCTGTGCATGTCTGTCTGTGCCCGGACCTGCGGTGGAATGTCGCCGTGGACGCCCATGTGGTCAGCGCCGCTCCCTTGTGAAATATCCCGATCCGCCTCTGGTGCTTCCCGCGCAAAGGCTTTAGCGTCCGGCTTTCCCTTTTTCCTGTTTGTTTGAGGCGTCCTATGGCCGAGCCTTCCCTGTTAGCCCGTCTTGTTGCCCTTGTGGGCGATGTCACCGTTGCCGTCCGTCATTCCCGCGATGGCGAGCGCGCGCCGGTCTATGGAACCGCGCCGGCCATTCCGGAGGCCAAGCCGCAGGGCAAGCTGCCGACCCTGAAGATGCCGACGGCGAAGGGCTGGGAGGGCGACCATAAACCGACCGCAGCACCGGGGCTGAAGGTCAATGCCTTTGCGCGCGGGCTCGTGCATCCGCGCAACATGCATGTGCTGCCGAACGGCGACGTGCTGGTCGCCGAATCGATGAGCGAGCCGGACAAGCCCGGCAGCCTGTTCGACCATGCCATGACGGCGACGATGAAGCGGGCGCGGGCGGCCGGCGACAGTCCGAACCGTGTGACACTGCTGCGCGACGCCGACGGTGATGGCGTGGCGGAGGAAAGCCACGCCTATCTGGAAAACGTGCGCCAGCCCTTCGGCATCGCGCTTGTCGGCGACACGCTTTATGTCGGGGCAAGCGATGCGCTGCTCGCCTATCCCTACGAGCCCGGCGCGACCAGGATCACCCAGCCGGGCCGCAAGCTGATGGACCTCGTTCCGGGCGGCCACTGGACGCGCAACCTGATCGCCAGCAAGGACGGAACCAAGCTTTACGTGGCCGTCGGTTCGCTCAGCAACATCGCCGAGCACGGCATGGCGGTGGAGGAAAACCGCGCCTGTATCCTCGAATACGACATCGCCTCGGGGCAATCGCGGATGTTTGCGGGCGGCCTGCGCAATCCGGTCGGCATGGCCTGGGAGCCGTCGCGGGACACGCTCTGGACGGTTGTCAACGAGCGCGACGGGCTGGGCGACGAGACGCCGCCGGACTACCTGACCTCGGTCGTCGACGGCGGCTTCTACGGCTGGCCCTTCTGCTACTGGGACCGGGTGGTGGACGACCGGGTGCCGCAGGATGCGGCCAAGGTCGCCTCGGCGCTGCAGCCGGATTACGCGCTCGGCGGCCATACGGCTTCGCTCGGGCTCTGCTGGCTGCCGGAGGGAACGCTGCCGGGCTTTCCGGCCGGCATGGCGATCGGCCAGCACGGCTCGTGGAACCGCTCCAAGCTTTCCGGCTACAAGCTCGCCTTCGTCGCCTTCGAGAACGGCAGGCCGGTCGGCATGCCGCGCGAGATTCTCACCGGCTTCCTGTCGCCGGACGAGAAGCATTCCTACGGGCGGCCGGTCGGCGTGGCGCTTGCCGCCGACGGCGCGGTGCTGATGGCGGATGATGTGGGCGACGTCATCTGGCGCGTCACCGGGGCGTGACAAGGGTGGCGGTCAGGCGGAGTGCCTGACCGTATCTGCCTGCCGGCATCAGGCGGTGGCGAACGTCACCGTCACGCCGCGCTGGCGGAAATAGGCCTGCATCAGCTTGCGGCCGGAACGGTTGTTCTGGGCGAGCCTAGCGGGATCGAAGACGGCTTCCTTCTGGCCTTCGCGGGCGAGGGCTGCCTTGAGGCTGGCGATATGGGTGTCGAGATCGGCATTGTCGGCCGCCAGCGATTGGTAGATGCGGTCGGTGGCCTCGGCCACGGTCAGTTCGCTCACGGGGAACCTCCTGTTGGTGTCGTGTGGCGGGCGCTTATCATGATTTTCAGCTTTGCCATACCGGGACCGCGGTTCAGCGGAGAAGTCCGTCGAGATCGAAATCGTCCCAGCCGGCGAGCGGCGGAGCTTCGTCCGCAGCCTTGCCTGCGGTTTTCGGGTTAGACTTGTTCTTCTTCAGCGAGCGGGTGAGCTTTGCCTTGAAGGCGGCACGCCGCCGGTTTTCGGCCGCCGCTGCCTTGTCGTGTTCGCGCCATTCGTCCACCGTGCCATGGTCGAGCAGGTCCTTGACGAGCTTCGGGTCGAAGACATGGAAGGTGATCTGGCGAGCGCGGCCGCGAAGCTTGACGGTGCGCGTGCCGGCGCTTTTGAGCCGTCCGTCCTCCAGCCAGCGGTGGCGCTCGGTGGTGGAGATCGACAGGATGTCCTGGATCTCACGCGGGATCACCGGCAGGTCCTCGATGCCCTCGAGCGCCTTCGACACGCTGGCGGCGGTGTGGCGGAATTCCGCCTCGGCGCCTTCGGGCATGGAGAGCGTCAGGCTTGCGACGGTGTAGTCGAGTGACTTGCGCACTGCCATCGGCAACCGCGCGCGGATTTCCAGAAGGATGCCCTTGGCCCGAACGAGCGACCCGAAGGTTGCTGCCGCCGGCAGGCTCCAGGTTTCGGTGATCGTGGGGATGTCCGCGTTTTTCTTGCTCTTCGCCATCGCGGCAGCATGTGGCGATCGGGAGAGCTGGCGTCAATGGATGAGCGGCCGGGGTCAACCCCGGCAGATCAAAATGACTCGCCAGCGATTGAGGCTTGGCCCAAGCTCGGATACCACCTTTGGGAAGGAAGCGGGTGCGGCGGTGGACCTTGTTCACGGCAAGGAGGGCGAATGGACGGCGACAGGATCGAAGCGACCGTCACGCGGCAGAAGGCGGCAGTTGCGGAACGGCGGCTGCGCTTCGGGCTGGAGGAGCGGAAGGGAGCCCTTGCCCATCTGCGCCAGACCATCGAGCGGCGCGAGCGGGATATCGTCGAGGCCCTCCGTCGGGATTTCGGCAAGCCGGAGCCCGAGGTCATCCTGACCGAGATCCTGCCGGTGCTGCAGGAAATCCGCCATACGATGCGGCACCTGAAGCGGTGGATGCGGGAACGGCGCGTTGCGCCGACACTTGCCACCCTCGGCACCTCTGCCCGCATCCGTCCGGAGCCGCGCGGGCTCTGCCTGATCATCGCGCCGTGGAACTATCCGTTCAACCTGGCGCTTGGGCCGCTCGTCTCAGCGCTGGCGGCAGGCAACAGTGCGGTGGTCAAACCGTCGGAGATGACGCCCGCCACCTCGCAGGTGATCGCCGACATCATCGAGGAGACCTTTCCGCCCGATCTCGTCGCTGTGGTCCAGGGCGGCCGGGAGGTTTCGCAGCAACTTCTCGACCAGCCCTTCGACCATATCTTCTTCACCGGCAGTCCAGAGGTCGGCAAGATCGTCATGGCGGCGGCAGCTCGCCATCTCTCTTCGGTGACGCTGGAGCTCGGTGGCAAATCGCCGACCATCGTCGGGCCGGGTGCCGATCTCGACAAGGCTGCGCGGTGGATCGCCTTCGGCAAATTCGTCAATGCCGGCCAGACCTGCATCGCTCCCGACCACGTCTTCGTCCATCGCAGCATCGAGGCACGCTTTTCAGAGGCGTTGCGGGCAGCGATCCGCCATGCCTATGGCGCGGATCCGCAGGCGAGCCGCGATTATGCCCGCATCGTCAACGCTCACCACGCCGAGCGCCTTCGCGGCCTGCTTCAGGATGCAACGGACAAGGGTGCCCGGATCAGCTTCGGCGGCGAGGCGGAGGGCACCTATCTTGCGCCGACGCTGATCGAGGCGATCACGCCGCAGATGGACATCGACCGCGAGGAGATCTTCGGCCCGGTTCTGCCGATCATGGCCTATGACGGGCTGGACGAGGTGATTAACCGCATCAACGCGCGGCCGAAGCCGCTGGCTCTCTACATCTTCGAGAAGGATGCGGCTTTCGCAGAGGAGATCGTCGCCCGCACCTCTTCCGGCGGCGTCGGCGTCAACCTTACCACCATGCACTACAGCCATGCGGGTCTGCCGTTCGGCGGCGTCAACAATTCCGGCATCGGCGCGGCACACGGGTATTTCGGCTTTCAGGCCTTCAGCCACGTCAAGCCGATCCTCAAGGAGCGCTGGTCGGCGGTGCCGATGCTCTTTCCGCCCTATCGGCCGCGCGTCGAGCGGCTGATCCGCATCGCAAAGCGTTTCCTCGGATAGCGGCCTGTTCAGCGGGCAAATCGTTTCGCGCCGGCCACGCAGAGGATGACGGCGAGCGTTATCGCCAGCATCGCCGGGCTCACGGCTTCACCGAGCAGGGTGGCCGCAAGCGCCAGCCCCAGGAAGGGCTGCAGCAGTTGCAACTGTCCGACCCCGGCGATGCCACCGAGTGCGAGACCGCGATACCAGAACACGAAGCCGACCAGCATGCTGAAGACGGACACATAGGCGAGGCCGAGCCAGGCGGGGCCGCCGGTCGTTTCCAGCGTCGGCGGCACGGTGGCAACCGCCAGCGCCACCATCACCGGCAGCGACAGGACGAGCGCCCAGGAGATCACCTGCCAGCCCCCGAGCCGGCGGGAGAGGCGGGCGCCTTCTGCGTAGCCCAGCCCGCAGGCGAGGATGGCCGCCAGCATCAGCATGTCGCCGGTCGTTGACGTGGTCAGCCCATCCTTCAGCGCAAAGCCTGCTACCAGCGCGCTGCCGAGGCAGGAGAACAGCCAGAAAGCCGGCTTCGGCCGCTCGCCAGCGCGAAAAACGCCGAAGAGGGCGGTAGCCAGCGGCAGGAGGCCGACGAAGACGATCGAGTGCGCGGCGGTGACATGTTCCAGCGCCAGGGCCGTCAACAGCGGAAAGCCGACGACGACGCCGAGCGCCACGACCGCCAGCGGCAGGAGGTCGGTCCGCACCGGCCGCTTTTCGCCGAAGGCGGCAAGCAGGAGAATTGCGAGGAGACCGGCGATTGCGGCGCGGGCACCCGTGAGGAAGAGCGGGTGGAAATCCGCCACCGCGACCCGCGTTGCCGGCAGCGAGCCGCTGAAGATTACGACGCCCAGGAACCCGTTGATCCAGCCGCTCGTCGTCCTGTCCATGCTGTTGTTCCTTCCGTTTCCGTGATGTTGGAGGCTAGGACGTCGTGGATGGCGTTTGAAGCGACAGTGCATTACAGTTCGCACAAACTGTAATGGTGCAAGAGGCAGTACGGATGGATGTTTCCTCGACGGCAAACGGGGGACAGACGGCGCGGGTGGTCGCGGCGATCCGCCAGCGCATTTCGGCGCGGGCGCTGTCTCCGGGCGCAAGGTTGCCGTCGATCCGCAGCTTCGCACGAACCATGGGCGTTTCCACCTCCACGGTCGTGGAGGCCTATGAGCGGCTGGTGGCCGAGGGACTCATCCAGTCGCGGCCGGGTTCGGGATTCTATGTGACCCGGGTGCCGCAGCCGCTTGCGCTGGCCGAGATCGGTCCGCGCCTGGAGCGGGCGGTGGATCCCTTCTGGGTCTCCAGGCAGTCACTGGAGGCGGGAGGCGACGTGCTGAAGCCCGGCTGCGGCTGGCTGCCTGCGTCCTGGATGCCGGAGGCGGAGCTGCGCAAGGCGCTGCGCCGGTTCGCGCGCGCAGAGGCCGGCCATCTGGTGGACTACGGCACGCCGCTGGGGCATCCGTCGCTGCGCCGGCTTCTGTCGCTGAGGATGAGCGAGCACGGCGTGGTGGCGCCGGCGGACCAGATCCTGCTGACGGAAAGCGGCACGCAGGCAATCGACATGCTTTGCCGGCTGCTCGTCGAACCAGGCGACACGGTTCTGGTCGACGATCCGTGCTACTTCAACTTCCTGGCCCTGCTGCGCGCCCATCGGGTCAAGATCGTCGGCGTGCCATGGACGCCGTCGGGGCCCGACCTGACGGCATTCGCGGCGGCACTCGGCGAGCATCGTCCGCGGCTCTACATCACCAATTCCGGCCTTCACAACCCCACCGGTGCCATGCTCTCACCGGCGACCGCGCACCGGCTGCTTTCGCTGTCGGGGGAGGCGGGGCTGACGATCATCGAGGACGACATCTTCGGCGATTTCTGCGAGGAACCCGCGCCGCGGCTGGCCGCGCTCGACGGTCTCGACCGGGTGATCCAGATCGGCAGCTTCTCGAAGACGCTGACGGCAGCGGCGCGCTGCGGCTACATTGCCGCGCGACCGGAATGGATCGAGCGTCTTTCAGATCTGAAGATTGCGACGACCTTCGGTGGCAATCCGGTTTCCGCCGATCTGGTCCACGCGATCCTGCGCGACGGCAGCTACCGGCGCCATCTGAATGGACTCCGCGACCGGCTGGCGCGTGCCAGGGGAGACGTGGCGTCAAGGCTTCGGGCGCTCGAAATCCGCCCGTGGATCGAGCCGCGGGGCGGCATTTTCCTGTGGTGCCAGCTGCCTGACGGACTAGATGGCGCAGAGTTCGCGCGGCGGGCACTGGCGGAGGATGTGGTACTGGCGCCTGGCAACGTGTTCAGCGTCTCGCAATCCTGTGCCGCCTTCATGCGCTTCAATGTGGCGCAGTGTGCGGATGAGCGCGTCTTTGCGGTGCTGAAGCGAGCAATAGCCGCTGCGACGGTCTGATCAGGCTTCCGCGGTAATGGACCGGGCGTTGCCGGCATGGCTGTCTATCCAGGTCCGGAGCGTATCCTGCGGCATGGGGCGGCCATACAGGTAGCCCTGGCCGAAGCGGCAGCCAAGCATGCGCAGGACTTCGGCATCCTCCGCCGTCTCTACCCCTTCGACGACGATGTCGATCGACAGCGCATGGCCCATGCCGACCAGTGCCGAGACAAGGGCCTGGTTCGGGCGGCTCTGCGCAATGCCGCTGACGAAATTGCGGTCGATCTTCAGTCGGTCGACCTTCAGGTCCATAAGGTAGGCGAGCGAGGAGTGGCCCATGCCGAAATCGTCGACGGCGATGCGGAAACCCATCTGCTCGAGACGCCCGAGTTCGGCGCCGGCGGCGACCGTATCGAGCATGGCCTCCTCGGTGATCTCGACCTCGAAGCATGACGGGTCGATGCCGAAGAGTTCGACGACCTCGCGCAATGTACTGGAGAGCGAATAGGCGGAAAATTCGCCCGGCGACACGTTGATAGCGACTGAGAGGCCGCCAACGCCCATCGAGGGCAGATCGCCCACGAGCTTTGCAGAGGCCATGGCAACATGCCGCGTGAGGGCCTCGGACGCATGGGCCGCGCGCGCGGCACGGACGATCTCCGGTGGCGCCACCGGGCCGAGCGAGGGATGGGTCCAGCGGATAAGTGCTTCGAAACCGGTGACGCTGCCATCGGCGAGGCCGACCTGCGGCTGGAAGAAGACCTTGATCTCCCCAGCCGCGAGCGCCGCCTGGACATCGATTTCCAGCTGCCGCTGGCGGTCAAGCTGCCGCTTCATCTCCGGGTCGAAGATGCAGACGCGCCGACGGCCCTGGTCCTTGGCGGCATAGAGCGCGATATCGGCACAGGCGAAGAGTTCGTGCGGCAGGCCGGCATGATCGGGGAAGAGTGCGAGCCCGATGCTGGTGCCGGTCGTGACCTCGCGATCGTCGACCACGATTGTCTCGGCAACACGGGCCATGAAGCCTGTCGCCGCCGCACGGGCTCGCGCAAATGCGTCCGGTCCCTCCAGTACGACGGCGAACTCGTCACCCCCAAGGCGGACCACCAGATCTCTGTCACTGGCCGTCTCCTGAAGCCGCCGCGCAAGTTCCACCAGTACTGCGTCGCCGACGGAGTGTCCCATCGTGTCGTTGATGGACTTGAAGCCGTCTAGGTCGATGATCATCAGCGCCACCGGGCTGTCGTCGCGCCGACTGCGATCCAGAACCTCGGCGAGACCGAGGTTGAAGGCGGCACGATTGCCAAGGCCGGTCAGCGCGTCGCGGCTCGCGAGTATCTCCAGTTGCTGGTTCGTGGACCGGATCTCCGCATTGGCCTTCGACAGCGAGCGGGCCAGCGACACTGCCTTCAGGCGGTCGCCGTGGCCGACGATGAAGTTCTTCTCGCTGATAAGGCTGCTGCGGAACATCATCACCATCAGCAAGAGAACATCGACCGACACCACGACGGCGATCAACGAGCCGGTCATCAGCAGCGATGTGACTGCGGCAAGCATCTGCGGCGCGCCGAACAGGATGGCGACCCTGGAATAGGCGGTGCTCTGGATGATCGAGCCGGCGCAGATGCCGGCAATGATGAAGATGACGTAGGCATGCGCCCGGTCTCCTTCGACTGCAAGTCCAAGGAAGGGAACGAAGGCCCAGAGACATCCGCTGACGAAGGCTGCACCGCTCAGGAAACGAAGGGTAAGCTCGGTGTGACGAACTGCAGCGTCACTGCGATGGATGATCACGGATGCAAAGACACGTGCGAGGTTCAGTCCGCAGATAGCCGATAGCCAGTAGATCAACGCAGCGGATGGCTGGTGAAGCCACAGGATGGCGGCCGTCGTCAGTGCGATGAAGCTGTTCGCCCAGATGGAGATCGTCAGGGAGTGGAGAACGGCACAGGCCTGCGCGATGCGGATTTCGGACGCGATGGTTGTGGCGCTTTCGCCCGCTTCCTGCGATTCCAGCATTCACCTGCCCTCCGCAACAGCTTTCAGCTCGGAAACAGTAGCCCACTGACGATAATTTACGTTTAACGGAGACGAGACGATGCGAAGCATCTGAGGGATGCAGTCACCGGCGTTTCTCGCAGCGCCCGTGGGAAACCGCTCTTCGCCGTGGCCGGCCGGTGACGAGCCTGCTACCAATGCGGTGGTGCGGACGCCGGGAGGGGCGAGGGAATGTACGACTACATCATCGTGGGTGCGGGCTCGGCCGGCTGCGTGCTCGCCAACCGCCTGTCCCGGGATCCCGACAGGCGCATCTGCCTCATCGAGGCAGGACCTCCCGATACGAGCCCGTTCATCCACATGCCTCTCGGCCTCGCGGCGCTCGCCCGCATCCGCTCGATCAACTGGGGCTATTCGACCGAACCGGAAGCGGAACTTGGAGGGCGGCGGCTCTACTGGCCGCGCGGGCGCACGCTCGGCGGTTCGAGCTCCATCAATGCGATGATCTACATGCGCGGCCACCCGCAAGATTATGAGGGGTGGGCGAAGCACGCTGGCGACGAGTGGGGATGGGAGAGTGTGCGCCGGCTGTTTCTCCAGATGGAGCGCAACGCATCGATCACGGACGACCACCACGGCACCGAAGGCGAGCTCTGCGTCAGCGACTTGCGACACGTCAATCCGCTCAGCCGCGCCTTCGTCGAGGCGGGCGTGCAGCTCGGATATCCCCGCAACGCCGATTTCAACGGAGCGAGCCAGGAGGGCTTCGGCCTCTACCAGGTGACCCAGCGCGACGGCCGGCGGTTCAGTTCCGCACGGGCCTTCCTTGAACCGATCAGCCACAGGCCAAACCTCGAACTTCGCACCGGGGCGCAGGTGCAGAGGGTCGTGATCCAGCACCGGCGCCCCATCGGTGTCTCGCTGGCCGACGAAATGCTGAGACTGAAAGCCGGCGGCGAGGTGATCCTCTGTGGCGGTGCCATCAACTCGCCGCAGCTGCTCATGCTCTCAGGCATCGGCAACGGCAAAGACCTCGCCGGACTTGGAATAGAGGTGGTCCATCACCTGCCGGCGGTGGGTGAGAACCTGCAGGACCATCTCGACATCACGGCAATGGCGAGTGCAAACGGCCGCGATGCGATCGGTCTCAGCCTCGGCGGGCTGCCGCGGCTTTGGAAAGCCTGGCGTGCTTATCGCCGGGGAGAGGGGGAACTGACGAGCAATGTCGCCGAAGGTGGCGGCTTCGTGCGCAGCGATCCGTCCCGTGACCGGCCGAACCTGCAGTTCCATTTCATTCCGGCCTATATGCGCGACCATGGCCGGCAGGTCTCGTTCGGCTACGGCTTTACCCTGCATGTTTGCGATCTTCTGCCGAAGAGCCGCGGCCGCATCCGGCTTGCCTCCGCCGATCCGGCGGCGGCCGCAGCAATCGAAGCCAACTATCTCTCTCATCCGGACGATGCCGGGACGCTGCTGGCAGGCCTGAAGATCGCCCGCCGACTGTTGGCGGCGCCTGCATTCGCTCCTTACCGCCGCGCCGAGGTGCTGCCGGGCGAAGAGATCCAGTCGGACGATGAATTGCTTGCGTTCATCCGCGGGCGCGCGGAAACGATCTACCATCCGGTCGGCACCTGCCGCATGGGAAGGGACGACGGTTCGGTGGTCGATCCGCAATTGCGGGTCAGGGGCGTGGAGGGGCTGCGCGTCGCTGATGCATCGGTCATGCCGACGCTCATCGCCGGGAACACGAACGCACCGGTAATGATGATCGCCGAGAACCTGGCGGGTATGATGCGGCGAAACTGATCCCTCAGTTGGCAGCTGGCTGCTCTTCCTCGGGCGGCACCGGAACGGGGTGTCCGCTCTCATCCAGCGCCACCATGATGAAGGTGCCTGCGGTGACCTTCTCCAGTATGCGGTGGCGGGCCCGATTCGCCCAAGCCTCGACCTGAAGCGTGATCGAGCTGCGGCCGACGCGGGTAATTTCAGTGTAGACATTCAGGGTGTCACCGATCTTCACCGGCAACTGGAATGCCATTTCCTTGACCGCCGCGGTGACCACGCGGCCGCGGGCGCGCTCGGCTGCCCTGATTCCACTCGCAAGGTCCATCTGCGACATCACCCAACCGCCGAAGATGTCGCCCGCGGCGTTGGCATCGGCGGGCATTGCCAGGGTCCGCAGAGTGAGTTCGCCGGTGGGGCGGGAGCCGTGGTTCATGGGAAGTCCTTTTCGAGCGTACAACAGTCGTCAATGCGGTGCATACCAGCACTGGTACGAGAATGACATGCTGCGTGCATGACTAGACTTAAGTTGCATCTAACTCGCGTCAGGCGTGAATTAGCGCTTTCACGGGCCAGTAACCTTTAGGGGCTAGATATTGTGACAACAAGTTACAAAAGGGGGTCTCTATGCAGCGTCTTACCATTTCTGCGCGCATGTACTGTCTCATCGCGCTTTCTCTCGCGATCCTGGCTGGCGCGCTCACATTCAGTCTGTTCCAGAGCTATTCGTCGATGGAGAGGGAGCGCAAGGCAGGTCTTGCCTATATGAACGACATCGCGATGAGCATGCTCAAGCAGTACCACGCGATGGAGATCTCTGGCGAGATGAACCGCGAGCAGGCCCAGGCGGGCGCCATGGAGGCGATCGGTGCCATGCGCTACGGCGACGGCAGCGGTTACTTCTGGATCAACGACATGCGGCCCTTCATGGTCATGCATCCGATCAATGCCAAGCTGAACGGCGCGGACCTGTCGCAGAACAAGGACCCGAACGGTAAGCACCTGTTCGTCGAGTTCGTCAACACGGTCAAGGCGAGCGGCCATGGCTTCGTCGACTACTACTGGCCGAAGCCGGGCCTCGAGGAGCCGGTCGAGAAGTATTCGCACGTCATCGGGTTTGAACCCTGGGGCTGGATCGTCGGCACCGGGGTCTACGTCGACGACCTGCACGCGATGTTCCAGGAGAACCTCATCACCTACGCCATGATCTTCTCGGTCTGCGCCGTAGTTCTGATCGGCGGCGCCTTCTACGTCATTCGCAGCGTCACCGGCCCGCTGGGTCAGGTTCAGGGCGTGCTTCAGCATATCGCTGACGGGGAGGCGAACGTGGCCGTTCCCCACACCGATCAGAAGAACGAAATCGGAAGCATGGCCCGGGCGCTGGTCGTCCTCCGCGATGCGGTCGAGGAGCGGCTCGCCCTCCAGGCCCGTGAGAGTGAACAGCAACGTGCCCTTTCCGAGGAACGCTCCACCAACGAGCGGGCGCTCGCCTCCGCCTCCGATCGGCAGGCCCGCGCCATGGCCGAACTCGGTCGTGCGCTTTCGGAGCTGGCGCGGGGCGATCTGTCGGTGAGCGTCGCCGACCTCGGTGCCGACTATGCGACGATACGCGAGGACTTCAACCAGGCGGTGAGCTCGCTGCGCCAGACCGTTCAGGCGATCACCGAGACGAGCCATGTCGTCCGCGACAGCGCGTCCGACATCAGCGGTGCGACGAACAACCTGTCGCGTCGCACCGAGCAGCAGGCAGCTTCCCTGGAGGAAACCGCAGCGGCTCTCGACGAGATCACCGCGACGGTCAAGACGGCTTCGGAGCGCGCCAACGAGGCTCGGACCATGGTTGCCGAAACCAAGGACAGCGCCGGCCGCTCCGGCGAGATCGTCCGCAACGCAGTCGATGCAATGGGCCGGATCGAGGATTCGTCCAGCCGCATCAACCAGATCATCTCGGTCATTGACGAGATCGCGTTCCAGACGAACCTGCTGGCGCTGAATGCCGGTGTCGAGGCGGCGCGCGCTGGTGAGGCCGGCCGTGGGTTTGCCGTCGTCGCCCAGGAAGTGCGTGAACTGGCGCAGCGTTCCGCGAACGCGGCGAAGGAGATCAAGACGCTGATCAGCAATTCGGCGCGCGAAGTCGAAAACGGCGTCTCGCTCGTTCGCTCCACCGGCGATGCCCTGGTCGAGATCGCGCAACTGGTCGAGCGGGTCAATTCCCATGTGGAGACGATCGCGACGGCGTCCCGCGAGCAGGCAACTGCGTTGCAGGAAATCAACTCCTCGGTCAACAACATGGACCAGATGACGCAGCAGAACGCCGCCATGGTCGAGGAGACGACCGCTGCCAGCCAGACGCTTGCCGAACAGAGCCTGCACCTGCAAAGTCTGCTCTCCGCCTTCCGCCTGGAGAACGGCCACGGCGGCTACGGCTCGGGCCAGGCGACGCGCGCAGCCTGACCGCTCAGATTCGAGAACATCTGAGCCCGCCGGGGAAAACGCCGGCGGGCTTTTTTGATGCCGCTCAATGGCGACCGTCCCGTCTCTGCTAGGCTCTCCTGCGACAAAGGAGACGGTGATGGCGAAGATCCTGATCATCCAGGCCCATCCGGATGGCGCCGAGCGCCACCTCTGCCATGCGTTGGCGGATGCCTATGCCGAAGGCGCGCAAAACGGCGGCCATGACGTTTCGCGGCTGGAGCTCGCGCGCATGGACATACCCTTCCTGACGTCGCAGAAGGAGCAGGAAAAGGGCGTGGTCGGGCCGGCAATCAGCGAGGCGCAGGATCTGATCAGGGCCGCCGACCACATCGTATTCGTCTTCCCGCTCTGGCTCGGCGAGATGCCAGCCCTCCTCAAGGCATTCTTCGAGCAGGTTGCGCGCCCGGGCTTCGCCTATGATCTCGGTGGGTCGCCGCTGAGGAGCGGCCTGCTTCGCGGCAAGTCGGCGCGGATCGTCATCACCATGGGGATGCCGGCGTTTGTCTACCGGCTCTACTATGGCAGCCATAGCCTCAAAGCGATGAAGATCGGCATCCTCCGGTTCGTGGGGATCGCACCCATACGCTTGACGCTGATCGGCATGGTTGGCTCCAAACGCTTCGACGGCGGATCCTGGCTGGACGAGATGCTACGGCTCGGGAGAATGGCCAGGTAGCCCCGGTGATGCCCTGATATGGTCATTTTCTCTCAAGCCTTCGTTTACCGCATCGTCGTAAATTTGTCGAACGTGCCATTTCGGCACCGAGAGCAGCGATTGGTATGGCGTACGCTTCCCTTTCTCGGCAGGTTCTTGCCTCGCTGATGATCACGACGATGCTGGTGAGCTGCTCGGCCGAGGGGCTCATGCCGCCGGCGAGTATCGATGGCGAGACGCGGGTGAGCTCGATCGGCCCGATGTCGGAGCCAACGAGTGCCCGGCAGCCCTACCAGGCGCCGGTCGCGCCGGTGTCGCAGGTGAGCGGCGGATATGGCGAGCCTTACGCAGCCGATGCCAGGGCGCAGTCCTATCCCATCCAGCAGGCACCCGCGGCGCAGTCTTCGTCACTGCCGATGATCGACAGCGACGAAGCGCTCGGGCTGCAGTCGGCAGGCGGTCCCGTCGCAGTTCCCGAGGAAGGCGTCAACATGGACGCCCAGTTCGGTTTCGTCGGTGGTGGTGAGCCGCAGGTGGTGGGTCTTGCACAGGAGCAGGACCAGATGATTGCAGAAGGTGCCACCGCGCAGCCGGTGGTCGACGGGATAGGAACCGACAATCCCGTCAGCCTCGGTGCACCTCCAGGCTTCCTGGCCCCTCCGGATGATCAGATCATCTCCGTCCCGCCGAAGCGGCAGGGCGCCGGCATCCAGCAGCCGCGGAATCAGGCGCTCGTCTGGGGTGATCAATCGCCTGTCGTCGCTCCGACCCGGCTGCCGCCCGAAGAGCCGCAGCAGGTCGCCATGCTTGCGCCCGGCAATCCGATGGCAGAGCGCGAGCCGATCCGACCGCGGGCGGTTATGCCGCAATCGGAGGTCAGTTGCCGCGCCGAGCTGCGCCGCCTCGGGGTGCAGTTCCGTGACATCCCCCGCATCAGTGACGGCCCGAGCTGCGGCATCGAGCATCCCGTGCTGCTCAGCGGGTTTTCGGGCAATATCGCCCTGAAGCCGGCGACGAAGCTCAACTGCCAGACGACGCTGGCGCTCGCCAAATGGGTGAAGTTCGAGTTGGCACCCTCGTCGCGCTATCGCTATCTTTCCGGCGTCAAGACCATCGAGTCCATGGGCGGCTACTCCTGCCGGCGCATGAACAACAGCCGCCAGAAGCGCAACCCGATGTCGGAGCACGCGCGCGGCAATGCGATCGATCTCGGCAAGTTCGTTCTGAAGAACGGCAAGAAGATCGACGTGCGCAAGAAGAACATCTTCGCCTTCCGCGAGCGGGGACTGCTCAACACGGTCCGCGACGACAGCTGCAAGTACTTCCATACGGTGCTGGGGCCTGGCAGCAACAAGGAGCACTGGAACCACTTCCACTTCGATCTCCGGTCCCGCAAGTCCGGATCGAAGTACTGCGACTGACGGGAGGCGTCATGGCGAACGGGGAGACACTGCGGCGGATCGCTCTCTCCCTCGATGGCACGACCGAGAGGCCGCATTTCGACCGCATCGCGTTCCGGGTTGCTCGAAACTACGCGACACTCGCCCCAGACGGATTATCCGCGAACTTCAGGTTCCTGCCCGACGAACAGGCATTCAAGTGCATGTTGCTGCCAACCGTGTTTTCTCCGGTACCGAATGCCTGGGGAAAGCAGGGGTGGACGCAAGGTCTGCTTGAGCCGATGACGGAAGTGGACCTGAAGGATGCGCTGGAGACGGCCTGGCGCCATGCGCTCCCGAAGCGACGGCACAGATGACGGAGCCAGGGGGGCAGGCAGTGACGACCTGGGCACTTGTCTGACAACCGAGTTGGTGCCAGAAGTGCCTCCCAGACCTCCACCGGCCTAGCCGTCATCCATGGTACCCCATGCACCCTGTTGCCGAACTTCTTCCCTTCGCCGTCGCGCTGGCCGCCGCGGGCGCTTTGGCGGGCTTGCTTGCGGGCATGTTCGGGATCGGCGGCGGTGCGATCCTGGTACCGATCTTCTTCCACGTCTTCGGGCTCCTGGGCGTTCCGGAAGAGGTCAGGATGCAGCTTGCACTCGGGACATCGCTTGCGATCATTGTCCCCACCTCCGTGCGCTCCTTCATGTCCCATCGCAAACGCGGGGCGGTCGACACCGAACTGCTGAAGGGCTGGGTCATCGCTGTCCCGCTCGGCACGCTCATCGCAGCCTATGTCGCGGCCAAGGCCTCCAGCGTGGAATTGCGGGTGATCTTCGCGCTGATCGCCTTGGCGCTCGCATTCCGGATGATCTTCAACCGGGCGACCTGGCAGCTCGGCAGCGATCTGCCGGGAAATCCGGTCCGTTTCTTCGTGGGTGCGGGCATCGGCGTCCTTTCGGGGTTGATGGGTATCGGCGGCGGCGTCCTCAATAACACCTTCATGACGCTCTACGGGCGGCCGATCCACCAGGCGGTGGCCACGTCGGCCGGTATCGGCGTGCTCATTTCGATCCCAGGCCTGGTCGGCTATGTCTGGGGCGGCTGGGGGCTCGATGGCCTGCCGCCATTCTCGACGGGCTACATCAACTGGATCGCCGTCGCCCTGCTGATTCCGATCACCCTGTCGCTTGCGCCGCTCGGGGCGCAACTGGCGCATGCCATGTCGAAGCGACAGCTCGAGATCGGCTTCGGAATTTTCCTGATCCTGGTGTCGCTGCAGTTCTTCGCAACGATCGTTGCTTGAACCCTTCAGTCTTCTGCGGGATTGGTCCGGCAGCGCGAACGCAATGTTCTTCTATTTGGGATGGTCTCGGCGCGCGTGACGCCTATATTGGCGCCACTTCCCGGAAACAGATTTCAAAAAGACCTTCCCATGGCTCCCATTGTATCTATTCGTAACCTTGCCAAAACCTATGGCAACGGCTTTCAGGCGCTGAAGGGCGTCGACCTCGACATCAAGAAGGGCGAGATCCTGGCACTTCTGGGCCCGAACGGCGCGGGCAAGACGACGCTGATCTCGATCGTCTGCGGCCTCGTCAATCCAAGCGGCGGCCAGGTGCTCGTCGGCGGCCATGACGTGGTGCGTGATTTCCGGCAGACCCGGGCGATGATCGGTCTCGTGCCGCAGGAGCTCACGACGGACATGTTCGAAACCGTCTGGAACACCGTGTCCTTCTCGCGGGGATTGCACGGCAAGAAGGCGGATCCGGGCCGGATCGAGACGATCCTCAAGGACCTCTCCCTGTGGGACAAGAAGGACAACATGCTGAGGGAGCTTTCCGGCGGCATGAAGCGCCGCGTGCTGATCGCCAAGGCGCTGGCGCACGAGCCGGAAATCCTCTTTTTGGACGAGCCGACCGCCGGCGTCGACGTCAACCTGAGGCGCGAGATGTGGCAGGTGGTGGAGCGGCTTCGCAAGGGCGGTGTCACCGTCATCCTCACCACGCATTACATCGAGGAAGCGGAGGAGATCGCCGACCGGGTGGGCGTCATCAACCATGGGGAACTCCTGCTCGTGGAGGACAAGACGGCCCTGATGCGGAAGCTTGGACGCAAGGAACTGCGCCTCGAACTCGCCGAGCCGCTTGGCGCGCTGCCGCCGGTGCTTGCGCCCTACAACCTGGCGCTCGCCGAGGACGGCGGCGCCCTGATCTACGAATATCAGGGGGAGGCGGAGCAGGGACGAATCGGTACGCTGCTCGGCTCGCTTGCGGCACAAGGGATTGAGTTCCGGGACCTCTCGACGCGTCAGAGTTCGCTCGAGGACATCTTCGTCGAACTGGTGGGGCAGAGAGCATGAACTTCGAAGCGGTCAAATCCATCTACCTGTTCGAGATGGCGCGCATGCGCCGCACGCTGATGCAGAGCGTCATCTCGCCCGTGCTGACGACGTCGCTCTACTTCGTTGTCTTCGGTGCGGCGATCGGTTCGCGGATCGAGCAGATCGACGGCGTCTCGTACGGCGCCTTCATCACGCCGGGCCTGATCATGCTGTCGCTCCTGACCCAGTGCATCTCCAACGGCTCGATCGGCATCTACTTCCCGAAGTTCACCGGCACGATCTACGAGATCCTGTCCTCGCCGATCGCGATGGCCGAGATCCTGCTGGGCTACGTGGGGGCGGCGGCGAGCAAGGGCCTGATCATCGGGCTGATCATCCTGGCGACCGCGTCCTTCTTCGTCGACATCTCGATCGCCCATCCCGTCATGATGCTGGTCTTCCTGGTGCTGACGGCGGTTACCTTCAGCCTTGCCGGCTTCATCGTCGGCATCTGGGCGAAGAATTTCGAGCAGCTCAACATCATGCCTATGCTGGTTGTGCCGCCGCTGACCTTCCTGGGCGGAACCTTTTATTCGGTGGAAATGCTGTCGCCGTTCTGGCAGGCGGTCAGCCACTTGAACCCGGTTCTCTATCTGGTCAGTGGTTTCCGCTGGAGCTTCTACGAAATCGCCGACGTCAATCCGTTGATCAGCCTTGGCATGATCGCCCTGTTCCTGGTGGTTTGCCTGGCGCTGGTCGCCTGGATATTCCGCACGGGCTACCGGCTGCGAAACTGATCTCGCAGCCGGCGGGGCAGGGTCAGTTCTGCTGCAGCGCGGCCTGTCGTCCGCCACGCGCCAGCATCACGACGGAGCCGAGGGCGCAGGCGATGCCGACGAAGGTCACGCCGCCGAGGGGCCCTTGGCTATCGACCAGCAGGCCACCCAGGACGGCTCCGGATGAGATGGCGACCTGGAAGGTGGTGAGCAGCATCGCGCCGACGCTTTCGGCCTCATCGGACGCCGCCCGGGTGACATGGGTCTGAATGCTGACGGGCAGGATGCCGAAGGCGAGGCCCCACAGCACGATTGCCGCCCATGATACCAGCGGCAGCCCGCCCGCCCAGAGCATCAGCAATGCCGAGAGCGCCACCAGCCCGGCACCCAAGGCGACGGAGCCGGTCGTGCTGCGGCTGGCGATCGCGCCGCCGAGGAGGTTTCCGAAGAAGCCGGCAACGCCATAGGCGAGGAGGACCAGCGAGATCATCTCGACGCTGAAGCGGGGGATCTGCTCCAGGTAAGGACGAACATAGGTGAAGCCGGCGAAATGCCCCGCGACGATGATCAGCGTCACGATCAGCCCGACCCGGACCCGCGGGCGGCCGAGCAGCGAAACCATCGTTGCAAGGCTCGCACTGCCCCGCGGCGGCAGCGACGGGACCGTGAAGGCCTGGACTAGGAGGGCTACGACGCCGACGCCCGCCGAAAGCGCGAAGGCCGCGCGCCAGCCAAGGGTCGCACCGATCCAGGCGCCAAGGGGTGCCGCACAGACGGTCGCGACGGAGACGCCGGTGAAAACGATCGCCATGGCGCGGGGCATCAGATGCTCCGGTACGAGCCGCATGGCGAGTGCGGCGGACATGGCCCAGAAGCCACCGAGGCCGATCCCGAGCAGGAGGCGTGCGACGAGCAGCATCGGCAGGCTGCTTGCGAGCGCCGCAAGCGTGCTGGAGACGACGAGCAGGGTGGTGAGCGTGAGCAGGACCCAGCGGCGGTCAAGGTTTCTGGTGCCGATCACCACGCCCGGACCGGCGATGGCACCGATTACGGCCGTCGCCGTGATCGTCTGGCCGGCCGTGCCGGGCGTGATGGCAAGATCCTGGGAGATCGGGGTCAGCAGGCTGACGGGGAGAAATTCGGCGGTGACAAGGCCGAAGACGCCAAGTGACAGGGAGACGACGGCAGCCCAGGCGGCATCGCCGCGGGTGCCGCATAAGGCATGGGAGGGATCAAGAGTGCAGTCGGTCATGATCGGTTCCTGCGTTGTTGGAGGCTCAACAGATATGGGTGACCTCCTGTCGTTTCTATGCTAGAAAATCCGACATGCTTGACCGTTCGTCCAAATCTGCTGTGGCTGCATCCGGCGATCCGCTGAGCGATCTGCTGCGTGGCCTGCGCCTCGACGGCGTCGAATACGGCCGCTGCCGTCCCTGCGAGCCCTGGGCCACTGCCTTTCCGGCACAGGACGAGGCGCGCTTCCACTTCCTTGCCTCCGGGCGCGCCTTGCTACAGACGCCTTCTGGCCAGTTGCTGACGCTATCTGCCGGCGATGCGGTTCTGCTGCCGCGGGGCGGGGCGCATGTGATGGCGAGCGGCAAGGAAGTTCCTCCGGCTCCCTACGACAAGCTCATCCGCCGGGAAGTCTGCCAAGGCATCTACGACGTGCAGTGCCCGAATGCTCCGGGCGGCACGCTGCTGCTGGTCGGGTCCATGCGGTTCAACGTCGACCGGCTTCATCCGCTTCTGCAACTCATGCCGGACGTGATGATGACGAGCGATCTGGCAGGAAGCGAACCGGCGATCCCGCACCTGCTGGATGCGATGGGCCGGGAAGTGGAGATGGACCGCGTGGGGGCAGGCGGCATCCTTGCGCGGCTCGCCGACGTGCTGACGGCAACGCTCATCCGTACCTGGGTCGAGCATGGCTGCGGCGAGTCGACCGGCTGGCTCGCGGCGGTGCGCAATCCGGAGATCGGTCGCGTACTGGCGGCGATCCACCTGCAGCCGGAGCGGGACTGGAGCGTGGCGGATCTCGCCAGGCTCATGGGCGCGTCGCGGTCGGGTTTTGCCGAACGCTTTTCTCGGGTCGTGGGCGAGACCCCGGCCCGCTACGTCGCTCGCGTCCGGATGCATCAGGCGCGCCAGTGGCTGAGCCAGGGGATGCGGGTATCGGTGGCGGCGCAGCGTCTTGGATATGATGCCGAGGCTTCGTTCAGCCGGGCCTTCAAGCGCATCATCGGCGCACCGCCCAGCGCCTATCGGGCGACCACCACCACACGGATGGCGGCGGCCGAGTGACCGCCTCAGAGCATGCTGACGCGGACCAGGAACACGAAGACGATCAGCATCGAGGCAAGAGCCACCATGGTGATTGCCGGGGCTAGACCGATGGTCACGGCGCCGAAGGCGATGAGCGCGATGGCGATGACGGCGAGGAGGGGGATGAGAAGCTTGCTGGACATGCTTAGCTTATAATCCACCTGCCAAAATTGACAAAAGGACGTTCTGACGCACCTGGTCTGTCCCTGGGCGCCGCCGGTGCTAGCGCGTGCGTAAGCCGGATCAGTCGCGCAGCCGCAGCTCGTCGGTCTGCATCTGGATCGAGCCGAGCGTCGACAGGAATGTCATCCCGAGGAGACTCTGGTCCAACCGTCCCTCCTCGGCCACCATGGCCCGGACATCGCGACGCAGGATCGGCCCGATGGCGACTTCCTCGAGGCGGACCGGTGCTGCCGTCGCGCGCCCGTTTGCGGTGGAGACGGTGACGGTATAGGCGAGGCGCTGCGGTTCAAGGCCGATGCGTTCGGCGTCCTCGAACGAAAGAACAACGGCACTGGCACCGGTATCGACAAGCATCGACACCGCTTGCCCGTTCACGCTCGCGGACGTGTGGAAATGCCCGCGAATGCCGCGGTGGATAAGGACTTCCGTGACGCCCTGTGCCGTTGTGACCTCGACGGCGCTGCCCGGGATGAGCCCGGCTGAGAGCCGGGCGCCGACCTGTTGCAGATCGTACCTGTAGATATAGGCTGCGACGAGGGCGAGGATGATCACCAGCCACACCGCGATATAGCGAAGAATTTGGGTCAAGCCGCCGCGGTTGCCCGCAAGGATGCCGACCGAGAGAAGGCCCGCGATCGGCAGGAGATAGATCATCTGCCCAAAGTCCTCGTTTGCGATACCGAAGGTCTGACCGCTGTCGTGGTTGAAGACGAGAAGGGCAAGACCCGCGCCAAGGACGAGGAGGACGAAGGTGAGGCCGTTCACGAGGCAGCCCGCTCCCGTGCCGGTCGCTGGACTTGCCCGGTGCCTCCGTCCAGCCCTGCGCGCTTTGGCCGGGCGGGCAGGGCATCCATCAGGGCGCGGCGTTCCGCGTCGGTGAAGCTTGTCCAGCGAGCGATCTCGTCGCGGGTGCGCCCGCAGCCGATGCAGTTGCCGGAGGTTTCGTCGATGGAGCAGACGAGGATGCAGGGTGAAATCATGTTCTTCATATCTGCGGTTCACGCAGCGAGCGCAAGGGAGACCAGGAACACGATCTCGCAAGCTTGCTGCGTGGCGCCGATCGTATCGCCCGTATGACCGCCGATCCTGCGTGCGGCCAATCGTGTGACGCCCATTGCCGCCACCGCCGACAGGCCGCCGGCGAAGATAAAAGGCAGGAAGCCAGCGACCGGCCACAGGAGCATAAGGCCGGCAAGGGCGGCACTTCCGAGCGCAACGTTGCGGGCAGCCGAAGCCGGCCTGCCGGCGCCTGCCGCGACCCCATTGCTGCGGGCGGCCGGCAAAGCGTGCCAGTGCCCGACCATCAGCGCCCGGCTGAGCGCCGCCGAGGCGACCAGTGCGAATGCGGGGAGGCTGGCTGCCGGACCGGCGAGCGCGGAGAGTGCTGCCGCACGAAGCGCGAAGGACAGGATCAGAGCGATGACGCCATAGCTTCCGTTGCGGCTATCCTTCATGATCGAGAGGATATGCTCGCGATCACGGCCACCGCCAAAACCGTCCGCTGCATCGGCAAGACCGTCCTCGTGCAGTGCGCCGGTGAGGACGGTCAGCACCGCAAGTGCGACCAGCGACGACAGGAGCGGGTCGGCGTCGAGGTGCAGCAGCAAGGCGAGCAGCAGCGCGGGCGGGGTGGCGATCACCAGGCCTGCAGAGGGAAAGGCACGCACCGCGCGGCTTAACGACCCGTCGTGCCCTACGAAAAAGCGCGAGGGAACCGGCAATCGTCCGAGAAAGCCGACCGAACGCGCGAGGTCGTCGAGGAATTCCGTCACCTTTGGCAGTTGTCCCTCCGTGCCTGCGCGACTATGAGAGCAACAAAGCGTGATTTGCCGGCAAAACACAAGCGACCGGCCAAGGACGAGAGAAAGCATCCGATGAGCGTGAGCGGCCTGCCATTCGACGACTTCCGCACCCTCCTGCAGAACCTGCCCGGCCCTGATTCGCGGGCGCTGGTCGCTGCACGCGAGCGGGATGCGCAACTGACGAAGCCGCCGGGTTCGCTCGGCCGGCTGGAAGAAATCGCTATGTGGCTGGCGGCTTGGACGGGACGTCCCCCGGCGGTGACACGTCCGCTGGTGGCGATCTTCGCCGGGAACCATGGCGTCACGAAACATGGGATCACGCCGTTCCCGCCCTCGGTGACACAGCAGATGGTCGAAAACTTTGCCGCGGGCGGCGCGGCGATCAACCAGATCTGCGTTACCCATGACCTCGGACTGAAGATCTTCGACCTGGCGCTCGACTATCCCACGGGCGACATCACCTGCGAGGCCGCACTTTCGGAGCGCGACTGTGCCGCCACCATGGCCTTCGGGATGGAAGCGATCGCGGGAGGAACCGACCTCCTGTGCATCGGCGAAATGGGGATCGGCAACACGACGATCGCGGCCGCCATCAACCTCGCCCTCTACGGTGGAGAGGCGGAGGATTGGGTGGGGCCGGGGACCGGTTCGCACGGCGTCCAGATGGAGCGGAAGATCCAGGCGGTGAAGACGGCCGTGGAGTTCCACAAGGATCATCTCAAGGATCCGCTCGAGGTTCTGCGGCGGCTGGGCGGGCGGGAGATCGCCGCCATCGCGGGCGCGATCCTGGCGGCGCGCATCGAGAAGATACCGGTGCTGCTCGACGGCTATGTCGTGACGGCGGCGGCGTCCATCCTGAAGGCGGCCAATCCCTCCGCCCTTGATCACTGCCTGATCGGCCATGTCTCGGCTGAACCGGGCCATCTGAAGGCGGTGGAGAAGCTCGGGAAGACACCACTGCTGGCGCTCGGCATGCGGCTCGGCGAGGGTACCGGGGCAGCCCTTGCCGCAGGCATCGTCAAGTCTGCGGCCGCCTGCCATTCCGGAATGGCGACCTTTGCCCAGGCGGGCGTGAGCGCGGGGAACTGACCTTGGAAAAGGCGCCGCAGGAAAGTGGGATCCGCAAGGCGAGCGGGCCTCGGCGCGTGCTGGCGGCAACGCGCTACTCGCTGCAGGGACTGGTGCGGCTGTGGGGCGAAGAGGCGTTTCGAACCGAGGTCGTGGCCTTCGCCCTCGGGCTGCTGCTGTTCGTCGTCATTGACGCAGAACTCTATCAATACCTGATCTTCGTCATCCTGATGCTGCTCCTCTTCTGCGTTGAGGCGTTGAACACGGCGATCGAGGAACTCGTCGACCGGATCTCACCCGAGATTTCCACCGTCGGCCGGCATGCGAAGGATCTGGGCTCGTTCGCGGTCTTCTGCCTCTTGTGCGTGAACGGTCTGTTTGTGCTGTGGTGCCTGTGTGACAGGCTGTGGCAGGGTTGAACTCGTAATACGAGTATATTGACTAATTGTTCCCATAAGTTGTATTTTGCATTCATACAACTGAGGGCCGGTCATGTTTCGCATTTTCATGAGGCGGTGGATAACTGACCGGCAAACGCGCAGGCGTGACCAGTATGCAGCCTTGCTGGCGATTGTTGGCCTGCTCTGCGCCCTCCTTACGCTCACCTTCATGATACTCTCCCAATTTCCGGGACGGTTCGGTGCGGTGGGATTGGGCGGCGTCATTCTCTTTGCGGCTGCCGCCGCCGGCGGTGGGCTCGGCTTCCTCTTTTCGGTCCCACGCGTCCTTTCTACCGGAGAGGCCGGCCCGAATGGCGCCGATCGGAAGGAGGGTGAGGGGAAGGAGGTCAAGGCTGATCGGCTTCTCGGGTCTAATACCAACCTTGAACGGATTTCCGAATGGCTGACGACGATGATCGTCGGGGTGGGGCTCAGTCAGATTACGTCGGTGGGCGAACATATGGCCGCCTTGACCGCATTTCTGGCTGGACATCATGATTCGACGACGCTCGCCGCGGCGGGACCCTTCATTCTGATTGTCGGGTTGGTGGGAGGATTCATCTTCCTCTATCTCTACACAAGGTTGTACCTTTCGCCGCTTTTCCTCTACGTCGAGACGCTGATAAGCAAGCCCGGTCAGGAAGAGGTGCCCACTCAGGAAGATAGGATTAGGACGCTCGCCAGGGAGCTTTCGGAGAAGACGGGCGCGTCATTCTTTCGGTACATCGCGGATCGCGATTCCATCTCACTGGACAACACGATGCATGTGCTCTCCGCCCTCTTGTACGAGGACGACGGATACCGCACGGTGTTGGAAATCGGCGATGAACTTCAGGAGACTCTGGCAGCCGAGATGCCGCGCTTTTGGTATATCATGGCGGCTGCAAACGGGCAGCTTCATCATCAACTTCTTTCTCGTGGTGAAGCGAAACCCGAGCTGGAGGATGCTCGCAAGGCAGTACTCAAGGCCAGTCAAATGGCCGTGTCGCTGGACCCGAACTACAAGCGCCGCCTTCTCGAACTGAGCAGGCCAGGCTCAAGGGACGATGATCTGCAGGACTTCACAGACGACCCGGACTTCAAGAAGATCGTACGCTAAATTGCTCAGGCAAACGTCTTGCGCCGTCGCTCCACCGGAGCGGTGTCCTCCACCGCCGGCAGGCTCTGCAGGATACGGGTGGCCGGGAGGATGGCGATGGCCTCCGTTCCCTCGCGCAGCTTCGAGCGCAACACGAATTGGCCGTCGTGCTTGGCAAGGATCGCCTGGACGATCGGCAGGCCGAGGCCAGTTCCCTGCTCGGCGCTCTTGATGGCGATGGAGCCCTGCCCGAAGGCGGAGAGGACGACTGGGATTTCCTCCTCGGGTATGCCGGGACCATTGTCCTTGACCGCAACATACTGCCCGCCGCCCGCCGTCCAGCCCACCTTCACTGTGATCTCGCCACCCTGCGTGGTGAACTTCACCGCATTGGACAAAAGGTTGAGGACGACCTGGCGGATGGCCTTCTCGTCCGCCCATATCTGCGGCAGCGTGGGCTCGAACTGCTCGTGGATGACGATGCTCTTCGTGCTGGCCCGCAGCTGCACCATGCCGATGCAGTCCTCGGCGATGTCGAGCAGCGAGAGCGCTTCCTCGTTGAGTTCGTAGCGACCCGCCTCGATGCGCGAGAGGTCGAGGATTTCGTTGATCAGGTTGAGGAGATGTTCGCCCGACCGGTGGATGTCGGCGGCATATTCGCGGTAGGTCGGATTGGAGAGGGGGCCCAGAAGTTCGGAATTCATCACCTCGGAAAAGCCGAGAATCGCGTTGAGCGGCGTGCGCAACTCGTGTGACATGGTGGCGAGGAAGCGGGACTTGGCCAGATTGGCGTCCTCGGCGCGGCGGCGGGCTTCGTCCGACATCGACTTGGCCACTTCCAGCTCGGCGATCAGGTCGTCCTTCTCCGACTGGTAGGACATCAGGGTCAGGTTCGAGCGATATTGCCGCTGGGAGATGTAGTGGAAGAAGACGACGGCGATCGCCGCCATGGCCGTCATGCCGATGTCCAGCGGATGGCGCGACAGGAACGCGGTGACCAGCAGGGTTCCCACCAGCGGCAGAAAGCCGAACAGGACGCCCTGGCGGAGCATGACGCTGTTCATCGCGCTGATCGAGATGGCGACGAGAAGGGCCATCCCCTGGTAGAAGTAGTAGCCGTCGCCGGAGCAGCTCGCGCAATCCTGCAAGGCGAACACCGCCCAGCCGACGCCGATGAGGATCTGGCCGATCAGCAGACGGCGATGCCATTTTGCGGTATCGGCCGCGGTGATCTCGATCCGGCTCGCGCGCCGCGCAATCAGGATGTTGATGGCGTGGACGCTGAGCGCCAGCAGCGCCCAGCCGAAGAGGTTGGCGGTCGGGTTGATGTAGAGCCCGACGGCGGTCACGATGGCGACGAAGAAGGGTGTGACCAGCGCGCCTTGCAGGACCGTATTGACGTGCATGGCGAGCACGTCGCGGTCGAAGGCGGACGCATTGCGCCCCGTCGACTGTAAACGTTCACGGGTCGCGCGGACGGTCTTTGACACCGCCTTGTTGCGGTGGCTGCGAGACAGGTCGACGATGTTCTTGTCCGCCGAGGCGCTTGCGCCGTTACTCATGACCACTGGATAGATGTCCCCGATGGTTGAGACCCTAGGCGGGAAACCTTAAGAAGATACTGCCGGGCAAGGTTTTGTTTGCCATTTTCCTGAAGGGTCTGTTGTTGATTGGGGCGGGATCGTGACGCGGATTTACCGGAAGCTGAGGGATGCCGGGCTTCTGCTCGCGCTGGTATTCCTAGGCGCACTTGTCGCCGCGCGGCTGGAAGACAGCTCGGCCGTCTCGATCGGAGGCCCATTCGTCGCGATAGATGGCGATACATTGGCCTTTGGCGCCGAGCGCTTGCGCCTGCACGGGCTCGATGCACCGGAGGTCCGGCAGACCTGCACGGATCGCCGGGGCAGAGACTGGCGCTGCGGCGAGGAGGCAAGGGCTGCCCTCGAGCGCCTTACTTCTGCCGCCTCCGTCATGTGCAGCGGGTCCGAGCGTGACCGCTATGATCGGCTTCTGGCGGCCTGCCGCGACGGCGAGCTTGATATCAACGCCCGCATGGTGGCTCTGGGCCTGGCGGTGGCGTCCGGCAACTACGCTTCCGAGGAAGCGCAGGCGCAGGAAAAGGGCGAGGGCGTCTGGGCCGGAGAGTTCGAGCGCCCGCGCGACTGGCGGGTCCGACATGGGGTTATAGATGATCCGAGCGCGGCAGAGGGTATCCTTGCATGGCTGAAGGGATGGCTGGGGCTGAACTGACGGAGCAGTTGGCCGCTTCCGGGCAGGGTGACGGCCTTGACAGCCTGCGGGCCGCCATCCGCATCTGCCGGCTTTGCCGTGATGCGCCAGCCCGAGGCCCTCAACATTGCCTGCCGCATGAGCCTCGACCGGTCGCGGTTCTCTCTCGGACAGCGCGCATCCTGATCGCCGGTCAGGCGCCCGGTCTGAGGGTTCATGAAAGCGGCCTTCCCTTCAACGATGCATCGGGGGACCGTTTGCGGTCCTGGCTCGGGGTCGGCAGGGAGGAGTTCTACGACCCGGATCGCTTCGCGATCGTGCCCATGGGTTTCTGCTTTCCGGGATATGATGACAAGGGGAGCGACCTGCCGCCACGCCGCGAATGCGCGCCGCTGTGGCGGCAGCCGGTAATGGATGCAATGCCCCAGATCGAACTGATCCTGATGATCGGTCAGTACGCCCAGGCCTGGCACCTGGGAGCGAGGCGGAAGAAGGGCATGACGGAAACGGTCCGCAATTGGCGGGAATATTACTTCGCGAACCAGGCACCGCGCATCCTGCCGCTCCCGCATCCGAGCTGGCGCAATACCGGCTGGCTGAGGCGTAATCCATGGTTTGAGGCCGATGTCCTGCCGGTATTGAAGCAGGATGTGGATAGACTGATACGTTAAAACAAATTACGCCTGTTTGTGCTAAAAGGACCCATGCAGGAGAAAAGCATTTCGAAGGACCGTGTAATGGACCGCCTTGACCGCAAAATCCTCCGTATCCTTCAGGAAGACTCGACGCTTGCCGTCGCGGATCTTGCCAAGAAGGTGGGCCTGTCCACCACGCCATGCTGGCGCCGCATCCAGCGGATGGAGGAGGAGGGCGTGATCCGCCGCCGCGTGGCGCTGCTCGATCCCGTCAAGGTCAACACGAAAGTCACCGTCTTCGTCTCGATCCGCACGGCGAGCCATTCGATCGAGTGGCTGAAGCGCTTCTCGGAAGTCGTCGTGGATTTTCCCGAGGTCGTCGAGTTCTACCGCATGAGCGGCGACGTCGACTATCTGCTGCGCGTGGTAGTGCCGGATATCGCCGCCTATGACGCCTTCTACAAGCGCTTGATCGCCCGCATCGAAATCCGTGACGTGTCCTCCGCCTTTGCGATGGAGCAGATCAAGTACACGACCGAACTGCCGCTCGACTACATGATCCTCGATCAGAAGTCAGGCGACGACTGATCCTATTTCAGGCGGGCGAGGATCTTCTCGCTCGTCAACTCCCGCACCGCATCCTTGCCGTTCCAGCGAGCGGTCCTGTCGTTGCCGGCGGAGAGCTTTTCCGCCACGGCGAGTGCCGGAGCATGACAGGCGCGGTTGCGCTTGCCGATATTGCGGAGGGCCCAGTTCACGGCCTTCTTGACGAAGTTGCGCGGGTCTGTCGCGTATGCCTCGATCAGCGGCAGATAGGCGAGCAGAGTGTCGTCCGGCTCCTGCTTGTTATGTACGGTCGCGCCAGCGATCATCGCGAAGGCGGTCCGACGTACATATTCGCGACTGTCCGCGGCGAACTCGGGAATCAGTTCCCGCCAGAACGTCGTCTGCGTGAAGAGGTCGGCCGCAGTGTCGACGATTTCCCAGGAGTTGAAGTCGCCCGCCCAGGCCCATGCGTCTTCCTTCGTCAGCCGGGCAGGGTCGGCGGTGAGGATTGCAGCCATTCGGGCGTCGCGCAGACCAGTCCGCCAGAGCTCGAGAGCACGTTCGTGATTTCGTTTCACCTGCCGGCCGACCGCCTGCATCTGCGGGGTCGTGATCCCGAGCGCTGTCGAGGTGTCGATCCCGTAGCGGGCCATGCTGGCAATATTGGCCTCGTTGCGCAGCGATTTCAGATGCGCAACGATCTCCTCGGCGGATGAGGATGGCGTAAGGGTCATTTTTCCAGACGCGCGAGAAGCGACGACGTGTCCCACCGGTTTCCACCCATGGACTGGACGTCGCCGTAGAACTGGTCGACGAGGGCGGTGACTGGCAGCTTGGCGCCGTTGCGACGGGCTTCCGCGAGGACGATACCAAGGTCCTTGCGCATCCAGTCGACGGCAAAGCCGAAGTCGTACTTGCCCTGATTCATTGTCTTGTGCCGGTTCTCCATCTGCCAGGAGCCCGCCGCGCCCTTGGAGATGACGTCGACGACCTTCTCGATGTCCAGGCCGGCCTTCTTGCCGAAGTGGATCCCCTCCGCAAGGCCCTGGACGAGCCCGGCAATGCAGATCTGGTTGATCATCTTGGTGAGCTGGCCGGCCCCGACCGGCCCCATCAGTCCGACCATGCGGGCATAGGCCTCGATCACCGGCTTGGCGCGATCGAACACGGCCTGGTCGCCGCCGCACATGACCGTGAGGACGCCATTCTCCGCGCCTGCCTGGCCGCCGGAGACGGGTGCGTCGATGAAGTCGACGCCCTTGGCCTTGGCGGCGTTGGCAAGCTCGCGGGCGACT
Source organism: Pseudorhizobium flavum (assembly GCF_902502825.2). The sequence goes on from NZ_LR723670.1 coordinate 1,736,992, forward strand.
TCGGCGCTGGCAGTGGTATTATCGATCAGAATGGCGCCAGCCTTCATGCCGGCAGTGGCGCCGGTGTCTCCGAGCGTGACGGAGCGGAGGTCATCATCATTGCCGACGCAGGTGAAGACGAAGTCGGCGTCCCTGGCGGCTTCGGCGGGAGTGGCGGCGGAGCGCCCACCATGTTTCTTCGCCCATTCCTCCGCCTTGGCAGCGGTGCGGTTGTAGACAGTGACGTCGTGGCCGCCCTTTTCCTTGAGATGCCCGGCCATCGGGAAACCCATTACGCCCAGACCGATGAATGCCACCTTCGCCATGTCGTCCTCCTCAACTGGTTGATCCTTGAGACGTAGCGGAAACCCCGCAGAGCCTCAATGGCTAGAACGGCTTGACGACCGCCAGAAGCACGATCGCGACGACGGACACGAGTACGATCGGCATCCCTACCCGCACGAAGGCAGGGGGATCGAGATGCGGATCGGCTTCCATACGCCGCAGCCAGGCCGCCTGCATGCCGTGCAGTGCCGACAGCATCACGACGATGAGGAACTTGAAGCCGAACCAGCCGGTCGCGTACCAGCCGTACCAGATGGCCAGGATGATGCCGAAGAGCCATGCACCGCCCTCGGCGACCGTCGTGATCCTGCGGTCGAACGGGCGGACGGCGGCGATGACGCCGGTCCGGATCGTCGGCGGTACCATGGCGATGACGAAGGCGTTGACCAGCATCCCGCCGACCCAGACGATGTCGGAGATGATGTGGAGTGACTTGAGGACGAAATAGAGCATGGTCAATTCCAGATGAGGTCTTCGGTGAAGCCGAGTTCGGCAAAATCCTGCCGGCGCAATGCCTGCTCGGCCGGATCGGCGGGAAAGAATTCATCGAGCTGGGGCGGCCGGACGGAAGTGCCCGACATCATGGCATGCACCTGACCCCGGTGATGGATCTGGTGCTGGAAGAGGTGCAGCAGGATGCGGTCCGCCCGCTCGACCTGGACATGGCTTTCCCGCGGTATATGCACCTCGGCTGCGAGCGTATCGCGATCAAGCTGGCGACAGTGGTCGATCAGCCTGCGATCGGCGGCCCGCTGCTCGCGTTCGAGGTCGAGAATGCGGGGAAAGGGAATCTCCGGGTCGAAGGCGGCGACCCCAATACATTGGCCTTCCAGCGCGCTGATGTAGAGCCAGTCGACCGTGAGAATGTGGTTGAGCGTGTGGATGATGGAAGGAAAGAAGCCCGTCCGCGGTGCGGCGAGTTCCTCCGGTGACAGCATCCGGCAGGCGTTCAACAGCCGGTGATTGGCCCAGGCATTGTTGTAGGCCTGGGCGAGAAGGTAGCGCTGTGGCGTCATGGGGTCCTCCCGGCGGAGACCCTATCCTCTGAGCCTGGCGATGACCAGGTGGCCCGGGCTGGGTTGTCCGTCCTGCATCCGGACATTGATCTCGGTAATCTCGACGAGATCGAATCCGGTTTCGGCCAGACGTGTCCGGATATACGCCTCGGAATGCAGGAAGCGCTGGTGCGGGCCGACGATGTAGCTTCGCCCGTCAGACGCCGGGAGGGTTTCTGACGAGAAGATGAAGATGCCGCCGGGGACCATGTTTTCGGCAGCGCCGAAGAAGAGCGGCTCGAGCGCGCCCAGATAGGGCAGGACATCGGTCGCGGTGATCAGGTCGAAGGGCTCGTCGTCATTGTCTTCGAGAAAATCCTCCACCTCGGCGACATAGAGCGTTTCGTAGAGATCCTTCTCGTGGGCGATCTCGACCATGTTCTCCGAGATGTCGATGCCGGTGATATCGTCCACCATGTCGCGCAGAGTTCCGCCGGTCAGGCCAGTGCCGCAGCCGAGATCGAGCATGCGCTTGAAGGGGCCAAGGTTGAGTTCCTGGAGGCGTTGGCGAACAAGGACAGGGACCGCATAGCCGAGTTGCTCGACGAGAATGTCCTCGAAGCTTTCGGCATGTTGGTCGAAGAGCGTCTCCACGTAGGCGTCGGGAGCCTTCGGCGGAGCCTCGCCCCGGCCGAGTGCGGCGATGCGCACCGCGGCCCCACCATGGTCTTCCGGATCGATGGCTAGAACTTCCTGGTAAGCGGCGACGGCCGCTTCGACGTCGCCGGCCTTTTCCAGCCCAAGGGCCCGGTTATAGGCTTCGGCCAGCGCTTCCTCGTCGATCTTCTTCATCGGTTTTCTCCGTCGTTGCCGCCCGCTTTAGGCGGGATAGGGACCTTTGGCAATCGCTGCGGAACGCAGACCGCAGCAGGATCGTTCATTCCTTCGGAACGGCTCGCAGGCGACGCGAGTGGGAGAAGGACGATGTCAGTCAATCCGGTCCAGACGGCCCTGGAGGAGAACATAGAGCGGCGAGCGCCCTCGTTGCCGATCACCTCGGCCGAGAAGGCCAACATGATCATCCACTACTATCGCGGCGAGATGGGGCGGATGACGAGCTGGCGCGACCGCATCGACCGGACGACCAACTGGGCAATCACCGTCGTGGCCGCGCTGCTGTCGGTATCGCTGTCGACGCCGACCGCCCACCATGGCGTCGTTCTCTTCGGCATGCTGCTGGTATCGCTTCTGTTGCTGATCGAGGCGCGGCGCTACCGGTTCTTCGACGTATACCGGGCGCGGGTGAGAAAGCTGGAGCGGCACTATTTCGCGCAGGCGCTCTTTCCGCAGGCGGACCTCAAGCCGGATTGGGCGGAGGCGATCGCAAAAAGCCTGCGGACACCATGCTTCCTGGTCAGCTACCGAGACGCGCTCTTTCGTCGGATCAGGCGAAACTACTGCTGGATGTACCTGATCCTGCTCCTGGCCTGGATGCTGAAGATCTCCACGCCGAAGCTGCTTCCGGACGAGACGGAAGCAGATGTCGTTTTCTCGTGGCGCGATGCGGTGGCGAACGCGGCTTTCGGCCCGTTTCCCGGCTGGAGCGTCATCGCGGTCGTGGGCTGCTTCTATGCCTTCGTATTCTATGCATCGCTTCACCATGCCTCCGACGACGGCGAACTCGCCCACGGCGAAGTGCATGTCTGAGGGCGCAGCCCTAATGCAGGATGAACTCGCCCTGGAGCGCGCGCCATTCGCTGGCCGAAATCATCTTCCGATGGACGTAACGCACCGAGTGCAGCGGGCCATCCAGCTTCTCCTCCCAAAACTTCAGAAAGCCCTTCATCTCCGGGAAGTCGGGCGCGAGGTCGTAGTTCTGCCAGACATAGCTCTGGAGGAGGGTGGGATGATCGGGCATGCGATAGAAGATCTGGGCGGTCGTCAGGCCGTAGCCCTTCAGCATCATTTCCATTTCCGCGTTCATGTTCGTTCCCGCTCTGGGTTGACGACGCAGTAGCGTCATCCACAGGGGAACATGGTGCGGTTAACGAAGTCTTTAGGGGTGCGTCGCTAGAAGCTTTGCCCCCGCAAGTTCCGGGAAGCTATCGCTTCAGGTGACGGGTGAGGCGGGCCTCCAGCCAGGCCCATATGTGCCGGAGCGTCTCGACGATGGCGAGATAGAAGATCGCCGCCCAGAGATAGGTCTGGTAGTCGAACGTCCGCGAGAAGGCGTAGCGGGTTTCTCCCATCAGGTCGTAGACCGTGACGATGGCGACGACGGCCGAGCCCTTGATCAGCAGGATGATCTCGTTCCCGTAGGGTCGAAGCGCGACGATCAGCGCCTGCGGCAGGATGATCTTGCGGAGCGCCACACTCTTCGAAAGCCCGAGTGCCGCCGCTCCTTCATGCTGACCGCGGGGTACGCTCTCGATTGCGCCGCGCAGGATTTCCGCCTGGTAGGCAGCGGTGTTGAGGGTAAGCGACAGGAGCCCGCAATACCAGGCCTCGCGGAAGAACCACCAGAGGCCGACGGCTTCCAGTTGCGGCCGGAAGCTGCCGAGGCCGTAATAGATGAGGAAGAGTTGGGCCAGCAGCGGGGTGCCGCGGAAGACATAGACATAGGAATAGGCGATGGCGCCGATGACGCGATTGTTCGACATCCGCGCAAAGGCGAGCGGCAGAGAGAGGATGGCGCCGAGAATAACCGCCTGGCCGACCAGCGTTACCGTCGTCCAGAGACCGGAAAGATAACGTGGGCCGTAGCGGAGGAACTTCGCCTCGTCCCAGCCCGTCACCACCAGTGCCAGCATGGCGAGGGCGAGGGCGGCCCAGAGAGCGAGGATCACGAGGGCAAGAATGCGCGTCGCCGTAAGAGGCTTGCGGGGGGCTGGCGGCGCCGGGCGCGCGGCAATGAGCTCCTGGGCGTAGGTCATCGGCGAACCTCGCCGCGGCGGGACCAGCGCTCGATGAAGCTGAGGCCAAAGGAGGAGATGATCGCCAGCGCGAGATAGAGCAGGCAGGCCAGGAAATAGAAGAAGAAGGCTTCCTTGCTGACCCGGGCGGCAACACTGGTCTGGCGGACGATGTCCGACAGGCCGATGATCGAGACATAGGCGGTGTCCTTCAGGAGGATCATCCAGAGATTGCCGAGGCCCGGCAGGGCGATGCGGATGAGCTGCGGAAGGATCACCAGCACCATCGTCCTCGACCGGTGCAGGCCGAGCGCGTCGCCCGCCTCGTACTGGCCCCTCGGAATGGCGCGGAATGCCGAAAGAAGCACTTCCGACGCGTATGAGGAAAACACCACGGCCAGCGCGATCATGCCGGCAAGGAAGGCGTTGATCTCGATGCGCTGCTCGATGCCCATCCAGCCGAGGATGGACTGGATCAGCAATTGCAAGCCGTAATAGACGATGAAGAGTGTCAGCAGTTCGGGAAGGCCGCGGAAGATCGTCGTGTATATGCCGACTGCGGCGCGCAGCAACTTGTCTTCGGATTGCGCCGCGAGCGCGATCAGGAAACCGAGCAGGAGGCCGATGGGAAGCGTGGCTATCGCGAGAGTGACCGTCACCTTGACGCCGAAGGCGATCTCGTCGCCCCAGCCACTTGCTCCGCAACTGACAAGGCCGTCGCCAGCCAGGAGCGTGAAGATGCCGACCGGCCCGCAGAGCGGATCCAGCGCCGTGGCGAGGGCGGAGAGCCATCCGCTCATAAACTGCTTTCCCCTTGCGGCTTGGCCGCTTGTTATCGTTGTTCTGTTAAAAAAGAAAATCGGCGGAAGGGCAACCCATCCGCCGATCTTTACGGTTGGAGAATGCCTCAGTCGCCGTAGACGTCGAAATCGAAGTACTTGTCGTTGATTTCCTTGTACTTGCCGTTCTCGCGGATCGCGGCGATGGCTGCGGTGAACTTGTCCGCCAGCGGATCGCCCTTGCGGACGGCGATGCCGGCGCCTTCGCCGTTGATCTCGACGTCAGGCGTCAGCGGCGTCAGGATCTTGCAGCAAGCGCCGTCCTCGGACTTCACCCATTCCGAGAGCACGACCACATCGTCGATCACCGCATCGATCCGGCCGTTCTGGATGTCGAGCTTGTACTCGTCAGCCGTCGGATAGAGCTTCAGGTCGGAGTCCGGCATGTGCTTTTCGGCGTAGTTCGCATGGGTGGTCGAAGTCTGGGCGCCGAGCGTCTTGCCCTTGAGGCCTTCCAGATCGGTGATGTCGGTGTCCTTCGGGACCGCGATCGCCGGCCCCGTGTTGTAGTATTTCTTCGAGAAGTCGACCTGCTGGAGCCTCTCCGGCGTGATCGACATCGAGGCGATGATGGCGTCGAACTTCTTGGCCTGCAGAGCCGGGATCATGCCGTCCCAGTCATTGGTCACGAGCTCGCACTCCGCCTTCATTTCCTCACACAGAGCCTTGGCGATGTCGATATCGAAGCCGGTCAGTGTTCCGTCGGTCTCAAGGCTGTTGAAGGGCGGATAGGCTCCCTCGGACGCGATGACGATCTTTTCCTGGGCCGAGGCAGAACCGGCGAAAAGGGCGAATGCTGCAATCGACGCGGCAGCAAGCAAATGTGGTGCGATACGCATGATGATCCTCTCTGTTGGCGGCCGGCGCGGTTGTTGGATTGCTCTTATCCGCACCAGAAGCGGAGTTCTCACTCCGGCTGCAGATTTTTAGATACCGGCTGCACGGGAATTGCAACGGCATTTTACGTGCAGGTCCATCACATCCGGCCAGCAACGCGAAGCTCGAAGCGAATCCGGTGACCATTCACCGGAGGTTCAGCCCGGTGACGGCAAGCTCAGGGAACAAAACGCGTGACGCCTCGTTGAGCGCCCGCACCATTGCGTACGACGTCCGGCATAAGGACGCGTGAAGAAGGGACGACAATCCCAAGTCGAGGAGAATTCGATGTCCATCAAATCCAGACTGTTCGCCAGCGTTGCAGCGCCGCTCGTGTCGCTGCCGCTGATGATGCAGCCGGTCGGTGCCGTGATGCTGAAGGCACCTCTGAGCGCTGAGGCGGAAGGCGACGTCATCAAGGTTCAACAGAGATTGATCCTGCCCGACGGAACCCCGGCGCCGGAAGAGGAACAGCCTCAGGAGGAGGCGCCTGCCGAGGAGCCTCCGGCCGAAGAGCCGCCCGCCGAGGAGCCACCTGCCGAGCCCGCACCAGAACCAGCGCCGGAGGCACAACAGGAAGCACCGGCTGAAGTGCAGCCGGAACCAGAACCGGAACCAGAACCAGAGCCCGAAGTAGCCCCTGAACCGGAACCCGAGCCAGCACCTGAACCGGCACCAGAGCCCGAAGCTCCTGCAGAGCCGGAAGCCGAGGCTCCCGAAGCTACGCCTGCACCGGAACCGGAGGCACCGGCTGCTGAGGAAGCACCGGCTGCTGTGACAGCGCCGCAGCCCGAAGAGCAGCCAGCCGAGGAAGCTCCGGCGGAAGAAAGCGCGCCGGCTACGAGCGAAAGCCCTGCGGCGGAAGAGGCGCCTGCTGAGCCGGCTCCGAGTTCGGAAGAGGCGCCTGCCACGGACGCCGCTCCGACGGAAGAAGCTCCAGCGGAGGCGCCGTCTGCTGAAGAGGCTCCAGCCGAAGAACAGCCAGCCGACGCCACCGCACCGAGCGCTGAGACACCTGCCACCGGCGAAGCGCCTGCGCCAGCCGAGGAGGGTACGACCGATGCCGATGCGGCAGCAGCTCCGACCGCTGACCCGGCTGCCCAGACTACCGAGCCTGCGGTCGCAACGACGCCCGAGCAGGTCGAGCGCGCCCAGCAACTGGCCGAGGATCCGTCCGCGGCTGAAGAGGGCGAGACCGTAGTGCTGCCGGTTGAGAATGGTGCTGCCATCCTCGACAGCCAGAAGGAAACCGCAACCACCACCACGACGACGACCACGACGACGGAGGCTCCGGCTGCCGACGCACAGGCCCCGGTACAGGCGCAGTCGGCGGAGCCGGTTGCCGCTCCGACGTCCGACGCCGAGGCGCAAGCACCGCTGCAGCAGCGCGGCACGGTGGAGATGCGTGCGATCACCTCCGTTGAGGGCGAACGCATCGAGAGCGCACCGGAATATCGTCGGATTGATGGCTGGACCTATCGGGATGGAGACGGTCGGCGCGACGGGGACCGTCGCGATCGCCGCGACCGTGACGACGACGATCTGCGCGTAATCATCTCGATCGACAACCGCACCATCGTTCGCAGCGATGACTCCCGCCGCTTCTATCGGGACGGAGGCGAAGTCTATTACGAGCGCCTGCCCGGCGAGCGCTATCGTGAAGTGGTAGAACGTCCCGGCGGCGTACAGGTGGTGACGATCCGCAACAGCTATGGCGTCGTCGTCCAGCGTTCGCGCATCATCGATGGCGAGGAATACGTGCTCTACTACGCTCCCGAACTCTATGAGGAAGAGGAGTATGTGTGGCGCGATCCCGGCCGGGAACTGCCGCCGATGCGCCTGACGGTGCCGGTCAGCGAATACATCATCGACACCTCCAGCGATCCGGACCGGGACTATTACGAGTTCCTGGAGCTGCCACCGGTAGAGCGCGTCGAGCGCGTCTATTCGATCGACGAGGTTCGCTACTCCGCCCGTATCCGCGACAAGGCCCGCCGGATCGACCTCGACACGATCAAGTTTGCTACGGGTAGCGCCGAAATCCCGATGAACCAGGCAACGTCGCTCCGCAAGGTCGCCGATGCGATGAAGAAGATCCTCGACGACAACCCGGCCGAGACCTTCCTCATCGAGGGACACACGGATGCAGTCGGGTCGGATGAAAGCAACCTCATCCTGTCCGATGAGCGTGCCGACTCGGTCGCCGTGGTCCTTACGGATGCATTCGGCATCCCGCCGGAGAACCTGACCACGCAGGGCTATGGCGAACGCTACCTGAAGATCAGGACCGAAGCTGCGGAGCAGGAGAACCGCCGCGTCACGATCCGCCGGATCACGCCGCTGGTGAAGCCGGTCGCGTCCAACCAGTAAGCGTACAGTGACTCGAATTGAAAAGCCGCCGGAGCGTTCCGGCGGTTTTTTCGCGTCTCGCTGATGCTTACCGTCAACGGAATGCGTTTGAGAACGGGATGGCCGTCATCTACTCCTTCAACGCAGGGAGGAAGAATATGATGGTGAAGAACAGTGGACGCTGCCTGTGCGGGACGGTGTCATTCGTGACAACAGGACCGCTGGAGGACGTGACCGCATGTCACTGCTCGCAATGTAGACGCCAGACCGGCCTCTACTACGCGGCCACCAGGCTGAGGGTTACCAACATCAGGATCGACGGAGAAGACGGCGTGCGGTGGTATCGCGCAAGCAACCAGGCTCGGCGTGGGTTTTGCGCGACCTGCGGCTCGGCATTGTTCTGGCAAGAGGATGATGCTGACGATATCTCTGTTCTCGCCGGCGCCTTCGACCAGCCGAGCAGCCTGACCATGGGCTGCCACATCTTCTGTGATGACAAGGCCGATTTCTATGACCTGCCGGATGACAGCCTTCCGCGCTATCCCGGCAGCCGGGGCGACTGAGGCAGGGCGGCCACGGGCTCGCCCGTCTCCGCTTCTTCGCCTTGAAGGCCGGGGAAGAAGCGTTCGCGCGAGAATTGGTCGCCGAAGATCATGTCGTGTTGCAGCAGCCGGTATTCCTGGAGGGGAGGCGGTGCTGCCTTCCGTCCATCCTGCCAGCCGGGGTGAGCCGAACCCTCGGCATCCACCAGCATGTAGCGGTCGATCACCGAGTAGTGCGCGGCGATCTTTCCGAGGAAGCCGGTGTAGAAGGGATCGCTCAGACCGGCGGACGTTACGATCTGGTGGGGGAGAAGCGCGGGACTGATCGTCCCGAGGTCTTTTCTCGGCCCCGTCTTCGACGACCAGACGATCAGCGGCGTCTCGTGTTCCTTGAGCATAACCGGCAGAGGCGCGCGTCGGGCGGCGACGGCATCCTGCATATAGCCGCTTTCGACGAAGGCTTTCCCGAGCGGCGGAAGATGATCGCCGAAAAGGACGATGATGGTCTCGCGTGGCCGCGTCTTCGCCCACTCCATCAGCCGTGTCAGGCTTGAATCCGCTTCCCGGACACCCTCGGCAAAAGTGCCCACCTGCTGCGTCGCTGCGGCCGAGAGGGTGCTGGCAAGTTCGACATTTTCGGAAGGATAGCGTGTCGCTTCATAGGGGCCGTGTCCCTGAAGGGTGACCGCAAACAGGAAGAGCGGCCCGACGCTTTCGTCACCGATACGCATGATCTGGTCGATCAGGGCTTCGTCGGACGCGAAGCGGCCGCGCTTTTCCAGCTCCGGAAGCGCGTCCTGCGCCAGGAAACGATCGAAGCCGAGATGCCGGTAGACATTCTCACGATTCCAGAACCAGCCCTCGAAGGGGTGAAGGGCGACCGCTTCGTAGCCCTTGTCGCGGAGGAACCTCGCAAGCGACGGAAGCGGGCGGCGGATATATTGCTGGTAGGGGATGCTGCCATAGGGGAGGAAGGCGTTCGAGAAGCCCGTCAGTGCCTCGAACTCGACATTGGCAGTCATCCCGCCAAATTCCGGGGAGAAGACATTGCCGGCCTGATTTTGGCGAATGGTCGGCATCGGATCGGCCATGAACTCCACCCCCGGCATCCTCGTCGGATCCCAGAGCGATTCGCTCATGACCACGATGACGTCCGCAGGCTGGCTCCGGTCTGCCACCGGGGAGGCGGGAATGACGTCCCGGTCAACCTCCACCTGTGCGATCGCCGCTGCGTCGTATCCTTTCGGAGCCGAAACCTTCGACATGGGCGCATTGAAGGCAAATGCGACGAGGAAGCCGTTATGCCTGTAGTTTGCAGCCTGGTCCCACATCATCGGCCGGATCTTCAGCCGGTCGCGCAGCCAGGAATGGTCGGTATATTCCATCATGGGCGTAAAGCCGACGAGGAACGGCAGAGAGAAGACCAGGCGAAACATGCGCGCGCGGGAGGAGAGCTTCGGAAAGCGGTTCCAGGCGAAGAAGCCGCAGTAAACAACGAGTGCCAGCACCAGGACTGTCACGAGGCCTAGCGTAACAGCCATCAGCGGCTGGGCGCTCGCCATGACCGGCAGGAGTTCCTTGATCTGGCGGGCAAAGAGGAGGTCGGACGGATAAAGCGGATCGGAAAGATATTGCTGCTTTTCACCGGAGAGGAAAGCGAGCGCGAGTGCGGCGGGAGCAATGAGAAGCATGGAACGGAAGGCGCGACCCATCAGCACGTCGAGGCCCAGCGCGATCATGAAGATGCCGGCGACTGTCGTCAGCCCAGGCATCGAAAAAAGGAACTGCGGAATCCTGTGAAGGGGCCGCCCGGCCAGCGATTCGACTCCTGCCACAAGCGCGACAGACAGCATCAGGAGAAGGAGAATGATCGCGCCATGATGAAGCGCGGGCGAGACGCGGCCAATATTTTTTCTCGGCAGATCTCCATGCTCGGCGGCTTCGGCCACAGTCGTACTCCATGCTAAGTCCTGTCATGAAGCCGTCACATAACTGTCATGAACGGGAGGTGAACCCGTTGAAGACGACAAGGTTGCATGGGGTCTGCGACGATCGGCCGGGCGTCGCCGTTGCTCAGTTTCCGAGGCTGCGGTAGATCTCGCACATGACCCAGAAAAATCCCGAAACCCGCGCCATGCGGATCGCCATCGCCCAGATCAACCCGACCGTGGGAGACGTGGTCCAGAACCTTGCAAAGGCACGCGAGGCAAGGGCCGAAGCCGCGCGCGAGGGCGCCGACCTGGTGATTTTCACCGAGCTCTTCATCTCCGGCTATCCGCCCGAGGACCTGGTTCTGAAGCCCGCCTTCCTCAAAGCCTGCCTTCAGGCGGTCGAGGCGCTGGCTGCGGACACGGCCGATGGAGGACCGGGCGTTGTCATGGGTTTCCCGCGGCAGGGAGAGCGCGGGCGACATAATTCTATCGCGGTGCTGGACGAGGGCAGGATCCTCGCCGTTCGCGACAAGGTTGACCTGCCGAACTATGGCGAGTTCGACGAGAAGCGGGTGTTCGAAGCTGGGGAGATGCCGGGGCCGGTAAACTTCCGCGGCATCCGCCTCGGCATTCCGATCTGCGAGGATATCTGGGGCGATCTCGGCGTCTGCGAGACGCTTGCCGAGAGCGGGGCTGAGATCCTGCTGTCACCGAATGGTTCGCCCTACTATCGCGGCAAGGTGGACGTTCGCCACCAGGTGGTGCTGAAGCAGGTGATCGAGACCGGGCTGCCGATGATCTACGCCAACCAGCTGGGCGGCCAGGACGAACTCGTCTTCGACGGTGCGAGCTTCGGGTTCAATGCCGACCGGACGCTGGCATTCCAGATGAGCCAGTTCGAAGCTGCGATCACCGTCACCGACTGGCGCGGCGGGCCGGATGGCTGGCGCTGTACGAACGGTCCGATGGCACGCCTGCCGGAAAAGGAGGAAGCGGACTATCGCGCCTGCGTCCTCGGCTTCCGGGACTATGTCAACAAGAACGGTTTCAAGTCCGTGGTACTCGGCCTTTCTGGCGGCATCGATTCTGCCGTCTGCGCGGCGATTGCCGTCGATGCGCTGGGCGAGGAGCGGGTGCGCTGCGTCATGCTGCCCTATCGCTACACATCCGACGAGTCGCTGAAGGATGCCGCCGACTGCGCCAAGGCGCTCGGGACGCGCTATGACATCGTGCCGATCGCCGAGCCGGTCGAGGGCTTCCTGTCGTCGCTCGCGGAACTCTTCGAGGGAACGGACGAGGGGATCACCGAGGAGAACCTCCAGAGCCGGACCCGCGGCACGATCCTCATGGCAATCTCCAACAAGTTCGGCTCCATGGTGGTGACGACCGGCAACAAATCGGAAATGTCGGTCGGTTATGCGACGCTTTACGGCGACATGAACGGTGGCTTCAACCCGATCAAGGACCTCTACAAGATGCAGGTCTATGCGATCGCCGACTGGCGCAACAAGCACATGCCGCCGAACGTGCTCGGGCCAACGGGTATCGTCATCCCGCAGAACATCATCGCCAAGGCACCGTCAGCGGAATTGCGGCCCAATCAGACCGACCAGGATTCCTTGCCACCCTATCCGGTGCTCGACGATATCCTGGAATGCCTGGTGGAGCAGGAAATGTCGGTGGAGGAGATCGTCGCGCGCGGCCATGATCTGGCGACCGTGCACCGGGTGGAGCACCTGCTTTATCTTGCGGAATACAAGCGGCGGCAATCGGCGCCCGGCGTCAAGATCACGAAGAAGAACTTCGGCCGTGACCGGCGCTACCCGATCACCAACCGTTTCCGGGACCGGTAGATGCTTCGCAGCTCCATCGAGACGTTTGACCTCGCTGCCGGCCAGAGCCGTGTGGTCTGGCAGACGGAGGCGCTGTTCGAAGCGCCGAACTGGTCGCCCTGCGGGCGCTACCTGCTGTTCAACAGCGAGGGACTGATCTACAGGCTGCCGATCGATGGCAGCATGCGCCCGCAACTGGTCGACACCGGCTTCGCCCGACAGTGCAACAACGATCACGGCATCTCCCCGGACGGTTCGTTGATCGCAATCTCTGACAAGGCCGAGTTCGGACAGTCGGCCATCTACGTGCTCCCGGCTGCCGGGGGCGAGCCGCGGCTGGTGACACGAAACCTTCCCTCCTACTGGCATGGCTGGTCGCCTGACGGACGGAAATTCGCCTATTGCGGGATCAGGGACGACCTCTTCGACATCTACACGATCGACATGGAAGGCGGGGAAGAGTGCCGGCTGACCTTCGGCGAAGGGCGCGATGACGGGCCAGACTATTCGCTGGATGGTCGCTGGATCTACTTCAACTCCAGCCGCAGCGGCCTGATGCAAATCTGGCGGGTGCCGGCTGAGGGAGGCGCGGCCGAGAGGATCACCGAGAGCGCCTATGGCGACTGGTTTCCGCATCCGTCACCGGACGGTGACAGGATCATTTTCCTCTCCTACGAGCCGGAGGTTTTCGACCATCCGCGGGATAAGCCGGTCCGGATCCGGATGATGGATGCCGCTGGCGGCGATGCCGAAACCCTGTTCGAGCTCTTTGGCGGACAGGGGACGATGAACTCCCCCAACTGGTCGCCGGATGGCAGTGCCTTCGCCTATGTCCGCTATTTTCCCGTCAACACGTCAGCCTGAGTGGCCCGCGTCATTGCCTCGGCTGGGCCCCGTCCTTTGCGGGATTGGCGAGGTCGATCCGATCGTCGTCGGGAAGAAACACCGGGCCTACCGTTCGCACCGGCTTCGACGCGTCATAGGGCCGCTCGGGGGGCGGGGGCGCCGCGATCGCCTCGGCGGCCGGCGAGGGAGTGCGTCCGGCGTCGGGGGACAGGGTCGTGATGCTGGAATAGGGTCTGACTTCTCCCTCGTCCCGGATGGAAGGGGCAGGGTCAACGGCAACGGGGACCGGCTCCGGGACTGCGTCAGCCTGACAGCGGTTTTCCTGCAGCGCCGCGAGAATGGCGTTACGCTCTCCGCTCGGGCGCAGGATGCGTTGAGCCGCCGACCGCTGTGCTGCGATGGCATTCCGCGCCGTCTCCATCTCCCGCAGAGCGCCCGCGAGGTCGGCGCAGAGGTCGTTCTGCCGGCCGAACGTAACGATGCTGCCACCGCAGCGCGCGCGCCGCATTTCCGTCCGCAAGTGACGGATTTCGTCATCATGATAGCGCAGCGCCTCAGCGTGCCGACGAACCTCCGCCGTGCTTCCGATCACTTGCGGCAGCGTCGCAAGCCGCCTCTGCAGCGTCCGGCAGATATCCGGCGTCTCGGCCGTCGCCGTCAGCGGAACGAACAGCAGTGCGGCTGTGATGGTAAGGCGAAGGAACATGCCTCCTCCTGTCGAAGCAATCTCTCCCGGCGATCATCCACATCGCCGGTTGAGATTGTTATAACAGGGGCCGGTCAGCTCTGCGAGGCTTCAACCACCGCCAGCGCTGCCATGTTGACGACCCCGCGCGAGGTGACGGATGTCGACAGGATATGCGCGGGCAAGGCAGTGCCGAGGAGGATGGGGCCGACATGCAGCGCATCCATCATGGTCCTGACGATCCCGAGCGAGATGTTGGCCGCATCGAGATTGGGGAAAACGAGGAGATTCGCTTCACCGGTGAGGGTGCTGTCCGGCATGGCGCGCTTGCGCAGCGGCTCCGACAGCGCCGATCCTCCCTGCATCTCGCCATCCACTTCCAGTTCCGGCGCCTGCTCACGAAGGAGAGCCAGGGCCTCTCGCATCTTCGCCGCACTTTCGGAATGGCGTGAGCCGAAATTGGAATGGCTGATCAGCGCCGCTTTCGGCGTAATCCCGAAGCGGCGGATTTCCTGCGCAGCCAGGATCGTCATTTCGGCGATCTCCGCGGCGGACGGATTGTAGGTGACGAAGGTGTCGGTGAAGAAGATAGCGCCGCGCTGGGAGATCAGCAGGCTCATGCCGGAAAAGGCGTGAACGCCCGTGCGCTTGCCGATGATCTGGTTGACGTCACGCAGGTGCTTGTCGAAGCGACCTTCGACACCGCAGATGAGCGCGTCAGCCTCGCCACGACGAACGGCAAGGGCACCGATCACGGTCGTGTTGGTGCGGACGACGGTACGGGCGGCTTCCGGATTGACCCCCGCGCGACCCACGAGAGAGAAGTAGTCGTCGACATAGTCGCGGTAGCGCGGATCGTCTTCCGGGTTGACGACCTCGAAATCGACGTTCGGGCGGATGCGGATGCCGAAGCGTTTCAGGCGCGCCTCGATAACGCTCGGGCGACCGATCAGGATCGGCCGCGCGGTCCGATCTTCCAGCAGAACCTGCGCGGCGCGCAGCACGCGCTCATCCTCGCCCTCGGCGAAGATGACACGGTTCTTCTCGGCGCTCTTTGCGGCGCTGAAGATCGGCTTCATGACGAAACCGGAGCGCCACACGAAGCGGTTCAACTGGTCGAGATAGGCGTCGAAATCCTGGATCGGCCGCGAGGCAACGCCCGTTTCCGCCGCGGCCTTCGCGACGGCCGGCGCGATGCGCAGGATGAGACGCGGGTCGAAGGGCGAGGGGATGAGATAGTCGGGGCCGAAGACGGGGGTCTCGCCGCTATAGGCGCGGGCCGCGACGTCCGAGACTTCCTCGCGCGCCAGCGCGGCAATGGCCTGCACGGCGGCCATCTTCATCTCCTCGTTGATGGTGCGGGCGCCGCAGTCGAGCGCTCCCCTGAAAATATAGGGGAAGCAGATGACGTTGTTCACCTGGTTCGGGAAATCTGAGCGCCCTGTGCAGATCATCGCATCAGGACGTGCTTGACGTGCGAGCTGCGGCATGATCTCCGGCGTCGGGTTGGCGAGCGCCATGATGAGCGGCTTGTCGGCCATCTTGGCCAAGAGCTCCGGCTTCAGGACGCCGGCGGCGGAGAGGCCGAGGAACACGTCGGCACCTTCGATGCTTTCGTGAAGACTACGCTTATCGCTCTCCTGGCAATAGATCGCCTTCCACTGGTCCATCAGCGTCTCGCGGCCGAGATAGACGAGGCCTTCGATGTCGTGGACCCAGATGTTTTCCTTGCGGGCGCCGAGCGAGACGAGCAGGTTGAGGCAGGCGAGGGCGGCCGCGCCGGCACCGGAGGCGACGATCTTCACCTCAGCGATGTTCTTGCCGGCAAGTTCCAGGCCGTTCAGGATGGCCGCGGCGACGATGATCGCCGTGCCATGCTGGTCATCGTGGAAGACCGGGATGTTCATCTTCTCGCGAAGCTGGCGTTCGACCTCGAAACACTCCGGCGACTTGATGTCCTCGAGGTTGATGCCGCCGAAGGTCGGCTCGAGCGCCGAGATGGTCGAGACCATGCGGTCGATCTCGTTGGCATCGATCTCGATGTCGAAGACGTCGATGCCGGCGAACTTCTTGAAGAGGACGGCCTTGCCCTCCATCACCGGCTTGGACGCCAGTGGGCCGATATTGCCGAGGCCGAGAACC
Organism: Pseudorhizobium flavum; assembly: GCF_902502825.2. The sequence goes on from NZ_LR723670.1 coordinate 1,753,265, forward strand.
GCCGTTCCGTTCGAGATGACGGCGACGAGGTTGGCTCGGGCCGTATAGTCGGCTGCGGTGTTCGGGTCGTCACGGATGGCAAGGCAGGGGGCGGCGACGCCGGGCGAATAGGCGAGCGCCAGGTCGCGCTGGTTGCCGAGCGGCTTGGTCGGCTGGATCTCAAGTTTGCCAGGGCGCGGGTAACGGTGGAAGAAGAGGGCCTGCTCGTCGAGGTCGCCTGATTTGCTCGTACCGTTCACCTTTACGTCGTCCTGCATCTCTGGCGCCTCCGGATTCGTCTTTAGTCCAATGCGTTGTGAGGCATTCCTTACAACAAACGTTGCGGCGGAACAGCAGTAATTTCCGCAGGCATGGAGGAGGGCGAGATGGCGCGGGGAGGTGTCATGTTCCTGAAACACGAGTCTGGTTTTGAGGGGAGAGCCACGGATTGCAACGACAGGGGACATCGACCGCGATGGCGAATGCAAGGCATTTCCGCACCATCTTTCTCTCGGACGTCCACCTCGGCTCCAAGGCGGCTCGGACGGATCTGCTCCTCGACTTCCTTCGCCACCATGAGGCCGACACGATCCTCCTGGTCGGTGACATTGTCGATGGCTGGCGCCTGAAGCGGAGCTGGCACTGGCCGCAGGGGTGCAACGATGTGGTGCAGAAGCTGCTCCGCAAGGCCCGCAAGGGAACGCGGATCGTATATATCCCCGGCAATCACGACGAGTTCCTGCGCGACTTCCCCGGCAGCCATTTCGGCGGCATCGAGGTTGCCGAGCGTGTGATCCACGAGGCGGGCGATGGTAAGCGCTACCTGGTGCTGCACGGCGACGAATTTGACGTGGTGGTCCGCAATGCGCGGCTTCTCGCCTATCTCGGTGACTGGGCCTATGATGCGGCGATCGTCATCAACATCGGCCTGTCCGCGATCCGCCGGCGGCTCGGCATGCCCTACTGGTCCTTCTCCGCCTGGGCAAAGCTGCAGGTCAAGCAGGCCGTCAACTTCATCGGCGAGTTCCAGCGCGTGGTGGCGGACGAAGCGCGGCGCAACAATGTCGACGGCGTGATCTGCGGCCACATCCATCATGCGGTGATGGAGGACATTGACGGCATTCATTATATCAACACCGGCGACTGGGTGGAGAGTTGCACGGCTGTGGCCGAGCACCAGGACGGGACGATGGAGATGATCCGGTGGCACGGCCTCGATACCGTCCCGGCGGCTTCGCCCGTACCGGCGGAAATCCTCAACGACATGAAGGCCGCCTGACGCTTGCGACATTCTGAACGGGCATTGCCTTTCTGCCACAGGCTCGAACGCGGCCGCGTGCTAGGGTCGTGATCCCGGACCTGATTCCCTGTTGCTCCCGTGATCACTGGCACTGCGACCGAGCCGCCGCCTCGGCACTTCCAACTGCGCTGCGCGCTAGCCTTCGCGGCGCCGATCGGCGTCAACGGCATCATCCTCCCGTATTTTCCGGTCTGGCTCGACACGCTGAAGTTCAGCGAGTTCGAGATCGGCATGATCCTCGCGATCCCGATGATCGTCCGCATTGTCACGGCTCCGATCGTCGGGGCCATCGCCGACCGCCTCCAGGAACGGTCGAAGGTACTGATGTGGTCAGGCATGCTCTCCTTCCTGACGGCGCTTGCCCTGTTTGCCGTCACCGGGTTCTGGCCCGTCCTCATCGTCTACGCGCTCCAGGCAGCCTTCTTCGCCGCCTATGTCCCGGTGGTCGATTCGATCGCGGTGAGCGGCGTGCGGCGCTGGGGGTTCCAGTATGGCACTCTGCGGGTGTGGGGATCGGTCGGGTTTGTCGCCATGAGCCTGCTGATGGGGCAACTCATCGGCAGCTGGGGCGGGGGTGTCCTTCCGACCGTCGCCTGCCTTGCCTTTGCGATGACAATCGCGGCCGCCTTTGCTGCTCCCCGGATCGGCCGTAAGCGGCGCCCTTCTGCGGGCCTGCGCAATTGGCGCCTGGGAGCGATGGGAAGGCTCGACCTGCACATGCTGATGATCGGTGCCTCAGTGGCGCAGGCAAGCCACGCCATGTTCTATGCCTTCGGCGCCATCCACTGGCAGCAGGTCGGCTTCGATGGCATGGAGATCGGCATCCTCTGGAGCACGGCAGTGATTGCCGAGATCGCAGTCTTCTTTGCGTCTGCCTTCATCGCAAGGCACCTGTCGCCCTGGACCATGATGCGCCTGGGCTGTGCTGTCGCTGTCGCAAGGTGGGCGATCTTCCCCATGCCCCTCGGTTTCTGGGGGTATCTGCTTTTGCAGTCGGCGCACGCCTTCACCTTCACCTTCCTGCATATCGGTGTTCAGCAGAAGCTGGTCGAGATCGTCCGCGAGGAGCAGGAATCGTCGATGCAAGGGACCTATTTCTTCTACAATGGCGCCTTCCTCGCATTGGCTACATTTCTCTCCGGCGCCCTTTACCGGAGTTACGGAGTGGCGAGTTACCCGGCGATGGCCCTGACCGCCGCGCTCGGCCTGTTGCTGCTGGCATTGGCGGCGCGCCTTCAGCCCCAGAGTGCCGAGGGCGGCGGAAAGAGCGTCGACCCCTCGTAGTCGAGACCGGGTTGCCGGTCGCGGGCCAGCAGAAGCGGACCGTCGAGATCGGCATAGTCGACGTCCTGCGCCAGCAGTGCCGCCGGCGCCATTGCGAGCGAGGTGCCGACCATGCAGCCGACCATGATCCCAAAACCGAGCCGCCTGGCTTCCGCCTTCATGTGCAGCGCCTCGGTCAGTCCCCCGGTCTTGTCGAGCTTGATGTTCACCGCATCGTATCGGTCGCGAAGGCCGGCAAGGTCCGCGGTGGCGTGGACGCTCTCGTCGGCACAGATGGGTACCAGCCTTTCGATCCGTGCCAGCAACGCATCTTCCCCCGCCGGCAGGGGTTGTTCGATCAGGTCGATTCGCATCTCCTGGGCGACGTGGAGATGCTCCTCGAGGTTCTGCTCCGTCCATCCCTCGTTGGCATCGACGATGATGCGGCTTGCTGGTGCTGCCTCCCGCACCGCCCGCATCCTGGACGTGTCGTCAGTCGTCCCCAGCTTGACCTTGAGCAGCGGCCGATGAGCATGTTGCGCAGCCGCCGCGGCCATGGCATCCGGTTCGGCGAGCGACAGTGTGAACGCCGTCGTGATCGGATGCGGCACGACGCCGAGCCTTTCGGCGACCGGGGTTCCAGTCAGCTTGGCCTCCAGGTCCCAAAGTGCGCAGTCGACGGCGTTGCGCGCCGCGCCAGGCTTCATCAGCGACTGGATCTCGATCCGGTTCGCGCCCGCAGCGATCGCGGGCCTGACCGCAAGGACGTCAGCGAGGACCTGTTCCACCGTCTCGCCGTAGCGCCGGTAAGGGACGCATTCTCCCCGGCCGGAGAAGCCGTCGGCGGAGATCGAGCAGGTGATGACCTCGGCTTCGGTCTTGGATCCGCGGGAGATCGTGAAGAGGCCGGCAATCGGGAAGGCTTCTATTGTGGCCTCAAGGTTACGGCGCATGCTTTTGAACGTCCCATAAGTGGTATTTCCAGACGGCCACGTTATATTGCCGCTCGTCTCACCTGATCAACCTGTCATCGGCATTGCCGCGCCAATTGACGAAAGAAGCCAGTGCCGCCCCAGTCCCTCGAAATCAGCATCGCCGAGATGGCAGCCGAAGCGATGCCCGGGGGTGATGGCGAGCGATTCGTCGCGCGGGGTGACTGGCGCAACCACAGCATTTCCGACGTGCTCGGCACGCTCGAGCGGCTCGAGAAGTCCTCCGGGCGCGGCAGGGTGGATATCGACGTTTCCGAGGTACAGGCGATTGATACTGCCGGCGCCTGGCTGATCCGTCGCCTCATCAGTGCCAAGCAGGAGCAGGGACGCGAGGTCTCGCTGTCGGGAGCGCACGGTGCGATCGACGAGCTGATTGCAGTCCTGCCTGAAAAGGCTCCGGCGCCAACTGCATCACCCGGTCCGCGCGCCTCTCTCTTCGAACGCATCTTTGCGCCGATAGGCAAGCTCGTGAGCGAACTGGCCGGCGACGCAGTAGCCGCCATGCACATCCTCGGATCAGCGGTCCGGGGTGCTCAGATGAAGCTTGGCCGCGGTGGCGGCGTTTCCCCTGCATCTGTCGTCAACCAGATCGACCACATGGGCGTCCGCGCGGTGCCGATCATCATGCTGATGTCCTTCCTGATCGGTGCCATCATCGCGCAGCAGGGCGCCTTCCAGCTGCGTTATTTCGGTGCCGAGATCTTTGTCGTCGACCTTGTGGGCATCCTGCAACTGCGCGAGATCGGCGTGCTTCTCACGGCGATCATGATCGCGGGCCGCTCCGGCAGCGCGATCACCGCCGAGATCGGCTCGATGAAGATGCGCGAGGAGATCGATGCGCTGACGGTCATCGGGCTCAACCCGGTCGGCGTCCTGATCTTCCCCCGCCTGGTCGCGCTGACGATCGTGCTGCCGCTGCTGACGATCATCGCGAATTTCTCTGCTTTGTACGGCGCTGCGGTTGTCGCGCTCACCTATTCCGGCATCACGTTCGATACCTTCCTGTCGCGCCTGCACGAGGCGATCGACCATACCTCGGTGGCGTCCGGCATGATCAAGGCGCCGTTCATGGCGCTGGCGATCGGCATCGTCGCCGCCGTCGAAGGTATGAAGGTAGGGGGCAGCGCAGAGTCGCTCGGCCGCCACGTCACCGCGTCGGTGGTGAAGTCGATCTTCGCGGTGATCGTCATGGATGCCTTCTTCGCGATCTTCTACTCCGCGATCGACTTCTAGGAGCGGCGGAGTGAGGGAAACGGATTTGCAGCAACAGGATCGACAGGGCAGGCAGGTGGTACTGTCTGTCCGCGACGTGACCGTCGGCTTCGGCTCCAACATCGTGCTCGACAACCTGAACCTTGACATCTATCGCGGCGAGATCCTGGGGTTCGTCGGAGCCTCCGGGACGGGCAAGTCCGTGCTGATGCGCACCGTCCTGCGGCTTCTGCCGCGCCGCTCGGGCAGCATAGAAATCCTCGGAACGGACTACGACAAGGCCGACGAGCAGCAGCGGATGGCCCTCGACACGCGGCTTGGCGTGCTTTTCCAGCATGGCGCCCTGTTCTCCTCGCTGACGGTCAAGGAAAACATCCAGTTGCCGATGCGCGAGTACCTCGACCTGCCGCAGTCGCTGATGGATGAGCTCGCCTACCTGAAGATCGAGATGGTGGGGCTTGCTCCGGACGCCGCCGACAAATATCCGTCCGAACTCTCCGGTGGCATGATCAAGAGAGCAGCATTGGCGCGGGCGCTGGCGCTCGATCCTGATCTCGTTTTCCTGGACGAGCCGACATCGGGCCTCGACCCGATCGGGGCCGCGGATTTCGATATGCTGATTGCCCGGCTGCGCGATACGCTCGGCCTCACCGTCTACATGGTAACCCATGACCTCGACAGCCTTTTTTCCGTGTGCGACCGTATTGCAGTCCTCGGACAGAAGCGGGTATTGGTGGAAGGGACGCTGGAGGACATGTTCGCATTCGATGATCCGTGGGTTCAATCCTACTTCCGCGGCAAGCGTGCCCGTTCGGTCGTGAGACCGGACGCGCCTTCCGCGCATCCTGAAAAGAAGTGATCTGAGGCCATGGAAACCAAAGCCAACTACGCGATCGTCGGGTTCTTCACCCTCCTGGTGATCGCCGCCGCCTTCGGATTTGTCTACTGGATGGCGCAGTCGGGTCGCGGCGGACCGATGGCCGAATTGGCCATCCGCATTCCCGGATCCGCAAACGGTTTGTCGGTCGGCTCGCCGGTGCGCTTCAACGGCATCCCGGTCGGCTCGGTGCGCGACCTTTCGATCGATCCGGACGATCCCCAGTATTCTATCGCCTTCACGGAAGTCCGCGCCGACGCGCCGGTCTACCCCTCGACACGCGCGGTTCTCGAAGTGCAGGGCCTCACGGGGGCTGCCTATATCGAGCTATCAGGCGGCAACAAGGGCGAGGAGAACATCCTGCAGAAGGCGATCGAGACCGAGCGTCCGGCCGTCCTCATCGCCGACCAGTCGAGCGTGACCAATCTCCTGGCTACTGCCGATAAGATCCTGGACCGGGCGAACCAGGCAATCGGCGACATCCAGGGCTTCGTCGCCGATTCTCGCGGGCCGCTCACCCAGACGATCCGAAACGCCGAGACATTCACGGCCTCGCTCAGCAACAATTCCGGTGCAATCGACGAGTTCCTGGGCAGCATGTCGACGCTTTCGGGCACATTCAACCGTGTTTCCGAGCGGCTGGATTCGACACTTGAGGCGGCTGAAGAACTGGTCCGGGCCGTCGATGCGGAGAAGGTCAATCAGGTCGTCTCGAACGCCGAGCGGACCACGCGGAATATCGCCGACGCATCGGACAATCTGGATGAGATCGCCCAGAGCGTCCGGGAAGCCGCGTCCGGTTTCCAGCGCGCCACCGAGGATGCCCAGTCGGTTCTGAGACGCGCGGACCAGCTCATGGCGGCGATCGACACGCAGAACATCGGCACCGCCGTCAACAACATCACCGCCGCCAGCGAGGATGCTAGAACGGCGATCTCGTCCGCCCGCGGCATCGTCGATGATGTCGCCGCCCGCCGGGAGGATATCGATCGGGCGATCGGTGATTTCACCGATCTTGCCCAGAAGCTCAACAACGCGTCGAACCGCGTTGATGGTATCCTCGCCAAGGTGGATGGCCTCCTGACGAGCGACGACTCCGAATCGCTGTTCGCCGAAGCGCGGCGCACGCTCGAGTCGTTCCGCACCGTTGCGGACAACATAAACGCGCGGGTGGGGCCGATTGCGGACAACCTCCAGCGGTTCTCCGCCTCGGGCTTGCGCGACATCCAGACCCTGGTGGACGACACCAGACGGACAGTCCGCAGCCTGAACGATACCATCAGCAATTTCGACGAGAACCCGCAGCGGATCATCTTCGGCGGGGAAACGGTGAAGCAATATGACGGCAGGACGCGTCGATAGGAGCGAAGTTCGCATGACCTGGAAGCATTGGGCAGTCCTGCCACTGGTGGCACTTCTCGTCGCCGGCTGTGGATCGAATGCCAGCAATGACACCTTCGACCTGTCGATAACCCCGGCAAGCACGGGCCCGGCGGCGCGCGGGCGCCAGATCCTCGTTCCTGAGCCGACGGCGCTGAAATCGCTGGACAGCGAGCAGGTGGTGGTTCGTGTCTCCCAGGCAGAAATTCAGTACCTTGCGAAGTCGCAATGGGGCGATCGTCTGCCACGCATGGTCCAGTCCAAGCTGGTGGAGGCCTTCGAGAACAGCGGCCGGCTGGGCGGCGTCGGCAAGCCAGGGCAGGGCCTTGCCATCGACTACCAGATCGTCACCGATATCCGCACCTTCGAAGTCGATACCAGCGGCACCGACATGGCGAAGGTCGAGATCTCGGTGAAGATCCTCAACGATCGCAACGGCACCGTACGGGCTCAACAGGTGTTTAGGGGAAGCGTGCCGGTGTCGGGATCGGAGAACCGCGATTTCATCGCAGCTCTTGATCGGGCTTTTGCCAAGGTCGGCGCGGAGATCGTCGAGTGGTCGCTGCGCGTCATGTGATCGGCGAGCCTTCGGGTCGACCGCCCAAGGCGCATCAACTGCAAGCAGCGACTGTCAACGTCTCGGCGATTTGCGGGGCGGCGTCAGTATCTGAATTGAGCGATCGGGTGCTGAAGGCGGAGCCTCAGTCCTCGAGGCTGCGATAAGCGGCCTGGACCTGCGCAAGTGTTGCCTGCTGACCCATGCGATAATTGGGAGCAAGCAGATCGAAATCGACAGTGGATGCCGGGATTAACTGGTCGACCGTTGCGTCACCCGTCTTGGCACGGAGATTTCCCCGATCAGCGATAACCCTGGCGTCCTGGGCCTCGTCCTTGGCCGACAGCCGGCGCGCGGGCTTCAACGCATCTGCTGCGTAAGCCGCCGTGTTCGCCGAGACTGAAACAACCAGGGTCATGTGAGTTTATCCACTGCTCCAGCCTAGAATCTAATGGGGGGCGGCTTGGTTCCCTGTTAAGGAATTCGTTAGGGTTTTAATCATTGCTCGTTTTTCTGTCCTTTTTCGGGTCGCCTGTTGATGCTTCATCTGCTTCTCGTCGCCGCCGGCGGCGCCACCGGCTCCGTCATGCGCTACCTGGTCGGACAGTGGAGCATTCGACTGCTGGGCCCGTCGTTTCCCTGGGGCACCCTGATCGTGAACGTGTTGGGCTCCTTCGCCATCGGTCTCCTGGCCGAACTGATCGCCCGCAAGCTGGACGCCTCCTTGGAGATGCGGCTGTTACTCGTGACGGGCTTCCTTGGCGGCTTCACCACCTTTTCCGCCTTCTCGCTTGATGCCCTCGTCCTTTTCGAGCGCGGTGCGACGGGAGCGGCCGTCGCCTATATCCTCGGCAGCGTCGGGATCTCGCTGGCGGCGGTGATGGGCGGGCTGGCGCTTGGTCGGTCGATGTTCTAAAGACCGGTCAAACCTAAGAAGAACGAAAGAACATCATGGCAGGCATCGAGCACATCCGCGTAGAGGCGGACGAAGCGGGCATGCGCCTGGACCGTTGGTTCAAGGTCCATTATCCCGGTCTCGGCTTTGGCGCGCTGCAGAAACTGCTGCGCTCGGGCCAGGTGCGTGTCGATGGGGGGCGGGTGAAATCCGACGCCCGTGTCCAGCCCGGGCAGACGGTGCGCGTCCCGCCGCTGGATGTCGACACGAAGAAGGCCGGGCCCATCGCCGGCAAGGATCTGAAGCATTCCAGCGACTACGAGCTGTTGCAGCGCATGGTGTTGCACGAGGATGACAAGGTGATCGTCCTCAACAAGCCGGCGGGGCTAGCGGTCCAGGGTGGCTCCGGCGTCACGCGTCACATCGATCAGATGCTGGATGCCTGGATCAGTCCGAAGGGGGAGAAACCACGCCTCGTCCATCGCCTCGACCGGGACACGTCCGGCGTGCTGGTCATTGCCCGCACGCGCGGGGCGGCACAGAAGCTGACGGCGGCGTTTCGCGAGCGCGATACCAAGAAGACCTATTGGTCGCTGGTGAAGGGCGTGCCGCGCAAGCACGAGGACAAGATCTCGACCTGGCTCGTCAAGGAGCAGACGCCGGACGGCGATCGCATGCGGATCGCCAAGCACGGGGAGCCCGGCGCCGACCATGCGGTTTCCTTCTATCGCGTGCTTGAGACAGCCGCTCAGACCATGGCATGGCTGGAGATGGAGCCCTATACCGGCAGAACGCACCAGTTGCGCGTCCATGCTCTGCATATCGGACACCCGATCATCGGCGATCCGAAATATTTCGATGACGACATCAACTGGCCGTTCCCGGGCGGCATCCAGAAACGGCTGCACCTGCATGCGCGCCATATCGACATCCCGCATCCCTCCGGTGGGCGTCTGAAGGTGACGGCGCCGCTGCCGCCGCACATGGTCCAGAGCTGGAACCTGCTCGGCTTCGATCTGGAGAGCGGCAGGAGTGCCGACGAATGAAACTCATCCTCTTTGATTGCGACGGCACTCTGGTCGACAGCGTGTCGCTGATCCACGAGACGATGCGCCGGACCTTCCTGCATTTCGACAAGCCGGAGCCGAAGGTGGAGGCGACGAAGGCGATCATCGGCCTGACTCTCGATATTGCCATTGCACGCATGCTAGGGCGCCCGCATGCGGGCGACGAGGAAGTGGCGATGATGGCCTATTACAAGTCGCTGTTTTCCGAGGTGCGACGGGACCTCGATTTCCGCGAGCCCTTGTTCCCGGGCATCCGCGAACTGATCGATAAGATCGGGCCGCGTGACGATCTGCTCATCGGGGCCGTCACGGGAAAGTCCCGTCGCGGGCTGGATCTCATCATGGAGACGCACGGCTTCGGCAAGTACTTCGTGGTGTCGCGAACGGCGGACGACTGCCCCTCCAAGCCGCATCCCGCAATGGTGTCGGAATGCTGCGACGAGACGGGGATGGTACCGGGCGTGACGATTGTCATCGGTGATGCCATCTACGACATGCAGATGGCGAAAGCAGCCGGTGCCACGGCCATCGGGGTCTCCTGGGGCTATGCGTCCGTCGAGGATCTCTGGAACGCCGGAGCAGATGCGGTCGTTGACCACCCGAGCGAGTTGCTGGCGCATATCGGCTGAGGTTTCTGATGCGAGACGAGTTCAAAGATCTTGAAGGGACGAGCCATCCGGATCCGACCCGGCGGGCGCAGATCCAGATGAAGCGGCCCTTACCGAAGCGCTTCTACAAGCAGGTGTCCGTTGGCCGAGATGAGGGTGGCTATGCGATTCTGCTCGACGGGCGGCCGGTGCGGACGCCGGCGAAGAACCCGCTGACTGCACCCACTGCAGGGCTTGCCGAACTGATGCGGGCCGAATGGGACGCGCAGGGCGAGTCGGTCGATCCGCAGACCATGCCGGTCACCAAACTGGTGAATACCGCGATTGACGGTGTGGCACTCGATCCGCAGGCGGTTTTCGAGGATATTCTGCGTTTTTCGGCCAGCGACCTGCTGTGCTACCGCGCGGATGCTCCGGAGGAGCTGGTGGCGCGGCAATGCGAGCGCTGGGATCCGCTGATCGACTGGGCGGCCAGCGAACTTGGCGCGCGCTTCATCCTGATCGAGGGTGTCATGCCGCAGGAGCAGCCACGCGAGGCGACCAGTGCGTTCGCGGTCACGCTGCGAAAATACGACTCGCCGATCGAGCTCGCCTGTCTCCATACGGTGACCACCCTGACCGGCTCTGCGATACTTGCCCTGGCCTTCGCGGAAGGTCGTCTTTCCGCAGAAGAGGCCTGGTCGCTCGCCCATCTCGATGAGGACTGGACGGAAGAGCACTGGGGCGTCGATGCGGAGGCGCGTCTGCGCCGCGAGCGGCGCCATGAAGAATTCCACGCGTCCGTCGCAGCATTCAAGAGCCTCCGGCAGCCGGCTTAAGCCTTCGCTAACCGCAGCCACGGATGATCCCGAGAGTATTCCCGGGGTAATCCATGTCTGTCCGCCCACATGCGCTCTGCATTCTTCTGGTGACCCTGCCGCTGCTGATGTCGTTCCGGCTGCAGCCCGCGACGGCCGACCACGAGGCGTTGCTCTACGACGTGCGCGCGGCCTTCGTGACGGCGAGAGAAGACGTGCCGGCGCTGCTGGTGACGGAGACGGACAGGCTGGTGAACGACGCGATCCTGACAACGATGCGCGGCCGCGTTCTCCCCCGCGCCATCCTAGCGATCCGCGTCGAGCACCACAAAGCGTTCCCGGCCTTGCTTGGCGGGAAGCGCGAGGCGACAGTCACGGTCGAAGCAGTCGCGGTTGCCAACGGAGAGGCGATTGCAGAGGGGACGTTCACCACATCCGTCTTCTCCCTCCGCAGTGATTCCCTTGAACTGCTGCTGGCGGAGAAGATCGCCGCTCGCATCGCGAGCGAGTTTCGCCTGACCCGTGAAGGGCCGGCCACACTTGCAACGGCGCTCTTTGCCGCGCCCTAGCCGGCCGCTACCTTCAGCCCGACGATTCCCGTAATGATCAGCGCGATGCAGACAAGGCGAAGCGCCGAGGCAGGTTCCGCAAACAGGACGATACCGAGGATGACGGTGCCGACGGTCCCTATGCCGGTCCAGACGGCGTAGGCGGTGCCGACGGGGAGCGAACGCACCGCCAGGCCAAGCAACACGACGGAAATCACCATTGCCGTAGCAGTGAGGATAGTTGGCATCGGCCGTGTGAAACCTTCGGTATATTTTAGGCCGATTGCCCAGCCGATTTCGAACAGTCCTGCAAGGGTGAGAAGGGTCCAGGCCATTGCCTTACTCCATGTCAAAGGAGCGAGGCCGTCCCCGCGATCGTAACCGGACGAAGTGGCCGGCGGCAGTCGTCTGCCGATCCTGATATGGGTCTCCGCTCGCGAGAGAGCAAGGCCGTTGGGCCTTCAGGTGCTCCGTCCGGCAGCTATCGCAGCCGCTCCGCGTGCCACTTCAGGTGATCGTCCATGAACGTCGAGATGAAGTAGTAGGAGTGGTCGTAGCGATCATGCATCCTGAGCCTCAGGCCGATATCCGTGCCCTTGGTCGCCTCTTCGAAGAGCCAGGGCCGTAGGCCGTTGTCGAGGAAGCTGTCCGCCTTGCCCTGGTCGATCAGGAATTCCGGAAAGCGGGCGCCATCCTCCACGAGGGCGCAGGCATCATATGGGCGCCATGTGCTCCGGTCAGCGCCGAGGTATTTCTCGAGCGCCGGAGCTGACCAGTCGGCAGTCGAAGGTTGCACGATCGGGGCGAAGGCGGAGCAGCTCTTGAAGCGATCAGGGTTCTTGAGCGCAATCGTCATCGCGCCATGCCCGCCCATGGAGTGCCCAAAGATTCCCTGTCGGGTCATGTCGGCGCGGAAGTGCTGGCTGATCAGAGAGGGCAGTTCCTCCGTGATGTAGCTGTACATCTGGTAGTGCTCGGCCCAGGGCTTCTCGGTGGCGTCGAGATAGAAACCGGCCCCCTTTCCCATCTGCCAGTTGGTCAGTTCGTCCGGCACGTCATTGCCGCGCGGGCTGGTGTCCGGGCAGACGATGATGAGGCCGAGTTCGGAGGCGAGGCGGCGGTATTCGCCCTTTTCCATGACATTGGCGTGGGTGCAGGTGAGGCCGGACAGGTACCAAAGGACGGGGCGAGGCTCGCTGATCGCCTGCGGCGGCACGAAGACCGCGAAGGTCATCTCGCATTTGCACGCGTCGGATTCGTGGGCGTAGACGCCCTGCATGCCGTCGAAGGCCGTGTTCTGGGAAATGACTTTCATGGTTGATCTCCAGGTGGCGCGTAGGTCTTGGCACGGCGGCAGAGCCGGTCGAGGGTTTCCAGGAACTGCGATCGATCCCGTGGGCTGAAGGCGGCATTGTAGCCCTTGCTCTCGCCGGTCTCTCTCAGATGCTGGCCGAGATCGCGCATGGCCGTCGCCATGCCGATATTCGTCTGGTCAAAGATGCGGCCCGTGGGACCGGTGACAAGGGCGCCGTTGCCGACGCAGCGTCCGGCGAGCGGCACGTCGGCCGTAACCACGATGTCGCCGCTTCCCGCCCGCTCGGCTATCCAGTCGTCAGCAGCGTCGAAGGCGCCCGATACGATGACATTAGTCACCATCGGATCGCGTGAAGGGCGAAGACCGGAGTTCGCGACCAAGGTCACCTCAAGTCCATGCCGCTCCGCAACCTTGAGGATTTCCGGCTTGACGGGGCAGGCATCGGCATCGACGTAGATCACGTTTCATTCCTTGGCTCCGGTGCGGGAGAACCGACCGGGCCACTCCGTTTTGTCGCCGATGCCGTACCTTGCCTTCAGGCAGTTGCCGTAGCGGTCTCGTCGACGGTACTTGCGCCTGGCGCGTTCTTCTTGATGGATTCGATGGCGGAGAGTGCCGAAGCCTTGGCCTTGTAACCTTCCGACAGGAACATGGTCTCGCCGTTGGATGCCTTGAACCGGAACCGGAACTCGCCCTTCTTGTCCTTGTAGACCTCGAACTTGTACATGCCACTCCCCCGTTGGTTGGAACATATCAAATGATATTCCAGCGATGGGGGAATGCAAGCATCTCGCAGGCATCAATAGACGACGACGCTCCTGATGCTCTGTCCGCCATGCATGAGCTCGAAGCCCTTGTTGATGTCTTCCAGTCCCATGGTGTGGGTGATCATCGGGTCGATCTCGATCTTGCCCTCCATGTACCAGTCGACGATCTTCGGCACGTCGGTGCGCCCGCGCGCGCCACCGAAGGCCGTGCCCGTCCAGGTACGGCCGGTGACGAGCTGGAAGGGTCGGGTGGAGATCTCCTGGCCGGCACCGGCCACCCCGATGATGACCGACTTGCCCCAGCCGCGATGCGAGGCCTCCAGCGCCTGGCGCATGACCTTCGTATTGCCGGTGCAGTCGAAGGTGTAGTCGGCACCGCCGATCTGGTCGGCGCCGCGCTTCGTCATGTTGACGAGATAGGGGACGATGTCGTCGCCCACCTCCTTCGGGTTGACGAAATGGGTCATGCCGAAGCGCTCGCCCCACTCCTTCTTGTCGTTGTTGAGGTCGACGCCGATGATCATGTCGGCGCCGGCAAGGCGCAGGCCCTGGATGACGTTCAGGCCTATGCCACCAAGCCCGAAGACGATCGCGGTCGAACCGATCTCCACCTTGGCGGTGTTGATCACGGCGCCGATGCCGGTCGTCACGCCGCAGCCGATATAGCAGATCTTGTCGAAGGGAGCGTCGGGATTGACCTTGGCGACGGCGATTTCCGGCAGGACGGTGTAGTTGGCGAAGGTCGAGCAGCCCATGTAGTGGTGCAGCTTCTCGCCGTTGATGGAAAAGCGCGAGGTGCCGTCCGGCATGACGCCCTGGCCCTGGGTGGAGCGAATGGCGGTGCACAGGTTCGTCTTGCGCGAGAGGCAGGAGGGGCATTCGCGGCATTCGGGGGTGTAGAGCGGGATGACGTGGTCGCCCTTCTTCACCGAGGTGACGCCGGGGCCGACGTCGACCACCACGCCTGCACCCTCGTGCCCGAGGATCGCCGGAAACAGCCCCTCGGGGTCGGCGCCCGACAGCGTGAAGTCGTCCGTATGGCAGATGCCGGTCGCCTTCACCTCCACCAGCACCTCGCCCGCCCGAGGTCCCTCGAGCTGAACCGTCATGATCTCCAGCGGCTTGCCGGCTTGAACGGCAACGGCGGCGCGAACGTCCATGGTCTTTCTCCATCTTTTCGAATCCGCCGGACTGTCGCATGCGGCAGCTGATCTCTCAAGAGAAGCCCTGTCGTTCCATCTGCTCGATAGGTGGGCGGACGGCTTCAGGCTGCCGCGTGTTCCGTGACGGGAATATCTTCATCCAGCAGAAGCCACTCCGTAGCCCTGATGTCGTCGGAGCGGGAGGCGATCTCTGTGAGCAACATGACATCGCGCCATCCTGAATGATTCTCCGCCTCATCGGCCAGCATGTCTATCTGTCCGAGGATCAACTGCTCCGCGCGCGCAAGCCGTATGGAGCCGCGATCAACGGCGCTCCGCAGGATGCGCCAAAGATAGGCGAGGTCGGCCTTGGTCACGCCGCGGCTGTCCAAACGCCGCCGGGCATATGCACCGCGCGGTTCCGGCAGCAGGGCGAGGCGCAGCTGGTTCAGTGCCGCGGCGGAGAGAAAACCCGGGACGTTGCGCGCGATGTCCAGGACGTGAAGGATGATTTCCAGCCCTGCGGGCGAATGAACCGCGCCAGCGGAGGCAACCTTCTCCAGCAGCCAGCCGGCGGTCTCGCCCGTCACATCTCCGTCGGCCGAATCGCGCCAGACGACGAATTCGGCGATCGCCTCGACCAGATAGGCCGTCCATTCCGGGCAGTGGGTTGTGCAGCAGTCGTGTAACGCAAGGGCCATGCTGGCCTGATAACGACTGGTGATTCCATCAGGCCACATGTGGTGGCGCATCAGCCCGACATCGTCGGGCGTTATCTCACCCTTTCCGGCGATGACACATGCCGGAAAAGAAAAGCGCAGGTCGCTCATCTTTCATCTCCGTTTCATCATGAAACTGGGATGGAAGGAATAAGCTTCACGTCTTGACGGACTGCCAACGGACGCTCTTAACGCCGCATGAGAGTGATCCTTACGATTTGATCGACGTACCAATTCGAGACACTGGTGGGGAGAGGAGACCATCTGGTGGTCCCTGTCCGCGCTTGATGTCAGTCGGGTCGGAACGGTCGCTATGCCGAGGCGGTCTGGCCGAACACATCCTCGAATGCCTCGCGCAGCCGCATGTCGACATCCGTCATCATGACAGGCAAACCGAGATCAACGAGGCTGGTGACGCCATAGGCGCTGATTCCGCAGGGCACGATCCCGGAGAAGTGTGTCAGATCCGGGTCGACGTTCAGCGACAGCCCATGAAAGCTCACCCAGCGCCGAAGCCTGATTCCGAGTGCCGCGATCTTGTCTTCCGTCACTGAACCGTCGGGCAGGCGCGGCTTGTCGGGCCGGCGAACCCAGACGCCAACGCGGTCCTCGCGCCGCTCGCCCCGGACATTCATCGATTCGAGGGTGCGGATAACGGTTTCCTCTAGGGCTGCCACATAGGCCCGCACGTCCTGGCGGCGGCGTTTCAGGTCCAGCATCACATAGGCGACCCGCTGGCCCGGACCGTGATAGGTATATTCTCCCCCCCGCCCGGTAGCAAAGACGGGAAAGCGATCGGGATCGATAAGGTCGGAGGCATCGGCACTGGTGCCGGCCGTGTAGAGCGGTGGGTGCTCGAGCAGCCATACGAGTTCGTCGGCCCGGCCGTCGGCAATCGCCGCCACCTCCGCTTCCATCGTCGCCACTGCTTCTTCGTAAGGGACGAGGCCGTCGGAGATGCGCCAGCGCACCGGCGGCGAGCCCGGCAGAGGATGCATGGAGTGGTCTAGTTCGGTGCGCGCGAGCATGGATGGTCCTCGTTCTAGGTCCGTTTCCCAGACCGCCGCCACATCGGCAATCCGGCGGGATGACGCGGCCCTGCATATAGGGATTTTCGCGGCCGATTTATATCATTCAAAATTCTGTCACGGCGCCCTTGTGCCGTTCAGATCGTTTTGCTACATGCTGCCCCGCCGGCGCAAGTCGGCCTACCACGATGCGGTCGTGGCGGAATTGGTAGACGCGCAGCGTTGAGGTCGCTGTGGGGCAACCCGTGGAAGTTCGAGTCTTCTCGACCGCACCATTAAAACCCGCTCCGGCGGGTTTTTTGCTGTCTGGGCATTCGGTTTTCTACACCGGAGAGGTTGGGCGATGGTAGAACTCCATCCGCAGCGGCGAGCAGCCAGTTCAACCGCTAGGCTCGGCCGAACAGGTCGTCCAGTTGTCACGAGCGGCGGCGGCCAGACAATTGACGTTGCCCCGGCCGGTCTCGACCCAGGTTTCACACCGATAGATCTTCTCTATTCGTCCCTGGCGAGCTGTCTTGCTATCAGCGCGCGGATTGCGGCAAGCGAGTTGCGGCTTCTGGATCGGCTTGAGGTGGTCACGGTCCAAGTGACCGGTGATAAGGCCGAGGATGGACCCGGTCGAATTGGGGAAATCTTCTGCGAACTCACCGTAAAGGGTAATTTTGACCCCGCCCAGCTTGCGCAGATTGCGAAACGGGCGGAGGAAATCTGCACCGTGAGCAATACCTTGAGGCAAAGCCCCGCCATGTGCGTCACGGTGCAGGAGAACTGATCAGTCGTCCGTGGGGATGTGCGTGTCGACGCCGGCGAGGCGGAGATTATTGACGACGCGGCCTACTCCTCTGATCGTCTGTGCTGTCCCAACGACCCGTGAGGCCATAGAGCGATCATCCACAACTCCCTCGATGGTGACGACGCCGTTTTCGGCATGGACGTCGATGCTCTCCATCGGCACGTCGCCGAGATCATCGAGGGCTTCCGTCACACGTTCCTCGATGTCATCGGAAAGCTCGAAGCCGTCAGTGCCGGGCAGCACGTTGTCCGGGCTCTGTTCCTCCAGGCCCTCCGCGTCGACGCTGTCTACGTGATAGCCGCGATTGCGCTCCCGGTCGAAGTTGGCATTGGGATCGCCATAGGCGGCGTTGTCGACCGGCCGGGTTGCGGCACCGGCAGCATCGGCATAGGGCCAGCCATCGTCGATGTTGCGTGTGTCGTAATCGCGGAAGTCCTCTTCACGGGTAATGTTGTCGGCATTGCGCTTGATCGCCATCGGGATCTCCTTTCGCATTCATCGAGCACCTAACGCCCGGCGCGAAGAATGGTTCGTGGAGATCAGCGGCCACCCTGCTTCTGCCATCTGCGGATCAACCGCTCCCGCTTCAGGCGCGAGAGGCGCTTCAGCCAGAAGATCCCTTCCAACTGGTCGATCTCGTGCTGGAGACAGATCGCATGAAAGCCCTCGGCCTGTTCCTCGTGCCAGTCTCCCGCTAGGTCCTGGTAGCGGCACGAGATCGACGACGGCCGCTCCACCTCCTCGACGAAGCCTGGCATCGAGACGCTGCCTTCGGCGTGACGCATGGTCCCTGCGGATGAACTGAGGATTTGTGGGTTGACATAGGTCCGCGGCGCCTGCCAGTCCGGCAGTTCGAGAGCGGCGACCCGTTGCAGGATCCCGACATGGGCTGCGGTTATGCCAACCCCTGGTGCCGCACGCATCGTGTCCAGGAGATCCTCAGCCAGTTGCCGGAGACCGGCCCCGAAATCTACGACCGGTTCGCACACCGCAGACAGCATAGGGTCCGGATATCTGAGGATGGGACGGAGGGTCATATTCTGCCTCGCTGGATGGTTCTTAACCCTTTGTCTCCGGCCTGACTAAACCACAGCCTGCGGCCCCGCTGGACCATGGGATGCGATTCGTCTAGCACGGAGGAAGCGGCGCTCGCCGCTGATCCACCACATCATTGACTTCCATGGCCTGCCCGCCATTCTCTTGGCGGCACAGGCAAGCAGGGGCGGCGAATGATCGATACCGAGGACGAAGACCGCACCCGCACCCGCTCGGAAGAGCCTGCGGACGACATATATGCGGAAAACGGCTCGGTCCGTGCTGATTTTCTTGCGCTTGTCGGTGCAGCAATCGCCGACCGCGACATCCTTTTCCTGCGCCAGCACGTGGCGCGGCTGCACGAATCGGAGCTCGGCGACCTCCTCGAAGCGATCCAGCCGGAACAACGCCTCGCTCTGGTCCGGTTGCTCGGCGCCGATTTCGACCTGACGGCTCTGACGGAGGTCGACGAGGCCATTCGCCTCGAGATCGTCGAGCAGATGCCGAACGAACAGATCGCAGCAGCGATCGGCGAACTCGATTCAGACGATGCCGTCTACATCCTCGAGGACCTCGACAAGGACGATCGCGAGGAAATCCTCGCGCAACTGCCGTTCACGGAGCGGGTCAGGCTGCGGCGCGCGCTCGACTATCCGGAGCAATCGGCCGGGCGGCGGATGCAGACCGAGTTCGTTGCCGTGCCGCCGTTCTGGACCGTCGGGCAGACGATCGACTACATGCGCGAAGAGGACGAACTGCCCGAGTCGTTCACGCAGATCTTCGTCATCGACCCGACGTTCAAGCTGCTCGGCATCGTCGATCTCGACCGCATCCTGCGCACGAAGCGGCAGATCCGCATCGAGAGCATCATGCGGGAAACCAACTATCCCATTCCGGCCGAGATGGACCAGGAAGAGGCGGCGCAGATCTTCGAGCAATACGACCTTCTCTCCGCGGCCGTCGTCGACGACAATGGCCGGCTGGTGGGCGTGCTGACGATCGACGACGTCGTGGACGTCATCCAGGAGGAGGCCGAGGAAGACTTCATGCGCCTCGGGGGCGTCGGTGACGAGGAGTTGTCCGACTCACTGGCCGAAACCTCCCGTTCCCGCGTCCCCTGGTTGGCGGTCAATCTGGTGACCGCCTTCCTTGCCGCTTCGGTCATCGGCATCTTCGACGCGACAATCGAGAAGATCGTGGCGCTCGCCGTCCTCATGCCGATCGTCGCCGGCATGGGCGGGAATGCCGGTTCCCAGACGATGACCGTGACGGTGAGGGCGCTCGCGACCCGGAGCATCGATATCCACAATGCCGCGCGCATCATTCGTCGCGAGGCGGGGGTCGGGCTGTTGAACGGTGTCCTCTTCGGTCTCCTGATCGGCGTCGTGGCGGGGCTCTGGTTCCAGGACGCCAACATCGGCGGGATCATCGCCGCAGCCATGCTGATCAACATGATCGCCGCAGCGCTGGCCGGTATCATGATCCCCCTTGTGCTTGATCGAATCGGCGCAGACCCGGCCGTGTCCTCGGCGGTGTTTGTCACCGCCGTCACGGACGTGATCGGTTTCTTCGCCTTCCTCGGTCTTGCGACCTGGTGGTTCGCGGCGGTTTGACGGGGCAAAATTGACTGTTACGTAAAAGTCAAATAATCTCGCGGTCAGGAACAGGACATGACCGTGAACAAATATTATTCGATCACCGAACTGACGCGGGAATTTGGCGTCTCCACCCGCACGCTCCGGTTCTACGAAGACGAGGGGCTCTTACATCCCGAGCGACGGGGACGGACACGACTGTTCCGTGCGGCGGATCGACGCCTCCTTCAGGAGATCCTAAGGGGCCGCAGGATCGGTTTCACGATTAATGAGATCCGAGAGATCATCAAGGTCTACAAGGAACCGCCCGGCGAGCTTGGCCAGCTGAAGCTGATGATGAAGCGCATAGACGAGAAGCGCGACGAACTTCGCCAGAAGCGCAAGGACATCGACGAGACCCTCGAGGAACTGGACAATGCCGAAGAGGCCTGCCTGACCCGTCTCGCTGAGATCGGCGTCAGCACCTGATCCTACTGGCTGCGAATGGCGCATTCCTGCGCAATCGCCTGCACACGCTCGTCAGCCTGAGCAATGATGCTCCCGTTCTGGACCGGTTCGAGCAGCGATTGCGCCACGAGCGCGTCCCTGGTGCAGGTGCAGAACCGGGCGCACAATCCCGGATCATTTCCTTCTGACACACATCCACGCTCGCAGCTTGCTTGATAGGCCTGGACGGGATCGACTGGCGCAGGCGGATTGATGATCGAGAACAGATAGACGATCGCGATCAGCACCGGTTGGTGGACGAGGTAGACCAGAAGGCTGTGGCGACCCGCCAGGGACAGAAGATTGGGCCGCGTCTGCACCCTACTCAACGGCTCGAGCCAGCTCCACGTCATCGCAATCCGCGCCACGGCCATGCCTGAAAGCAGGGCGGCGAGCCACGGAAACAGCGGCACGAAATCATTGGAACGGGGAGGGGTCGCGCTCAACCCTGTCCACGCCAGGAATCTTGGGTCGAACAGGCTGGAGCGCACCGTCCCGGGCATCTGACTGTCGATGATGAGCGCGAGCACGATCAGCCCCGCTACACCGGCGGTCAGCAGCGGAGGCGCCCTGAGGAACGCCAGGCCGATCAGGCTTCCAAGGGCGATACAGTGCAGGATGCCGAAGAATATCCACTCATTCGGCGTGGCAAAAAACGTCGCGATACTGATTGCGGCGGCAGCGCCGGCGACCATGCCGAACCGCTTCCAGAAGGAGTTCCAGCGGATAGTCGGATAGTGGGCCAGGACGAGGCTGACTCCGGCCAAGAACAGAAACGAGCTGGCGATGGATCGCGCATAGAGCTTCCACCAGCCGCTCGTGGCCGTCCCTGGCCCGACATAGCCGAAGAACTCGAGGTCCCAGGTGAAGTGATAGGAGGCCATCGCGACGAGGGCGGCGCCGCGTAACGTATCGATCAGTGTGATGCGCGGTCGGAACCGCGGCGTGTTCTCGGCAAGGGTCAAGACGGCTCTTTCTCGTCGCGGCGGCTATGGAGTCTGGGAGTCCATGATGGCTCGCCGTGCCTCTGAAAAGAACTGGCGTCGCGTCAGCACGAAGATGACGAACACCGTGGTGAGCATGAACATATAGGGCCCTACGAACCAACCAAGATAGCCGATCGACAGGAAAATCGTCCGCAGGCCAGAATTGAAGTGCTTCGCCGCGATCGTGTTCATGCGAACCACCTGATCCGCAACCCGGCGAGCGTGTTGCAGATCCCTGGCGGTCTCATCCATCATCGGCAGCGCCCCGAAGAGAATGGTGCAGTAGTTGAAGAGGCGATAAGACCAGCCGAACTTGAAGAAGGCGAAGCCGAACATCGCCGTGAGGCCGGTTACCTTGAGTTCGAAGACGGTGCGGCCACCATAGGCCACGAAGGGCAGTTCGCGGAACACCGCATCCACCTGGTCCGTCGCGCCGAGCAGCGCGAAGCAGCCGCCGATTGCAAAGATCGATGTCGAGGCAAAAAAGGCAGTGCCGTTTTGGAGCCCCGCCATGATCTGCGTGTCGATCATCTTCAAGTCACGCTGGAGCGAGTTGTAGATCCACTCGCGGCGCCGGTCGGCCATCGCCTGATTCAGGCTGGTGCGGGGAAGATAGCGCGTACCCGAGCCCGCACTGATCCAGGAATAGCCCAGCCAGAGAAAAAGGAAGAGGCCAAGAGCCAGATAGTCAGCGATCGTCATGTGGTTTCCTGCTGCGTCCCTCGGACCGATATGCTCCAGCAGTGGCTGGGGGGCAAGAGGCGGGAGACGTTAACCCTTGCGGCCGAAAGGAGGCTGACGCAGGCCTATCTTGATCCTATATCCAGGCGGCATGTCCGAAGGCATGCGCCTCGCGAATGGCAGGGTTGTAGGTTTGCCTTGCTTCCGCCATTTTTTCGGGTTGCGGCCCCGGTCCCAAATTAATATACGATTCACCATCGCAGCGCTTTCGCAGCGCCGCGCTAGAAAAGTGTCCATCTTACCGGAGTCATCATGGAAGATACCGTTCAGAAGTCCTGCTGGGGCGTCACTATCAAGGCGCTTGCGGGATTTGCGGGGATTATGGCGCTCGCCTATCTCTTCGGCACGATCTGACGTTTCCGACCCCACAAGAACAGTGAGTTTGAGAGAAGAGCGCGGTATTCGTACCGCGCTCTTTTCGTTTTCACCTCCCCCAGATGCGACCTGGCTGGCAAGTGGTCTCCGGTTGCTGCTATATCGGGCCAGCCATCTCGTGGCTCAGCATCATTGCCGGCATCAGGTGAAGCATGTTCCTTTCTGTCTTCGACGTCTTCAAGATCGGGATCGGGCCGTCGAGCTCTCACACGATGGGCCCAATGTCCGCCGCTCACCGCTTCCTTGAGCTTCTCCTGTCGGACGACTGGCCCCGTCCATCCGCAGCGCGGGTTGCGGCCATCAAGGTCAGCTTGCACGGATCGCTGGCCTATACCGGCGTCGGACACGGCACCGGCAGGGCGGTTATCCTCGGTCTGACTGGGGAGGAGCCGCACCGGGTTGATCCGGACCGCATGGACGAGATCATAGCCGAGGTCGAGCGCTCTGGCACAGTGACGCCCCCTGGCCATCCCACCTATGCCTTCCAGCCGAAGGATGATCTCGTCTTCGATCGCAAGCAGACCTTGCCCGGCCATGCCAACGGGATGGCCTTCTCCGCGTTCGATGCCGATGGTCGGGTACTCGTCAGGCGCATCTACTATTCGATCGGTGGCGGGTTCGTCGTGACGGACACCGAACTGCAACGGATGCGGGCGGCAAAGAACGAGCAATCCGGACCCTCCGTGCCCTATCCCTTCGCGACGGCTCGGGAAATGCTGCAGATGGCCCAGGGCTCCGGCATGAGCATCGCGCAGATGAAGAGAGCCAATGAAGAGGTCACCCGCTCGCGCGGCGAACTTGATTCGGGGCTCGATGCGATCTGGGAAGCGATGAACGGGTGCATCGACCGGGGCCTGAAGGTCGACGGCGTGATGCCGGGCGGCTTGAATGTGCGTCGGAGAGCACGTGCCATCCACGACAGGCTCAATGAGGAATGGCGGAGCAATCGGCCCAACCCCTTGCTGGCGAACGACTGGCTGAGCGTCTACGCGATGGCGGTGAACGAGGAGAATGCAGCCGGCGGACGCGTGGTGACGGCACCGACGAACGGCGCGGCGGGGGTTATCCCGGCCTCGATCCGGTACTTTCTTCAGTTCCATGACGGAACGACGCGCGAAGACATTCATGAGTTCCTGCTGACGGCGGCGGCCATTGGCGGCATAATCAAGCACAATGCCTCCATCTCCGGCGCCGAAGTCGGCTGTCAGGGAGAGGTCGGTTCCGCCGCGGCCATGGCGGCGGCAGGGCTGGCGGCGGTGATGGGTGGGTCGCCCGAGCAGATCGAAAATGCAGCCGAGATCGCCTTGGAGCACCACCTTGGCATGACCTGCGATCCGATCGCAGGCCTCGTCCAGGTCCCGTGCATCGAGCGCAATGCGCTGGGCGCCGTCAAGGCGGTAACTGCCGCCTCACTGGCAATCAAGGGCGATGGGACGCATTTCGTGCCGCTCGACGCTTGCATCGAGACGATGCGGCAGACCGGCAATGACATGAGCGAGAAGTACAAGGAGACTTCCACCGGCGGCCTGGCCGTGAATGTGGTGGAATGCTGAGCTCCGAAAGGATCAAAGCCTCCTGCGTGCTTGACCTGTGCCGGCTTTAGGATTTGAAGAACGACATGGCACTCCACATGATCAAGCTCTGCGTCGGTGCGGACTCGTTACAGGACCTGAGGGACTGGGTGAGCGAACGAGCCCTGATGGCCATTTCGGCCGGGCTCGAACCTCATTCGGTCCACACGACGCGGATGGTCCCGAAGCGAAGGGATGAACTGCTCGACGGCGGCTCCCTCTACTGGGTCATCAAGGGGCAGGTCATGGCGCGCCAGCCGCTCCTCGACCTTCGCTGCGTCACCGGTTCGGACGGCATCCAGCGATGCGAACTAGTTCTGGGACCGGAGGTCGTGGAAACGGCGCCCCAGCCGAAACGCCCATTCCAGGGTTGGCGCTACCTCAAGGTGGATGAAGCGCCGCGTGACCTCGGCAGCCTGGGCGAGGGGATGGCGGCGATGCCGGAGGATCTACGACGCGAGCTCGCGGACCTCGGGCTGCTTTGAACCTACTTTAGCGCAGGCGAAGCCGGACGGGCAGGCGCCCCGAATAGGGGCCTACGTGGAGGTGGATGCCCACTTCCGGCTGGGAGTGACGCAACGCACGAGCTCCATGGCTCAGCAATAGTGCCACAAGATCGCGCGTGCGGTCCTTCGACTTGCTCAGTCCGGCCCCCGCCAGACGCATTGCGGCCTCGTGAAGCGGATGCAGCGCCAGGCCCTTCATCCGCTTTTCCCCCGGAGCGAAGGGGGAGTTGGCGATGTTCTCGTAAGCTGCCATTTCTGCCTCGTACACGTTACAAATCGAGGTTTACGGAGGGGATACTCCCCCACCGGCGCTGATAACACGCGGCGCCGGTTAACTTCTTGGTGTCCAGGCCTTCGCGGTTACTGTTGCGAGGCCCAGCAGTTGACGCCCTGCTTCTTCAGCGCCTTGCAGGTATTCACGGCCGCGGTCTGGTTCTCGAAGCCGGCGAAGCGAGCGCGATAAAGGTTCTGACCGTTCGCATTGACGGCAACGGTGAAGGGTTTGGCGGAACGCAATACCTTTCCGCCCTTGTCCTGCGCTTTCTGCAGGAGTTCCGATGCCATGCCAGCGTCAGGCGAGACGCCGACCTGGATCACCCAGCCCGAAACCGTATCGGCTGGAACTGCAGCCTTGGTCGAAGCGGTGGTTACGACATCGACCTCGCCGGAGGTGTCGCCTTGCTCGGTAACGGCGACGTCTTCAGGCGGAAGATATTCCGGAGCCGGCGTAGGCGTGGCGACATTGGCAATGGCGCGCATGGCATCGCCGCCGCGTTTTGCAGAGGAGGGAGGCGAGTAGGCCGAGGCCACCTGCTGCTCCTCGTAGCGCGCCTGCGGTACCGGCCCACTGCTCGGGAGATCGAAAGCCGCAAGGCGATCGGCTGCGGCGATGACATCACCAACCGGCGCAGAGGGGGCCTGCGCAATAAGGGCGCCCTTGCCACCGCGAGATGCCTTTGGAAGGTACTGCCCAACGAGCTTGCGCATCTGCGCGTCGCGGCTAGCGCCTGTACGCCCGCCGATGACGACGGCAACAATCGAGCGACCGTCCTTTTGCAACGAGGTAACCAGGTTGAAGCCCGAGGCCCGGACGTAGCCGGTCTTGATGCCATCGACGCCTTCGACCGAACCGAGCAGGCGGTTGTGATTGCCGATCGTCTGCTTGCCGAATTTGAAGCTGCGTGTGGAGAAGTAGCCGTAATATTGCGGAAAGTGCTGGCGGAGAGCCATGCCCAACCGCGCCTGGTCCCGCGCTGTGGTCATCTGTGCGGTGTTGGGCAGGCCATGGGCGTTGCGATAGGTGGTCCTGGTCATGCCGAGTGCGCGCGCCTTGTTCGTCATGATCTGGGCGAAACGCGATTCCGATCCCCCAAGGAATTCGCCGAGCGCGGTGGCGACATCGTTGGCAGAGCGCGTGACCAGTGCCTTGATGGCCTGCTCGACGGTGAGGCTGTTGCCAGCGCCGACGCCAAGCTTGGAGGGCGGCTCCGCAGCTGCCTTCTTCGACATCGGCACCTTGGAATCGAGGCGGATGCGACCAGCTTCGAGCGCCTCGAAGGTCAGGTAGAGGGTCATCATCTTGGTGAGCGACGCGGGGTAGCGAAGGCCATCAGGGTCGTCGCTATAGAGGACCTTGCCCGTGTTGGCGTCGACCACGATGCCCGCATATTTCGGCGCGGCCTGCGCATCGCGGGACGGAGCCCCCACGAGGAAGGTGAGGGTGAGGGCAAGGCCAAGCAAAAGGTTGAGAATATTCGCAGGCCGATTGGGGAGGAGGATCGAAAAGTCTGCTTTCAACACTGTCGCGCTCATTGCTTGCATTAGAATACTCACCTTCCGGACGCGCCCCCGCCACGAACCGTTGGCGTCAATCTAGACAGGCAGCGTTACCAAGAGGTTTATGGTGAACGGCAATTCCCCGGTTTGAATTGCATTTTAGTGATTGCCCCGGCTCGGCCCCGTCGTCCATTCGTAAAATCCGGTAATGACGGCATGAATATGATGCCGCGGCGCTATTTGCTCCTGATCATGCAGATTGGGGTAGCGAGCCTGACGCGGCATAGGTCGTGGAACGAGAAGAGCGCCAACCCGCAGGTACGGGTGGCGCTCTGGGAAGGGAAGGATCGGTTCGATTATCGGGAAACGCTCGATACGGCGGTCGCGCGCCCGTCCTGCAGCTTTACCCAGCGGCCCGCATGATCGGCGGCCTGTCGCTTCAGGAATGTGTACTCGGTATCCGACCAGAGAAGGACGGTGTTGCGCATGTTGTCGAGCACGAAGTCGCCGCGGTCGGTACGCACTGTGAGGACGGCGTGCCCTTCGCCGTTCGGCTGCAAGACGACGGTGATCAGCAGGCCGGACGGGTCAAATCCCTTCGCCATCAGCATCTTCCGCTTCAGCAGGACGAAATCCTCGCAATCGCCGACGCTGCGGGGATAGGCCCAGCGCTCTTCGACGCCATAGATCTCCTGGTCAGTCAGGGGCTGGATTGCCGTGTTGACGGTATAGTTGATGTCAAGCATCGTCCGCCACCTGTCCTGGGTGAGGGTCATGGGGCCGGGGTCGTGCGATGCTGGCCCGCATTCGCTGGCATAGATGCGGCAGAACTCGTAGTGGCCGATAGGCGGATTGGCCTTGCCGATAACCTGCATGCCAAGTGGCATGGCAAATGAAGTCGGTGCTGCGATCAACGCGAAAAGAGCGGTGGCGATGGCGACACTGAGTTTTCTGCCGGTCATGATCTTGTCTCCCCGTGGTGAGGATCAAGATGGCACAAGCATGTTGAGTGCACGAAAAATTACGTAGTAAAATCAATACAGTAATCGATTCAATGTTGCGGCAAATTCGAACTGAACTCGACTCAAATCCGATGAAAACTTGCTGTGAATTTGTCGATCTGTTGATTCAAATTGTCCCGACACAGGTAACGCCGGGAGGTGGCTGCTGGTCGCCCCGCAGCCGTCTACAGGGCCCTCAGACGAGCAGAGGGTTAACGGAGATCAGCCATGACAATGGAGCAAGTGTCCGAGGGCCGACCGGTGCTGCGGGTCGCACGGGGAGAGAAGCGGCTTCGTTGGCTGGTAGCGGAGCCGGAAGGCGCCACCACTTCTATCCATCCATGGATTTTTTTTCGCGATCCATTGACCATGCAACCCGAGCCTGTTCCATTTCGGCGCAGGTGATCCGTGAAGCTGAAACAGAAACGGCGGCCCACGGCCGCCGTCTGGTCCTGCATACTGAGACGAAGATCAAAGGAACTCGCGCAGAGACTCCCGTGATTGCACACTGGCGAACTCGATCGCGACACCTTCCATGAAATGCCGCACCACGCGTCCGCGCATGCTTCCGAGGCGCACTGGCGTCCCGAGCGGCGGGCGGATCTCGACATCGATCGCCGCGCCGGACAAGGAAAGGTCCATGAGGCGGCAGCTGTAGCGGGTTCCATCCTCGAGGAAGAGCTCGGTTGCGGACTTCCTGGGCGTGAGACGGTCGTGGCGACGATCCTCGGGAAGGCCAAGCTCATGCTTGTTGGCGATCCAGGTCAACTGTGCGGCAAGTTTCTCGCGCTTGCGGTCGGTTGCATTGATGACCACCGAGAAGCCGTTGGTCCCGACCTCATTCACGACGCCTTCGATTCGCCCCAGGTGGTCGAGGTAGGCGATCACCCGCTCGTTGATCCTTGGGCGGCCGAAGCAGGAGAATTCGACGTCTCCGGGCGACATCTCGGTCGCCGTGCAGGGGTATTCCTCATGGTCCGCCAGCATAAGTCTGCCCTCGACATTGACCGTGACACGCTGAAACGCACGCGCTGGGGGCGGCTGTCTCTGGCCCACGTTGTGAGGTGTCTGCTGTGAATACATTGCCGGTTTTCCTGTGCGCAGGTTGCCCATGCATAGCACCCGGGGGGTTAAGATTGCGTGTTTTCGCGGGTTACCATTGCGCGCAATAGCGATTGTTCCCGACTAGCGCTTCGCTTCTAGGGTCGGCTTCGCCTATATGACTGACTGATGGCGCAGGAAGGATAGATATAGATGGATCGGCAGAACCAGGCGGACGACAACGGCGACTCGGAATACCGGCCAGAGCGCCAGCCCGTTTTCAACCTACCGCGCATCCTCGTGCTGACGATCCTGCTGCTCGTGGCGCTCTATCTCGTGGAGGCATTCCTCTTGAACGAGGAGGCGGTTGGTGCCTTCATGTTCTACATGGCCTTTACTCCATTGCGGTATGTCTATCCGCTGGCCGAGCAAGGGCCGGAGTGGTTCACCACGCCTGTGACCTATTCGCTGCTCCACGGGAGCATCGAGCACCTCGCCTTCAACATCCTGTGGCTGACAGCCTTCGGAGCGCCTGTGGTGCGCCGGATCGGACCGGTGAGATACCTGGTCTTCTGGGTACTCTCCGCTGCTGCTGCCGCATTCTTCCATGCGGCCCTCCATTGGGGCGAGCAAACGGTGCTGATCGGAGCGTCAGGTGTGGTGTCCGCCCTGATGGGGGCGGCATGTCGCTTCGCCTTTCCCGTCCGTGGCGGCTTCAACCGCACGCATGGACATCTCTATCCACGGCAGTCGGTCCTGGGCGCATTGCGAAACCGGACGGTCGCCGTCTTTGTGGCCATATGGTTCGCCGGCAACATGCTGATCGCAATCGGGCTGCCGCTGGTGGGGCAAGGTGCGAGCCAGATCGCCTGGGACGCGCATATCGGCGGCTTCCTCTTCGGTTACCTGCTGTTTGCGCTCTTCGACCCGCTTCCGTCCGCCCGCCATTGATGCTGCTGCAACGGTATATTGCAATCCCTCTCATGTAAGGGCACCATCTGCGAACGGATATCGCTCTGATGGGGGAGGGCGCTAGCCGCGTGCACTGGTATGCGAGGAGAAAGCCATGGCCATCGTCGTCAAGAACATGCTGGACGCCAAGGGGCGAGATGTCGTCACAGTCAGCCCGGACAAGTCGCTTCTGCAGGTTGCGGGAATTCTTCACGAAAGAAAGATCGGCGCGCTTGTCGTGACGGGCGTCGACGGGCGCATTGCCGGTATCTTCACCGAGCGCGATATGGTGCGCGCACTGGCCGAAAAGGGAGCGGCGATCCTCGATCAGCCCGTCTCATCGGTGATGACTGTGAACGTGCAGACATGCCGGGAGGAAACGACGGTCAACGCGCTGATGGAGATGATGAGCAGCGGGCGGTTCCGCCACGTGCCGGTAGAAGACGGCGGCCGGCTTGCCGGTATCATCTCGATCGGCGACGTCGTTAAGTCGCGCATCCGCGAAGTGGAAATGGAGGCGGAAGAGATCAAGGCCTATATCGCCGGCTGACCGCGGTGCAGTCGCTTTACCGCGCGAACACTTCCTGCATCCGTTGCAGCGCGGCGATCTGGTTCATCGTCTCCATGTAGCCGCGATCGATTGCCTCGCCGGCCCGATGAAATTCGGATAGGCCGATGTCGCTGAGGCGCGGGTGCAGGGCAAGATCAGGCGGATCGCCGGCGAGCCTTGCGCGCGAGATGCGCTCCTGGATGATGTTGAACGCCTGTACCATGACGCCCGGAAGGCCGAGATGATGTTCCTTCACCTTGGTCCGGGGCTGTTCGATCGTCTGGAAGCTGGCGCTGTGCTTGACGACGGCGGATCGCCCGAAGATGTCGTAGTTGAGGTTTACCGCCACGACGAGCGGCTGCTCGTATGCGCGGCAGACCGATGTCGGAACGGGGTTTACCAGCGCGCCGTCCACCAGTGTCCGATTGTTGCAGGTCACGGGTTCAAAGATGCCGGGAAGTGCGTAGGAGGCTCGCAGCGCCGTGATCAGCGAACCGTTGCCGATCCAGACCTCATGGCCTGTGTGCAATTCCGTTGCGACCGCCACGAACGGACGATCGAGCTCTTCGATGGAAAGGCCTTCGAGATGCTCCTGCATGCGTTTGGTCAAGCGCATCCCACCGAGCAGACCGCTACCGCCGATAGTAAGGTCAAGCAGACCGGCAAGTCGGCGCATGGTCAGGGATCGTGCAAAACTCTCCAACTCGTCCAGCTTGCCGGCGAGGTAGCAACCGCCCACCAGTGCACCAATGGATGTGCCGGCGACCATGCCGACTTCGATGCCCGCCTCGTCAAGGGCGCGTAGAACGCCGATATGTGCCCAGCCGCGTGCCGCCCCGCCACCGAGCGCAAGGGCCAGTTTCGCCTTCTTCGGAACATCGATCGCTGTCGGTGGTTCTGAGGGACGTGCGGATGCGGGATCTGCAGGCGTTGCTGCGTGATCACTGCGATTCCAACTCCAGTTCAGCATCGGCACCTCCAGGCTGAACGATTTCCCGACACCCAGGAAAGCACAGACTAGTTGCGAAATGGTGTAGGGTTGCGCCCGCCTGTTACAGAATGCGACGCGCCGCTACTTCGTTCCATCCGGTTTATAGACTTGGGCGGGGTCGAAGTGCCGATGATCGTCGACAATTCGGAGGACACCCTCGTCCCCCTGTTTCTCCACGATACGATAGAAGCAGGAGCGTCGACCAGTGTGACATGTGGCATCATGTCCGGCTACCGAGACCTTCAGCCAGATGGCATCCTGGTCACAGTCCGTGCGGATCTCATGCACGGTCTGCAGGTTTCCGGAGGTTTCACCCTTCTTCCAGATCTTCCGGCGGGATCGGCTATAATAGTGGGCAATACCCGTGTCGATGGTCAGTGCCAGCGCCTCGGCGTCCATGTGGGCGACCATCAGAAGCTCGCCGTCGGCAGCATCGGTCACGACCGCGGTAACAAGGCCATTGGCATCGAAGGCGGGCGCCAGGGGGCCAGCGCCTTCCTGCTCCGCCTTGTCGGAAGAGGGTTCGGGGAATTGGCGAATCATATGTGGCTCAGCGGTTGCGAACGAGCGTGAGGAAGCGGGCCTGTTCGGCGGCATTGTCCCTGTACTCGCCCGTAAAGGTCGTGGTGAGCGTCGTCGAGCCCTGCTTCTGCACGCCCCGCATGGCCATGCACATGTGCTCCGCCTCGACCATGACTGCAACGCCGCGCGGGCGGAGCGTCTTTTCGATGGCAGCTGCAATCTGTGCCGTCAGGTTCTCCTGGGTCTGCAGGCGACGGCCGAAGATGTCGACGACGCGGGCGATCTTCGAAAGCCCCAGGACGCGGCCATTGGGCAGATAGGCGACATGGGCCTTTCCGCTGATGGGCAACATGTGGTGCTCGCAATGGGAGAAGAAGGGAATGTCGCGCACCAGCACCGCATCGCCATAGCCCGAGACTTCCTCGAAGGTGCGCCCGAGAACCTCATCGGCAGAGAGAGAGTAGCCGGAGAAAAGTTCGCGATAGGCAGCGGCGACACGTTTGGGGGTATCCAGCAGGCCTTCCCGCTCCGGGTTTTCGCCAACCCAGCGGAGCAGCACGCGAACGGCCTCCTCGGCCTGTTCCTGCGTTGGGGCGCTATCGGTCTGGCCGGAGGCCGGGAAGTTCTTCACAACTGCATCCATTGCTGTCTCCCGGGAGCGTTCATCGAGCCCCCATGTCATCATCCGCCGCAGCGAGAGGCGGATGGTCGCTTCAAACCGGGTAATTGACGCCTTGGCGCTTCATTTACAAGATATTATGGTCTCATTTTCCAGCATTTGGCGAGAAAGCATCGCTTTCTTGATACCTGCCGAGGTTCATCACATATAATGATGACATCATAAATCTGACATCAGCGGAGCCGCGCGAGCCGGATGCGCTCCACGAAACGCAGCGGGATCGATCGGCAAATGGACGATATCTACAATAGCAAGATCCTCGAACTGGCAGGCAACATCCCGCGTGCCGGCCGGCTTGAGGATGCCGATGCCACGTCGGAGAAGCACTCGAAGCTCTGTGGTTCACGCGTACGCGTCTACCTGAAGCTGAGCGACGGCGTCGTCACCGACTTTGCCCATGAGGTCCGTGCCTGCGCACTTGGTCAGGCATCCTCTTCGGTGATGGGTAGCCAGGTCGTTGGGGCCACGCCTGTCGAAATCCGCCAGGCGCGCGAAGACATGCTGGCCATGCTGAAGGCGGATGGCGAAGGGCCATCGGGACGGTTCGAGGACATGCGCTACCTCAAGCCCGTGAAGGACTACAAGGCGCGGCACGCCTCTACGATGCTGACATTCGATGCTGTGGTCGACGCGCTTGACCAGATCGCCGCCAAGACGCCTCAAACAGTGTCCGCGTGACATGTGCGACGGACCCGGCTGCACGCATTCTCCGCGAGTCGGGCGGTCCCGCAACTGGCAGGGTCCGTTTCGCAGGACCCCGGGCCGGCTGGCGGGAATGGGGCTCATCCGTCTCTATCAGCTGACGCTCTCGGGCTTCATCGGGAACTCTTGCCGCCATATCCCCACCTGTTCCGAGTACGGCTACGAGGCAATCGGGCGCCACGGGCTCTGGGCCGGCGGGTGGATGACGCTGTTCCGGGTCGGTCGCTGTGGGCCGGGCGGCACGTCCGGCCTGGACCCGGTGCCGGAGACGCTCCAGCAACGTCAGCAATGGTGGCTACCTTGGCGATATTGGCGTCCTCACCCGTGATGGCCGCGCTTGAATAGGTACGGGAAAAGCACTATCAACCGGCCCGTTCGCACTCGGCAGCGCAAGATCAGCGCCGATCATTCACCACCACCCGCATTCGTTGGCGGGACTGGATCCAGGAGCAGTCATGTCCCAAACCGTTTCCCTTACTTTCCCCGATGGCTCCGTCCGCGCGTTTGATGCCGGTACGACGGGTCGCGACGTCGCGGAATCCATCTCGAAGTCGCTGGTCAAGAAGGCCGTCGCGGTCACCATTAACGGAACGCTGCGCGATCTCTCCGATCCCGTCACCGACGGTGCGATCGAGATCGTCACCCGCACCGATCCTCGTGCGCTGGAGCTGATCCGCCACGATACCGCACACGTGATGGCAGAGGCCGTGCAGGAACTCTGGCAATCGACGCAGGTAACGATCGGCCCGGTCATCGAGAACGGATTCTACTACGATTTCGCCCGCGATACGCCGTTCACGCCGGAGGACCTGCCGAGGATCGAGGCGAAGATGAAGGAGATCATCGCCCGCAACAAGCCATTCACCAAGGAAGTCTGGCCGCGAAACAAGGCAAGGGAGGTCTTCGCTTCCAAGGGCGAGGACTACAAGGTCGAGCTGGTAGACGCCATTCCGGAAGACCAGGACGTCAAGATCTACTACCAGGGCGACTGGTTCGACCTCTGCCGTGGACCGCACATGGCTTCGACCGGACAGATCGGTACTGCCTTCAAGCTGATGAAGGTGGCCGGCGCCTATTGGCGGGGCGATTCCAATAATCCGATGCTGACCCGCATCTATGGCACTGCCTGGGCGACGCAGGAGGAACTCGATCAGTACCTTCATGTCCTGGCCGAGGCGGAAAAGCGCGACCATCGCAAGCTGGGCCGGGAGATGGATCTTTTCCATTTCCAGGAGGAAGGTCCGGGCGTCGTCTTCTGGCACGGCAAGGGCTGGCGCATGTTCCAGATGCTGGTGGCCTACATGCGCCGCCGGCTTGCCGGTGCCTATGAGGAGGTCAATGCGCCGCAGGTGCTGGACACGTCTCTTTGGGAGACCTCCGGCCACTGGGGCTGGTACCAAGAAAACATGTTCGCGGTGAAATCCGCCCATTCGCTGACCAACCCGGACGACCCGGAGGCGGACGATCGGGTGTTTGCGCTGAAGCCCATGAACTGCCCGGGGCACGTCCAGATCTTCAAGCATGGTCTGAAGTCTTACCGGGAACTGCCGATTCGCCTTGCCGAATTCGGTCTTGTGCACCGCTACGAGCCCTCCGGGGCGCTACATGGTTTGATGCGCGTGCGCGCCTTTACCCAGGACGATGCCCATGTCTTCTGCACCGATGAGCAGATGGCGGCCGAGTGCCTGCGCATCAACGACCTCATCCTGTCCGTCTACGAGGATTTCGGCTTCAAGGAGATCGTCGTCAAGCTCTCCACGCGACCGGACAAGCGTGTCGGCTCGGACGAACTGTGGGATCGCGCCGAATCGGTGATGATGGAGGTGCTGAAGACGATCGAAGCGCAATCCGGCGGTCGCATCAAGACTGGTATCCTGCCGGGCGAGGGCGCTTTCTACGGGCCGAAGTTCGAGTACACGCTGAAGGATGCGATCGGCCGCGAGTGGCAGTGCGGCACCACTCAGGTCGACTTCAATCTGCCCGAGCGCTTTGGGGCCTTCTACATCGACCAGAACTCCGAGAAGCGTCAGCCGGTGATGATCCACCGGGCGATCTGCGGCTCCATGGAGCGCTTCCTCGGCATCCTGATCGAGAACTTTGCCGGTCACATGCCGCTCTGGTTCGCGCCGGTGCAGGTCGTTGTCGCGACGATCACCTCCGATGCAGACGATTACGGTCGCGAAGTGGCTGACGCCCTTCGCGAGGCGGGCATGGTGGTCGAGACCGATTTCCGCAACGAGAAGATCAACTACAAGATCCGCGAGCACTCGGTCACCAAGGTGCCGGTGATAATCGTCTGCGGCAAGAAGGAGGCGGAAGAACGCTCGGTCAATATCCGCCGGCTGGGCTCTCAAGCGCAGACGTCCATGTCGCTCGGTGAGGCGGTGGGCGCGCTCGCTCTGGAAGCCATGCCACCAGACCTTCTTCGCAAGGCGAAGGCCCGCAAGTCTGCTGCCTGAACAGATATGCGCCCGCCTCGAAAGGGGCGGGCGCATATCGTGGTCAGTTCCGCAGTTCGGTATCGTTGAGCAGGCCCATGTCAGCGGGCTGCTCCTTCATCAGGACCTCGACATCCACGTTCTCGGCGGCCTTCACGCTGAAGGCCCGCTGATAGATCCTGTCCTTGTTACGGGCGATTGCCAGGTAATCGCCCTCCGCGAGTACCATCGTGGAGAAGGCGCTGACGCTTTCGTTGACGATGTCACCGGCCGCCGTGAGCACCGACCAGGCAGTGTCGGCAATCGCCTCGCCACCCGGCTGGGACACGAGCTTAAGGGTGATCTCCGCCGCGCGGTGCTGCAAGGTAGCCTCGAGCAGCTTGCCGGCTTCGACCTGAATATCGGCCCGGACAACCGCATTGACGTCACCGTACTCGGAAACGACGTGATAGGTGCCTGCATTGAGGCGGACGATCGTGTCGGGGCGGACATCGGCCATGACCAGTCCGCGCTCTCCGTCTTCGCGAACCTCGGATGAGTAGATCGAGAACCTGAGACGACTGGCGGGCACGGGGGCATCGGAACCCGAGACCGCGTCAAGAACGACACCGCCGGCGTCCAGCACGAGAACCTGTGGCTCAACTTCGCCGTCCGCCGGAACGGTGAGCTTCTTGGTAACCCCGGCACGCCCGAACGCGACGTTGACGAAATAGTCTCCGGGCAGAAGCTGGAATGAAGCGTCTCCCCCCTCGGCACTCGCGACGAGAGGCAGCTTTCCGTCCTCGCCGGAGATCGGGCTGAAGACGCGCCACGTCAGGCCCTCCTTCAGCATCTCCTCGCTGTTGACCAGCTTGGCACGGAAGGCGACGTCTTTCGCCGCAGCCGTTGCCAGTCCGCCGCCCGTGGCAGAGAACGCGCTGAGCTTTGGCATTTTCGAAGTGCTGCTGAGCTGCTTGAACGTCTTGAAGGCTTCCTCCGCGGAAGCGCCCGTGACCGGCATGAGGAACATGGCGCCGGCCATGGCACAACGGGCCGCGATTGAAATGCCTGTCATTGATCGTGAACCGGTTGACTCTTCTGGTGCTAAGCCTCACTTCAAGACCAATCCTGAGGCAATTTCAAGACCTTCCTACCATGACTGTTCCCCAAGGACGACTCAAGTATGCAAACTGACATCAAGCTTGTGGACTACCTGCGCAACCGCCACTCCACCCCGGTCGCGCAGATCGGCGAACCGGGTCCGTCCTACTCTGAGCTGGAATCGATTCTCGCTTTCGCATCACGCGTCCCCGATCATGGAAAACTGGCGCCGTGGCGCTTCATCGTCTACCGCGGTGATGAGAGGGCTAGGCTTGGAGAAGTCTTCCTTTCCCTCCAGCAGCAGTCCGGCGAGCTGGAGGAAGCGGCACGTGACGCCGAGCGAAACCGGTTGCTGCGGGCTCCAGTCGTGGTCGGGGTAGTCAGCACAGCCGCACCCCATGCGAAAATCCCGGAATGGGAGCAGGTGCTGTCCGCCGGTGCCGTTTGCCTGAACATGCTAATGGCCGCCAATGCCCACGGATATGTAGCCAACTGGCGCACGGAGTGGATCGCCTATGACGATCATGCCCTTGCCGCGCTCGGGGTGAAGCAGGGAGAACGCGTTGCGGGCTTCATCCATATTGGTTCGAGTGATTTTCCTGTTCCGGACCGTCCACGGCCGGACCTCGATAGCATCGTCACCTATGCGGGCGAAGGCGAATCCTGATGTTCTATGCTACCGACACCAACGCCCACGGCCTGCGGCATGACCCATTCAAGGCGATCGTCGCACCAAGGCCGATTGGCTGGATCGGTACGAAAGGGAGAGATGGTCCGCTCAACCTTTCGCCCTACTCCTTCTTCAACATCGTTTCCGATGCGCCGAAGATCGTAATGTTCTCGTCGAGTGGGAGGAAGGACAGCCTTCGCAATGCCGAGGAGACAGGCGTGTTTACTGCAAGCCTTGCGAGCCGTCATCTCGCGGAGCAGGTGAATGCATCGTCGGTCTCGGTCCCTTACGGAAGGGACGAATTCGAGATCGCGGGGCTGTCGCCGAAAATGGGCTGCCTGATCGATGCTCCATACGTCGAGGAAGCCTACACGGCACTCGAGTGCAGCGTGACGGAGATCATCCAGCCTCGAACCATAGAGGGCGGTCATGCAGACGCCTACATGGTGTTCGGTCAGGTCGTTGGTATCCACATCCGTGAAGAGATCATCCGCGACGGTCGCATCGACATGAGCATCATGCGGCCGATCGCCCGAATGGGCTACCACGACTATTGCGACGGCGGCGCGGACGTATTCCAGATGACCCGCCCTAGTGCCTCCTAGGATCGCGCAGGCGTTAATCCGTATGGTGAACCAATCATAAATATTTACCGGCTACCGTTCGGTCATTCGGTGATGCGCGGCAGGCGCTTCCCGTCAGCCGGGGTTGGTAGTGATTATTCAGGCATTTCTTCGATGGCTCGAAACAGCGGCCGCGTGTGACAGGGCCAGGGCCGCCAATGCGTTGGCGCGAGCCTATTTAGCGTCGCGCCTTCAGTCGGATCAGCAGCATGCGGCGTTGCTTGCCATGTCTCATCTCCTCGATGATCCGGCGCCGCAGGTGCGCCTCGGTCTCGCCCGGGCGCTGGCCACAAATCCCGGCGCACCTCGGCCTATCATCCTTGCCCTTGCCGAGGACCAGCCAGAGATCGCTTGCACGGTGATCGCCCAGTCCCCCGTCTTCCAGGATGCCGATCTGGTGGATCTGGTGGGGCGGGGGGACGGACTGACCCGGGGGCTCATTGCAACCCGGTCCGGCCTCTCCCGAGTTGTCTCGGCTGCCCTTGTGGAGGTCGGGGAGGTGGGCGAGATTGTCCTTCTCCTCGAGAATGCAGACGCTGCACTGTCTCGCGGATGCCTGGCACGGATCGCGGATCGATTCGGTCACGACGGTGAGGTGAGAAAGCTGTTGCTCGATCGCGCCGACCTCGCTCCCGAGGTTCGCCAACGGCTGGTGTCGAAAGTTGGCGAGGCACTTGCCGAGTCGAGCCTGGTCTCCAACCTGCTAGCCGGTTCCCGACTGGAGCGCCTGACGCTGGAGGCAACCGAGACGGCGACATTGGCGATTGCCGGATCCGCCTCTCGATTCGAACTGCCGGCGCTGGTCGAGCACATGCGGTCATCGGGAACGCTTACGCCTGCGCTTCTCATCAATGCGCTTTGCACCGGCAAGGCAGACTTCTTGTCGGAAGCCATGGCAGCGCTTTCGGGGCTGGACGAGCCGCGTGTGAGAGCTCTGCTAGCGAGCGGTCGGGCTCCGGCTGTCCGCGCCATGTTCCAGGCGGGGGGTCTTCACCGGGACGTGGCGGCTGTCTTCGTCGCCGGAGCGCTCCTCTGGCGTCAGGCTGGTATCATGGAAACCAGCGCTGACATATGCGAGGCACTGCTCTCGGAATGCCGCCAACTGGGGGCAAGGTCGCCGGTGGTCGCTGACCTGTTGGAGATCGTCGACAGGCTTCAGCGCTCAGAACTGCGTGCGGCGGCTCGTTCCTACGCACAGCAGACCGCGCTGGCGGCCTGACGCACTCAGTCCCGTAGCTTCTTTGCGACCCAGGAATAGCTTTCCTCGACGAGGCGGATGGGCTGCCGCATCAAGGTGCGCACGCCCTCCGTGGTTGGCAACACGGCACGTACGCGCTCGATAGCCCTTGATGCGAGGTCAGACTTGGCTTCCTGCGTCAGATCGATTTCTGGATTTTGGGTAATGGTCTGGTCTGGAGGCGTTGCCGCGGCCTCGCTCTCACCCGGTCTCTGACAAACCGCGATCACCATCGGATAGGGAGCATTGGCGTGGCTTGCCAGTTCCGCCTCCGAATCCGCGGTGCAGAGCTCGATGGTCGGCCATCGTCTCTCCGAGGTGGAGACATAGTGGCACTCTGTCGCGGTGTCGTCACAGCCGAGGATGGTGAGCACGATGATGGCGGCGTTCATGTTGATTTCCTGTCAACGACGCTGTGGCGGCTTATGGTGACGAGACGGTTCTGATCGGAGCCACGTCCGGGTCGAAGGGAACGCTGCTGTCCGTCACCAAGTCCTCTTCGCCCTCCACGGGATCCACAAGCTTCACTTCGCGGATCCATTCCCGCCAGATCGATACGATCAGGGCCATGAGCACCGGTCCGATGAACAGCCCGAGGAAGCCCATCGTCTTCACTCCGCCGACGAGGCCAAAAAATGTCGGGAGAAAGGGAAGCTTGATCGGCCCCCCGACCAGCCGAGGACGGATCGTCTTGTCGACGATGAAGAGTTCAACCGAGCCCCAAACGAAGAGCCCGATCCCCGCGATATACGAGCCGCTTGCTACGAGGTAGACGGAGACAAGCGTGAAGGACAGGGGCGCGCCGCCGGGGATGAGGGCCATGATTCCCGTCAGAACGCCGAGGGTAACCGGCGAGGGGACGCCAGCGATCCAGTAGGCAATGCCGAGGACGATGCCCTCGCCGATGGCGATGAGTGTCATGCCCGTCACGGTCGAACTGATTGTAGCGGGCACGACACGAGAGATCCGCTCCCAGCGGGTCGGCAGGATGCGCTCACCGAGAAGATCGATCTGCCTGCTGAAGGATGCGCCGTCACGGTAGACGAAGAAGAGAGCGATCAACATGAACAGCAGTGTCAGGAGCAGGTGGAAGGCACCGTCACCAGCCGCGATGACGGCCCGGTAGATGTTGCCGATATTTGCACCACTGACGATCTGGATCAGTTCTCCGATCCCTCCCGGCGAACCGACATGCCGGTCCCACTGCTGCGTCAGCCAGTCACCCACACCCGGAAGAGCCGCTATCCAGGCGGGCACCTCTGCGCCCTGATTGTTGACCTGGAGAACCCAGCCCACCCAGTCCCGTACTTCCCCGATCGTATATGAGATCGCGATGCCGATCGGTACGACGAGGAAGGCAATGATGAAGATGATGGCGAGGGTGGCGCCGATGGTCGTGTTGCCCCCCATGTTCTGCAGCAACTTGCGGTAAAGCGGCCAACTGGCAAAGCCAATGACCAGCGCCGCGAGGACCGGTACAAGGAAGCCGTGGAAGAAATAGATGCCCGCGATCACGATCAGGACCAGAAGCCAGCGAGCGGCCGAAATCGGGGGGATCAGGGCGGAGCGGCTGTGCGCCACGGGTCCTAGCCAACGAGGTCCATCCTGTAATTGCGGGGGTCTGCTCACCGGTGCTCCTAGTTCTGTCCGATCGCGGCATTGCGGTATCTGATAACTATTGCACAGGTTACACGCATGACGATCACAAAATCACTAACTCGTCACTTGTCGCAGATGAGGTAGGAGCTAAATATGACGGACATTCAACTCATAGAACTGTTCTGATGAATTTATCTTCACGTCGGTTCCTCGTCAGGGATCGCACTTCGCTGTCCCATGCACGGGTCGAAGCCATTGTCGGATCTTTCTCCACGATAGCAGACTATCATCGCTACCTGAGGGGGACCTACGCGTTTCGTTCCGCATACGAGGACGCGATGGCGAACTTCGACTGGCCAGCCGACCTGCCACCGCTCGACCACGCACCTCAGCTTTTGCCCCTTCTGCGCCAGGATCTTGGGGATCTGGGATTGCAGCCGCCCCCAATTGATGAATCATCGCTGCAGGTGTCGGATCGGGAGACTCTTCTCGGGACGCTTTATGTGACCGAGGGATCCTCGCTCGGCGCGCGGATTCTCTATCGGCGGGCGCAGGAACTGGGATTGACCAGCGAGTTTGGAGCCCGCCACCTTTTCGCGCAGTCGGAGAGCCTCGCTCGCTGGCGGCAGCTCGTCAAACTGCTCGACGAAGCTCCGGAGCTCGACCTGGACAAGCTGGTGGCAGCGTCCGAAACAGTCTTTGCCGCCGTCGGTGGAGCCTTCGAAAGGCTGCAGGATGCGTGAGGCTCAAACCGTCGACCTCACGAATTGCGACCGTGAGCCAATTCAGATTCCCGGTAGCATCCAGGCCCATGGCTGCCTGATCGCCTGCGACCACGCGGGTGCCGAGGTGAGGCGGTTTTCAGCTAATGCCCCCGAGATGCTATCGATTCCTGGCCTCACTGCTGGAGCACGGGTGGAGGAAATATTCGGCCGTGAGCTTGCGCACACACTGCGAAACGCCATTGCGACTGCAGGCGACCCAGCGCGTCCGGCGCTTCGCCATGGGATGGAGCTGCCCGACGGCAACAGGTTTGATGTGGCGGTGCATGTCCACGATGCGGGCGCCATCATGGAGTTCGAGCCGGTCACTGCAACGAATGACCAGCCGCTCGAAGTCGCACGAATGCTCATCAGCCGGATACGGAACATCAGAAATGTGGAGCAATTGCTTGAGCGGTCCAGTCGCCTGATCCACGCCCTGCTGGGCTATGACCGGGTGATGATTTATCGCTTCGAGGAAGATGGCTCGGGCCAAGTCATCAGCGAGCACAAGCGGCGTGACCTCGAGAGTTTCAAGGGTCAGTATTTCCCAGCCAGCGACATCCCGAAGCAAGCGCGTATCCTTTATCTGAAGAACACGATCCGCGTCATTTCCGACGCGAGGGACGTGAGAGTCGCGATCCTTCCCGAGCAGGAAGAAAGGGATCATCCGCTCGACCTGTCCTTCGCCCATCTGCGAAGCGTGTCTTCCGTTCACTGCGAATATCTACGCAACATGGGCGTGGCGGCATCGATGTCGATCTCGATCGTTGTTGACGGTGATCTGTGGGGATTGATCGCATGCCACCACTATTCGCCGAAGACGCTTTCGATGCCTCAGCGTATCGCCGCAGAGACTTTCGGCGAGTTCTTTTCCCTTCACCTTGCCGCTTTGTTGCAGAAGCAGGTGGTCGAGAAGAACCGTGAGGTGAGGGTGGCTCTGGATCGTTTTCTGCAGGTCGCCTCTCACCACGCCGACATTCGAGACCTTCTCCGGACCTCGCTGGGCGAATTCGGCGAGATGCTTGCGTGCGACGGCATGGGCCTATGGCTGGGTGGCGCCTGGACAAGCACCGGGGCCGCGCCCTCGGCGGAACAAGCGGCGGAGCTTGTTGAACTTCGCGGCGAAGCCTCCGCCGGTCGGACATGGTGGACGGATCAGATTTCGGCGGATCTGCCGGGATCGACCATCTCCCCCGCCGATATTTGCGGGGTCCTCGCCATCCCGCTCTCACAACGGTCCCGGGACTATCTCTATTTCTTCCGACGGGAATTGGTTCAGACCCTGAACTGGGCAGGAAACCCGGAGAAATCATACGAGAGCGGACCGCTGGGTGACCGGCTGACGCCGCGTAAGAGCTTTGCCATCTGGAAAGAGGCAGTCCACAACCGGGCACAGCCGTGGTCGGAAGCGGATCGGGAGGTTGCCGAGGTCATCCGCGGCGTGCTGGTCGAGATCGTCCTTCACCACAACGAGCTCATGGCGGATGAGCGTGGCAAGGCTGATGTCCGGCAGAGGATGCTCAACGAAGAGCTCAACCATCGCGTCAAGAACATCCTGTCCGTAATCAAGTCCCTGATTGGCAGGCCCGTCGACACGCAGCAGGGGCTGGATACGTACATCGCCTCGTTGAAGGGCAGGGTGCAGGCGCTCTCTCTGGCCCATGACCAGATCGTCCGTAGCGGCGACGGAGGCTTTCTTCGCGACCTTTTGCAGGCGGAACTGCAGCCTTACCAGGCTGGCGACCGCCAGATCCTGCTGCAGGGACCGTCTGTCTGGCTTGATGCCCGGGCCTTCTCGGTCATGGCGCTGGTGCTTCACGAGATGGCAACGAACGCCGCGAAATACGGTGGTCTTTCCATGTCTGGCGGTAACCTCTCTGTCCGCTGGCAGAAGGGCGAAGCGGGCGAATGCGAGATCTGGTGGAGCGAAAACGGCGGGCCTGCCGTGACGGCGCCCGTGCGGACTGGCTTCGGAAGCGTTTTGATCGGCCGCAGCATCTCCTACGAACTTGGTGGGAACAGCCGGATCGACTATGCGCCGACTGGGCTTCAGGGATACTTCTGCATCCCGTCGAAACATGTACAGGCCGAGAGCGAGAACGAGGAGGCGCAGTCGGTCGAGGCTGCCGCAGATCGCCACGATCAGGGACAGCCCGATTTCTCGGACGTCGAGTTGCTGCTGGTGGAGGACCAGATGCTGATCGCGGCGGATGTCGAGATGATCCTCGCCGAGCATGGCCTGCAGAAGGTGACGACGGCACCGTCCGCGGCGGAAGCGCTTCGGCGGCTCGAAAAGCTGACGCCGCACCTCGCGATCCTTGATGTCAACCTCGGCAGTGGCACGTCGTTACCGGTGGCGCAGGAACTGCTACGTCGCAACATCCCGTTCATGTTTGCCACTGGCTACAGTGACCGCTCCACGATTCCCGAACATCTTGACGTTCCGGTCCTGCGCAAGCCGTATGAGAGTTCCGTCCTCATACGAGCGATCGGCCGCGTTCTAGCGGGCCGGCAGGGCAACGCCTAGGGTGCCGCACCGGCCCGCCGTCACGATTGTTCAGATATCCAGATTGTCAGCGAAGGCGGCGCGTTCCTGGATGAAGCGGAAACGGGCGTCCGCTCTTGTCCCCATCAGGTTGTCGACCGCCTCACGAGTACCCTCGAAATCCACCTCGTCGATCCCGACACGCAAGAGCGTGCGCTTGGCGGGGTCCATGGTTGTTTCCTTGAGCTGCGCCGGCATCATCTCCCCGAGGCCCTTGAACCGGCCGATCTCCACCTTCTTGCCCTTGAAGACAGTCTCCATCAGCTCGGCTCGGTGGGCGTCATCGCGCGCATAGACGGTCTTTGCACCCTGCCGCAGGACATAAAGGGGCGGGACAGCGAGATAGAGGTGATTGCCGCGAATGAGTTCCGGCATCTCCTGGTAGAAGAAAGTGATCAGCAGGGAAGCAATGTGTGCGCCATCGACGTCGGCGTCGGTCATGATGATGACGCGCTCGTAGCGAAGGTCTTC
The DNA here is from genome assembly GCF_902502825.2 of Pseudorhizobium flavum. The sequence continues at coordinate 1,797,438 of NZ_LR723670.1, forward strand.
CTCGCGGTATTTCGTCCGCGTTCCGCAGCCGAGGGCCTGGATCAGATCGGCAATCTGCTGGTTGGCGGAGAGCTTGTCCCGGCTCGCGCTACCGACGTTGAGAATCTTGCCGCGCAACGGCAGGATCGCCTGGTTTGAGCGGTTTCTGCCCTGCTTCGCCGAGCCTCCCGCCGAGTCACCTTCGACGATGAACAATTCCGCGCCTTCGGCCGTGCTTTGCGAGCAGTCCGCGAGCTTGCCGGGCAGGCGCAACTTGCGCACCGCCGTCTTGCGGTTGACTTCCTTTTCCTTGCGCCGGCGAAGGCGTTCCTCGGCGCGTTCGATCACCCAGTCCAGCAGCTTTGCCGCCTCGCCCGGATTGCCAGCCAGGTAGTGGTCGAACGGGTCGCGGAGTGCGTTCTCGACGATACGCTGTGCTTCGACAGTCGCCAGCTTGTCCTTCGTCTGGCCGACGAATTCCGGCTCGCGGATGAAGACCGACAGCATGCCGACGGCAGAGATCATCACGTCGTCGGTCGTGATCTGCGCCGCGCGCTTGTTCTGCGTCAGGTCGGCGTAGTTTTTCAGCCCCTTGGTCAGGGCGATTCGCAAGCCTGCCTCGTGCGTTCCACCTTCAGGAGTTGGGATGGTGTTGCAGTAGGAGTGGACCTGCGGATCGCCGCCATACCACGTAATGGCCCATTCGAGGGCGCCGTGCCCCCCGGTCTTCTCGGTCCGTCCGGCGAAGATCTCGCGGGTAACGGTGAAATCCTTGCCGAGCGTGGCCGAGAGATAGTCCTTGAGGCCGCCGGGGAAATGGAAGACCGCCTTTTCGGGAATGTCACCGCCTGGCGGCACCATGCCGTCATCGCAAGACCAGCGAATTTCTACGCCACCGAACAGATAGGCTTTCGAGCGCGCCATTCTAAAGATGCGGCCCGGGTCGAATTTCGCGTGCTCTCCGAAGATCTGCGGATCCGGATGAAAGCGAACGCGGGTTCCGCGCCGGTTGTGCACCGGACCGAGTTCCTCCAGCCCGCCCTGGGGCACGCCGCGTGAGAAGCGTTGGCGATAGAGCTTGCGGTCGCGGGCGACTTCGACCTCGAGCAGATCCGAAAGCGCGTTCACCACCGAGACTCCGACGCCGTGCAAGCCGCCGGAGGTCTCGTACGCCTTGCCGTCGAACTTGCCCCCGGCATGGAGCTTCGTCATGATGACTTCGAGAGTGGACTTGCCCGGTACCTGCGGGTGGTTCTCGACAGGGATGCCGCGGCCGTTGTCCGTGACGGTCAGGAAGCCTTCGCGATCCAGATGCACCTCGATGAAGTTGGCGTGGCCGGCCACGGCTTCGTCCATAGAATTGTCGATGACTTCGGCGAACAGGTGGTGGAGGGCCTTCTCGTCCGTACCGCCGATGTACATGCCCGGACGCATACGCACAGGCTCCAGTCCTTCCAGGACTCGGATCGAGGATGCGCCATAGTCATCGTTAGACGGTACCGACCGTTGTACTGGCACCGGTGCCGGCACTGCGTCCTTTGGCGCGTCCTGCTCTGGAACCGTCGGCCTTGTGAGGGGCAGTTCGGCGAAAAGGTCGTTGTTGTCATCCATCGGGTCAGTCGGTACTACCTGTCGAGGGGCTGAAGGTGAGGCCATCGCCATCTCATGCTGTTTCGAATCACCGGCAATTCTGCCAGAAAGCTGGCTTTTTCGCGATGCGGCAGGGAAACGGTGCTCAGGCAGCAATGCGGCGCCCGCCCGCGAATGGCAAGGCGCTGAGGCTTGATCAGGCAGCCGGAGAGGTGCATGTCCACAGTTCATTTCGCATTAGCCACAGCTTTTGCCCTCGTCATGACAGCCTTCTCCGCAGCACCGGCCTTGCCACAGGAAGGATCGATCAAGCCGTACAAGGATGCCCTGTTCTCCCGCTTCCCCGTCTTGGAAACCGCCGACGGCGGTGCTTACGAAGTGATCGACTACCAGGAACTGCGTGACATCAACGAGCGCGACCAGGTGCCGGAGCGGCGGGTCAAATCGAGTTACGTGTCGATGGGCGTCAAGCGTTACCAGGAAAACGAGACGCTACAACTCGGCGGTCGTCTCATCGACGTCACCCGCGTCGGGAAGCAGAAAAACGCCGCCTTTACGGTGATCTTCGTCCACGGCCGCGGCGGCGATAGGCGCCTTGGCGCAAACGACTACAGCTTCGGCGGCAACTTCAATCGCCTGAAGAACCTCGCCGTGATGAATGGCGGCACCTATTATGCCCCGAGCGTCACCTCCTTTGACGGGAGCGGTGCAGAGGAGATCGCGCTCCTGATCCGTCACGCTTTCGAACAGTCACGCGGGCGGCCGGTGCTGCTTGCCTGTGCCTCCATGGGCGGGACGGTCTGCTCGCATATTGCCCGGGACCGGGAAGCTGTACATTACCTGAGTGGACTTGCGGTTCTGGGCGGTCCGCCCGACCCGGGCTACGCCACCACGCCTGCGGCGAAGCGTCGGCTGCCGCTCTACCTGTCCCACGGAAGCGCCGACAGCGTCTACTCCCTGGAGGGGCAGGCGGCCGTGTATCGCAAGCTGCAACAGGCCGGCTACCCGGTGCGACTTACGGTTTTCAACACCGGTGGACACGGGACGCCCATCCGCATGACGGACTGGCGCAAGCTCCTCACTTTTCTCTTGAACGGGAACTGATCCGACATCCCCTTTTTCGTGGATTTTCCCGTCTGAGGAACTAAAACGCTTCAGGGGAAACAGCGGGCTGCGACCCGCGGGCAAGGAGCAGACAGATGACGCCTGACGTACGACCGCTGGTGGCGGGGAACTGGAAGATGAACGGGACGCGGAGTTCCCTGGACCAGATCAAGGCGATCAGCGAAGGCGTGAGGGGAGGGTTGTACAGCAAGGTCGACGCGTTGATCTGCCCGCCCGCGACGCTGCTCTACGTGGCCACGGCCCTCTGCACCGACAGCCCATTGTCGATCGGTGCCCAGGATTGCCATCAGAATGCAAGCGGCGCCCATACCGGTGACATCTCGGCAGAGATGATCGCCGACTGTTTCGGAACCTACGTCATTGTCGGGCACTCCGAGCGCCGCACCGACCACGACGAGGACGACGCGCTGGTTCGCGCCAAGGCCGAGGCCGCCCATGCGGCCGATCTGACCGCCATCATCTGCATCGGCGAAACCGAGGAGCAGCGCAGGAAGGGAGAGACGCTCGACGTGCTGAAGCGCCAGCTCGCCGGCTCGATCCCCGATGGAGCCAACGCTGCGCGTACCGTCATCGCCTATGAACCGGTCTGGGCCATCGGCACCGGCCTGACCCCCACCGTTGCCGACGTGGAGGAGGCGCACGCCTTCATGCGCAGGGAACTGTCGGAGCGGTTCGGGGAGCAAGGAAGCACCATGCGCATCCTTTATGGGGGGTCGGTGAAGCCATCGAATGCGAAAGAGCTGATGGCCGTCTCGAACGTCGATGGTGCACTGATCGGCGGCGCGAGCTTGAAAGCGGAGGATTTTCTCGCCATCTACCGGGTCTATGAAGAACTGATGGCGTAAACCTGCCCGCAAGGGCTTGGAATGCGCAACAGCCTCATGTAAAGAGCCGCCAACCTTATGTTATTGCCCTTCGCGAAGGGCAGGGATTTTGCCATGCAAACCGTTTTGATCGTCATCCACCTCATGATCGTGCTCGCGCTCGTCGGCGTCGTGCTGATCCAGCGTTCGGAAGGCGGCGGGCTGGGCGTTGGCGGCGGCTCCGGCTTCATGTCGGCGCGCGGGACGGCCAATGCTCTGACCCGCACCACGGCCATTCTCGCGACGCTTTTCTTCGTGACGTCCATGACCCTCGGCATCCTGGCACGCTACGAGTCGCGGCCGACCGACATCCTCGATCGCATTCCGGCAACGCAGGGTACCGGTAGCGGCATTCTCGACGCACTCGGTCCGGCACCGACGTCCGAAGCCCCGGCTAATGCTCCCGCACAGGATGGCGTGCCGACCGGTGGTGAGGCACCTGCACAGGGTGGAGCTGCAGCGCCGTCTGCCGGCCAGGCCCCGGCGCCGGCTGCTCCCGCCAATTCGACGGGCGTGCCGACGGGCCAATAAACGCCCTCGCTGCAACAATCTCCGGCAGGCCAAAAGCCTGCCGGTTTTCTTTTGTCCAGATTCCGTGGACCAGCGTCACCAAGGTGAATTATAGGGCTGGCGGAATCGCTCATGAACAGGTATCCGGTGACTCCCATGGCGCGATATGTATTCATCACAGGCGGCGTGGTTTCTTCCCTCGGAAAAGGAATTGCTGCCGCAGCACTCGGAGCGTTGTTGCAGGCCCGTGGTTATCGGGTACGCCTTCGCAAGCTTGATCCCTACCTGAACGTCGATCCGGGCACCATGAGCCCGACGCAGCACGGTGAGGTCTTCGTCACCGACGACGGCGCGGAAACCGACCTTGATCTCGGCCACTACGAACGTTTCACCGGGCGATCTGCCACCAAGACCGACAACATCACCACCGGCCGCATCTACAAGAACATCATCGACAAGGAACGCCGTGGCGATTACCTCGGTGCGACTGTCCAGGTCATCCCCCACGTCACCAACGAGATCAAGGACTTCGTTGTCGAAGGCAATGACGACTACGACTTCGTCATCTGCGAGATCGGCGGTACGGTCGGCGATATCGAAGCTATGCCTTTCGTCGAGGCGATCCGCCAGCTTGGCAACGAATTGCCGCGCGGCTCGGCCGTCTACCTTCACCTGACCCTGATGCCCTACATCCCGGCTGCCGGCGAGTTGAAGACCAAGCCGACGCAGCACTCGGTCAAGGAACTGCAGGCGCTCGGCATCGCGCCGGATATCCTGCTGGTCCGGGCAGACCGCGAGATCCCGGAGGCGGAGCGTCGCAAGCTGTCGCTGTTCTGCAACGTGCGCCCGTCCGCGGTTATCCAGGCGCTCGATGTCGCGAATATCTACGACGTTCCCATGGCCTATCACAAGGAAGGCCTGGATTCTGAAGTGCTCGCCGCGTTTGGCATAGAGCCGGCTCCGAAGCCGCGGCTTCAGGCCTGGGAAGAGGTGTGCAACCGTATCCATACGCCGGAAGGCGAGGTCACAATCGCCATCGTCGGCAAGTACACGGGCCTCAAGGATGCCTACAAGTCGCTGATCGAGGCGCTCCATCACGGCGGAATTGCCAACCACGTAAAGGTCAAGCTGGAATGGATCGAGTCGGAGGTCTTCGAGAAGGAGGATCCGGCGCCCTATCTGGAAAAGGTACACGGCATCCTCGTGCCTGGTGGCTTCGGCGAGCGTGGAGCGCAGGGCAAGATCAATGCAGCCCGCTTCGCCCGCGAGCGGAAGGTCCCGTACTTCGGGATCTGCTTCGGCATGCAGATGGCGGTTCTGGAAGCAGCGCGCAATCTCGCCGGTATCGAGGATGCCTCCTCGACCGAGTTCGGTCCGGCCAAAGAGCCGGTCGTCGGCCTGATGACGGAATGGGTCAAGGGCAACGCGCTGGAGAAGCGCGCAGCCTCCGGCGATCTCGGCGGCACCATGCGCCTTGGCGCCTATGATGCTTCGCTGAAGAAGGAAACGAAGATCGCCGAGATCTATGGCTCGACCGCAATCTCGGAACGACACCGCCATCGCTATGAGGTGAACGTCGAGTACAAGGATAAGCTGGAAAGCTGCGGCCTCGTCTTCTCCGGCATGTCGCCGGACGGCCTATTGCCCGAGACGATCGAGTACCCGGATCATCCCTGGTTCATCGGAGTCCAGTACCATCCGGAACTGAAGAGCCGCCCCCTCGACCCGCACCCGCTGTTTGCGAGCTTCATCGAAGCTGCGCTGGAGCAGAGCCGCCTGGTCTGATGGCGATGCCGGCTGGTGGAACCGCCGGTTATCCTTTCCTTCAATATCTCGTCGCCTTGTAGGCGGCGAGGGCACGTTCGCGCGCACTCCCATGATCGACGATGGGACGCGGATAGCTCTCCCCGAGCCTGAGTCCGGCCTTTTGCAGGATGTGATCCGGCGCCTCAAAGGGCCGGTGGATGTATTTCTTGTCCAGGTGACGCAGTTCCGGCACGTAGCGCCGGACATAGTCCCCGTCCGGGTCGAACTTCTCGCCTTGTAGCGTCGGATTGAAGATACGGAAGAAGGGAGAGGCATCGGCCCCGGAGCCGGCGACCCATTGCCAGCTGGCGGCGTTGTTGGCCGGATCGGCGTCGAGCAGCGTCTCACGGAACCATTCCTCGCCCTTCCGCCAGTCGATCATCAGGTCCTTGATCAGGAAGGACGCGGTGATCATCCGCACCCGGTTGTGCATGTACCCCTCCCGCCAGAGTTGGCGCATGCCGGCATCAACGATCGGATAGCCGGTAAGGCCGTTCCTCCAGGCATGGTAGAGCGCGCCGTCGAAGGACCAGGCAAAGCCATCGAAATCGGTGTTCCAGTTGTCGGTGGCGAGGCGGGGAGATTTGATCAGAAGCGAATAGTTGAAATCCCGCCAGGCGAGCTCCCGGCGAAAATGCGTGATCTGGGCCGGATCACCGTCATCGAGCGCGCTTGCGGCATGCCATGCCTGGGCCGGTGTGACCTCTCCGTGGGCGAGGTGCGGGGAAAGGCGCGAGGTGAGATCGCGAGCGGGGAAGTCACGCCCTGACTTGTAATCGCGCAGGCCCTTCTCGACGAAATCCTCCAGGCGGAACCGGGCACCGGCCTCGCCCGGTGTCCAGATCTCACCGAACCCAGCAGCCCAGTCCGGCTTCGTCGGAGGCAGTCCCCAATCTTCCAGTTGTTCCGATGGCGGCGTGGACGAGGCACCTCTCATCGCATCGGGTGCGGCGAGCGGTTCGCGCGGTTCTCCCAGTGCCTGCAGCGCTTTCCAGAACGGCGTGAAGACCCGGAAGGGTCTTCCGGCTCCGGTACGGACACGGGAGGGATCGTGAAGAAGCTGGCCCTGGAAGGCATGTACTGCAATGCCCTCCGCCTTCAGTCGGCGGGCGAGTTCCCGATCCTGATCATCGCGCTCATAGCTGCGGTTGAGATAGATCTGGCTGGCGCCCGTCTGCTGGGCAACCTGGACTAGGACGGTCGCTGCCTCCCCGGTGAAAAAGAGCAGATCACCGCCACGATCATGCAGCGCCTGTCGCAGAGCCAGGAGAGAATGATGCAGCCACCATGCCTGGGCTGCCCCGAATGGCATACCCCCGCCGGCACTTCCTTCGCGGATGAACAGCGCGATGACCGGCGCGCCAGTCTCCACGGCGGCTGACAGTGCGGCGTTGTCTGCAAGGCGCAAGTCTCGGCGGAACCAGACGATGACAGGCGGGATCTCGGCAGGCAAGGCGAACTCCGGAGATTGATCTACAGTGCTCTACGCTTGATCAGCGGGCCCGGATCATGGTCTCAGGAGGAGGATGCGGCAGGGGGTACCAGCAGTCAGTGCCGGTGCGTGCGGGGGCCGGACGATCAGCGCATCTGAATGGGCGAGGATCTTCATCATCGACGAATCCTGCTTTTCGAAGGCGTCGGCGACCAGATTTCCGTCGCTATCCCTGCTCAGTCGTGATCGCAGGTAGTCCTGCCGACGGTCGTTGGCGGCAAGATCACGCGCCGCGACGGCATGTCCCTCCCGGTTCCTCTCGCGGAGCCGGCCGAGCTTTCTGAGCAAAGGTTCAAGAAACAGCAGGCCGCAGACCAGGCTGGCGACGGGGTTTCCGGGCAGGCCCAGAACCTGCATGTCGCCCAGCGATCCGACCATCAGCGGCTTGCCCGGCCGCATGGCGATTCGCCAGAAATCCAGCTCCATCCCAGCCGCCTTCAGCGTGGATTGTACGAGGTCATGGTCCCCCACCGAGGCGCCGCCCGAAGTGACCAGCACATCCACGTCCGCAGCCTTTGCCGCGTCCACTGCACTCCCTATCGCGTCTTGGTTATCAGGCACGATCCCGAGATCGACGACTTCGCCGCCATTGTCTTCGATGAGCGCCGAAATCCCGAACATGTTGGACGCGATGATCTGCCCCGCTTTAGGTGTGTGTCCCGGCGGCAGGAGTTCATCACCGGTGGCCAGAATGGCGACCCGTGGCCGGCGGTAGACCTCCACTACGGGGTGGTTCATGGCCGCGGCGACGGTCAGGCGTGAATAGTCGAGAAGCGTGTCCTTCGGCAGCACCGCTTCACCTTCGACGAAATCCTGGCCGCGCGGACGGATATGTCGCCCCGCGATCACCTCGAACGTCGTGCGAACCTGGTCGCCCTCAAGCAGTTCGGCGTCTTCCTGGAGGAGGACGGTATCCGCTCCAGAGGGTACGGGGGCGCCGGTGAAGATGCGCACGGCCTCGCCCTTGGCAATCGCACCTTCGAACGGATGACCGGCGGCCGCCATGCCTGTCACCAGAAGCGTTGCGCCGACGGCCGGCGCATCTTCGGCGCGGAGCGCATAGCCGTCCATGGCAGACGCATCGAAGGGCGGTTGGGTTAGTCGCGCGGTCAGCGGCTTGGCAAGAACCCGCCCATTGGCCTTGGCGAGCGGAACCGTCTCCGTCCTCTCGATCGGGCGCGCCCGCGAAAGCAGTCTCGTCTTTGCCTCGGGCACTGGCAGAAGACTCATGCTCAGCCTCCGCTAAGTCGATAGGCGCCCGACTTGCCACCCGTCTTCTCGATGAGGCGGATGCCGCCAATCTCCATGCCCTTGTCGGCGGCCTTGGCCATGTCATAGATCGTGAGACAGGCGACGGAAGCCGCGGTCAGTGCCTCCATCTCGACTCCGGTCTTGCCAGTAAGCTTGGCCGTTGCAGTGACACGAAGTCCGGGCAGCGATGCGTCCTCGGTGATATCAACCGCGACCTTGGTGAGCATCAGCGGGTGGCAGAGCGGAATGAGGTCCGCCGTCTTTTTCGCGGCCATGATCCCTGCGAGTCGCGCCGTTCCGATAACGTCACCCTTCTTTGCATTGCCTTCACGGATCAGGGCCAGGGTTTCCGGCAACATGCGTACAAATGCCGCTGCCGTGGCTGAGCGCTCGGTATCGGTCTTGTCGCCGACATCCACCATGTTGGCTTCGCCGGATGCACCGATATGGGTGAGGGAGCCGCCGCCGGACATCATTCAGCCGCCGCTGTCGACGCGCTGTTCCCACTGAGCAGCGCTTGCGTCGCGTTCACGACGTCATCCTGGCGCATCAGGCTTTCTCCGACCAGGAATGTGGTGATCCCCGATTTCTCCAGACGCAGGCAGTCCCCATGATTGAAGATTCCGCTTTCTCCAACCAGCAGCCGGTCCTCCGGGACCAGTGAAGCAAGGCGCTCGGAGGTCTCGAGACTTACTTCGAAGGTGCGCAGGCTCCGGTTGTTGATCCCGATAAGGGGCGAATCGAGATGCAGCGCGCGCTCAGTCTCGTCGGCATCGTGAACCTCGACCAGAACGTCCATGCCGAGCGCCATCGCTTCGTCCTCGAGGCGACGCGCCTCGTCGTCCGTCAGCGACGCCATGATCAGGAGGATGCAGTCAGCACCCCAGGCGCGCGCCTCGTGCACCTGATAGGTGTCGAACATGAAGTCCTTGCGGAGTGCAGGCAAGGAACAGGCGTTACGCGCGGCGACGAGATATTCCGGCGCGCCCTGGAAGCTGGGCGTATCCGTCAAGATCGAGAGGCAGGTGGCGCCGCCCTGCTGGTAGGCCTTCGCCAGTGCAGGGGGATCGAAGTCGGAACGAATGAGCCCCTTTGACGGGCTTGCCTTCTTGATCTCGGCGATCAGTCCGAATGCCCCCTTCTCCTGCCTTGCCTTCAGTGCGCGGTAGAAACCGCGCGGGGCCTCCTGTTCCGCGGCCTGGGCCTTCAGCTCCGCCAGGGGCGTGCGGGTCTTGGCGGCTTCGATCTCCTGGCGCTTGTAGGCTTCGATCTTCCTCAGGATATCGGTCATCGACTAGGTCTCAATCTTCATCATTTGACACAGCCACGAGCCGGTCGAGCGCGGCAGCGGCTTCTCCGCTGTCGAGGGCGCGGGTAGCCAGTTGCATGCCTTCTGGGATGTCTGCGGCCTTGCCTGCAACGACAAGCGCGGCGGCTGCATTGCAGAGCGAAATGTCGCGATAGGCGTTCTTCGTTCCGCCGAGCACGGCGCGAAGTGCAGCCGCGTTGGCGTGGCCATCGCCGCCCTTCAACTCATCGAGGCTGGCGCGCCGGACGCCGAAATCGTCCGGCGTCAGATCGAACGTTCGGATCTCTCCGGCCTCCAGGGCGACGACATTGGTGGTTCCGGTGGTGGTGATCTCGTCCATGCCATCGCCATAGACGACCCAGACGCGCTCGGAACCCAGATCGCGCAGAACCTCGGCAATGGGCATCAGCCAGCGGGGAGAGAAGACGCCGAGTAGCTGCCGGCGGGCTCCGGCCGGGTTCGACAACGGCCCGAGGATGTTGAAGATCGTCCGGGTGCCGAGCTCGACCCGGCTTGGACCAACATGGCGCATGGCCGAGTGATGCATGGAGGCGAACATGAAGCCGATGCCCGCTTCCGCAATGCACCTGCCGATCCGGTCCGGCCCGATCTCGAGGTTGACGCCAAGCGCGGACAAGGCGTCGGCTGCTCCCGATTTCGAGCTCAAGGCGCGGTTGCCATGCTTGGCCACCGGCACGTCGCAGCCGGCGACGATGAGCGAAGCAAGCGTAGAGATGTTGTAGGTGCCTGTACCGTCACCGCCGGTCCCGACGATGTCCACCGCGCCGGCCGGTGCAGTGACGGGTAGCATCTTTGAGCGCATCGTTGCCACGGCGCCCGCGATCTCGTCGACGGTCTCACCACGGACCCGCAATGCCATGAGGAAGCCGCCGATCTGGGAAGGCGTGGCTTCGCCGGACATGAGGACCTCGAAAGCCTCGCGGGCTTCCGCCCGGGTCAGGCTTTCGCCATTAGCGACCTTCGCCAGCAGGGGCTTCAGTTCAGGCATACGTTACCCCCTCCGTCAGCGGATCATGCCGGTTACCTGATCGGCAACAGCCTGATTGATCGAGACGCCATATTCATTCTGCAGGCGGTTGACCATCTGGTCCAGCATGTCGTCACCGGCAGCGTCGGCGATCTGTCGAAGCGGCTCATCCTGCGCAAGGGCATCCGCCGGAACCTGATCCGTCGAGGTGACCCGGATCAGAAGGCGGCTTTCTCCGTCTGCAGCCGTTGCCGTCGTCACCAGATCGACTGGGCCGGCGAAGACGGCGCTGGTCGCTTCAGGCCCGAAGATCGCATCGTCGCCATTCCGGCGCAGGCCCTGCTTGGTCTCCACCGCGACCCCAAGGTCCTCGGCGATGGCAGCAAGTGTCTCACCCTTTTCGATCCGCTCCTTCAGTTCGGTCGCGCGAGCGCCGAGAGCTTCCCGCTGCTGTTCGGCGGTCCAGTCGGCGACGACCTTCTCACGGACCTCGTCGAGCGTACGATCCCGTTCGGGCAGAACTTCCTCGACCTCGAACCAGACATAGCCGTCATTGCCCAGCGAGACCGGGAGAGGCTGGCTACCCGGCTCGGTCCGGAAGACGTCGGCCAGAAGCGTTTCGGCTGCCGGCAGGGTGGCGATCTTCTCGTCCTCCTGGTTGTTGCCGGACGCGTCTGCGGTCACGGTCACGGCCTCGAGCTTCAGTTCCTTCGCCGCCTCAGGCAGGGTAGCGCCCGACGCACGGACATCCTCGAAACGATCGTGGGTGTTGAGGATTTCCTGAGAGGCGGCGGAAAGCGCCAGCTGTTTCCGGACCTCTTCCTTCACTTCGTCGAAAGACTTGGTCGCTTCCGGCGTGATGTCGGTCACGCGGAGGATGACCGGACCGAAGGCGCCTTCGACGACGGGTGTGGTGCCGCCTTCTTCGGACACGGCAAAGGCGGCTTCCGCGAGCCTCTGGTCGGGCATGGTCTCGCGGCTGAACTGCCCGAGCAGCACGTCCGACGCCGTCTTGCCCTGATCAGCAACGAGTTGGTCGAAGGTGGCGCTTCCATCAGCGAGCTGTGCCGCGGCCGCATCCGCCATTTCCTTGTCCGCATAGGTCAGCTGTTCGATGGTGCGGGTGCCGCGGGTGGTGAAGCTTTCCTTCTTCCGCTCGTACTCGGCGCGAGCCTCCTCGTCGGTGACGGATGCGGGATCGGCGATATCTTCCGGCCGAAGCGTCACATAGGTGAAGCGACGGTATTCGGGAGCCCGATAACGAGCCTTCACTCCTTCGAACCACGCAGCGAGCACATCATCCGCCGGCGCCTTGATGGGGTCGATATTCGCGTTCGACAGGAGTAGGTAGTCCACAGTCCGCACCTCGTCGCGATACTGCCGCAGCGCATCCAGCATGACCTGAGGGGGCGTGAAGCCATCGGAGACCGCCTCGACGATCTGGCTGCGGACCGCCACCTTGCTGCGCTCCGTAATGTAGTCGTCCTCGCGAAGACCGGCATTGCGCAGCCTAGAGGTGAACAGGTTGCGGTCGAACTGGCCGTTCGCACCTTGGAACGCCGGGTCCTCGGCAATCAACATCGCCAGCCGGTCCTGCGACAGGCCAAGGTTCATGTCGTCCGCGAGCTGGTCTAGGGCTGCGCCTGCCGCCAGTTGCGAATAGACCTGCTGGTCGATGCCGAAGGCGCGCGCCTGATCTGCCGTCAACTGCATGCCGAACTGACGCCCGAGTGCGGATACCTGTCGCTGGTAGGCGAGAGCGAATTCCTGCGTCGACACTTCCTGTTCGCCCACGGTGAGCACTGTGTTTGCGTCCGTGGTGACGAGTGACGTTGAAACGCCCCAGACAGCGAAGGATGCGACCAGGAGCAGGAGGAGCGCCTTGGCAACCCAGGATCGGGACGCGTTTCTGAGGGAATTGAGCATTGCCTACGGTACCTTGCGAATATGTCGAGGCCGCGCGAATGGCGGCATGTCGATTGTCTCTAGAACAATCCGCGAAGGAAATGAAGGCATTTGCGGCAAGGGTGGCGCAGGAGGAACCGGCCACCTTCGGACGGGCTAACGCCGCCTCTCAAGCCGCCTGATCAGATCGGTTGCATCTGCGGGCGCGCGCACTTTCGCATCATTGTCGAAATAGACATAGACATCACGCCCGCAGGGAAGGTCCGCCACGGCAGGGAGGACGCGCTCCGCCTCCTCGGGATCTCGCCCCGATGCCCAGGCACGGATCAGCGCGGCCCATCGGTCAAGCGCCGGCGCATCATAGCCGCTGACATAGAGCTCCTCGGATCCGTGGAGACGGCAGTAGACAAAGTCGGCGGTCAAATCCATGAGAAGGGGCCATTCGACGGTGTCGGCGACCACAAGACCTGCTCCATGACGTCGCAAGAGCGCGATGAACTCCTCGCAGCGGAAACTCTTGTGGCGGATTTCAAAGGCGTGCCGCAGGGGCCGGTTTAGGTCGGTCTCCGCGAAAGCCCTTCCTTCCAGCCGTCCGTCGTGGCGTCGCGCAAGCCGGGCGGCGTCTTCGGTGTCCTTTGGGAGCATCGCCAGGAATTCCTCGAAACGCGACCTGTCGAAGGACATGCGCGGCGGAAATTGCCACAGCATGGGACCCAGCTTGTGACGAAGCTTCAGCAGGCCGGACGCGAAGAAGTTCGCCAGCGGAAGCTCGATGTCGCGCAGCCGCTTCATGTGGGTGATGTAGCGAGAGCCCTTGACGGCAAAGACGAAATCCTCCGGCGTCGCGTCGTACCACTTGGCGAAGGACTGAGGCCGTTGCAATCCGTAGAAGGTCCCGTTGATCTCGATCGTTGGGAATCTCCCGGCCGCATAGCTAAGCTCACGCTTCTGCGGCAGGTCCTCCGGATAAAAGACGCCGCGCCACGGCTTGTAGGTCCAGCCTGATATACCGATCCTTATCGCGCCACGCGCTGCCATGGACTGCGGTGCCTCCTGCCATCCTGGCCGCCACACGCGACCCGGCAGGTGAACCTGCTGCCCGGTATTCAGGTTCCGCTCATTTGGCGAAGATGAAGAAGGCGCCGAGCGCAATGAACGCAAAGCCGAGGCCCTGCTTCCAGTGGAAGGATTCCCCGAGGTAGAAGATCGAGAAGAGTACGAAGACAGACAGGGTGATGATTTCCTGGATCGTCTTCAACTGCGCCGCGTTGAAATAGCCATGCCCGATCCGGTTCGCGGGAACCTGGAAGCAGTACTCGAGCAGCGCAATTCCCCAACTCGCAAGGATGACGACGTAAAGCGGTGACGTCTTGAATTTGAGGTGGCCATACCAGGCGAAGGTCATGAACAGGTTGGACAGGAGAAGGAGGCCGATGGTGGCGGCGGGAATCGCGTAGTTTGGCATGTTGGGTGTCCGGTGAGATGCGCGCTACCGCAAGCATGCCGGCGAGGCAAAAACAAGAGGCGTGCGTGGCCGATCTGCTGCGTACCACCCGGCAGACAAGCGGCATTGCCGGGCAAGGCAGCAACTGGTACCAGCCGGATGATGTATTCGGCCGCTTGCGACCTCACCGCTGACCGATGGAAATACAATCCAGACTGAACTGAAGGACGAGGAATTGCCTATTCGTTCAACGCAAGGGGCCGAGCGGGTCGTTGCCAGCCGCAAGCCATCACCGGCCACACGCTTTCTTCTCGGAGCAAGCCTCGTCCTGATCGCCTTCAACCTGAGGCCGGTGTTTTCCAGCGTGTCGGCACTCCTTCCGGAGATCCGGTCGGGGCTCGGGCTGGGAGACATGGGAGCGGGTTTCCTCACGACCTTGCCTGTCGTCTGCCTCGGCGCCTTCTCCCCATTGGCACCGCGCCTGGCGCAGAGGATCGGGTCCGAGCGAACCCTGCTCCTCGTCGTGATCCTTCTGACCGTCGGCACGGCGATCCGCGGCATTCCCTCGCTCCCGCTACTGTTCATCGGAACTGCCGTTGCGGGCGCGTCCATCGCTGTCGCCAACGTTCTGCTGCCGGGGCTGGTCAAACGCGACTTTCCAGACCGCATGGCGCTTCTGACCGGTCTCTACACAATGGCACTTTGCGGTGGTGCGGCCGCGGCCGCGGGGCTGACGCTCCCGGTCGAACATGCGCTCGGCAACTGGCTGGGCGGTGCCTTGGCCATCTGGGCGCTGCCGGCGGCGATCGCCGCGCTCGTCTGGTTGCCGCAGGTGGTGCGGGCAGGGCGTCACGACAGGCGTGTCAGCAAGCGGGTCGTCGGTCTCTGGCGAGACAGGCTCGCCTGGCAAGTAACGCTCTACATGGGGCTCCAGTCCGCGCTGGCCTATTGCGTCTTCGGGTGGCTGGTCCCGATCTTGCGCGAAAGGGGACTGGACGGGATCGCGGCCGGTGGCATTGTTTCGGTCTCGGTCATGGTGCAGGCCGCAGCATGCTTGGTCGTGCCCCACATCGCGGTGCGGGGAAAGGACCAGCGGGTCGTAAACGCCGCGCTCTGCGTCATTTCGGTTGGCGCGCTACTCGGCCTGCTGTTCGCGCCCTTGTCGACGGTCTGGCTCTGGGCCGTGCTGCAGGGTATAGGGCAGGGTGGACTGATTGCTGCCGCCATGACCAATATCGTACTGCGCTCTCCCGATCCGCTGATTGCGTCCCATCTCTCGGGCATGGCCCAATGTGTCGGATATCTGCTCGCATCAATCGGTCCACTTATCGTCGGCTTCATTCGCGGATGGACAGGCAGCTTCGCGGCGACGTCCGTGCTCTTTGTCGCGCTCGGCCTGGGCGCCGCAGTGAACGGCTGGCTCGCCGGCCGCGCGAGATACGTCAACGTAAGGGTGGAGGAGACGGCTGTTTCGTAACAAGCGCGAAACCAATGCGGTCTCCAAGAGGACTTTCCGCCTTCGCTGCAAAATTGATGACGAGATACTCGCCACGGCGCGCGAGGGCCCCATATCTATTTTTCGGCGAGGCTGGACGGGGTACTTGAGAACCCCGTCACGATGATTTCAGGACGGAGGGTTATTTGATGCATTCGATTATCAGGACGGCCGGACTCGCACTTGCGCTGGCCTTGGGAACTGGAAGCGCCTTTGCGCAGGTCGTCGTGTCATCCAAGATCGACACTGAAGGAGGCGTTCTCGGAAACATCATCCTTAAGGTGCTGGACACCAATGGTATCCCAACCACCGATCGGATTCAGTTGGGAGCGACACCGGTGGTGCGCTCCGCGATCACTGCTGGAGAGATAGACATCTATCCAGAATATACGGGCAACGCGGCCTTTTTCTTCGAAAAGGCGGAAGATCCGGCCTGGAAGAATGCTGAACAGGCTTATGCCCTCGCAAAGCAGCTTGATTACGATGCCAATCAGATTGTCTGGCTGACGCCGTCGCCCGCGAACAACACCTGGGCAATCGCAGTACGCAAGGACCTCGCGGAAGAGAACAACCTCAAGACTCTGTCCGACTTCGGCGCCTATGTCTCCGGTGGGGGAGAGGTCAAGCTCGCCGCTTCGTCGGAGTTCGTGAACTCCGCCGCAGCCTTGCCGGCTTTCCAGTCCACCTACGGATTCACATTGCAGCCGGAGCAACTGATCACGCTCTCCGGCGGTGACACCGCAGCGACGATCGCCGCAGCGGCCAACCAGACCAATGGCGCCAATGCGGCGATGGTCTACGGGACCGACGGGGGTATCGCGCCATCCGGTCTCGTGGTGCTGGATGACGACAAGGGTGTGCAGCCCGTCTATCAGCCCGCTCCGATTGTGCGTGAGTCGGTGCTGAAGGAACATCCGGAGATCGAGGCCCTACTTCAGCCGGTCTTCGAGAAGCTCGACCTCGTCACGCTTCAGGATCTGAACGGACGGGTGCAGGTGGGCGGTGAGCCGGCCAAGGCTGTCGCCGAGGACTTCCTGATGAGCAACGGCTTCCTGAAATAGTTGGCTGCCCGTCGCAGCGATGCCAACATACGGCCATGACTGGGTGCGCCGACAGGACTGGCGAGTGACGAAACGGATCGACAAGCTCGGCATCGCGATCGCGTTACTCGTCGCCCTGGGCGTCGCTTCCCCATTCGCGACCGTCCGGGCGAACAGGATCGTGCAGGGCGAGGCGGTCGGCCTTTTCTCTGCTTTGCCCGCATGGGCAGCCGGGGCGATTCTCGCGCTGGCCACTCTCGCCGCGCTATCCGGCCTCTTGATTACCCGGACGTCGATGCGCCTGCTTATGGCCGTCATTGGAATTGCCGCAGTCGTCCTCGGCATCGGCCTTGCGGGGCAGTTCCTGGCGCCGGACGGCAACAGCTATGCCCGCATTTCCCCTGCCTCGGGGTACTGGATCCTGTTTCTCGCGCTCGCTCTTCTGGCGATCGATGCCATAGCGCGCTCGAGGCCGCGCCCCGTGGTGCGGCTCCTCTATCTCGTCGCGACAGCGGCAACGCTGATGGTCGTCCTGTTGTCCGGTGTCTGGAATGATCTCTCGATCATGAAGGAATACGCCGCTCGTGCCGACGTCTTCTGGACCGAAATGACGCGGCATCTTCTGCTGGCGCTGGGCTCCCTTGCTGCCGCGACCGTCGTGGGGCTTCCGATGGGTGTTTTCTGCGAGAGAACGCCTGCCGTCAGGTCCGCCATGCTCAACACGCTGAACCTGATCCAGACCATCCCTTCCATTGCGCTTTTCGGCATTCTCATCGGTCCACTGGGCTGGATTGCAGCCAATGTTCCTGGAGCGTCGGCGGTCGGCATTCGCGGTATTGGTGCAGCTCCGGCATTCGTAGCACTCTTCCTTTACTCGCTCCTTCCGGTGGTGGCCAACACGGTAGCGGGACTGGATGGAGTTCCGAGGGCCACGCGGGAGGCGGCGAGGGGCCTCGGCATGACGTCGGCCCAGCGGCTCTTCCGGATAGAATTCCCGCTGGCTCTGCCCGTGATCCTGACTGCCGTCAGGATCGTCCTCGTTCAGAATATCGGACTTGCGACGGTGGCTGCCCTGATCGGAGGCGGAGGTCTTGGAACCTTCGTCTTCCAGGGGCTGGGGCAGACGGCTACGGATCTCGTTCTGCTGGGAGCCTTGCCGACCGTGTTGCTCGCCTTTGCCTCGGCGGTGATATTTGATGCTTTGAGCGAGATGACTGCGTCACGGACACAGGGAGGAAGGACCTGATGATCGAGATAGAGTCCGTCACAAAGCTCTATGACGGAAGGCCGGTGGTGGACGACGTCTCCATGGTGGTGGCGCCGCATACCATATCGGTGATCGTCGGCACGTCCGGGTCGGGCAAGACCACACTGTTGCGGATGATCAACCGGCTGGTGGAACGGGATGCAGGTTCGATCCGGATCGACGGCGAGGACAACCGGTCGATCCCCGGCCACGAACTCCGCCGCCGCATCGGCTATGCCATCCAGGGGCACGGGCTCTTCCCGCACCGGACTGTCTTCGAGAACATCGCGACGGTACCTAAGTTGCTGGGGTGGGAGGCCGCACGGATCGACGCAAAGGCGAGGGAACTCCTGTCGCTCTTTCAGCTTGATCCCGAGATCTTCGGGCCTCGCTACCCGCACCAGCTTTCAGGTGGCGAGCAGCAGCGCGTCGGCGTTGCGCGGGCACTTGCGGCCGAGCCAAACATATTGCTCATGGACGAGCCCTTCGGTGCGCTTGACCCGATTATCCGGGCGAAGGCTCAGGACGACCTGCTGACCATCCAACAGCATTTCTCCACCACCATCATCCTGGTCACGCACGACATGGAGGAAGCCTTTCGGCTCGCTGACAAGATCGCGGTGATGGATGGTGGCCGGCTTCTTCAGTACGGACGCCCGAACGAACTTGTGCGGCGGCCGGCCACGCCATTCGTCGAGGCGCTGATCGGTACGGCAGAGCGTCCCTATCGCCTGCTGGCGCTCGCCACGCTCGAGGAGGCGGTCGAGGCGGGAGAGGCCGGCGGCCCTGCCATGCCGATACGGACAAGCCAGAAGGATGCGCTCGCAGAACTTCTATGGTCGCGCCGGGAGGCCCTGCCGGTGGTGGCGGGTGACGGCAGCCCGGCGGGTCGAGTCACCCTGGAAGCGCTCCTGAGGCGCGCGGGCGGTACGGGATGAAGAAATGGCTGCCACGCACTCTCCGTTTTGTCCTGTTCGGATTGCTGGTTGCGTTTCTTCTGGCGCCGCAGAGCTTCGAACCTCTTCTCAAGCCGCTCGTGCAGCGAAACGCGCCGGCCATCTACAATCAGGGCAGCCTGTTGCTGCTAACCACCCAACACCTTCTGACGGTTGCGATCGCGATCACTGCGGCTGCGATTGTCGCGATCGCTCTGGCGATCCTGGTGAGCCGGCCAGTGGGACGCGAATTCCTTCCATTGTCGCGAAGCCTGGTCAACATCGGCCAGACATTTCCCCCCGTCGCCGTCCTCGCTCTCGCCGTACCGATCTTCGGGTTCGGCGAGAAGCCGACCTTGATCGCACTCTTCCTCTATGGCCTGCTGCCGATCTTCGAGAATAGTCTGACAGGGCTGACGACACTGCCTCAGCCGGTCATGGAAGCGGCCCGCGGTACGGGAATGACCGATTGGCAGCGTCTGCTGAGGGTCGAACTGCCGCTAGCCTTGCCGATCATTCTCGCCGGTATCCGCTTGTCCGTGGTGATCAGCCTTGCGACGGCCACGATAGGATCGACCGTGGCGGCCAAGACCCTGGGTGAAGTGATTATCGCCGGGCTTCAGTCCAACAACCTCGCCTTCGTGGTGCAGGGTGGGTTGATCGTGGGGGCATTGGCGGTGCTGATATATGACGCATTGGCCGCACTGGAGCGCCGAGTGGCGGTACGGTTTTAGCGAGCCGCCACCGTCCGTGGCTTCTCATCGACGAAAGGTACCGTGATGTCCGTCCAGCGCTTTAGTTTCTATGTCCTGCTGGTCCTGGTGACGATCGCATTCGTCGCGGTCATGTTGCCGTTCTATTCTGCCATCTTCTGGGCCGTCGTCCTGGCGATCATCTTCTTTCCCGTGCATGCCAGGCTGGAGGCCCGGGTGGGTGAGCGCCGGAACCTGGCCGCAGTGCTGTCCGTCACCATCTGCGTCTGCCTTGTCATTATACCCGGGATGGTGATCCTGAGTTCGCTGGTGAGGGAAGGAAACAACCTCTATCAGCAGATAGACACCGGCCAAATCGATATCAGACGCATCCTTCAGCAATTGCAGAACTCCCTCCCGGAATTCGTGAGAGAGCCGATCGAAAGCCTGGAAATGATGGGTTTCGATGAGATTAGAGACCGAGTTGCGTCGGTCTTCATGGAGGGTGGCCGGTTCTTCGCCGGGCGGGCCCTGAGCATCGGTCAGAATACTTTGCAGTTCTTCATTGTCTTCGGCGTGATGCTCTATCTGCTATTCTTCCTGTTTCGTGATGGGCGGTGGCTGATCGCAGTGCTTCGGCGGTCGTCACCGCTCAGTCAGGGCCATACGCAGCGATTCGCCGCAAAGTTTGCCTCTGTGGTCCGCGCGACCGTTCGCGGCAACCTGATCACCGCGCTCATACAGGGTGCCATCGGAGGCCTGACTTTCTGGGCGCTCGGCATCTACGCGGCGCTTCTGTGGGGCGTGCTGATGGCCTTCCTGTCGCTCCTTCCGGCCGTTGGCGCGGCCGTCGTCTGGGTGCCGACAGCTATCTACCTTGCCCTCACGGGAGCCTGGCTGAAGGCTGCCATCCTCGTCTTCGTCGGCGTCCTGGTTATCGGGCTCGTCGACAATCTGCTGCGCCCGCCGCTGGTCGGGAAGGAAACGCGGCTTCCCGACTACGTTGTGCTGATCTCGACCATCGGCGGCCTGTCGCTGTTCGGGGTCAACGGCTTCATCATCGGCCCGCTCGTTGCCGCTCTCTTTATCTCCGCCTGGAGCATATTCACGGAAGAGAAGGGACTAAGTGAGCACTGATAAGAATGGGCGGATCGAAGCTACTCGCGGTCACTCGGCGTGCTAGTGGCGGAAGAGGTGGGATTCGAACCCACGGTACGGTTTCCCGCACGCCGGTTTTCAAGACCGGTTCCTTAAACCACTCGGACACTCTTCCGTGCGATTGAAAAGGTTTGTCTTTCCCTTTTGTGGGAGAGGCTCGAAAGCGGCATTTGCTACCGCTTTGCTACCCAATCATTCAACGGCTGGCTTTTTAGCAGCTTTGATTGCCGCGTCAACTTGCTCTGCCGCGTTCGCCTGCATCCCCGGCATGACCTGAGAATAGAGGTCTAACGTGATGCCAATTGCCAGTGACCCAGCCGCTCACTGGCAATCTTTGGATGCACTCCCGCGGCAACTAGCTGAGTTGCGTGGGAGTGCCTGAAATCGTGGAAGCAGATCCGCTGACCTTGCCCCGCTGATCTAATCCAATTTGAAGTAAGCTCTGGCCCATTAAGAGGACCAGAGAATGAAGCGCAGCCGTTTCACAGACGAGCAGATCATTGGCATCCTGAAGGAGCATGAGGCGGGCATGCCGGTCTCGGAGCTTTGCCGCAAGCATGGCGTCAGCGATGCGAGCATCTATAAATGGAAGGCCAAATACGGCGGCATGGACGTATCGGAGGCCAAGCGGCTGAAGACGCTGGAGGACGAGAACGCGAAGCTGAAGCGGCTTCTGGCGGATGCGATGCTCGACAATGCTGCTTTGAAGGACCTCTTGGGAAAGAAGTGGTGACGCCCGCAGCAAGGCGGAAAGCTGTCGCGCATCTGATGGATCATCACCAGATGAGCGAACGGCGGGCGTGTAAAGCCAGCGGCTTTTGCCGAATGACGATCCGTTACGAAACCAGGCGCAGCGACGATGATCGTCTTCGCGAGCGGGTGAAAGCGTTGGCGCATGAACGCCGTCGTTTTGGCTATCGACGCATCCACGTGCTGCTCAAACGTGAAGGGCACCGTGTGAACCACAAGAAGCTCTTCCGGCTCTACCGGGAGGAGAAGCTGACTGTGCGCAAACGCGGCGGTCGTAAGCGAGCAATTGGCACGCGAGCACCGATGCTGGTCCCGATGGCGGCCAATGATCGCTGGTCGCTGGACTTCGTGTCGGATCAGCTCACGGATAGTCGTAGATTCCGGATTTTGACAGTCGTCGATGATTGCACCAGAGAATGCCTGGGTCTCGTCGCCGATACATCACTCTCGGGCCTTCGGGTTGCCCGTGAGCTGGACCGGATCATCGAGGGACGAGGCAAGCCGAAGATGATGGTCAGCGACAATGGCAGCGAGTTCACCAGCAATGCGATCCTGCAATGGACGGATCGGACCAGGGTAGAATGGCATTACATCGCGCCGGGAAAGCCGATCCAGAACGCATTCATCGAAAGCTTCAATGGACGACTGCGGGATGAGCTCTTGAATGAAATCCTCTTCTCATCACTGATCCATGCCCGGTCAGCGCTCTCAAACTGGCGCAGCGATTACAACCACCACCGCCCACACTCTGGACTCGGCTGGCTGACACCTGCCGAGTTCGCTCAAACCATCAACCCGCGACGTGACGCGGTGCTACGCAGCCGGAATGGCTCCGCACCCCATCCCGCCGCTACCGCCGCAAACACAGCAACCCAAAACCGCCGGAGCGAACTCAAAACTGGATAAAACTTGGGGGCAAGGTCAACGGACATCCGTGTTGTGAAGGAGATCCTTCAGCGGCTGGAGAACGGCAACCGGTACCAACCATCAGACCGCTAGCGCCACGTTTGCTGATGCCAGGGATGAAGACGCATTCCTTGATCAGCTGATCTAGGTCGCCTCACGCATACCAGATGCCGTCCTGAATAGCGGCAGCAACATTCTCCTGGTTTTCCACACTCTCGGAGAAGGAGGCCAGCACCCGTTCACGTGCAAAGCCGCTTTCGAGCTCGTTCATCCAGTAGGTGAAGCCGTCGCCATCGGCGTCGCGATTGAGCACGTTCTGATAGAGCAGGTTGAGGAATTGCTCATCGGAAACAGTCTCAGGGCTGCCGTAGGTGGATTTGAACTCTTCAGAGATGATGAAGTTGTTGGCCATCCATGCGAGGTCACCCTTGCCCTCGTCCAGTTCCCTGATCCAATAGCCAAGCCCGTCAACGTCCGGAGTGCGATCGAATGCAGCCTGATAGAGGCGGTAAGCTTGGCCAGCGGTGCCGACTGTATCGAAGGCAAGAGTTCCATCGGTAAAGTCGAGGCGTTCTACATCAATAACGGTGTCGGTGCCGTTAGGGCTCCCGGGGCGGATATCCTCCACGACCCAGTGCATGCCGCCCGGTGAGCTCAGTGCATAGCTGTCCCGGGCGCCTGAGAAGACTACGGTGTCAAGCCCTGGCCCGCCATCGAAGGTCTCGTCGTCGGAGGCACTCTCAAAGATGCTGTCTACCGCAGCTTTAGGCAGCAGATCGTGCAGTCCCTCTTCAGCGAGATAATAGTTGGCGAAACCTCCATCGGTTGAGGTGCTGAGGGAGGATAGCCATCTGATTTCACCATTGGCCGCTAGGTAGGCGGCCTGAATGAGTTCTCCGTCAAACCCTGCCTGAGCCAGTGTGTAGCTTGAAAAATGGTTGCTTCCGTCGTTCAACCAGAAAAGAACATCTTGAAGATCTGCATTAGTTAGAACGTCGCCCGAACGGACGATGTCGAGCGCGCCGTCATTGTTGATGTCGAGTAAGCGAAGCTCAAATATCCCACTCCGGGCCTCAGGAGTTCCAGTGATATAGGCCGACGTTTGATCAGTGTAGCCTCGTCCGCCGTCGTTGATGAGTATCTGGATTCTGTCCGGCTGAGAGAGTTCCAGTATCCCCTGTGCAAGGAGATCAAGGCGGCCGTCTCCGTTAAAGTCAAACTCGATGAAACCATGATACTGGTTGATGACGGAGGCAGCAGCAGGCAGTGTGGTAAAGTTGCTATCGGAAAAGCCTCCAGTTGCTGATCCCCAATAGATGCGATTGTTTATTCGCTCACCGCCGAGGATCAGGTCTTGGAAGCCGTCACCATCCAGATCGCTGAAGTCGGCGATCATGAACTTCTCGTGGTTTGGAATGCCGTTGTAGACAGAGGCGGGAACCTTCCCGGAATCTCTGGAAAAGTTACCTTGCCCGTCGTTTACAAGGAAGTATGGAGGCTCGACGTTCTGCCCATAGGTGTTGGCAACATAAATGTCCAAGTCGCCGTCGCGATCGATGTCCGCGGCCGCTGCCCCATGCGAAAAGTCATCGATTGAAGGGAGGCTTGAGCTTGCGTCGGCGAATTTGGCGTTTGCTGTGCCCAGAAGCAGGCGGTTCTGTTCGCCTGGGAACGGATCCACGTCATAACCGTGAGCGGCGATGAAGATGTCAGAGACGCCATCTCCGTTGAAGTCAGCGAAAGTAACATTTCTCGGATGCGTCGTCAGTAGGTCGCTGCCGTCTGCCATCGGGTTGTCCGCGGTAAACGATCCATCTACATCTTGCAGGTATATGCGGAAGGGGGCAGTTCCGGGTCCGCTGCCGGGATAGACTGCACCGAAGGCGAGTACATCCTCACGACCGTCACCATTGATATCATAAATAACCTGATAGGTGCTGCCACTATATCCTTCTTGATAGTTGCGCACGCTCCCCCAAATTATTTCGAAAACCCCGCTCATTATTCGCTCCCGCTTTAAATAACTTCGTCGGTACGGCTATGACTATGCACGTGAGATATCGGCCGGCAACCCCTGCTGGGCAGACAAGTCGCTGAACAGAGATGTTAAGATCGGGGTCTGAATGGATCAGAATCGGTAGCCGCCTGATCTCATCAGCGCACAGCCGAAAGAACCTCCGGCATCTTCGGAGCCTGGGCCTTCATCCATTCGAGGTCGGCGGTCACGCCAAAGGAGATCGGCACCACACGCGCTCTGTCAGCCAGGAGTGTTGATTTCCACTGAGAGCCGACCCGGCGTTTCCACCGAGAATTGACCCTCCTTTTAGGTATCGTTCGGGTTGTTAGTCGGGGTCAAGTTCCTGCGTTTCTCCTTTGATATTTTGGGCTGATGGGCCGAGCTGTTCTTGAAGCGGAAGCTGTCGTTTCCGGTTTCGAGGATGTGGCAGTGGTGGGTGAGCCGGTCGAGCAGCGCGGTGGTCATCTTTGCGTCGCCGAAGACGCTTGCGGCCTCTCCGGCACGTTGAACTTCGGCTCCACGTCGCCGGCGCGTAGATATTTGCGGATGGTATTCCGAGATCAGCCGGTCCTGCGGCAAATCTCCCGGATCGATAGATGCTCTCGAAAATGCCAGCGTCGGATCACGCTCAATAACGCCATGTCGATCACTCCATAGCCCCGCTGAAAATATGCGAGGGATGGTTGGAACATCGATCAATTCTCAATGGAAATATCTGGCTGCGCCGGGTCAGCTCTCAGTGGAAATTAACATGCAGGGCTCCACTACGATGGAACCATCGGGGTTCAAGTGGCCCGATTCGCGTTTCTCATTCGCGAGGTCAGCTGCCAATCTCAAGAGCGCCGTTGACCATCTATTGTGGCTGGAACGGGACAATGCTTAGACCTTGCTCCAATCGAGTTGCCGTTGCTCTTTCAGGGCAGCCTCACGCCTCTTGTCAATGAAGGCTGCCAGATCTTTCATGTGCACACCCAGTTGGCCTTTCTAGATGTATCGAGGCGGACGATGGGAAGATCGATTTCGCAGCGACTGAGTTTGCGCTTAAAGTTGTGCGACGATAGATGCCCAAAGTAATCGCGGCGCACCTCCTCGATCATAATGATCGGTCGCGCGCCGTATTGAGCCATTAACAGTGCCTCGGTTGAGAGAGTACACTTCGGGCCTTTGGGAGAACGTTCTGCCACTATCGGCTCCCACGTGTCGCCCGCTTCCTCTTTTCCAATGCTAACCGAGCGAGCACCATGGTTGTACTCGCGCAGCTGCCGTCAGATGAGCATGGCGCCTGCCATCTATCGCGGTTCGATCCACAGGTTGAGATAGGTCGGGTCGAATTCGGCCAGGCTGCGTAGACGGTCCCAGTCGAGAATGGTGATCGTCTGGTTGATCCATTTGACCAGGTTTTCGCGTCGCATGGCCTGAATCACCCGGTTCATGTGGACGAGAGACAGGCCCATCACGTCCGCCATCTCGGCCTGGCTGAGGGGCAAGTGGAAGCTCAGCCCTTCGACGCGACCGGTTACCTGCAGGCGGACATAGAGCTCGCACATGATGTGGGCCAGATGGGAGGCCTTCGAACGCCGGCCCATGGCGACGATCCAGGATCGATGGATTGCCCCGTGGATCAGGGTATCGAGCCACATCAGCCGCGTCAGGTGAGGCGAATTCTCCGTAAGCGACTTGAGTTCACCGTGCTCGGCCAGAAGAACGCGGCAGGGTGAAAGTGCGACAATCCCATGGTCCATCGTCTTCATCAGGAAGGCGTGAAGATCGACGAAATCGCCGGCGACGTGGAGCGCCGTGATCTGGCGGCTTCCCCCTTCGGTGATCTTGTAGCGGGCGGCAAATCCTTCGCAAAGCAATGTACTGACGGTCGGCTGCGCTCCTTCGGCGACGATGTCGTCGCCCTTTCCAAAGCTCCGTTCCTTCGAGAGTGTTCCGTGGAGGAGAGCCCGCTCCGCTCCCGAAAGAACGTCCCGGTGTTCGAGGTTCTGGAATAGCGCTTCGATCATCTAGCCTTGTCTTCTTGGTGGCGACACGTTGGGTTCGTTGTGGAGGAGAACACCGATGGTTGGAACAAAGTTGCCTAAGAAGTTTTCGACGGACATATGCCGGAAGAGACGACACATGCCCCGATACTTCTTCGACCTTGCAAACGGCGACGGCCTGACCCGTGATGAAATGGGAGTAACCCTCCCCATGCGGCATGATCTCCTATTGCAGGAGGTGAGCCGCATCCTCACCGACGTCGCCCGCGAGGAGCTGCCTGGCGTTTCCAGTGGCGGCATTCGCGTTTCGGTGCGCGACGAGATGGGCGAAACGATTCTTGTCGGTTCGCTCGATTTCCAGACGCGCTGGAGCACTTAGTCGTTGCAGTTTAACCTCTCGCTAACCATGCGAGGCGAAACGCTCATTTGCCCACAGAAATCATTCGCATTTTCGCCCACTTTGAAAACATTGGTTGTCACCATTGTTCGGTCGGAGTCCCGATGGGGCACTGACCAATGACGGGTGCAGGGGCGCCCGGTGACGGCAGGGGCATTGAGAGTTGAAATCTGGCGGCGGCAGACTTTTCCATTTGGCGAGATGGCTCGGAGTGGCCTTGATGTGTTTCGGCGTGGCATCGTGTTCCACCACGCAACCGAAAGGCCAGAAGCCGCGGAGCAAGGAGTATTTCTCTGAGAAGGAATATGGCGTAAAGGCCAGCCCGCGCGTGGTGACTGAAGGCAAGCCCGTCCCTAAGGGCGGAGGGCGCTTCATGGTCGGCAAGCCCTACGAGGTCAAGGGCAAGACCTACGTCCCCAACGAAGATCCTTCCTACAACAAGACCGGTCTGGCTTCATGGTACGGCTCGGCCTTTCACGGCAGGCTCACCGCCAACGGCGAGGTCTACGACAAGGAACATCTGTCGGCGGCTCACCCGACGTTTCCTCTGCCTAGCTATGCGCGGGTGACGAACACCGAAACCGGTGCATCCGTCATCGTTCGCGTCAATGATCGCGGCCCGTTCCATCCCGGCCGCATCATCGATGTCTCTGCCAAGACTGCTGAACTGCTCGACATGAAACGTGCGGGAACCGCGAAGGTGAACGTCCAGTATGTCGGGCGTGCACGAATGGACGGACACGACATGCCGTACCTGATGGCCTCCTATATCGGCAAGGGAGACCGTCTGCCTTCGGTCCAGCCGGAGGGCCAGATCGCCAGTGGCGTCATGGTTGCTTCCAATGCCCCGTTTGGCCAGGAATTGCAGAGCTATGACGGCGGGGTCCCTGTGCCGGTCGCCTTCGGCGGACCCACCCCGAGCGGACCACGGGATCCGTCTGCTCAGGCGTTCGACGCCCTCGCTAGCCAGGACACATTCGCGGCCCTGCCCGAGATGGGGCCGCTGCCTGCGGAGCGCCCCGGTTATGGGATCGTGGGGCTCTCGAGCGGCCTAACATCGGCCTATGTCGTGGAACCGGTGAGCGAGGTGGAGCTCGTCTTCGATGCGATAATGGTCCGCAATGACGGCCTTACCGAAGGCTCCATCCTCTCGTATGCCGCTCGGCGACACGGCAAAAAAGCATCGCAGTAACACGAGCGCAATTGCCCGGATCGTGCCATGTTGATACGCGTATGCCGATCATACGCGGAGCAGTCATGAGATTTCTGGTATTGGTGCTGCTTGCCCTGGTGCAGGCAACGATCGGCATGGATGCGGCTGTTGCACAGCAGGCGGATGCCGGCTTCGTCACCAAGGCCAGGCAGGCCTACCTCGTCGAGGCAAAGACAGGTACGGTTCTGCTGGCGGTCAACGAGAACCAGGCCTTCCCGCCGGCTTCCCTGGCCAAGTTGATGACAATGGAGGTTGTCTTCAGCGCTTTGAAGCGGGGGGAAATCTCTGCGGCCACCAGCTTTCCCGTTACGGAATACGCATGGCGGAATGGTGGTGCACCGTCCGGTACAACGACGATGTTTGCCGCGTTGAACTCGACGGTTCCTGTGGCCGACCTGATCAGGGGCGTCGTGATCCAGAATGCCAACGACGCCTGCATCGTCCTGGCCGAGGGGATCAGTGGTTCCGAGGCAGAGTTTGCGGCCCGTATGACCGCGCGGGCCAAGGACCTCGGCCTCAGTCGTTCGACATTCGCAAACCCGACAGGGCTCCCTCCAGCGGAGAGTTTCACGACCGCGCGTGACCTTGTGGAACTGGCACGGCATCTTTACCGCGAATACCCTGAGCAATATGGGCTCTATTCGCAGCCGGACTTCGAGTGGAACGGGATCTTTCAGCGGAACAAGAACCCCCTGCTGTCGCTCAACATCGGTGTCGATGGGCTGGGCGCGGGATACGCCAAGGATTCTGGATACGCTCTGGTGGCATCCATCGAACGTCGCGGCACCAGGCTTTTTCTGGCCATGGGTGGATTGGCGAGCGAGAAGGAGCGGCTGGAAGAGGCTCGTCGGGTGCTTGAATGGGGGCTGTCTTCATTCGAGACGAAGCTGCTGTTCTCTCCGGGCGAGGTGGTCGGCCAGGTGAGCGTCTACGGAGGCGAGACACGCTATCTCGATCTGGTGGCCCGCGAGCCGGTAGATATTTACCTGCCGACGGAAACGCCGCCGAGGTTGAGCGGCAGGATCGTCTACCAGTGGCCGCTGAGGGCGCCGATCGCCGAGGGACAGGCGGTTGGCATGCTGAAGATTTCTGCGGATGAGCGACTGGTTCGCGAGGTCGAGCTCGTGGCTGCCCATCCGGTCGGATCCGGAACGCTGCTCTCCAAGGCGACCGATGCACTGCTCGAACTCATGTTCTTCTGGTTGTAGCGCCAGAGAGGTTTTATCTTAGCAATAGATACGATAGGCATTGATGGTGGCCTCGAGCATGGCCGAGGGCCGCCGTGGCCCGGAAGCGTGAAGAGTTGTTGCGGTTGGCAAAAAGACCAGGACTGTTTGTAACGTTCGAAGGCGGCGAAGGGGCAGGGAAGTCCACCCAGATTCGCCGGCTTGCGGAATCGCTCCGGCGGCGGGGCCTGGACGTTCTGGTGACGAGGGAGCCGGGAGGGTCTCCGGGCGCAGAGGCGGTACGACATGTGCTGCTTTCGGGCGCCGCAGAGGAGTTCGGCGTCCGCATGGAGGCGATCCTATTTGCCGCGGCCCGGAGCGACCATGTCGAGGAAGTCATTCGTCCGGCACTGGAAAGCGGTGCCGTCGTCCTGTGCGACCGGTTCATGGACTCTTCCAGAGTCTACCAGGGGGTCACCGGGAACCTTGAAACGGAATACCTGGAAGCCCTGCAGAGGATCGCTGTCAACGGCGTCTATCCCGACTGCACCGTGATCCTTGACCTGCCTGCCGAAAAGGGACTTGCAAGGGCGCGTGCAAGGGGAGGGGCTACTGCGCCCGACCGTTTCGAAAGAGAGGAACTCCAGACCCATGAAAAGCGCCGGGAGGCCTTTCTCGAGATCGCTTCCGCCGATCCGGGGAGGTGTCACGTCGTCGATGCGGATCGGCCCGAGGATACCATCGCAGCCGAAGTCCTGTCCATTGTCGAACCGCTGGCGGCGCAGCAGGAAAAGGTAGTGGCCAGCGCGGAGAACGTCTGATGGGTGAAGACGCTCACATCCTTGACGGCGCGATCCCGCCCGCACGAAATCCGAACCTGTTCGGTCATCAGGCTGCAGAAGAATTCCTGGCACGCAGCTACCGCACGGGCAAAGCCCACCACGCAATCCTCATCGAGGGCCCGGAGGGAATTGGCAAAGCAACGCTGGCGTTCCGGTTCGCGGCCCACGTTCTTTCTCACCCGGACCCGGAGACGGCACCGGACCAGCTTGCAATCCCCGATCCAGAGTCCGCGATCGGTCGGCAGATTGCTTCCGGTGCTTCTCACAATCTCCTGCATCTGACCCGGCCGGTTGATGAGAAGTCGGGAAAGCAGAAGACCGCGATCACGATCGACGAAGTCCGGCGGGCGGGGCATTTCTTCTCCCAGACATCCGGCACAGGGAATTGGCGTATTGTCATCATCGATCCCGTCGACGATCTCAATCGCAATGCTGCCAATGCCATCCTGAAGATCCTGGAGGAGCCACCGAAGCGGGCGATGTTCCTCGTCCTGTCGCATGCCCCGGGTAAGCTCCTGCCGACCATACGCTCCCGTTGCTTGCCGCTACGCCTCTCACCGCTCGGCGAACAGGATCTTCTGCGCGCGCTCGAAGCGCTGGGCGTTTCGATCGAAGGCCGGACGAGGGAGACCGTGCTCGCCATGTCGAAAGGGAGCGTCTCGCAGGTGCTCAAGCTTCTGAACTACGGCGGCGCCGACATCGTCAGCGCATTCAATCAGATGCTGGCGGAGG
Organism: Pseudorhizobium flavum; assembly: GCF_902502825.2. The sequence continues at coordinate 1,828,274 of NZ_LR723670.1, forward strand.
AGGGGCCTGCCGCAAGACGAGCGATGCATCGTTTGTCCGATGTGCTCTCGGCGAAGGATGCAGACGTCGCACTCGGCTTCTTTCTGGAGCATCTTGGCGACCATCTTTCCGACCGGGCGCGCCAGGCCGCCTTCGCGGGAGACCTCGCCGCTGCGGCACGCATGGCGGATCTGGCCAGCGAGGTGGGGGAGAAGGTCACCGTGTCGCAGGCCTATAACCTCGACCGGAAGCAGACGCTTCTATCGATCCTCGAAGCCGCCCACCGCTGATCCATCGGCGGGCACGGCGAAGTATGGGTTTCGCTGCTGCGAAACATAGGCTAATAGCCAAACCGACCCTCCCATGCTCGAGTGCGATAATGCCGGACAAGCTTCCCTATTACATCACCACCGCGATTTCTTACCCCAATGGCAAGCCTCATATCGGCCATGCCTATGAACTGATCGCGACGGATGCCATGGCGCGCTTCCAGCGCCTCGACGGCAGGGACGTCTTCTTCCTGACCGGCACGGACGAACACGGCCAGAAGATGCAGCAGACTGCGCGCGCCGAAGGGATCGATCCGTCCGAACTTGCGGAGAGGAATTCCAACGAATTCCGCGAGATGGGGCGGCTTCTTAACGCATCGAATGATGATTTCATCCGAACGACTGAGCCTCGCCATCACGAAGCCTGCCGCGAGATCTGGAACCGGATGGCCGATAATGGCGACATCTACAAGGACAGCTACGCCGGCTGGTATTCCGTCCGCGACGAAGCCTTCTACCAGGAGGGCGAGACCGAGGTGCGGGACGATGGTGTACGCTACGGCCCGCAGGGCACACCGGTCGAATGGGTGGAGGAGGAGAGCTACTTCTTCAAGCTCTCGGCTTACGAAGAGAAGCTGCTGAAGCACTACTCCGACAAGCCTGATTTCATCGGTCCTGCGGAGCGGCGGAATGAAGTCATCTCTTTCGTCAAGTCCGGCTTGAAGGATCTCTCGATCTCGCGCACCACCTTCGACTGGGGCATCAAGGTGCCGAACGATCCGGCGCATGTGATGTATGTCTGGGTCGATGCGCTGACGAACTATGTGACCGCAACCGGCTACCTGACGGATAAGAATGGCCCGCGCGCCAAATACTGGCCGGCGGACGCCCATATCATCGGCAAGGACATCATCCGCTTCCATGCTGTCTACTGGCCGGCTTTCCTGATGTCGGCGGGTCTGCCATTGCCCAAGCGGGTCTTCGCGCATGGGTTCCTGCTCAACAAGGGCGAGAAGATGTCGAAGTCCCTCGGCAACGTCGTCGATCCGGTTAATCTCGTGAACCACTTCGGGCTCGATCAGGTGCGTTACTTCTTCCTGCGCGAAGTCTCCTTCGGCCAGGACGGCAGCTACAGCGAGGAAGCCATCGGGACCCGGATCAATGCCGATCTTGCCAACGGGATCGGCAATCTCGCCAGCCGGTCGCTTTCGATGATCGTCAAGAACTGCGACGGCAAGATCCCTGAGCCTGGTGAGTTCAGCGAAGAGGATCGTGCCATCCTGGCGTCGGCCGATTCACTTCTGGAAACGTGCCGCGAGGAGATGGAGAAGCAACTGATCCACCGGGCGGTTGCTGCCGTGATAGGTCTCGTTTCCGAGACTGATCGCTATTTCGCCGGACAGGCACCATGGGCGCTGAAGAAGACGGATCCCGAACGCATGGCGACGGTGCTTTACGTCACGGCCGAGATCGTCCGGCAGATCGCCATCCTGCTTCAGCCCTACATGCCGGATGCCAGCGCGAAGCTTCTGGACCTTGTAGCCGCGCCTGCCGACAAACGTGATTTCAGCTCGCTCGGCGAGGCGGGACGGCTTGTTCCGGGCACCGTGCTCGATGCGCCGACGCCGGTCTTCCCGCGTTACGTCGCACCGGAGACGGGCGCCTGAGTTCGAGGCAAGAAATGCTCATCGATACACACTGCCATCTCGACTTTGACGATTTCGACGAGGAGCGCGACGAACTGGTTGCGCGTGCCCACGGGGTCGGCGTGGGACAGATGGTGACGATCTCGACGCATGTGCGGAAACTGGATCGCCTGCTGGCGTTGACCGCCCGATATCCCTCCGTCTTCTGCTCGGTCGGCACCCATCCGAACAATGCCGGCGACGAACTGGACATCACGGCGGACGACCTTGTTCGGTTGGCAGAAAGTCACGAGAAGATCGTCGCGATCGGCGAAGCCGGCCTCGATTATTTCTACGACACGCAGAAGCCGGAAGACCAGCAGACTGGGTTTCGCCGTCACATCGAAGCGGCCCGGCGGACGGAATTGCCGCTGGTGATCCACAGCCGCAGCGCAGACGATGACATGGCCGCGATCCTGCGGGAGGAAAGCGGGAAGGGGGCCTTTCCCTTCATCCTCCATTGCTTCTCGTCCGGAGCGGATCTTGCCCGCACCGGTGTGGAGTTGGGCGGCTACATTTCCTTCTCGGGCATCCTGACTTTCCCGAAGTCGGAAGAACTTCGCGAAATAGCGAAAGCGGTTCCGCATGAGCGGCTGCTGGTCGAGACGGATGCTCCATATCTTGCGCCTAAGCGTTGGCGCGGGAAACGCAACGAGCCTGCCTATGTGGTCAATACCGCGGAGGTTCTGGCGGAAACACTCGGTCTTGCGTTCGACGAAGTGGCGCGGATGACAACCGACAACGCGTTTCGGATCTTTGCCAAGATGCCGAGGCTCTGAGGAGCATGCGGTACAGGCGCAGATATACCATCCTCGGATGTGCGTCCTCTCCCGGAGTGCCGCGCATCAACGGCGATTGGGGCGCCTGCGACCCGAACAATCCGCGCAATCGACGAACGCGTGCTGCCTTCCTCGTGGAGCAGTTCTCACCGGACGGCGGCGCAACCACCATCGTCGTCGATACGGGACCGGATTTCCGCGAGCAGATGATTGCCGCACGGGTCCAGCATATCGATGCAGTTCTCTATACTCATGCCCATGCGGATCATCTCCACGGGATCGATGACCTGCGGGGCTACTTCCATACCCAGAGGAAGCGCATTCCCATCTACGCGGATAGCTCCACGATGGAGCGGATTCGCATGGGCTTCGGTTATTGCCTCGAAACACCGACTGGTGGAAACTATCCGCCGATCGTCGAGCCCAGGCTTATCCAGTCACTGGGCGACCCGCTGGTCATTGACGGTGCGGGTGGTCCGATCGAGGTTCTGGCGCACCGCCAGGTGCATGGCGAGATACATTCGCTCGGCTTCCGGTTCGACAACGTCGGATATTGCAGCGACGTCAGTGATTTCCCGCCGGAGAGCATCGCCCGCCTGGAGGGGCTCGATGTCCTCATACTCGATGCTCTGCAGTATCATCATCATCCGAGCCATCTTTCGCTCGATCAGGCGCTGGAGTGGATCGCTCGGTTGATGCCGCGGCAGGTTTACCTGACGCACATGCACACGCCCATGGACTACGACGCTGTGAACACCGCAACGCCGGACCATGTGCAGCCGGCGCACGACGGACTGAGCTTCGAGTACGAATTCGAGGTCAGTTAGCGGTGGTGCACGCGCGACCGTGTTGGAAGCTGATAGCAAGGCTCACGGACTCTGTATAAGTCTCTGGACTCGCAGCTTGATCTATAAGTTCCATAATCCCTGTTATGTGATCTTATGATGTAAGGGCTATTTAGTAATGCGACAGTTGGGCCAGTTAGAGATGCGACAGTCTCGCCTCTCGACGCACTGGTCAAAGCTAACGTTGGGAGCAAGGATGACGATCTTCAGCCTGGTTGAGACCATGAGCGGTCGGAGTCGTCATGTCCTTTATGATCACCATGTCGCAGAAAGAGTTGCATCGCCTCGACATCATCCAGAAGATCCGTGACGAACGCCTGAGCGTCGTCGAGGCTGCCGAACGGCTCGGCCTAAGTCGAAGCCAGGTCCATCGGCTGCTACAGGCCTATGACCGGGATGGTCCGGCTGGCCTTGTTTCCAAGAAGCGATCACGGCCGAGCAATCGGCGCCACAGCGAGGAGTTTCGCAATGCGGCGCTGGATCTGATCCGCGAACGCTATCTGGATTTCGGTCCGACGCTGGCGCGTGAGAAGCTGATCGAGCTGCACCGGATCTCTGTGGCTAAGGAGACGCTGCGGCAATGGATGACCGAGGCTGGTATCTGGGTCTCACGTAGAGAACGCAAGAAACGGGTTTTCCAGCCACGCGGCCGACGTGATTGCTTTGGCGAACTGGTGCAGATCGATGGCTCGCATCACTGGTGGTTCGAGAACCGTGGGCCCAAATGCGCCCTACTCGTCTATATCGATGACGCGACCGGCAAGCTGCTGCATCTACGGTTTGCCGGATCGGAGAACACATTCGACTATCTGCGCGCGACCAAGGCATATCTGCAGCAATGGGGCAAACCACTGGCCTTCTACAGCGACAAGCACGGCGTCTTTCGTTCGACCCATGCGTCGCAGAAGGACCGGACGAGCGGCCTGACACAATTCGGCCGGGCGCTTTATGAGCTGAACATCGACATCATCTGTGCCAACACCCCGCAGGCCAAGGGCCGTGTGGAACGTGCCAACCAGACATTGCAGGATCGGCTGGTCAAGGAGATGCGGCTTCGCGGCATCGACACGATCGAGGAAGCCAACGCGTATGCGCCTGAGTTCATTTTAGATTTCAACGCGCGTTTCGGCAAGGAACCGCGCAATCCGAAGGACATGCACCGGCAGTTGGCCGGTCACGAGAACCTTGATGGCGTCATGTGCCGCAAGGAAGTTCGCACGCTGTCGCAGGCTTTGACGCTGCGCTACGACAAGGTGCTGTTCATTCTCGATCCGACCGACGTTTCCAGGCCTCTGGCCGGCCAAAAGGTGATTGTTTGCGATTATCCGGACGGTCGCCTCGAGATCATGCACGAGAGTTTTGCCCTACCCTACAGAACCTTTGACAAGCTGCGGTCGGTCCATCGCCCGGAAGTCGTCGAGATCGTGTCCCGCCGAGTGGTGTAGCTGGGTGATAGCGAAGCCGCTCGCGAGTGCACCCTCCAAGGTGCTGTAGGGAGCGGGCGGCGTAGCGGTGGTCACCAGTGTTTTCCGGTAGGGTCGGGTTGCTTATGACCAACCTGAGGGACACCACCGATGACCGACGACATGATGAACCTGCGCTCACTCGTTGAGAAGAGCGCCGACGCCGATTTGCTGCGCGAGATGATCGGCTTCGCTGCCGAAAAGCTGATGGCGCTGGAGGTCAGCACGAAGACTGGCGCGGGCTATGGCGAGAAGAATAGCTTCCGACTGGCCCAGCGCAACGGCTATCGCGACCGGGACTGGGAGACACGGGCGGGCACCGTTGAGCTGCGCATTCCGAAGCTTCGCACAGGCAGCTATTTCCCGAGCTTTCTCGAACCACGCCGCATGGCAGAGAAGGCCCTGACGGCAGTTATCCAAGAGGCCTATATCCAAGGCGTCTCGACCCGATCCGTCGATGACCTCGTTAAGGCCATGGGCATGTCGGGCATCTCCAAGAGCCAGGTATCCCGGCTCTGCGAGGAGATCGACGAGAAGGTGAAGGCCTTCCTCGACAGGCCCATCGAAGGGGAATGGCCCTACCTTTGGATCGATGCGACCTACCTCAAGGTCCGGCGCGGCGGGCGCATCGTCTCCGTCGCCGTCATCATCGCCGTCGGCGTCAACACCGACGGTCGACGCGAGGTGCTCGGTATGGAGATCGGCACATCCGAGGCCGAGGCGATCTGGACAGAGTTCCTGCGTAAGCTGACAAGGCGGGGTCTGTGTGGCGTCAAGCTCGTCGTCTCCGATGCCCATGAGGGCATCAAAGCCGCAGTATCGAAGGTGCTCTCCGCCACCTGGCAGCGATGCCGTGTCCACTTCATGCGCAATGCTTTGGCCCATGCCGGGAAGAGCGGACGCCGTGTTGTCTCTGCCTTCATCGCCACGGCCTTTGCCCAAGACACGTCAGAGGCTGCAAGTACCCAATGGCGCAACGTCGCCGACCAGATCAGGCCGAAGGTGCCCAAACTCGCCAGTCTCATGGACAGTGCCGAGCAAGACGTGCTCGCCTACATGACCTTTCCCAAGCAGCATTGGGCCAAACTCCACTCGACAAACCCGATTGAGCGATTGAACGGTGAGATCAAGCGACGCACAGAGGTCGTCGGCATCTTCCCAAACGACGACGCCATCGTGCGCCTAGTCGGTGCGCTGCTGCTCGAACAGAACGACGAATGGGCCGTCCAGCGGTCCCGCTACATGACACTTGAGACAATCGCCACGATGAGCGATGATCCGCTCATCAGCCTGCCAGCCGCAAGCTGATCCATTCCCGGCTCTGTCCGGAAGCACGGCGACCGCCAAAGCTACACCACGCCGGGGGACACGATCGTCGTCGAGAACAAGCGTCTGGACGACATGCTGTCGATCGTCGCCGAGATGCAGGCTGGACGAGAACAGCAACGGAGCAAAAGCGGCCCTCGCCGCACCGGGCAGACGGATCATATGTTCGGCATTCGCGACGGCAGCACGGCGAACGGCTATCAGAAGCGTGGCCGTAAGCCGAGGACAGATTACATGAACGATCCGGCGGTGATTGCACGGCGAGAGAAAGCGTTATTGAGGCAACCAGCGGCGGAATAAGATTGTCAGTGCACGCCGATGTCGCTTTGCGTATCTGATTCCAGCTGCAGGCAGGCGGACCAAAGCGGCGTCTTGTGGAAGGCTCCGTCTTGAAGAAGCGTGAGCCTTTCTCGTGCCTCATAAAGCAGGCCCAGCCAGCACAGGCGCCGCAGGACACCATATTGGAGATCGGATTTTAGCTCCCAGGCTTCCAGTGTCATTTCGGTCTCAGATAGGGGCTCGAAGTCTGGGTGGAGGATCTTCACAAGCTCCAATGGCGTGCACCCTTCTCTGGCCTTGATATTGAGAAGGTTGAGGAACATGCGCCACCAGCGTAACCGCGCTTGGACCTCCTCTTTGCGCTCCGTGGCGTGGACATAGGAATAGAGATAATCCGTGGCGACGAGATCGAAGAAGCCTTGCGGGTTCACCAGGAACTCCCGGCCGCGTCTGGTTGGCAGCAGCACATCCTTTTTCCGGCGAAGAAGCTTCAGATGACGGGTCATGTCGCGCACGACCCAGAGCGGTGGCATGTCGCGCTCATTGAGCACCTTGTTCATGCTGTAGAGATCCTCAGCTGTGAACCCTGGCCAGAGAAAGTGCACAGCGGCCCAATGCACGAACTTGCGGTTCATGGCGCCGGTGGCTGTTAATCCGATGCCACCCTCACCGTCAGCATAGGCAACGGAAAGAAGCATACCTCGAAGAAGTGGTGACAGCGCGGCGACATCGACTTCACGCTGCAATTTGATTTCCGGAAGCATCGTGTGGCTTTGACCCCTACCTGCCCCACGCAGGTGCAAAAGAGTATCAGGCGGCGACGGAACAATTGCTACTGAGAAAGCTAAAGCAGGAAGGTGTCCCTCACCCGCCCCCGCTCCTTCCTTGCAACCCGGACCAGCCGGTCGGATCGGGGGCTGATCGTCAGAGCCAGACGAGATGCCGAGTGTCGCATTTCTAACTGGCTGGCGACGTCGCACCTCTATTCAGCTTTGACATATGATTTGGCGAAAGCCGTCACAACTTGGCACGCCTCACCAGTGGGAATCCGCCATCACCTCTTCTGCTTCCTCCCTCTCCATGCTGGTGATCCGCCGGACGATGTCCAGGCTGAAGCCTCTTCGCGCCAGCGACGCGAGTTCCCGTGCGAGACGTTTCTCGTCCGCGGGCGCGGTCCGGAATGGACCGAACCCGCGCTTGCGGGCGTATGCAGTCGCGGCACGGAGATCATCCGCGTCCAGCAAGGCTTCGCTCACGGTGTCGTTGCTCACGCCCTTGCGTCGAAGCGTATCGGCTATCTGCCTTCTGGATTTTCCGCCCCGGATCCCGGCGCGGACCTTGGAAGCCGAATAGGCCTGGTCATCCAGTCCGCCCATCTGACGCCCGCAGTCGATTGCTCGTGCCGCCAGCGCCTGCAGCTGGGGCTCGGAGATGCCCTCGAACTTCTGCTTCGCCTTTCTGCGAATGGCAGTACCCAGTTCCTGCTCCGTCATCATGCGGCGGGACAGCCGATAGAGCGCGGAGTTTCGTGCCCAGGCGAGCATTCGTGCCGTCGGCACGTCAGCATCTGTTCCGCTGTCTGCGAGCGACGGGCTCTCCTCCGGGTTTGACGGTGTTGTGACCTTTTCAGACATGCCGTTTGATGTAAGCTGTCGATGAGCATTTGTCGAAGGGATAGCCGATGCTCTTGCGCTTCGTATCGATCGTCCTGGCACTGGCAATTCTCTCCGGCGGGCCATTGCGTGCCGAAGATCCCGTGGCCGACGCACAGGAGGTCGTCTCTCGCCAAATCATCGCATTCTCGCGCGGTGACGCGACGGGAGCTTTTGCGGAGGCCGGTCCTAACATGCGCAACAGCATATCGGACGAGAGCCGTTTCCTTGCCATGATCCTCCAACGCTACCCGCCGCTTGAGGCCGTCCGCAACTACGCGTTCGGGCGCTCGAAGCTGGTCGGCGGAGGTGAGTTCATCCTGCAGGAGGTGATGCTGGCCGACCGGGACGGCAGTGACTGGACGGCGATCTTCGAGATCAGGCTGCTGGACAGCGGCATCTACAAGGTCAACGGTATCCGCCTTCGCCCCAACCGCGCCAACCGAGGCATCTGACGCAGTCGTGGACGCTCAAATCGGGTCCAGATCACCCCTCGCCCACGTCGCCTGCGTCTCCGCGTAGAACTCGGCGAAACGTCCTTCAGCAATTGCGAGGCGAATCCCCTTCATCAGGTCCTGGTAGTAGGAAAGGTTGTTCCAAGATAGGAGCATTCCTCCCAGCGCTTCGTCCGAACGAACCAGGTGATGCAGGTAGGCACGGGAGTAATCGCGCGCCGCAGGGCAGCTCGACTCCTCGTCGAGCGGACGCATGTCTTCAGCATGTCGCGCGTTGCGGATGTTGATGCGGCCGCGTCGCGTGAAGGCAAGGCCATGGCGTCCGGAGCGAGTCGGCATCACGCAATCGAACATGTCGATGCCGCGGGCGACGGATTTCAGAATGTCGTCGGGTGTGCCTACCCCCATGAGGTAGCGTGGCTTGGTCGTCGGAAGGACCGGCAGTGTCTCTTCCAGCATCTTCAGCATCACGTCCTGCGGCTCTCCGACGGCAAGGCCGCCGATCGCATAGCCCTTCAGATCGAGCTGCTTCAGCCCCTCGGCTGACCGTATTCGCAGGTCCGGCTGGTCACCACCCTGGACGATGCCAAACATGGCCTTGCCGGCTTGCTCGCCGAAGGCGACGCGGGATCGTTCCGCCCAGCGGAGGGAAAGCTCCATCGCGCGCTCGATCTCCTTCGGCTCTGCGGGGAGCGCGACGCATTCGTCCAGTTGCATCTGGATGTCGGAACCGAGGAGCCCTTGTATCTCGATCGACCGCTCTGGCGACATGTGGTGCAACGAGCCGTCCACGTGGCTCTTGAAGGTGACGCCCTGCTCGTCCAGCTTCCGCAGGCCGGACAGTGACATGACCTGGAAGCCGCCGCTGTCGGTGAGGATCGGGTGCTCCCAGCGGATAAGCTTGTGCAGTCCTCCGAGCCGCGCGACGCGTTCAGCTCCCGGCCGCAGCATCAGATGATAGGTATTGCCGAGGATGATGTCCGCACCCGTCTCCCGCACCTGGTCAAGATACATCGCCTTTACGGTGCCGACCGTGCCGACAGGCATGAAGGCCGGCGTGCGGATCGTGCCCCGTGGCATGCTGACTTCACCAAGCCGCGCACCGCCGTCAGTAGCCTTGAGGGTGAACTGAAATGTTTCTGTCATTCTGGGTCCCGGAACAGGAGGCTGGCATCGCCGTAGGAATAGAAGCGATAGCCGGTACGGATGGCGTGCTCGTAGGCGCCTCGCATTGTTTCGAGGCCGCTGAAGGCCGAGACGAGCATGAAGAGCGTCGATTTCGGCAGATGGAAATTGGTCATCAGGATATCGACGGCCCTGAACCTGTAACCCGGCGTGATGAAGATGTCGGTCGAGCCGCTCCAGGGACGGATGGTTCCATCCTCTGCAGTTGCACTCTCCAGCAGGCGCAGGGATGTGGTTCCGACGGAGACGATTCTCCCGCCCCGCTTCCTGATCGCGTTCAGTCGCTCGGCGGTGTCGGAGCTGACATGTCCAATCTCGGCATGCATTCGATGCTCGCTCGTGTCATCTGCCTTTACGGGAAGAAAAGTTCCCGCACCGACGTGCAGCGTCACGAAATGCCGCTCGATCCCCGCCTGGTCGAGCGCCGCGAATAGCTCTGGTGTGAAATGCAGACCGGCCGTCGGTGCGGCGACGGCACCTTGCTCGCGCGCATAGATGGTCTGGTAATCTTCTCTGTCGTGTTCGTCCTCGGGCCGCTTGTCCGCGATGTAAGGCGGCAGAGGAATGTTCCCGACCGTCATGATCGCCTCGTCGAGCGCAGGGCCTGAAAGGTCGAAGAGAAGCGTGATCTCACCCCCCTCTCCCTTCGCCTCTACGGTTGCGTTCAACGTGCCGAGAAGGCAGGCATCACCGCTATGTCCGAAGAGGATCCGGTCACCGACCTTGATGCGCTTGCCGGGTCTTGCAAAAGCCTTCCAACGTTCAGGACCTGCCCGCATATGCAGTGTCGCAGACACCGGCAATTCGCTTCCGCCTTCGCGTAAACGCTGCCCTTCCAGTTGCGCGGGAATGACGCGGGTGTCGTTGAAGACCAGCGCATCGCCTTCTCGCAGGAGGGATGGGAGATCACGAACCGTCCGGTCGGAGAGGAAAGGTGTACCCCCGGGGCGGACGACGAGCATGCGAGCGGCGTCGCGCGGGCTAGCTGGGCGCAAGGCGATGTTTTCGTCAGGCAGGTCGAAGTCGAAGAGGTCTACGCGCATGAGAGGTCAGAACATCCGGATCATCACGACGCCGGCGCAGAGCAGCAGAGCCCCTACTACCCGTCCGGCCGTCAGTTCGCGCACGGCTACACCCATGAAGCCGATGCGGTCAATGAGAAGACCGGCCGTGAGTTGGCCCGCGACGGAAAACGCCATGACGGCGGCTGCGCCGATCCGGGGCGTCAGCAGGATGGCAGCCGTGACATAAACGCTTCCGAGGCAGCCACCCGCGAAGTACAGCCAGGGAGCTGGCGCGCGCCAATCCGGCGCAACGCCCTGGAGGCGGGAGAAGACGACGAGCACGGCCGCAAGGGCCACCGCACCGGCGGCGAAGGATATCATGGCGGCCGCCACCGACATCCCGAGCGCGCGGCCGAGTTGCGTGTTGATCGGGGCCTGGATCGCGATGCATGCGCCGGCAACGACGCCGAGGATGCCCCAAAGAAAGCCAGTCATCGAAGTACCTTCATCGCCTCGCTGAACCATTGTCACAAACGGAAAACGCCCCGGTCTTTCCCGGGGCGCAGGGATCATCCGTGCCTGGATGATCAGGCAGCCGCGTCGGCAGCAACTCGCAGCGTGACGATCGAGTCGGGATCCTGGACCGGCTCACCCTTCTTGATCTGGTCGATATGCTCCATGCCTTCGATGACCTGACCCCATACGGTGTACTGCTTGTTGAGCCAGGGAGCCTCTGTGAAGCAGATGAAGAACTGCGAGTTGGCGGAGTTCGGGTTCTGGGAACGGGCCATAGAGCAGGTGCCTCGGACATGCGGAACGGCCGAGAACTCGGCCTTCAGGTCCGGCTTGTCGGAACCGCCCATGCCGGCCCGCGAAGGGTTGAAGCTCGCGCCGCCCTTCTTGCCATACTGGACGTCGCCTGTCTGCGCCATGAAGTCGGCGATCACGCGGTGGAAGACGACACCGTCATAGGCGTTCTCACGGGCGAGCTCCTTGATCCGGGCGACGTGGTCGGGTGCAAGATCAGGCATCAGCGAGATCACGACCTTGCCCTTCGTGGTTTCCATGATGAGCGTGTTTTCCGGATCCTTGATCTCGGCCATGTCCTTCTCCTTCATTCTTCGTTTCGACGCCGGTGAGCGTCCTTCGTCTATCGTCCGACAGTGACCTTCACCATACGGTCAGGATCGGAAACCTCGCCGTTGCCACCCTCGCCCCGCTTGATCTTGTCGACGTTCTCCATGCCCGAGACGACCTTGCCCACGACCGTGTACTGGCCGTTGAGGAACGATCCCTCGTCAAACATGATGAAGAACTGCGAATTGGCAGAATCGGGATCCTGCGACCGTGCCATGCCGACTGTACCGCGTTCGAACGGAAGCTGGGAGAACTCGGCGGGAAGATCGGGCAGCTGCGATCCACCAGTACCAGCCCGCGCAGCATTGAAGCCATCCTCCATATCGCCGAACTCGACGTCACCGGTCTGGGCCATGAAACCCTCGATTACGCGATGAAAAGCCACATTGTCGTACTCACCCTTCGCCGCGAGCTCCTTCAGGCGCTCTACGTGCTTGGGTGCCGCGTCCGGCAGCAGTTCGACGACCACCGGGCCGTCCTTGAGTTCGATCGTCAGGTAATCGTCCTCTGCGGCGAATGCCGGCAAGACAACCGAGGTAAATGCGAGGGCACCGGCAAAGGCGAGACGAAGCAGTTTCATGTCTTCTCCAAGAACGAGAGTTCAGCGGTTCAGCTTGTTTTTCATGGCAGCAAGCACCGGAGCCGGAACGAAGGCACCGACGTCACCGCCCATCGCGGCGATCTGACGTACCAATGTGGCCGTAATGGGCCGCGAGGCAACGCCAGCGGGCAGAAATACCGTTTGCACGTCGGGCGCCATCTGCCGGTTCATGCCAGCCATCTGCATTTCATAGTCCAGATCGGTACCGTCCCTCAGTCCGCGAATAAGCAGGCTTGCGCCATGGGCACGTGCGGCATCCACCACGAGGTTGTCGAACGAAATGACATCGATCTCGCCGGCTGCGGACGGCAATGCCTCGGTAAGTGATGCTCGGATTAGCTGTGCTCGCTCCTCGAAGGTGAAAAGCGGCGTCTTCCCAGGATGGATCCCTATCGCAACGACCACCCTTTCCGCGACATTCAACGCCTGGAGCAGCACATCGAGGTGTCCGTTCGTCATCGGATCGAATGATCCGGGATAAAATGCGGTCGCCATCAAGCCTCTCACGGGTTTTGTCGCCTTTTGTCACGGAAGGTCCGGCGCTGCAAGCCGCGAAGATGAACGCCAGATGAATGCGCCATTCAAGCCCGTTTCATTGACGGTATGCATTCTTGACAGCAGTGGGCGGGAGACCGAACCGAGAAGCGACCCCATGCTTCTCCATGCAATTGGAACCAGTTCGCCGGAAGAGCGTTCTGGCCAACAAGAAGGACAACTGAGATGATCGAGAGAAGGAAGCCGATCATGCTGGACAAGATTTCCATGATCAACATGGTATGGACAGCAATGATTGCGGCAATGCTCACGGCCACGGTGACCCTTTACCAGGATCGTTCGGAATGGAGCGACCTAAACTATCCGCAGATGACGGGACGTTATCACGATATCTCGTTCTACTGACGGCCCGAAGCAAGAGGCAGGTTATGTTCGTGACCCTTTCGGTATTGGCAAGTCTGATCAGCATCATGTTCGTAGCGTCGATCGCGTCGACGATTTCCGAACTGCGCCGTGAACGCGAGGAAATGAAGGTCTTTGCGGCCCGCCGGGTCACCTTCTAGTCATTGAGATCGAGTTTAACTGATTTCACGGTAGTGGACTGCACCGTCGCACGAGATGTCGACCGTGCAGCCAAAAAATAAGCCGGGCATGACGCCCGGCTTATTTTCGTTCTGAGCATCACTCAGCGTCCGTATCCGGAGGCGGAGCCTCTGCCTTGGGAGATGGTCCGAAATCGCCCGTTTCCGAAACGATCTCGTCGGGGACCAGGCCACCGTTCTCATCGCTGCCTTCCGGCTCGCTGACGCGTTCTACTGAAACGACGCGTTCATCCTTCGCGGTGGAGAAGATGGTGACGCCCTTCGTGGCGCGGCTTGCGATGCGAATGCCGTTGACCGGGACGCGGATCAGTACCCCGCCATTCGACACGAGCATGATCTGGTCGGTATCTTCGACCGGGAAAGCGGCCACCAGTTGCCCGATCTCATTCGTGCGCGAGGTATCGGTGGCGCGGATCCCCTTGCCGCCGCGGCCAGAGGTACGGAAGTCGTAGGAGGACGAACGCTTGCCGAAGCCTCGCTCAGAAACCGTCAGCACGAACTGCTCCCGCGCCTTGAGTTCCTGGTACCGCTCCTCGGTGAGTTCACCTTCGGCGCCGACCTCTTCGCCGACCAGGGAGATATCCTCTTCGTCAACGCCCATCGCGCGACGTTCCCCGGCAGACCGCTTGAGGTAGGCAGCGCGCTCCCAGGGCTCGGCATCGACATGCCCGACGATTGTCATCGAGATGATGCGATCGGCTGGTTGGAGGCTGATCCCGCGCACGCCGATCGAGTTACGGCCGGCAAAGACGCGAACGCTATCGACGGGGAAGCGGATGCACTGGCCAAGCGCGGTCGTCAGGAGCACGTCATCACGATCCGTGCATGTCTCGACGGAGAGGATTTCGTCGCCCTCCTCCTCGAGCTTCATTGCGATCTTTCCGTTGCGGTTGACCTGGATGAAGTCGGAAAGCTTGTTCCGGCGAACGGTGCCGCGTGTCGTCGAGAACATGACGTCGAGATTGTCCCACGTCTCGTCTTCCGGCAACGGCATGATGGTCGTGATGCGCTCTCCCGGCTCCAGCGGCAACATGTTGATCAGTGCCTTGCCGCGCGAGGTGGGCGTGCCGATCGGCAGGCGCCAGACCTTCTCCTTATAGACGATGCCGCGAGACGAGAAGAACAGCACCGGCGTGTGCGTATTGGCAACGAACAGCCGGGTCACGAAATCTTCGTCACGCGTCGCCATGCCGGAGCGGCCCTTGCCGCCGCGCCGCTGTGCGCGATAGGTCGTGAGCGGCACCCGCTTGATGTAGCCGAGGTGTGAAACGGTGACGACCATGTCCTCGCGGGCGATGAGATCCTCATCGTCCATGTCGGGGCCGCCTTCCAGGATTTCGGTGCGTCGCGGCGTCCCAAATTCGTCCCGGACGGCCGTCAGCTCGTCTTTGACGATCTGGTAGATGCGAACCCGCGAGGAGAGGATTTCCAGGTAGTCGCTGATCTCTGCACCGATCTTGTTGAGTTCGTCGGCGATCTCGTCACGGCCCAGGGCCGTCAGGCGGGCAAGACGCAGTTCCAGGATCGCACGAGCCTGTTCTTCCGACAGGTTGTAGGTGTCGTCGTCATTGATGCGGTGGCGCGGATCGTCGATCAGCCGAATCAGCGCATCGACATCATGCGCCGGCCAGCGGCGCGTCATCAGTTGCTCACGCGCGGTTGCCGGATCCGGCGCGCGACGGATCAGGTTGATGACCTCGTCGATATTCGCGACGGCGATCGCCAGACCGACCAAGACATGTGCGCGTTCCCGGGCCTTGCGCAGAAGGTACTTGGTGCGCCGGCTGACGACTTCCTCGCGGAAGGCGACGAACGCCTTCAGCATGTCGATCAGCGTCAACTGCTCGGGCTTGCCACCGTTCAGGGCCACCATGTTGCAGCCGAATGACGTCTGCAGCGGCGTGTAACGGTAGAGCTGGTTGAGGATGACTTCGGCATTGGCATCGCGCTTGAGCTCGATCACGACGCGGTAGCCCTGGCGGTCGGATTCGTCGCGAAGATCGGAAATGCCTTCGATGCGCTTGTCGCGCACGAGCTCGGCCATCTTCTCGATCATCGTCGCCTTGTTCACCTGGTAGGGAACCTCAGTGATGATGATCTGTTCGCGGTCTCCCCGCATCGGCTCGATATGCGCCCGGCCGCGCATGATGACTGAGCCGCGCCCGGTCTCATAGGCGGACTTGATCCCTGCCCTTCCCAGGATCAGTGCGCCGGTCGGGAAATCGGGTCCCGGGATGATCTGCATTAGTTCCGGCAGTTCGATAGCCGGATTGTCGATCAAGGCGATGCAGGCATCGATCACCTCGGCAAGATTGTGCGGCGGGATGTTCGTCGCCATGCCGACTGCGATGCCACCTGCGCCATTGACGAGGAGGTTCGGGAAGCGTGCCGGTACCACGACCGGTTCGGACATCGTCCCATCATAGTTGTCGCGAAAGTTGACCGTCTCCTTGTCGAGGTCGTCAAGAAGCGAATGTGCAGCCTTCGCCAGGCGGCACTCAGTGTAGCGCTGAGCTGCCGGCGGATCGCCGTCGATCGAGCCGAAGTTGCCTTGGCCGTCGATCAGCGGCAGGCGGAGCGACCAGTCCTGCGCCATACGTGCCAGGGCGTCGTAGATCGCAGAATCGCCATGAGGATGGTATTTACCCATCACGTCACCGGTGACGCGCGCCGACTTCACATACTTCTTGTTCCAGTCGATGCCCATCTCGCTCATGGAGAAAAGGATGCGGCGATGGACCGGCTTCAATCCGTCACGAACATCCGGGAGCGCGCGGCTGACGATGACGCTCATGGCGTAATCGAGATAGGACCGCTGCATCTCTTCCATGATGGAAATGGGTTCGATGCCGGGTGGCAGCTTTCCGCCGCCGGGGGTGCTTTGCTCAGTCAAATCGGATCACGATCTTTGTTCGGAATCAGTTGTGTTTCTATAGCGGAAAGCGGCTTCATGCGCCAAGTTCGACACCGGTTGTGAACAGGTTTCGAACCCTGGCGAGAAAGCCCGCCGTGGCGCGGCGCGCCAGACAATGGCGAGGCCGCCCTTCCCTTGAAGGTGACGCTGTCCTAACAAGGTCGGAGGGGGTCCGCAAGGATCGGCAAACGCGCTGGAGGAGAGATGGCGACTGCAGACATATTGGTCAATGCCTTCACCACCCTGCTCGTCACACTCGACCCGCCCGGGCTGGCGCCGGTTTTCCTGGGGCTGACGGTCGGCATGAGCCGTGAACAGCGCCGTCACGTCGCTGTGCGCGGCTCGCTGATAGCTTTCGGCATACTTGCCGTCTTCGCCCTCTTCGGCGCGAGCCTGCTGGGCTCCCTTGGGATATCCATGGGCGCCTTCCGCATCGCCGGCGGACTTCTGCTGTTCTGGATCTCTTTCGAGATGGTCTTCGAGCGTCGGCAGGAGCGCAAGGAAAAGACGTCGCAGGCGGCTATCACGGTCGATCACCTCCATAACATTGCGGTGTTTCCGCTGGCGCTTCCGCTCATCGCCGGACCCGGAGCCATTTCCGCGACGGTACTTCTCGCCGGCACCCTGGCAGGCCCATGGGACCGCCTTCTGCTGATCGGCGTTCTGGCACTTACGATGGGTGTGGTACTGGCGGCCCTTCTGATCGCCGAAAGGCTGGACCGCTTCCTGGGAGTGACGGGCCGGGCCATCCTGACCCGCCTCCTTGGAGTTATTCTGGCGGCACTCTCCGTCCAGTTCGTGGTGGACGGCGTGAAGTCGGCGTTCAACACCGTCTGAGGCTCGTCAGTTCGGTCGCTCACAAAGCGACCGAACGTAGATCAGAACGGGATGTCGTCGTCCAGATCGCGGGAGAAGCCGCCTCCGCCACCCTGTCCGCCACCTTGGCCGCCACGGCTTCCGCCTGCGGCTGGCCGGTCGTAGTCATCGCCGAAGTTGCCGCCGCCGTAGTCGCTGCCGCCACTGACGCGGCCACCACCGCCGCCGCCATAGCTCCCCTGCCCGCCACCTTCGCCGCGCCCGTCCAGCATGGTCAGCGTCGAGTTGAAGCCCTGCAGAACGACCTCCGTGGAATAGCGGTCATTGCCGTTCTGGTCCTGCCACTTGCGGGTCTGCAGCGCGCCCTCGATATAGAGCTTGGCGCCCTTCTTCACATACTGCTCGACGACCTTGCACAGGCCCTCGTTGAAGACGACGACATTGTGCCATTCGGTCTTCTCCTTGCGTTCGCCGCTGTTGCGGTCACGCCAGCTTTCCGAAGTGGCAATGCGCAGGTTGGCGATCGGACGGCCGTCCTGCGTGCGCCGAATTTCAGGATCGGCGCCGACATTACCGATCAGGATTACCTTGTTGACGCTTCCAGCCATAGTTCTTCACCTTGTTCGCTGCCTGTCGTGCAGCCAATTTCCGAGAGGACGGTAGCTTAGACCATCTGCCGCCGGGATTGGCCTCCCTCTGCCGCTCATCCACAGTCGATTTTTGTTCTTTTTTTGTTCTATTTATTCTCTATGATCGAGTCAAGCGACTCGCATTTGACGCGGTCTGTTGGAGTTTCTGCCTTCACACCGCCACTTCATTCACTACATAAGGGGCTTGATCCTTCCCCACCGAGCAGACTAATGAGCGAACTTAAGACGATCTCCATCCGTGGTGCGCGTGAGCATAACCTGAAGGGTATCGATCTCGACTTGCCGCGCAACTCGTTGATCGTCATGACCGGGCTTTCCGGTTCAGGCAAATCCTCCCTCGCCTTCGACACGATCTACGCCGAGGGGCAGCGACGCTATGTCGAAAGCCTTTCGGCCTATGCGCGCCAGTTCCTGGAGATGATGCAGAAGCCGGACGTGGACCAGATCGACGGGCTTTCTCCGGCCATTTCGATCGAGCAGAAGACGACGTCCCGCAATCCGCGCTCGACGGTCGGCACGGTCACCGAAATCTACGACTACATGCGCCTGCTGTTTGCGCGCGTCGGCGTTCCCTATTCGCCGGCAACCGGCCTGCCGATCGAGAGCCAGACGGTCAGCCAGATGGTGGACAGGGTCCTCGCCTTCGAGGAGGGAACCCGTCTCTACATCCTGGCGCCGATGATCCGCGGTCGAAAGGGCGAGTACAAGAAGGAACTCGCCGACCTGATGAAAAAGGGCTTCCAGCGGGTGAAGGTGGATGGCCAGTTCTACGAGATCGCCGATGTGCCGGCGCTCGACAAGAAATACAAGCATGACATCGACGTGGTGGTGGATCGCCTCGTTGTGCGTTCGGACATCGGTGCGCGACTGGCCGACAGCCTCGAGACCTCGCTGAAGCTTGCCGACGGTCTGGCAGTCGCGGAGTTTGCCGACAAGCCGCTCCCGCCGCAGGAAACGGCCGCGGGCGGCTCGGCGAACAAGTCGCTGAACGAAACGCATGAACGCGTGCTCTTTTCGGAGAAGTTCGCCTGCCCCGTTTCGGGCTTTACGATCCCGGAGATCGAACCGCGACTGTTCTCCTTCAACAATCCTTTTGGTGCCTGCCCCACTTGTGACGGGCTTGGCTTCCAGCAGAAGATCGACGCGGCGTTGATCGTGCCGGAGCCGAACCGCACGCTTCGCGACGGCGCTATAGCCCCATGGGCCAAGTCGACTTCACCTTATTACAACCAGACTCTGGAGGGGCTTGGGAAGGTCTATGGCTTCAAGCTGTCCAGCCGCTGGTCGGAACTGTCCGAGCAGGCGCAGTCCGCCATCCTCCAGGGGACCGAAGAGAAGGTCGAGTTCCATTATGCGGACGGCGCCCGGTCCTACAAGACAACGAAGACATTCGAAGGGATCGTTCCCAACCTCGAACGCCGCTGGAAGGAAACCGACAGTGCGTGGGCGCGCGAAGAGATAGAGCGCTACATGTCGGCGGCGCCCTGCCCCGCCTGCAACGGCTTCCGTCTGAAACCGGAGGCACTGGCCGTCAAGGTCAACGCGCTGCACATCGGTCAGGTAACCGACATGTCCATCAAGGTCGCGCGAGACTGGTTCGAGGAACTGCCGCAGCATCTCAACACCAAGCAGAACGAGATTGCGGTGCGCATCCTCAAGGAGATCCGCGAACGGCTACGCTTCCTCAACGATGTCGGCCTCGACTATCTCAGCCTTTCCCGGAATTCAGGCACTCTGTCGGGCGGAGAAAGCCAGCGCATCCGGCTTGCCTCGCAGATCGGCTCAGGGCTCACGGGGGTGCTCTATGTCCTGGACGAACCGTCGATCGGCCTTCACCAGCGCGACAATGCGCGATTGCTCGACACGCTGAAGCACCTGCGGGACATCGGCAATACCGTGATTGTCGTCGAGCATGACGAGGACGCGATCCTTACCGCCGATTATGTCGTCGATATCGGTCCTGCTGCAGGCATTCACGGTGGTGAAGTGGTCGCGGAAGGCACGCCCGCGCAGGTCATGGCAAACCCCAAATCGATCACCGGCAAGTATCTTTCCGGCGAGCTTGGCGTCGCGGTCCCGACCGAACGTCGCAAGCCGAAGAAGGGCAAGGAGATCAAGGTCGTCGGCGCCCGCGGCAACAATCTGAGGAACGTCACGGCGTCGGTGCCGCTCGGCGTCTTCACGGCGGTGACCGGGGTTTCTGGCGGCGGAAAGTCCACCTTCCTGATCGAGACGCTCTACAAGGCCGCCGCACGGCGGGTCATGGGTGCGCGAGAAATCCCGGCCGAGCACGACAGGATCGACGGTTTCGAACACATCGACAAGGTGATCGATATCGACCAGTCGCCGATCGGACGCACGCCGCGCTCCAACCCGGCCACCTACACCGGCGCCTTCACCCCGATCCGTGATTGGTTTGCAGGTCTTCCCGAGGCGAAGGCGCGGGGCTATGCGCCCGGCCGCTTCTCCTTCAACGTCAAGGGCGGGCGCTGCGAGGCCTGCCAGGGCGACGGCGTCATCAAGATCGAGATGCACTTCCTCCCCGACGTCTATGTCACCTGCGACGTCTGCCACGGCAAGCGCTACAACCGCGAAACGCTCGACGTGCATTTCAAGGGCAAGTCAATCGCCGATGTGCTGGACATGACGGTCGAGGAAGGTGTCGAGTTCTTCTCGGCCGTTCCCTCCGTGCGTGACAAGTTGCAGGCGCTCTTCAATGTCGGCCTGGGCTATATCAAGGTGGGGCAGCAGGCCAACACGCTTTCGGGTGGCGAGGCGCAGCGCGTCAAGCTAGCCAAGGAATTGTCGAAGCGATCGACCGGACGCACGCTCTATATCCTCGACGAGCCGACGACGGGTCTGCATTTCCATGACGTGGCAAAGCTGCTCGACATGTTGCACGAACTGGTAAACCAGGGGAATTCGGTTGTGGTGATCGAACATAATCTGGAGGTCATCAAGACCGCGGACTGGATCATCGATATCGGGCCGGAAGGTGGAACCGGCGGCGGCGAAGTGGTGGCAGCCGGACCGCCGGAGGCGATCGTCAAGGAGAAGCGGTCCTACACGGGTCAGTTCCTCAAGGAACTGCTCGATCGGCGACCGGCGAAGAGGGTTGAGGCGGCGGAGTAGTCGCCAGGGAGGCAAGATGGCAGCGAAAGGCACGATCCGCACCGGAATCGGAGGCTGGACCTTCGAGCCGTGGGAAGGCAGCTTCTATCCCGAGAAGCTGCCGAAGAAGCGGCAGCTCGAATATGCGGCCGGCAAGCTGAAGGTCATCGAGGTCAACGGTACCTATTACGGATCGCAGAAGCCTGAGACTTTTGCCAAATGGGCTTCCGAAGTGCCGGAAGGCTTCATCTTCACGCTCAAGGCAAGTCGCTTCACGACCAACCGCAAGGTCTTGGCGGAGGCCGGCGAATCGATCGACAGGTTCTTCGACCAGGGGCTGACGGAACTCGGCCCGCATCTGGGACCGATTCTCTGGCAGTTCGCACCCACCAAGAAGTTCGAGCCCGAGGATTTCGAAGCATTCCTGACGCTTCTGCCGGACAATGTCGACGGACTGCGTCTGCGGCATGTCGTGGAAGTACGCCACGACAGCTTCAAGGTGCCGGAGTACGTGCAACTCCTCGCCCGGTACAATGTCGCGCCCGTCTGCGCCGATCATCACGAATACCCGATGATCCCTGACGTAACCGCTGATTTCGTCTACGCGCGGCTGCAGACGGGATCCGACGACATCCCGAATTGCTATGCGGAAGCCGATCTGAAGGCATGGGCGGATCGTCTCCAGACATGGGCGTCGGGCGGTTTGCCGGGCGACCTGCCGCTTGTCGACGGGGCTCGCAGGCCGAGGCAGGAGCCACGTGACGTCTTTGCCTTCTTCATCCACGAGGGCAAGGTGAATGCCCCGCAGGGGGCGATGGCCCTCCAGGGTTTGGTCGACGGCTGATCAGTCAACATCGAGCGGCCGAATGGCGTGCACCAGCGCTTCCGCCGTCATCCCCTCGCCTGCCCGAAGAGCCGCTTCCCCGTGGAGATAGACGCCCGCGGCGGCCGCCTCGAATGCCGGCATGCCGTTGGCCAGCAACGCGCCGATCATTCCCGCAAGGACATCGCCCGAGCCGGCCGTTGCAAGCCATGGCGGAGCGTTCTCGTTGACGGCGGCACGGCCATCGGGCGCAGCAATGACGGTATCGGCGCCCTTGTATACGACGACGGCATTCGACCGTTGTGCGGCAGCCACGGCCTTCTCGACCTTGCTCAGCTCGAAGGCGTCACCGATAGCTGGGAAAAGACGGGCGAACTCCCCCTCATGAGGCGTCAGGACAAGGCGGGTTTCGCCGCGATAGGCATCGAAGAGCAGGTTCGGGCAATCCCGTAAGGACGTGATCCCGTCAGCGTCCAGCACGAGCGGGCGGCCATCGAGCGCCAGGACGAAATCCCTCGCCTTTGCACCAACGCCAAATCCCGGCCCCAGGACGAAGGCCGAGAGTTTCCCATTTGCCAGCCACGCCCCGATCGCATCTGGATTCTCCACTTCCCGCAGCATCACAGCAGTCAGGTGTCCGGCGTTCGTCCCCATGGCATCGGGAGGCGAGGCGACCGTGACAAGTCCGGCACCGCTGGCCAGTCCTGCCTCCGCCGAGAGGCGCGCGGCGCCCGTGTGCGATGCGCCGCCGGAGAAGACGACGAGATGTCCCCGCCGGTACTTGTGCGATCCTGAATCAGGTTTCGGCAGCAGGTGGCGCCAGATCGACGGCTGGTTCACCCTTAGCGTGCCCCCGGCATTTCGAACTATGCGCCACGGGATGCCGATGTCGACGACCTCGACGTCACCGCACAGTGACCTGCCGGGCATCAGCAGGTGGCCCGGCTTGCGCGCCATGAAGGTCACCGTATGGGCCGCGTTAAATGCGGCCGCGAGCGGCACGCCCCTGCGGCCGCAGAGGCCCGACGGGAGGTCGACGGCGATGACGGGAAGGCCGGACGCTTCGACGGCCGCGATCACCTCCCGAAGGTCGGTTGGAGCGTCACGCGCCAAGCCCGCACCGAAGACCGCGTCGATGATTGTGTCACCCTCCTGCAAGCTCAGATCCGACAGCGGCAAGGCCGGGAGCGGACAAGCCCGCCTGGCAATTCCCGCGTCCCCGGCAGGCTCGAAGGCGACATCCAGCACGAAGATCTGCACCCTGGCGCCGGCCTCGGCAAGCGCACGCGCGGCAACATAGCCGTCTCCGCCATTGTTTCCCGGCCCGCAAAGCACAACGAAACGGCACGTCTGCGGATAAAGCCGCAGCGCCGCCGCCGCAACCGCCCACCCTGCTTTCTCCATCAGTCCGTAGGAGTCGATACCTGAGGCAGCCGCGGCAGCGTCCGCATCGGCCATCTCCTCCGGGGTGAGCAGTGTGGCAAGGTCCTTGATCATCCCGACAATTGAACCCAAAGTCTGCCAGCACGCAAGCTCGCCTCATCGACCGTCAATCTGAACAAACATTGTGCAAATGCCTAATAGATGATCGTCTGCGTGCATCCTATAAAAGCGCGAAGGTACCGCAGCGGCGATGAAAAGCATCATCCGCCTAAAATGAAGGCCGGTGGAAGCCGTCGAGATAAGCCCTGAGGCGTGCCACTCGTCTGTTTTGGCTTCCGCCATCGAATTTTTGCCCCAGCGTCTATGCAGACTGGCATGATACCTGCATTAGTAGGGACGCCGGTAACGGCCACGTCAGGGAGAGATAGTTTCTCATGAAAAAGATCGAAGCCATCATCAAGCCGTTCAAGCTGGACGAGGTGAAGGAAGCCCTTCAGGAGGTCGGCCTGCAGGGCATAACTGTGACGGAGGCGAAGGGCTTCGGGCGTCAGAAGGGCCATACGGAGCTCTATCGCGGCGCCGAATACGTGGTGGATTTTCTGCCCAAGGTGAAGGTCGAAGTCGTACTCGCCGACGAGAGCGTCGACGCCGTCATCGAAGCCATTCGCAACGCGGCCCAGACCGGCCGCATCGGCGATGGAAAGATATTCGTCTCCAATGTCGAGGAAGTCGTCCGGATCCGAACGGGCGAAACGGGCGTCGACGCCATCTAATTCGCCAGGCCTCCCAGCCTCGGCACAATTCGTCATCACATTTCAAGGAAGCAGCAAATGACGACCGCAAGCGAAATCATGAAGCAGATCAAGGAAAACGAGGTCAAGTTCGTCGACCTGCGTTTCACGGACCCCCGGGGCAAGCTTCACCACGTCACCATGGACGTCGCCGCCGTCGATGAAGACATGTTCGCCGACGGCGTCATGTTCGACGGGTCCTCAATCGGCGGCTGGAAGGCAATCAACGAGTCCGACATGGTGCTCATGCCCGACCCCGCGACTGTGCACATGGACCCCTTCTTCGCCCAGTCGACGATGGTCGTCGTCTGCGACATTCTCGACCCAGTGTCCGGCGAAGCCTATAACCGCGACCCGCGCGGTACCGCCAAGAAGGCCGAGGCCTACCTGAAGGCGTCGGGAATCGGTGATACCGTCTATGTCGGGCCCGAGCCCGAATTCTTCGTATTCGATGACGTCAAGTACAAGGCGGACCCCTTCAACACCGGGTTCAAGCTCGACTCCTCGGAACTGCCGTCCAACGACGATACCGATTATGAAACCGGCAACCTCGGCCACCGTCCGCGCGTGAAGGGTGGCTATTTCCCGGTCCCGCCGGTCGACAGCCTCCAGGACATGCGCTCGGAAATGCTGACCGTTCTGGCCGAGATGGGCGTGGTCGTCGAGAAGCATCACCACGAGGTGGCATCTGCACAGCATGAGCTCGGTGTGAAGTTCGACACCCTGGTCCGCAATGCCGACAAGATGCAGATCTACAAGTATGTGGTCCATCAGGTCGCCAACGCCTATGGCAAGACGGCAACCTTCATGCCGAAGCCGATCTTCGGCGACAATGGCTCGGGTATGCACGTCCACCAGTCGATCTGGAAGGACGGCAAGCCGACCTTCGCAGGCGACGAGTATGCAGGCCTTTCGGAGTCCTGCCTCTACTACATCGGGGGCATCATCAAGCATGCCAAGGCGATCAACGCCTTCACCAACCCGTCGACGAACTCCTATAAGCGTCTCGTCCCAGGGTATGAAGCACCGGTATTGCTTGCCTATTCCGCCCGCAACCGTTCCGCATCCTGCCGCATTCCGTTCGGCACCGGCCCGAAGGCAAAGCGCGTCGAAGTCCGCTTCCCCGATCCGACGGCGAACCCCTATCTCGGCTTCGCTGCCATGCTGATGGCAGGCCTCGACGGCATCAAGAACAAGATCCATCCAGGCAAGGCCATGGACAAGGATCTCTATGATCTGCCTCCGAAGGAACTGAAGAAGATCCCGACTGTCTGCGGCTCGCTGCGCGAAGCTCTCGAGAGCCTCGACAAGGATCGCAAGTTCCTGACCGCTGGCGGCGTTTTCGACGACGACCAGATCGACGCCTATATCGAGCTGAAGATGACGGAAGTCATGCGCTTCGAGATGACGCCGCATCCCGTCGAATTCGACATGTACTACTCGGCCTGATCCAGGCAACGTCGAGATATGAAGGCGGCGGGTCATGCCCGCCGCTTTTCCGTGGCTATATTCAGGGTGCGGAACAACCCTCGTGCCTTCGCATTACCCCCTTGATGCGGTGAGATTTTATTCCCACATCAGGATGCGAAAGGATATCGCACCATGAAACAACGCAGCGCTAAGTTCACTATCGGTGAAGTGGTCCGCCACAAGGTTTTCCCGTTCCGTGGCGTGGTGTTCGACGTGGATCCGGAGTTTGCCAATTCCGAGGAATGGTGGAATGCCATTCCCGCTGAGATCCGCCCGAACCGGGACCAGCCGTTCTATCACCTGCTGGCCGAAAACGATGAGACGGAATATGTGGCCTATGTGTCGGAGCAGAACCTCGAGCATGACGAGAGCGACATGCCGCTTCGCAACCCGCAGGTCTACCAGATCTTCGAGGAAGGCCCCCGCGGGCGGCTGACGCCGAAGATGGGGTTCGCGCACTAGGCCCGACAGAACTCACAAACGAAAAACGCCGGCCTGAGGCCGGCGTTTCTATTGTTGGCTGAAAGCCCGGATTACTGACCCTGCTTGGCGGCGTTTTGAGCGTCTTCAAGCTTCTTTCGGGCTTCTTCGGCCTTCTTCTGCATGCCTTCCTGCAGAGTGCGCTGGCTTTCAGCGAGCTGAGACTGCGTAATCGGCTCTCCGTCAAAGGCTCCGGTGAAGCCGTT
Source organism: Pseudorhizobium flavum (assembly GCF_902502825.2). Next base: position 1,854,674 of record NZ_LR723670.1, read on the forward strand.
CAGGGAAATCTTGATCGGATTGGGGGCGCGGCGGAAGTTCATCGAGGTGAACACGACCTCACCGCCCTTCTTGAGGCTGGCGATCATCGCATCCGTCAGCGGCACTTCTGCCGTGCACTTGTCCGGAAGGCAGACAGCGTAATCGAGCTTCTGACCCTTTCCGCCATCGATCTGCATGGTGATGCCGGGCGGTATCAGTCGTGCGGTCGGCACCGAGACCTGAAGGATCTTGCGGTTGACCTTGCCTTCAACGGTGATCAGGCCGACGGCGGTCACCAACTGCCCGTTCTGGGCAAGCATGATGTTCTGAACGACGCAGAGGTCGCTGTCATCCTGCTTGGTACAGGTCTTGAACCAGCCAAGCGGTGGCGCCCCTGCTCCTGCGGCTGCCGGAGCACCCTGCGCCAGCGCGGCGGTGGGCACGGTGGATGCCGCGAACGAAAGAGCGAGCGCGGACATCGCCGTCCGCAGAGCCGTATTTGCCTTGAGTTTCATAACGAAAGATCCGTCTCCTGAAATCGGTCCGGGTACGGCTTTCGCCGCCCTCCCTCGGGTGTCCTACTGCACTCCACCTGTCGGCGAAATGAGGCAATTGAATGACTCCCGGCTTCGACATCCTGTTACATCGGCGGCAGAGTGATATCCAGTCCTTCCGAGGGGGTTTTTTGCAGGACGGTTACCAACGGCAGATCCGACCCCCGGGGAGCAGGAGGTTGGTCCCGTTCAATGGTTGGTCTATTTTGGCCACGACCGATTCGACTTCCGAAGGATCCACCATGCGCCGCCTCATCCCGCTCCTGGTGCTTGCCGGCATGTCCTGGCCTGCCGCCGCCGAACCTCTGCACGCCATTGCCATGCATGGCGAGCCGGCGCTGCCGGCCAATTACACGCATTTCCCCTATGCCGAGCCGGACGTGAAGAAAGGCGGCAGTGTTCGCTACGGTGTGGTCGGCACCTTTGACAGCCTCAATCCCTTCATCCTGAAGAGTATGCGCACGACTGCACGCGGCATGTGGGATCCGCAGTTTGGACACCTCGTCTTCGAACCGCTGATGCAGCGCTCCGCGGACGAGCCGTTCACTCTCTATGGTCTGTTGGCACAAAGCGTCGAGATGGACGAGGAGCGCAGCGTCATCCAGTTCAACCTCAATCCCGATGCCAAGTGGTCGGACGGCCAGCCGGTGACGCCGGACGACGTGATCTTCACGATGGAACTCCTGCGAGACAAGGGGCGTACGCCGTTCAGTAACAGGCTGACACCGGTGGCCCGGATGGAGAAGGTCGGCACACATTCCGTGAAGTTCGTCTTCAACGAGAAATCGGACCGGGAATTCCCGCTGATCCTGGCGACGGCCACGCCGATCCTTCCGAAGCATGCCACCGACGTCGCTGCGTTCGAGCAGTCCTCGCTGGCGATCCCGGTCGGTTCCGGGCCCTACAGGGTGAAGTCGCTGACTCCGGGAGAACGCATCGTGTTCGAGCGCAATCCTGACTATTGGGGTAAGGACATTCCGGCCAAGGTCGGGTTCGACAACTATGACCGGATCTCCGTGGAATACTTTCTTCAGGAAAACACCCTGTTCGAGGCCTTCAAGAAGGGTGTTGTCGACATCTATCCGGATGGAAGCCCAACGCACTGGGCGCGGGCCTATGATTTCCCTGATGTCCAAAACGGGGCCGTGATCAAGGACACCTTCCGGCCGGAAGTGCCAACCGGCATGCTGGGTTTCGTCTTCAATACGCGCCGCCCCGTCTTCGCCGATCCGAACGTCCGCGAGGCGCTCGCGCTCGCCTTTGATTTCGAATGGGCCAACAGGAACCTTTTCGAGGGCGCCTACACGCGGACGGAAAGCTTCTGGCAGAACTCTTCTCTCTCTTCGCTCGGCAAGCCGGCTGACCCGCGCGAACTGGCAATTCTCGGAGACGCGAAGGATGCCCTTGATCCCACCGTGCTCGACGGCAGCTACCGCATTCCCAAGACCGATGCCTCGGGTGGCGACCGAAAGATTCTGCGTCGTGTCGTCGAGCTTCTGAAGGAAGGCGGTTACACGATCAAGGGCGGCAGGATGTCCGACGGATCCGGCACCCCCCTTCGCTTCGAGATCATGACCCAGACACAGGATCAGGAAAAGCTGGCAATCGCTTACCAGCGGACGCTCAGGATGATCGGCGTCGAGGCAACCATCCGTACCGTGGACGATGCGCAGTACCAGGCACGCTCCGGCACCTTCGATTATGATGTGATCGTGAAGTCCTACCCCTCCTCGCTCTCTCCGGGGATAGAACAGGTTGGCCGGTGGGGATCGGTCTCGCGGGATCGAGAGGGTAGCAACAATTTCGCCGGCGTGGCCGATCCGACCATAGACCGCGCGATCGAGGCCATGTTGAGCGCTCGCAGCCGCGAGGAGTTCGAGGCGGCGGTCCGGGCCTATGACCGGCTGCTGATCGCCGGCCACTATCTGGTCCCGCTTTACCACGTACCGGAACAATGGGTGGCGCGGCGTAGCTATATCGGTTATCCAGACAAGACACCTCTCTACGGCTATCAGCTTCCCGTCTGGTTCGACAAGCGCGTACAGGACTGACCACAGCCGACTGCCATTACCATTTCAGGAAGGGTTGCGGCCATGGAGCGCGTTACCATCGATGTCGTATCCGATGTGGTTTGCCCATGGTGCTATCTGGGCAAGGCGCGGCTGGAACTCGCAATCGCCGAGGTGCAGGGTGAGGTCGGCGTCGATGTCAATTGGCGGCCCTACCAGTTAGACCCGGATGCGAGCAGCACGGGCACGGACTACCGCACGCACCTGATCAACAAGCTGGGAGGCGCCGAGCGCCTCGACGAGATGCAGGATACCCTCAGGCAACACGGCCGCGAGATCGGCATCAGGTTCCGTTTCGAGAACATCAAGGTGCGCGCAAACACGCTCGACGCGCATCGGCTTCTCCACTGGGCGGGCATTGAGGGTCGAGAGATCCAGGACCGTGTGGCGACTGCCTTGTTCAAGGCCCATTTCGAGGATGGTGCGAACGTCGCGGACCGTGATGTGCTGATCGGTATTGCCGAACAATGTGGGCTTGACCCCGCCGTGATCACCAATCTGCTCGCGTCGGATGCAGACAAGGCCAAGATACTCGACGAAATAGAGGCCGCCCGGCAGATGGGCGTCAACGGTGTCCCGTTCCTGATCTTCGACGGCCAGTATGCCGTCAGTGGAGCGCAGCTGCCCGAGGTGCTTGCTGAAGCCTTGCGCGACATCGCGCGCATGAAGGCCGAAGCCCGCAAGGGCATGATCTGACGGGTCTCCTCCATGTCCGCCGAACCGACCTTGAAGGGCGTGCTGTTCGCCTTCGCCGCGTTTGCGGCCTTCTCCTGGAGCGATGCGAGTGTGAAGCTGATCGAGGGGGCGCTGAGCGCCTTCGAAATGGCATTCCTGGGGGCGGTGTTCGGTCTGGTGGGCCTACCGTTCCTGATGAAGCGCGAGGACCGGCTGTCGGACATGCTGCGGACCACGAGCCGACCGCTGTGGCTGTTGCGGGCGCTCGCGGCAGCGGTCGGTACCATCGCCAGCGTCACCGCCTTTACCTATCTCTCGATGGCGGAGGCCTTCGCCCTCATCTTCCTACTGCCCTCCTTCGTCACGATCATGTCCGTGATCTTCCTGAAGGAACAGGTCGGCATCCGCCGCTGGAGCGCCGTCATCATCGGTTTCATCGGCGTTCTGGTGGTACTGCGCCCCGGATTTCGCGAGCTTTCCATCGGTCACCTCGCAGCGGTCTTTGCGGGATTGAGCGGCGCGATCTCCATTGTTGTCTATCGCGCCATTGGCCATCGTGAGAAAGGCATATCCCTCTATGGCGCCGGTGTGCTGGGATCTCTGTTGGTCTGCGGCGTCCTGATGCTACCCGGGTTCGCCTGGCCCTCCGCGCTGCAATGGCTGATGCTCGCCGGCTATGGTCTCTTCGCCGCGCTTGCAACCATCCTCCTGATGTATGCCACGGCTCACGCACCCGCAGCAGTCGTTGGCCCTACGCAGTACAGCCAGATGCTCTGGGCGGTCCTCTTCGGCTATCTCGTCTTCGGCGACGCCATCGATCTGCCGATGCTGCTCGGCATCCTGCTGATCATCGGATCCGGACTGCTGACGCTGGCGCGCGAGCGCGTGCGAAACGTGCCGCTACCGGCCTCCGTTGTCAGCGACCCGCCGGCAACTGCGCTCGCGGCCACTGACGATACCGCCGCGCCCTGACGGCTTCCGCCACTACTCCGCTTCTTTCGCGATCGCGGCGAATTGCTTCATCACCTGAGCCGCGACTGTCAGCCGCTTGTCCGGGGTCGGAAGGTCGCGGGTCAGGAAGACGCTCTGGTCCGGACGGATCTTCGCCATCGTCCCCTGCTTGGCAATGTACTGCACAAGTCCGGCGGGATTCGGAAACTGCTTGTCTCGGAAGGTGACGACGAGGCCTTTCGGTCCAGCATCGAGCTTCTCGACGTTTGCGGTACGGCAGAGCGATTTCACGTAGACGACCTTGAGCAGGTTCTGCACCTCGGACGGCAGTGGGCCGAAGCGGTCGATCATCTCTGCGCCGAAGCCGTCGATCTCCTTGAGGTCGGTCAGTTCACCGAGCCGACGGTAGAGGCTCATGCGCAGATGCAGGTCAGGAACGTAATCCTCGGGGATCATCACGGTAATCCCAACCGATATCTGCGGCGACCAGCCGGTGTCGACGATGTCGTCATCGCCTCGGACCTCGGCCACGGCCTCCTCCAGCATCTGCTGGTAGAGCTCGAATCCGACTTCTTTGATGTGACCCGACTGTTCCTCTCCAAGCAGGTTCCCTGCGCCACGAATGTCGAGGTCGTGGCTGGCGAGCTGGAAGCCTGCACCCAGCGTGTCGAGCGACTGGAGCACCTTCAGGCGTCGCTCCGCCGTTGCCGTAAGTTGCTTGTTGACCGGCAGTGTGAACAGCGCGAACGCACGTACCTTCGAGCGCCCGACACGGCCGCGCAACTGATAGAGCTGGGCAAGCCCGAACATGTCCGCCCGGTGGACAATCAGGGTATTGGCAGTCGGTACGTCGAGCCCCGACTCCACGATCGTCGTCGACAGAAGGACGTCGTACTTTCCGTCGTAGAAGGCATTCATGATGTCTTCCAGTTCACCCGACGCCATTTGCCCGTGCGCGACCGCTACCTTCAACTCCGGCACATCCGATTGCAGGAAGGCCTGGATGTCGGGCAGGTCGGCAAGGCGCGGACAGACATAGAAGCTCTGGCCGCCTCGATAGTGCTCGCGCATCAGAGTCTCGCGGATCACCAGCGGATCGAAGGGCGAGATGAAGGTGCGCACCGCCATGCGGTCCACCGGCGGCGTGGTGATGAGGGAGAGTTCCCGCACACCCGTCATCGCCAGCTGCAGCGTTCTGGGGATCGGGGTGGCCGAAAGCGTCAGCACATGCACGTCGCTCTTGAGCTCCTTCAGCCTCTCCTTGTGCTTGACGCCGAAATGCTGCTCCTCGTCGATGATCAGGAGGGCGAGGTTGGCGAAGCTGATGCCGCTTCCCAGAAGCGCGTGGGTGCCGACCACGATGTCGACCTTCCGCTCTGCCAGATCTTTCTTGACCTGGTTGAGTTCCTTGGTCGGAACCAGACGGGAGGCTTGTGCCACCTTGATCGGAAGGCCGCGGAAGCGCTCCCGAAATGTCTTGTAGTGTTGCCGCGCCAGAAGTGTGGTTGGTACGACGACGGCCACCTGGCCCCCGTTCATTGCGGCGAGGAAGGCCGCGCGAAGGGCGACCTCCGTCTTGCCGAATCCGACGTCGCCGCACACAAGCCGGTCCATCGGCTTGCCGGCCGACAGGTCGTCCCGGACGGCCTCGATGGCACTGTCCTGATCCTCGGTTTCGTCATAGGGGAAACGGGCCGCAAACTCGTCGTAGAGGCCGTCAGGGGCCGCCAGAACAGGCGCCCGGCGCGTGATCCGGCTGGCTGCGACCCGTATCAGGCCTTCAGCCATGTCCAGCAGGCGTTTCTTGAGCTTCGCCTTGCGGGCCTGCCAGGCTCCACCGCCGAGCTTATCCAGCGCCGCTTCGGCGGCATCCGATCCGTAGCGGGACAGGAGGTCGATGTTCTCGACCGGCAGGAACAGCTTGGCCTGATCGGCATAGTGGAGTTCAAGGCAGGCGCGGGGCGCGCCGGCCGCCTCGATCGTCACGAGCCCGACAAAGCGCCCGATCCCGTGTTCCGCATGAACCACGAGCGACCCTTCGTCGAGACCGGAGACTTCCGAGATGAAGTCGCTGCCGCGCTTTCGTCTCCTGCCGCGGCGGACCATCCTGTCGCCGAGGATGTCCTGTTCGCCGATGACGGCGAAGCTGTCGGTTTCGAAGCCGGCTTCCAGATTGAGAACAGCCGATGCGGCTTCACCCTTTTCGAGCTTCTCCAGATCAGCGAACGCTTCGATCGGCTTGACGCGCTGGAGCCCGTGTTCTTCGAGGACCTGCAACAACCGGTCGAGAGATCCCGCCGACCAACCCGTGATTAGCACCTTACGGCCGACAGATCGCCTTTCGGAGATGTGTTTGACCGCCAGGTCGAAGACGTTGACGCGCTCGTCTCGATCATCCTTTTCGGCCTGCGATTTCGCCCAGCGCGGACCGACCCGTGCGTCAAGCTCGATGACGCGGCGGCCTTGGGTGTCATGTTCGTTGAATGGCGTCAGCCGAACTGAATTCGCCTCATCCAGTGCGGTGGAGAATGCCTTTGCATCCAGATAGAGTTGTCCCGGTGGTATCGGCTTGTAGGGCGCCGCCTGAGCAGCGGCTCCCTTGCCTTGCGTGCCGCTGTCGCGGCGGGCCTCATAGTAGTCGACGATCAGCTTGGAGCGCTCGTTGGCAGCCTCGCGGGCCGTATGATCCGTAACGAGACGGAAGTCCTTCAGGTAGTCGAAGGCGGTATCGAGACGCTCGTAGAAGAGCGGCAGCCAATGCTCCATCCCCGCATAGCGTCGTCCTTCCGACACTGCCTGGTAGAGAGCATCATCCCGTGTGGCGGCGCCGAAGAGCGCCAGGTAGTTGGTCCGGAACCGGCTGATGGTATCGGGTGTCAGCGACACCTCGCTCATCGGGTTGAGGTCGAGGGAGCGCGCCTGCCCCGTCGTGCGCTGGCTGGCGGGGTCGAATGTCCGGATGGTCTCCAGCGTGTCGCCAAAGAAATCGAGGCGGACGGGCTCTTCGTTTCCCGGAACGAAGACGTCGAGAATGCCTCCGCGTACCGCGAATTCGCCCACTTCCCGCACCGTCGGAACGCGATCGAAGCCGTTACGCTCCAGCCGCGCGGCGATATCGTCCATGCGGACGCTGTTACCCGGCCGTGCCGAGAATGCCAGGCTTTCGATCACCTCCGCCGGCGCAATCTTCTGCAGCATGGCATTGACGGTAACGAGGATGATCGCCGGATGCGGCTTGCGCGCATGGGCGATAAGCCCGGAGAGCGCCGCCAAGCGACGGGCAGAGACATCTGCGCCGGGCGAGACGCGGTCATAGGGAAGACAGTCCCAGGCCGGCAGCGTCAGGACGGGGATTTCAGGCGCGATAAAGCCGAGCATCTGCTCGATATCGGGCATCCGCTGGCCGTCCGACATGATGAAGGCTACCGGCTGACCTGTCCTGGCCATCTCGGCCAGAAGCAGCGCCTCCATTCCGGGCGGAACGTTGCCGATAGTCAGCGAGCTGCCGGCCGCGGCAATCTTCTTGGCATCGAAACCTGGGATCATTTTCTATCGCTCTGACTTCGCCTGCAGGCTCGCCGTCGTCACCGGATCGAAGTCTGGCCTGTAAGAAGCAACTCGGGCGAAAAGCGGCGTCTGCAAATGCTCGGGCAGCGGCTTTGCGCCCGTGATCCAGGCATGCAGATCGTGATCGTCCTCGCCCATGATTGCTTCGAACTCGTCGAGCTCAGCGTCGGAAAGCGCCGCGATCTCCTCTTCGGCGAACTGGCCGAAGACGAGGTCCATTTCGCGAATGCCGCGGTGCCAGCAGCGGTAGAGGATGCGGCGACGGCGGGGGCTGAGGTCCGCGCTGCTGCGTGTCAGTCCTGTCATGGAAAAGTCCTTGTGTAGCCCGGACCATATAGGTCGGAATTTCCGCTTCGTCACCTTGCAAAGCGGTCGAAATCCATCGCATTTTGCCGCCCATGCGCCCCGCCCTCCTCGATCCGCTGTTTTCGCCCGTTGCATCCCTTCCGGGCGTCGGTCCCAAGCTCGCGGAACTCATCGCGCGCGTGACGGGACGAGATGACGCGGAGGATTGCCGCGTCATCGATCTTCTTTTCCATGCGCCCGTTTCAATCATCGACCGCCGCAACAGGCCGGGCATAGCGCTGGCTCCGCAGGGCGCCATCGTCACCATCCAGGGCCGGGTCGACCGCCACCAGCCGCCGCCTCCGGGAAAAGCGAACCTGCCCTACCGTGTCTTCCTTCACGACGCGACGGGCGAACTTGCCCTGACCTTCTTCCGCGTCAAGGGCAACTGGTTGGAGAAAGCGCTGCCGCTCGACGAAGAGGTCATGGTGAGCGGCAAGGTCGACTGGTTCAACGGGCGCCCGTCGATGGTCCATCCGGACTTCATGGTGAAGATGTCGGAGGCCGACAACCTGCCGCTGGTGGAGCCGGTCTATCCCCTCACCGCCGGCCTTTCACCGAAAGTCCTGAGGAGAGCGGTGGATGCCGCCCTGGTCCGAATTCCCGAACTCCCGGACTGGCTCGATGCCACCCTGGCGAAGCGTCAAGGGTTTCCCTGCCTTTCCGAGAGCTTTCGCCGGCTGCACGATCCGCGTGACGAAACCGACATCGACCCGCGGTCCGCTGCTCGGCGGCGACTCGCCTATGATGAGTTCCTGGCCGGACAGATGTCTCTCGCGCTGGTTCGCCAGCGCCTTCGCCGGGTGCCCGGCCGACCTGTGCGTTCGACAGGCCAGTTGGCTAACCGGATACGCTCCACCCTCCCCTTCGCCCTCACCGGCAGCCAGGAACGTGCCGTCGCCGATATCCTGGAGGACATGGCGGGCGAAGATCGCATGCTGCGCCTGCTGCAGGGCGATGTCGGGGCGGGAAAGACGCTCGTCGCCTTGATGGCGATGGCTGCCGCGGTCGAGGCCGGAGGTCAGGCGGTGCTGATGGCGCCGACGGAAATCCTCGCCCGGCAGCATTATGCGACCATATCGAAGCTGGCGGCGGCCGTCGGCCTTTCGGTGGACGTCCTGACGGGACGAACGAAAGGTCGCGACAGAGACGCGATCGTCGAAAGGATTGCTTCGGGTGAGGCCCAGATCATCATAGGCACCCACGCTCTCTTCCAGGATGCGGTCAATTATCACGATCTGGTTCTGGCCGTGGTCGACGAGCAGCACCGCTTCGGTGTCCACCAGCGGCTTCGGCTGACGGCGAAGGGCGTCACGCCGCATATGCTGGTGATGACGGCGACACCCATACCGCGCACGCTTGTGCTCGCCGCCTTCGGTGACATGGACGTCTCCAAGCTCACTGAGAAGCCAGCGGGGCGCAAGCCCATCCAGACCGTAACGATCCCGACGGAGCGCACCGGTGAGATTGTCGCTCGGCTGAGGACCGCGTTGTCAGAGGGCAAGAAGGCCTATTGGATCTGTCCGCTGGTGGAGGAGTCGGAGGATTCGGACCTGATGTCGGCAGAAGAGCGGTTTGCCCTACTGGCCAAGGAGTTTGGCCGCGACGTCGGCCTGGTTCATGGTCGCATGTCCGGAGCGGACAAGGATGCGGTGATGGCCGCCTTCAAGACCGGCGCTGTGAGATTGCTCGTAGCAACGACGGTGGTGGAGGTGGGTGTGGACGTACCGGATGCGACGATCATGGTCATCGAGCATGCCGAGCGCTTTGGTCTCGCCCAGCTACACCAGTTGCGTGGTCGCGTGGGCCGCGGAGCGGACGCCTCCACTTGCATCCTCCTCTATAAGGGACCGCTGAGCGAGACGGGACATGCTCGCCTGTCGATCCTGCGCGACAGCGAAGACGGTTTCCTGATCGCGGAAGAGGACCTGAAGCTGCGCGGTGAAGGCGAACTCCTAGGCACGCGTCAATCCGGGACGCCCGGCTTCCGTATCGCGAGCCTTGAGGCCCATGCGGACCTGCTGGAGATCGCCCGCAAGGATGCCGGCTATCTCATCGAGAAGGATCCGGACCTGACCAGCGAACGCGGGAAGAACGTCCGCACCCTGCTCTATCTGTTCCGCCGCGATGAAGCCGTCAGGTTCCTTGGAGCGGGCTGACATTGGACGAGATCATAGTCGGACCGGCTTTCGGCCGGTAATCCGGCGCAAGCAGCCCTCCTGAGATCAGAAGCTTGGCCCCCTCCTCCGGCGTCATGTCCAGCATGACGATCTTGCTGCGCGGCACGAACATGAGAAAGCCTGCAGTCGGCACCGGCGTCGGCGCCAGGAAAACGCAGACCATCTCCTCGCCGTGCTCGTTCAGACGGGCCGCAATCTCGCCCTGGGCGTCGCCGGAAATGAACACGAGTGCCCAACTGCCGGGGCTCGGGAACTCGATCAGCCCGCACTTCTTGAAGGAAGTGGACTGTTCCTTCAGCACCGTCTCGAAGATCTGTTTCAGGCTCTTGTAGATTGTCCGGACGAGGGGCATGCGGTGCAGCACCGACTCGCCGAAGCTGACGATCGAGCGGCCGATCAGGTTCTTTCCCAGGAAACCGATCAGAGTGATCAGGGTGATCGCGATCACCATGCCCAGCCCGGGCATGGCCACGTCCAGATAGTTCTCCGGGTTGTAGCGAGCCGGAATATAAGGTTTCACCCAGCTGTCCGCCCAGCGGATGAAGCTGAAGGTCAGCCATATGGTAATGGCCAGCGGCGCACAGATGATCAATCCGGTCAGGAAGTTGTTGCGGATGCGCGTCGCCAGCGAAATGCGCTCTGGGCTATCGTTCATCGTCTCGCCGTCATGCTGCATCGCATAAAAGTGGTCAGGTCGAAGCGACCATGCCCGAGCGGACCCCGCCATGCAAGGGCGGGATATCCAGATTTCAGCACCCCACTGCGCGGACCAGGGGCGCCACGAAGGGATGGTGTCGCCCCCGGCGAGTGGCTCACTCCACGGTCACGGACTTCGCAAGGTTGCGCGGTTGATCCACATCCGTGCCCATGAAGACGGCGGTGTGGTAGGCCAGAAGCTGAATTGGCAGAGAGTAGATCATCGGCGAAACGATCTCAGCCACGTTCGGGAGCGTAATTGTCGCCATGGTCGGCAACTTCGAGGCAGCGGCGCCTTTTTCATCCGTGACGAAGATGATCTTGCCGCCGCGCGCCGCGACCTCCTGCATGTTCGAAACGGTCTTCTCGAAGAACCGGTCGTGGGGAGCGATCACGATCACCGGCATGTTTTCGTCAATCAGCGCGATGGGGCCGTGTTTCAGTTCTCCGGCCGCATATCCCTCTGCGTGGATGTAGGAGATTTCCTTGAGCTTAAGCGCCCCTTCCATCGCAAGCGGATAGCTGGTGCCGCGACCGAGGTACAGTACGTCCTTGTACCGCGAGAGTTCGCGCGCCAGCGCTTCGATCTGGGGTTCGATAGTGTTGAGCACGGCGTTCATGAGCCGCGGCATCTCCGCCAGGCTCTTGATCAATTGCTTTTCCTCGGCCTCCGAGATCGTCCCGCGGGCCCTTCCGGCAGCGATCGCGAGAGATGCCAGGACGGTAAGCTGGCAGGTGAACGCCTTCGTTGAAGCAACGCCGATCTCGGGCCCCGCGAGGATCGGGAAGATGGCATCCGATTCCCGTGCAATCGTCGATTCCTTGACGTTGACGACCGCGCCGATCTTCAGCCCGGCCGAGTGGCAGTAGCGAAGCGATGCCAGTGTGTCGGCGGTCTCGCCGGACTGGGAAATGAAGAGAGCCGCCTGGTCAGCGGACAGAGGAATTTCGCGATAACGGAATTCCGAGGCGACATCGATCTCGACCGGCAGGCGCGCATAGCGCTCGAACCAGTACTTGCCGATCAGGCCTGAAAGATAGGCCGTGCCGCAGGCAGAGATCGCAAGGCCGCGCAGGGAGGCAAAGTCGATGAGCCCGGTGGCGGCCGGATCGACCGTATGATTGCCGAGGTCAACGTAGTGGGCAAGCGCATGGGAGACGACTTCCGGCTGCTCATGGATCTCCTTCTCCATGAAGTGCCGGTGGTTGCCCTTGTCGACGAAATAGGCGGCGGCCTGCGTGATCTGGCGCGGTCGATTGATCTGGTTGCCCTCATGGTCGAAGATGAAGGCTCCTTCGCGACCAATAACGGCCCAATCGCCATCCACGAGGTAGGTGATCTCGTTCGTGAGCGGTGCGAGCGCAATGGCATCCGAACCGAGGTAGGTCTCGCCGTCACCGAACCCGATTGCCAGTGGCGGGCCCGAGCGGGCCGCCATGATAGTCGATGGATCATCCGCAAAGATCACAGCCAGGGCATAGGCCCCGGTGATTTCCCGGAGCATGGCCTGCATGGCCTCTCGCCGAACCATTCCAGCGCGCAGGTTGCGGGCGATCAGTTGCCCGACGACTTCCGTATCCGTCTGCGTGTCGAAGGTCACGCCCTCCGCCAGCAGCCCTTCCTTCAGTTCGGAGAAGTTTTCGATGATGCCATTGTGAACGACTGCGACGCCGTCCACGATATGCGGATGGGCATTGGTCTCGTTGGGAGCGCCGTGGGTGGCCCAGCGGGTATGGGCGATGCCGATGTTGCCTGGCAAAGGATCAGCCGCGAGTTTCCTCTCGAGATTGACCAGCTTGCCCTCCGCCCGTCGGCGGGCCAGGTGTCCCTCGTGGATCGTCGCGACACCGGCCGAGTCGTAGCCTCGATATTCGAGCCGCTTCAGCGCATCCACCAGGCGATCCGCCACTGGCTCCCTACCGACAATGCCAACGATCCCGCACATTCAAAACCTCATTGTTCCCGTGACTTCGCGGGAGTTCTAATCGATAAAAGGACTGCTGCAATTCCCTTGCCGGTCACTTTGCGTGTCGGAAGGTTACCATGGAGCGCTTCACTTGTTGGCCTTGGCGGCGGCCTTGAGTGCCAACGCGCGCTCGCGGATCGCTTTTGCCCGGTCAGGCTTGATTTCCTGGCGCGCGCGCGCCAACGCAAGGGCATTCGCCGGCACGTCCTCGGTCACGACGCTTCCAGAGCCTACATAGGCGCCCTCCCCGATGGCGACCGGCGCGACCAGCGCCGAGTTCGAGCCGATGAAGGCGCCGGCGCCGATCTGGGTCAGGTGCTTGTTGACGCCGTCATAGTTGCAGGTAATCGTGCCTGCGCCGATGTTCGCATGCGCGCCTACAACCGCGTCGCCGATATAGGTCAGGTGGTTGACCTTCGCCCCCTCGCCGATTTCGGCCTTCTTGACCTCGCAGAAGTTCCCGACCTTCGCCTTGGCCGCGAGGTTCGCACCCGGACGCAGCCGCGCGAACGGACCGACCGTTGCGCCAGCACTTACATGTGCTCCCTCGAGGTGGGAGAAGGCGTGAATGACGGCGCCGGCATCCACCGTGACCCCCGGTCCGAAGACAACGTTCGGCTCGATCACCGCGTCCTGGCCAATGGTCGTGTCATGTGCAAGGAAAACTGTTTCGGGCGCGATCATGGTCACACCCGCAAGCATGATCTCATGCCGGCGCCGCTCCTGCCAAAGCCTCTCCAGCACCGCCAGTTCGGCGCGATTGTTGCAGCCGGCCATTTCGGCTTCCGGCGCATCGACCGCCACGGCCCTGCCGCCGGCAGCGCGGACGATCTCGACAAGATCGGTCAGGTAGTATTCCCCCTTGGCGTTGTCGTTGCCGATGCGACCCAGAAGCTCAAGCGCCTTGTGACCATCAATCGCCATGATGCCGCTGTTGCACCAGGTGACCTGTCGCTCTTCCTCGGTCGCGTCCTTCTCCTCGCGGATGGCGACGAGCTCGCCGTTCTGGACGAGCAGCCGCCCGTAGCCTGTGGGGCGCTCCGTGTGGAATCCGATGACGGCAACGTCTGCCCCCTTCGCGATCTCCGCCCGCGCGGCTGCCAGCGGCTCCTCGGTGACAAGCGGCGCATCTCCATAGGTGACCAGAACGTCATCGAAGCCTGCAGAGAGCGCCTCACGCGCAGTCAGGACCGCATGGCCCGTCCCAAGCCGTTCCGTCTGCAGGAAGGTACAGACTGCCACCCCATCTATCTCAGCCGCCTTGGCGACCGCATCTGCATCGCGTCCGAGCACCAGGGCGACGTCCGAGATCCCGGCCGAGGCGACAGCCCGCATCACGTGCCCGATCATCGGCAGGCCTGCGATGGGGTGAAGAACCTTCGACATCGAAGACTTCATCCGGGTGCTGTCGCCAGCGGCAAGGATGACGGCCAGGCAGGTGCGGGTCATGATAGATTCCTCGATTCAGTCGAGCGGCATTTAGCAGCAACTCGATTGACAGGCGATAAACGGCTTGTTTCCGCCTGCAACAAAAAGGGCGCCCTAAAGGCGCCCTTCCTGCATGATGCGATTGCCTTACTGCGGCAGCTTGTCGTCTACGCCGGCAACGTAGAAGTTCATCCCGAGGAGAGCGCCGTCTTCGGCCTTCTCGCCTTCCGCGAGCCAGTCCGAACCGTCCTGCTTCTTGACCGGGCCGGTGAACGGATGCAGTTCGCCCGACTTGATCTTCGCCTCGGTTTCTTCGGCCATCGCCTTCACGTCATCCGGCATGTTCGTATAGGGCGCCATGGTCAGGATGCCGTCCTTCAGGCCGTCCCAGATCTGCTCGGACTTCCAGTTGCCGTCCAGCAGCGCCTGGGTGCGCTTGATGTAATAGGCACCCCAGGTGTCGACGATCGCGGTCAGCTGGGTCTCCGGTCCGGCCTTGATCATGTCGGATGCCTGGCCAAACGCCTTGATGCCGCGCTCTGCCGCAACCTGCATGGGCGCGGTAGTATCGGTATGCTGCGTCAGCACGTCGACGCCTTGGTCGATCAACGCCTTGGCCGCATCGGCTTCCTTGCCCGGATCGAACCAGGTGTTGGCCCAGACGACCTTGAGCTTGAAGTCAGGATTGACCGACTGCGCACCGAGGATGAAGGCATTGATGCCCATCACCACTTCAGGGATCGGGAACGAGGCGATGTAACCGGCCACACCCTTTTCGGAAATCTTCGCGGCGATCTGCCCCTGGATGTAGCGGCCTTCATAGAAGCGGGAATTGTAGGTGGCGACATTTTCAGCGGCCTTGAAGCCGGTAGCGTGCTCGAACTTCACGTCCGGGAACTTCTCGGCCACCTTGATGGTCGCATCCATGAAGCCGAAGGAGGTCGTGAAGACCATCGCGCAGCCTGAGCGGGCCATGCGCTCGATGGCGCGCTCAGCATCCGGACCTTCCGGAACGTTTTCGAGGAACGGTGTCTCTATCTTGTCACCGAAGTGCGCCTGCAGCTCCTGACGGCCGATATCGTGCGCCTGAGTCCAGCCGCCATCCGTCTTGGAGCCGACATAGATGAAGCAGACTTTCGTCTTGTCCTGGGCTTGGGCGCCGCTGACGAAGCCGCCGAGAAGGGCGGCCGAGGCGGCAAGTGCAATGATCAGTTTCTTCATTTTTCGACCTCTGTTGGCTTGAAGACTTGGATGCGGGACAGGCCTCAACGTTCGGGAACGAAAGGTTTTCCGAGCGAGGCGGGAGTATTGATCAGCGTCGTGCGCCGATTATGCGAGATGATGATCAGGACGACAATAGTCGCGACATAGGGCATGCCGGACAGAAGCTGGGAGGGTATGCCGATCCCCAGCGCCTGCGCATGCAATTGGCCGATGGTGACTGCCCCGAACAGATATCCGCCGGCGAGCACACGAAGCGGCCGCCACGACGCGAAGACGACGAGTGCCAGCGCGATCCAGCCGCGTCCGGCCGTCATGTTCTCCACCCATTGAGGGGTGTAGACGAGGGACAGGTGAGCGCCGGCGAGCCCGGCGCAGGCGCCGCCGAACATGACGGCGAGATATCGGGTCCGGATCACGTTGATCCCCAGCGCGTGGGCGGAGCCATGATTGTCGCCGATCGCCCGCAACTTCAGGCCCGTGCGGCTCCTGAACAGGAACCAGTGGATGCCGCCCACGAGCAGGACGGACAGGTAGAAGATGATATCCTGCCGGAACAGCAATGGCCCGAGAAGAGGAATCTCGGAAAGCAGTGGGATGGCGATCGGCTGCAGCTTGATGCCCGGCTGCCCGACGAAGCTCTCCCCGATCTGCCCGGAAAGCCCTAATCCCAAGATCGTCAGCGCAAGCCCCGTCGCAACCTGATTGGCGACCAGCGTGAGGGTCAGGACACCGAACAGGAGCGAGAATAACCCGCCTGCGATGATGCCCGCAGCGACGCCAATATAGGGGGAGCCGGTCGCCTGTGTCACGGCGAAGGCGGCGACCGCCCCCATGATCATCATGCCTTCGACGCCGAGATTGAGCACGCCTGCCCGCTCCGTCACCAGTTCGCCGAGCGACGCGATGACAAGTGGCGTCGCAGCGGTGATTACCGTCAAGAGGATCGCCTCAAGCATGGGCGGCTCCTGTCGCCTGACGCCAGACGAGGCGGATGCGGTAGTGGATCAGGGTATCGCAGGACAGCACGAAGAACAGCAGAAGCCCCTGGAAGACGCGGCTCACCTTGTCGGAAATGCCGATCGAGAGCTGGGCCGCCTCTCCTCCGAGATAGGTAAGGGCGAGAACAAATCCGGAAGCGATGATGCCGAGGGGGTTCAGCCTGCCAAGGAAGGCAACGATGATGGCCGTGAAGCCGTAGCCCGGAGATATTGCCGGCTGCACGTGCCCGATGGAGCCCGAGACCTCGGAAATACCGGCAAGACCCGCCAGCGCTCCGGAGAGCAAGAACGCAAACCAGACCATCCGCCGGGATGAGAAGCCGGCAAAACGGCCCGCACGTTCCGATTGCCCGATCACGGAGACCTGAAAACCCTTCAGCATGAACCGCATCATGAACCAGATGGCGACGGCGGCGACGAGCGCAAAGACGATGGCGAGATGGGCGCGCCCGGAATCCAGGATCTCCGGCAGCACAGCTTCGGGCACGAAGGCCTTAGTCTGCGGGAAGTTGTAGCCCTGCGGATCGCGCCAAGGACCCCTTACCAGCCAGTCGAGGAACAGTTGGGCGATATAGACGAGCATCAGGCTCGTCAGGATCTCATTCGTGTTGAAGCGTGTCTTCAGGAGCGCCGGAATGCCGGCATAGATTGCTCCACCGATCGCACCCATGACGAGCATCAGCGGCAGGATCGCCGGCGAGTGCCAATCCGGATAGAGGACCGGGAGGATAGCACCTGTTATCGCGCCGATAGTGAACTGCCCCTCCGCGCCGATATTCCAGTTGTTGGAGCGGTAGCAGACGGCAAGGCCGACCGCGATGAGGATCAGAGGCGCAGCCTTGATGGCCAGTTCATGCAGGGACCAAACCTCCAGCAACGGCTCCACGAAGAAGCTGTAGAGCGCATCGACTGGGTCCTTGCCGAGGAACCAGAACATCAGGCCGCCGAAGAACAGCGTCAGCGCCAGCGCCAGGAGAGGCGATATGAAGGAGAACAGGCGCCCTCCCCGGTCCCGTTTCTGCAGTTCAATGCGCATGGGACGCCTCCGCATGCGTCGAATCATGGATACCGCCCATCAGCAGGCCGATCCTTTCACGACTAAGTTCGCGCGCGGGGTATGATGGCGAAAGCCTCCCCTCGGAAATCACCGCGATACTGGTGGCCACCTCGAATATCTCGTCCAGGTCCTGACTGATGACGATGACCGCAGAACCTGCGTTAGCAAGGTCGACGAGTGCCTGACGGATGCGGCTCGACGCGCCTGCGTCGACGCCCCATGTCGGCTGGTTCACGACCAGGACTGCCGGCTGACGATCAAGTTCGCGTCCGACGATGAACTTCTGAAGGTTGCCGCCGGAAAGTGAGCCAGCGCGTGGATCCTCTCCACTCTTGCGGACATCCATCTCTTCACAGATCCGCTGTGTTGCCCGCTGAACCGCGCCGTGCCGGATGACGTTCATCACCCCGCCGCCGAGGAACGCCCGGCGGTCGGACCGGCTGCGTGCAAGGAGAAGATTGTCGGAAAGGCTCATCTCCGACACTGCTGCATGACCATGGCGCTCCTCCGGTACAAAGCCGGCCCCCAACAGGCGCCGGTCATTGATCCCGAGGCGGCCGACCAGCTTCCCGCACAAGCGGATCGTCTCGCTGTCCGACACAGGGTATTCACCTGAAAGCGCGTCGAACAACTCGCCCTGTCCGTTCCCGGCAACGCCGGCTACGGCCAGCACCTCGCCCGCGCGCACCGTCAGGTTGATGTCCTTCAGGGCGACCGCGAACGGAGTACGGGCCGCAACAGAAAGGTCTTTGACCTCGACCCGGACATCGCCTGGGACCTTACGATCCTCCCGCTGAACTCCGGCAACGTCGGAGCCGACCATCATTCGCGCCAAGGAGGCTGCCGTCTCCTGCTTCGGATCGCAGTCGCCCGTTACCTTTCCATGGCGCAGGACGGTGGCGCGATCGCATATGCGCTGCACCTCTTCCAGCCGATGGCTGATATAAAGCACCGACCGCCCCTCTGCCCTCAGCTTGAACAGCGTCTCGAACAGGCGATCCGCCTCCTGGGGCGTGAGAACCGAGGTCGGTTCGTCGAGGATAATCAGTTTCGGGTTCTGCAGGAGCGCGCGGACGATCTCGATGCGCTGACGTTCGCCGACCGAAAGATCTGCAACATGAGCCTTTGGATCGAGCGGCAATCCGTAGGCCTTGGACAAGCTCGCAGCCTCGTCGGAAATCCTGGCTAGCGAGATCTTGGGATCGAGAGAGAGGGCGATGTTTTCGGCTACCGTCAGGGCCTCGAACAGCGAAAAGTGCTGGAAGACCATTCCGATTCCGACTGAGCGAGCCTCGCCAGGCGAGCGTATGCTGACAGGTTGCCCCTCCCAGCGGATCTCACCTTCTGTCGGATCGAGGATGCCGAAAAGCATCTTGACGAAGGTCGACTTTCCGGCGCCGTTCTCTCCCAGGAGAGCATGGATCTCACCGGCGCCGATATCGAGGTCAATTCCGGAGCAGGCGGGGAAGCTGCCGAAATACTTGGTAAGCTTGCGGACCGACAATAGCGGATTGACGGCCGATCCCTCCATCACAGTCACTGCACCCCCTTGTTCACACGGCTTCACCTTCTTCGAGGCTTGCGAGAAACACCGCGCGTCCTGTTCACATACGGTCACGATGGGACCGCAGGCGCCTACTGTTATCGGATTTGTTGCTGCGCACAACCGAAAACATGCATCGCCAACAGGTTAGGCGTCCCTGCCAAGAGACGGAAACAATTGCATGATTGCCCCGATGAAATAGAGGTAAACGCCAGACGCCACGACCCCATAGACGAGCCAGTCGGGAGATGCGAAGTGCAACAGCAGGGAATAGCCGCTGAGCACGCACCAGATCATGAGAATGGCCAGATTGACCGGCCTTAGACGTTTGACGCGCACCGGGTGGAGGAAGTTGATGGGCAGGAACGTGAGTATCACCGAGACGATCACGACAATGAAGGCAGTGGTCTCGCTCGCCTGGATGACGAAGAGAGTGAAGATCACCATGTTCCATACGACGGGAAAGCCGGAGAAGAAATATTCATCCGTCTTCATGCCCGTATCGGCATAATAGATCGCGCTCGAGACCACGATCAGCCCTGCGGCGACGAAGGACCACGGTTCCCCGATCATGCCGCTCTTGTAGAGAGCAAAGGCGGGGAGAAGAACATAGGTGACATAGTCGATGATGTTGTCGAGCGTATCTCCCGACCAGTTCGGCAGGACCTCGCGCACCCGCACCTTGCGTGCAATGGGACCGTCGATCCCGTCCACGAACAGCGCAAGCCCTAGCCACCAGAACATGTCGACAAAGCGGCTCTCGGCCGCTGCCACCACCCCGAGAAAGGCGAGAAACGATCCCGATGCGGTCAGGAGGTGGACGGAGAACGCGCGGATTTCGGCATAGGGGACTTTTCGGTAGTTGAAAATTCGTCTGATCACGCGCCATTCCCGTTCTGTTTGACGACCTATGCTGCGAAAACTGCGGCTTTGCAACCGGCCACTCCCGACCGGCACCCCTTGCGCGCAGGATTTGCGATCTGCGCTGCCACGTCCCATGGATAAGGAGGCGGGAAGGCTCTACATAGCGCGGATTGGTTTGCCGACGAGGATGCATCATGCTGGACTATGAAGTTGCGGTGGTAGGTGGCCGATTGGCCGGCACGGTTGCAGCGCTTGCGATGGCGCGTGGCGGGCGTCGGGTCGCCCTGATCGCACCGGAGGCACCGGCGCACGACGAGCGGACGACGGCGCTGATGGACCACTCCATTCGCTTCATGGAGCGCCTCGGGGTATGGGACCGGATCGCCCCGACTGCCGCCCCTCTCAGCGTGATGCAGATCATCGACGGAACCGACCGGCTCCTGCGGGCGCCGACGGCGCAGTTCCGATCCGCCGACGTCGGTTTGACCGCATTCGGGTATAACATTCCCAACCGCGGTCTGCTCAAATGCCTGGAGAGCGCAATTTCGGCAGAGCCAAATGTCACCCGTCATCCGGTCACCATGGAGGCCTGCGCGCTGGCGCAGGAAAAGGCACACCTCACCCTGGCTGACGGAACGACCGTGACCGCGGACTTCGTGCTCGGTGCGGACGGGCGCTCGTCGCGCGTTCGCGAAAGTGCCGGCATCGGCACCCGGCGCTGGTCCTATCCTCAGTCGGCCATCGTGCTGAATTTCGGCCACGCCCTGCCACACGGCAATATCTCCACCGAATTCCATACGCCGACCGGCCCCTTTACCCAGGTCCCCCTGCCCGGCAATCGCTCCAGCCTGGTCTGGGTCGTCAGACCGGACGAGGCAGAGCGGTTGCTGGCGCTTCCGCTCGATCAGCTTTCCCTGCAGGTCGAGAAGCGGATGCAGTCGATGCTCGGAAAGGTGACGGTCGAGCCCGGCCCCCAATGCTGGCCTCTGTCGAGCCTGATGGCGGATCGATTCGGCAAGGGCCGCATGGCTCTCGTCGGAGAAGCCGCTCACGCGTTTCCGCCCATTGGCGCGCAGGGGCTGAACCTCTCGCTGAGGGACATCATCACGCTGACGGAACTCTTGGCAGACACGGTGGGCAGGCCCGTTGCCGCCGATGCCGGTGACCGCTTCAACCGCCGTCGCCGCCCCGACATCATGACCCGGACCTTCGGCGTCGATCTCCTGAACCGGTCGCTGTTGTCAGACTTCCTGCCCATCCAGATGCTGCGCGCTACAGGCATGCACCTTCTGAACGCGGTCCCACCGCTGCGCAACCTCGTTATGCGCGAGGGCGTGGAGCCTGGACGCGGCCTGCGGGCCTTTGTCGACCAGCTACGGGAAGAGGTCCGGCGGAAGAAGCCCGGCGGTGATCAGGTAGAGAAGCACCGGTAGTGTCAGGACCGAGAGTGCCGTGGTGATCAGCACGGTTGCGGATGCCCTTTCCTGCCAGACCCCGTACTGCTGGCTGATGACGAACACATTGGTCGCAGTGGGAAGTGCCGCGAGCAGGACGGCCGAATAGACCCAGACAGGATCGAAGTCACCGGCAAGAGACAGGACTACGTAGACTGCTACCGGGTGAATGATCAGCTTTGCGGCTGACAGATAGCCGATCTCTACCGGGACCCGTTTGAGCGGCCGTAGCGCCAGGGTGACTCCCATTGCAAAGAGTGCGCAGGGAGCGGCCGCCTGGGCCAGGTAGTCTACCAGACGCTGCGCCGCCGTCGGCACCGCAAGCCCGCTTGCCGCCACTAGGAAACCCAGTCCGGTGGATATGATAAACGGATGCAGCGCCACCTTTCGCAGGACTTCGCCGGCCAGTTGAAGCGGCGGGCGTTTGTCGCCGCCCGCCACCGCCATCATGGCCGGCGCCACGATGAAGTGCGTGGCGTTCTCGAGGCAGACGATGAGCGCGACGGGCACCGCAGCCGCATCGCCGAAGGCGAGGAGCGCGAGACCCGGGCCCATATAGCCGATATTGCCGTAGGAGCCGCCAAACGCCTGGATCGTTGAATCGGCCACCGATGCTCGCCGGAGGAACCGCGCGATCAGGAAGAGCAGGATGAAGATTGCATAGGTCGCAGCAATGTCGGCAGCGATGAAGTCGATGCGCGCCAGATCCTCGATCGGCGTTCGTGAAACGAGCTTGAAGAAAAGCGCCGGCAAGGCGGCATAGATGATGAATGTGTTCATCCAGCCAAGCGCTTCGGCCGGCTGGCGCGTCACGCGGGCGGCGACATAGCCGATCAGGATCAGTCCGAAAAAGGGCAACAGCAATGCTGTAATGTCGGCCATCGTCTATCCTTCACCCGCACCGATCCGGCGCCGGGCCCGGCTTAGCCGATTTGCATCAGGATTGGAAAGGTCTGCTGGAACCAGATCGCGACCGTACTGATGAACCCGAACATGAATGCCAGTCCGGTGAGGACGAGAAGCACGCCCATGACCTTCTCGACCGCACCGAGGTGCCGGCGGAAGCGCGACAGGAAACGCATGAATGAGCCCGAGAAGCCGGCCGCGATCCAGAAGGGGACGGCAAGCCCGAGCGAATAGACGGCAAGCAGCGTCGCTCCGTCGCCCACCGTCTCGCGGGAGGCCGCGACACCGAGGATTGCCCCGAGGACCGGACCGATGCAGGGGGTCCAGCCGAATGCGAAGGCCAGACCCATGACATAGGCGCCGGAAAGTGTCGCAGGCTTCCCGCTCCCCTGGAAGCGCGCCTCGCGGGAAAAAAGGCCAATCCGGAAAACGCCGAGGAAATTCAGGCCCATGGCAATGATGATCATCCCGCCGATCTTGGCCAGGAGGTCGAGATGCTGGCGCAGCAGTACGCCAATGGTCGATGCACCGGCGCCGAGTGCCACGAAGACTGTTGCAAAGCCGAGCGTAAAGAAAACCGCGGCTGACAGCACCGCCCGCCGCGTTTGCACTGCGGCCTCGCTTGGCTCCTCCCCGCGAAACTGGTCCACGGAAATGCCAGCCATGTAGCAGAGATAGGGCGGTACCAGCGGCAGCACGCACGGCGACAGGAACGACAGCGCTCCCGCTAGCAAGGCACTCCACAGCGATATGTCCGCAATTGACAACAGCAACTCCTGCAATCAGCCCTGTCGAGGGCCTGCCTGCTAAAGCACGGCAAGACTGCAATGCCAATCACGTTTTTGAATGCTGCTTGTCTTGGGACAAGAAGCCGCATTTTTGCTGTTTTTGCGGTTGACCCGGAAAGTCCGTCTGCATATGTTCCGCGCACTTCCGAAAGGGGCTTCCCCTTGCGTGGGAGAGCGTAGCTCAGCCGGTAGAGCAACTGACTTTTAATCAGTAGGTCCAGGGTTCGAACCCCTGCGCTCTCACCATTATCTAATGCTTCTGAGTCAGGCAGTTAGAGGGGTAAGCTCTGTTGCGACTTTTGGCTCTTTCTCTGCCATGGGGTCAGCATAGGGTCAGCCGCTAAAAAACACGTGGTTATCCACGAGTGTGTTCATTAGCACTGAACTGGCAGATGGCATCTCGCCGCCTGCCAACGACCTAGAGGGTAAGTTCAGCCTTTCTCCGGTGCTTCAATGATATTTTGCAGAACCGTCATGTGTGGACAAAGATTGAACTGCTGAGACACCATCCCGATCATGCGACGCTGCTTGGCAAAGCCGTTGTCGGAGAGTTTCTCGAGCCGATCATTCTTCAATCGATACCCAATCTGCTCCCCGCCCACCTCGATATAGCCTTTGAAGATCGCCTCAGGTGGTTGATACATCGCAGGAAGGTGGACTTCCCGGAGCCGGACGGGCCAAGAATGACGACAACGTCGCCTGGCATGACGTCAAGATCTATACCCTTGAGAACTTCGGGTTGCTCAAAAGACTTGTGGACGTTGCGGGCTTGAACCAGAGGGATTTCATCAATAACGAGATTCAATGGTTCGTGTCCTCGGTTGCAGTAGCAGCCTTGACAGTTCCACCATTGCGGCGATCGCTGCGGCCGTAATAAGCCTCGATATAGCTCTGGCCGAAGTTAAGGATCGAAGTGATGAGGAGATACCAGAGAACTTCTACCAGGAGCATTGGAATGATTTCGAACGTGCGGTTGTAGATCGACTGCACGGAATAGAGAAAGGTCGGCCATCGTTATGCCGCTCCGGCTGCCTTCCTTGCAGGGCTGCTTCAGGGGTCCTCCGGTATTTCGGCGCCGGTATCGATATCTTATCTCAACGCGATGCGGCTTAAGCGCGAAACCTATGTCTTCACCATCTCCCTGTTCTTCGTGACGATGACCCTGGTGCAGGTTCCCACACTTGCTCTCGTCGGGCTGCTTTCGCCAGGACTGCTCGCTGCGAGCCTTGTGGCTGTCATGCCCATCCTGCTTTTCATGCCGGCAGGTGCTGCGCTCGCACGACGGCTTTCACCGGCTGCCTTCGACCGCGCGATAATGGTCCTGCTTGCTGGTCTCGCGGTCAAATTGGTCTGGAGTGCCGTCGGGTGAAGATCGTAGGACGAGAACAACTACCGTCTTCACGAACCCAGCGGCTTCGGGATTGGGTTCTTTTACCGCGGGCGATGTCGGCTCTAAGGCGCGGTTGCGAGGGCTTCTATGACTTAGATGCGGGCGCATAAGCGACGGCCAGGCCTCGGCGCGAGGTCTGCTTTCAGGGGGGCGCGACGACGGTCTCTATGTCCCGCTTGAAGGCGCGAAGCGGAAGCTATCCCGGTAGGGAAGCAGGTTGCAGACCTTCCAAATTCAGCCTTAGAAAAAATCAAGGCCTGTAGCAGAAGATGGCGGAGACATAATTGATTGCCCGACCGACCTCCCGGGTGAACCCCTGCCTGCGTTACGTGGTCGACGGAATACTGCCATGTGGAGCTCGCGCGGAGAGGGAAAGACTGGTTTCTCGCCCCAGTCCCTTGCCCTACGTGGTTGCCGCCGCTCCAGGTCAGGTGTCGGCCATATGGCCGACACCTGGCTTTGCAAAGATGATCTCTGCCTGATAGCCATCATCGCGACCGGGAATGGGGGAGCTAAGGACCAGTTCCGCCTGCATCTGCGCCAGGAGCCGTTCGGCGATCGATAAGCCCAGCCCAGAGCCGGCAGCACTGGTATCGCCGCGAGCAAATCGCTGTCGCAGAGTGACAAGCTCCGTTGTCGCGAGCGCAGGGAACCCGTTCTGAATGCGGACGGTACCGTCGCGGGAAACCCGCACGAGGACCGGTTGGTCGGGGCGCCCGTGCACCAGCGCATTCTCGACAAGATTGCGGAAGACGATCGCGAAAGCATCCGCGGACCCCGGCTGAACCAGGGTTCTTTCGTTCTCCTTTTCTAGACGAAGTCTTGCGCCCGCCGCAGTGCCCCGGAAATCGGCGATGACCATGCCGACGACATCCGCGACATCAAATGTCCCTTCATTGGTGCCTATGCCTGCCTCCGCACGAGCAAGCTGAAGCAGCTTCTCCGCCAGCCTCGTCAGCCCCTGCAGCGATTTCTCGATCTGGCGCGCGCGCCCGGCGGCGGGTCCATCCTTCAGTTCCAGGAGGAGAAGCTGCGTCTGGGCCAGTGCGCCGGCGAGAGGTGTTCGCAATTCGTGTGCGCTGTTGGATGTGAACTCCCTCTCTGCCGCCAGGACCGCACGCAGGCGCGACAGGAGTAAATTGACAGAGTTCAAGATCGGCCTCAGTTCCTCCGGCAGGTCAAGCTCGTCGATGGCTGTCAGGTTTCCACCGTCCTTTCTGCCGATCGCAGACCGAAGCGTATCCACGGGAGCCAAGATGCGACGCAGCACCACCCATACGGCAGCAATCGTAACTGGCACTAGAAGCAAAATGGGCAGCAGAAGTGCAAGGACTCCCTCAAGCAGTGCCTCCCGTCGGTGCTCTGCTGAGTCTCTCACCTGCACAAAGGTGGTGTTGCTGACGGCCGCGGCTGTATAGGTACGTCCCGTGGGTCCATCCGAGAAGCCGGCTACCAGTGGGGTATCGAAGGGGTTGGCAGACGCCGCGTGTGAATGGAGAAGCACCCTCCCTCTCTGATCTCGTACCTGGTACGTCAGGTACTCTTCATCGGAGCCCGCACGCGAAGCCATGATGCGCCGCGGCTCGGCAAGATCGTCCCGCTGGAACAGTTCGTCGATGACCAGGGGCACAAGCCGCTCGGCCGTCTCCTGGAGAGAACTGTCGAAGATCTCGCCGAATTCCTCCTGCATCACCAAGGCACCCAGCCCGACGGCCATGACCCAGACCAAGGTGATGATTCCTGAAATCCAGAGCATAAGTGCCTTGGTCAGGCTGTGGCGTCCGATCATCGTCCCAACCTGTAGCCAATGCCGCGAACCGTCTCGACGGCGTCCTTGCCCAGCTTCTTCCGAAGCCGGCTTACATAGACCTCGACCGTGTTGCTTTCTATCTCCGAGCCGAAGGCATAGAGCGCCTCTTCGATCTGCGCCTTCGACACGATCGCCCCAGGGCGGGCAGCGAGGCGTGCCAGCACCGCCCATTCGCGACTGGATAGGTCCACAAGCTTTCCGTTCAGCGTCACATTCCGGTCAGCGAGATGCACGGAAAGAGCTCCCACTTCAATCGCCGCAACGGCGGAACCCGCGTAGCGCCGCGCGACGGCCTGCATACGGGCCGAGAGTTCATCCAAGTTGAAGGGCTTAACGAGGTAATCGTCGGCACCGCGATTCAGGCCTTCGAGACGGTCGGAAATCTGGTCATGCGCGGTCAGGATGATGACCGGCGTGAGGTTGGAGTCCTTTCGAAGGTCCGAGAGGAGATCCAATCCCGTGCCGTCCGGTAAACGTAGGTCGAGCAGTAGGATGTCGTAGTCCACCGCGTCAATCGCACCCTGGCCCTGTTCGAGGGTGCGCATCCAGTCGATCGCATGGCCTGTCGCTGCGAGGTAATCCCGCACCGCCTCGCCCAGGACAGCATCGTCTTCGATCAATAGTACTCTCAATCAATGCTCCCGCAGCGCTCGGCTTATCTCCAACGTGAGATCTCTATCAAACCTTGCACTCGCCTGAACGGCGGGCAAGCCCGCCTCCTCGCTGCCGTTCAGCGGTGCGTCAGAATGCGCGGGCATGGACCAATGGTCTGAAACCCTTGGATGGAGACTATACATGAAGACGTTCATTGCCACTGCCATCGCCGTTCTCGGCATCACCGCAACCTCGTATGCCGCGGAGAAATGCAATGTTGCCGCCGCAGAATGGCAACCACGCGAGGCCCTTCAGGCGAAGCTCGAAAAGGAGGGGTGGAAGGTTCGCTCCATCAAGACGGAGGATGGCTGCTACGAGGCGTATGCCATCAACGCCAAGGGCCAGAAGGTGGAAGCCTATTTCGATCCCAAGAGCTTCGCTGCGGTCGATGTGAAGATCGAGGACTAGGTGATGTCGGCAAAAGTGGAGGTGTGGGATCCGTACGTGTGAATCTTCCACTGGAGCCTGGCGGCAAGCATAGCGCTGGCCTGGCTAACAGCCGAAGAGGTCAAGGATGTGCACGAGTTCGCCGGCTACGCTGCCGGCGCGCTCGTGGGGTCGCGCCTCGTGATGGGCCTCATCGGCAGCAGATATGCCCGGTTCAGCCAGTTTGTACGCGGCCCAAGAAAGACGATCGCATATGCGGCAGCAATGCTGAGAAACCGCGAGCCGCGCCATATGGGCCATAATCCTCTCGGTGGGCTGATGATCCTGCTGCTGATTTTCCTTGTGTCGCTTGCCGGTCTTACCGGCTGGCTGCAGACGACGGATGCTTACTGGGGTGTGGAGTGGGTGAGCGAGGTTCATGAGATCGTCGTCAACGCTCTCCTCGTATCCATCGTGACCTGAGACCCTGAACTTCCTCCAAATTTTGGTAGAGTCCGTCACACTGAGGAGACGGACGAATGAAGCGTTCACGGTTTACGGAAGAGCAGATCATCGGGATATTGAAGGAGCAGGAGGCAGGAGCGAAGACGGCCGATGTCTGCCGCAAGCACGGCATCTCGGATGCAACCTTCTACAAATACAAGGCGAAGTATGGCGGCATGGACGTGTCGGATGTCCGCAAGCTGAAGGCGCTCGAGGACGAGAACGCCAAGCTGAAGAAGCTGCTCGCCGAAGCCATGCTGGACAACGCGATCCTGAAGGATGTCGCTGCAAAAAAATGGTGACGCCCGATGTGAAGCGGAATGCGGTGGCTCACGTCTGTGCGCAGCACGGAGTGAGCCAGCGTCGGGCGTGCGAGGTTCTGTCGGTAGATCGGTCGAGCATGCGATACCGCAGCCTGCGGCCTGACGATGCGGCCATTCGAGAGGCAATGAAGAAGGTGGCGTCCGAGCGGCGGCGCTTCGGCTACCGCCGCATCCACGTCATGCTGGACCGGCAGGGGATCGTGATGAACCTCAAGAAGCTCCGGCGTCTCTATCGGGAGGAAAAGCTGACGGTGCGCAAGCGCGGCGGCCGGAAACGAGCCTTGGGAACGCGGCGTCCCTTGGCTCTGCCGTCACGCCCCAATGAACGCTGGAGCCTCGACTTCGTCAGCGATGCCTTCACCGATGGGCGACGGTTCCGTATCTTGGCCATTGTCGATGACTTTACCCGCGAATGCCTGTGCCTGGTCGCAGACACATCGCTGTCGGGCGCTCGGCTCGCTCGCGAACTGGACAGTCTCATCGCCAGACGGGGAAGGCCGAGGACGATCGTCTCCGACAACGGCACGGAGATGACCAGCATGGCCATTCTCAAATGGTGCCAGGAGACCCGCGTCGAATGGCACTACATCGCCCCCGGCAAGCCGATGCAGAACGGCTTTGTCGAAAGCTTCAACGGCAGCTTCCGTGACGAGTGCCTCAACGAGACCCTGTTCTCGACGCTCACTCAGGCCCGCGCCGCCATCACCGCATGGAAGGAGGATTACAACAGGAACAGACCCCACTCATCGCTGGGCAATATCACCCCCAGCGAGTTCGCAATGAAAATGGCTATGGAAAAACAGGCCGCTTGAGGCCAGATTACAAACCCAAGACTCTCCCGAAAACTGGAGGGAGGTTGGGTCTCAGGTCAATCGCGCTGCATGTTTTCGGGGTAGCCGTGGAGAGCGTCAGGCATGGCGAGAACCTGGCGCTCGCCATGGTGACCGGCCGCAAACGTCCGGCGGACCGGGATGACGTAGCCTAAACTCCTGCTTCGACACCGAGCGCCGCAGCTTCCCGCTGCGGCGCGTTCCGCTTATCCTTCAGCCGGAAAAACCGGCCCGGCAACGGGTGGCAAGATCAAGCTCGGGATCGCGTACCGCCGTCTCCACGCGCATCAGTCCTAAGACCGTATGGAGCAGGTTGTCATGCGATTGCGGCCCGCCCGTCTCGGATTTCAGGCAAGCCGTCGAATACTCCGCCTGTGCATTGCTCCCGAGCCACAGCAGAAACGGCACGTGGGTCTGCTCGCTCGGTGCGATGAGGTAGGGCGCGCCATGCAGGTAGAGCCCGTACTCGCCGAGTGACTCGCCGTGGTCGGACATATACAGGAGCGCCACATCGAGCCGCTCCTGCTCCTCCTCGAGCCTAGCGATAGCCTGGGCCAGAATATGGTCCGTGTAGAGGATCGTATTGTCGTACGCGTTGACGATCTCCTCTTGGCTGCACTCGGAAAACTCGGCGCTCCGGCAATCGGGGACGAAGCGCCGGAACTCTTGCGGATAGCGCAGGTAATATGATGGGCCATGGCTACCAATCTGGTGCAAGACGAGAACGGTGTCCCGCCGGACAGCACCGATACGGGCGTCAAGCTCGTCGAGCAGTATCCCATCCTGACATTCACCATCCGCACAGAACTGCGCATCCTCGCGCGCGACGAGGGAGCGCTCCGAGACCCGTGCCGCGATTTTCTTGGATCCGGTGTTATTGTCCCACCATTCGACCGAGACGCCGGCATGGGACAGAACGTCCAGCAGGTTTTCCGTCGCCCTCCCCTTCTCGTGCGAATAGTCGGAGCGACCATAGACTGAAAACATGCAGGGCAGAGAGACCGCAGTCGCAGTGCCGCAACTCGTGGTGTCACGGAAATAGTATATAGCTTTGCCTGACAGTTCCGGATTCGTCTGTCGGACATATCCTCCAAGAGAGAAATTTACGGCACGAGCCGTCTCACCCACGACGACAACCAACAATCGCGGCTTCCGCTGAGACGCAGAATCGCTGACGCGTGCATCCTCACCTATAGGCGCTGCTACGACGTTGACCTCGGCTGAACTGCGCAGCGCGAACTGCACCGTCGTGATAAGCGGAGCGAACGGGTTCAGGGTAGGCAGCCAGTCACGATGGGCACGCGTCGCAGCAGCATAGGCACCTGCGTGGGAGAGGCCGGCGACGAGGGCGACCATAAGCGCTGGCAGAACGACAAAAAGATGGGCCCGAAGCTTTTTCGGGAAGTCGTCATGCCGGACCCTGATCCAGACAAGAAGCATGCTTGGCAGTACGCCATAGATCAGCAGGTGCAGCAGGAACGCCGGCGTGATCAGCTGGCTAGCCTCGGCACTGTTGGTCTCGGCCGCGTTGCGGATCATCTCGACGTCCACGATCACGCCATAGCGATCCATGAACCAACCCATCGCTGCACTGGTGAGTATGAGCAAGATGAAGGCAGGCTTCATAGCATATTTTACAGAAAGAGAGACGCAAAGAGAAATATAAAGTGCGGCGAGCCCAATACCGAAGAACGCGATCGCTGCTATCTGACCATCGAGATAAAGCCAGCCTTTTGACCAGAAGCTGCGATTCATCAGGAGAAGCAGATAGAGCGCAACAGTTATGCTCACGGCGATGCTATTAAGCTGCGGACGCCACTGCGTTCTTACATGAACATTCGCCCTTCGCTTGCTCATCGAATTCCAGATCACACTCAGGCACCTGTTGCACGCTGATAGGCTCTTGCCCGGAGAAGCTGACAGCAGGCTGAACGCGCGCAGCCTTCAGCGCTGTGTCAGGTTGTTTAGGCATGCCGCCAACATAGATTGAGGTTGGTAGGTGAACTCGAAGCTCTCACAGTCCGGGATTCTGTTCGTAATGGCCCTTATCATAGTGATCTTGGCGATCCCCCTCGCCCAGACCTCACGCTTGCGCGTGCACACAAGCATTCCAGCGGGAGTTGTCGATCCCTGGCGGCCGCTAGAATAGCTCCGTCGCTCCGATCGGTGACACTTTGCCGCCAGGGCGGCGCAAAGGGCAGTGTTCGGGCTGTTGTCAGTTTGGAGCTCTAGCCGCGTATGGGCCACAGAAAGGGACCACAGATGCTGATGCGCCGACGAGACTTCCTGTGTGCGACCGCCGCAGGCTTCTTGATGAGCAAGGCGAACGCCGGCGCAATGCGTGCCCCCGCTTCGGGCGACGAGCTCGCGTTGCTCGCCATCGGCGATTGGGGCGATCCTGACCATCATGATGCCGCGGAGCGCGTCGCGCAGGCGATGGCCGAGACAGGTCGGGAAACCAACGTGCAATTCGTCCTGACACTCGGGGACAACTTCTATCCTGGAGG
The DNA here is from genome assembly GCF_902502825.2 of Pseudorhizobium flavum. Next base: position 1,886,304 of record NZ_LR723670.1, read on the forward strand.
CGTATCCGGCGCCGATGATCCGATCTGGACGACCGTCTTCGAAGAGACCTATTCAAGAGCAGCGTTGGACGTTCCGTGGTATGCCGTGCTCGGGAACCACGATCACAAGGGCGATTCACAGGCACAGATTGACTATACCAGGCGCAACCCGCGCTGGAACATGCCGAAGCCCTACTACGCATTGCACCGCGAGTTCTCGGGCGTTGCTGCCGACTTCCTCTTCATCGACACGACGCCCATCGCCGATGCTCCCTGGTGGCGGACGCTCGTGTGGAGCGATCCGTCCGTGACAGGGCAACTACGCTGGCTGGAGCAGGAACTCCAACGAAGCACCGCCCGGTGGAAGATCGTCGTCGGCCACCATCCCGTCTATTCCGGCGGCTCACACGGCAGCACCGAAGCCCTGGTCGACGTCCTTCCCCCGCTGTTCGAGCGGTACGGCGTCCAGTTATATATCAACGGCCACGACCATGACCTGCAGCACATCAAAAGGGCGGGCACTTCGTATGTGACCTCGGGTGCCGCTGCCAATACGCGGGAGGTCCAGCCGATCGACGGGACGCTCTTCTCTGCGGCCAAGCTGGGATTCCTGCTTGTTCGTCTGTCACCAAAGACCATCACGCTGGCCTTCATTGGCGATAGGTCTGAAATGCTCTACGAGACGTCGATCGGTCCAGAGACCTAAACATCCAAGCCTGATATCGTCATACTTGACCTTGGGCGTAGAAGGCCGGGCTTGAAACCACTCACCGCGGAGATATCGAGGAAGCCTTGGACGACGACGGGTTCAGCATGCGGGAGAGCGACAGGCCGAAACCGAAGGCAATGCCGGAGGCGAGAGCAGCACCGACTTGGTAAAACCGATTTATAAACCAAGACGTCGCAGAAGGGTGACGGCCATCACGCCGGCCGTGAGGTGGCAACAGCCGCCATAGACCGCGCTGACAGACGCGCCAGCCCGATGACACCGTGCCCGCTGGTGTAACTCAATCCTACGCGTAGGCCGAAATCGACAAGCAGTCCGGCGACTGACCCCAACTGCCGATCCTGCACAGGTTTGGGTTACGGACGGTAGAAGGGATCAATCAGGAGCGACACGCCTTGAAGGCTCAGAGGAGACTTCGACCCCAAGGGCAGCAAAGCTTGATACCGTCTGAATGGCCGTCGGCATCCGACGCAACACATGAGGCGGGCAGCCCTGGAGCTGCTACAATAAGTAAAGCCTCAGACAACAAACGACGCTCTTGCAACAAACCAGCGAGCACCTCTTTGGAAGGACAGGCTTCCGTCAAGGCGATCGAGCGCCATCTGGACGATGGACAATCCGAGGCCACTTCCATGTCCGTGCGCCTTCGATCCTCGGAAGAAGCGTTCCGTGACGCGCTTCTCGTCCTCCTGCGAGATTCCTGGCCCTTGGTCCATTATTTCAACGCAGACTTCGTCATACCTTGCCGTAACGCGGCACCTGACTTCCCCGCCCTTCGGAGAATGCTGGATGGCATTTTCAAGCAGATTGCGGATCGCCAGACGAACAAGGATCTTGCGACCTCGGATGTGGGTGGGCGGCTGAGCCTGATCTGCAAGTTCCATCGCCACGTGAACCTCATTTACTGAGAGCTGCGTCTCCAACTCTGAGGCGACTTCCCCGACAAGGACCGCGATATCCACCTCCTCATCGTTCGCGTTTCCTTGGATCGCATCCAGGGCGGCAAGATCGATGAGTTGCCGCACCATTCGGCTGGTTCGGTCGACGCTTGTGGAAATGCGGGCCAGTGCGTCGCGCTGGATGGTGGGGTTGTCGGTTCGAAGAGCGACCTGCGCCTGTGTCTTCAGCCCCGCAAGTGGTGTCTTCAGTTCATGCGCGGCATAGGCAGTGAAGCTCCGCTCTCGGTCCCGCGCTTCGGCCACGCGACCGAAAAGGCTGTTCAATGCGCGAATGACGGGACGCACTTCGCGCGGGGCGGAGCCGGCATCCACCGGATGAAGTTCGGATGCCGAACGGCCAGCCAGCCCTTCGGCAATGCGGGTGAGCGGAGCAAGGCCGCGACCAACGCTCAGCCAGATCAGTGCCGCCAGCACGGGGAGAATGGCGATGCCTGGCAGGAGGAGCCCCTTGATGACATCGCCGATCAGCCGCTCTCGGATTTCGAGACTGTCGCCAACCAGCACGCGCACGCCAAGGGAGGGATTGACGACTGCATAGACACGCCACCGCTCGCCGTCGATCTCGGTCTCTTCGAAGCCATTCGTGTGACTGGCGAGGGAAGTTGCAGGCGCACTCTCCGAACGGCTGACAAGGCTACCCTGCAGCGACCAGATTTGGCAGGAGAGTTGGCGGCTGTAGCTGCCGCCGGCTTGCTCAAATGGTGCAGGTGGGGCGCTCGCGGTTGCCGCGCTCGCTGCAGCAGCAGGATCGATCCGGTGATCGGTGATCAGCGAACTTACCATGCGTGCCGCTTCCATCAGGCGGGCGTCGAGGACGCGCTCGACCTCGGCCTGGGTGCTGGCGTAGATCCAGGCAGCGGCGAAGAGCCACACGGCGCCGGTGGTTGCAAGCAGGATCGCAAACAGCCTGATCCGTATGGAGTTCATTCTGCACCCCTCAATCGATAGCCTGCGCCACGCACGGTCTCGATGAAGTTCGCGCCGAGCTTGGTCCGCAGCTTGTGGACGTGAACCTCCACCGTATTGCTCTCGACTTCCTCCTGCCAGCCGTACAGCTTCTCTTCCAGGGTCGATCGGGAAAGGATGACGCCTGGCGCCTCCATCAACGCCTGCAGGATCACGAATTCGCGCCGCGATAAGGAAATTGCAGTACCGGATCGCGATGCAGACATTCGCGCCGGGTCAAGGCTTACGTTCTTCCACTCGAGAAGCCCCTTCGCCCTGCCATGACCGCGGCGCACGATCGCTCTTAGCCGTGCTCCGACCTCGTCGAGATCGAAGGGCTTGCCGAGATAGTCGTCGGCTCCGGAATCCAAGCCAACGATACGGTCGGCAACCTCGTCCTTGGCCGTCAGGAGGAGGACGGGCGTGCGATCCCCGGACCGGCGCATCCTTGCCAGGACGTCCAGGCCTGATCCGTCCGGGAGCATGAGGTCCAAGATGACGGCATCGAATCTGTCGGCCTTGATTGCAGCGTCGGCATCGGCAATCGATGTCACCGCGTCGAGCGTAAAGCCGCACATCTGCAACCCGACCTTCAGGCCGTCCAGCAGGATCTCGTCGTCTTCAACCACAAGCAGGCGCATTGCATCCTCATTGACTTCGCAACCTCCCTGCACCCGTCACCTTAAGGCTGCCTTAAGGTTGGGAGGAGAGACCGCCGCTCCAACTCACGCAATGGAGCGGATCTTGCGTTTCTTCCTGTCGGTTTCAGGTTTCATCATGACCTTGGCCGTGTCTGCGATGGCGTCTGCCATCGAACCGCCACTGCCCATGGATCAGGCATTCCGCATGGAGGCCCGACGCGACGGTCCTGACATCGCAATAAGATGGCAGCTTGAGGACGGCTACTACCTCTATCGGGATTACCTCAGCGTGACGGGCGCCGACAGCAAGTCCGTTGAGATGGAGACTCCACCTGGCATCATCAAGGAAGATCCCGGATACGGAAGCACCGAGGTCTACTATAACTCGACAACGGCAGCGATTGCGGGGCCGGTCAGTGGCTCCTTGAAGGTCACCTACCAGGGCTGCCAGGACGGCGGGCTCTGCTATCCTCCTAGAACCGTCGATATCGACACGGCGGGACTTCCGTCCACATGGACATCAAAGACGCCCGAACCTCAAGCTGCACTTCAATCGCAGGCAGCCTTTCCTCTGGTGTCCAAGGCCGCGCCGGTCCCCGCCGACAGTCCCAGCATCCGTATCTCGGACCAGTCTACCGACGGAGTAGTCGGCTCTCTCCTGAACCGCGGCGGTGTGCTCTTCCTGATTGCCGGCTTTCTGGGCCTCGGCATGTTGCTGGCCTTCACGCCATGCGTCTTTCCCATGTACCCCATCCTGGCCGCGACGCTGTCGCGGGAGGGCGAGAGTCTCACTGCCGGACGCGGTTTCGCCCTGTCACTGACCTACGTCCTTGCTCTTGCGGCGGCATTCAGTCTCTTCGGTGTCGTCGCCGCATGGTGGGGCCAGAGCTTCCAGATCGCCCTGCAGTCGACCACTGCGACCTTCGTCGTCGCCGCCATCTTTGTTGCTCTGGCAGTCTCCAGTTTTGGGCTCTTCGAACTCCAGCTGCCGTCTTTCCTCACGAACCGACTTGCACGGCGCCGTGGTCCCGGGGGTTCATTGGTGTCTTCGGCAGCACTCGGATTTTCCTCTGCTTTGGTCATAGGTCCTTGCGTCACGGCTCCGCTTGCGGGCGCGCTTCTCTACATTGCGCAGACCGGAGATGTCGTTCTCGGCGCAACAGCTCTCTTCGCACTCGGCGTCGGCAAAGGTATCCCCCTGATCCTGATCGGAACCTTCGGGTCGGGCCTGCTTCCGCGCGCGGGCCAATGGATGGAGCGCGTCCGGCAGGTGTTCGGCTTCCTTTTTCTCGCGACCGCCGTATGGCTCGTGGATCGTCTGCTGCCTGCCGGAACTGGTCTTCTGCTGTGGTCGGTTTTGGCGATCACCTTTGCCGTCTTCATCGGAGCCTTCGATCAGACGGGACCCGAGGCCGGCGGAGCTCAGCGGCTCGCCAGATCCGCGGGCATGTTGGCGGGTCTCTACGGCGTCATGTTGGGAATTGGTGGCCTCTCGGGCGCAACGGATCCTCTGAAGCCTCTTGCGACGATCGCTGTCGCGCGCTCTGGAGACGCTATGCCCGCGAAAACGATCCGCAAGGACTCCTTCCAGTCCGCTAGCTCTGCAGCCGATCTGTCTTCAATCCTTGACGCCGATGGGGCCGGTGCTCCCTCGCTTGTCTACTTCACGGCCGACTGGTGCGTCACCTGCCGAGTGATTGAGCGGTCCGTTTTTCCCGACCCGACCGTGGCTGACGCGCTGGACGGCATCCGCCTGATCTCCGTGGATCTCAGCGAGGTCAATGAGGCCAACCGAACGCTGATGAAGGAGCTTCAGGTTGTCGGGCCGCCGACGATGCTGTTTCTCGATGGCAACCACAATGAGATTGCCGACAGCAGGCTGGTGGGCGAGATTACCGCGAAGACCGTCGCGGCGTCCGCGTCAGCCGTCAAGGGTGCGCCCTGATGAATGCGGTGTCATTCGGTCCCTTTGCCTTCGATGCAGAGCGCTTCGCGGCCATCGCGGGCACGGTCGTATTCCTAGCCGTGGCGTCCATTCTTGCTCACCGGGTCGACGACAGACTTGGGCGTTGGTCGTCGTGGACGGCGCTCGTGGGGTTGGTGGCGGCACGCCTGGGGCATGTCCTGCAGCATCTTGGCAGTTTCATCCCCGAGCCATGGCGGGTGCTTGCGGTATGGCAGGGCGGCTTTTCCTGGAGCGGAGGCGTTGCAGGCGTGGCCCTGATGCTGGTCGTGCTGTTCCTGAAGGGGCGGAAAATCATCGGGTGGGCTGCGGCAAGCGTTGTTGCAGGCGTTATTGCGACCGCGGCGACCTTGGCATTGACCTCTTCGGGCACCCAGGTTCCGCCTCTCACGTCCATTTTCCGTTCCCTCACCGGAGCCGAAACCACGATCGGTACCAACGGTCGTCCTACGGTTCTGAACCTATGGGCGACATGGTGCCCGCCATGTCGCCGCGAGCTGCCGATGATGGCGGAACTCGCTGCCAGTACGGCCGATGTCGACTTTGTCTTCGCAAACCAGGGAGAGCCGTCGGCAAAGATCGCTGACTACCTCCGGAGCGCGAACCTCAAGCTGCCGCAGGCGGTGCTCGATCCCCAGCTCCTGCTCAGCCGCCATTATTCGGCCGTCGGCCTGCCCGCGACACTCTTTCTAGCAGCCGATGGCACGCTTTCCGGCTCCCACCTGGGGGAGATCTCCCGCGAGGTTCTCGCGCAGAAGATCCAGGAACTCAAATCTGAAGAAGGAATATTCGAATGACACCTTCCCGAGCGGCCTCTCTGTGGCGAAGGTTGACGGCCTCGCTTTTCGTCATGGGCCTGGTTGCCTGCGCGCAGACCGCCCCGGAGCCACCAAAGGTCGAAGGGCCAAAAGTGGATCCGTCACTGGCGAGGATGTACGCGCCGATCCGGGATGGGGACGAGACAATTCCTGGGGTCGACGTCTCCAAGATGGATCCGAAAAACGTCCGGCAGGTGGTCGACTACAAGACCGGTTATCCGGCGGGCACGATCGTAGTCGACCCCTATTCCCGGTTTCTCTACCTCGTCATGGAGAACGGCAAGGCGATGCGTTACGGCGTCGGCGTCGCCAAGGCTGGCATGGAGTTCGAGGGCGAGGCTGATATCTCCCGGAAGGCGCAGTGGCCGGGCTGGGTGCCCACCCAGAACATGATCAAGCGCGATCCGGAACGCTACGGCCCTTTGGCATCGGGCCTGGAGGGGGGCATCAAGAACCCTCTGGGAGCGCGTGCCCTGTACCTCTACCAGGGCGGCAAGGACACGCTCTATCGAATCCACGGGACCAATGAGCCCTGGAGTATTGGCAAGTCCGTCTCGTCCGGCTGCATCCGGCTGCTGAACCACGACATCATCGACCTGCACCGCCGTGTCCCGAAAGGATCGAAGGTGGTCGTGCTCGGCCCCGAAGAATCAGGAAAAGGAGAAATGTGAGATGATTACCCGCAGGAACCTGCTTGCTGTCACCGCTGGCGCCGCTGCTTTCGGTGCCATGCCGCCGCGCCTGGCCTTCAGCCAGGAAATCACCGAGAAAACGGTCTTTTATGATCCCGACGCGCCTGTCCTCGGCAACCCCAAGGGAGACGTCACGGTCGTCGAGTTCTTCGACTACCAGTGCCCCTACTGCAAGAAGATCCACCCAATGCTGGAAAAGGTCGTTCGCGATGACGGCAATGTCCGGCTCGTGCTGAAGGACTGGCCCGTATTCGGAGGCGCATCGGTCTTTGCTGCCCAGGCCGTTCTTGGAGCCGCGCAGATCGGCAAGTACGAACCAGCCATGGAAGCGCTGATGAAGACGACCGGAAAGCTCACGGAAGAAGTCGTCGAAAAGACCCTGACAGGCGCGGGCCTTACCATGAAGGAGATCGCGGCCGCCGTGAACGAACACAGCGCCAAGATCTCCGGTCTGCTCGATCGCAACTACAATCAGGCACTGGCCTTCAACTTCGCAGGCACGCCCTCCTTCGTCATCGGCCGGACGACCTTTGCCGGCGTCCTCGACGAGAAAGGGCTGAAGGAAGCGATCGCGGAGGCACGGGCGGCTTGAGCTGGGAAGCTGCCGTTGAATCAACAGAGAGTACCAACATGGCATACGACATCGAACCGAGAAGTGCCTGTTCAACCGGAGGCCGGATTGGCGCAGGCTTGCCTCTACATCCATGAAAACGGAAAGGGCACGTGCCACCGGATCGACGGCACGCCGGAGGCCTTCAACGTCGGAAAGGCCGTCTCCTCTGGATGCATACGGCTCATCAATCAGGACGCGATACATCATCACAACGAGGTAAGCGATGGTCGCCGGATCGTCGCCATCCCCCACCCGATGAAGCATGTGCTTGTCGGTTGAACGTTAGGCAGACCCGCACGTGGCCTCATGAGCGGGTTCGCTGCGATCCGGGGTCAAAGATGGCGCGTCCGGCTCGCCTCGCGGCGGAAGATGTCCCTTGGCGAGATCTGAATGACTAAAGCATCCCTACCGGGAGATGTCACAGACGACCTTGGATGGTGAGGCGGGAGGCCCTTGCCTCCGAGAGATCCAAACCAGGCTTCTATGTCGTAGCTGACGGAGTGCGATATTGGGAGGATGTGTATCTGCTCAACTTGGATCAGACTCGTTCGGGTCTGATTTATTCGCGGCCAGCTTTGGAAGCATAGCGGGCACGGCGGTTGCTTCCAATCCCAGACCCGCTATCACTCCAATCCCTGCCGTCGCCCAGATGTTCGCTGCCGTCGTCAAACCCTCGACCTCCCGCCGCGCTGCACGAACCATGATCGCGCCCGCACCGAGAAAGCCGATCCCTTGTACAATGCCCTGCAGCACGCGGGATAGATCTCCAATCTCCATTCCGCTTTGCAACGGACCTAGTACGAAAAGTGCTGCACCGACGGCCACCAGCATGTGCGTCCGGACGCCAGCGCTTCTTCCCTTCAGTTCCCGCTCATATCCAAGGATTCCGCCGAGCACCGCCGCAAGTACCAGGCGCACCGTAATGCGTGTTATGGTAGAAACGTCTGGAACATCGGAGAACTCACTGGACCAGCGTTGACCAAATCTCCGCTCCCACGGCAGCATCCTCATGTTGTTTGTACAGTCGCAGCGACGCTGCAGTGCCATCCGGAAATCTGGTTGGCAAGTGCAAGTTGCTGCACACGCCGCGATGGAGGTCCCGATCCTGGAATGTGGCCCGGACAGGCCCCCGGTTTAAGCCTTCGGTCGACTGGGAAGCCTCATGCGGTGAACGCTCCAGCTCGCGCTTTCAGGCAACGGCAACAGGCGGTGCGCTCCTATATTGTCGGGCCTAACGCCTTCCACGGAGCACCGACCTTTGGTGGTACGCGGACAGCGCTCACCAACCACCCCTCATCCCGAATTCGGCACCCGCAATCTTCCCCTAAGATGACGATTGCGCTGCTGCATCTATATACGATCTGTTATGAAGAGGTGGATGAGCAGTTTGCGCGAATGGGCCCGGTCGCTGAAACGCGATGTCGTGGCACTCTGGGTCGCTGCAAGAGACCCGCGCACTCCGCTCGGAGCGAAAATCGCTGCAGCCTGCGTCGCGGCTTACGCCTTGTCTCCTGTAGACCTGATCCCCGACTTCGTGCCTATCCTCGGTTACCTGGATGACCTGCTGATCGTGCCTCTTGGTATCGCTCTCGCGATCCGCTTGATTCCCCCTGGCCTGATGTCCGAATTCAGGGTACTTGCTGAAGGGATCAGCGCGCGCCCGAGTAGTCGTGCAGGACTTTTAGTCATTATCTTGATCTGGGCGCTCGCAGCTGGGCTGGCCGGCTGGTGGGCCTGGGAGGTCTTGGAAACGGGCTGATCCGTTGGAGCGGGCGCCCTCAAGAGTCTCCGGCACCGAAGATATCCACACAGGCAACTAGGTTGCCTGTGATCCGCCCCCGCCGAGATCCGATAAAGCCCGTCTAGCTCCCGTGTGATTGACCCCACGTGCTGCCAACGAGATGCACCTACCTGATTACATTTTCCCTAGGCTTTGGTAGTCTTGACCGCTGTCAAACTTGGCTCTGACAGGAGGGGATTGTCATGCCACGGCTAGCAAATCTGTATTTCAAGACTGCGATCTGTTTTCTCATCCTCGGCATCATCATGGGTCTGCAGATGTCGATTTCACACGATCACGCCGTAGGCGGTGCCCATGCTCACAACAACCTGCTCGGCTGGGTGACCATGGCGATCTTCGGCGGATACTATGCGCTGAACCCTGCCAAGGCTGAAACGCGGCTCGCCCAGCTGCAATACTGGGTCTACACGGCAGGCGTCACCGTGATGATCCCCAGCCTCTACCTGCTGCTCGGCGGCAATGCCGCCATGGAGCCGCTTGTCGCAATCTCGTCGATCGTAACGTTCGCCGGCGTCCTGTTGTTTGCCGGGGTTATTTTCACCCGGCCCAAGCCGATTGCTGAACCGGCCGCAGTACCGGGCTGAGGGGCATCGGACCAGGCTGCAGGTTGATCAGAATGGCGGGCGGATTCTCGGCGCCCGCCCTTTCCTGGCGTCAGCCGCAGACGAAAGTCGGAGACTCGACCGCATAGTGGCGCTGGCCGCGCTCAAGAAGGTAGACCTCGCGCTCCGGATGATCGCGAATGACGAAGCCGGCACTGCGCAGCATCGCCTCCATCGCAGCCGAATTGGGCAGAAACCAGTTCGTCGGGTCGTTCGCATAGCGTTCCTCGACGAAGAACAGTTTCGGATAGTCCGGTCGGTCAAATACCGCCCATTCGGAAAAGTCGTAGTTTTCCTTGAGTTCAGGTAGACGCTCATCGCCGCGCTGCAGGCACTGGAAGAGCATCAGGTCGTCAGCGACGTGCTCGTAGATCAGGTCGAGGGCGAGCAGCGGGTGCCGCAGGTGGTACAGAACGCCCATGAAGATCACCAGGTCGAACCGCTCCTTGAGCTTCGGGACGTCGTAGACGGACATCTGAAGATATTCGATGTCCAAGCCCTCGTGCTTGGCTGCGAACCGCGCCTGTTCCAGGTAGCGGGGATCGGGCTCGAGGCCAACGACCCTCCCAGCGTTCCGCCTCTTCATTTCCATCGCGTAGAAGCCGGCATTGCAGCCGATATCGAGGACGCTACGGCCTTCCAAGTCATCTGGAATAACATGCCTGAAGCCCTGCCATTTGAAGTTGGGGTAGTCGCCGAGAAAGTGCTCTGGCGCCGTTTCGACACCGCCGATCCGCATGTTCTGGAACCACGGACCAAGGCTGTCGATCTGTTCCTTCAGGTGGCGTCCCGGATCGCTACGTGCATCCATTCGTACTATCCCATGTCTGGTTGACCGTTGGCGGCGGGAATCGGCCCAGAGCATCAGTGGTTTTGGGCCTGGCTTCCCATCAAGCGGAAATGCGTTGTCGCGGATGTCGTTCCGTCGCCCTCCCCGGCGGGATCGCCAGAAGCGCCTCCACCAGTTCCCGCGATCGGGCGAGCCCCGTATGGTCTGCAAGCACCCTTGCCTGGGCGGATGCAGCGATTTCGTCCCGTTTTGCGTCGTTCGCGGCGGATAACGCCGCCACGACGTCGGCGGTGTCGCGTGCGATGATGATCGCGTCCTGGTGCGGCAGAAGCTCATCCAGCCCGCGCCAGTAGTCGCTGATGATCGGCGTCCCGCAGGCGGCCGCCTCGAAAAGGCGCACGCTGGGCGACCAGCCGGCCTCGATCATGTCGGCCCGCGTCACATTCAGCGTAAAGCGCTGGCGGCTGTAGAAGGAGGCGTGCTCGGCGGGCGGCAGGTGCTCGATACGCTCCACATTCTCCGGCCAATCGATCTCCGCAGGATATTGCGGACCAGCGACGACGAAGCGTCTGTTCGGCAGGCGGCGCGCGACGTCCAGCAGCAGCCTCTCCACGGTCGGCTGGCGATCGGGACTGTAGGTACCGAGGTAACCGAGATCCCATTCGAACGCCTCGCCGGTATTGACGTAACGCGCCGGATCGACCGAGCAATAGAGGGCGACAGCATTCCGTGAGCCGTAAACCTCCTCGAGCCTTTTCAACACCTCACCACCCGAGAACGAGAAATAGGCGTCGAAAATGGGTATCTGCCGCCGCGCCAGGTATTCCTCGTCATTCCGACCGAGCTTCGCAAGTGTCACGGGCGTGTCGATGTCATAGAAGCAGAGGCGCTGCGGAGACATGGCCACCACTTCGTCGATTACCCTGACGCCCTCGGGTACGTAGGAGCCGATGATCACTGCATCTGCCGACCTTATCCGGTCTGGGTAATTCCCGATCAGATCCTCCACCTGCGTATAGTACTGCAGTTCGCAGAAGTCCGGCGCCGGCAGATCGCGCTGGCTCGCGTACCAGGGAACGTCGCGCTCCAGGAATAGCACATGATGACCCTCCTCCTTCAGGCCCCTCAGGAGCGCCCGATAGGTGGTGGCATGCCCATTGCCCCAGGAGGACGAGAGGGAAAGCCCGAGGACAATGATGTCGAGTGATTGTCTCATTCGGCAGCCTCCAGTTTCTCGGCATGGCGGCGGAAGAGGAGATCCACCGTTTCGGCGCGGTGGGCATAGGTGTGCTCGGAAAGGACACGCTGCAGTGCCCGCTGTCCGATCTCCTTCGCCCGCTCCTGCGAAAGACCGCCGAGGATGTCGGCAACGTCCCCGCCGTCCCGCGCCACGAGGACCTCCTCGTCCGGCTTCAGGAACAGATCGATACCTTCCCAAAAATCCGTGATCAGGCAGGCCCCTGCCCCGGCAGCCTCGAAGACGCGGGTCGCTGGCGAGAAACCGTTCTCCGCCATGCTGGCTCGCGAGATATTCAGAACCGCCTTGGGCGTCACGTTGAAGGCATTGTGGTCGCGTGTCGACACGTGACCGATGTAGTTGACGTTCTGGGACATCGGCTTGTCCTGCCAGCCGGAGCCACCGAGCAGGAAGGTCTGGTCGGGAAGCCGCGAAGCGGGATCGAGAAAGAACTCCTCCACCCGCGCCTCGCGATCCGGAAGCCGATTGCCGAGAAAACCGAGATCAGCAGTGAAGCGCGGTTCAGCGGGAACCGGATGATGCGTCTGAGGATCAAGGGCGTTGTAGATCGGAATGCACTCCTGCGCGCCGATGAAGCGATAGGCGTCGACGACGGGATCACCGCCGCCGTAGGTGAGGACCATGTCGATCTTGCTGAGCGCGCCACGTAATGGATGGTCCGGCGCTCCCCGGACCTCCGCCAAAGTCGCGGGTGCGTCAACGTCCCAGAAAATCTTGAGCGCTTCCGGCCGCGCCTTGCGCAGCAGTTCCTCGAGCAGGAAATCGTCCTCGAAACCGACACCGCTTGCCTTGACGACGATATCCGCTGTGGCGGCTTGCTCAGTGGCCGTTTTCAGAGCACCCACAGTTCCTTCGTAGACGACGACCTTGCACCACTCCGGCGGGTCGATGTCGCGGTTCTTCTGCCGATCATAGACGTCCGGCTCGTAGAAGGTGATGTCATATCCTTTCTCTGCCAAAGCGCGCAAAAGGCCGCGGTAATAGGTGGCGGCCCCATTCCAATAGGCGGAGACAAGGCTTGATCCGTAAAAGTCAATCTTCATTCTGCGGCCTCCGCGGTAGTTGCATGGGCAGCTTCGGGGTGGCTTCCGAGATCAGCGAGGAAGGAAAGGAGTTCCTCCACGCGATGGCGGCAAGTATGCCGTGCGAGGATCCTCTCCCGACCGGTGACAGCGAGTTCGCGTGCGAGGTCCTGATCAGTGAGCACACGGCGAAGATGCTGCCTCATCTCCTCGCCATTGCGCGCAACAAGGAAGTCGGTGCCGGGGCGAAACAGGCCTTCACAGTCCTCCCACGGCGCCGAGATGAGGGGAATGCCGCAGGCCAGCGCCTCAAACACCCGGATTGTTGGAATCCCCGGCAGATTTTCGACGTAGGGGCGCCGCGGGATATGCATCGTCACGCGATATCGGGCGAAAGCCTCGGGCACATCGGCATTGGCGATCCAGCCCTTGTAAGCGATGCCCGCTTCGGCGAGAGACGCCAGTGCCGATTGCGGGTAGCGGACGCCATGGACGGTCGCCGTCAGATGAAGATCCCGTGCGGGAGCCACCAGGAATTCTGCAATCTCGGCTGTCCGCTCGTCATCGCCCCAGTTGCCGATCCATACGAGGTCGCCAGTCTTTTCCACATCCGGCATCGGCTTGAAGATGCTCGTGTCCGCCGCTTCATGCCATGTGAGAACGTTGCGGCCCCAACCCGCTTCGAGGTAGCGCCGGCGCAGCGTTTCACCAAAGGCGAGCACGCCGTCGTAGTCCTGGAGGTCGAGACCGCCGATATCCTTCTCGGCCGAAACCGCCCGGTGGTGCGTGTCGTGAAAAAGGAGAGCAAACCGCCCTCCATGCCTGCGCACCCGGCCGATTTTCTCCACCAGGGAAGGTTCCGACCACTCGTGGACCACCACGACGTCGGCATCGGCCAGAGCTGCCTCGTGATCGAAATCGGCCCCGTAGATCCGCGTTTCGAGGTCCGGGAATGTCGCCCGGAAGCGCTCCAGGGGGGCTGTCCCCTGGTCCCGGACCAGATTTTCGCGGCTCCAGGCACCTTCCGGTTCCAGTGCAACGGCATCATGTCCCCGACGTATCAAGTCACGCATGACGCCGCGCATGAAATGCGCATTGCCATGATTCCAGTCCGACATCAGGGAATGGGTGTAAAAGATGAAACGCATCACTACTCCGCAGCGGTCAGTGTGTTATTTTTTGTTCGCAGTTCGGCATAGATTTCAGCCATGGCACGGGCTTGGGCTTGGATTGTGAAGTCCAGCGATCGTTCATAGGCCTTCACTGCAAGCATGGCCCGCAGATCTGCATCATCAGCCAACCGGTTGATCGCCTCGATGAACGCCTCCGGGTCATCAGGGTCGGCAAAGCAGGCACAGCCGTCCCAGAGCTCCCGATAGGTGTCGATATCGGACAGAACGAGCGCGGCGCCCGCACGCGCAGCTTCAAGCGCTGCCAGCCCGAACGGCTCGTAGACGGAGGGCGAGACGACGATTCTCGCTCGTCGCATCAACGAGATCGTATCGGCATAGGATAGTTCGCCCCTGTGCTGCGCGTGCGCGATCGGCGTGTACTGTCCACCAGGCCCGTCATTGGCGCCGGCCATGATGACTGGCCATCGGGTTGCGGCAGCCGCTGCATCGAGCACCCTGCCGTTCTTCCCGTCATCCCACCAGCGTCCGGCGGCAAAGACCATGTCGGTCTTTTCGGCAAGCAGGTTCTCAAGCCGGCTGCCGTTGTGAATGACGCGCATTGCCGGGATGGATCCGTAGGCTTGGGTAACCATTTTTGCGTGGCTATGACTGGGTGAAATCACGATGTCCGCACGCTCAAGTCCTTGGCGATTGAGGTCCTGCTGCCAAAGCCAGTCTTGAGGAACGGGTTGTCGGCGCACCCCGGCGAACCAGGTAACAACGCAGGAGTGGGAGACGGCGACGACAGGCAGATCGGTTGGGATCTCCGCGGCCTGCGAGGGAAGGTTTAGGTGTAGGACATCCGCACCCACCTCTCGACCGAGCTCGGCAATCAACCGCGGAACGTCTGAAAGGTCGCTCTCGGCGGAGACGAGCCAGTCGAGTGCCGCGTCCAGATGGACAAGCTGCCCTACCTGCTCTGCCTCTTCCACCTTCTGGGCTGACGGCGCGGGGCCCAGACAGGCGAAGACGGTTTCCACTCCATGGTCGCGCAACTCGGCGGCGAGATCCATCGCGTAGCGCCAGACGCCGCCGATCGCGTCGACAGTCATCAGCAATCTCATGTCACAGGCGGGCGACCATTGCTGCGTCACGCCGGAATCCTTTTTGCTTCGCTGAGGATTGGCCGGCCGCCAAAACGATGCTCGACCAGCCACTCCGCGAGATGGCGGATACCACCACGCCAGCGGGTCCTGGCCTGCCAGCCGAGCTCCTGCTCGAGCTTCCTTGTGTCGGCGATGAAAAAGTACTGGTCGCCTGCACGCCATGGCCCGAAGGAGGTTTTCAGCGGTCGCCCGGTCAGACGTTCGATCTCGCGGAGCACCCCGAGAATGCTGACGGAGTTGTGGGGTCCGCCGCCGAGGTTGAAGACGCTCCCGCTAATCTTGTCGACGGAGGCCAATGCGGCGCGATAAGCAGCGACGGCATCGTCGACATGAAGAATGTCGCGGACCTGCTTGCCGTTTCCGTAGATGGAGATCGGTTCGCCAGCCAGGGCACGGATCAGGAAGTGAGCCACCCAGCCCTGATCCTCCGTCCCGAACTGTCGCGGGCCATATATGCAGCTCATGCGGAGTACCGCGCTCGGGATCCCGAACGACTTGGCATAGTCGAGGACATACTGGTCGGCGACGCCCTTAGAGCAGCCATAGGGTGTGCAGAAAGAAAGCGGACGCTGCTCGTCGATGCCATGAGCCCTGATCGCCTCGTCCGACGGGATGTAGCGGTCGTCCAGTTCGAGCATGGTGATGTCTTCGAGCGCGCCGTAGACCTTGTTGGTACTTGCGAAGATCACCGGCGCCCGGTTGCCGGCCTTGCGTACCGCCTCGAGCACGTTGATGGTGCCCCGCGCGTTGGTTTCGAAGTCCTCGAGGGGATGTACCAGGCTCGTGGTAACCGCCGTCTGGGCTGCAAGATGGAAAACCGCCTTGGCATCGGTGAACGCTGCTTCGATCCCATGCATGTCCCGGATGTCCGCCAAGTAGGGGTGGACCCGGTCCCCATGGCGTTCCCTCAGCCAGGAGAGGTTCTGGTCGACACCCGGCCGCCCGAGGTTGTCCAGAATGACGACGTCCGCTCCCTCGCTCAGAAAGCTGTCCGCGAGGTTGGAGCCGATGAAGCCACTCCCGCCGGTAATGACGATGGGCGCGGCTCCCTCGCCGAGACGTGGCGCCGGGAACTCGGTGACCTCGCGCAGGCGCTCAACCCCGCCTTCCGTCAGGAGCCGAGCGAGAAGCTTCGGCTGCCCGTCATGCGTGACGGCGCCGAGATGGTAGTGGCGGGGATCGAACCAAAGACCTTCCTGCACCGCGACATTCGGCGGCACGTCGGCCCAAGAGTACCAGTAGAGCCTGTCGGCCGGTATATCCAGAGCATTGGAGAAGCGACGAACCTGCTCCATCTCGTCATTTCGCCAGGTCGAGTATCCTGTCTCAGTGACCCAGATCTCCGAATTCGGATTGTACTTATCAAGGATAAGCCGCATCTCGCCGAGATGCATGTCCCAGCCGCCCCAACTGCCCTCCTCGCTGTCCCAGGTCCCCGGGAACCCGTGAAAGCCCACTGCGTCGACGACGCCGAGAACGCCCCGTTCACCCATGAGGTTCAGCCAGTAGGGATCGAAGGGGCATGGGCCGCCCAGCACCGGTTTGAACCCCCTCTGCTGCGCCCAGTAGGCGGCACCGCCGACCATTTCGCAGAAAAGCTGAAAGTCGGTATCTTCGCGCCAGTCCCAATCCAGCAGGTTGTTCGGCTCGTTCCAGAGTTCGATGTGGCGGAAATGCTTGCCGTACCGGGTCAGGGCGTGATCGATGAAGTCGGCATAGGATTTCAGATTGTGCGGGGCTCCTGAAGAGCGTCCCGTTCGCGACATCGACGGCGGCGTATAGTGAACGCAGGGCAGAAGGTCGATTTGCGATCCGATCTGCGGAATGAGCCAGTCGAACCAGGCCTCTCCTCCAGGAGCGAGATATTCAGCCCATGAAAGATGCGTCCTCAGATAGGATGCCCCTGATGCGATGAGGCGCGGCAGCACCTCCTCTGTCCGGTCATATTCTCCCGGCCGAAACCACTCGACGAAGCCGAACTCTTTTACTGCTGCCTTTCCACGGCTGGATCCGGTGTGCTTCATGATACCAGACCCCGCTCCTCGAGCTGACGCCGCATCTCGCTACCGCGGTCAACTGCTTCGGTGCTGCGAACCCACTCAACGAACGGCGCAAGCGAGTCCTCCAGCTTGTATTGCGGCTTGAAGCCGAGGAGCTCACGGGCCTTCGAGATGTCGGCGAAGCAGTTGCGGATATCGCCGGAGCGCGCCTTATGCATGATCTCGGGTTTGATCTCCGGTACGCCCATGGCATCCGCGAGAAGGGTCGCAACCTCCTCCACGGTGTAGGCCTGACCGCTACCCACATTGATCACATGGCCACTGGCGCTCGGCTGCTCGTACGCCAGGCGGAACGCCCGGGCGACATCGCGGACATGGACGAAGTCGCGGCGTTGCTGGCCGTCTTCGAAGATCGTCGGCGGTTGGCCGTTAGCAAGCCGCGACGCAAAATTGGCAAGGACCCCCGTATAGGGATTAGACAGTGCCTGCCCTGCACCGAAGACATTGAAGAGACGAAGAGCTACAGCCTCGACACTATAGGCTTCCCCGAAGATCAGGACCTGTTTCTCCTGCGCATACTTCGTCAGCGCATAGATGGAGGCGAGGTCCACTGGCTTGCTTTCGTCGGTGGCGACCGGTGTCAGCCTTTCGCCGTCCGGCCCGGCGGGCTCCCAGTGCCCCTGACGGATCTGCTGCGCCTTGCGGCGGATAAAGCCCATCGTACGTCCGTCATCGGTGGCGTAGAGCCCCTCGCCATAGACGCTCATCGACGATGCGACGACGATACGACGGATCGGCAGTCCGATCATGGCTTCGAGGAGGACGGCGGTTCCAAGATCATTGCCGCCCACATAACGAGCGATCTCGTACATCGACTGTCCGACCCCGACCTCGGCCGCCAGGTGGATCACCCCGTCGACCCCCTGAAGTGCCTCCGTCACCGCAGCCTTGTCGCGCACATCGGCACGGATCACCTCGACCAGGTCCGGAACTTCCGCCTCCGCATCGGCGTGGACCTGGTCGATCAGCGCATCAAGGACGCGGACCTGATAGCCTGCCGCAAGAAGTTCTTCGACGACGTGGCGCCCGATAAAACCACATCCACCTGTCACGAGAATTGTCGACATCTGCACTCTCTTCGCTGGAACAAATTGGCGATTTCGCGAGCCGAACCAGAGGCAGATGCAAAAGTTCCTTCTTCAGAGACATCTTTGTCATCAATGACATCTTCAACCGGTGTAGATGCCTATCGCGGAACACTTCCAGGAAATCGGCGTTCGGGAGCGTCGAAAACGCCACGAGAGGCTTCGCCGATGCAGGCTGCACCGATCCGAGATAACACTTCCCCCAAAGAGGATAGTGCAGTGCCGCCGATTTCCCGGGTTCTTGATCGTAATATCAACGCCTTGATATACCGGCGGGCGCAGGACGAGAGGACGCTCTCCCGGCAGCAGAGGGTAGCCAACGGTATCACTGCCTTCGTCGGCAGTATGGTCTTCGTCTATATCCACGCTGCTCTTTTCGGACTCTGGATCCTTATCAACATCGGCTGGCTTCCGGTGGTGCCCGCATGGGACCCGTCACTTGTGGTGCTTGCCATGGCCGCGTCGGTGGAGGCGATCTTCATCTCTACCTTCGTCCTCATCAGCCAAAATCGCATGGCGGCCGAAGACGACAAGCGCGCGGACCTCAGCCTGCAGATCGCCCTGCTCAACGAGCACGAGACCACGCGGCTGGTAACAATGGTCTCTGCAATCGCCGGCAAACTGGGGGTCGATCCACAGGTAGCCCCCGAAGAACTTGAGGAGATGCAGCGCAATCTACCGCCCGATGTCGTCCTTGAGGAAATCGAGCGGCAGAACGAAAAGGGCGCATCTTCTTCATCATCTTCATCTTCAGGAACTCCCGCCTCCCTCACGAGTTGATCCGACAGCCGCTCCTGCTGAAGAAGGGCGCCTGACGAAATGCGAGGGAGACGACGCGAATGAATATCATGACCAGTTCCAGGACGGGGTTGACGAGCGCCGCCATCATCACTGCCCCCGGGACAATCGTCGTGGAACAGCGACCATTGCCGCAGCCGGGTCCGGGCCAGGTCAGGATCAGGCTGGAAGGCTGCGGCGTGTGCGCGTCCAACCTTACTCCCTGGGCCGGCCCCGATTGGATGAAGTTCCCGACAGAACCCGGTGACCTTGGGCATGAGGGCTGGGGCTATATCGACGACGTCGGCGAAGGCGTCGACGGTCTGAAGATCGGAGACCGCGTCGCAGCACTGTCATACCATGCCTACGCCAGCCACGACCTCGCTGAAGCCCAAAACGTCGTGCCTCTTCCAGACGCACTCAAAGACATGCCCTTCCCCGGCGAACCCCTGGGTTGCGCAATGAACATCTTCCGCCGCAGCGAAATCCGCGCAGACCAGACAGTGGCGATCATCGGCATCGGGTTTCTCGGCGCGCTGCTGACGCAACTTGCGACGGCAGACGGCGCGCGGGTGATCGCCATCTCGCGCCGCGCCTATTCCCTTGAGGTAGCGCGCCGGATGGGGGCGGCCGAGTGTATCCCCATGGAGGATCACTGGCAGATCATAGAAGAGGTAAAACGCCTGACCGACAATAGGATGTGCGACCGGGTTGTCGAAGCGGTCGGCCAGCAGTGGCCGCTCGACCTGGCCGCCGAACTGACCAGGGAGCGCGGCAGGCTGGTGATTGCCGGTTATCATCAGGATGGTCCGCGGCAGGTCAATATGCAGTTGTGGAACTGGCGCGGGCTCGACGTCATCAATGCGCATGAGCGGGACCCCGCTGAGTATATCCGGGGCATCCGTGAAGCCATCGATGCCGTTGCCGAAGGACGCCTTGACCCCAACTCGCTCTACACCCACCGCTTTCCACTTGATCAGCTCGACCAGGCGCTGGATACGACCAGAGACCGTCCGGATGGTTTCCTCAAGGCATTGGTGACTTTCCGATGAACGAGGTATTGCGCAGCAGGACAATGCCGGCTGGCTCCCGCCCGGCGCGGCTGGGCTTTCTCGGCGTCGGCTGGATCGGGCGTCACCGCATGGAGGCGATCCTGTCTTCCGGTGCAGGAGAAGCAGTCGTAATCGCGGATGCGTCTCCGGAGATGGTCGAGGAAGCTCGCCGAATCGCGCCGGCCGCCAAGGTCGTCGACGGGGTCGATGAACTCCTTCGGCACGAACTGGACGGCATCGTCATCGCCACCCCCAGCGCGCAGCATGCCGCCCAGTCGATCCAGGCGCTCGAAGCTGGCTTTGCTGCCTTCTGCCAGAAGCCGCTGGGCCGCAATGCACGGGAAGTGGAAGCGGTCGTCGATGCCGCCCGCAAGACGGATCGTCTGCTCGGCGTCGATCTGTCCTACCGTCACACCCAGGGTATGGAACGAATTCGTACCCTCCTGCAGAATGGCGAGCTCGGGTCGGTTTACGCGGTCGATCTTGTCTTCCACAATGCCTACGGACCAGACAAGGCCTGGTTTTATGACAAGCAGCTTTCGGGTGGAGGCTGTGTGATGGATCTCGGCATCCATCTGGCAGACCTCGCGCTGTGGGCTCTCGATTTCCCGCAGGTGGAGAAGGTATCGTCGCAACTCTTCCACCAGGGCCGGCGAATATCTGGGCAAGCCGACGAGGTAGAGGATTTTGCCACGGCCACGATCGAGCTTTCAACGGGCACTGTTCTAAGGCTGACCTGCTCGTGGCGCCTCCAGGCAGGTACCGATGCGATCATCGGAGCCAGCTTCTACGGCACTGGTGGAGGCGCAGAAATGCGGAACGTCAGCGGCTCGTTCTACGACTTCGTGGCGGAGCGATTCCAGGCGACATCTCGAAGCCCGTTGTCCGAGCCTCCGGAAGCCTGGGGCGGAAGGGCCGCAGTAGACTGGGCCCGCAGGCTTCAGTCGGGAGACAGATTCGATCCCACCTGCAGCGAATACGCCGCAGCGGCGGCAGTTATCGACCAGATCTACTCTTCTGCTTGAAGCTGATCCGTCTGTCCGTGCGCCGGTAAGACCTACGACTTGATTCATCTCGCCACTCGGCCGGCGCGGAACCTCTTTGCCATCTGGGGGTTGTGAGGCTCAAGGAGTTCTCCATGCGTATTATTTTCGTCGTGATGCTCGCGTCGGTCCTGAGCATCCTCGCATTCAAGTACGTCGATCGGTCGATCGGCGAGTCTGATATCATGGCCTCGCCAATGGAGATGTCAGCCGAGAACTAGTGCTTGGCCGGAGGCGAGGTCTAGCAACCATCCTACTGACGGAAGACGAAGCCATGTCCCGGAAGCAGATCATCCTCACCTTCCTTACAGCAATGACCATTTACGTTCTGGCGGTTTTCCTGTGGCCGTCGAACATTACCCCCTCATCTCAGCCTGGCTCCGAAAAAGGAGCTCGACTGGCAGGCTTGTCCAGCGAAGACGACTTCCGCCAGGAACGCTTCGGCGTTCCGTCGCCGGAGCAGACGGAGACCCGGATACAGTAGGAGGCACCGCGAACACGGCACCTCCTTCCCGACGATCGGTGGGAACCATCGTCGCCGCTTGGTCATTCGCGCGGCGCGGTTGTGCTACTCGTGGATTTCGTAGGAACCCATTTCGCAGAGGTTCTGGCTGTCCTCGGTCGTATCCAGATCCGATTCCGCGGAAAACTCGAAGCGCATGTCGTATTCGCAGACGCTGCGGCCATCCGCGATCGTGATGCGGATGCTCTCACCCGGCTCAAGCACATCATTTCCGAAGACGTCTTCTTCCCATGCGTCGACGCCGACCGGCGAGGTGTAGAAGCGCTCGAGCGTGGAATTGGTCGAGTTCTTCAGGGTGAAGACGAGATCTTCCGCCTGCGCCACGCCTGCAGATACGAAAACAGCCGTCAGGGTAGCGACGGCGGCCATGCTTGTCTTGATCACGATTTGAAATCTCCTGCCCATGATTGGGCATGCATCTCTTAGCAGGTATGTTCCAGGCGGCAATCGCGGTGGTGGGACTTCCGGTACGGCCAGAATCAAGGTTACCGAAGTTTAAGTTGGTCTTCCCTGGCCCGCGTGGCATCTGCAGATTACAGCCGCAACCAATTGATCTGGCGCAGGGCCGTCCGGACTGATTGCGTCTAGGCTTGTCGGGACGGAGAACGAGGAACACGAACATTGAAAGTCGAGACCGACATCGAGAGACAGAAGGCCAACGCTGTCCCGGATCTTGCCGCGATCCTGGCCGCTCAAGGCCGCAAGCCGCGACGCTCTCGGCTGTGGTGGAGCGTGATCCTCCTTGCACTCGTCTCCGGCGCCATCGGCGGATATCTATATTTTCAAGGCGACGTAGAGGCGTACAATTATACGACAGCCCCCCTTGAGCGCGGCGATCTGCAGGTCATTGTCACCGCGACCGGTTCTGTGCAGCCGACCGACCAGGTGGACATCTCCAGCGAACTCTCCGGTACAATTCGGGCAGTGAATGTGACCTACAACTCGTCGGTCAAGGCAGGCGCGGTTCTGGCCGAACTCGATACCAACAAATTGCAGGCCGATCTGGAAAATGCCCGTGCGCAGGTCGCCTCCGCCCGCGCCAACCTCCTGAAGGCAGAGACCGAGGTCGCGTCCGCGAAGACAACCCTCGATAGACTGACAGCGCTTGCCGATCGCAACATCAGCAGCCGGCAGGACCTTGACTCGGCCCGCTTCGCCCATGAGGCCGCGATTGCCGCCAAGGCAGTCAGCGAGGCATCGGTCCAGTCCGCCGAAGCAAGCCTGCGCCTGGCTGAGGTGAACCTCGGCAAGTCCAAGATCATCTCACCGATCGATGGCGTGATCCTGACGCGGGATGTGGAACCGGGCCAGACCGTCGCCTCCTCCCTCAATGCGCCAATCCTCTTCACCATTGCCGGAGACCTTCGGCAGATGGAGTTGCAGGTGGCGGTCGACGAGGCGGATGTCGGGCAAGTGGACGAGGGACAGGAGGCGACCTTTGCCGTGGATGCCTATCCGGACCAGCACTTCCCTGCCCGGATCCAGACCGTTCGCTTCGCGCCGGAAACGGTCTCCAATGTCGTCACCTACAAGGCGATCCTGACCGTCGAGAATGACGACCTTCTGCTGCGGCCGGGGATGACGGCGACAGCTGATATCGTGGTCGAGTCGGTGGAGGACGCGCTGCTCGTGCCGAATGCGGCCCTTCGCTATAGTCCGCCGGCCGTCCGCACCGGTAGCAGCGGAAGTATCTTGACCCGCCTTTTCCGCCCGCCACGCATGGGAGGCGGGCGCCAGCCGGGGCGTGACGAAGCCGGGCGAAGCGTATGGGTTCTCCGTGGCGGCACGCCGCAGCGCGTGACTTTAGAAACCGGACCCTCCGACGGACAATCGACGGTCGTGCGATCCGGCGAATTTGAGGAAGGCGATCTGGTGATCACCAACGCGACCGCCCGCAACGGTTGAGGAGTCGATGGACAACCAACCCTTCATCGAGTTCCGGCACGTCTCCAAATTCTACGGGCGCGGCGAGGCAACGATCCGCGCACTTGATCATGTCAACCTGGCCATCAGCAAAGGCGAGTTTGTGTCGATCATGGGTCCGTCGGGTTCCGGCAAGTCCACGGCCATGAACATTGTCGGAGGCCTGGACGTGCCCTCCTCCGGCGAGTACCTGTTTCAGGGCATCCCGACCGCCAACTTTACCCGGACTCAACTGACTCTGCTGCGTCGCCACATGCTTGGCTTCGTGTTCCAGGGTTTCAATCTCCTGGCGCGCACCTCGGCGATCGAGAATGTCGAACTGCCGCTGGTCTATCGCGGCCTGCCCGCGCGGGAGCGGCGCAAGCTCGCACAGCAAGCGCTCGAGCAGGTGGGCCTTCAGGGCCGTGAAAGCCACACCACTCAAGAACTCTCCGGCGGCCAGCAGCAGCGGGTGGCAATCGCCAGGGCGATCGTCACCGATCCCGCCGTGTTGCTTGCCGACGAGCCTACGGGCAATCTCGACACCAAGACCAGCCGGGAGATAATGGATCTGATCTCCCGCTTGAACCGCGAGCGGAACATCACGGTCATCATGGTCACGCATGAAGAGGACATCGCTGCCTACGGCCGGCGCCTCCTCCGCTTCGTGGACGGCCGGCTGGCTAGCGATGAGAGCCATGTTCGGGAGGCCCGGCATGTTCCTTGAGACGGCGAAGCTCGCCCTGAGAGCGATCCGACGCAACTTCCTGAGATCCTTCCTGACCGTCCTTGGCGTGGTCATCGGCGTGGCGGCCGTGATCGCGATGGTCACCATCGGCAACGGCACGACGGCTCAGGTGCAGGCAGAACTGACGCGGCTCGGTACCAATACCCTGTTCGTCCGCCCAGGGCAGTGGGGTCCCGGCCGGGCGAGCACGGAAGCAAAGCGGTTTGACGACCGCGACGTCGAAGCTATCCGCAGCCAGGTAAGTGGGTTGCGCGCTGTCGCCCCCGTCAACCGTGGTAGTGCCACCATCATCGCAGGGGGAGAGAACCGCTCCTCCAGCGTCATCGGCACCACCAACGACTACCTGATCGCACAGGACTGGGACCTCGCCTCCGGGCGCGTTTTCCTCCCCGGCGAGGAGCGAGGCCAGGCGGCCTGTCTCATTGGAGAGACGGTGAGGCGCGAGCTTTTCGGCACGGCTGATCCGGTAGGGCAAACAATCCGTGTCAGCAATATTGCATGCCCGGTGGTCGGGCTGCTTGCGTCCAAGGGCCAGTCGGGCCTGGGGGAAGATCAGGATGAGACGATCATCATGCCGCTGAAGCTGCACCAGCGGCGTATCGGCGGCACCACCACCATTTCCAGCATCACCCTCTCGGCCCAGGATCGCGTCTCCACCGCCATGGTGCAGGCCGATGTCGAAAGCCTCCTGCGCGAGCGCCGCCGGATCGGAATCGGCCGCGATGATGACTTTTCCGTCGCGAACATGTCGCAGATGGCAGCGGCAATGACCGGTACCACGACATTGCTGACGGGGCTTCTCGGCGCGGTGGCTGCCGTCAGCCTGCTTGTCGGGGGTATCGGCATCATGAACATCATGCTCGTCTCGGTGACCGAGCGAACCCGGGAGATCGGCATCCGTTTGGCGATCGGTGCGCTGGAAAGCCAGGTGCTGACGCAGTTCCTGGTCGAGGCGGTCATGCTCTCGGTCTTCGGAGGCGTGGGGGGAATTCTGACCGGACTTGGCCTCGCCTATGGCGTGGTCGGCTTCCTGAACGTCCCCTTCGTGACCAGCCCGACGATCATCCTCGTCGCTTTCGCCTTTTCAGCCGTGATCGGCGTCGTATTCGGCTACTTCCCTGCCCGCCGCGCCGCGCAGATGAACCCGATAGACGCGTTGCGCCATGAATAAGCTGGAAGAAAGTCGCAGCAGGAAGCGGAAGGACGGCTCAGCCTGCGTGCGACTGCTCGGCGCGCTCGCGTGCCAATGCAGCCAGATCAGCCGGCTTCAATTCGACTGACTCGCCGCAGCCGCATGCCGACGTCTGGTTCGGATTCACGAAGGTGAAGCCCGATCTCATCTTCGTCGATTCGAAATCCATCTGGGTGCCGAGGAGGTAAAGGACGGCAGAGGGCTCGACCCAGACTTGCGCACCCGCGTGCTCGATCAGGTCGTCCTTGGGATTCGGCTCCGTGACCAGATCGATTGTGTACTCCATCCCGGCACAACCGCCCTTCTTGATGCCGACGCGCACGCCTTTTGCATCAGGACCGGAGTTCCCGACGATCGCCTTAACGCGGTCGGCCGCGGCGTCAGTCATGCTCATTACTGCAAAGCCCATGGGCCAGTGCTCCTTCCATCCCCGGCTTCAAGGGCCGGTGCTGTTGGATCAATGTAGGTTCCGCCCGTAAGGCGATCAATACCAGCCGACGGCGACCTGGGCCTCCTCGGACATCCGCTCCGGCGTCCACGGCGGATCGAAGGTCATCTCGACCTCGACGCCTGAGACACCCTCCACGGCTCCGACCGCATTCTCCACCCAGCCAGGCATCTCCCCGGCGACGGGGCAGCCGGGGGCCGTCAGGGTCATGACGATCTTGACCATGCGATCGTCCTCGATGTCGATCTTGTAGATCAGTCCAAGCTCGAAGATGTCCGCCGGAATTTCCGGATCATAAACGGTCTTCAGCGCGGCGATGATGTCATCGCTAAGCCGCGCCAGTTCTTCCTGCGGGATCGCCGACTTGACGATGCCTTCGCGGGCATCCCACTTCAGTTCGCTGTCTTCCACGGCCATGGCAAGGTCCTCAGGCAAAGAATGTACGGGCGTAGTCGAGCGCATCTGCGAGAGCGTCGACCTCGGCACGTGTATTGTACATGCCGAACGATGCGCGGCATGTGGAGGTAACGCCGAACCGCTTTAAGAGCGGCATGGCGCAATGGGTACCGGCACGAACGGCGACGCCTCGGCGATCGATGACCATCGAGACGTCATGGGCATGAATGCCGGCGAGTTCGAACGAGAAGATTGCGCCCTTCCCCGGTGCATTGCCGATGATCCGCAGCGAATTGATCGCCCGCAGCCGTTCGGCAGCGTAAGCCGCCAGATCGGCTTCATGCTTCGCAATCGCTTCGCGACCGATGGCGTCAATGTAGTCGAGCGCGTAGCCCAGCCCGATCGCCTGGACGATCGGGGGCGTTCCCGCTTCAAACCGATGCGGCGGATCGTTGTAGGTGATCTCGTCTTCGCTGACGTCGACGATCATCTCGCCGCCGCCCTGGAAAGGCCGCATCTCCTGCAGCCGTTCCTTCTTGCCGTAGAGCACACCGATGCCGGAGGGCCCGTAGAGCTTGTGGCCGGTCATCACGTACCAGTCGCAGTCGATGTCCTGGACGTCCACCGGCATGTGAACCGCGCCCTGGCTACCGTCGATCAAGACCGGAATACCGCGATCATGGGCGATACGGCAGACCTCCTTGACGGGCACCACCGTGCCCAGGGCGTTCGACATATGGGTGACAGCGACCAGCTTGGTCTTGTCCGTCAGCGACTTCTCGAAGTCCTCGATGTGGAAGGCGCCGTCCTCATCGACCGGCACCCAGACCAGCTTCGCGCCCTGTCGCTCCCGGAGGAAATGCCACGGCACGATGTTGGAGTGGTGCTCCATGATGGTGATGACGATCTCGTCGTCCTCGCCGATCTTCGGCATCCCCCAGCCATACGCCACCGTATTGATGGCCTCAGTGGAGGACTTCGTGAAGACGATGTCGTCCACCGATGGAGCGTTGAGGAACCGTCTTACCTTCTCGCGAGCGCCTTCATAGGCATCCGTCGCCGCGTTCGACAAGAAGTGCAGGCCGCGATGGACATTTGCATATTCCTGCGAATAGGCGTGTGCTATCGCGTCGATCACGACCTGCGGCTTCTGGGCCGAGGCGCCATTGTCCAGATACACCAGAGGCTTGCCGTAGACCTCCCGCGACAGGATCGGAAAATCCCGGCGAATGGCTTCGACATCGTATTCTGTCGCTGGCGTGATCTGGTCCATGGTCAGGCGTGCTTTTCCAGCCAAGTCGAGATGACGCTTTCCAGCGCCTCGACCAGCTTTTCGTCCTCGAGTTCCTCGACAATCTCGGCGACGAAGGCATTGACCAGCATGGCCCGTGCCACGTTCTCCGGGATCCCGCGCGAGCGCAGATAGTAGAGTTGGTTCTTGTCGATGTCCGTGACGGTCGCACCGTGGCCGCAGACCACGTCGTCGGCGAAGATCTCCAACTCGGGCTTCACGGAAAACTCGCCGTCGTCCGTCAGCAGGAGCGTGTTGCAAGCCATCTTGGCATCGGTCTTCTGGGCGTCAGGCGCGACGCGAATCATGCCTTGGAAGACGCCCTTGGCGCGATCAAAGACCACGTTGCGGATGATCTCGGTCGAACTGGTGTGCGGCACGTTGTGGCCGAGCACCAGCGTGACGTCCGTGTGGGTTTCCTGGCCGAGGAGATTGACGCCGCGGAGGGTCAGTTCGCTGCCCTCGCCCTCGACGTCGATCCGCAGTTCCTGTCGCACCAGCTTGCCGCCGACATTGACGACGAAGAGCTTCAGCTTCGCTTCGGCTGCAAAGCGCACGCGGATCTGGCCGAGATGCGTGTCATCGGCGCCCTGTTCCTGCAGGATCACCCAAACCACGTCGGCGCCCTCTTCCAGTGTCAGGTCGCTGATGGAGGATACGAAGGCGGCGTCACCAGTCACCGAGCGGTGACGTTCGATGATCGTCGCCCGGGAACCCGCGCCGAACGTCACCGGGAAGCGGGTATGAACCTGCCCTGCCCCGTGCAGCGCCTGCAGCTCGATCGGCGCTTCTACCGTTGCGCCGGCCGGCACATTGATCTGGTAACCGTCGCGGACAAAGCTGCCGTTGATCTTGCCGATCGCGTCGTCCTTGTCGCGGGCCGTGAGCGATTGCGCGGCCGCACCGCTGACGAGGGTGTCGGCAAAACTGGAAACCTCGGCGCCCTCGACGATAACGGACGGCGCGGCAGCACCCTGAAGGACCGGCAATACTTGTGCGCCTTCAATGAGCGAAGCAACGGGTTCAATCGTCGGCGCCACCACGTTCGCGGCCGGCACAGCGCGCAGCAGCGTGCGCAGGTCCGTGTAGTGCCAGGATTCGACCCGGCGCGTCGGGAGCCCGGACGTCTTCAAGTCGTCCAGCAGACGGTCGCGGGTACCCGCAACAGCACCGTTGCCCGGCAGGCTCCCCATCTGTTCGTTGTAGGCCTCGATCAGCGCCGTTTCGGCTGCCGTCAGGCGATTGGTCATCTGAATGTTCATGTCTACATCCTTCCCGGGGGTTCAGGCAGCTTCCCCGATGATGTCTGCATAGCCATTGGCTTCGAGTTCGAGCGCCAGGTTCTTGTCTCCGGAGCGGATGACCTGGCCCTTGTAGAGCACGTGGACCGTGTCCGGGACGATGTATTCGAGCAGGCGCTGGTAGTGCGTGATGACGATCACGGCGCGATCGGGGGACTTCAGCGCATTGACGCCATCCGCAACGATCTTCAGCGCATCGATATCGAGGCCGGAATCGGTCTCATCCAGGATGCAGAGCTTCGGCTCGAGCAGCGCCATCTGCAGGATTTCCGCGCGCTTCTTCTCGCCACCCGAGAAGCCGACGTTCAACGGCCGGCGCAGCATTGCAGGATCGATCTTCAACTCGCCAGCGGCTTCCTTGACCCGACGCATGAATTCCGGGGTCGTGAGTTCTTCTTCGCCACGCGCCTTGCGCTGCTCGTTCATCGCGATCTTGAGGAACTGCATGGTGGCAACGCCCGGGATCTCGACCGGGTACTGGAAAGCGAGGAAGATGCCCTTGGAGGCGCGCTCCGCCGGGTCGAGTTCGAGAATGCTCTCGCCGTTGTAGAGGATGTCACCCTCGGTGACTTCGTAGTCTTCGCGGCCGGAGAGGATATAGGACAAGGTCGACTTGCCCGAGCCGTTCGGCCCCATGATGGCTGCGACCTCACCCGGCTTTACGGACAGGTTCAGGCCGCGGATGATCTCGGTGCCGTCTTCGGCGATGCGGGCGTGCAGGTTCTTGATCTCAAGCATTTACAAATCCTCTCGGACAAACATCGTTGCGTGCAGCGCACGTAGATTGCGAATTGGTGGCGTCAGCCCACAGAACCTTCGAGCGAAATGCCGATCAGCTTCTGCGCCTCGACGGCGAATTCCATCGGCAGCTCCTGGATAACGTCCTTGACGAAGCCGTTGACGATGAGCGCGATCGCCTCCTCTTCCGGGATGCCGCGCTGCATGACGTAGAACTTCTGGTCCTCGGAAATCTTGGAGGTCGTCGCCTCGTGCTCCACCTGCCCGGACGCATTCTTCACCTCGATGTAGGGCACCGTGTGCGCGCCGCACTTGTCGCCGATCAGCAGCGAATCGCAATTGGTGAAGTTGCGGGCATTCTCGGCGCGACGATGGATCGAGACCTGGCCGCGATAGGTGTTCTGCGACTTACCGGCGGAAATCCCCTTCGAGATGATGCGGCTCGACGTGTTCTTGCCGAGGTGGATCATCTTCGTACCGGAGTCGATCTGCTGGTGGCCGTTGGAGACAGCGATCGAGTAGAACTCGCCGCGGCTGTCGTCGCCACGCAGGATGCAGCTCGGATACTTCCACGTGATCGCCGAACCGGTCTCGACCTGTGTCCAGGAGATCTTGGAGCGAGCGCCGCGGCAATCGCCACGCTTGGTGACGAAGTTATAGATGCCGCCCTTGCCCTGGGCATCGCCAGGGAACCAGTTCTGCACCGTCGAATACTTGATCTCTGCATCATCCAGCGCAACGAGTTCGACAACAGCCGCGTGCAGCTGGTTCTCGTCACGCTGCGGCGCCGTGCAGCCCTCGAGATAAGAAACGTAGCCGCCTTCTTCGACGATGATCAGCGTGCGCTCAAACTGGCCGGTGTTCTTCTCGTTGATGCGGAAATAGGTCGACAGCTCCATCGGGCAACGGACACCCTTCGGGACGAAGACGAAGGATCCATCGGTGAATACGGCGGCGTTCAACGTCGCATAGTAGTTGTCAGTGGTCGGAACCACCGAGCCCAGATACTTCTTGATGAGCTCTGGATGCTCGCGGATGGCCTCGGAGATCGACATGAAGATCACGCCGGCTTTCTCAAGTTCCTTCCGGAAGGTGGTCACGACCGAGACGGAGTCGAAGACAGCATCGACGGCGACCTTGGAGGTCTTCACGCCGGCCAGGATTTCCTGCTCGCGGAGCGGGATACCGAGCTTTTCATAGGTGCGCAGGAGTTCCGGATCGACTTCATCCAGCGACGTCGGCCCCGTCAGGTTCTTCGGCGCCGCATAATAGTAGATATCGTTGAAGTCGATCTTCGGATAGTCGACGCGTGCCCAGGTCGGCTCTTCCATGGTCAGCCAGCGGCGATAGGCGTCGAGACGCCATTCCAGCATCCATTCCGGCTCCTGCTTCTTGGCCGAGATGAAGCGGATGATGTCTTCGGAAAGACCTTTCGGGGCCTTGTCCACTTCGATAACGGTCTCGAAGCCGTATTTGTACTGATCGATGTCGATCCCACGGACCTGATCGATTGTCTCCTGGACGGCAGGCATGCGCGTTCTCCAACTGTCAGCCGGCAGTCGAGCCGGCGCCTCTTTGTTCGGACGGGAAGTTCCGCCTTTATGTAGTTGCCAAAAGGCGCGTTTCACACCTCGCGGCAAGCGGAAAGTTGCCTTTCCGCAAGTTTATTGCTGCTAGGCAGCCTCTCCTGCCGGACGTCGCCGGTCGGAAATCTTCTTGAACGCAGCAAGCGTCGCTGCAATGTCATCTCGGGTGGTCTTGGGCCCAATGGAAATCCGCAGGCCTCCGATCTCGTTGTCGAATCCCATGGCCGTCAGCACCTGGCTCTGCCCCACCTTTCCGGAGGAGCACGCGGAGCCTGCCGAGATCGCAACTCCTTCGAGATCAAAAGCGATCTGCCCTGTTTCCGACTTCAAGCCCGGGAGGCTGAAAAAGCAGGTATTGGCGACCCGGTCGACGTCACGCCCATGGATGATGACGTCCGGCGCTGCGGCAAGCATTCCAGCCTCCAGATCATCCCGCAAACGGGGGATTAGAGAATTTCGCTCGCCTAATCCTTCAAGTGCTGCTTCAGCCGCAGCCGCGAAGCCAATGATCGCGTGGAAATTCTCTGTCCCCGACCGGTGACCCTTCTCCTGGCCGCCGCCCCGGATGAGAGGCTCCGGCATCAGGGCCTCACCCCGCGCCACCAAGGCCCCCACCCCCTTCGGGCCGCCGATCTTGTGGGATGTGAGGATCAGGAAATCCGCATCGAGAGCAGCAATATCCACCGGTATGCGACCAACAGCCTGGACCGCGTCCACGATGAGAAGCCCGCCATACCGATGCACGATCTGCGCAGCTTCGGAAACAGGCTGGATGACGCCGGTCTCGTTGTTGACCAGCATCAACGCCACCATGGGCAGACCGGCTGACCGATCGTGGCCTGCCAGCGCCTGTTCCAGGGCCTCGAGATCCACGACACCTGAGCGCGTGGCGGCGAACCGGCTTATCTGCTCCGGGGCGAACCGTCCGCCTTCGCGGACGGCTGAGTGCTCGATCGCCGAAGCATAGAGGCGGCTTACCTTGAGCGGTGAGCGCCCCATACGGAAATCAGGTGTCAACACATGATTGATCGCTTCGGTCGCACCGCTCGTGAAGATCACATGGGCGGGCTCCGCCCCGACAAGAGCGGCAACATGACGCCGGGACTTTTCGACAGCCGCACGAGCCGCCCGGCCTTCGGCGTGGACGGAGGAAGCATTGCCGGGAAGTGCAAACGTGTCGACCATCGCCTGCCGCGCTTCATCCATGAGCGGAGCGGTCGCGTTCCAGTCCATGTACACCCGTGCCAAAGCCATTGCCCGACCCGTTTTCCTTCCTAGATACCCGGTCAACTCAGCGCAGCGCCGGAGCAGCCGCATTTTTCTTGAAATTCAAAACAGCCTTGCCGTAAGAGACGTCAGCCGGCCATGAGGCGGCCCAAGTTTCGAATGGTTCTAAACTGAGTTCTAGAAAAGCTGACCGGCTTCGTCAAGTCTTACTTGACGCTCAGTGCCCGACCAGAACACGTGACCGGAGTACCAATGCCCGAAGTCATCTTCAACGGCCCCGCAGGTCGACTGGAAGGCCGCTACCAGCCTTCCAAGGAAAAAAGCGCACCGATCGCCATCATCCTGCATCCGCATCCGCAGTTCGGCGGCACGATGAACAACCAGATCGTCTACCAGCTCTTCTACATGTTCCAGAAGCGCGGCTTCACGACGCTTCGGTTCAATTTTCGTGGCATCGGACGCAGCCAGGGAGAGTTCGACCACGGCGCAGGCGAGCTTTCGGACGCGGCATCCGCTCTCGATTGGGTCCAGAGCCTTCATCCGGACTCCAAGAGCTGCTGGGTCGCCGGTTATTCCTTCGGCGCGTGGATCGGGATGCAGCTTCTCATGCGCCGCCCCGAAATCGAAGGTTTCATGTCGATCGCGCCACAGCCGAATATCTACGATTTTTCCTTCCTGGCGCCCTGCCCCTCGTCCGGCCTGATCATTCATGGCAATGCCGACAAGGTGGCGCCCGAAAAGGACGTCCTGGGTCTGGTCGACAAACTGAAGACCCAGAAGGGCATCCTGATCACGCACAAGACGGTGGAAGGTGCGAACCACTTCTTCAATGGTCAGGTCGACCATTTGCTGGCGGAGTGCGAGGATTATCTCGACCGCCGCCTCGAAGGCGATCTGGTGCCTGAACCTGCTGCCAAACGGATAAGGTAAGCCGAACAGCACTGCGAGCTTTAGCGGCCGCCGTAACGGGCGGCCGTTCGCGTTCAGAGCCATTGCGGGGTGGTACCTGCTGCCAGGCGTTCAAGCGGCCAGACTGCGCGCCTGATGGACACGATCCCGGCCGCCTCGCTTGGCATCGTACAGCGCGGCATCCGCCTGGCGCAATGCAGTCTCCAGGTCACCGTTCGCAGGCAGAGCCGCGACACCGAAGCTGGCGGTTACGACAGAACCGCCGGGCAGACCGGGTACCGTCATCTTGCGGGTACCGATCCTCAATGTATCTGCAACGGCAACGGCGATGGCCGGAGACGTCCCGGGTAGCAGGACCGCGAATTCTTCTCCGCCAATGCGCGCGACGATCGCACCGGTTCCGGCAAGCGTCGTGATCATCCTCGCGAAGGCACTGATGACCATATCGCCGGCGTGGTGGCCATAGCTGTCGTTGATCGACTTGAAATGATCGATGTCGCACAGGATGACGGCATGCTGACGATCGCCGGAACTGTCGACCATCCTCTTCGCCGCTTTATCAAGGCCTCTGCGGTTGGCGAGCCCGGACAGGCTGTCATGTTCTGCATGGCCCCGCTCCACTGCCATGATGTCCAGCGTCAGAACAGCGAGCAGCATCAGCCCCACGGCAACGATCAGGACTGCCGTTATGCTCTGCGACATCACGGCATAGGACGTGGATATATAAGCACTTGGGGTCGCGCCCGGGCCCATCAGGGCCGCAAGGGTCGCCTTGACCAGGAAATGCGCCCCGCTGAATGCCAGGACGAAACCGAGCGCCTTGTCCATCGCCGTCTTACGATCTGAGAGGAAGACAGTGATTGCGGCCGAGAACGTGACCACCGCATAGGGACCCTGATAGACGAAACCGTACCCCCACCACGTCCGCGGGACTTCTCGCACCATAAGATACCCGGCCATGCCCAAGAGAAAGATTGCCAGAGCGGCCCGTACCGAGAAAGGCCGATCGTAGAGGAGGGAGACGCCCCAATGTAGCAGCACGAGCCCGGCCAGCACGGTTCCATAGACAGCAAAGGACCAGGGTGCGGGATTACTGGCATAGGCCACGCCGAGTTCGGAGATCATCGTCAACGACGCGATGAACAGGCCGCCGGAGAATAGAAGAGCGGACGAGCGCCAGCGGCTGTAAATGGAGACCACTGCGAAAACCGCACTGAAACACACACCGATGAGGAAATTGACCCAAAGAAATAACGCGGCAGCAGACATAGTGGACCAGCTTGTTGAACAGTCGCGCAGTGGGCGCGCTTTTGCATCGCAAACACAACTGTTAGTAACGACAAAAGATTAACATCATCACGTTGAGGGCGATGCCACCAACCCGCCCTTCATGGGACTTGGCACCCCGGTTGTCCCAGGAAAGGTCAAGGGCAAGCCCTTCATGCTCCGGACAGCCAGATAGGCCCAGGCTTCCGCTTCCATCGCGTCACCGTCCAGCCCTGCTTCCTCCGCGGTGGCAACGCGGGCGTCGCGTTCGCCAGCGAGTTCGCGAAGATCCGCCATGAGCACCTCGTTAAGGCGTCCGCCCCCACAGACGACATACAAGCCGGGCGGCTCAGGCAGGTGCTTGGACGACTGGATGATTGATGCCGCAGCCACATAGGCGAGCGTCCTGGCCCCATCAGCCAGTTCCACCTGATGGCCGGCCGGCGGGAGGAAGTCGTTTCGGTCCAGGGAACGGCGCCGCTTGTCCGTGAAGAATGGCTGCGAGAGATAAGTCCCCGCCAGGTCATGGTCGATCTGGCCCTCGGAGGCAATCAGCCCACCCTGATCGTAGGGGACGCCCGCATTCGCGTCCACCCACTGGTCGATCAGACTGTTTCCAGGTCCGCTGTCGTAGGCGACGATTTCGCCGTCGGTGCCGATGAAGGTGAGATTGGAGATGCCGCCAATGTTCACAAAGCAGACGGGCCACTCCGGAAGCTGAAGCCCTTCCGCAAGGGCGGCGTGATAGGCGGGCACCAGGGGGGCCCCCTGCCCGCCATGGGCCATGTCGTTTGCGCGCATGTCGAAGACAACGGGTATGCGGGTCAGGTCGGCCAGGCATTGACCGTCACCCAACTGGATCGTCAGCCTCTGCTCGGGCCGATGCAGCACGGTCTGCCCATGGAAGCCGATGACATCGATCTCGGAAGCCGAGAGTCCATTGAGCTGCAGGAACTTTTCAACTGCTTCAGCATGCCGACGCGTCAACTCATCTTCAACGCTCAAGAGACACCCGGGGCGGTCGTCGCGGAAACGGGCCACCCTCGCGTCCTCCAGCGCCTGCTTGAGCCTCTGGCGGAATGCGTTCTCGTAGGGAATGCCAAGGAAGGCTCCACGCTCCACGCGACGTCCGCCATCTGTATGCAAGAGGGCAATATCGATGCCATCCATCGATGTCCCGCTCATGAGGCCGATTGCTGTTTTCATCCCGTCCATTGATGGCATCCAGAATCAATTTTGGAGTGATTATGCGCGAAAACAGTGGTAGAGGCCCGCGCGTATCCGGAATTCCTTTCAGAGAACGTCATGTCCAGCTTCAAGTCCGATTTCCTCCGCACCATGCATGAGCGCGGCTTCATCCATCAGGTTTCCGATGAAAGCGGCCTCGATGACCTGCTCGCGAAGGAGAGCGTGACGGCCTATATCGGCTTCGACCCGACCGCTCCCAGTCTGCATGCCGGCGGGCTCATCCAGATCATGATGCTGCACTGGCTACAGGCAATAGGTCACCAGCCCATTTCCCTTATGGGTGGCGGCACCGGCATGGTCGGCGATCCTTCCTTCAAGGAGGAAGCACGCCAGCTGATGACCATCGACACGATCGAGAGCAATATCGCGTCGATCAAGCGGGTGTTCTCCAACTACCTCGACTATGACAAGGGCCCCAAGGGCGGTGCCCTCATGGTGAACAATGCCGAATGGCTTCGCGAGCTGAACTACCTCGAGTTCCTGCGCGATGTCGGACGCCATTTCTCCGTCAACCGCATGTTGTCCTTCGACAGCGTGAAAACGCGCCTCGACCGAGAGCAGTCGCTGTCATTCCTTGAATTCAATTACATGATCCTCCAGGCCTACGACTTCGTAGAGTTGAACAAGCGCTACGGATGCCGGCTGCAGATGGGCGGATCGGACCAGTGGGGCAACATCATCAACGGCATCGACCTCGGTCACCGGATGGGGACGCCGCAGCTCTACGCGCTGACCTCGCCGTTGCTGACCACCTCCTCGGGCGCCAAGATGGGCAAGTCCATTAACGGCGCGGTCTGGCTGAACCCCGACATGCTGTCCGCCTACGACTTCTGGCAGTACTGGCGCAATACGGAGGACGCCGATGTCGCTCGGTTCCTCAAGCTGTACACGACGCTGCCGATGGACGAAATCGCCAGGCTTTCGGCGCTTGGCGGGACGGAAATCAACGAGGTCAAGAAGATCCTCGCAACTGAAATCACCGCCATGCTGCATGGTCGGCAGGCAGCCGAGGAGGCAGCCGAGACCGCCCGCAAGACCTTCGAGGAAGGCGCATTGGCCGAAAATCTGCCAACTGTGGAGATACCCACCGCTGAAATCGAAGCGAGGACAGGCCTCCTTGCGCTGATGGTACGGGCTGGCCTGGCGGCTTCGAACGGCGAAGCGCGCCGGCATGTGCAGGGCGGCGCGGTGAAGATCAACGACCGGCCGGTTGCTGACGAACGCACGATGATCGGCAGCTCCGATGTCACGGAAGCGGGCGTCATCAAGCTCTCGCTTGGCAAGAAGAAGCACATCCTCGTCCGCCCGGCCTGATCCGCAGGAGGCGGAGCATCTGGAACAGGCCCGGCCCGCGCGCCGGGTCTTTCCCGCTCTACTGGAATTCGAAGATCTGCCGGAAAATGCCTGGTGCAATGATCGACAGCGGATTGATCGTCAGTCGCGGCTCCGCGAATGGCCCCTCCAGCTTGAACGTGATCCCGATCAGACCGCGGTCGCGCCCATTCCCGAGGATGGCGCCGATGATCGGCAGTTCACCAAACAGTCGGTTCAGCCCATAGGCGGGCATGAAGGTGCCGGTGAGATCGGTGTTGCCTGCAGCATCACGTACCACGCCCTGGAAGCTTGCACCGATCTGCTCGCCGCGGACGATCCCGTTCTCCACCGCAAGCACGCTGTCGCGGTAGACGATCCTCGCGAAACCACGCTGGAAGCGGGCGGAACTGATGTCGATATCACGCTTCACCGCAGCATTCAGGCTGCGCCCGTCCTTGCCGACCGGCGTAGACACGAGAGACTGCAGCTTCTCTTCGTTCACCAAACCAAAGTTGCGAATGTCGATCGAGCCGCTCCAGATGCGTCCTTCCTGCGCCCTCAGTGTGAGGTTCAACAGGCCGCCGCGCATCCTGTTATAGAGATTGGCAAAACGCGCAACGGCGCCCGCATCACCACTGGTCAGTGAAATCGTGTTCCCTTGCTGCATGCGGCTGACGACCGCTTCGCCAGTGCTCGTGACCGCCGAGAGATCAGCCGCCGAGACAGTCCCGCCAGCGGCGGAAAACAGCATCGATACGTTTTGAAGCCTCTCGTCGTTGAAGCCTATCGCCTGGTCGAGTTTCAGCTCCACCGTGACGTCCATGTCCCCGCCATCGTCTGAGCGACTCGATGAACGCAGCTGGCGAAGCACGGGCCGCATGTCGGCTGATGAACCGGTCACCGTCACCTGCAGCCCCCCACGTTGTCGCTTCACGCTGGCGGCGAAGTCGTCGCTCGGCGACAGTCGCATCCTGGAAAACTGAGCCGTCTGTAGCGCGCCATCCTGCAGGGAAAGGCTTCCTTGCGCGCCAAACCCTTCGCCGCTCAGTTCGAAGTTCTCGACCCGGTCAGTCTCTCCGTCCTTCACGACATCGAACGTGGCCCGCGCCGGAATGCCACTTCCCTTGCTCCAGCCTATTCCGGGGACAGACAGCGTGGCGTTCGTCAGGTCAAGCTTGAGGCTCTGTCGATCGTTTTCGAGCAGGCGCACTTCGGCCTTCATCGACCCATCGACGATGTCGTCGAGGCCCGGCGTCAACACGTCGCGCTGAGCGTTGTTGAGCGTTGCCGTGACCACCCGCTCCCTGGCCACCATCGATCGCGTCCCGACAGGCTCAACCAGTGCGATCTCCGCAGGCACGCCGTCGATGGCAGCCTTCGCCTCGAGGCGGGCCGCCTGAGGATCGACCTTAAGGACGCCAGATACGTCGCTGACTGATCGCCCGGAGAACTCCTGCGCAACGTTTACGTCGTTCAATTGAATTTCGGTATTCCATGTCGACTCGGGTGGCTGGTGCTCAGAGATCAACCCGAACTGAGCCGTCACTTTTGCACTTGCAGATCCTGAGAAGTCCTCCGGAGCGAAGTCGGTATCCTTCAGCGCATTCAACGGCGGGAAGTCTGCGAGCTCGGCAATCGCGTCGGCGGCCCCCAAGACCTGAAGCGACAGGTCGCCCATCAAGGGCTTTGCATAGGTCGAAGGCAGCACAAAGCGCGAGTCGCGGACGGCGACTGACCTGCCCGAGGGAAAGTAGGAGGCGGCGGAAGCGATATCGACGTTCATGACCTCGCCACGCAGGTCGAAACGACCTTCAACATCCCGGAGCGGCGGGATCTGGCCTGGCAGGTTCATTCGGGCGTCGTCGATGGCGAAGCTGATCTGCAATTCATCATCGTCCAGTTCCAGCGGATGACCCGGTCCTTTCATCCTTCCGGCAGGGATAAACACCGCCAGCGATCCATTCGTGACCGTACCGCCGAACATGTTCTGGGTCGCCCATTCCCGCGCCTTGCGGGCCATCCAGAACGGCCATAGCTGCTTCACGCCCGTGACCTGCATGCTCGGCAACCGTGCGCCGAAGCTGATCTCCGGCGATTCATCCCCAAAGCGGACCTTGAGTGAGCCGGCCATGGTTCCTTGGGGACTCGATACCAGCATGTCGTCGAACTGCAGTTCCCGCTCCACGGCAAGGTAGTGCCCCCCGGCGCGCAGATCGAAGGTCGTCGGTTCTTCGGCGGAACCTTCGGCAACCGCCCGCCCACCGCTGACCAGCAGATTGATACCGAAGCCGGGGCGGGTTTCCCCCGGCACAAGTCGATTGAGGTCGATGACGGCACCGACGAACGGGACGACTGTCGGCCCGAACCGGATTTCCGACTGGAGCAATTCGAGTGAATGCTTCGAGAAGTCATAGGCAGCATTGATCGCGCCGCCGGACAATTCCTGCTCTATTCCATCGAAGTAGAAGAGCCCGGGCGAGTTTCGCACTGTGGCAGTGATTGCCGGAGGTGTGGATTCACGTGCCCTGACTGCCGAGAGATCGACGTCGACCGTACCTTGCACGCCGTCACGAGCGGCGCCGTCATCCGCTCGTCTCAGCAGGAAGGGCGTGACCTCGAGCTCGCTCAGTGTCGCAGAGAGTGCTGAGGTGACCCCATCCACCACCGACGCGCGGGCAATCAAGGCGGCGGGCTGCCCGTCAAGACGGACTTCTCCCGTTACAGCGATCTCGCCGGGGTCCGAATGTGCGAGATCCAGTTCATCGACCTGCAAGGTCAGCGGACTGCGCCCCGGGCCCGCAGGCAGCAGAACCTCGACACCAGATATCCTGATGGATCGGGTTCCAGTCCGCGCCATCAGACCTCTGGCCTCGTCCAGTCTCTGGAACGCCTGCTCCAGAAGGTCAGGCAGCTTGTCAACCCGCACTTGCGACAGCGCCATCGGCTCGCCCGAGGGCAATGCCCCCGTATCCACATGGATTCCATCGGCCTCCATGTGCCTGATAGAAACACGACCGGCCAGCAGTGCCAGCGGATCGATGGCCATGCGCATCGCCGCAGTTCTGGTGAGGCGCGCGCCGGTCGCCTGCTCGATGATATCCACGTCCCGTGCTTCGATCGCTAGGCGGAAGTCGGAATCGAATCGGATCGCGGCTGACCCGACCGAGGCCGCGTAGCGAGGGCCTATCGCATCGTTCAGAGCGTTCGTAGCTCGGGCAGAGAGCGTGCCGTCGACGATCCCACCCTCGATGGCGAAAATGGAACTGCCGATCGCCGTCAGAACGAGCATTGCCAAGAGAACGAGCGTCCGACCGATCCGGCGCACTCGCGATCGGGGCGGCGGACAGTGGACGATGATGGCATCCTCCGCCTGGGCGGATGGAAGACGATCGAGCGGCGTTATGTCCTTCTTGTTGAAGCTGACCT
This sequence comes from Pseudorhizobium flavum, assembly GCF_902502825.2. Next base: position 1,926,924 of record NZ_LR723670.1, read on the forward strand.
TTTCGCCCCGGATTTCCGACATCAGAGAGTATGCCTACCTTCTTGCCGGTGACTGATCTGTTTTCCGGTCGAACTAGTATACACGAACGAGCGCCTGATGATTCATAATGCTGGCAAAAGAAAGGACGATCATGACGAAGCTGAGTATCGGCGACCATGCCCCAGATTTCACCTTGCCGCGTGACGGCGGCGGCACGATCTCCCTTCGCGACTTTCGGGGTCGGAACGTCGTCCTGTACTTCTATCCGAAGGACGACACTACCGGTTGCACGGCGGAGGCGGTTGCCTTCACTGCCCTTCTCCCCGAGTTTGAGGCGTTGAATACGTCGATCATCGGGGTTTCACCCGATTCGGTCTCGAGGCACGACAAGTTCGTGGCCAAACATGGCCTGCGGGTCATCCTCGCGTCTGACGAGGAAAGTCGGACATCAGAGGCCTATGGCGTCTGGGTGCAGAAAAGCATGTATGGACGCAGCTATATGGGCGTCGAGCGCGCCACCTTTCTCATAGGGGATGACGGCCGCATCCGCGCCGTCTGGCCCAAGGTAAAGGTCGCGGGTCATGCGGAAGAGGTGCTCAAATCGCTCAGAGGCGACTGAGCCGGCACCTCTCTTCAACGTCCCACAGTCAACGGTCCATTAACCTTAACCGGGTGTAATCCCGCCATCGGATGACCTTGGGTCGGATGGTGGGGCAGCGTCTTGGTAGTTTCCGGAAACAGAAAAGCATTTGGTCGCAAGAAGGTCGAGCACGTCTTGATCCTTGCCAGTGGCGAAAAGGTACGCCACGTGACCATTCGTCCCTGGATGACGGCGGCTGCGGCAATCTTTCTCGCAGTCTTCACGCTTGGCTATCTGGCGGCAACGGGATACCTCGTCCTTCGGGACGACCTCATCAACGCGACGCTGGCACGGCAGAATCGCATGCAGCGTGACTATGAGGATCGCATATCCGTCCTCAGGGCACAGCTCGACCGGGTCACCTCCCGGCGAATGATGGACCAGCAGCTGATCGATCAGAAGGTGCAGAAGCTCCTGGAACAGCAGAACGCGCTATTCTCCCGGCATGGAAAGTTAGGCGATCTATTCGATCGGGCCGCGGAAGTCGGGCTCACGACGCCACCGGTCTCAGTCAAACCTCCCAAAGACGAGCGCGAAGCATCTCTTGGACAAGCAAGTGACGCGATTCTCGCTCTTCTCGGCAAAGACGAGACTACTCTCCCCGACAATGTTCCCACACTTGCCTATGCGCCCTTGCGGGAAGGTCGATCGGAAAGGGCCGATCGCATGTTCGCCGACATGTCGCAGTCGCTGCAGCTCCTTGAACAGAACCAGTTGGCCAGCATAGAGGCGCTGACTGTCGACGCATCCGAAACTGCATCCCAAATCGCCAGAATCATGAAGCGGACCGGCATCGACGTGGATGCCCTTGTGAACGATGGCGACACGGGATTGGGCGGGCCCTTCGTCGAACCGGAGCCCCTTAGCGATCCATTCGAGACTTCGATCGAGGAACTCGACGCCGCCCTGAACCGGCTGGAGACCCTTCGCGGCACAGCCCTCGCCCTGCCCTACGGCAATCCGGCCCCCGGAAAGTCGATCACCAGTCGCTACGGCAATCGCATAGACCCGTTCCTCGGGCAACTCGCCTTTCATGCAGGAATCGATTTCCAGGCGTCGACCGGCGCAAAGGTCGTCAGCACCGGTGCCGGCACAGTGATCGCAGCCGAATATTCGGGCGGTTACGGAAATCTGGTCGAGATCGACCACGGCCACGGTATCACCACGCGCTTCGGCCATCTTTCCAAGCTGCTCGTCAAGAAGGGCGACCGGGTTTCCGCGGGAGACGTGATCGGCCGTGCCGGAACCACCGGCCGATCCACCGGACCCCACGTTCATTACGAGGTTCGGCGAAACGGTCAGGCCGTAGACCCCGTGCACTTTCTCAATGCGGGCATGAAGTTGACCAGCTATCTTAACTGACAGGATTTCAGTTTCGCCCTTGGCTGCATCTTAAGCACGCGCATTCACCACGCTTGCAGCAAACCTCCCGTGTTTCCTTGACTTTCCGGTCTTTTACCCTTATTTCGCCGCCAGATGTTGGGCACGCGCTGTGCGCCGACCAGTGTGTTCTATGAAGAACCGGAACGGAAACAGATTTCCCTTTGACTACATTTGCTGATCTTGGCCTGAGCCAGAAAGTCCTCTCTGCCGTCACCGACGCCGGCTATACCACACCGACGCCAATTCAGCTGGGTGCGATTCCGCACGCGCTGCAGCGCCGTGATATCTGCGGCATCGCTCAAACAGGAACGGGAAAGACGGCGTCGTTCGTCCTGCCCATGCTGACCCTTCTGGAGAAGGGCCGCGCCCGCGCCCGGATGCCGCGCACGCTCATCCTGGAGCCGACCCGCGAACTCGCGGCCCAGGTCGCGGAGAACTTCGAGAAGTACGGCAAGAACCACAAGCTCAACGTAGCCCTGCTGATCGGCGGCGTCTCCTTTGAGGAGCAGAACCGCAAGCTCGAACGGGGTGCGGACGTGCTGATTTGCACACCTGGCCGGCTGCTCGACCACTGCGAGCGCGGCAAGCTGCTCATGACCGGAGTGGAAATTCTCGTCATCGACGAAGCTGACCGTATGCTCGACATGGGCTTTATTCCGGATATTGAGCGGATCGCTAAGATGATCCCGTTCACGCGCCAGACCCTGTTCTTCTCAGCTACCATGCCGCCGGAGATCCAGAAGCTTGCCGACCGTTTCCTGCAGAATCCGGAACGTGTCGAAGTCTCGCTGCCCTCTTCGACAGCAACTACCGTAACTCAGCGCCTCGTCGCCGCCCACAACAAGGACTACGAGAAGCGCGCTACCTTGCGCGATCTCATCAAGGAACAGGAAGACCTGAAGAACGCCATCATCTTCTGCAATCGCAAGAAGGACGTGGCTGACCTGTTCCGCTCGCTAGAGCGTCACGGCTTCTCTGTCGGCGCCCTGCACGGCGATATGGATCAGCGTTCGCGCACAACCATGCTGCAGAGCTTCCGCGACGGCGAAATACAGTTGCTGGTTGCCTCTGACGTCGCAGCGCGAGGACTTGACCTTCCGGACGTTGGCCACGTGTTCAACTTCGATGTGCCGATCCATGCCGAAGATTATGTGCATCGCATCGGTCGCACCGGCCGGGCGGGCCGATCCGGCAAAGCCTTCACGCTGGTGACACGATCGGATGCCAAGTATCTCGATGCGATCGAGAAACTGATAGACAAGAAGATCGAATGGTTGAGTGGCGACCTTTCGGAACTGCCCGCGCCGATGGAAAGCCATGACAGCGACCGTGGTCGCAAGGGCCGCGGCCAGGCAAAGGATCGCAGTCGCGACAAGGATCGCGGACGTGGCAAGCGCAGCGAATCGGCGCCGAAGTCGGAGCCGACCGCAGAGATAGAAACAGTTGAAGAGGTTGCAGTGGAAGCGAGCCAGGAGCAGAACGGACCAGAGCGCCGGAACGAGAGAAGGTCGCAGCCGACAGCTCGGGCAAGCCGTCCCAACCCTGCAAATGACGACAGCCGTGATCGCCGCTCTCGCCATCGCCGCGACCATGACGACGGTCCGACACCTATCGGCTTTGGTGACGATATCCCCGCCTTCATGCTGATCGTCGCCAACGCCGGCAAGGCCTGAACCATCGTGGCATCCGCAAGACCCGGCATTGATTTCCCGGGGGTTGGTACTGGCCTCGTGATCCTCAATGGTGAAGGCAAGGTTTTGCTTTGCCGCAGGCTGCGTGCGCCTGAAGCGGGCCACTGGAACATCGTTGGCGGCAAGGTGGATCCGATGGAGCCTGCTGCGGTGGCCGCACGCCGGGAGGCCGAAGAAGAAACGGGCCTGCAGATCGGCAGCGTCGAACCGCTTTGCATCACCGAGCAGATCATCGAGGCGGATCGCCAGCACTGGGTCTCGCTGATCTACGTGACGCGGGACTTCTCGGGCGAAGAAAGCCTGACGGAGCCGGACAAGCTCTCCGAGATTGGATGGTTCGATCCCGCCGAGCCACCATCCCCCCTCTCTGTCTTCGCCTCGGAAGCCTTTGCGGCGCTCAGGTCGCGCGCCTGAACTAGGTCGGGCTTTGGGCCCGCAACGCCGCCTCGTAAGCCAGACGCAGCCACTTTTGTAGAGTATCCGGATCATCGAGAGCTTCGTCGGGAATGGTCCAGTAGGGCATGGCTGCCGGTTTCCCCTTCTTGCTTTCGTATGTCCACTGCCGAGCGCCGGCGGCACGGAATTCCGCGGCACTCGTGGCATCCGCCTTCAGGAGCAGTTCGCCATCGGACAATTCGAGGGCGATGATCAGACCCTGGTGATAGATGCCCTTGCCGCCGAACATGCGCTTGATCGTGACGGGTCCCAATGGCTCGAACATTTCCTCGATGGCATCATTATTCATCGTTCAGTCCCCGAGGATGCCTCCTGCTGCGACGACGGCTTCCGGAGTATCGACGTCGATATGCGCAGCGCGGCCGATGTCGATGTCGATGATGGGAAGGCCGCAGTTTTCCACGATCGAACGTGCGCCGACATCCCCCTGGAGCTTCCGCACGGCCTCGAAGGTCGCGTGCGGAAGTATGATCGGATTGCCTCGCTTACCGTCATGGACAGCGCGGACGACAGCCTGTCCTCCGGCGTTTCGAAAGGCTTCCACCATCCGTGAAATATGCGTCACCGTCACCGCCGGCATGTCGGCCAGCATGACAAGGACGCCATCGCAACTGCTGACACCATGGGACGACAAGCCCGTCACCAGCGAACTCGCCATGCCAGATGCATAGTCCGGATTGAAGACGGTCTTCACGTCCACGCCTGCAAGCGTCGCCTCGATTTTCTCGTGCCGGTGACCGGTCACCGCGACGACCGGCCTTAGGCCGGCTGCGAGCAGCGTTTCGACACTTCGTCGCACCAGCGGCACGCCCCCGAAGGACGCCAGCAGTTTGTGCGGTCCACCCTCGCCCATGCGCCGCGCCTGTCCAGCCGCCAGTAGCAATGCCCCAACGGTCACCGCCTCGCCTTCGGTCGACTGCACCGCATCGCGCGGCCTCGGCCGTTCGGGTATCTCCATCAGCAGCCCACCTACCCCCATACCGGTAATGTCGAAGAACGTTGGTCTTTCTCCGGCCAGGATCCGGTTCAGTATCCAATCGAACCCGTTCTCCTTGGGGGACCGGGCGCAACCGGGAGCTCCTATGACCGGAATGTCCCCAAGCGCACCGAGGACTAGGAGGTTTCCGGGATCCACCGGCATTCCCACCTGCTCTACTCTCCCACCTGATGCACGAATGGCGGCGGGAATGACATCGTCCGGATCCGCCACGGCGGAAGCTCCGAAAATCACGATTAGGTCTGGCTGTTCTCCGCCCGACGCCGTCACATCCACAAGCGCCGCAGCGACTGCCCCGGTATCATGGCGGACGCGTTCCTCCCGGTGAACACTGCTTCCCGAGGGTTCCAATCGTTGCGCCAGAAGACGGGCCGTACGATCCATGACGGACGGTTTCAACGTCGGGAGAGCCGTGGCGATTAACGCCACCCGATGCGGACGGTAAGGCCTGAACGAGAAGGCGGTCGATCCCCGGACCAACTGAGCGGCGGCCTCGACCTTGGAAGACGCGACGGCGAGCGGGATGATCTTCACCGTCGCCACCATGGCGCCCGCCGTGACCGGAGAGTGGTCGGCGATCGTGGCAAGCGTGATGCCAGGATCAATCCGGTTGAGCGAGTCGACGGTGGTGCGATCAACAATAAAGAGGCCGTTCTCTGTCGAATAGATGTTCACACGCCCTGTCGTGGCTTCGGACTGACGTGTATGGGGGGTGTCAAGCGCTTGCGCGACGGCCCTCGCGGCATCGTCTTCAAGCACATCGCCCGGCTCGAGGCGACACACCGTGACGTTCTCGATGCCGCCCTTCTCTATGGCCTCGATATGATCGGGCGTCAGGATCGTTCCCTTGGGTATCCGCCCACCCGCCAGCCGGAGGCTGTGGGCGAGGATGCATCCTTCGGCACTTTCTGTGGGAACCGGTCCGAACTGCACGCTAGGCTCCGGGGACGAGGTTGCGCTGGCGGAAGGCCTGGACGATCTGCGCCAGGATGGCCACGGCTATCTCGGAGGGGTTTGCCGCGCCGATATCGATTCCGATCGGCGCAGCAATCCTTCCAATCTGTTCCTCGGTCAGCCCCTGTCGCCGCAGGCGATCTACCCGCTGGGCGTGGGTCTTGCGGCTCCCGAGCGCGCCCACGTAGAAACACTTGTGCTTCAACGCCTCCGCGAGCGGAAAATCGTCAATTTTGGGATCATGCGTCACCGCCGCAAGGGCGGTATAGGAATCGAGCGGCCGCGTCGACAGAACGTCCTCCGGCCACTCCGCCACGAGGTCCACGCCGGCGAAACGCTCATCCGTCGCGAATGCCGTACGTGGATCGATGATCGTCACATCGTAACCGGCCACGGGCGCGATACGGCACAGGGCTTGGCTGATATGCACAGCCCCAATGACGACTATCCGCGGCGGTGGCAGGTAGACATTTAGGAAAAGTTCTCGCCCCGCAACATCCACAATGCTGCTACGGCCACTGCGAAAGGCGGCCGAGACCGCCTCTCCCAACGACCCGGCTACCGGCTGCCCCTCTAGGATTACCTGCTCACCCTGGCCATCGAGGTCGGTCACGAGGATGGCTGCCTCCCGGCCCCGTCGTGCGACATTCAGAGCATGAAGCGATTCGATTCGCATCAACCGAGCCTTTCGACATGGATCCGGATCGTTCCTCCGCAGGACAGACCAACGCGCCAAGCCGTCTCGTCGGCGACACCGAATTCCAGCATCTTCGGATGGCCGGTCGCGATGACCTCCTGCGCCTCGCCGATGACTGCGCCCTCCACGCATCCGCCGGAAACGGAGCCTTCGAAGTTGCCTTCACCGTCGACGATCAGATGGCTTCCGGCGGGACGTGGTGCGGAGCCCCAGGTCTGGATGACCGTGGCGACGGCAACCGAACGACCTTCCGCATGCCATCGTTCGGCCGTGACGAGTGGATCAAGCGGTTGAAGGTCGCTCATGCTGTAGCTCCTGAAGAAAGGAAACGGCGCGGATCGCCGCTTCTGGAAATATCCCCACTCAGCGCCTGCGCAAGATCGGCAACCGATTGGAGGTTATGGACAGGGCGCAACTCGTCGACATGAGGCAGGATCGCCCTCACCCCTCGCGCCCGTGCCTCGAACCCGTCGAAGCGGAGCAGCGGATTAAGCCAGACCAGCCGGCGACATGACCGATGCAGGCGATCCGCCTCCCGTTCCAGTTCCTCTATGCCCTCCCGCTCCAGACCGTCGGTGATGAGCAGGACCACGGCTCCCTGGCCGAGCACGCGCCGCGACCAGAGCCGGTTGAATTCCCCCAGCGTCGCCCCGATGCGTGTGCCTCCTGACCAGTCGGGAACCGCATCCGCGCATGCGTTGACGGCCTCGTCCGGATCGCGCCTGCGCAGATACCGCGTCACGTTCGTGAGCCTGGTGCCGAAGAGGAAGATGTGCAGCCGCTGGCGCCGTTCCGAAAGAGCGTGGAGGAAATGTAGGAAGACCCGCGTGTACTGGCTCATGGAGCCCGATATGTCGGCTAACACGACCAGGGGTGGAGGCAACTTCCTGCGTCGGCGGTAGCGTGGCAGGATGAGTCCTCCGCCGCTGCGCATCGCGTGCCGCATGGTGGCGCGCGGATCGATGCGGCTGGCCGAGGCCGCGGGCTCGAACCGCCGTGTCGTGTATTCTCTGAACGGCGTCACGAGCCGGGCGATTTCGCGTCGCGCCATGGCAAGCTCGGCAGCCGACATCTGCGCGAAGTCCATCCGCTTCAGCATTTCGCGACTTGACGAGGTGAGTCGCGCATCGACATCGACCTCGGGGATTTCCTTACTTGCCTTTGAGTTCGTTGGAGACGGGGTCAGTGCATCGGCAACCCGGCTGTGACCGGGCTTCGGCCTGCCCTTCTCACGATTGTCGGCAGCCTTCGGCGACATGAGCGCGATCATCTTCCCGACCAGATCGCGCGAGCGCCAGAAGAGTTCGAAGGCCTCGTCGAAGACCGGCTGGTCTTCGCGCCGTCGGACGAATACTGCAGATAATGCAGCGTGGAATTCGTCGCGAGAACCCAGGCCGATAGCCTCGATGGCATTGATCGCATCGGCGGCATCACCCGGTCCGGTCTTGAGCCCCGCCCGCCTCAGCACCCGCGAGAAATGAACGACATTGTCCGTCAGCTTTCCACTGCCGGAGCGCCGGCTTGCAGTGTTACCCTGATGCTGTTCTACCGACGCCTGCATGCTTCATCCCGCCGCGAGAAGCTCTGCCTTCACATCCGAGAGCAACCGTTTGCCCTCGTCTCCCTGGATGCGAGCGATGTCATCTTGGTACTTCAACAATGTGCCGAGGGTGTCGGAGATCGTCTCGGGATCCAGCGCAAGCTTGTCCAGTTCCGTCAGTGCGGTTGCCCAGTCGATGGTCTCCGCGACACCCGGGTTCTTGAAGAGATCCAGGCTGCGCAGCCGCTGGACGTAGCCGACTAGCTGCCGCGACAGCGCATCCGCGCATCCCGGAACCTTGCGCCGAATGATTTCCAGCTCCTGTGCTGCGTCGGGATAGTCCACCCAGTGATAGAGGCAGCGGCGCTTGAGAGCGTCGTGGATCTCGCGTGTCCGGTTGGTGGTAATGATGACGATCGGCGGTTCGGCGGCCTTGATCGTGCCGAGCTCGGGAATCGTCACCTGGAAGTCCGACAGAACCTCCAGCAGGAACGCCTCGAACGCCTCGTCGGTCCGGTCGAGTTCGTCGATAAGGAAGACCGGTGCGGCCATGCCCGGCTGTCCGAGCGCCTGCAGTACAGGGCGCCGAATCAGGTGCTTCTCGGCAAAGATATCCGTCTCGAGCCGCTCGCGATCGCGGACACCTGCCGCCTCCGACAGGCGTATCTCCAGCATCTGGGCGGGATAGTTCCACTCGTAGACGGCTGATGCAACGTCGAGACCCTCGTAGCATTGCAGGCGGATCAACGGTCGGTTCAGTGCCGCGGCAAGGGTCTTGGCAACTTCCGTCTTTCCGACGCCGGCTTCGCCTTCCAGGAAAAGGGGCCGCTTCATCCGTAAGGCAAGGAAAACAACCGTCGCAAGCCTCCGCTCCACAAGGTAGTCGTGAGCCTCGAGGAGGGCGATAGTTTCGTCGATCGAGGCTGGTAGGGGCGCTCTGCCGTCTTGCGTCATGTCTCCTCCTGAACACAGTCTAGAGCGTGCGGAAGCCCCGGTCCAGATAGATCAGCGCCGGATTGCGCGGGCCGAAATGCATGGCCAAGACCTCGCCGAACATGACGAAATGCGTCGAGGCGGGACGGATTTCGGTGACACGGCAGTCGAATGCAACAATCGCGTCCGAGAGCACCGGCGCCCCCGTCTCAAGGGTTTCCCATTCCCCCAAGGCGAAACGATCCGCGACGGAGCCTCCGGCAAGCCCGGCGAATCCGGTTGCCAGTTGCTCGTGGTGCGCAGCCAGCGAATTGAGAGTGAATACGCCGCTTTCCGCAAAGATCTCGTTGCCAGGGTTGCTTGCGTTGAGGCAGACGAGGAGAGTCGGCGGATTGTCCGAGACAGAGCAGGCTGCCGTGACCGTCACCCCTCGCCTAACACCCTGATGTTCGGTCGTGACCACCTGGACGTGTCCAGCGTAAAGTGCCATCCCGTTTCGATAGGTCGCGGGATCAAGCTGCTGCTGTCGTGTCAAATGCTTCTCCGAAGACTGCGAGCGTTCAGCGTCCGCCCGATATGGGGTTCTCTTCCCGCCTTGTCTACGGCTATCCGCACCCCGCGTTGCGCCTGCATTCCGCAAATTGCTTTGATCCTCAGCCTCGGGCAGCTAAATGTCTTGGAAAGAAGGAATGGGAATAGCATGCGCATCCGCCCCACCAGCATGATTGCCGCCGCGGCATTTCTTGTGCCGTTTCTGGCCGAAGCGGAGACGATCGCGATCGTCGCGCCCCAAACGGGGGCATATGCGATGCTCGGCGGCCAGATCCTTCAAGGTGCGCGCGCAGCCGCTGAAGCAACCGGGCATACGGCGCTCGCGCTGGACGAGCCTTGCGAGGCAGAAACGCATACCGATCTCGTGGCCCGGATGCGCGAGGCTGACGCGGTGGCAGCGGTTGGCTTCCTCTGCACCGAAACATTATCCACGCTGATGCCCGCACTTGCCGAGGCCGGGATCCCCGCGCTGACTGTCGCTGTGCGATCCGACATCCTCATGGAAGATGCCCTTAGGGAACAATGGCCGCTCTTTCGCATGGCGCCAGGCGAGGATGACGAGGCCCAAGCGATTTCGCAAACGGTCCTGGAGCGATGGAAGGCGGAGTCGGTTGCCATCATCGACGATGGCACGATCTACGGCCGGGAGTTGGCCAGCGCCATCCGGGAGACAATCGAGCAGGGGGGGATCTCACCTGTTTTCGTCGATACCTACCGGCCGGGCCAGGAGCAGCAGGTTGCCCTTGTTCGCAGGCTTTCGAAGGCCGGAGCAACCCATCTCATTGTTGGCGGAGACAGGAACGACGTATCCGTGATAGCCCGCGACGCAGGGGCCGAGGGCATTCCGCTGACGATCCTCGCCGGCGACACCATGCGCGCCGCAAACCGCCCGGTTCCGCTACGGGAAGGCATCCTGACCGCCGCCCTACCCGACTACTCCGAACTTCCCTCCGCCTCTGACGTCACGGCCTCGCTGCGATCGGCGAACCTGGAGCCGGACGGATACACGCTTCCTGCCTATGCGGCGATCGAGATAGTCGCAGCAGCGCTGTCTGGTGAGGAGTCCCAGAGTCTCGCCGCGCGGCTTGTCGGCAGAGAATTCGGCACGGTGCTCGGACCAGTCGAATTCGATGCCGGTCAGCAACTCGTCCAGAATCCATTTCGGCTGCAGCAATGGAAAGGCGGCCGTTTCGTCACGGTCGCTCCGCTGACGGAATGATTGTTCCCAAGCGGCGGCGGTGATACAGGGCCTCGGAACAGTTGGAGACACCCATGACGACCCTGCCCATCCGTATCGCCCCGTCCATCCTCGCCGCAGATTTCGCAAAGCTTGGACAGGAGGTGCGTGACGTCGTGGAGGCAGGCGCGGACTGGATCCACCTGGACGTCATGGACGGTCACTTCGTGCCGAACATTTCCTACGGTCCCGATGTGATCAAGGCTATTCGTCCGCACACGGAGGCGTTCTTCGACTGTCACCTGATGATCACGCCGGCCGATCCCTTCCTCGAATCCTTCGCCAAGGCCGGCTGCGACGGCATTACCGTCCACGCCGAATCCGGTCCGCATTTGCACCGGTCGCTGCAGACGATACGGTCCCTCGGGAAGAAGGTCGGAGTTACACTCAACCCGGCGACGCCGCTATCCGTGCTGGAAAACGTCCTCGACGATATCGACCTCATCCTGATCATGAGCGTCAATCCAGGCTTCGGCGGCCAGAAGTTCATTCCCGCCATGGTCGAGAAGACCCGGGCTGCCAAGGCCATGATCGGCCACCGGCCGATCGAGTTGCAGCTGGATGGTGGCATCACGCCGGAAACGATCGGCGCAGTGGCGGCAGCTGGCGCCAATATCTTCGTCGCGGGTTCTGCAGTCTTTCAGGGCAACGGCGTCGAGAGCTACCGGGAGCGCATCCAGGAGCTCTGCGCTGCCGCCCGCACGGTCTGACGCACCCGAGATTGAGCTTCAGGCCGGTTCTTGCTAAAGCGGCCCCACCCCCTGCTCTCGATGGAAGGCCTCTGCCCATGATCCCCCGCTATTCCCGCCCCGACATGGTCGCAATCTGGTCGCCGGAGACGAAGTTCCGCATCTGGTTCGAGATAGAGGCGCATGCCTGCGACGCACTGGCGGCGATAGGCGTCATCCCCAAGTCTGCTGCGGAAACGATCTGGGAGAAGGGTGGCGCCGCGACCTTCGACGTTGATCGGATCGATGAGATCGAAGCGGTGACGAAGCATGATGTCATCGCGTTCCTGACCCATCTGGCGGAATTCGTCGGGCCCGACAGTCGCTTTATCCACCAGGGGATGACCTCCTCCGACGTGCTTGACACCTGCTTCAACGTCCAGCTCGTCCGCGCCACCGACCTGCTGCTGGCGGACATGGACAAACTGCTCGAGGCGCTGAAGCGACGCGCCTTTGAACACAAGGACACAGTGACCATCGGACGAAGCCACGGAATTCACGCCGAGCCCACCACCTTCGGCGTGAAGCTGGCCCAGGCCTATGCCGAGTTCGACCGCAACAAGACCCGGTTGATGGCCGCGCGGGAGGAAATCGCAACCTGTGCGATCTCCGGCGCCGTCGGCACTTTCGCCAACATCGACCCTCGAGTTGAGGAACACGTAGCAGCGGCGATGGGGCTGAAGGCGGAGCCGGTTTCCACCCAAGTGATCCCGCGCGACCGCCATGCCATGTATTTTTCGACGCTTGCAGTGATCGCCTCGTCGATCGAGCGTCTCTCCATCGAGATCCGCCACCTGCAGCGAACTGAGGTCCTGGAGGCCGAGGAGTATTTCTCGCCGGGCCAAAAGGGTTCCTCCGCCATGCCGCACAAGCGGAATCCGGTGCTGACGGAGAATCTGACGGGATTGGCGCGAATGGTCCGTTCCTATGCCATGCCTGCCATGGAAAACGTCGCGCTCTGGCACGAGCGCGATATTTCGCACTCGTCGGTCGAGCGAATGATCGGCCCCGATGCCACGGTAACCTTGGACTTCGCGCTGGCACGCCTGACCAGCGTCATCGATAAGCTGTTGGTCTATCCGGAGAACATGATCAACAATATGAACAAGTTCCGGGGACTTGTTCATTCACAGCGTGTGCTTCTGGCGCTGACGCAGGCCGGCGTGTCGCGTGAAGACGCTTATCGCCTGGTACAGCGCAACGCCATGAAGGTCTGGGAACAGGGCAAGGACTTCCTGGAGGAACTGCTGGCCGACGAAGAAGTGCGGGCGGCGCTTTCCGAGGAAGATATCCGCGAGAAGTTCGATCTCGGCTATCACACCAAGCATGTCGATACCATTTTCCGTCGGGTATTCGGCGAAGTGTAATCGCCGGCCACTACGGCCTATGAGAGACTGCCTGCGTATCCGTGTCAGCGTCCGGCATTGGCGCCTGGAGCGGCCGTATTGCGCCCCGTCAGGCTCTGGCCCTTGACTTCAGCGCTTCGGTTTCTCAAATCGGCGCCATCATGAAAGCATCAGAAGCCGAAATTCTCATCATCCCTGGTTACACCAATTCCGGGCCTGATCACTGGCAGAGCCGTTGGGAGACCAAGCTTTCCACCGCGCGCCGGGTTGAGCAGGCGGAATGGTCAAAGCCGGTACGCGAGGACTGGGTGGCGAAGGTTGCCGAAGAGGTCAACGCGGCCACGCTGCCAGTGGTTCTCGTCGCCCATTCTCTCGGCATCCCCTCGGCGGTCCACGCGATCCCACTGTTCAGGAAGCAGGTTGTCGGCGCCTTCTTCGTAGCGCCGCCCGAGGTAGACAATCCTGCCGTGCGTCCCCGGCACCTGATGAGCTTTGGCCCATATCCGCGCGATCCCTTACCCTTCCCGACGGTGACCATCGCCAGCCGCAACGACCCGTTCGGCTCTTACGAACACGCTGACGACATCGCTGCCGCTTGGGGATCGTTGCTGATCGACGCCGGAGAATCGGGACATATCAACGCGGAGAGCGGACATGGCCCATGGCCCGAAGGCACCATGGTCTTCGCCCAGTTCCTGTCTCGCCTGAAGGCCTGACCCGCACGAAAAAGCCGCGTCGGCGACCGACGCGGCTCGTGCAGATAGACTCGGGCTAAGCTTACTGCTTCACCTCGGCAACGGCGTCCTGAAGATAAGCGAACATCTTCTGGCGGATGTCTTCGTCGGAGATCGACACGCCGGCGGCATCGAAATCGGCGCGCAGCTTACGGAAGACGTCCTCTTCTCCAGCCTCCTGGAAATCCGCCTCGACGACCTCCTGTGCATAGGCGCCGGCATCGCGCCCCAGAAGTTCGGCGGCCCAGCGGCCAAGGAGCTTGTTCCGCCGCACCACGGCCTTGAACTTCTGCTCTTCGTCGAGCGCAAACTTGTTCTCGAATGCGCGCTCGCGGTCTTTCATATTGGTCATGAATTATCTCCCCGGTAGTCGGTTCTCGTAGGTCCATAAATCAAAAGCGTTCCCAAAGTGCAATGCGATTTGTCAAAGCGCATCCTGCCATGTCAGGCATCGAAATCATGCCGGATTCCTCGCTTAGCTATCGACGCGCCCAGATATGTTGGCTAGGCCATAGAGGCAGGGTTTCCTCAGCCCGGAAACACACCGCTTTGCCCGCTGGGAAGTCTACCCTGTCAACGGGCCATTACTCCCGAGCCACGAAGAAATCGCATCATTGTGATTCTCGATCTTTTCCGTTATGGGACCGCTCAACCACCTTTCACTGCGCCACGAGGCGCCAACAATGAGACAATAAGAAATGAACCGTCGCCGCCGTATATACGAAGGCAAGGCCAAGATTCTGTACGAGGGTCCCGAGCCCGGCACGCTGATCCAGTTCTTCAAGGACGACGCCACTGCCTTCAACAAGAAGAAGCACGACGTCATCGACGGCAAGGGCGTGCTGAACAACCGCATCTCGGAATACGTCTTCACCCATCTCAACAAGATCGGCATTCCGACGCACTTCATCCGCCGCCTCAACATGCGCGAGCAACTCATCAAGGAAGTGGAGATGATCCCGCTCGAGGTGGTGGTGCGCAATGTCGCCGCCGGCTCCCTTTCCACGCGCCTAGGAATCGAAGAGGGCACCGTCCTTCCGCGTTCGATCATCGAATTCTACTACAAGTCCGACGCGCTCAACGATCCCATGGTCTCGGAAGAGCACATCACCGCGTTCGGCTGGGCAAATCCGGCTGAACTCGACGATATCATGGCTCTGGCCATTCGCGTGAACGACTTCCTCAGCGGCCTTTTCCTCGGCGTTGGAATCCAGCTGGTCGACTTCAAGATCGAATGCGGCCGCCTCTACGAAGGCGACATGATGCGCATAATCCTGGCCGACGAAATCTCTCCCGACAGCTGCCGTCTGTGGGACATCGAGACCAAGGAGAAGATGGACAAGGATCGCTTCCGCCGCGACATGGGCGGGCTGGTTGAAGCCTATTCCGAAGTCGCGCGCCGCCTTGGCATCATCAACGAAAACGAACCGATCCGCGGCACCGGCCCGGTTCTCGTGAAGTAACGGACGGGGGACGACAGTGATCAAGGCACGGGTTACGGTTACGTTGAAGAACGGTGTACTCGATCCGCAGGGCAAGGCCATCGAGGGCGCGCTTTCCGGCCTCGGCTTTCAGGGTGTCGGTCATGTCCGTCAAGGCAAGGTGTTTGACATCGAGCTCGAAGGCACCGATCGCAACGCGGCGGAGGCGAACCTCAAGGATATGTGCGAGAGGCTGCTGGCGAACACTGTGATCGAGAATTATACTCTCGCTCTTGACTGACGCTTGGGGCGTCAGTTTTTGATCCATTGGGAAGTGCGTGGCAGACGCGGTATGGTGATCGCGATTGAGCAGGGCATTCCCTACCGCTACAAGACGGGTCAAGGCACCAGAAGCGCCGTGACCGGGTTCAAAAGAGTCAGGAGTCGCCTAAACTCCGGGAAACCCAATCGAGGTTCGAGCCGCACCATGAAATCAGCTGTCGTCCAACTCCCCGGCCTCAACCGTGATCGGGACATGATCGATGCCCTGACCAAGATTTCCGGTCAGGCCCCTGTCACCGTATGGCAAACGGAAACGAGCATTCCGGACGTCGACCTCATCGTCATCCCGGGTGGTTTCTCCTACGGCGATTACCTTCGTTGCGGAGCCATCGCTGCCCGCATGCCCGTGATGCAAGCCATTCGGGACAAGGCCGAAAAAGGCGTCAAGGTCCTGGGAGTCTGCAACGGTTTCCAGATTCTCGTGGAGACAGGCCTCCTTCCCGGCGCGCTCATGCGCAACACGTCGCTCCGCTTCGTCTGCAAGGAAGTCCTTCTTGAGGTCGTGAACGCCGACACTGCCTTCACACGTGCCTATGAAGAGGGTCAGGTCATTCGCTGCCCGGTAGCCCATCACGACGGCAACTACTTCGTCGATGAAGAGACACTGGCGTCCATGCAGGACAACCGGCAGATCGTGTTTAGATACGCCGCCGGCACCAACCCAAACGGCTCGCTCAGCGATATCGCGGGTGTCATTAACACGGCAGGCAATGTTCTTGGCATGATGCCGCATCCGGAGAACCTGATCGAAGCTGCTCATGGCGGGCTTGATGGGCGAGGCATTTTCGCATCCGCCCTAGATGTGATTGTAGCCTGACATAGCACAGGCCACCGACGGACATTCTCCCCGGCAACAAGGAAATCCGATGCATCTTCATCCTGCGATCCGCGTCGCATCGCTGTCGGCAACCGTCGCACTCGCTCTCACCTCCTGCCAGTCGGATCGTTCGCCGCCAGCTTCTCCGGATCGTGCCGCGCTACCGACAATGGAACGTGTCGCCGTCAATGCCAACCGGTGCTGGTTCAAGTCAGGCGATTCCACGTTCCAGCCCTATCGGCTCGCGCCAGAGCTGAACTCCTTCTCCGGGCGACCTCGAATTCTTGCCGTTCCTCGTAACAGTCCCGAATCAAGGCCCGTGCTCGTGGTCCAAGCCGAGGGCAGCCCCGCTCGCCTCGATGCATTTGGGCCGCTTATGGACGGCGCGTCGGGAGATCGGATTAGACGAGACGTTCTCAAATGGGCAAGCGGGACGTCCGGCTGCTGAGCTTCGCCGTAGCCAAAATGTCACGTGCCGCCGTCGCCGAGTCAAGACCGTGCGATAAAAACGGATAGCTATTGCACGAGCCCGTATCGCCAGCTTAAGGTTGCGCCGAATCTGTGGTGACAGTGTGGCGTGACCATGACCGCGGACGTATCGGGAGCGCTTGGATAGTGATGCACAAACTGTACGCCGTCTCGGCAGTTGTGGCCGTACTTTCGTCGACCTGTGCCTTCGCAGCAGACCTTCCAGCGTCGGAAGCACCCATTGCGGCGGCACCTGTCGTCGAGGACACCGGACGGATATTCGACGAAGCGCGGTTTGGCGTCCTGACCTCCGTCGACAGTTCCGACCTCAACGGGGAGGATGGCGCCTTCGTGACCGGCATGCTTTTCTTCGATCCATGGGGCCACATGGAAGCAGGCGGATGGGATAGGCTTCTACGGCCGCGCATTCACGTGGGCGGTACAATCGCCACAGAGGGCGAAGCTAACCAGGTCTATGCAGGTTTTTCCTGGACGGCGAATGTTACCGACCGCTTCTTCCTGGAGCTCGGCTTCGGCGGTACGCTGCATGACGGTGATCTCGACATCGACGATGGTGGAGAGGGTCCCAAGCTCGGATGCCGCGCCTTGTTCCACGAGTATGTGGCTGCCGGCTTCAATGTCACCGACAGATGGAGTGTCATTGCGCATCTCGAGCATTCGTCCCATGCAAATCTATGTGATGGCCCCAACAACGGCCTCTCGCGCGGTGGCGTCATGGTCGGCTACAAGTTCTAGATTCAGCGTCATTTCGGTGGCGGCAAAAGCAGGGCGCGACGGGAAATTTCCTGTCGCGCCTTTTGGCTGCTTAGGCTAAAGAGACCGGCAGATGCCGCCCCTAGCCCGAGAAGACCATGAACATCCGTAACAGCATTGAGATCACGCCCGAACTCGTCGCCTCGCATGGGCTGAAACCGGATGAGTACCAGCGCATTCTCGACCTGATCGGGCGCGAACCGACCTTTACCGAGCTGGGCATTTTTTCGGCCATGTGGAACGAGCATTGTTCCTACAAGTCATCCAAGAAATGGCTACGCACCCTGCCCATAAAGGGGCCCCGTGTTATTCAGGGGCCGGGCGAGAATGCGGGCGTCGTCGACATCGATGATGGCGATTGCGTCGTCTTCAAGATGGAGAGCCACAACCACCCCTCCTACATCGAGCCCTACCAGGGAGCCGCGACCGGTGTTGGCGGCATTCTCCGCGACGTGTTCACCATGGGAGCACGACCAATCGCCGCGATGAACGCGCTGCGCTTCGGTGCCCCGGATCACCCGAAGACGAAACACCTCGTTTCGGGCGTCGTCGCCGGAGTGGGCGGATACGGCAACTCCTTCGGCGTCCCGACGGTCGGAGGGGAAGTGGAGTTCGATGAACGCTACAACGGGAACATCCTGGTCAACGCGTTCGCTGCCGGCCTGGCGAAATCCGATGCGATTTTCTACTCCAAGGCAGAAGGCGTCGGCTTGCCCGTCGTCTATCTCGGTGCAAAGACCGGTCGCGACGGCGTGGGTGGTGCCACCATGGCCTCTGCCGAATTCGACGAATCGATCGAGGAAAAGCGGCCAACCGTCCAGGTCGGTGATCCCTTTACCGAAAAATGCCTGCTGGAGGCATGCCTCGAGTTGATGAAGACCGGTGCCGTCATCGCCATCCAGGACATGGGTGCGGCGGGATTGACCTGTTCGGCTGTCGAGATGGGCGCAAAGGGTGACCTGGGAATTGAACTCGATCTAGATAAGGTGCCGGTGCGCGAGGAGCGCATGAGCGCCTATGAAATGATGCTCTCGGAAAGCCAGGAGCGCATGCTCATGGTTCTCCGGCCCGAGAAGGAGGATGAGGCCAAGGCCATCTTCGTCAAGTGGGGCCTGGATTTTGCGATCGTCGGCAAGACGACCGACGACCTGCGCTTCCGCATCCTCCATCAGGGCGAGGAAGTCGCGAACCTGCCGATCAAGGAACTGGGCGACGAGGCACCGGAATATGACCGCCCATGGATTGCTGGCAATGGGAAGTCTCCCCTGCCCGCCAGCGAAGTCGCCGAGCCGCAGGATTACAACGTCGCACTGCTCAAGCTGGTCGGTTCACCCAACCAGGCAAGTCGCCGCTGGGTCTGGGAGCAGTATGATACCTTTATTCAGGGTAACTCTTTGCAACGCCCGGGTGGCGATGCAGGTGTCGTGAGGGTTGACGGACATCCCACCAAGGCGCTGGCTTTCTCGTCAGACGTGACGCCGCGCTACGTCGAAGCTGACCCTGTGGAAGGTGGAAAGCAGGCCGTTGCCGAGTGCTGGCGCAATATTTCGGCCACGGGTGCAGAACCGCTTGCCGCAACCGATAACCTGAACTTCGGCAACCCAGAGAAGCCGGAGATCATGGGACAACTCGTGGGCGCGATCCAGGGCATCGGCGAAGCATGTCGGGCTCTCGACTTCCCGATCGTGTCTGGCAATGTTTCGCTCTACAATGAGACAAACGGCATCGCCATCCTCCCGACCCCCACTATTGCCGGCGTCGGACTGCTACCCGACTGGTCGAAGATGGCACGCATCGGCGACATGAGAGACGGCGACGTGTTGATCATGATCGGAACGGACGGCAGCCATCTCGGGCAGTCGATCTACCTGCGTGACGTGCTGGGTTCAACGGAAGGTCCCGCTCCTTCGGTAGATCTCGACGCTGAACGTCGCAACGGCGATCTCGTACGTGGCCTCATACGCAACGGTCAGGTATCAGCCTGCCACGACATCTCCGACGGCGGCCTGCTCCTCGCGCTCGCGGAGATGGCGATGGCGGCGACGAAGGGCATGAACATCAGCTTGACGGATCAGCGCGGACCCGCGCATGCGCTTCTGTTCGGAGAAGACCAGGCCCGCTATGTCCTGGCGGTCCCTGCGGACCTCGCCAATTTCGTCGAGGCCAGCGCTGAAAGCGCCGGCGTTCCGTTCCGAAAGCTCGGCACGGCAGGAGGCGACCGATTGGTTGTCGACGACCTCGTGGATGTCAGCGTTCCTGACCTGGTCAATGCCAACGAAAGCTGGTTCCCCGGCTTCATGAACTGAACCCTCAGGACTCGCATCCTTTGACCGCCGCTGCCGTTTTTGGCACTCTCCCTTACAAGCTGCGACTCAGCGGAATGAGATAATGAGAAGGACCACATCATGCCCATGAACCCGGGAGACATCGAAGACATGATCAAGGCCGGGATTCCCGGAGCCAAGGTCACGATCCGGGATCTGGCGGGCGATGGTGACCACTACGCGGCCGAAGTCGTTGCCGAAGCTTTCCGCGGCAAGACCCGCGTCCAGCAGCACCAGATGGTCTACGATGCGCTCAAGGGACACATGGGCGGAACGCTACATGCGCTAGCGCTCCAGACCTCGGCGCCGGATTAGGAATGCGTCAGCGCCGGCCTTATCGGCGCGCCTCATCCATCAACCGTTTTGATTGTATCCATCGGTTCCCGGTGCTGGTAATTGCACCGATGCATGCTATTTAAGCACTAGACGATCCGGGCCTTGAACCCGGCAAGCTAAGGATATAGACATGAGTGGCATTAACGAATTCATCGACAACGAGGTGAAGACGAACGACGTCGTTCTCTTCATGAAGGGCACACCGCAGTTCCCGCAATGCGGTTTCTCCGGGCAGGTCGTGCAGATCCTCGATTACCTGGGTCTCGACTACAAGGGCGTCAACGTGCTGGCGGACCAGGAAATCCGCGAAGGCATCAAGCAGTATTCGAACTGGCCGACCATTCCGCAGCTTTACGTCAAGGGCGAGTTCGTCGGCGGCTGTGACATCGTTCGCGAGATGTTCCAGTCTGGTGAACTGCAGAGCCATCTCCAGGAAAACGGCATCACCACGCGCGGCGCCGCATAGCGTCATCCTCATTTCCCATACTGGATCTATTGCAAAGGCGCCGTGCATGCGGCGCTTTCTCTTTCTATGGAATTTTCATTGTGACGATTAAACCCATTTCACCGACCGACCGCCTTGGCGGCATGGGCCGGGTCGAATTCATCGGCCTGATGGCCATGCTCATGGCGCTCAACGCGCTGGCGATCGACATCATGCTGCCCGGCTTGCAGCAGATCGGCGCCGCCCTCGGGGTCGAGAACGAGAACCACCGCCAATACGTTGTTTCCGCCTATCTGTTCGGCTTCGGCCTCGCGCAGCTTGCCTACGGACCGGTTTCGGATCGTTTCGGACGACGCAAGCCGATGCTGTTCGGCCTCGCGGTATATGTCATCTCGTCCCTGGCCGTGGTCGCGGTGCCATCCTTCGCTGGCCTGCTCGCCCTTCGCTTCATCCAGGGCATCGGCTCAGCCGCGATGCGCGTGATCACG
The DNA here is from genome assembly GCF_902502825.2 of Pseudorhizobium flavum. Next base: position 1,948,207 of record NZ_LR723670.1, read on the forward strand.
ATCTCGATCGTGCGTGATATCTATGGCGGACGGGCGATGGCCGAGGTCATGTCGCTGATCATGATGGTCTTCATGGTCGTTCCGGTCATCGCGCCCGGCACGGGGCAGATCATCCTTCTGTTTGGCGACTGGCACCTGATCTTCGTCTTCATGGCGTTGGTGGCCCTGGCGGTGGCGGGCTGGATGTATATTCGTCTGCCCGAAACACTGCATGAGGAGGATGTCCGACCCTTCACCGTCACGTCGGTTCTCGACGGTTTCCGCATCGTTCTCACCAATCGGGTCGCCCTCTGCTACACGATTGCGAGCATGTTCATCTTCGGCGCACTCTTCGGCTTCATCAACTCGGCCCAGCAGGTCTATGTCGGCATATACGGACTTGGCGTGTGGTTCTCCGCGGCCTTCGCAGCCGTCGCCGTCTTCATGGCCTTTTCATCCTTCGTCAACGCCCGGCTGGTCGGTCGGTTCGGCATGCGGGGCCTCTCCCATGCCTCGCTGCTCGGCTTTATCGGCATCACCTGCCTCTGGCTGCTGGTCCAGGTCTTCGGGCCGCAGCCCATGCCCTTCCCGCTCTTTCTCGCGTTCTTCGCTCTGGCAATGTTCCAGTTCGGCTGGATCGGCTCGAACTTCAATTCGCTTGCCATGGAGCCGCTGGGACATGTGGCGGGAACGGCATCGTCCGTTCTGGGCTTCATGGGCACGATCGGCGGCGGGGTGATCGGGGCAATGATCGGTCAGGCATTCGACGGTACGGCCCTGCCCATGGTCGCCGGATTTTTCGCCGTCTCCATAGTAGGCCTTGTCTTCGTACTGATCGCAGAAAAAGGGCGCCTGTTCCGGGCCCAGAACCCGCGCGTCTGATCGCGCGGGCATTCGTGGCGGAGTGGCGCGTAACCCCTCCGTTATACTCCAAGGATCTCCCGGCGCAGCATCTGCCAGCTGTCTTCGTCGGTCGCCACCAATAGACCGCCGTCGACATGATGCGGGAGATAAGCGGAACCGTCGAACCGAGCGACATGTCCGCCGGCTTCCTGTGCGATCAGGGTTCCTGCGAGATGATCCCAGGGCATCAACCTGTTATACATGGCAAAATGCACGTGTCCGCCGCTGAAGGTGCGATACTCGTGGGCAGCGCAACGGTAGCTCGCCACGAAGCGCACCTTCGCCAGGTTCCCGAGCACGCGTTCGCGCACCTCGCCGTAGAAATAGCCGGCGGATGCCATCCCCACCATGGCCTCGATAGGCGCAGGATCGGCCGCCGCAAGACGCGTTGCTTCTCCATCAGGACGCCGCAGGTAGGCACCCGAACCCTTCTCGGCAATCGCCCAGTCGTCGCCCATGGGGTCGTAGATGATTCCCGCCACTGTCTCACCCTTCCAGACCACCGATGCCATCACGCCGAAGGCCGGAATGCCGGAGGCAAAGTTGAACGTACCATCGATCGGATCGACGACAACCGCCAAGTCGGCGTCGGCCAGTTTGTGAAGAATGGTGGGATCGGCAGCGACCGATTCCTCTCCCACAAACAGGGCATCCGGAGCGAGTGAAGCTATGGCTCGGCGGAGATGCCTTTCCGCCGCCTCATCCGCCTCCGTCACGAGATCGGTGGGTTCGCTCTTTGCCCGGATGTCGCCCGCTCCCAGCTTGCGAAAGCGAGGACGTATTTCCTGGATCGCCGCGTCCTGCAATAGAGCGGCGAGTGCGCCAACATCGATAATGCTCGTCAACTGAATCTCCGCAGTGGATCTGATGGGAATCTCGGTCTGCGAGGCCAGTACTATCATCCCGCCGCAGAAGTACAGCGAGATCCCGTTCACGACACTGTTGTTTGCGGCCTGAATCAGGCATCATCGCGAAAAGAACACAATTGGGAGTGCGCCAGCTGATGTTATCCAGGCGATCGCTGATTTCCACGGCATCCGTCTTGCTGGCCTCCACTATCCTGCCCCCTGAGGCGACCGCGAAGAAGCGGCCCCAACCTCTTGCGGGTCAGGTGTATCTCTTCCGTGGACTGGCTGATATCTTCTCCACAGGCCTGAACACGCTGGGAAAGCAGCTGGCTGCGGAGGGAATTGATGCACAGGTTCTATCGCTCCCCAATGCCGCGAGCTTCGCAAAGGAAATTGCCGAGCGCTACCGCAAGTCGAAGCGGGCCCGGCCGATCATCCTGATCGGTCATTCCCTTGGCGCCGATGTAACGTTCTCGATCGCGACCGCATTGCAGCCGCTGAAGATCCCGGTTGTATTGATCATCAGCTTCGATCCTACGGGAAAAGGCCCCGTACCAGCCAACGTCCGCAAGACGATCAACTTCTACACCGGAGGCGGAAATATGTGGGCGCCGGTCATTCCTGCACCGGGGTTCAGGGGCGACCTCGCCAACATCAATGTCCGGCAGGGAGAAGCGGCTGTGAAGGGCATCGGCCACTTTAACATCGAGAAGAGCCCAGAATTGCATGCGCGCGCCATCAAGGAGGTCAAGGCGGCTCTGCGGCGGCGCTGAGGCCTAGAAAACGCCCGGGACCAGTCTCTTGGTGCGTGCGCAATAGGCGTCGTATTCTAGGCCGAAAGTCTCTCGCATCATGGCCTCCTCGCGTGACTGGCGCACGGCATAAAGACCCAGTACTGCGGCTAGGCCTGCAAGGCCGGCGATCCAGTTTGGAATCAGGAAGGCCTGCGCCGTTCCCCACAGCAGAAATGATGCATACATCGGGTGGCGCACATGGGCGTAGACTCCCTGGGTCACCAACTGGTGCCCCTCCCTCACTTCGAGTGTCACCGACCAGTTCCTGCCGAGATCCTTGTGGCTGCGTCTGAAGAGCCAGAGAAATGCCGCACCGGAGGCCACGCCCAGAAGGATAGACAACAGGCCTTGCGAACGGTCAGCAACACCTGAAAACAGCCCCAGGCGCCAGAGGACCGGCAACAGCGCCAGTCCGAGCCCGCAGGCAAGCAGCAGCGTGATATCGAGCGCGGTCCGTTTGTCCACCGCCGTCCTCTGCCGCCGGGCGCGACGCATGGCCGGATAGCGCATGGCGCACCAGGCCAGCAGCATAAGCGCCCAGAGGATGAAGGAAAATTCAGTCATGGTGAACCTTTGTCCGGTTGTGCTCGGCCCAACGTTGCTCGCCATCGATTAGCGGCATCGATCCGGGCCGCGCTTCTTCGAGGCTTCTCGTGCCGCAACAGATCATGAAGAAATCATAGAAATACTGCCGGCTGTTGGCGGAAATGAACTGGTAGTGCACCCGAAAGAAGTTGCGCTTGATCCGCCTGTAAATGGCAGGTTCCAGCATTTCGCGAAACCGCACCTGATACTGCTGCGGAAATGCTTCCCTTCGATCGTGGGTCAGCCCTGCCAGTGCATAGGGATCGCACTTGTAGAAGTTGATGATGTCGGTAAGCGCCTGGAATTCGATCCAGCGGATCTGCATTCGCGTTGCGAGTGCCGCCATACGCGCACGGGCACGGTTGGCCGCGGGGTGAAGCGCAACCTTCAGCGATGTCGAACCGACCGTAAGGACCTTGAAGTTTACCGCGCGGCCCTCAGTTTCAAGCCGCTCCCCGACCAGTTCCGCAAGATCGAGGATCATGGCCCCGCCAGTGGAATGCCCCACCAGCAGCACCTCATCAAAATTCGCGTCGGCGATGCGATCCTTTATCAAATCCCCCCAAGCGGAAAGCCGTGCATCCATGTCGGCCCGTCGACAGTGGAGATGTTCCCGGCTGAATGACCAAAGGTCCATGAGGTGGAAGACGAAGTACCTCCGCCCCAGGTAACCGCCGACGACGACGGTCAGCCCGATCCCTGCAACAAGCGGCAGGATCAGGCCGCCGGGAGGATCTACGAGCGAAACAAGCCGAAAGCCCAGGGACCCGATCCACAAGAAGGCCAACAAGGCCGCGAACGGATAGAGGAAGTAGAGCGCGAACCGCCAGTTCGTCTGGAAGAAGCGGATCATGGTTCCGCTCGCCACATAGTCGAAAAAGGCCGCCAGATAGGCAAGAAGGCGCAAGTGAAAGGGCCTCGCCCCATCGCGTCGGACAATGTCGTCATAGCTGAGGAAGGTTATGTCGGATCTGCAGGAGCCGTCTGGGCCTTCACAGAGGACCTGTGCCGTCGCCGATGAGTGACACTCGGCATGACCAAGGACCCTCATCGATGTCGTGACCGCCCAGCATCGCGAAAAACGGTCAATCTCCCGCCCGATTCGGCGCAAGAAGCCCTCACAGTCGTTCCGCTCGTAACCGCCGATCAGGAACACTGCACGTCGCGCTACCGCCGGACGACCGGGCTCATGCATTCGAACTCCCCCATTCGCGCAAATCAGAACCAGCGACCTGGCCAGCAGCGCCTTTGGCTGCAATTTGCAGGATGGTGTCCAGGCAGTCCAGCATTAGGCGCAAACAGCCTGTTCTCGGGGACGATTTCCTGTGTCTAAAACCAAAGGTGCGGGCCCGAGGGATGTCTGTTCGGCCTCAGTCTGATCCGCCGGCATCCAGTCCGGCAAAATCGAACAGCTTGGTATCGAGGAGATGGGACGGATTGACATGAGCGAGTGCCCGCAGCATCGCATCCTTGCGACCAGGCATTCGAGCTTCGATATCCGCAAGCATCGCCTTCATCGCATTGCGCTGCAGGCCATCCTGGGAGCCGCAGAGGTCGCAGGGGATAATGGGAAACTCCATTGCCTGGGCGAAGCGTGCCAGATCGTCCTCGGCGCAATAGGCAAGCGGGCGCAGCACCAGCAGATCGCCCTCGTCGTTGAGCAGCTTCGCCGGCATCCCGGCGAGCCGGCCGCCATGGAAGAAATTCATGAAGAAGGTTTCGAGGATGTCTTCCCGATGATGGCCAAGCACCAGCGCGTCGCATCCCTCTTCGCGGGCAATGCGGTAGAGGTTACCGCGCCGGAGTCGAGAACAGAGCGAGCAGTAGGTTGCTCCCTCGGGTACCTTCTCCTTCACCACGGAATAGGTGTCGCGGTACTCGATCCGATGAGGCACCCCGATTGAACCCAGGTAGTCCGGCAGCACGTGCTTGGGAAAGTTCGGCTGTCCTTGGTCAAGATTGCAGGCGATGAGTTCTACCGGCAACAGGCCGCGCCACTTCAGGTCCATGAGAATGGCCAGGAGCGAATACGAATCCTTCCCGCCCGACAGGCCAATCAGCCAGCGCTTCTGGCCTTTCAGCATCTGGAAATCTTGAAGCGCCTGGCGCACCTGCCGGAGCAGGCGCTTTCTCAGCTTGTTGAAGCCGACAGACTGCGGCGCTCCGGAAAAGAGCGAAGGGCCCTGCCCCTCGCCTTCAAAATCGATTGCATCGACTGCCGCTGGACCGTTCAGTCCCATCTCGTCTCCAGGCCCTTTCGCTAGGTGTGGCGTCAGGCTCCGAGCGCGCCGGCTACGGCCTCGACGGCCTCCTTGGCGTTCGAGCCGTCGGGACCGCCTGCCTGTGCCATGTCCGGGCGTCCACCGCCGCCCTTGCCGCCGAGCGCCGCCGAGGCGATACGGACCAATTCGACTGCGCTGAAGCGGTCAGTCAGATCCTCCGTCACGGCGACCACGGCACTTGCCTTGCCATCCGCCGACACGCCCACGAGCGTAACCACGCCGGAACCGAGGCTTGCCTTGCCCTCATCCGCCAATCCCTTCAGATCCCGGGCATCGATCCCCTCAAGAACCTTGCCGAGATACTTCGTGCCGGCGACCTCGCGAACCTCGCTGGCGCCGCCACCCTGGCTTCCGCCCATGGCAAGGCGCCGCTTCGTCTCGGCCAGTTCCCGCTCGAGCTTCCGCCGCTCTTCCACCAGCGCTTCCACGCGCGAGACAACCTCGCCCGGCTGCACCTTCAATGCCGAGGCGAGCGTCTTCACCCGCTCGTCCTGTTCCGCCAGATAGGCAAGGGCCGCCGCACCCGTGACGGCCTCGACGCGGCGAACGCCGGCCCCTACGGCGCTCTCTCCCAAGATCCGCACCAACCCGATATCGCCGGTCGCATTTACATGGGTGCCGCCGCATAATTCGATCGAATAGGGCTTGCCCGACTTTTCGCCGGCGATCGCCGTCCCCATAGAAACGACGCGAACCTCGTCACCATATTTTTCCCCGAACAGCGCCATGGCGCCCTCTGCAATTGCATCATCGACACTCATCAGCCGTGTAGAGACCGGAGCGTTCTGGATCACGATCGCATTGGCCATCTCCTCGACCCTTCGAAGTTCCTCAACCGACATCGGCTTCGGATGCGAAATGTCGAAGCGCAACCGCTCCGGTGCCACAAGCGATCCCTTCTGTGCGACATGCGAACCGAGCACTTCCCGAAGCGCCTCGTGAAGCAGATGGGTGGCGGAGTGATTGGACCGCAGTTGCGACCGCCGGCCATGGTCGACAGCGAGCATCACCGCTTCGCCGGCCTTCAGGGTGCCGGAGACGACCTGGGCGCTGTGGACGAAGAGCCCCTCACCCTTCTTCTGGGTGTCGGTCACCTCAAGCCGCGCGTGGTCGGTGGTGATAACGCCGGTGTCGCCCATCTGGCCGCCGGACTCCCCATAGAAGGGCGTCTGGTTCACCACAACCTGCACGGCCTCACCAGCCGTGACGGCTTCGACGCTCGCTCCGTCGCGCACCAGCGCCTGCACCACGCCTTCGGCAGTCTCGGTATCATAGCCGAGGAACTCGGTCGCGCCGTGCTTCTCCTTGAGCTCGAACCAGATCGTCTCGGTGGCCTTGTCGCCGGAACCCGCCCAACTGGCGCGAGCCTCCGCCTTCTGACGCTGCATCGCGTCGTTAAATCCGGTCAGATCGACGCCGATCCCGCGGGCCCGGAGCGCATCCTGGGTCAGGTCGAGCGGGAAGCCGTAGGTGTCGTAAAGCTTGAAGGCGGTTTCGCCGTCGATGCTGTCACCCTTCTTGAGGTCAGCCGTCGCATCCGAAAGCAGCGTCAGGCCGCGATCTAGCGTCTTGCGGAACCGGGTTTCCTCGAGCTTCAAAGTTTCGGAGGTCAGCGCTTCGGCGCGAACGAGCTCCGGATAGGCGCGGCCCATCTCCTGAACCAGCGTCGGCAACAGGCGGTACATCAGGGGCTCACGCGCACCGAGCAGTTGCATGTGGCGCATGGCACGGCGCATGATGCGACGCAGTACGTAGCCGCGGCCTTCGTTCGACGGCAGTACCCCGTCGGCAATCAGGAAGGCAGACGACCGAAGGTGGTCTGCGATGACCCGGAAGCTTGCCGCCTGGTCACCCTCGGCCTTAGCGCCGATAACATCCTCCGTGGCGGAAATCAGGTTCCGGAAGAGGTCCGTCTCGAATACGCTTCCGACGCCCTGCAGCACGCAGGCCATGCGCTCCAGCCCCATGCCGGTATCGATCGACGGCTTGGGCAGCGGCGTCCGTTCGCCCGGCGCCGTCTGGTCGAACTGCATGAAGACGAGGTTCCAGAACTCGAGGAAGCGGTCGCCATCCTCTTCCGGCGAGCCGGGCGGGCCGCCCCAGACATGCTCGCCCTGGTCGATGAAGATCTCGGAACAGGGGCCGCAGGGACCGGTATCGCCCATCTGCCAGAAATTGTCCGAAGTCGGGATGCGAATGATCTTGTCGTCGGAGAAGCCAGCGATCTTCTTCCAGAGGGTCGCAGCCTCTTCATCCTCCGAGTAGACCGTGACCAGCAAGCGGTGTTTCGGGAGGTCGAAGCCTTCCGTAACCAGCTTCCAGGCTAGCTCGATCGCGCGCTCCTTGAAGTAGTCGCCGAAGGAGAAGTTGCCAAGCATCTCGAAGAAGGTCAGGTGGCGGGCGGTATAGCCGACATTGTCCAGATCGTTGTGCTTGCCGCCGGCGCGGACGCATTTCTGCGAGGTGGTGGCCGTCGAGTATGGGCGGCTTTCCAGGCCGGTGAAGACGTTCTTGAACTGCACCATGCCGGCATTGGTGAACATCAACGTCGGGTCGTTGCGCGGCACCAGCGGGCTGGACGACACGACCTCGTGGCCGTTCTTCTTGAAATAGTCGAGGAAGGTCGACCGGATGTCATTCACGCCGCTCATGCTACGCCCTTTGTTCCGCCGGATGCGGATCCGTCATTTGAAAACCAGTGGCTTTTATCGCCCGCACCGGAGACTGTCCAGCCAAACGCAGAACCGGCCGCGCATCTTTGCAGACACGCAGCCGGTGAAATGAGAAGGTTGACCTGGGGGAACTACAGGTCCTCTCCGTCGCCCTCCTGGGCGTCCGGGCCGCCATTCTCCAGGAAGCGGTCGGCGATCAGTCCGGCATTCTGGCGAAGTGCCAGCTCGATCTCACGGGCAAGCTCGGGATTGTCCTTGAGGAAAGTCTTTGCGTTCTCACGCCCCTGCCCCAGTCGCTGGCTGTTGTATGAGAACCAGGCACCCGACTTCTCCACGATGCCGGCCTTGACGCCAAGATCCACCAATTCCCCGGTCTTTGACACACCCTCGCCGTACATGATGTCGAATTCGACCTGCTTGAAGGGAGGCGCCATCTTGTTCTTGACGACCTTGACGCGGGTCTGGTTTCCGACCACTTCCTCGCGCTCCTTGACGGAACCGATCCGGCGGATGTCGAGGCGGACGGAGGCATAGAACTTCAGCGCATTGCCGCCCGTAGTGGTTTCCGGCGAACCGAACATGACGCCGATCTTCATGCGGATCTGGTTGATGAAGATGACCATGCAGTTGGAGCGCGAGATCGAGGCGGTCAGCTTGCGCAGCGCCTGGCTCATCAATCGAGCCTGCAGGCCGGGCAGGCTGTCTCCCATCTCGCCTTCGATTTCGGCCCTTGGCGTCAATGCGGCAACCGAGTCCACCACCAGCACGTCAATCGCACCGGACCGAACCAGAGTATCGGTGATTTCAAGTGCCTGCTCGCCGGTATCGGGCTGGGAGATCAGCAGGTTCTCAAGGTCGACGCCGAGCTTGCGGGCATAGATCGGATCAAGAGCGTGCTCGGCATCCACGAATGCGCAGATGCCACCCTTCTTCTGAGCCTCGGCTATCGTCTGCAAGGCAAGCGTCGTCTTGCCCGAGCTTTCCGGTCCATAGATTTCGACGATGCGGCCCTTGGGCAGTCCACCGATGCCGAGCGCGATGTCGAGGCTGAGGGAGCCAGTGGAAACCGTCTCGGTCTCCACCACATTCTCCTTCGCGCCAAGCTTCATGATCGATCCCTTGCCGAAGGATCGTTCGATCTGCGACAGTGCCGCGTCCAGCGCCTTGCTCTTATCCACTGTTTTGTCCTCTACAAGCCGCAAAGAATTTTGTGCCATCTGATCCACCTTTAGGTTATTGACGCCGCGCAGGCAACGAAGCAGCTGATGTCGATCATGTACACGTTTTGTTCTCATAGCGCAAGGGCCTGCCATGTGATTGGCGTCTGGGCGTTTTTCGAAAATCGTTCGCTTCCTGTTCCGCCTGCTGCAGACGGGATGGATTCCCGGTTGCTTGGACAGGCCGAGGCCTGCATCCCTCGAATCGTTTGCAGCATTCTTCGGGGCCTTAGGTCATGACGAAACGGATCCTGGTTCTCGGAGGAGCACACCTCGATCGTCGCGGCCAGATCGCCGCCGACACAGTGGCTGGTGCCAGTAACCCGGGGACGTGGCGGGAGGATTTGGGAGGCGGCGCCTTTAATGTCGCGCGAAATCTTGCACGGCTCGGGCATGCGGTGGAGCTCATCGCCCCGCGCGGTGGCGATGCAGCGGGTCAGCGGGTTGCCGAGGAGGCATCGTTGGCGGGTATCGACGACCGGCCCTTCGTCTTCCTCGATCGCGCCACCCCCAGCTATACCGCGGTCCTCGAGCAGGACGGCAATCTCGTCATCGCCCTTGCGGACATGGAACTCTATCGGCTCTTCACGCCGCGGCGGCTTCGTGCAAGGTCGGTCCGGGAGGCGATGGCACGCGCCGATCTGATCGTCTGCGACGCCAATCTGCCCGCTGAGACGCTGTCCGCCCTCGGTGCGGAAGCGAGCGCGAGGGGAATAGCTTTGGCGGGCATCGCGATCTCACCAGCGAAGGTGATCCGCCTCCGAAAGGTTCTTCCCGACATTGCGTGGGTGTTCATGAATTCGGCGGAGGCTGCGGCGCTTGCCGGCGCGGCAGCCTCTCCGGATCAGTGGGCAGACCTTCTCCGTCCCCTTGGGCTTTCCGGTGGGGTGGTCACGAAGGGTGGCGAGGACATTGCCGCCTTCGACAGCCAGACCAGTTTGATGATCAAGCCACCCCCTGCAAGCCCGGTCGTGGATGTAACCGGCGCTGGGGACGCGCTCGCCGCAGGTGTGCTCGATACGCTTCTTGCCGGCGAGAGCTTGCCACCAGCCCTTGTTCGTGGGATCGCAGCCTCGCACATTGCCTTGGCCTCACCCTATGCCGCCCCTCCGGAACTCGACCGCAACCTTCTGGAGCGTAAGGCCGCAGAGATAGCAGCATCAACCGCATACTCCTGAGATCTTGCCGGAGAAAGACATGAACGCGTCCGCCGACCCCACTCTTCCCATCGTGTATTCAAAGGAGGTCGCTGCTGCCAAGCAGGCTGGCCGCCCGCTCGTCGCATTGGAATCCACGATCATAACTCATGGAATGCCCTATCCCGGCAACCTGGACATGGCACGCAGTGTCGAGGCGATCATCCGGCAGGCTGGCGCCGTACCGGTCACGATAGCGGTAATCCGCGGCACGCTGCATGTCGGGCTGGAGGACTGCGAACTGCAGGATCTTGCCAAGGCAAGGGACGTGCTGAAGCTATCACGCGCCGATCTGGCATTTGCAGTGGCGCTCGGCCGCACCGGAGCCACCACGGTCGCGGCGACCATGATTGCGGCTTCACGTGCTGGCATCGATGTCTTCGCAACCGGCGGGATCGGCGGTGTTCATCGTGGTGCGGAGGAGAGCTTTGACATTTCCGCAGATCTCGAGGAATTGGCGAAGACACCGGTCATCGTCGTCTGCGCCGGCGCCAAGGCGATCCTCGACATTCCCAAGACGCTCGAGGTTCTGGAGACCCGGGGCGTACCCGTCGTGACATACGGCTCTGACGACTTCCCCGCCTTCTGGTCCCGAGCCTCCGGTTACCCGAGCCCGCTTCGTCTGGACGCGCCCCAGCAGGTCGCGGCCTTCCAGGCAGCGCGCACGTCCCTGGGCATCGAGGGCGGCATGCTGGTTGCGAACCCAGTACCTTCCGCCGACGAAATACCGCGCGAGGAGATGGAGACGTTCATCCAGACCGCACTCAAGGCAGCCGATGAACAGGCCGTCACGGCGAAGGCGGTCACTCCTTTCCTGCTTGACCACATCTTCCACCAGACGTCTGGCCGCAGCCTGAAGACCAATATTGCGCTGGTCGAAAACAATGCACGTCTTGCCGCGGAGATCGCACTGGCCCTGAAGGCCTGATCCCAGCCCGATCGGAGAGCTAACGTGTCCGCCATTTCGACCGGCGTATCTGCGCCCGCGCAACGTACCGCGCTTACCTGCCTCGTTCTCGGCGGTATCGCGATCGGCGCGTCGCCCATCTTCGTCCGCCTGTCTGAAGTCGGACCTGTCTCCACCGGTTTCTGGCGGCTGGCGCTGGCGCTCGTCCCGCTTTTCCTCTGGAGCATGGTCAGCCCCAGCAGGCCGGAAACCGCGCCGCTCGAACGGCGGGACTACTTCCTGCTCATCCTGCCGGGCCTGGCGCTTGCGGTAGACCTCGTCGCCTGGCACCTCGCGCTCCACATGACCTCGGTCGCCAATGCGACGCTCCTGGCCAACCTCGCGCCCGTTTTCGTCACGTTGATCGGCTGGCTGCTGTTCAGAACCGTCGTCACAAGAATTTTCCTGCTTGGCCTCGGCTTGGCAATCGCGGGGGTCGTTACCTTGAAGGGTGGCCCGGCTTCACTGGCCGATGGCCAGCTGGCGGGGGACGCCGTGGCGGCGCTCGCGGCGGTCTTCTACGCCTGCTACATCCTGGCGATCGGCCGGCTGCGGAGCCGGTTCGCGACCAACCGGATCATGATCTGGAGCTCGGCGTCAGCCGCACTGTCGATCCTTCCGTTCGCCCTCTATTTCGAAGGAAACATTCTGCCTTCCAGCCTTTATGGCTGGACCATTCTGGTTGGCCTGGCCTTTGTCAGCCACGCCGGTGGGCAGGTGCTCATCACCTATGCACTCGCGTACCTTCCGGCCGCGTTCTCTTCGCTGACGCTCCTGCTGCAGCCCGTCGTTGCCGCAATCCTCGCATGGTGGATCCTGACGGAGAGCGTCTCGCCGCTGCAGACGGTTGGCGGACTGATCGTGCTTGTCGGGATTCTTGTGGCCCGCCGCGTCTGAGGCGGGCCTTGGATTCGGCGGCGATCGGTCGGCGTCAGCTATCCAGCATTTCGCGCACCGCGACTGCCAGCTGTTTCAGCGAGAAGGGCTTCGGCAGGAAGCCGAACTTCGCATCGGCCGACAGGTTGCGGGCAAAGGCATCCTCCGCATAGCCGGAAACAAAGATGAACTTCAGGTCCGGATGCTTCTTGCGCAACTCTCCGAGCAATGTCGGCCCGTCCATCTCCGGCATGACCACGTCGGATACGACGATGTCCACCTGCCCCCCGAGCTCTTCCATGATCTCGAGCGCCTCGATGCCGGAACCCGCCTCATGCACGGTATAGCCACGGGTCTCGAGCATGCGCTTCCCTCCCCGACGCACAGCCTCCTCGTCCTCGACCAGAAGAACGACGGCGGAATTGCCCGTCAGGTCCACCTGCTCGCTGGCGGGTGCAGCCGGGGCCTCGGTCGTGACAACCGGAGCGTCGCCGCCACCCGGTTGTACGGCAGCCACTGCTTCCGGCACATGCCGGGGCAGGAAAATGCGGAATGAGGTACCGCGCCCAACGTCCGATTCGGGATAGATATAACCGCCGGACTGCTTGACGATCCCGTAAACCATGGAAAGGCCGAGACCCGTCCCTTTGCCCACTTCCTTAGTGGTGAAGAACGGCTCGAAGATCTTGTCCATGATCTCAGGCGGAATGCCCGTGCCGGTATCGGAGACCTCGACCATAACGAAATCTTCCGAAGGCAGGTCCGCCTGCGGATAGTTGCCAGTCTGATCGGCGGGGACGTTGCGGGTCTTCAGGAGGATCGTCCCGCCTTCCGGCATCGCATCGCGTGCGTTCACGCAGAGATTGATGAGAACCTGTTCGAACTGCGAAAGGTCGGTGCGTACCGGCCACAGGTCGCGCCCGTAATCCACTTCCAGCTTGACGTTGGTCCCCGAGATCAGCCGGTCGACGAGCATGCGCAGGTCGCCCACCACATCGGTGAGGTTAAGAACCGCCGGCCGCATGGTCTGCTTGCGCGAGAACGCTAGCAGTTGGCGTACAAGCACGGCCGCACGATTGGCGTTGCGCTTTATCTCCATCAGGTCGGCGAAGCTCGCGTCGGACGGCCGCGCCTGCAATAGGAGGTGATCGGAGGACAAGAGGATCGCGGTGAGCACGTTGTTGAAGTCGTGCGCAATGCCCCCTGCCAGGGTACCCACTGCGTTCATCTTCTGCGTCTGCGCCATCTGCGTCTCGAGCGCCTTCTGCTCGGTGGTCTCGACGGCGTAGACGATGGCGACTTCTTCCGGTGCCTCGTCGCTCTCGTCGATCACGGCGTTCACGTAGAAGCGAACATAGCGGCTCTCGTCGCCGGGATGGCGACAGTCGATCGGCGCGATATCGCCCTGACGGTCTCTCGCCGCGGCGAGCGCGTCCATCAACTGCTGTCGCGCCCCTTCATGCACGATCGTCTCGAGCTGGGCACCTGCCTCCACATCGTCGCGCGAGACCACACCGGAGAACAGCCGCAGGAAGGGCGCGTTGATCCGCAGGATCTTGCCGTCGCCGTCCACGGAGGCAATCGCCATGGGCGTATTGTTGAAGAAGCGGGTGAACCGCATCGCCGAAGCCGACTGGTCGCCCTCCACCCCTGGCTGGCGGGCGAGCACGATGGTCCTGCTTTCGCCGGGTGCGCCGTCGCGCATGGACGTCACACTATGCAGCAGCCGCACAGGCAGGCTCTGGCCGCTCGTGCGACGCAGATCGAGATCGAGCGTCTCGGTTCTCTGCAGCCCCGGCGCCGCCTGTACTGACTGGATGAGCGCCATGCCTTCGCCGGCAACCAGGTCGGCGATGGAAAGGGAGCGAGGAACAAACTTGGTCAGGTCTATGCCGAGCCAGTCGGCAAGAGTTGCGTTGACGTAGAAGATCTCGCCCTTCCGCCCGGCAGAGAAGAAGCCGGCGGGGGCATGGTCAAGATAATCGATGGCGTTCTGAAGCTCCCGGAAGAACCGCTCCTGATCGTCTCGCTCGGACGTGATGTCGGTCAACTGCCAGACACTGAACTGCTCGGGACGGCCCTCGTCCTCCTTCAGGATCCGAGCCTTCAGCCGATACCAATGCGCCTCGGAACCTTGTCCGCTGGATCGCCCGAGCGGCTGCGGAAGTCGAAACTCCTCGTGGCCTTCCCGCCCCTCTCGAATGCCGTTGACGAGCCTGTAAAGTGCTTCGCTGGACTCCCGATGGCGTGACAGGAGCGGTTCGAGCGGCTGCACCGCCGCTGCCTTGCCGGCGCCAGTAAGCCGGCCGTAGGCCGCGTTGGCGTAGATGGTGCGCCCCTTCGGATCGGTAACGAGAATCCCGTCGCGATGCCCGGCCATGAAGGCGCGTGCCAGCGCATCCGAGCGAGACTGCGGCATGACCTCCACGAAGCCGATCACGGAGGAGACGAGGAAGAATATCCCCACCATGGCGAGAACGCCGAGCACACCGAGGACGATTTCGTTGTCGAGCGCCTGCTGGAAGAAAACAAAGGCCGCCGAAGCGCCGATCAGCACGAATGCGAGCAGGAGAATTCGGATGATCGTACCGCCGCGTCCGCCGCGTTCGACCAGCGGTGGCTCGTAGTTGCCGCCGTGCTGCAACTTCGTCATCAACCCCTCACACTCTCGGTGTGCGTTGACGCACACCTTGGGAACTTCCGGCACTTTGCCGCGATTCTCTTCTAGCAAGTTGTGATTGAAGCCAAAAGCATGCGAGGGCAGAAAAGCCGGGATAGCGCATTGCGGGCGTCGGGATGACGAAGGGCGCGCTTGCACTCCGTCGGAAACTTCGCCTCTAATCCTGCCGAAACGGCCAAGGAGCAAGTCATGGAAGAAATGCTGGGAGCTTACGGAGGCCGGCTGATCGTCGCAGTCGTCGGCGTCGCCATCGGGCTTGCCTGCCTCGTCGGCGTTCTATGGGTCGTGCGCGGCCGTTCCGGGCCGTCCCCCTTCGTCCGTGGCGGTAAGAACCGGCAGCCGCGCCTCCAGGTGCTCGACGCCGCAGCGGTCGATACCAGGCGGCGGCTGGTGCTCGTTCGGCGGGATGATACCGAACATCTAATCATGATCGGTGGCCCGACCGACATCGTCATCGAAAGCGGTATCAGCGGGAACCGGCCTGTCTCACCCCCGGAAGCCGCGATCGTTGACGCCGCCGTCCCGGGCCCACGGGTTCCCACGGAGGAGCGGAAACGGGCGGCGCCACCCCCTGCGGCCGCGTCGGTCTCGGGCCGTGAACCAGTGCCGGCAGCGGCCAGACCCTCGCCGCCGGCCGAACCGCAAATACCGCGCCCGGCTGCCACCACCCCGCCTCCAGTGACCGATTCCTCGCCGCCGGCCAGAGCGGCGGCAACTGCTACCTCGGTTGTCACGCCGCCACCGGCTGCAGCAGAACAGCAGACACGCCGCGAACCGGTCCTGGAAGAGGCTGCCGATGTTCTCGACGCTGCCCGAAGCCGCGTCCTACAGGGTGCGACCGTCCCGGTGCGGCCACCTCCCCCGGAGCAAGTCGCTCCCTCGGTCGCATCCCCTGCACCGGTATTGGGCAGCGACTTCGAGCGGATTCTCGAGGAGGAAATGGCGAGCAATTTGGCGTCACGGGAGAGGGTGGCTCCTCCCCCGCGTCCCGCCGATAAGCCGGCGCTGACAGGCGCCACGCCAGAACCTTCGCTTCAGGACGAGATGGCGCGGATTTTCGGCGAAATGTCAGTCACTCGCGAGAAGTAACATAAGACATGGATATGGGAGCCCGCGCGCGGCAGGCCTCCCATATCAGTCTCGGCCGTTCCGCCGCGATCAGGCGGCGTGAGCGTCGCGCGCTGCGGGACCACGGTCCCCGTTCCTGCCCACCGGGCTGCCTGTCCTGAACCGGTCGATCTTCTCGGTCAGCACTTCGACCCGCTGTCTAAGGCCATGGATCTCCGCATTGTTCTCCTCGACCATGGCAGCATTCTGCTGGGTAATGAGCTCCACCTCGTGAACGGCCTGCGTGACCTGACCGATCCCCGTTGACTGTTCATCCGTGGCGGCCGAAATGGCCGCAACCAGCTTCCGCACGTCCGTGACATGCGTAATGATCTGGTTAAGAGCACTGCCGGTCTCCTCGACGAGATGAACCCCGCTGCTGACCTGCGTGGAACTGGCCGAGATCAATTCCTTGATTTCCCGGGCAGCTCCAGCGCACCGCTGAGCCAACTCACGGACTTCCTGGGCCACGACGGCAAAACCACGCCCTGCCTCTCCGGCCCTGGCCGCTTCGACGCCGGCATTCAACGCCAGAAGATTCGTCTGGAAGGCAATCTCGTCGATAACCCCGATTATGGTGGCAATCTTTTCAGAGGAGCGACTGATCTCACCCATGGCGCCAACCGCCCGCGACACTACCTCGCCCGAACGGACGGCGAACTCCTCCGTCTCGTTTACCGAGGTGGCGGTCTTCCGGGCGCTGTCTGCCGTGGACTTCACCACATCGCTCAGATGACGCAGTGCCCGCGAACTCTCCTCCAAAGCAGACGCCTGCTGCTCCGTACGCCGCGCCAGATCGTCGGCAGATGCGGCGAGGTTCCCTGTCCCGCTATTGATCTCGCCGGTCGTGGCCCGCACGTCTTCAAGCGTTGCGCGCAGCGCTTGCACCGCAGTGTTGTAGGTATGAGCCATAGGGACGAAGTCGCTGGCGAGGTTCTCGTTCATGCTTCGCTCCAGATTTCCTTCCGAAAGCTGGGTGAGAGCATCGGAAAGCGCCGTGAGAGCGGCATGCTGCTCAGCCGCGATGCGTGCGCGCTCCTCGGCACGACGGGCGGCTTCGGCGCTCGTTTGCTCCCGTGCCGCGGCAGCTTCCTGTTCAAGCCGGACGTTTTCAAGCGCGGCATCGCGGAAGACGGTGACGGAGCGAACCATGTCGCCAATTTCATCCCCTCGTTCGCGCCCCTCGATGCTCACGGCGAGATCGCCCTCAGCCAGGCGCTTCATCACGTCCGTCACGCGGCGGAGCGGTCCACGCAGTGTCTCCACCAGCATCAGGCCGCCAATGATGGCGAGCAGGGTACCGACGACCATTGCGGCGACGGAGATGTTTGCGGACCGTTCGCTGTCTTCCTTGCCGACTTCCTGGGCCTGCGCAATAAAAGCCTGCAGGCCCGACATTCCCTCCGACAGGGTGCCCGAAGCACGCACCCGCGCCTCGTTCCATTTCGATTCGATCTCCAGCATCTCGCCGGATGCCCTTTCGAGGGCGACGAGCGGTTGCTCCAGATCAGTAGAAAACGAACTCATGGCCGAGTTGTTGTTTCCCAGTGCCGATATCTGGATACCGGAAGCCCGCAGCGCAGCGATGTCGTCCAGCACCACCTTTCGAGCTTCCTCGGTCAGCTGCGAGCGCAGCCGTTCCACATGCAGTTGCAGGGAATCTCCCAGCGCGAGGGAGGTCTCAACATGGGCAAGAAGCGTCTTGAGCGTCGTAACCTCACCTTCCAGGTTGGCAAATCGCTCGGCCGCATCTCCGGATTTTTTCAGGACGTTCTGCTGCAACTCGTTCTGGAACCGCATGAAGCCGCTGGCTGCGACGCGCAGGGCCTGTGCCTTCTCAACCGCCGCCATGTCCCCTTTCGCGATCTGCAGGAGATTTTCGGCGCCTTCCTGAACGGGAGCAAATCCCTGCATGATCTTGTCACTGACAAGGGACCTCAGCGGCTCGAATTCCGCCAGCAACGCCTGCGCCTGCACTTCAGCAGCCTTGGCCGTTCCCTCGTCGGAACTCGCGTTTCGAACCGCGCTTCGCAGATTGTCTATCCGCTCCGCGATAGACTTGTAGGCGAAGGATTCAAACAGGGCGCCCTTGGCGAACCGTTCCTGGCCTTCGAACTTCTTTCGCAGGTTACCCAGACGCTGCTCGACTGTCGCCGACAACGCCTTGACGGCGTCTAGGTGGGCGCTGATCTCGCTTCCGTTAGCATCACGTTGCTGCTTGACACTCCATAGCTCCTCGGCCCTCTGCCGCATGGCCGGCGCCAGCTTTGCGACAACGTCTATTCGTTGCCGGTCCGCCTCGCTCGCAAGCAGACCCTCCAGGACTTGAACGCCCTTTTCCTGCCGGTCGATGCCCTGTTGCAACGCCCCAAGCGTAACCTCGTCGGGCTTCTCGCTGAACTCCTGCAGCACCGACTGCAGATGGTCGAAATCGGCAATGTTCTCGATCGTGGCGCGTGTGACGGTCATATGCCCGTTGAGCATGTTGGCCGTGTAGTAGCCCGCCAGTCCGACCCCTGCGATGAGAAGTACGAGCGGAACGACGAAGAGCAGGACCTTGGTAACGATCCTGCGGCCTTGAAGAATTCGATCGATAAATGACATGCGACCTCGAGGAAAATATCGCCCTACCCTGCCGGAACATTTGCAAGGCGGCTGGCCGAAATTCCCGCGTCATGCCGGACGGCTACACACTTAGCGATATCTCTTGAGCAAGCGTTAATCGCGACCGGCCATTTTTCTTGCGGGCCGAGGTGGCCAGACTGGTTCTGAATTTCACGCGGTTGAAGACGTTTCTCCGGCCAACCGGTCTGGCCGACCGGGGGTGCCTGCTCTAGAACTTCCTCCCTGCAAGTGAAGGAATCGTCATGGCATCGCCCGAAAACACGAGAGGCGCGCTCTACATGTCCCTCGCCATGGCTTCGTTCACGTTCAACGATGCGCTGGTCAAGTCGGTGACATCTTCGCTGAGCGTCGCACAGATCATCACGGTCCGAGGGGTCATGACGACGGTCCTGGTGTACTTCGTGGCACGCCGCCTCGGCGCATTGCGTCGGATTGCCGTCGTGTTTCAGCCGCTGATCCTGTTGCGGACATTCTTTGAAATCGGAGCAACACTGACTTTCATCAGTGCGCTTGGGCAGATCGATTTCGCCAACGTAACCTCGATCATGCAGTCCCTGCCCCTCGCCGTGACCTTGGGGGCAGCAATCTTCCTGAAGGAACCGGTCGGCTGGCGGCGATGGGCGGCGATCCTTGTTGGATTCTTTGGCGTCCTCATCATCCTGCGGCCGACCGCTGACGGATTTGCATCCGCTTCGCTACTGGTGGTCGCCGCCGTCTTCTTCACCTCGTCACGGGACCTCGTTACCCGCCGCATCGTCGCAGACGTGCCGTCGCTGACCATCACACTCTTCACGGCGGCGGCAAATACGATTGTCGGCGGGTTCCTCATCGTGCCGATGGGCGGCTGGCAACCCATGACGTGGGAAAACTTCCTGCCCCTCGTGATCGCCGCCTTGCTGGTATTCTCAGGCTATCAGGCAGTCATCATGGCCATGCGGACCGGCGAAATCTCCTTCGTCGCGCCTTTCCGCTACACGAGCCTGATCTGGGGCCTCGTCCTCGGCATCCTTTTCTTCGGAGAGCGCCCGGATGCCTTCGTCTATGTCGGAGCGGCGATCATCATCGTGTCAGGGCTGTACAGCTTCTACCGCGAGGGGAAGCGACGCCGCGAGGCCATGGCAAGAAGCCAACAGCCGCTCCCGCAAGGGCCGACAATGTCGATGAAGGATGGAAGCTGACTTGGGCAAGACACGTTTTCTGGACAACAGCACGCCGCCACACATCGCCACCTTGGTCCTCGCAGCCGGCCTGGCGGCGATGTCGATGAACATCTTCCTTCCGTCGCTCGCAACGATGGCCGAGTACTTCGGCACCAGCTATGCCGTCATGCAGTTTGCCGTGTCCGGCTATTTGGCAGGCACCGCGGTCATCCAGATCGCCATCGGTCCACTGTCGGACCTGTTCGGGCGGAGACCGGTCATGCTGGGGGGAATCGTCCTCCTTCTCGCCGGCACGCTCATCTGCGCTCTCGCCCCCAACATCACCATCTTCATGATCGGGCGCCTGATGCAGACAGGGGTCGTTGCCGGCATCGTTCTGTCGCGCGCCATCGTGCGAGACATGGTTCCGATGGAGGAAGCCGCTTCCATGATCGGCTATGTCACCATGGGCATGTCTCTGGTTCCGATGATCGCCCCGACGCTCGGGGGCGTCCTGGACGACCTGTTCGGCTGGCAGGCGAGTTTTGCGGCCATGCTCTTGGCTGGCGTTGCGGTACTGCTCCTGGTCTGGCGGGATCTCGGGGAGACCAATACGGCCCGGTCCGCAAGTCTGGGCGCCCAGTTCCGCAGCTGGCCGCAACTGCTGCAGTCGCGACGCTTCTGGGGATATACCCTGACCGCCACCTTCTCGTCCGGTGTCTTCTTCAGCTTTCTCGGCGGCGCACCCTTCGTCGGCAGCGTGATTCTCAAGCTGACGCCGTCCGCCCTCGGTCTTTACTTCTTTACCATGGCGGCGGGCTACATGCTCGGAAACTACCTGTCCGGCCGGTATGCGCGTCGCTTCGGGATCGGCCCGATGATGTTGTCGGGTAACATTGTCAATGTCGTCGGTATCGGCACAGCCGTCGTCTTTGCGATCGTCGGCATCAGCCATCCGTTCGCTTTCTTCGGCCCACTGTCGCTGATTGGCATAGGCAACGGACTAACGCTTCCGAGTGCCAATGCAGGCATGGTCAGTGTCCGTCCACATCTTGCGGGATCGGCATCGGGGCTCGGAGGGGCGATCACCCTGGGCGGCGGTGCGGCCCTTTCGGTCCTTGCAAGTTCGGTCCTGACACCTGAGACCGGAACCATGCCTCTTCTTGCCGTCATGGGAGGGACGGTTGTTCTGGCTCTGGCTGCGACCGAATACGTGCGCTGGATCGATCGCCGCGAAGGATCGCTGGGAGGTGGTGACGGCCGATGACGAAGCGCCCGCCGAACGGATTGATCCTCGCGGGGGGAAAGTCGAGCCGCATGGGCAGCGACGAGATCTCGCTCCCCTTCGGTTCGGGCACGCTTCTCACCCGCATGCTCGATCGCCTGGCACCGCAGGTATCCGAGGTCGCCGTCAATGGACTACTGTCGCTGCAACTGCCGAAGGGTGTGCGCCACGTCCCGGACACCTTGCCGGACCAGCCGGGACCGCTCGCGGGGGTTCTGGCCGGATTGCGCGATCTGTCCAGCCGTCGATCGGACGAGGCGCACCTGCTGACGGTGCCTTCGGACGCCCCGTTCTTTCCGGAGGATCTCGCCCGTCTGCTCATGTCAGCAGCATCGGGTCCGGAAACGGTCGCGATCGCGGCATCTGGTGGGCGAGTGCATCCCGTCTTTGGCCTCTGGCCGGTATCACTGGCGACCGATCTCGAAAATTGGCTGAGGAACAGCGAAAACCGACGCATGTCTGACTATCTTGGACGTCAACAAGTGGTGACGGTGGAATGGGCGATGGTATCTACTACCGCCGGCCTGCTTGACCCGTTCATGAACCTCAACACCCCGGAAGAACTGGGAAAGGCCCGGCGCTTTCTGGAGATATTTCCGTGAGCCGGCCCCGCGTCTTCGGGATCGCTGGCTGGAAGAATTCGGGCAAGACGGGTCTTGCCGTACGGCTTGTGGAGGAGTTCACCCGGCGGGGCTACCGCATCTCGACCATCAAGCACGCCCACCACGACTTCGATATCGACAAAGTGGGCTCAGACAGCTATCGCCACCGCCAGGCAGGTGCACACGAAGTCGCGCTCGTCTCCGGCACGCGCTTTGCGATCATGCATGAACTCCGCGGTGATCCCGAACCAGCCTTCGAAGAGATTCTTGCCCGTCTTGCCCCCTGCGACCTCGTCCTGATCGAAGGGTACAAGCGGGAACCTGTGCCGAAGATCGAGGCGCGACGGCTTCAGGCGAAGAGCCGTGAGCCGCTTGCCCCAGGCGATCCACACATCATCGCCATTGCCGCGGACCACCCGGTGGAGGGTACGTCCCTTCCCGTCTTCGAACTCGACGATACCGACGCCATCGCTGATTTCATTGCCGCGGCGATAGACCTGCCACGGAAGGAATGATGCAACGAAAAAGGCCGGCTTCCACTGACGGAGAGCCGGCCTTTCGTTTCACTATGTCAGGGCTGTCAGCCGTTGACGACCATCCGCTTCTCGTCGCGGCCGGTCTTCATCCTCTCGGCGAGCAGGAAGGCGAGCTCCAGCGCCTGGTCGGCGTTCAGGCGGGGATCGCAATGGGTGTGATAGCGATCCTGCAGATCACCAGCCGTGACTGCGCGCGCTCCGCCGGTGCATTCCGTGACGTCCTTGCCGGTCATCTCGATATGGATGCCGCCCGGGTGCGTCCCTTCTGCACGATGGATCTGGAAGAAGCTCTCGACTTCCGACAGGACACGATCGAACGGTCGGGTCTTGTAGTTGTTGAGGGTGATCGTGTTGCCGTGCATGGGATCACAGGACCAGACGACCTTGCGGCCTTCACGTTCCACCGCGCGGATCAGCTTCGGCAGATGGTCCGCCACCTTCTCATGCCCGAACCGGCAGATCAGCGTCAATCGACCAGCTTCGTTTGAAGGGTTCAGCGCGTCGATCAGTTCCAAGAGGTTGTCGGGCTGGAGCGAAGGGCCGCACTTCAAGCCGATCGGGTTCTTGATCCCGCGGCAATACTCCACATGCGCGTGATCTGCCTGACGGGTCCGATCACCGATCCAGATCATGTGGCCGGACGTCGCGTACCAGTCACCCGACGTCGAATCGACGCGCGTGAGCGCTTCCTCGTAACCCAGGAGCAGAGCCTCATGGCTGGTGAAGAAATCGGTCTCGCGAAGGCTCGGATTGTTGTCGGCGCTGATGCCGATCGCCTTCATGAAGTCCATGGTTTCGCTGATGCGGTCGGCAAGCTTCTTGTAGCGCTCGCCCTGCGGGCTGTCCTTGACGAAGCCGAGCATCCACTGGTGGACGTTCTCGAGGTTGGCATAGCCGCCCATGGCGAAGGCACGCAGCAGGTTCAGCGTCGCGGCCGACTGACGATATGCCATCAGTTGCCGCTCAGGGTTCGGAATGCGGGCCTCGGGATTGAACTCGATGCCGTTGATGATGTCGCCGCGGTAGCTCGGCAGTTCGACGTCGCCCTGCTTCTCGATGTTGGAGGAGCGCGGCTTGGCGAACTGGCCAGCGATCCGGCCGACCTTGACCACCGGCTGCTGCGCTCCGAAGGTCAGCACAACGGCCATTTGCAGGAAGGCACGGAAGAAGTCACGGATCGTGTCCGCCCCGTGCTCCATGAAGCTTTCGGCGCAGTCGCCGCCCTGCAGCAGGAAGCCATTACCCTCAGCGACACTAGCAAGGTGCTTCTTGAGGCGACGGGCCTCACCCGCAAAGACGAGCGGCGGAAAAGTGGTAAGCTGGGCTTCTGTCGCGGCCAATGCCGCGGCATCCGGATAGTCAGGGACCTGCTGGATCGGTTTCTGCCGCCAAGTGCTCGGGGTCCAGTTCTGTGCCATTTCGCTCACCTGTCATCGCCGCGGCGCCGGCGCCGGGCTTTCGTTCTCGATTTTGCGGCGGCTTATAACTCTTCCGGCTGCCCTTGCCTAGCATTTTAGCGCCACTGCATCAGGCGGGCGAACTGCCTATGACGGTCGGAAGACCTCAGACGCGCTCGCCTTTGCGGATGCGATAGCTTGGCTGGTACATGGTTACCAGTTCCTCTGCCGCGGTGGGATGGACGGCCATCGTCCGGTCGAAATCATCCTTCGTGCAGCCAGCCTTGAGCGTAATTCCAAGCAACTGCGCCATCTCGCCCGCATCGTGGCCGAGCACGTGAGCCCCGACAACCTTGCGACTGGCAGCATCGACGACCAGCTTCATGATCATCTTCTCTGCGCGCCCAGACAGGGTCGCCTTCATCGGGCGGAATTCGGCGCGGTAGACCTCGATTTCCGGATAGCGTCGGCAGGCTTCTTCCTCTGACAGTCCGACGGTACCGATCTCAGGCTGTGAGAACACGGCCGTCGCAATCAGCTCGTGATCCGGCTTTGTCGGATTGTTCTTGAATTCGGTCTCGATGAAGCACATGGCTTCGTGGATCGCCACCGGCGTCAGCTGTACCCGGTCGGTGACATCGCCCAGGGCATAGATATGCGGCACGTTCGTGCGGGAGTATTCATCGACGATAATCGCTCCCTTTTCGTTCACCTCTACGCCGGCCGCCTCCAGACCAAGCCCCTGCGTGTTCGGGTCGCGGCCAAGAGCCAGCATGACCGTATCGACGGCAAGTGCCTGCCCTTCAAGTGTACGTGCGACCAAGCCGCCGGCCGGCGCCTTCCGTACTTCCTCGATGATGTCGGTGCAGATGATCCGGATGCCCTTTTCCTCCATCGCGCGATGCAGGCCTTGGCGCATGTCGCGGTCAAAGCGCGAGAGGATTTCCTTGCCACGGTAGATCAGCGTCGTGTCCACCCCGAGCCCGTGGAAGATGTTGGCGAACTCGACGGCGATATAACCGCCGCCGGCGATCAGGATCGAACGTGGCAGTTCCGGCAGATCGAACGCCTCATTTGAGGTGATGCAAAGTTCGTGCCCAGGAAGCGCCGCATGCGGATTGGCCGATCCGCCGGTCGCGATGACGATCTTCTCTGCGGTCACCGTTTGGCCGGTCGTAACCAGACGTATCGTGTGAGCGTCGACGAGCTCAGCCCGCGTCCCCAGCACCTCGACGCCGGCATTCTCAAGGTTGCGCCGATAGATCCCCTCAAGCCGCGAGATTTCGCGGTCCTTGGCTGCGACCAGCCTCTTCCAGTCAAAGCTCGTTTCGCCAACCTGCCAGCCAAAGCCGACCGAATCCTCGAAGTGCTCCGGGAATTGCGAGGCGTAGACGAAGAGCTTCTTCGGAACGCAGCCGCGGATGACGCAGGTGCCGCCGAAGCGATATTCTTCCGCGACCGCTACCTTCTTGCCGAGCGAACCAGCAAGCCGCCCGGCACGAACACCTCCCGAACCACCGCCGATGACGAACAGGTCATAGTCGAAATCGGTCATCGGAGGCTCCTTCGTCAAGTGGCACGCCGCCCATATAAGGGGGATGCCGGAAAAGCAAAAGCCCGGATTGCTCCGGGCTTGGGATTGGGAACCGTGGGTGTGCTTATTGCGGCGGAAGTTGCAGCTGCAATCGCGGCTGTTCTGCTGCTCCTTCGGCAGCAGCCGGCGCCCCGCCCTCGGCGGCCGGCGGCATTTCCGCAGGGACGGCATCAATGATGTCGCGCAGGACGGCCGTGCTCTGGTTGTTCAGGTCCCGGGATATGCCGTTTGCCCAGATCTCGGCTGCCTTGGCCAATTCGCGGGAGACAAGCGGGCCGTTTGTAAGGAGCTTCTTCCCAGCCTCGGTGGCGTAGAAGGAAGAAATCGCCTTCAATTCGTCGAGGGTGAAGGCCTTGGCGTAGATCGTTGCCGCTTCACGCTCGAGGTCGGCACGGCGCGGCGCAAGCTCAAGAGCCTGCTCGTCGACGGCCGCCGAAATCTGCTCCTGAAAATTCGGCGAGGCCTGGATGAACTGCGCCTTCAACCCTTCCGCAAGACCCGGCAGGATGTTGTCGTAGCGGTCGGTTGCGTTGATCGAGGCGATGGCTTCGCGGGCTGCGGCCAGATGCTCCTCGGAAATCTCCTGCGCCTGGAGCGGCGCCGCCATGCTGCCCGCGACAAGCACGGCAAGAGCGGCCGCGCGTCGGAAACCCGCAAACTTGGTCATGAAAATAGTGCTCCTGTCTTTCATTGTGCCTTGAGCGTCCGTGCCCCGTTCTCGCCGGCGATGATGGCGAAAGACGCTAGATTGATAAACAGCCCGTGCTCCACCACACCCGGGACGGAATTCAGCTGACTTGCGAGAGCCTCTGCATCAGGAATACGGCCAAAAGATGCGTCCAGAATATGGTGCCCGCCATCCGTCGTGAAGGTGTCGTCGGCGCTTCCACGCAGGCGAATTTCGCCGGTGAGGCCCAGCCGCTCGGCGAGCTTGTCGATCGCGATCCGCGTTGCCACCAATCCGAATGGATTGACTTCGATCGGCAGCGGGAAAGCGCCCAGCGTCTCGACCACCTTCGTCTCATCGGCGATTACGATCATCCGTGAGGATGCAGCCGCGACGATCTTCTCGCGCAGAAGGGCACCACCGCCGCCCTTGATAAGCTGCAACCGCCCATCGACCTCGTCCGCACCATCGATGGTGAGATCCAGTTCCGGCAGCTCGTCCAGCGACTTCAACGGTACACCGAGATCAAGGCAGAGGCGCGCCGTACGTTCGGACGTAGGCACACCCTGGACGTCCAGGCCTTCAGCCACCTTCTCCGCCAGAAGCCTTACGAATTCTTCGGCGGTGGATCCTGTGCCGATGCCGAGGCGCATGCCGTGCTCCACATGGGCCAATGCCGCTTCCGCCGCCTTGATCTTCATTTGCCGGGCGTCCATGCGCCAGATGCTCCCCTTTGTTTCGCCGTTGCTGTTTACACGGCCACCCTCGGAAGGAAAAGGGCCATTGCACGGTTGACATTTGCTTTAGCGATCGTCCTGTCCTAAGCCCTCTCTCCAAGAAAATCCGCTAAGAGGCATTCATGACGGCTCCCCTGGTGATCTTTGACCTCGATGGCACTCTTATCGACACCGCACCGGATCTCGTTGCCAGCCTCAACCATACGATCGCAGCTGCTGACCTCGAACCAGTCACTTATGCCGACCTCACCCACCTCGTCGGCCAAGGCGCGCGCGTCATGATTCGTCGCGCCTTCGAACTGCGTGAGCAGCCGCTCAGCGACGAGGCGGCAGAACCCCTCCTCCAGCGTTTTCTCGCCCACTACAAAGCGGAAATGCCGGGTGCCAGCCGCCCCTACCCCGGATTGATCGAGGCGATGGAGCGGTTGGAGGAGGCAGGGATGCGCCTCGCCGTCTGCACCAACAAGCTGGAGGAACTGGCGATCCCGCTCATCGGCAAGCTTGGTCTGTCGGATCGTTTTGTGACGGTAACAGGCGGAGACACCTTTCCCGTTCGCAAGCCCGACGCCGGTCACCTTCTGGGCACGATCGAGAAGGCCGGCGCTCGACCGGAAGCGACCGTGATGATCGGGGACAGCATTAACGACATCTTGGCAGCCCGCAACGCCGGAATTCCCTCGATCGCCGTGACGTTCGGATATTCCGACGTCCCGGTCGAGGACCTTCAGCCGGACCATGTCATGACTCATTTTTCCGAGCTTACCGGTGAACTCGTCCGGCGGCTGCTGTCACGCGAGACACAAGCTCCCGCATTGACCGTTCCTGCTTGAAAAGGGCGGCACTAGGCCGCCCTCCAATTGCACCGGAAAGCTTCAGGAAGTCCTCGCCTTGGTGGTCGCGGCCATGGCCTTGAGCGTGGCTGCGTCGCGGTCATAGACATCGTCGAAATACTCGATGACCCCGTCCTTGTTCGGCCAGGCGGTGAAATAGGAGACGTAGACCGGGATCTTTGAAGTCACCTTCTCTCCCTTGTTGCGCCCGCCGGCGATACGGCTCCCGATCTCCTGCTCAGTCACACCGAGAACCGCCGCGGCCATCTTGCGCGGCTCGGCCAGACGGATGCAGCCATGGCTGAGCGCACGCGTATCGCGCTGGAAATAGCTCTTCGAGGGCGTGTCATGCATGTAGATCGCATGGGCGTTCGGGAACAGGATTTTCAGTTCGCCGAGCGCATTGTCGCTGGAGGGCGGCTGGCGCACCGCGATTGACTGTGTCGAGCCATACCAGTTCACGCTCGACGAAGACACCGGCCGGCCACTGACCTCGACCTGGTAACCCATCCGGTCGAGGTAGGACGGGTCGGAGCGCAGGTGCGGAAGCATCTCGTTGATGATAATCGACTGCGGGACGCCCCAGTATGGGTTGAACTCGACGGTCTCGATCTCGTCCTGGAAGAAGTAGGTCTGGTTACTCTTGGAGCCCACCACGACGCGCATCGAGAACTGCTCGTCGCCATCTTCATGATAATAGGCCATGTATGCAGGCTGGTTGATGAAGACGTGCCGCTCACCCAGTTCGGTCGGCAACCAGCGCGCCTGCTCCATCGCAATGACGAGTTTCTCGATCTTTGCCTCGTCGCTGTGACCGACGAGCGCCCGGACTGTGGCACGCCCAACAACCCCGTCAGGCTTCAGCCCCGCTTCCTTCTGGAAGGCCTTCACAAGCTCGACAAGCTCCGGCGTGTATTTTCCGGCCTCCTGATAGCCGGAGAGAGTCTCAGCATGCGCGGAGGTCAAATCGTCCGATGCAACCTCCCGGATTGCGGCAACAACGCCGGCCACGGCGGGATCGTCGGTGCCCGGCTTGAGCAGCAAATCATACGGCAACTCGATCCTCTGGTCCCGATCCGAGACCTTCGCCTTCAGCCGCGCAAGCTCCGCCTTCAACGCCACGAACTGCGGGCTCTGCGGGGCAAGACCCTCCAGATATGCGGCCGGGTTCTCCTCGGCCCGTACGAACGGCAACACGAACGCGAGCTTCACGTCCTTGCGCTTGAAGTCATGGTAATCGGAGATGCGGTTAGGGTCGAGGCGGCCACGGACCATATCCTGAGCGAAGCGCAAGACACTTGCTGAGAGATCGAGTTCGAACTGCATGAGCGCTCTGCGGTGGCCGTCGCCGGGGACCGCGGCCATACCGTCGGACATCGTCGCGGAGACCGGCTCGGTGCTGGCTGTCAGCAGTTCGGGAACCGTGAGGCGGTAATCCGCCGGGTCCAAACCGTAGGCATCGGCGCGTTCGAACAGCTCGATGACGGCCTGTGCCTTGCTGGTGACGTCACCATTGGAGACCCAGAGCGGCGTAGCGTTCTTCCCGTAGAAGGATTCGATCGCGGCAGCTACGTCCTCGGACGCCGAAACCTTCGCATCGGCAAAAGGACTTGCATCATTTCCTGCTACAGCAAAGCCAGCGGTTCGAACGGCGCGAACGGCATCCGGCTTATAGGCGTGGTATTTCGGGCCGGTCACCTTCGGCAGTGGCTGCGGATCGACCCGCCGCTCGCGCGTTTCCCTCCCCGGCAGGCGATCGTTGTAGACCGGCGCGCGATTGGCCGGTCCACCCCTGATGATGTCCAGGAGGGTAATCGCCTGTGCCGGTGATGAGTGTGCGCAGAGGGTAGCCACTGCAGAAACGACTGCAAGGGCGATAGGTGCTCTTCTGGATAAAGTCTGCAATTCTGTCCCCGTCGGCTGGGTTCGGCCCTTAGGCGGTTTCGCTCACCGGTCTAGCGGATCGCATCGAAAATGAAAAGGAAACGCCCGGCTCAGTGACTGGTCGCACTCGCCAGCCGTGCATGAGTCGCTCCATGCGGCAAGGCTAGGAAACCACTCGTTAATTTTTTCTTCATCATAATCGACCTGCCACCTTTCACGTCGCTCCCTCGGCTGAAACCTCGGCGTCGTGTCAAAAATGGCACGCGGGTTTGGCGGCCCATGATCGTTTTGCGGACATCCGGAATGGTCCGACATTGGTATACAATCCAGCGGCTGGCCTTGCGCCACAGTGTTTTGTCGAATAACTCCGGCGCTACCATCCAGCGCAGCAGAGGCAGAACCATGTCATCCACCCGCACCGAAACCGATACCTTTGGACCGATTGACGTCGACGGCGATCGCTATTGGGGCGCGCAGGCGCAGCGCTCGCTCGGCAACTTCAAGATTGGCTGGGAAAAGCAGCCAGCCGCCGTCATCCGCGCGCTCGGGATCGTCAAGCAGGCCGCTGCCCGTGCCAACATGGAGTTAGGGGGCCTCGACCAGGGGCTGGGCAAAGCAATCGTCGAAGCCGCCCAGGAAGTGATCGATGGCAAGCTCAACGATCATTTTCCGCTCGTCGTATGGCAGACCGGCTCGGGCACCCAGTCCAACATGAACGCCAACGAGGTCATCTCCAATCGCGCGATCGAGATGCTGGGCGGCACCATGGGCTCCAAGAAGCCTGTGCATCCCAATGACCACGTCAACATGAGCCAGTCGTCCAACGACACCTATCCGACGGCCATGCATATCGCCTGCGCGGAGCAGATTGTCCGCCACCTGATCCCGGCCCTGAAGCAGCTTCACGCCGCGCTTGAAGACAAGGTCAGGGCCTTCTCGCACATCATCAAGATCGGCCGCACCCATACACAGGATGCCACGCCCCTGACGCTTGGCCAGGAATTCTCCGGCTATGCCGCGCAGGTCGCTTCCGCCATCAAGCGCATCGAACTGACGCTGCCTGGCCTCTACGAGCTCGCCCAAGGCGGCACCGCGGTCGGGACCGGGTTGAACGCACCGGTCGGCTTCGCCGAGAAGGTTGCCGAAGAAATTGCCCGGATCACCGGCCTGCCCTTTGTCAGCGCGCCGAACAAGTTCGAGGCCCTCGCCGCCCATGATGCGATGGTCTTCGCCCATGGCGCGATCAATGCGGCTGCAGCGGCCCTCTTCAAGATCGCCAACGACATCCGTTTCCTCGGCTCCGGCCCGCGCGCGGGCCTCGGCGAACTGGCACTGCCCGAAAACGAACCCGGCTCGTCCATCATGCCCGGCAAGGTGAACCCCACGCAGTCGGAGGCGATGACGCAGGTCTGCGCCCACATCTTCGGCAACCACGCAGCGATCACCTTCGCTGGCAGCCAGGGCCACTTCGAACTGAACGTCTACAACCCCATGATGGCCTATAACTTCCTGCAGTCGGTACAGCTTCTCGGCGATGCGGCGGTCTCCTTCACCGACAACTGCGTTATTGGCATCGAGGCGCGCGAGGATAACATCAAGCGCGGCGTCGAGAACTCGCTGATGCTCGTCACCGCCCTAAACACGCGCCTCGGCTACGACACCTGCGCGAAGATCGCCAAGACAGCCCACAAGAACGGGACGACTTTGCGCGAAGAAGCTGTCGGTGGTGGATACCTGACCAATGAAGAATTCGATCAGTACGTGCGTCCTGAGAACATGATCGGACCGCGTTGAGGTACGAACGCCTCTATCGGTAAAGAATGGTCTGGCCGGGAAGTGATCGGCTGGACGCACCGAATCTGCTTTTTAAGGAGCCGCTTAATTTTGAGCGACTCCTTAATTGTTTTCGCATAGATTTGATATAAAGCAGTCCTACTAAAGTGTTGGGGAACACGTGGGGGGTTTGATGACAACGACTGCGCAGAAGGCGCAAGCGAACGATGTAGTTGGCCAGATCATCTACGCATTGCGGGCAATGGGCGTCGCCCCTATTCCTCGCAATTATCAGTTGTTCTACGAAGCCTATATCGGCTCGAATACGTCTCTGACGCAGCAACTTGCTGCGCTCGGCAGCAGCGCGACCCAGGAAGAACTGGACGCGATTTCGAGCCAGTATCTCGGAACCGGCCAGGTGGAGGTAATCGAGAGGGCTCACGGAAAGCTTCTTGTCGAACTCGAGAACCTCCTCCGCCTGCTGCGGCGCGAGCAGCAATCGATGGAAAGCTATACCAAGCTCCTCGGTGAAACGGCCACCCGCATCAACAGCAAGGCCAACTTCTCCAACGACATCATCCGCAACGCCATTGCACTTCTCACCTCCGCTACCACTGATACGATGGCCCACGGCGAGCGAACTGCCGACACCGTTGCGGAGCATTCCGTTGAGATGGATCAGGTCCGAAAGGAACTGGACGAGTACAAGCGGATCGCCAACACCGATTCGCTGACGCGTCTTTCGAACCGGCGGGCCTTCGACGACAAGCTGGCGTCGATTTTTGACAGCACCGGCAACCTGAAGGTCACCGCGCTGGTGCTGGCCGATATCGACAACTTCAAGAACATAAATGACAACTTCGGCCACCCGGTGGGAGACAAGATCCTCGCCACCGTCGCCTCAGTGATTCGCGCGAATGTGCGCAAGGATCTGTTCGTCGCCCGTACCGGCGGTGAGGAGTTTGCGGTGATCGTGGAAGGCAATACGGCCGATGAGGTCATGCTGATCTGCGAGCGGGTTCGCTGCGCACTCGAGACCCGCAGCTTCCGCAACTCCCGTTCGGGCGTACAATATGGTCCGATCACCATATCACTGGGCTATTCTATGGCAGCTCAGGCCGAAAACCCCAACCAGCTATACGCCAATGCCGACGCGGCGCTCTATCACGCCAAGCACAACGGCCGAAACAGGACCATATTTTTCGACGAAGTAATGCGCAGGGACTATGCGGCCAAGAACTGGCTCATCTATCGCAACTAAACGTTTGCGGCGCGCTTACTGGCCTCGCTACCACATCGTCGCTGCCGCGCGTCCCGCCCATTCGCGGTCATAGGTGGCCTGGTCGAAACCTGCCTTCGCAGCTTTCAGCATTGTGCCGGCGCTCGGCAAGGTCGCTGGATCAACAAACTTCTCGGGGTTCCAGAGCTGTGCCCGCATGATCGCTCTCGCACACTGGAAGTAGATTTCACCGATCGTGATCACGATCACCGAGCGGGGATGATGCCCGTCCGTCTCAAAGCTCTCCAGCAGCGACGGCTCGACGGACACGACGGCCGAACCGTTGACGCGCATCGCCGTGTTTGATCCGGGGATGAGGAACATCAGCGCCACCCTCGGGTCCCGGATGATGTTCATCAGCGAATCAACGCGGTTGTTGCCGCGCCAGTCCGGCAAGAGAAGCGTCTTCGGGTCCTGAACGCGGACGCAGCTTCCGGTGTCACCCCGCGGCGAGCAATCCAGCCCCTCAGGGCCGACCGTCGCCAGAGCCATGAACGGCGAAGCTTCGATCATCGAACGATATTCCGGCGTCAGCATCCCCGTGACCTTGGCGACCGAGGCTTCGGTCACGTCGGCGTAGATGTGCCGAAGGTCTTCGATCGTCCGGATGATCGTCATTCTGCCGCCACTCCTGTCTGGTGCAATCTGGCAGGGACGTTACGACGGCAGATCTGTGCAATCAACGTCACGCGGCGGAGTTGCGGCTATCCTCGCCTTGAACGTCGGTGAGAAACGCCGCCACGACTCCTATCACCTCCGGTGCGCTGATGATCCTGCGATGGCCATGACCATTCGCCCAGTGAATTCTCGCTGACGGCACCGTGGCGTAGCGCCGTGCGTGCTCGGCATCGACCTCCTTGTCGTCTTCTGCGTGGACGACGAGCAACGGCTTGCACAGCCTCTGCGCGATGGGAACGCCGTCGAATTCGGATAAGGCCGCACCCGCCACTGTCTCGGCATGGCGCACGAGGTTTCGGCGCATCGACTCGCTGAGGCCGACGACATCCGAGAATCCGTCGAAAAGCCACTCGATTCTGCTGGGTGCCCCAATCACTGCCAGTCGGCCGGGGTTGAATTGTCCGGCGTCAGGCATGATGCCGCCGGCTGCAAGTACAAGACTGGCTCCTCCAAAGGAGTGTCCCACCGCACCGTCGAACGGTCCGAATCGACGCTCCGCTTCAACGATCGCCTCTACGGCCATGCGGATGTTGAGGCGTCGTCCGCTCGAGTGTCCATGGCCGGGAAGATCCAGAACCACAACCTCCGCACCCGTCGATGCAAGGCCTCCCGCCAGCGACGAAATATAGGCGGCCGATGAGCCCCAGCCATGGACGACGAGAAACCGCTTGCTCACCTCCCTATGCTGACCTGCGAAAAGATATGCCATTACTCTTGCCTTCCCCACCCGGAACGGCATGGTCTTGGCAGCGGCAAGCCGTCGGCGGCCCTGAGCGTGGACTTGGCGAGCCTTCGGCCCAGCCGGCCGGCGCGGTGGCGTGCGACAAAACAGTTCGAATGCAAGGCGCGCCGTCACATGGGGTGCATATCTGCTGCCGACGCTGATAACAGGACGGATGACCTTAAGTGCAATCGGTGTCATGGTGGAGAACCTTCATTATGTTCAATGCTGAACAATAAAGTACAAGAATGAACAAAGATCAATCCCTTCCCTGGGACCATCCACGGTTCAAGAGCTGGATCGCCGTTGCCCGCGCCTGCCAGCTGATGCAGTCAGCTCTGGCACGCGATTTGTCACCGCTCGACATCAAGCCGCCGCATCTGGATATCCTCGTCAACCTTTTTCGCTTTGAAGGTATCTCCCAGCAGGAGCTGGCTCACAAGCTGCTCGTCGGACGCTCCAACGTAAGCATGACCCTGCCCCAGCTGGAACGCCGTGGACTGATCGAACGCCGCGGAGACAAACGGGACAAGCGCGTCCTGCGCCTCTTTCTCACGAAGGAGGGCCGGCGGGTCACGGAAGAAGGAATGCGAATCCAGACCGCGCTGATCAACAGCATCCTGTCTGCAACCCCCATTGAGGAGTGCCTCGCCATAGGCTCCAACATGGAGCGCGTCGTAGCCGCACTTCAGTCGAAGATGGGGGATGATCAAGGCGACGGCTAGCGCTCAGCGCCTTGGCTGCAGCGGATCGCGGCTGAGGCCCTTCGTCTCCAGCTCGCGCTCGTAGTCGGCGAAAAGCGTGCCGCCTTCCTCCCCGAGCTGACGGAGATAGGACCAGGTGTAGATGCCGCTGCTGTGACCATCGTCGAACCCGATACGCACCGCGTAATTGCCGGTCGGCGTAAGGCTGCCGATGGTCACGTCCCGCTTGCCGGGGACGGTGACCTTCTGCCCCGGTCCATGTCCCTGGACCTCGGCCGAGGGCGACAGCACCCGAAGCACCTCGGCCGGGAGCGGATAGGCTGCCCGATCGTTGAAGGTGACGTTGAGAACCCGGCGGTCCTTCGAAACGCGCAGTTCGGTGGGCCAGATTTCGGTCATGTTCTTGAGGCTCCATGCAACAAACTATCGAGAACTAGAGGCTGAACCGTTCCTCCGCAAGCGGCGCTAGCCCTCTTGACGCAACTGGCATAGCCGCCCACTTTGTCCCTCCAGGAGGACAAGCTGTGAATACACTGGCAGGACCACTCGGCAATGCCCGCCCGCTTGCAACCGCGGAAGGGCCGATGATCGACCCGTTCGGCCGCGCCGTCACCTATCTGCGGGTGTCGGTGACTGATCGATGCGACTTTCGCTGCACCTATTGCATGGCCGAGAACATGACCTTC
This sequence comes from Pseudorhizobium flavum, assembly GCF_902502825.2. The sequence goes on from NZ_LR723670.1 coordinate 1,983,429, forward strand.
CTGCCGAAGAAGGACCTGCTGACGCTGGAGGAGCTGGACCGGCTCTGTTCCGCCTTCATCGCCAAGGGCGTGCGCAAGCTGCGACTGACCGGCGGCGAGCCGCTGGTGCGCAAGAATATCATGCACCTGGTGCGCGCCCTCGGCCGCCATATCGAAGCGGGACATCTCGACGAACTGACACTGACGACCAACGGCTCGCAACTCGCCCGCCACACATCGGAACTTTATGACTGCGGCGTGCGGCGCATCAACGTATCGCTCGATACCCTAGACGCTGACAAGTTTCGGACCATCACGCGCTGGGGCGAACTCGGTCGGGTGCTGGACGGTATCGAGGCTGCTCAGAAGGCGGGGCTAAGGATCAAGCTCAACGCGGTTGCTCTCAAGGGCTTCAACGAGCACGAAATCCCGAGCATGCTACGCTGGGCCCATGAACGCGGCATGGATCTGACAGTGATTGAGACCATGCCGATGGGCGAGATCGAGGAAGATCGTACGGACCGCTATCTGCCGCTCTCGAAGCTGCGGGCCGATCTCGAGCAGCAGTTCACACTGAACGACATTCCATTCAAGACCGGCGGGCCAGCGCGCTACGTTGAGGTCGCGGAAACCGGCGGAAGATTGGGCTTCATCACCCCGATGACCCACAATTTCTGCGAAAGCTGCAATCGGGTCCGCCTCACCTGCACGGGCACACTCTACATGTGCCTCGGACAGAACGACGCCGCGGACCTGCGCACGGCGTTACGAGCCTCCGACGACGATGCCTATCTTTTCGCCGCTATCGACGAGGCAATCCTGCGTAAGCCGAAAGGGCACGATTTCATCATCGACCGCAACAATCGCCCGGCCGTGCCACGCCATATGAGCGTCACCGGAGGCTGAGCCCGCAGGTACGCTGCCCCTGTTGTTTCACAGTACTCTATAGCGGACACAAAAAAAGGCGCGGTTACCCACGCCCAGTCGTCTCATGCAAGGGTGAAGCTACCTATTCGTCGCGATAGACCTTCTCGCGGCGCTCGTGGCGCTCCTGGGCCTCGATCGACAATGTCGCAATCGGACGGGCATCAAGACGCTTGAGGCCGATCGGCTCGCCGGTTTCCTCGCAGAAGCCGTAGGTGCCGTCTTCGATGCGCTGCAAGGCGGCGTCGATCTTGGAGATCAACTTTCGCTGCCGGTCGCGAGCGCGTAGTTCGATCGCCCTGTCGGTCTCCGAAGAGGCCCGATCGGCGAGATCCGGATGGTTTGCACTTTCTTCCGCGAGATGGTCCAGCGTCTCGCGCGCCTCCCTGAGGATGTCGTTCTTCCAGGCGATCAGCTTCGCCCTGAAATACGCCCTCTGGTTCGCATTCATGAACTCGTCGTCTTCCGAGAGCACATAATTGCTAAGATCGATCTTCTCACTCAACGCGATTCTCCCGAAGAACATCTCAAGGCGGGCTCTATATCCCAATCGGCTACTGCGGTTCAAGCCTGTTGGGTGCTTTACGGCGATTTTTAAAACTGTCGCAATATTGGGCTAAGAGCCTAGGATTCAACCAGTTTATTCTTTGAAGCATCGACCATCTACTCTCTCACTTGCCTCCCGCCCCAACGCTACGTTGCCGACCATGGTCATGGTTGACGTCATTCCTCCCCCCGGTTACCCATCGACTGAACCGCTCCTCAGGCCCTTGATGAACATGATCTCCCAGCCCCTCACCCGCGTTTATCTGCTGCGTCATGCAAGGTCTGCCTGGGCGCAGCCTGGTAAACGGGATTTCGACAGGCCGCTGGACGACGAGGGCTATGCGGAAGCCGAGATCGTGGCGGAGAAGGCCCTGGATCGGGGCTACAGACCCGCCCGGGTTATCAGTTCGACCGCCCTGCGCTGCCGTCAGACCGCCGAAGCTATACGACGCGCCCTCGATCAGGACCTGGAGCTGCTATTCATCGACGAACTCTACAACGCCCCGCTCGATGTCTATCTTGAAATGATCGCGTCTTCGACCGAAGCCGAGTCCATGATGTTCATCGGCCACAACCCAACGATCGAAGAGGTATTCGAGAAGCTTGCCGGCGCCGATACCACCGCGGCCGCGATTCCGACCGGCTACCCAACGGCCGGACTGGCCGTGCTCGAACGCCCGGCGACTTCCAATGAGCGCCACTGGACCCTGGCAGACTTCCTGACTTCCTGACTGCCTGATACAGGAGCCAGCTTTCATCCCCGGCATCAGGCGCCTATATAGGCGAAAACAAGGGGATGTGACTTTGCCGCCTTCGCTGACCAGCCTCACTGACGACGCACGAATCGCTCTGGACAACCTCGGAGACAGGGCCTCTTCCCTGGTGAACCCTTCGATCCGGCTCGGCGTCACTGGCCTCTCGCGGGCCGGTAAGACGGTCTTCATCTCCTCCCTGGTCCACAATCTCTTGAATGGTGGGCGATTGCCCCTGTTCGAGCCCGTCCGCTCCGGCCGCGTCTCGCGCGTGCGGCTGGAGCCGCAACCAGACGACGCAATCCCTCGCTTCCAGTATGAGGATCACATACAGGCACTTGTCAGGGAGAGGGTATGGCCGGACTCGACGCGCGCCCTTTCCGAACTGCGCATCACCCTGGATTACCAGAGCGCCAGCGGGTGGAGCCGGATGTTCTCGCGCGGCCGCCTGTCCATCGACATCGTCGACTATCCGGGCGAGTGGCTGCTGGACCTGCCGCTTCTCGCTCGGGACTACCGAACTTTCAGCGCCAACACGGTTGGCCTTGCACGGAGCGGCGTCCGCGCGGAGCTTTCCAGAGAGTGGCTCGCCCTGGCGGAAAGCGTCGATGCGGAGGCACCCGGCGACGAGATGGCCGCACGCCGTCTTTCCGAAGCCTTCGCTGCCTACCTGAAGACCTGCAAATCAGACGAACGATCACTTTCGACCCTTCCGCCAGGCCGGTTCCTGATGCCCGGGGATCTCGACGGTTCACCTGCCCTCACCTTCTCGCCGCTGCCCCATGTCCCGGAAGAGCGCGCACCGAAGGGTTCGCTTCGCGCGATGATGGAGCGGCGTTATGAAGCCTACAAATCGGTCGTCGTGAAGCCCTTCTTCCGAGAGCATTTTGCGCGGCTTGACCGGCAGATCGTGCTGATCGACGCGCTGCAGGCGATCAACCGTGGCGAGGAGGCGGTCCACGATCTTGAACGGGCACTCGGCGATGTCCTTGCCTGCTTTCGTCCGGGGACAAACAGCTTGCTGTCGTCTCTCATCGGGCGGCGGATTGACAAGGTTCTGGTCGCCGCCACCAAGGCCGATCACCTTCATCACGAGAGCCATGACCGGCTGGAGCGCATCACCGCTCGCCTGGTCAATCGCGCGATCACTCGAATCGGCATGGCGGGCGCAGGAATCGAGGTTATGGCCATCGCGTCGGTGCGGGCCACGCGCGAGGCGACGGTCACCGAGGGGGGACACGTTCTCCCGGTCATCGTCGGCACGCCAATGGCGGGCGAAACGATCGGATCCGAAATGTTCGACGGTCTCCGCAAGACCGCCGTCTTCCCCGGCGATCTGCCCGCCAGCCCGGACGTTCTCTTCAGAGGGCCCGACGGCGGCCAGCCGGAGTTTCCGGAGATCAACTTCATCCGCTTCCGCCCTCCCGCACTGGAAGAGACGAGCGGCGGCCTCAAGCTTTCCGTGCCGCATATCCGCCTGGACCGCGCGCTGCAGTTTCTTCTGGGGGATCGACTCGCATGACGACATCGGACCGCAACGGACGCCGCCCCGGCGCTTTTCGCATCGAAGACGAGGAGGAAGGGCACGGTCCCTCCCCTGCCGTACGCAGGTCGCCGCGGAGCTTCGAGGAGAACGTCCTCCTGACGTCGGAGGAGGACGATCCCTTCCTGACGCCGCCCGAACTTGCGGATCGGGACGTTCCCGTCGCAGAACCGAGGACACGCAGACGGTTCTCCTTCGCCAATGTCGCACTTGCCGCGTTCGGCACGTTTCTTTCGCTGGCCTTCGGCCTCTGGGCGGACAGCGTCGTACGGAACCTCTTTGCCCGTTCGGACTGGCTTGGTTACGCGGCACTGTCAGCCCTTGCGATTGGGCTGATCGCGGTTGCGGTCGTTGTGGGCCGGGAGATCTACGGCCTCATGCGTCTTTCGGCAGTCCAGACACTGAAGGTCGAGGCCGAGGAAGCCGCAGCAGCACCCCTTCCCGGTCCGGCCAGGGCCGTAGTGGCAACTCTCGCCCGCCTCCTTTCGCACCGGGCGGAGACGGCCAACGGACGTGCCGTCCTGGAAGCGACAAAGGACGAGATCATCGACGGACCACAGATGATCGAACTCGCTGAACGCGAACTGCTCGCGCCGCTCGACAGGCGCGCGCGGGCGCTCATCCTCAATGCCTCCAAGCGGGTCTCGATCGTGACCGCCGTCAGCCCTCGCGCCATCGTCGATCTTGCCTATGTCATCTTCGAGGTATCGCGGCTGGTGCGCGCCATGGCGGAGTTGTACGGCGGCAGGCCAGGAACGCTCGGCCTCTTTCGCCTCTTGCGTGATGTCGTGGCGCACCTGGCGGTCACCGGCTCGATTGCGGTGGGTGATGGTCTGGCACAGCAGGTGCTGGGCCACGGCGTCGCCGCCAGGCTCTCAAAGCGCCTCGGTGAAGGCGTGATAAACGGGCTCCTCACCGCGCGCATCGGCATTGCCGCAATGGACCTCTGCCGACCGCTGCCGTTTCGCGCGCTGAAGCGCCCCGGAGTCGGCGACTTCTTTGGTGATCTGGCGCAATTCGGCCGAGACGACGATACCCGCGACACACCGCGATAGTCGTTCCAGAACGTCGCGGATACCACTCATTAACCAATCCGAAGCTATGGTGAACGCTCGAAAACGAGCTGGCACCCGCCTAGGAAAGCACCATGTATCTGCGCATCTTTTCCGTGATCGGCGGCCTCGCTGCCGCCTTCATCGCCGACTCCGGCATGGCGCCCGATGCGTCAGCCGCACCGCGGGACAAGGCATTCTTCCAGTCGGTCGCCGGCACCTGGAAGGGTCCGGGCGAGATCGTCGCCGGCAAGTACAAGGGCACCAAGTTCAACTGCAGCCTGACGGGACAATCGGTTTCCAGCACAGAAGCCGGCATCAAGCTTGACGGCACCTGCCGGGTTGGTGTCTTCAAGCAGCCCATGTCTGCTGTGATCACGCAGAACGGCAAGGGCTACAAGGGCAAGTTCCTGGATGGCGCCGAGGGCAAGGGCCTCGATATCGTCTCGGGTGCCGTGAACGGCGACAAGGTGGTGGTCGGAATCAACCGCGCCCAGTTGAACGGGGCCATGGTTGCGAGCCTGCGAGACCCCAACACCATGAACATCACGATCTCGGTCAAGGTGGAAGATCAAATGATCCCGGTCATCGGGCTTACTCTCGACCGCGACCTCGATTCGATCGCAGTGGGCTCGATCGACTAGCGTTCGCGCCACCAGTTCTGGTTTTCGCTCGCGGGATGGATGCCGCTACTATCCGTCCTGCGAAGCCATTCCGATAGGCTCTGGCCGGACACCACCATCTCGGGCGCGATTTCTGCGAGTGGCACGAGTACGAAAGCACGCTCCACCATCCGAGGATGCGGAAGCGCCAGCCTTTCGGTTTCCATTTCCCGGTTACCGAAGGTGAGGATGTCGATGTCGATCGTCCTCGGTCCCCAACGCTCGACCCGTTCCCTCTTCATGCTGCGTTCCACCGACAGGCAGACATCCAGAAGCGCCTCTGGCCCCAGCGATGTCTCCACCAGAGCACAACAGTTCAGGAAATCCGGCTGGTCCGTCTTGCCCCATGGCGGTGTCTTGTAAAGCCGCGATACGGCTGACACTGTGCAGTCGTCGCGCGAATCGAGTCCCTGCAGGGCCTCCGCCATCGCAGCTTGCGGATCCCCAATATTTCCCCCAAGGCCAAGCGCCGCTGTGGTCATGATCTTGTCAGCGCCTATGCACGACGCGCACTTCCGCATAATCCAGCACCCCCTGGATTGGCGCACTCGGCTTGCGCACCGTTATGGCGGCCATGCCGATCTGAGGAAAACGCTGGCAGAGCGCTACGGCAATGTCCATGGCGAGCGTCTCGATCAGCCGTCGCTGGCTGCCCCTGACGATCTCCTCGATGAGGGTGAAGGCGACACCGTAATCAACAGTGTCCTCAACGCGATCGCTGGTCAGCACGTCGCCCGCTTCCACCTCCAGTTCCGCATCCACGAAGAACCGCTGCCCCAGACGGTTTTCTTCCGCATGGACACCATGACGAGCGAAGAAGGCGCAATTCTTGAGGGTGATCGTGTAGGTACTCACTGAAGCGTCTCCTCTGCGTGAACATGGATCAAGGCGTCCGCAATACCGAGCGCGTCACGGTTGGCGGCAACATTGTGGACCCGAAAGATCGCGGCACCAGCGAGCCGCAGGATTGCCGTCGTCGCCGCCGTTCCGATATCACGGTCTGCAGCCATGTCCCGACCGGTTGCCGCGCCTATGAAACGCTTACGGGACGCACCGACGAGCCATGGGAAGCCGATCTGCGTCAATTCGGCGAAGCGCGCCATGATCTGGAGATTGTGGTCGGAATCCTTGGCGAAGCCGAAACCCGGATCGAGCACGATGGCCTCGGACGCCACGCCGGCCGCCTCGGCGATGGCGAGCGAAACCTTGAAGAAGGCGTGCTGGTCTGCGATCACATCGTCGAAGATCTCGCCTTCCCGGCCGCGACCAGTATGCATGATGCAGAGCCCGGCGCCCGTCTCGGCCGCAACGGACGCGATCGCTGGCTCCCGCTGCAGGCCGTGGACATCATTGATGATGTGGGCACCCGCTGCCATCGCCAGGCGGGCGGTTTCGGCGCGATAGGTGTCCACGGATATCAGGGCATCCGTTTCTTTCGTTAGCCGCTCGATCACCGGAAGCACCCGATCCTGTTCTTCCGCAGCGCTGACCGGCGCTCCGCCAGGCCGGGTGGATTCGCCGCCGACGTCGAGGATCGCCGCCCCCTCGCGAACGCAGTCAAGGCCATGGGCGACCGCAACCTCGAGACTGCGGTGCAACCCACCGTCCGAAAATGAATCTGGCGTAACGTTGATGATGGCCATGATATGGCCGCGGTTGGCCAGTTCAAGGTGACGACCACGGCCGACCCGCCAGATTTTCGGGAGGGGCATGTTCGGCTTGGCATCATCTGTGCGGGAGTAACGCAAATTTTTCTGCCTCTGTGTTGCGCCGCCGACGGCTATGCCCCAAGCTCCCATCAAGTTCAATGTCCGCAGGCTCCAGAATGTCGCTGATTCCCTGTTTTCGCCGTGTCGCCGGCGGGCTGGTTGCTATGTGCATGCTCTCGTCCGTGGCCTCGGCTGAGCCGTTGATCAGCAAGACTTACGGCTATTTCTCGATCGGCGGGAAAACTGCCGAGGCACTGGACCGCGAGCTTGAGCGGCGTGGACCCGTGACCAATGCCACCGGGCATCGCCATCCGGGGGCGACGGAGATCAAGTTTGGTGGTGAGGTCACCTATCTCGAGCGCGGCAAGCAGTGTTCAGTGGGCAACGTGAAGGTCACGTTGAAGACAAACCTCATCCTGCCTCGCTGGAAGAACCGCCGCACCGCCGACAAGAACCTGCGCTTCATCTGGGACACGCTGTCGGCAGACATCAAGCGACACGAGGAGCGACATGCGGAGATAGCCCGCACCTATGCGCGAACCCTTGAAAGGGATCTGCACGCCCTCCGCTCCGCCAGCAGTTGCCCGGAACTGGAGAAAAAGGTCGGCGCGGTAACGAAGCGCGTCCTCGAAGCCCATGATCGCGACCAGATGCGGTTCGATCAGATCGAATCAAAGAATTTCGACAGCCGAATGATGCGTCTGCTGAAGTACCGGATGGGACAGAACGACGGATGACCCGGAGCTAGCTCGACGCGTCAGCCTTGTCTCTCAGGCACCTGGACAACCAGCCCTTCGAGCGCATCAGTCATCTTGATCTGACAGGAAAGACGGGAGGTCGGCCGCACATCGTGGGCGAAATCGAGCATATCCTCTTCCATGGCCGAGGGCGCGCCCACGGCTTCAGCCCATGCATCGTCAACATAGACGTGACAAGTAGCACAGGCACAGGCGCCACCGCATTCGGCTTCGATGCCGGGCACGGAGTTGCGGACGGCATTCTCCATCACCGTCGATCCGTTGCTCGCATCGATATCGAAGCGCGTTCCGTCGAAGGCGACGATGGTCAGTTTCGTCATGATCAGGAAATCCGTATGAACAGTCTCGATGAACGGGTCTGCTCATCGAGCAGTTCCGCCGGGCCGTCAACATAGGTTTGCATGCCCGGCGCCGCAATGGTGGGCGGGCTTATCGGCAGAGCTTGAGAATGAAGTTTTCCGTTTCGACGATGGCTGTTGCGATCTTCGCCATCGATGTCGCCTCGGCTCCCTTTTCCTCGATCCGCATCGCCAGATCGGCGACGGTGAATGCGCCGACCGAGGATGCCGCACCCTTCAGCCGATGAGCGACAGCAATAATGACGGAACTTTCTCCGCTGCTCATCTCCAGCATGGCCTTGCGCGCCTGCCGTGCGAAAATCTGCAGGATCTCGACTTCGAGGGTCTTGTCTCCCATCGTCTGTCGAGCGAGATGCACGAGGTCTATCGGTCGGGACTGGGATGGGGAGAGCGCCCGCTGGGTCGGAGGGGCTTCGAATGCAATTGCTGTTGCGGCCATGGGAACGATGATCCTAAAGATGCTAGTTCACAGCATCGTGCCGCCAAACCGGCGCCATAGCGTTAAGAACGGCCGAGCGACCCCTTGAATCTCGCCCTATGGTTAATTTCCGCTAAGGTGCTTGTTTTATGGGACTTTCCAAGAGTCTTATGGTTTAAATCCTGTTAACAACCCATTTTGGCTTTTTGGCGCGTCCAGGGGGTCGAATTGTTAAGACCCCTCAGATGTGCCACTACAATACAGTTGGAGAGGCGGGAGTCCGCTCCTGCATCCGTGGATGGCCGCGTGGTAAGTTTTCCTTATCATCCGTTTGGAACAAGGCTATCCGAGAGTGAAGTGAAACGGGAAATGCCGACGCCATGAGGGCGGGGCTTTCCGGCAGGCAGTGTCTCTTCTTCGTTTGCAAGGCGGGCAGACAGGACGGGATGGCCGGGCGAGTATGTAGCGAGGCGTAACCGCATGGCGAAGAAGACCAGCAGCGAGTCGATGGATGAAACGGCGTTCCAGGCTCTGGAAGATGCGTTGAAAATCGACTTCATCGAGGATCAGGAGGCGACACGCCAAAAACCTGCATCCTATGCCTCGGAGGCCAGAGTGTCTGAAACCAAGCAGCGTCCCTCACCCGCGCGTGGCGAGAACCCAGCATCTCCTCCCCGTTCGCCGGCGGCGGAGCCTGCAGCCCGTGCACCCGTCTTCGAGCCGGCCAATGATGCCAGCCGCCGCAGTTCTGTGAACTTGCTCAAGACGCTCGAGGGCGGCACGATGCGCAGTTCGCTGCGCAATGCGACGATTGTCTCCGTTCTTTGGGCGATCGGCGGCCTCGGACTGGCGCAACTTCTTTACGGTGCACAGCTGTGGGGTTCGGGTTCCATCGGGGGCCTGATCGCAATGCCCGGCCTCGTGGCGATCCTCGTGGGCATCATCGTTCCCATCCTGCTATTCTTCGCCTTCGCCACGATGATGGCCCGGGCACAGGACATGCGAAATGCCGCGCGCTCCATGGCGGAAGTCGCCCTGCGCCTGTCCGAGCCGGAGACAGTAGCATCCGAGCGAATCATGACCGTCGGCCAGGCCGTGCGCCGCGAAGTTTCCGCCATGAACGAGGGGATCGAGCGAACGATCGCGCGGGCAACCGAACTGGAAACCCTCGTCCATTCAGAGGTCAATGCCCTCGAACGCAGCTACACCGACAACGAATTGCGCGTACGAGGTCTGGTCCACGAGCTCGGCGCGGAGCGCGACGCCATCGTCAACCATGCCGAACGCATCCGTTCGTCGATCGTCGGAGCTCACGAGCAGCTCAAGGAAGAACTGTCGCTGGCGACCGAGGAGATCGCGGTGCGGCTGGCGACCTCGGGCGAGGCTTTCGCATCGCTGATAGACACGCGCGCCGCCGCGCTGACGGAAAAGACCAATGCGGCCGGCGAAGCGCTGGGCTCTCTACTCGCCGCGAAGGCCGACGAACTGGTGCGAACCCTTGGGTCATCCGGCGTTGCCCTCGCCAGCGAGTTCGACGAACGGCTCGAAAACCTGTCAATGACGCTGGCTCAGCGCGGGCAGGCACTGCTCGGCGAATTCGAGACCCGGGCCTCGACACTGGATGCCAGCACGGAACGTCTCAATGCGGCGCTTGCCGACCGGACGCGGCAGCTGAATGAAACGCTCGTTGCACGAACCCGCGAGATCACGGATGGGCTCGCGGAAGGCGAACGCTCCATCACCGGGTCGCTCGAAGCCGTCCTCACATCGTTGAACAAGGCCTTGGACGACAAGGGCAGCGCGTTCAGGCAGAGCCTCAAATCTGCTGCCGACGACGCCGTCATGGACCTCGATCTGCGCTCTGGGCTCTTCGAGGAGCGCCTGCAGGCGACCGTCGGCCAGCTCAGCACGACCTTCGACAATGGGCTCGACGCGCTCACGACGGCCTTCGACCAGCGAGCCGGCAGCCTTGACAGCAAACTCATGGACAGCCTGGCGCGCATCAACGAGACGGTGGCCACAGGGTCCGAGTCCATCGAAGGCATCCTCAGCAGCAGCATTGCGCAGATCGGCAATACCCTGACCGAACAGTCACTGGCATTGGCAACAGCGCTTGGTACCGGTCAGGACGTTCTCGATTCCATGCTGGAGGATCGCAGCCGCGAGTTTAGCGAGGCTCTCGCTGCACGCACGACCGAAATCACCGGCGCAATGGGCACGAGCCGCGAGACGATCGAGGCGGTTCTATCCGAACGCAGCAGCGCGCTGATCGAGGCGTTGAACGAAACGCAAGGCAAGTTCGAGCGTACGGTGGGTGATCGCTCGGAATCCGTAATTGCCGCACTTACGGCCGGTCAGGACCGCTTCACAGAAACCCTCGACGCAAAAACGGCGGCAATCGAGTCGGTCGTCGCCGACGCACCGCAGAGGCTTGCAAGCCTCCTGGACGAGCGCGCCGCTACGATCGCGCGCCATCTTCAGGAGGGCGAGGAAAAGATCGGCTCCGGTCTCGATCAACGGATGGACAATCTCGCGCAGACGCTGTCAGCGAGCGGCGATCGGATTGGCGAACTCCTCGACGACAAGACTATGGATATCAGCACGGCCTTCGCGCTCGGCGAAGACCGGATTGCCGGCATCCTTGACGGCCTCGCCGATGCTCCCGAGCGTCTGGCCGCGACCATGGACGAGCGCGCTGCGCAGATCGCCCGGAATATCGAGGAAGGAAGCCTGCGCCTCGGCGAAGGCCTCGACCAGCGGGTAACCACTCTCTCGCAGACGCTTGCCGCGAATGGTGACCGGATCGGCGAACTCCTTGACGACAAGACGATGGAGCTCAACACCGCTCTCGCACTCGGCGAGGACCGGCTTACCGCCTTTCTCAACAATGTCGCCGATACGCCGGAGCGGCTTGCGGTGGTCCTGGACGAGCGTGCCGCCCAGATCGCGCAGAATATCGAGGATGGAAGCCAACGCCTAGGCGAGGGCCTTGATCAGCGTGTGGCCAACCTGACCCAGGCACTTGCTCAGAATGGCGAGCGGATTGGTGAACTCCTCGACGACAAGACGATGGAGCTGAACACCGCCTTTGCGCTCGGTGAGGATCGAATTGCCGGCATTCTAGACAGCGTCGCCGACACGCCCGAGCGGCTTTCGTCCGTCCTGGACGATCGAACTGCGCAGATCGCTCGGCATATCGAGGAAGGAAGCCAGCGCCTCCGCGAAAGCCTTGACGAGCGGGTAACCACCCTCTCGCAGACACTGGCCGAGAATGGTGATCGGCTCGGGAATCTCCTTGACGATAAAACGATGGAGATCAGCACGGCATTTGCACTTGGCGAAGACCGCATCACTGGCGTTCTGACCAACCTGGCCGAGACTCCGGAACGCCTCTCCGGCATTCTCGATGAGCGGGCCGCCCTGATCGCGCGTCACATGGAGGAAGGCGAACAACGGCTTGGAGAAGGCCTCGATCGCCGCGTTGAACAACTCGCCTCTACCATCGCGTCTAACGGCGACCGGATCGGCGAGATGCTCGACGACAAGACGATGGAACTCAGCACCGCATTTGCGCTGGGCGAAGACCGGCTCTCCGGCGTACTCGACGAAAAGGCGGGTGCACTCAACACTCTTGCGACTGACGCTGAGAACCGCATCGAACAGTCGATCAGCGAGATCTCCGTCAGGGTGGGCGATGTGCTCGGGGACGGCGCACGCCGGTTCGAGGAGAGCGTATCTGGCGGGGCGGAGCGTATCGAATCCGTCATCGGCACGGGTCAAGAGCGGATCGCCGCGACGCTCGGTCTCGGACATCAGCAATTCAGCGACACGGTTGCTGCCGCCAACGAGCAGATGGAACAGACACTGGGTTCCGGCTACGAACGCCTGCGCGCGACCCTGGAAGAGCGGAGCGACATGATCTCCGCTGCCCTCACCCAGAGCGAGGAGAAGATTTCCGAACTGATGTCGGAACAGGTGATGTCGATTGGTGCGACCGTCGCCACCAGCGCCGGCATGTTGGAAATGTCCCTGGAAAGCCAACAGGACGCCCTTCGCGCGGCACTCGATGGCGTCGGCACCGACCTCGAACAACGGCTGAACAGCACCACCGGGGTCATTGCGGAACGCCTGAACGAGGCAGCACGGGAGATCAGCCTGTCAGCCGAGAACCTTTCGGGGCGGATCGAGCAGACGATCGGCAGCGTCGAGGCAGCCCTTGGTGAAACTGGCAGCAAGGTGGAGGCGACATTCGGTGGCCTTGAGGCTCGCATCCGCAGCGAGCTTTCTAGTGTGACGGAGCTAGTCGACGGCGCCGGCCGCGACATCGGCGACACGCTCGCTCGGCGCACCGCCGAGCTGGAGCGCATCAGCACCGACGCCCACGATCGCATCGCAGGTACCATGGACAGCGGGACGGCTCGCCTCGACGAGCGCCTTTCGACCATGGACCGAGCACTGACCGTCGGCTTGGATGCGGTCACCCGCACGATCGAAGGCAAGGCCGCAGGTCTTGCCGCCAGCCTCCGCGAAGCTGTCAGCGCCGCTGCAGCTGGAATGGACGACGAGGCGATGCGCTCGGCAGAAATGCTTACCCGCACGGGCTCCGAGTTCAGTGAAGGTCTCGCCCAGCGCAATGCTGAATTCACCCGCTCGATCGAGGAACAGTCGAGCGAGATCGTAAACCGCATTTCGGAAACACAGACCCGTCTCGCCGGCCAGGCGGCGACAGTCGCTCAGGCTTTTTCCGAAGCCGGCAATGCCATCGTCAACAAGGTTTCGGAAGCCGATGCTTTGGTCAAGAAGCAGGTCACGGCGATCTCGGCAGCACTCGGGGAGGCTGAGCAGGCGCTTCAGGAGCGCGGCGGCTCATTGCAGGGTGTCCTTGCCGAGACGGCGACCGAACTGCAGTCAGCGATGGAAGCGGTGGACAAGGCGCTGGCCGCACGCGGTGATGCGATACGCTCCGCCCTCGACAGCCGTACCCGCGACCTCAACTCGATGCTGGCAAGTCGCACGACCGAACTGTCCCGTCTCATCGAGGAAGAGGCAAGGCCGGTGGTCGAACAATACAGCGAGGCCAGCCGTTCCGCCGCCGCAGAAATTGCATCTGCAGCTCGGGAAAGCACTGAGCGCCTCGTGGCGGCCGCCAGCGAAAGCAGCAGCAGGATACGCAGCGAGAACGATGCTCTCGTGGATGCCATCGCCGCCCGCACGAATGAGGCCTTGTCCGCCCTCACCCAGCGGGCCGAGAACACCGCGAGCGCCATGCTGTCGGTCGAAAGAAGTCTTACGGGCAACGTCAATGCGCTGATCGAACGTCTGGCGGAAAGCAATTCCGGGATTTCCGGTCTTGTCGAACGTGCTGCGCACGACATCACCTCGGCAGCCGACCAGGCGCTCGAGCGCCTTTCCGGCGTCGACGAGAAGCTCGGATCAACCGCCAGCCGCTTCTCCGAGTCCGCGGCTCACGCGGCAGACATGGTCTCCGGCTCCAGCCGCCTGCTGGAAAACAACATCGATCGGCTGGCAAACATTTCCGGCCAGACGCTCAACCAGGTCGGTGGCATTGTCGGCCGGTTCGACGAGCACTCAAAGGTGCTCGCCCAGGCGTCCGAATTGCTCGGAGCCGCACAATCCAATCTTGCCAATACGCTCGATGAGCGCCAGACGGCCCTTCGCAGCCTCTCCGTTGGTCTCGTCAAGCGCTCCGAGGAAATCGAAGCGACGATGCGCAATCTCGCCACCCTGGTGGAAGGCGCATTCGAGCGGGCCGAGGGCAGATCTTCGCAGGTAGCGGCGCATCTGCGCGAAAGCCTCCAAGGCGCGTTCGCCGATATCGGCCGTACGCTTGGAGAGACCCAGCAGCGTGCCGACGTTACCGCCGAAGCCATGCGAACCTCGCTCCTTGGCGCAAGCGAAGAAGCCAACCGGGCGGTTGACGCCACCATGGCCAACGCCGAACAGCGTGCCCGCGGTCTCTCGGAGCGCATCCGAAGCGGCGTGGAGGGCTCGCTTACGGATGTCGAGCGCATGCTGGGAGACGCGACCAGCCGCACGGACGACGCTGCCTCCCATCTCCGCGACCTCCTGCGCAAATCGGTGGATGAGGCTGTCGGCCGCTTCTCCGGCGCAACTGACGAGATCCGCCGGTCTGCCGAGCAGATCCGCGAGGAACTGGACAGCACCCGAGCGGAACTGCGGCGTGGAGCCTTCGACCTGCCGGAAGAAGCCAAGGAGAACGCTGCGGCTATGCGGCGCGCGGTGTCGGAGCAGATCAAGGCGCTGCAGGACCTGTCGCAACTGGTTGGCCGTTCGGCACAGGCACTCGAAGTATCGCAGCCGGCGCCGGTGCGCGCCCCTGCACCTCAGCCCGCTCCAGCGCCACGCGCCCAGCCGACAGCGGCAACCCTGCCGCCACAACCGGCTCCTCCGGCCCGTGGGGAGACCCTGCCCGCCGGATTACGGGGCAGCCTGAGCCTCGACCGCACTTCGCCCACGCGGCCTGCGGAACCTGCTCCCAGGGGACAGGAAGGTGGCTGGATCTCCGATCTGCTGCGCGGCGCTTCGCGTGAGGAAGCCCCTGCCCGACCGGCCGCGCGGCCGACCGAGCAGCCAGCACCTCGCGGCGGTGGCGACAATCGCAATCCGCGCCACATGGTCGAATCGCTGAACTCATTGTCGGTCGATATCGCCCGAGCCATAGACCACGACGCGTCCGTGGATCTCTGGCGCCGCTATCAGCGTGGCGAGCGCGACGTGTTCACCCGCCGCCTCTACACGCTCAAGGGCCAGCAGACCTTCGACGAGATCAAGCGCAAATACGAGCGCGAGCCGGAGTTCCGTACGGCGGTCGACCGCTATATCGGCGATTTCGAAAAACTACTCGCGGACGTCGCCCGGACGGATCCGGACAAGACGGTCACGCAGAGCTACCTGACTTCCGACACCGGCAAGGTCTACACGATGCTCGCCCATGCGGCCGGACGGTTCAGTTGACCACTCCTGCCAGGTCTTGAGTGAGGGCGGCCTAGGTTGCTCTTCCCACTGCCAATCAACCCGCCGGTATCCGCCGGCGGGTTTCTTCTTTGGCGAACGCCGCCTTCGCCTGTCATGCGGCAATGGCAGGGCTGGAAGGGACTGCGAGGACGTGACAAGCGTGCGTCTCGGCCTCTGGGAAGGGTTCGCGCTTAGGCGTCGGCCTAATCCTCCACCTCGCCGTGACCGCGAACCAAGAAAGGCCGCCGTCTCCAGGACAACGGCCTTCGAAGCACTTCAAACCCAGAATTCGTTCGGGTTTTTTAGTTGTGCTGGTGCCCCTTCGGAGCGGCGTCACGGACCGGGAAGATGACGTCGATGCTGCCGGCCTTCTCGAAGGTCAGCGTCACCGGAACACTGTCACCTTCCTTGAAGGGCGTCTTTACCTGCATGAACATCAAGTGGAGGCCGCCGGGCTTCAGTTCGACTGTCTCGCCAGCCGGCACCTCTATGCCGTTCTCGAGCTTGCGCATCTTCATGACGTCGCCCTCCATCGCCATCTCGTGGAGCTCGACGATCTCGGAAGCTGGCGAAGTAGCCGAGATGAGGCGGTCAGCGCCACCCGCATTTCGGATCGTGACGAACCCGCCGCCGACTGGCTGATTGGGGAGCATGGCGCGGGTGAAGGCTCCTTCCACGGAGATTTGGCCCACCATCGTCGGTGCCGGAGCCGACATATGCTCCTGGCCCTGCTTCTCGACCACCTTTACCACAGGCGCAGGATTCTTGAGGTCATGAGCATCTTGTCCGGGGGCGGCGACCTCCGTCCAGGCAACGCTTGCGTCACTGCCGCAAAGCTGGGTCGCAGGGAAGGCAAGTTCTGTCCCCGCAGCAACACCGGAAATCTTGCCGCGAATAACGAAGGTGTCGTAGTACTCGTCCGGCAGCTCGCCCCCCTTCCAGCGGATTTCGGCAGGGCCTGCGCTGACTTTGGTGCCGTGGTTGTCGTAGGTCTTCTGGTATTCGCCCTGGATGATCTCTAGTTCCCAGCCCGGCTTCGGCTGCGGCTTTGCAAAGACGAAGCCTTCCGGCAATTCGATCCGAACCTCGTTTGTCGCCTTGCCTTCGCAGCCGTGCGGCACCTGCAACTGCATGAGCGCGTAACCTTCTGCGGTAACGGTGGCGCTGGTGAACGTTGCATGAGCCTGGGCGGTGCCCGTAGCGGCGAGAACGGCGAGAGCCGACAGCTTCATCGTCTTGATGGTGGTCATGGTCTGTATCCCCTTCCGGCTGCGCTCATGGCTGCAAGACCGGACGTGTTGATCTGAAGAGATGTTCGTCTGGTTCAGATCGTCAGGGGTGGAGCACGCGAACTCGGTCGCGCAAGCGCGGTGAATCCGACCCTCAGAGATTCGATCCTGGGCGGATTGAGGAGAAAGGCTTGCTGCAGAGGCACGCCCAGCCCTTCGGCCGGCGGCGGCAGGAGGATGGAGGCCGCCAGTAGGCAGGCCTCGCAATAGGGGCGAGTGCCTTCTTCCCGGTGCGTGCCATGGATCCTTGGTTCCCCGTGATCAGCGCAGATCTCGGCAAAGCTGCCGTCGGGCAGTCGGTAGGCTTCGCTGAACGCATCGGCAGGCCAGGCAGCCTGGACCGGCTGATGGCTGAACCCAAGCGACATGAACACCATGGCGCAGAGGATGCGCAGCATGTTCATCGATCTGGGGTTCCGGAAAACCATCGCTTCGCTCATTCGTGACCTGATGCCGATTACCTTACCGATAGACAAAGAGCAAATCCCTGCAACTGCTTCTTTGCGCCGCATCAACATCCGGTCCGCCAGCGAAGATTCTTCCCGACAGTTGGGGATAGCCCTTGCCAAGCGCCCTGCCTCCCGGATAATGGCGGCACGTACGTTGGGAGAAGCCGCTTCATTGCGGTGCCGAAGGAGCAACCGCCCCGGAAACTCTCAGGCAAAAGGACCAGCGCACGGCCTAGCAGGACTCTGGAGAGAGGCGCCGCCGATAAGGCGGTGCACGCCGAAGGGATAACAATCTCAGGCGCAAGGACAGAGGGGGCTCATGAACCGGGCGCGACCGCGCCGTCGAATGAGCTTACGCGTCCATGACGCACCTGGAGGCATTCTTGGATCAGGCCCCTGTCCTCAAGCAAACCCCGCTGCATGCACTGCATCTGTCGCTTGGCGCCAAGATGGTGCCCTTCGCCGGATACGATATGCCGGTGCAATACCCTCTCGGCGTGATGAAGGAACACCTGCACACCCGCGCCGCGGCAGGTCTCTTCGACGTCTCCCACATGGGCCAGGTCGTGGTCAAAGCAACCTCCGGAAAGCTCGAGGAAGCTGCACTGGCTCTCGAAAGGCTCGTTCCGGTCGACATTCTGGGGCTGAAACCCGGACGCCAGCGCTACGGCTTCTTCACAGGCGACAACGGCGGCATCCTGGACGACCTGATGATTGCGAATCGCGCCAATCACCTCCTGGTCGTCGTCAACGCGGCCTGCAGGGATCAGGACGTCGCCCATATGCAGGCGCATCTGGCCGGCTGCGATGTGACGCTGCTCGACGACCGGGCGCTGCTTGCCCTTCAAGGCCCTAAGGCCGAGGAGGTTCTTGCCAACCTGTGGCCCGGCGCAAGCGAAATGAAGTTCATGGACGTGCGCGACGCCTCCATCCTCGGCGCCGACTGTATCATCTCCCGCTCCGGCTATTCCGGCGAGGACGGCTTCGAGATCTCCGTTCCGGGGGACAAGGCAGAGGAGCTTGCAAAGGCGCTGCTCGCCGATCCGCATTGCGAAGCCATCGGCCTTGGAGCGCGTGATTCCCTTCGTCTGGAGGCAGGGCTTTGCCTCTACGGCAACGACATTGACACCACCACCTCGCCGGTCGAGGCTTCGCTGGAATGGGCGATGCAGAAGGTCCGGCGCCCCGGTGGGGAGCGCGCCGGCGGCTACCCCGGCGCAGCGCGCATCGAGGAAGACCTGACGCAAGGGCCTGTCCGTCGCCGGGTCGGACTGAAGCCGGAAGGCAAGGCGCCGGTGCGCGCCCATGCTGTGCTGTATGCCGAGGATTCGCCGGAGTCACCGATCGGTGAAGTCACATCCGGCACCTTCGGCCCGACCCTAGAGGGACCCGTCGCCATGGGCTATGTCCCCGCCCCGCTCGCCGAACCCGGCACCCGCGTCTTCGCGGAAGTGCGCGGCAAGTACCTGCCGCTCACCGTCACCGCCCTGCCCTTCATCACGCCTACCTACAAACGCTGAAAAACCTCCGGAGAGAACCATGCTGAAATTCACCCCCGAACATGAATGGCTGAAGCTCGAGGGCGATGTCGCCACCGTCGGCATCACCACCCATGCCGCGGAGCAACTGGGCGATCTCGTTTTCGTCGAACTGCCGGAAGTCGGCGCCGAACTGACCAAGGACGGCAATGCTGCCACTGTCGAATCGGTCAAGGCAGCATCAGACGTCTATGCCCCCCTCGATGGCGAAGTGACCGAGGTCAATCAGGCGATCGTCGACGATCCCTCGCTGGTCAATTCCGATCCGCAGGGAGCAGCCTGGTTCTTCAAGCTGAAGCTCAAGAACCCCTCCGATGCCGATGCCCTGCTTGACGAATCCGCCTACAAGGATCTGATCGGATGACCGACAGCACGGATTTCCATTTCACCGACTACCAGCCCTACGACTTCGCCAACCGTCGCCATATCGGACCCTCGCCCTCGGAGATGGCGGAGATGCTGAAGGTTATCGGTTACCCGACGCTCGACAAGCTGATCGATGCTACCGTCCCCGCCTCTATCCGCCAGAAGGAGCCCTTGGCATGGGGCGCAGCACTGACGGAGCGCGAGGCGCTCGACAGGCTGCGGGAGACCGCGAACAAGAACCAGGTCCTGACTTCTCTGATCGGCCAGGGCTACTACGGCACCATCACCCCGCCGGTCATCCAGCGCAACATCCTCGAAAATCCCGCCTGGTACACGGCCTACACCCCGTACCAGCCGGAAATCTCCCAGGGCCGACTCGAGGCGCTCCTGAACTTCCAGACGATGATCTCGGACCTCACGGGTCTCGACGTCGCCAACGCCTCGCTGCTTGACGAAGCGACGGCCGCCGCCGAAGCCATGGCGCTCTGCCAGCGCCAGGCAAAGTCGAAGGCGACCGCCTTCTTCGTCGACAAGGAATGCCACCCGCAAACGATCGCGCTGATCGAGACGCGGGCCGCACCACTCGGCTGGAGCGTGATCGTCGGCGATCCGATGACGGATCTCGATCCGGTCGACGTGTTCGGCGCCATCTTCCAGTATCCGGGCACCCACGGTCACGTGCGTGACTTCACCGGCCTGATTGCCCGCCTGCACCAGACGGGTGCCGTTGCGGCCGTCGCCGCCGACCTTCTGGCGCTGACGCTCCTCAAGTCCCCCGGGGAGATGGGTGCGGATATCGCTATTGGTTCCTCGCAGCGCTTTGGCGTCCCCGTCGGCTATGGCGGCCCACATGCGGCCTACATGGCAGTCAAGGATGCCCACAAGCGCGCCATGCCCGGCCGCCTGGTCGGCGTTTCCGTCGATGCGCGCGGCAACCGCGCCTATCGCCTGTCGCTCCAGACCCGCGAGCAGCACATCCGCCGCGAGAAGGCGACGTCCAACATCTGCACCGCGCAGGTCCTGCTCGCCGTCATGGCCTCCATGTACGGTGTCTTCCATGGCCCCGACGGGCTGAAGGCGATTGCCCAGCAGGTCCACAAGAAGGCCGTGCTGATGGCCAAGGGATTGGAAAAGCTCGGCTACGACGTCGAACCGGAAGGTTTCTTCGACACGATCACCGTCGAAGTCGGCCACATGCAGGCGCTGATCCTGCGGGCAGCCGTCGCCGAGGGTGTCAACCTGCGAAAGGTCGGCACGACGAAGATCGGCATGTCGCTCGACGAGCGCACAAGGCCTGCAACGCTTGAAGCCGTCTGGCGCGCCTTTGGCGGCAGTTTCAAGGTCTCGGACTTTGCAGTCGACTACCGCCTGCCGCAGGACCTCCTGCGCAAGTCTGCCTACATGACGCATCCGATCTTCCACATGAACCGCGCGGAAAGCGAGATGACCCGTTACATCCGCCGCCTGTCGGACCGGGACCTGGCGCTCGACCGGGCGATGATCCCGCTCGGTTCCTGCACGATGAAGCTGAATGCAACCGCCGAGATGCTGCCGATCACCTGGCCGGAATTCTCCGACATCCACCCCTTCGTGCCCGCGGACCAGGCGCAGGGCTACAAGGAGATGATCGACGACCTGTCGGCCAAGCTCTGCCAGATCACCGGCTATGACGCCTTCTCAATGCAGCCGAACTCGGGCGCGCAAGGGGAGTATGCAGGGCTTCTCACCATCCGCAACTACCACATCGCCCGTGGCGACACCCATCGCGACGTCTGCCTCATCCCGACGTCCGCCCACGGCACCAATCCGGCGTCGGCGCAGATGGTCGGCATGAAGGTCGTGCCGGTGAAGGCCAAGGAGAACGGCGACGTCGACCTCGACGATTTCCGTGCCAAGACCGAACAGCACGCCGCAAACCTCTCGGCCTGCATGATCACCTATCCGTCGACGCACGGCGTGTTCGAAGAGACGGTCAAGGAGATCTGCGAGATCACCCACCGCCACGGCGGCCAGGTCTATCTCGACGGCGCCAACATGAACGCCATGGTCGGCCTGTCACGCCCCGGCGACATCGGCTCGGACGTCTCCCACCTCAACCTCCACAAGACCTTCTGCATCCCGCATGGCGGCGGCGGTCCGGGCATGGGGCCGATCGGCGTCAAGGCGCATCTCGCCCCTTACCTGCCGGGTCATCCGCAGTGGCACGGTGGACAGGGTGCCGTTTCGGCAGCGCCATTCGGCTCACCCTCGATTCTTCCGATCTCCTGGTCCTACTGCCTCATGATGGGCGGCGAAGGCCTGACCCAGGCGACCAAGGTGGCGATCCTAAACGCCAACTACATCGCCGCCCGGCTGAAGGGGGCCTATGACGTACTCTACAAGTCGGCCAACGGCCGCGTTGCCCATGAGTGCATCATCGACACGCGTCCACTGAATGCCTCTGCGGGAGTCACCGTCGACGATATTGCCAAACGCCTGATCGACTGCGGCTTCCATGCGCCAACCATGAGTTGGCCGGTTGCCGGCACGCTGATGATCGAGCCGACTGAATCGGAGACCAAGGCAGAGATCGATCGCTTCTGCGATGCGATGCTGGCGATCCGCGAGGAAGCCCGTGCCATCGAGGACGGCAAGGCGGACAAGGAGAACAACCCTCTGAAGAACGCCCCGCACACCGTGGAAGACCTGGTCGGCGAATGGAACCGGCCTTATAGCCGCGAGCAGGCCTGCTTCCCGCCCGGGTCCTTCCGGGTCGACAAATACTGGTCTCCTGTCAACCGGATCGACAATGTCTATGGCGACCGCAACCTCGTCTGTACCTGCCCCCCGATGAGCGAATACGCCGAAGCGGCAGAGTAAGACATCCTGATGTAGAATCGCCGGCCCTGCCCGGGGCCTGCGCCCTTAACGAATAACAGCATCTGTATTTATTTCGCTCCAGCCCTTGTTTGGGCTCATTAAAACGCTATGTTTACCTCATCGAACTTTGCTAGCGACTTTTGTCCTCAGCCACGGCTGTTTCAGATTTCCTCTCAACGTCGATTTTAGATCGGTCAAATACGACCGGGCCCACCAACGATTGAAGGAAATCGTCATGAATACAGGTACCGTAAAGTGGTTCAACAGCACCAAGGGCTTTGGCTTCATCCAGCCCGATAATGGCAGCCAGGACGTTTTCGTCCATGTCTCCGCCGTTGAGCGCGCCGGCATGCGTGGCCTGACCGAAGGTCAGAAGATCAGCTACGACATTGTCCAGGACAAGCGTTCGGGCAAGAGTTCTGCAGACAACCTGCAGGCCGCCTAAGGAATTTCATTGCCCCGCATGACCACGGATGTACTGGCACGCTTGAGGCGATGATGTGGAAGGTCGGGAGCAGTCCCGGCCTTTTGTTTTTCCCCTTGGGTGGATCGTCACATGCTTTGTGTTCGAGGGCATGTGATTGAACGACCGTGGAGCAGAACGACCTGTTGCCCCATGGATCGAGTATAGAGGGCGAGCCGGGTCAAGTTTCGGCTCAGGAAATGACGGCCATTGGCCGGAAAGGAGTTATTTTTGCAGGTACTCGTCAGAGACAACAACGTCGATCAGGCCCTTAGGGTCCTGAAGAAGAAGATGCAGCGGGAAGGTCTCTTCCGCGAGATGCGGGCGCGCAGCGCATATGAAAAGCCATCTGAGAAGCGGGCACGTGAGAAGGCGGAGGGAGTGCGGAGGGCACGTAAGCTCGCTCGCAAGAAAGCCCAACGTGAGGGATTGCTTCCGGCACCCAAGAAAAAGGTCGTCGGTCGAGGCCGCTAGCGACACGAACGGCGCGGTCCAGGTGACCGCGTCCGCCCGCGGCAGATATAGGAGCATACCATGACAGCCACCACAGAAGAGTTCTTCAAACCCGCCAAGCTTTCGGCGCAGGCGAAGGCCGAACAAACCAATTCCGTCGTGCGCGATATTCTCGCTGCGGAAACTGCTGCGAGAGAAAGCAAGACAGAGAAACTGAAGGCGTTGCGACTGGCGCAGGCTCAGCCGGAACCCGCACCAAAGAAACGCGGTCGCAAAACACCTGCGTGAGTTCTCCCCGCGCCCACAGACCGACGCAATAATCTTCCGGACCCATCCAAGCCTTGACAGCGCTAATGGGAAGCTTCATGGCTCACCTCGCAAGGAGAGCAGATCATGACGGAAGATCATCGCAGCAACGGGCTCTGGGAGAAGGCCTTCAACGTTGACTCGCAGTCCGGGACGGGCCGCTTTGTGGCTTTTGTCCTCGCATTCGTCGTCATTGGTGGCGCCCTGTCTTGGTTGGTTGGCTGAGCCACCGGTTCCCTGGCCGGTTCAGGGAAGGTTTCCGGCGGACTGCCGCCATCAGCCGCATCCCAGAGTAACCGGCCTCCCCCACTTAAGCGCTCGCGGACGCTGCTATATTAGCAAGCTCTGCACAAGCTTTCTAAGCCATACCTACGTTCAAATTAGGTCTTCCTGTTGGCGACAAGACCCGCCGGCACTCGCCGGAGGCTAACGGTATGGATTGCGACGCATGCTGCAGCAGAACGGAACCCCCTCACCCGTACCACTCGCGCCTGATGACCTGGAGCTCTTGCAAAGATTCCTCGAGGCTTGGTGCCAAGAGAACGGGGTTGATTCTTCAGCCGACTCGGCTGCCGATATCGCCGCGGCTTTGATCGACTGGTATCTGTTCAAGGTGGATGATCGGAGCCAATTGAAGCTGGCATTGGATGAGAGCCTGACTGCGACACCGCGACTGCAGCGGCTGGTGGGCAAGCTTGATGAAGTCTAGGTGCCGAGCGGCAAACAGGAGTCTGCAGTTTGTCGCACACCGGCCCGCTCGTCCCGATCCTCAGCCGTGCTGCGAGCTAGACGCTCCCCTCTCTTCCCCTCGGGACGGCTCTCGCCTAGGGTTCGCACCATGTCGCGTCTTAACCTCCCCACAAAATATGCTTCGGCCGTGGCCGTCATGCTGGCCATTGGCATCAACCCGAACGCAGCCATTGCGCAATCTCTTCCAGCCCAATCATCGTCAGCCTTCCCCGCTGCTCCCCTTCCTCCCGCCGAACCCTGGCAGCCGATGGAGCAGGTAAAGACTTATGCGATCCGGGGCGCGACGGGCATCGATCTTTACCGTTCTATCGGAGAACGTGGACCCGCCGCCGGCGTGCAGGCGATCGCCCATACGAGTTTCAAACTTACCTGGACGCGCGACTACCGCCCGCAGCCCAACGGCTCCTGCGTACTGGCGGTGGCGAAGCCGAAACTGATCATCACCTATACGCTGCCGGAGGCGCCTCCCGGCCTACCGCTGATGGTAGCACAGAAATGGCAGCGTTTCGTTTCGGGTGTGGAGACACATGAGCGGGTGCATGGCGACCAGATCGTCGACATGGTGCGCGGCATCGAGGGCTTCAGCCGCGGCCTGACGGCGGGGGACGATCCGAAATGCCAGAAGGTGCGTCAAAAACTGCAGGCGCGGCTGAAGGAGTTCTCCGACGAGCGGGTGCGCCAGTCGCGTCAGTTCGATGAGGTCGAACTGACGGAAGGCGGCGCCGTCCACCAACTGATCCTCAGTCTGGTGAACTCGCCGGACCGCTGACATAGAAAAACCCCCGCGGCTGGCGCCACGGGGGTGAATAAGGATGCAGCTTTTACTGCTGAGGCTGGGTTTCGCTGCGTACGCCTTCAAATGCGGGCGCGTCTTCCAGTTGCTGACGGGTAACGTTCAGCACGATCCGTTCGGGCAGGCCGTCCGGGCCGATCATGATCGCGCCATCATTGCCGGCATTGTTTGCGGCCATCTGGTCATCGCCGGTGGCAGGCATGCCCGTGCCGGTCGTGCCCGCACCCGCGGCGGCAGCGCCGTCAGTCATGGCCGTGTCGGTGCCCGTTGCAGCCGTACCCGCTCCGCCGGCCGGCGGCATGGTGGTGTTGTCGGTGTTGGTCGAAGCCGTCGTCTCACCCGAGACGTCGCCCGGCGCAGCGTCAGGGTTAGCGCGGGATGCCTGGTTGGCTTCGGCCTGAGTTGCGCCCAGACCAAGCTCAAGGGCGCCCATGTCGACGGCGACGTTCTTCTCGCCGATACCAAGGAAACCGCCGACACCGATGATCACGGCATTGACGGAGCCATCCTGGCTGACGAGCACGTCATTGATCTCACCGATGCTCTCGCCGTCCGAACCATAGACAGCCTTACCCTGGAAATCGCTGACGCGCCATGCGCCAGTCTCCGGAACGGTAACAAATGGGCCTTCAGTCGTAGCGCTGGCGTCCGCAGACTGATCCATCGGCATTGGGTTGGTTGCGCCCGGGGTGGTCTGGGAATCCTGATCGGCTGCAGCACCAGGATTGGTGATCGTCGTGCCGGATTCGCCGGTTGCGGTCTGTGCCATCGCGGCCATCGGGAAGGCAGCCGAGAGAAGAAGAACCGGAAGTAGACGCTTAGCCATTGTGAGAGCTCCTTGTGGTTGGTCATGTCGTTTGCAGGGGACAAAGACCTAACCCGAGAGCCACGGCATGGTTCCGCGATCGAGTTGAATAAACTAGATGTGAAGCGGCCCCATCAGCCGACCTGGCGCGTAGTTCCA
Source organism: Pseudorhizobium flavum (assembly GCF_902502825.2). The sequence continues at coordinate 2,009,357 of NZ_LR723670.1, forward strand.
CCCTCGACATCCACCACCGCGAAGGCGGCAGCAATCACCTCCGGCCCGGCGCCAGGGCGGGTGGATTCTGCTGAGAGTATCTGCCGATAGCGGCGAGCACCAGCGAAGCCTTGAAATAGCCCGACCATGTGGCGCGTGACATGGTTGAGGCGCCCGCCGGCCTCCATCACTCTGTCCGCGTAAGCCATCATCGCGTCGCGCAGCGCCGTCCAATCGGGATACTGGTGCGGTTCAGCGAAGATTATCTCGTCTACCTCGGCCAGAAGCCCGGCGTTCTGATACGCGGCCCGTCCGAGCATCACCCCGTCCATGATTTCCAGATGTCGGACCGCCTGATCAAGATCGGTGATGCCGCCATTGATGCCGAGGAAGACATTCGGGTTTTGCTGCTTCATCCGGTGGACGATCTCGTAGTCGAGCGGCGGGATCTCGCGGTTCTCCTTCGGCGAGAGCCCCTGCAGCCAAGCCTTGCGGGCATGGACCCAGACGGCGTCGGCCCCGGCGCCGATCATCCTCGCCAGGAAATCCGGCAGCACAGCCGACGGCTCCTGCTCGTCCACCCCGATCCGGCACTTCACCGTCACCGGTACCGTCGCCACGCGCTTCATCGCCGCCACGCAGTCGACCACCAGCTCCGGTGTCTTCATCAGGCAGGCGCCGAATGTGCCGGACTGGACCCGGTCCGAGGGGCAGCCGACATTGAGGTTGATCTCGTCATAGCCGTAGTCGCCAGCGATCCTCACCGCCTCCGCGAGCTTGGCCGGGTCTGACCCGCCGAGTTGCAGTGCCACCGGATGCTCCTCAGGCGAATAGGCAAGAAGTCGCTCCCGCGGTCCATGAATGATCGCATCCGCGACGATCATCTCGCTATAGAGAAGCGCATGCGCCGTCAGCTGCCGATGGAAATAGCGGCAGTGCCTGTCAGTCCAGTCGATCATCGGGGCGACCGCAAAGATCTTACGGCCCGTCTTCAACGCCTCGGCATACATGGCAATCCTTTCGTCGCCGCCGCTCATACAGGAAGCGCGACACCTTCGCCAGTTTTGCTCGTCCTCGTCTGCCGCTAGGATGGTGTGGAATCGCGCCCGGCATAGCACCAGGGCGCCGCCACGTCAGGGAGGAGACCATCATGCCGCTTTACGCCTTGGGAGACATCCAGCCGAAGACCCCTGCTCCCCACCGCTACTGGGTCGCGCCGACGGCGACCGTCATCGGCGACGTGCATATTGGCGAAGACGTCGGCATCTGGTTTGGCGCCGTGCTGCGCGGCGACAACGAACCGATCATCCTCGGCACGGCGACAAACATCCAGGAAGGGGTCATGATCCACAACGATGTGGGCTTCCCGGTAGCCATCGGCGCCGGCTGCACGATTGGCCATCACGCCATTATCCACGGCTGCACGATCGGCGAGAACTCGCTCGTCGGGATGGGCGCGACCATTCTCAACGGCGCGAAGATCGGCAACAATTGCCTTATCGGCGCCAACGCTCTGGTCACCGAGGGCAAGGAATTTCCGGACAACTCGCTGATTGTCGGCTCGCCCGCCAAGGCGATCCGCACGCTCGACGAGACGGCAGTAGCGGCGCTTCGGAAATCGGCCGCGCACTATGTCGAGCGCTGGAAGCTCTACGCCCGTGACCTACGGGCGCTTTGACCCCGTCCGGCGCCGTAACGCGCACGGGAGCCGGTGGCGCTACTTGATCTTCAGGAGATGCATCTTGCCTGCCATGGTGATCGCATGCGGCGATTCCTCTGGAGCAACCCCATCATCCAAGGGCTTCACCAGTCCGTGCTCGCGCAGCTCCTTCAGCGTCGTCGTCGTCAGGAACTTGATTTTCTGCGGCCGCTCCTTGAAGCGGTCGTTCCTGGCATAGGTCACCTGCGCATCGAGGTGCGTCCACTTCTTCCCCTCTTGCGGATGGACATCACCGTCCTTGGCAAGCTTGAGACCGCGTATCTGGGTGGGCGTCAGTTCAATCATTTCTTCTTCTTTCTTGCGTCGTATCGGAAAGGGAGCGGCGCGTAATCGGCTACCAGAATCAGGTGGCGGCGGCGGCGCGGAAAGAGACCAGTTTGCGGCGCTCCTCGTCCCACAGCACGAGCTTAACGCAGCGCAGGCTGTCCATGAGGGTAATGCGGCCGATGCCGGCGAGTTGCGGATGGTCGCGCAGGACTTCCGGCAGCCGATAATAAGGAATGCGGCTCGACAGGTGGTGAACGTGGTGAATCCCGATATTGCCTGTCAGCCAGCGCAGGACTGGCGGCAGGTCATAGTGGGAGGCACCGTGCAGCGCAGCCTGCGGAAACTCCCACTCCTCGCCGGCGGACCAGTGTGTCTCCTCGAACTGGTGCTGCACATAGAAGAGCCAAACGCCTGCAGCGCCGGTCAGGAGAACAATGGGAAGGTGAATGAGCAGGAACGGCACCAAGCCGACAGCCCATATCAGTAGCCCGCCAAGCAGCAGGACTGCGGCATTTGTAGCCATGGTTGAAATCCAGGGCAGCGCCCCTGACCTCATCATCCCGAACGGCAAGCGCTGCTTGAACAGGAAAAGATAGGCCGGCCCGATGCCGAACATCACCAGCGGATGCCGATAGAGCCGGTAGCCCAGCCGCCCCCACGGGGAAAGCGCACGATATTCCGCGACCGTCAGGGTCGTGATGTCACCCACGCCCCGTTCGTCCAGATTGCCCGCGGAGGCATGATGGGCAGCATGGGCGCGCTTCCAGTAGTCGTAAGGCGTCAGCGTCAGAACCCCGAGCAGTCGACCGGTCCAGTCGTCGAATTTGCGGCGGGCAAAGAACGATCCGTGACCGCAGTCGTGCTGGATCATGAACAGTCTGAGCAGGAAAGCGCTGGCGGGCAGGATGGCGATCAGCCCCGGCCAAAATTCGCTCAACAGCGAATAGCAGGCGATAGCCCAAAACAGGGCGAAAGGCGCCAGCGTAACGACCAACTCGAACGCGCTCCTGCGGATACGGGGCTGGCGGTATTTTGCCAGCGTCTTCAGCCACGCGCGTGGATCGTCTTCGACATCTAGAGCGGGCGGATAGACATGTGCGTTCATTGTGTGGGTCCGTGTTGCTCGCCCAGCAGTCCTCCGCGGGCGGTAGCTGCGTCATGGTCGACGCAGCTAGTTAGTGGATCAGGATTGACGAGCCTTGCGGGCCGCATAGCGACGGTCGCGCTCGGCCTTGCGGGCTGCCTCGTCCGCGATGACGCGGGAGACTCGATCGGCCATCTCGGCCTGCCGGGCTTCCGCCTCGGCCTTTTCCTCTGCTTCGGCTGCGGCCGCCACTGCTGCCGCCTCGGCCAGCTCGCGCTCGCGTTCGGCAGCCTTCAGCGCCTCACGCTCGGCGCGGCGTGCTTCCCGGGCCACGCCTACTGCCTGGCGGGCCGCAAGCTTTTCCTGCATTTCAGGGTCGGTCGGCTTCGGCGCAGAAGCGAACTTCGCCAGGAGCTGGCGCTTTGCATCTGCAGCGGCACTACGCCGTTCCGCGAAACCGTTGTCGTTCGGGTGTCTCAATCGTTAGTCCTCTTCATTGTAGTCGTTGTTGTCGCGGGTGCTACCCGCCGGTTCCCGTATGTGCAGAAACGCCTGCGCCCGCAACGAGAAAAGGCCAGACATTACGCCTGGCCTTCTTGAACCTCTTGCCGCAATGCCAGTACATCCGTGGTCATCGCGGCGAAAAAGCGTTAGGCAGCGCGCAGCTGGCCTGCGGACATCTTGCCCGACTTGTTATCGCGCTCCAGCTCGAAGCCGAGCTTCTGGCCTTCGACGATCGAGTTCATGCCTGCACGCTCTACAGCGGAGATATGAACGAAGACGTCCGAGCTGCCGTCATCCGGCTGAATGAAGCCGAAGCCCTTGGTGGAGTTGAACCATTTTACTGTGCCAGTGGTCATGACGAACCCTTTCTTAGCAACGAGAATTACCACCGAGCGACGCCCGGCGGGGTTTCGATCTTTGAGAGAGGGAAGTTCGTCAAGAAACGCGCGAGGCGCGGCAAAAAACAAATATCGGCAAACAAACTATCGATGAGTTCTATATAGACGGGAGGGGCAACAATGTCAACTTCTTGTTATCAGTATACGCAAAATACAACCATCGGATGAGCCTGCGTAAGGCAGTCGCCTCACCCGCCATAGAAGCCGGCCAAGCAAGAGAGAAAAGACCGTCGGCGCTAGCTGTCGCGACGCGTCAGAGGATAAGCTTCCGCCTCGTAGAGCCATTGCATTTCCTGTCCCCCGAAGCGGGCCTCGTCCACCTCAAGGATCGATCCCCGAAGCATGGATGGCGGCATGTCCTCGATCGCAAAGCGCAGGGCTTCCGCGACCGTATCGAACCTTCTGTACCGGAGGTGACTGGTTCTCTTTACGGTCTTGCAGGGATAGAGACCGGCGCTCGCATTGTAATCAACCATGGGATTGCTGCCTGGCCGCCGGGCTGAACAGGGCCTTCGAGGCGTCCGCGTGGCCGCGCTTTTCCACACGTTCCTGGCGTTCGTCCTGTTTCGTCTTGCGCATCCGGATCGTCTGCCGTAGCCGAAATTCTTCCAGTTTGGCAGCATTGCTGCCTGCGGCTGCGGGATGCCTGAACAGGCTTTCCGCAGCATCGCGGGTAATATCAATCATGTTGTGTTTCCTCAAAGTTGTTGGTGGCACGCGGTATCGTGCCTGCAAGCATCTGCGTAGCCAGAGTTGAACGCGGGCGTTCAGCACTCCGGGACACCCAATCGACTGTGATCAGAGGCTTGGGATCCGCTGTATGTGCAACCCCTAGATGGCGACGTTGGAAGCCCATTCAAGACGACGCTGGCGCAATGCGCATGAGTGTCATCTCCGACGGGGCGATCAAGCCCACCCGGCGGTGCCGTTATTTCTTCTGCCCGGTAGAGGCTGCAAACTTAACCTGCGAACCCTGCGGGGCCACAGTTACCGGGACACTCTTGTCCTTCTTCGGCTTCCGCGCTTCCTTGTTGCTTCTCATCTGACCCTTGGCCATGGAAATCTCCTGAAACTCCTGCTGACGACGGATATGCGTGCGGTCCGGGCGGGCAGCTAGACTGCCGTTGGCGCAGGCAAGGACGCCGGAGCGACAAGCATCCTGATGGAAAGCGGCACGGACAGCGCCCGTCTGCCTGCTATCGCCATCCTTATCCGTGGGAAGATGACGGAAGCGGCGCTCGAACTGGCGTCAGATCGCCCGGTCGCGATGTTCTCGCGATAGCCACATCCGCTGATGCGGACGAGATTGCGCGACAGGGTATATCGGTGAAGGTCGGAAGACATCTTGTCCTCCTTTCGTTGGGGCCAGGGTATTCAGCCCCGAAGCAGCAGCGCCCTTGAGTTTGGCTGCTGACGAGTCACTTTGCGCCCTTTGACCCGTGAAAGCAACTTATATCACCACAACCCCAAGGGCGGAGAGAGCCGCAGACCAATTGCTTCGCTTCAGGCCGCGCAGGCATCGCAAAGGCCACGGATCTCGATCGTCGTCTTGGCCGGCTTGAACTTCCGCTGTCGAGCCCAGTCGTCGAGCCTATGGTCGACGGCGTGGTCGTGGAACTCGACCACATGGCCGCAGCTCTCGCAGATCGCGAAGGCAACGGTGCCATGGCCGTGGCCGCCGCAGCAATCCTTCTCCTGGTGCGCACAGGCAACGAAGGCGTTGAGGCTTTCCAGCCGGTGAACCACGCCGCGCTCCAGGAGCTTGTCCAGCGCACGATAAACCTGCAGGGGCGCCCGGAAGCCGTGCTCGCGCAGCTTGTCGAGAATGGTATAGGCGCTGAGCGGAGCATCCGACCGCGACAAGACGTCTAAGACCAGCGACTGGTTCTTGGTCAAGGCGGGAGCGGTCATGATCGAAGTCCTCCGGTATTGGCGTCCGCCCCGGCGCGGTTGAACGGCAACAGGCTGACGATGAAAAGCAGCAGCGCGGCAACCACGATCGATGGCCCGGACGGCGTGTCGTAATGTAGGGATCCGAACAGCCCTCCTGCAACCGCCAGCGCCCCGATCAACGAGGCGAAGACCGCCATCCGCTCCGGACTCGCGGAAAACCGGCGTGCGGTGGCGGCCGGAATGATCAGCAGCGACGTGATCAGCAGGATGCCGACGATCTTCATCGCGATCGCGATCACCAGCGCCATCATCAGCATGAAGAGAAGCCGCGCCCGCTCCGGCTTCAGTCCCTCAGCTTCCGCGACGTCCTCGCTGATGGTGGAGGCGACCAGCGGGCGCCAGAGCCAGACGACCGCGGCGAGCACAACCAGTCCGCCGCCCCAGATCAGTGCGATGTCCTGACGAGTGACCGCGAGGATATCGCCGAACAGGAAGGCCATGAGGTCGATTCTGACCCAGCTCATGAAGGCGACAAGAACGAGCCCGATGGCGAGCGTGGAATGGGAGAGGATGCCGAGCAGCGCGTCCGCGGAAAGAGCCTGACGACGCTGCAGGACGAGCAGGATGAGTGACACGACGACAGCAACCGCAAAGACGCTGACCATCAGGTTGAGCGAGAAGAGCAGCGACAAGGCGACCCCGAGAAGCGCTGAATGCGCCATGGTGTCGCCGAAATAAGCCATCCGCCGCCAGACGACGAAGCAGCCGAGCGGACCGGTTGTCACCGCCACGCCGATACCCGCGAACAGTGCGCGGACGAAGAAGTCGTCAAGCATGGCGCGCCGCCTCCCCGTCCTGGCTGCCGTGGTCGTGGCTGTGGTGACCGTGACCGTGATCGTGAGCATGACCTTGTTGGTCGTGATCGTGGTGATGATGGCCGTCTTCGGGATGGCAGTGTTCGGTGATCGAACCGTCGCCGTGCAGGACACGGCCGTCAGGCAGATGCGTGTGGTCGTGCTGGTGGCTGTAGAGTGCCAGCCCGCGGGCATTGGCACCGAAGAGCCGCTGATAGTCCTCGCTGCGGCTGACGCTGTCGGGCGTGCCGCGGCAGCAGACATGGCCGTTCAGGCAGATCACGGTGTCAGTCGCCGCCATCACCATATGCAGGTCGTGAGAGATGAGCAGGATGCCGCAGCCGGTCGCATCGCGGATCTGGCGGATAAGGTCGTAGAGCGCCGTCTCGCCCGCAAAATCGACTCCCTGCACCGGCTCGTCGAGAACGAGCAGATCAGGCTTTCGAGCGATGGCGCGGGCCAGTAATGCCCGCTGGAATTCTCCGCCCGAAAGATGGCGCACCTCTGCATTGATCAGATGGGAGATGCCGGTTGCCGACAGAGCGGCAGTCAGATCGGCGTCCGTCAGCGTGTTGGTCAGACGCATCAGCCGGCGGACCGATAGCGGCATGGTCCAGTCGATCGAGAGCTTCTGCGGCACGTAACCAATGCGAAGGTCGCCAGCGCGGGCGACTGTGCCCTCGCTGGGATGCAGCACCCCGGTCACGAGCTTTGCGGTCGTCGATTTGCCGGCGCCGTTCGGGCCGATTAGCGTGAGGATTTCGCCGCGGCTGATCGAAAGATCGACGCCCCGCACCAGCCAGCGTCCATTGCGCTGGATCCCCGCCCTCTGCAGGTCGACGAGTTGATTGCGGCCCTGCGAACCGCTCTTGTCTTGCATCAGCATCTTTTTCTCGCGCCCGGTTGCCTGCCGCTATGACACACGTTATAGCATAACGCAACTTATGTAATAACATTACATTCCCCTACAAGCCTGACAAGGAAGTCACTATGCAAGCTAGCGCCCTTCTCCTAGCCAGTTCCATGCTCCTCTCGGCCTCGGCAGCCTCGGCTGCGCCGGAGGTCGTCGTCTCGATCAAGCCGATCCACTCGCTGGTCGCTTCCATCATGAAGGGTGTCGGTGAGCCGAAGCTGATTGTGGAAGGTGCTGCCTCGCCCCATACCTTCACGATGAAACCCTCCAATGCCCGGACCGTCGAGGGCGCCGACATGGTTTTCTGGATGGGACCCGGCATGGAGGCCTTCCTGAAGAAGCCGCTAGAGGCGCTGGCGTCTGACGCGACCGTCGTCGAACTCGACGATGCGGAAGGCCTGACCAAGCTGCCATTCCGAGAAGGCGGCGCCTTCGAGGCACATGAGCATGACGATGAGGGCCACGGCCACGATCATGAGGAGACGGCGGAGGACGACCACGCCGGCGAGGCGGCGGAAGACCATCAACATGATCACGGCGAGTTTGATACCCACCTCTGGCTCGACCCGATGAATGCCAAGGCCATGGCTGCTGCGATCGAAAAGGCCCTCGCCGAAGCGGATCCGGAGAACGCGGAGGCATATGCCGCCAACATGGTTTCGCTCAACGGCAGGATCGATGCGCTCGACAAGGAGATCGCTGAGACAATTGCGCCGGTGAAGGACAAGCCGTTCATCGTTTTCCACGATGCCTACCAGTATTTTGAGGACCACTACGGCGTGCGCGTCGTCGGTTCGGTCACTGTCTCTCCGGAAGTGGTGCCAGGGGCTGAACGGGTGCAGGAGATCCGTCAGAAGGTGCAGGAGCTTGACGCCGCCTGCGTCTTTGCTGAGCCTCAGTTCGAGCCGAAGCTGATCCAGGTGGTGACCGAAGGCACAGAGGCCCGCTCGGGCACGCTGGATCCCGAGGGTGCCACGCTGAAAGAGGGCCCGGATCTCTATCTCGACCTGATGCGATCGATAGCGACAAACCTCAAGGCCTGCCTGTCCGGCGCTTAAAGCAGACGGCAGACTAATCGGGTGAAGGGCGGCCGCTGCCGCCCTTTTGATTTATCTCACCAACCGGTGATGTAGTGAATGCAGCGGTTTATTCGTCGACGTTGATATTAACTCCAGCCCTCCAGCGCATGGTAGACGAAGCGACTGAAGTCCGCCGGCCTTGCCCGTCCCGAGGTGTCGAAGGCGAAGACTCCTGCAAAGGCACCGGTAAACGAGCCGTGTTCGCCCCGGCCGCCCTCATCGGAGATGACGCCTGCATCAAGTGCGGGCCCGAGTGCCTGCCAATCGTTGCTGCCGCCAGCCCGCCAGGCGAACTGCAGGTCATTGTCGCGGATCTCCATGGCCAGATCGACCGGGCCGTCCGGGATCGCCACGCCGCTGTCGGCCGGAAAGATCATCCGGCCGTGCGGAAAATCGCCCGGGCAGGAGAAGATCGTGACCACACGGCCAAGCTTTTCGTGAAGCGTCACCACCACGGCGTGGAACTTGTGCCGGTTGTAGTAATGCGTCAGCCCCGCCACCTGCTGATAGGTGTCGGGAGAGAAGTCGACGGTCGTCTCAGTGCGGAAGGAGTGGTGCTCCTGCCGCCGCGCGACCAGCGCCTGCTCGAACCACGAGCCGATGCTTTCACGCCCGTGAAGGCGCAGATGACCCGGCCGCTCGGAAAGGCTGAAGAGACGCTCCGGCTGTGGTGTGCGCAGCCACTGGAATTCCATCGGCAGCGGTCCCGGCTCGAACCGGGTCTCGATGCGCGACGCCTTTTCGTGCCGCTCGACATCTACTGGCGCCGGGACATCGACCTCCGGAACAACACCGCCCTGGGCGAGATAGAGCCAGTCGTCCTCCCAGATGCACTTCTGCAGAGCCGTCTCGCGACCGAGTGTGCAGCGCCGTTTCGGCCGCATCGGACGGCCGCAGAGATGGGTATGATAGGCCTGCCCATCCGGGGTCTCAACATACTGCCCATGCCCTGCCCGCTGCAGGACGGCATTCGGAGCATCCTTGGACGTGATGAGATGCATGTTCGGATGCATTTCGTAAGGACCGTCGATAGCGCGCGACCGAGCCATGGTGACGGCGTGGTCGTAGCCGGTACCGCCTTCGGCGGTCGTCAGGTAGTACCAGCCATTGCGCTTGAAGAGATGCGGCCCCTCGACCAGACCGAGGGGGCTGCCGGCAAAGATGTTCTTGATCGGCCCCTTAAGCGACTTCGTCCCGGCATCCCATTCCTGCAGCAGGATACCGTCGAAGGCGGGGCTTTTCGGCGCGCCACCATAGCTTTCCGTGCGGTGGTTCCACTGCATGTTGACAAACCACTTGCGGCCGTCATCGTCATGGAAGAGCGACGGGTCGAAGCCGGAGGAGTTCACATAGACGGGGTCCGACCACTCCCCTTCGATAGTCGGCGAGGTGACGATGTAGTTGTGGGCGTCCTTGAAGTTGCCGTCATAGCGCTTGACGTCGGTATAGACGAGCCAGAACAAGCCGTCGGCATAGGAGAGACAGGGCGCCCAGATGCCGCAGCTGTCAGGATTGCCGCGCATGTCGAGCTGGCTTGCCCGCTCCAGCGGCCGGCGCACCAGCGTCCAGTTCACCAGGTCCCGCGAATGATGGATCTGCACCCCGGGATACCATTCGAAGGTGGAGGTGGCGATGTAGTAATCCGCACCGACGCGGCAGATCGACGGGTCGGGGTTGAAGCCCGGCAGGATCGGGTTGCGGATCATGATGTCTCTCCTCCCATAGGTCGTGCCCGGCAGCTCCCCGCCGGGCGCCTTTCGCCGACGCTAGCGCTGCGGTCCTTCGCGTTCCGCAGAGGCGGCCCACAGGTTGATGTCCGCCTCCTTCGCGTGACGGTCGATCTCCGCCAGTTCCTCGGCGGTGAACTCCGGATTGTCGAGCGCCTTGACGCAATCCTCCACCTGCTCCGGACGGCTGGCGCCGATCAGCGCAGTCGTCACCCGGCCATCGCGCAGCACCCAGGCGATCGCCATCTGCGCCAGCGTCTGGCCGCGCTTCTGGGCGATCGCGTTCAGCGCCCTCAGGTTCTCGATATTACGGTCGTTGAGGAAGGCCGGACGCAGCGACTTGCCTTGGGCGGCGCGACTGTCTTCCGGAATGCCGGAGAGGTATCTCGACGTCAGCATGCCCTGCGCCAACGGCGAGAAGACGATGGAACCGATGCCGAGATCCTCGAGCGTGTCGAGGAGGCCGTCTTCCTCGATCCAGCGGTTGATCATCGAATAGCTGGGCTGATGGATGAGGATCGGCGTGCCGAGTTCCTTCAGGATGGCTGCTGCCTCGCGCGTACGCTTCGAGTTGTAGGAGGAGATGCCGACATAAAGCGCCCTGCCCGACCGCACGATGTGATTGAGCGCGCCGCAGGTCTCCTCGAGCGGTGTGTCAGGGTCGAAGCGGTGCGAATAGAAGATATCGACATAGTCGAGGCCCATGCGCTTCAGGCTCTGGTCGCAGGAGGCGATCAGATACTTGCGGCTGCCCCATTCGCCGTACGGTCCCGGCCACATGCCATAGCCTGCTTTCGACGAGATGATCAGTTCGTCGCGGTAACCGGAGAAATCGTTGCGCAGGATCTCCCCAAACGCAATCTCGGCGCTACCGCCGGGTGGGCCGTAGTTGTTAGCGAGATCGAAATGGGTGATGCCGAGGTCGAAGGCCTTGCGGCAGATCGCCTGTTTGCGCTCGTGCGGCGTGTCATTGCCGAAATTGTGCCACAGCCCAAGCGACAGCGCCGGCAGCTTCAGCCCCGATTGGCCGCAGCGGTTGTACTTCATTGATGAATATCGGTCGTCTGCCGGTTGCCAGGCCATGACATCCTCCTTCTGTCCTGAATGCGGTGCGGGTGCGATGCCCCGCACCGCATACTTAGCGGATCAGCGCAGCAGCGCCAGCGCCTCGTCAATGCCGAGCGGCTCCGGCTGTGTGCAGGTGGTGGTCATCTCGATGAACCGCCCTTCCTCGCCCGACTTCAGGATCGAGGTAAGCACGTCAATGCCATGCAGCGAGCGGTCGAGGGAGCAGCGCGGGTCGCGCTTCTCGATCAGCGCCGTCGCCATGTCAGCCAAGCCGGCGGTCCGATAATTCGCACGAGGGCCGCTCGGGTGCTCCTGGTTGGCCTTGGAGAACGGATGGTCCCAAACGGGCAGCGGCTTGATGTCCTTGTCACGGCCGGAGGCTTCCACGAGACCGCCGAAGAAGTTCGGATCGGGAACGTAAAGCGATCCCTCGGTGCCGTAGAGCTCCATGTTGGCATGACGGTGGGACCAGACGTCCCAGCTCGCCGACATGGTGATCGTCGCACCGTTCACGAACTCCAGCAGCGCATGGATGTTCGTCGGCGTCTCGACCGGTATCGTCTGGCCCGCGAGCGGCTGGCTGGTGATCGTGCGGGTCGGGTTTGCCATGGAGGTGAGTGCTGCGACGCGCTTCACCGGTCCGATCAGGTTGATGAGGTTCGCTACATAATACGGACCGAGGTCGAGGATCGGCCCCCCCCCCTTGAGGAAAAAGAAGCCGGGATTGGGATGCCACATTTCCATGCCGGGGCTCATCACATGGCAGGTGCCGGAGGTGATGCGCCCGACGCCGTCCTCGTCGACATACTTGCGGGCCAGCTGGTGCGCGCCGCCGAGGAAGGTGTCCGGTGCGCAGCCGATGGCAAGGTTCTTCGCCTTGGCGATCCGCCGCAGTTCCTCGCCTTCTTCCAGCGACAGAACCAGCGGTTTTTCCGAGTAGACGTGCTTGCCGGCTTCGAGGATCGCCTTGGAGACGCGGAAATGCGCGTCCGGGATCGTTAGGTTGACGATGACGTCCAGCTCGTCATTCGCGAGCAGATCTTCGATCGTCTGCGCCTTCACCCCGTATTCCTTCGCCCGCAATTGAGCGGCTTCCGGATTGAGGTCGGCGCAGGCGAGCATCTTGATGCCCTTGAACAGCGGCGCCAGCGCCAGGTAGGTGATGGAGATATTGCCGCATCCGATGATGCCGACGCCGAGTTCCTTGGCCATGTGGGGCTCCGAAAATGCTGGGGTATCAGTATGTCTTGAAGGCTGCGATCGAGCGGGAGATCAGCCGTTCCAAGTCGTTGGGGTTATCGTGCTCGACGATGAAGTGCTTCGCGGGCGTCTTCTCGCGTAGCGCCGCCATCAGGCCCTTCCAGTCCACGGTCCCGTGGCCCACATCGGCCCAGCCATCCTCGTCCGTATTTTCACCGGCACGCGCGATGTCCTTGACGTGGACAGCGGTAATGCGGTCGCCGTAGCGGTCGATCCAGACCATCGGGTCGGCGCCGCCGCGGATGACCCAGGCGATGTCGGCTTCCCAGGCGAGATCCGGGCCGCCTTCAAGGATCTGCTCCTGCGCGGTCGTACCGTCTTCCAGCGTCTTGAACTCGAAGTCGTGATTGTGCCAGCCGAAGGTGTAGCCGGCGTCCTTGTAGCGCTTGCCGGCTTCCGACAGACGCTTGCCGAACGCGCGCCAGCCGGCGGCATCCGTAGGGCGCTGATCCGCCACGAGATGCGGGCAGTAGATCGCTTCCATGCCGAGCGTCTTCGCGATCAGCAGGGCCTGCTCCGGCTGCTTCTCGAGAAGATCAAGCCCGAAGTGACCCGTCGGCATGGTCAGGCCATTGGCGTCGAGATTGGCCTTGATCGCCTTCAACTGGCTTTCGTCCATGCTCGCATAGAGGCCGCCATAACCTTCGACTTCCGCATAACCGGCCTTACCGAGCGTGGTGAGCGTATCGGCGAGCGGCGGGAAATTGCGCGCGCTATAGAGCTGGAAACCGAGTTTCGTCATGTCCATCCTCCTGGGCCGGCGGCCCTTCTGCTGAAAGGTTCAATCTGCCGACTGGCAGGAATAGAGGTCGTAGATGCGGAAGACCGGTGCAGCCGCACTCGGCTCCGAAGGAGTGAAGGTGATGCGGCGGCTTTCGCCGGCGGCAACGTCGAAAGCGTTATCGGAATAACGGCCGGGCGTGTCGCTCTCGACCATCACGAACAGCGCCAGACCGGAAGCCTGAACCAGGAGGTCGATCGCACCGTCTCCGGCCGGTGACATAGAGACCTCAAGCCCCGGCGGCGCAAGATCGAGCGCCTTGTAGGTGCCGTGAACATAGTGCCCCTCGCCGCCCATGCCGTTAGTTGCGGTGAAGCTCCAGAACAGGATTGCATCCGGCGGAAGGTCTGACGCAGACAGGCCAACCGCCGTCACCGCGGCATCCGGCGAGCAGAGGGCGTCGACGCTTTTCAGCGGTGTGCGGGTCCCGCCGAGAGAGACTGTTGACAGGTTGATCGTGGCTGTGACGTCCTCCATCGTGTCGTTGACGAGCGAGATGCGGATCTCGTTTCCGTCTTCCGAGGGAATGGCAGCAACGGCAACCGGCTGGAAGAAGCGCCGCGCAACATAATGCAGGACCTTCCAGCCGCCGCCATAGTCGAGGCTAGACCAGGAGGCGACGGGCCAGGTGTCGTTGAGCTGCCAGTAGAGCGTGCCCATGCAGTGGGGCTTCAGCGACCGCCAGTAATCGACGGCGGTCCGGATCGCGAGTGCCTGCTGCACCTGGCTCAGATAGACGAAGTTTGCGAAGTCCTTCGGGAAGCGGACATAGCGGAACATGGTCGCCGCGATCCGCTCGTTGCCGCCGGCGTTCTTCTGGTGGTGCTCCATCACCGGGGATGCGATGTTTATGTCTTTCGGCTCGGCATATGTCTGGATGACCGGCAGCGAGGTGTAGGACTGGAAGCCGAACTCCGAGCAGAAGCGCGGGCGGACGGAACGGTAGTTGTCGAAGCTCTTGTTCTCGTGCCAGACCGACCAGTAATGCATATCGCCCGAACCATCGGCGTGCCAGGCGTCACCGTAATCGAGGTAGCCGGATGCCGGGCTCGACGGCCACCAGATCGCCTCTGGTGCAGCCGCTTTCAGCGCCTGTTCGATTGTCCGGTTCAGGCGATCGTAGGAGACCAGATAGCGGTCGCGGTTCTCGATCGACTCCTTGAACCAGGTCAGCGCACCAACAAGCTCGTTGTCGCCGCACCAGACGACGATCGACGGGTGCGAGATCAGGCGGCGGACCTGGTAATCCACCTCCTTTGTCACATCCTCTAGGAAGTCCGGTGTCGAAGGATAAAGGTTGCAAGCGAATTGGAAGTCCTGCCAGACCATCAGGCCCAGCCGATCGCAGAGGTCGTAGAACCAGTCGCGCTCGTAGAAGCCTCCGCCCCAGACCCGGAGCATGTTCATGTTGGCGTCTACCGCGGACTGCAGCAGGTCCTCCGTCTTCTCCGGGCTCGACAGCGAGAATAGCGCGTCCGCCGGGATCCAGTTGGCGCCTCGGCAGAAGATCTCGCGGCCGTTGATGCGGAAGGCGAAACGGCTGCCGGCCTCGTCCGGGTCGGTCACCAGTTCGACGGCGCGCAAGCCGATCTGCCGCGTCACCTGATCCTCGGGGATCTCCACCGTCAGCCGGTAGAGGTTCTGCTCGCCGCTCCCCGCCGGCCACCAGAGCCGGGGCTCGGTGATCTCGAAGATGTGGTGGATCGTGGTCTCACCGGCAGCAATGCCGCAATCCAGCCGAACGCGCTCGCCATCGAGATCGAAATGCACCGGCAGGACGCCCGGGTCCACAGCATAGAGCGTCAGCGCCACGTGCAGCTCGACCTTGCCCGCGGCGTGTCTCTGGCTGGTGACCACGTGCTCGATCCGCGCCGTTTCGAGCCGATTCAGCGAAATCTCGCCGTAGAGCCCGAGCGGTGCCAGCGCAATGTTCCAGTCCCAGCCGAAATGGCACTGCGGCTTGCGCAGCATGTTGCCGTTCGGGATGGGGCAGTTGCCGGTCGAATAAGGAATGTAGAAAGGCTGCCGCGCCTGACGCTCCGCCCCCGCCGCAACGCTGGAGTGAAAGTGGATGCGGATCGTGTTCTCGCCCGCCTGCAACGCGGCGGAAACATCCGGCCGGTAGCGGCGAAAGCAGTTATCGGCCGAGAGTACCGGCACATCATTGATGAAGACGACCGCCACCGTGTCGAGATAGGTGATGTCGAGATACCAGTTGCCGTCCGGATCATCGATGACGAACTGCCGCTCGATCACCCATTCCCGCTCGGCGACCCACTGGACCTGATCCTCGTTGCGGCCGACATAGGGATCGGGGATGATGCCCGCCTCCTTCAGCGCAGTGTGGACGTCGCCGGGGACCCGCATGGCTGACCGACGGTCACCCCCCGCCTCAGCGAGTTGCCAGGTCCCGGAGATGTCGAGGCGGGAGATGGACATCAGCGATCAGATCCGTTCTTCGGTCTCTGCGTCGAACAGCGAGGCGACCGACATGTCGAAGGACATCTGGAGCTTCGTTCCTGGGGCGAAGCGCTTGGCGCCGCCAGTGCGCACCGACATGGTGTGCCCCGCATGCTTCAGCCACAGCAGGTTGTCCGCGCCCATGGGCTCCTCGATATCGACCACCGCGTCGTGCATCTCGGCACCTGCCTGATGGTTGTCGACATGAATGTGTTCCGGCCGAACACCGAGGACGACCTTCCGGCCAGGAGTAAGCGGCCCCTCGGCCTCGTATCCCTCCAGAGAGAACGAGACGCCATGGGTCTTGAAGACGGTGCTCCCGCCCTCTTCCACGAGTTCGCCGTGCAGGAAGTTCATGGACGGCGAGCCGATGAAGCCAGCAACGAAGAGGTTGACCGGACGGTTGTAGATGGTCACCGGATCGTCGAGCTGCTGGATCACGCCGCTCTTCATGATGGCGATCCGGTCCGCAAGCGTCAGGGCCTCGATCTGGTCGTGGGTGACGTAGATCATCGTGTTCTTGAGCGAATGATGCAGGCGCTTGATCTCGACGCGCAACTCCGAGCGCAGCTTTGCGTCGAGGTTCGACAGCGGCTCGTCGAACAGGAAGACATCGACGTCACGCACCAGCGCCCGCCCGATCGCCACGCGCTGGCGCTGACCGCCAGAAAGCTCGGCCGGCTTTCGTTTGAGGAGCGGCTGGATCTGCAGGATGTCCGCGGCACGCGCGATCCGGCGCTGGATGTCCTCCTTGGGAACCTTGGCGACCCGCAGCCCGAAGGAAAGGTTCTTCTCAACCGTCATCTGCGGATAGAGCGCGTAGGACTGAAACACCATGCCGATGCCGCGGTCCTTGGGCTCCTCCCAGGTGACGTTGCGGCCCTTGATGAAGATCTGGCCGTCGGTCGGCTCCAGGAGGCCGGCGATGCAGTTGAGGAGCGTGGACTTGCCGCATCCCGAAGACCCGAGAAGAACGAGGAACTCCCCGTCCCGGATTTCGAGATTCATGTTCTGCAGCACCTTGACGGCACCAAAGGAGAGCGAGAGGTCGCGGATGGATACGCTGTTGTTCATGGAAGTACTTACCCCTTCACTGCACCTGCGGCGATGCCGCGGACAAAAAGCCGGCCTGACAGGAAGTAGACGATCAGCGGTACCGCCCCCGTCAGAAGCGTCGCGGCCATGTTGACGTTGTATTCCTTCACGCCCTGGACGGAGTTGACGATGTTGTTGAGCTGGACGGTCATCGGATAGACATCCGGCCGCGTGAACACGACGCCGAACAGGAAGTCGTTCCAAATACCGGTCACCTGCAGGATCATCGCGACGACGAAGATCGGCAGCGCCATTGGCAGCATGATGCGGAAATAGATCTGCCAGAAGCCCGCGCCGTCGATACGCGCCGCCTTGAACAGCTCGACCGGCAGCGAGGCGAAGTAGTTGCGGAACAGCAGCGTCAGTATCGGCATGCCGAAGATCGTGTGGACGATGACCAGTCCGGTCAGCGTCCCGTATACGCCGAGTTCGCGCAGCGCGATGACGACCGGATAGATCATCACCTGGTAAGGGATGAAGGCACCGATGATCAGGATCGAGAAGAAAAGCTCGGAGCCCTTGAAGCGCCAGTTGGCAAGCGAATAACCGCTCACTGAGGCGACGGCGATCGAAACCACGACGGAGGGTATCAAGATGCGGACCGAATTCCAGAAACCGCGCGAGAGGCCATCGCAATTGAGCCCGGTACAGGCTTCCGCCCAAGCCTTCACCCACGGCTCGAAGGTGATCTCCATGGGCGGCGCGAAGATGTTGCCCATGCGCACTTCCGGCATGCCCTTGAGCGAGGTGACCACCATCACGTAGAGCGGCAGGAGGTAGTAGAGCGCCGCAACGAAGAGCGTGCCGTAGAGCATTATGTTGCGGCCCGAGACCACGCGCCGGGGTTTGCGCCCTCGGGGACCGCTTGCGACTTGATCGGAGACGGCATCGAAACCTGCCGCCGTGGTGTTGAGGGTGGAGATGTTAGCCACGCTTCTTCCCTCCGAACTCGAGATAGGCCCACGGGATGATGATGATGGCGACCGTCAGCAGCATCATGGTGGATGCGGCGAAGCCCTGGCCGAGGTTCTGCGCCTGGAACATGTAATCGTAGACATATTTGGCGGGCACCTCGGAAGCGTTGCCGGGGCCGCCACTCGTCTGGGCCACGACAAGGTCGTAGACCTTGACGATGCCGCTTGCGATGATGACGAGCGTCGTGATGAAGACGGGCCGCATCATCGGGATGACGATGAAAAGATAGGTTCGCCACATCGGGATACCGTCAACGCGTGCGGCTTTCCAGATATCCTCGTCGATCCCGCGCAGGCCTGCGAGCATCAGGCACATGACGAGCCCCGTGCCCTGCCACAGGCCGGCGATCAGGATGCCGTAGATGACGATGTCCGGGTTGTAGAGCGGATCGAAGGTGAAGCTCTCCCAGCCGAGGGAGCGGACAATGCCTTGAACCCCGAATTCCGGGTTGAGGATCCACTGCCAGACAAGGCCGGTAACGATGAAGGACAAGGCGAACGGGTAAAGGAAGATCGTACGGAAGGTGTTCTCGAACCGGATCTTCTGGTCCATCAACGCCGCCAGCAGGAAGCCGATGACCATGCTGAAGATCAGCGAAAGGATGCCATAGATCGCCAGGTTCTGGATCGAGATGATCCAGCGGGACGATGCCCACAGCCGCTCGAACTGGTCGAACCCGACAAAAGTCGCCCGCGGCAGGAGCTTGGAATTGGTGAAGGAGTAGACGACGGTCCAGAGAGAGCCGCCGAGGAAAATCCCGAGCGCAATCAGGATCATCGGAATGGACGCAATCTTGGCAGTCAGATTGCGAAAGAGCTGGTTTGGGCGTTTGGCAGGCGCCAGACCTGTCATGTCTCGATCCTCCTCGAACGTGACGACGCATCCGTGACCCCCGGAACTAGAAGCCCAGCGGACGTCAGCGACGCCGGTTCAACCGGCCGACGCTCCGAGGAACGCCGGCCGGCCGCGGTCGCTTGGGATTAGTCGGCCGAGGAGATGATCTCCGCGAAGCGCTCCTGAGCGGCCTCGGGAGTCATCGAGGTGCTGGAGAAGAACTCCGTCATCAGGTCCTGCTTCTGGCTCTGCGAGTCGGGCGAGAGCAATTGATCGGTGCTGGTAAGGGCATTTCCTTGTGCAACGATCTCCAGGCCCTTCTTCATGCAGTCGTTGGCCGTCGCCAGATCGACGTCGCCGCGGATCGGCAAGGACCCCTTCTTCAGGTTGAAAGCGACCTGAGTTTCCGGCGCGACGAGCACTTCGGCCAGGGCATCCTGCGCCTTGGATCCTTCCTCGTCCTTCAGAACCGGGAAGTAGAAGGCGTCGCCGCCCGTGGTGATGTACTGGCTGACGCCAAGGCCCGGAAGGCAGCTATAGTCCTTGCCCGCGACCTTACCGGCGATCTGGAACTCGCCCTGGGCCCAGTCACCCATGACCTGGCCGGCAGCCTTGCCGGTGATCACCATGTTGGTGGCCTGATTCCAGTCCTGCACGTTGGTGCCGATGGAAAGTTCGCGTGCCTGCGCCGCCGCTTCGAAGATCTTGGCGACCTCCGGGCCGGCCGCCGCTTCGGCGTCCTTTTCCACATAGACCTTCTCGTGCAATTCCTTTCCGCCGAGTGCCAGCAGCAGGGTGTCGAAGAGGCCATTTGCCTGCCAGGGCTGACCGCCCAGGGCCAATGGATGGATGCCGGCTTCCTTCAGTTTCGGCCCGGCTGCAACGAACTCGTTCCAATCCTTTGGAACCGCCACGCCAGCCTTCTCGAATGCCTCGTTATTCAGCCACAGCCACTGCCAGGAATGGATGTTGACCGGCACGCAATAGATCCGGCCGTCGATCGTGCAGCTGTCGAGCAGGCTCGCAGGCTTGATCACCTCTTTCCAGTTGCCCTTCTCTGCAACGTCGGTCAGGTCGCGCATCAGCCCGGCTTCGACAAGCTCCTGCGCCTGGCGTCCATGGTTGAACTGGGTAGCCCCCATGGGATCACCGCCGGTAATGCGGCTGATCATGATGGGACGGGCGGTGCTTCCGCCCCCGGCGATGGCACCGTCCACCCACTTGTTGCCGGTGGCGTCGAATGCCTTGGCGAATTCGGCGACGGCAGCTGCCTCGCCACCCGAAGTCCACCAGTGGGTTACTTCAAGGTCTGCGGCCTGGGCAACACCAAGCGGCAGCACGACGGTTGCCGCAAGCGCGGCTGCAAAAGCACGAATATTCATGAGTCTCCTCCCTCACTGAAACGATGCAGTAAAAAGTTAAGCGAAAGCTGCAGCACGCGCAACTAGGTACTGGAGAAAAATTCCGCTGGGGAGCATTTCTCGAGCTGCTCCTGATATTGAGCGCACTGCACAACGCATATGACGGTTCCATTATATTGTTGATATCAATACGTTATCTCGGATATCTTCGAACCACGCATTTCGCGCCCGCACAACATCCATTTCCCACTGAATTGATCGGAGAAACGCTCCGAGGCGAGTTAGCCGTGAAATTTTCCGCTCGACAAGCGGCCTGTATCGTTTCAGATTTCAGCCATGGAGACCCGACGGATGGAGGAGGCATTCGTTTCCAGCCATGACAAAGGCATCTATAGTCCTGGCTGGATTCGGATGACGGCAGGGTGATGGACGACAGCAGTACGAAGAGAGCGGCGAAATCTCCGCTAGCGGCCGGCGAGCGGCCGACACTGAAGACGATTGCCTACATGACGGGTCTCGGGATCACGACCGTGTCGCGAGCCTTGAAGGATGCGCCGGATATTGGGACTGAGACCAAGGAGCGAGTTCGTCTGGTCGCCAACCAGCTAGGCTACCAACCCAATCGAGCCGGCGTCCGCCTGCGGACCGGCAAGACGAATGTCATCGCGCTCGTGCTCAGTATTGAAGAAGAACTGATGGGCTTCACCAGCCAGATGGTCTTCGGTATCTCCGAAGTGCTGGCCGGCACGCAGTATCATCTGGTGTTGACGCCTCATACCCACCAGAAGGACCCGATGGTGCCGGTCCGCTACATCCTCGACACGGGATCGGCAGATGGCGTGATCATCTCCAGAATCGCTCCTGACGACCCGAGGGTCCGGCTTATGACCGAGCGCAACATGCCATTCGCGACCCACGGCCGGACGGACATGGGCATCGTCCACCCCTACCATGACTTCGACAACGAGGCCTTCGTCTACGAGGCGGTGGCAAAGCTGGCGTCAAAGGGTCGCAAGCGCATCGCGCTGCTGCCGCCCCCGGCCACCCTCTCTTTCTATCTGCACAGCCGCACCGGCTTCGAACGCGGGCTCGCTGACTTCGACCTGACGGAAGTCTCTATGGGACGAATCTCGACCGAAACAATACTCGGCGACATTCGCACCTATACCGAAACGCTGATGCGATCCGCCAACGCGCCGGACGGCATCATCTCCATCAGCGGCAGCTCGACCATTGCACTGGTCGCCGGGATCGAGGCCGCCGGCAAGAAGCTTGGCAAGGATGTCGACCTGGTTTCCAAGCAGTCAGCGGAGTTCCTCAACTGGATCCGCCCGGAAATCTACACGGTGAACGAGGACGTCCGGCACTCCGGCCGCGAGCTCGCAAAGGCGGTGATCGCCCGGATCGACGGCGTGGCGCCGGAACTGCTTCAGAGCATCAGCAAGCCGACCTGGTCGTCTATGGGCCCGAAGGAGTGAGTTCCCCCTCGTAAGCAAGATCGTCAGGTTCAGAGGTCAGATGCAAAACCCGCCGCAAGGGCGGGTTTTTCCACTGCGAACCTAGGCTCAACCCTGGCTGAGGCCACTGCCCCAAGGGCCGTGCGGGCGATCAAGCCCGTCGACCCGCTCAAATCCGTGCGCGCCGAAGAAATCGCGTTGCGCCTGGATCAGGTTTGCGGTTCCGCGGCCGCGGCGATAGGCATCGAAATAGGCGAGCGCCGAAGACAGCGCCGGCACCGGCAGGCCGGAGAGCACTGCATAGGCGACGACGCGGCGGAGGGCTCCGTCCGTCTCCTTCACCATATCGGCGAATGCGGGCGTGACGATCAGGTTGACGTCAGGATCCTTGGTGAAGGCGGAGGTGATTTCATCGAGGAACTGTGAGCGGATGATGCAGCCGGCGCGCCAGATACGCGCAATCGTC
Organism: Pseudorhizobium flavum; assembly: GCF_902502825.2. The sequence goes on from NZ_LR723670.1 coordinate 2,031,532, forward strand.
GGCATCGGCAGGTTCCATTTGAACTCGGCGGAGGCTGCGGACATGACCGCGAAACCCTGCGCATACGCGCCGATCTTGGCGGCAAGCAATGCATTCTCCAGGTCCGCAAGGAATGCATCCCGGTCCCTCGGCGCCTCGGAAAGCGACGGAAGGCCGAGAATGGTCTCCGCCCTCTCGCGCTCGCTCTTTTGCGAAGATAGGATACGTCCCGCGACGGCGGCCTCTATGGCGGTCGCAGCAACCCCCATGTTCTGTGCCTCGATCACCGACCACTTGCCGGTGCCCTTCTGGCCGGCACGGTCGACGATCATGTCGACCATGGGTTTTCCGGAAAGCGGATCGGCAGCCTTCAGCACCTTCTCGGTAATCTCGATCAGGTAGGAGTTCAGCCTGCCAGTGTTCCAGCGGCCGAAGACCTCTCCTATTTCCTGGGCGCTCATGCCCAGGCCATCACGCAGGATCCCATAGATCTCGGCGATCATCTGCATGTCCGCATATTCGATGCCGTTGTGAATGGTCTTGACGAAATGTCCCGCGCCGTTCTCGCCGAGCCAGGCCACGCAGGGGTCGTTGTTGAACTTGGCGGAGATGGAGGTCAGAACTTTCTCGACGCGCTTCCAGCTCTCCTCCGTACCACCGACCATGATGGAGGGACCGTGGCGCGCACCTTCCTCACCGCCCGAAACCCCCATGCCGATGAAGGTCAGGTCGCTGTCCTTGAGGCCGTCGAAGCGGCGCATCGTATCGCGGAAATTGGCATTGCCGGCGTCGATCATGATGTCACCGGCGGAGAGGTATGGCGTCAAGGCCGCCATCTGCTGGTCGACGGGCTCGCCCGCCTTGATCATGATGATGATCGGTCGCGGCGGCCGGATCGCGGCAACGAACTCCTCCAGGGTCTCACAAGGGACAATCTGGCCCTGCAGGTCGCCCGCTTCCGCAAAGAACTTTCGTGTGGCTTCCGGGCTGCGATTGAAGACCGCGATCCGGTTGCCCTTCTCGGCGATGTTGAGTGCGAGGTTCGAGCCCATGACGCCGAGCCCGATAAGGCCGATTTCTGCCTGTTCCACGAATGTGCCTCCATTAGCGATTGCGGGCTGTTTTGGCACCACAGATGGCAAACGGCAAGGCTGAAACGATTAGATAGGGCGTGTTATCCGCTTGTCAGACAGCAGGACGATCGTCGTCATCATCGATGGCGCGCCAAGCCGCACCGTCGAGGTCGTCATACTGGCCGCTCTTCAGCGACCAGAGAAAGGCGACAAGCCCCAGCCCGCCGAGAAGGAGGGCGATCGGGATGAGATAGACCAGCATGTTCATGCCAGACGCGCCTCCCCAGGCATGGGAGTTGATGCAGCCGACATGGTCAGCTTCCGCTCCGCCCCAACCAGCCTGTTCAGCCGAAGTGCGTTCACCACGACGATGATGGACGAAGTCGACATGGCGACGGCGGCAATCAGGGGCGTCGCATAGCCCGCAAGCGCAATCGGCACCGCGATGATGTTGTAGCCGATGGCGAGCGCAAAGTTCTGCCGGATCAGCCGCCCCGCCCGCCGGGACACTTCAATGGCGAGCGGCACCGCGTTGAGGCTCTCGTGCATGAAGACGAAGTCGGCGGCCTGTCGTCCGACATCGGCTGCCGTCGCAGGCGCGATGGAGACATGCGCAGCCGCCAGCGCCGGCGCATCGTTGATTCCGTCGCCGACCATGAGCACCTTCGACCCGCCACGGTCCAGTTCGGCCACCGCATCCACCTTGTCGCGCGGCGAAAGCTCCGCCCTCCACAGGGAGATGCCGAGGCGACGCGCGAGCGCCTTGACGACCGGCGCGCGGTCGCCGGAGAGGATGCCGGTCGAGAAGCCACTTGCAGCGAGTGCCGCGACGGCGGAAGCACCGTCCGGCCGGACGGCATCTTCAAAGAGGAAACTCTGGAGTTCCTTGCCGTCAAGCGACAGGACGACTTCCGACAGTTCATCCGGATGAGCGTTGCCACCACAGGCGAAGCGGCGGTTTCCGAGGCGATAGACACCCTCGTCCGTGACCGCCTCCAGTCCCTGCCCCGGCAGTTCCGTGACTTCGGCGAACCGTTCACCGCCGCCGGGGGCGCCTTGGTAGAGCGCCTGCGACAGCGGGTGACGGGAGTGAGCGGCAAGACCAGCGGCGAGAGCGAGGTAACCCCGCTTGACCTCCACACCATTGACGAGACGCGGGCGACCGAGCGTCAATGTCCCGGTCTTGTCGAACAGGACCGTGTCCACCTCGGCGAGACGTTCCATCGCCGATCCGTCCTTTACCATGACGCCGTTCCTGAAGAGCCGGCCTGCGGCCACAACCTGGACCACAGGCACGGCAAGGCCGAGGGCGCAGGGGCAGGTGATGATCAGGACGGCGATTGAGATCAGCATGGCCTGCTTCCAGTCGCCTCCGAATACCCCCCAGGCGATGAAGGCGCCCAGGGCAAGAAGGTGAACCGCCGGAGAATAGAGCTGAGCCGCCCGGTCGGCGATTCGCCGATAGCGCGCCCTGCCCCCTTCGGCGGCCTCCATCAGCGATATGACCTCGGCCAGGAAGGAATCCTTCGCTGCGGCCGTCGCGCGGATGACCAGCGAGCCAGTCAGGTTGAGGATCCCCCCCTGGACCGCGTCCCCTGGCCCGGCAACCGTGGGTGCGCTTTCGCCATTGACGATGGAAAGATCGAGATCGCTTCTGCCGCTCTCGACGACCCCGTCGACCGGTATCCGTTCGCCGGCCGCGATCATCAGCCGGTCTCCCGGCCGGATGTCCTCGATTGGACGGTATTCCCGCGCGCCATCCTCCGCGAGCACCATCGCACCACGCGGCGACAGCCGCGCAAGGCCGCTGATCGCGGCGCGCGCCCTGTCGCGCATGACATGATCGAGCGTGCGGCCGATGAGCAGGAAGAACAGCAGTGAGACGGTGGCATCAAACCAGGCATGCTGTCCGTGATGCATCGTCTCCCAGAGCGAGACAGCGTAGGAAAGCGTGATGGCAAGCGCGATCGGCACATCCATGTTGGTGCGTCCGTGCCGGACCGCATTCCACGCGGACTGGTAGAAGAACCGGCCGGCATAGACGAGCGCCGGGGCCGCGATCATGGCCGAAATCCAATGGAACAGGTCGCGCGTGGAAGCTTCCGCTCCCGACCATACCGAGACGGAAAGCAGCATGATGTTTGCCGCCGCGAAGCCCGACACGGCAACCGCCCGTATCAGTTCGCGCTGCAGCCGATCGCCGGCATCTTCGACACTTGAGAACAGATGGGCGTCATAGCCCGTTGCACCGCGAATTGTCTGCACCAGTTCCAGCGGGTCAGTGCGGACACCGGAAACTTCTTCCTTCCAGACGATGGAGACCCGCTTGGTCGAAAGGTTCACCCGCGCCCGCTCCACGTCGGGGCGGGCCTGCAGCGCCTTTTCGATTGCCGTGATGCAGGTGCCGCAATGGACGCCGGGCACGCTCAGATCGGTCTGGCGCAGCCCCGGCTGGATCTGCCGGCTCGACAGGAGCAATTCTTCCGTCGAAGGCAGGGCATGGCTCAGCCGCTCAAGTTCCACGGCTCCCTCGGTACCGGGAGCACAACAGGTGGTCATTTCGCTTCTCCGGCGACAGAGATCCGCTGCGTGTCATGAAGAATGCGCTTGCCGTCGCGAAGCGCCTCCGCCTCGACGATCCAGGTTCCGCCGGCGACAGCATGGCGGGCAACGAAGACGCCCTCCCCCTCACGCCGGAGCGCAAGCTCGAAATCCTGGTCTTCGCCAACCGGACGCTTGAACCGCAAAGTGACGTCATCCGCTTCAACGGCACCATCCTGGGCGTGAGATATCCGATAGCTGACTTCAGTATCTTCTATCGTCAGCGCACCGACCACGCCCGTAGCCGCCAACGCCTTCGCCTCGGCAACCTTCCCGTTGAATTCCTGGCTGGCGATGTAGGTGTTCTTCACCACTAGACCGCTCCAGGTATGGGTCGCCTGCCACGCCATGTAGAAGTTCACCGATATTATTGTCCCGAAGAAAAGGCACATGACAGCAAGCATGTGCCAGCCCGTGAAGACGAAACCCTTGCGGTCTGTCGAACTCATTTCCCGCCCTCCGGAGCATAGAAGGTTGCGTCGTAGTGGTCACGTTCATGGCTCGAACGATCTTCGGCAATGAAGCTGAAGCCGTCGCTGCCATCCGGCAGGGCATTGGCCGGCACTGTCACGAAGACCTTCAGCGCCGTCGCCTTGTCCGGTTCGACCGAGACGGCAAACTGACGGTTGTCGTCACTCGTCAGACCGTTGATCTTCATCGTCGCCTCCGGCATCCCTTCAAGCGACAACAGGATGGTGCGCGGTTCGGGGATCATGTTCAAGAGGCGAATGGTATATCCGTTCCGGATCGAGCCATCCGATTCCAGCACGTATTGCGGATTGCGGTCGTGGATGACGTTGACCTCCAGCCGGTCACGGCTGAGGAGCGCAACGAGCAGCCCGATGCCAACCGCCGTCCAGACGCCCATGTAGAGCAACGTGCGAGGCCGGAAAATGATGCGCCAGTTGAAGTGGCGCACCTTGTCGATGAAGCTGCCGTCCGCGTTGCGCACACGATCGGGATTGATCGGCGTCGTGCCATTGTCAGTGGCAAGTGCCATGTTCGCATCATATTCGTTCAGGGTCGCGTAGGCGATCAGCCCGCGCGGCTTGCCGATCTTGTCCATGACGCTATCGCAGGCATCGATGCAGAGGGCGCAGGTGATGCAGGCCAGTTGCTGCCCGTCGCGGATGTCGATGCCCATCGGACAGACGGCGACGCAAGCGTTGCAGTCGACGCAGTCGCCGACCGGCTGGCCGGCGGCAGCGGCCTTCTTGGCGTGCTTGGTCCGAGGTTCTCCGCGCCAGTCGTTGTAGGTCACGACCAGCGAATTGTCGTCCAGCATGGCCGCCTGGATGCGCGGCCACGGGCACATGTAGATGCAGACCTGTTCCCGCATCAGCCCGCCGAAGACGTAGGTCGTAGCGGTCAGGATGCCGACGGTCGAATAGGCGATGAAAGCCGCGTTGCCGGTCACGAAGTCGTAGGCCAGCGTCGGTGCATCGGCGAAATAGAAGATCCAGGCGCCGCCGGTGGCGACCGCAATAGCGATCCAGATTGCATGCTTGAAGACGCGCTTGCGGATCTTCTCGAAGGTCCAGGGCCCAGCATCGAGTTTCATGCGGGCATTGCGGTCGCCCTCTACCCAGCGCTCGACGACCAGAAAGAGATCAACCCACACGGTCTGGGGGCAGGTATAGCCGCACCACGCGCGACCGACCGCGGACGTGACGAGAAACAGACCGAAACCGGCCATGACGAGGAGTCCGGCCACGAAAAAGAACTCCTGCGGCCAAATCTCGATGAAGAAGAAATAGAAGCGCCGGTTGGCGAGGTCCACGAGCACCGCCTGGTCCGGAGCATAGAGCCCGCGATCCCAGCGGATCCATGGCGTCAGGTAGTAGATCCCGAGCGTGATGAGCATCACCAGCCACTTGAAGCGACGGAAGCGGCCTTCCGCACGCTTGGGGAAGATCTTCTTTCTCGCCTCGTAAAGCGACTGAGGGGCGTTACCAGCGTCAGCGTTTGTTGCCTGATGGCCGTCACCGGTCGCGTCGACGTTCTTTGCGGTGTAGAGATTCATGGCACATTTCCACCTTTGTGCCTGCCTTTTCCCATCTGGGCCGGCAAGTATCCTTGATATAAATCAAGTAGCGACGCAGAGACGTCGCGCTCATTGTCGCAGGCCAAAGATCGGAGGAGCAGAGCTTGGCATCGTATCAGGTCGAGATCATCCACACGACAATCAACAGGAACTGGCATGAGGTCTACGACTTCGCCAGCCAGCCCCGGAACATGGCAAGATGGGCTGCCGGTCTTGCCGCCGGGCTGAAGCAGGATGGCGATGAATGGATTGGGGACGGCGGACCTCTTGGCGACATCCGCATACGGTTCGTCCCGCCGAACGCGCTCGGCGTCATCGACCACGACGTCACCCTACCGGGCGGACAGGTCGTGCACAACGCGCTGCGCGTCGTGCCGAATGGCGACGGTGCCGTCGTCATGTTCACCCTGATCCGCCAGCCGGATATGGACGATGTCGCGTTCCAGGCGGACGCCGACGCCATACGGCGGGATCTTTCGGCATTGAAGTCTCTTCTGGAAGAGCTCTGAGCGCAAGAGGTCGTGGCTTTCCTATTTGCCGTCCCGCCCTACCATAGGCTTCATCTACTGCCTCTCGGGAGAGCTCAATGACCGCGCTGATCGACCTGCTGAACCTGATCCTCTGGGAATATGTCCTGGTCTATGGGCTGCTGGCCGTCGGGCTCTACTTCACGATCCGGCTTCGGTTGATCCAGTTCCTGCACTTCGGCGAGATGTTTCGCGTCCTACGGAGCAGCCCCACCGAAGATGATGCGGGGATCAGCCCTTTCCAGGCGTTGACCGTCAGCCTCGCCTCCCGGGTTGGCACGGGCAATATCGCCGGCGTCGCGGTCGCACTCTATCTCGGCGGGCCAGGCGCCATCTTCTGGATGTGGATGGTGGCGCTCGTTGGGATGGCGACCGCCTATTCAGAGAGTGCCTTGGCGCAGCTCTACAAGGTCAAGAACGAAGAAGGCATGTATCGCGGGGGACCCGCCTTCTATATCGCCCGCGGGCTGCGCGCGCCCTGGGCCGGCGGCATTTTCTCCATCTGCCTCATCCTCTCGTTCGGCCTCGTCTTTAACGCCGTCCAGGCGAATTCCATCGCCGATGCCATGGAGGGTGCCTTTGGCCTGCCCAAGCTGGGGGTAGGCGTCGTGGTCGCCGTGCTCGCCGGCATCGTCATCTTCGGCGGGATCCGCCAGATCGCGCGCGTCGCGGAACTGATCGTGCCCTTCATGGCAGGCGCATACCTCTTGGCTGCTATCTACGTGCTCATCACCAACTGGTCGGAAGTCCCTGCAGTCATCGGCAATATCTTCGCCAGCGCCTTTGGCTGGCAGGAAGCGGCGGGCGGCGCGACGGGCGGCATCATGGCGGCAATGATGAACGGCGTGAAACGCGGACTGTTTTCCAACGAAGCCGGCATGGGATCGGCGCCGAACATTGCCGCAGTCGCTACGCCACAGCCGCACCACCCCTCATCCCAAGGCTTCGTCCAGGCTCTTGGTGTGTTCATAGACACCCTCCTTGTCTGTACGGCGACGGCCATCATGATTCTACTTTCTGGCGCCTTGGTTCCGGAAAGCGGCGTCACCGGCGCCCAGTTGACGCAGGCCGCGCTCGGCGAACATCTCGGGACCTTCGGCGCCTATTTCATCGCGATCGCCATCTTCTTCTTCGCGTTCACGTCGATCATCGGCAATTATTCCTATGCGGAGAACGCCATGACGTTTCTGGGAGCCGGAACGGGCATCGGCATTATGATCCTGCGCAGCGCCGTCCTGTTGATGGTCATCTGGGGTGCCTATGAGACCGTTACCACGGTCTTCAACGCAGCTGACGCCTCGATGGGCCTGATGGCGACCATCAACCTGATCGCCATCGTGCTCCTGTCGGGTACCGTCGCCAAGCTGACGAAGGACTATTTTGCTCAAAGGAAGGCTGGTGAATCGCCAGTCTTCCATGCGGCCGACTATCCGGAACTCGCAGGCAAGATCGACAAGACGATCTGGACCCGCGACTGACAGCGAGATCATTTAGGAGAAAGCCAATGGCTGCCGAAGGCGCCGATCGGAAGATCGATTACATCGAGTTCAACGTGCAGGATATCGAGCGCACAAAGCACTTCTACGACGAGGTCTTTGCCTGGACGTTCACGGATTATGGACCGGACTATTGCGAGTTTGGCGACGGCCGGCTGACCGGCGGCTTTGCGAAAACTCATACGGTCACGCCGAAAGGCGGACCGCTGGTGATACTGTATTGTTCGGACCTGGAGGCGGCGCTGTCGCGGGTAGAAAAAGCTGGCGGACAGATCTCCCGGCCGATCTTCGACTTTCCGGGCGGCCGGCGCTTCCATTTCATCGACCCCGAGGGATACGAGCTGGGAGTCTGGTCGAACGCATGAAAAAAAGGCCGCGCCACGGCGCGACCTTCAAGTGCGAATGGGAAGAGATCTACTCTCCGCCGCCGAGCGAATGGACGTAGACTGCCAGTTGCTTGACCGTCTCGTTGCTCAGGCGGGCGTTCCAGGCCGGCATGACGCCATGACGCGGAGCCTGGATCTGCTGCGCAATCTCCGCCTCGCCCTGGACCTTTAGCCAGATCGCGTCGGCAAGATTGGGAGCGCCGAGGTCGCGCACGCCTTCGGCATTTTCGCCATGGCAGGAGGCGCAGTTGTCGGCATAGAGCTGCTGTCCCGGCTCCACCATCGAAGGGTCGCGCGGCGTGCCGCTGAGGCTGACGACATAGGCCGCCACCTGCCGGACCTCCTCGGGCTGCAGGATATCGATGAATGCCGGCATCTCCGATACTCGCGTATCCGCATCGACCGGATCGCGAACCCCATGTGCGATGGTCTGGTAGATCGCGTTGATGTCGCCGCCCCACAGCCACTCGTCGTCATTGAGGTTGGGATAGCCCTGCCCGCCTGCAGCACCCGTGCCATGGCACTGGACGCAGTTGACCCGGAAGGCCGAGGCGCCGCCGGCAGTGGCGAACTGTGCGAGTTGCGGGTCGGCTAGGATTTCCTCAAGCGAGACCTTCGAGATCTTTTCGATGACTTCGCCCTGGGCAATCTTTGCCCCTTCCAGGTCACCCGCCAGTTCGGCACGGCTGGAATAGTTCAGCACGCCCTTGGTCGCTTCGTTGACCAGTGGCCAGGCCGGATAAAGGATCGTGTAGCCAAGGGCCCAGACAATGGTGGCGTAGAACGTCCAGACCCACCAGCGGGGCATCGGGTTGTTCAACTCGCGAATGCCGTCCCACTCGTGTCCGGTGGTTTCGACGCCGCTGATTTCGTCAATATGCTTGTCCGCCATCTATCAATCCTCCTTCAGAGGGATCTGGGCGGCATCCTTGGCAAGAGCCTTGGCGCCCGGGCGCAGGGTGAAAAGGACAACACCGATAAAGAACAGGGTCATGGCAAGCAGGGCCCAGCTGTCGGCGAAAGCGCGAAGTGCTGTGTAGATTTCCATCGGGTCCTCCTCAGCGATAGCCAGCAGTGGCGTCATAGGTCGAGAAGTCGACCAGCGTACCGAGCATCTGGAGATAGGCCACCAGAGCGTCCATCTCGGTCAGTTCGGCAGCATTTCCGTCGAAATCACCGATCTTGGCCTTCGGGTAGCGCTCGCTAATACCTGACGTGTCTGCATTCGGATCCGCCTGCGCCTTGAGGTCCGCCGCGGCGTTTTCCAGCATCTCATCGGTATAGGGCACGCCCACCGCCCGATTGGCACTGAGCTCCATGGCGACATTGGTCACCTGTAGCGGCGTGTCCTTCAGGAAGGAGTAGCTCGGCATGACCGATTCGGGCACGACCGAGCGTGGCTCGATCAGGTGCTGCACGTGCCATTCGTTCGAATAGCGGTCGCCGACGCGGGCGAGGTCCGGCCCCGTCCGCTTCGAACCCCACTGGAAGGGATGGTCGTACATGGATTCCGCAGCCAGGCTGTAGTGGCCGTAGCGCTCCACCTCGTCGCGGAACGGCCGGATCATCTGGCTGTGACAGGTGTAGCACCCTTCACGGATGTAGATGTTGCGGCCGGCCAGTTCGAGCGGCGAATAGGGGCGCATGCCCTCTACCTTTTCGATCGTGTTCTCCAGGTAGAAGAGCGGCACGATCTCGACGATCCCGCCGATCGACACCACGAAGAGGGAGCCGACCAGAAGCAGGGTCGCGTTACGTTCAACGAATTTGTGTTTGTCCAGAAGAGCCATGGATCCGCTCCTTATTCGGCCGGCTGGAGGGCCGCGGGTGCGGCAGCACCCGGAACCTTCTCGCGCCGCTCATAGCCGAGGATTGTCATCGTGATGTTGAAGGCCATGATCAACGCACCAGCGAGGAACATGGCGCCACCGACGGCACGCAGCACGTAGTACGGGAACATGGCTGCGACTGATTCGGCGAACGAGTAGACAAGGAAGCCCTGGTCATCGTATTCGCGCCACATCAGGCCCTGCTGAACACCGGCAACCCACATCACGGCCGCGTAGACGACTATGCCGAGAGTGGCCAGCCAGAAGTGCCAGTTGACCAGCTGGATGCTGTAGAGCCGATTGCGGTTCCAGAGCTTCGGAACGAGGTAGTAAAGCGCGCCGAAGGTGATCATGCCGTTCCAGCCGAGAGCACCCGAATGCACGTGGCCGATCGTCCAGTCCGTGTAGTGGCTGAGCGAGTTGACCGCCTTGACCGACATCATCGGGCCTTCGAAGGTCGCCATGCCGTAGAAGGCGACGGCGATGACCATCATGCGCACGATCGGGTCAGTACGGATCTTGTCCCAGGCGCCCGAGAGCGTCATCAGGCCGTTGATCATACCGCCCCAGGAGGGCATCCAGAGCATGACGGAAAAGACCATGCCGAGCGTCTGCGCCCAGTCAGGCAGAGCCGTGTAGTGCAGATGGTGCGGGCCGGCCCAGATGTACATGAAGATCAACGCCCAGAAGTGGATGATCGACAGGCGGTATGAATAGACGGGACGGTTCACCTGCTTCGGGATGAAGTAGTACATCATGCCGAGGAAACCGGCCGTCAGGAAGAAGCCGACTGCGTTATGGCCGTACCACCACTGCGTCAGGGCGTCCTGAACCCCGGAAAAGGCCGAGTAGCTCTTGGATCCAAGGAACGACACTGGAATGGCCAGGTTGTTGACCACGTGCAGCATCGCAATGGTGACGATGAAGGAGAGGTAGAACCAGTTGGCCACATAGATGTGGGGCTCTTTGCGCCTCAGGATCGTTCCCAGGAAGACCACGAGATAGGCAACCCAGACAATCGTGAGCCAGAGGTCCACGTACCACTCAGGTTCCGCGTATTCGCGGGACTGGGTAATCCCGAGCAGATAGCCGGTCGCGGCCATGACGATGAAGAGCTGGTAGCCCCAGAAGACGAACCAGGCGAGGTTGCCGCCAAAAAGGCGCGCGCGGGAGGTGCGCTGCACCACATGGAATGACGTCGCGATGAGCGCATTGCCGCCGAAGGCGAAGATCACCGCCGAGGTGTGGAGCGGTCGCGTGCGTCCGAAGTTCAGCCAGGGCTCGATGTTGAGGTCGGGGAAGGCGAGTTGCAGCGCCACGATAACGCCGACCAGGAAGCCGACAACGCCCCAGAACATCGTTGCGATGACGCCATACTTGACGACCTCATCCAGATATTCTGATTGGCGGGCAGCCTTCTGCGCCGCCGTGACCGGTGCGAAGTTGGCCCGGCGCACCATGACGACGGTACCGGCAAACAGCGCGAAGAAAAGTACCCACATATGGGCAGCGAAAAGACTGTCATGGGCAAAGGCCACTCCCAGCAAAGCCAGGAAAGCGCCGACCGCCAAGGCCAGTGTTTCTACGGTATAGTTCATGTTGGACATCCCCCAACGGCGTGTTTCAATCTCGCGTCGATCATCATGGCAACCCGAATCCCTCGGCGGCCAGACCATCGGCGATTGTGGCCAGCTTTGCCACCGACACGTCAAGGCAGCCTTGATTTGGATCAAGGCGCGAAAAGTCTCCCTCGGCGAATCTCGGCCTCAGCTCATAACACTGGGCCATGATCGAGGGCGATAAATGACCATGAATCAGAGACCTGACGAACAGAGCCTTATTCTCTTGGGCCGCGGGAAAGTGCTGCCCGACGAAGAGATCGTTGCCTGGCTCCGCAGTGCACATGCCGAGCAACTGGCCCTCTGCGACGAACTGGAGGAGATCGCCGATTCGCTTCCGTCCAACATCAACAAGCAGAAGTGTATCTACGCCGCCAAGGCGCTCGTACCGATGATCCAGGCGCTCCACCGCTATGAGGAAACCGTTCTGTTCCCGCGCGTCCAACAGAAGAACGCGGTCGCCGACAGCGGCGAAACCCTGTCACGCTTGAGATACGAGCATCTCGAGGACGAAGGCTATGCGGAGGAGCTCACCGAAACGCTCCTGAAGCTTGGCTCCAGCGATCCCGTCAACGTCGAGGCCGTCGGCTACATGCTACGGGGCTTCTTCGAGGGAATGCGCCGGCACATCGCGTTCGAACAGGCCCACCTGCTCACGACCCTTGCCAACTGATCCTCAGCCGACGCTTCTGCGTCGGCGTCGGTCGGCCATTTCCTGCATCACCACCATGGCGCCGACCTGCGCCCGCGCCTCGGTAAAGCAAGGGGACATTCGGCAGGAAATGACGACGGTATCGCCGTCTCTTTCCTCGGCATAGGTGAGCGACGTGCTCTCCCCCGCGATGCAGCGATCCAGCGGCTCGCGAAGATCGCACTGGAAATGGTGTATGCCGATCAACTCGGCAAAATGCTTCCCGATCACCTTCTCCTTGGACAATCCCAACTGCCGGGCGTTTGTCTCGTTTGAATAGAAGACTCGATAGCCCGGAACGACCACCAGAATCCGTTCGGGGATGCCGTCGAACAATGCGGGATCGAGCAGACCGTTGATCGTGTTCCCGCCTTCGCTCGATTCGGTGTGATCCGATCTCTTTCCTGGGATCTCGCCTGCGGCGCGCCCGATCTGGGGAGCGAGGTAGCGCTCGACCAGCATCTGCAGAAGGTGGCCGTTGCGATGCACGCACCCTCTGTCGTCAGCCTCCGTCTTCAGCAGTTCCAGAGCGAACCTGAATTGTGCCTGGATGCCGGCAGCATCCGTGACTTCGTGACGGAATATCGCCTGAAGAAGCGGGTCGATCTCCTGATCCAGCGCGTGAATCGTGACGTTGTCTTCCCGATCTATCGCTGTCTGCAGCCGCCCATATTTGGACCAGAAGAGGTCAATCAAAGCTTCCACACACCACCTCCCCCCGGAGCGGAGATCCTCTCACGGCAGTCGGAGCCTAGCCGGCTCGCCCTGTCGCAACATGCTGAAATAAGGACGCAAGCTTGCGCGAGCATTGATCAATTCCCGCTTGCACGCAAGACGTGCTCAGTCCGTCAGCATCTTCTTGATCGCCCAACGGTCGTGATACCAAAGCCACTGATCCGGATACTCCCGCACCCAGCTCTCGACCTTGTCGTTCAGCATCTGAGCCGTCGCCTGCACATCGACCGCTCCACTGGCATTTCTCGGCACTTCGATCCGCGGTTCGATCTCCAGGCGATAGCGATTGCCGGGAAGGCGGATGCAGCGAGCCGGGTAGACCTCGACGTCGAACTGGCGCACCAGCTTGGCGAGCAGCGGGTTGGTCCGTACCGGTCTGCCGAAGAAGGACGTGGTCAGGCCGCGGCCAAACTTCTGGTCCACCAGCACCCCCACCCCGCCACCGGCCTCCAGCCGTCGCGCCAGAGCAAAGGAGGACCCGGCATGCGACGGCACCAACTGGCCCATGCGGGCGCTACGGAACGCGAAGACTTTCTCGGCGATGTAGGGATTGTTCGGCGGACGAAAGAGGACCATCACATCCAGACCAAAACTGTTGCCGGCGACCGGAAGCAGCTCGAAATTGCCGGTATGGGCAGTAAAGACGATGAACGGTCGCGGATTGTCGCGGAGATCCAGGAAAAGCGGTATCCCCGATACCTCAATACGACCAGGCGCCGAACGCTCAGGGTCGAAGTCGAAAAGGCGATCGAGGAAAACGTACTCGGCGGCAAGACGGCCCATGTGCCCCCAGCTCGCGAGCGCGATCTCCTGCAACTCACCATCCGATTTTTCCGGATAGGCGTTACGCAGGTTGGTCAGCATCAGCCTGTGACGACCAAGCTTCGGACCGATCCACCTTGCTACCCGATCCGAAAAGCTGATCGCAGCATCGGCGGGCAATAGCTTCAGCACATTGAGAATCGCGAAGACCGCCTGCGCCACCAGCCACTGCTGGAAACGCCGGAGACCGAGCACGACCCTCGTAAGGAACATCTTCAAGGGATCAATCCATCCTGAGGACGATCTTGCCGAATACCTGTCTCGTCTCCATGCGCTCGAGCGCCCGATCGATGTCGTCGAAGGTCACTTCCGTATCGATCACCGGATGAACGACCCCGCGCGCCATCTTCTGCATGGCATCCGCCATGTTTTCCATGCGGCAGCCGAAGGAGCCGAGCAGCTTCAGCTGCTGCTGGAAAAGCATCATCAGGTTCATGCTTGTGGAGACGCCGGAGGTGGAGCCGCAGGTAACGAGCCGCCCTCCCCGCTTCAGCGACAGCATGGAGCCGGCCCAGGTATCAGCGCCGACATGTTCGAAGACGACGTCGACGCCCTTTTTCTTCGTCAGCTTGCGGACGACGCCTTCGAAGCGATCGGTGCGATAGTTGATGACATGATCGGCGCCGAGCGCCTTGGCGCGCTCGATCTTGTCGTCCGAACCGACGGTGGTGATCACCGTGCAACCCGTCTTCTTGGCAAGCTGGATCGCCGCCGTGCCAATCCCAGACCCGCCGGCATGCACGAGGATCGTTTCACCGGGCTCGAGCTTGGCATTGTCGAACAGCATGTGCTCGACGGTGCCGAAGGTGACGGGCGCCAAGGCTGCACCAACGGCATCGACACCCGGAGGCGCCGGAACGAGCAGGCGTGCCGGCAGGTTCGTCTTCTCCTGGGCGAAGCCGTCCAGGTGGAAGCCGTGGACGCCGGAGACGTTCTCACACAGATTGTCGCGCTTTTCACGGCACGGCTTGCACAGCCCACACGTCCGCGCGCCGTAAATCGAGACAAGCTGGCCGGGAAGGAGGTTGGAGACGCCAGGACCGATTGCTTCGACCACGCCCGATGCTTCCGCGCCAATGGTGAGCGGCATCTTGCGCTTGGCGAACGCCATTCCGCGCCAGCCCCAAACGTCGATGTGATTGAGTGCTACGGCCTTGACACGAAGCGTGACCTCGCCTGGACCGGGCGCTTCGGGCTCGGGAATGTCCACAGCCTCGAGCTTGCGGTCGTCGAGCAGTTGCAGAGCGCGCATAACAGGTCTTCCTTCGCCCGAAGGCGTTCCAGATCGTCAGAAGGGGTTGGCGACGGTCTCTAAGCCGGTTCCAGCGTCATGACAAGGCTGGCATTCTGCCCGCCGAAGCCGAAGGAGTTCGACAGCACGGCCCTAACCTGCTGATCCCTCTTCTGGTTTGGCACCACATCGAGCACGATCGTCGGGTCCGGATTGACGTAGTTGATCGTCGGCGGAAGTGTGCCGGTCAGCATCGTCTGGATCGAGAACACCGCCTCGACGGCTCCGGCCGCCGTCAGCGTATGGCCGATCATCGACTTGTTCGACGAGACCGGAATATCCTTCAAACGCTCCCCGAAGACGGCGAGCATGGAGCCATACTCCATCTTGTCGTTTTCCGGCGTGGAAGTGCCATGGGCATTGATGTAGCCGATGGCCGTCTCATCCATGCCGGCGTCTTCCAAGGCCGCACGAATGGTAGCGATTGCCGGGCCACCGTCCGGTGAGGAACGGGTTCGGTGGAAATGGTCAGCCTTCTCGCCGCAGCCCTTCAGGATACCAAGCACCTTCGCACCACGGGCGACCGCCGATTCCAACGACTCGAGAACGAGTGTCGCCGCACCTTCGGCAATGACGAAGCCGTCGCGATCCTTGCTGAACGGCTTGGACGCCTTCTCCGGCGGATCGTTCTGAGTCGAAAGAGCAGAAAGCAGCGAGAAGCGGATCAACGCTTCGGCACTGACGGAACCATCCGTCGCAACAACCAGCGAACGGTCGGTGCGGCCCTGGCGGATCGCTTCGACCCCGAGCTGGATGGCGGTAGCCCCGGAAGCACAGGCCGTTGAAAGCGTCACAGGGAGCCCGCGGGTGCCGAACCGGTCGGAAAGGCGCTCCGAGATCGAGCCGAACTGGACAGCCTCCAGGAAGGCGGGATCGGGACGTTGGCGCATCGCTGTCAGGAACCGATCATAGGCGTCGCCCTCCACCTGCGATGGTGGTGCGCGATCGGCCAGTGCGAAACGTGCCGACCACTCCGGCTCGACCGGCGGTGCCGCCAGGAAGAGCGGGCCTTCGAAGTCTCCGGAAAGGCCCGCCTGCGCAATTGCTTCCGCCGTTGTCTCGCGTGCGAAGGCATAGGAGCGCTCGACGGCGTTTTCGACCGGAACGTCGATGAAGTCGACGGTGCCGCTGATGCGCGTCGATAGGCCTTCGGTCGGGAAGCGGGTGATCTTGTGGATGCCCGACGTGCCGGAGGTAAGTGCCGCCCAGTTGTCCTGCAGCCCCTGCCCCAGCGAGGTGATGACGCCCATGCCGGTCACGGCAATGATCGGCCGGCCGAGATGATCGGTGAAGCGGTTGTCGCTCATGGTCGTTCTCCTCACGCGTTCAGCGACAGGACCGCAAGGCCCTCGCCGCGCGTATAGCCAACCGTCGTCACCACGGCGCGGTTCGCCGGCGCCGGCATCGGCTGTTCAAGGCTGGAATCGAAGGAAGGCACGCGAAGGTCGCCGTCAAGCGCGAGCGCCGCGAGCGCCAGACCGAGCGGGAATTGGGCCTCCATGCCGTGGCCCGTCACCCCACCATAGCCGCGTAGCGTGGCGCCGGGGAAGGTCTTCTGGATGACATCGCGTTCGCGCGCAGTCGGATCAACCAGTCCGCTTGCGCCGGAAAAGACCAGCGTCTGGGCCGGATCCGCATCCAAGGCAAGCATTGATAGCCGCTCGAGGCGTTGCTCGAGCTTACCGTCGTCCCGGCTGCCGCGGTCACCTTCGACGGCGTCGATCGTGGCATAGATATGTGCACCACGCGCTTCGGCGTTCGCACGCGATTCCAGCACCAGGAAAGCACCGACGGAGCCCATTATCATGCCGCCGCCATTGTCAGCCGAACGCTGCCACAGCGGATGCCAGGAGCCGGTTGCATGCGCACGGATCCCCTCGACGAGCAGAATGATGTCGGCGCGTTCCGCAACGAAGGCACCGCCGACGAGCGAATGCGTCGACTGTCCCGACCTGATGCGATGATATGCCGTCTCGACAGCCGAGATGCCTGCAGCTTCCTCACCCATGAACGTGCGTGAGGAACCGGTCACCTTGTGGACGATCGAGATATTGCCGGCGAGAAGGTTGGAAAGCTGGGCGAGGAAAAGCGTCGGGCGCAGCTCGGTCGTCAGCTTCTCGTTGAGCAGCGTCTCGCGATCATTGCGCTTCAGCGCCTCGTCGACAATCAGCGAATCCACCTTGATGTCGCGCTCGCCACCACCGGCGGCGACGATCATGTCCATCGTGGCACAGGCTTCGGCATTGTCTTTCAGGCCGGCATCATCGAGAGCCAGACCTGCGGCAAAGACGCCGAGCCGCTGCCAGTTCTCCATCTGCCGCTGGTCGCCTCTCTTGGCGATCTGCTGCGACCAGTCGATCTCGGGCATTGGATGCACGGGGTAGGGCTTGAAGCGCTCAGTCTCGACCTTCGGCGGCTCCACATCGGCGGCCGACAGAAGCGCGATATGCGGCTCCTTGCCAACGCCATGGCAGGTGACGATCCCGACACCGGTGATCACGACATCATTGTCAGACTTGCTCATCCTGTCCTCATTGCCTGGCGGTCACGCGCCAGCTTGAAGCGCGTCCATGAGCCCGACTTCTCTCGCACGCTTTCGAACGATGTCGGCAAGCGGCACCTCGCTGAACGGCATCGTGCGCAGCTTCAGTTGCGCGTCGCAGACCTTCTTGCCGTTCGACGTAATCTTCGCCTTCGTCACGGCGTAGCCGGACCCCTCATGCTCCAGAAACGCCTCGATGTCGAGTACAGCCTCCGGCTCCACGAACGACCGCATCTTGGCGCCATCGACCGACATCAGGAACGGCATGGCCGCGAAATCGGTAGCTGCGAGCACCAGCATGCCGGAGGCTTGTGCCATCGTCTCGATCAGAAGAACACCGGGAACGAGCGGCATTCCCGGGAAGTGACCTTCGAAGACCGGGCTTTTCGCCGGAACGACCGACCTAGCCTTCAATAGGTTGGTGGAGAGGTCCACGCTCTGCACCCGGTCGATCATCTGGAAGTATTCAAGCAGCATACGACGCTTGGGGAATGGCTTTTCAGCCCTTCGCCGCCCTCAGTTCGTCGATCTTCGCGCAGAGGTTCTTGAGGACGAAATACTCCTCGGTTGAAACCTTGCCTTCGTTGACTTCCTGCGTCCACTGCTCGAGCGGGATCTTGATGCCGAACTCCTTGTCGATCGCGAAGACGATGTCGAGGAAGTCCAGGCTGTCGATGCCGAGGTCGTCGATCGTGTGGCTTTCAGGCGTGATCGTTTCGCGATCGATCTCGCTGGTTTCCGCAATGATGTCGGCAACTTTATCGAATGTAGCAGTCACGCCAATGTCCTCTGAAATAACGATTCAGCGTCCCACATAGGGAAAACTCGGGCAAATGCCAATCCCCGTTGGCCCCGCCGGAACATTTGCCATCCGACTGTTGCAGACGGCGAACTCCTCGGTCCGCGATCCTTCAACGCGCGAAGTGTCGCAGCGACGATTTCGCGAATGTTG
This sequence comes from Pseudorhizobium flavum, assembly GCF_902502825.2. The sequence goes on from NZ_LR723670.1 coordinate 2,050,119, forward strand.
ATCCAGATCAATTCGCTGCATTAGCGGTTGACGATGATCCACATCATCTCGCAACTGCAAACTCAATCGGGGCAGCCAAATGGACATGCAGATCAAGGAGACCCAGAGCCGGGACATTCCGGGAGTCTGCCGATCCTGCGAAGCACGGCACGGAGGCATCTGTTCCGCCCTCACTCCGCCCCAGCTTGCCGAATTGAGCAAGCACGCCTCCCGGCGCAAGGTCGAGGCCGGAAACGAAATGATCGGCCAGGGTGAGAGCATAACGTCCTACAGCAGTATACTGAACGGCGTGGTGAAGCTGTCGAAGGTGATGGCGGATGGTCGCCAACAGATCGTTGGCCTGCAATTCGCGCCCGATTTCATGGGGCGTCCATTCCTGGGCGAAAGCCGGATGAGCGCCGAGGCTGCCACAGATACCGAGATCTGCGTCTTCCCCCGCCGGACAATCGAGCGGCTGATGCGCGACGCCCCGAGCCTCGAGCGCCTCCTGCACAATCAGGCTCTTCAGGAACTTGATGACGCCCGCGACTGGATGCTGACGCTCGGCCGCAAGACCGCACAGGAGAAGGTGGCAAGCTTCCTGTGGCTCATCGCCAATCACAGCGACCCCGAAGTGGGCGACAGGAGCTTCTTTGACCTCCCGCTCTCACGATCGGACATTGCGGATTTTCTCGGCCTCACGATCGAGACGGTGAGCCGTCAGATGACAAAGCTCCGCAAGGACGGCGTGATCCAGATCGAGAACAATCGGTACATCACCGTGCCGGATCTTGAACGGCTGGCCGACGCGGCGGGCATCGACCAGTAGCGGCGATTTCAGGCCGCTTTCCCCTCGACGATTGCAGCCCGGATGACCTCAAGAACGCGATCGCCGTCCACATCCGTGCAGACGAGCTGGCTCGGATGGCCGTCCCAGTGACCGGGCGGGAAGACCTTTCCGTCGGGCTTCTGGATTGTCTGGCCGTCTGCGATTCCGCCACAGACGACCCGTATCGGTCCGCTGCGTGTTCTGAAAAGATGCGGAGCGACGAGGTAGACGCAGGCGCAACTGTCATGGATCACCATGCCATCGCCGACCCTATGCTTGTAGAATTCGATGTAGAACTGCGAGATGTTGGAGAGGAGCTGCACTGACGGCCCACCGACAGCCGCCATCTCCGCCAGATAACCGCTGGTCATCACCGTCTTCATCGTCACGTCGAGCCCGATCACTGTGACCCGCCAGGGAGCCGTGAAGACGAGATCGGCAGCTTCCGGATCGCCATGGATATTGGCTTCCGCGGCCGGGCTGACATTGCCGTTGAGGTCGAAGGCACCACCCATCACGACGACCTCTTTCACGAGCGCTGCGAAGTCCGGGTCTGCCTTCAGGGCCAGTGCCAGGTTGGTCATCCGGCCAACAGCGATCAGCGTTACCTCTCCCGGCTGCGCCCTCACCGTATCGATGATGAACTGCCACGCCGGCCGGCCATCCGCTTGCGCCTCCAACGCCTCAGGGATGTCGATGTCGCCCAGTCCGTTCTCCCCGTGAATGAAGGTGGGCCAGTGGCCTTCAGGACGCGCCGGGTCATAGGTCACGCCCGCGCCCCGCGCGACTGGCGCTGCAATGCCCCATTTCTGTTTCAGGTAGAGCGCATTTCGCGTCGTCAGCTCGATCGGTGCGTTACCGAAAACAGTCGTAACGCCGATAAGGTCGACCTCCGGATGCCGATGGAGGAAAAGCAACGCCATCGCGTCGTCAATGCCAGGATCCGTGTCGAAGATGACCTTGTGCATGGTAATGCCCTGCTAGCGTTGGAAAAGAGAAATGCCGCGCACCATATCGGCGATTCTTGGCGTTACAAGCCCACGGCGCACAGCCCCCGGTTGTTGGGCCGGCGACACCAGATTTGCGACACAAAAGACATAGGCGCACGACAGAAATGCCGGACATCCAGACCGTGTGACTTCGGCTATCCCTTCATCTTCAGCGGGAGACCCGCCGCAACGAGGTAGACCTCGTCCGCAACCGCAGCGACCTGCTGGTGTAGCCGGCCGGCATGGTCGCGAAACTCTCGGGCCATCCTATTCTCCGGGACGATTCCCACGCCAACCTCATTGGAAACAAAGAGGTAGCTACCCCGGAGCTTCTCGAGGTGACGGACCAGTTCCGCAGATGCCTGCTCCACATCCTCTCCAGCCATCATCAGGTTCGAGACCCAGAGCGTCAGGCAATCGACAAGCACGACCCGACCGTCCGACCCGACCTTCTCCAGACATTTCACCAGTTCAATGGGAGCTTCGTGCGTCGTCCAGCCGGTGCCCCGATCCTCGCGATGCCGGGCGATCCGCTGCGCCATCTCGTCATCGAATGCCTGCCCCGTTGCCACGTAATGGCGTTCCAGCCCGCTTTCACGGGAAAGCCGTTCGGCGAACGAAGACTTGCCCGACCGCGCTCCGCCGAGAATGAGCGTCGCATGGCGGCTCATCGGCAAATCATCTCAGCGCAATGGGTGGAACGGGGATCGGTGTGGATCGCGGCAGCACAGGGGCTGAAAGATCGGACGATTCGTAGATCCATGAGGCGTCCGCCTTGGTTCATCAGCGATGCGCTGCCGCGACAGAAAGATGGAGAGCGACAGGATCGATGTCAACCGACGGCACTCCACGACAGCATGATCATCGGGATACAAAGCGGCGGGTACGCACTACCTGACCCGCGCTCCGGCGAAGCAACCGTCCGCGATTGGATGATTAGCGTCACATCGTTACCGGAACGTTAGCCGCCGATCCTTCTGACAGATTTTTGCACCTGCCCTCACGAATGCGTGCCCCGGCGCGAGGCAATAAGCGGTTGATTTCAACTGGGCAAACCCTAGTCTGAAGGATGGTAACAGAGAACGCCGCTCCCCCTGGAGACAGTGCAGCCGAAGGCGGCAAGTGCGGCCCGAAAATCGAGACGGTTTGTAGATGAGCAGGCTACCAGTCTATCTCGGCGCACTCCTGGCGACGATCTCGATCAGGGTCGGGGCTGCAGAGGCCGCGTGCGGAGACATTAGCATCGCCGAGATGAACTGGGGCTCGGCTGCCGTGGCCGCGCATATCGACGAAATCATCCTCGAGCACGGCTACGACTGCGACGTCACGCTCGTACCCGGAGATACGATACCGACGTTCACGTCGATGCTCACGAAGTCGCAGCCCGATATGGCGCCCGAATTTTGGATCAATGCCGTGCGCGCGCCCCTGGCGAAAGCAATCGGGGAGAGCCGGCTGTTGCTGGGAGCGGAGATCCTCCAGGAGGGAGCGGTCGAAGGCTGGTGGGTGCCGGCATTCATCATCGAAGCACACCCGGAGATACAAACCGTCGACGATGCCTTGGCGCGGCCGGACCTCTTCCCCTCTCCCCGCTCCCCCGGCAAAGCAGCAATCCAGAGCTGTCCCGACGACTGGAGTTGTCAGGCAACAACCCGCAACCTGTTCCGGGCATTCGGCGCAGCGGACAAGGGATTTGAATTGCTCGAACCCGCCACTGCAGAGGCTCTGGATGCCTCCATCGCCAGCGCGTTCGACACAAAGACGGGCTGGCTAGGCTACTACTGGGCGCCGACTGCCGCGCTCGGTAAATATCCCATGGCTCGGCTTTCCTTCGGGGTCACGCACAATCAGGTGGAGTGGGAAAACTGTACCGCCGTCCCTGGCTGCGAGAGCCCACAGAAAAACTCCTATCCCACCTCTCAGGCATTCACCCTGGTGACACAGGAATTCACCGAGAAGGCCGCCCCCGCCATGGACTACATCCGGACTAGGCAGTGGTCGAATGCCACGATCAACGGCATCCTCGCATGGCAGGAGGAAAACCGAGCCAGCAACCGGAAGACCGCGGAGCATTTTCTGAAGACCCATGAAGACGTCTGGTCCAAATGGGTGCTCCCGGTCGTGCAGGAGCGGGTCAGGACCGCCCTGCAATAGCCCCTCGCTCCCACAGGGAATGTGTTCGTCCCGGACGCGAATGCGGACTAAAGCTGCTGGGCGGGGCCTCCACGAACTGAAATCACAGCCGACTCGCACCCATCGCTTGCCGTTGAATTCGCTTGCCGCTCGCGTGGAAAGCTTCGCATCAGTATTCTGCAATAGCACGAGGAAGGATACCGAAAGCCCTGAGGACATGAGAATGAGCAAGATCGCCCCGATCGCCAATCGTGACATGGTCGCCGACAGCCTCTCCGGCCTGACCGATGAGAACCGTTCCTGGCTCCGGCTGCTGATGGAGAAGCCGACCTCGGACGATATCCTGCTCGATGGGCTGCACCTCTATCTCGATCGTCAGGCAGAGGCGCGCTTCCTCAATTCACTGAAGCTTAGGCAGTGCGGCGAGTGGCTCGGGCACGCAGCGCCGGCTCGCCTGCAGGTGAAGCTGATGGAGGCCGCACGGTCGAGCCAGCATGCGGCATATGCGGCTTTTCGTGACGGGCTTACAGAGTCAGGCGGACTTGAGCGCGCCTATCCCGCGGCAAATATCTGAGAGCCGCTAAAGGAATGCAAAAAGCCGGCGCTGGCCGGCTTTCCACTTGCATGATGGGATGTGTGCTGACGCTCAGCGCGCGGCGCGCTCCACGTTGCGGCCTGCATCCTGCGTCGCGTCAACGGCGTTGGCTGTATCCTGCCCCACGCCGCGAATCGTGTTGCCACAGGAACTCAGGGCAGCGGCTGTGAAAACGAGCATGGCGATGGCGGTTGCTTTTCTGGGCGTCATTCTCGAAGTCCTCCGATGGTTGCGGTCGTGCAAGGCAAAATGACCTTCCGCCACACGAACGCCTCAATCGGCAAAAAGTTCAATGCCCCGGCGAATGTGCCTATAATTCCTGCCCGCCTGGATCAGGCAGCGGCGCGTGTGATCTGACCGTAGAAGTCCCTGATGCTCTCCGCGACTGCTCGGGCGGGCACGGCAAGTTGTGGGCGCGTCAGCAGCCGGACATCGAAGCTGAAAAGATCCGGCAGGCCTTCCTGCTGTCCAAGCACAACCATCTCATCGGAGACGTAGGACCGGGGGAACGGCGCAATCGCGAGGTCGGAGAGGACTGCTGCACGCTGCGCCATGGTGTGGGCGCTGGCATAGGCGATCCGATAGGTCCGCTTGTGCTTCTCTAGCTGTCCGATCGCCTCCTGTCGCCAGCAGCACCCCTCCTCCCATACCGAGATCGGCAGAGGATCGCGCAGGTGAGCGTTACCACATTTCGCGCCGGCCCAGACGAGACGTTCCGTGTGGATGACGTCGCCAACACCAGGGAAGGAACGCGGAGTGCAGTTGAACAAGGCAAGATCGAGCCTCTGCTCCTCGACCCGCTTCCGAAGCGCTGAACTCATGTCGACCGTGACGTCCACCATGATCCCGGGGAACTGTTCGGCAAAATCCTTCAGAATGCGCGGAAGCAGACGCTCGGCAATATCGTCAGGCGCACCCAGGCGCACCACGCCCGCCAGTTCCGGCATGACGAAACGGGAAACGGCCTCGTTGGACAGGGCCAGCATTCGCCGCGCATAGGAAAGCAGAACCTCGCCGTGCTGCGTGAGAGACACGGATCGTGCATCGCGCAGGAACAATGTCGTCCTCAACTGCTCCTCGAGCTTCTTGATCTGCATGGACACGGCCGAAGGCGTTCTGAGGACCACCTCCGCTGCCGTCGAGAAATTCCCGGTTTCAGCAATCGCGACGAAGGTGCGCAACACGTCGTTATCAAGCAACGGAAGCGGTGGGCGGAAGGGAGTAGCCATGGCGTTCTCATCAAATAAACTGAACTTAAGCACCATATCATTTCGTTTGATTGAACGTCAATCACGTCGCATGCTCTCTCCTACAGAAACAGACTGCATGAGTAATTGACCACAACATTTCATGGATGCCATTTCCGACATCAGATTGATTGATGCGTTCGGCATGACATCCTGAAGAACGATCAGCCAACGGAGTAAATACCATGCCAACTCTCTCGCCCTTGAACGGCAGCTCCGGCGGCCGTATCCGCCGCCTGACCCGCCCCCTTGCACGCCTCAGCTCCCAACTGCAACATGAATGGAGGCAGCGCCGGACGGAGCGTGTGCTGAATGGCTTGCCGGCAGAAATCCGAAAGGACATCGGCTGGCCGGCCGGCGATCCTCTCGCATCGGACCTTCGCCATCCGGAGAATCCGTCACGGTGATTCCGCTGGTGCGGCCTCTACGAATGCTTCTGCTCAACTAGCAGGAGGACCGACCTGATCTACTGTGAGAACAAAAAGCTGGGGCCCAAGGGCCCCACTTTCCGACCGCGATTTTCCGTGCCACTCTCCGATCCTTAAATCAGGCATTCGCAATCGACGGACACCGTGCATGAGCGTGATCAGCGATCTTCGGGGAACAAGAAGAACCCTCGTCTTCTTCCTCGTTCCGGAGTTCACCTTGCTTCCATTCTCCGCCGCGGTGGAGACGCTGCGGATTGCCAATCGCATGCTTGGCTACCGCGCATATGATTGGCGCCTCTGTTCCGCCGATGGGGAAAAGGTCACCTGTTCCGCCGGAATCGGCATGGAGGTCGACACCTCGATCGCACAGGAGCGAAAATACCTCGGGGACGAGAAGCGCCCCAACATCGTGCTGGTGTGCTCCGGCATCGACGTCGAGGCCTATGACAACAGAAGCGTGAATGCCTGGCTTCGGGAAACCCATAACCGCGGGGTCGCGCTCGGCAGCCTTTGCACCGGCGCACACATTCTCGCACAGGCTGGGCTTCTCGAGGGGCGCCGTTGCGCCATCCACTGGGAAAACCTCCCCGGCTTCGCCGAAGCCTTCCCGCAGGCGGAGGTCTATGCCGACCTCTATGAGATAGACGGAAACATCTATACCTGCGCGGGCGGAACCGCATCCCTCGACATGATGCTCACCCTGATTGGCGAGGATTTCGGCGAGAACCTCGTCAGCCGGATTTGCGAGCAGCAATTGACCGATCGCGTCCGAAGCCCGCACGATCGTCAGCGGTTGCCGTTGCGCGCGAGGCTCGGTGTACAGAACGCCAAGGTACTTTCAATCATCGAGCTGATGGAGAGCCATCTCGCGGAGCCCCTGTCGCTCGTCGAGATCGCGGAGGAGGCAGATCTCTCCCGGCGGCAGGTCGAACGCCTGTTCCGCCAGGAAATGGGCCGCTCCCCCGCCCGCTACTATCTGGAGATCAGGCTCGACCGTGCGCGCCACCTGCTGGTGCAGTCCGCCCTGCCGGTGGTTGAGGTAGCGGTCGCCTGCGGCTTCGTTTCGGCGTCGCACTTTTCCAAATGCTACCGTGAGGTCTACGGTCGCTCGCCGCAGCAGGAGCGCGCCGGGCGCAAGCCGACCTTGGCATCGCAGAAACCCGGTGTGGCGGCATAGCCGGCCTACCGCCTCCGCCGAAACCTGCACTTACCGCAAGGCACTAGGCGGCGGCAGGCTGCCGTTCATTCTTCAATGCACGGATCTGGATCAGCGTGTCCAGGTTCTGGTTGATCCGGCAGTAGAATTCCTCGTCGATGAACGGTCTCAGCATGAAGTCGTTACCGCCCGCCTTCAGGAAGCGCGCCGACAGCAGTCTGTTGGATGAGGAGGACACACCGATGATGCGCAACTCGTGCGAGCCGCGGGCGGAACGTATGCGGCGCGTCAGTTCGAAACCATCGATGTCCGGCATGTTGTAGTCCGTGACCACCAGACCGATATCCGGATTGCTCTTGAGGATCTCAAGCGCCTTGGCGCCGCTTTCTGCGGTGCTGACCCGGAAATTGTACCGCTTCAGGCGGCTGGTCAGCAGGGCGCGAGCCGTCGGGCTGTCGTCGACGATCAGCACATGGTGGCGATGGTTCGTGAGAAAGCGGGCGACAGATTCCGCCAGCATGTCCACCGCAAAGACATTGTCCTTGATGATGTAGTCGACAATTTCCTTCGAGAGCAGCTGATCGCGCGTCCCCTCGTGGAAGGTGCCGGTGAAGACGATCGTCGGAATGCTGAGATCAATCAGATATTCCAGCGCCTCGCCGTTCTCCGCCCCGGGCAGGTTGATGTTGGAGATCGCCAGCGTCACCGGAGATGTCGAGCGGTCGTAGGCAAGCTGGAGCTCTTCGAAATTCCGGCAGATCTCGACCTCGATTCCGAACAACTCCTTGAGCCGTGTCCCGATCATGGACGTGAAGACGTTCGAATCCTCGGCGAGCAGGATGCGCGAGTTCGCCAGAGATTGGCCGGAATACTGCATCCCGGAAATGCCAAGGAAAGTCATGTTGCCCCTTCAGTCGTTGCTGTCCCCAGTTGGCACAACCTAGCGAAGCTCGTTTGCAGAAGCGTTAATTCCTGTGGCTAACTTGTTGCTGAAGAACGAAAAGACGGCCGAAGCCGCGGCCTTGGCAAAAGTCCTGTTACTGTGCTTAAGCCCGGAGTGCAGCATTCTCCGGATCATACGGGCTTTCCGGCACGACGGTCGCGTCGTAGAGGTCCCCGAGGATTTTGATCTTCAGCCGCGTGCCGACCTCGCTCTGCCCCGGCTTCACCATGGCGAGCGCCAGAGATTTGCCTACCCGCCAGCCGTATCCGCCGCTGGTGGCTCGACCGACCAGTTCCCCCGCCTCGTCGTATATCGCTTCCGAGCCACGGGCGTCGACATCGCTGTTGCCCTCGACGACCAGCGTTACGAAGTTCCACCGAAGGCCCTTTTCCTTGTAGGCGAGCATCGCGTCGCGACCGATGAAGGGCTTTTCGGGGCGGATGAACCGGTCGAGCGCCGATTCATAGGCGTTGTATTCGATCGACAGCTCACGCCCCATGTTGCGGTAGGACTTCTCCACGGCCATGGCGCTCATGGCACGGATGCCGAACGGCTTGATGCCGTACCCCGCGCCCGCTTCCATCAGGCGGTCGAAGATGTAGGCCTGCATCTCGATCGGATGGTGCAGTTCCCACCCGAGTTCGCCGACGAAGTTGACGCGAAGTGCATGAGCCGTGGCGATGCCGACCGAGATCTGCTTTGCCGTCAACCACGGGAAATCCTTGTTCTCAAGGCTGGTGCGCGTGAGCTTCTTTAGTACGTCCCGAGACTTCGGGCCGGCAAGCACGAGCACCCCGTATTTCTGCGTTATGGGCTGCAGATGGACCGAGCCATCGGCCGGCGCCAGCCGTTTCAGCAGGTCGTGGTCGTGCGCCTCAAGGCCGCCCGCGGAAACAAGGTAGAAGCGGTTCGGCGCCCATTCATAGACGGTGAATTCCGCCCGTACCCCGCCGGCGGGGGTGAGGACGTGGCAAAGCGCGATCCGGCCACGCTTCTTCGGGATTGCGTTGGCGAGGATCGAGTCCAGCCATGCGCGGGCGGCGGGTCCGGAGACTTCCATCTTGGCGAAGGGCGACATGTCCAGAACGCCCACATTCCCGTGGACGTTCTGCACCTCGTTATCCACGTGTTCGAAGTAGTTCGAGCGGCGGAAGGACCACTTCTCCACGATCCGTCCGTCGTCCAGGGGCGGTGCATGGTTGTGGCTGGTGATGACGTCGGCGCCGACGCCAAGCTGGTCCTTCGGAATCTCGTAGCCTTCCGGCGCGTACCAGTTCGCGCGCTCCCAGCCGTAGACGGAGCCGAATACGCCGCCGAGCTTCTTCAGCCGGTCGTAGACTGGAGTGGTCTTCAGCGGACGTGCCGCGGCACGCTCCTCATCCGGATAGTGCATGGTGAAGACATTGGCATAGGCCTCCTCGTTCTTGGCAATGAGGTAGCCTTCCGTCGCATAAGGTCCAAAGCGCCTGGGATCGACGCCCATCAGGTCGACGGTCGGTTCGCCGTCCACGATCCATTCCGCGAGCTGCCATCCGGCCCCACCGGCGGCGGTGATGCCGAAGGAGTGGCCCTCATTCAGCCAGAAGTTCTTGAGACCGGGAGCCGGGCCGACGATGGGATTGCCATCCGGCGTATAGGCGATGGCGCCGTTGTAGACCTTCTTGATGCCGACCTCCCCAAAGGCCGGCACGCGGGCGATGGCCGCCTCGATGTGTGGCATCAGCCGGTCCAGATCCTCCTGGAAAAGCTCGTATTCGCTCTCCGCCGAGGGACCATCGACGTAGCAGACCGGCGCACCGACCTCATAAGGGCCGAGGATCAGTCCGCCGGCTTCCTCGCGCATGTACCAGGCGCTATCCGATTCGCGCAGCACGCCCATTTCAGGCAGGCCCTGGCGCCGGCGCTCCTGGATCGCCGGATGAGGCTCCGTGACGATGTACTGGTGTTCGACCGGAATGACGGGGATGTTGATGCCGACCATCTCGCCGGTCTTGCGGGCGAAACTACCCGTACAGGAGATGACGTGCTCTGCGGTGATCTCGCCCTTGTCGGTCGTTACCTTCCACATACCGTCCTGCTGCTGCTCGATCGCAGTGACGGCCGTGTGGCGGTATATCGTCGCGCCGCGGTCGCGGGCTCCCTTAGCCAGCGCCTGAGTGAGGTCAGCCGGCTGGATATAGCCGTCATCCGGATGCTGGATGGCGCCGAGCAGGCCGTCCGTCTCGCAAAGCGGCCACACCTCCTTCACCTGTTCCGGCGTAAGGATGTTGACCCTGACGCCGATCGTCTCGGCAATGCCGGCATAGTACATATACTCGTCCCAGCGATCCCTGGTGCGGGCGAGCCGGATGTTCGAGACTTTCGCAAAACCGACATTCATGCCGGTCTCCGCCTGGAGTTCCTCGTAAAACCGGACGGAATACTTGTGCAGCTGGCCGACCGAATAGGACAGGTTGAAAAGCGGCAGCAGACCGGCGGCGTGCCAGGTAGAACCCGATGTCAGCTCCTTGCGCTCGATCAGGACGCTGTCACTCCACCCCTTCTTCGCCAGATGATAAAGCGTCGACACGCCGACCACCCCGCCCCCGATGACAACGGCACGCGCATTCGCCTTCATTCACTCGCCCCTCGCGTTAATCGTCTTTCCCGACAAGACGATGCATGACCTCGGCCGCAAGAACTATGCAGTTCCCGCCACAAGACCAAACGCCTGATTACGACATACGAAAAGCTTGCCGCGACGGCTCACACGCCGGCGCCACCCTCCACGGTTCCATCTTCGTCCTTACCCGACGCCTCCCTGTTTCGGCCCGGGCGCGGCAGGATCATAATGTCCTGGCGGGCATATGGTATCTCGATCCCCTCCACTTCGAAACGCTTCAGGATCTCGATGCGCACTTCAGCCCGGATGCGGATTCCGTCGGAATAGTCCGCGAGGCAAAAGCGCAGTTCGAAGTCGAGCGAGGACGCGCCGAACGCAAGGAAATCGACATGGGGCTCCGGATTGCGAAGCACTTCGGGTACCGCTCGGGCGATCTCCAGCAGGATCGCGATCACCTTCTCCGGGTCCGTCCCATAGGCGACGGAGACGGGAACTTCCGACCGCTGCACCCGGTTTCGGTGTGTCCAGTTGCCAACGGGCGCGTTGATCAGGTCCGAGTTCGGCACGATGATCGACTGCTTCCGGAAGGTCTCGATCTCCGTCGCCCGTACGGAAATACGTTTGACGATGCCTTCGGTCGTCCCGGTAACGACATGGTCGCCGACCTTGAACGGACGCTCCACGAGCAAAATCAGCCCGGAGACGAAATTCGAGACGACATTCTGCAAGCCGAAACCGATGCCAACCGAGAGCGCCGAGGCCACAAGCGCAAGGCTGGAAAGATCGATGCCGGCCGCCGAGACGCCGAGGATGACCGCAATCCCGATCCCTAGATAGCCGATGCCGGTCTTGACCGAGTTTCGCACGCCGGTGTCGACGTGGCTGCGTGCAAGGACATGGCTGTCGATCCATTTCTGAACCCATCTGGTGGCAAGGTAGCCCAAGCCGAACAGCAGGATCCCGCCCAGGATTCCCACAATCGAGATGGAGATATTACCGATCGTGATCCGGGTGAAGAAGCCATAGATCCAGGCCTCGATGTCGGTGACCTGAAAACCCCAGGTCAGCAGGATGAGCGGTATGCCGAGAAGAAGTGCGATGGCGTAGACCAGAAGGCCGGCAGCAAGCCCTATCTGGTCCAGCGCGACTTCGCCCAACTGGAACCGCCTTGCCAGTCGCTCGCCCAGCCCCGTGCGCGCGAAGGCGCCCTCCTTGCCGACCGCCTTGCCTGACAGCATACCAATGTAGGTGGTGACGAGAACCGCCCCGGTCAGCACGATTTGCGTGGCAACGAAACGCGCCAGTCCCGCATAACCTGCCATGACCGTCAGGATGAGCAGTACCCCCATGACCCGCAACAGGACCGCCAGCCACCGTGGCCAGCCGCGTCCAGGCAGAGCCGGATCCTCATCCAGAACCGGACGTGCAAACGACAGGGCGAGGAGGATGAGGCCGATCACCAGCGAGGCGACGACGCTCTTTGCGATTGTCAGTTCCAGGGGTGAATTCAGTACCTCGCTGACCACCCCAAGCAGATAGTCGAGGCCGTTGACGACAGCCATCGCGACGATGGCTGAAAGCAGCAGATGGGCACCACGATCCGTGACCCGCACAAGCCGCCAGTGGGGATAGCGCGGTGAGAGCACGGCATCGGCCAGCTGCCAGATAAAATAGACGAACCAGATGAAGCCGAAGGCCGCCCCGATGATGGGAGCAACATCCCTTCGCAGCACATTGAAGCCATCCAGAAAGAGATAGGATGCGACAAGGAAGGCCGTCAACGAAAGCGTCCTCGTCACGGTCGTCCAGAATGCGAGCGAAAGCCGCTTGATATAGGTCGGCTGCTCCAGCGAGGGATCCCGCGCAATCAGCCTCGCCAAAAGGCGCCGTCCGCCCGAGAGGAAAACGAGGGCCGCCCCAAGCGAGAGGAAGATCGCAACCAGCAGGGGGAGTTTCTTGAACTTCCATGCGAAGCTCAACCAACTCCCTAGGGTGTTGCCGAGATCGCGCATCTCGAGCACGAATGCCTTGCCAGCCTCGCCGAAGAGCGCCGGCGAAAGCTCCGTCCGCTTGAACAACGTCTCGGCGAATAGATCACGCCGTAACGTCGAAATGCTACTGGTCGCCTGGTTGGCATTGGTTCTGAGGTTGGCGGCATCATCAATGATCACCGTCAGTTCCGCGCGCTCGGTCGTCAGGCGATTGCGCTCGTCGGTCACCGCCTCGGCTTCGGCGGGTTGTCCTGCCGCGGGCGCCTCACCCAGGTCTGCCAGTCGCGCCTGTATCTGCGAAAGGCGCGTCTCCAGATCCGCCGAGGCGCCTTCCAGTTCCGTAGCCACCTCGTCCGCCTGGACGCGCAGCTCCGCGAGCTTCAGGTCATCGATCGGCGTCTGCTCCAGACGCTGGCGGATGTCGATCAGCCTCTGGCGCGAAGCTTCCAGCCTCTCCGCCATCTCGTCGTTGATGGAATCGGCCGTGACTTCGGTTGCTGCCGGCTGCTGCGCATGCACCCTGCCCATTGGGTGAGCAGAGAGCATCAGAGCCGCGATCAATGTGAGCTGGAGGAGCCCGATGCCGAAAGAGAAAGAACAAGTACGACGCAGCTTCAACGGAGGTCACCGGATCATGGATTCGTTTGTCGGCAATCTAGTTCCACCACCAACAAAGGAAAGGCGGCGGGAACCTTGGAACATTGTCTCGCGTTACCAACGGCAACCACCACAGGAGGGTAAGGCATGGAAGACGCAGGTATCGGCTGGATCGCGGCCATCATCATCGGGGGTATCGCCGGCTGGCTTGCCGAGCAGTTCATGAAGAGCAATATGGGCATCTTGATGAACATCCTGCTGGGCATCGTCGGCGCCATCATCGCCAACGCTCTGCTTGGCCTTCTCGGCATCAGCCTTGGCGGCTGGATCGGCTATCTCATCGCCGGCTTTATCGGTGCATGTATCCTGATCTGGGTCGGGCGAATGATCCGACGCTAGAAGCAACCACTAACGACTAGAAACCGGCGCCGGGCTTCGACAGATAGTCGAGTTCGGCGCTGTTTGATTCGCGACCCAGCAGCGCGTTCCGGTGGGGGAACCGTCCAAACTCCCGGATTACGGCAAGATGCCGCTCAGCATAGTCCAGATACTCAGGATCCCCGAGTTTACGGAATAATTCGACCGACAGCTCCTGGTCCGCGAGGCTCTCCGAATGCTCGAAGGGAAGGTAGAAGAAGGCTCGCCGCTCCTCCGGCACTCCCATGTCGGCTCCGGCCTCGAGAGCCAGCCGAGCCTCGCGCAAAGCTATCCAGTCTGCCGCGAACGCCAGCGGAGTGCCGCGATAGATATTACGTGAAAATTGGTCGAGAACGATGATGCCAGCCAAGCGCTGGTCAGGCGAGCCTCGCCACTCCGCCACCTCGCCTCGTGCCAGATCCAGGTGCGTCCGGCCAAAATGCGCCGATATTCCGGCGTCGACCTCGGCGGACACCTGGAACCACTCTTTGCGCGTCAATTCCTCGAACCAGAATCGTAGAACGGTGTGGGGCGCTTCCATTTCGTTTCCTTCAAGACAGTCGTAGAGCGTCGTGGTCCCGGTCGAGCATGCGGCACAAAGCCTCGACCACCAGATTGTGATCTTCCCGCTGCGGCAATCCCGAAACGGTGACGGCGCCGATGCATCCCGTGCCCGTCAACGCGATCGGGAAGCTGCCACCATGCGTCGCGTAGTCGGCGGATGGAAGCCCGTACTTCGCTTCAATGGTGGTGCCTTGCTGGGAAAGCGCCAACCCGACGGCATAGCTCGACCGGAAAAAGCGAAGGGTGACGGCCCGCTTTCGCCGTACCCACGAGGCATTGTCCGCTGTCGTACCGGATAGGGCGCAGTAGAAGACCGGCATGGAATGGAGATGGATGTCGACCACCACGCCCGCACCTCGCTCCAGGGCCATGTCCCGCAGCAAGGAGCCAAGCCTCCAGGCCATCTCTCCATCGAACTGCGGGAAGGCAAGCGCGCGCTCCTGCTCCAGTATCTTCTCCAGGTCTTTATCTTCAGTCATTCCAATATCCGCTGTGTTCTGTCCGAGCATTCATGACGAACCAGGGGGATAAGTAAAGCCCGGGGGAGTATCGCATTGGGACAGGATCCATCTTGGCCTTGGGCGATGTGTGAACAGGTCCTTCACCAAGGCCTTGCCTTTATGCGCATGGACGTTGAACAATGAGCCGAAGCAACGTTAGCTCCCGTCAGCCGGCCAGCTACCGGTCAGGGGCTCGCGGACCCACTGCTCGGAAGAGTTGGTGAGCCCCGCCAATGCGCACGAGGAACGGCATGTCAGACGACCATCATGATCATCCAGTCCCCGGTACAGACTGGCGCGACAACGGCGTCAAGGTCATACCCGGCAACTCGCTGGATCCGAACACCGCCCAGACGCCTGGAATGAACCGCGCCACCGCGATCAATCATGCGCGCGCCGGAGCGGAGAAGATCTGGGCCGGCACCGTCACGATCCACGCCAACGCCAAGACCGGAGCCCACCACCACGGGGATCTCGAAAGCATCATCTATGTCGTCAAGGGCAAAGCACGGATGCGCTGGGGCAACAATCTGGAGTTCGTGGCAGAGGCAGGCCCTGGCGATTTCATCTACGTCCCGCCCTTCGTGCCCCACCAGGAAATCAACGCCAGCCGGGATGAAACCCTGGAATGCGTCCTCGTTCGATCGGGTCAGGAACCCGTCGTCGTCAACCTGGACATAGAACCGGTGGAGAAGCCCGAAGAGGTCTTATGGAAGGATCCGATCCACCGCTGAACGTCGCGGCGAGCGGTCGCCGTGTCGTCGCTTATGCTAACGGAATCGAATGGATAGCCGGCCGCCGGCGCCTACTGCCACCCGAACCTCCCCATAGTGCGGAAGCTTCGGATAGTCGGTTTTGACGGGATGCTGGTGGGTTGCCGTGATCACCGTGATGTCGGTTCCAGCGGCTTCCGCAGCCGCGACACCGGCAAGGACATCCTCGAAGACCATTGCATCGGCCGCGTCCACCGCCAGTCGCTCCAGGCCTAGCTGGTAGCACCGAGGGTGGGGCTTCCCGACCTCAACATCCTCTGCAGTCACCATGATACGGGGTTGCGGCAGGCCGGCGGCGGCGAGCCTTGCGCGCGCGAGATCCATAGGCGCCGATGTCACGATCGCCCAGCGTTCCGGCGGCAGGGACGCCAGGAAATCAGCCGCGCCCTCGATCGCAACGACACCCTCAACGTCTTCGATTTCGCCACGAAGGATTTCAGCTGCCTCCACCACCGGATCAATCCCGGGGAGGTTCAGGGCCGTAATGGTATCGATGCCGCGCTTGCCGTGCATGGTCGGCAGGAAAGTCGCAAGATCCAAGCCCTGCCGCGTGGCCCATCGACCCCAAACCCGCTCCGCCGCGGCAATCGAATTGAGGAGGGTGCCGTCCATGTCGAACAGGAAGCCGCCATAGGTCTTGGTGCTGGGAAACTGGTACATCAGAAGGTGTGGGTCCGCCGGCGCGTCTGTTCATGCCGCTGCCAAGCGCGACCACCCTTCATATTTCTGATGCGCTACGCATGCAAGCTGACAGCGGCGGCACTAATCCTGGTGGGACGCCCCGTCCCTCACTCTCGCCAGCCAGTCCGCACTTGCCTGTATCCCGCCCAGCGGAAACACATGCACCCGCTCAATGGAACTTTCCGGGTAAGCTGCGCGATGGGCGGCGATGTCCACGAGGAAGTCCGTCGGTTCGTACGGAACCAGCAGCTTGCGCAGGTCGAGAGCCCGCTTCTGCAGGACGTTTAGCGACGGCCCAACGCCACAGGCTACGGCATACTTTATCAGTGTCTGCAGCTTTGTCGGACCAGCGACACCGACATGGATAGGGAGAGTGATCCCGGCGGCCGCGATACGTTCAGCCCAGGCAATTACCGGTGCCGCCTCGAACGCGAATTGCGTGACGATGGCCATCTCGGCATCCGTGCGCTCGGAGAAGGACTGCTTCCACTTGAGCGCCTCATCGACAACGCCTGTACCACCGTCACGATCGATGTCCTTGTTCCCTTCGGGATGGCCGGCCACGTGCAGCCGGTCAAAGCCGAGCCGGTCGAACACGCCCGTTTCCAGCATTGCGATCGAGCTGTCGAGGTCGCCAGCCGGGGTCGACACACCGCCGCCCAGCAGCAGCGCCTGCGTGACACCCGCCTCCTCCCGATAGCGCCTTACCCAGGTCTCCAGCGTCAGGCGATCCGGGATGATCCGCGCCGGAAGGTGCGGCATCGGCTGGAAGCCCTCTTCCGTCAGGCGGCGCGCGGTCGCCACCATGTCATCGATCGGCGTATCGCGGATATGAGCCACGTAGACCCGCGTCCCCTCCGGCAGGATCTGCCGGAAGTCACTGATCTTGGCCGCGGTCCGCGGCATGACTTCAATGGAACAGTCCGTGAGCACGGATGCCAGCGAGGCTGAGTTCTCAGTCGTCGCGTCGTTGCGAAACACGCTTGTCATTCCCATGGCCAACCCTAGACGTCCGACGTTCGAGCGGACGCTCCTCGTAAAGCAACAGAAACCAAGCAACGGGCGCGCCTGGCACGCCCGTCACCAGCCGGCTCAGCCGGCCTTTTTCGTGCGCCAGCTCTCTGCATAGTTCTCGCGAGCTTCCCGGGCATAGGGGGTTGGCGACACACGCACACGGATCTCCGCCTGCTTGTGGCGTTCCGTCGATGTCTTGCCGGTGCCGCCGTTCGGCTCGCCCCAGATCATCGTCAGCACATCGCCTTCCTGGACATCGGCATCGACTACGCCGAGCGACAGCATGCAGCGTTCGTTGTAGCTGTAGCCGTTGAACATCGACATGCCGACCATCTTGCCGTCGTGCATGACCATGTCGGCACTGGTGGAGGCATAGTTGGGCTGCGGGAAGTCGATCCACTTGTAATGGTCCTCTCCCGGTTGGAAGGCCGATGCAATGACCTTAACGACGTCCTCCGCATTCCATTCGAAGGTGACCTTCTTGCGGTTCCTCCCGTCCTTCATCTTCTCGAGCGCCTGCTTGCCGATGAAGTCGGACTTCCAGCCGATGTAGAAGCCGTATCCGAGTTCGAAGGGGTTGACGTAGTAGTCTTCGATGTTGCTGGACACGAAGCTGCCGCCGATCGCCCCCGTCGCCTCATAGCTGTCGGCGCCCAGCCAGTCGCGGTACTCCTTCATCATCCCGTCACCGGTGTAGATTCCCGGCAGCGGCGACGGAATCCAGCCAGATTCCAGCGTGTTCGTGGAGTACGCGCGGCTGCCGACCTGGTGAAGGTCGACACCGGCATCGCGCGCGGACTGCAGGATCACGCTGCGGATATACTCAAGATCAGCGTAAGGCCCCCAGATCTCGAGGCCAGGTGCGCCCGCCATGCCGTGACGAAGTGCCTGCACCCGCTTGGAGCCGACATTGATCCAGTCGACGTGGAAGAACTTGATGTCCGGAACCGGACCGCCATTCATCTTCTCGAAGATTTTCGGTGCATCCGGACCCTGGATCTGGAACCGATAGTGGGTGCGGTAGACCGCCTTGCCGTCCGGTCGCGAGGGCGAGCGTGGATCGCGATGTATACGCACGTTCCACTTGCCGATTGCCTGCTGGAACTGCACCCAGTTGGCGGTCGGGGCACGTCCGACGAGGATGAACTTGTCCTCCCGCTCTCGGAAGATGATCATGTCACCGATCACGTGGCCGGCCGGCGTCACCGGTACGAAGTGCTTTGCACGGTTCAGGTCGAAGTTGGCGAAGCTGTTGATCCCGACATACTCAAGGAAGTCGGCCGCCTGAGGCCCTTCGACGATCACTTCATCCATGTGGTGGGACTGATCGAACAGGACCGCGGATTCGCGCCAAGCACGCTGCTCGTCGCGCCAGTTTGTGAACTCCGGCGCCACTACCGGGTATACATACATTCCGACTTTGGAGTTGCGGAGCATCTCCACGACGTTGCCGCTGGCACTGATGACGTCCGAAAGACTGGATCTCGTCACGATATCTCCTCCCTGAGATGAGTGATGATGTATACATCATCCTCATTCAGGGCAAAACATCAAGAGGGCTGACGGCGAATTCTCTCAAGCGTCATCGCAACCCTGTATGCACGGGGAGCCAGTCTGCCTTGATTGATCACTGGAAATCAGCTGTTGAGAAGCGCCAGCCCCGGGACACGGAGTATGAGGTCGGGGTCCTCGAGGGTCACATATTCGAGATTTCGGCGGGCAATCCGCGCATGCTCCCGCGCAATGAACTCTGCACGGGTGCCCTCCCGTGAACCGATCGCCGATACCAGCGCGCGATGCTGCTCCTGCGCCACATGGAGCGACTGCCTGAAGACATCGATATTCGTTCGGTCAGAGAGGAACGCCGAGGGTGAAGCGAAGGGCAGACGCGTTGCGCGATCGATTTCGCGCTGCAGGACCGCACTGCCGGAGAGCTCCACCAGGATGCGATGGAACTGCCCGTTGAGCTCCGAATAGGCCTCGAAATCCACGTCGTTGGGTGCCGCACCGAAACAGTCATCCAACTGGATCAGCACCTCTTCCATCTCCTGCAGCCGCCTCGCCGGCGCTCCGCGCTCGGCTGCGAGCCGCGCCGCCGTCCCTTCGAGCACGCCACGCAATTCGATCGCGTCTACGACATCGGCAAACGTGAAGCTGCGGACAACGAAACCGCCATTAGCGAGCCGGTCCAGCAACCCCTCCTCGGCCAGGCGCGACATCGCCTCGCGAATCGGAGTTCGGGAAATCTGCAGCGTCTCGGCAAGCGGGACCTCGAAAAGGCGCGTGCCGCCGGGAAAGTCACCATTCAGGATACGCTTGCGAAGCTCCATCAGCGCCGCAAGTGTGTGCGTCGTCCGCCCCGTATCCTCGATCGACATGGTCCTGCCCCTGTTTCCTTGCCCGAAAATCTAGCCGGGGACCCGGATGCCCGCAAGCATATTTGCCACGCTGCATACATCCGCGGCTGCCAGACCTTGGCGTATCGATCTCTCCCCTATACCAACTCTTCCGGGACATCTGCCCGGCCGCCGAGTCGCGTGCAGGCGCGCTCGCCCACCGGGGATGAAATTGAAGATTAGGCAATGACGACACGCTGGAGCCACGTCACCATAGCGGTGCTGGGAGGAGTTGCTGCGGCTGTGCATGTCGGCAAGGTTCCGCCTGCCTTGCCGCTTCTGCGCGAGGAACTGCAACTGGATCTTGTCGCTGCCGGCTGGCTCATGGGGCTGGTCGCGCTGATGGGCGGTCTTCTGGGCCTCGTCATGGGGCGGCTCGCCGACCGCGTCACGCACCGGCGCGCGATGATACTCAGCCTCTTCCTCCTGACATGCGGGAGCATGGCGGGTCTGTTCGCACACTCGGCTGCAATGCTCTTCGCCAGTCGAATCGTAGAGGGCTTTGGATTGATCCTGGCCGTCGTCGCTGCGCCTGCGCTCATTACGAGCGCGACCGAGGCCCGCGATCGCGGGCTCGCTTTTGCAATCTGGGCCGCCTGGTTGCCGGTCGGTGTCGGTGGAATGATGCTCGTCTCACCGGTCCTGCTGCCGGTCTACGGCTGGCGCGGCGCCTGGATCGCCGCTGCACTTTTCACGCTCATACCCCTGGCAGCTCTCCTCCTGTCCAGGCCGATCTCCTCCGTCACCGGAGCCACGCCGTCATCTTCCCTTCTCGATGGGGCAAGACTGACGGTCGCCCTTCCGACCACCTGGCTGCTTGGCGGAATGTTCCTTCTCTATGCGGCAAGCTTCATGTCCGTCTTCGGCTTTCTGCCAACGATGCTGATCGAGGAGAGCGGGCTCGCATTGGGCACTGCTTCCGTAATGACGGCAATCGCCGTACTCGCGAATGTCCCGGGCAACATCGCCGGCGGCTATCTTCTGCGTCTCGGTGCGCGGCGGTGGGCATTGATCGTCATCGCCTTCTTCCTACTGTCGCTGAGCGCCTTCGTCGTCTTTGCGTCCGAGCTGCCGCTGACGATCCGCTACACGGCCGCATTGCTCTACGCGGCAACCGGCGGGCTTCTTCCCGCCTCGATCATGAGCGCTCTCCCCGCCTATGCGGCCCGGCAGGACCTCGTCAGCACGATCAGCGGCTTCGTCATGCAGGGCACGAATCTGGGGCAGTTTCTCGGACCGCTGCTCCTCGCCGCCGTGGTATCCGCCAAGGGCTGGGCCGCGGCACCCCATTATGTCGCTGCGACAGCCCTCTTTGGTATCCTTCTTGCCCTGATGTTCCGGCGCCGGGAGATCTGACTGGGACGGACAAGTTCTCACCGGTCTGCAAAACGCATCATGACCGGCCCAGAGGCCAGGGCCACCAAGGACGCACCGAGAAACAGCACCCCGTAGCCGAGCGCTTCCGCAAGATAGCCGGCGGCGACACCGCCTGCGAGGCTGACGAGCGCATCCATGCTCTGGAACAGTGTGAAGTCGACGCCAGCCTGACGGGGATCCGACCATCGCATGAACTGCGCGTAGAGGCCGACGAAGCCGAATGCCATAATGCCCGACGTACTGCCGATAGCGACCCCCATGAGCACCGGCACGGGTATCGCGTCCGTCCAACCAGCGAACGCCAGCAGGCTCAGTGCCGCCGCCTGGAGGGCGAGCGCCAGGAGCAGCACTGGACGGATCCCCCATGACCGAACGCAGACCCCGCCTATCAGCGCAGCGGCCGAGCCGATCAACAGGGTGCCGACACCATTGAGTATCCCGACAGTCGTCAGTTCAACACCCTTGTCGACGAGAAACGGCCCGATCATCCCGAGCGCCGATTTCTGGGCGAGCACGAAGATCGCCGCGACAATCAGACCTCTCCTCAGGAGCGGTCGCCCAAGGGCGTGACCCAGGGATGGCACATGGTGTCGCGCCTCGATTGGCATGTGGCGGACGACACCGAACAGGAAGGGCATGCCGAGCAGTACGACCAATCCTGCCATGGACCAGGTGGCGAGCCGCCAGTCGGATGTGCCGACGAGATAGAGGAAAAGGCCACCACCCAGCGCGGCACCCAGATATGCGCCACCAACCTGCGCCGCGTTGGCCCATCCGTGGTGACGCTGGGCCAGGCTCTGCACGGCAAAGCCGTCGCAGGCAATATCGACGGTGGAGGCGGCAAAGGCAACGACGATCAGGATGGTAAAGAGGCCGGTCCAGTTCGACGCGTCGAGCATCCCGACCGAGATCAGCCCGAGCACGGAGACAAGGCCCCCGACGAGCACGATCGAACCAGATCGATTGCGGCCGGCTACCGGCAGCCTGTAACGCTCCACCGCTGGCGCCCACAGGAACTTCAGCACCCATGGAAGCGCGATCAGCGAGACGAGACCTATGCGATCGAGCGATACACCCGCCTCACGCATCACGGCGGGGAGCCCCGTCCAGGTCATGCCGCCAATCACACTTTGCGCCACATAGAGAGCGGCGATGCCCGTAAGCAGCACCGCCGGTGATGGTTGATTCGTCGTCGCCATCAGAACCGGTAACGCAGGCTACCATAGACGGTTCGTCCCTCGTCCCAGTAGCAATTGCCCGAGGTGCAGATCGCCTCCTGCCTGTCGAACAGGTTCTTTGCGTTCACCTGCAGCGAGAGGCCCTGCAGATCCGGATTGCGGTAGCCGAAGTCGTAGGAGACGGCGGCGTCGACCAGCGTGCGCGAGCTGCTCTTGAACGTGTTGGCGTCATCACCATAACTTTCGCCAACATATCGCACCCCTGCCCCGAGCCCCAGGCCAGCCAGCGGGCCATCCTCGAAGAGGTAATGCCCCCACAGCGATGCAACATGGTTCGGAGCGCCCGAAAGCTCGTTCCCCACTGTGCCCGGCAGGCCTTCCTCGATCGTCATGCGCATGTAGGCATACGATGCAATGAGGCTGAAACCGTTGTCGAAGGACGCGTTTGCCTCCAGCTCCAGCCCCCGGGAGTGCAGGTCGAGCTGTCGCTGAACCTGATTGCCGGCGGCATCGAAGGTCCCGTCGAAGACCACTCCGTCGGTCTGGTTGATATCGAAATAGGCAGCGCCCAGCATCACGTTCGTCTCGGGAATTTCGTACTTGACGCCGATCTCGATCTGATCGGCACTGGTGGGTTCCGCGACTGTTCGGGTTCCGCTTGCGTCATAGACGAAACCGAGGTTGGGCGAAAACGACGTCGCGTAGCTGGCGTAAGGCACCAGACCCCAGTCGAACTGGTAGGAGAGACCGGCTCTCCAGGAGAAGGCGCGATCGGTGGTGTCGATAGCGGTTCCCGCAGATGTCACGCTGTCGGAAGCCGCCCAATCCTGCCGTCCGGTGAGGAAGAGCGTCCAGCGGTTCCACTCGATCTGGTCGTGCAGGTAGATGCCATACTGGTCCATCTCCTGCTCGCCCGACGACGCGAAGGCTTGGAGGGCAACATCGGCAGGCGACGTGGTGGATCCGCGTGCCTTGGCCGAATAGTCCCACCAGTTGTAGTTGAAGCCGAGGATTGCCGTATGCGACAGCGGACCGGTATCGAATTCGAACTGGGCGATGTTGTCGACCGAGAAGGCAGAGACCTTTTCCTTGTACTGCGACCAGGAGGTTCCGAGATAGCTGTACTTCAGGTCCGCATCTACTTCGTGGTAGCGAAGGTTCTGGCGCAGGGTCACGACGTCGTTCAGCCGATGCTCGAATTCGTATCCGATCCGGCCCTGCGTTGTGGTGAAGTCGTTCCAGTCCGGATCTCCGGAATAGATGTCCGATATCTGTCCCAATGAAGGATTGACGTAGTACGCCGTCGCCCCCACCACGGACCTCGAATACTCGCCCAGAAGCGTGAACTTTGTGTCCTCATCCGGCTTCCAGGTGAAAGCAGGGGCGAGATAGAAGGTGTCGTCCGGATAGCCGTCGATATGGGTGTCGCTCTTCCGTCCTACCGTCGTGAACCGGTAGAGCAGGCTCCCCTCATCATCCACCGGACCCGACAGATCAACGGCGGCCTGATAGCGGCTGTCCTGGCCCAGCAGCAGCTCAACCTCGCGGAATTCTTCGTCCTTCGGCCGCTTCGTCACCATGTTGACGATGCCACCCGGACCGCTGACCCCATAGAGCGATGACGCCGGCCCCTTGAGGGTAGTCACGCCCTCCAGGCCGTAGGGTTCGGTGCGGAACCATGCAGAGGGGCCGTTGAACTGCTTCAGTCCATCACGGAAGGTCCCGGTATAGTAGGCGGGGAAGCCTCTCAGGTAGAAGGCATCATAGCGGCTGTCGTAGCCGAAATTGGTCGGGTTCGCCCCGGCCGTATAGGTTAGCGCCTCATTCAGTGTCCGCGGCTTCTGGTCCTCGATCTGGTCCTGGGTTACGACCGAGACCGACTGCGGTATCCGGACGAGCGGCGTGTCCGTCTTCGTTCCGATCCGGTCGCTTTTGGCGACGTAGCCATCCTGGACCAGGATGTCGTCGCTTTCCGCTTCGAGAACGATGGTCTCAAGTTCGGTGCCTCCGGCACTATCCTGTGCAATCGCACCCGTCGAAAGGCAAAGCGAAACCCCCGCCAGAAGCATAAGCCTCCGGCGCCAGAACATTGATCTGAAACGCATTTGTTTATCCTCTATGATCGATGCGATCAGATCACAAAGATGAATGTGGGAGTCAAGTATAGTCACAAAGGTCAGGCGCAAGCTGCACCGCCTGTTGCAGAACGGACACAACCGGCCGTCGCAGAGGCTAAGCCAGAGGTTGGGATGGTCGCAGAAAGGCTGAACCGGTATCAGTATGATCAGACATATAAGAGCTACCGATCATCTACTTGACCGGAAACCATCGTTGGTAAACACTTCCTGCACGCGGAGGTGGTCCATGGAAAACCTGCATCTTAGAATTTTTCAACAGCAGTTGCGCGATCAATGCCAATTTTTCTGGCTCGGCGTGCAGTCCTTGGAGATCGGGCATAAGAAAAATGACCACGTACAGGTCTGGTACGGGGTACAAAACATCCTAACCGCTGGAGCAAACATCTCCAAGATGTTGTGGGGAAGCAAGGGAAGGCGCGCTGATGCGCGCCGCCGGTTGAGAGAGAGCGTTGAAGTTTCGGACGATTCACCGCTCCGTGATGTTACTATGCGAAACCACTACGAACATATGGATGAGCGGATTGATCGCTGGTGGGACAGCTCAGAGCCAAAATCTATGTCGACAAGAACATTGGATCAGGAAGTGTTTCTGGCTTAGATACTATGGATAATTTCAGATGGCTCAACCCGTCGACGGGCGATCTGATCTTCTGGGGTGAAACGTTCAATCTGAGATCGCTGGCAGTCGAAGTAGATCGCATCCTGGCCATCTTGGAAAAGGAAGCAGACAAGCCGCACTGGGAGTTACCCCCCTTAGCCCCAAGCCCCTGATCTTCCACAGGCCGGTTACCGGGCGGCGAAAATCCATCTTGACGGGAGGCACGCCTAGCGCCATCTCATCCCAACCCGATGGCGGCTCGGGCAGAACATGTGGCGAACAGAATGTAAGTCGCACCCTCACCCCTGAGCGGTCGCACCTTTAACAGAAACAACAGGTTAGGTATAGTTTTGGCGACCCCTGCAGGACTCGAACCTGCGACCTACTGCTTAGAAGGCAGTTGCTCTATCCAGTTGAGCTAAGGGGCCGGCTGTGCCGGCGGACGAACTCAGTGCGTCCAGGGCTGGATGCGGTTATAGCGAAAATTGTCCGTGTAGGAGACGACCTGACGTGCGACTTCCTTCGGCGGGATGACGCGGTACTGGATGCCTTCGCGCTGCGCATAGGCTTCCGCCTGCTCCTGGCTCTCGAAGGTCAACCGGACCTGCTGGCGCATGTCGGACGATGACGTGTAGCCGAGAATCGGGTCGATGCGAAGCGGCGCCTCCTGGTCGAACTCCAGAACCCACAGATGGGTCTTGGCCTTGCCCGACTGCATGGCTGTTTTCGCAGGACGATAGATCTTGGCGGACATTCCAACGACGCTCCCTGAATGCCGGACTGCTGGGCTCGTCCGGCACGTGGTCGGAGTGGAGAGATTCGAACTCCCGACCCTCTGGTCCCAAACCAGATGCGCTACCAGACTGCGCTACACTCCGTTTCCACGTTGCCCAGCGGATTACACGCTTCGATGCCGGGCCGCAACTGCAAAATCCAACGGAACAGTCTTGACCGTGTTCCCGGTCAGTCTCGGCTGTCGATCCGCTTGCTCATAGCCCTGTCGCCTACCTCGATCCCGAGTGCGGCAGCGCGCCCCCCGTTCAACTCGAGGACGAAATGTACCGGCCCGCGCGAATCGATGATCGCTTCAGAGAACGGAACGGCCTTGCGGTGAATATGGGAGATGGTCCCGTCCCGCTCTATGAAAAGCATGTCGAGCGGCAGCGGCGTGTTGCGCATCCACATGGAGACCGGCCGGGTCTCGCCGAAATCGAACAGCATGCCGTGATCCTTCGGCATGCTTTCCCGGTGCATCAGCCCTTGCGAGCGCTGTTCCGCGGTCAGCGCCAGTTCCACCGTGAAATTGTGCACTTTGCCGGACTTCGTCTGGATCAGCAGGTCTTCCTGCTCGAAGCTCGTCTGCGCAATGGACTGGCTCATGAAAAGCAGAAGAAGCGCCGCTACGGCGCTTCCAGCAAAACGGAGAGACCACCTGCCCATCAGTGCGCCCGGCCGATTGGATTGGGATTGTCGGGATGAATCTCGGCCGCCATCAACCCCTTGTCGCCCGGTCCGTAGCGGACGAGGACCACCTGGCCTGGGCGCAGCTCAGTCAACCCGAATCGACGGAGCGTCTCCATGTGAACGAAGATGTCCTCCGTCCCCTCGCCGCGCGTCAGGAAGCCAAACCCCTTGGTCCGGTTGAACCACTTGACGAGCGCCCGTTCCAAACCGCTGGTCGCCGTCACCTGCACATGGGTGCGCACCGGCGGCATCTGATGCGGATGCACGGCCGTCGACTGGTCCATGGAAAGGATGCGGAAGGCCTGGTAGCCGCGTTCGCGCTTGTGGATGAGCGCGACGATGCGCGTCCCTTCAAGGATCGTCTGGTACCCGTCGCGGCGCAGGCAGGTGACATGCAGCAGCACATCCTGCATGCCGTTGTCCGGCACGATGAAGCCGAACCCCTTCGCCACGTCGAACCACTTCACGACACCGGTGATTTCAATCAGATCGACAGCCTCGCCGGAGAGGTCCTCGATCCCGGCCATGTCCTTCGCTGACATTCGGTCTGCCATCTGTGTCGGCCCCTCGATTACGCGCTACAGCCCCGGTAGACTGATTCTGGAGGTGAGATTAACATCCCGTTAACCCTCCAGCGCAAGTCCCCGTCTAGGAATTATCCACCCCGTTCCTATCTCTGCAGGCTTGTCCGTAGCTGACGGACGGGAGCATAAGAACCGGCATAGAGAAAGCGGAGAACAATGCCCATGCGTTACCTTCACACCATGGTCCGGATCAGGGACCTCGATGCCTCGATGCGATTCTACACCGATCTGCTGGGACTCCAGGAGGTACGACGGATCGAGAACGAGAAAGGCCGCTTTACGCTCATCTTCCTGGCGGCGCCTGAAGACGCCGAGGCGGCACGTGCTCGCAAGGCCCCCTGCCTGGAGCTCACCTATAACTGGGACGCGGAGGACTATGCGGGAGGCCGCAATTTCGGCCACCTCGCCTACGAGGTGGACGACATCTATGCATTCTGCCGCAAGATGATGGAGAACGGCGTCACCATCAATCGGCCGCCCCGCGACGGCTACATGGCCTTCATCCGTTCACCGGACGGCATCTCGATCGAGATTCTCCAGAAGGGTGAGGCGCTGCCGGCGACGGAGCCGTGGGCGTCGATGGAGAATACCGGCTCCTGGTAGTTGGATCGTGAGCCTTGCTCCCGGCGCCGGAACGGGGGCAAGCTCTATAGGCTGATTCGAACGAAGGGGCAAACGGCATGATGCCTGGAAATTCCGGTAAACGGCCGAGTCGCCTGCGGCTGCTCATCGCAGCAGGTGCTGCAGCTATCGCCCTCTCCGGCTGCACGACCTCCGGCAAGTCCGGATCGGCTGACGAGTCGGCAATAAAGGAAACCGCCGCATCCAAGGGGCGAAGCGCCAACGCAGGCGAGACAGCCTCCAGCAGCTACACCGACCCCGCAGTGGTGTCCGCATCCTCCGCGGCTTACGACGCGGATGGTATGGTGGCCGATGGGGTTCAGGCGGCACCCGATCCCGATTCCTTTGCGGGAGATGCAATGGCGGCAGGCGTCGTCACTCAACCCACCGGCATCCGCGCGGGCAGCGCCAGCATCTTCTCCGGCAACGTGGCGGTCGCCGCGCCCGCGACAGCCGCTCCGGCACCTGCAATGACCAGCGGCCGCATAAACGCCCGCACCGGCAGTGTCTTCAGCGCTCCGGCGACGTACCCGAGCGAAAGCTGCGGGACGGACATTGACGGCAATCCGCTAAGTTGCTGATCAGGCTGATTTATCTCTGAACCAAACCGCGTTCTCCGGATTGCGGTATTTTTTTGCAGGCAATCAAGATTCGCGCTTGCGGGATGAAAATCACCTCTCTATAAGGTCGCTCACCGCACGCGCCCTTCGTCTATCGGTTAGGACGCCAGATTTTCATTCTGGAAAGAGGGGTTCGACTCCCCTAGGGCGTGCCACTCCTTCAATCACTCTATCTAAAATTCAAACCAGACGCGCCTCGAGCCCCGGTGGGGTCGTGCAGCATCTGGCCATGGAATTTTTGCTGTTTTTCCTGCGAAATTCAAAATTCACGCTTGCGGCCAAAAGGGGTGCTGACTATAAGGGCGCCACACCGCGCACGCGCCCTTCGTCTATCGGTTAGGACGCCAGATTTTCATTCTGGAAAGAGGGGTTCGACTCCCCTAGGGCGTGCCACTTCTTCCTGAGAAACCAAATCAGCTCGCTGGCGCAGCATCCAGAATTCGCAGCTGAATTCGCCGGTTGCCCTGCCAGTGGTCGCCGCTCAGGCAGCCTGCAACGTGGATCTGGCTGCCGCGGGAATCAAGAAGCAGCTGGCCCAGCGGTCTGTCAGCAGATCGGAACGCAATTCCGTCCAGCCGGGACCCATCGACCGCCTCCAGTTGCACCTTCACATGGGCGGTCCCCACCAGCCTCGCATCCCTCACCCGATGAGACGGTATCGCGAACACCGGCTGGGGGTGCCCCGAGCCGTAGGGGCCGGCCTTTTCGAGCTGGTCCAGCATGTCGAGTGTCGCTCCCGATGCCGAGAGCGCTCCATCGATCTTCAACACGTGACTGGCGACAAGCGAAGCGACCGTGTCGGCAGCCTTCTCCTCAAAGAAGGCACGCAGCCGCCCGAGGTTGTGGCGCTCGACGGTCAGTCCTGCCGCCATGGCATGACCGCCGCCCTTTACCAGCAGCCCCTCGTCGACCGCGGCACGCACCATGCGTCCCATGTCGAAGCCGTTGATGGAGCGGCCCGAACCGGTGCCCTTCCCAGACGGATCGAAAGCGATCGCGAAGGCAGGTCTGCGGAATTTCTCCTTCAGACGCGCCGCAAGCAGCCCGACAATGCCCGGATGCCAGTTCTCCCGGGCGGTCACCAGCACAGTCGCCGATTCACCGTCTCCGTATTCCGCCATGACCTCCGCCTCGGCCTCGGCGAGCATTGCCGCCTCCATAGCCTGCCGTTCGCGGTTGAGCTCATCGAGACGCCCGGCGATTTCCTCGGCTACCGCCGCGTCGTCGAGCGTCAGCAGCCGGCTGCCGAGTGCCGCATCGCTGATGCGCCCTCCCGCATTGATACGGGGTCCCACCAGGAAGCCCAGATGATAGGGTGTGACAGGACCACCAAGTCCTGCCTTGCGCAGGAGAGCGGCGAGTCCGGCGTTGTTCATGTGACGAGCCGCCAGCAGGCCTTTGACCACAAAGGCACGATTGAGGCCCCTGAGCGGCACGACATCGCAAACCGTTGCCAGGGCCACGAGGTCCAGCCAGGTAAGCAGATCCAGCCCTGCCGCTCGAGGATGTCCCTGCTGGCGGAGCAGGCGTGCCGTCGCCACCAGCACCATGAAGACGACCCCGGCCGCGCACAGGTGCCCCTGACCGGAAAGGTCGTCCTCGCGATTCGGATTGACTAGCGCCAGACAGTGGGGAAGTTCATGGCCAAGCTGGTGGTGATCGATGACCACGACCTCGCAACCCTCCGCCCGGGCGGCATCGAGAGCTTCGTGGCTGGTCGATCCGCAGTCCACGGTGACAATCAATCCGGCGCCCTTCTGGACGAGCTGGCGGATCGCGGCCGGGTTAGGGCCATAGCCCTCGAAGATGCGGTCGGGAATGTAGATCTCAGCCGTCACACCGAAGTGTGCGAGGAATCGGTAGAGCAGGGCAGAAGAGGCAGCACCGTCGACATCATAGTCACCGAAGATGGCGACCTTCTCCCCACGCTCGACGGCCAGCGCAATTCGCTTGGCGGCCTGCTCACAATCCGTCAGCGTGTATGGCTCGGGCATCAGCGAGCGGATGGTTGGATCGAGGAAGGCCAGTGCCTCGTCCAGCCCGACGCCGCGCCCCGCCAGCACGCGCGCCACGAGGTCGGGAAGGCCGTGAACCTGAGCAATGGCAAGCGCGCGGTTCTGCGCAGCCTGATCAAGCCGCGACACCCATCGCTGCCCGCAGGCGGAGCGCTCGACGCCGAGGAAGGCCCTCGGCACCGGATCGACCGGCGTGTCTGTGGACGTGATGAGCGGCAGATGCTTGACTGTCATGTCGACTTATTAGCCGATCGGCAGCCCAGACGGAATCACATTACGTCGGTTAACTAGGAACTAGTCCGCACCACGATTGCAGGCCCGTCACAAGAATGCCGCCAGTACAGTCAGGGCTGTTGCCGGAGGAACAAGAAGTACAAGCAAAACAGCCCAGTTCCGGCTTCCTTCGCTCTCCTCCTGCCTTTGGTCGTTGGCATGAACCGGACTCGTCACCGAAGCCGCCTCTGCCAGGACGATTCTGGCACCCTCGCAGGAAAGCCGCAACGGCTCCCTGCCCGACACCCTCCAGACCACTCTGACGCCCTCCCCGCGCAAGGTGATTTCGCAACGAATCTAACGTGATTCGAGCCATCTCGGCCAGCGATCTTTGCTCGCCGCAAGCGGCTCCAAAAGGGAGGTGTGAAGCAGTCAGAACGCCTTCGGGCGCTCGATGCGGATGACTTGTGGCTCGCCTACTAGATAATCCTCCGCCTTGATGGCGGTCACGGCGTTGCGCACCGACGCCTCCGTCGTCGCGTGGGTCACGAGAATGATCGTCTTGGCTTCCGTCGCCGGGGCGGTGGAGCTTGCGCGCTGTACGATTGATTCCAGAGAAATGCTGTTCTCCGCCATTCGGGTAGCGACACTGGCGAAGACGCCGGTGCGGTCGGCGACGGTAAGCCGGATGAAGTAGCCCCCCTCATGGCTGCGCATGCGGGCGCGTCGATATGGTTCGAGGGCCTCCGCAGGCGTGCCCAGCACCGGCACGCGCTGTTCTCCGGGACGGCTCTTGGCGATGTCTGCGATATCGCCAAGCACCGCGGACGCAGTCGCATCGCCACCGGCTCCTGGCCCCACCATCAGCAGTTCGCCCAGGATATCGGACTCGATGGCAACAGCATTCGTCACCCCATCGACCTGAGCGATGACGGAATCGCGCGGCACCATGGTGGGATGCACGCGTTGCTCGATACCGGAATCCGTCTGTTGGGCTACCCCCAGCAACTTGATGCGGTAGCCGAGATCGGCGGCCGCCTCAATATCCTCGATGGAGATGTTGCTGATGCCTTCTAGGTAGATCTCGTCTGCGGCAATCTGCGTCCCGAAAGCAAGCGTCGTGAGGATCGCGAGCTTGTGGGCCGTGTCATTGCCTTCGATATCGAAGGTTGGGTCGGCTTCCGCATAGCCGAGACGTTGCGCTTCCGTCAGGCAATCCTGGAAGGACAGGCCCTCCTTCTCCATCCGGGTCAGGATGTAGTTGCAGGTCCCGTTCATGATGCCGTAGACGCGGGAAATGCGGTTTCCGGTGAGGCTCTCTCGCAGGGCCTTGATGACCGGGATGCCTCCCGCTACGGCCGCCTCGAAGTTGAGGAGAACGCCTTTCTTCTCCGCAAGCGCCGCCAGTTCGACACCATGGCGCGCAAGAAGGGCCTTGTTCGCCGTCACCACGTGGAGGCCACGATCCAGCGCCGCGCGCACCGCACGTTCAGCCGGACCTTCGGCACCACCGATCAGTTCAACGAGCACGTCAATGTCCGCCCGGGCAGCCATCTCCTCGGCAGATTCGAACCACGCCATACCTGAAAGGTCGATGCCCCGATCCCGCGACCTGTCCCGCGCACTGACCGCGGTTATCTCGATGGCGCGACCGCAAGTCACCGAGAGTTCGTTCGCGCGCCCAGTGATAATCCTTGCAAGCGAGGAACCGACCGTACCGAGACCCGCAATGCCGATTTTCAGGGCACCTGCCATGACTTGTATTTCCTGATTTCTGGAGGGGTTTGGCGGCCCGCAGGAGCCGCCTGAATTCCGGACATGCCGTCCGTTAGCGGCGACCGTTGAGCGAGATCACGTTGTGCATGGTCTCGTCTGCGCTCGAGAGAAACTTCTTGATGTTCCGCGCCGCCTGGCGGATACGGTGCTCATTTTCCACCAGAGCCAATCGGACGTAGTCGTCGCCCATCTCGCCGAAGCCGACGCCGGGAGCCACGGCCACATCCGCCTTTTCCACCAGGAGCTTCGAGAACTCGAGCGATCCGAGATGCCGGAACTTCTCCGGGATCTTCGCCCAGGCAAACATGGTCGCGGCCGGCGGCGGAACCTCGAATCCGGCCTTGCCAAAGCTTTCCACCATCACGTCACGCCGGCGCTTATAGACAGCCCGGACCTCCGCGATGTCGGAACCATCGCCGTTCAGTGCGTGGGTCGCGGCGACCTGGATCGGGGTGAAGGCGCCGTAGTCGAGGTAGGATTTCACGCGCGTCAGCGCCGAGATCAGCCTTTCGTTGCCGACCGCAAAGCCCATCCGCCAGCCCGGCATCGAAAACGTCTTCGACATCGACGTAAACTCGACGGCCACATCCATGGCACCGGGCACCTCCAGCACCGACGGCGGCGGATTGTTCTCGTCGAAATAGATCTCGGAATAGGCAAGGTCCGACAGCACGATGATGTCGTGCTTGCGCGCGAAATCGATCACGTCCTTGTAGAAATCCAGCGACGCCACATGGGCGGTCGGGTTGGAAGGGTAATTGATGATCAGCGCCAATGGCTTCGGGATGGAGTGGCGAACCGCCCGCTCGAGGGGCGGAAAGAAACTCTCGTCCGGTTCGACGGTCATCGAGCGAATCACGCCGCCAGCCATTAGGAAGCCGAAGGCGTGGATGGGATAGGTCGGGTTGGGGCACAGGATCACGTCGCCCGGCGCAGTGATGGCCTGCGCCATATTGGCAAACCCCTCCTTGGAGCCAAGGGTCGCCACCACCTGCGTCTCAGGATTGAGCTTTACACCGAAGCGGCGTGCGTAATAGGCGGCCTGCGCGCGACGGAGGCCCGGAATGCCCTTGGAGGAGGAATAACGGTGCGTACGCGGGTCCTGAACGACTTCGCAGAGCTTGTCGACGATGTTCTTCGGGGTAGGAAGGTCCGGGTTCCCCATGCCGAGGTCGATGATGTCGGCTCCCGCCGCTCGCGCGCTTGCCTTCAAACGGTTGACCTGTTCGAACACGTAGGGTGGCAATCTGCGAACTTTATGGAACTCTTCCATGACATTCCTCGTGAAGCACGCGCAATCAATTGAGAGCGCAAGGATCTGCCTTCCGGCAATTTGGTGATTTGCGGCCAAAAAGCCCCGAAGGCAAGTGCTAATTGGCGATCGCCGCTTCGGCTTCGCGTGCGTGTTCCGCTGCCAGCCGCCGCAGCTCCGCAAGACGGCGCTGGTACTCGGCTTCGGTCACCGTTCCGTTGGCACGCGCCGCGGCAAGCGCCGAAAGCGTCGCTTCCGATCCAGCAGCCTCCTCGTCACCGATCTGGACATTGGCCGCCTTCAGCGTCTGGTCGAACGTGGGATAGGTGCCGCTGTCCCGCTTGGCAAGAGGCCCCTGTGGCGGCGGAGGGGCGTCGGAAACGACGGTCGCAGCAGGCGCGGTATTCGGGATCCCGTCGTCGAGTGCGAAGCTGTTGCATCCCGCCACGAGAATCGTCAGCGCGCCGATCGCCGACAGACGCGGCATGACTGCCGCCAGAAACCTGCTCTTTTCCATGTCTTCTGCCTTACCCGGCCTTGGTGCTGTGACGCATTTTGCCGCGCGTCTCGCTGGCACTTGTATTCGTTTTGGGGCACAATGTACAAAAGAAATCAAATAACAAGAACTGGCCTTGGGGAGGAGCAGTTGGTCAAGAAGAGCGAGGGAGCGGAAGGCGGTCCCGGTGAATTTCCGGGTTTCGATCCAAAGTCCGTTGAGCCCTATGTCGTCAAGGATCCCCATACGCTCGCCATCAACCTTGCCCGTGCCCTGGAACATCTCGGGCAGGCTGCCGCGCAGTGGCTCGCAGCACACGACGGGGGCGAGGTGCCGGACCATGCTGCCGACCCGGTGACCGATCTCGTCAAGACCCTCGCGGAGGTGGCCCAATACTGGGTCTCGGACCCGACGCGGGCTCTGGAGGCACAAACCCTCCTCCTTTCAAGCTACATGGGCATATGGACCAGGACCCTGGCGCAGATGACCGGTCAGCCGGTCATCGAGCCTGATACCTTGCCCAAGGACAAGCGATTTGCCGACGAGGATTGGACGAAGAACCCGTTCTTCGCGTTCCTTCGGCAGGCTTATCAGGTCACCAGTTCCTGGGCTGAGAAGCTGGTGGCGGAAGCGGACGGTCTCGACGACCATACGCGCATTAAGGCAACCTTCTACGTCCGACAACTGACGGCCGCCCTGTCGCCGGCCAACTTCGCCCTCACTAACCCGGAAGTTTATCGTCATACCGTCGCGACCAGTGGGGCGAATCTGGTTGAAGGCATGCGCATGCTGGCGGAGGATATGGCCGCCGGCGGTGGAGAACTGCGCCTTCGCCACACGGACCACAAGCAATTCAAGATCGGCGAAAACCTCGCGATGACACCCGGAAAGGTGATCGCCCAGAGCGAAGTCTGCGAGGTGATCCAGTACGACCCTTCGACCGAAACGGTTCTCAAGCGGCCGTTGCTGATCGTCCCGCCCTGGATCAACAAGTTCTACATCCTCGACCTGACGCCGCAGAAGAGCTTCATCAAGTGGTGCGTCGACCAGGGTCATACCGTCTTCGTCATCTCCTGGGTCAACCCGGACGAGCGGCATGCGCAGAAGGACTGGGAGGCCTATATCGAGGAGGGCGTGGAATTCGCGCTCGAGACCGTCGAAAAGGCGACCGGCGAGCGGCAGGTCAACGCCATCGGCTATTGCGTCGGCGGCACGTTGTTGGCGGCGACTCTCGCTCTCCATGCGCAGAGGAAGGACCGTCGGATCGCCTCTGCCACCTTCCTGACCACGCAGGTGGATTTCACCCTTGCAGGTGACCTCAAGGTCTTCGTCGACGAGGAACAACTGGCAGCGATCGAGAAGCAGATGAGCAAATCGGGCTATCTCGAAGGCTCGCGGATGGCGAACGCCTTCAACATGCTACGCGCTTCGGAGCTGATCTGGCCCTATGTCGTCAGCAATTACCTGATGGGAAAGGAGCCCCTGCCCTTCGACCTGCTCTACTGGAACGCCGATTCCACCCGGATGGCGGCCGCCAACCACGCCTATTATCTGCGCAACTGCTATCTCGACAACACGCTCAGCAAGGGCGAGATGAAGCTTGGTGGAAGGGTCCTGTCGTTGAAGGACGTCAAGGTCCCCGTCTACAACCTCGCCACGAAGGAAGATCACATCGCTCCGCCGCGGTCCGTCTTCAAGGGCTCCGCCCTGTTTGGGGGACCCGTCGAATATGTCCTTAGCGGGTCCGGGCATATCGCAGGCGTCGTCAATCCTCCCGATAAGCAGAAGTACCAGTACTGGACGAACGGCAAGCCGCACGGCAAATTCGAGGACTGGGTCGCCAAGGCCAAGGAGACCAAAGGCTCCTGGTGGCCGCACTGGCACGCGTGGATCGAAAAGCGCAACAAGGAGCGCGTCGATGCTCGCACTCCTGGTGGTTCTGCGCTCAACGCCATTGCCGATGCGCCCGGAACCTATGTGCTGGAGCGCGTCTGACGCCGATCGATGATCTTTGATCCGCCACTGGTTCGCGCGACCCTCGTGCAGCGCTACAAGCGTTTCCTGTTCGACGCGCTGGTCGACGACGGCACGCCGGTTACCGGTTTCTGCCCGAACACAGGCTCCATGCGTGGCCTGACCACCCCCGGTTCACCAATCTGGATGTCACTGCACGACAGCCCAACGCGCAAGTACCGGCATATGCTGGAGATGGTGGAGGCGGACGGAACCCTTGTCGGCATCAATGCCGCCTTCGCCAACCGGATCGCCGAAGAAGCACTCGTCGCGGGCCTGGTGCCTGATCTCCGCGGCTACGGAAGCCTTCGCCGCGAGCAACGCTATGGAACAAGATCGCGCATCGATTTTCTTCTCAGCGGCTCCGGTCGTCCCCATTGCTATGTCGAGGTGAAGAACGTCCACTTCATGCGAGCACTGGGCCTTGCGGAGTTTCCCGACACCGTGACGACCCGCGGCGCAAGGCATCTGGAGGAACTTGGCGACATGGCCGAGGCAGGTCACCGGGCGGTGATGCTCTACGTCGTTCAGCGGCAGGATTGTGATCGTCTGAGGCTTTGCAGCGATCTCGATCCGCGCTATGCGGCAGCCTTCCGGCGTGCAGCCGCCCGCGGCGTGGAGGCATACGTGCTGCGATGCCGGGTGACGCCACAGGAAATCGTCGCCACGGACCTGATCGCCATGGACGAAGCTGGCCCGCCTGCATTATGAACGTAGAAATTGTGAGAGCATCCGGATGGTGAACTACATAGATGCGGTCGACGCCCCCCTCAAGAACACGGGCGCGATCCGGCTCTACAGCGCAGACGACTTCGCCGGCATGCGCAAGGCCGGTCTCCTGACGGCGCGCTGCCTGGACGAGCTGGCTGCCATCGTGAAACCGGGCGTCACCACCAGCACCATCGATCGCTTCGTCTTCGAATTCGGCATGGACCATGGCGCCCTGCCCGCGACATTGAACTATCGCGGCTACAAGTATTCCGTCTGCACCTCCATCAATCACGTTGTCTGTCACGGCATGCCGGACGAAAAGCCGCTGAAGGAAGGCGACATCGTCAACATCGACGTCACTTATGTTCTTGATGGCTGGCACGGTGATTCCAGCCGCATGTACCCCGTCGGGCAGATCAAGCGTGCCGCCGAACGGCTTCTGGAAGTCACCTATGAATGCCTGATGCGGGGTATCGAGGCGGTTCGTCCGGGCGCGCGCACAGGAGCAATCGGCCAGGCGATCCAGACCTATGCGGAAGCCGAGCGGTGTTCGGTGGTGCGCGATTTCTGCGGCCACGGTGTCGGACGGCTGTTCCATGATACGCCGAACATCCTGCATTATGGTCGTGCCGACGAGGGCCCGGAACTGCGGGAGGGCATGATCTTCACCATCGAGCCGATGATCAATCTCGGGAAGCCGCATGTGAAAGTCCTTTCGGATGGCTGGACCGCCGTGACGCGTGATCGCTCGCTGTCGGCCCAGTACGAGCATGCCGTCGGCGTGACCGCGACCGGCTGCGAAATCTTCACCCTCTCCCCGGCCGGCCTCGACCGCCCGGGTTTGCCACCGCTCAAGAGGTAGCGCATGACGAACCGCCCCGCCCCTCCACATGACGGCAATGCGCCTGCCATGGACGAGGAGGCGGACGAGCGCGGTTTCTTTGCGGAGCAGGCACCGAAGTCGGCTTCCCTGAAGAAGAGCGACCTGCTGCCGCGGGACGAAAAGCAGGCACACTACCACGGCCATCGCGATCGTCTTCGCGCCCGATACCGCGAACACGGCGACGCCGCCCTCGCCGACTACGAAATCCTGGAGCTCCTGCTTTTCCGCCTCATCCCGCGGCGTGACACCAAGCCGATCGCCAAGGCGCTGATTGAACGTTTCGGCAATCTCGCCGGAGTCTTCGGGGCACCGGCTGCGCTCCTGCAGGAAGTGAGCGGCGTCGGCGAAGCCGTTGCTCATGATCTGAAACTCGTCTCTACGGTCGCGCATCGCATGCTGAAAAGCGAGCTGCGCGGCAAGCAGGTGCTCTCCTCCTGGTCCTCGGTCATCGACTACTGCCATGCCGCAATGGCCTATGAGGCGCGGGAGCAGTTCCGGATCCTCTTTCTCGACAAGCGCAATGCGCTGATCGCTGACGAGGTGCAGGGCCGCGGGACAGTCGATCATACACCGGTCTATCCGCGCGAGGTTGTGCGCCGGGCCCTGGAGTTGTCCGCCACCGCGATCATCCTCGTCCACAATCATCCGAGTGGCGATCCCACTCCGTCGCGCGCCGACATCGACATGACGAAGACGATCATCGATACGGCCAAACCCCTTGGCATCACCGTCCACGATCACATCATCATCGGCAAGGAAGGCCATGCGAGCCTGAAGGGCTTGCGGCTGATCTGAGGCCAATGTGGGAAGCGCGAACAAAGCGCGGCGCCGGCAGTTTGAACTCCACCAGCTTCAATCAATCCGTAAGACACCGCTGATATGGTCAGGGGCTGGCGTCTTCTCGCCGCGCACAACAACCGGAGCATTTGATGAACCACTACGACCTCATCGTCGTCGGCAGCGGACCGGCCGGACGCCGTGCCGCAATCCAGGCAGCAAAGCTGGAAAAGAGTGTCCTGGTCATCGAAAAGGGCAGGCGCGTGGGTGGCGTGTCAGTACATACGGGAACCATCCCGTCGAAGACACTGCGCGAGACGGCGCTCAACCTCACCGGTTGGCGCGAGCGCGGCTTCTACGGGCAGTCCTACCGCGTGAAGCAGCACATCGATGCGGCAGACCTCCGCCAGCGTCTCTTGATCACGCTCGACCACGAAGTCCAGGTCCTGGAGCATCAGTTCGCCCGCAACCGCGTGCAGCAACTCCATGGCGCGGCTCGCTTTGTGGATCCGCATACGCTGGAGGTGACGCGGGAGGACGGTGAGCTGCAGCGGGTAAGCGGGACGTCGATCCTGCTGGCAGTTGGGACGAAACCCTATCGTCCGTCCCATATCCCGTTCGACGGCGAGGCGATCATCGACAGTGATGAACTCCTGGACATCGACACTGTGCCGCGATCTCTCGTGGTTATCGGCGCCGGCGTTATCGGCATCGAGTATGCGTCGATCTTCAGCGCCCTTGACACCCAGGTATCCGTCGTTGAACCACGCTCCACCATGCTCGACTTCATCGACCGCGAGATCGTCGAGGACTTCACCTACCAGCTCCGCGACCGCAACATGAAGCTGATCTTCGGCCAGACGGCTGAGAAGATCGAGCGGGAAGCCGGCGGAAAGTGCCGGGTGGAACTGAACAACGGCCGCGTCCTGCATTCGGAAATGGTGCTGTTCGCCGCCGGGCGCGTCGGCGCCGTCGGCGAACTAAACCTGGAAGCTTGCGGACTGGAAGCCGACAGCCGCGGCCGGCTGAAAGTGAATCCGGAAACTTTTCAGACGTCCGTGCCGCACATCTATGCTGCCGGCGACATCGTCGGCTTTCCGAGCCTCGCCTCCACCTCCATGGAACAGGGCCGCATCGCCGCGCGACATGCCGTCGGCGCACCGGCGAGCGAACCGCCCCAATACTTTCCCTATGGTATCTACGCGGTGCCGGAGATCTCGACCTGCGGCCTCACCGAGGAAGAGGTCATCGCCCGGAAGATCCCCTATGAGACGGGCGTGGCGCATTTCCGGGAAACGTCGCGCGGCCACATCATGGGGCTGGAAACAGGCCTCCTGAAGATGATCTTCTCGCGCAAGACCCGCCGTCTGCTTGGCGTCCACATCATCGGCGAAGGCGCCACCGAGCTCGTTCATATCGGCCAGGCGGTGCTCAACCTGAAGGGAACCGTCGACTACTTCGTCGAGAACACCTTCAATTACCCGACGCTGGCGGAGGCCTACAAGATCGCCGGGCTCGACGCCTGGAACCGCATGGATCAGGGACCCAGGGAAGCTCCGGTCGCAACGGCGCAGTCGCTGGATTCCACGCTGCAGGCCATGAAAAAAGCCGCGTCGAACTGACGCGGCTTTCGAGACAGAAAGGACGGGCCCGCGTCGCGAGCTCTTCCATTAGCGCGAGTAGAACTCGACGACGAGGTTCGGTTCCATGATGACCGGATACGGCACGTCCGAGAGGCTCGGAACGCGAACAAAGGTGGCGACCATCTTGCTGTGATCGGCATCGATGTAATCCGGAACGTCACGCTCGGCGAGCTGGACCGCTTCCAGAACCGAAACCAGCTGCTTCGACTTCTGGCGAACTTCGACGACGTCGCCCGGCTTGCAACGGTAGGAACCGATGTTGACGCGAACGCCATTGACGGTCACGTGGCCGTGGTTGACGAACTGGCGTGCAGCCCAGATGGTCGGAACGAACTTGGCGCGGTAGACGATCGCGTCGAGACGCGACTCGAGCAGGCCGATCAGGTTCTCGCCGGTGTCGCCCTTGCGGCGGTTGGCTTCGTCGTAGATCGCACGGAACTGCTTTTCACGAACGTCGCCGTAGTAGCCCTTCAGCTTCTGCTTGGCGCGCAGCTGTACGCCGAAGTCGGAAAGCTTGCCCTTGCGGCGCTGGCCGTGCTGGCCCGGGCCGTACTCGCGGCGGTTGACCGGGGACTTCGGACGACCCCAGATGTTTTCGCCCATGCGGCGATCGATTTTGTACTTGGATGATGCGCGCTTGCTCATCGTATTTCCTTCTCAACACGTTGCACCAGCTTGTTACCAAGCCGGTTCAAGGAAACACGCCCTCCTCTGGACTTCGATTTAGAAGTCCTGACAGGTTTCTCACGAAAGCGTCCGGAGAAAACCACGGGACATGTCAAATGAAACACCGGGCGTTGCCACCCGGTGCTGGCGGGTCTTTATGAGGAAGTAGCGCGATTGTCAACAGCGAGAGCCGAATGAGAGCGCCGCTCTAGCCGAAAGCTGCCGCGTCCTCCACTAACGGTATCTGCAAAAAATCCTCCCGACGCCTCTTGAACGGCCCCGGACGACTTCCCATCTCGCCCGCCAGCACCGGGCCCCTCTGACGTGTATCGCCGGATCGACCGTGATGTCGGTGCTCTACCCATCAACTTGATCCGGCATGGACAATGTCATGGATTTCCTCTGGGTAGACTTCCAGGGAGCCGCCGTCTGGATGTGGCTCGCCTTCATCACCGCCGTCATTGCTCTGCTTGCACTTGATCTCGGCGTTCTCCACAAGAAGAGCAAGGAGATCGGCATCAGGGAGAGCCTCCTGATGTCCGGCTTCTACATGACGCTGGGCATTCTCTTCGCCGGCTTCGTCTGGAGCCAGTTCGGTCAACAGGCCAGCCTGGAATACCTCACCGGCTTCGTCATCGAGAAAAGCCTGGCGATGGACAATATCTTCGTCATCGCGATGATCTTCGGCTATTTCTCGATCCCCCGCCAATATCAGCACCGGGTCCTGCTCTACGGCATCCTTGGCGTAATCGTCCTGCGCGGCATCATGATCGCGGCCGGTGCGGCTGTCGTCGAGAACTACGGCTGGGTTCTCTACCTCTTCGCCGCCTTCCTGATCATCACCGGCATCAAGATGTTGTTCTCGAGTAGCGAGCCCTATGATGTGGAGAGCAATCCGGTCTTGAAGGTGCTGCGCCAGCGCCTGCCGGTCACCGACCGCATGCACGGCGAGAGGTTTCTCGTCCGCGAGCCGGATCCGAAGACAGGCAAGCTGAAGACCTATCTTACGCCGCTGATGCTGGCGCTGATCCTCATCGAGTTCGCGGATCTCGTCTTTGCGGTCGATTCGATCCCGGCGATCTTTGCCATCACCACGGATCCCTTCATCGTCTACACGTCGAACATCTTCGCGATCCTCGGTCTACGCGCCCTGTATTTCGCGCTCGCAGCCCTGATCCACCGCTTTGCTTATCTCAAGTACGCGCTGTCGGTTGTCCTGATCTTCATCGGCTCCAAGATCTTCGTCGCAGACATGCTGGGCCTCACGAAAATCCCGCCGGTGGTATCGCTCGGGGTGACGCTGGCCATTCTCGCCGCGGGCATCATCGGCTCGTTGTGGGCAACGCGCGCCAAGCCCTCCCAGGTAACGGCTGCCGAGTAGTCCTGAACGGCCAGCCCGCGCCAGGACATCCGCGGGCCTGACTTTCTCTACGGGGCTTACCTCATACAGCTTTAGGGCGGCCTCGAAACGATGTCACTCCGCCGCGTCCTGCCGCGCCACCGGCTCAGCATCAGGCGCGTCGGGCGCACCGGGGCAGGTCTGAACGTCGAGATCGGGAAAGGCGACGATCCGCTTACCACCAAAATCCGTATGGACCACGATCAGCCCCTGCTCCTCAAAATAGCCGAGCAGGCGCCGGGCGCGACGGGCGGAATGAGTACCGTAAGCCTTGGCGATGCGCATGTCGGACGGACAGGGTTCCGCGAGCAGCGCCGCCTTGGCGAGCATCAGGAAGACGCCCTGCAGATCGTCCGAAACCCGGACCGACAACTCGAGCGCCGTCTGCCAACCCTCGGTCTCCGCCGTCTCCTTGTCCACCCCTGCCCGCGAGATCGCCACGCGCCGGCGAAAGTCGCTCATTCCCATGGGCGCACCGGGTAGCCTGCGCATTCGCGCCCGTACCAGGAAATCCTGGTACAGCGCTGCATCTGTGCGATAGGCAGCCTGCGGGTCGTCGATGATTTCCGAGAGAACCGCATTGAGGCGCTCCTCCCGCTCCTCGGGCGAAAGCTCCGGCTGCGTCGGACGGCCTGACTCCTGCGGCACGGGTCCTGCAGCCGGTGCGGATCGAGACAGTTCCGCGAGGATGTCCGTGGTCGGACGCGGCGCTGGCGGTGCACGCCGCACCATCGGCCGGGTGAACTCCTCCGGATCGGGCGTGAAGATCAGGTCCTCGACGTCCTGGGGCGCATCCGGCAGCGGCATCAGCTTCGGGCTGGAGGACCGCGCCGACGTTTCCACCGGGCCGATCACGATCGGCAGCGGCCGACGCGACAAGGCTGGACCAAGGGCGACAAAATTGCCGCGCTTCAGGTCGCGAAACATCTCCGCCTGCCGGCGGTCCATGCCGAGCAGATCGGCGGCCCGCGCCATGTCGATATCGAGGAAGGTGCGGCCCATCAGGAAGTTGGACGCTTCCGCCGCCACATTCTTCGCCAGCTTGGCAAGGCGCTGCGTCGCAATCACGCCGGCCAATCCCCGCTTTCGACCGCGGCACATCAAGTTGGTCATCGCTCCGAGCGACATCTTGCGGACCTCTTCCGAGACATCGCCGCCGACCGAAGGCGCAAACATCTGCGCCTCGTCGACCACGACCAGTACCGGGTACCAGTACTCGCGATCGGCGTCGAACAGGCCGTTCAGGAAGGTTCCGGCGGCCCGCATCTGTTCCTCGATGTCGAGGCCCTCGAGGGTGAGGACGCAGGAGACGCGGTGCTGGCGGATACGGGTGGCGATGCCGATCAGTTCAGCCTCAGTCCGATCACCATCGACGACGATATGTCCGTACTTGTCGGCCAGCGTGACGAAGTCGCCTTCCGGATCGATGATGACCTGCTGCACCCATTGCGCCGACTGCTCCAGCAGCCGCCGTAGAAGATGGGACTTGCCCGAACCGGAATTGCCCTGCACCAGAAGGCGCGTCGCCAGAAGCTCCTCGATATCGAGCTTGGCCGGAGCGCCCCCGGACACGGTCCCCATATCGATACCGACCTGCAATGCACTTACCCCGTATGCTCAGTCTCTGGATGGTGACGCGAGTGCGACTCCCGTTCCTTAGCAGGTTCAGGGCTTCGCTGCGCCCCCTCCCTATGGAAATGCACAGGCTTTGCTTCGGCTGCGAACGAACCCTCACTCGGAATGCCTAGGTTGCCCTGCGATAAAGCGCTAGCGAACCTGCCAGCGCAAGCAGAGCGCCACCGCAGGCACGCTCCAACCACAGCGCACCGTCGCGCTTCAACAGATGCACGGCTCGCGATCCCAGCAGGGCGTAGGCGAACATCACCACGAAGTCGATCAGTGCAAAGACGAGGGCGAGCACCGCATACTGAGAAAGCTGGTACGCATCCGGCACGATGAACTGCGGCAGAAAGGCCGAGAAGAACAGATAGCCCTTGGGATTCGTAATCGCCACGAGGAAGCTCTTCAGGAAAATGGAGGCAG
The DNA here is from genome assembly GCF_902502825.2 of Pseudorhizobium flavum. The sequence goes on from NZ_LR723670.1 coordinate 2,094,420, forward strand.
GTCTCATTGGACTGCGCAACGACGTCTCGTCGCCGATCTCGAATGATCCTTTCGATCGCAGCAGCAAGATGCCGAGGAACGCCAGGTAGGCTGCGCCGATCCATTTGACAACGCTGAACCAGAATTCAGATGCAGCCAAGAGTGTCCCCAGTCCGAGACCCACAGCTCCGATCAGGACAAAGTCCGACAGGACAGCGCCCGCCATGCCCGGCAGCGCCTGTCGCAGCCCGTATCGTGAGCCGTTGGTCAGCGCAAGCAGCACTGTCGGACCGGGGGTTGCGATGCCGATGAACGATACAGCGATGAAGGTCAGGAGTGCGATGTCAGTCATGGAAGTTCTCCTTTCCCGCTATGACGTTTGCCCCGCCTCGCGCACGACATCCGGTCGCGGGGAAATCTGACTAGGCAGCCGCGCGCTTCCACCCGATCGACAGCAGGCCTGCCCCGATCATCAGAGATCCGCCTGTCCGGTTCACGATCCTCTGGACCTTGGGCTTGCGAATCGTGTTGCGCGCCATGGCGGCGAGCAGGCCATAAAGCGCAGCGTTCAGTGTTGCGAGTGTGAGGAAGGTCACCTCGAAGATGATCATCTGCACGAAGAGCGGCCTCGAAAGGTTGAGAAACTGCGGCAGGAAGGCGACGAAGAAGACAATGCTCTTCGGATTCAGCGCAGTGACGGCATAGGTATGCAGAAAAATGCGGAGCGGCTGCGTTGAGCCGGCCTCCGTGTCGGTCGCATCCGCAGCCCGCTCGGAGACCGGCGCCCGCCAGAGCTTGATCCCGAGGTAGATGAGATAAGCGGCGCCAACCCATTTCAGGACGGTGAACAGCGCCGCGGACGTGGCAAGCAGTGCGCCGAGCCCGAGCATCGACGCGGTCATGGCGGTGAAATCGCCGAGCGCAACGCCCGCGACCGTTGCCGTCGCGACCTTGCGGCCGTGACTGAGCGCGTAGGAGATGACGAGCAGGATCGTCGGGCCGGGAATAGCCAGAAGAACGGCCGACGCGGCGACGAAGGCAAGCCAGTGCTCAAGCGACATGCGGCAACTCCCATACGGTTGGAACCGAGCAAGCCATCTAACCCGTCCCTTTGCAAGCGCGTTTCCCGCACGGCCACTCAGCGATGCCCGCAATCCTTCCTCAGGCCCTCAGGCCGAAGCCCTGCATCAGCCGCCGGATGGCGGGATCCGGGCTGCCGGAAGTGAAGACCGCGATGTCCGGTTCCGTCGGGATCGGCTCGTGCGGCCGCCGCTCCTTCGGCAGCAGCGACAACGCCCGCCGCGCGATTGCCTCGGCAGGATCGATCCAGTCGACCGGCCAGGGCGCGGTCTTGCGCATCCGGTTGACCAGGAAGGGATAGTGCGTACAGGCAAGGACGACGATGTCGGTTCGGCGCCCGTCCTGCTCAATGAAACACGGGGCGACCTCGTCTCGGACGGCTGACTCGTCGACGAAGCCTTCGCGCATATAGGTTTCGGCCAGTCCGGCAAGACGCTCGCTGCCTACGAGGCGCACATGCACCTTTGAGGCCCAGTCGCCTATGAGATCTCGGGTGTACTGTCGCTTAACGGTCCCCGGCGTGGCGAGCACAGAGATGAGGCCGGATCGGGTCCGCTCGGCAGCCGGCTTAATTGCCGGTACGGTTCCCACGAAGGGGGTCTGTCGGAAGGCAGACCTCAGGTCGCCAAGCACGAGGGTCGAGGCCGTATTGCAAGCGATGACCGCGATCTCCGGATCGTACTGCGCGACGAGATCGCCGAACAGGGTGACGATCCGCTCGCGCAACTGCTCCTCGTCCCAGCCGCCATAGGGAAAGCCGGCATCGTCCGCGACGTAGACGAAGCGACGCTCCGGCATCAGCACCCGCGCCTCGCGCAGGACCGTAAGACCGCCGATGCCCGAATCGAACATCAGCACCGGCTTCGGATCAGTCGTCGTCATTCTCCGGCGCCTCCCCGGCGCTGCCGGTCTTCTTCGACCATCGCCGCGGGAACCGGTCCAGCGACGAGATCACCCCGCGAAAGACGCTGATCTCCTGCTCGCTGAAGCCGCGGCGCGAAATGACGGCGCGGAGATTGTCGACCATCTTCGGCTTCTTCGCCGGCGGATGAAAATAGCCGCGCGCATCGAGTGCCTCTTCCAGATGCTCGAACAGGCCAAAGACCTGCTCCTTGGTTGACGGCCGCTGCTCGACAGGCTGGAAGGGTGTGGCCGCCACGTCATCCAGACCGGTCTTCATCCACTCATAGGACATCAGCAGAACCGCCTGCGCTATGTTCAGCGACGCGAATGCCGGATTGACGGGAAAAGTGACAATTTCGTCTGCCAGCGCCACCTCTTCGTTGGTTAGGCCCCAACGCTCGCGGCCGAAGAGGATGCCGGTCTTCTCCCCTGCCCTGAATTTCTCACGCAGCGTGGTTGCCGCGACAACCGGCGACCGGACAGGTTTGAAGCCGTAGCGCTCCCTTGCGGTCGTGGCATAGACGAAGTTCAGATCCTGGATTGCCTCCTCCAGGGTCTCGAAAACGCGGGTCTGGTCGATTACATGGTCGGCCTTGGAAGCTGCCGAGCGCGCCTTCTCGCTTGGCCAGCCATCACGTGGGTTGACCAGCCGCAGTTCGGCGAGACCGAAATTGGCCATGGCGCGCGCCACCATGCCGATATTTTCGCCCAGTTGAGGCTCGACCAGGATAATGGCCGGACCTTCGGCTATGAGTTCGCGCTCGCTGTTTGTGCCTGACATTCTTCAACCCGATCCTTCGGGCGCCGCAATAGCGGTCGCGAGGCGGAACGGCAAGGCCTGTGCCGCGCTCAGCGCTCGGCCAGCGCCAGCTTCGCGCCCATGGCCACGAAGGCCGCAGCGAACGTGCGACGCATCCAGGTGACCACCGCAGGGCGTGAGATCACGTGTCGCCGCATCAGCGCAGCAAAGACGCCATAGCCGACGAAGACGATGAAGGTGAGCGCCATGAACACGCCACTCAGCACCAGCATCTTTGGCAGCGCGCCGGCCTGCGTCGGGCTGACGAACTGCGGCAGGAAGGCGAAGAAGAAGATCGAAAGCTTCGGGTTCAGGATGTTGAGAAGGATGCCGTCCACGATCGTCTGGCGAAGCGAACGCGGCGCGCGCTCCTCGTCGACACTGAGCGTCCCGCGATCCATGATCGTTCGCCAGGCCATGTAGAGCAGGTAGGCGACGCCGAGATACTTGATGATCTCGAAGGCGAGTGCGCTGGCATGCAGGACGGCCGCGAGACCGGTCACGGCTGCGGCAATATGCGGGACGATCCCTAGCGTGCAGGCCAGTGCCGCGACGATGCTGGCCCTTGCGCCACGCGAGAGGCCTGCCGCCAGCGTGTAAAGGACACCGGTGCCAGGCGAGGCAACGATCACGAGTGACGTCAGGAGGAATTCAATGCTCATGCGCGTTCCCCTTCATGGAAGGCGGCCGGTTAATCTCTACGGACGCGGTTTGGTCTGGTCACAATTCGGCTTGTCGAGGAGGTCTAACCTCGAAAGGCTTCCGCTGAGGACGAAGTCGCCATAATCCATGGTGAGGTCCCGCGTAATACCGTTATCGTAAAGCTTGAATGACATGGAATAGACCGGAGTCGTGTCACCCGACCCGCCGTCGTTGAAATACGCGATCGAGACGGGCCAATACGCCGCATCGGCGAACTCGCCTGCCTTCGCGGCGTCCCCTGCATCCTCCTTCTGCGGCTGCTGCTGGGGCCCGATCACCGTATTGGTGATCATGCTCTGGTCACCGTTCTCCGATCCGTCGAAGATGCGGGCTTCGAAGAAGCGATTTCCGTTGCGGGCATTCCGGATGACTTCCAGCATGTGTTCGGTCGGGAAAGCGCTCGCTGTCAGCTCAACCTCCCGCGGATCAGGGAGATCGATCGCCACCTTCACTTTCGAATCCGCCTCCATTGCGGCCCCGCTCACTTCCTTGTCCAGTTGCTCGTCCGTGAAGGACTTCGTCTCGAAGCGGAACTCACCCTTTTCGGTGTCTTCGAATGTCGTCGTCTGCTGGTCGGTGAGTCGGGTGTCCTCGCCGGTGTTGATGCGTGTCACGAAACGGAAGTTGGTGGTGAAGCCGGTACACGCGGATCCGGTGAACTCGTAGACCATACGTCCGTTCAGTCCCTCGATACCGGAACGGTCCGAGGCGTCCTTCAGCTTCAGATCGTAGACCGCGCGATGCGGGAGCAGTCCCGCGGCGCCTTCGACACCGGCCAGTGCCGGCCCGGACGCTCCCGCGGCCACTCCGAAGGCAAGGATCGCTGCGCGTCCATGGTAGATCATTCATTATCTCCTGTTGGACTCACCGAGGGTGTTATATGAACGCCATCCAGCAAGGCTATGCCTCTTTGAATGCCGGATTTTCAAGCCGTTTACAACAAACACTGGGAGTCGATCATGTCTGAAGCCATTGAGAACCGCCTGAAGGAGAAGGGCATCGTCCTGCCGGCAGCGGCCGCGCCCGCTGCAAACTATGTACCCTATACGATCAGCGGCAACACGCTCTATCTCTCCGGACAGTTGCCGATCGAAAACGGCAAAGTTGCGGTCACGGGCCTGGTGGGGCGTGACGTCGATGTCGCGGGTGCCCAGCGCGCCGCCGAACTCTGCGCCATCAACATCCTTGCCCAGGCTAAGGCAGCGCTCGGTGGAGATCTCGGGCGCATTCGCCGCATCCTCAAGCTCAACGGTTTCGTCGCCTCCATGCCAGACTTCACGGAGCAGCACCTCGTCATCAACGGCGCCTCCAACCTGGTCGCCGATATCCTTGGCGACGCCGGCAAGCACGCCCGCGCCGCCGTCGGCATGGCGGCATTGCCGCTCAATGCATCGGTGGAAATCGACGCCATCATCGAGATCAAAGCATGACCACTGCCGCCTGGATCAAGGACGTGCCAGTCGCCCACCGCGGCTATCACGACATGAACAAGACCGTCTGGGAGAACACGCTCTCGGCCTTTTCCCGCGCCGTCGAGGCGGGATTTGCTATCGAATGCGATCTGCAGCTTGCCGCAGACAGCGTGCCGGTCGTGTTTCACGATCACGATCTTGAACGCCTTTGCGGCATCAAGGGCGATGTGCGCGAGCGCACCTCGGCAGAACTCGGCATGCTTGCCGTCGGCGGCACCTCGGACAAGATCCCTACCCTCAGGCAGATGCTGAAGCTGGTCGCCGGACGCGTACCGCTCGTCATCGAGATCAAGGGACGTCCCGGCGAGGATGACGGCTTCGCCGAAGCCGTGCTGGAGGCCCTGGAAGGCTATGAGGGCAAGGTGGCGCTGATGAGCTTCGACCACCATATCCTCAAGGACCTCAAGAAGGCGGGTTCACCCCACCCTGTGGGGCTGACAGCCGAGGGCGTGAAGCCGGAAGACCTCTTCGCCCACGACGACGCGATGCATCTCGGGCTGGATTTCATTTCTTATTTCCACGGTCACCTTCCTAACAGCTTTGTCACCGCACAGAGACAGGCCGGCATTCCGGTCATTACCTGGACCGTCAGGGATGAAAATGCCCGCGCCCATACCTATACTCATGCGGACCAGATGACCTTCGAGGGCTTCGACCCCAGGGAGACCGCTTCCGCATAGGATGACAGAACCGCTCTCCATCCGCATCGAGAAGAGCTTTGCCGCGATCACGCCGGAACGCTGGTCGCGGCTCGCCGGCACATCGAGATCCGGCCACGGCATCTACAATCCGTTCCTGTCGCACGCCTACCTGTCGGCCATGGAGGAATCCGGGTCGGCTATCGCCAAGACAGGCTGGCTCGGACATCACACGCTGCTGGAGGACGCCGCGGGCACGCTGCTTGGCGCCATCCCGGGCTACCTCAAGAGCCACAGCCAGGGCGAATACGTCTTCGACCATGGCTGGGCTGACGCCTTCGAACGCGCCGGCGGCCAGTACTATCCGAAGATCCAGTGCAGCATCCCCTTCACGCCGGCGACCGGCCCGCGCCTGCTCGTATCGGAGGGGCAGGATGAAGCGTCCGTTCGAGCCACCCTGGCAGCAGGTCTCCAGCAGGTGACACGACAGCTCGGCGTCTCTTCCGCCCATGTCACCTTCCTGCCGGAGGAAGAACTGCCCTTCTTAGAGGAAGCCGGGTACCTGCACCGCACGGACCAACAATTCCACTTCATCAATGCCGGCTATGCCGACCACGACGCCTTTCTCGACACGCTCGCGTCGCGCAAGCGGAAAGCCCTGAAGAAGGAACGTCGGACGGCGGTGGAGGACGGCATTACCATCGACTGGCTGACCGGCAGCGATCTCACCGAAGACATCTGGGACCAGTTCTTCGCCTTCTACATGGACACCGGCAGCCGCAAGTGGGGCCGTCCCTACCTCACCCGCAGTTTCTACTCGCTGATCGGCGAGCGCATGGCTGACGACATCCTGCTGGTGATGGCGAAGCGCGCCGGGCGCTATATTGCCGGCGCCATCAACTTCATCGGCGGCGACGCCCTATATGGCCGTCACTGGGGGTGCATCGAGGATCACCCCTTCCTTCATTTCGAAGTCTGCTATCATCAGGCGATCGATTTCGCTCTCGCCAGGGGGCTGAAGCGGGTCGAGGCCGGTGCGCAGGGCGAGCACAAGCTGGCGCGCGGATACCTGCCGGTGACGACGCACTCGGCGCACTACATTGCCCATCTGGGCTTGAGGCGGGCGGTGGCCGACTATCTCGAGCGGGAGCGCCGTGACGTGGAGCACGTCGGCGAATACCTCGAGGCGCATAGCCCCTTCCGAAAGGGAGAACGACAGCAGCAAGGACCATCAAGAGACGAAGGAGAGGATTGCCAATGAGCGGCCAGATCTATGACGACAACAACATCTTCGCGAAGATCCTGCGCGGCGAGATCCCGTGCCACAAGGTCTACGAGGACGACGATACGCTGGCTTTCATGGATGTGATGCCGCAGGCTCCCGGTCACCTGCTGGTGGTACCGAAATCGCCGTCTCGCAACCTCCTCGACGCAGACCCGGCGGCATTATCGAAGACCATCCCGGTTGTCCAGAAGCTCGCGAAGGCGGCAAAGGAAGCCTTCGACGCCGACGGGATCTTCATCGCCCAGTTCAACGAGCCGGCCGCCGGTCAGACGGTCTATCACCTGCACTTCCACGTCATCCCACGCCGCGAAGGCGAGCCGCTGAAGCCGCATTCTGGCAAGATGGAAGACGGTGACATCCTGAAGGCCAACGCCGAGAAGATCAGGGCCGCCCTGTAAGGCATACTCGCAAACCAGAAGGGAGGCTCAGCCTCCCTTTTTTCAACGCACGGATGTCAGACCGGGCTCACATAGCCGTTCCGGTCCGGAAACGGCCAGTCCGACAGGAGGTCCCTGTCCGGCCGGAAAACTTCCACCTTCAAGGGATAGCAGGCGGCCACATCGCTTGAATGCGAGCTGCCACAGTCTCCTCCCGGGCAGGCGGAGAGAGCACCCAGCAGGTCGATCTCGGCGAAGAACTCCAGGTAGTCCCCCGGCCGCACTGGGCTCGCCTTCATGAAGTACTGGTGCGTGTCCTTCGTGAAGCCGGTGCACATGAAGACGTTCAGGACGTCGTGGACATGCGGTTCCGCCTCCTTGAACGACATCCCCCGGGCAGAAGACAGTGCGCGGCAAAGGTTGGAATGGCAGCAGTTGTGATAGTCGCCGCCGCTCAGCAGCCGGTTCGTGTAGGGATCGCAGCGCGTGCCGATGACATCATGCACGCCTGCACCATCATCGTCCCAGCCATACCAACCGAGCGTATCGTGGGTGATGGTGGCCATGGGCCGCAGCGACGGCAGCGTGCTCCATAGCCGATCACCGACGGACACGTGTGTCGCGTGCAGCGCCCTGGTCTTGCCGCTGAAGAACCGTTCATTGAGGTCGTGGGCGTTCCACAGGTTGAGATCCCCGACCTGCGGCCCCTCAATGCTGACGACGCGGAAGAAATGCCCCCTCGGCACCGTAAATGTGCGCCCGTCACGCGGCGGCACGATCACCTCGTCGATCTTCTCCAGCGTCTCCCGGGCCTTCCCCAGCCTGGCTAGGTCCGGCGCCGCCAGCGTCCCGTTCGGATAAACCACTACGGGCTTTTTCGAGCGGCGCTCGGCCGCGTCGGCGGGTTCTGCTGGGCGACGTATTCTGTCTGTCATGGGGATTCCGTATGGGTGAGGCATGGTGTGGATTGGCAGGTTGGGTACCGCTAGAAGCCAAGCCAGTAAAGGCCAAGCCCCAGGAGTACCGTCGAGGTAACGACTGCAACGCCGATCCGCTGCCCCGCGATCAGGAATGCACCGAAGCCTATCCCGGCAGAGCCGAGTCGCAGCCACAGTGGTGCATCGGCCAGGGTTCCGGTCGGGAAGACGATAAGCTTCGCGGTCACCGCCATCACCAGCGCCGTTGCGACCGCCCTCACCCAGTACAGGGCCTCGGAATCCTCATCCAGCCTGTTGCCAGCCAAGACCCCGAGCCACCGCCAGATGTCGGTTGCCAGCCAGCCGGCAACGGCGATCACGATATAGGGCCACCACTCATCGCCCATGCAGCTTCTCCGCCTGAACCGTCCGCTTCCGCCCCCGAATCCAGAAGCGATCGATGAGATAGGCGAGCGTCCCGCCGCCGATTCCCGCATAGAGAACGTCAAATCCCGGTGACACAAGTGCCAGCAGCGGACCGGAAGCGACCCCGATGACAAACGCAAGCCGGACCACCGCCTGCCGGGCCGTCGCCCAGATGGATGCGAGGAAATAGACAGGCGTCAGCATGAACAATGCACCTGAGACAACCGGCGGAAACGCCTCGACCACTCCATAGCAGACGGCGACGATCAGGGTGTTGGTCAGCGTCAGCGTAATCCCAAATCCGGCGAAGAAGGTCGCCCGATGCTCCCGCGGCACGTCCCGTAGACGCTGCGTTGCGAAAACCCAGGCCGTGATGGCGACGAAGTGCGACAACAGCAGGAGCAGCCAGGTAGGAGTACGCTCCGTCCGCATCTCCGGAACCAGCGACGCCACCATCGGCATCATGCGGATGGACGACAGCGTCACGGCGACGAAGCACGCGGCAATGTGAGCGCCGCTCGCCATCATGCCGACGAGGATCATCTTCGCCGGCAGCGCCCAGATCGAGATGGTCATGAAGATGGCTTCGCCTCGGGAAATTCCCGACTCGAATGCAAAGGCGCTGAATCCGACGAAGGAGGTCATCAGGATGATGGCGGGCAGCGAAGTGATGCCCCGCATCCCGGTCAGGAACCAGAAGGAGGCGGACTGCGTATCACTGCTTGGCGACATTAGGAAACCGAAGGCAAAGCGGACTGGCCGCAGGAAAAGGCAATGCCGGGCAAGATACCCGGCACTGCCATTTTATGGATACGTTACTTCGACTTCGGCACGCGTGGCACAATGCCGCCTTTGCGAGGTGGCGTCTGCGGCGCCTCCTCAGAGGCCGTCACGTCGGCTTCAGCCATCGGCCTGGCGGGTTCACCATCATCCCTGCCCTTGGACTTCTTTGCGGGACGCGCCTTCTTCGCCTTCGCGCCAGCCTCTTCCGAAGCCTCTTCGACTTCGGCTTCCGGCTTCGGCTTCACCGGCACGGCTTCCGGGATGCACTCCAGGATCAGGCCGTCTGTGCCATCTTCCTGCTTGCCGACCGTTACGTGAACGACGCCACCCTTGCGCAGCTTGCCAAACAGAATCTCGTTGGCGAGCGGCTTCTTGATGTGCTCCTGGATGACACGCGCCAGTGGCCGTGCGCCCATGCGCTCGTCATAGCCCTTGTCCGCCAGCCAGGCGATTGCATCGGGCTGCAGGTCGAACGTGACGTTGCGTTCGGAGAGCTGCGTTTCCAGTTGCATGACGAACTTCTGAACGACCTGGTGGATTACCTCCGTCGGCAGCGGCGCAAATGGGATCGTCGCGTCGAGACGGTTGCGGAATTCCGGCGTGAACAGGCGGTTGAGCGCCTCTTCATCCTCGCCCGTGCGCTTGGAGGAACCGAAGCCGATCGCGGCCTTGGCCATTTCCGAAGCGCCCGCATTGGTCGTCATGATCAGGATAACGTTGCGGAAGTCGATCTTCTTGCCGTTGTGGTCGGTCAGCGAACCGTGGTCCATGACCTGCAACAGGATGTTGAAGATGTCCGGATGCGCCTTCTCGATCTCGTCCAGCAAGACCACGGAATGCGGGTGCTGGTCGACGCTGTCGGTCAGCAACCCACCCTGGTCAAAGCCGACATAGCCGGGAGGCGCACCGAGCAGACGCGAGACCGTGTGCCGTTCCATGTATTCCGACATGTCGAAGCGCAGCAGTTCCACGCCGAGCGACGACGCCAATTGCTTGGCGACTTCGGTCTTGCCGACGCCGGTCGGGCCGGAGAAGACGTAGGCGCCGATTGGCTTGTTCGGTTCGCGAAGGCCGGCACGGGCGAGCTTGATCGATGTCGAAAGGGCTTCGATCGCCTTGTCCTGGCCGTAGACGACCGAACGGAGTTCCTTCTCCAGGTTGGCGAGAACCATCTCGTCGTCCTTGGAAACCGTCTTCGGCGGGATCCGGGCCATGGTGGCGATCGTCGCCTCTATCTCCTTTTCGGTGATCAGTTTGCGCCGCTTCGAGGCGGGCAGCAGCATCTGCGCCGCGCCGGTTTCGTCGATCACGTCGATCGCCTTGTCCGGCAGCTTACGGTCGGAGATATAGCGGGCCGAGAGCTCGACCGCCGACTTGATCGCCTCGTTCGTGTAGCGGAGCTTGTGATACTCCTCGAAATAGGGCTTGAGCCCCTTCATGATCTCGATCGCATCATCGACAGACGGCTCGTTGACATCGATCTTCTGGAAGCGGCGGACGAGCGCCCGGTCCTTTTCGAAGAACTGCCGATACTCCTTATAGGTCGTCGAACCTATGCAGCGGATTGCACCGGACGAGAGCGCCGGCTTCAGGAGGTTCGATGCATCCATCGCACCGCCGGACGTAGCACCCGCCCCGATAACGGTGTGGATCTCGTCGATGAACAGAACCGCGCCGGGATAACCCTCCAGTTCCTTCACCACCTGCTTCAGGCGTTCTTCGAAGTCGCCCCGATAACGGGTGCCAGCGAGCAGCGTGCCCATGTCCAGCGAGAAAATGGTGGCGTCGGCGAGTGCCTCGGGCACCTTGCCCTCGACGATGCGCTTGGCGAGACCTTCGGCGATTGCCGTCTTGCCGACGCCGGGATCGCCCACATAGAGCGGATTGTTCTTCGATCGGCGGCAAAGGACCTGGATCGTCCGGTTGACCTCGGAGTTGCGGCCGATCAGCGGATCAATGCGGCCGCCCTTGGCCTTCTCGTTGAGGTTGACACAATAGGCTTTCAGAGCCTCTGCAGGCTTCTTGCCGGATCCATCCTCCTGCTCGCGCGCCGGTTTTGCGTCGGCATCGCTTTCGTCTGCGCCGCGAGGCGGACGTATGGTAGAGGCACCGGGCCGCTTGCCGATCCCGTGGGAGATGTAGTTGACCGCGTCGTACCGGGTCATTTCCTGCTCCTGCAGGAAAAAGGCGGCATGGCTTTCGCGCTCCGCGAAGATCGCAACGAGCACGTTCGCGCCCGTGACCTCTTCCCGGCCGGATGACTGGACATGGATGACGGCGCGCTGGATCACGCGCTGGAAGCCGGATGTCGGCTTGGAATCCTCGTCGTAACCGGTGACTAGATTGGCAAGCTCGTTGTCGACGTAGTCCATCACGGTCTTGCGCAGGGCATCGAGGTTGACGTTACAAGCACCCATGACCGCTGCTGCATCGGCATCGTCGATCAATGCCAGAAGCAGGTGCTCGAGCGTGGCATATTCATGATGCCGCTCATTCGCATATGTCAGTGCCTGGTGTAGCGCCTTTTCAAGACTAGGCGAAAAAGTTGGCACGTGGGCTCCTCACTTCTTTTCCATCACGCACTGGAGCGGATGCTGGTGCTGCCGGGCAAAGTCCATGACCTGGCTAACCTTCGTCTCCGCGACCTCGTACGTGTAGATTCCGCATTCCCCCACGCCATGATTATGAACGTGGAGCATGATCCGCGTGGCTGCTTCGCGATCCTTCTGGAAGAAACGCTCCAGAATGTGGATGACAAACTCCATCGGCGTGTAGTCATCATTCAACAGCAGTACGCGGTACAGATTTGGTTTCTTCGTTTTCGGCTTCGTGCGGGTGATGACGGACGTGCCGCGATTAGCGTTGTCTCCGTCGCCGCTTTTGTCATCTTGCATCAAGATCGGCCGTGCGATCATCTTCATTCATTCCCCAGTCGCCCGACGAACGCGATCGGCTCGAACGGCGGACATCAGATCGTACTAACTTAGTTCATCGGGCTGCGATTTTAAGCCCCCCTCGCCGCCGCGCAATCACTATTCCGTCCCGGACCCGCTCCAGCCGTAAATTCTCAAGTCGTCGGAATCACGAGGCCGGCGACGGATCCGTCACCGGCCTCTGAATTCCTGTGGGCTCTTCCTTCCGGTCAGGCCGCGTCGGCGGCCACAACCTCAGTCGAAACGGCTGTCGAAGGTTGCGGTTGTAGCTTGTAGCCGGTCTTGGCAAGTTGCGCATAGAGTTCGCCAAGCTTGGCTGCCTCGGCAACGAACGCATCATAGGACGACTTCATGTAGCCTGTCTGAATCTGGTAGGCTTCTTCGATGCCGCGTGCCGCCATCAGCGACTCCATGAACGCGGTCATTTCGTTGAACGACCGGCGGGAATAATCGCTCGCCTCGGCCGCAATGAGTTGAAAGCCCTTGGTCATATCGGAGTAGCCTTTCAGCATCTCCTCCATAGTCTCCATGCTTTTGCTGGCATTATCGAAACTGAACATAGCAGTGCCCCTTGTTCATTCGCACCCGCTCATAGAATGGCGGGCTTCCCCGTGAGTCAAGGAGTTTTGTGCAGTGCACAAAGTATACAGTCCCCACGGGGGCTCAAAGATCGACGTCGAGGATCGCCATCGAGAAATTGTACGAGCGATCGCCGTCTTCATCATCGAGGTAGACGACGCCCAGGAACTCTTCGCCAAGATAGACTTCTGCGGAATCGTCCTTCCTCGGCCGAGCCTTGACGACCATCTGCGGATTGAACATCCGCTTGAAGTAGCCGTCCAGCTTCTTGATTTCGTCAGGTTTCACGATGTCTTCTCCGTAAGCGGTTCGGTTCGCGGCGCTTGTGCCATGCCATCAAGGGCAAAGTAAAGGCGGCCGCCAACCCGCCGGCATTTTTACGGCGAGGCAGGGAGTCTCTTGCCTCCACCGCTCACTCGTCGGAGGTCAGCAACTGGTCCATCAACCGGGCCGGTTCGGAGCATCCGGCCTCCCCGACAACCTTGGCGGGAACCCCCGCCACCGTCTTCTTCGACGGTACCGACTTGAGCACGACGGATCCCGCGGCGACACGCGAGCAGGAACCGATATCGATGTTGCCGAGGATCTTGGCACCAGCCCCGATCAGCACGCCGTTGCCGATCTTCGGATGCCGATCGGCTCCTTCCTTGCCGGTACCGCCAAGCGTCACGCCATGCAGGATCGAGACGTTGTCGCCGATGACTGCCGTCTCACCTACCACGAGGCCCGTGGCGTGATCAAGGAAGATGCCCTTGCCGATCCGCGCGGCCGGATTGATGTCGGTCTGGAAAACGCTTGACGCGCGGCTCTGGAGATAGAGTGCAAAGTCGCGGCGCCCGCGCGCAAGCAGCCAGTGCGCCAGGCGATGTGTCTGTATCGCATGGAAGCCCTTGAAATACAGCACCGGCTCCAGGAAGCGCAGGCAGGCGGGATCGCGATCATAGACGGCTTGGATATCCACCCGCAGGACGCTGCCCCATTCGGGCCAGTCGGCCAGCATTTCCGCAAAGGTCTGGCGAAGCAGCACGGCCTGAAGGTCGGGATGATCCAGGCGTTCGCAGATCCTGTGGATGACGCTGTCTTCCAGCGACGTGTGATTGAGGACTGTCGAGTAGAGGAAGGCCGCCAGGAGCGGATCGCTGTCGGCAGCGGCCCTCGCCTCCTGACGCATCGTGTCCCAGATGGGATCGACAGTCGCGACAGGTTCCTTCGGGCGGATCTCGGTTCTTGCGGCCATGGCCGTCTCCTCGTTTCTCTAGCCGTCGGTCATATAGAATGACGATACAGCAAGACCAATGGCAACGAAATCGCATTTCGTTGACGGCTAGATTCAATCACAGCGAACGTCGATCAGAGTTCCGCATAGAAGTCGAGCACAGCCTTCTTGAACACCTTGTCACCGACCGCCAGCATGTGGTCGCGGCCCGGGATGTCGAGCGCCCTTGCATTGGGCATCAGCGCCGCCAGCTTGTGGGGCGAACCGGCGATATCATCCTTGGTTCCGACCCCGATCAGGGTCGGGGCTTCAATCCGGCCCATATCGGCTTCTGCCACCAAGTCTCGCGAACCGCGAATGCAGGCGGCCAGCGCCTCCCGGTCGCTCCTCGTCTGCTCCGCGAACGCGCGGAACATCCTGCCGCGATCATGATCGACGTCATCGAGCGAAGGCGCCAGAAGCGCATCGGCGATCGGATCCCAGTCCCCTACTCCGTCGGTCATCCCGCTGCCGAGCCCACCCAGGACGAGCGACCTGACACGATGCGGGTGAGCGAGCACCAGGAACACCGATATCCGCGCGCCCATCGAATAGCCCATGACATGCGCCTCGGGTATCCGCAGGTGATCGAGAAGCGCAACGGCATCTTCGGCCATGACCCAGGGTCGGTAGGCTTCCGGGTCGCGCGGCTTGTCGCTGAGGCCATGGCCGCGGTTGTCGATCGCGATCACCCGGTATCCCGCCTCGCCCAGCGTCTTCACCCAGCCCGGATGGACCCAGTTGACCAGAGCGCTGGAGGCAAAACCGTGGATCAGGAGTACCGGGGCCCCCGCCGGGTCGCCCTCGTCCAGATAGTAAAGGTCGAGGCGGTTGTGTTGGAAGGATGAAAATGGCGGAGCATTGAGGTTCATGGATTAGCCTTGGTCATAGCCGGACGCATCACGGGCATGTATTCCGGCCGCACCCGAGTTTCCAGCCTCCCGCGGCCCTTTTCCCACTACACATTCCCATGCGGGGACTATAATGTCCGCCGCCAACGACAAGCATTCGGAGACGACCATGGCCGGGCACAGCATTCCCCATTTCCAGAACGACGGCGGACATCGCATGATCGAGATCGGCGTGAAGGAGTTCATGTGCACCGGCGCGTCGGTGCCCTTCGACCATCCGCACATCTACATCGATATGGGCGACGACAGCGAAAAGGTATGCTCCTATTGCTCTACGCTCTACCGCTACAACCCGGCACTCAGGCCTGAACAGACGAACCCTCCGGGATGCGTCTTCCACGTCAAGGCAGCCTGACGCGAAATCACTGATCCATGTCTGTCGAGAGAGTTGCAGTCGTTGGGGCCGGAGTGGCAGGGCTCACCGCTGCGCTCTCCTTTGCGCGCCACGGGATCGAGTGCGACATCTTCGAGGAGGCGCAGGAGCTCCGGGAGGTTGGCGCAGGTCTTCAGATCTCGCCCAATGCCTCGCGGATACTTGGCGAACTGGGCGTTCTGCCGGCGCTTGAGGCCACCTGGGCCGAACCTGAGCGGATCGCGCTCGTGTCGGGGACTTCGGGCCGCAACCTGGCCCATGTTCCGGTGGGCGAGTTTGCCCGGCAGCGGTGGGGCGCTCCCTATGGCGTCCTGCATCGGGCAACGCTTCAAAGTGCGTTGCTGGTGGCGGTCCGCTCCAATCCCCTCTGCAGTCTTCGCCTTGGCACGCTGCTGCGTTGCGACATCCGTGCGAGCATCAAAGCCGTTTCCAACAAATCCTATCCTCTGATCATCGGCGCCGATGGTGTCTGGTCCGAGGTCCGCGAGCAGGTCCCTGGGGCTCCGGTCGCGAGCTTTTCGGGCAACGTGGCCTGGCGCTTCAACCTGCCGCAAGCAAACATCCCCGAGTGGCTGTCACTCAGACAGGTAACCGCCTATCTCGGCCCGTCGGCACATCTCGTCGCCTATCCGCTTAAAGATACCACCAGCATAAATCTTGTCGCGATCGCGTCCGGCATCTCATCGGCGAATGTCTGGGATGCGACGGCAAGTGATGCCCAGCATCGCATGCTGATGACGCAGTTCGGCAGGTGGGACAGGCAGTTACTTCAACTTCTCTCGTCTGCCGGGAAGCCGACCTTCTGGCCGCTCCATCAAGTCTCCACAGGCCGATGGCAGAACGGCAGCGACATCGTCCTCATCGGCGATGCGGCCCATGCGATGATGCCGTTCGCGGCCCAGGGTGCTGCAATGGCGATCGAAGACGCTTTCGCTTTGGCAGCACGAGTGTCCGGCGTAACGTCGGTTGCGACGGCACTTTCCATGTTCGAGGCAGAGCGGACGAAGAGGATTGCCCGCGTTCGCGCCCGTGGAGCGTTCAACCGCTTCGCCTATCATGCCCGCGGCCCCATTCGCCTCGGGCGCGATCTGGTTCTTGCGGTAAAGCCGCCGCAGTCCCTGGCTGCGGAGCTTGACTGGCTCTACGGCTACCGGATGTCGTGAATTAGACAGCCGCTGCGGCCGCGAAGCCTGCCTCGAGATCCCTCTTCAGGTCAGCAACGTCTTCGAGCCCGATCTGCAGCCGGATGACCGGTCCATCCAGTGGTGCCTTGCGGATCGTCCGGTCCGAAAGGTTGACCGGCACCGCCAGGCTCTCATAGCCACCCCAGGAATAACCGAGCCCGAAGAGCGACAGCGTATCGAGCAAGGCATGGGCCTTCCTGCTGAAACGGCCGGCATCGTCGACCTTCAGCACGAAGGAAAAGACGCCGCTCGCTCCCTTGAAGTCGCGTTTCCAGATCTCGTGCCCCGGAAAGCTCGGCAAGGCCGGATGCAGGACCCGCGCGACGTCATCCCGGCTCTCCAGCCACCGCGCGATCTCGAGTGCGCTTTTCTGGTGATGCTCCAGTCGGACGCCCATCGTCCGCAATCCACGCAGGATCTGATAGGAATCGTCCGGCGAGCCGCATATCCCCATCGTGATGGCAGCATCATGCAGTTGCGGCCAGCACTTGGCGTTCGCGGACACCGATCCCATGATGATATCCGAGTGTCCCGACGGATATTTGGTGGTGGCATGGATGGAGATGTCAGCCCCGAAATCCAGCGGGCGGAAGTAGAGAGGCGTGGCCCATGTATTGTCCATGGTTACCACGCATCCGTGACGGTGGGCGGCCTCCGAAATTGCACGGATATCCTGCATCTCCATGGTGTTGGAGCCAGGAGCTTCCGTATGCACCAGCCTCGTGTTCGGCCGCATCAGGCTCTCGATCCCGCCGCCGATCTCGGGATCATAGTACTCGATCTCCACGCCCATCCGCCTCAGCATCGTGTTGCAGAACAGCCGGCACGGGGCATAGACGGAATCGACGATGAGTGCATGGTCGCCCGCAGAGAGGAAGGCCAGGAACGGCACCGAAATCGCTGCGAGGCCTGAGGGGACCACAATGGTTCCGGCGGAGCCTTCGAGTTCATCAAGAGCTTCGCACAGCGCGTCCGTGGTCGGCGTGCCTCGTGTTCCGTAGGTATATTTCTGCGCCCGTGTCTCCATGGCGCGGCAATCGGGGAACAGGACCGTCGATGCATGGACTACCGGGGGATTGACGAAGCCGTGATAGCTGAACGGGTCATGCCCCACATGGGCAAGACGCGTGTTGACGCCGGCGTCGGCGGACAAGGTAGACCTGTTTTTCATGTCGGAAGAGGCTCTCTGCTGGAAGGTGGCCGGATGTTGCCGCCTGTCGTGAGGCCGGTCAAGCCCGAGGCGACAGCTGCGGATGGCACCATCGCCAATGCATTTGGCAACCACTGCCTAAGGTTTAGGAGTCTGTCACTGCATTAGGCATATCAGGAAGGTTTGACTCTTTTTGGACACAATTTGAACGCCGCAGACTTGACCATGCTGGCGTTTACGACTGTGATAGCGCTCCCCGCATCCGGGAGGTTGGTGGGGCGCGGCATGGGTTCGGCTGTCGAACTCATCGCGACGAGATCAGAAAACCAAAAGATAAAGGTTGGGAAAATGAAAAAGACGCTTCTGTCTGCCACGATTGGCGCAGCAGTCCTGGGCGCCGCCTCGGCTGCATCCGCTGCCACCCTTGACGACGTCAAGGCGAAAGGTTTCGTACAATGCGTGGTCAACACCGGGCTTGCAGGCTTCTCTGCGCCGGATGCGTCGGGGAACTGGACCGGTTTCGACGTCGATTACTGCCGCGCCATTGCTGCTGCCATCTTCAATGATCCTTCCAAGGTGAAGTTCACCCCGACCACCGCACAGACCCGCTTCACGGCACTGCAGTCGGGTGAAGGCGATGTGATGTTCCGCAACACGACGTGGACGATCAACCGCGACACGGCTCTCGGCCTCAATTTCCGTACCGTCAACTACTATGACGGTCAGGGCTTCATGGTCCCGAAGTCGCTCAACGTAAAGTCGGCGCTTGAGCTCTCCGGCGCCGCGGTCTGCGTCCAGTCTGGAACCACGACCGAACTGAACCTGGCGGACTACTTCAAGGCCAACAACCTCCAGTACAACCCGGTCGTCTTCGAAAAGCTGCCGGAAGTGAACGCCGCTTACCAGGAAGGTCGTTGCGACGTCTATACGACCGACCAGTCGGGCCTCTACTCGATCCGCCTGTCGCTCTCCAATCCTGACGAGCACATGGTCCTGCCGGAGATCATCTCCAAGGAGCCGCTCGGCCCGGCAGTCCGCCAGGGTGACGACCAGTGGTTCGACATCGTCTCCTGGAGCCATTATGCCATGGTTCAGGCTGAGGAATTCGGCATCACGCAGGCAAACGTCGACGAGATGAAGAACTCCGAGAACCCGGAAATTCGTCGTCTTCTCGGTGTTGAAGCCGATTCCAAGATCGGAACCGACCTCGGCCTCGGCAATGAATGGGCATACAACATCATCAAGCACGTCGGTAACTACGGCGAGGTGTTCGAGCGCAATATCGGCATGAGCACGCCGCTGAAGATCGAGCGCGGCCTCAACGCACTGTGGACCGACGGCGGCCTTCAGTACGCAATGCCGATCCGCTGATCAGCAATCGATCCGGGATGAGGCGGCTTAGCCTCATCCCTTCTGAATCATAAGAAAAGAAGGCCCGAAAAGGGTCGAAGGGGAATAGGCCGGCATGACCGATCACGCTGTAGCTGCGCCGCCCGCTGGACGATCGTTGACTTCATACATCTACGATCCGAAGTTTCGCGGGCTGTTCTTCCAGGCGCTCACTCTCGTCATCACCATCTTCGTGGGTTGGTGGATATTCGACAACACGACCGAAAACCTGGCGCGTTCCAACACGGCTTCCGGTTACCAGTTCCTGAACGGCCGCGCCGGATTTGATATCGGCCAGTCGCTTATTCCCTATACGAGCGACTCCACCTATGGCAGGGCCATTTTCGTCGGTTTCCTGAACACGCTGCTCGTTGCGGCGGTCGGGATCGTCACCGCAACGATCATCGGCTTTCTGATCGGCATCGGGCGCCTCTCCCGGAACTGGCTGATCGCCAAGCTTTGCACGATCTATGTCGAGGTGTTCCGCAACATCCCCGTCCTGCTCGTCATCTTCTTCTTCTACAAGGGGGTCCTTGGCGCACTACCGCAGGTGCGCGATTCCCTCGAACTGCCATTCAGCATGTTCCTCAACAATCGAGGTCTAGCTTTCCCCCGACCGATATGGGGAGATGGCGCCATCCTCATCCCGATTGCCTTTGTCGTCGCTATCATTGTCGCTCTTGTCATCGCGCGGTGGGCGAAGGCTCGCCAGGCAGCGACGGGACAGCCATTCCACACCGGCTGGACCGCAATGGCGCTAATCATTGGGCTGCCATTGCTCGCATTCATTCTCGGCGGGATGCCGCTGACGTTCGACTACCCGGTAGCAGGACGCTTCAACCTCACCGGCGGCAGCGTGATCGCGCCGGAATTCGTGGCGCTTTACCTCGCACTCGCATTCTATACCGCGTCGTTCATCGCGGAGATTTTCCGCGCCGGCATCAAGGGCGTGCCTAAAGGGCAGACGGAAGCCGCGTCTGCGCTCGGGCTGCAGCCATCGACGACGACGAGGCTGGTCGTCATGCCGCAGGCAATGCGGATCATCATCCCGCCGCTTACGAGCCAGTATCTCAACCTGACCAAGAACTCCTCGCTCGGCATCGCCATCGGCTTTCCCGAACTCGTGGCGACGGGCGGCACGACCATGAATCAGACCGGTCAGGCGATCGAGGTCGTGTCGATCTGGCTGGCTGTGTATCTCAGCATCAGCATCGTGACGTCGATCTTCATGAACTGGTTCAACGCCAAGATGGCGCTGGTGGAAAGGTAAGTGATGAGCACGAACTCTCTCGGCTTTGTCCGTACCGAACTCCTCGCTCCCCGCCCTGCCCCAGCCGGCGAAAGAAGCGCCTTTGGCTGGATCCGTGGCAATCTCTTTGCGACGCCAAAGGACACCGCTCTGACGATCCTAGCGATCGCCCTGCTTGTCTGGACTGTCCCGGACATGCTGAACTGGCTCTTCTTCGATGCCGTCTGGAGCGGATCCGACCGAACCGCCTGCCTCACCCTTGCCCAAGGAGGCGTCCAGCCCGATGGCTGGAGTGGCGCATGCTGGGCTTTCGTCAGCGAGCGTTTCGAACAGTTCATGTTTGGCCGCTACCCGATTGACGAGCGCTGGCGCCCCACTCTCGTCGCAGTCCTCTTCGCCGCCGTTCTGGCCCCTATGCTGATGCCGCGACTGCCCTACAAGGGATGGAACGCGCTCGTTCTCTTTGTCATCTTCCCGATTGTCGCTTTCTTCCTGTTGCATGGCGGTGTCTTCGGCCTGCAACGGGTTGAAACGCCGCTCTGGGGCGGCCTGATGGTCACACTCATCCTGTCGTTCGTCGGGATCGCTGTGTCGCTGCCGATTGGCATCCTGCTCGCCCTCGGCCGACGATCGCATCTACCGGTTATCCGGGTGATCTGCGTCACCTTCATCGAGGTGATCCGCGGCGTGCCGCTGATTACCGTCCTCTTCATGGCCAACGTCATGCTGCCGCTCTTCCTGCCGACGGGCTGGACGATCGACAACTTCCTCCGCGCCCTCGTTGGCGTGGCGCTATTCGCGTCGGCCTATATGGCCGAGGTGGTTCGCGGCGGCCTGCAGGCGATCCCGAAGGGCCAGTACGAAGGCGCCGATTCCCTCGGCCTGACTTATTGGCAGAAGACACGGCTGATCATCATGCCGCAGGCGCTCAAGCTCGTGATCCCCGGCATCGTCAACACCTTCATCGGCCTCTTCAAGGATACGTCACTGGTGTCCATCATCGGCATGTTCGACTTGCTCGGGATCGTGCAGTTGAACTTCACCGACACGCGATGGATCACGCCGATCACGCCAAGCACCGGCCTGATCTTCGCCGGGTTCATATTCTGGTTGTTCTGCTTCGGGATGTCGCGCTACTCCGCCTTCATGGAGCGCCATCTCGACACCGGCCACAAACGATAAGACAAGGGGAAAACAATGGCTGACGCCCAACCCACCACGCCTTCCGTCTCCGCCACAGATATCGCAATCGATATCATCGGCATGAACAAGTGGTACGGAGACTTCCACGTGCTGCGCGACATCAACCTGCGCGTCATGACGGGCGAGCGCATCGTCGTCGCCGGTCCTTCCGGATCCGGCAAGTCGACGATGATCCGCTGCATCAACCGCCTTGAAGAGCACCAGTCGGGCCGTATCGTAGTCGACGGCATCGAACTGACCAACGACCTGAAGAAGATCGACGAAGTGCGCCGCGAAGTCGGCATGGTGTTCCAGCACTTCAACCTCTTCCCGCACCTGACGATCCTGGAGAACTGCACGCTTGCGCCGATCTGGGTTCGCAAGATGCCGAAGAGGAAGGCCGAAGAGATCGCCATGCACTACCTGGAGCGGGTGAAGATCCCCGAGCAGGCAAACAAGTATCCCGGCCAGCTTTCCGGCGGGCAGCAGCAGCGCGTGGCAATCGCCCGTTCGCTGTGCATGAGCCCGAAGATCATGCTCTTCGACGAGCCGACCTCGGCGCTCGACCCCGAGATGATCAAGGAAGTCCTCGACACGATGGTGAGCCTCGCAGAAGAAGGCATGACGATGATCTGCGTGACCCACGAAATGGGTTTTGCACGGCAGGTCGCCAATCGCGTCATCTTCATGGACCAGGGGCAGATCGTCGAGCAGAACGAACCGGCAGAATTCTTCGACAACCCGCAGCACGAGCGCACCAAGCTCTTCCTGAGCCAGATCCTGCACTAGGCAAACGGATCTACGGGACGATTCAAATGGCCGCGCTGGTTATGCAGCGCGGCCTTTTTCGGTTGTCTATCTAGCAGCTATCGGTGACGGACTATTTCGAGCGGGTGGCGAACATCGGCCCACCGCGCCAGCGCGGGAAGCCGTAGCCATGGATCTCGACGAGGTCGATGTCGAAAGCCTGTCGGGCCACTCCTTCCGAGAGGATTGCGGCACCCTCCTCCGCCATCTCCCCTACCAGGCATTCTGCGATTTTCTCGGCACACATGGCCGATTTGCCGTTGATCTGCGAAGACAGGAGGTCGGTCACCACTGTTGACGGCTGCGGCGTTCGGTCGCCTGGGGCATAGTCGTACCAGCCACCCCCGGTCTTCTGTCCCTTGCGCCCCGCTCGAACGAGGATATCGCCCAGGGTCTCTGGCACATCCTGCCCCGCTGCCCGTGCTCCTTCGCGCTGCAGGAATGCGATGTCCAGCCCGCCGAGGTCCTGAGCTTCGAACGGTCCCATTGCGAACCCGTAGGCGCGCATGGCGGCATCGATTGCCTCGATCGCCACGCCCAGCCGCACCAGCGCCTCGGCGGAGGCGCGGTACCGCTTCAGGATGCGGTTGCCGATGAAGCCTTCGCAGATGCCAGCCTGAACCGGGATCTTGCCGAGCATCCTTCCGAGCGCAAAGCCCGTGGCGACCACAGCAGGTGCCGTTTCCGGAACGGGCACGATCTCGAGCAGCTTCATCACATTGGCCGGGCTGAAGAAATGCAGGCCGATGAAACGTTCTGGATTCGGCAGGCCTTCGGCGATCAGTCGGGGATCGAGATAAGATGTATTGGTCGCCAGGACCGCGTCCGGCCGGCAGATCCGCCCCAGTTCGGCGAAAACCGCTCTTTTCACGCCGATCTCCTCGAACACCGCCTCGATGACGAGATCGGCATCGGCGAGAGCCGCATAATCCGTTGTGCCAGTGACCCTGGACAGTCTCTCGGCGGCGGTGTCCGGCGTCATACGGCCCCGCTTGACCGCTCCATCATAGACGTTGCGGATGTTGGAGAGGCCTTTCTCTACCGCTTCGCCATCCCGTTCGACCAACACGACCGGGAGCCCCGCATCGCTCAGGGCGACGGCAATGCCCGCACCCATTGTGCCTCCCCCCACGACGCCGGCCAACCGGATCGGCAAAGGCTCTGCTGCAGCCAGATGAGAGGGGCGCCCGGCAGCGCGCTCTGCGAAGAACACATGACGCAAGGCCGCCGCCTGCTCCGAACTCCGAAGTTCCAGAAATGTCGCCCGCTCAAATGCCATGGCATCGGAAAAGTCAGCCTCTACGGCCTTCCGAAGACATGCGAGCGCTCGGAGCGGCGCAGCCTCGCCGCGCGCGCGCTTCGAGATTGCCTTCTCCTGCCTCTCCCAGAACTCTGGTTCGGGCACCTCGACAGGCCGTCGCGAGATAGGTAGTGGCAGTGGACGTTCGAGCGCCGCACGGGCAAAGGAGATGGCTTCAGTGCGCAGATCACCCGTGATGACGGCATCCACGAGCCCAAGGGCGGCAGCCTTCGCCGCCTTCACCGGCTTGCCGCTGGTGACCAGCTCAACCGCAGCCTCGACGCCGGCAAGACGCGGTGTTCGGACCGTTCCGGATGCACCGGGAACAATGCCAAGGCCAACCTCGGGAAGCCCGACCGAGGCGCCGTCCAGTGCGATACGGAACCGGCACCCCATGGCGATCTCGAACCCGCCGCCAAGGGCCGATCCATGGATTGCTGCGACCCACGGCTTTGCGGCACCTTCGATACAGTCGACCAGATCAGGAAGGTGTGGCGGCACCGGCGGCTTGCCGAACTCGGTCACGTCAGCACCGGCGATGAAGGTCCGTCCTTCGCAGATCAGCACCACGGCACGCACGGACGGATCGGCATCCAGGGCATCGACTGCATCCCAAAGCCCCTGTCGGAGCATCTGACCCAACGCATTGACGGGCGGATTGTTGACGGCGACGACGGCGATCTCGCCTTCGCGAGCGATGGTGACGACAGACATTTCATATTCCCAGATAGGCTTCGCGGATGCGCGGATCGGCGATCAGCTCTTCCGCCGCGCCCGACATGGTGATGCGGCCCGTTTCCATGACATAGCCGCGATCGGCGATCTTGAGCGCGCCGAAGGCGTTCTGCTCGACCAGGAGCACCGTGACGTCGAGAGCCTTCAATCCCTTGACCACATCGAAGATCTGGCTGACGATGATCGGCGCCAGCCCCATCGACGGTTCGTCGAGCAGAAGGCATGAGGGCCGACCCATCAATGCCCGCGCCATGGCGAGCATCTGCTGCTGCCCGCCCGAAAGGCCGCCTGCCGCCAGATTGCGCTTCTCCCGCAGGATCGGGAACATCTGGAAGGCGTCCTCCATGTCCTTCTCTACCCGGTCGTCGTTGAACAGGAAGGCTCCGAGCCTCAGGTTCTCCTCGACGGTGAGATTGGTGAAGATCTGCCTCCCCTCGGGCGACTGCGCGAGACCACGGCGCAGCCGTTTGTAGGCCGGCACCGGCGTCAACGCCTCGCCGCGGAACGTGATCTGCCCCGCCGTCACCGGCTGGACGCCGGAAAGGCAGCGCAGAAGCGTGGTTTTTCCCGCCCCGTTGGCTCCTACGACCGTAACGATCTCGCCACTGTCGACGCTGAGGTCGATCCCGTGCAGCACCTCAATACGCCCATAGCGCGAACGCAAGCCCTCAACGGTCAGCATGTTCAGCTCCCAGATAAGCGGCGATCACAGCCGGATCCTTGCTGACCGTGGCCGGGTCACCCTCGGCGATCTTTTCGCCATGATCCAGAACAACAATATGATTGGAAATCCGCATGACCATCTTCATGTCGTGTTCGACCAGCAAGATGGCGACGCCCGAGGCCGCCACCTCGGCAACCAGATGGTCGATCTCTGCGGTTTCCACGGCGTTGCAGCCGGCTGCTGGCTCGTCCAGCAGAAGTATCTTGGGGTTCAACGCCAGGGCGCGGGCAATCTCCAGTCGCTTCAGCGAGCCATAGGAGAGGTTTCCCGCCTCGCGTTCCGCGGCCCGCTCCAGCCCGACCCGGCCAAGCAGCGCCATCGCACCCTCCCGAGCGGCTTCCGCCCGGCGGCGGGAGGCAGGCAGACCCAGCATGTCCGCCAGAATCGATCCCTTCTCCTGAAGGTGGTAGCCGGTCACGGCATTGTCCAGGACGGACATCGACTGGAAGATTTGCAGGTTCTGGAAGGTGCGGCTCATGCCGCGGCGGGCAAGCAGATGCGGCTCCATTCCCGTGACATCCTCGCCATTGAGCACCACGCGACCACTGCCGGCCTGATAGATGCCCGAGATCATGTTGAAGAGCGTCGTCTTGCCGGCACCGTTCGGCCCGATCACCGAAACGATCTCTCCGGGCTTCACCTGGAAGCTGACGTCGTTGACGGCCTTCAAGCCACCGAAGGTGATCCCGAGACCCTCGACGGACAGGAGCGTCGTCTGGCTATCGCGGTCGCTCATTCACCCGTCCCCCTCAGCTTGCGCAGAATCGAGGGCAGAAGCCCCTCGCGCAGGAAGATCATTACCAGCATCATCACCAGACCCAGCACCAGTTGCTCGTATTCGGCAAACACCGTCAGGACCTGCGGAAGCAGCGTCAGTATGCCTGCGCCGAAAATCGCGCCAAGAACCGAGCCGACGCCCCCAAGAACCGCCATCGTGACCATCTCGATCGAATGCATGAACCCCGCGACATCGGGCGTGATGAACTTGTTCTGCAGCGCCAGAAGCGAGCCGGAAACCGAGGCATAGACGGCGGAGACAACGAAGGCGTTGAGCTTCATCCGGGCGACGTCGACACCAACCGTTCGCGCCGCGATCTCGGACCCGTGCAGCGCCCTCAGCGCGCGCCCTGTCGGGCTGTTGTAGAGGTTGAGCGCGAGCCAGGCGCCGAGGAGCAGGCAGAGACCGGAGAAGAAATACCAGAACTCGCCGTTCGTGAGGTCCAGTCCGAAATCCTTCAGCAGTCCGCGCAGACCGAGATCGGCCACGTCGATCCCGTCAGGCCCGCCGGTCAGTTCCCGCTCGTTGTTGAGCACCATCGACACGAGAATGCCGAAGCCGAGCGAGGCGACGGCCAGATAATAGCCCTTCAGCCGGAGGATCGGCCGGCCGACCAACCACGCGAGAACCGCAGAGATGACCGCGCCCAGCACGACCGCGAAGGCCGGGTGGATCCCAAGATGGACCGGCGCGAGCGCACAGGCATAGGCGCCGATACCCGCAAACCCGGCGTGACCGAGGCTGATCTGGCCCGCATATCCGGTCAGGATCACGATACCCGTGACCGCAAGCCCGTTCACGAAGATCAGTGCCCCGACACGGTAGTAATAGCCGGAGGGAAAGAAGAATGGCGTCAGCGCGATCAGCACGGCAAGCGTGAGGAGGGTCGCCTGTTTGGGTGTCAGCTTCATGGTTACACCCGTTGCGTCGCCTGGCGTCCAAAGAGACCATGCGGCAGAAAGAACAGCACCAGCAGGATCACGATGAACGCAGCCGCGTCCTTGTATTGCGAGGACAGGTATCCGGCGGTCAGCGCCTCGATCAGGCCGATGAGAAAGCCGCCGACCAGCGCACCCTTGGGGTTGCCCATGCCGCCCAGCATCGCACCGGCGAAGCCTTTCAGGGCAAAACCGATCCCGACACTGTAGGCAGTCAGCGTAATCGGGGTCGCAAGCACACCGGCCAGGGCACCGATCGCGGCAGACAGCGCGAAGGAAAGGGTCATAACGAAATTCGTGTTGATCCCCACCAATTGGGCGGCCAGCCTGTTGTTGGATGTAGCTAGCACCGCGCGACCGAGGAGCGTGCGGGTAAAGAAGACCCACAAGCCTGCGAAGATCACGAGTGCGCCGCCAATCACCCAGAGGCTCTGGGGTAGGATCGTCGCGCCGCCGATCCGGAGCGGTTCGTCGCCGGAGAAGGCCGGGAACGTGTGAATCTGCTTGTCGAAGATCAGCTGCGCGCCGCCCTGAATGAAGATGGAGGCGCCGATGGTGATGATGATCAGCGAGACGACAGGCGCGCCGCGCGCCGGCTCGATCGCCAGCTTGTTGATCGCAACGCCAAGCGCCGCCGTCGCCACTATGGCGATCAGCGCAGCAAGCGGCAGGGGCAGGCCCGCCGCATAGGCGAACCAGGTGATCATGCCGCCCAGCATGACGAACTCGCCCTGCGCGAAGTTCACCACATCGGAAGCGTTGTAGATGAGCGTGAAGCCGAGCGCGACGAGCGCGTAGACCGCGCCGACCGTCACGCCGGAGAAAAGGAATTGCAGAAGCTCCGACATGAGGCTCTCCGGCTCGGATAGGTGTCGCAGGGTTGCACTTGGCCGGTCCGGCAGAGCCGGGCGCGGCCGTCACGATGGCATGAGAGCCGGGTCGCGGCGGACCCGGCTCCGGTCAGGCAATCATTCCACCAGGGCCCACTTACCGTCCTTGATCTCCAGCATGCGGAACGCCGACAGGTCGAGACCCAGGTGATCCTCGGGAGAGAAGGTGTAGGTACCGGTCGTGCCAGCGAGGCCGGAGGTGGACTCGATCGCGTCGCGGATTACGGCCGGCTCGGCCGATCCTGCACGCTTCAAGGCATCCGTGAGAATGAGGAAGGCATCGCGGGCATAGCCGCCGAACGTGCTGACCGGCGCCTTGAACTTGTCCTCGTACGCTGTCTTGTAGGTCGTGACGACCGGCTTCTGGGCATCATCATCCGCGAGCAGGCCGGCAACCAGAAGCGCCGTGCCGGGAAGACGCACGCCTTCTGCCGCGTCGGCACCGGCGAGCTCGATGAAGCCGTCGGATGCCACGCCGTGTGACTGGTAGAGCGGCAGGTCGATTGCGAGCTGCTTGTAGTTGCGGGTCACGATGGACGGGCCCTGGCCGAAACCGGGGTTAAGGACTGCCTGCACGCCTTCGGCACCCTTGATCTTGGTGAGCTGCGCCGTCATGTCGGCATCCTTGGGATCATAGGTCTCGTCGGCGACGATCTCGATGCCGTAATCTCCGACGACCGACTTGCACTGTGCCTGCATCGAGGCGCCGAAGCCGTCGGTGCCGGAAATCATGCCGACCTTGGTGTAGCCCTGCTTCTTCATGTCCTCGAAGATCTTCTGGCAGGCCATCCGGTCGGTATGGGGGGTCTTGAAGGTAAACGGCTTCACCGGGTCGATGATGTCGATCGCGCCGGCCAGCGAGATGAACGGGATCTCGGCATCCTCGGTCACCGAAAGGATCGACATGGACGTGCCGGTCGTGGTGCCGCCGATGATGGCAACGACCTCGTCATCCTCGACGAGACGTGTGGCAAAGGTACGTGCCTTGTTCGGATCTCCGCCGTCGTCGTAGAGCACCAGCTTGATTTCCTCGCCATTGATGCCGCCGGCGGCATTCAGTTCCTCGACGAGCATTTCAAGCGTCTTCGCCTCCGGGTCGCCCAGGAAGGCGGCAGGTCCCGTCGCCGAAACGCTGGCACCGATGCGGACCTCGGCCTGAGCGGCCGGTGACAGGCCGAGGCCGGCCAGAAGTACGAGTGCGGTAGTGGTCAGAGCCATTTTCATTCTACTCTCCTCCTCGAGAATGATGCGATAATGATATCAGGAAGTGACGGTCCGCCGCCACATGACGCGGCGGAACCGGGTTGCGACAAAAGCGGTGTCCGTCAGGCTCGCATTGCCTGCCGGATTGGCGCCCGTGACGTGGAAGTCGCTGAAGGCAGCGGACTGGTTGACGAAGATGTTGCCGGTCAGGTTGATTGACAGGTTGACGCCCGCTGCCGTGAAGGCTGCGATGGCGCGCCCGATGCGGTCCTCGTCGGTATCGTAGAGTGCAGCCGTGATAGCCCCCTTGCGCGCGGCAAGGTCGGCCGCCCGCCCGATGCCGTCATCGGCATCCTTCGTGGCGACGAGGAAGGCTACCGGTCCGAAACATTCGGACTCAGCGAGCGCGTCACCGGCGTCGACGGCCATCAGCAGCGGTGTGGCGGTGCGTCCCTCGGCCAAGGCACCAGAATTGCGGATCACCCGGCCCCTTGCACGGATGCTGTCGCGCCGGGCAAGCGTTGCCGGATTGGCAACAGCGCCGCAGACGCCTGCCGTCCGCGCCGGATCGTCCAGCAAGGCGTCAATCGCCTTGCCGATGCCATCCGCCACGCTGTCGAAGCTCAGATGCCCCTTGTCGGTGTCGATCCCGTCGACAGAAATGTAGATGTTCTGCGGCGCCGTGCACATCTGCCCGGAATAGAGCGACAGGGAGAAGGCGAGGTTCGCACACATGCCGTCGAAGTCGTCCGTCGCGGCGATGACGACGCTGTTGACGCCCGCCTCTTCGGTGAAGAGCTGCGCCTGTCGCGCATTCTCCCGCAGCCAGCCGCCGAACTGGTTGGAGCCCGTATAGTCGATTAGCTTGACGGCCGGATCGGTGGCCAGTTCCGTGGTGATCTCCGCGCCCGGCGCATCCACGGCCAGCAGCACAGCGTCCATGGGCAGGCCTTCTTCGGCCAACACCTCGCGGGCAACGCGCACCGTCAGCGCCATCGGCAGGATGGCGGCCGGATGCGGTTTGACGATGACGGGATTACCTGTGGCGAGGCTTGCAAACAGGCCGGGATAACTGTTCCAGGTCGGAAAGGTGTTGCAGCCTATGGTCAGGGCGACACCGGCGGGAACCAGCGTCCAGTGCTTTTCGAGAATGATCGGCGCGGCCTTCCCTTGCGGCTTTTCCCAGCGGGCCTCAGTCGGAAAACGGATCATCTCCTCCCAGGCCATTGCCACCGCTTCCAGACCTCGATCCTGGGCATGGGGACCTCCGGCCTGGAACGCCATCGCAAAGGCCTGTCCGGTCGTATGCTGGGTCGCATGACCAATCAGGAAGCTCATCCGGTTCAGGCGGTGGAGGATCTCCAGGCAGACGCCGACGCGCGACTCGATCCCGGCCGCAGCCAGTGCCGGCGCTGCATTCTTTGCCGCTGCAATCAGTGTGGCCGGCTCACAGGCGGGATAAGTAATGCCGAGTTCGGGGCCGAAGGGGGAAACTTCCGCGCCTCGCCGAGACGATTCGGGATGGCCGGCGAGTTGGAAGAGCTGACCCTGCAGCGCTGCAAACGCGGCCTCGCCGTCTGCCTTGGCCGTCTCGCCATAGTTCTTGCTGCTGGGGACCTCCGGATATGGGGTCCAGTAGCTGCGCTCGTGCAGCGCCGTGACGGCACGCTCCAGAAGCGCGCTATGGCGGCTGAACAGATCGGTCATGGCATTCTCCCAACCCGGGCTCCTCCCCGGTCGCCTTTATAATTGACCGACCGGTCGGACTATGCAACAAGAATCTTCAGGAGCCGCCGGGAGATGCGGCAGGGAGATAGAGATGACCGGTTCGGAAACGGTTCTGTCGACTCTTGTCGATGGCGTATTGAAGCTCACCCTCAACCGACCAGACAAGCTGAATTCCTTCAATGAGGAAATGCACCTCGCCTTCCGCGCCGGGCTCGAGCAGGCCCGCGACGACTCGGAGGTGCGTGCCGTTCTGATCACCGGGTCGGGACGCGGCTTCTGCGCGGGGCAGGATCTTGGAGATCGGGATCCGCGCAAGGGCGGCCCTGCCCCCGATCTCGGCCACACACTTGAAACCTTCTACAATCCGAACCTGCGGCTCATCCGTGCGCTGGAAAAGCCGGTCGTCTGTGCGGTGAACGGCGTGGCTGCAGGCGCCGGCGCCAACATCGCTCTCGCCTGCGACATTGTACTGGCGGCCCGCTCGGCGAAATTCATCCAGGCGTTCTCCAAGATCGGTCTGATTCCAGACGCAGGCGGCAGCTGGAGCCTTGCCCGTATATTGGGCGAACCGCGCGCCAAGGCGCTGGCGCTCACTGCCGAACCGCTGACGGCGGAGAAGGCCGCCGAGTGGGGCATGATCTGGAAGGCCGTGGATGATGACCAATTGATCAACGAAGCCACGGCGCTCGCGGGCAGCCTTGCCGGCGGTCCGACCGTCGGCCTGGGCCTCACGAAGCGACTAATCCAGGCGGCAGCGACCAATAGCCTCGACATGCACCTAGATATGGAGCGTGACTGCCAGCGGACAGCCGGTCGTACTGCAGACTATGCCGAAGGTGTCACCGCCTTCCTCGAGAAACGCAAGCCGGAGTTCAAGGGCCGATGAAAGCCGTTCCCGAAATGAGCCCACAGGAACTCGCCGAAGCCTCCGCACGGGCGATGTGGAACGATGATGCGGCCAGCCAACGGCTCGGCATGAGCCTGGACCATATTGCGCCCGGACACGCGACGCTCTCCGTCACTGTCACGGAGGCGATGTCGAACGGCCACGGCAACTGCCATGGAGGCTACATATTCACCCTCGCCGACAGCGCCTTCGCCTTCGCCTGCAACAGCTATAATGAGATGGTCGTCGCGCAGCACTGCTCGATCACCTACATCAACCCGGTCCGCATCGGCGACCGGTTGATTGCCACGGCCGCCGAGGTCTCGCGTCGCGGCCGCTCCGGCATCTACGACATCCGCATCACCAACCAGGACAGCGTCCACGTTGCCGAATTCCGCGGCCATTCGCGCACCGTCAAGGGCACCCACATTCCGGTCGAAGCCTGACCGCGCCATTCCGAGGGAGGAAGCCATGGAAGATCTGACCCCGAACCCGAAAGACCTGGATCCGATCGAGACAGCATCGCGCGATGAGATCGAAGCCCTGCAGTTCCATCGGATGAAACGGTCGCTGAAGCATGCCTACGAGAATTCGCCCTTCTATCGGAAGCGCTTCATCGAACAGGATGTACATCCCGAGGAACTGAAGTCGCTGAAGGACATCGCCAGGTTCCCCTTCACCACCAAGCAGGATCTGCGCGACACCTACCCCTTTGGCATGTTCGCCGTGCCGCAGTCCAAGCTGGTCCGCATCCACGGCTCCTCCGGCACCACCGGCAAGCCCACCGTGGTCGGCTACACGGCAGCCGACATCGATCATTGGGCGAACCTCATTGCCCGTTCGATTCGCGCGGCAGGCGGCCGCCCCGGTGACATGCTCCACAATGCCTATGGCTATGGCCTGTTCACCGGCGGCCTTGGCGCACATTACGGCGCCGAGCGACTTGGCTGCACCGTCATTCCGATCTCCGGTGGAATGACCGAGCGGCAGGTTACCCTGATGCATGACTTCAAGCCGCAGATCATCATGGTGACGCCAAGCTACATGCTGTCGATCCTCGACGAATTCAGGCGCCAGGGACTGGACCCGCGGGCGTCCTCCCTGAAGGTCGGCATCTTCGGTGCCGAGCCTTGGACGAATGCGATGCGACAGGAGATCGAGGAAGCCTTCGACATGCATGCCGTCGACATCTACGGGCTTTCCGAAGTGATGGGCCCGGGCGTTGCCCAGGAATGCGTGGAGACGAAGGACGGCCTGCATATCTGGGAGGATCACTTCTATCCCGAGATCATCGATCCGGTGACGGGTGAAGTGCTGCCGGATGGCGAGCTCGGCGAACTGGTGTTCACGACGCTGACCAAGGAAGGTCTGCCGATGGTGCGCTATCGCACCCGCGACCTTACCCGCCTCCTGCCCGGTACCGCTCGCTCGATGCGGCGGATGGAGAAGATCACCGGTCGCAGCGACGACATGATCATCCTTCGCGGCGTCAATGTCTTCCCGACCCAGATCGAGGAGCAGATTCTGAAGTGCAAGGGACTGGCGCCGCATTTCCAGATCGAACTGACACGCAGCGGCCGGATGGACAACATGACCGTCCATGTCGAATGCACGGCCGACCGGTCCGCCGAGGACGCACGCGCCTTCTCGGCCAAGGAACTTGCACATCACATCAAGTCGGTGGTGGGCGTCACCACGCGTGTTCTCGTCTGTGATCCGAACGGCGTTCCCCGGTCGGAAGGGAAGGCGAAGCGGGTCGTCGACAACCGGCCGAAGGAGTGATCCGCGCGGGGTGACATTCACAGCCGGAGTCATTAGACGAAACAAGTCTCGCGGCGCCTCGTTCGAGCAACGACCGCGAGGCCCGAGATATTTTGGAAAGAATTGCCATGGCTCGGACACGAGCTCAGGATTTTGAAGAGAAGCAGCGCAGTATTCTGGACAAGGCCGCGGAAGTCTTCGCGACGCAAGGCATGGAGAAAGCTTCCATGTCCCAGGTCGCAAGTCATGCTCAGGTGTCCAAGGCCCTGCTCTACCACTATTATCCCAGCAAGGACGCGCTGATCTTCGCAATCATCATCACGCATCTTGAAACGCTGGACGCCGCCGTCGCTGATGCCGACGATCCTTCTCTCCCACCAGGCGAGCGGCTTCGCAAGCTCGTCGGCGCGGTGCTGGAGAACTATCGCGGAGCAGACAACCAGCACAAGGTGCAGTTGAACGCAACCAACACGCTGAGCGATGAGCAGAAGGCCGAGATCCTTGGCCTCGAACGTCATATCGTCCGCCGCTTCTCGGTTGTCATCGACCTCCTCAACCCGGCGCTGAACAATCGCGAGCGTCCCCTGCTCACACCCGTCACCATGTCTCTGTTCGGCATGATGAACTGGATGTACATGTGGTTCCGGGATGGCGGTCGCATCAGCCGCGAAGACTATGCGGATGTCGCGACAACGCTGATCCTCGAGGGGATCAAGGCCGTCCGCTGAACCCTGCTGCTATCGCGAGCAGCGCATCACACACCACGGCCACGGGATACCCGTCGATGGGCACCGCCTCCCCATAGGGGAATCCGGCGGGGTCGATGATTGCATCAATGGCCCGCCGTAGCTACAGACGGAACGGTTACTCCGCGGCCTGGGCGGCAACGGCTGGCCAGGTCTTGGCCACCATCGTCAGCACGTCGTACTGCGCCACCACTGCGCCGTTCTGGTTGGTCACTTGGCAGTCCCAGCGCACTTCCCCATGCTCCGCACTGGCGCGCGGATTGATCTCCTTGCAGGTCAGGCGCACCTGAAGCGTGTCGCCGAAGTAGACCGGGGTCAGGAAGCGCAGGTTGTCGACGCCATAATTCGCGAGGACCGGACCAGGATTGGGCTCGACAAACAGCCCTGCAGCAAAGCTCGCAATCAGGTAGCCATGCGCCACGCGGTCATCGAAGAAGGGATTGGCCCGCGCGGCCTCCGTGTCCATGTGAGCGTAGAAGGTATCGCCGGTGAAGTGCGCGAAGTGTTCCACGTCCTCCTGAGTGACCTGACGGGCCGCCGTGATTAGCTGGTCGCCAATCCTCAGCTCTGCGAGCGACTTGCGGAAAGGATGGACGTCGTGCTGCACCGGCGCACCATCCACCCAGCGGCCTGTCACCGCCGAGAGGAGCCGCGGGCTGCCCTGCACCGCGGTGCGCTGCATGTAGTGCTTGACGCCGCGCATGCCCCCCATCTCCTCGCCGCCACCGGCGCGGCCGGGGCCACCGTGAACGAGCGGCGCGAGTGGCGATCCGTGTCCAGTCGAGGACTTTGCGGAAGCGCGGTTGCCGATCAGCACACGCCCATGGAAAGGTGCTGCGCCCAGCACGACGTCGGCTGCAACGGCCGGATCGTCGGTGAAGATCGACGAGACCAGTGACCCCTTGCCCAGGTGCGACAGCGCGACGGCCTCTTCGAGGTCGTCGTAAGGCATGACCGTCGAGACCGGTCCGAACGCCTCCACCTCATGCACCGCGCTAGCACCGAATGGTTTCTCGCAATACATCAGCACCGGGTTGAGGAAGGCGCCCTGTGTCGCATCTCCCGAACCAGTCTTCACCTCGTCCGGATTGCCGGCAACGATCTCGGCATCGGCCTGCAGGTCGCGGATGCGGGCCCGGACCTCCTCCCGCTGATCGAGGCTGGCGAGTGGTCCCATGCGGGTCGCCTCTTCGTACGGGAGACCGAGTGTCGTCTTGCCCAGTCGATCGCCGAGTGCAGCGACGAGCGCCTGAACATGAGCGCGCGGAGCAATGACGCGGCGGATAGCCGTGCACTTCTGTCCCGCCTTCGCGGTCATCTCGCGGGCGACTTCCTTGACGAAGAGGTCGAATTCGGGGGTGCCGGGACCGGCATCGGGCCCAAGGATGGACGCATTCAGGCTGTCGGCTTCCATGGTGAAACGGACCGAGTTGGCGACCACCGGGGCATACGACTTGAGCTTGCGTCCGGTCCAGGCGGAGCCGGTGAAGGTCACAGCATCCTGTCCCGTCACATGGTCGAGCATATCGCCGACGGAGCCGCAGACCAGCTGCAACGCGCCTTCAGGCAGTATCCCGGTCTCGATGATCCGGCGGACGCACAATTCGGTGAGGTAGGCCGTCTGCGACGCAGGTTTAACGACGCAAGGGACACCGGCCAGCAGTGTCGGCGCGATCTTCTCCAGCATTCCCCAGATCGGGAAGTTGAAGGCGTTGATGTGGATCGCGACACCGCGCATCGGTGTCAGGATGTGCTGGGCAACGAAGCTGTTGTCCTTCGACAGCGGCTCCACCTCGCCATCGGTCAGGACACGGGTATTGGGCAGCTCGCGGCGCGCCTTCGAGGCAAAGGTCAGCATCGTGCCGATGCCGCCCTCGATGTCGATCCAGCCATCACTGCGCGTGGCCCCGGTGTGGAGGCTTTCCGTGTAGAACTCCTCCTTCCGCTCCATGAGCGCCAGGCCGAGTGCCTTCAACATCGCCGCCCGGTCATGGAAGGACATTTCCCGCAGCTTTGGGCCAGCCACCCGCCGTCCGTGGTCGAGAACGGCGGCGAAGTCTATGCCGGAGGAATCGATGCGCGCCACCGGCGCACCGGTCGCAGCGTCGGACAGAAGCTGCCCCTCGCTCCGGCCGGGGTTCCAGCTTCCGCAGACATAGCTCTCGAGACGACGTGGGGCAGCAGTCATTGCATTTCCTTTAGTTCAGGATGGAGCGCGGGCAATTGGGCCGCGTCATTGTGTCAGAGACCGATCGTGTTCAATCGGTCGGCAAGCTGAGCCTCCCAGCGGCCCAGCAGTTCTTCATTGGGGCTGTGGCGCAGCCCGAATTTCTTCAGGGTCGCGAACCGGGAGGAATTGGCGGTGCCGAAGCCAGCGGCCACGCGGGGACGCCAGTAGGAGAGTGCGACTTCCGCCTCGGCTTTTCCTTCCGGCGTCACGACAATGCGCTCCAGCCCCTCAAACCCGAGTTCGGCATGATGACCCTCGCGCGGCGCGATTTCGCGGAACACATCGGCGAGCGGTCCGTAAGAGACCGCCGTGAGTTCCATCATCTGCACGCCGGTTGCCAGGCCCTGCAAGACGTTCATCACGACCGCATCGGTCCAGCCCGTGATCGGATAGTGGAAGACCGACAGGCGCATGTCGCCCGCCTGACGCCCCGCGCCGACCTCGGCGTCGCGTGCGACGCGAGCGGCCCAGTCATGCTGGCGCTGGTAGCGCTGGATATCCGTTCCGAAGGTTTCCATCACCTTCAACACCCGCTCGGCATGATCGGCCTTCTCCAGGGTGATCCGGCTCGCAGCAATTCGTTCCTTGATGCCCGGCGCATGGTTGATCGCGTTGGCGAACCCGGCCGAGGCCGCCAGCTCGCTGTCGACAAAGGACGACATCAGCCGCATCAGCTCGCCGCGATAGCGGGCCGGGGCATTGTCCGGAGCGGACAGAACCCCGCCCTGCGCCAGGTATTCCTCGATCTGGATCATGTCCGCCACGGCACCCTCACTCGTCATAGGTCACGACCACGCGGTCGGACAGCGGCGTCGACTGGCAGGACAGGGCGTAGCCTGCACGCACCTCGTAATCTTCGAGCGCATGGTTGACCGCCATTTCCACCTCGCCTTCCAGCACCTTGCAGCGGCAGGTGGAACAGACGCCGGCCTTGCAGGAATACGGAGCGTCCATGTTCGCCTCGATGGCCGCCTCGAGGATGGTCTGGCCCTGGCGCGGCATGATGAAGGTGCGGGTTGCACCGTCCAGGGTGACCGTGGCCTCGACCCCGGTTCCGGGTGTGACCGCAACCTTCGACACCGCCTTCTGCTTTGCACGGCCCGGCTGGCCGCTGGCGAACAACTCGAACTTGATCTGGGCATCCGTCAGCCCGTGTTCGCGAAGCGACGCCGCAATTGCGAGCATCATCGGCTCGGGTCCGCAGATGAAGGCCGTATCGACCGCCTTGGGATCGATCCAGTGAGTAAACAGCCCCTTCATCTTCTCCGCGTCAACCCGACCGGTGAAGAGATCGATCTCCTGGCCTTCCTGCTCCAGGACGTGAATGACCGAGAACCGTCCCAGATAGAGGTTCTTCAGGTCCTCCAGTTCCTCGCGGAACATGATCGAGTTGATCTGCCGGTTGGCGTAGACCAGCGTGAACTTCGACTGCGGCTCGCTAGCGAGCACCGTCTTGATGATCGAGAGGAGCGGCGTGATGCCGGAGCCGCCGGCAAAGCCGAGGTATTGCTTGGCCGCTTCTGGTTCGATGGCAGTGAAGAAACGGCCCATCGGCGGCATGGCCTCGATAACGTCGTCGGGCAAGAGGTTCTCATTTGCCCAGGTCGAGAAGGCGCCACCATCCACGCGTTTGATACCCACCCGCAGGACCCCCTCGCCCTTGCCGGCGCAGATGGAATAGGAGCGGCGCAGTTCCTCGCCGTCGAATTCCCGGCGGAAGGTGAGATACTGGCCCTGGGTAAAGTCGAAGAGCGCCCGGTCTTCATCCCGGGGCGCAAGCGTTACGACCACGGCGTCGCGGGTTTCGCGGCGGACATCTGTCACTTTCAGCGGATGGAAGCGTGCCATTGGGTTGTTCCTAAAGAGCGGGCATCGTCAGATGCACTTGAAGTAGTCAAAGGGTTCCAGGCAGTCCTTGCAGCGATAGCTTGCCTTGCAGGGTGTCGAGCCGAACTGGCTGATCTTCTCGGTGTTCGTTGATCCGCACCGCGGACAGGCAACGGTCATGTTGGAACGACCCGAAAGCCGCGCGACCCGTCCCAGCAGGCGCCCGTCGGCGGCAGTACCGTCGATGGGCGGTGCGATGCCGTAGGCGCGCAGCTTTTCGCGCGCGTCGGCGTTGATCCAGTCGGACGTCCAGGCTGGCGACAGCTGACGCTCGATGCGGATCCTGTCGATGCCGTGGCTGCGCAGCGCGTTCTCGATGTCGAGGTTGATGACGCCCGTCGCCGGACAGCCCGAATAGGTGGGCGTGACCGTGACGACCAGGGTGTCATCTTCCCACGTCACCTGCCGGACGATCCCCAGATCCGTAACGCTGATCACGGGGATTTCCGGGTCGGGCACTTCGGACAGCCAGCGCCAAACCTCCACGGTATCGGGCTTGCTCGTCTGTTCCATGACGGCTACCAGACAGCGCCGGGATAGGCGCGCTGCAGGAACTGCATCTCGGCCAGGATGAAGCCCAGATGTTCCGAGTGAACGCCCTTCTTGCCGCCACCCGCGCCGGTGATTCCGTGCTGCCAGACCGTTTCCGGACAGGGAAGCGTGGCTTCGGAGAGCACGGCCTTGACGGTAGCCTCCCAAGCGGTCCGTAGCGATGACGGCAACGGTGCGATCCCCGCTTCGGCCATTGCGACGTCGACGGCATCATCATGGAACATCTCGCCCGTATAGGCCCAGAGTGCCTTCAGCGCCTTCTCCATGCGTCGATGGCTTTCCGCCGTTCCGTCGCCCAGCCGGATGACCAGGTCAGCCGACCGTTCCAGATGGTAGGCAACTTCCTTCTCCGCCTTGGCCGCGATATCGACGACGCGCTTGTCGGTCGAGGTCTTCAGCGCTCGCAGGAGGTTGATGTGAAAGGCGTCGAACAGGAACTGGCGCATCAGCGTTTGACCGAAATCGCCGTTCGGGCGCTCGACCAGCAGCACGTTGCGGAAATCCGCCGCATCGCGCAGATAGGCGAGATCGTCGGCGCTACGCCCCTTGCCTTCGACTTCACCGGCCAAGCCGAGCCACAGCTGACACTGGCCGATCAGGTCGAGGGCCTGGTTGGCCAGCGCGATATCCTCTTCGAGGACGGGAGAATGGCCGCACCATTCGGACACGCGATGCCCAAGCACCAGTGCATTGTCGCCGATGCGCTGCAGCCAGTCGAAAAATGCGGACTGATCAACGGCGGTCGCCATCACATGTGCCCCACTTCGCTCGGGATGTCGAAGAAGGTCGGGTGACGGTAGACCTTAGCGTTCGACGGCTCGAACAGCGGTCCCTTGTCGGAGGGGCTCGACGCGGTGATGTCGTTCGAGCGCACGACCCAGATCGAGACGCCTTCGTTGCGGCGCGTATAAACGTCGCGGGCGTTGCGGATGGCCATTTCCGCGTCGGGCGCGTGCAGGCTGCCGACATGGCGATGGTTCAGGCCATGCTGGCCGCGGATGAAGACTTCCCAAAGGGGCCATTCGTTGGACATGACTTTTTCCTCCCGGAAAAACTTGATGTTGGATTGCGAGCTGACGGCCCGCGGCAATTCACTCTGCGGCGATCTTCGCGCTAGCGCGAAGCGCCTCTTCCTTCTGCGCGTGGGCGAGCAGCCCCTCGCGGAACCAGGCCCCGTCTTCCCAAGCCATGACGCGCGCTTCCATGCGCTCGGCGTTGCATGGGCCGTTGCCAGCGATCACCTCGAAGAACTCCGTCCAGTCCGGCTCGCTGAAGTCATAGCCGCCCTTCTCCTCGTTCCACTTCAGGTTCGGATCAGGGATGGTCAGGCCTAGGTATTCGGCCTGCGGCACGGTCTGGTCGACGAACTTCTGGCGCAGTTCATCATTGGTGTTGATCTTGATCTTCCACTGCATGGACTGGGCCGAATGTACCGAGTCCTTGTCCGACGGGCCGAACATCATCAGCGACGGATACCAGAAGCGGTTCAACGCATCCTGCGCCATCGCCTTCTGCTCCGGCGTGCCCTGCAGGCACATCTTCATCAGGATGTCGTAGCCCTGGCGCTGGTGGAAGGATTCCTCCTTGCAGATGCGGATCATGGCGCGGCTGTAGGGACCATAGCTGGTCCGCTGCAGCGGCACCTGGTTCATGATCGCAGCCCCATCGACCAGCCAGCCGACCGCGCCGATATCGGCCCAGTTCAGGGTCGGATAGTTGAAAATCGACGAGTATTTCATCTTGCCGCTGTGCAGGAGTTCGATCAGCTCGTCGCGGCTGACACCGAGCGTCTCCGCTGCGGAATAGAGGTAGAGGCCGTGGCCTGCTTCGTCCTGGACCTTGGCAAGCAGGATCTGCTTGCGCTCCAGCGTCGGAGCGCGGGTGATCCAGTTGCCCTCCGGCAGCTGGCCAACGATTTCGCTGTGGGCGTGCTGGCCGATCTGGCGGATGAGCGTCTTGCGGTAGCCTTCCGGCATCCACTCCTTGGGCTCGATCTTCTCACCTCGGTCGATGCGGTCCTGGAAAGCCTGTTCTTCCGGCGTCATCTCCTCGCGCGCCTTGGCGCCCTCGGCCTTTACCATCTGTGCGTACATGGGGGCTCCTCCCTGTTCAGACGCGTTCGATTATCATGGCGATCCCCTGCCCCACGCCGATGCACATCGTGCAGAGCGCATAGCGTCCGCCGGTGCGGTGAAGCTGGTACATCGCGGTCATCACGAGGCGCGCGCCCGACATCCCGAGGGGATGCCCAAGCGCAATGGCGCCTCCATTCGGGTTCACATGCGGCGCATCATCCGGCAGACCGAGATCGCGCAGCGTCGCCAGAGCCTGGCTGGCGAAAGCCTCGTTCAACTCTATCACATCCATCTGCTCGATGGTGAGACCGGCCCGCGCCAGGACCTTCTTCGCTGCAGGAGCCGGACCGATGCCCATGATCCGTGGCGCCACGCCGGCGGCCGCCATGGCGACGATCCGCGCCTTCGGCGTCAGGCCCTGTGCCGACGCCGCCTGCTCGCAAAGGACGGCAACCGCTGCCGCACCGTCGTTGACCCCGGACGCATTGCCGGCCGTCACGCTGAGGTCGGGACCGTTCACGCCCTTGAGCCTGGACAGTTGCTCCACGGTCGTACCGGGACGCGGATGTTCGTCGGTATCGACGACGATCGGATCGCCCTTCTTCTGGGGAATGGTAACCGGCACGATCTCGTCGGCGAAGAGCCCGGCCGCCTGCGCAGCCGCCCACCGGGCCTGGCTGCGGGCGGCGAAAGCGTCCTGATCGGCGCGGCTGACCGAGAAATCGGCCCCCACATTGTCGGCGGTCTGCGGCATGGAATCAATGCCGAACTCCGCCTTCATCCTGGGATTGACGAAGCGCCAGCCGATCGTGGTGTCATAGACGGCGTTCGACCGGGAAAAGGCCGTTTCGGCCTTCGGCATGACGAAGGGCGCGCGACTCATGCTCTCGACACCACCGGCGATGACGAAATCACAATCGCCCGCCTTGATCGCCCGGGCTGCCATCCCGATTGCATCCATGCCCGACCCGCAGAGGCGGTTGACCGTGGTGCCCGGCACGACGACCGGCATTCCGGCCAGGAGGGCCGCCATGCGGCCGACATTGCGATTGTCTTCGCCTGCCTGGTTGGCGCAGCCATAGACAAGATCGTCCACGGCCGACCAGTCCACGCCCGGATTGCGCGTCATCAGCGCCTTCAGGGGCAGTGCGGCGAGATCGTCGGCACGCACCTGCGCCAGAGCGCCGCCATAGCGCCCGATCGGCGTCCGGACCGCATCACAGATAAAGGCGTCGCGCATTATTCCTCCCATTCGGC
Organism: Pseudorhizobium flavum; assembly: GCF_902502825.2. The sequence continues at coordinate 2,136,483 of NZ_LR723670.1, forward strand.
CCTCCGGTCGCGAGCGGCTCTCCCCATTCGCCGACCGATCGGTCAACTTATAGCTTCTAAAACATCACATGCAAAGTGGTTTTTTTGATGTTTGCGTGATGTGTTGGGTCACACAGCCGCTGCGCGGTGTGACGGAACCAGAATGAGTAGCTTGATCAGATAGTTGGCTCGAGGAGGCGATCCCTGCTAGCTACAGTCTGTGCCGGCAGCGCTCCCTCCTCCCCTTCGCACCGAGCGGCGATATGGCGTTCTGCGGCAGGTGTGAGGCGCAGGTACAGCCGGCGGAACAGGTCCCGCGCATCATGACCGCTCCAGCCGGGCGGCAGCGCCGCCTGCGGCAAGCGCGGGTCGCGCAGAAGCACATGCCGATAGGCGTGCACGAGCAGCAGCCGCGCCATCAGAGCATCCGCGTCCGACAAGGCGCGGGCGGATACAGAGCGCTCGAGCGGCGCGAAGCGTGCAATGATCTCCTCATAACCGGCCTGCAGGGCGGAGAGATCCCAGAATTGGGCCAGACCCGCCGGGTCGTCGGGATCGACGGCATGCAGTGTCAGTGCGCCCGAAGGCGCGGCCTGCCCGCGATCCGGCCGGATGAAGACGGAGCCGCCCATATGGCCCAGTCGCTGCCGCCGCCCCTCCTCCGGAGAAAGTTCCGGAGCATGGATGACCTGCCACCCACGGGCCGGAACATCCTGCCCATAGAGCAACCCGGCCGCCTGGTCGAAGGCCGCCCGCGCAGAGGCATCCAGCCGGTAGTAGCTGCGCCGGCCGATCCTCTCCCCCTGAAGCTGGCGCGCGGCAACCAACCGCGACACGGCGGTCCGCACAAGCGATTCGTTGATGCCGACGCGGGCGCAGAGATCGATCAGAGTGCCGGTCCAGAGCACGCCCCCGCGCGGCACGACCACATCACCATAGATCGTGACGATGAACGCCGCAGCATTCAGCCGCAGGTCGCGCGCGAGGTCGGCAATCGGATCGGTTTCGTTTCTCATGCGCCCAGATACGGCATTGGCCCCACGCACCGCAAGCCTGCTGGTCCGAGGCTGAGAGGGGTGGCACCGCCTGGGGAACGTCCCGGCCGGACAATCCGAACGCCGAACATTCCGCATTGAACGAACTGGGTCATCCGGTTTGGCTGACGTTCACTGTAGTTGGATGGACCGCCGGTATTCGATCAACCGCTTGGTAATACACCATTAGGAATGGTCGTTAATTCCACCGACACGTCTAATTGATATGAGGTCCTATCGGCCCATGATATGGCCTCTCTGCTGCATGATGCTGCTTTCGTCCATCGAGAGAGAGTAAGCATGCTCGTCCAATTGAGCCGGATGCTGTCAGATACCAGAGGCAATTTCGGCATCATCACAGCACTTCTTATGGTGCCGCTCGTCGGCGCAGCGGGTCTGGCACTCGATATATCGCACGCGCTTTTCATGCGGACCCAGCTCTACAATGCTGCGGACGCAGCAGCAGTGGGCGCGATCACGCCGAATTCCATGGCGGTCACCAAGGCCATGCAGATGCCCGGCAACGGCACGATTGATATCGGCGCGGAAGACGCCAGAAAATTGTTCCTTCAGCAGATGTCGGGGAAGGATGCGGATCTTCCGCTTGAGGTAGAGGTGTCGGTCACCAAGGAAAATGGAACCATCGAATCACGCGTTACCTTCAACGCAACCGTGCCGACGACCCTGATGAAGGTGCTCGGCAGAAACACGGTCACGGTAGGCGGCACCGTCAGCGCGCGCTATCAGATGCCTGCGTTCATCGATTTTTACATGTTGCTCGACAACACGCCATCGATGGGCGTTGCGGCGACCCCGGGTGACGTCGAAAAGATGGAATATGTCACACGTCATGGCAACGCATCGGGAGGCGACAAGAACTGCGCCTTCGCCTGCCACATCGTCAGCGAAGCGGGGATCGAGGACAAGAGCAGCTATTACAATGTCGCGAAGAACAACGGCATCACCATCCGCATCGACGTAGTGGCGCAGGCGACAGCGGCACTAATGGCGACCGCCGAGAAAACCCAGACGGTGAAGGGGCAGTTTCGCGTGGCCGCTTATACTTTCGGGAAGACGGCGCAGGATGCTTCGCTCTATAAGGTAGCCGAACTGAGTGAAAGCTTGTCTACGGTTGCCAGCGCAACTGACAAAATCAAGCTGATGAGCATCCCATACCAGAACTACGACAACGATCAGCAGACCAGCTTCGACGACGCCCTCACGAGAATCGAGAAAGAAGTGAAAGGCGTACCTGGCAGTGGAAGCAGCGCCGCGGACCGGCAAAAGATAGTATTCTTCGTGGCTGATGGCGTCGGCGACAGCAGAAAGCCAAGCGGTTGCACCAGCCCAAAAGGTAAGGTCGATGCTAACCGCTGCATTGAGCCGATCGACACGAAATACTGCACGAAGCTGAAGGAGCGCAACATCCGCATCGCGGTCCTCTACACCACATACCTCCCGCTCCCCAAGAATGATTTCTGGAACAAATGGGTAAAGCCGTTCGACACATCAATCGGAGCGAAGATGCATGAATGCGCGAGCCCGGGCTATTATTTCGAGGTAAGCCCCGAAGAGGGCATCAGCCAGGCCATGAATGCCCTGTTCAAGAAGATCGTCAGCACGCCACGCCTGACCAGCTGACCATACTGCTGAAAAATGTGTTCTTCGTCTGACTGTTTTTTTTGAGGTGGAGCGCTTCGAAACAGCTCGACTGACAGAAGCAGATGGCGGAGCAGCCTTAGCGGGCATTGACCCCCACCGGCAGGACAGGCGTTCTGTCGCCGCTTCGCGCGCATCGGCAAGGCTTTTAAAACGCACCAGTCGGAACGTGAGTTGGAGCCGACCTTCGATCAGGCGCGAACAGAAAATATGTTTAGGAAGTGCTTTTTGGTGGGTGATGTAGGGCTCGAACCTACGACCCGCTGATTAAGAGTCAGCTGCTCTACCAACTGAGCTAATCACCCGTATTCCGTCCGCCGCAAGCCGTGCGCCGCCGGTGTGTGAGGGCGTATAATGGGGAACGAATTGCTTGTCCAGCGTCGAACGAAAATAAATTCGGACCGAAGGAGTGCATGACAACACTCCATTGGTCAGAGCTCCAGTGTCCCCCGGGCCAGCCGCACGGCCTCGCCCCCGATGCGGGCCCGGGCGATGCGCCCTTCCTTCACGTCGATGTGCAGGTGAATGTAGGAAGGACGGCCCATCTGGACGCCCTGCTCCACCAGAAGCGGGTGATGGCCGTCGGGCAGCGCATCGAAATGATGGACGGCACCGGCAAGCGCGGCAACGGCAGAGCCTGTCGCCGGGTCCTCCGTAATCCCCATGTCGGGAGAGAACATGCGCGCGTGGAACTTCGCATGATGATGCGTCCCGCCCCGACAGTACACATAGGCAGCCGCGAGGCCGCCATCTGCGAACGGGGCAACCTTTTCCCAGAGACCGGGATCGAATTCCAGGCTGTCGACCTCTGTTCGGCCGTGAACCGGTATCATGATGAACGGCACCCCCGCACTCCAGATCGAGGCACGGTGGTTTTCGAAGCCGATCGCACCGACCTGCAGGCTGAGCGCATCGGCGAGCCCCTGCATATCCAGCGGAAGATCAACCTTGGTGGGCGCTCTCGGCAGGTCGAATTCTGCGAAGCTCGCGGCGTGCTCGCGAAGCCGCACCGCACAGCGCACGGGCCCGACCTTCTCCTCCAGCACGCAGACCATGTCGATGTCGCCTTCATGCCCTCGTTGCAACTCCGCCAGCGCCACGGCAGTGCCGACGGTCGGGTGGCCTGCGAACGGAAGTTCTCGCGCCGGCGTGAAGATCCTCAGGCTCGCAGCATGGGCGGCATTGGTCGCCCGCTGGACGAAGACAGTCTCCGACAGGTTCATTTCCCGGGCGACCGCCTGCATCGTCTCGTCGTCGAGATCGTCACCGTCGAAAATGATCGCCAACGGGTTACCCGCAAGAACCTGATCCGTGAACACGTCGTAAATCCCGTAGCGGCGCGCCATCGTCACTCCCTGCACTGCAATCTCCGGATCGCAACCTGCCCGACCCGGCAGTTGGACGCAACCCGCCACGAACGACATGGTTGACGTTGTGGAGATACCTAGAGGCTCAGTTCCATCACCACCGGGCAATGATCGGACGCCTTGGGACGGTCCCAGCCGATCCTCGGAAACCGCTCGACCTCTTGTCCCGGCGGAAATGGCGTCCGATAGGGCTGACCGCCGCGAACGATTTCAGGCACCGCCGTAGCGTTGCGTGCCGCGAGCGCCGGCGACAACCAGATGTAGTCGAGCTGGCAGAGGTGCTGCTCCTCGGGGCCGCGGGCATGATAGAGGGTCCAGCGATCAAGCTCGGCCCGCCGTTCGACGGGGTTGACCGCAAAGCCATCTGCCGAAAACACGTCCAGCGCGCTCACGTCCTCGCGAACATGGTCGAACCTGTAGCCAAGGCGACGGCTGCCGGTGACGATAACCTTCTCCTGATAATCGTTCATGTCGCCGCAGATCGCGAAATTCTTCTTTGCCGCATGGCTGGCGCCGAAACGATCCTCGATGATCCTGCGCACTGCGGCCGCCTCGGCCGAACGCACCGCCATGGTGCTGATCCGCCCGTCGCCGGGCTCCCGCGCATTGCCCATCGACTTGAAATGCACGACATAGAGCGTCAGCGGACGCCCGCCGATCTTCAGGTCAAGCTCGAGGCAATCGCGCTTGAAGACCTTGTCGTGCGGCTTGACGGTTTCCGCCAGCGCCTCGTTGAAGAGATCGAGGTCCGCATAGGTCAGCATGGCATTGCTGCGGATGTCCACGAGTTCGATCGGCTGCCCGTGACGCGTCTTCTCGCGCATCAGCACCGCCACGTCGATGCCACGGGAGTCATTGCCCTCGACCAGGTACTTCTGCATGTAACCATGGCCGACCATCCGAAAGAGGTAGCCGTATTCGAAGGCATGCAGGGCGGGCATATTGTCCACCTCCTGCAGGCAAAGGATGTCGGCATCGGCGTCGGCGATTGCGAGCGCGGAGAGTTGTCGCGTATCATCGGTCGATGCCACGACCCGCGCCTGCTCCATCTGCTCATAGGCATCCTTGCTTCCGACGTCATAGAGGCGCATGACGCGATCACGCCGCAACTGGTTGCGGAATCCCGAGAAATCGAAGCGGGTTATGAGGTTCTCGATGTTGAAGGTGGCGAGGCGAACGGTCATTTCCAATTCCTGGATGGAAAGCTGTTATGCCCGCCGGCACCCGGAGTTACAACCGCCACCCGGACTGAAGCACCACCCGTACGGTTTCCCCCTGTCGCAACGGGTGTCTCGAGAATGCGCGCAGTGACTGCCCGCCTGCGATCTTCAGCCGCAGCGCGTAGCGCTCGCCCTCGAAGAAGGCAGAGGTTACCTCTGCTTCGATCCCGGCCGCATCAAGAACCACGTCCTGCGGCCGTATCAGAACATCGACCTGAGGTTGGCTCCCGTCACAGCCGAGGATCGCTTCCCGCAGATGCAGCCATTCCAGTCTCCGGCTTAACTCCGGATTGAACCGGACCGACAGGATCGACCCCTGCCCTACCAGTCCGCCGACCACACGACCCTCCGGGCGCGCATAGATCTCCTCCGGCGGTGCGACCTGCAGCAGCCGCCCCTCGGACATGACCGCGACGTCGGTCGCCAGTGCCATGGCCTCGCTCTGGTCGTGCGTGACGTAGATCATCGTAGCGCCGGACCTCGCGTGAAACTCCCGGAAGGTTTCCTCCATCTCCTGTCGCAGGTGCCGGTCGAGGTTGGCGAGCGGCTCGTCGAGCAGCACCACGTCCGGCTCGGTGACGAGGCAGCGGGCCAGCGCCACGCGTTGCCTCTGGCCACCCGAAAGTGCTGCGGGCCGCCGATCCGCAAAGGCCTCCAGCCGCACTGCCGACAGCGCCTCACGCACCTTCTGCCGCGCCCTTTCCTTCGCCACGCGCCTCACCTTCAGCGGATAGCCGACATTCTCCGCCACCGTCATGTGCGGCCAGAGAGCATAGGATTGGAACACCATGGCCATGTTGCGTCGCTCGGGCGGCAGCATGGTTGCGGCATCGGCAAGCAGACGCTCGCCAAGCAGGATGGAACCATCGGTCGGCTGCTCGAAGCCGGCGATCATCCGCAGCACCGTCGTCTTGCCGCAGCCGGAAGGCCCCAGCAATGCCAGGAAGCGGCCCTGCTGTACGGTCAGCGAAAGATCCCGCACCGCCGGGGCAGCATTGGCAAAGCGCTTCTCGAGGCTGTTGAGGATCAGCGGCGCCATGGCAGGGCTCCAACGGGCAGACGGCGCGCCATCAGTTCGAGAGAGAGCATGAGGACAACCACCAGAAGGACGACCAGCACCGAGAGCGCTGCAGCAAGATTGAAGCTGCCGCTGTCGTCGAGATTGTAGCTAGCGACGCCGAGGGTTTGCGTCCCCGCCGACCACAGCAGCGCCGATATGGTCAATTCGTTGCAGGCGATCAGGAAGACCAGGATCACCGATGAACCTGCCGCCGGCGCGATCATAGGCACCATCACATCACGCATTCGCCGGGAGAAGTCGGCGCCGGCAAGGCGAGCTGCCTCTTCCAGCGACGGGTCGAGCTGCCGGTAGGCGCTGACGACCGGCTTGAGGCTGACCGCGAGGAAGCTGGAAAGATAGGCGATGAGGATGATCCAGACAGTTCCGTAGATCGAGACGCCAAGAACAGGCAACGGAGCAGCGAAGAGCAGGATGAAGGCAACCGCCAGCACAATGCCCGGCAAGGCATAGGGTATCTCGGCGAGCGCGCCAACCACGCCCGCCAGCCGGCTCCTTGTCTGAACGATATAATACCCGAGCAGTACGGAGATCAGCAGCAGCCCAAGTGCGGTCGCGAGTGCCAGCGTGAGGGAATTCGCAAAGGCAGTCTGCGTCACCGACTGCCGCAACAGCACCTCCTCGTAAGCGTGCAGGGTCGCCGTTTCCACCGTCAGCGGCACACCGTAGGCCGGCGCGAGCGAGCTTGCCAGGAGCGCCAGGAACGGCAGGACGAGGATGACACAGGTCAGACCCCAGAGAAGCACTTCCACCGCCAGGCGATGGCGACTGAGAGTGAAGAGTGCAACTTGCCCGGAGTGCCCGATGGCGCGAAAATCGCGTCCCCGCAAGACGCGCGCCTCCACCGACAGCCCGACGAGCGCAAGGAGCGTGATCAGGGCCGAGATGATGGAGATATCGGAGAAGGTCGTCGGCCCGAAGCTCGCAAATTTCGAATAGATCAGCGTCGGCAGCGTATAGATCGAGGCAGGAATACCGAGGATTGCCGGGATTCCGAAATTGCCGATGCCGGAGACGAATGCAATCGCCGCACCGGCGACGAGCCCGGGCGTGGCGAGCGGCAGGACGATGTCGATCAGCACGCGCCAGGAGGAGGCCCCCGAAAGCCGTGCCGCCTCGACGCCCTCCTTGGGCAACGCGAGCAGGCCGGCCCGCATGGCCAGGTAAACGAGCGGCGCATGCTGGACCCCGAAAAGGAGCGCGATCCCGCCGATGGAATAGAGCGGCTGCGGGCTGCCGAGCGGCGGCGCCATTCCGATCGCCTTGAGCAGCGTGCTCGATGGCCCCGTCAGACCAATCCAGGAAAGCGCCGTCACCTGCGGCGGGATCATCATCGGCAGCATGAACAGGAAGCCGAGGGCATTCCTGCCCCGGACATCGAACAGCGTCAGCAGGACGGCAAAGCTTCCGCCGAGGATGGCCGCTGCCACCAGCCCCAGGAAGGACGTCGTCAACGTATTGAGCGTGGCGTCCCAGAGCGCCGGGTCGGCAAGCAACCGCCCCGCGTCACCTTTCAGTGCGGAGGCGATGCCGGTCACGGTAAGCCGGGCAAGCGGCAGAACGCTGAGGACAACGATGACTATGGCGACAAAAGGAAACAGCCAGCGCGGCTGGCTGTTTCTGGAATAAGCCGAGGATGGCATTGCAGGTGGCGCAATCAGCCGGCGGCGTCGAAGATATCGGAGAAGGACTTCAGATCCTGTTCCGAGTTCTTCAGGGCATCTGCGGCATTGAGCGGCAGAACCTTGATCTCCTCGCGCGGCGGGAAGCCGGCCCGAACGCCGAGACCGCTATGCACGGGGATGTAGCCGAGGTCGAGCTGCACCTTCTGGCCCTCGTCCGAGAGGATGTAGTCGATGAACTTTTTGGCAGCTTCCTCATGTTTCGCGGAGGACAGGATTGCGACGGGCTCGGTCACGGCCGAAACGCCCTCTTCCGGGAAGACGAATTCGACCGGCGCACCCTTGGCCTTTTCGCGGATCGGCAGGTAGTCAACGACCATGCCATAGGCCTTCTCACCCGAGGCGACCGACTTCAGCACAGCACCGTTTCCGCCGGCGGCGATGGCACCATTGTCCTTGAGCTGCCGGTAGTAGTCCCAGCCCAGGCCGTCGACGCCGGTCAGCGTCTGGGCATGGATGAGGGCCGCACCCGACGTCAGCGGGCTCGGCATGGCAACGAGGCCCTTGGCTTCCGGCTTGGCAAGGTCCTTCCAGCTTGCCGGCTTCATGCCGGCCTGGGTGTTGTACATGATGCCGGTGGTGATCAGCTTCGTCGAGTAGTAGTGACCGTCGGCGTCGTAGAGAGACGCATCCAGGTTCTTCGCTTCCGGCGACCTGTAGGCAAGCAGCTGCCCTGCCTGCTTCATCCGCTCGAGCGTCACGGTATCGGCGATCAGCAGGACGTCGGCGACCGGATTTCCGGCCTCGATCTCGGCCATGAGCTTCGCCATGATCTTCGGTGTCCCGTCGCGAACCCATTCGACCTCGAGACCGGGATTGGCGGCCTTAAAACCGTCGACCGTCGCCTGCGCGTCCTCGTTCGGCTGGCTCGTATAGATCACGAGATCCGCGGCCTCGACAGCGCCCGCAAGCAGGGCTGTGACTGCAAGAGTGGAGATTGCTGAGACGATCTTGTTCATGGGGGATCCTTCCTGATGGGATGCCCCGCTAGATCACAGCCGTCTAACAGTCATGTGACAGCGCGCCGTCCTGCTGTGGACGGCGGAAGGCGCCCGCGAACCCAGGCGCCTTCCAATGTCGGATCACATCACGCCGCTTCGGCTACTGCCGTGCTGATCAGGCGACCGAGGCGCTGGATGCCCTCCTCGATCATCGCTTCGCTTGCGCAGGAGAAGGAGAGCCGAAGCGTATTGTTGTTCGAACCATCCGCGTAGAAAGCCTTGCCGGGAACGAAAGCAACCTTCTCCGTCTGGATCGACCGCGCGAGAAGCTCGGCACCGTCCATGCCTTCCGGAAGTCGCACCCAGACGAACATGCCACCTTCGGGTTTCGTCCAGGTGGCACCGGCGGGCATGTACTTGTCGAGCGCCGCAAGCATCGCGTCGCGGCGGGCGCTGTAGGCCTTCTTGATCTTGGCCACCTGCTCCGGGAATATGCGTTCGGCGACATGGGCGATCGCGATCTGGTTTATGGTGGAGGAGTGCAGGTCGGCTGCCTGCTTCATCAGCACCAGCTTGCGGATAACCGGCATCGCAGCGACGACGAAGCCCACCCGAAGCCCCGGGGCGAGCGTCTTGGAGAAGCTGCCGCTGTAGATCGTCCGCGTATTCTCGATCCCTCCATTGCGGGCGATGTCGAGCGCCATGATCGGCGGCACGGGCTCGCCGTCGTAGCGCAGGTTCTGGTAGGCAGCATCCTCGATGATCGCGACATCCAGCTCGTCCGCCAGTTCCAGCAGCTTCTCGCGACCTGCGCGATCCACCGTCTCCCCCGTCGGATTGGAGAAGTCGGACGAGAGGTATGCGAACTTGACCGCGCCGCCCGCCTTCGCAGCAGCCTCGCGATAGCCGTCCGGCGTGCGGTTGCCGTTCAGCGACAGCTGGTCGTAGGCCGGCTCATAGGCGTTGAAGGCCTGCAGCGCGCCCAGATAGGTCGGCCAGGTGACGAGCGCCGTATCCTTCGTCGACAGGAAGAGCTTGCCGAGGTAATCCAGCGCCTGCTGCGACCCGGACGTGATGAAGACATTGTCGACGCTACACGGGATGCCGATCTTCGCCATCTCGCCGACCAGCCATTCGCGCAGCGGCTTATAGCCTTCGCTGACCGAGTACTGCAGCGCAGCGTTCACCTGAGGCCCGGAGAAGATGTCGGCATAGGCCTGCTTGAATGCTTCGTCCGGAAACAGCGCCGGGTCCGGAATGCCACCTGCGAAGGAAATGATGTCCGGCTGCTCCAGGAGCTTCAGCAGCTCCCGGATTTCGGATGCGCGCATCCTCGAAGAACGCGTTGCGAAGATATGTTCCCAATCAAGCACCGGATGTTTCCTCATGTTTCAATTTTGTTGGCGCCAGCTTTACATAAGTTGCGATAGGTAAGCAATACTGACCTATCGTCGTTCGGAGTTTATCGCCATGGCGCGAGGCATGGAAGGCGCATGCGATCCGAACCAAGCAAAAGCGAACGCCGCGTCTTCAGCATGAAAACGCGGCGCCGGCATGATCGAGATGGCTGTCAGTTGACCGACTTGTCGACCAGCTTGTTCTTGCCGATCCACGGCATCATGCCGCGCAGCTTTTCGCCGACTTCTTCGATCTGGTGGCTGTCGTTCATGCGGCGGATGCCCTTGAAGCGTGCCATGCCAGAACGGTACTCCTGCATCCACTCGGAGGTGAACTTGCCCGTCTGGATGTCCTTCAGGACGCGCTTCATCTCGGCCTTCGTTTCTTCCGTGATGATGCGCGGACCGGTGACGTACTCGCCCCACTCGGCCGTGTTGGAGATCGAGTAGTTCATGTTGGCGATGCCGCCTTCGTAAATCAGGTCGACGATCAGCTTCACTTCGTGGAGGCATTCGAAATAGGCCATCTCCGGAGCGTAGCCAGCTTCCACCAGCGTTTCGAAGCCGGCGCGGATGAGCTCGACCAGACCGCCGCAAAGGACGACCTGCTCGCCGAACAGATCGGTTTCGCACTCTTCCTTGAAGTTGGTCTCGATGATGCCCGAACGACCGCCGCCGACGCCGCAGGCGTAGGAGAGCGCGAGTTCAAGTGCGTTGCCGGAGGCGTTTTGGTGAACGGCAACGAGGCACGGCACGCCGCCACCCTTCTGGTATTCGCCGCGAACCGTATGGCCCGGGCCCTTCGGCGCGATCATCACGACGTCGACGGACGCCTTCGGCTCGATCAGGCCGAAATGCACGTTGAGGCCATGGGCGAAGGCGATCGCGGCGCCGTCACGAATGTTGCCAGCGATGTCGTTCTTGTAGATGTCCGCCTGAAGTTCGTCCGGCGTTGCCATCATCATCAGGTCGGCCCAGCCGGCCGCTTCGGCAACCGTCATGACCTTGAAGCCGTCAGCTTCGGCCTTCTTGGCTGTGGGGGAACCCGCCTTGAGAGCAATCGCCACGTTCTGGGCGCCGGAGTCCTTCAGGTTCAGCGCATGTGCGCGACCCTGGGAACCGTAGCCGATAATGGCGACCTTCTTCGACTTGATGAGGTTGAGATCGGCATCGCGATCGTAATAGACGCGCATCGTATATGTCCTTCCCTATGCGTGTTCGTTGTTGATGGTGCTTATCGTCCCGAGGAGAAGCGCACTGCCTCCCCCGATTCTTGGCGCGTGCCGTGAAGCGTCAGGAAGGCATCGACCGCCCTCCGCGCCTGGCGCGCATTATCTTTGAGCCCCGGCTCGCCAAGCAGCATGCGCACATGCAGGTCGGAGACGACAAGGCCATAGAGCGTATGATAGGCGGCGTCCGCATCGTCGAAGCGCAGAAGGCCGGCGCGCTTTCCCGCATCCATAAGCGCGATCGCGCGACGGTCGATCTGCCGACGCCCGTGCTCCAGAAGAAGCTTGCCGAGCTTTGAGCCGTCCCGACCTGACTGGCCGACTGCCAGGCGGTTCAGCGCCAGCGAGATGTCCCCGGACAGAACCTCCAGCAAATCGCGCGCGAAGGTTTCCAGATGTTCCCGAAGGTTCTCGGGCGTCAGCTTCTCCTTGCCGCGCTCGAACGTCCGCACCTTGCTGGCCTGGTGCGCGATCATCGCAGCAAGCAGGCCGTCGCGATCTCCGAACCACTTGTAAAGGCTTTCCTTGGAGCAGTTCGCAGCCCTGGCCAGGCCGGATGTCGTCAATGCCCTGTCGCCACCCTCCACGAGCAGGCGCAACGCCTGTTCCAGAACCTCGTTCTGGCGGGGCGTAAACTCAGGCATTCGGCCGGCATCGGCAATCACGACATTCGCTCCAACGCTGGTACCGTACGGTACGGTTCTTGTTAGCCTTATGCGGAAGTCTGCATTGCTCGTCAAGGGGATTCATTGCATCAATGGCTGACCATATGAGCTGCGGCGGAGACCGGAACGATGAAGCCGACATTCAACAGAACAGCCCTCCTCGCGGTTGCTGCCTGCCTGCTCCTCCCGTCCCTGGCGCAGGCCGCGGAGATGCGGTGCGGCTGGCTCGACAACCCGACGCCGCGCAACTGGTGGCTGGAAGATAGCGAGAAGACCTGGACCCTCATGACGCAGGACCCCGACCGCCCGGATGGGCCGGAGGGGATGGAACTGGTTCCGGACCTGACAGAAGGAGAGTTTGTAGAGGTCAATGGCCCGTCCTATGGCTATGCCTGCGTCTGCATGTCCGTAGAGACCGATGGCGACGAACGGATCACGAAGATCCTGTCTGTCAGGCAACTCCAAATTGCCCAGTGCAACAACGACAAGGCGCTCGCATCCAGAAACTGACGGCAAGCGCGAGCCCTCGCGGCAAGCCATCAGCTTCTATGGCTAGCGGGCGTAGTCCACGGGTAAGGCCTCGCCGCTCTTCAGCACCTCCATAGAGATGAAGGCGGAGACGTCGAACAGTTCGATCCGCTTGACCAGCCGCCGGTAGACTACGTCGTAATGCTCCACCCGGGGCAACACGACCTTGAGGATGTAGTCGTAGCTGCCCGTCAGCCGATGCGCCTCGACAATCTCGCCGATGTCGCTGATCGCCTTGCGGAAAGTCTCGATCCAGTCGTCGGAATGGTGCGCGGTCTTGATCAGTGCGAAGACAGTCGTCGGCACGCCGATGCGCTCCCGATCAAGCACCGCAATCCTGCCTCGGATATATCCCGCCTCCTCGAGCCTTTGGATGCGCCGCGAACACGCCGACGGCGAAAGCGCCACCTGCTCCGCCACCTCCGCCACCGGCATCCCGGCATTCTCTTGCAGAAGATCCAGAATCTTCCGGTCGCGCTGATCCAGCATCGGTAACTCTCCTTCATATGCACCCAACATGCATCGTATCGGACATTTGCGCAACGAACGTGCGCTGGCAAACATAAGCATGCTGAAGATTGCACGCCTCGGGACACAGATGCGCTCTAACTTCTCGACAACGTCCAGAAGGGGAACAGCAATGAAAAGCATCGGTTTGATCGGCGGTATGAGCTTCGAGAGCACGGCAGTCTATTATCGCCTGATCAACGAGACGGTGCGCGCCCGCCGTGGCGGGCTGGCGTCCGCCGATATCCTGCTCCACTCCGTGAACTTCGCGGAGATCGTCGAGATGCAGAAGGCCGGTCGCTGGAATCTTGCGACCAAGGTGCTGGCGGATAGTGCCAGGCGGCTTGAGGCGGCGGGTGCATCCTGCGTGCTGATCTGCACCAACACCATGCACCTCATCGCGGATGAGGTCGCGGGTGCCGTCCGCATCCCGCTCATCCACATCATCGATGAGACCGCGGCGGCGCTGCGCGCCCAGGGGCTGAGGCGCCCCCTCCTGCTCGCAACCCGATACACGATGGAGCACGGTTTCTATACCGACCGGATGAAGACGCTGGGCATCGACGTGATGGTCCCGGACTCCGAAGACCGGACTGCCATGCACGACATCATCTTCAGCGAACTGTGCGCCGGATCAGTGAGGGACGACTCGCGCGACCGTGCCTTGGCCATGATCGGGAAAGCGAAGGCCGCCGGTGCCGACAGCGTCATCCTCGGCTGTACGGAAATCTGCCTTCTGCTGGATCCGGAGACCCTGCCTCTGCCCTGCATCGATTCGACGACCGTTCATGCCCGCGCCGCCGTGGACTTCGCGTTCTCCCCCGAGATGGCTGCCGACGCGGCGGAATAGGTCAGACGGTCTGGCCGCAGGCGCGGCGGAATCGGCGCACCGTTTCCGCCATCCCGAATTCCAGTGCATCGGCCGTCAGGCCATGGCCGATGGAAACCTCTGCCAGATGGGGAATGCGCCGGACCAGCGGTGGCAGGTTCGCGACCGTGAGGTCGTGGCCGGCATTGACGCTGAGCCCTTCGGCCTTCGCGGTATCGGCCGTCTGCCCGAGCTTCTCGATGATCGCCGCTGCACGTTCCGGAGCGTCGTAGCAGCCACCATAGGGCCCGGTGTAGAGCTCGATTCGGTCCGCCCCCGTCGCCTTCGCGAGCCGCACCGCTTCCACGTCACCGTCGCCATCGGCAAACAGCGACACGCGAATTCCCTTCGCCTTCAGCCGCGCCACGATCGGCTTCAGCATCTCGCCGTCGCGGCGGAAGTCAAAGCCGTGGTCGGACGTCGCCTGGCTCGGATCGTCCGGCACCAGCGTCACCTGCTCCGGTTCCGTCCGCTCGCAGAGCGTCAGGAATTCCTCGCTCGGATATCCCTCGATGTTGAACTCGGCCTCAGGGAACTCGTCGTCGATCAGCGCCCGGATGACCGGCAGGTCGGAGAAGCGGATATGCCGCTGGTCCGGCCGAGGATGCACCGTCAACCCGCTTGCGCCGGCCTGCAGCGCAATGCGTCCTAGATGCTCCAGGCTCGGCCATGGCAGGTCGCGCCGGTTGCGCAGCATGGCGATGGCATTGATGTTGACCGAGAGCGTGGTCGGCATGGCTCTGCTTCCGATTGGGACGATGTTCCCGTGGTTTATGCCAGCCGCGGCACGAATGCCAACGAGTTTAGCGCATGCACCCATCTTCGATTTTGATGATGCCGCCTTGCCTCTTCCCGGCAGCAGCTGCGACAGAACATCGCGAAGCTGGGTATGACACCCTTGCTGAATACCAAACGTCAATTCTAACAGGGATTTAACCTGACAGGTCGGTGGCGCAGCAGTAGCCAGACACTGGTCCTTCCAACCAATGAATGAGTATCATCATGCACTCGCTCCTCTCCCGCTACGCTACGCCCCTCGTCACCGGGCTCTTCGTCGTCTCGCTCGTCTCGGGCATTGCCCTCTTCTTCCATTTCCAGAGCGGCGCCTTCCATTCGATGCACGAGTGGCTGAGCATGGTGCTCATCCTCCCGTTCATCCTGCATATCTGGAAAAATTGGCGCCCGTTCCAGAACTACTTCAAACGCCTGCCAATGGCGCTCGCCATCGGCGTGTCCATCGCCGCATCCATCCCTTTCGCCTGGCCCGCATTGACCTCGACCGGCCCCTCCACCGGCAACCCTGCCGTTGCCATGGCGGGCGTCATCACCGGAAGCCCTGCTGCCGAGGTCGCACCTCTGTTCGACCAGACGGAAGAGGCATTCCTGGCACTGCTGAGTGAGGGAGGTTTCCCCGTTTCGGATGCGCGCAAGACGCTGCGCGAGATCGCAGCCGAGTCGGGCAAGACGGACCGCGACGTCGTTGCACTCCTTGCCTCGATGCGGAAGTGATCGGTAGAGCGGAGCGCTCGCCTCTCATTTGACGATGGTGATCGTCTCCGCCGCGCGGGTGATGGCAGTGTAGAGCCAGCGCTCGCGCGTGTCGCGAAAGGCCCAGCTCTCGTCGAACAACACGACGTTGTTCCACTGCGAGCCCTGCGCCTTGTGGACGGTTAATGCATAGCCGTAATCGAACTCGTCGTAGCGCTTGCGCGTCGACCAGGGAATTTCCTCTTCGCTCTCGAAGGCAGCCTTCAGGAGCTTTATCTTCGCAGCACCGCGATCCATGTCGTCGTCTTCGGGGCGGATCATCAGGTTGATGCCGGGCTTGACGGTCTCGCGGGATGAGCTCATTACCTGCCAGAGCGAGCCGTTCAAGAGCCCCTTCACCTGGTCGTTGCGCAGGCAGACGAGCTTGTCGCCCGACTGCGGGTAGCCGGTGCTGAACCCCTTCAACTCGCGGAGCCGCTGGTTGTAGCGCTTGCGTGTCTTGTTCGTGCCGACCAGCACCTGGTCCGCCTCCAGCACCAGAGCCTGGTTCACCTCGTTTCGCGAAATCACCTGGGCGGTGCCGTAGTCGCCATACATGATCTCCTTGCCCTCGCGCACGTTCATGGCGAGCTGGATGATCGGGTTGTCGCGGGCCTGGCGGTGGATCTCGGTCAGCAGGTAATCCGGTTCCTGCTCGGTGAAGAAACCGCCTCCGGAAACGGGCGGCAGTTGTCCGGGGTCGCCGAGGACCAGGATCGGTGTCCCGAAGCTCAGGAGATCCCGGCCAAGCTGCTCGTCCACCATGGAGCACTCATCGATGACGATCAGCGCTGCCTTCGCGACCGGACTCTGGCGGTTGATGGAAAACATTGGCGAGATCGAGGTCTTGCCGGTCTCCTCGTCGGAGACCTCCTCCTCGCCGCGCGGCCGGTAGATCAGCGAATGGATCGTCTTGGCGTTCTTGGCGCCGCGTGAACGCAGCACCTGCGCTGCCTTGCCGGTGAAGGCGGCGAAAAGGACCTCGCCGTCGACATGCTCGGCGAAATGCTTGGCCAGCGTTGTCTTGCCGGTACCGGCATAGCCGAATAGCCGGAAAACCTCCTGGCGGCCATCCTTGAGCCAGCGCGAAACGGCCTTCAGGGCCTCGTCCTGTTGCGGGGCGAATTGCATGGCTGCGACATGGCAGGATTCTGGACGCTACCGCAACCGAAAAGAACGAAAGCAGATCAGGGCGATCCGGATAACGGATCGTTGATGAGCTCAATCGGCACGCCATGCGGCGTCGCCTCCGCCGCCCGCTGCCAGCTTTTCTGAAGCCCCAGTATGGCTTCGGCGTCCGCGATGCCTTTGCCTACCAGCAGGCCCGTCAGCGCCTCCACCCAGCAATCGAAATAGTCGCTGCCGTCTGCGGCTCGTCCGGGCTTGTGAACCTCCGCCGACAGCGAATCCGCCCATTCACCCCAGGAGAAAAGCCCCTTCTCGTGAAGGTGTACGGTGATCGCAAAGGCCTCGGCTGCCCAAGGCTCCGGAAACACCGGATCGCCCTCTTCAGACCGCGGCAGGCCCTCCGTCTGGGCAAATCGCGATCTTGCTTCACACACGCTCAAGATAGCTCTCCCATGCGTCGATCGACACCGTCAGCGTCGGATCGGCGCCCTCGCCCCAGATTTCGCCTCCATCGAATACGACCGTATAGACCCATTGCGGGTTCTCGCCACGCCCGTGCGCATTGTCGTCGGCAAAGACGAAGGAGCCCTGCACCGCCTCCACCACGCCGGTCTTCTCCCGTGCATAGCGGGGCAAGCGCGTGTGCGTCACGGGATTGAAGTTACGTGTTCGCACCCGATCGCCAACCGCAAATCGTGGCTCGGTGTCCACGGGTCGATCACACGGGCCGCCCCGCGCGAGCACGCCCGGCACCATGTCCGCCGTCAGCACCCGCTTCGGCTTTGCCGGCTCCTGCAGCTTGTGCCCGGCGCTGATCTCCTCGTCGCTGGCAAAGCCGTGCCGCTCCAGCAGTGTCTCCAGCGCCCGAATCCAGATTTCGTAGTAGCTCGCGTCCAGGTACTGGGCCGGTGGAATGTTCTCCCGGGCATGGCGGCTCTCATCCAGCGTCCAGGCGCCAAATGCGCCGCAAGAGAGCGTGATTCCCAGCGCCCGCTTCTCCCACTCCGCGTGGAAGACCGGCTCGTTCGGCTCCGGGGAAACCGGGCCGAACCCCATCTGGCCGCCGAGGTCGTGAGGCCCGTTCATCGCAGCTGCTCCGGCGCAAGCGCTAGGCCGGTGCCGATCATCGCGTCGCGCGTCACGAGATCAGCCAGCGCCTCCTCGTCCAGATCCTCCGTGCCATCCGGACGCGTCGGCACCACGATATAGCGGAGCTCGGCCGTCGAATCCCAGACGCGGATCTTCGTGTCGTCAGGGAGCGTCACGCCGAATTCGTCCAGCACGCCGCGCGGATCGATCACCGCCCGCGAGCGGTAGGCTGGCGCCTTGTACCAGACGGGTGGCAGTCCAAGAACAGCCCACGGGTAGCAGGAGCAGAGCGTGCAGACGACGAGATTGTGCGTCTCCGGCGTGTTGAAGACCGCCCGCATATGTTCTCCCTGGCGGCCGGTAAATCCGAGACTGGCGATCGCGGCCGTGGCATCGCGCCGGAGCCAGTCGGCGAAGTCCGGATCGCTCCACGCCTTCGCGACCACGCGCGCACCGTTGCGCGGGCCTACCTTCGTCTCGTAGGTGTCGACGATCGCATCGATGGCCGCGGGATCGATCAGACCCTTTTCCGTCAGCACCGTCTCGAGAGCCTTCACACGGGCCTGCATGTCGGAATAGCGGTTGTCGTGGTGGTGATGATCGTCATCATCGTGATGGTGATGGTCGTGGTGATCCATCGTCCCCTCCTCTACCTGAGCATCGGCCAGAGGCTGATGACGAGCAGCACAGCCATTGTGATGTTGAACCACTTGAGCCGCACCGGCACCGACAGCCAGTCACGCAGCGCCGAGCCGAATCCGGCCCAGGTCGAGACGCTTGGCAGGTTGACGAGGGCAAAGGCCACACCAACCAGCAGCACCGTCGGCACGTAGGCTGCCGGATTGGTGTAGGTGGCCATGGCCGTCACCGCCATCACCCAGGCCTTCGGGTTCACCCACTGGAAGGCGGCCGCGCCGAGGAAGCTCATCGGCCGCGCCCCCGCCTCGCCCTCAGCAAGACTGCGTGACGTGCCGATCTTCCACGCAATCCAAATGAGGTAGGCGCCACCGGCGAACTTCAGCAGCGTGTAGACAAGCGGGACGCTCTGCATCAGCGCACCGAGCCCCAGCCCCACCCCGATCAGCAGCGACAGGAAGCCTGCGCCTATCCCCAGCATGTGCGGGATCGTGCGGCGGAAGCCGAAGTTCACGCCGGAAGCAAACAGCATCATGTTGTTGGGGCCGGGCGTGATCGAGGTCGTAAAGGCAAACAGGACCAAGGCCAGAAACGTCTCCAGCGGCATGTCTTCTCCAGGCGCCAATGCGTTGATTTGACCAAATGGTCGCCTCGTTCGGCGGGCGGCCTGTCAAAGCTTTATGCTTAATCCCCCACAGCTTCAAGCGGGCTTGGCAGGCAACCGTTACGCCTTATCTTGCCTCCATTGTGCAGGAGCAAGCGATGATCGACGACACCCTTCCCACAGTCACTCTCTCGAACGGCGTCACCGTGCCGGCACTCGGTCTCGGGACATGGCAGATGGGAGAGGACGCGCGCGCAGCCCAGCGGGAGGTCGAGGCCCTGCGACACGGGATCGACCTCGGCCTGACACTGATCGACACAGCGGAAATGTATGGCCAAGGTGGCGCCGAGGAGATCGTCGGCGAGGCGATCAGCGGGAGGCGGGACGACGTCTTCCTGGTCAGCAAGGTCTATCCCTGGAACGCCAGCCGCGAGGGCACGATCGCCGCCTGCGAGCGGAGCCTCAAGCGCATGAAGACCGACCGCATCGACCTCTATCTCCTCCACTGGCGCGGAGAACATCCGCTGGCGGAAACGGTCGATGCGTTCGAGACGCTTCGACGCCAAGGCAAGATCGGTGCATGGGGCGTCTCCAACTTCGACCTCGGCGACATGCAGGAACTGCTTGCGCTACCCGATGGAGGTAACTGCGTCGCAAACCAGGTCCTCTACAACCTGTCGCGCCGCGGCGTCGAATACGATCTCCTGCCCTGGTGCCAGGAGCGCGGGATCGCCGTCATGGCCTATTCGCCCATCGAACAGGGGAGCCTCGCCCGCAACGAGGCCCTCATCCACATCGCCAAAGCCTACCAGGCGACTCCGGCGCAGGTGGCGCTCGCCTTCCTGATGGAACGGGAGGGCGTGGTCGCCATCCCGAAATCCTCCCATGCGGCCCGCGTCGCCGAAAACCGGGAGGCAGCGGCGCTGGACCTCACCGACGAGGATCTGGACGCACTGGATGCCGCCTTCCCGCCACCGAGCCGGCCCATGCCGCTGGAGATGATCTGATCACATTCCCTGCGGCCCGCGGTTCATCGCCGCAATCCCGGTGCGGCAGATCTCGATCAGGCCGAGCGGCTTCAGGATCGCTACGAACTGGTCGATCTTTGAGGACTTGCCGGTAATCTCCAGGATGAAGTGCTCGACCGTCGCGTCCACCACCTTGGCCTGGAAGGCGTCGGCAAGCCGCAGTGTCTCGGCGCGGTGCTCGCCCGAGCCCACGACCTTGATCAGTGCCACCTCGCGCTCGATTGGCCGCTCCTGACCAAGGCTCTGGGCCCTGACCGTCAGGTCGACCACGCGGTGCACCGGCACGATACGCTCGAGCTGCGCCTTGATCTGCTCAAGAACGCTCGGGGTGCCGCGCGTCACAATGGTGATGCGCGACAGATGCGCCTCGTGCTCCGTCTCCGAGACGGTGAGGCTCTCGATGTTGTAGCCGCGGCCGGAGAACAGGCCAATAACACGGGCCAGCACGCCCGGCTCGTTGCTGACGAGCACCGAGAGCGTGTGGCTTTCCGCCTTCGCCGTCTCGGGAGCGATGAAATAGGCCGAGCCGGTGGGTAGTTGATGGGAATTCATTGGTTTGCGTCCACTATTTCAGGAATGACTTTAACAAGCGGTGCTCACACGAGCTGTCGGCCCTTGGCGTCGATCGCCGTCGCAACGGCCTCGTCGGTCGCCTCGTCGGG
This sequence comes from Pseudorhizobium flavum, assembly GCF_902502825.2. Next base: position 2,157,311 of record NZ_LR723670.1, read on the forward strand.
CAGCAGCATCTCGTTATGCGCCTTGCCGGACGGGATCATCGGGAAGCAGTTGGCGAGGTTGGCCACGCGGCAGTCGAAGATCACCGGCTTCTTGACCGCGATCATCTCCTCGATCTTGCCGTCGAGTTCCTTCGGGTCGTCGCAATACATGCCGACCGCGCCATAGGCCTCCGCCAGCTTGACGAAGTCCGGCATGGCTTCCGTGTAGGAGTTGGACAGGCGGTTGCCGTGCAGAAGCTGCTGCCACTGGCGCACCATGCCCATGTATTGGTTGTTGAGGATGAAGATCTTGATCGGCAGGTTGTACTGAATAGCACAGGACATTTCCTGGATGCACATCTGGATCGACGCGTCGCCGGCGATGTCGATGACCAGCGCGTCCGGATGCGCAACCTGGACGCCGATGGCGGCCGGCAGGCCATAGCCCATCGTTCCGAGACCCCCGGACGTCATCCACCGGTTGGGCTCCTCGAAGCCGAAGAACTGCGCTGCCCACATCTGGTGCTGGCCGACCTCGGTTGTCACGAAGGTCTCCCTGCCCTTCGACAGTTCGTAGAGCCGTTCGATCGCATATTGCGGCATGATGACGTCGTTGGACGGCTTGTAGGCGAAGGACTTGCGCGCTCTCCAGCGGTCGATGCTATCACGCCACTCCTGCGTCTGGCTCTTCTCGGGCTTCTTCGGCAGGGCACGCCACAGGCGGACCATATCCTCCAGCACCGTTCCGACATCGCCGAGGATCGGAATATCGACACGGACATTCTTGTTGATCGACGACGGGTCGATGTCGATGTGGATCTTTCGCGAATTCGGCGAGAAAGCATTGATCCGACCGGTGATGCGGTCATCGAAGCGGGCGCCGATGCAGACCATGACGTCGCAGTCATGCATCGCCATGTTCGCTTCGTAGGAGCCATGCATGCCGAGCATGCCGAGCCAATTCTTGCCCGAAGCCGGATAGGTGCCGAGCCCCATCAGGGTCGAGGTGATCGGGAAGTCCGTCAATTCGACGAGCTCGCGCAGCAGGCGCGACGCTTCCGGGCCGGAATTGACTACTCCGCCGCCCGTATAGAGAACGGGCCGCTTCGCCGTCGCCATCAGTTCGATAGCCGCCTGGATTGCCTTCAGGTCGCCCTGCAGCTTCGGCGTATAGCTCTTGTTGACTACGGTCTCGCCGGGAGGCGTGTAGGTGCCGGTTGCAAACTGGATATCCTTCGGAACGTCGACGACAACCGGGCCGGGACGACCGGTCTGCGCAATACGGAAGGCCTCGTGGATGACGCCCGCCAGTTCGTTGACGTCCTTGACCAGCCAGTTGTGCTTCGTGCAGGGTCGCGTGATGCCGACGGTGTCGCATTCCTGGAAAGCATCCGAGCCGATCAGCGTCGTCGGGACCTGTCCCGAGATGCAGACCAGCGGCACCGAATCCATCAGCGCATCCTGCAGTGGCGTGACGGCATTGGTGGCACCCGGACCGGAGGTCACCAGCATGACGCCGACCTTGCCGGTCGAACGCGCATAGCCTTCCGCGGCGTGGCCGGCGCCCTGCTCGTGGCGAACGAGGATGTGTTGGATCTCCTCCTGCTGGAAGATCTCGTCATAGATCGGCAGGACCGCACCGCCTGGATAGCCGAAGATGTGCTCCACCCCGTTATCCTTCAGCGCCCTCAGAACGATCTCCGCTCCCGTCATCCGATTGTTGCTGTCCGTCATTGTCTGGTCCATCCGCTGCTGGTCTGCTGTTCCGTGATCGAGGCATAAAAAAAGGCCCCTTGAGGAGCCTGTCTTTCCGCGCATGGGTGGCTAACGCCGGATGGTCACACCATCCTGCCCATGCGCGTTCCCACCACGATAAGTGCGTTCAAAATCGTCATGCGCGGAAGTGTTAGACAGATTATTGCCCTGCGTCAACGCGATCTGGCGAAAAATTACCCGCTCCTGCAGCCATCTGTCCGCACAAGCCCTTACACCACTTGTTAAATCGCCTGCACTACACTGGGCGTTGGTCTGCGGCTTTGGGAGCATTTGGGTCTCCCGCTCGAGACAGGGGCTTCGTTTTGCGAAACAACGACTTGCACCGTTCCATATCGGCTGGCGAACAGGATCGCCGCGACGCCCACCTCGCTGGCAATCGCATGCTTGGTCGCGTGGTCGCCTGCAATGGCTCACGGGCAACGATTGCGGCCGTGGCCGAAAATGGCGAAACCGCCCTCACGGAGCTTTGGTCGGTCGGTCGCCTGATCTCGATCGGTGTCGGCAGCAACCGGGTCGTTGCCCTCGCCTACTCGATGACGACAGACGAAAGGAGCTGGGGCGAGCAGAACAACAACAGTTTCCAGATCGAAGCCGAACTGCTGGGCGAAGTCCGGGTGGGCCCCGATGGTCGCGAAGAATTTTCCGGCGGCATTTCCCGCTATCCCTATCTTGGCGCCATCGCCCATCGCATCCGCGCCTCTGACCTCCTGCGCATCTACGACGCCGGCAAGAACGACAGCTGCGTCATCGGCAAGCTGACGCAGGACGAGACCATCGATGCGGCCATCCACATACCATCGATGCTGTCCAAGCATTTCGCCATCGTCGGCTCCACCGGGGTCGGGAAATCGACGGCGGTATCGCTCCTGCTCCACAAGGCCATTGAATCCGACCCGAAGCTCAGGGTGCTGATCCTTGATCCGCACAATGAGTTCGCCGCCGCCTTTCCCGGTCATGCCGTGGTCATCGATCCCGAGACCCTCGACCTGCCCTTCTGGCTGATGAAGCTTGAGGAGTTTGCGGAAGTGCTTTACCGCGGGCGCCCTCCTGTCGCCGAGGAACTCGACATCCTGCGCGATCTCATCCCGGAGGCGAAACGCGCGTTCCGCGGTGGCGACACGGGCCTGATGCGCCGCACGACCGAGAAAAGCTCTATCACGGCGGACACGCCGGTTCCCTACAGAATGGCGGATCTCCTTGCGCTGATCGACGAGCGCATCGGTCGCCTGGAAGGCCGAGGCGAAAAACCGGTCCTGCGGCACCTGAAGATGCGAGTCATGTCGGCGATCAACGATCCCCGCTATCATTTCATGTTCTCCAACAACACGATCCAAGACACGATCATGGAGACCATCGCCCACATCTTCCGCATTCCGGGTGGTGACAAGCCGATCTGCACGTTTCAGCTGGCGGGCATTCCGTCAGAAGTGGTCAACTCGATCGCGTCCATACTCTGTCGGATGGCTTTCGAGCTCGCCCTCTGGAGCAACGGCGCCATCCACATGCTGGTCGTGTGCGAGGAGGCCCACCGATATGTCCCGGCGGACCCCGAGCGAGGCTTCTTCCCGACCCGTCAGGCGATCGCCCGCATTGCCAAGGAAGGCCGCAAGTACGGCGTGTCGCTCGGCGTCATCACCCAGCGACCGGGGGAACTGGACCAGACGATTCTGTCCCAATGTTCGACATTGTTCGCAATGCGCCTTTCGAACGACCGCGACCAGGAAATCATCCGCTCGGCAATCCCGAACTCCTCCATCTCGACGCTGAGCTTCCTTTCGTCGCTCGGAAATGGCGAAGCGATTGCGTTCGGCGAAGCGATAGCCGTACCGATGCGCCTGCAGTTCGCCCGTGTGGAGAAGAGATATCTGCCGAAGGCGAACGGTGTCCTCGACAAGGGTAGCGAGGAGACGCCCGATACAGTCGACCTTCGTAGCGTCGTTGCAAGGATGCGCTCCGTCAGCGCACCCGAACTGGGGCCTTGCCGCCCGGGCCCCGATCATGCCGACGATTCGTTCCGGCGAAGCGATGCCGACGACCTGGAACAGGATTCGGGCATGGGCGAAATGGAACTGGACCGCTGGGCTCGAAGTGTTACACCATCCCCTCAACCGACCCCATACAGACCGGGCGATACAGCCAGGGCCGAGCGCTACCGTCCGGATATGCTGCCGGGCGCCACGCGATCGCCCACCGCGCCGCCTTCAACCTCGTATGAACCGTCACCGGCCCATCGCCAACCTGTCACCGATGACGGCGCGCCAGCGGCCCTTCGCTCCCTGCGTGCCGACGGCGGCCTGCGCTCCTCCCAGCCGCTTCGCCGGGAAGGCTCCCTTCGCGACACCCTGCTGAAGAAGCCGCTCAGCAGCCTCTACGACAACAGGGACTGAGGCTCGGAGGGATCGATCCTCCTCCAGCTCTCGTCCATCTGGTTGCGGAACCAGGTCATCTGACGTTTCGCGTACTGGCGCGTAAGCGCCGAGGTGCGCTCGATGACCTCCCCGGCCGTCATCTGCCCCTTGAGCATGGCCGCGATCTGCGCCACTCCGATCGCCTTCATGGCGGGAACATCGGGATCGGGATGAAGTGCGAGGAGCGCCTCTACCTCCTCCACGGCACCGCAATCGAACATCTGCTCGAAGCGCCTGTTGATCCGCTCGTGTAGGACTGCCCGGTCGGGAAGCGCAACCACCTTCAATGCCCGCTCCGGGTTGACCACCACTGGCCCAGGCTTTCCCTGATAGTCGAGGATGGAACGGCCGGTCCCTTGCAGAACCTCGAGCGCCCGCACAATCCGCTGCCCGTCTGCCCGCCCGAGCGTTGCGGCAGCAGCGGGATCGAGCGCCGTAAGCTCCGCATGAAGCTGCTCCGCCCCTTCCTCCTTCAGCCGCTGACGCAACCTCGAACGAACATCGTGTGCAATCTCGGGCATGTCGGACAGGCCGCCGGTCAGGGCCTTGAAGTAGAGGCCGGTGCCGCCCACGAAGATCGGCATCCTCCCCTCGTCGCGCAGCCGCGGCAGAAGATCCGCCACATCGCGCAGCCATTCGCCCGTCGAATGGGCATCGGTCGCCCTGACATAACCGTAAAGATGATGCGGGATGCCGGCCATCTCCTCCTCGGATGGACGCGCGGTCAGGACACGCAAGGTGTCATAGACCTGCATGCTGTCGGCATTGACGACCACGCCTCCCGTTTCGGCCGCACAGCGCAGTGCAAGCGCCGACTTGCCGCTGGCGGTCGGCCCCGTTATCAGGATCGCGTCGTAATCTCTTTCAAGGTCCTTCATATGGCTTCCGTTGCCACGCTCATCGCCCATCCGTCAAATGCCGTTCTGTCCGCAAGTGTAGGCGAGGCGGCGGCCGAAGCGGTGAATGCTGCTGGACTGTACTGGCTGGCGGACGGGATCGCCTGCGATATTGCGCTCCGCGACGGCACCGACGTGAAGACCGCAGAGCAAAAGCTTCGAGCCGCCGTTGCGGAACTGCCGGTCGATCTCGTGATCCAGGAGGCCGAGACGCGCCGCAAGAAGTTCCTGATCGCCGACATGGACTCCACCATGATCGGCCAGGAATGCATCGACGAACTCGCCGATGTCGTTGGTCTCAAAGACAAGGTGGCGGAAATCACGGCGCGCGCGATGAATGGCGAGATTGCCTTCGAGCCCGCCCTGCGCGAGCGGGTCGCACTCCTGAAGGGCCTGCCTATCTCGGTCGTCGACGAGGTCATCGCCAAGCGCATCACGCTCACATCCGGCGGGCCGGAACTCATCGCGACGATGAGGAAGAACGGCTTCCATACCGCGCTGGTATCCGGCGGGTTCACCGTCTTCACCAATCCGATTGCCGCCCGCCTCGGCTTCCACGAGAACCGCGCCAACCTTCTGCTCGCCGAAGATGGCATCCTGACCGGCAAGGTCGCCGAGCCCATCCTCGGCAAGCAGGCGAAGATCGACGCGATGATCGACATCTCCGCCCGTCTGGGCATCTCCACCGATGACGTCATTGCCGTGGGCGACGGCGCCAACGACCTCGGCATGCTGAACCTTGCCGGTTCGGGGGTCGCGCTCCACGCCAAGCCAACCGTCGCGGCTCAGGCCAGGATGCGGGTCGACCATGGCGACCTGACGGCGCTCCTCTACATCCAGGGCTATCGCAAGTCGGATTTTGCGAGCCCATGACCTTGAACGAGCCGCCGCTGATCATCCTCGAGACACCGCGGCTTCGCGTTCGCAGCTGGGTGGAGAGCGACCGCGACCTTTTCCGCGAGATCAATGCCGACCCCAAGGTCATGGAATTCTTTCCATTCCGCCGCAGCCATCAGGAATCGGACGCGCTTCTCGACAAGCTCAACGGCTCGATCCGGAATACCGGCCTCGGCTTCTATGCCCTGGAACTGAAGAACTCCGATGAGCCGATCGGCTTCTGCGGCCTCTCCCACCCCAATATGCCTGAGATCTTTCCGGCCGAGACGGTGGAGATCGGCTGGCGGCTGGCCACACGCTTCTGGGGCAACGGCTATGTGACGGAAGCCGCCCGCGCCTTGATGGACTTCGCGTTCAACGAGAAGGCTATCCCCGCCCTGCTTGCCTTCGCTGTCGAAGCGAACCATCGGTCCACGGCGGTGATGAAGCGAATCGGCATGCGCCCGTGGCCGCAGATGGATTTCGACCATCCGCGCGTGCCGGATACGCATCCCCATCTCAAGCGGCACGTCGTCTATGCCGCCACGGCGGGCTCTCTCGGACGCTGACTACTCGAGCGGTACGGCCACGAAGCGCAGTGCGCCAGTCGGATCGGCGATCATCAGGTGGACGTTGCGCCGCCCTTCCGCCTTCAGGGCATCGATCCGATCCGTCACCGCCGTCGGGCTATCGACGAAGTCCTGTGCGACCTCCACGATCACATCACCCCGCTTCAGGCCCTTGTCCGCCGCTGCCGATCCATCTTGGACATCCGTTATCACGACACCTTCGACGCTATCGTCGATACCAAACTCGGCTCGCCTCTCGTCGTCGAGCGGCGCAATTGTCATGCCGAGGGCGGCTGCAGGACCTTGCTCCGCCTCTCCATTCTGATCCTCGCCCTGCTCGCCACCATCGGGCATCGGCTCCTCACCTTCGGGAGTGACGCTTTCCTCGGCACCCTCGTCCGAAGGACTGTCCTCCAGCCGTCCAAGCGTGACCTTAACCGTCTCTTCCTTGCCGTCCCGCAGAACCGTTACATCGACGGCCTTGCCAACGGGGCTTTCAGCCACCACACGCGGCAGGTCGCGCATCTCCCGCACGGGCACGCCGTCAAACGTCAGAATCACGTCGCCCGCCCGGATCGAACCGTCATCGACCGGACCGCCCTTGACCACGCCGGAGACCAGCGCGCCGCGCACGCTATCCAGCCCCAGGCTTTCCGCCACCTCATCGGTCACCGGCTGTATCCGCACGCCGAGCCAGCCGCGCCGCGTTTCGCCGAACTCGATCAACTGGTTGACGATGTTCTGTGCAAGCTCCGTAGGCACGGCGAAACCAATGCCGATAGACCCGCCCGACGGGGAGATGATCGCGGTATTGATACCGATCACCTCACCTTTCATGTTGAAGAGCGGTCCACCGGAATTGCCCTTGTTGATGGCGGCATCAGTCTGGATGAAGTTGTCATAGGGCCCGGCGTTGATGTTGCGGCCTCGCGCCGAGATGATGCCCACGGTCACGGATCCACCAAGCCCGAACGGGTTGCCGATCGCCATCACCCAGTCGCCGATCCGCATCTGGCGCGAATCGCCGAAACGGACCGCCTTGAGCGGCGCCGGCGGTTCAACCTTCAGGACCGAGAGATCGGTCTTGGGGTCGGTCCCGACCAGGGTCGCCTTCAGCTTGCTGCCGTCGGGGAAGACGACCTCGATGTCGTCTGCATCTTCGATAACGTGGTTGTTGGTGACGACGAATCCGGATGGGTCGATAACGAAACCGGAACCGAGCGAATTGACCTTCTGATTCCCCCCCTGGCTCCCATCGCCGTCGAAGAACTCATCGAAGAACTCTTCAAATGGCGAACCATCCGGCGTCTGCGGTGCCTGGGGTCCTGCCCCCGCGCCCCCGACGCTCTGCGAGGTCGATATGTTCACCACGGCATCCAAGAGACCCTCGGCCAGATCGGCGACGGAGGCCGGACCCGAGCCTATCGCTGGCCCTGTCGTGGGCGAGGTCGTGACGGTCGGCGCCCCAGTCGGCGGCGCGGGCAGCATCGCGTCCGGCGCAAGGTTCTGTGCTTCTCGTTGAGGCGTTTCCTGTGCAGACGGGGGAGCGACTTCCTGCGCTGGGGTGCCATTCTGTGGCGGCTGCGGTGCATCGGCTGGCGGGCCGCTTGTCTGTGCCTGTGCCCCCGCGGCAATAGCAATAATGGCGACCGCTGCGACGGAACGCTTCAACGACCATAGAACCGATTGAGCCATCGGGCCCCCCTTGTATCGAATGTCCTGACTGAGGCTCTGCCGCCGCAGCACGTCCTGCTGACTTTCGCCGCAAGATAGGGCGGATTGAAGACCGAAGAAATTGCCTTTTTCGTGAGCTATGCAGGCAGGATGAACGGCCCTCGAATGAAAAGAGGCGGCCGGAGCCGCCTCTTGCATCAACCGCCGTTTGCAGGGGCCCCAGGGGCTGCCGGCGCTCCGGTGGGTTCCTCTGGCTGGGCGGCAGGTGGTGCGGGCGCCCGACCGAAGGTATCGCCCGATCCGGTCTGCGCACTGTTGAGGTATTTCAGGAACTCGGAATCGGGCGAAAGAACCAATGTCGTTCCCTGATCGGCGAGCGAAGCCACATAGGCCCGCATCGAGCGGTAGAACTCGAAGAAGCCGGGATCGCGGCCGAAGGCCTCGCCGAAAATCTTCGTGCGTTCGGCATCGCCTTCGCCTCGGATGATTTCGGAGTCGCGCTGGGCCGCGGAAACGATCTCTACCACCTGGCGATCGGCAATCGCCCGCCGGGTCTGACCCAGTTCGTTACCCCGCGCGCGGATCAGTTCGGCCTCGGCAAGACGCTCGGCCTTCATCCGCTCGAAGGTTTGCTGCGAGACTTCCTGGGTAAGGTCCGTGCGACGGATACGGACGTCACGGACTGCAAGGCCCAGCGACTCGGCAGCATCGCGCAGCTGTGCATTGACTTCCTGCATCATCTGCGAACGCTCGTCCGACAGTGCCGCATCGAAGTTGCGCAGACCGTAGACACGGCGAAGAGCGGCATCTAGACGGGTGCGAAGACGGGCCTCGGCAGCCTCACGGTCGCCGGAAACCGTTTCGCGGAACCGACGCGGATCGCTGATCTGGTAGACCACGAACGCGTCAACCTCGTAGAAGGCACCGCCGCGGACCTGGACGCGGATGTCGTCCAGATCGAAGCGAAGCGCCCGGTCCTCGACATACTGGACGCGATCGGCATCCATGAAGGCGAAGGGCAGCTTGAAGTACAGGCCGGGCTCGGCCTTGACGTCCTGAATCTCACCGAAGCGCACGACGATAGCCTGCTCCCGCTCGTTCACCACGAAGACGGACGAATAGATGAGGAAGAGCAGGATCGCGAGACCGATAAGGATAGCCGGGAGACGATTGGAGTTCATCGATTGCCCCCCTGCTGGTTGCCGCGGTTGAGCTCGTTGAGAGGCAGGTAAGGAAGGACGCCCTGCTGCTCGTTCATGATGATCTTGTTGGAATTCTTCAGGACCGTCTCCATGGTCTCGAGGAAGATGCGCTGGCGCGTCACCTCGGGGGCGGTCGCGTATTCGTCATAGATCGAGATGAAGCGCTGCGCCTCACCCTGCGCTTCGTTGACCACGCGATCTTTGTAGGCTGCCGCCTCTTCGCGGACCTGCGCCGCCTGACCGCGCGCCTGGCCGAGTTGCTGGTTGGCGTACTGGTTCGCCTCTTCGACGAAACGGTCCTCGTCCTGCTCGGCGCGCTGCACTTCTTCGAAGGCGTCCGCAACCTCGCGCGGTGGGGCCGCATCCTCGATCGGTACGGCATTGATGGAGATGCCTGAACCGTAGGTATCCATGGTTCCTTGGATGATCGCGCGCACCTCGGTCGAGATGTCCTCACGATTATCGCGGAAAATGTCCTGCGCCGGCCGGCGACCAACCACCTCGCGCATGGCGCTTTCGGCGACCTGCTGCAATGTGGCTGAGGGGCTTTCCAGGTTGAAGAGATAGGCCTTCGGGTCGCTGACCGTGTAGAGCACCGAGAACTGCACGTTGACGATGTTCTGGTCGCCAGACAGCATCAGTCCAGCCGAGGACTGGGCGCTGCCTGCCGCACCGATATTCTGCTGCTGCTCGGTGACCTTGACGATCTCGACCGTCTCGAGGGGCCAGAAATGGAAATGCAGGCCCGGCATGGAGATTTCTTCCTTCGGCTTGCCGAAGCGAAGTTCCACGCCGCGCTCATCCGGCTGAACGGTATAAACGGACTGGATCGCCAGGAACGCAACGATCGCGAGGATGACGAACACCGCCGCCCCGCCGTTGAAACCACCGGGGACGATTCCGCGAAGACGGTCCTGACTGCGGCGGATCAGGTCTTCCAGATCCGGAGGACCACCACTTCCGCTTCCGCCACCGCCCCGAGGACGGTTCGAACCACCGCCACCCCATGGCCCCTGATTATTACCGCCGCCGCCGCCCCATGGGCCGCCGCCGCCATTCTGATTGCTCCAGGGCATCAAAACCTCTTTGTTTGCCACTCCCAAATACGTGGAAGCGCAGCTCCCTCGTCCTGCCCCCGTTATAGGGAGCCCGGCCGGTGCTTTCAACGATGCGTCAATAACTTCGGGGTGTTTGGTAACGAAATGTTTCAGTTTGTCGCGGGACGACGGCGATAGATCGCAAAACGTGTCGGATAGTCGTCCCGCTCACCCGCCGGAACGAGCGTCTCCTCGACCTTCTCGAAAACAGCGGGATCGATATGCGGAAAGAAGGTATCCCCGTCCGGAACGGAAACCTCGACATGTGTGACATAGAGCACGTCGACGAGGTCCATTACCTGCCGGTAGATCTCGCCCCCACCGATCACGCACACTTCTGCAGCACCGGTCTCGGCAGCAATTTCCTGGGCCTTGGACAAGGCCTTCTCCACGCCGTCAACTGTTTCAGCACCCTGAAGGCTGAAGTCCCGGCTCCGGGTGATGATGACATGGGGGCGTCCAGGCAACGGTTTGCCGCCGAAGGACTCCAGGGTCTTTCGACCGAGCACGATGGGCTTGCCGATGGTCAGCTCCTTGAAGCGCTTCAGGTCTGTCGAGAGCTTCCAGGGCATGCCGCCATCGCGGCCGATGACGCCGTTCTGCGTGACCGCGACGACGATGGAGACGGGAACAGTCATACCGCGATCGGTGCCTTGATGCTCGGATCGGCCACGTAGTTCTCCAGTGTGAAATCCTCGTACCGGAAGGCAAAGAGATCCTTCACCGCCGGGTTGATGCGCATCGTCGGCAATGGCTTAGGGGTTCGCGTCAGTTGCAGTTCTGCCTGCTCGAAGTGGTTCCTGTAGAGATGCGCGTCGCCAAGTGTGTGGACGAAATGGCCGGGCTTGAGCCCTGTCACCTGCGCCATCATCATCGTCAGGAGAGCATAGGACGGGATGTTGAAGGGCACGCCGAGGAATATGTCGGCGGACCGCTGGTAGAGTTGGCAGGAGAGCCGGCCGTCTGCCACGTAGAACTGGAACAGGCAGTGGCAGGGCGGAAGCGCCATCTCGTCCACCAGCGCCGGGTTCCATGCCGAAACGATGTGGCGGCGGGAGTTCGGGTTGGTCTTCAGTGATTCGACCACGTTTGCGATCTGGTCGATATGGCCTCCGTCCGGAGCCCGCCAGGACCGCCATTGGGCCCCGTAAACCGGCCCGAGATCCCCGTTCTCGTCGGCCCATTCATCCCAGATGGTGACGCCGTTTTCCCTCAGATAGGCGATGTTGGTATCGCCGCGCAGGAACCAGAGCAGTTCGTGGATGATCGACCGCAGGTGCAGCTTCTTCGTCGTCAGGACGGGAAAGCCCTCCTCGAGGTCGAAGCGCATCTGGTAGCCGAAGACGGAGCGCGTGCCCGTGCCGGTGCGGTCTCCACGGTCGGTGCCGTGGTTCATCACATGTCGGAGAAGGTCGAGATATTGCCGCATGATTTCATTGCCACTCTGTTCGGCCGGCATCCTACAGGCCGCAGCATCCGGAACCAAGCGCCGACAGGACATCCGGGACGTCTATCCCCCGAAGTTAGAGTACCTGCATCCGAGGATGCGATCTATTCGAGTTCGCACCCCTTTTCACGGCGTAAGGAAATCCCTATATCTGCCATGCCGGGCTTCGGTCCGGCTATGGCGATAAACGGTCGATGAAATAAGCCTATTGGACCCGGGGGCGGTACCCGGCGCCTCCACCAAAAACCGGTCTACCGAGGCGACCGGCTTCTGATGGGGGCGAAATAGGATCGACAAGGGTGTAAAGATCGAACTTTTGCTCGGCATGATACCGCCGTTATCGGGTCACAATAGTAGTTGCAAACGACAACTATGCGGAAGCTCGTCTCGCTGCCTAATGGCGGTGTGACACTTCAAATCAAGTCCTAAGGGGTCGCACTCTTAGGCGGGGTCCGAAGGCACCTGGCAACAGAAGCCTTCACCTTCTCCCTTTTTGCGAAATTATATACACTGGCCATCAAGCGGGCGCTTTTCCGCGTATGGCTGGCATGGCATAAGGATGCTTCGAGAAAGCATTCAGAACTGAGAGACAGAACCGCATGGGGCAGGATCATATCCGCTACGATATCTTGGCGCAGGACGCATTGCGCGGTGTTATCCGCAAGGTGCTGAGCGAAGTCGCTGCCACGGGTCGGCTGCCAGGCGACCACCACTTCTTCATCACGTTCCTGACCGGCGCCCCGGGCGTTCGCATTTCGCAGCATCTCAAGACGAAGTATCCCGAGCAGATGACCATCGTCATCCAGCACCAGTTCTGGGACCTGAAGATATCCGACACCCAGTTCGAGATCGGCCTGTCCTTCTCTGATACGCCGGAGCGGCTGGTGGTCCCGTTCAATGCGATTCGAGGCTTCTATGATCCGTCGGTGAATTTTGAACTCGAGTTCGAGGTGCCGTTGGCGGAAGAGGACGAGAACTCCTCGGCCGAGATCACTGCCATTCCCGTTGAGAGTGCCGCAAGGCATGACGCCGTCGAACAGGCGGAAGGGGAGGAAAAGAAGCCGGCATCAGTCGTGTCGCTCGATTCCTTCCGAAAGAAGCAATAGGGTTGCCGGGCCATGAGCGGTGACGTCGTCAATCTGCGCCAGGCCCGGAAGGCGAAGCAGCGCCTGGAAAAGGAGAGGCAGGCCGATCAGAACCGCCTCACCTTTGGTCGCAGCAAGACGGAAAAGACACTGACGAAGGCGCTGAACCGCAAGGCCGAGCGCTCCCTTGACCAGGGACGACTGGAAAAGCAGGACGATCGGGACTGAGCCGCGCACTCCGAAGACGCGAGGTCGTTCGGACGCCCAGCAGGGTATGACCTTTGCTTTCGACAGGAGGCGCCGGTGATCCGCAAGCATTCTGCAACACTGCATGGCCACCGTACCAGTTTCTCCCTCGAGGACGAATTCTGGGAGGAGCTGAAACGCATCGCCGCGGAACGTGATCTCAGCATCGCCGGCCTCATTGCCTCGATCGACGATGCCAGAGCGCCGGACAGCAATCTGTCGTCTGCGCTGCGGCTGCATGTCCTTCGATGGCACCAGGAAAAAAACGCATCCGACCTTCGTTGAGTGCTATTGCTCGACGCCGGGCAGGCTCTGGAACACGGGCGGCTCTAGGGGTGCGCCGCCGGGAGCGATCAGTTCCTGGACGGGAGGTACGGTCAGAGCCGGTGGCGCCTCCTCCGCCCTTCGCGCCGCCGCCTCCGCCTCCCTGGCCTCCGCTTCGGCTCGCTCCCGCTCCGCCCTTGCGGCCGCCTCCGCGCGTTGCCGTTCCTCTTCCTCGCGTCGCGCCCGCTCTTCCGCCTCGGCCCTTTCCCGCGCTGCCTGGCGCTCCGCCTCCAGGAAGCGATAAAGTGCCACCTCGCGCCGGAGCCGCTGTTTCTCAAGCACGCTCGCCTGCAGCATCTCCACGCGACGACGCTCGCGCTCGAATGCCCGTAGCGACAGGAAGTTCGTCAGCGGCGCCACGTCGAATTCGACCGACGGATCCTCAAGGTCGCCCGAATAGAGCCAGCGGACCATTGGCTCCCCTCCGGCCAATCCCTCGTCGCCCGGCTCATAGGCGGTCGCAAGCTCGCCACGCAGGGCCTGCTCGAGGAGATCAACCCTCACCTCGCCGCTGACCCTGCTGTTGCCGGCGTCGGCCGTGACGTTCTGCGCCCTCGCCTCCCCATCCGTGATGGTGAAGGGGATCACTACTTCGCGGAAGGTCGCTTGACCTCGACGCACGAACTGCTCCGCCAGCGGACGTATCCTGTCCTCCGTCACCTCCCCCTCCAGTTTGTCGACCTCTTCAAGGAGTGGCGGCAGCGCTTCAGGATCAAGGCGATTGATGGTGAGCGGTGCGATGGTGACCTCCCCGGAACCGTTGAGCGCGTCCAACAAGTCAGCGGGCGTTTTTCCGGTGGACTCGGCTGCCACCAACGCACTGAGCCGGCCGGTTGCAATCGGGCCGTCCTGGCCGTCCCAGACGAGTGCTGCAAGGTCGGCATCCTCCACCGTGAACTTTGTCTGGAAGATCCCCGTGCCTTCACCATTGTTGATCGCAAGACGCCCGCCGATCTTACCCCCCTGCCACCTGCCCGCAGCGTCCTCGATCGCGATCCCGCCATTGCGGTGTTCAATCGTGGCCGAGAAGTCGCGGATATCGCCCATCATCCCTGGACGGAACATCGCGGCGCGGACCTTCAGGCGGGCTTCGCTCGTCCCGAAGATCGGCATGGAGAAAGGCTTTTCCGAAAGCTGCCCCGTCTCGGGCTCCTGAACCGGCCCGTAGACTGCCTCGGCGAGCCAGGCGAGGTCGAGGCTGTCGACCGCCAGATCCCCGCTGAGCACCGTGAGGGCGGAGGAGCGATCAAGGGTGAGATTGTCGCTCGCTACCCGGTTTCCACCGATCTCACCGGCGAGCTTGTCCAGGCGAATGCTCTCGCGAGAGATGCTGATCTCGGTCGACATCGTGGTAGGTAAGCCCGTGCCGAACTGCGGAATCCCGATGCCGGTCATCAGCAGGTACGGTTCCACATCTTCCGAGCGCAGGGTGAGGCGACCTTGGCCTGTGCCAAATGCCGAAGAACTCAGTTCCATCTCGCCTTCCCCATCGAACTGCGTCCGGTCAGTCGAGAAGGACAGCTTTACCACTGAGGGCTGATCACCTTCCTGGCGAAGATTCAGCGACACCCGCGCCGGCCCGTCATCCCCGAGCGGCAGCGGGTCAAGTCCCAGTTGCCCGAGGAGTACCGCTGTCTGGTCGTTCTCCAGCTGAACGGAAAGCGAACCCTCACGGCTGCCGGTCAGGTTGAACACTGTCGGCAGCGCCAGTTCGGCGTTCACGGCGCTTCCATTGCTGGTTCCAGTGATCTTCGCGGAAAGCCCTGCGGTATCTCCGACGACGCGAATGTCGGCAGCAAGCTCCGCGTCGTCGAACCATCTGCTGTTTTCCGCAAGCTGGTCGAGCATCGGGTGCCTTGGAAGGCGATTGTGCAGCATCGCGATGAACCCGGCAGCCTCACCGACCCGCATCGTCATCGATCCGCTTCCGCTGTAATCCAGCAACGAGCCTTGAAGCTGCCCCTGCGCCTCCATCGACGCACCTGCCAGATCACCCACCGTCAGTCGTTCCAGCGCCAGTTCGCCTTCCGAGAGCGTGAAGATCGTCTCGACATCCCGGGCGCCGACGCCGAAGGCGGTGAACCGCTCGGCCTTCAGGTTGGCTCCGATGGAGTGATCCAGAACATCCTCCCCGGCATCATTACCGGTGATCAGCGAGCCGAGTGCGCGCATGGCATCGAGGTCGATCTCGTTGCCGGCGAGGTCGACGGTCAGCGAGGGGACCGTATCCGCTGGCGCATGCCGCTCTATGCTTCCGCGAAGGCTTGCCGGCCCGACGGCCAGTTCCAGATCGGTGAACCGCTGCAACTCCTGTGTCAGGTTGACTGTCGCCGAAAAGCCGGCTGTCTTCAGTTGCCGGATCGCAGGATCCACCGAGCCGGATAGCCAAGCCGCCAAGCCGGACGGCTGGTTGGACGCGACGAGCATGTCTCCGACGAAGGAAACACTGTCCACCAACCTGAGCGCACCCTTGGCCTCCACCTGAGTCCGACCTGGGAAGGTTGCGGCGAAACTGTCGACCGTCCAGCCCGTCCCTGCGGGGCGCACGTCGATGCGGATGTCGCGTACGGTGGTATCATTGGCAACGACGGCGGGCAGGCTGAAGCTTGCTCGCCCAGGCACCTGCGGGATCGGGATCTGCGCGGCGACATCGATCACGGCTTGGATCCGCCGCTGCGCGGAAGCCGCCGCATCCCGTCCCGTCTTCGCACGCTCGCCCTCACCCAGCCGATTGACGTCGATCTGCTGGCCGTCGGCCGTCAGCAGGAATTCCGGTGCCTCGCCCGTGTCGAGCGTCGCCTCGCCGGTCACCACGTAGGGATTGTTGAGTGGTCCCACTTCAAGTCGGTAGTCCGGTATCCTGATGCGCTCGTTGGTGAGCTCGAAGCTACCCTTCAGCCGTGGGCCGGGCGGTGGCGCCTCCACCGGCTCGCTCTCATCCTCCTCCTCCAGGGCGTTCATCGCAAAGCGCCCGTTATAGGCTGGCCGATCCTCGGCGAGAACGACATCCCCGTCGAGCTCGATCGCCGCTGGTACCGCATCGGGAAGGATACGAAGACGCAGTGGCATGGTCCGGCTGGCCGCATCGCCCTCCCCCGTTGCCAGCGTGAATGCCGCCTCCTCGCCATCGAGAGAACCATAGCCCTCGCCGCGCCAGGGACCGGCAAGCGACGCGGCCGAGAGATCCGCGTTGAGGCCGGCAAGCTGGCGCGTCTGGCCGCTCTGTTCATCGATGATGTCGATCGAACCGTTAGTGATGTTGACCCCTTCGATCACCACCGTCCGGAGCGGGATGTCGGCGCGGCTCCCCCGCATCCAGTCGAGCGTTCCGTCGGGCAATATCCGGACCCGCGCCTTCGGCTCCTCGAGCCGCATGTCGAATATCCGCGCCTCGCCGGAAAGGAAGGGCGCAAGTTCCATATCCATGGAAAACCGCGCGGCGTGGAGTTGCGGCTGACCGTCCCGGTCCTGTCCAACGCGCACATCGTGCAGTGTCACCGATGGGAAAGGCAGGATGCGGGCGTCCACGTCTCCGTGCACAACGACCTTTTTGCCGAGGATGCGGCTTGCCCGCTGCTCGAACTCTACCCGGAAGTCGGTCCAGTCAACGAAGAATGGCGCAAGCAGAGCCGCAAAAAGCGCCACCACGAGAAGACCACCAGCCGTCAGTAGGATGCGTCCGAGCACCGTGCGTCTCTCCCTGCGTTCAGTTACTGACTAGTCCCACCCGGCGGCGGGGCAAGTCAAGGCATTGCGAGCCCGCTCAGCCCTGCACGTTCAGCGCGAAGATCTTGCCGGGATTGAAGATATTGTCCGGGTCAAGGCTCGTCTTGATCGAACGCATCAGATCAACGGCATCGCCAAGCTCCTGCTCAAGGAAGCTCATCTTTCCCTGGCCGATGCCGTGCTCGCCGGTGCATGTGCCGCCCATGGCGAGCGCCCGCGCGTTCAGACGCGCGACAAAGTCCTCGGCACGCGCGACGTCATCGGGGTCCTTGTCGTCGAACAGGATGAGCACATGGAAATTGCCGTCCCCGGCATGCCCGACGATCGGCGCGAGGAACCCGTGTTCGGCGATATCGGCCTGGGTCTCGACGACGCAATCGGCAAGCCGCGATATCGGGACGCAGACATCCGTCGAGAGGCCGTTGAGATGCGGAGCCAGTGCCCGCGACGCCCAGTAGGCATTGTGCCGCGCCTTCCAGAGCCGATTGCGTTCCTCGGCGTCCTGGGTGTAGCTGAAGCTGTCCCCGCCGAACTCGGCCGCGATCTCCGAAAACTGCGCCGACTGCAGCGCCACGGTTTCCTCCGTCCCGTGGAACTCCAGGAACAGTGTCGGCTTCTCGGCGTAGGAGAGGCCGGAATAGCTGTTGCAGGCGCGCATCTGCATCTCGTCGAGCAGTTCGATGCGAGCGACCGGGATTCCCATCTGGATCGTCATGATCACCGCATCGCAGGCCGCCTTGACCGACGGAAACGCGCAGACGCCACCACCGATCTTCTCGGGAATACCCTGCAGGCGGAGCGTGATGGACGTTATCACGCCGAGCGTACCCTCGGAACCGACGAAGAGGCGGGTCAGGTCGTAACCGGCAGATGACTTTCGAGCGCGCTGCGCGGTGCGAATTTCATCGCCATTCGCCGTGACCACGGTCAGCGACAGGACGTTGTCCTTCATCGTGCCGTAGCGGACGGCATTGGTGCCGGAGGCACGCGTTGCCGTCATCCCGCCGATCGAGGCATTGGCGCCCGGATCGATCGGGAAGAACAGGCCAGTGGCGCGGAGTTCTGTGTTCAGTTGCTCGCGGGTGACGCCCGGCTCGACCACCACGTCGAGATCCTCGGCATTAATCTCGAGAACCCTGTTCATGCGCGAAAAATCGATGGAGATCCCTCCGTTCGGCGCATTGATATGCCCCTCCAGGGAAGAGCCGGTGCCGAAGGGGATCATTGGCACCCGATGGGCGGCGCAGACCCTGACGACACTCTTTACGTCATCTGCGCTTTCAACGAAGATAACGCCGTCGGGCAGCTGCGCGGGAAGGTAACTGGTGGTGTGGGCATGCTGGTCGCGGAACGCCTGGCCCGTCTGGAAGCGCTCTCCGAAGGACTGCTTGAGGATGCCTAGGACCTTGCCAATCCCCTCCTCGTTCCGGATGCCCGGTCTCACGTCCTTCAGCCCCATGGCGATTTCTCCCGCAAATATGTCCAGTACCGGTTAGGGAACAGATGCGGGTTTGTCCAGAACGGCGAGGCGGCAGACGGTTCGATGCGGCGTGGCAATCCCGCCGCATCCGTCCGACGATCATTCCGCTGCAAGCAATGGACGATCGCCATCCTCGTTGGCTTGCCGCTGGGTGGCGTTCACCAGTTCCTGATGCAGCCGCCGCTCCTCATGGACGTGGGGCTTGGAGAAGCGTGCGATCAACAGATAGGCCACGGGCGTTATCAGCAGCGTGACGGACGTCGCGAGCGCGAGCCCGCCGACAATCACCCAGCCGAGTGCGATGCGCGCCTCTGCACCCGCCCCCTGGGCGAGGATCAACGGAACGCCGCCGATGATGGTGGCGATCATCGTCATCATCACGGGACGAAGACGGATGCTGCACGCCCGCTCGATCGCCTCGCGCACGCCTGCGCCCTCGTCGCGCAGCTGGTTGGCAAATTCGACGATCAGGATGCCGTTCTTGGCCATGACGCCGACGAGCAGAACAAGGCCGATCTGGCTGTAGACGTTCAGGCTGGTACCCGTCAGGATCAGCGCGAACACGGCGCAGGCGAGCCCGAGCGGGACCGTCGACATGATGATGAGGGAGGACAGGACGCTTTCAAACTGGGCTGCGAGCACCAGGAAGATGATCGCGATGGCAAAGCCGAAGGTCATCAGCATGCCGGAGGAGTTTTCCTCCAGCGTCGCGGCCTCGGCCAGCGGCATCAGGCGAGCTCCGGCCGGCAGCAGCGGCTCGGCCATCTCCTCGACCGCCTGTACCGCATCGCCGAGCGTCACGCCGTCGCGCAGGTTGCCGGAAAAAGATACGGCCGCCAGCTGCTGTTCGCGGTTGAGCTCGGGGGCCACGGCCCCTTCCTGCAAGGTCGCGATCGTCGACATCGGCACGATCTTTCCGTCAGCCGCCTTGAGGAAGATGTTCTCGAGGTCCGTCGGGTCGTCGATGGGCTGCGTGTTGGAGGTGAGCTTGACCGGCAGCGCTTCGCCGTCGACGAAGACATCGACGATGGACCGGCCTTCGAGCAATGCCTGCATGGCAGCTGAAAGCCCGGTGATGTCGATGCCGAGATCGGAGGCGCGCTCGCGGTCGATTGCCACCGAGAGCTGGGCCTGGGTTGGTTCGTTCGACAGCCGCGGCGTCTCGAACAGACCGCTGTCTTCCATCTTGTAGACGAGCTGGATGGCAGCCTGGGTCAGGCTGGCATGGTCGCTACCGACCATGGCCATCTGCAGACCATTACCGGCCCCGCGGATGCGCAGGCTGTTTGACTGGATGGCAAAGCCGCGAAGTGCCGGCACTGTCTGCGCCGCCGCGTTGATATCCTGGACGATCTCATCCTGGGTTCGCTCGCGTTCATCCCATGGCGCCAGCGTCAGCACCATGAAGCCGCTGTTCGTGTTGCTGCCGAAGCCCGAGATGGAGAAGATGTTGGAAATCTCGCCGGACTCGCGAAGCGGCTGCAGGTTTTCCTCGACGCGCTGCATCTGGTCGCGTGTGTAGTCGAGGCTCACGCCTTCCGGGGCCGAAAGCCGCATCATCACCATCGACCGGTCTTCGCGCGGCGTCAGTTCGCTGCGAACGGAGCCGAAGGCCCCGTAGGCCGCAACTGAGATCAGGACGGAGACGGCAATGACAACCAGCGGCGCATCGAGGCAGCGGCGCAGGATGCCGGCATAGAGGCTCGCGAACTTGTCGCCGATCCAGTAGAGCGGACCGCTTTCGCTTTCCCTGATCGGCTTCGACAACATGCGCGACGCCAGCATCGGACAGAGCGTCAGCGCCGTGACCGATGACAGCGCAACCGCAAATGCAAGTACGAAGCCGAATTCGCGGAACAGCCCGCCCATCTGGCCGGGCAGGAAGGAGAGCGGGATGAACACCGCCGCGAGGGTCGCCGTCGTCGCCATGACCGCGAAGAAGACCTGCTGCGTGCCGAGGACGGCGGCCGCCCGGGGCCCCATGCCTTCTGCACGCCGGCGCACGATATTCTCGAGAACCACGATGGCGTCGTCGACGACGAGACCGGTGGCAAGTACGATGGCGAGCAGCGTCAGGATATTGATCGAGAATCCGACGAGATAGATGGCGACGAGCGTCCCGATCAGCGCCACCGGCATGGTGACGGCGGGGATGAGGGTGGCCCGCCAGTCCCTCAGAAAGAGAAAGATGACGATCAGCACCACCGTGGCGGAGAGGCCGAGTGCAATCTCCACCTCGTGCAGCGCGCCTTCAATGAAGACGGCGTCGTCGCTGGTGATGGCGATGCGCGTACCCTCCGGCAAATTCTCCTGCAGTTCCGTCACCGCTGCCTTGACGCCATCGGAAATACTCAGCGTGTTCGACTGCGCCTGGCGGATGATCCCGAGGCCGACCCCCTGGACACCATTGGCGCGCAGCACGGTCGAGCCGTCATCGGGACCGAGCGTCACCGTCGCGACGTCGCGCAGCCGAATATTGTCCTTGATGAGGACGCTCTCGAAATCCTGGGGCGTCGTCAGGTTTGCCGTGGCGCGTACGACGATGTTCTGCCGGTTGCTCTCCAGCGAGCCCGCCGGGACGTCGAGGGCAGCGGTCGAAAGCGCCGTCGAAATATCGCCGACCGTCAGTCCGCGGCCCGCAAGCGCCGCCTGATTGATGTCGATGCGGAAGATCTTCTCCTGATCGCCATAGAGTTCGACGTCGGCGACGCCATCGACGGACGCCAGCCGGTCGGTCACCTCGTTGTCGACGAGCAGCGTCAGGTCTTCCATGGACAGGGTGCTGGAGGTGACGGCAATCCGCATGATTGCCTGGGAGTCCGAATCCGCCTTGATGATGCGCGGTTCGTCGGCATCGTCCGGCAATTGGTTGGTGATGCGGCCAAGTGCGTCGCGTACGTCGTTCGCTGCCACGGCAAGGTCGGCAGTATCGGAGAACTCCATCGTGACCCGGCTGGAGCCGAACTGTGATTCCGACGAGATGGATTTGAGCCCGCTGACGCGCGCGACCGCCCCCTCGATGACCTGCGTCAATTCCTGGTCGATCGTCTGGGGCGAGGCCCCGTCATAGGACGTCCGCACGGTGATGACCGGCTGGTCGACATCGGGAAGTTCGCGAACCTCGACCCCGAACAGGGCCGCAAGGCCTGCGACGACAAGGAGCGTGTTGAGAACGGCGGCAAGGATCGGCCGGCGGACGAAGAGCGCCGTGAAGCTCTGGCCGGAATCCTGCTGCGAGGGCGTCTGGCTGTCGTGGGATGTCATTGGCTCGCCACCTCCGCAGTCTCCGGCGCCCCGGCAATACGGACGTCGGCACCTTCACGGACCCGTTGCAGGCCTTCGACCACCACGGCATCGTCGGCTTTCAGCTCGGCATCCACCAGCACGACATCGGGGTTGCGCTGGATGATCCGCACGCGCGTCTTCACCGACTTGCCATCGACGACCTGCCAGACATAGGAGCCTTCCGCATCCCACTGTACCGCCAGCGGATCTACGGCCGGGAAGGTATCGCCGGCGAAGCGCATGCCGACGCTGAAGGCCATGCCGGCGCGCAGCTTGTCCTCCGGGTTGTCGATGCGGGCGCGGATGCGGAGCGTGCGGCTTGCCGGATCCACGCGGTTGTCGATCGCATGGACGACCCCGGTGAAGGCGTCGCCAGGGCGGGCAATGGATGTCGCCTCGACCGGATGACCGACGGAGATGGCGGTCGCGAAGCGTTCCGGCGCCCAGAAGTCCACCAGAAGCGACGACCGGTCATCGATCGTGACAATCGCGGTCTGGGTGGTGACATTGTCGCCGACATTGGCCGGCACGATCCCTGCCACGCCATCGATCGGCGAGACGATTTCGCGGCGTTTCAGGTTGAGTTCGGCGGTCGAGACTTCCAGCTTCGCCGTCTCCTCGGCGATCTGCGCATCAAGCACATCGAGCCGCGACACAGAACGCAGGTTGCTGAGCGACTGGGAGCGCTCGGTCGCGCTACGAAGCGCAACCTGCGCCCGGTCACGCGCAATCACCTGCTCGTCGTCGTCGAGGCGAGCCAGCACCTGGCCCTTCGTGACCTTGTCGCCTGCCGACACCAGGATTTCCTCGATGGTGCCTGACGCCTGAGGCATGACGACAACGGACTGGATCGCCTCTCCGCTGCCGATCGCCGCCAGCCGGTCGTTGACCGTTCCGGTTGCCACGGCCTCCGTCACGACCACGGTCGCGCGTCCGCCGGGGCCCCTGCCCGGCCCGCCATTCCTGCCCGCGCCGGGAGCCTCCGCGTCCTGAGCCGCTTGCGGCCGGATGGCAGCAACGATCGCCTCGGGCACGCCCATCCTCGCCAGCGTGTCGCCCGCGCCGGGCACCATGAAGACCCAGAGACAGAGGGCGACGACGACGGCAACGAGACTGAGGAGCAGTTGCTTCCAGATGCGCATTAAGATCTCCGGCGGGAGTAGTACGGATGAATGGCGGCAATATCTATGCCGGCGACTATACATGCAATTCGCGATCGGCATCCTTACGGATTTGTAACATCGTGGGATTTCACGCAGATGTCAGATCGCGCGTCTGATGCATGCGCTGTACATCCTTGCCCCTCCCCGGCATTTCGCCCGGCCATACCTTGATTTTGCCATCGGCTGATGAAAGGACAGGAATGAAACCAGAACATCTTCTCTGGCCTTTCAGGTCCGAATCACTACATTGACCCGCATGAGTAACGTTTTCGACGACATTCCGTTCTTCGACGAGGAACCGGAACCCCGCCGTCCTTCGCAACCGGCGCCACCAACGGCCGCCGCAGGACAGGGATCAGGGCTCGGCATTGCCGCCCGCGCCATGGCCGCGCGCGACCAGAACCGTGCAATGCCCGACTATCTCTCCGGCCTCAATCCCGAGCAGCGGGAAGCCGTTGAGACGCTGGACGGCCCGGTGCTGGTGCTGGCCGGCGCCGGCACGGGCAAGACGCGCGTGCTGACGACCCGCATCGCCCACATCCTTGCAACGGGCAAGGCTTTCCCGTCGCAGATCCTCGCCGTCACCTTCACCAACAAGGCTGCGCGCGAGATGAAGGAGCGCATCGGCGTGCTCGTCGGCGGCGCCGTGGAAGGCATGCCTTGGCTCGGCACCTTCCACTCGATCGGCGTGAAGCTCCTGCGCCGCCATGCGGAGCTCGCGGGGCTGCGTTCCGACTTCACCATTCTCGATACCGACGACGTGATCCGGCTGATCAAGCAGTTGATCCAGGCGGAGGGCCTGGACGACAAGCGCTGGCCGGCCCGCCAGTTCGCCGGCATGATCGACAACTGGAAGAACAAGGGCCTGACGCCGAAGGACATTCCCGAGGGCGACGCCCGCGCCTTTGCCAATGGCAAGGGCCGCGAACTCTACCGGGCCTATCAGGACCGACTGAAGACGCTGAACGCCTGCGACTTCGGCGATCTGCTGCTCCATCCGATCGCGATCTTCCGCGACCACCCGGATATCCTGAAAGATTATCACGGCAAATTCCGCTACATCCTGGTGGACGAGTACCAGGACACCAATACGGCTCAGTACATGTGGCTGCGGCTCTTGGCCCAGCGACCGAAGGGCGTGCCGCAGAACGTCTGCTGCGTAGGCGACGACGACCAGTCGATCTACGGCTGGCGCGGCGCCGAGGTGGACAACATCTTGCGCTTCGAAAAGGACTTCCTGGGCGCCCGCGTGATCAAGCTGGAGCGCAACTACCGCTCCACCGAGCATATCCTCGGTGCCGCCGGCCACCTGATCGCCCACAACGAGGGGCGCCTCGGCAAGACGCTCTTCACCGACCGCAGCGATCCGGACGACGAGAAGGTGCAGGTGCATGCCGCCTGGGACTCCGAAGAAGAGGCCCGCGCCGTTGGCGAGGAGATCGAGCGGCTGCAGCGCGGCGATGCGGACGGGAAGAAGCATGCGCTGAACGACATGGCGATCCTCGTGCGCGCCTCCTTCCAGATGCGCGAGTTCGAAGACCGCTTTGTCACGCTCGGCCTCAACTACCGCGTCATCGGCGGGCCGCGCTTCTACGAGCGGCTCGAGATCCGCGACGCCATGGCCTATTTCCGCCTTACCTGCCAGCCGGCCGACGACCTCGCCTTCGAGCGGATCGTCAACACACCAAAGCGCGGGCTGGGCGACACCACGGTGCGCACGCTGCACGACTACGCCCGTGCCCGCGACATCCCAATGCTGGCTGCCGCGAGCGAAATCATCGAGACGGACGAGCTGAAACCGAAGGCGCGCAAGGCGCTCTTCGACGTGATTCAAAGCTTCAGGAATTGGCAGGAACGGCTTGAGAAGATTCCGCATATCGAGCTTGCCGAGCAGATCCTCGAAGAGTCCGGCTATACCGACATGTGGAAGAACGACAAGTCGGCTGAAGCGCCTGGACGGCTGGAAAACCTCAAGGAACTGATCCGCTCCATGGAGCAGTTCGAGTCCATGCGGGGCTTCCTCGAGCATGTCTCGCTGGTCATGGATGCCGAGCAGAACGAGGATCTCGACGCCGTCTCGATCATGACGCTGCACTCCGCCAAGGGGCTGGAATTCGACACCGTCTTCCTGCCCGGCTGGGAGGAAGGCCTGTTTCCGCACCAGCGGGCGCTCGACGAAGGCGGCCGCTCCGGGCTGGAGGAGGAACGCCGCCTCGCCTATGTCGGGATCACCCGCGCCAAGCGCCGCTGCCATATCTGGTTCGTCTCCAACCGACGCATCCACGGGCTCTGGCAATCCACCATGCCCTCGCGCTTCCTCGACGAGCTGCCGGCCCATCATGTTGACGTCGCGGCTTCCGAGAGCAACTATGGCGGCTATGGCGGGCGCGGCGGCTACGGCCAGTCGCGCTTCGACAAGGCCGACCCCTTCGCCAACACCTATTCCACTCCCGGCTGGAAGCGTGCCCAGGCCAACCAGACGAACGCCACCCGCGACAACTGGGGTACCCGCTCCGGCCACGCGGTGGAACGCATCGGCTACGGCGAAAGCGGTCCGCGCACCCGCACCATTGAGGGCGAACTGGTGGCGAAATCCGTCGCCGACACGCCCTCGCAATTCACCGTCGGCGACCGCGTCTTCCACATCAAGTTCGGCAACGGCAACATCGCTTCGATCGAAGGCAACAAGCTGACCATCGACTTCGACAAGGCCGGCCAGAAGCGGGTGCTGGAAGGGTTTGTGGAGCGGGTGTGACGATGGCCGGCGCTCTTTCGCCGCGGCTCCAGGTAATCGTGGACAAACTGCCATTGCGCCCCGGGATGCGCGTCCTCGAAATAGGCTGTGGACCCGGCGCCGCCGCCCGGGAAATTGCCCGACAGATAGGCCGCGGGTGGGTTCTGGGCATCGACCGCTCAGCCACCGCAATCCAGCAGGCGATCCGGGCTTCCGAGTACGAGATGAGTTCGGAAATCCTGACGTTTCGTCAGGTTGCGGCCGAGGAATTGACGCTGCATGCCGGTGAAGGTCCGTTCGATCTCGTACTGGCCGTTCGTGTCGGCGCTCTTGATGGTCGCCACCCCGAGGCCGGTCGTCGAGCCATGGAGAGAATAGCGGTCGTGCTGGCCCCCGGGGGAGAACTATGGGTGGACGGGCAGCGGCGTCCGATCAGCCCTGATGCTCTCCCCTCGAGCCCGAAGTAGCCGCCTCAAGATAAGCCCTCAACCCCACTTTCCCCCTCCTGACTTCACTCAGGTCTGGCATCGGCATGGTGACAGCAAGTCTGGTCATTCCCGCGTATGACCGAGCGGCGGATTGCGAGAAGCCGAAGCTGAGGAAGGTTTCCTCCCACCGTTCTGGCGGAATGCTAGCAACCTTCACTGGTCGATTATGCAAATCCGACAGCGCAGTTGCTACATCGTTGGAGGTATAGCGCTCTGGACCCTCCGCATGCACCACACGGATTTCTCCCGGAGGATCTGTCATCAGTTCAGCCGCAGCCTCCCCAAGGTCCTGCGGCGCCACCATCGCCAAACGAAAATCTGCCGGGAAGAATGTTGTCAAAATTCCCTCGCGTCTGGCAAGTTCAAGGCTCATCTCCCAGTTCGTCATGTAATAGGCGGCCCGCAGGATGCTTGTCGGAATGGGCAAGCCTAGCAGCCCCTGTTCCAGCTCGAACAGCGTTCCCAGATCGCCGATATTCTTCCCCTTCCGCGCGCCGTAGGTGGAGTGCCCGACGACTTTCTCCAGGCCCGAACCCTCGATCGCCGACAAGATGGAGGCAATGGTTCTCCTTTCCTCGGCATCCGGATCCTGTTCCGGTGATGCAGGCGGGTTGAGCGCGAACAGTCGTTTTCCCTGACGGAAAACTGCTCTGAGACCCTCAGTGTCATGAATGTCCGCAACCGCAATGGCAGCACCGAGGCCCCGAAGGTCGTCGGCCCGCTCCGCCGTCCGGGTAACCACCGTCACCGGCTCGCCGCGCGCTAGAAGAGCCAGCGCCGTCGCCCTCCCAACATGGCCCGTTCCGCCAAGGATGATATGCATTCGTCTCTCCTATGTTCTGGAAGACTAGGGGACGGACACCGGTTTTCCACCCGCTACCCCTCCAGAAACCCCACCACCTCCGTCACCCTTCCCGCCGCGTCCAACCGCGCTACGTCCATGCCGCGCGCGACGGCCTCGCCGTTGGGTGAGACGAGGGTCCAGGAGAAGCGGGTGAACGGCCCGTGGCCGTCGGGGGTGCCGGAAAGCTCGAAGCGGTGGCCGGGGAAGTGGCTGCGAGCGGCGGCGATCATGGCGGAGATTCCGGCAGGTCCCTTGCCCTGCATCAGCGGGTCGGCATAGTAGGCGTCCGCGGTCCAGCCCTTGGTTAGCGCGTCGGTCCGGGCGGCGTCGTCCGCCTCGTTCCAGAGGGCGAGATAGGCGTTGGCGATGGCGAGATGGTCGGTCATGGTCGTGCTCCTTTCGTTGATCACGGCCCGAACCTGACCGGGCTGAGGACGCAGAACAATTACCTCCGAGGTAATCGTATTCCGCCGCTCCTCTGATAGGGTCCGCCCATGACCCAGGCAGACACCCTCACCCAATCACCCTCGCCCCCGACCGGCGTCGGCACCGTGCTTCGCGAATGGCGCAGCCGCCGGCGCATGAGCCAGCTCGACCTAGCGCTCGACGCCGAAATATCAGCCCGGCACCTGAGCTTCGTCGAAAGCGGCCGATCCTCGCCAAGCCGCGACCTGCTACTAAGGCTCGCCGAGCGGCTGTCGATGCCGCTGCGTGCTCAGAACCGCCTGCTCCTTTCGGCCGGCTATGCACCCGTTCATCCGGAAGCGGCCTTCGATGCGCCGGAGCTTACGGAGATACGGCAGACGGTGGAGACCATCCTGACGGGCCACATGCCCTTCCCCGCCATTGCTGTCGACGGGCAGTGGACCCTGCTGCAGGCGAACGCAGCCGCGACGGCACTGTTCGAAGGCATTGATCCCATAGTGCTGGCGCCGCCGCTCAACGTGCTGCGGCTCAGCCTCCATCCGCAGGGACTGGCGCCCCGGATCGCAAACCTCGGCGAATGGAGGCACCACGTGCTGGAGCGATTGCGGGTGCAGATGGAGGGCTCGGGCGATCCCTTCCTGGCAGAATTGCATGCGGAGCTTTCCGCCTATCCGGCGCCGCCGGCACCGAAGGAGAATCGCACCCACCCGCTGCTTGCCGTGCCGCTCGAACTGCGCATGCCGGGAAACGACCGGGTGCTTCGCTTCATATCGACCACCACCGTCTTCAGCACCGCAACCAGTGTCACCCTCTCCGAACTGGCGCTGGAATGCTTTTACCCCGCAGACGCCGAGACCCTGGTAACCCTGATGCAAAGCCAAGAAAGGAGCGTGTCATTAGCGTAACCTACCTGATCGAGTTCGACGTCATGCCCACGGAGCGCGAGCGCTTCCTGAGGCTGATGAACGGCGTGCTGGACGCCATGCGCCACGAGGCGATGTTCGTCGGAGCCACCCTCCATGCCGATCCCGAGAACGACACTCGTTTTCTCCTGCACGAGACATGGCAGAGCCATGAGGATGTCCTCTCCGTTCAGCTGGCCCGCCCCTACCGCGAGGAATGGCATGCAGCGCTGCCGGACCTCTTGGCGGCCGAGCGGAAGATCTCCATCTGGCAGCCGCTGCGCAGCGACCTGTCAGTGTGATCCACGCGACGCTGCTCGGCGACCCGTTGCGCTGGATCGGAACGGCGGATAGGTCTCGTGGAGCATAGGAGGAGGCTTGGCATGTTTCTCACCAATCACGACGTCGCCGAACTCACCGCCTGGCGGCGAAAGCTGCATGCCATGCCGGAAGTCTCCGGCGACGAAGTGGCGACGGCGGCCGAGGTGCAGGCCTTCCTCGCCGAGACGGCCCCGGACAAGGTGATCTCCGGACTGGGCGGCACGGGCGTCGCGGCGGTCTTCGAGGGCGACGAAGCCGGACCGACCGTGCTCTTTCGCTGCGAACTCGACGCCCTGCCCATCGAGGAGATCTCGGACCTGCCGCACCGCTCGCGCCTGCCCGGCAAAGGCCATATGTGCGGCCATGACGGGCACACGGCGACGGTTGCGGCACTTGCGCGGGGATTTGCAAAGCAGCGCCCCCAGCGCGGCCGCGTCGTGCTGATGTTCCAGCCGGCCGAAGAAACCGGCGCCGGTGCCGCGGCGGTGATTGCTGACGAGCGATTCGCGGAAATCCGGCCTGATTACTCTTTCTCGCTGCACAACCTGCCGGGGCTGCCGCTCGGCCATGTCTGGCTGAAGGAAGGCATCGCCAACTGCGCCTCGCGCGGGTTGAAGATCATGCTGACGGGCAAGACGGCGCATGCATCCGCACCGGAAACGGGTAGGTCGCCGATGCGGGCGATCGCATTCCTGATGCCGGCATTGACGGATCTCAGCCGAGGCACCGTTGCCGGTGGGGATTTCGTTCTCGCCACGGTGGGGCATGTGCACCTGGGCGAACCGGCCTTCGGCATTGCACCAGCCTATGCGGAACTCTGGGTAACGCTGCGCACGACCACGAACGACCAGATGCAGGCATTGGTGGATGCGGCAGAAGGACTGGCGCGGGAGGCGGCGGAGAGGGACGGGTTGGCGCTCGATACAAGCTACCACGAGATCTTCAGCCATTGCGACAATCAGCCGGAAGCCGTGACGATCCTGAGGGCGTCTCTCGATGCGGAAGGTGTCACCCATGAGCCGGGCGAGGCGCTGCGGGCCTCGGAGGACTTCGGCTTGTTCGGCACTGTCTCGAAATCGGCAATGTTCTATCTCGGCGCCGGCGAGAAGCACCCTGCCCTGCACAATCCGGACTATGACTATCCCGATGACCTGATCCCGCTCGGCGCCCGTATCTTCATGCGCACGGCCAGGGACTTGCTCGGTTAGGCGCCCTTGCCACCGAACAGCTTGACCAGCAGGTTCTGGTTCTTTCCCGGCAGGCGGCCGTTATACTCCGGTACGATGACCATATGGGTGATCTCGCCGCGGCGGAAGGCCGCCAGGAACTTGTCGTAGTGCTTGAAGGCGACGCAGCCATGCGAATCGCCGGGAGCGGAGCGCAGCAGGTAGGTGTGCGCCAGGAGCCCGGTACGGTTCTGCGGGTGCTTGCCGTCCACGGAAGTCAGGCGGATCGCCGCGACGCCATGGAAAGGCTTCTCGCGCATGGAGAGCTTGTAGGTACCGGGGGGCGTCGGGCCCTTCATCTTAACATGAGTGAACTTGGGGTTGTCGCGCATCTTGCCGATGCCGGAATGCGCCTCGAGCTTGGTGCCGTTCGGCATGTGCACCACGCCATTGGTGATGTCGTAGATTGCTACCTTCTTCGTGCCCGGATCGGGGATCGGCGTCACCTTGGGCAGCGACTTCATCGGGTTTTCGGGTTTCGCATAGGCAAGCACGGTGGAAGCCGGCCCGCCTGCGTCCTCGGCGGGAGCCCGGCCCGGCTTCGCGAGCTTCGCCGCAGCCAGCGCTTCGAGTGCCTTGGCGGCCGTCTCGGGACGCGAGGTCGGCAGCGGCCCCTGGATCGGCAGCGTGTCATCCATGAGGGCGGCCAGTTCGGTGGTGCGTCCCGCCTCTTCCGCCTCTATCGCCGCGGTCTCGACGGCGCTTTCGTCAGAGAGACTCTCATCCTCCGTTACGTCGGAGGAAATGGACGCGGTGACGATTGCCGCATCGGACATCTCGACACGCGGCGCGAGCGCAACCATCTGGTTCATCGCCTCGTCCAGCATCTGCTTGACGATGTCGGCCTCCGGCCGGATCGCCGCGAGTTCCTCGAACTTGGCGTCCTCGGCGGCCGATGCGAAGGCGGCGCCGAGCGAGCCGACCACAGCGTCGCTCGCGGGACGCCGCGAGAGGACGGCAGCAAGCTGCGCGCCCTCAAGCCGCGACGCCTTGGGCGCCGCAGGCTGTCGGTAGAGGCGCTCGAACTTGCTGATCCTCAGCGCAGCGCGCTCCACCTGCTCCACCTCGTCGGCGACCGCGTCGACAACGGGTTTCAGCGACAGGGCGAGCGAGAATTCAGGCTTCGCCGGCGCGGAGAAAGAGGGTGCGAAGCTGCTGACGGTGGTGGTCGCGGCGAACGTCCAGACGCCGCCCAGCGCCACGGTGGCAAGAGCCATCCGCCCCGCAAAGGCAATGCGCGAGAGACGCCGAGGGCCCCTTGAAACCGGTGTGGAGGGAGTTGCGGTGCCGAATGCCTCGATCTCTAGCGCCATGATACTCGTTACCCGATCATTCTGCCAAAGCCGCAACTGCGACCATGTCCATCTGCGTTGAACGGCGGCCCGAAGCCGTCATGCCGTCCGGCGACTGGATTAGAGAATGACGATATATGGTAACCAATATCTTTACGCCCCGCCCCTGATTTGATGCTTTCGGCACTAAGGGGAAAACCTGCCGGAAATTTAGCAGGAATGCGGCGATGCGATGGCAGGCGCTTGAAAAGCGGCATTTACGCACCACATAGCCCGCACCAATCAGCGGTGCGGACCGATGCTTTGGGTCAGCCGTCGATGCGGCGGACGGTGGCACGTTCCATGAAGAACCAGGGGCGCAACTTGACGCCCAGCACATTGCCGGCGAAGGCCGCGACCGCCCAGATATAGCCGTGCAGGCTGCCGGACGCGATGCCGGAGAAATAGGCGCCGATATTGCAGCCATAGGCAATGCGGGCGCCGTAGCCGAGCAGAAGCCCTCCGACGACCGCCGCCAGAACCGAGCGCAGCGGTATCCTGAAGTTCGGCGCGAAACGACCGGCAAGTGCTGCCGCGAGCATGGCGCCGGCGATCAGGCCAAAGTCCATGACTGAGGTCACGTCGGCGAAGACGCTCTCGGAGAGAGCCTTGGCATTGGCCGGTGCTTGCCAATATCCCCAGAAGGCCGGCTCGATGCCGATCAGCTGCGCGCCCTTGGCACCCCACAGCGCAAAGGCCGAGGTGATGCCCCAGGGACGACCCGCGAGCGCCAGGGTCGCGAAGTTCAGAACGGCAAGCGCAATTGCACCGGCAACCAGCGGCCATGGTCCACGCAGGTAGCGGGCGAAGCCTTCGCGCGGCGCTGCTTCAGGCTTTTCCAGCCCGCCGTGGCGCTTCTTCTCGACCGCGACGGTCAAGGCAGCGATGGCGCCAAAGATCGCCAGGGAGAGGAGGATGCCCGGCACCGGACCGAGGCTCACCAGCGTCGTCGGCGGCAGCGAGGGCAGGCTCGTCCACCACTCGAAGTGGATGGTCGCCAGTAGCGAGCCGACGATGAAGAAGAACAGCGTGACAAGCATCCGCGCATTGCCGCCGCCGGCGGTGAACAGCGTACCCGAGGCGCAACCGCCACCGAGCTGCATGCCGATGCCGAACATGAAGGCGCCGATGATGACCCCGGTTCCGGCAGGCGATACGAAGCCGCGAACCTCGTTGCCGAACAGCGTGCCGGATGCAAGGAAGGGGAAGAAGAGGACGACGGTGAGCGCAAGCAGGATCATCTGCACGCGAAGACCCCGGCCCCGGCCTTCGGCGATGAAGACGCGCCAGGCAGAGGTAAAGCCGAACGCGGCATGATAGAGCGTGATCCCCAGCGCACCGCCGATCAGGAAGAGCGCTCCGTGGGCGGCACCGTAGGTGTAGCCCAGCGCGACCGTGCCGGCGACGAGCGCGACAAGCGCGGCAAGTCCCGGGACTCCGATCGGCGAAGCCGTATCGACATGGGGCGATAGGGATGAACTGGCGATGGACATGGCAATACTCCGAAATTTACCAGAGTCTTAGCCCAGCCTGCCATTCCGAACGAGAAACCCTCTTCTGGCCGGTGCGCCGGCAGCGGATAATGTTTCCGCCGCCGGCATCCGACACGCAAAGCGCGTTCTTTTCTCAGGCTGCCTCTTCCGCCGGCGGCGCATCTACGAAACGCAAGCCGAAGCGGGCCGCGAGCAGGCCTACCTCATCCATGCTTCCTGGCCTGTTGTTCTCTACCGCCGGAAAGAAGCCCTCGAACCCGCCTGGGGTAACAACCACCAATAGGCGCCCCTCGGTCAGTCCGATGTTCTGGAAACGGTGCGGGACGCCCCGTGGCAGGACGGCGAGACCTCCCTCCTCCAGTTCGATATAGTCGTCGCCGCACCAGAAGCCGAAGCGGCCGGACATGACGCGGAAGAACTCCTCTTCCCGCTCGTGGAGATGCAGCGGCGGGCCCTCGCCGGCTGGCACCACGGCCTCGAACGCACCCAACGTGCCACCGGTTTCGGCGGCCGTGATGCGGATCAGGTGGCACCCGAATGCCATAGCCACCTGTCCGGTGTTCTGCGGCGACACCGCCGCCTTTACAAATCCTGTCATCTCAATCCCTCCTTGAATGACGTGTTGGTCGCGGCCGATCCACTAGTCGCGCCGGGATGAGATGATAAGATCAAAGATGAAGCATCACTCTCCGGAAGAATTGGCAGATGAAGACATTGGATCCGTTGAGTGGCATCTCAGCTTTCCTCGCGGTGGCGGAATGCCTGAACTTCTCCAGGGCGGCGGAAAAACTCGACATGTCGCGAGCAACGATCAGCGCTCAACTGCAGCAACTCGAACAGCGGCTTGGGGTTCGGCTGCTGCAGCGAACCACCCGCAGCGTGACGCTGACAGAAGCCGGATTGGCCTATCACCAAGCGCTGACGGGCGTGTTGCCGCAGATTCGCGAGGCTGAGCGCGCGGCCCTCGCCCTGCAGCAGGAAGCTGTGGGTCGCATAAGGATTTCGGCCCCACCGGATCTTGCCCAGACCCACTTGGCACCACTGGTGGCAGACTTCTTGCGACAGAACCCCGCGATCGCGGTAGTGCTCGACCTGTCCCACGACACTGTCAATCTTGTCGACCAAGGGTTTGACTTGGCTATTCGCGGCACGATGAGCGTGGAGGAAAACGTCATCACCCGCCGCCTCGGCGCCTCCCGTGTTTATCTGTGTGCTTCGCCAGACTACCTGCGAGCTCACGGCAACCCCGCCCATCCTGACGAACTTGCGGCACACGCCTGTCTCCATTTCTCGCCGTTGCGCTGGGGCCGAATATGGCAACTGCGCAAAGACGACGACACGGTGCGAATCCCGTTCGTCCCGCCCCTGGAGGTGAACTGCGGCATGTTCTTGCGTTCGGCTGCACTCGAAGGAGCCGGTATCACGCTGCTCCCGGCCTTCCTATGTGGAGAGGACATCCGGGCGGGTCGGCTTGTCTCTGTTCTGGACAACTGGTCGCTGGGAGCAATTCCGGTGCACGCTGTCTATCCCGACAATCGTCACATCGCCGCGAAAGTCCGCCAGTTTGTCGCCTTTCTTGCAAAGCGCCTCACGGGCCATCCCGACTTTCGCTCGCCCTAATGCCGTCAAGGGTTGTTCGACTGCCACTGCTCGGTATTTAATCGGCCAAAGACAGAGAAGGAGGAACCACCATGAAGGCCCTGCTGCTGGTCGATATCCAGAACGGCTTCTGCCCTGGCGGAAACCTGCCTGTCCCCGACGGCGAGAAGATCGTCCCGGTGGCCAACCGCCTGATCGAGGAAGGCGGGTACGACGTCATCGTCGCCTCGCAGGACTGGCATCCTGAAGACCACGGCAGCTTCGCGTCGCAACATCCCGGCAAAAGACCCTTCGACATGGGCGAACTCTGCGGCCAGCCGCAAATGCTGTGGCCCGACCACTGCGTCCAGGGCACCAGCGACGCGGAGTTCCATCCCGACCTCAAGATCGACGAGGTCGACTATATCCAGCAGAAGGGCGAAAATCCGGCGATCGACAGCTATTCCGCCTTCCGCGACAACGACAAGGCGGCCGTCACCGGCCTTGCCGGCTATCTTCGAGCTCAGCAGATCAACGAACTCGACATCTGCGGCCTTGCGACGGATTACTGCGTGAAGTTCTCGGCACTCGACGCCGTCGAGATGTTGCCCGGCGTCCAGATATGCTTCATCGAGGATGCCAGCCGCGGAATCGATCCAAAGGGCGTGAAAGCCGCGATCGAGGAGATGCGGCAGAAGGGCGTCGGCGTCGTCAGGAGCCGCCAGATTCTCAAGGACTGACCACCACGGCGAGCACCAACTCTTCGCCGGGACTTCACCAGAATCGATCGATGCATCAGCGCTATTGAATTGCGCCGGGCATTCCCTCTCGCCTAAGGGAGTGGGAAGAAGGAATCCCCATGAACCGCAGTGATTTCAGAGAAGGCCTGCGGGGCGGCGTTATCGTTGCCCTGTCCTCGGCGCCCTTCGGTGCCCTGTTCGGAGCGGTCGCGGTCGACAACGGCCTGAGCTTCCTCGAGACCCTTCTGATGAGTGCCACCGTCTATGCCGGAGCGAGCCAGCTGGTGGGGATCGAGCTTTTCGGCCAGCGTGTCGAGCCGTGGCTGGTGGTACTGTCCGTCTTCGCCGTCAACTTTCGCCATATCCTGTATTCCGCAGCGATGGCGAAATATATCGGCCACTACTCCCTGCCCCAGAAGGCGCTCGCCTTCTTCATGCTGATCGATCCGGCCTTCGCCGAAGGTGTGCGGCGTGGCGAAAGCGGCCAGGGCGTAAGCTTTTCGTGGTACATCGGCTTCGGGGTTGTGGTCTATCTCAGCTGGAGCGTGGCCACCATGCTCGGCGCCTTCTTCGGACGCATGATCGGCGACCCGGCTTCCATCGGCATCGACATCCTGCTGCCAGTCTATTTCCTTGGCATGGTCCTCGCGTTCCGGCGCCGGCCCGGATTTGCGCCCATCGTGCTAGCAAGCGCGCTCGGATCGGTTGCGGCCTACCATCTCGTCGGCTCTCCCTGGCATGTCAGCCTTGGCGCCGCCGCCGGCATCATCGTCGCGACCCTACTGCCGCTCCCCGCACCGGGTGCAGAAGCGGCGTCGCCAGAAGGTGGAGAGGCCTGACGATGGAAGGAACGCTCGACACCGGCACAGTGCTGCTGATCCTTAGCGCAGCCGTGGCGACCTATCTCACCCGCGTCGGAGGCTACGTCCTGATCACGCGGATGAAGGCGATCCCACCACGTATGGAAGCCGCCTTGAATGCGGTCCCTGCCGCCGTGCTGACGACGCTGGTCGCGCCCGCCTTCTTCTCCGGCGGCTGGGACGTTAAGATAGCGATGGTCGTAGCACTCCTGGTCGCGCTCCGCCGTCCCGGGCTGCTGATGCTGGGCGCGGGCTGGCTGGCGGTGATGGTCTGCCGCCAGATCCTCGGCCTCTAGAAGCCGACGGAGCCGGTAATCACACCGGCCCGGTTGCCTGCACCAGCCACTGGCGGACCTTTTCGTCCTCGATTAGCGACATGAGCTTCTCGCGCGTCGCGGCGTGATAGCCGTTCAGCCAGTCACGCTCCTCCGCCGTCAGAAGCTCCGCCAGGACAAGCCGGCGATCGATCGGGCACCATGTGAGCGTCTCGAACGACAGCATCGGGATATCGCCGCCCTCGATCTCCGTCGCTTCCTTCACATAGATCAGGTTCTCGATGCGGATGCCGAAATCGCCGGGACGATAGTAGCCGGGCTCGTTCGAGAGGATCATCCCGGGCAGGAGCTCCTGCGTCGACAGCCGGGCGATCCGCTGCGGCCCCTCGTGCACGGACAGATAGGAGCCAACGCCGTGGCCGGTCCCGTGGGCATAATCGCCGCCGGCCTTCCACAAGGCGATCCGCGCAAGCGGATCGAGATCGCAGCCGCGCGTGCCTTTGGGGAAGCGCGCGATGCTGATCGCGATCATTCCCTTCAGTACAAGGGTGAAGAAGCGCTTACGGTCCTCCGGAACATCGCCGATCGCGACAGTCCGGGTGATGTCGGTGGTGCCGTTGATATATTGGGCGCCGGAGTCGATCAGGAAGAGCTCGCCTTCGTTCAGTGGCCTGTCCGTCTCCGTCGTCACCCGGTAATGAATGACCGCGGCGTCTGGCCCCGCCCCGGAGATGGTATCGAAGGAAATGTCCTTGAGCGGGTTCTGCATCTGCTCGCCCACCTTCACGCGGGCCGCCTCCAGCGCCCGGACCGTCTCGATCTCGGTCACGCTGCCCGCTTCCTGCCCCTCGAGCCAGCAGAGGAACTCGACGACGGCGGCCCCGTCCTGGAGATGCGCCTTCGCCGAGCCTTCCAGTTCGGCAGCGTTCTTGCAGGCACGCGGCAAGCGCGCAGGATCGGTTGCCTGGACGACGCTTCCGCCAGCCTTCTCGATCGCGATGCTCAGGGCCAGCGGAGCAAGATCGGCATCGAGCATGATCGGTCCGCGCTTTGCCCATTCCTCTAGCCGGGCAGGAAAGTCGGCGGGCGGCAGTTGTTCGGCGAGTTGGGCAAGGTAGGCGCGGGCCTCAATACCGGTCTTGCGCTCGTCGAGAAAGAGCAGCGGCTTGCCCTCTGCCGGAACGATGGCCCGTGCCAGCGGATGAGGGGTATGCGGCACGTCGCTGCCGCGGATATTGAAGAGCCACGCGATCGAAGAAGGATCCGTGATGATGACGGCAGCGGCCCCCTTCTCCTTCACCTGCGCGGCAATCATGGGGATCTTTTCGGCTGCAAGCGTGCCGGCATGTTCATGCCTCTGGATCATCACCGCACCCAGGGGTTCGGCGGGACGGTCCGTCCAGATCGCGTCGAGCGGATTGGATGGGACGAAGACCAGCGACCCGCCGATCTCGTCAATCGCCTTGCTCAGCGTGCGCACTTCCGCAGCCGTATGCAGCCATGGGTCCACACCGAGACGGAACCCTTTGGCGGCGTTGGCCTTCAGCCAGGCATGCGGCGGCTCGTTGACGAGGTCGCCGCCGGAAAAGACGCTGCCGTCCACCTGCTCCTTGAGCTGCGTGATATAACGCCCGTCGACGAAGATCACCGCCTGCGAACGCATCACGAGTGCGACACCGGCCGACCCGGTAAAACCGGTGAGCCAGGAAAGCCGCTCGGCCGAGGCCGGCACATATTCCCCTTGGTATTCGTCGGCGCGAGGCACCAGAAACCCGTCAATCCCGAGGCCGTCGAAATGGCTGCGCAAGGCGCTCACGCGTTCGCGGCCGAACTGGGGGGTGGACCTACTATCGAAGGACTGGAACATGAAAACTTTCCGGGAGGAGTGATTCAAAGGGTACGCGATACTAGCGGGGCGCTGCTCGCACCGCCAGAGCGGGTGAACTGTCGCCGATCTATTGTGCATCTGCTAACTGCATGTGGACGCCGAGTGCACAGGCCATGCGCTCAGCGCATAACACCGTTGATGGGAAGCCCCTCACTGCACCGCACAATCTCGACTATATTCCACTCATCGAACGGGCAATGAACAGCGCCCGCGATGAAAGGATCTATAAAATGGCCAACTCAATCTTCCGCACTGCCTTCGAACGCGTGGTCGCAGCGCGCGAGCGTCAGGCCAGCCGCTACGTCAACAACGTTCTCATGAACCTGGACGACCAGACCCTGAAGGGCATGGGAACCAGCCGCGAAGAACTCCGCCGCAAGGGCGGATCCGGTTTCGTATTCTGATTTAAAACCCTGGCGGTCTTTCCTCCTCCCTCCCCCGCCAGGCCTTCGGAATACGGACCAGCCCGCTAGAGCCGCTCCTCCCCGGCTCGCGGGCTAGATCAGGAATAACCTGATCGCGAAGGCGGTGCCCTATGGCGCCGCCTTTTTCTTATCCCTCTTCTCCGGATCGACTCCTGCAGCACGCGCAATGCTGCATCGCAACAACTATTATCCCTGCCGCAGGTGGATGGTCACCCAGCCGTTGCGCCAGAGCGTATGCACATGCCGAAGACGAACGCCGTTATAGGCGGCAAGAACCTTCCAGCGCTGCTCGGCCAGAATCCCTGACAGGATCACCGATCCACCGGATGCGAGGTTGGCTGCAAGTTGCGGCGCCATGCGCATCAGCGGCCGGGCGAGAATATTGGCGATGATCAGGTCGAAAGGTCCCTCTTGCCTGAAGGCGGGCGAATGAAAGCCCGGCGCCGTCACAAGCCGCAGTCCGGACACGATGCCGTTGCGCCGGACATTCTCCTGAGCCACCCGAACCGCGACCGGATCGATATCAGTTGCAAGAATGGGGATGTTGCGGATCTTCCTGAGGCCGATCGCGAGCACGCCGCTGCCGGTACCAAGATCGAGCGCGTTGCGGATCGGGCGGGCCCGGGCGACCGCATCGATCATCTCCAGGCAGCCGGCGGTCGTCCCATGATGCCCGGTTCCAAAGGCCTGGCCAGCATCGATCTCGATCGATACATCATTAGGACGAACCTTGTCGCGATCATGCGAGCCGTGAACCAGAAAGCGCCCTGCCCGAACCGGCTTCAGCCCCTCGAGCGATTTCGCGATCCAGTCGACATCGGGGATTACCTCCCTCTCGATGAGGGCTTGGGGGAAGGCTGGCGCGAGACCGTCCGACATTCGCTGCCGGACCTCTTCCTCCTCGTCCGCCATCAGGTAGACCGAAGCTTCCCAGAGATCCCGCTTCTCGTCGACCTCGGTGGTCCCGAGCGCGTAGTCCTCCCCGCCGAAGATATCCGTGAAAATGTCGAGGATGCGCTCGGCATCCTTTTCGGTGGTGCTGACGTAGAGGCGGAGCTCGCTCAAGATTAAGCTTTCGGATGGTTGCGGATGCGGGACGGATGCCACAAAGGCACCGCCCCTTCAACTGCGATGCGCTCGATCAGCCGCTGATCAAGTTTTCGAGTTTCTTCACGGCCGTATCGGAGTTTTCGCCGTAGGAGATGGTCCCGACGAAGCGGCCCTCCTCATCGAGAAGGAAGACCGAGGCGGTATGGTCCATCGTGTAGTCGCCGGTCGGATCCTTCTCGTCGAGAGGCACCTTCTTGAAGTAGACCTTGAAGCCCTTCGCCATTTCGATGACCTTTTCCGGCGGGCCGGAGATCCCGATGATGCGGTCGGTCACATTCGATATGTACTGCCCGAGCATTTCGGGCGGGTCGCGCTCCGGATCGACCGTCACGAAATAGCCGGCGAGCTTGGTACCGTCGGGGTCGACCTGGTGCATCCACCCGTTGAGTTCATAGAGCGTGGTCGGGCATACCTCCGGGCAGTGGGTGAAGCCGAAGAAGAGAGCGGTCGGCTTCTTACGGAAGGCTTCTTCGGTGATTGGCTGTCCATCCTGGGACACGAGCTGGAACGGCACGCCAAAGGGACCTTCGGCAATCTGCTCCTTGCTTCGTGTCACCTCGAATGTCAGCCATGCGAGGACGCCGCCAAGCAAGATCACGGCGGCCCAGAGGATGATGCGCAGCGTTTTCATGTCTTTCTCTCTTCATGCCATCTGCGGCAAAGCCTACCCTCGATAGGCGAAAGGCCCCGCGCTCGCAAATCAATAGCGGATCGCGTCACCGTGCGCGCTGATTTGTCTCAAACAGGGAGAGGCTCAGAGACAACCAGAAAGGCCGTTCTCGCTGAGGGTTATCAACATATCCGACCCGTAACGCATCCAGCCGTAGAACGCCGCGCCACTGACCGCAACACCAACCAGTATGGTGAGCGCGGCGAGAGGCAGGCGATGCGATGCGGGCGAGACCATGTCCATACGCCGATCTTACTCAAAATCTATCTGCGCTGGAAGGGGCCTAAGGCCGCACCGCTTTAGCAGAAGCTTAATAATTGACGGGCATGCTTGCGGCGCGAAGGTGGATTCCAACAGCGTCCCGCGGCTACTCGAACCGGACGCAGGCGAGCCATGCCGACATGATGTCATCGAGGTCATTCTCGAGCTCCGCATCGATATCCAGACAATCCATGGCAGCCTGAATGGCAGCGTCCGCGGCATAAGTCGCGAGCCCATTGGCAGGTGGGAGAAAAGAATGAGCAACGCCATCAAGCAATCGGGAGCCTATCTCGAAATCGTCTCCTTCCATCTTGGAGATCAGGAATTCTGCATCGACATCATGGCGATCCGCGAAATCCGCGGCTGGGCGCCGGTTACGCCGATGCCACATACGCCCCCTTATGTGCTGGGCCTCATCAACCTGCGCGGCGCCGTCATTCCCGTGATCGACATGGCCTGCCGCCTCGGCATGAAGATGACCGAGCCATCCGAACGCTCCGCGATCATCGTGACTGACATCGCGGGTAAGCTGGTCGGTCTTCTCGTCGAGCAGGTCTCGGATATGATGACCATCCGCTCCGAAGACCTGCAGCCGGCACCGGAAATCATTCCGGAAGCCCAGCGCGCCTTCTGCCGCGGCATCGTTGCCCTGGAGAAGACGATGGTCTGCTTCCTCAACCTCGACACAGTGATCGCCGACGAACTGACCCGCGAAGCTGCCTGATCCCACGGCTCATCTCCGGTAATCTGCAACCCGGAGATGACGCTTTCGTTATCTGCCCGTGACGGGTTTGCCCGATTCGTCTGGAACGATCTCGGCCTCCCAGTGTTGCCCTAGTGTCCCAAGGGACAGCGAATTGTTCGGCTAAGCCAAGGCTGGTCGATCGGAAATCCACTAGGGAGAATAAAAATGAAAAACGCCGTTACACTCGCTCTCGCCGCAGCCCTTTCCACCGCTTCGCTCGGCGGGATCGCATTCGCGCAGACCACCACCGGCTCCACAAGCGCAACGACCATGAGCGATGACGTTCGCATCGTCCGCATCACGGAAAACTCGGACAGCGACGATGCTACGACACAGATCCCGGATATGTTCCGCAATCCGAGCGCGGACGTGACTGCTCAGGCTCGTGC
Organism: Pseudorhizobium flavum; assembly: GCF_902502825.2. Next base: position 2,199,250 of record NZ_LR723670.1, read on the forward strand.
CGAAGCGCAGGCTGATGCCGCCATCATGGCCGAGCTCCAGGAGAACAGCATCGACCTGGACAATGTCCAGGCGATCGACACGGCAGCCAACGGCGGCAAGATCGTCTACGTGAAGTAAGCCGCCTCGTAAAGGACGAAGCACGAAAGAGCCCGCCGACGCGGGCTCTTTCCTCGTTCCGGCCCGAGGTTGACTTTGCGGATATCGCGATGCCTCTATGGCCTAGGGAGATGGATGCACGAGTATGCGATAGCATCCTGACAGGAGGATCGATGAGCCGGGCCCAATCGGAAGTGATCGTCGTGGGCGCCGGCCTGGCGGGACTGGTGGCTGCGACGGAACTGGCTAATGCCGGCCGTTCCGTGACCATTGCCGACCAGGAGCCTGAGCAGAATCTCGGAGCCCAGGCCTTCTGGTCGCTGGGCGGTCTGTTCCTAGTCGATTCCCCCGAACAGCGCCGCATGGGTATCCGTGACAGTTACGAGCTCGCGCGCGAGGACTGGCTCGGATCCGCCGGCTTCGACCGTCCCGAAGACTACTGGCCCCGTGCCTGGGCCGAAGCCTATCTCGCCTTTGCCGCAGGCGAGAAGCGGGAGTGGTTGCGGGCCCTGGGCCACCGCCTCTTTCCCGTCGTCGGTTGGGCGGAGCGCGGGGGTTGGTCGGCTACCTCCCACGGCAATTCCGTGCCGCGCTTTCACATCACCTGGGGGGCAGGGCCCGGCGTCGTCGAACCCTTCGAGAAGCGTGCTCGCGAGGCAGAGGAGAATGGCAGGATCCGCTTCCTATGGCGGCATCGGGTCGACCGACTGATCCTGACCGACGGCGCAGTGACGGGCATCGCCGGGACGATCCTCGAACCCAGCACGGCACCGCGTGGAGCAGAAAGTTCTCGAACAGCTGTGGGCGATTTCGACCTTCCCGCACAGGCCGTGATCGTCGCGTCCGGCGGGATCGGCGGCGACCAAGACCTCGTGCGCAGGAACTGGCCTGCCCGCCTCGGTCCGGCGCCGAAGTTCATGGTATCCGGCGTGCCGAAGCATGTCGACGGGCGCATGCTGGCGATAACGGAGTCGGCCGGCGGGCGCATCATCAACCGCGACCGCATGTGGCACTACACAGAAGGCCTGCGCAACTGGAACCCTGTCTGGCAGAACCACGGTATCCGCATCCTGCCCGGCCCCTCCTCCATATGGCTTGACGCCACAGGCGAGCGGCTGCCGGCACCCTTTTTCCCCGGCTACGATACGCTGGGGACACTGCAGCACATTCTCTCCACGGGCTACGACTACTCCTGGTTCATCCTGAACCAGTCGATCATCCGCAAAGAGTTTGCCCTCTCAGGTTCAGAACAGAATCCCGATCTGACTGGCCGCGACTGGGGGCTGACAGCCCGCCGCGCCGTCGGCCGTCGTGCGACGGGGCCGGTCGAGGCGTTCAAGGAGAGAGGCGAGGATTTCGTCGTTGCGAACAGTCTCGACGAACTGGTGCACGGCATGAACCGCGTCGCCGGCAATGATCTGCTCAAGCTGGATGGGATAGAGCGGCAGATCGTGGCGCGCGACCTTCAGGTGACCAATCCCTACGGGAAGGACTTGCAGGTGATCGGCATCCACAACGCCCGGCGGTCAATGGGTGACAAGCTGATACGCACGGCGCGGCCGCATCGAATCCTCGATCCCGCTCATGGCCCGCTCATCGCCGTGAAGCTCAACATCCTGACCCGCAAGACGCTGGGCGGGCTCGAAACGGACCTTTCGGCACGCGTTCTCGGCAATGACGGACAGCCGGTGCCAGGCCTCTATGCGGTGGGCGAAGCGGCGGGCTTCGGCGGCGGAGGCATGCATGGCTACCGCGCGCTCGAAGGCACCTTCCTCGGCGGCTGTCTGTTTTCAGGCCGCGTCGCAGGACGCGCCGCGGCCGCAGCAATCGCGTGAGCGACTAGGGTTTGCCCTGGGTCCAGTTCACTTCCTGTCCGTAAAGCGGCACGGTGGAGATCGCCATCTTGGCCGAGCCTTCGATAACCTGCCGCGAATGCGCGAGGTAGACCAGGGTATCGTTCGTCTTGTCGTAGATGCGCTTGACCAGCAGGTCCTTCCAGATCAGCGAACGGCCCTGGCGGAAGACCTCTTCTCCTCCGCGCGAAAGGTCGATATCGCCGATCTCGATCGGCCCGGTCTGGCGGCAGGCGATCGAGCTGTTGGAGGGATCCTCGAACCAGTTGCCCTGCTTTAGCCGGTCGATGATCGAGCGGTCGAAATAGGTGACATGGCAGGTAACGCCCTTCACTTCCGGATCAGCGACTGCCTCGACGATGATGTCGTTGCCGATCCAGTCGACACCGACCTTGCCGACCACTTCGGCAGAGGCGGCTGCCGCAAACATACCAGCGGCGAGTGCCGCAGCAGAGACAAGCAAGGCAGTTCGTTTCATCATCTGGCACTCCGGTAAACCATCCGTGATCACAGATAAGCGTAACGGCGCAGGTTACAAGCGGAAGCGGCCGATCTACTTCAGCCGGCAGGTGCAGGGCGCATAACCACCGTCAAAGAGGCGGCCGACCTTCATGCCGATCAATGCCGGAATATCGCGGATGTGGGACACACCCAGCGAGTTTCCGATTGCGATCGCCGCACGTGCGCAGACATGTGCATCCTCGGCGGCATTGTGGTGCGCGAACTTCAACCCGAGATGAGCCGCCAGCACGTTGAGCCGGTGGGAGCCGAGATGCGGCCAGACCTTCTGGGACACCTTCACGCTACAGACATAGGAGAGTTCCGGATAGCCGCGGCGATAGAGATCGAGGCAGGCGCGCCAGACACTGAAATCGAAGGCCGCATTGTGCGCAATCATCGTCGCGCCGCGAAAATCCTCCTCGAACTCTTCCATCACCTCCGGAAACTCCGGAGCGTCCTCGACATGCTCGGGGCGGATGCCGTGGATGGCGACGTTGAAAGAGGAAAAGCGCATGTCCTGCGGGCGGATCAGCCGCTCCTCGACGCGAACGACCTCGCCATCCTCGATCCAGGCGAGCCCGACGGAGCAGGCACTGCCGCGCGTTTCGTTGGCGGTTTCAAAGTCGATGGCGATGGTTTTCAAGGTCAGCCCTAATTCTGCTGCCCAAGCCTTAGCGCAAGCGACGCTGATTCGGCAAAGAAGCGGATTACCCGCCGATCAGCGCGAGCCACTCATCCTCGTCCATGACCTCCACACCGAGCTCCCTCGCCTTGTCGAGCTTGGAGCCGGCGCCCGGCCCTGCGACGACGTAATCGGTCTTCTTGGAAACCGAACCGGCAACCTTGGCGCCGAGGCTTTCAGCGCGCGCCTTGGCTTCGTCTCGCGTGAACTTCTCCAGACTGCCGGTGAAGACCACCGTCTTGCCGGCGACGGGACTATCCGCGGTGGAAACCTGTTCGGCGGCCTGAGGCGTCACCTCCTGCAGCAGCCGGCCTATCACGTCCCGATTGCGCGGCTCCTTGAAGAACTCGACCATCGCCCGCGCCACCACTTCGCCAATGCCCTCGATATTGTTCAGGTTCTCCCAGGCCTCTCCCGTCAGATCGGCCGCCTCCTGCATCGCCTCGGAGAAGGCGTCATAGGTCCCGTAGGAGCGCGCCAGCAGCTTTGCGGTTGTCTCCCCCACATGACGGATTCCGAGTGCATAGATGAAGCGGTGGAGCGCAATGGATCGCCGCTCATCGATGGCGTCGAAGAGCTTGCGGACGCTCACCCTTCCGAAGCCCTCGAGGTTCTCGAGCTTCGTGAGTGGCGACGCCTCCTGCCGCCTCCTCAATGTGAATATATCCGGAGCGGTCTTGATCGAAAGCGCCGGATCGTCCGCCTCGAAGAAGAAGTCGATCTGCTTGGAGCCCAACCCCTCGATGTCGAAGGCATTGCGTGACACGAAGTGCTTCAGATGCTCGGTGGCCTGTGCGCGGCAGACGAAGCCACCGGTGCAACGAGTGACGGAATCGAGCTTGCCGGTCTTTTCGTTCTTCTCCCGCACCGCGTGGCTGCCGCAGACCGGGCATTTCCTCGGAAACTCGTAAGGGACGGCATCCGCTGACCGCTTTTCCATCACGACATCGAGGACCTGCGGGATGACGTCCCCTGCCCGCTGCACGATCACGGTATCGCCAATGCGGATGTCGTGCTCGTCCTCGCGGATGCGCTCGCCGGAATTGCCGATGCCCTTGATGTAGTCCTCGTTGTGCAGCGTGGCATTTGTGACGACGACGCCGCCGACGGTCACAGGCGTCAGGCGTGCGACCGGTGTCAGCGCTCCGGTACGTCCGACCTGGATGTCGATCCGCTCCACCCGGGTGAACGCCTGCTCCGCCGGGAACTTGTGCGCCGTCGCCCAGCGTGGGCTCCGCGAGCGGAAGCCAAGCCGCTGCTGCAGGTCGAGCCTGTCCACCTTGTAGACGACGCCGTCGATCTCGTAGTCGAGGTCGGGCCGCTTCAGACCGATCTCCGTGTAGTGAGCGATGATGTCCTCGACGGAGTTCAGCCGCTTCATCAGCGGATTGACGGGAAAGCCCCATTCCCGGAACTTCTCAACCATTCCCATTTGGGTGTCGGCCGGCATCTCGGAGATCTCACCCCAGGCATAAGCGAAGAAGCGAAGGTTGCGGCTCGCGGTCACTTTCGCATCGAGCTGGCGCAGCGACCCGGCAGCTGTGTTCCGTGGGTTGACGTAGGTTTGCTTACCCTCGGCCGCCATCCTCTCGTTGAGCGCCAGGAAATCGCTCTTCGTCATGTATACTTCGCCACGCACTTCCACGACGGATGGCACGCCGTCAGGAAGCTGGTTCGGGATTTCCTTGATCGTCAAGATGTTGGCGGTGACGTTTTCCCCTGTCGTGCCGTCGCCACGGGTGGCGGCATTGGCGAGCCGGCCGTTCTCATAGCGGATCGACATGGACAGTCCGTCGATCTTCGGTTCGGCGGTGAAGGCGATCGAACCGTCCGGGAGCTTGCCGAGGAAGCGGTAGACGGAGTTGATGAAGTCGCGCACGTCTTCGTCGGAAAACGTGTTGTCGAGCGACAGCATGGGCCGCGAATGGGTGATGGGCGCGAAGGTCGGGAGCGGCGCCGCCCCCACCCTCAGCGACGGGCTGTCGGCCCGATGAAGCTGGGGAAATCGCTTCTCGATCGCATCATTGCGCCGCTTCAGCGCGTCATATTCCGCGTCTGAAATCTCCGGTGTATCATGGCTGTGGTAGAGTTCGTCGTGGCGCGCGATCTCGGAGGCGAGGAAGGCCAGTTCGGCTGCCGCCTGCTCTTCGGTTAGCGTGTCAACGGATGGTCGCGCGTCAGCCATGAAAAGTCACTCCGGAGATGGAGTCGCTTTTTTAGTGCAAATCGGCAGGATGGGAAGAGAGGCGTTCAGTTCGCGCCGGCGATCAGCTTCCTGGCCGCCGCGCGGGCCTCGTCGGTAACCGAGGCGCCGGCGAGCATCCGGGCGATCTCCTCGGCCCGGTGTTCCGGCTCCATGGTCGCGACCCGCGTGGTGATCTTATCCGAGCCCTCGCCCGCGGGGCCTTTGGAGATGAGCAGATGCGTGGCAGCACGGGCTGCCACCTGAGGCGCATGGGTGACCGAGAGCACCTGCACTGTCGCCGACAACCGCTTCAGCCGCTGGCCGATCGCATCCGCGACGGCACCACCCACTCCGGTATCAATCTCGTCGAAGACGAGTGTCGGGGCCGAACCGCGATCCGCCAGCGCGACCTTCAGCGCCAGCAGGAAGCGGGAAAGTTCACCGCCGGACGCGACTTTCATGATCGGACCCGGACGCGTACCCGGATTGGTCTGGACGTGAAATTCGATGGTGTCGATACCCTCCGCGGTCGCTGCCTGCGGATCGGCCGTCATCTCGACCATGAAACGGGCCCGTTCCAACTTGAGGGCGGGAAGTTCGTCCATCACCGCTTTCGCAAGCGTCTCGGCGCCCTGCCGGCGCTTCTCCGACAGCGTCAGTGCCGCGGCATCGAAGGCAGCCTTCGCGGCGGCGGCCTGCTTTTCCAGCTGGCCGAGCTTCTCTTCACCGGCATCGAGATCGGCAAGATCGGCAACCATCTTCTCTGCAAGAGCTGGCAGGTCCGCGACGGCAACGGAATACTTTCGCCCCGCAGCCCTTAACGCAAACAGTCGCTCCTCGACGCGCTCCAGTTCTCGGGGATCGAACTCCGTCTTTCTGAGCGCCGCCTCGACCTCCATCTGGGCGTTGGAGAGGCTGTTCAGGGCAGCATCCAGCAGTTCGACGGTTTCCTCCAGCAGGCCCGGCGCTTCGTGGCTCTTGCGCTCCAACCGCCGCACCATGGAAGCGATCAAGGGCACGGGCGAGGCATTGCCGTTGAGGAACTCGGAGGCTTCCGAGATGTCGCCGGCGATGCGCTCGGCCTTCTGCATCTGCGAGCGTTGCTCCGCCAGTTCCTCTTCCTCGCCATCGCGGGGACTTAGCACTTCAAGCTCCTCGACGGATGCACGGATATAGTCCGCCTCCCGCGCCGCCGCCTCGACCTTGGCACGATGCGCCTTGAAGGCGCGCTCGGCATCCTTCCAGGCGCGATAGAGCCCCCCGACCTGCTTCACCTCATCGGCCAGTCCGGAAAAAGCATCGAGCAAGTCGCGATGGGTGTTGGTGTCGGTCAGCGCCCGGTCGTCGTGCTGGCCATGGATCTCTACCAGCAGCTGGCCGATCTGCCGCATCAGTTGGACACTGACCGGCTGGTCGTTGATTGACGCGCGAGTCCGTCCATCGGCGTTCTGGATCCGCCGGAAGATGAGATCGCCGTCGTCATCGATGCCGCTGTCGCGGAGAAGCTGTCGGACGGGATGCTGCCCGGGCACGTCGAAGACGGCCGTCACCTGCCCCTTGTCCTCGCCGTGCCGGACGAGTCCGCCATCGCCGCGCCCACCGAGAGCCAGCGACAGGCTGTCGAGCAGGATCGACTTGCCTGCGCCGGTTTCGCCCGTCAGCACGGAGAGGCCGGATTCGAAGGCAAGATCCAGCCGCTCGATCAGAACGATATCTCGGATCGAAAGCTGGACGAGCACGATCAGGCCCCGATGAGCTTTGCCCCTGCGCGAGAAATCCAGGAGCCACGGTTCTCACGCGGTTCCAGACCGCCCGTCTGCAGCAGCTTGTAGGAATCGGCATACCACTGGCTGTCGGGGTAGTTTCGGCCGAGCACGGCCGCCGCCGTCTGCGCCTCCTCCACGATCCCCATCGCATAGTAGGACTCGACGAGACGGGCGAGAGCTTCCTCGATCTGGTTCGTCGTGGGATAGCGCTCGACAACGGTGCGGAAACGCTGGATCCCCGCCAGATATTCCTTCCGCTCCAGGTAATAGCGGCCGACCTGCATCTCCTTGCCGGCGAGCTGGTCACGCGCAAAGCGGATCTTGGCCTGCGCATCCTCGACGTATTCGGAATCGGGATAGTCGTTGACGACCTTGGACATAGCGTCGATGGTCTGCGCGGCCGCGCGCTGATCCTGCGTCACGTCGGCAATCTGCTTGGAATAGGAAAGGCCAACCAGATACTGGACGTAGGCCGAATCCTCGGTGTTCGGATACTGCTTCAGGTAACGGTTACCTGTGGCGATCGCATCTTCGTTGCGCCCGAGCCGGTACTTGGCAAACGTGCTCATCACGAGCGCCTTGCGGCCCCAGTCCGTGAACGGATGCTGGCGGTCGATGGAGTCGAACTTGCGGCTTGCTTCTGCGATGTTTCCTGCCTTCATGTTGGCCAGGCCCTGGTTGTAGAGAACTTCCGGGGGATCGGTTTCGACGCCCAGCTTGGTGATGTCGATATCCTTGTCGGACTGGCACGCGCTCACCGCGACGCCGGCGCAGGCCAGAGCCATGGACACGAAGGCTATCCTCGCCGTTCTCTTCATTCCAACAGACCTCGCATAAGTCATTCGACAGTTCCCGATCGTCCCGCGCAATGACGCCCCTGCGCCAACTGGCCTTCTAGCCTTACAAGCAGGCGCCGGGCAACGCAATGCGGGCGCATTAACGCAATTTTGTGGCAAGGTTCCCTGCCCGGAAGGACGAAGGACCGGCGCGAAAACCGCAAGTCAGGTCAAAAAGAAAGGCCGCTCACGAGGAGCGGCCAGTTGGACTGGAAGAACGGATCAAGCAAACCAGGCGGCGACTTCCGGTTCCTTGACCGGTACGAACTCGACGGCGCGAACGCGGGTGCTGCGGACCGGTGCCTCGACGATCTCATAGGCTGTGGGGTCGCTGAGCAGCGCCTTCAGGGCGTTGGCGTTCATCTTGTGGCCGCCACGATAGGAACGGTAGCACCCGATGAACTGCGCGCCCGCCAGTGCGAGGTCGCCGACCGCATCGAGCGTCTTGTGGCGCACGAACTCGTCACCCTCGTAGCGAAGTCCCTCGACATTGACAATCGTGTCGTCGTCCGAGATCACCACGGAATTCTCTAGCGAGGAACCGAGAGCATAACCGGCAGCCCACAGCCGCTCGACATCGCGCATGAACCCGAAGGTACGGGCGCGGGAAAGTTCTTCCTTGAAGGAGGAGGCGGTCAGGTCGCCCTTCCAGCTCTGCCGTCCGATCAGCGGCGTGGAGAAGTCGATCTCGACTTCGAAACGCGTGCCGTCGTAAGGGCGGAACTCCGACCAGGACGCGCCCGAATCGATCCGTACCGGCTTCACCACCCTGATGTAGCGACGCTTCGCGCCGAGATTGACGATACCGGCCTGCTCCAGTGCCTCGATGAACGGATAGGAGCTGCCGTCCATGATCGGCATCTCGCCCGCATCCACCTCGACCACGACATTGTCGATCGACAGCGCATAAAGGGCAGCCATCACATGCTCGATGGTCGCAACCCATTTCGCCGGCGAGTCGCCAAGCACGGTGCAGAGATCGGTTGGTCCGAGCTGTGCCGAAACCGCGCGGTATTCCACCGAACTGCCATCATCCAGGCTGCGGCTGAACATGATGCCGGTACCGGCCTCCGCAGGCTGGAAGGTGATGGTGACCGGAGCGCCCGAATGCACGCCGATACCCGTCATGGTGACGGGGGCTGCGATGGTCGTCTGGAAACCGAGGAGTCCGATTGTCATTCGTCTTGCTTTCTCATGCGTTGGTCCTGATCCTCGATCAAGACCTTGGCAGCAGGCGTGACCGCTATCCGCGAGTCGCCTGCCTTCTTGCTGCTTTTCTACGCAGAGTGCTGGAACATTCCAAATCACTGTTCATTTCGGATTGTTACGCTGCCAAGCGTCGGAAATTATGGAGCTTTTCCGCGCGAACCCACGACAACGAACGAAGGCCCGAAACACCGTTCCGGGCCTTCAATCAAACTGTTGCCGCAGCGTCAGTTGTGCTGGCGGCGCAGGAAGGCCGGGATCTCCAGCTGGTCGTCCTCATGATGCATGCCGGCCTGAGGGACGGCACGTCCATGGTCGTCCAGCTGACCGCGACGCGGTGCGTAGAGATTGGCCTCTGCCGACAGCGGACGGCGCTGCTGCGGAGCCGCACTCGGTGCCGGCGCGGTCATGTCAGCCGCGACCTGCTCGTCATCTTCACGACGGCCGAGTGAATTGGTGATCCGCTTCAGAAGGCCCATCGGACCGCGCTCTTCCTGCACGTGCTGTGCCGGGTGCGCGCGATGGTCCATCTCTGCCTTGACGACCGGCGGGAAGTCTTCGACCTTCGGCATGCGGACGGGCTCGGGAGCCATTGCCGGCGCGACCTGCTCATGGTGCAACTGAGGCGCCATCCGGGGTGCGGGCTGGGCAGCGACCGGCGCCGGCTGTGCCGCCATCACCGGGGCGGCCGGGGCCCGAAGAACGGGAGCTTCTGCCGGCGCTTCGGCGAAGATGCGGCTCTGCGGACGGAACTCCGGCTCTGCCGGAGCAGCAACGGGCTGCTGTGCGACCGGCTGCGGAGCGGCTTGGCGCGGCATGTCAGCGATGGCCAGTTCGCGTTCCATCTCGGCTTCTGCCTGGCGGATGGTCTCGGCAATCGGATCCACAGCCTTCGGTGCCTGCGTGATCGGAGCCGGCTGAGGTGCAGCAGCGGCCGGGGCTGCGGACGGTGCGATCGCGGCCGACGGACGGATCACCGGGCGTGCGGCAGCGGCGGCCGGCCGAGTATCGGTGAAGCGGCCGTCCATCTGTGCCGCGGCGCGATCGATGCCGGTTGCCACCACGGATACGCGGATGAGACCTTCCAGAGCCTCGTCGAAGGTCGCGCCGAGGATGATGTTGGCGTCCGGATCGACTTCCTCGCGGATGCGGGTTGCCGCCTCGTCGACTTCGAAGAGAGTGAGGTCGCGACCGCCGGTGATCGAGATCAGCAGGCCCTGCGCCCCCTTCATCGAGGTCTCGTCGAGGAGCGGGTTGGCGATCGCCGCTTCCGCGGCCTGCATGGCGCGGCCGGGGCCGGAAGCCTCGCCGGTCCCCATCATCGCGCGGCCCATTTCACGCATGACCGAGCGGACGTCGGCGAAGTCGAGGTTGATGAGGCCTTCCTTGACCATCAGGTCGGTGATGCAGGCAACGCCAGAGTAGAGCACCTGGTCGGCCATCGCGAAGGCGTCGGCGAAGGTAGTCTTGTCGTTGGCAATGCGGAAGAGGTTCTGGTTGGGGATGACGATCAGCGTGTCGACCGACTTCTGCAGTTCCTGGATGCCGGATTCGGCAAGCCGCATGCGGCGCTGGCCCTCAAAGTGGAACGGCTTGGTAACGACGCCGACGGTGAGGATACCCTTGTTGCGGGCAGCCTGCGCCACGACCGGAGCCGCACCCGTTCCCGTCCCGCCGCCCATGCCGGCCGTGACGAAGCACATGTGGGTGCCGTTCAGGTGGTCGACGATCTCGTCCAGGCATTCTTCGGCGGCGGCGCGACCAACTTCTGGCTGGGAACCTGCACCCAGACCTTCGGTAACCTGCACACCCATCTGGATGATCCGGTCGGCCTTCGTCATCGTCAGCGCCTGCGCGTCGGTGTTGGCGACAACGAAATCGACGCCTTCCAACCCGGCGGTGATCATGTTGTTGACGGCATTGCCGCCGCCACCGCCAACGCCGAAGACGGTGATGCGGGGCTTCAGTTCAGTGATGTCCGGCTTCTGCAGCTTGATAGTCATGGGTACCGTTCCTTCTAACTCTGGCCGCATCGCCGCCGGCCGATTCATTGCTGTTCTTCATGCCGCCGCCCTTTTGGGGACGGACGTCAAAAACTCTCCTTGAGCCACTGGCCCATACGAGCCAGCCGGCCATTTCCACTGCCGAGGGAGCTTATCAGCCCCCCCTGCGAAGCATGCGTCTCCATCTCGGCAACCTGCGGATAGATCATCAGCCCGACAGCCGTGGAAAATGCGGGGCCCTTGGCTGCGACAGGCAGCCCGGAAATCCCCATCGGGCGCCCGATCCGCACGTTGCGAGCCAGTATCCGGCGCGCCGTCTCCGGCAGCCCCGTCAGCTGGCTGGCACCACCCGTCAGGACGACGCGCTTGCCGACGATCGGGCTGAAGCCGGACTTCTCGATCCGGTCGCGGATCAATTCCAGAGTCTCCTCGATGCGGGCCCGGACGATCCGGGTGACCAGCGAGCGGGGTACCTGCGTCGGCAGGTCCCGATCATCCTCGCCGATCGGCGGAATGGAAATCATGTCGCGTTCATCCGCCCCGTTGGCGAGCGCAGAACCGTGGACGACCTTCAGGCGCTCGGCATCCTCGATACGGGTGGAAAGTCCCCGCGCAAGATCGGTTGTAACGTGGTGGCCGCCGAGGCTGATCGCGTCGGTGTGCACCAGCTTGCCTTCCGCGAAGACGGAAATGGTCGTCGTGCCGCCACCCATGTCGATCGCGGCGCATCCCAGCTCGACCTCGTCATCGACGAGGGCGGCGAGGCCACTGGCATAGGGCGTCGCGACCATGCCTTCGACAGACAAGTGAGCGCGGTTGACGCACAGCTCGAGGTTCTTGAGCGTCGCCCGCTCGGCGGAGACGACGTGCATGTCCACCCCGAGGAGATCGCCGAACATCCCGAGCGGATCGCGGATGCCGCGCTCGCCATCGAGCGAATAGCCTGTCGCCAAGGAATGAAGGATGGCGCGATCCTGCCGCTGTGACTGCTGGCTTGCCGACACCAGTACCTTGCGCAGGTCGGCCTGCTCGACCTCCTGGCCGCCAAGGTCGATCGTGGCCGTGTAGACGTCGCTTGCAAGACGACCGGCGGAGACGTTGATGATAAGGCTGTCGACGGTCAGGCCAGCCATCCGCTCGGCGGCGTCGACGGCAAGCCGCACGACGCTTTCGGCCGCATCGAGATCCGCAATCACTCCCGATTTCACGCCGCGGGACCGCTGGTGCCCGATGCCGATGATCTCGACATTATGGGTCCGACCTGGAAGCACGAGGCTCTCCTGGCGAGGCGTCAGCCGGCCTATCATGCAGACGACCTTGGTAGACCCGATGTCCAGCACCGTGACCACGTGGCTACGCTTGGAGGAAAGCGGCTTGAGGCGCGGCAGGAAGTGACCCGAACCGAAGAGGCTCATGACCGCACTCCTGCTTTCTTGAGTGCCTTGCTTCGCAGCTCCAGCGCCTCGTTGCGGCGCTCGAGCGCACCCTGTGACAACTGTATGGTGGTGCGATCGTCGAGCCGCAGGTCCACTGCAGCGATGTCACGCTCCAAGAGCCCCTGCTCCGCTTCCAGGCGCGACAGAACGGAGAGTGCATTCTGCACGCCCTGCTCCGGCAGCTTGAGGACGACGCCGTTATCGAGATGCAGATCCCAACGACGACCAGCCACACGGACATAGGCGCGCACCCGGTTGCCGAGCTCCGGCCAGCCGGAGAGTTCCTCCACGAAGGCGGCGGCCCTCGTCTCGGCATCGCGGCCGACGAACAGCGGCAGCGAGGCGAACTTGCCGTCCCGCAGCGGACCGATGATGGCGCCGTTCCTCTCGATCAGGGAAAGCTCGTCGCCATGCTGCCAGATGCCGAAGGCCTTGCGCTCCCTGAGCGTAACCTCGATGGTCTTCGGATAGACCTTGCGGACCTCCGCATATTCGACCCAGGGCAGTTCGGAAAGCTTCTTGCGGGCGGCCTCGATGTCGAGAGCGACGAGCGAGGTCGTCCCGTCCAGACCGAGGAGCTGCAGGATATCGATTTCGGAGGTCTGGTCGTTGCCGGAGACGCGGACGTCCTCGATCGCAAAACCTGCCGAGGCCGTGACCGCCTGCGAAACGACAGCACTATGCCCGCCAACGGACATGCCGTAGAGGCCCACAACCCCCATGAAGGCGAAGGTCGAAACCGTCCCGATATGGCGAGGAATATGAACGCGGCCGGTTGCCAGGCTGACCGCGAAGCGAACGATACGACGGAGCGGGCGCGGGAGAACCCGACGATCCTCCACCGCAGGAAAGGCACGAGATGCGCCCGCCTTGAAACCTACAGAACTCTGGCCGCTCAACGCAGACACGATGCGTCCTCCACCATCCAACGGACGAGATCACCGAACGAGAGGCCGGCATGCGCGGCCATTTCGGGCACCAGCGAAGTCGGGGTCATGCCGGGCTGGGTGTTGACCTCCAGCCAGATCACCTCGCCGTCTTCGGAAACGCGGTCGTCGTAGCGGAAATCGGATCGACTCACGCCGCGGCAGCCCATCGCCTGATGCGCCTTGAGGGCCAAGGATTGGATTTTCTGGTAAACATTTGATGAAATCTGCGCAGGAAGAATATGCGTCGATCCGCCCGCTGCGTACTTCGCATCATAATCGTAGAAGGCATTCCCCGTCGGCACGACCTCGGTTACGCCGAGCGCCGTATCGCCCATGACGCCGCAGGTCAGCTCGCGACCATGGACATAGCGCTCGACCATCACCTCGTTGCCGTAGCGCCACTCATCCGACGACAGAACTTGCGGCGGATGGGATTGGTCCGCCTTGACGATGACCACGCCGAAGGACGAACCTTCGCGTACAGGCTTCACGACATAAGGCGGCTCGATTGGGTGGCGATTACCGATATCGAAGCGACTCATCACCCGCGCCTCGGCGACCGGAATACCTGCGGCCTTGGCAACATGCTTCGCCTGCCCCTTATCCATGGCGAGCGCCGACGCAAGGACACCGGAGTGCGTGTAAGGGATCTGCAGATACTCCAGGACGCCTTGGATCGTGCCATCCTCGCCGAAGGGGCCGTGGAGGGCATTGAAAGCTACATCCGGACGAAGATCGGAAAGAGCGCCGGAGACGTTGCGATCAACATCGACGCGCGTGACACGGTAGCCTTCGGCTTCGAGGGCTTGGGCGCAAGCCGCCCCGGAAGACAGGCTCACGGGCCGCTCGGAGGAAAACCCTCCCATCAGAACAGCCACATGCTTGTCACTCATCGAACGACCTCCGGAAAAAGTACGCATCCTTGCACAGCCTTGCTTGCGCCGACCTGTTCCCGATGCGATTCCGGATCCCGCCGCGCAGGCTCATACTGCCGGCATATGGTTAACAAACCGTTTACTTTCGTTAACCGAGGCGGAAAAGGCGTGGAATTTCAATCGCTCCACCCGACATCGTGAATCTGATTCAAGACATCAAAAAAGGCCGCCAACCGCATGGGCTGACAGCCTTTTTTTCAGAAACCTCTAATGCTGCTCTATTCGGTGGTGGCGCCCTGGAATGGCTTCACTTCCCGACCGGGCATGAAGATCCCGAGCCGCTTGATCTCCCATTCCAGCTTGATTCCTGAATGCTCGAAGACCCGCTGGCGAACCGTTTCGCCGAGATATTCGAGATCGTAACCGCTGGCATTGCCGGTATTGATCATGAAGTTGCAATGGAGCGAGGACATCTGAGCGCCGCCGCAGACAAGCCCGCGGCACCCCGCCTCGTCGATAAGCTTCCAGGCGGAATGGCCCTCGGGATTCTTGAAGGTCGAGCCGCCGGTCTTCTCCTTGACCGGCTGGACCGTTTCGCGGTGCTGGCGCACCGCATCCATCTCATGCCGAATCTTGGCACGATCGTCCGGATAGCCTTCGAAGATCGCATGGGTAAAAATCAGGTCGCCCGGAGCGCTCGACTTGCGATAGCCGTAGCCCATCTGCGCCTTGTCCAGGACGTGGATATTGCCCTGCCGGTCCACGGCATGGACTTCCACCACCCGATCCGCCGTCTCCGTGCCGTTCGCCCCCGCATTCATGCGAAGCGCGCCGCCGATGGAGCCCGGGATGCCGTAGTAGAACGCGAACCCGCCAATGCCGTGGTCCATCGCCATCGCCGCAACATGCTTGTCGGGACATATGCTGCCGGCGCGGATGCGATTGTCCCCTGCAAGGTCGACCTGCCCGAACCCCTTTGCCGACAGGCGCAGGACCACGCCGGGGATACCCCCGTCGCGAACGAGCAGGTTGGATCCGACGCCAACGACCGTCAGCGGCACGTCAGCCGGGAGGATCTTCAGGAAAGCGACGAGGTCGTCAACGTCATGCGGCTGGAACATCAGTTCTCCCAGTCCGCCGGCCTGGAACCAGGTCACGCGGTCCATCGGCGCATCCGGCGTCAACCGTCCACGAAGGTCCTTGACGCCCTCACCTAGTGAGGCCAGCAGCTTTTCACCATGCACCTGCTTCATTACGACTGTCCCGATACGCTTTCCAGTTCCCTGGGCAGCGCTGCCGCCCATTGCGTGATACTACCAGCCCCCAGAAGAACCACGAAATCACCCGGCTTCGCAATGCCGGCAACGATCGGCGCAAGTTCGCCGGGGCCGGAGATGTAGCGCGCATCGCGGTGGCCGGCGGCACGGATCTTGCCGACCAGGACTTCCGAATCCACGCCTTCGATTGGATCCTCTCCAGCGGCGTAGACCGGCGCCAGCATGACGCTATCGGCATCATTGAAGCAGGTCGCGAACTCCTGGAAGAGACTAGAAAGACGCGTGTAACGATGCGGTTGGTGGACCGCGATTATCCGCCCCGAGCAGGATTCCCTTGCCGCCTTCAGGACCGCCCTGATCTCCACCGGATGATGGCCGTAGTCGTCGAAGACGGAAACGCCGTTCCAGGTCCCCGTCAGCGTGAAGCGCCGCTTGACGCCACCGAAGGCCGCCAGCCCCTTGCGGATGTCTTCCTCGGAAATGCCAAGCCGATTGGCGACGGCGATGGCCGCCGTGGCGTTCGAAATATTGTGCCGTCCAGGCATCGGCAGGGTCAGGTCCTTGAAACTGAAGACCCGGCCGGTGCGACGGCGGCGGATCTCGACGTCGAAGATGGCTTTCGTCCCTTCCATGCGAACGTTCGAGAAGCGGGCGTCGGCCTGCGGGTTCTCGCCATAGGTGATGATCTTGCGATCTTCGATTCGCGCCGCAAGCGCCTGCACTTCCGGATGATCGATGCACAGTACGCCGAAGCCGTAGAAAGGCACGTTCTCGACGAACTGCCGGAAGGCAGCGCGGACGGCGTCGAAGCTGCCGTAATGGTCGAGATGCTCCGGATCGATATTGGTGACCACTGCGACGTCCGCAGGGAGCTTGAGGAAGGTCCCGTCCGATTCGTCCGCCTCGACCACCATCCACTCGCCTTCACCCATGCGGGCATTGGTTCCGTAGGCGTTGATGATGCCGCCATTGATAACAGTAGGATCGAGGTTTCCAGCTTCGAGAAGCGTCGCGACCATCGAGGTCGTCGTCGTCTTGCCGTGCGTACCACCGATCGCGATCGCATTGCGGAAACGCATCAGCTCAGCAAGCATCTCCGCACGCCGGACGATCGGCAGGAAGCGCTCGCGTGCGGCGACTAGTTCCGGGTTGTCCTTCCTGATCGCGGTCGACACGACCACGACTTCTGCCTCTCCGAGGTTTTCCGCCCGATGGCCGACGAAGACAGGTATGCCCTTCTCGCGCAATCGCTGGACATTGGCGCCGTCGGACTGGTCCGAGCCCTGCACACGATGGCCCAGATTGTGGAGCACTTCCGCGATACCGCTCATGCCGATGCCGCCGATGCCGACGAAATGAACGAGCCCGATGGCCTTCGGCATCTTCATGAACGCACTCCTTTGTATTCCGCGACTGATTTCCGCTCGGAAATAGCTACAACCAGGTCCGCGAGCAAGGCCGACGCATCCGGATGCCCCGCCTGCCGGGCGGCAGCCGCCATAGTTTCAAGCCGCTCCGGCTCCTTCATCGCTGACGAAATCATCTGGGTAAGCCGCTCGGGTGACAACTCCGCCTGCGCCACGACCTCTGCCCCGCCTCGCTCGACGAGCGCTGCAGCATTGGCTGCCTGGTCGTGGTCAAGGGCATAGGGATAGGGAACAAAGATGGCCGGACGGCCGATCACGGCGACTTCCGACACCGTGGAGGCTCCGGACCGACAGATGACCAGATGCGCCAAGCGAAGACGTTCGGCCATGTCGGCGAAGAAGGGCGACACCTCCGCCGGAACCTGGAGCGCACGATAGTGATCGGCGACCGCCTGGTGGTCCTCCGCCCGTGCCTGCTGCGTTACCCTAAGCCTGCTTCGATCCACACCGTCAAGAAGTGCGATGGCCGCGGGCACTGCAGACGAAAAGAACTGTGCGCCCTGGCTGCCGCCGAAGACGAGGAGGCGGAATTCTTCCGAACTCCGGGATGCGAGGTACGGCGAACCGGCGGCCTGCAGGACGGCGGGGCGCACCGGATTGCCGGTCGTCACCGTCTTTGCCGCATGGGCTCCGTGATCATCCGGCAGGAAGCCACCTGCAATTGCCTGTACCCGCGAGGCCAGCGCCTTGTTGGCGCGGCCCATCACGGCATTCTGCTCGTGGATCAGCGACGGCACGCCCATCGATCTCGCAGCAAGCAGGGGCGGAACGGTCGGATATCCTCCGAATCCAATGACGGCGGCCGGCTTCAGCCGCCCGATGAGCCGGCGGGCGGCCCGCAGGCCCGTCCACAAGGTCCACGCCGTGCGCAGCACCGCGATGGGATTCTTCGATCCGAAGGTCGCCGAGGGGACGACGTGGATCTCGTCCGCGGGAAAGCTTCCGGCGAACCGTTCGGCGCGCCTGTCGGTTACGAGGTGGACGGCGTAGCCACGTGCCTTCAGCTCGTGCCCGAGGGCCTCGGCAGGGAAAAGATGCCCGCCGGTCCCACCAGCGGCAAGAAGGATGATGCCACTGGCCATTGTCTACTCCGCCGGAACGCCCGCAATGCGGAAGAGGCTGCGCTCCTGCGCCCGCTTTTCCGGACGGTGCCGGGTCAGTGCGAGGATGAAGCCTGCCGTCACGCAGATCGCGATCATCGAGGACCCGCCATAGGAGATCAGTGGCAGGGTCATTCCCTTCGCGGGCAGGAGTTCGAGATTGACGCCGATATTGATCATCGACTGGATGCCGATCTGCAGCACGAGGCCCGCGACGGCAAAGCGGGCAAAATCATTGCGCTCCTTGAAGGAGTGACCGAGGCCGCGCAGAACGATGAAGGCGAAGATGAGCACCAGCAGCATGCAGAACAGGATTCCGAATTCCTCCGCCGCCACGGAGAAGATGAAGTCCGTATGGCTGTCGGGAATGATGCGCTTGACGATGCCTTCGCCCGGGCCCTGCCCGAACCAGTCGCCGCGGATGATCGCATCGCGGGCGGTGTCCACCTGGAACGTGTCGCCCTCACCGGTCAAGAACCGGTCGATACGACCGGTCACGTGCGGCAACATGTAATATGCCGAGGCAAAGCCGACGATACCGACTGCCCCGAGAACCATGATCCAGAGCCACGGCATGCCGGCCATGAAGAACATGCCGCCCCAGACGACCGCGGTCAGAATCGTCTGCCCCAGGTCGGGCTGGGCAACGAGCAGCGCGGCCACAATGCCGAACAGGATGATCGCGAAAAGATTGCCGGGAATTTCCGGCTGGCGGGCATGCTCGGCAAACAGCCATGCGCACACCACCACAAAGGCCGGCTTCATGAACTCCGAGGGCTGGATGGAGAAGCTGCCGATGGAGACCCATCGGCGCGAACCCTTCACTTCCACGCCGAAGAACAGCGCCATCACCATCATCAGCAGGGAGACGGCCAGCAGAATGATGGCAGCTCGACGCACCTGGCGCGGCGTCATGAACGACAACCCGATCATCACCATCAGCGACGGGACGATGAAGACGGCGTGTCGCTCTACGAAATGAAAGCTGTCGAGGCCGAGCCGTTCTGCGACCGGCGGCGATGCGGCGAAGGACAGCATGAAGCCGATCCCCATCAGAAGGATGAACGCCGCAAGGAAATAGCGGTCGATCGTCCAGAACCAATCCGCCAGTGGTCCCCGGTCGGCGCGGCTTACCATGGTCAAATCCCCTTGTTCGTCTCGACCAGCATGGTGACGCCGTCGAGTTCGGCAACATGGCTCACGAATGCATCTCCGCGGACCTCAAAATTCCTGTACTGATCGAAGCTGGCGCAAGCCGGCGACAACATGACAGCAGCCGAATTGCCCTCCGCCTCAGCCTCCGCAGCGGCATGGGCGACCGCACGCTCGAGCGTCCCGGAGATCTCGTAGGGAACAGCCTGCCCAAGCGTGGCGGCAAAGGCCGGTGCCGCCTCTCCGATCAGAAAGGCTTTGACGATATGCGGGAAGAGTGGTGCGAGGCTTGCGATGCCGCCTTCCTTGGGTAACCCGCCGGCAATCCAGTAGATGCGGTCATAGCTCGACAGAGCCGGCGCAGCGGCTTCAGCATTGGTTGCCTTGGAATCGTTGACGAACAGCACGTTCCCGCGGCGCGCAACCGGCTGCATGCGGTGCTTCAGTCCCGGAAACGACCTCAGCCCCTCGCGGATCGCATCAGCATCGACCCCGACCGCAAGGCAGGCCGCGATTGCCGCCGCCGCGTTCTGCGCATTGTGCCCGCCCCTCAAGGTTGCGATGCCCTCCAGGTCGACGAACAGCGAACTCGCGCCGACCTCGGCCCTGAAGAGGCGGCTCCCCTCCGCATGGATTCCGTCGGCGACAACGTTGCGCCTGGAAATTCGACGAACCTTCACCCCTGCCCGCTCGACCCGGTCGGCGATGAGGGCCGAGAAGCTGTCGTCGATGCCGATGATGGCAATGTCGCTGCCCGCTACCAGCCGCTCCTTGACGTCGGCATAGTGCTGCATCGTGCCGTGGCGGTCGAGATGGTCCGGTGTCAGGTTGAGCAGGATGCCGGCAGTCGGATCGAGTGTCGGCGCAAGGTCTATCTGGTAGGAGGAGCACTCGACGACGTAGTAGCGCTCGGCCTTTGGGGGATCGAGCGTCAGCACTGCGGTGCCAATGTTCCCCCCAAGCTGCGTATCGCGGCCGCTGCTCCTGAGGATATGGGCGATGAGCGCCGTCGTCGTCGACTTCCCGTTGGTGCCGGTAATGGCGATGAACGGGCAATCCGGCGCGAATGCCCGCCTCTCACGCACAAAGAGTTCGATGTCACCGATGATCTCGACAAAGGCGGCGCGGGCGAGATCAACGCTCCAGTGCGGCTTCGGATGGGTCAGCGGCACGCCCGGCGACAGGATGAAGACGCCCATCTGCGGCCAGTCGATGGAGCGCAGATCCTCGGTATGCATACCGACCGAAGCCGCCTTTGCGACACTATCCGGATTGTCGTCCCACGCCGTCACGTCGGCTCCGCCGGCCTGCAAGGCCTGTGCGGTGGCAAGCCCGGAGCCGCCCAAGCCGAAGAGTGCGACCTTCTTGCCGGCAAATGTGGTGACCGGGATCATCTCCCCCTCACCGCAGCTTGAGTGTTGAGAGACCGAGCAGTGCCAGCCCGACGGCAATGATCCAGAAGCGGACGACCACCTGGCTCTCGGTCCATCCGAGTTTCTCGAAATGATGGTGGATGGGCGCCATGAGGAAGACGCGCCGGCCCGTCAGCTTGAAGAAGCCAACCTGGATGATGACCGACAGGGTTTCCATGACGAACAGGCCGCCGATGATGACCATGACGATCTCGTGCTTCGTCGCAACGGCAACGGAACCGATCAGTCCTCCCAAGGCAAGCGAGCCTGTGTCGCCCATGAAAATCGCGGCCGGCGGCGCGTTGAACCAGAGGAAACCGAGGCCGGCACCGATCACGGCACCGAGGATGACCACCAGTTCCCCGGTTCCAGGGACAAAGTTGATCTGCAGGTAATTCGCGAAGACGCCGTTGCCGACGAGATAGGAGATGGCACCGAAGGAGGCCGCGGCGATCATCACCGGAACGATGGCAAGTCCATCAAGTCCATCCGTCAAGTTCACCGCGTTCCCGGCCCCGACGATCACGAAAGCGCCGAACAGGACGAAGAAGATGCCCAGGTCGACCAGGAAGTCCTTGAAGAATGGAAAGGCGATCGAGGTGCCGAGGTTGGGATTGGCGGATTGCCCGGTGGCTGAAGCGATGCGCATCATGAAGAACACGGCGATCGCGGCAATCAGGAACTCGATCCCGAGCCGGGCCTTCCCCGAGAAGCCCTTGTCGGTCTGTTTGGTCACCTTGAGATAGTCGTCATAGAAGCCGATCGCACCGAAACCGAGCGTCACCAGCAACGTCGCGACCACGTAGATGTTCGACAGGTCCGCCCAGAGCAGCGATCCGCCGATGATTCCCGCGAGAATCATCAACCCGCCCATCGTGGGTGTACCGGCCTTTTTGAAGTGGGTCTGAGGTCCGTCAGCGCGGATCGGCTGTCCCTTGCCCTGCCGTACGCGCAGTGAGGCGATCATTGCGGGGCCGAACAGGAAGACGATCAATGCAGAGGTAAAGAGTGCCGCACCGGTGCGAAACGTAATGTATCGGAACAGGTTGAAGATTTGAAACGTATCCGCCAGTTCCACAAGCCAGATGAGCATCCATGGCCCTTTCTAGAAGCCGAATTAAAGTTGGCGCTCCGTCTCGGAGACTGCCGGATAATTGTCAATAAGCGCAGAAACGATCTTTCCGAAACCGATGCCGAGGGACGACTTCACCATGACCACGTCACCCGGCTTGACAGCACGCACGGCAAAATCCCGAAGCTCTTCCGTCGTCGACCGGTACTCGCAATGCACGCTCTCCGGCAGCGCATCCCGAAGGACCGTTATTTCAGCGCCTGCCAGCCACACATGCTCGATGCCAGCTGCCAAAATCGGCCCTGCCAGTTCCTCGTGGACCTTTGCGGAAAACTCCCCCATTTCCAGCATGTCGCCGAGGATGGCGATCCTCCTCCCGGAGGCCACGGGCTCCGACGCGGCAAGAAGCGCGATCGCGGCCCGCATGGACGCCGGGTTGGCATTATAGCTTTCATCGATCAGCGTCAGGATGCCTTCGCCGATACCGAGCCTGTGCTGCTCGCCACGGCCCTTGACCGGTCGCAGTTCTGCTAGTGCAGCGACGGCCTTACCGAGATCCGCACCAACCAGCGTGCAAGCGCCGAGTGCAGCCATGGCGTTTTCCGCAATGTGCCTGCCCGGAGTGCCGATCTCCACCTCCACCGTCTCGCCGCTGAGCGTCGCCCAGACGGTCGAGCTTTGCGCGTTGCCCTCGAAATCGGCCAGCCGGAAGTCTGCCTTGGCATGCTGACCGAACGTATAGATGCGGCCGACGCCGACCTCCTGGGCCCGCTGCTCGAGGAAAGCGAACTGCTTGTTGTCCCGATTGAGGATCGCTGCACCGCCGGGCTCCAGACCTTCGAATATCTCCGCCTTGGCGGCCGCGATCTCTTCGAGATTGCGGAAGTGACCGAGATGGGCGGCAGCGATCGTGGTGATGATGGCCACATGGGGACGCACCATCTTCACCAGCGGGCGGATTTCGTCCGAATGGTTCATGCCGATCTCGAAGACGCCGAACTGCGCCTCCTCGGGCATGCGGGCCAGCGTCAGCGGCACCCCCCAGTGATTATTGAAGGAAGCAACCGCCGCATGCACCTTGCCGGACGGCGCGAGAACGTGCCGCAGCATCTCCTTGGTTGTCGTTTTGCCGACCGAGCCGGTTACCGCGACGATCTGGGCGCGGCTCCGCTCACGAGAGGCTACGCCGAGCTTTCCAAGCGCCGCCAGCACGTCCTCCACGACGATCATCGGGATGGTCAGCCGCCCCATGGCCGGCAGCTTCGCCTCGCTCACCACAATCAGGGAGGCCCCGTTCGCGACGGCGATACTGGCGAAGTCATGACCGTCGACGCGATCGCCCTTGATGGCGAAGAAGGCTTCCCCGGGGGCTATCGAACGGCTGTCGATCGAGATGCCGGTGATACCCTCCGGAAGCGTACCCACCGGCCGCCCTTCCATTGCGCCAACCATTGCATCGCAGGTCCAGAGCCAGCTCAAGATGTCATCTCCTCCAATGCCTTTCGCAGTTCCAGGTGGTCGGAGAACGGCAGGACCCGGTCGCCGATCGTTTGCCCCTCCTCATGCCCCTTGCCAGCGACGATGAGGGTGTCACCCGCTTTCAGAAGCGAGACGGCATGGCGGATCGCCGCCGCGCGGTCGCCGATCTCGGTGGCACCAGGCGCCGCCGCCAGGATCTCGGACCGGATGACCTCCGGGACCTCGGAACGCGGATTGTCGTCAGTTACGACCACCACATCCGCCAGCCGTGTAGCGATCTCGCCCATGATGGGGCGCTTGCCCTTGTCACGGTCGCCGCCACATCCGAAAACGACCACGACCCGCCCGGTGGTGAAGGGTCGCACGGACGACAGGACGTTCTCCAGCGCATCGGGCTTGTGGGCATAATCAACGTAGGCCAAGGCCCCTTCGTGTGTCTGCCCCACGAGCTCCAGGCGTCCGGAGGCGCCTTGCAGCTTCTCCAGCGCCGCCATCGCAACTGCAGCCGGCGTGCCGGTCGATATCGCTAGACCCGCAGCCACGAGTGCATTTGCCACCTGGAAGTCGCCCGCCAGAGGAATGTCGACCTCGAAGATCTCGTCGCCGAAATGGATCTCGGCAGTCTGCTTGTGGCGGAAGTGCTCGACGCGCTTGAGAGCAAGGTAATCCCCCTTGCGGCCGACGGTGAGCACCTGAAGCTGCGATTTACCGGCAACGCGGATCGCTTCCGCAGACCATTCGTCATCCGCAAAGATGACCGCCGGCGAACCTTTCGGCAGCAGCGTATCGAAGAGCCGCATCTTCGCGGCCATATAGCTTTCGATCGTCGGATGATAATCCATGTGATCGCGGCCGAGATTGGTAAACCCGGCCGCCGCGAGGCGCACGCCGTCGAGCCGGCATTGATCGAGCCCGTGACTGGATGCTTCCATGGCTGCGTGGGTCACACCTTCTGCCGCAAGTTCCGCCAGCAGCGCGTGGAGCCCAACCGGGTCCGGCGTCGTCAGGGATCCATAGTCGTTGCGGGTCGGCGAAACGACGCCGGTGGTGCCGATCTGCGCGGCAGGATGGCCGGCATGTGCCCATATCTGACGGGTGAAGGAGGCAACGGACGTCTTGCCGGCGGTCCCGGTGACGGCGACCATGGTGGCCGGCTGCGCCCCATAGAAGCGTGCGGCAGCCAAAGCCAGAAAGCGGCGCGGATTGGAGACGGTCAGGACGGGAACCGAGGCATCGGCCGTCTGACCTGCGACAGCCGCAAGGGCGCCGCGTTTCGCGGCGTCGGCAATGAAGCGAGCGCCGTCGGCCTTCGTCCCGGGTAACGCTGCGAAAAGCACGCTGGGCTCAACCTTCCGGCTGTCGGCAGAGATGCCGCCGATCTCGATATCGCCCGTCGCTCCGGCGAGCAGTTCGCTGATCTCCGGAAAATCATCGCCGGCCAGGTCGCGTAACTTCATCAGCGGTACTCTCATCATTGGTCAGGCGCGCACTCTCTAGAATCGCCCGTGAATCATTATCGCCTAATACGATACCAAAAGGGCCGAACCATCCTCGCCGAAGCGTGGTTTTACACCGAGAATCGCCGCCGACCTGCTGATGATGTCCTGTACCATCGGGGCAGCATTGAGGCCGGCTGTGCGCCCTCCGCCCTCTCCGGTCTTCGGCTCATCGATGAAGGTAAGCACGGCATATTGCGGCTCGTGAATCGGGAAGGCGGCGATGAAGACGTTGAAGTTCTTCTCGTTCGAATAGCGACCGTTGACCACTTTCTCGGCGGTTCCCGTCTTGCCTCCGACGTTGAAGCCCTCGACCAGCGCACGCTTGCCTGAACCCTTGGTGGCGTTCCAGTCGAACAGGAAGCGCATGTCTTCGCTCGTCGATTCCTTCATCACCCTCTGCGCCACGAGATCCGCCTCGTCCCGGGTCCGCGGGAGGAAGGTCGGCGGAATGAGCTTGCCGCCATTCACCAGCGCGGCAACGGCAACGGCCGTCTGCAGCGGCGTCGTGGAAACGCCGTGACCGAAGGAGATCGTGACCGAGTGGATCTTCTTCCACTCCCGCGGCTGGCTGGGCATGGCCACCTCGGGCAGTTCGGTCTGCGTCCGGGTCAGAAGGCCGAGCCGGGTCAGGAACTCCTTGTGTCCCTCTATGCCAACCACGTCGGCCATCTTGGCGGTGCCGATGTTGGAGGAATACTGGAAGACCTCCGGGACCGTCAGCATGCGGCCCTTGCCGTGGAAATCCTTGATCGTGAAGCCGCCGATGCGGATCGGGAAGCGGGCATCGAAGCTGTCGGTCATCTTGACCTTGCCGGAATCGAGCGCCATCGCTGTGGTGAAGGCCTTGAAGGTCGATCCCATCTCGAACGTGCCGTTCGACATCCGGTTGAGCCAGCCTTCCTCTGCACCCGCCGCCGGGGTGTTGGGATCGTAGTCCGGAGCGGATGCCATTGCGATGACTTCCCCGGTATGGACGTCGAGGACGACGGCCCCCGCACCTACGGCCTGGTACTTGTCGATGGAGGAGTAGATCACCTCCCGCACGATCGACTGCACCCTGAGATCGATAGACAGCCGAACCGGTTCCAGCGGCTGGTCGGACGTCATGCCGACCGCTGCCAGATCGGCAAGGCCCTGGCTGTCGACATACCGTTCCATGCCTGCAACGCCGCGGTTGTCGATGTTGACGTGGCCCACCACGTGAGCGGCGGTCGCGCCACCGGGATAGAACCGCCGCTTCTCCGGCCGGAAGCCGATGCCGGGAATTCCAAGTGCAAGGATCTGGCTCTGCTGCTTCGGCGTCAGCTGGCGACGCAGCCACTGGAAATGCGACTTCGAGGAGAGCTTCCCGTAGATCGACCTGGCGTCGAGATCAGGCAGGACAGTCGCGAGCTTCTCGATGACCTCGTCCGCGTCGACGATCTTGTGGGGCTCCGCGTAGAGCGAGACGGTGCGGATGTCGGTCGCCAACACCTCGCCGTTGCGATCGAGAAGATCGGGACGGGAAGCCATCAGCCTGTCTGCAGGCATGATGCTGGAGGTGATCTCCGGTTGTGCCATTCCGTACTGAACCAACCGGCCACCGATGACGCCGTACACGGCGACAAAGCCGACGATGATCAGCCCGACACGATTGCGCGCCTGCGCGGCCTTACGCTTGCCGACGCCCTCGAACGTGGTGTCACCCGACACGGCCGTGCTGCGGCGACTCCCCGTCGACAGGTGCGCGCGACTTTTCAACACCATGATGCGCGAGAGAAACGACATCAGCGCCTCACCGATCCAGTTGAGATTGCATCCAGGGGCACGCCTCCTCGCGGGATCGGCACGGGAATTCCGTTCGAAGGGGCCGCATTCCTTGCCGCGTCTACGCCCTTGATGGCAGCAGCGACTTCACCTCCGGCGCTGGCGATCAGTTCCTCGATCGTGGTCTCCGGCATTGGCAGCTGCGACCGCGGCATCGGCAGTTCGACGGGCATGGCAAGTTGCGTCGGCTGGGTCGGCATCAGTTGCAGCTCCGACTGATATGCCGCGATCAGTCGCTCCAGCCGGTTCGGCTGGGTCAACAATGCCCAATCCGCCTTCAGCAGGTCGATCGTATCCTTTTCGAGGACGATCTCGGCCTCGAGGCGCCGCACTTCCTGCAGCTTGTCGTCGGCCCGGTGCTTGATGGTATAGGTCACAACGGCCGCGGCGGTCATTACGCCGATCAGAACGAGGTCGAGGCTTCTCAGCATCAGGCGGCTCCCATCTTGGCGAGGCTGGCGAGATCCGGCAGATCGAAAATGCCCATGTCCGCCGCGCGGGCCGGCGCATCCGTGCGGCGCCCTGCCCGTAGCTTGGCGGAGCGTGCCCGAGGATTGAGTTCCGCCTCCTCCTCCGTGGCGCTGACTACGCCCTTGCCGACCGGCTCGAAGATCGCGGGCTTCTCGACAACCATGGGCATGTGGCGCGAGCCCGCCGCCTTGCCGGAACGATCGGAGAAGTATTTCTTGACGATCCGGTCCTCGAGCGAATGGAAGGTCACCACCACGAGCCGACCGCCCGGCTTTAGCGCGCGCTCCGCCGCGAACAGCGCCTGCGCCAGTTCGCCGAGTTCGTCATTGACGAAGATGCGCAGGGCCTGGAAGACGCGCGTGGCGGGATGGATCTTGTCCTTGGCCTTGCGCGGATTGACGCTCTCGATGAGGTTGGCCAGGTCGCGCGTGGTCGTGAACGGTTCCGAAGAACGACGCTTTTCGATGGCCCGCGCGATCCGTCCGGCGTGCTTTTCCTCGCCCAGGAACCCGAATATCCGGATGAGATCTCCGACCTTCGCCCGGTTCACCACATCGGCGGCCGATACGCCTTCGGCCGACATGCGCATGTCGAGCGGTCCATTCCTCTGGAAGGAGAAGCCGCGTTCGGCCTCGTCGATCTGCATGGAGGAGACGCCGATGTCGAGCACGACGGCATCCAGCCCGCCGGCAGGCCCATGCTCCGCGAGACGGGAGAACTGCGACTGGATCAGGGTCAGCCTGCCACCGCTTGCAGCCGCCAATTCACGGCCGCCGGCGATGGCGGTTGGATCGCGATCGAGCGCAATGACCTGGGCGCCGGCATCGAGCATGGCCGAGGTGTATCCGCCCGCACCGAAAGTACCGTCCAGGGCGATCTGACCAGGCGCCAGGTCGAGGGCTGACATCACCTCCGGAAGAAGAACAGGAATGTGGCGAACCGGTCCGCCTTCGGTTTCGGGCACGCCTCCACCAAGATTCGCCGCCATTCCGATCCCCCGTCCTAGGCAGGACGCGGAAAGCGTCCTGCTCTTGCCGCCGCCTGCGCCTCGTGAAACGCCTGCGGCTGCCACAGTTGAAAATGATCCGAGCGCCCCACGAAGGTGACTTCCGTGCTGATTCCCGTGAAGTCGCGAATGAAATCCGTGACCATCAGCCGGCCCTCCGCATCGAGCCTCATGAAGACGCCGCCACCATGAACCAGCAGCGACATCCTGTTCGCCTCCGGCGAGAAGGGATCGACAGACGCGATCTGCCTCTCGTACCGATCGAGCAGATCCGGTCCACCAACGCTGATCGCCGGAAAGATGAAATCCTGGAGACAGTAAAGCTCCTGAATCCCCCTCTCCACAAGAACCGAACGAAAGCTCGCCGGGACGGAAACCCGCCCCTTCGAATCGATCCGGTTCGTGGCATTCGACAGGAAGCGGTTCATAACGTCCGACATCCGCCTCGCTACTCTCGGGGACGACAAATTGTCCCTCGCAAACGACTGAACCAGACACAGCTTCGCCAGCGACGCGGATGGAACTCCGCCCGTTGAAACGCCTCAAACTCTGTGATTGGCGGGCACTCATTCGCCCTTGAACAGTAAGGTGATGGGATAGCATGGGACCATATGGGCGTCAATGGGAAGAGGCCCCGCAGCAGGGCCGCAACATCGTTTATTTATGAGCTGTTAAGTTTAACAAAGGGTTAGTTCGCAATGCGGAGAAAGAGGTTCTCAAGAGGCTCGTAAGCCCCACCCACGACCCTTCTAAGCCTATGTTTAGGAACGAATTTCAGGAAGGCCTTGAGCAAGGCCCGCACCTGGGAACTGCGTCAGGACGACGTCAAGGGAAAGAGGTGCCAGTTGGCCTGTAAGCCGGGTTCTGTATGGCTCCGGCGCGAACCGGAACGTGGCAGCCATTCATCTGGGGCGGTGCTTGCACATCGCCTCGCGCAACCCACCCGGATGACTGGCCTGGAAACCGGCTGTAGGCGCTTGCGCGCCCCACGTCATCCCTATTCGGTCTTGCTCCCGGTGGGGTTTACCATGCCGTCCCTGTCGCCAGCGACGCGGTGGGCTCTTACCCCACCCTTTCACCCTTACCCCGCCAGCTCTGCCGCTCGATTGGGAGCGGGACAGCAGGCGGGGCGGTATCCTTTCTGTGGCACTTTCCCTGGGGTCGCCCCCGCCGGACGTTATCCGGCACCGTGTTTCCGTGGAGCCCGGACTTTCCTCACCTCACCGCCTTTCGGCATTGGTGAAGCGCGGCTGCCCGGCCAACTGGCCGCCCCCAGATAATGGAGTTGGCAACGCAACGCCAGAAGAAACGGCAGCAGCCGGTCATCTGCGGAATGCGGCCTCGAAGTCAACGCCATAGCCGTTGTCGTTGATGGCTCCCTGGAAGAGGAGTTCGGCTCCAAGCCGCCCGATTTCGTCGGAGCTCTTGGCCGCGGCACCACAGCCGCCTGCGAGCACACCGATCCGTTTCGACTCGGACCATGAGATGGCCGGATAGCCGGTTGGCGTGAAGGAGGTCACGCAGGCCGCCATGGAGGTGCGCGAAAGATAAAGCGCCGGCATGAGCCGCTCCATCACCCCGGTCAGGTGCCGATGCGTGCTCGTCCGGCCACCCGACCGGAACCAGGCACGGATGTCGCTCTCCCGCTCGAGCAGAAGGTCATTCGGATCACCGCCGATCTTCAGGTAGATCTTGCCGTCGGGGTAGCGGACAGGCGGCAGGAGGTAGATACCGTCATCCTCCTCGCTCCATTTCCAGATCAGCGAAGGAAAGCTCCCCCACTCCTGCACCGCCGCTTCGTCCACCTCGTAGAATGCGACGGTCCGGGCGAAGACCTTGAGGTCGAGACGCCGCGGTAGCAGCGCCGTATTGATCGAGAAGCCACCGGCGGCCACCAGAACATGATCCGCCATGAATTGCTCGCCGCTTTCCGTCGCAACAATGACGCGATCGCCTTCTTCGCGTATCCCGCCAACGGTCTGGCGGATCAGGGCACAGCCCTGCCGCTCGGCAAGCAGCGTCTGCGCCCGTACCAGCCTGCGCGGATTGATATGTCCCGCATTCCTTGCTTCCCAGACTGCTTCGCTTCTGCTGGGGAAGGCGAAGAACGGAAAGTTGCGCGTTAGGTCCACGTCGTCGAGGAGAGCAACACCGACGCCCAGCCGCTCCGATGCGGCCAGAACTTCGCCGATATAGGAGTTCCCCTCGGCTCGTCGCGGGCCGACGATGAGGCAGCCGGTCTCCGTGTAGAAGTCTATGCCCGAATCGCATTCGATCTGCCGATAGCGGGCAATCGAACGATTGGCCAGGCAGGCCCAAATTGGGTCAGAGTCGATCGTGCGGGTGATCCGCGCCTCGTCGTAGTGGCTGGCGAAGACGCCCTCGTGCGCGGAGTGATCCAGCGGCTCGTCCGGCCCGATCAGCGCGACCCCATCCGTCCACCCCGACAGATGGCGGGCGGCAGCCGTCCCCATCATGCCCGCGCCGACGATGATGTATCTGTAGCTTTGCATGTCGAGGGCTCACCGAAAGAGTGGCGTCATCAGGCTTCCGTAGTCGTCTTCGCTTAAGCCCCCTTCCAGAAGAAGGAACGAACCGAGCCGTCCCAGCTCGTCGGATGATTTCGCGGCGACGAAATTGCCGCCGGTCAGGACCGCGATACGTGACGATTCCACGAAGCCTGCATAGGGACGACCTGTCGGCGTGAATGTCGCGACACAGGCGGCAGACGATGTCGGTCGTCCCTTGAGGGCCGGCATCAGCTGCAGCGCAGTGTCGACCAGCCGCTGGCGTTCCTCGGGATTGCCATCGGACCCGAACCAGGCGCGAAACTCTTCCGGGCGTGCCAGATCGCCAGTCTCTATGTCGCCACCGAGCTTGAGATAGGTCTTTCCGTCAGGGTAGCGGACGGGCGGCAGGATATAGACATGATCCTCTTCGCGCTCCGTGAAGACGATAGTGGACGGCATGGTGCCGAACACAGTCATTGCCTGCTCGTCGAGTTCGAAGAAGACCACCGTTCGCGGCGCCGCGCGCACCTGCAAAGGACGGGGCAGGAGAGCATTCAGGTTGCTGAAGGCGCCCGCAGCAACGAGCACACGATCGGCATGGAAGGTCTCACCGCCGGCAATGACCTCGACCCGGCCGCCCTCCTCCCGCACCGATGTCGCATGCGCATCCAGCACCGTCGCGCCGCCGCGCTTCGCCAGTGCAATTTGCGCACGCACCAGCGCTCTCGGATTGATGTGACCGGCCCGCGACAATTCGTGATAGCCGATCAGATGGGACGGAAAGTCGAACTGCGCAAAGCGGCTTTGGAGTTCGCCGGACGTCAGCCTCTCGATCTCCAGGCCCGTAGACGTGGCGACGTCGGTCGCGCGTTGGAGATAGTCGGCATGGGATCTGGGCTCGGGTCCAGCAAACAGGCATCCCGCTTCGGAGAAGAAGCGGATACCACTGCCCTCCTCGATCTCCCGGTAGCGGTCGATCGCTCGCTGCGCGAAGCTTGCCCAGAGCGGATCGGCATCGAACCGGCGGGTGATTCGGGCCTCGTCATAGTGGCTGGCAAAGACCCCGTCATGGGATCGGTAGTCGGCGGGCTCTCCCGGGCCGATCAGCGCGACACCGTCGACACGCTGGGAGAGGTGGCGGGCCGCGGCGGCACCCATCATGCCGCCACCGATGACGATGTACTTGAAATGCGCTGCCATGTCCGTCTGCTTCGATTCCGGAAAACGATGTTCTCGTCGGCGGTTCTAGCCGTTTCCGGAATCAGTTTGCCAGCGGAAAGCGCGGCACCTCAGGAGGACAGGATCGCCTGGACCTTGCCACAGTAGCGCTTGGAAATAGGGTTCATGCGCTTCGCGCCGTGGCCGGCATTGTATTTTAGGATCGTGCCGCAGGTTTTGCCGCCGCCGAGTTCATGGGCGGCAGCGAGATACTTCATGCCGAACTGAATATTGGTTTCCGGATTGTAGAGGTTCTTGACGCTGCCCTTGTACCCCATCATGCGCGCCGTCGCCGGCTTGATCTGCATCAGCCCGACTTCGCCGGCACTGCCGCGCGCCTTGGCGTTGAAGTTGCTCTCGACCTGGACCACCGCGTGGGCGAGATCGACTGGCACGCCGTAGGCCTTGGCGTACTTGGCGATGATCTTCGAATAGGGCTTGCCGGCATGCGCGGCATCCGAGACGGCGTTCTTCGGCGAAGCATATCCCGGCTTGCTGACCTTCGTTTCCAGCGCGACGGTCTTCGACTTGGTCTTTTCCTCCGCAGCGAAGGACGCCTGGGGAAGGGCAACAAGCATGGTGAAGCACGCCGCGAGAGCAACAATCGATCTATTCATGTCTGGAAGAATTCTCCGGATCAGGGATGCTCCGGCCACGGATCGGCATCTGCGCACCACGTCCGTCAGACGCAGCGACAGCGGGAAGCATCCCAAGTCATTGATGTTTTGTGATCCCCCCGTCCATTGGCGGCGACCACGTTGAGGAGCCCGGTTAAAACGGCTCATTGAGGAAATGATGTGGCACGGGAATTATTTTACGATTGCGCTACGGAACCAGCGTGCCCTGTAGACATTACGCCCGGTTGTATCTTGGCAGTGACGTCAGCAACCGGTGCAACGTATCGATGGTTGAGATATCGGCGATCCCGTCGACGCGCTCGGTTCGAAAATGCCGTTGAAAAGCCTCGACGACACCCTTCGTCCGCTGGTCAAAACTCCCATTGATCTCAACATCATAACCATAGAGGGAGAGCATGGACTGCAGGGCTTCGATGGGTTGTCCCACTTCGCCAAGCTGAAAGAACCGGCCGCCACCGATCGGCGCCGGTTGTACCCAGTGTCCTACCCCCTCGGCGTGAAGTCTTCCCCAGGGAAAATTTTCTCCCGGATCGAGCTTGCGGATCGGCGCCACGTCGGAGTGAGCAAGGATCCGTTCCGGGGCAATCTGCCACCGCCGGCCGCAATCGCGACACAATCTAATCAAGGCATCGACCTGCGCCGTCGGGAATTCGGGAAGACCGGCCGGATGTCCGGCATTGGCGATCTCGATGCCGATAGAGGCGGAGTTAACATCACTTTCGCCGCCCCAGCAGCTCTTTCCCGCATGCCAGGCGCGCTCCGACTCCGGTACGAGCTGTACGATGCGTCCGTCTTCGTGGATGAAGTAGTGGCTCGAGACCTGGCTGTCGGGATTGCAGAGCCACGACAAGGCCTGCTCGTGGTCCGGCATGCCGGTATAGTGCAGGACGATCACGTCTGGCTCACGCGCGCCGGCGCGTGGCCCGAAATTCGGTGAGGGAATAACCGTTGCGCCGACATGGTCGGCAGCGAAGTGGTTCATGCAGCGCGGCGCTCTTTCTCGATCGCGGCGAAGGCCGCGTTGAGCGCTGCCATACGTTCATTGGCAGCGGCATGCAATGCTGCCGGCACGCCGCGTGCGATCAGGCGGTCGGGATGATGCTCAGAAGCCAGGCGGCGATAGATCCGACGAATCTCGGAGAGTTCGTCCGTCGGCGACACGCCAAGCACCAGATAGGGATCGCGACCCTCCAGATGCACGTGACGGGCCATGATCCGCCGGAAATGCTCTTCGTCGATCCGGAAGATCTCCGCAATCCGCGCCAGGAAGGCTAGCTCCCCTTCATGCATCAGGCCATCGGCCTTGGCGATGTGAAACAGGCCGTCGATGACGTTCTCGAGCATCGGGCAGTTCTCGTCACCGCTGCCACAGAGGTTGGCGAGCTTGGAGGCATAGGCTTCAAAGCCCGCAATGTCCTGGCGCGCCAGGTTGTAGAGGCGCGCAACGTTGCGAGCCTCCTCTTCGGGAAAATCGAAGATCTGTCGGAAGGCGTCCACTTCCTTCTCGGTCACCACGCCGTCTGCCTTCGCCATCTTGGCGGAGAGCGCGATGATGGCGACCGAGAACGAGACCTGGCGCCGCGTCTCGGGGTCACCTTCGAAGAGTGTCCGTATGGCTTCGACCACGCGCCCAAGCGCACTTCCGGCCGTATCGCCGATTGCGCCGAGGAGCCGGTCCCAAAGGGAAGAAATCTGGAAGCAGGAAAAATCGAAGAACATACGACAAATGACCAGATTACGGGCTCGGGTGCAAGATTGTCGGGTACCCGGAAAAGATTAAACTATGTTCATCTTTCCCGAACAGTACGCCTGATTCCTACAATCGCTGCCGCTTCACTTTCATGCACGGTTTCTAATTATTCACTCGGCAGAAGGTCTACGTGTTCAATGTGGAACTCATGCGTTTCGCGACATGCCTGCCTTTCGAACATGTACTACGGTGTTTATCCACAGCCGGATTACCCGCCGCCCGGGTTGAATCGATTAGATCGAAACGTCCGTCTCGCAAGACCTGCCGAACAGGCGGAAATATCGGTTTTTCTTGAATAATTCCCTTTACAGCCCCTTCGCTCTGCTCCATCCATTGCCCACTGCGGCCGAAGGCGATTGAAGGGAGAAGACGATGGCGAAACAAAAAGTGGCGATGCTGACTGCGGGCGGACTTGCGCCATGCCTGTCATCGGCCGTCGGTGGATTGATCGAGCGCTACACCGATATTGCGCCGGAGATCGAACTGATTGCCTACCGCTCCGGCTACCAGGGCCTGCTCAAGGGTGACCGGATCGACATCACCACGGACATCCGCGAGCGCGCCCATCTGCTCCATCGCTATGGCGGGTCGCCGATCGGCAACAGCCGGGTCAAGCTCACCAATGCGGCGGACTGCGTGAAGCGCGGCCTTGTCAAGGAAGGCGCCAACCCGCTGCAGGTCGCAGCCGACCGCCTTGCGGAAGATGGCATCACCATTCTCCACACCATTGGCGGCGACGACACCAACACGACGGCCGCGGACCTCGCCGCATACCTCGCCGGCAATGGTTACGACCTGACCGTGGTCGGCCTGCCGAAAACGGTCGACAACGACATCGTGCCGATCCGGCAGTCCCTGGGCGCCTGGACGGCTGCGGAGGTCGGCGCCCATTTCTTCGACCATGTCAGCAATGAACAGAGTGCCGCACCGCGGACCCTTGTCATCCACGAGGTCATGGGCCGGCATTGC
The DNA here is from genome assembly GCF_902502825.2 of Pseudorhizobium flavum. The sequence goes on from NZ_LR723670.1 coordinate 2,234,405, forward strand.
GGGTGGCTGACAGCGGCCACGGCGCGCAAGTACATCCAGCGTACCGAGCACAATGAATATGTCGAGCAGTTGATGATGAACACGTCGATGAAGAACATCGACGGCATTTACCTGCCGGAAATGGCCTTCGATCTGGAAGCCGAGGCAGACCGCCTGCGCCGGATCATGGACGAGCGCGGATACGTGACGCTCTTCGTCTCCGAAGGCGCCTGCCTCGACGCGATCGTGGCAGAGCGCGAAGCATCCGGCGAAGAGGTCAAGCGCGATGCATTCGGCCACGTGAAGATCGACACCATCAACGTCGGCAACTGGTTCCAGAAGCACTTCGCATCCCTTCTCCATGCGGAACGCTCGATGGTCCAGAAGTCGGGCTACTTCGCCCGCTCGGCGCCCGCCAATCCCGGCGACCTGCGCCTCATCCAGAGCATGGTGGACCTTGCGGTCGATAGTGCGCTGGACAAGGTCTCCGGCGTGACGGGTCACGACGAGGGCCAGGAGGGGCGGTTGAGGACGATCGAATTTCCCCGAATTAAGGGTGGAAAACACTTCGATCTGTCGGCAAAGTGGTTTGGCGAGGTGATGGATTTCATCGGTCAGCCTTTTCGGACCGCCTGATAGCCCTACCTCCGACAGAAGCCTCGGGAGGACGCAATGACGATCGAGACATGGATGGCCTTTTGCGCTGCCACGTTGGCGTTCGTCCTCCTGCCCGGCCCGCTCGCAAGCCTGGTCGCCCGCTACGCCCTGAACAAGGGCCGCTGGACCGCGCTGGTCACCGTTCCTGCGGTGTCACTGGGGTTGGGTGCAGCCTTCGCAGTTGCGGGACTACCCATCCTGATTGTCGCCACGGCGCTGCCCGGCGCAGTCGAGCCTCTCGCCTGGCTCGGCCTCGCCTATCTCATGCTCTATGCCGTCTGGTCCTTCCAGGAGCCGGCAGCCCGCGGACGGCGTGCGGCCAATGACAACCTACCGGAACAGGAGCGGCTTGCGACCTTCGTTCATCTGGTGCGGATTCCCCTCAGGACGGCGCGCTATGTCGTGGCGCTGGCTGCCCTGCTCGTCCAGTTTGCTGCACCAGTGTCGGGCAATATGGCGGTGCTGATGGAGATGCAGGCGTTGTTCCTGATCGCAGCGGCGGCCGGATGCCTCGTCCATGTGATCTATCCCGGTTGGGCGCTCGAGCGCATTCGCCGGCCCGCCCTGCCGGGACCAGCCTCGCACAAGATGCACACGCGATTTATCGCACGGCGTGCCGTGACCGCCGGTTATCGGCGTATTGCAGCCTGATATCTTGCCCGCCCAGGGGCAATCAGTTAATGAAATTGTTAGTTCGGCGACGTCGGGGCGGCGGGGACGACAAGAATGATGGAAGCGACCCAATGGCGATCAACCGATTTCTGAGCCGCACGGCACTGGCCACCCTTGCCGTGACGGCGGCGCTTGCCAGCTGTTCCAGCGTCGAACCGCCGCCCGGCAAGACCGCACGAGTGGGCATACCCTCCCCGGACGATGGCACCCCGGATCCGGCGCTTTATACCGCGCAGGCGATGAGCGAAGTCGCAGCCGCCTCCGAGGGGGCGGCCATGCCCGACGCACCTCTGGCCAAGACCGGACGCATCCATATCGCCGTACCCGACAGCCCTTCCGTCGCCTCGATCCAGACCGCAGCAATGGCCTCGCCGGAGATGGCTCCCCAAGTTGCCTATGCCGCCATCAATCCGGTCGCCACAACAACAGCTGCCGCTGCCCTGCAGACGGTAGCGCTTCCGGCCGGTCAGGCTGTCGGCGCTTCAACGGCGAACCTGCTTGCGCCACCCGCCTCCGCCGAGCCGCTGGCCGCCCCGACGTCCGAGCTCCGCACACAGGCCTTGGCGGCGGATGAAGACGAGCTGACGCCGGACATGCAGGCGCTGCAGGCGGCGATTCCGATCCCGCGGCCGGACATCGCCGCGACCGCCTATGCCGCGAAGCCCTCGCAGCCGGCTGCTCTTGCGACGCTGCAGGCCGTAGACACCCGCACGCAGTTCCCGCCCGCACCCGGCGAACCTCTACCCGGGACGGCGTCCGCGAGCCCGCCGGAGATTTCTGCGCTCATCAAGCGCTATGCCGGAATCTATGGCGTTCCCGAATCCCTCATCCATCGGGTCGTTCACCGGGAGAGCCGCTACAACCCCAAGGCCTACCACAAGAACGGCTACTGGGGTCTCATGCAGATCAAGTACGCGACCGCGAAGTCCATGGGCTATTCCGGTCCACCAGAAGGCCTGCTCGATGCCGAAACGAACATCAAGTACGCGACAAAGTACCTGCGCGGCGCTTGGCTCGTCGCCGACAACAGCAACGACAGTGCGATCCGCCTATACGCGCGTGGCTACTACTACGACGCCAAGCGCAAGGGCATGCTGCACGTCCTGCAGCAGTAGCTATTCGCTGAGCCGGACAACCTCTCGTACCAGGCGGAGGACCTCATAGCCGTCGCGCCGCGGCGTGAGCCCAAGCCGGACCACTGCGATGTTGCGCGAAGGCATCACTGCGATCGTCTGGCCGTCATGTCCCTGTAGGAAGAAGGTGTCACCAGGCAGTCCCGCCGCATCTCTTCCCGCCAGCCACGTCTGCATCATCGAGTAACGCCCCTCCGAAGTGGCGTTGGGCTCCGACATCCGGGCGACGAATCCCTCCGGAAGCAGGCGCTCGCCGCCCCAGACGCCATCCTGAAGCAGGAAGAGTGCAAAACGGGCCCAGTCCCTCGCCGTCGCATACATGTAGGAACTGCCAACGAACGTACCCTTAGCATCCGTTTCCATGACCGCGCTCTCCATGCCCAACGGATCGAAGAGCGCTTCGCGCGGATAGGCCAGCGCCGCAGATGGCGTTCCGGCACGGTCCATCCAGATGCGCGAGATCAGCACGGCGCTCCCGGAGGAATAGTTGAAGCGCGTGCCCGGCTCGGCCACCAGCGGCGCATCGGCGGCAAAGGCCGCCATGTCCGGCTCCAGGTACAGCATGCGCGTCACGTCGGTGACAGCGCCATAGTTCTCATTCGAGGCCAGACCATCCTCCATGGCCAGCAACTGCGCGAGTGTGATCTCGCCCCGTTCGTCGCCGCGCCACTGCGGAAGGAGCGCCCTATCGGACAGCGAGAGGCGTCCTTGCCGGATCAGCGTGCCGACGATGGCCGCATTGACCGTCTTCGTCATCGACCAGCCGAGCAGCGGCGTCTCAGGCGAGAAGCCCTGCCCATAGACTTCTCCCGCGACTTTTCCGCTCCTGACCACGACGACCGCCCGCATACCTGGGCCAGTCAAAGCACTGTCAGAGAGAAGCCTCGCAATCGCCAGATCCGACTCAACTTGTTCTCCGGCGGGCCAAGGAGTTGGTGCATCCGATAGCGCAGCCGTCGGGTTCGGCAGGGAAAGGTTGGACACCTCGCCTTCTGGCGCCACAGCGCATCCGAGCCCATTGCGGTAGACCGCCTCGTTGGCGGCGAACAGACCGAGCAACGACGCCCTCACCCGCCGCTCCGTCCCATCCACCTCCATCAACCGCAGCAGAGGATGCCCGGGCGCCTGGACATCGACGGCAAGCACGTCTTCGGCGTCGCGCCCGGCAATGAACAGGTTCGAGCAGACGATCTTCGCCGAGTATCCGGCTCCCACACGAAGCAAGGCCGGTGGTGCGAGGTAAAGCCAGAGCGCGACGCCCGCCACCACAAGGACAGCAAGCACGCCGACAATCTTCCCCACCTGGCGCAGACGTCGCATCCACCGTCTCCTCTTCTGGTCCGACATGCAAGCAGCAAACGTTCTCCGGCGAAAGGGGCCTCGGAAGTTAGCCACAACAGTCGTCATCTACCTGTTGCACGCGCGGGCTATTGGACGGCATCGCCAAGGGTGGGGATAGAGATGGCCCATGTAACTCACGACGCAGGCTATGTTCGCAACAAGCGGCTCAGGGACGCGCTCCTGCAGCACAGCCCCCTCAGCCGGAAGGGCTTTTCAGAGCGACTGTTCGGCATTCTGTTCTCCGGTCTCGTCTACCCGCAGATCTGGGAAGACCCGGACGTGGACATGGCGGCGATGGAGCTGACGTCGGGCCATCGCCTCGTCACCATCGGCTCCGGTGGCTGCAACGTCCTCGCCTATCTCAGCCGGTCACCCGGCCGGATCGATGTGGTGGATCTCAACCTGCATCACATCGGGCTCAACCGGCTGAAGCTTGCGGCCTTCCGTCACTTGCCTTCGCGGGCCGACGTCGTGCGGATGTTCGGAATGGAGAATGTTCGCAGCAACAGCGCATCATTCGACATTTTTCTCGCACCCAATCTCGATCCGCAGACCCGTTCTTACTGGGAACGGCGCCGTTGGAATGGGCATCGCCGCATCGACGCCTTCGACCGGAACATCTATCGCAGCGGCCTACTCGGGCGCTTCATCGCCACAGGTCACCTGCTCGCCCGCCTTCACGGGGTAGACCTGACCGAATTTTCCAAGACGCGTTCGCTACGCGAACAGCGGCTCTTCTTCGATACGCAGATCGCGCCACTTTTCGACAAGCCCCTGATACGCTGGCTGACCAGCCGCAAAAGCTCACTCTTCGGCCTCGGCATCCCTCCGCAGCAGTATGACGAACTTGCCCGCAGCAGCGAGGACCGCACCATGGCACCGATCCTGCGCCAGCGGCTGGAAAAGCTCGCATGCCACTTTCCGCTGCGCGACAATTATTTCGCCTGGCAGGCCTTTGCTCGTCGCTATCCCGAAAAGGGCGAGGGCTGCCCGCCGACATATCTCCGCCCGGAAAACTATCTCACCATCCGGGAGAATGTGGACAGCGTGGCTGTCCATCATGCGAGCGTCACCGAACTTCTCGCCAGGAAGCCAGCGGCCTCGGTCGATAGGTATGTTCTTCTCGATGCGCAGGACTGGATGACGGACGACCAGTTGAACGAACTCTGGGCGGAAATAGGACGGACCGCGGCGCCGGGTGCACGGGTGATCTTCCGGACCGCCGGCGAGCCCAGCATCCTGGAAGGGCGGGTTCACGGCGCGATCCTGCGTCGCTGGGTCTATCTGAGCGACAGGTCGCAGGAACTGACGCTTCAGGACCGGTCGGCGATCTACGGAGGCTTCCACATCTACGAGTTGCGCGGATGACGGAAACTGAGGCCCGGCAGGAAGATGCTTCGCACGCCGTGCGCATGGATCGCATGTACCGCCACCAGCGGCACATCTATGATCTCACGCGCAAATACTACCTCCTGGGCCGTGACCGGGCCATCGAAGGTTTGCAGCTGCCTTCCGGGGGGCGCCTGCTGGAGGTGGGATGCGGCACCGGTCGCAACCTCCTTGCCGCTCATCGCCGCTACCCTGACGCCCGTCTGTACGGGCTCGACATCTCCGCCGAGATGCTCGCCAGCGCCCGCCGACACTTCGAGGACAGGGCTATCCATCCCGGATTCTTGCGCGCCGACGCCACCCGTTTCAGCCCGGCTGACTTCGGTACGGATGGTTTCGATCGCGTGCTGATCTCCTACGCCCTCTCAATGATCCCCGATTGGGAGGGCGCGATCGATATCGGCATCGCGGCCCTTGCCCCCTGCGGCTCCCTACACATCGTCGATTTCGGCCAGCAGGAAGGTCTTCCCCGCTGGTTCCGGTCGTTCCTCGTCGGGTGGCTGAGACGCTTCCACGTGACGCCCCGAGACGGTTTGCAGAGGGCACTGGAGGAAAGGCTGGAGCAAGCCGACGCCGACATGATCTTCGAAGAGATCTTCGGCGGCTATGCCTGGCACGCGATCCTGCGAAAGCGCGGCGGCTGACGACCTCCCTTGCCAGCGGACGCATTTTGCGGCGTTATGTGGCGCGAGAATAGAACCGCAGGACCGCTCCGGCGCCGCCTGACAAAGCAGACGGAATGCGCATGTACCGGCTCCCTCTCGTGCTCCTGACGGCGGCGCTCCTGCTCAGCGGTTGCACGGTCGCCGCCTATGACGCGCTCAGCACCGACTCGATCGCGAAGCCGCGTTTCGGGGACAACGATCCTGTCGATTTCGGACAGCGGCACCCGCACCTGCATGACGTTCATGGCATCGACGTTTCCAAGTGGAACGGCGAGATCGACTGGCAGGCAGCGCGGAAGTCCGGTGTCGCCTTTGCGTTCATCAAGGCCACGGAAGGCAAGGACCGGGTGGATTCGAGTTTCGAGCGCAACTGGCGTGGCGCGGCTGCTGCGGGCCTTCCGCACGCGCCCTACCACTTCTACTATTTCTGTTCAACTGCCGACGAACAGGCGGACTGGTTCATCCGCAACGTGCCCAAGTCAGCCGTGCGCCTGCCCCCCGTTCTGGATGCAGAATGGAACCACGCCTCCCCCACCTGTAAGCTGCGACCGCCGCCCGCCACGGTCCGTGCCTCCCTGCAGCGCTTCATAGACCGGATCGAGGCCCATTACGGCAAGCGGCCGATCATCTACACCACCGTCGACTTCCACCGGGACAATCTCGTCGGCCATTTCGACGACTACCACTTCTGGGTCCGCTCCACCGCGGCGCACCCGGAGGACATCTATGCGTCGAGAACCTGGGCGTTCTGGCAGTACACCGCCACCGGCGTGGTGCCAGGCGTCAATGGCAATACGGACATCAATGTCTTTGCGGGAACGCAGAAGAATTGGCAGGCTTGGGTCGCTTCGGTGACCGACTGACGGAGTGCTCGGACCCCGGCGCTACCCGCGCCGTGCTTCCGTCACAATGATTGCCGAGACGATGACACCACTCATTGCATGGAGAACCCGAATGTCGTCTGTCCGAAGCCTGATCCTCGCGGCCCTCATGTCGAGCGGCATCGCCTTGCCTGCAGCTGCCCAGAGCTGCGGCGGAGATCTCGGCGTCTTCCTTGAGGGCGTCAAGGCGGAAGCGGTGGCGAAAGGCATTCCCGCCGACGTCGCGGACCGCGCACTTTCCGGCGCACGGGTCGACCAGAAGGTGCTCGCACGCGACCGGGCTCAGGGTGTCTTCAAGCAGACTTTCCTGGAATTCTCTCAGCGAACGGTCAGCAAGGCGCGTCTCGATATCGGCAGCCAGAAGATCAAGCAGTACGCAGATATCTTTCAACGTGCAGAGCAGGAGTTCGGTGTCCCCCCTGGAGTCATTGCTGCATTCTGGGCGATGGAAACCGACTTTGGGGTCGTCCAGGGCGACTTCAACACCCGCGACGCGCTGGTGACGCTGGCGCATGACTGCCGTCGCCCGGAGCTGTTCCGGCCTCAATTGCTCGCGCTGATCGAAATGGTGCAGCACGGCGACCTCGATCCGGCAACCAATACCGGAGCCTGGGCGGGCGAGATCGGCCAGGTACAGATGCTGCCCGAGGATATCATCGCCTATGGCGTGGACGGCGACGGCGACGGGCATGTCAACGTCAAGCAAAGTTCGCCGGACGCCATCCTGACGGCCGCGAAGTTCATCCAGAGCCTCGGCTTCCGCCGTGGCGAACCATGGATACAGGAAGTCACCCTGCCGGCCGACCTTCCATGGGAGAAGACGGGCCTCGGCAACGAGGTGCCGGCTTCCGACTGGTTTGCAATGGGCGTTCAGCCGCGAGATGGAAATACCGGGTTCGCCTCCCTGCCTGCGGCACTGGTCCTGCCGCAGGGGCGCAATGGCCCGGCCTTTCTGACCTACCCGAACTTCAACATCTATCTTGAGTGGAATCAGTCGTTCATTTACACCACCTCGGCGGCCTATTTCGCCACGCGGCTGATGGGCGCGCCAACCTACCAGAAGGGCAATCCCGAAGCGGGACTGGACGACGCGGCGATGAAGGCCCTTCAGACCAAGCTGCAGTCCCTCGGGCACGATGTCGGCAAGGTTGACGGCATCCTCGGCTCCGGCACCCGTCGTGCCGTTCAGAAGGAGCAGGCGAGGCTCGGCATTCCGGCCGATGGATGGCCGACACAACAGCTGCTGCAGGCTCTTTGACCAAACCTACCCGCTCGCAAGAATTGGGTGGCGCCGCTAATCCGGCGCCACTATGCGTTTGGCGACACGAACGGAAATCTCGATGACCTCCTCCGCCCCTCGCCTGACGACGACCTCTTGGTCCCTGCTGATGCTTCTCGGGCTGATCTGGGGCGGGTCCTTCTTCTTCGCGCGGATCGCCGTGCTGGAAGTACCGCCCTTCACACTCGTCCTCCTGCGGCTGTCGCTGGCGGCGCTGGCCCTGCACATTTACCTGCGCGGGCGCTTCGGCCTCTACGCAACACTGCGCAGCCACTGGCGCGAATTCGCGATCATGGGCTTCATCAACAACGCGCTGCCCCACACGCTGATCTTCTTCGGCCAGACGGAGATCGGTGCCGGCCTCGCCTCCATTCTCAACGCGACCACGCCGATCTGGACCGTGCTGATCGCCAACCGCTGGACCGCAGACGAAAAGCTCACCATGGCGAAGATGGTTGGGTGTCTTACCGGCCTTGCGGGAACTGCGGTCCTGCTTGGTCCAGCCTTGACGTCTGCCACGCATGCTCCGCTTTAGGCACTCACGCTGCCGGTCTTGGCTGCGATCTGCTACGGAGTTGCCGGCACCTTCGGCAAGCGCTTCCGTCAGATCCCGGCTCCGGTCACAGCCACCGGGCAATTGACTGCATCCTCCCTCATGATGCTGCCGCTTGCCCTTCTCGCCGACCAGCCCTGGACGCTTCCCGTTCCCAGCACGACGGCGATCCTCGCCATTCTCGGGCTCGCGCTGATATCCACCGCCTCCGCCTATCTGCTTTTCTTCCGGATCCTTACCCTCGCCGGCGCCACCAATACATCACTGGTCACGCTCCTTGTTCCTCCGAGCGCAATCCTTCTCGGCGCGCTCTTTCTCGGCGAGCGACTCGCCCTGACAGACACGGTTGGGCTCGCCCTCATCGCACTCGGCCTCCTGGTCCTCGATGGACGGATTCTGGAGGCCACAGGGAAGTCACGCCGCAGCCGGCACAGCAGCTGAGACGCTTCCCGTGCTCACACTCTGTATCGTTCGTTAACAGGCGGCGACCGAAATTTTACGATTTATCCATCAAGATTAACGCGGACATCAACTAGCAAATTCAATCGCTTGGCCCAGTTTTCCCTGAGGATTCCGCCCTGCGCGTGTTGCGCCGCAATACAGAAAAGTCTTTTCAAGAGCGGAAACTCCGACATACACTCCCTCTGTCAGCACAAGGAGGCAGACATGGGACGAGCATACTCTCTTAATGTCCTGGTAGTCGGTGCAGCGTTTGTGTTCGTGGCTTCCATGCTCTTTATCTGAGCGCCACAATCTCTCCGCATCGGGACATATCTGGCATCCGTGACACCTGTATAACAGTTTGGCCTCTCGAAAACGCAGCTCCCCTGGGCTGCGTTTTCTTTCATGCCGCGGCGTCCGCCTGGGCGCGCCGCGCCCGGCCTAGCTGCTCCAGCACCTGGTTTATGAGGCCGGAGCGGTTCATCGTGTAGATGTGGAAGTCGGTCACACCGCGATTGAGGAGATCATCGATCTGTTCGGCAGCGACATCTGCGGCCACCTTGGCGCGATCCGCGGGATTTTCTTCATAGCCCTCGAAACGCCTGTCGAGAAAGGTAGGAACTGAGGCCCCGCAACGCCCGGCGAAACGCTTCAGCTGCGTCAGGTTCTGAATCGGCATGATTCCCGGCACGATCGGCATATCGATGCCTGCGGCCCGCACCTTATCGAGATAGCGCTCGTAGACATCGTTGTCGAAGAAGAACTGCGTCAGCGCGCGCGCCGCGCCGGCATCCGCCTTGCGTTTCAGCATCTCGATGTCGAAGGCAAGGTCGGCGCTTTCCGGATGCTTCTCCGGATAGGCGGAGACCGAGATGTCGAAGTTGCCGATCTCCCGTAATCCCGCCACCAGTTCGGCCGCATTGGCATAGCCGTCTGCATGCGGCCTATACTCGGTCCCGACGCCGCTGGCGGGATCGCCTCGCAGGGCAACGATCCGGCGCACACCGGCGGCGCGGAATTCTTCCACGACGCTGCGCGTCTCTTCCCGGGAGGCATCCACGCAGGTCAGGTGCGCGGCCGTCGGAAGAGCGGTCTCGCGAATGAGACGCCGGACGACCGAAAGCGTCGGTGCCTTGGTGGAGCCACCAGCTCCGTAGGTGACGGAAACGAAGTCGGGGTTCCAGGCGCCGAGGTCGAGGACGGCGTCCCACAACTGGCCTTCCATATCGGCTGAGCGCGGCGGAAAGAACTCGAACGAAAGCCCGAAGGATTTCTGCGGCGGGAGCGTCGGTGTCATGGCGGCAGTCCTTTCAGGCCGGAGTCATTTCCTTGGCGGCGGGAGCGTCGGCGATCAACAGGCGACGGTCCCTGGCGAGCCACACAGTCGCGGTCAGCGACGGGCCTCCCTGCCGGTCGGCTGCAAGATCAACAACCTCCTGCACATCGAGCCCGACCTTCTCTAGCCACTCGGCCATCGTCTCGTGAGAGAAGCCGAGCCGGACATGAGCATGTTCATCGCGCAGGTATTCGAGATTGTGAGGCGCAAGATCGACGATCAGCAGACGTCCGCCGGGACGAAGGACGCGCGCCGCCTCGGCTATCGCCCGCTCCGGCTGATCCAGAAAGTGAAGGACCTGGTGGATCGTGACGAGGTCGAAGTCCTGCCCGTCGAGCGGCAGATTGAGAATATCGCCCTGCCGCACAGACGCCTTCACGATACCCGCCTTATCGAGGTTGGCCCGGGCGACGGAGAGCATGTCTCGGCTAGCGTCTATGCCCACGGCGCGGCGATAGACGTCGGAAAGCAGCTGGAGGATCCAACCCGTGCCGGTTCCGAGATCGAGCAGCGAATCCACCGGCGTGCGTCCGACCAGCTTCAGCAGCGCCTTCTCGACGACGGCGTCGCTGACATGCAGGCGACGCAACTCGTCCCACTCGGCGGCATTGCGACTGAAATAGGCCTGCGCCCGTTCCGCCCTCGCCTGCTTCACCGTCGCCAGGCGCTCCCGGTCACGTGCGAGAATCGGGTCATCAATGGAAACCGCAATGAGCAACGTCCGGACGAGCGCGGCCGCTGTGCCCTCCCGCTTGAGACGGAAATAGGCCCAGGCCCCCTCTTGGTATCTCTCGATCAGGTCTTCTTCGGCGAGCAGCTTCAGGTGCCGGGAAATGCGCGGCTGCGACTGGCCAAGGATTTCGGTAAGATCAGTGACGGTGAGGTCGCCGGCAGCCACGAGCGCGAGCAGGCGGAAGCGGGTGGGTTCACCGGCAGTTTTCAGTACGTCCACCAAGGTATCGAGGGAGTGCCCCATTACAGTCGCCTTCGCAATCAAGATATAAAGATATGTTTATATCTTATCCGCCAGTAAGGCAACCCTCAAACCCATACTGCATGAAAATGCAAAAGGGCGGCACTATGGCCGCCCTTTCACTAGTCGTCGTCGCAATCAGAACTCCTGCCAATCGTCCGACGGCGCCTGGGCCAGCGCAGCACCGCTCGCGGAAGCACGAACTGCCGGACGAGGTTTGGCGGACGCTGTCGGCAGCGGAACCGTCGCGCGTGCCGCGGCCGCGGGCGTAGCGGGGGCGCCCATCCGCCCTGCAGTAGTCCGCAGATCCTGCACCGCGTTGCCGACTTTGAACTGGGACAGGAGCGCGTTGAGAGTTGCGCTTTCCTGCGCCAGATTTGCGCCCGCCGCGTTCATTTCCTCGACCATGGCGGCATTCTGCTGGGTGGCCTGGTCCATGTGGTTGACCGCGGTATTCACCTGGGTAAGCCCGACCGCCTGCTCCTGTGCCGCGGTCGCGATCGCATCCATATGGGTGTTGATCGCCTGCACGAGTTGCTCGATCACTCCGAGTCCTTCGCCCGTATCGTTGACGAGGCGGACCCCTTCGCCGACGGCAAGTGCCGAATTGTCGATCAGGCTCTGGATCTCCTTCGCCGCTTTGGCGGAACGCTGCGCCAGTTCGCGCACTTCCTGGGCAACGACGGCAAAGCCCTTGCCGGCCTCGCCCGCACGGGCAGCCTCGACACCGGCATTGAGAGCCAGAAGATTGGTCTGGAAGGCAATCTCGTCGATGACCGAGATGATCTGGCCAATCTGCTTGGAAGAATGCTCGATGCGTTCCATTGCAGCGACCGCATTGCGAACCACTTGGCCAGACTGGTCCGCGCGTGCCCGGGCATCCCGGACGACCTGGCGGGCTTCATCCGTCCGTCGCGACGTTGCGCTGACATTCGAGGTGATCTCCTCGAGAGCTGCAGCCGTCTCCTCCAGCGAGGCAGCCTGCTGTTCGGTGCGCCGCGAAAGATTGTCGGATGCTTCCGATATCTCCCTGGAGCCGCCGGTAACGGTCGAAACGGAGTTCCCGACGCTGGCAAGCGCCTGGCGCAGCTGAGACACCGAAGTGTTGAAGTCGTTACGAAGCGGCTCGAACTGTGAAGCGAAAGGCTGCTCGATTTCACAGAGCATGTCGCCGCTTGCCAGACGCCTCAGACCGGCTGCCAGGGCACCGGTCGCCTGGTTGAGGCGCTGCTCCGCCTCTTCCTCCGCGCGCCGCTGCATCTCGACGCGGTCACGCTCGGCCTGTTCGCGGCCATGAGCCTGCTCGGCCTCAAGCTCGGCATTACGGATCGCCGCCTGTCGGAACACCTCGACGGAACGCGCCATGCCACCAATCTCGTCCCTGCGCTCCACATAGGGAATCGTCCGGGCGGTATCTCCGTCGGCGAGCGTCTTCATACGATCGCCGATGCCGGTGAGAGTCCTGGAGAAGTTGCGGGTCACCGCGAAGCTCAACGCGATGACGCAGGCGACGAAGAAGAGCATCGATGCCGCGAGCACGGTCAGGTAGGTCGTGGCAGATGATAGTTTCTCCTGTACCAGTTGGGTCATCCGATCGCCGGTCCGATCCGTCAGGGCGGAAACGAAGGCCCGACGGTCGAGATTTGCCTTCACCCAGAGATCGACCTCGCCGGGAGCCGGCGTGTAGGCTTCGTTCTTGGCCATCAACCCGCGGACGCGCTCGACCGTCTGGCCGGAAGCACTGGCAAAGAACCCATCATATTCGGCGAGAATGTCGGCAGGCACCGATTCGCGGAAGGGCGCCGTATAGGCAGCCAGCAGCCCGGCGCTGCGCATGAACATCTTCATGGCTTCCATGCCGAGCGGCCCCTTGGCGTATTCGCCGGCAAGTCTGTTCAGCATCTGGTAGCCGTCGCCGACCTGCATCATCGCGTAGTAACCGGCCGCAGCCCGCGCGAAATCGCTGTCCTCGGACATGGCACCCGCGCGGCGAGTGATCTCGGCACCGGCCGCAACGGCCGGCTGCAAGACCTGCAGCGCACTGATTGAACTCGCCGTGCCCGCATCGACCTCCTGCCGATAGCCGGGGATCCTGGCGAAACGTTCCTTGAAATTCTCAACGAAGGCCGCAAGTGCAGGATCGTTGAAACCTGCCGCAAGGACGTCGTCATACGCCTTGAGAAGCGCGTCCTTCGTCTCGTCCGTTGCCTTGCGCGCAGCCGGGCGCTGGTCTGCCGTCGCGCCGCTCTCCGCGGGCACGAGGACGGCGAGCTTGCCGCCTGCTCTCGCGACACGCTCCAGCAGCACCGCATTCTGGGCGGCAGAGCGCTCCTTGTAGACTTCGTAGGTCAGCCAGCCACCAAATGAGATTGCAGCGGCTAGAGGCGCAACGGTCAGAATGGTGAGGGATTGGCGGAAGGAAAGGCGCTGGATGAGAGTCATGAAACTTCCTCGACGGTCGTCCTCATGACGTCACACGCAGCGTTCCCATCCACTGCATGTTCGTTGCTAGCGAACCTGTGCTAATAAATGCTTATATTTCGCCGTCGTCGAAGAATATTGCGACACAGAACGGGCCACCCATGGGCGGCCCGTCAGCAGGCATGATAGTGCGGATCAGCGCGTCAGCCGCTTGTAGGTGACCCGCTTCGGGTTGACCGATTCCGGTCCCAGCCGGCGGATCTTGTCCTGTTCGTAGTCCTCGAAGTTGCCCTCGAACCATTCCACATGGCTGTCACCCTCGAAGGCGAGAATATGGGTCGCCAGGCGATCCAGGAACATGCGGTCGTGGCTGATGATGACGGCGCAGCCGGCGAAATTTTCCAGTGCGTCTTCCAGCGCCGACAGCGTTTCCGTGTCGAGGTCGTTGGTCGGTTCGTCGAGGAGCAGGACGTTGCCGCCAGCCTTCAGCATCTTGGCGAGGTGCACGCGGTTGCGCTGGCCGCCGGACAGGTTGCCGACCTTCTGCTGCTGGTCGCCACCCTTGAAGTTGAAGGCGCCGCAATAGGCGCGGGAATTCATCTCGTACTTGCCGAGCTTGATGATGTCGTTGCCGCCGGAGATCTCTTCCCAGACATTCTTCGAACCATCGAGCGAGTCGCGACTCTGGTCGACATAGCCGAGGTGGACGGTCTCGCCGATGTTGATCGAGCCGGTATCCGGGTTTTCCTGACCGGTGATCATCCGGAACAACGTCGTCTTGCCGGCGCCGTTCGGTCCGATCACACCGACGATGCCGCCCGGTGGCAGCTTGAAGCTCAGGTTCTCGAACAGCACGCGATCGCCATAGGTCTTGGAGATGTTCTCCGCCTCGATGACGACATTGCCGAGCCGCTCGCCGACTGGAATGATGATTTGGGCTTCGCCGGGACGGCGGTTCTCGGCCGCGGCAACCAGTTCGTCATAGGCGCGGATACGGGCCTTGGACTTCGCCTGACGCGCCTTCGGGCTCGAGGCAATCCACTCCTGCTCGCGCGACAGCGCCTTCTGGCGGCTGCCTTCCTCGCGCTCTTCCTGCGCCAGACGCTTCGCCTTGGCCTGGAGATATGCGGAATAGTTGCCCTCGTAGGGAATGCCGCGGCCACGGTCGAGCTCGAGGATCCAGCCGGTGACATTGTCGAGGAAGTAGCGGTCGTGGGTAACCATCAGGATGGCGCCCGGATATTCGCGCAGGTGCTTTTCGAGCCAGGCGATCGTCTCGGCGTCTAGGTGGTTGGTCGGCTCGTCGAGAAGCAGCAGGTCGGGCTGGCGCAGCAGCAGCTGGCAGAGCGCCACACGACGCTTTTCGCCGCCTGAAAGATTATCGATGGTCGCGTCGCCCGGCGGGCAGCGCAGGGCCTCCATTGCCATCTCGACCTGGCTTTCCAGGTCCCAGAGGTTCTGGCTGTCGATGATGTCCTGGAGCTTGGAACCCTCCTCCGCCGTCTCGTCGGAGTAGTTCATCATCAGTTCGTTGTAGCGGTCGAGGATCGCCTTCTTGTCGGCGACACCTTCCATGACGTTGCCGAAGACGTTGAGGCTCTCGTCGAGCTGCGGCTCCTGCGGCAGATAGCCGAGCGTGGCGCCCTCGGCAAGCCAGGCCTCGCCGGTCCACTCCTTGTCCAGCCCCGCCATGATCTTCAACACGGTCGACTTGCCGGCGCCGTTCGGGCCGAGAATGCCGATCTTGGCATCCGGATAGAAGGACAGGTGAATGTTTTCGAGAATCTTCTTGTTGCCGTAGGACTTGTTCAGTCCGGCCATGTGATAAATGAACTGACGTGCCATCAGAAAAATACTCCGGCGTCTGGGGGTTTGGACGCTATCTAGGCGAAACGGGCGCCGGGAGCAATGCGCGAGCAGAGGGGGCGCAAGAATGTTCGAGGAAACCAGGAGGCTGGAAAGCCCGACGGGCGCAAGCCTCGCCTATCGTCACCAGGCGGCCTCCGGCGCCGCATGCGGCGTTCTCCTGATCTGCCACGGAATGGTCGAGCATTCCGGTCGATACGGCGACTTCGCGCATTCAATGGGCGCCAACGGCTTCCACGTTTATGTCCATGATCATCGTGGGCATGGTGAAACGACGGCACCAGATGCCGTCAGGGGCCGATTTGCCGTGCGGGACGGCGCTGCCAAGGCCCTGGATGATGTCTGGGCGATGCGCAATCTCGCAACGGATGCTCATCCCGGCCTCCCGGTGATCCTCTTCGGCCATTCCATGGGAGGCCTCATCGCCTTGAACGTCGCCAGTGATCACCCGGAAGGTTTCCAGGGGCTCGCCATCTGGAATTCCAACTTCAACCAGGAGGTGGCGGGCCGTCTCGCGCAGCTCGTGCTGCATATCGAAAAGGCGCTGATGGGCGCCGACGTCCCGAGCGCAATTCTCCCGAGAGCCACCTTCCGCAGTTGGGGCCGCTCGATACCGAACTGGCGGACCGAATCCGACTGGCTGAACAGCATCCCCGCTGAAGTCGATGCCTATCTCGCCGACCCTCTGTGCGGCTTCGATGCCAGTATATCGCTTTGGCTGGATATCCTTCGTCTCACGTTCCGGGGGCCAACCGTTCTTGGTCGATTGCCCCGTGGCCTCCCCATCCATCTTGTCGGTGGGGAAGATGACCCCGCGACGAACAAAGGCCGGGAAGTCCTGTGGCTTGAGGACCAATTCCACCGGAGAGGCTTCCAGCGGGTCACCAGCCGGATCTGGCCTGGCACGCGTCATGAAACGCTGAAGGAGATTGTCCGGCGGGAGGCGATGGACGACTTCGTGCACTGGGCGCGGGCCGCAGTCGCCTCTCAAACGGAATGAACTAATGACATTTCCTCAAGTGTCTTCCCTCTCCTGGTTGGATATAGGTTATGCGCGGCAGCGGCGTCGGGCGCTCCGCGTTGCGCAAGAGTGGAAAGCATGACCTCACAGGCCGGTGGCCTCGCCACGCCATCCGCACCCACGACGGCTATCGTCAACGGCCTCCTGCTGATGCTGCTGGCCATGCTGGCGGCACCCCTGATCGATATCTTTTCCAAGCTCGCGACCGGCACGACATCACCCACGATGATCACCGCTGCGCGTTTCCTGTTCCAGGCCCTGTTCATGCTGCCGATCGTGCTGTGGAACGGGCTCTGGCGGAATTTCTCCTGGCGCATGAGTGCCTACCATGCGGTCCGCGCCGCGATCATAACCCTGTCCATGATCTGCTTCGTTGCCACCCTCGCCGTCATGCCGGTTGCAGACGCGATCGCCATCTTCTTCGTCGAACCGATCATCCTGACCATTCTTGCCAGCATTTTCCTCGGCGAGACGATCGGCTGGCGACGCTATACCGCCTGTGGCGTTGGTTTCATCGGAGCGATGATCGTGATCCGCCCCAGCTTTGAAGAGGTTGGATTGATCTCCGTCCTGCCGGTCATCACCGCCTTCTGTGTTGCGGTATTTGCATTGATGACCCGGGCGCTCGCACCGCGTGAAAACCCCTGGGCCATGCAATTCCAGATGTCGCTGTGGGGCATCCCGATCTGCGCCCTGCTACTTCTGGTGGGAGACATGGCGGAGGTGGACTTCCTTGCTACCTCGATGCCTGACCTCACCGTCCTTCTCTGGCTGGTCGGCGTCGGCTTCTTCGCAGCGCTTTCCGGCATTCTCGCCGTCTATGCCTATCGTGTCGCGCCGGCCTCGGTGCTTGCCCCGCTCCAGTATTTCGAGATTGTTTCGGCAACCCTGTTTGGCTGGCTCGTCTTCGGCGACTTTCCGGATGCCGTGAAATGGCTCGGCATCGCGATCATCATCGGCTCCGGCCTCTACATCATCTGGCGCGAACGGCGCGTCGCAGCCAAACCCGTAACGGCCGCCGAAACCTCGGTCGCGTCCCGGATCAGCACACCATGACCCAGAATAACCAGAAGAAACCTCCTCTTGCCGGCATCCGCGTCATCGAACTCGCTCGCGTTCTCGCCGGCCCCTGGGCCGGACAGATGCTGGCCGACATGGGCGCCGACGTGATTAAGGTCGAGAATCCCGACGGAGGCGACGACACCCGCGCCTGGGGCCCTCCTTTTGTGGAAGGCAAGGACGGCGAAAACCTGTCGGCCGCCTACTACCACTCCACCAACCGCGGCAAGCGCTCGATTGCGGTGGACCTCAAGACGGAGGAAGGACAGGAGATCGTTCGCCGCCTCGTGGCGACCGCCGACGTGGTGATCGAGAACTTCAAGCTGGGCGGCCTGAAGAAATACGGCCTTGATTACGAGAGCCTGAAGGCGATCAACCCGAAGCTCGTCTACTGCTCCATCACTGGCTTCGGCCAGGATGGTCCCTATGCCGGCCTGGCCGGCTACGACTACATCGTCCAGGGCATGTCCGGTTTCATGTCGATCACCGGCGAACCGGGCGGCCAGCCGATGAAGGCGGGCGTAGCGATCGCCGACATCTTCACCGGCATCTATGCCGTCACCGCCATCCAGGCGGCGTTGATCCACGCGATGAAGACGGGCGAAGGCCAGCTTGTGGACATGGCGCTGCTGGACGTGATGTCGGCCGTTCTCGCGAACCAGAACATGAACTACCTGATCTCAGGCACGGCCCCTTCCCGCCTCGGCAACGCACATCCGAACATCAGCCCCTATGAGGTGATCCCAGTGGCCGACGGCCACATCATCCTCGCGGTCGGCAATGACGGGCAGTTCCGGCGCTTCTGCACGCTTCTTGGCGCGGAACACCTCGCCGACGACGAGCGCTTCGCCACGAACAAGGCCCGCGTCGCCAACCGGGTCGAGGTCCGGCGCAATCTCCTGGCCGAGACGGAAAAATGGACCAAGGCCGAACTGCTTGCAGCCTGCGGCGACAACGCCGTGCCGGCCGGTCCGATCAATACCATCGCCGAGATGTTCGACGACCCGCAGATCAAGGCGCGCGGACTGCGCGTCGATCTTAAGGCAGCAGACGGCACGGTCATCCCGAGCGTACGCAGCCCGATCGTGCTGTCGGAAACACCGCTGCGCTACGACCGGCCGAGCCCCGGGCTTGGCGAACATACCGCCACCGTGCTGGCGGAACTGGACTCTATCGAAATGAAGGGGAAGAACCGATGAAGACAGGTGGCCAACTGATCGTCGAGGCGCTGAAGGCAAACGGGGTCAGGCGCGTATCCTGCGTGCCGGGGGAAAGCTACCTGGCAGTCCTCGATGCGCTCTATGACAGCGGCATCGACGTCCTCGTCTGCCGTCAGGAAGGCGGCGCGGCAATGATGGCCGATTGCTGGGGCCGGCTCACAGGCGAACCGGGCATCTGCATGGTGACGCGCGGGCCGGGCGCAACCAATGCGTCTGCGGGCCTGCACATCGCCCGGCAGGATTCGATCCCGATGATCCTGTTCATCGGACAGGTCCAGCGTGACGCCCGCGAGCGCGAAGCTTTTCAGGAAGTCGAGTACCGTCGGGCCTTCACCGAATTCGCCAAATGGGTCGGCGAGATCGATGATGCCCGCCGCATCCCGGAATTCGTCACACGTGCCTTCGCCGTCGCAACCTCGGGACGCCCCGGCCCTGTCGTGCTGACCCTGCCGGAAGACATGCTGGTGGACGAGGTCGAGGCTCCCGCGGCGCAGCCCTACATGCCGGTGGAGGCCCATCCCGGCCCCAGCCAGATGAAGCAGTTCGAGGCCATGCTGAAGGAAGCGCAGCGGCCGATGTTCATCCTCGGCGGCACGCGCTGGACCGAGGAAGCCGTGGCTGGATTCCAGGAATTCGCCAGCCGCTTCAAGGTACCGGTCGGCTGCTCGTTCCGGCGCCAGATGCTGTTCGACCACCTGCATCCGAGCTATGCAGGCGATGTCGGTATCGGCATCAATCCGGCACTGGCAAAGGAGATCAAGGACTCCGACCTGCTCGTCCTCGTCGGCGCACGCATGTCGGAAATGCCGTCTTCAAGCTACACCCTGATCGACATCCCCTACCCGGCGCAGAAGCTCGTCCATGTCTATCCTGACCCCGAGGAACTCGGTCGCGTCTACCGCCCGGACCTGGCGATCTGCGCGGCTCCTGCCGAGTTCACCACGGCGCTTTCGGGACTTGAGCCACCCGCAGCACCGCTTTGGGCCGAGCGTAAGTCCGCCATGCATGATGCCTACCTGAAGTGGTCGACACCGCCGAGGACAGGACCAGGATCGGTGCAGATGGGCCCGATCATGGAATGGCTGGACGCCAACACCGCAGAAGACGCGATCTTCGCCAACGGTGCCGGCAACTACGCCACCTGGGTGCACCGCTTCCACCGCTTCCGAAAGTTCAACACCCAGGCTGCTCCGACGTCCGGGTCGATGGGCTATGGCCTGCCTGCCGCGGTGGCCGCCAAGCAGCTCTTCCCAGAGCGCGAGGTGATCTGCTTTGCCGGGGACGGCTGCTTCATGATGCACGGCCAGGAATTCATCACCGCGGTTCGCTACAACCTGCCGATCATCACGGTGCTGGTGAACAACGGCACATATGGCACGATCCGCATGCACCAGGAGCGGGAATATCCCGGTCGCGTCAGCGCAACCGACCTCGTGAACCCAGACTTCGTCGCCTTCGCCAAGGCCTATGGCGGGCATGGAGAGCTGGTCGAGAAGACCGAAGGCTTCGCTGCAGCCTTCGAACGGGCGCGAGCGAGCGGCAAGCCGGCGATCATCGAGGTCAAGCTGGACGCGGAGGCGATCACGCCGACCCGAACGCTGACGCAGATCCGCGAAAAGGCCTGATACGAAAAAGCCGGCGCATCAGACAGATGCGCCGGCTTTCGCAATCAGATTGTCACGGCTCAGATGGCGGCGGTGACCGTGAACTCGACCTTGTACTTCGGCGCTGCGAGCTTGGCTTCGCTGGTCGCGCGCGCCGGCGTATTGGCCGGATCGACCCAGGCTTCCCAGACAGCATTCATCTCGGCGAAATAGGACATGTCGGAGAGATAGATCAGCGTCTGCAGGATCTTCGACTTGTCGGAGCCTGCGGCAGCCAACAGGCGATCGACCTCGCGCAATGCGTATTCGCACTGCTCCTTGACCGTCTCGCCCTCGCCGACCTGGCCCGAGAGATAGACGGTGTCCCCGTGGACGACAGCGCCGCTCATGCGGACGCCCTGTTCGATGCGCTTGATGCTCATAAATGCTCCTGGAAGGTTTCAAGCTGAAGACTGGCCGGCGGAACCGGCCGCGGGAAGACTAGCCGCGCAGATGCTGGCTCTTTTCGTAGATCGCCGTGGAGCGGGCGCCGGAGCGGCAATAGCCAAGCATTGGCCGCGGCATTTCATCAAGCGCGTCCACCATGCCGTCAACCGCCTGCGCGTCGACACCCATGCGGCCCACCGGTACATGCTTCACCTCAAGGCCAAGTTCTTCCGCCTTGGCGGCAATATCTGCGAAGCGCGGCTGGCCCGGTTCCTCCTCGTCCGGCCGATTGCAGACGATGGACTTGAACCCCATCGCCTTGATCTCCTCGAGATCCTCGATGCGGATCTGTCCGGTCACGGCGTATTCGTCGTTGATCTGGCGGATATCCATGGGCTCGTTCCTCCGGCTCGTTGTCTGGGGTGATCCCTTACGCCGCAGCCGGCAGGGCGTCAATCGAGCCGGGGTCAGGCGAAGCAGAAGCGCAGGGCGTAATCGATGCTCTCGCCGGGCCACAGCGTCTTCAGTTCCCCGCGCTCTGCCAGTTCGTGGCGACCGACCCAGCGGTGCGAGACCGGTTCAATTCCGACCACGTGTGCCGGTGCCTGCTGGTTGCGCCATATCTGCAGCCACGACAGCGTGTCTGTCCGGAACTTCACCTTGAGGGTGAGTCCGCCGATGGCCGCAATCGGTCCGAGCGCGATTTCAGCCCAGTCCTCCCCCTCCTGCACCGCGGGAACACAGAATACACCGCCCGGATCCTCCCCGAAGTTCCAGGGAAGGCTGCCGTTTTCCAGCATCTTGCCGCTCAATCGGACCTTACCGTCGAACAGCCAGGCTCCGATATTCATGTGATACATGTGGAGCGGCGGAAACGACTTCGTACCCGTATTGGTGAGGCGATCGGAGAGGCATACTTCCCCGCTCTCGCCGTCGATGCGCCAATGACGTTCGAGGAGCGCGTTCCCCCCGTCGGCAAGAGCGACCGGAACCGTCGCCCGGCACTCGGCATCCCCGTCCTGGCAATCCCAGAAGAGGATCTGCGCAGGATGCGACGAGAAGGAGCCATGCAACGGGTACCTGCTCCCATCCTTTCGACCCTCGATCGGTTCGGGATGGCGGATATGGTCAGGGCCGCAGGTGAAAAGGAAACCCTCAAGGGCGTGATCTATCCTCGGATCACCGTCATCCGGGATCGCCCGACCCGGAGCGATGTCGACCTTGCCGATGAAACAGGAGCCAATGTCGAGGACGGAGCTGTCGTCCAGAAAGAGGCGAGGACCAGCAGCTGCGGAAAAGACCTTCATTTCACTTCTCCAGATCCAAGAACGACTCCGTTACCAGAACGTGATCGAATGTTAACGTCACGTTCACCACGAATTCACCTTTTTCACACTAGCGTCAAAATTCGCTTGTCTGTGGCAGGCGAAGTACCGGCCGGAACGTTTATCCCGTTCGGTGATTTCATTCATGTTCAACAAGAAGGTCGGTGACAACGTGAAACGGCTTCTCACTGCTGGTCTCGGTATTGCAGCCTTGGTGGCGCAGGGCGCTTCGGTGGTCTCCGCCCAGGTGATCTACGATCCATACGCTAGCGATACGCTTCTCGTCGCACCCGACGGCAGTATCCTGGATTATGTGCCCGAACAGGGCGACGTGGTGATTACCCGCGACCGCTCAGGACGCCGGATGCTCATCGACCGATATGGCGAAGTGATTGCCACCGAAGTGTCACGGGACGGCTATGGTTCGCGTGGCATCGACCGGTACCCGCCGCCACCGTCGGACTATCGCCGCTACCGCGACGAGGCAGGATACCGGGATTACCGCGAATACCGCCCAGGCGAGCCAGGAGAAATAACCGGCACGGTGCCGGATCGCGGCTCCATTACCCGACTACCCCTTGAGGATCAGCCCTTCCCGGATGAACCGCAGGATGACTTCGCGTCTATCGAGCGCGATCGGCAGCCGGCCCAGCCTATGGAAGCGGAGAAGCCAATCATCGCGGTCACCAAGAAGCCGCAGGCGGAGATTGCCGCCCTGCAGGTCTTCCTCGACCGGGAAGGCATCTCTCCCGGCGTCATCGATGGTCATCTCGGCGATAACGTCAACAAGGCGATCGCCGCTTGGCAGGAGATGACGGGCGAAACACTAGATCCCAACAACTCCGAGGATATCCTGCAACGGCTCGCCTATTCCGGCGGCTTGCCCATCGTCGACTACACGATCACCGCTGCCGATGCGGCGGGCCCCTTCGTCGCATCCATTCCGGACGATTACGGGCAGAAGGCCCAGATGCCAGCCATGTCCTATACCTCGACCAGCGAAAAGCTCGCCGAGCAGTTCCACATGGACGAGAGCTACCTGAAGGCCCTGAATCCAGGCAAGGACTTCTCTATCCCCGGCACGATCATCAAGGTCGTCAATCCCGGACAGCCGAAGAAGGGTAACGTCACTCGCATCGTCGCCGACAAGAGCAAGAAGCAGGTCTTCGCCTATGGTGACGACGGCGGACTGATCGCCGCCTATCCGGCCACGATCGGCTCGACCGACACCCCCTCGCCCACCGGGACCCATACGGTGGAACGCGTAGCGCTCGACCCGGGCTATACCTACAATCCCAAAGTCAACTTCAAGCAGGGCAACAACGACAAGATCCTGCAGATTCCGCCTGGCCCGAATGGGCCGGTCGGAACGGTCTGGATCGCCCTCTCCAAGCCGAGCTACGGGATCCATGGTACGCCGGAGCCGTCGAAGATCGGCAAGACCAACAGCCATGGCTGTATTCGGTTGACCAACTGGGACGCGACCGAACTGGCAAAGATGGTCAAGCCCGGCGTCAGCGTCGAGTTCGTGGAATAGAAAAAGGCGCCTCTGGCGCCTTTTTCGTGGGAGCAGGTCTTACGGTCAGTTCAGGCTGCCAAGCGTCCTGAGGCGACCAGCCGCGATTTTCCCGAGCGGACAACCCTTGCCGGCATCAGGCGCACCGCTTCCTGGGCGAAGGCGGCGGCGTTCTCCCGCGCCTTGTCAAGGTTGCTCACCTTTGCGGCATCCAGAGTACGCAGTGTACCCCCCGTCTCGAAGAGTTCCTTGAAGGCGATGCGTTCGCCGATGGGAGTGTTCAGGACGTTCACGCCGCGGGCGGCAAGAAGCCCCTTGATCGCCAGCAGCGCCTTGGTCGTGACCATGGACGCGACGCGGGTGAGGACAACGGAATGGGGAATGGCAAGATTGGCCTTTTCCTTCATCAAAGCCAGAAGGTCGAGGATCTGGGCTGCACCCTTCGCATCCATGGCCGAGCCCTGGACGGGGATCATGACATGGTCCGACAGGCCGATCGCGGTCGTTACAAGTGCGTCCCTCGCACCCGCTAGATCGATAACGAAGAAATCAACCTGATCCCGCATTTCTCGCAGATGACACTGCAGGGACGCGACGGACACCTGAGAGATCACCTCCAGATTATGGAGCGGGCCGGAAATCTCCGCCCACTGGGTGATCCACTGCTGCGGGTCGCAGTCGATGATTGCCACGCGGTGGCCCTGACTGGCCAGTTCGGTGGCGAGCAAAAGTGCTGCGGTGGTCTTTCCGGCACCGCCCTTGGCGTTGGCAAAGGAAATTACGGGCATTCTCGATCCTTGAAGGGCATGAGCCGCATCGCTCAGATGCGCACCTGGGAGGCATGGTGCATTGACGGCCACCTTGCTTAATCATGGTTAACAAAGGGTAAATTTAGCAATCAACGATATAAGGGGTAACTTGTCGCTGCGGCATGAAGAAGCCCCGAAGTATCGGCTTCGGGGCTTCCCGGTTGGCCAAGCGGATCGGCTTCAGAAGCAGTCGACGAAGAGTTGCCGAGTGTTTTCCAGCGTCATCGGCACAGGATTGCCACCGCAGCTGGGATCCTCGATCGCCGTGGCGGCGAGCTCATCGATTCGATCCTGACCGATGCCCATCGCCGTCAGGTTTTCCGGTACGCCGAGTTCCGCCCGCAGCGACAGGACATAGTCGTAGAAGCCGTCGAAGCCTCCGCTGATACCGAGATAGGCGGCCGCACGCTCGATCTTCTCTTCGATCGCCGGCCGGTTGAAGCGTAGCACCGGCGGCATGACAACCGCGTTCGTCATGCCATGATGCGTGTTGTAAATGGCACCGATCGGATGCGACAGCGAATGGATCGCGCCGAGACCCTTCTGGAAGGCAACCGCCCCCATGGCCGCAGCGGACATCATGTTGGTGCGTGCCTCGATATCAGTCCCGTCCCTGTAGGCGCGCGGCAGGAATTCCTTGACCAGCCGCATGCCCTCAAGCGCAATCCCCTGGCTCATCGGGTGGTAGAAGGGCGAGCAATAGGCTTCCAGGCAGTGGGCGAAAGCGTCCATGCCAGTGCCGGCGGTGATCATCTTCGGCATGCCGACCGTCAGTTCAGGATCGGCGATCACGACGCCGGGCAGGAACTTCGGATGGAAGATGATCTTCTTCACATGCGTCTCGGAATTGGTGATCACCGAGGCGCGACCGACTTCCGACCCAGTGCCGGCGGTCGTCGGCACCGCGACGATCGGTGCAATGCCCTCGGTGCTGGCGCGCGTCCACCAGTCACCGATATCTTCGAAATCCCAGACCGGCCGTGTCTGACCAACCATGAAGGCGACCGCCTTGCCGAGGTCGAGGCCCGAACCGCCGCCGAAGGCCACCACGCCGTCGTGCCCGCCATCGCGAAACGCTTTCACGCCTGCTTCCAGGTTCTTCTCGTTCGGGTTGGGATCGACATCGGCGAAGATCGCACGACCGAGGCCCGCCTCCTCCAGAACATCCAGCGCATGACCGGTGATCGCCATCGAGGCAAGTCCACGATCGGTGACCAGAAGCGGCTTCTTCATGCCGAGCGACTTGCAGGCGTCGGCCAGTTCGTTGATCCGGCCCCGGCCGAGCTTGACGGCGGTCGGATAGCTCCAGTTCGCGACGATGTTCATTTCGTGACTTTCTTCAGATGGTAGGACTTGGGTCTTGTCAGGTTGTGGAAGCCGAGGACGGAGAGCGAGCCACCACGGCCGGTCTCCTTGACGCCGGTCCAGCAAAGCGCCGGATCGAGATAGTCGGCGCGGTTCATGAAGACGGTACCAGTTTCGATCTCGCGACCGATCCGCCCCGCCCTTTCGGCATCCTGCGTCCAGAGCGATGCCGTCAGGCCGTACTTGCTGTCGTTCATCAGGGAGATCGCCTCATCGTCGCTCTTCACCTTCATGATCCCGACGGCCGGACCGAAGGTCTCCTCCGTCATGAAGGTCATGGAATGGTCAACGTCGACGAGAATCTGCGGCGCAAGATAAGCGCCGCCGTCATCGGCCGGAAAGAGCTTCGGATCGACCAGCGCCTTCGCGCCACGCGAAACGGCATCCGAGAGTTGCTCGCGGACCACCTTGGCGAAACGCTTGTTCGCCATCGGCCCCAGCGTCGTCTCCTGCTCCAGGGGGTTGCCGAGCTTGTAGTTCGAGACCCAGGCGACCGATTTTTCCACGAACTGGTCGTATAGCGACTCATGGACGTAGATGCGCTCGATACCGCAGCAGCACTGTCCGGAATTGTAGGTGGCGCCATCCATTAGCGTGTCGACAGCCGCATCGAGATCGGCGTCCTCCATGACGTAGCCCGGATCCTTGCCGCCGAGCTCGAGGCCGAGCCCGGTGAAGGTGCCTGCGGCTGCGCGCTCGATGGAGCGTCCGCCTTCGACCGAGCCGGTGAAGTTGATGAAGTTGAACTTGCCGGCGGCGATCAGTGCCGAGGTGGTGTCATGGTCGAGGAAGAGGTTGACGAAGACATCCTCCGGCACGCCTGCCTCGACGAAGGCGCGTACTAGCCGCTCGCCGACCAGCAGCGTCTGCGAGGCATGCTTGATGACGACCGTATTACCGGCCATCAGCGCCGGCGCCACAGTGTTGATCGCCGTCATGTAGGGGTAGTTCCACGGGGCGATGACGAAGACGACGCCATGCGGCTCGCGCTCGATGCGGCGCTCGAAGCTCGCGCTCTCCTCCACCACCATCGGCGCCAGCGCATCGGCGGCGATCGAGGCGACGTAGTTGGAGCGTTCGTTGAAGCCTTTGAACTCGCCGCCATAGCGGATCGGGCGGCCCATCATCCACGCAAGTTCGGGCACCACTTCGTCGGCCATCTCGTTCAGCCGGGTGACGCCCTTCAGGACGAGTTGGACGCGTTCCTCGAGCGGGCGCTTGGCCCAACTCTTCTGCGCCTTGCGGGCACGGTCAACGGCCGCAGCAGCCTCCTCGAAACCCATGGCCTGTCGCTCGGCATAGACCGAGCCGTCGACCGGCGAAATGCATTGGATCATGGTCATGATCACACTTCCTGTCTTTTATGATCTTGTTGGTCGAGCACTAGGCCCTTTCGAAGCCACGCGCCACTTCCCAATCGGTGATGCGACGATCGTATTCTTCCTGCTCCCACTGTGCGGCGCGGGTATAGTGATCGATGACGTCGTCACCGAAGGCGGAGCGCAGCATGGGTGAGCCGGACATCAGCGCCGTCGCGTCGCGCAGCGTGTGCGGAATTTCGCGAATGTCCTTGCCACCATAGGCGTCACCCTCGAAGGCCGGCTCCAGCTCCATTCTGTTCTCGATCCCGTCGATGCCGGCTGCAAGGAGCGCGGCCATGGCAAGATAAGGATTGAGATCGGAGCCACTGACGCGGCATTCAATGCGGATGCCCTTGGTCGAGTCACCGCAGAGGCGATAGCCGGCCGTGCGGTTGTCCTTTGACCAGATCGCCTTGGTGGGCGCGAACGTGCCGGCCATGAAGCGCTTGTAGGAGTTTATGTAGGGCGCCAGGAAATAGGTGATCTCGCCGGCATGGGCGAGCAGGCCCGCGACGTAGTGCTTCATCGTCTCGGACATGCCGTGCTCGGCGTCCTTATCGAAGAAGAGCGGCGTCTTTCCGTCATCACTCCAGAGCGACTGATGGATGTGAGAGGAGGAACCGGCGGCATTGTAGTTCCACTTGGCAAGGAAGGTGATGGCCTTGCCTTTCGACCAGGCGATCTCCTTGCAGCCGTTCTTGATGATCACATGGCGGTCGGCCATGGTCAGTGCATCGGCGTAGCGGACGTTGATCTCCTCCTGGCCGGCCGAGGCTTCGCCCTTGGAATTCTCCACGGGGATGCCCGCGCCCTGCAACCCGTTGCGGATTGCCCGCATCACCTCCTCTTCCTTGCTCGTCTGGAAGATGTGGTAGTCCTCGTTATACGCGCTGGCGAGCTTGAGATTGCGGTAGCCGGACGCGTGGGCCTGCTCATAGGTCTGGTCGAACAGGAAGAACTCGAGTTCCGTCGCCATGAAGGCCTTCATGCCCATGGCCTCGAGCCGGGCCACCTGTTTCTTGAGGATGGCCCGCGGCGAATGCGGCACTTCTTCATGGGTGTGGTGGTCGAGCACGTCGCAGAGGACCAGGGCGGTTCCTTCGAGCCAGGGAATGCGCCGCAGCGTCGAAAGGTCCGGCTTCATCGTATAGTCGCCATAGCCCTTTTCCCAGCTCGTCGCCTTGTAGCCGGAAATGGTCTCCATCTCCATGTCGGTGGCGAGAAGATAGTTGCAGCTGTGGGTTTCCTCGTAGGCGCCTTCGACGAAGAACTGCGCCTGGAAGCGCTTGCCCATCAGGCGGCCCTGCATGTCCACGAGGCAGGCGAGTACGGTATCGATCCGACCATCCGCGACATCGCGTTTCAGGTCATCAAATGTGTAGGTGGCGGTCATGGAGGCTTCCATCGGGACGAAGATCGGAGGAGGAACGGGGCCGCCGCAGCAGCCCCGTCCCGGCTGGCTTAGCTGTATCGGTACGGAGGTCCGGCTTTCTCCATCGTCTCGCGATACTTCTTGAGGATCTCCACGACCTTGGCAGCGCGGGGGCTTGTCGCGGCGATCTCATCCCAGAATTTCAGCGCTTCCGCCTCGACCGTCTTCCATTCCTCGTCGGGAATGGTCGTCAGCTCAAGCTTCGTGCCCTCTACGCGTAGCTTGGCTTCGCCGCCCCAGTACCAGTGCTGGCGGTAGTAGTGCGAGGAATCCATGGTGAGCTTAAAGAGCTCCTTCAGATTGTCCGGCACCTCGTTCCAGCGATCGGCATTGGCGAAGAACGACCCGCACCAGGCACCGGAAATGTTGTTGGTGAGGAAGTATTTCGTCACGTCGGCCCAGCCGACCGTGTAGTCCTCGGTAATGCCGGACCAGGCGATCCCATCGATTTCGCCGGTCTGCATCGCGACCTGGACGTCCTCCCACGGGAGTGTGACCGGGACGACGCCGAAGCGGTTGAGGAACTGCCCGGCTGTCGGGAAGGTGAAGATGCGCAGGCCCTTGAGGTCCTCAAGGCTCTTCAGCGGCTTGTTGGTGGCGAAGTTGCACGGGTCCCAGGCACCGGCAGAAAGCCACTTCACACCGACCTCGCTATAGGCCTCGTCCCAGATCTCGTTCAGGCCGTACTGGTGGAACAGCGTCGGGACGTCCAGGCTGTATCGAGAGGCGAACGGGAAATAGCCACCAAAGACTTTGATATCGACCGGCGAGTTCATCGAGTCGTCGTCAGACTGCACGGCATCGATCGTGCCGGCCTGCATGGCGCGGAAAAGTTCGCCCGTGGGAACCAGCTGGTCGGCCGTGTAGAGTTCGATCTCCATCTGGCCTTCGGCGATCTTGTTGAAGGAGTCGATTGCCGGCTTGATCACGTGCTCGGCAAGCGCCGGGCCCGCATAGGTCTGCAGCCGCCAGCGGATCAGCGCCTGCGCCTTTACATGTGGTGCGGCCAGCATGGCTGGTGCGGCTGCCGCGGCGGTCAAACCCGCCGTCTTCAGGAATTGTCTTCTGTTGGTCATGTCTGTTCCCTCTGTTGATGATTGATACAGTCACGCCGCACCGAGTTGTCCGGTGCGAAGCCGGCCCGTTGCCCGGGCTCTCTTGTTGATGTTCCGAGTGCGCTAGCCGCGAACATTGACATGCTCCGGCAGCCATAGTGCGATCTGCGGAAACGCCATGATGATGGCGAGCCCGATCATCATGATGATGACGAAAGGCCAGACCGAACGGTAGATGTCTCCCAATGAAACCTCCGGCGGCGCCATGGCCCGCATCAGGAAGAGATTATAGCCGAAGGGCGGCGTCATGTAGGAGATCTGGCAGGTGATCGTGTAGAGGACGCCGTACCAGATCAGGTCGAAGCCGAGCTTGCCGACCAGCGGGATGTAGAGCGGCGCGACGATGACGAGCATGGCCGTATCATCGAGGAACATGCCCATCAGGATGAACGACAGCTGCATCAGGATGAGGATCGTCCAGGGCGAAAGGCCCCAATCGTTGACCAGCAGTCCCTCGATCGCGCGCACCGCTCCCAGCCCGTCGAAAACGGCACCGAAGCAGAGTGCGGCGAGGATGATCCACATGAACATGCAGGTGATGCCGAGCGTCTGCTCGATCGTCCGCGTCAGGACGCCGTTGCCGAGCCGCCCCTTCAAGGCGGCCACAACCAGAGCGGACAGCGCGCCGACTGCGGAGCTTTCCACGAGGCTGGTATAGCCCATCAGGAAAAGCCCCATCATCAGAAAGAAGATCAGGAACGGCAGGATGCCGGCGCGAAGCAGCTTCAGCTTCTCCGAGAGCGGAATGTCCCGCTCTTCCTTGGGGAGCACCGGACCCAGTGCGGGGTTCAGATGGCAGCGGATGACGATATAGATGATGAAAAGAACTGCCAGGAGCAGGCCCGGAAAGGCACCGGCAAGCCAGAGCTGGCCGACCGGTTGGCGGGCAATCATCCCGTAGAGCACGAGCACCACACTTGGCGGCACCAGGATGCCGAGCGAACTGCCCGCTTGGATGACGCCGGTCACCATGGTCTTGTCGTAGCCGCGCTTGAGCAGCTCCGGCAGCGCAATCGTCGCGCCGATCGCCATTCCGGCAACGGAGAGGCCGTTCATCGCCGAGATGATGACCATCAGGCCGATCGTGCCGACGGCGAGGCCACCGCGAAGACCGCCCATCCAGACGTGGAAGGCCTTGTAGAGATCTTCCGCAATGCCGGACTCAGACAGCAGATAGCCCATGAAGATGAACATCGGCAGCGTCAGGAGCGGATACCACTTCATCAGCTTCATCGCAGCCGAGAAGCCGAGTTCGAAACCGCCATTGCCCCACAGGATCGCGGCAGCAACGACGCCGACGAATCCGATCACCGCAAAGACGCGCTGCCCCGTCAGCATGCTGAGCAGCATGGAGGAGAACATGAACAGGATGATCAGTTCTGCACTCATGCCAGCGGCCTCCCCAGCGCAACCGCCAGATCCTTGATGAAGATGGAGGTCGCCTGCAGGAGGGTAAGGAAGATGCCGATCACCATCACGATCTTGATCGGCGCCATGTAAGGCGACCAGGACGAGTAGCTGGTCTCGTTATACTGGATCGCGTAGTTGGTGCTGGATATGCCGCCATAGAGGAGGAAGAACAGGTAGGTAAACAGCATGAAGATGGTGACCACGTCGACGATCGCCTTGGTTCGCGGCGACCAGCGGCCATAGGCAAGGTCCATCCTGACATGCGAGTCGAGCTGCAGCGAATAGGCGCCGCCAAGCAGAAAATAGGCGGCCATCACGAACTGGGCCATTTCCAGCGTCCAGAGCGAAGGCAGGAAAAAGGCCTTCGACATGGACGACCAGAGAAGGATGCCCATCATCACGAAGATAAGGTACATGGTCACGCGGCCGACCCCGCGATTGAAGCGGTCGACAACGCGGACATAAGTCTTCAGCACGTCAGGCATCGGCGCCCGCCGCGACTAGCAATGTGTGATCGTGCACCCTTTCATTCTCCCAGTCCGTTCCACCTCGTCAGCCGCCATTTTTGTTGTTCTTGGTCAGCGGGCCAATGCTCTCCCTCAGCAGTTTGCTGAGGAAGTCTGCCGCCGCGCCCTGACCAGCCTCGTCGGCGATCAGGTCGTTGCGAACTTCGATCATCACGTTCAGAAGCCCGGCAGGCAAGGCATGAAGTTCGA
Organism: Pseudorhizobium flavum; assembly: GCF_902502825.2. The sequence goes on from NZ_LR723670.1 coordinate 2,266,370, forward strand.
GTGTGTGTGTCACGCCGTCTGCCGGGCCGTAGGGCTCGTTCCGTTCCAACCGGTAAGGGTGCGTCCCTGCAGTTGCCTGCAGCATCCTGTCGGCCAGACGGCTATCCGTATCGTGGAGGATGCCGATTTCCACCGCCCGCTCCTGTCCAAAATAGACGCGCGTGAAGCTGTGGACCGTGACAAGCACCGTCTGCAATCCCCTCGCCCGCCGCGCCACGATCTCGTCGCGGATCGCTCCCTGGAAAGGCAGGTAGAGCGAGGTGGTGCGCAGCGACTTCTCCGCCTCCGACAGGTTCTCATTGCCCGGAATGCGGAAGACCTCGCTGACGTCGCGGATGGCGGCGGGCGATTCCGGCGGGCGATTGCAGTCATAGACAAGCCGAGAAAAGCGCTGGTAGATCAGCGTGGCGTCAAGCTTCTGCGACATGAGCCGCGCAACAGCGAGCGCACCCGGATCCCAAGCGATATGCGACGAAAGCGCGTCCTCGGAGAGTCCAAGGGTGCCGTACCGTTTCGGCAGTCTGCGCGAAGCATGCTCACAAACCAGAAGCACCTCGCCCCGTCCCCGGGGGTTTTCGATTGCGACTGGCTCGCCGTCATTTTCCGTGAAGAATGTCGTTTCGGCCAGCATGTCGTCCGGAGAGCAAGTGTGGAACACGCCGAAGAGAATTCTTCATCTTCATTCCTCCGTCAATGCAGTTCTGAAATTTTCTCTTCATCACGCGCATTGACTTGCCGGCGGAAAGAAGAGTTAAATCTCATCAACCGGCGAAGACCGGAAGGGAACAGCATCAGTGCCAACCGCCGCACGCACCGTCTCGGATGTCATCCGCACCCGCTACGACAGCCTGACGCGTGCCGAAAGGCAGCTGGCCGACAGGATCTTGGAGAACTATCCGGTGTCCGGCCTCGGGAGCATCACGACGATTGCGGAAAACGCAGGCGTTTCCACGCCCACAGTTGCCCGCATGGTGCAGAAGCTTGGGTTCAAGGGATATCCGGAATTCCAGTCCCACCTGCACCACGAGCTTGAGGAAACGATCTCCAATCCGATTACCAAACATGATCGATGGGCGCTGAACGCGCCGGGTACGCACATCCTCAATCGCTTCGCGGAAGCGGTGACCGCCAACCTCCGCGACACACTTTCCGACCTGAATACCAAGACGTTCGAAGGTGCGGCAGCACTGCTGGGCGACCTCGATCGCAGCATCTACTTCGTCGGCGGTCGCATCACCGGGGCGCTCGCGGAATACTTCTTCACGCACATGCAGGTCATCCGCCCGAGAGCGACGTTGATCTCGAACAATTCCAGTTCCTGGCCGCAGCATGTGCTGAACATGAACCGCGGCGATGTTCTGGTGATCTTCGACATCCGCCGTTACGAGCAGGAAATGGCAACACTGGCGGAGGTCGCAAGGCAGAACGGCGTCGTGATCGTCCTGATCACCGACATCTGGGGCTCGCCGGTCGCGAAACATGCCCGGCACACTTTCCGCGCCCGGATAGAAGCGCCCAGCGCCTGGGATTCCTCGGTCGTGACTCTCTTTCTCGTCGAGGCACTGATCGAAGCTGTGCAGAGCGCCACCTGGGACAGGACGCGCGAACGCATGACCTCGCTCGAAGAGCTCTTCGAGCAATCGCGGCTTTTCCGCCGTCCGCACCGACACAAGCTGGAATGAGCGTCCGGCGAAAAGCCTGCAGTGCAAGAGACTTATCAGCGAATACTCACCTGTGCAGACTGTCACATACCGTACATGAACCGGCTCTACGAGTCGCCGCCACACGACCAAACCTCAGGAGGATATCGTGCTCAACAAGACCCACCGCTTTCTCTCTCTGACGACTGCCGTCGTCATCGCCTCCACGAGCCTGGCCTATGCCGAGCCCAGTGCGGAACTGATCGAAGCCGCCAAGAAGGAAGGGATGCTGACCACTATCGCGCTGCCCCACAGCTGGTGCGGCTATGGCGAAGTCATCGCCGGCTTTAAGGCAAAGTACCCGGAAATCCAGGTCAACGAACTGAACCCCGATGCCGGCTCAGCCGATGAAGTGGAAGCCATCAAGGCGAACAAGGACAACAAGGGCCCGCAGGCTCCTGACGTCGTCGACGTCGGTCTGGCCTTCGGCCCGCAGATGAAGGAAGAGGGCCTGCTGCAGCCCTACAAGGTATCTACCTGGGACGAGATTCCGGACGACATCAAGGATGCCGAAGGCTACTGGTACGGTGACTATTACGGCGTGCTCTCCTTCATCGTGAACAAGGACATGGTCGAGACGGTGCCGCAGGACTGGGCCGACCTCCTCAAGCCAGACTATGCGGGCCAGGTCGCCCTCGCCGGTGACCCGCGCGCTTCCAACCAGGCGATCCTCGCCGTGCTTGCTGCAGGTCTTTCCAAAGGCGCCAAGCCTGGCGAAGAGTCTGGCAAGGCTGGTCTCGAGTACTTCGCCGAACTGAACAAGGCCGGCAACTTTGTACCTGTGATCGCCAAGGCGGGCACAATCGCCCAGGGCGCCACGCCGATCGCGGTCGCATGGGACTACAACGCCCTCGCCTGGCGCGACGAACTCAAGGAGAATCCGCCGGTCGAAGTCGTCGTTCCGAAGACCGGCGTACTTGCGGGCGTCTACGTCCAGGGCATTTCGGCCTATGCGCCGCATCCGAATGCCGCCAAGCTCTGGATGGAATACCTCTATTCGGACGAGGGCCAGAACCTCTGGCTGAAGGGCTATTGCCACCCGGCACGCTTCAACGCCATGGCAAAGGCCGGCAAGATCCCGCAGGAACTGATGGACGCCCTGCCGCCGGCTGAAAGCTACGAAGCGGCGGTCTTCCCGACGGTCGAAGAGCAGAATGCCAACAAGGCCGCCGTCACCGGTGGTTGGGACAGCGTCGTCGGCGCCAACGTCCAGTAATCCGCATCCACTGAGTGGCCCGGTCCGAAGCATTCGGGCCGGGCTTGCCATTTGAACGGCACTCGCCGTATTTTCGCCACAGATCAACAGCCGAGCCGAGGGAGACGACCGCGCCGATGACCAATAGCTCTCCCGCAACCCAGCTGCACCTGCCACTGACCTGGCTCGGCCTGGCGCCCTTTGCGATCTTCGTAACGCTGTTCCTGCTTATGCCGACCATGCATATCGTGATCGGCGCCTTCCAGACGCGTGACGGGTCGTTCACGCTGCAGAACATCATCGACCTCAACAGCGGGACAATCCCGTCAAGCTACTGGATCTCGATAAAGATCTCCGCCGCCTCCGCCGCGCTGGGATCCCTCATCGGCTTCGGAATGGCCGTCGCCGTTGTCTTCGGCGCCGTGCCTCGCTGGGTCCGCTCCCCGCTGATGACCTTCTCCGGAGTCGCCTCCAACTTCGCCGGAGTGCCGCTGGCCTTCGCTTTCCTGGCGACCTTTGGTCCGGTTGGTCTCGTCACCGTCTTGCTCCGCCAGAACTTCGGGATCGTCCTGCAACGCGACCTTGGCTTCAACATCCTGAGCTTCTGGGGCCTGACCGTCACCTACCTTTTCTTCCAAATCCCGCTGATGATCCTCATCATCACCCCCGCCCTGGAGGGGCTGCGCCGGGAATGGCGGGAGGCTGCACAGGTGCTCGGCGCCTCTACCCTCCAGTACTGGCGGATGGTTGCGCTGCCGATCCTCTTTCCGTCGCTGCTCGGCACCTTCGCGCTGCTCTTTGCCAATGCCTTCGGCGCCGTCGCGACCGCCATCGCCCTCACCGGATCGAGCCTCAACATTGTGCCCATCCAGCTCTTCGCGCAGATTCGGGGGGATGTGCTCGGCAATCCGAACCTCGGCTATGCCATGGCCTTCGGGATGATCGTTGTCACGGCCGTTGCCAACGTGGTCTACATCTGGCTGCGCATCCGCGCCGAAAGGTGGCTGAAATGAGTATCGGGGCGCGCATCATCGGCTGGGCGGTCCTGATCTTCGGCCTCCTCTACTTCTTTGTGCCGCTCGGCGGCCTCTTCGAGTTTTCCTTGAAGGCACGACGAGGGGTCTACTCCTTCGATGCCTATCGGCAAGTTTTCGCTGACCCGCAGTTCCAGGCGACATTTACCTATTCGGTGGTGATGGCACTGGTGACGATCGCCATCGGCATCCTGATCGTTGTGCCGACGGCATTCTGGGTTCGTCTGAAGATGCCCTGGGCCCGTCCCTATGTGGAATTCGTCACGCTCCTGCCGCTCGTCATACCGGCGATCGTCGTCGTCTTTGGCTATATCCGGCTCTACAACACTTCGAGCTGGCTGCCGCTGACCGGCTCCGTGTTTGGCACCAACGCGCTCCTTGCCTTCGGCTATACCATCCTGGCGCTGCCCTACATGTACCGGGCGGTTGATACGGGGCTTAGAACCATCGACGTCGCCACCCTGACGGAAGCCGCGCAGATCCTCGGCGCCGGCTGGTTCACGATCCTTCGCCGGGTGATCCTTCCGAACGTGGTTCCAGCGGTACTTTCGGGTGCCTTCCTCACCTTTGCGATCGTCATCGGCGAGTTCACCCTGGCGGCCCTCCTCGACCGCCCGGCGTTCGGCCCGTATCTGCAGCGGATCGGCGCCAACAAGGCTTACGAGCCGTTCGCCCTGTCCGTCATTGCCTTCGCCATCACCTGGGGCTGCCTTGGCCTCATCCAGCTCGTGTCGCGTTTCAGCAAGGCGGCGCCCTCGCGCATCTAAGGATCCTACTGCATGTCGTTCCTGGTTCTCGACAACCTCCAGAAAAGCTTCGGCGCCGTGCAGGTGGTGAAGGACTTCAACATGTCGATCGACAAGGGCGAGTTCGTCTCCTTCCTCGGCCCATCCGGCTGCGGCAAGACGACTGTGCTGCGCATGATCGCCGGATTCGAGACGCCGACCGGCGGTACGATCAGCATCGACGGCCGGGACCAGAGCCGGCTGAAAACGAACCAGCGCAATATCGGCATGGTCTTCCAGGCTTACGCGCTGTTCCCCAATATGAACGTCTTCGACAATGTCGCCTTCGGGCTCAAGGTGGCAGGCACGCCGAAGGCTCAGATCGAGGCACGGGTGAAGGAAATGCTGGCGCTGATCCGCCTCGAGCACCTCGCCGACCGCTACCCGTACCAGATGTCGGGCGGTCAGCAGCAGCGCGTGGCGCTGGCACGGGCGCTGGCGCCGAAGCCGCAACTCCTGCTGCTGGACGAACCGCTATCGGCGCTCGACGCAAAGATCCGCATCTCGCTGCGCGAGGAGATCCGCCAGATCCAGCGGCAGCTCGGCATCACCACGGTCTTTGTGACGCACGACCAGGAGGAGGCCCTGTCGATCTCCGACCGCATCGTCGTGATGAACGCCGGCCGCGCCGACCAGATCGGCACGCCTTCGGAAATCTACAATCGGCCGACCACTCGCTTCGTCGCCTCCTTCGTCGGCACCCTCAACATGATCGACGCGAAGGTGGAAGATCCGGCCGCGCAGACCGTCCGGATCGGCGACCAGTTGGTCAGGTTGCGCGACCTGCCCGGGAGCCACAAGGCCGGCGAACCAATCCTGCTCGCCTTGCGCCCCGAAGCCGGCTCGATCTCCGAGGGCGGCGACAGTGCCTTGCAGGGAACCGTCCTCTCATCGAGTTTCCTCGGCTCGGTCGTCCGCACCAAGATCGACGTCGGCGGCAATGCCATATCCTTCGACATGTTCAACGCCCCGGATCTCAGAATGCCGGCACCCGGCGAGCGGGTGACGCTCAACTTTTCGGCGCAGGACCTGCTCGTCGTGGCGGACTAGGACCACTCCTCCAACACCAACGGACTAAGCTGCCTCGTCCTCAGCCTCTCCAGGATTGGTCGGAACATAGTTCAGAACTGGGCCGAGCCAGCGCTCTACGGCCGCGATCTCCATATCCTTTCGGGCAGCGTAGTCCCGCACCTGGTCCCGCTCCACCTTGGCGACGCCGAAGTAGTAGGAATCCGGATGACCGATATAGAGGCCGGAGACCGATGAACCGGGCCACATCGAATAGCCTTCGGTCAGGGTAACCCCCGTCTGGGCTTCGGCGTCGAGAATACGGAAAAGCGTATCCTTCTCCGTATGGTCCGGCTGGGCCGGATAGCCCGGTGCCGGCCGGATACCGCCATAGGCTTCACTGACAAGTTCCTCATTGGTGAAGTTCTCGTCCGGCGCATAGCCCCAGAACTCCTGGCGCACCCGCTCGTGCATGCATTCGGCAAATGCCTCTGCAAATCGGTCGGCAAGCGCCTTCACCAGGATCGACGAGTAATCATCGTTCGCCCGCTCGAAACGCTCGGCGATGGCGATCTCCTCGAAGCCGGCCGTGACCACGAAACCACCGACATAGTCCTCTATGCCGCTGCCCAAAGGTGCAACGAAGTCGGACAGGGCGACGTTCGGTCGTCCGTCGCGCTTCGACAATTGCTGGCGGAGCGTAAAGAAGGTCGCGAGTTCCTGTGCGCGCGTCTCGTCGGTGAACAGCCGGATGTCGTCGCCGACCGTATTGGCCGGCCAGAAGCCGATCACCGCACGCGGCCTGAACCATTTCTCCTCGATAATCTTCGCCAGCATCGCCTGTGCGTCGGCCCACAGGTGGCGGGCCGCCTCGCCCTGCTTCTCGTCTTCAAGGATCGCCGGGAACCGTCCCTTCAGTTCCCATGTCTGGAAGAACGGCGTCCAGTCTATATAGCGGGCCAGTTCCGCCAGGTCGTAGTGGTCGAAGCTGCGCGTCCCGAGGAAGCTCGGGCGTTTCGGACGATAGTTCGTCCAGTCCAGCTTCTCGGCGTTTTCGCGCGCCCGTGCCAACGGCAGACGCTTCTTTTCCAGTTCACTGCGGGCATGGGCAGCCGCGACCTTGGCATATTCGGCCCGGATGGTGTCCACGTAGCCGGCCTTCGCTTCAGACGAGAGCAGCGAAGACACCACGCCGACCGCACGGCTGGCATCGGTGACGTAGACCGCCTGCCCACGTTCATAGCGCGGATGGATCTTGACAGCCGTGTGGACGCGGCTGGTCGTCGCGCCCCCGATCAGCAGCGGGATGTCGAACCCTTGCCGCTCCATCTCGGACGCCACATGCACCATCTCGTCGAGAGACGGCGTGATGAGCCCGGAGAGACCGATGATATCGACCTTTTCCGCAACCGCCGTTTCCAGAATCTTCGTCGCCGGCACCATCACGCCAAGATCGATGATCTCGTAGTTATTGCAGGCGAGAACAACGCCGACAATGTTCTTGCCGATGTCGTGGACGTCACCCTTCACGGTCGCCATCAGCACCTTGCCGGCAGACTGGCGCTGATCGCCCCCGGCCAGTCGCTTCTCCTCCTCCATGTGAGGCAGGAGCACCGCGACCGCCTGCTTCATCACGCGAGCCGACTTCACCACCTGCGGCAGGAACATCTTGCCGGACCCGAACAGGTCGCCGACGACGTTCATGCCGGCCATCAGCGGCCCTTCGATCACATCGAGTGGGCGCTTGGCCTGCAGACGCGCCTCTTCCGTGTCCGCTTCGATGAAGTCAGTAATACCGTTGACCAATGCATGTGCCAGGCGCTTTTCGACAGGCCATTCGCGCCGGGTCAGATCCTGTGCCTTCGCCTCCTTGCCGGCCGCGCCGCGATAGCGCTCGGCAATCTCGAGGAGCCGCTCGGTCGCGTCGTCGCGCCTGTTGAGCACCACATCCTCACATGCTTCGCGAAGATCGGCGTCGATGTTCTCGTAGATTGCAAGCTGCCCTGCATTGACGATGCCCATATCCATGCCCGCCTGGATGGCGTGGTACAGGAAGACGGCGTGCATCGCCTCGCGCACGGGCTCGTTGCCGCGGAAGGAAAAGGAGAGGTTGGAGACGCCGCCGGAGATGTGGACCAGCGGCATCTTCTCGCGGATGGTGCGCGTCGCTTCGATGAAGTCGACGCCATAATTGTTGTGTTCCTCGATGCCCGTCGCCACGGCAAAGATGTTCGGGTCGAAGATAATGTCCTCGGGTGGGAAGCCCACCGTCTCGACCAGCAGCTTGTAGGCGCGCTCGCAGATTTCCACCTTGCGCTCGTAGCTGTCCGCCTGCCCCGCCTCGTCGAACGCCATGATAACGACGGCGGCGCCATAGTTGCGGATCAGTCGGGCCTGGTGGAGGAAGTTCTCTTCTCCCTCCTTCAGCGAGATGGAGTTGACGATTGCCTTGCCCTGGACGCATTTCAGACCGGCCTCGATGATCTCGAACTTCGAGGAGTCGATCATCACCGGGACCTTGGCGATGTCAGGCTCGGCCGCGATGAGGTTGAGGAACTCCACCATGGCCCGACCGGAATCGATCAGCCCCTCGTCCATGTTGATGTCGATGACCTGTGCGCCGTTTTCCACCTGGTCGCGGGCGACGGCCAGCGCTGCCGTGTAGTCGCCTGCCGTGATCAGCTTGCGAAACTTGGCGGAGCCGGTGACGTTGGTCCGCTCGCCGACATTGACGAAGGGGATGTCCTTGGTCAGCACGAAGGGCTCAAGGCCGGCCAGCGACATCAGCGGCCTGTGCTTCGGTACCTCGTGGGCAGGATAACGCGAGACGGTTTCGGTGATGGCTTGGATATGCTCGGGTGTCGAGCCGCAGCAACCGCCGACGACGTTGATCAGCCCCTCCCGAGCAAACTCTTCGATCTGCCGGGCCATGTCCGTGGGAGACTCATCATACTGGCCGAATTCGTTCGGAAGACCTGCATTTGGATAGGCGCAGATGAAGGTGTCGGCCACCGAGGAGAGTTCCTGCAGGTGAGGCAACATCGCGTTGGCGCCCAGCGCGCAGTTGAGGCCGACCGTGAACGGGTTGGCGTGCCGCACCGAGTACCAGAAGGCGGACGGGGTCTGTCCCGACAGCGTGCGGCCGGAAAGGTCCGTGATCGTCCCGGAAATCATCACCGGCAGGCGGACGCCCTTCTCTGCGAAGCGCTCCTCGCAGGCAAAGATCGCCGCCTTCGCGTTGAGCGTGTCGAAGATCGTCTCGATGAGGATGATGTCGGCACCGCCGTCGATCAGGCCGTCGATCTGCTCACCGTAAGCGATCCGCAGGTCGTCGAACGATACTGCCCGATAACCGGGATTGTTGACGTCCGGTGAAATGGAGGCCGTCCGGTTCGTCGGACCGATCGCGCCGGCAACGAAGCGACGGCGACCATCCTCCTTCTCCGCCCTCAGCGCTGCTCGGCGCGCGAGCCGGGCACCGTCGCGGTTCAGGTCGTAGACGGCACCCTCCATCTCGTAGTCAGCCTGGGCGATGCGTGTGGAGGAAAAGGTGTTGGTTTCGAGAATGTCCGCGCCAGCCATGGCATAGCGGTAATGGATTTCCTCGATTGCATTGGGCTGGGTGAGGATCAGCAGGTCGTTATTGCCCTGCTGGTGGCAGGCACAGCCCGCAAACCGCTCGCCCCGGAAATGATCCTCGTCGAAACCCAGCCCCTGGATCTGGGTGCCCATCGCCCCGTCAATAACCAGGATGCGCTCGCGCGCGGCCTTCTGCAGGGCGGCAAGCACCTCCTTTCCGTCACGCGGTGCAGCCTCCGGACCAAAAAGCTCGTCGAACATGCATCTCTCCTTAATAGGCTTTCCTCATAAGCGCATAAAGATATCTTTATGTCAAACAGACGGCACCATCTTTCGCCTACAAACGCGATGACAGCCCTGCCCGCTCCCGCTATACCTTCGCGGCCACATCTTTGGCTTCCGGAGGATTTCATGAGCGATCAGGCGGCGATGCCGAAGACGTGGGCGAAGCGCGACTACCATCGGCAGTGGCTCCTGCGCCAAGCCGATGCGCTCATGGATTTCTTCCAGTATCGTGCCATCAATCCGAAGGGCGGCTTCCATGACCTGACAGCGGACGGTCTTCCCCTTGATCCGCAGAACGCGACACGCGGCATCCACACGTCGGCCCGCATGGTTCACTGCTACTCGATCGCCTATCTGCTCGGTCGGCCAGGTGCCGGAGACATCATCGATCACGGCATCCGCTACCTGTGGCAGCAGCACCGCGACCAGCGCCACGGTGGCTACTTCTGGTCGTTGAATGACGATGGGCCTGTAGACGAGACCAAGCAGGGCTACGGACACGCCTTCGTTCTGCTTGCGGCCTCTTCCGCAAAGGCTGCCGGTCATCCCCTGGCTGACCAGATGCTCGCCGACGTAACGGAGATCCTCGATGCCCGTTTCTGGGAAAGCCGACACGGCGCGATTGCCGAGGAATTTGGTATCGACTGGTCGCTCATCGATGGCGGAGACTATCGGGGCCAGAATTCCAACATGCACCTCACGGAGGCGCTGATGGCCGCCTTCGAAGTCACCGACGAGAGACATTATCTGGAGAAGGCCGAGAGCATTGCCGATCTGGTCATCCGCCGCGCCGCTGGAAGCGTCGGCTTTCGCGTGGCGGAGCATTTCGATGCAGAATGGCAGATCGACCGGAACTACTATCACCGGAACGAAATGTTCCGTCCCGCTGGCACAACCCCCGGTCACTGGATGGAATGGTCGCGGCTTCTGCTGCAGCTTTGGTCATTGGGCGGCAAGCAGCATGGCTGGATGCCCGAGGCCGCCAAGTCACTCTTCGTGCAGGCCATGTCACTGGGGTGGGACAAGGAGCGTGGCGGGCTCTTCTACACGCTTGACTGGGACGACCGGCCGGCCAAGACCAGCAAGCTCTGGTGGCCGATGTGCGAGGCGGCAGGTGCTGCGCACTTCCTGAACGAGCAGCTGCCGGCCGACGATTTCTACGAAGACACCTACCGGCTGGTCTGGAGCATGATCGCCAACCGCTTCATCGACCACGCAAACGGAGGTTGGCACGAGGAACTTTCGGAGGATCTTGAACCTTCCTATACCCTCTTCCCGGGCAAGGGTGACATCTACCACGCACTGCAGGCCTGCCTCATCCCGCTCTTTCCCGCGACCGGCAGCCTGGTCCGCGCAATTCAGGAGACCGGAGGCAGCCTGTAGCGCCAAGGCGGCATCAACCGGCTGCCCTTGCGTCGGAACCTCCGCGCCCATCGTCAGTTGTCAGATGACGATTGCATGACGGGTACCGCCCACGATGAGTGACGTTCTGGCCGCCGAATTCTCCTACACTTCTCCCGTCGACATCCGGATCCTGTTCCTGCGAATTTTCGGCGCCCTTTTTCTCTGCGGTCTTATTGGCTTGGAACGCGAAATCCGGAAGAATACGGCCGGCATTCGCACCAACATGCTCATTAGCCTTGCCGCCACCATCTATGCCCTGGTGACGCTGCACATGCTGCAGACCATGGGGACGGGCGACACCGACACCCGGATGGATCCGATACGCCTTGTGGAAGCCGTGACGTCAGGCGTGGCATTTCTCGCCGCCGGCGTCGTCGTCTACACCCGCGGGTCCGTCCGCGGATTGACGACCGGCGCAAGCATGTGGCTTTCCGCCAGTGTGGGACTCACGGTCGGGCTCGGCATGTGGGTGGTAGCCCTCATTGCCACCCTAACCGGCCTCGTCGTCCTCTGGCTGCTGCGCAAGACTGAAATTGCGGTCGGCATTAAGGAAGAGGACGCCGGTTAGCCCGTGCCGACGCCATTAACCGGATCTGACTTGCTAGCGTCTCATAGTCATAGGGCTTGGTGATGAGCGCGGTGTTTTCGAGACCGTCCATTTCCGACACCTTGCGGTCCCCCGTTGCGAATATGACCGGCAGTGTCGGCAAGCGCTGCCTGACCTCCCGCACCAGTTCAACGCCGCTCATGTCGGGCAGGTGAACATCGGCGACCAGAACATCGATCGGTTGATCGGCCGCAGCGGCGATCGCTTCGGCTGCCGTACCTGCCTCGATGACGCTCATGCCCGCATCCTGCAGGAAGTCCGCGGTCGAAATGCGAATTAGCGCCTCGTCCTCGCACAGAAGAACGTTGATCGGAGCATCCTTTGCGGCGGGATTGGGTTCCGGCACTTGGTTGCGCAAAGCACCTTCTTCCCGACCCTGCTCGATCGCCTGCCTCAGCTTCCTGGCGAGAGCCTCGCGCGTATAGGGCTTGCTCAACAGATTGACCCCGGGATCGAGCCTCCCACCATGAACGATGGAATTCTCGGTATATCCGGAAGTAAAGAGCACACCGAGCATCGGCAGGCGCTCTTTCGCCTTGCGAGCGAGATCGCGGCTCTTGAGGCGGCCCGGCATCACCACGTCCGTGAACAAGAGATCGATCGCCACTCCACTCTCGACGATTGCCAGTGCGCTGTCCGCGTCCTTGGCACGAAGCACCTTGTAGCCGAGTTCGGTCAGCAGCCCGACCGCGACCTCGCGTACCGCCTCGTCATCCTCCACGACAAGCACGGTTTCCGTCCCGCCGGTGACGGGACCGACGAGGCTGTCGGCAACGACATCCTCTGCCTCCAGCGATCGAGGAAGATAGATCCGCACCGTGGTTCCGTTGCCTGGCTCGCTGTAGATCTTGATGTGCCCGTCGGATTGCTTGACGAAGCCATAGACCATGGAGAGGCCGAGCCCGGTGCCCTTGCCGTCGGGCTTGGTCGTGAAGAAGGGATCGAATACCTTTTCCAGGATATCCGGCGTCATGCCGCACCCGGTGTCGCTGACGGCAAGCATCACATATTGCCCCGGCTTCACGTCATAGGCGTTACGCGCATACTCGTCATCGAGAAAGGCATTGCCCAGTTCGATTGTCAGCTTGCCCTCTCCATCCATCGCGTCCCGGGCGTTGATTGCGAGGTTGAGAAGGGCGTTCTCGACATTGCTCGGATCCACCAGCGTGTTCCACAGGCCGCCACCGACAATGGTGTCGATCTCTATCGCCTCCCCGAGGCTCCGCCGCAGCAGCTGATCCGTCTCGCGGATCAGGCGCGAGAGATTGATGACCTTCGGCTCGAGCGGTTGCCGGCGTCCGAAGGAGAGCAACTGAGACGCGAGCCGCGCGCCACGGGCGGCACCCGCCAGGGCACCTGAGACCCGTCTTTCTGCAACCTCGTTTCCGGCAAGGTCGCGGCCGAGGAGCTGGAGATTGCCGGTGATGACCTGCAGCAAATTGTTGAAGTCATGGGCGATGCCCCCGGCGAGGTTGCCGATCGCCTCCATCTTCTGGCTCTGCCGCAACGCCTCCTGCGTGCGTTCGAGTTCCTGCGTACGCGCTTCGATAGTCTGACCAAGCGATTCCGCCAGATATTCGAGGTGAGACTCAGTCTGCTTCTGTTCCTCGATGTCGGTATTGGTCGCCACCCAGAGGATGATGTCGCCGTCGCTGTTGGTCAGCGGCGCGGCACGGCTGATGAACCACCTGTAGACGCCGTCATTGCGGCGCAGTCGCAACTCCACTTCAAGGAGCTTGCCGGTGCGCAGACACTGCTGCCATTCACGCGAGACTCGCTCGGCATCGTCGGGATGGACCATGGCGGATCGGTTATTGGCATCGAAATGCAGCTTCTGCATCCCGCTGTAGCGGTAGACCTGGTCGTTGCACCACTCCACCTCGCCGTTCGGTCTCGCCGTCCAGACCTGGTTGGGGAGCGATTGCGCAAGCGTTCGGAAACGGTTCTCGTTTTCCTTGGCCGTCTCCTGAGCCAGTCTCAGGGCGGTGACGTCGTGTCCCTGAACGAATATGCCAGACACTTTGCCGTCAGCATCTCGGATCGGCTGGTAGACAAAATCGAGATAGCGCTCCTGCGGGCCAAGCGCACCCCGATCCAGCACGACACGTGCAGCGTTGGCGGCGTAAGGTTCCCCCGTCGTATAGACCTGGTCGAGCAGTTCGTAGAAGCCCTGCCCGCTGATGTCCGGAAGCGCATCCCGCACGGCCTTGCCGATCAGGTCCTCCCGACCGACCAGTTCTCGATAGGAGCGATTGGCGATCGTAAAGATGTGCTCCGGTTCACGCAGCACTGCCATGAATCCCGGCGCCTGCTCGAACAGCTTGCGGAGGTACTCCCGCTCCTCCCCCAGAATACGGTTCTGCCCCTGAACCGCATCCACCCGGCGCAGCAGGTCGGTCTGCATCTTCCAGTCTTCGGCAGCACTCGCTCCCTGACGCAGTGTATGCAGTTCCGTCACGTCGACCGTGTGCTGGAGAATAAAGCTTACCCTGCCCTCGGCATCCTTGATCGGCGTGTGAGTGGCACTCCAATACCGGTTCTGCATCAGCCCGTCGGGGCCCGCAATGGGATAGGGAATCATGGGAAGATGGTCGACCTCCCCTGTCGCAAGGACCCTTGCGAAGGAATCGCGCAACATCTTCCCATGCCCGGAATTCGGGTCACTGGGAAACACGTCAAACATTATGTGCCCGATTATCTCGCTCTCGGACCGCGCGGTTGCCGCCAAATACGCGTTATTCGCACCGACCATGCGCAGATCCCGGTCCAGGAGGACATAGGGATTGGGAGAGAGATTGAACAACTCGTTCAAATCAAAATTCGATAGGCCAGTCCGCCGAAACATACCCATTCCCATGCCAGATTACGTACTGGTTATATAGCTTCCGCCGGGGATGACAATTGCGGTGCCAACCATGGCTAAGCTGCCGATTCATTCGAGCGGGAAAATCTTAAAATCGTCTGCTCGCGATCTTGAAGAAAATCAGGCTTTATCCGATATTTTCAGGCAGTTTGGGTCCGCAGGCGATAGGTTCGGGTTGGGCAGCCCGCAGCTCAACGTTGCTCAAGAGTGTCCTCCTGTTAGTGAAGGAACGCCCCGACCACCACCGACTGGAACCACTGCACAGCAATCCAGCAGGAAGACAATCCGGTTACCTGCTGACATAGAAGCTTGATGATCCGAGGAGGAGAGATGCGTGACCTTTGTTTTCTTGCCCCTGTACCGATTGTCGTCGGCCTCGGCTACCCCGCCCAGATCGAGAGTGTGCTCGCCGCCACAGCGTTCCTGAACGATCGCCCGTCCTGGCAAAGGGACCGCCTGTATTCACTTGCCCTGAAGGCCTGTCGTGCCGCTCTGGCCGGTGAGATCGAGGCTGAAACCGCGCGAACGGCCTTCACGGCCTTTGCGCGCAGACATGGACTGCTCGCCTACGAAGACGATCACCTGCCCGCAATCCTGACCGACGCACCGGCAGACGCGAGACAGCCCGTCTGATCCCTGGGCCGCTGGAGCGGTCCCTCCGTTCAATGCAGCTTGAACTCGCCGTCGATCTGTCTCCACTCCTGAGGTCCGATGAGCTGCTTATGAGTGTAGCGGATCGAATGAAGCGGCCCTTCCAGATTGCTCTCCCAGAAATCGAGGAACTTGCGCATCTCGGGGAACTCGGGCGCCAGGTCGTAGTCCTGCCAGACATATGTCTGCAGCACTGAGCCGAAATCCGGCAGGCGATAGAGGATGTGGGCGGTGGTGAGGCCGTAACCGTTCAGCTGGTATTCCAGATCAGACGAAAATCGCATTCTTCATCTCCGTTACAACTGCATGACAGGCTGCCGCAAATGGGCCGTCCGATCAACAGAAACTTTAACTGCCAGATGGAATAGACGTTCCTTTACATGGTGTTAGCAGCCGCTATTACCGAGTGCTGATTTTTTTATTGAAGCCTCTTGAATCGACAAAAATGCCCAACCAAATCGATTGCCGCCGATTGCTACAGCAGAGGATCGGCACTTGTCCGGATTGGTCATCCGGTCCGGCAGGGGGAAATTGATCATCATTGTTTGTCCAGGAGGAAAACATGACGTTCCGACCGCTTCATGATCGCATTCTCGTCCGCCGCGTCGACTCGGAAGAGAAGACCAAGGGCGGCATCATCATACCCGACACCGCGAAGGAAAAGCCCCAGGAAGGGGAAGTTATCGCCGTCGGCCCAGGCGCCCGCAATGAGCAGGGCCAGATCCAGGCGCTCGACGTTAAGGTCGGCGACCGCATCCTGTTCGGGAAATGGTCCGGCACCGAGATCAAGATTGACGGCGAAGACCTTCTGATCATGAAGGAAAGCGACGTGATGGGCGTGATCGAGGCCCGGGTGGCCGAGAAGAAGGCCGCCTGAGTGCGCCGCAGTTTCAGTCATAACCAGCTGCCTATAGAGGAGTGAACCATGGCTGCTAAAGACGTCAAATTCAACATCGATGCCCGTGAACGCATGCTGCGGGGGGTCGATGTTCTTGGCAATGCCGTGAAGGTGACGCTTGGTCCGAAAGGCCGTAATGTCGTGATCGACAAGTCCTTCGGCGCACCGCGTATCACCAAGGACGGCGTCTCCGTCGCCAAGGAAATCGAACTGGAAGACAAGTTCGAGAACATGGGCGCCCAGATGCTACGCGAGGTCGCTTCGAAGACCAATGACCTGGCCGGCGACGGCACCACGACCGCAACCGTTCTGGCCCAGGCCATTGTCAAGGAAGGCGCCAAGGCCGTTGCCTCGGGTATGAACCCGATGGACCTGAAGCGCGGCATCGATCTCGCCGTGGATGCGGTAGTTTCCGAACTGAAGAACAATGCCCGCAAGATCTCCAACAATTCCGAGATCGCCCAGGTCGGCACGATCTCCGCGAACGGAGATACCGAGATCGGCCGCTATCTGGCTGAAGCCATGCAGAAGGTCGGCAATGAGGGTGTCATCACTGTCGAGGAAGCCAAGACCGCCGAGACGGAACTTGAAGTCGTCGAAGGCATGCAGTTCGACCGCGGCTATCTTTCTCCTTATTTCGTCACCAATCAGGACAAGATGCGAGTCGAGCTTGAGGATCCCTATATCCTGATCCACGAGAAGAAGCTCTCCAACCTGCAGGCCATGCTGCCGGTCCTCGAAGCCGTGGTTCAGTCGGGCAAGCCGCTCCTCATCATCGCTGAGGACGTCGAAGGCGAAGCCCTTGCAACGCTCGTCGTCAACAAGCTGCGCGGTGGCCTCAAGGTTGCCGCCGTCAAGGCTCCCGGCTTCGGCGACCGCCGCAAGGCAATGCTCGAGGACATTGCTATCCTGACGGGCGGCACAGTCATATCCGAAGATCTCGGCATCAAGTTGGAGAATGTCACACTCAACATGCTCGGCCGCGCGAAGAAAGTGTCGATCGAGAAGGAAAACACGACCATCATCGACGGCGCCGGCTCCAAGGCGGAAATCGAGGGTCGTGCCAATCAGATCCGGGCGCAGATCGAGGAGACCACTTCGGACTACGACCGCGAGAAGCTACAGGAACGCCTTGCAAAGCTCGCTGGCGGCGTTGCCGTGATCCGCGTCGGCGGCTCAACGGAAGTCGAAGTGAAAGAGAAGAAGGATCGCGTGGACGACGCGCTGCATGCTACGCGCGCGGCCATCGAGGAAGGCATCCTTCCGGGTGGCGGCGTAGCCCTGCTACGTGCAGTCAAGGCTCTCGATGACGTGAAGACGGCCAACCCCGACCAGAAGGTCGGCATTGAAATCGTCCGCCGCGCCATTGAGGCTCCGGTACGCCAGATTGCCGAGAATGCCGGTGCCGAAGGCTCCATCATCGTTGGCAAGCTGCGCGAGAAGACCGAGTTCTCCTTCGGCTGGAACGCCCAGACCAACGAGTATGGTGACCTTTACGCCATGGGCGTAATCGACCCGGCCAAAGTCGTCCGGACCGCGCTCCAAGACGCAGCCTCGGTAGCTGGCCTTCTGGTGACGACGGAGGCCATGATCGCCGAAAAACCGAAGAAGGAAGCCGCTCCCGCAATGCCTGCCGGCGGCATGGACTTCTAGTCTGTCTACAGGACAGCCCGGCCTCGCAAGGGCCGGGCTGCTCTCCATCTAGATCTTGCAGTCTTCTCTCAGAGCGGCAGGGCGACCGCCTCCGTCGAAGGAGCCGTGCCACTGTACGTGCTGGCGTCCGCAGCGACGTCGGGGTCCTCATCACTGCTGAGTTCCTCCGCCTCTTCGACGACGGCTTCCTCCCCTGTACCGTCAGTGGCCACGTCGTCGCCCTCTGCCGTCTCGCCGGCCTCGCCTTCCTCCGTGACCGCTTCATCCTCTTCAGGAGGGTTGGCTACGATGGCCGCCTGAAGCTCAAGAGCTTGACGCACCTCGTCGATCTTACCGACTGTCGTGCCTACGCCCAGAACTTCCTTTGACCACGGCACGGCTTCCGGACTCAGGGTCCCGCTCTTGATAGCCGCGGCAAGTGCTGCGTCGCCCAACTCTGGATCATCATGCAGTCCCCCAGGTTTGGAGGCTGTAGGCTAAACTCTCGGAGACAGCTGTCGAGCGATGACTAGGTTCAGAGTGGAGTACTTATTTAAGGACACGCTACAATTCCACCCGGAGCAGGGTGCGTCAAAAAGATGGTGGGATCGAGTTGGGGTCGTGTTACACTTCACGCGCAGTGCAACTGCTGCAACTCCTGGACGTTCACTGGACGTCTTGGCCATCCGGCCGGAAGACCTGACATCATGGGAGGATGAAATGCAGAATGTTCCTTGGCAAAGACCTGTGACAACCAGCGTCACCGCCGTCTCTAGCGCCTTTGAGGCGCTCGATCTCTTGGATCATCACTGGCCCAACATTAAGGGCCCCCGTTTCGTCAAGGCCCGGTATGCGTGCCTTGCCGCCCTGGATGGTCGGGAATCAGCGGAAGTGGCGCGCGAGACGTTTAAGGAAGCCGTTGCCGAGGCGCAGCTGAACTAGGGCAGATTCGCAGGGAACAAGCCCGCGGCCTTGTCGTTAAGCTTTCAAAGCAAACGCCAAGGCCCCTGCGATGAATTCTATTCCCACATTCAATGCTCCGGTCTCTCACCTTACACAGCCCCCTCGCATCTACTACGTCCATCCTCTTCTGCTGAAGGGATACGAAGCTTGGGATGAGGTTTTCGCTCATGCCAAGGCTCTGGGTTTCGATAGCGTCCTGACCGCTCCCTTGTTCCAGCGCGGCAGCAAGACGAGCATCTTCGTCTCAAGGACCTTCGATCAACTGGACGCCGACCTTGACCTCGGCGAAGAAGTTGATGACGGCCTGTCCCGTCTGTCGAAAATGGCGGCAGACCAAGGCCTCCGGCTCATGCTCGACCTCGTCATCGACCGGATTGCGCGCGAAGATCGCGGGACCGGCGATATAGCGGCTGATCCGCGGATCGGTCCCGATGCGAGCTGCAGCCAATCCGTTGACCTTTCCCCGAGCGAGACGACCTACAACTATCTTGAGGAATGGCGGAAACGGATCGGCACGCTCGTGGAGTGCGGGATCTCCGGCTTCCGCTGCCTCGGCATCGAGAGGGTTCCGGAGGAAGCATGGTCGTCACTGATCAAGGCGGCGCGGAACCATCGACAAGAGGTTTCATTTTTCGCTTGGACCCCCGGCACCGGTTTTGAGCGGAGACGCGCCGTTAGCGACATAGGGATGGACGGCTGCTTCTCCTCCTTCGCATGGTGGAACCTGCAGGACGGCTGGCTCTCCGAAGAACATGAGGTCCAGCGTGGACTGGGCGTCCAGATCGCTTTTCCGGAAGCTCCCTACAGCAAGCGGCTCGCCCACGGGTCGGAAGGCTGCGAGGTCCTGCAGCGAAAGGCGTTGCGATCGTTGAAGCTTGCTGGCCACTTCGGCGGCGGCCTCATGCTTCCGATGGGTTTCGAATACGGCGTTTCCACACCGCTGGACCAGATGTTCGGTGATGGTTTGGGGCTCGCAGGTCTGAGGGATCAGTCAACCTATGACATCGGCGGTGAGATCCGCTCTGTCAACGACAGGCTCCGGCAGGAGCAGGGGCAGTTCCAGCAACGTCCTTTCACCCTGATCTCTGCAGCGAACACACAGGTCGTCGCTATCGTGCAGTCGAACCGTGAAGATCTACGGACCTCCGACAGGCTGCGGGTGGTCCTCGTCAACCGCGACCTGAGGCAGACGGCAGCCCCTCCCCTCAATGCTATCCACCAGATCGCGTCGTCATTCCTGCCACTGAAAGAGATCGAAGGCTCCTCCGGCCCAAGGTTGAAGCCGGCGGAAGTGCGCGTCCTGGAAGGTCGCGTCTCCAAGCCGATCCTCTCCGCGTCTTCACTCCCCGATCTGGCAGTGGCGGCGGCCGCACCGCGCCTGGCGATCGAGAAGATCACGCCCTCCGTGGATGAAGGCCGCTTCGTAGTGAAGCGGGTGGTCGGCGAGACCGTCCGGGTCGAGGCCGACATCTTCGGCGACGGCCACGATCCGCTGGCGGCCGTGCTCCTGTGGCGGCCGGCTGACGAGGATGACTGGCAGGAAGTCCGCATGCAACTGTTCGAGAACGATCGCTGGCGGGCCGAATTCACGCCACGGCGCATCGGCCGCCACGAATTCGCGATCGAAGCCTGGCGAAATCCCTTCGCCATCTTCCGCTACGAGTTCACCAAGAAGCACGACGCGCGGCTGGACCTTAAGCTGGAGATCCAGGAAGGGATCAACCTGATCAAGGACGCCGTTGCTTCGGCGGAAGCAGCATTAAAGACCCGGCTGCAGAGACTTGTCGATGATCTGGACGAGGCCTCGGACGCGCAACGGATCGAGCTCCTGCTTGCACACGAGACGTCCGAACTCATGGCCAAGGCAGATCGCCGACCTTTCCGGCTCCGATCGCAGATCATCCCCCTCGACGCCGAGCGGCTCGGAGCCTCATTCGCCAGCTGGTACCAGATCTTCCCCCGGTCGCAGAGCGGTGATCCCAACCGGCATGGGACCTTTGATGACGTCATCAATCGCCTGCCAGCTATCCGGGAGATGGGCTTCGACGTCCTCTATTTCCCACCGATCCACCCGATCGGCTCGACCAACCGCAAGGGACGCAACAACAGCCTGAAGGCGCTGCCGGGCGATCCCGGAAGCCCTTATGCGATCGGCTCGGAGGAAGGTGGCCACGACGCAATCCACCCCGAGCTTGGAACCTTCGAGGACTTCCGCCGCCTCGTTGCCGCAGCGCACGAGCATGGCCTCGAGATCGCCCTCGATCTGGCGATCCAGGCGTCCCCCGACCACCCGTGGTTGACGGAGCACCCAGGCTGGTTCGACTGGCGGCCGGACGGGACGATCCGTTACGCTGAGAACCCGCCCAAGAAGTACGAAGACATCGTCAATGTCGACTTCTATGCCAAGGACGCCGTTCCTGCGCTATGGCAGGAGCTTCGTGACCTCGTGCAAATGTGGGTGGACCAGGGCGTGAAGCTTTTCCGGGTCGACAACCCGCACACCAAGCCCTTCCCGTTTTGGGAATGGCTGATCGCCGACATCCGCTCCCGCCACCCGGACGTGATCTTCCTGTCGGAAGCCTTCACGAAGCCCAAGGTCATGTACCGGCTGGCGAAGATCGGATTTTCGCAATCCTACACCTATTTCACCTGGCGCAATGCCAAGTGGGAACTCGAGCAATATATGCGCGAGATCACCACCGAAGCTCCGAAGGACTTCTTCCGCCCGCACTTCTTCGTCAACACGCACGACATCAATCCCGACTTCCTCCAGAACGCGCCCCGCCCGGCTTACCTGATCCGGGCAGCTCTCGCGGCGACCCTTTCCGGGCTCTGGGGCGTCTATAACGGTTTCGAGCTTTGCGAAGGTCGACCAGATGCCAAGCGCAAGGAATATGCCGACAGCGAGAAGTACGAGATCCGGGCCTGGGACTGGGACCGGCCGGGCAACATCAAGCACGAGATCGGCCTCCTGAACCGCATCCGCAAGGAGAACCCGGCACTCCATTCGCATCTGGGCCTCACGCTTCTCACCGCCTGGAACGACAATGTCATGTTCTTCGAGAAGGCGAGCGCCGGCCGGGAAAACGTGCTGCTGATCGCGATCAGCCTCGATCCCTACAATGCCCAGGAAGCGGACGTCGAAATCCCGCTCTGGTCATGGAACCTGCCGGACC
This sequence comes from Pseudorhizobium flavum, assembly GCF_902502825.2. The sequence continues at coordinate 2,288,150 of NZ_LR723670.1, forward strand.
ACGGATCACTTTCCATGGAGGACCTGATCTCGGGTCAGAAGTTCACCTGGACCGGGAAAATGCAGCGGCTGCGGCTGGAGGCCGGAATGCCGTTCGCCATCTGGCGCGTGAGATAAGGGAGGTTACGAATGGATACCCTGCAGTCGCAGGCTCAGGTTATTGCTGACCCTCTGTGGTACAAGGATGCGATAATCTACCAGCTTCACATCAAGTCCTTCTTCGACGCCAATGGCGACGGGATCGGCGACTTCAAGGGTCTGCACGAGAAGCTGGACCACATTGCCTCGCTTGGTGCGACTGCGATCTGGCTTTTGCCGTTCTTCCCCTCGCCTCGCCGGGACGATGGTTACGACATCGCCGATTACGGTGACGTAAGCCCCGACTACGGAACAATGGATGACTTCAGGGCTTTCGTCGATGCGGCTCACGAGCGCGGCATCAGGGTCATCATCGAACTTGTCATCAACCACACGTCGGACCAGCATCCCTGGTTCCAGCGGGCACGGCACGCACCGCCCGGATCGCCGGAGCGCGACTTCTATGTTTGGTCGGATACCGACCAGAAGTTCCCCGAGACGCGTATCATCTTCCTGGACACGGAGAAGTCCAACTGGACCTGGGACCCGGTCGCCGGCGCTTACTACTGGCATCGCTTCTATTCTCACCAGCCGGACCTCAACTTCGACAATCCAGCAGTGCTTGATGAACTCCTTGAGGTCATGCGGTTCTGGCTCGAAACCGGGATTGACGGCTTCCGCCTCGACGCCATCCCCTATCTGATCGAGCGGGAAGGCACCATCAACGAGAACCTGCCCGAGACCCACGACATCCTGAAGAAGATCCGCGCGGCACTCGATGCCACCCATCCGGGCAAGATGCTGCTCGCCGAGGCCAACCAGTGGCCGGAGGATACCCGCGAGTATTTCGGCGATGGCGACGAATGCAACATGGCATTCCACTTCCCGCTGATGCCGCGCATGTACATGGCAATCGCCAAGGAGGATCGCTTCCCGATCACCGATATCATGCGGCAGACACCGGAAATCCCGGAAAACTGCCAATGGGCGATATTCCTTCGCAATCACGACGAGCTGACGCTCGAAATGGTCACCGACGAGGAGCGGGACTATCTCTGGAATACCTATGCCGCTGACCGGCGCGCCCGCATCAACCTGGGCATCCGCCGCCGGCTCGCGCCTCTTATGGAACGCGACCGCCGCCGCATCGAGCTGATGAATGCGCTCCTCCTCTCCATGCCCGGGACGCCCGTCCTCTACTACGGCGATGAAATCGGCATGGGCGACAACATCTATCTGGGCGACCGTGACGGTGTCCGCACGCCAATGCAATGGTCGCCAGACCGCAACGGCGGCTTTTCCAAGGCCGACCCTGCACGCCTCGTCCTGCCTCCCATCATGGACCCGCTTTACGGTTACGAGGCGGTCAATGTCGAAGCACAGGTCGCAGACGCCCACTCCCTCCTCAACTGGACCCGCCGGATGCTGGCGCTGCGCGGCAAGCACTCCGCCTTCGGTCGCGGCAGCCTGCGCTTCCTCGCGCCGGGGAACAGGAAGATCCTCGCCTATTTGCGCGAGCATCAGGGGGAGACGATCCTCTGCGTCGCAAACCTATCGCGCCTGCCGCAGGCCGTGGAACTCGACCTATCCGAATTCGAAGGGCGTGTGCCGATCGAACTCACGGGCATGTCGCCCTTCCCGCCGATTGGCCAGCTGACCTACCTGATGACCATGCCGCCCTACGGCTTCTTCTGGTTCCAGCTGGTTGCGGAAGCCGACGGACCGGCTTGGCGCTACGAGCCACCGGAGCAACTGCCGGACCTCGTGACCATGGTCATCCGCCGCGACCTTCACGAGCTTCTGGAGGAGGCACGGGTTGCCGGCACCCTGTCCCGCGAAATCTTGCCCGCCTACGTTTCCAAGCGCCGCTGGTTCGGGTCTAAGGGCGAGCGGCTGGATGGGGTGAGCCTCGTGTCGGCGACGCCTCTCCCCTTCGTCGGCAACATCCTGCTCGGCGAACTGGAAGCCAATCTGGAAGGTCACACCGAAACCTACCTCCTCCCGCTTGCCGCAGCCTGGGACGAGACGCATCCATCCGCTCTAGCCCAACAGCTTGCGCTCGGCCGTATCCGCCAGGGACGACGCGTCGGCTTCCTGACCGACGGCTTCGCAATGGAAAGCATGGCCCGGGGCATCATCCGCGCCCTGTGCGAGAGGTCACGGGTATCCGGGCGGGCCGGGACACTCGAATTCATCGGCACCGAAAACCTGGACTGCATGGGCATCACCGACGAGATGCAGGTGCATTGGCTCTCCGCCGAACAGTCCAACAGCTCGCTGATCGTCGGCGACATGGCGATGATCAAGCTGATCCGCCACATCTTCCCGGGCATTCATCCGGAAGTGGAGATGACGCGCTACCTCACCAAGGTCGGTTATGCGAACACGGCCCCCCTGCTGGGCGAAGTGGCGCGTATCGCCCCCGACGGCAGCCGCTACACGCTCATCATCGTCCAGGGCGCCATTCGCAACCAGGGCGATGCGTGGACGTGGATGCTCGGCAATCTCCGCCGCGGCATGGACGAAATCCTGCTGACAGGCGGGGAGGACGAGGTCATCCACGACCAGTTCCGGCCGCTGGTGGACTTTGCCGGCACGATCGGCCAGAGGCTGGGAGAACTCCATGTCGCACTCGCCCGGGAGACGGACGATCCGGACTTCAAGCCGGTTAAGGCGACACGGGACGACGTGGCTACCTGGCGACAGTCGGTCACGTCGCAGATCGAAACCGCTCTGGACATCCTGACAAGCGAGACTGCAGCCCTCGACGCCTCCGTCGCACAGCGCATCCAGCCCCTTCTCGCGCGGCGGGAGGAGCTTCTTGCGGCTGCCGCACGCCTCGCAGATGCGGCGGAGGGCGCTCTGATGACACGTCACCACGGAGACTTCCATCTTGGCCAGATCCTCGTGGCGGAAAGCGATGCCTACCTGATCGATTTTGAGGGCGAGCCTGCCCGCGACCTCGCCGACCGGCGCGCCAAGTCGAGCCCGCTTCGCGATGTGGCTGGCCTGCTCCGTTCCTTGAGCTATCTGGCGGCAACCGCCGATCTCGAGCAGGATGTCGTTGTGGATGCCGATCAGACGCGACGCCACCAGATCGTGGACTTTTTCGGCAGGGAAGCTGAACAGGCCTTCCGCGAACGCTATTTCGACGCGCTCGCGGCAGCATCCGCCCTTAACATGGAGCCAGCGAAGCGCAATGCGGTGCTGGACTTGTTCCTGCTCGAGAAGGCGGCCTACGAGATCGCCTACGAAGCCCGGAACAGGCCCAAGTGGCTTCCCATACCGCTCGAAGGCTTCGCCCAAATTTCAACGAGGCTCCTGGAGAATTCTGAATGAACCTTGAGCGCGCTGAACTCCTCGCCAATCTCGATCACGGTGCCCTTCACGCTCTCGTGGAGGGACGCCATGGCGATCCGTTCTCGATCCTTGGTCGCCATCCGGTTGGTGACACTCATGTCGTCAGGGCGCTCCTCCCGGGCGCAACGGCAGTTGACGTGGTCGATGCCGACAGCGACACGGTGATTGCAAGGATGGAGCAGGTATTCCAAGGCGGTCTCTTTGCCGCCGATATCGGCAGCCACGGCACCTACCGGTTCCAGATCCGCTGGCCCGATGCGGTCCAGGAAACGGAGGATCCCTATTCTTTCGGTCTGCTCCTCGGCGAATTGGACCTCCATCTGATCGCTCAGGGAACGCATTATGATCTGGCGCGGGCGCTGGGTGCCCAGCCGATCGAAGTGGAGGATGTCTCCGGCGTTCGCTTCGCCGTTTGGGCTCCGAACGCGCAGCGCGTTTCGGTGGTCGGCGACTTCAATGCCTGGGACGGACGCCGCCATCCCATGCGGCTCCGCGCATCCGCTGGTATCTGGGAGCTATTCGTCCCGAGACTCGGGCCGGGCGAACGCTACAAGTTCGAGATCATCGACCGCAATGGTTACACCCTGCCGCAGAAGGCTGACCCTGTAGCACGCGCAAGCGAAGCGGCGCCCTCCACGGCCTCGATCGTCGCGTCTAATGCACCCTTCCGCTGGAGTGACGACGAATGGATGCGTCGGGATGACGTACGTGACGGCGAAGGCGCAATGTCGGTCTATGAGGTGCATCTGGAATCGTGGCTGCGCATACCGGAAGACGGCAATCGGAACCTCGACTGGATCGAGCTCAGCCAGCGTCTGATCCCTTACGCCGCCGACCTCGGCTTCACCCATATCGAACTCCTGCCGATCATGGAACATCCCTTCGGGGGCTCATGGGGCTACCAGCCGCTCGGCCTGTTCGCCCCGACAGGTCGCTATGGGACGCCTGAAGACTTCGCCTACTTCGTGGACCGATGCCATGCAGCAGGCATTGGCGTCATTGTTGATTGGGTACCGGCACACTTTCCGACCGACGTCTGGGGTCTCGCCCGTTTCGACGGCACCGCCCTCTATGAGCACGAGGATCCGCGCGAAGGCTTCCACAAGGATTGGAACACGCTGATCTACAACCTCGGACGCAACGAGGTAAAAGGCTTCCTCATCGCCAGCGCGCTGGAGTGGCTGGAGCACTACCATGTGGATGCGCTCCGCGTCGATGCGGTCGCCTCCATGCTCTACCGCGATTATAGCCGCAATGCCGGCGAGTGGATTCCGAACCAGTATGGCGGTCGGGAAAACCTGGAGTCGGTCGAATTCTTCAAGCACCTGAACAGCATCATCCATCAGCGATGCCCGCATGCTTTCACGGTAGCCGAGGAATCCACCGCATGGCCTGGCGTTACGCGTCCGCCGGAGGAAGGCGGGCTCGGCTTCGACTTCAAATGGAACATGGGGTGGATGCATGACAGCCTGCATTACATGCAGGAGGACCCGGTCTACCGGAAATACCATCATGGCATGATGACGTTCGGGATGGTCTATGCCTACTCGGAGCGATTCATGCTGCCGCTGTCACACGACGAGGTGGTTCACGGCAAGGGCTCCCTCCTCGGCAAGATGCCCGGCGACATCTGGCAGAAACACGCGAACCTGCGAGCCTATTTCGGCTTCATGTGGGCCCATCCGGGCAAGAAGCTGCTCTTCATGGGCGGCGAGATCGCGCAAGGAACCGAGTGGAACCATGACAGCTCGGTGCATTGGGACCTGCTGGACGATCCGATGCACGCCGGCGTGCAGCGACTGATCCGTGACCTCAACCATCTTTATGCAGCCGAACCTGCGCTTCAGTACGGCGACCTTCATCCAGAGGGCTTCGAATGGGCAGTTGGAGACGATGCCGAAAACTCGATCTTCGGCATCATGCGGTGGTCGCAGGATCGCTCGTCCTGCGTTCTTGCCCTGTCGAACATGACCCCAGTGCCCCGCCACGATTACCGGCTAGGCGTCCCCCGTCCGGGCCGATGGGTAGAGGTGCTGAACTCTGACGCCTCCTGCTACGGCGGTTCCAACCTCGGGAATGTCGATGCGTGGACCGACGGGGTTTCCTCGCATGGCAAAGAGCAATCGGTGCAACTGGTGCTGCCACCGCTCTCGACAATCTACCTGCGCTGGAAAGGCTGACGGCCGATATCAGTCATCGCTGCGCCAGAGCGTAGCGATGGCTTCGCCTCCAAGCGGATCGCTCTGCGGAACCGGCAGTGTAGCAATGATGTGGAGCCCCGCTTCGCCCGGCGCGTCCCGCCGAAGGTCGGGGTCCTGTCCGGGCGGATAGCCCCCAATGACGAGGAAATCGTCGCTGGCCGACAACCGGCAATGCCCGGTACCGGCCGGCAGGATCAGGCAATCGCCCGCAGCCAGCTTCACTTCCCGGCTTGCCGGCCCCCCGAGCATGACGACGCCCTGGCCGCGAGCAATCCCCAGCACTTCATGCGCCATCGTGTGGTAGTGATGATAGTCGAAGATGCCGTTTCGCCAGATCCCCTGCCAGCCGTTGCGGGCAAAGGTCTTCTCGAAGGTCGTTGCCAGATCGCCCTCCGCCGCCGCAATTCCGTGGCAGACGATCACCGGCAGATGCGGATTGTTGGGAACCCAGTCGTTTTCCGAAAGAAAGAAGTGATCGATCACCATCTGCCGCCTCCATGCCGTCTCGCAATGCTAAGCTAGGCGACAATGGGCACATGGCCAGAGGCGACAGCTACTCGGCAGCCGATTTCGCCTCAACCTCGATTTCGTAGGAATAGCCATCGAGCATCTGATAGGCCTGTTCGATGGTCGCGATCTGCGCTTCGGCCTTGCCGATCGCCTCCGTTATCGATTCACTCCGGGCCCGCATCATGCTGCCGAGAAAATCGGTTTCCGGCCGCTTGCCTATCCGATCCAGGTGGTTGCGGATCCTCGCCCGATGTCTCTCCAGTTCGAGAATATGGAAGCGGACGTTGACGATCTTGTCCGTCAGCTTGCGCCGCATTGCAGCCACCGGATCGAAACTACCCGGTTCCCGCTCGTCCAGGATGAAGTCGTTGATCAGGCCTTCCAAGACCAGCAGGCCCTCGAGGTCCTTGGTATCCGCCAAGGTCGGGTCATAGCCGGTTTCGTCGAAAACCTTGCGGCGCACCGGGTCGGAGAGCAGCTCGTAGGACGTCTTCAGCTTCGCAAAGGCGTCGATGTCGCCCCCGGTGTCCGGATGGGCGTTCTTGGCGCGCTTGCGATACGCGGTCTTGACCTGTGCGGCGTCGGCGTCGCGCGCGACGCCGAGGGTCTCGTAAGGATCGATCAACGTGTCCCACCTGATTTTCGGCCATGCTCCAGCCGCTCAAGGTCTAGAGGTTGATGCCGCTTCGCTCAAGCACGAACCTCGTTTTCCCCATCGGCGAGCGACGCACTTAACCCGGGGTTTGGGCGATATAGCGGCGGGCGATCAGCCAGCAGATCAAGGCCCAGGTCGCACCGGCACACCAGCCGCCGAGCACGTCCGTCGGATAATGTACACCAAGATAGACGCGGCTCAAACCGATGATGAAGGTGAGGAAAACCGCAACGCCGATCGTGTAAAGGCGCGTCGTGCGCGTCGGTTCGGCCCGTGAGAGAAGCGCTCCCAACGTAAGATAGGTCGCCGCCGACACCATGGCATGACCACTCGGAAAGCTCAGGTCATGGACCTCGACCAGATGCGGTACGATATCGGGACGCGGGCGCGCCACGCCAACCTTCAACGCGGCGCTCAGAGCCCATCCACCAGCCACCGACACGAGCGTGAAAAGCGCGATCTTCCCTCTGCGAGCGAGTAGCAGGTAACCGACCACCATCGCCGTCATCAGCGATAGCACGGTCACGCCGCCAAGCGCCGTGATATCATCCATGGCATGCGGCAGCCAGTTCGGCCCGATCGGATTGACCGGGTCTGCAGCCGAGCGAAGCAGCAGGAGGAATTGCTCATCGAAAGCGTGCGTATCCCCTTCGATGACCTCTCCTGTAAGCTGCAGGAAGAGAAACAGACCGCCGGCTGCGACGGCAGTAAGAATAAGGCTCATCGGCTCGAACGTTAAGATCCGGTCGATGATTTTGCGGCCAACCCTCTGATCAAACACCATTCCTCACTCCTGAAGATCTCTGCCGTCGCTCACGTTCGTAGCGCATGCCGTGCCTCACTTAGGGAGGGTTCCCGGATAATGCGATACCTGGCCTCAATCACACCATAGGCACCAAAGGCGAATAGCCCAAGGGCCGCCAACCCGTAGAGAACGCCACCAAAGGGCAGGCTCCGCACCCAGGCCAACGCATCCGCCGTGCTTCCCCCCTGCTGCGGGTCAACAGCCCAGGCCGCATACAGGAAGAAAACGCCGATAATGACAAAGATCGCTCCGCGTGCGGCCAAGCCATAGATGCACAGAAGGTCGAGAAGCCGCTTATGCCCGCCGCTGATGCGGACGAACTTTTCGTATCGCTGCGTCACACCCTTGTGCACCTGCACCGCACCGGCCCCGATCACCACGAGGCCGAGAGCTGCAACCAGATATGGCCCGAATGGTTGCTGCATCAGCCAGGCGGTCCAACTTTCCCGGCTGTTACCGGAGCCACTGCCGAACGAAATCTTCAAAGCATGCCCGATGGCGTAAGACGCGAGACCCGTATAGGTGGCGGCACTCACGAACATAGCTGCTCGGATAATGTAGCCCTTCATGTTGTTGTCGTGTTGGTCGGCATTCAGGACTGCCTGCGCGAGTCGCCAGACGATGAAGCCCACCAGGCCTATTCCGATCAATCCGAGCCAGACCGCGCCAAGCGGCTGCTCGAGGAGCATCTGCATCGCCGATTTCGAACCCGCTTCCCCGCCACCAACGGTCGAAAGTAATGCCATGCCCCCGACCAGGATATAGACGATGCCGCGGGCCGCGTAGCCCGAACGTGCCAGCCATTCGGAACTCAGTCGATCCATTCGCACTCTCCCGTAAAGACAGGCGAACGCGCAGCCCCGCGGCCGGTTCCGGCAACCGTCAACCGGAAAAGATGAAGGCGCGGCCCGGGGCGCGCCGTCATGAAAGGTTGGCTCAGCGTCAGCGTCGCTGGTTATAAACGTCAACGCAGACTGCGCCGAGCAGAACGAGCCCCTTGATCACCTGCTGGTAGTCGATCCCGATCCCCAGGATCGACATACCGTTATTCATCACGCCCATGATGAAGGCTCCGATAACCGCACCGGTCACCTTGCCCACGCCGCCATAGGCCGAAGCCCCGCCGATGAAGCAGGCCGCGATGACGTCGAGCTCGAAGCCGAGGCCGGCCTTGGGCGTCGCCGTATTCAGGCGGGCAGCGAAGACAAGGCCCGCAAGAGCAGCCAGGACACCCATGTTGACGAAGGTGAAGAAGGTCAGCCGCGCGGTCTTGATGCCGGATAGCGCCGCGGCCTTTTCATTGCCGCCCACCGCATAGATCTGCCGCCCGAGGATGGTACGATTGGTGAAGAAGGCATAGGCCGCGATCAGCAGCGCCATGATGATCAGAACGTTCGGCATGCCCCGGTGCGAAGCGATCAGGTAGGCGATGTAGCCGACAATCGCGAAGATGACGATGTTCTTGGCTACGAAGAAGCCGAAGGGCTCCGTTTCCACATCATGCGAAACACGACGCGCCCGGCTCTGGAAATTCTGCCAGACAAGCAGCGCGGCCAGGGCCAGCCCAAGGATGAGCGAGGTGACATAGAGGCCGTTTGCCGAGGTGATGAGTTCCGGGATGTAGCCCGACGACAGCTTCTGGAATGTCGGATCGAACGGGCCAATCGAGCGACCGCTCAGCACGGCGATCATGAGGCCACGGAAGACCAGCATCCCTGCCAGGGTCACAATGAAGGACGGGATCTTGAAATAGGCGACCCAGAATCCTTGAACCGCCCCGATCAATCCGCCGAGCGCCAGGCAGAGGATGGCGGCGACAACGAAATGGACGTCGTACTGCACCATCAGCATCGCTGCGACTGCGCCGATGAAACCGGCGACGGATCCGACGGAGAGGTCGATGTGTCCGGTCACGATCACCATCAGCATGCCAAGCGCCATGATGACGATGTAGCTGTTCTGCAGGATAATGTTGGTCAGGTTGAGGGGCTTGAGGACAACGCCATCGGTCGCGAAATAGAAGAAGATCACGATCGCCAGCAGCGAGATCATCATCCCGTACTCGCGCAGGTTCTCCTTCCAGAAGCCGGTGCCCCGCTGCGGCGAGGCCATGGTGTTGGGCGGGTTACTCATTCTTCCCTCTCTTTGCGGCGCATGATGGCACGCATGATGTTCTCTTGTGTGGCCTCCTCTCCGGCCACTTCACCGACGAAATCGCCCTCGTGCATCACCATGATCCTGTCGCAGATGCCGATCAGTTCCGGCATTTCAGACGATATCACGATGACAGCCTTACCGGCGTCCGCCAGTTCGTTGATAATCGAATAGATCTCGTATTTGGCACCGACGTCGATGCCGCGGGTGGGCTCATCGAGGATCAGCAGATCCGGGTTGGTGAAGAGCCACTTCGACAGCACCACCTTCTGCTGGTTTCCCCCGGAGAGTTTGCCCGTCTCCTGGTAGACGTTGTGGCTGCGGATGCGCATGCGGTTGCGGAACTCCTGGGCCACCTTCATTTCGCGGATGTCGTCGATGACGCCGCGCGACGAGACGCCGCCGAGGTGCGCCAGGGAGACGTTCTTGCGGATGTCTTCCGGCAGGATCAGTCCGAGCTGCTTCCGGTCCTCGGTGACATAGGCCAATCCCGCCTTGATGGCCCTGTGGACGTCGGACACATCGATGTCCTTGCCGCGCAGGCGCACGGTTCCGGAGATATCCCGCCCCCAGGAGCGGCCGAAGAGGCTCATGGCGAACTCGGTGCGGCCGGCTCCCATCAAGCCCGCAATACCGACGACTTCACCGGCTCTGACATGCATGGAGACGTTCTTGACGACGTGGCGCTCCGAATGCTGCGGATGGTAGACCGACCAGTCCTTCACCTCGAAGATCACGTCGCCGATCTTGGGTTGGCGCTTCGGATAGCGGCTCTCCATGTCGCGATCGACCATACTGCGGATGATCTCGTCCTCCTCCACCACGCCTTCGTGGCAGTCGAGGGTGCCAACGGTGCGGCCGTCACGAAGCACCGTGATGCGGTCCGCGACGGCGGAAATCTCGTTCAGCTTGTGGGAGATCAGGATCGAGGTGATCCCTTGGGCCCGGAATTCCTTCAGGAGTTCCAGCAGCGCCGCGCTATCCCTCTCGTTGAGGCTGGCGGTCGGTTCATCGAGGATCAGCAGGCGCACGTCCTTCGACAGCGCCTTTGCGATTTCGACTAGCTGCTGCTTACCGACCCCCAGATTGGTGATCAACGTGTCCGGCGCTTCGCTAAGGCCGACTTTCGCAAGCAGCGCCTTTGTGCGCTCGTGGACGGCCGACCTGTCGATGATGCCGAAGCGCGACGGCGGGTTCGACAGGAAAATGTTCTCCGCAATCGACATCAGCGGAATGAGTGCCAGTTCCTGATGGATGATGATGATGCCGAGTGCTTCGGAATCGTTGATGTCGCGGAATTGCCGCTCCTGACCGTCGAACAGGATCGAGCCTTCGTAGCTGCCATGCGGATAGACGCCGGACAGGACCTTCATCAGGGTCGATTTTCCCGCACCGTTCTCACCGACCAACGCGTGGATCTCGCCCTCGCGCACCGTGAAGCTGACGTCGGAAAGCGCCTTTACGGCGCCGAATGATTTCGAGATGCCGCGCATCTCGAGAATGGGCGGTCGATCCGCCGAAACCACGGGTGCAAGCATCCGGAACTCCGTGTGAGTTGAAGGCGCCCTACTCGGGCGCCTTCCCATGCCTTACTTGATCTGGTCGGCGGTGTAGTAACCGCTGCCGACAAGCACTTCTTCCCAGTTGTCCTTGTTCACGACCACCGGCTTCAGGAGGTAGGACGGCACGACCTTGACGCCGTTGTCATAGGTCTTGGTGTCGTTCACTTCCGGCTCCTTGCCACCCATCACGGCATCGACCATGTCGACCGTCACCTTGGCAAGCTCGCGGGTATCCTTGAAGATAGTCGAGTACTGCTCGCCGGCAAGGATGGACTTGACCGAGGGCACTTCCGCATCCTGACCCGACACGATCGGCATCGGCATATCGCCAGAGCCGTAGCCGACGCCCTTCAGCGACGACAGGATGCCGATCGAGATGCCGTCATAGGGCGACAGCACGGCATCGACACGCTTGTCGGCATAGGTCGAGCTCAGAAGCGCATCCATGCGCGCCTGTGCAGTCGCACCGTCCCAGCGAAGCGTCGCCACCTTGTCCATGCCGGTCTGGCCGCTGCCGACGACGAGCTCGCCGCTGTCGATCATCGGCTGCAGAACGCTCATCGCGCCGTCATAGAAGAAGTAGGCATTGTTATCGTCCGGCGAGCCGCCGAAGAGCTCGATGTGCCAGGGGCCTTCCTTGCCGCTGGCCTTCAGGCCGTCGACGATGGACTGCGCCTGCAGGACGCCCACCTGGAAATTGTCGAACGTCGCGTAGTAGTCCACGTTAGCGCTGTCACGGATCAAGCGGTCATAGGCAATGACCTTGATGCCCTGATCGGCGGCCTGCTGCAGAACGTCCGACAGCGTGGTGCCGTCGATCGAGGCGATGACGAGGACCTTGGCGCCCTTCACGATCATGTTTTCGATCTGCGAAAGCTGGTTCGGCACGTCGTCTTCCGCATACTGCAGATCCGTCTCGTAGCCGCGCTCCTGCAGCACCTTCACCATGTTGTCGCCATCGGCAATCCAGCGCGCCGAGGACTTGGTCGGCATGGCGACGCCGACGAGGCCCTTCTCCTGCGCAGACGCCGGTGCGGCAAATGCCATGGACGCCAGCATTGCGGCTGTCGTCAGATACTTCATAAACTTCATGACTGCTCCTCCAAATGAACGGGCTCCACGACCCGCAGGTAAAATGGGACGGAGACCCCCTGCCCCCGTCCCCTCTGTCAACTCAGTGGTTGTCGCGCGGAATGCCTTCCGTCTGCGCGATCCGCTGGTATTTCACGGCCGGCTCGAGAACCGCACCCGATTCCATCTGCCCGACAATGCCGCGCTGGATTTCCTGCCAGGGCGTCTGGTGCTTCGGATAGTGATAACCACCTTGGGCGTCGAGCTCGCGGCGACGCGTCGCCAGTTCCTCGTCCGAGATCAGGATGTCCGCCTTGCCGCGGCCAACGTCGATGCGAACGCGGTCGCCCGTCTTCAACAGCGCCAGACCGCCGCCAGCAGCGGCTTCCGGCGAAGCGTTGAGGATGGACGGGCTGCCGGACGTGCCGGACTGGCGTCCATCACCGATACATGGCAGCGAGGTAACGCCCTGCTTGAGCAGGTAGTCCGGAGCACGCATGTTGACGACTTCAGCCGCACCGGGATAGCCAATCGGCCCCGCACCGCGCATGAACAGCACCGTATTGGCGTCGATTTCCAGCGACGGGTCGTCGATCCGCTTGTGGTAGTCCTCCGGCCCATCAAAGACCACCGCACGACCTTCGAACGCGTCAGGGTCGTCCGGATTGGACAGGTAGCGGTCGCGGAACTCGGGCGAGATGACACTGGTCTTCATTATCGCCGAGGAGAACAGGTTGCCCCGCAGCACGCGAAAGCCGGCGCGCTCCTTGAGCGGCTGGTCGAAGGGGCGGATGACCTTCTCGTCCTCGATGATCGCGCCGCGGCAGTTCTCGCCGATCGTCTTGCCGTTCACCGTCATGGCGTCCTCGTGGATGAGGCCTTGGCTCATGAGCTGGTTGACGACCGCCGGAACCCCGCCGGCATGGTAGTAATCTTCCCCAAGGTACTCACCGGCCGGCTGCAGGTTGACGAGCAGCGGGACGTCTTCCCCATAGGTCTGCCAGTCATCGACCGACAGGTCCACGCCCATGTGGCGGGCAAGGCCGTTCAGGTGGATCGGCGCATTGGTGGAGCCGCCGATCGCGGAGTTGACGCGGATGGCGTTGATGAAGGCTTCGCGGGTCATGATGTCGGAGGGCTTCAGATCCTCCTTCACCATCTCGACGATCCTGAGACCCGTCAGATATGAGACTTCCTGGCGGTCGCGGTAGGGCGCCGGGATTGCGGCAGAGCCCGGCAGCTGCATGCCTAGCGCCTCGGCGAGCGAGTTCATGGTCGTCGCCGTGCCCATGGTGTTGCAGTAGCCGGTGGATGGCGCCGAGGAAGCAACGAGCTTGACGAAGCCCGCATAGTCGATCTCGCCCTTCGCCAGAAGTTCACGCGCCTTCCAGACAATCGTGCCCGAACCGGTCCGCTCGCCGCGGAACCAGCCGTTCAGCATCGGTCCTACGGACAGCGCGATCGAGGGGATATTGACCGTCGCGGCAGCCATGAGACAGGCCGGCGTGGTCTTGTCGCATCCGATCGTCAGCACCACGCCGTCGAGCGGATAGCCGTAGAGGACCTCTACGAGGCCCAGATAGGCAAGGTTGCGGTCGAGCCCGGCGGTCGGCCGCTTGCCGGTCTCCTGGATCGGATGAACCGGAAACTCGATGGCAATACCGCCTGCTTCGCGGATGCCTTCGCGCAGTCGCTTGGCCAGTTCCAGATGATGGCGGTTGCAAGGCGAAAGGTCGGAACCGGTCTGGGCGATGCCGATGATCGGCCGATCCGACTGCAGCTCGGCCTGGCTGAGGCCGAAATTCATGTAGCGCTCCAGGTAGAGCGCCGTCATGTCGGCATTGGCGGGATTATCGAACCAGGCGCGGGAGCGCAGCTTGCGCGCTTCGCCACGACGGTGGTCGGTCTCGGCGATCTCGGTGGAGGGCAGGTTCTCGGAATTGCTCATGTTCTTCTTCTCAAGCGTTGAATGGGGACGGACGGCGTGGATGCCGTCAGTCCTCGAAAGCCTCTACGGCCGTGCGTCGTCCCAGCATGAAGGCGTCGGAGACATGCACCAGCGGCGTGAAATCGGCATCGATGCGACTGTCACCGACCAGCGACACGAAGTGACGGTACAGGTTGCGGTATTCCTGGTCCTCCTCGACGATCCGTGGTTCGCCGTCGACAGTCAACCGGCTGCCGCCATGGGTCAGCACCACCGGCCCCTCGGCCGTGTCGATCCGGATGTCCCAGGTCTGCGGCCCCGTCTGTCGCCAGTCGAGTTCGGCTTCGACGGGAACCCCTGAAGCGGTCTCGAAAGACAGCTTCGCGGCGATCGGCGCGGCGCGGTTTTCTGGGAAGAAGAGGTCGGAGCGCACGAGGTGGAACGCCTCCGGCAGGATGCGGGTCACGATCGACAGCGCATTGATTCCGGGGTCGAACACACCAAGGCCGCCAGGCTCCCAGATCCAGGCCTGGCCCGGATGCCAATGGCGCACGTCCTCCTTCCACTCAACCGCAACGCTGCGGATGGTGCGGCCGGCGAGCAGCGCGCGTGCCGGCTCGACGGCGGCGGCTTCCCGCGAATGCCATGTGGAGAACAGGCTGACATGTTTCTCCCTCGCCAGCGCCTCCAGAGCATAGACCTCAGAGAGCGTGGCGCCGGGCGGCTTTTCCAGCATGACATGCTTGCCTGCCAAGAGGGCCGCCCTTGCCTGCGCGAACCTACCTTGCGGCGGCGTGCAAAGGGATACGGCATCCACTTCTATGTTCGAGGCGAGGAGCTCGTCGATGTCGTTGAACGAGGCAATGCCGTCCAATGCAGCATTGCGGCTCGCAACGGCGACGAGCTCGATCCCCGCAGTCGCGGCGATCGCCCCGAGATGCTGATCCCTGGCGATCTTCCCGAGCCCGACAATGGCGAGGCGGATGGTCATGACGATCTCAGAGCTTGCGGACGGAGACCGGTTTCGCCGCGGCGACGGTCAGCCTGTTCACGAGCGGGAGCTTGAAGGGCTCGGCCGAGATTTCGAAGACGTCGCCCGGCTCGGTCTTCACTCCCTCCGAGAAGGAAAGCGTCGCCGTGCCGAAGAAGTGGACATGCAGGTCTCCCGGCCGGCGGAAGAGATCATACTTGAAGTTGTGGTGCTCGAGGTTGGCGAATGAATGGGACATGTTCGCCTCGCCGGAGACGAACGGCTTGTCGAAGATCACATCGTCGCCGCGCCGGATACGCGAAGTCCCCTCGACGCTTTGCGGCAGGTCGCCGACGAGGAGCTCCGGACCGAGCGCCGCCTGGCGAAGCTTCGAATGCGCAAGCCAGAGGTAATTGCCCTTCTCCGTCACATGATCGGAAAACTCGTTGGCAAGACAGAAGCCGAGACGATAGGGCGTGCCGTCGGGGCTGATCAGATAGATGGCGGCCAGTTCCGGCTCCTCGCCACCGTCGAGTGCAAAGGCTGGCGACACGAGATCCTCGCCTGTGGCGCGCAATTGCGAACCATCGCCCTTGTAGAACCACTCAGGCTGCACGCCTTCCTGACCTTCCGCCGGCTTGCCGCCCTCGACGCCCATCTGAAACATACGCATGGAATCGGTTGGCTTCTCCGCCGCCTGCGCCGCCTTGTGCATCTTGTCGCGTCCATCGGCAGAACCGAGATGCGTGAGGCCGGTTCCAGCCACGAAGAAATGCGCGGGATCGGGATGCGCGACAGGAAGCCCGAGACGTCCCTCGCGTCGTGCAAGCTCCAGGTCCACCTCCGCTCCGTAGCCAAGCGCGTCGACCCTTTCGGCAAGCGACTGGCCCGCCTCGATGGCGCCCTTGGCCAACTCGTAGGTAGAAGTCACGCCACGGACAACCCGAGCCGATCCGACACCATCCCATGCGACAACCAGATGGTTGTCGCCGTCACGCACCTGAAGAATTCGAAGCATGGATCCTCTACCTGAGCAGTCGCAATGATGCCGACGCGGCACCCTCCTCCCACCACCTCGAGGCAATGGAACATTAATAGCACTATTGGACGCGAAGCAGCCTTGTCAAGGTGAGGATAGATTATCAGGCTGCCTGACAACCACAAAATGAAAGCAACATTTCGTCTTTGTAAATCAGAGAGTTAGCACAGTGTGGAGGCATACTTTCACAAATTCCCAACTGACACCGGTCAAAAACGTCTTGCAAAAGTATGACAATATGCAAACTGTGTAGCGTCCATATGCCAATCATCTTCTGGGAGGATTTAAGATGAAGAAGGCTCTCGCGGCGGTTACCGTCGCCTTTACCGCATGCCTCGCATCCACCGTTTCCGCGCAATCATTGACCGTCGGCTTCTCGCAGATCGGCTCCGAGTCCGGCTGGCGTGCAGCCGAAACGACCGTGACAAAGCAGGAAGCTGAAAAGCGGGGTATCGACCTCAAATTCGCCGACGCACAGCAGAAGCAGGAGAACCAGATCAAGGCCATTCGTGGCTTCATCGCGCAGGGGGTTGACGCCATTCTCGTGGCTCCCGTTGTCGCCACCGGCTGGGAAGCAGTGCTGAAGGAAGCCAAGGAAGAGGAAATCCCCGTCATCCTGCTCGATCGCCAGATCGAGGCGCCTGACGATCTCTACCTCACCGCCGTCACGTCCGATCAGGTTCACGAAGGCAAGGTCGCCGGAGACTGGCTCGTGAAGGAGGTGGGCGACAAGGAGTGCAAGGTCGTCGAACTCCAGGGCACCACCGGTTCCTCGCCTGCCATCAACCGCAAGAAAGGCTTCGAGGAAGCCATCGCGGGTCATTCCAACATCAGCATCGCCCGTTCGCAGACCGGGGACTTCACCCGCACCAAGGGCAAGGAAGTCATGGAGAGCTTCATCAAGGCGGAAGGCGGCGGCCAGGATATCTGCGCTGTCTATGCCCACAACGACGACATGGCTGTCGGCGCAATCCAGGCGATCAAGGAAGCGGGATTGAAGCCGGGCTCCGACATCAAGATCGTCTCGATCGACGCCGTGCCGGACATCTTCAAGGCCATGGCAGACGGTGAAGCCAATGCGACGGTGGAACTGACGCCGAACATGGCCGGGCCGGCCTTCGACGTTCTCGAAGCCTATCTGAAGGACAAGACAGAGCCGCCGAAGTGGATCCAGACGGAGTCCAAGCTCTACACGGCCGCTGATGATCCGATGAAGGTCTATGAGTCCAAGAAGGACCTCGGTTACTGATCGAGCCGGAGGGGGCGCTTCGCCGTCTCCTCCGTGAATCAACGGCCGGAACCGTCGCACGCGGTTCCGGCCGCCGGCCGCAGGACATTCCGCACATGGAACCCACTCCCCTTCTGGAAGCGCGCGCCATCGGCAAGAGCTTTCTCGGCATCACCGCTCTCGATAACGTAGACTTCACGCTCAACCGCGGAGAGATCCACGCGCTGCTCGGCGAAAACGGTGCCGGCAAGTCGACGCTCATCAAGATCCTGACCGGCGTCTACACCCGCGACAGAGGCAGCGTCATGCTGGACGGGGCAAAGATCGAGCCCGGCAACGTGGCGGAAGCGCAGGCGCTTGGCATTGGTACCGTCTACCAAGAGGTGAACCTGCTGGAGAACCTGACCGTTGCGGAAAACCTGTTTCTCGGTCGCCAGCCGCGACGGTTCGGTCTGGTCGACAAGCGGGAGATGCGAAGGAAAGCGCGAAACCTGCTGGAAGGCTATGGCCTCGACGTCGATGTCGATGCCCTTCTCTCTTCCTACTCCGTCGCCGTTCGCCAGATTATCGCGATCGCTCGGGCAGTCGACCTGTCAGGGAAAGTCCTGGTGCTGGACGAGCCGACGGCGAGCCTGGATTCACACGAGGTTGAAATGGTGTTTGCCGTGCTGCGTCGCCTGCGCGACCAGGGGCTCGGGATCATCATCATCACCCACTTCCTCAATCAGGTCTACGCCATTTCAGATCGCGTCACGGTGCTGCGCAACGGTCGCCTCGTCGGCAGCCGGCCGATCGGCGAGCTGCCGCGCATGGACCTGATCTCGATGATGCTCGGCCGAGAACTCCAGCACATCACCCGGGATCACCACGCCGCGGAGACCACGGTCGAGGCAGGCGAAGCACCGATCCGCTTTTCCGGCTACGGAAAGCAGGGAACCGTTGCGCCCTTCGATCTCGACATCCGACCTGGTGAAGTGGTCGGCATCGCGGGCCTGCTCGGCTCCGGCCGCACAGAAACCGCTTTCCTGCTCTTCGGGGTGGAGACGCCGGACAGCGGCACGGCGAGCATCGATGGCGGGGAGGTCCGGATAACTTCGCCCGAGAGCGCTATCCGCCACGGCTTCGGCTTCTGCCCGGAGGAGCGAAAGTCCGACGGTATCATCGGCGATTTTTCCGTCAGCGAGAACATCGCGCTCGCCCTGCAGGCAAGACAGGGGTGGGCAAGACCGATCTCTTCCCGCGACAAGCGCAGCCTGGCGGACGAATACATCAGGTCCCTCGACATCCGGCCGCCGGATCCGGATCGCCCCATCAAGTTCCTCTCCGGCGGCAACCAGCAGAAGGCGATCCTGGCGCGCTGGCTCGCTACCCATCCGCGCCTGCTGATCCTCGACGAGCCGACCCGCGGCATCGACATCGGCGCCCATGCCGAAATCCTCAAGATGATCGAGAAGCTGTGCGCCGACGGCATGTCGCTCGTCGTCATCTCCTCCGAACTGGAGGAATTGACCGCCGTCGCCCACCGGGTGATCGTGCTTGCCGATCGTCGTCACGTGGCCGAACTTACCGGTGAGGCCATCACCGCCGACAACATCATGAAGGCGATCGCAGCCCCCTCGCAGACGGAGGCCGCCTGATGAACGCGCTGACCCGACGCCTGCGCCGCATCGCGCCGCAGCTTGCCGCACTGGCAATCATCATCGCGCTGATCAGCCTGCTGTCGCCCGGTTTCCTTGACATCACCTTCCAGAATGGCCGCCTCTACGGCAGTCTCGTGGATGTGCTGGTCCGCGCCGCACCCGTCGCGCTGCTGACGATCGGCATGACGCTCGTCATCGCGACCCGCGGTATCGACCTCTCGATCGGTGCCGTCATCGCCATCTGCGGTGCGGTTGCCGCGACGCTGATCAGCGATGGTCACCCCTTGGTGACCGTGATTGCCGTGTCGCTTGGCGTAGGCTTGCTGTGCGGCCTGTGGAACGGCTTTCTCGTGGCCGTCCTCGACATCCAACCGATCATCGCCACGCTGATCCTGATGGTTGCCGGCCGCGGCATCGCGCAACTCATCACAGAGGGCGTTATCCTAACCTTCAACAACGAGAGCTTTGCGGCCTTCGGCTCCGGCACTCTCCTCGGCGTTCCGATCCCGATCCTGATGTGGGTCGGTGCAGCTCTTCTGGTGGGCCTTCTGGTCCGCCGCTCGGCACTCGGATTTCTCATCGAGGCGACCGGCATCAACCGGCGTGCCGCCATGCTCGCCGGCATTCGCGCCCGCTTCCTGCTCTTCTTCGTCTATGCGGTATCCGGCCTCATGGCGGCGGTCGCCGGGCTGATCGTCACCGCCGACATTCGTGGCGCCGACGCCAACAATGCCGGGCTCTGGCTGGAACTCGACGCCATCCTCGCGGTGGTGATCGGCGGCAACTCCCTGAACGGTGGTCGTTTCTCGATTCTTGCAGCGCTCATCGGCGCCCTGATCATCCAGTCGATCAACACCGGCATCCTCGTCTCAGGCTTTCCTCCCGAGTTCAACCTGGTCATCAAGGCCGGCATCATCATCCTTGTGCTGACGCTGCAGTCCCCGGCGATCGTGGCCCTGCTCGGCTTCCTGAAGCCGGGCCGGCGGACGGCCGAGCCGGTCAAGGCGGAAAGGACGGCGCCATGATCCACGCCCGCAACCTGCCCTTCGTCGCGGCCTTGGCGATCTTCCTGCTCGCCTACCTCGCCTGCATCCTGCAGTTTCCCAACATGCTGTCGACCCGCGTGATCGGCAACCTGCTGACCGACAACGCCTTCCTCGGCATTGCAGCGGTGGGCATGACCTTCGTGATCCTGTCGGGCGGCATCGACCTGTCGATCGGCTCGGTGATTGCTTTCACAAGCGTCTTCGTCGCGGTCATGGTCGGAAGCCTCGGCGTCAATCCGATTCTCGCCTTCTGCGCCGTACTCGCCATCTCCACCGCCTTCGGGGCGGCCATGGGGCTGATGATCCGCTTCCTCGGCATCCCGCCCTTTGTGGTGACACTGGCCGGCATGTTCCTTGCCCGCGGCGTCGCCTATCTGATCTCGACGCAATCGGTGCCGATCTCCCATCCGGTGATCGACGCCATTCAGGGCTTCTACTTCCGCTTCCCGGGCGGCGGGCGCCTCACCGCCATGGCCATGCTGATGCTGCTCGTCTTCGTCATTGGAGCCTTCATCGCCGGCCGCACACGCTTCGGCGCCAATGTCTATGCGATCGGCGGCAATCCACAGTCCGCCGAACTCATGGGAGTTCCCATCACGCGCACGACCGTCGGCATCTACGCACTCTCCGGCTTCCTCTCTGGCCTCGCTGGCATCGCCTACACCCTATACACCTCATCCGGCTATTCGCTGGCGACCGTCGGCGTGGAACTGGATGCCATCGCCGCCGTGGTGATCGGCGGCACGCTTTTGACCGGCGGCGCCGGACTTGTGGCGGGAACATTTGTCGGCATACTGATACAGGGGCTCATCCAGACCTATATCGTGTTCGACGGCACGTTATCCTCCTGGTGGACGAAGATCGTGATCGGCATCCTGCTGTTCACCTTCATTGTCCTGCAGCGCGGCATTGTATGGTATTCGGATCGTAAGCTTGCAGAGGGGCGCTTGGCAGAGGGACGCCTGAAGGAGGCATGATTGGGACTGCTTGAATCGACGATCACCGGCCGCAAGGGTCGCAGCAGTCATGCGCATGTGGTCGCGGAACTCGGCAGCGCAATCGTCGCCGGCAGGATTGCTGAAGGCTCGCTGCTTCCCGGTGACGCCGAACTCTCAGCCCGGTTCGGCGTCTCGCGCACGGTGCTGCGCGAAGCGATGAAGACGCTCGCTGCCAAGCGGCTCATAGAACCCAAGGCCAAGGTCGGAACGCGCGTTCTCGATCGCTCGAAGTGGAACTTCTTCGATGCGGACGTGCTCGGCTGGCGCTGCCAGTCCGGGCTGGACTTCGACTTCATCGAGCACCTCGCCGAAATGCGGATGGCACTCGAACCGGCAGCGGCAGCCGCAGCGGCGCGGCGCGCCTCCAATGACGATATCGTCCAGCTCTATGCCATCGCGGCAAGGTTTGATGATCAGAGCCACACGCCGGAAACCATCGCCCAGGTGGACCTGGAATTCCACCAGGCCATCGCGCGCATGTCCGGCAATCCCTTCATGCGGTCGGCAAGCGCCATCGTCGAAGCGGCGCTGGCAATTTCCTTCCAGCTCTCTTCACCGGCTGCCTCCCCGGAAAAGATCGCCGAAGTTGCAAGTAATCACCTTCGTATCGCCCATGCGATTGCCTCGCGCGATCCGGAGAAGGCGGTGCAGGCCATGCGACACGTGATCGAGGTGGGCAAGAGCCGCATTCGCGCATCCATCGCACCTTCCTCCGCAACTGGCCCTAACGAAACATCAGCTCCCCTACCCGTCGCCTCCGCCTCCTGACGTCTTCCCGCGGCGTCCGGAGGTTAGATCTTCAAGAGTGGCCGGCCGAAACTCCCTCGCATCCACCCCGACGTCGAACTGCCGCGGCATCGGCTTCAGTCGCCCATGCGAGTGGCCATGCAGGTTGATCGACTTCCTGCCCATCTGGTTCCAGGTTCGGAAAGGGTAATGACAGAGCACGAGCATCTGCTCGCCGATCCGTATTTCCGCATAATGCTGCACGCTCGCCCAGCCCTTCGCCCTGATAACCGTATCCGGGTCATTGTTGCCGATGATGAGGTGTTTTCTGCCGTTCAGTCGCCGGAGCAACATGTCCGGCTCACCCTGCCGGGCCCACATGAAGTCCCCCAGGTGCCAGAGTTCGTCATCCGGAAGAACCGTTGCGTTCCACAGGTCGATCAGAGCCTCGTCGTGTTCGGCCCTGCTGGAAAACGGCCGACGGTCGATCGCCAGGACCCGAGGGTCGGAGAAATGCGTGTCGCTCGTGAAATAGATCATGCGGCAGCAAACGCACCAGTCACGCCATCGATCCTCCAAGTCGGCCTCACCTGACGAAGGTCAATTCGGATCGTTGCGCTGCTTCGTCGACTCTGACATGGTCGCGGAAATTAGAATCAACTGATATTGCATTTACGCCAGCAGGTTAACCGTGTCGCTCGAAACGATCGTCAGTCATCAGCAGGAAGGCATTGCCGCAAGGCTGCGCGGCCTCGGGCACGACAGCAACCCGTTCCTTGCACGTGAACTCCTGCCGCAGGCCACAGGCGAGCCTGCAGAAGAATGGCGCTCGAAGGCGGAAGCCTGGCTTTTCGGCTGGCTCATCGAGAATGCCTGGCGGCAGGACGATCCGTAAGCCTCGCAATCCCTACTTGTAGACCGGCATTGTCTCGGGCGGCTGGTAGTCGGACGGCGCAGTCGTCGTGCAGGCGGCAAGCATCAGGACGGCGATCAGGGCAAGAATTCTCACGGCGGTCTCCAGTATTCTACGCCGTTCAGATTAGGCGAAGATTCTTACCAGGACCTGAACCACCCACCCTGGAACATGGCCGGGAACTCCTCGGTCCGACCTGCATTCTAGACCTGAAATGTCGAACGCGGAGAATGCCATGAAGTCCCTCGTGTCGCTGGTCCTCGGAGTAGGCCTCGCAGTAGTCCTGTTCATCGGCGGGTTCATGGGCTTCAGCTGGCTTATCTCCGAGGAGGAGCCGCACCGCTTCGCCAATCTCGACGGGACGCCACTGTGGACGAATGATCCCGTCCCGGTGAACCGCGAGGCCCAAAGCTACGAACGGATCGCGGCGGCACCAGTGCCACCGGTCTTCGCGGCGATGGCCGTGGATGTTCCCGACGAGGTGGAAGAGGAGATGCGGCTGGCTTCGAGGGCCCGACAGGAAGCAGATCCAGGTCTAGACCAGACCGCAACCGGGGCGGTGGATCCCATGGACCTCGCCTCCACTGCGCATGCACACTGGTGCTCAGGCCAGTATCGCTCCTATCGCGTCGAGGACAACAGTTATCAGCCTTATAACGGCCCGCGCCGGGAATGCGAGTCGCCCTATATGGCTGATCTTGACGTGATTGCATCGCGGGATGCAAATCTGCCGGACGAAGCTGTCTACGAGGATATTGCCCAATCAAGCCTTCCCGCTGCGGAACCGATTAGTTTCACCGGCTCGACCCGTGCTGCCAACATGGAAGCGCCTATGGATGCGCATGTGGAATGGTGCCTGCAGCGATACAGGTCCTACCGTCCGGAAGACAACAGCTATCAACCCTATGACGGGGCCCGGCGACAGTGCATGTCGCCATTCGGCTGAGCAGCCGACATCCGTAATGTCGGCGTGACGGCGGCTTTGCAACCGGGATCACGCCACCTGAAACATCATCTCCCGATGATAGTACTTGAAATAGGCATGCACCTTCGCCGCGGTGTTGGAGCAGCCGTCGAACTCGACGCCGATCCGGCCATTGCGGAACCAGCGTATGTGCGCCTCCACCGTGCACAAGCCATCGCAGGTCAGCTTGACCGAAGTCCCCACCATACCTCGAAAGCTTCCCTTGATCTCGATTGCGGCGCCGCTCGTCGATAGGTCCCGCAAAAGGCCCGGCGTTTCCAGGCCCATGTAGATGACCGTCACCTCCGCGAAGGTCTGCCGCCGGAGCGCCCTCCTTGTCTTTCTACCCCCTGCCTTCCCGCTCAGTTGGTGCATGTCAACAGTTCCTCACGCTGCTTCAGAGGAAAGCGTGGCACCCACCCGTTACAGCGGGATTGAGGAGAATGCTAAAAATTGACAAAAGACAGACTTTTTCTGACTCCCACTCAGAAATCGCATAGGACTTCAGTCCCTATCCCCGGTTCACCTGCCGTTCATACTGGCAGGACCACACTGGCGGCATGACTGATTATCAACCCAACCTCAGGCCTCTGGAGCCCGCTGAATTGCAGCTTCTGGAATGCGTTCTGAACCTTGTCTGTCAGCGGCGGGGGCTCGAGAAGACCAGCGTGGAAGCCGAGAACATCGCGGCCGATCTTGTCCAGCTTTACGAGCGCGGCGTGCGGCAGGAAGTCGACTTCGGTGCCTTGATGAGCTGAATCACGCGGAGGGCCGATAGCGCCCAACCACTGCGGACTTTAGTCCGAGATGCGTTTTTCAGGGAACCCGCACCATCTGTGAACATTTTGCCTTCAGCTAATTCTGGAGTGCATCATGAAGGTGGTCTTGTCGACCCTGGGCGGGCTTTGCTTTTCCGTCATCACGTTCGTAGCTGGTCTCGTTGCAGCAACCCTGTATTTCTCCTCCGGCGATGAAAAGAAACAGCTGGCGGACACGACCGATCTATGGACCAACCATCCGGTGCGGATCGACGCCGCGAGCAACAACTTCGAACGCCTCCCCAGCCGGGCGGCGACACCAGAGCCGGCGTTGGCGGCCAGCCAGAATCGATCCCGGCCGCCCGCAAGTGCAGGAACGGCAATGGCCGCCGTAGGCGACACCGCTGATGGCATGGAAAACGTGGCGATCGACACCACGACGACCGGCTCCATATCCCCTGATCAGATGGAAACATCCACCGGCGCTTCCGAGGAGCCGCAGTTGAGCGAGGCGCATCTTGAGTGGTGCTCCTCGAGGTATCGGTCGTACCGCCCCCGGGACAACAGCTACACGCCCTACAGCGGCGGCCGGCGGGAGTGCAAGTCGCCCTTCTCGACGACGCCGCAGAACCAGGCTGCCTGGTCCGACGAAGACAGGATCTCGCCGCCCCCCGCGGCAGAAGACAGTTTCGCGGAGGACGCGGCGGAACCCGCGAATCAGAACGTGGAGCAGGCAGCGGCAGATGAAATGCCCAGCAGCTACGGCACCTGGGATCACGCAAAATCCTGCTTCGCCCGCTACCGCTCCTATCGCCCCGAGGACAATACCTACCAACCCTACGGCGGCGGCCCCCGTCGCCAGTGTCGGTAGGCGCTTCGGGCGAGCGGCCTGGCTGGACGGTGAGATTGAATTGATATGAGCGAATGGTGGGCCCGGAGGGACTCGAACCCCCAACCAAGCGGTTATGAGCCGCCGGCTCTAACCATTGAGCTACAGGCCCTGCCAGACTGGCATCGGGTGGCGCAATGGTTCGCCGGCCCGTGGCCCCGCTCTAACGCAATTCCGCCGCCGCCTCAAGCCGTTGCCGCATTCGCTTCACAATCGCAGACCACCAATGACGGATTGCCCACCTCCGAGAGGAATCACGATGCATCCGTCCCTCCCCGTTTTCCATCCGACCAGCGCCCTGCCGTCGCTCCTGTCCCGCCTGTCGCTCGGCGGACTTCTCGTCCTGGCGGCCGTCGCGCCGGCCACTGCGCAGGAGCCCTCGCCACAGCGCGAGCCGGTGATCCGCGTCTCAGCACAGGGCGAGGCCTCGATTGCGCCGGATATTGCCATCGTCAACTTCTCGGTTGTTCGCAATTCCGATACGGCGCAGGTCGCGATGGACCAGAACAGCCAGGCCATGAACGCCGTCATGGCGGCCTTGAAGTCGCAGGGCGTAGAGCCGAAGGATATCCAGACCGCCAACTTCTCGATCCAGCCGCAGTATCGGCATTCCCAGCCCAAGGAGGACGGCACGATCGATCCGCCGGAGGTCGTCGGCTACGAGGTCACCAACACGCTGATGGTGAAGATACTCGACGTCGCGAAGGTCGGCACCATCCTCGACCGCGTCGTGAAGCTCGGCGTCAACCAGGGCGGGCAGATCAGCTTTACAAACGACGACCCGGAGGAAGCGCTGACTCAGGCGCGCAAACAGGCGGTCGAACGGGCGGTCGCCAAGGCACGCGTTCTCACGGAAGCGGCAGGCGTCAGGCTCGGCCGCGTGATCGAGATCGGCGAACAGGCCCAGGCCCCCATGCCGCCGCAACCCATGTACCGCATGGCCATGGCCAAGGAGGCCGCCTCCGATGCGGTTCCCGTCGCGGCCGGCGAGAATACCTACACCGTCCGGGTAGACCTGACCTTCGCCCTGGAACAGTAGGACGGATAAGAAAGGCCCCCGCGAGCCTGATCTCGCGGGGGCCTTCTTGCATTTATCGTCGATGTTGATGGCAACTGTTATCGACGGATGACCGGGCAACCGCGGTCATTCGCAAAGACGATGCGGTCGCGGCCATGCCGGTCACGGCCGACGACGGTGACGGTGCGGCGATCGACATCGACCACGCGCGCACGTCGCAGCCCCATGCGGCTGGCCTTTTCCTCCGCGAGCCATGGGTCGCAACGACCTCCGCGGTCACGGCGCGGACGTTCCCACCGGTCGCGGCGATGGTCGCGGTCGTCCCATCCGTGCTGAACGAAGATGCGGAATTCAGGCCCTCCAGCGGCTGCCGTGGACGCGGTGGCGGTGAGGCCGGAAAGCGCGACGAGGGCGGCAAGGCCGGTCTTGACGAGGATGTTGGTCATGGAAGTGTCTCCCGAGAAGGGCCAGAACCTGGCGCCGTTGAATTCTCCCGTCCGCCGGGATTGAAGGCACCCTAGTTCCGGGCCGCTGAACGCCGTCCGAATCCCTTGTTCAGCAGAGGTTCATCAGCATCAGGGGGAAAGATGAAGCACGACGTTGCGGCTATGCGGGCGGTCGCGATGCTCGAAGAGATAGATGCCTTGCCACGTCCCGAGCGCCAGCCCGCCCGTATTCACCGGGATCGCAAGCGATACGGCCATCAGCGCCGCCTTGATGTGGGCCGGCATGTCGTCCGGTCCCTCCATCGTATGCGTCACCCAGGCCATCGACGGTGCGTCGGACGGCGGCACGAGGCGCGAGAAGAAGGTCTTGAGGTCGCGCTGCACATCGGGATCGGCATTTTCCTGAACCAGCAGCGAGCAGGACGTGTGCCGCACGAAAACCGTCAGCAGCCCCTCCTCTACCCCTTGCCGCCTCACGAACTCCGCAACCTCGTCCGTCAATTCGTAGAGGCCCTGGCCCCGCGTCTGGATCGTCAGTTGCGTCTGCGGCATGAAGCGTCCTTCACCTTGAGATGAGCGCCCGAGGGCGCCCGCTCACAGTGTCAGAAACGCCTGAAAGCCGCCATAGATCATCCGCTTTCCGTCGAAGACCTGCTTCCAGTCTTCCCCGGCCAGCCGCGGGTCGGCCATCACCTTGGCGAGGATTTCGTCGCGGCTTGCACGGTCCTTGTAGGTGATCCAGGAAAAGACCACCGTCTCCTCTTCCGTCGCCTGGACGGAACGCGGAAAGGACGTCATCTCCCCATAGGGGATGTCGTCGCCGATGCACTCCACGTAGGAAAGCGCGCCATGCTCCATCCATACGTCCCCGGCCGTGCGCGCCATTTCCTTGTAGGCCTCGAGCTTCGCCTTCGGCACGGGCACGATGAAGCCATCCACATAAGCCATTGTCTTCCTCCTCCTGTTGCTCGGATGCAGCAAGGACGAATGACCGGACGGCGATCCGACACCCGATGGTGATTTTGCCGATGTTCGCGTCAGAAGCGGGTGATGACGCTGATCCCCGGTGTTGTCGCGCGGTCCAAGGCCATCAGCCCCGACACCGCCTCTTCCAGCGTGATGCGCGACGAAATGAGCCGCGATGGCTCCATCCGGCCGGCGGCGATCATCGATAGCATGGCATCATAGCGCCAGGCCTGCATGCCATGGCTGCCGTAGATCTCGAGCTCGTGGCCGATCA
The DNA here is from genome assembly GCF_902502825.2 of Pseudorhizobium flavum. Next base: position 2,316,347 of record NZ_LR723670.1, read on the forward strand.
CCTGCGCCATGGGAATCTGCGGCGTCGAATGCTCGCCGAGCATCAGCCCGACCTGGACGTGGCGACCCCGCCGGCGGAGGTTGCGGATCGAGTTGAAGCAGGTCACCGGATGCCCGAGCGCATCGATCGAGACATGCGCCCCGCCCCCGGTGATCTCCCGCACCGCCTCGACCGGATCATCGATCTCGCTGGCGTTTAAGGTCGCGACAGCGCCGCAGGCGCGAGCCAGCGCCAGCTTCTCTTCGGAAAGGTCGATGCCGATGGCGTTTGCCCCGAGCGCCGTCGCGATCATAATGGCCGAGAGGCCGACGCCGCCGCAGCCATGGACGGCAATCCACTCGCCGGGCCCGGTGCGCGCCTGGTCCGCGACCGCGCGGAAGGAGGTGGCGAATCGGCAGCCGAGGCTGGCGGCGGTTGCATCATCGATCTCTTCCGGCAGATGCACGAGATTGGTGTCGGCATAACCGATCGCCACATATTCTGCGAACGAGCCCCAATGGGTGAAACCCGGCTGGAACTGGTTCGGGCAAACCTGCTGGTTGCCAGAATGGCATTCGCCGCAGTGACCGCAACCGGAGACGAAGGGGACCGTCACCCGGTCGCCGACCTTGAAACGCATCACGCCCCTGCCGGTCGCCACCACTTCGCCGGCCAGTTCATGGCCCGGCACATGCGGCAGGCGGATATCCGGGTCGTGCCCCATCCAGCCATGCCAGTCGCTGCGGCAAAGGCCGGTGGCGCCGACCTTGATGACGACGCCGTCTCCGACTGGATTGGGGTCGGGAAGGGTCAGGATTTGCGGCGCCTTCTCGAAGGCGTCGTAGAGCATGGCTTTCATGGGGTCCCTCGTTTGCCCGGAGCATAACTCGCAGGAACGGTCGGTCAATCGGCGAAACCCGACAGAAGTTCGACCTCAGGAGCCTGGAAAGCCGCGCCTCCGCCATTCGCTGCGTGGGACAGGAGCGCCGATGCGGAAGGCAAAGCTCAACACCTTGGTGGCCTCCTCGTTGATCTGGCATCGGAAGCTCAGGTCGTACCATGCCCCTTCGGCGCGGAACGCGGTCCGCTGGAGTTCGAGCACGGTGCCTTCCGAAAGCGGGGACCGCGGGATGAAGTCGGGATCCTGCGGGGGCGACGCGTTGCGCAACTGCTCCGTCAGCTCGGTCTCGCACAGCTGGGTCGCCCGCATGGCGCGGGGCATACCCTCCATCGCGGTACGCGCAACGGGGTCTTCCGTGATGTCCGGGGAAAACAGCGTCCTCGCCTCGGCCAGCGTCTCGGCAGGCTCCTCGGCCGCCTGCTCCGGTGTCTCGGCAGCCTCCGCGCTGGCCTCCGGTGGCGCGGTTGTCAGGCCGGCGACTTCGGCATCGTCCTGCGATTCGGCAGCCAGTTCCTCCGGCGCTTCAGGCGGGGGCGTCTGCGAAGCTTCGTCCGCTTGTTCCTGCGCTTCCGGCGCGTCGGCCCCTTCCTCGGACGAATTGCCCTCGGGCGAGACCCGCGGTCCCGTGGTTTCCTCACCGAACTCAAAAACGGGCCGGAGCGTCGGGATGGGCGGTGCCGAAGCGGCCTCTTCCTCGGCAGGAGGCTCCGGCGCCTGATCCTCCTCGACGGGTGGCGGTGGGGGCGGCTGCTCCTCGGCGGCTTCCTGCTCAGCCGGCTCGGACTCGGGTTCCGGTTCCGGTTCCGGTTCTGGCTCGGGTTCGGGTTCGGGTTCGGGTTCGGGAGGAGGTTCGACGATCTCCACCGTCACCGTCTCCTCCTCCGGCGGTGTCGGCAACTCCAGCGGCAGACCGACAATCAGGATCGCAGCGACAAGAAGATGCGCAACGACGGAGACCGGAATGCCCCATCGAAAATCGCTGCGCGGCTTGTGCTGATCATCCTGCATGGTCGTCGATGTAAGGCTCCTGCCAGACAAGATCGATAGCCGCGGCCATATTCGGCGCAAAAAGAAACCCGGCCGCAAGGCCGGGTCCAGTTCTGACAGGAAGGACTAATTAGCTGTCCAGGAAGCTCCGGAGTTTCCGCGAGCGGCTCGGATGCTTCAGCTTGCGCAGTGCCTTCGCCTCGATCTGGCGGATACGCTCGCGGGTGACCGAGAACTGCTGGCCGACCTCTTCGAGCGTATGGTCGGTGTTCATGCCGATGCCGAAGCGCATGCGCAGCACGCGCTCTTCGCGCGGCGTGAGAGAAGCGAGGACACGGGTCGTCGTTTCCCGCAGGTTCGCCTGGATCGCCGCATCGATCGGCAGAAGCGCGTTCTTGTCCTCGATGAAATCACCGAGGTGGCTGTCTTCTTCGTCGCCCACAGGCGTTTCGAGCGAGATCGGCTCCTTGGCGATCTTCAGGACCTTGCGGACCTTTTCGAGCGGCATGGCCAGCTTTTCGGCCAGTTCTTCCGGCGTCGGCTCGCGACCGATCTCGTGCAGCATCTGGCGCGATGTCCGGACGATTTTGTTGATCGTCTCGATCATATGCACCGGAATGCGGATCGTGCGGGCCTGGTCGGCGATCGAACGGGTGATCGCCTGCCGGATCCACCAGGTGGCATAGGTCGAGAACTTGTAGCCGCGGCGATACTCGAACTTGTCGACCGCTTTCATCAGGCCGATATTGCCTTCCTGGATGAGATCCAGGAACTGCAGGCCGCGGTTCGTGTACTTCTTGGCGATCGAGATCACGAGACGCAGGTTCGCCTCGACCATTTCCTTCTTGGCGATGCGGGCTTCCCGTTCGCCCTTCTGGACCATCGACACGATGCGGCGGAACTCGGCAATCGAAATGCCGGTCTCGGTCGCAAGGTTCTGGATCTCCTGGCGGATCTCGCGGATCGTCTGGTTCTCCTCGCGGGCGAAATCCTTCCAGCCGCGTGCGGAGAGGTTGGCGATCGACTTCATCCAGTTCGGGTCGAGTTCGGCACCCTGATACTGCTCCAGGAACGAATCGCGCTTGACGCCGTAGGATTCCGCCAGCCGAAGCAGGCGGCCTTCATTCTGCATCAGGCGCTTGGAAATGTCGTAGAGCTGTTCGACGAGGCTCTCGATGCGGTTCTGGTTGAGCGACAGCGACTTCACTGCCGTGATCAGCTGATCCTTGAGCTCCTTGTAGCGACGCTCCTGGCCGGACGACAGCGTGCCGGTGCAGGAGAGGCGTGCCTCGACCTGCTGGTCCTGAAGCTTGCGCAGCTTCTTGTAGGTGTCGGCGATGACGTCGAGGGTTTCCATGACCTGCGGACGCAGTTCCGCTTCCATGGCGGCAAGAGACAGGCTCGACTCGTCGTCGTCCTCCTCTTCCTCTTCCGGAGGCAGGCCTTCACCGCCGACGGCCGTGATGTCGTCGTCGTTTGCCGCAGTCCGCGTCTTGCGGGCCTTTTCCTTCTCTTCGGCCGCCTTGCGGTCGGCTTCGATCTTCTCAGGGCTCTGGAACTGCGGGGCAGCCTTTGCCTCGGGACCGGAATAGGTGGTTTCGAGATCGATGATCTCGCGCAGGAGCGTCGTGCCTTCGTTGAGTTCATCGCGCCAGATGATCAGCGCCTGGAACGTCAGCGGGCTTTCGCACAGGCCCGCGATCATCGTCTCGCGGCCGGCCTCGATGCGCTTGGCGATGGCGATCTCACCCTCGCGAGAAAGAAGCTCCACCGAGCCCATCTCGCGCAGGTACATGCGCACCGGATCGTCGGTACGATCGGTGGGCTCCTTCTTCTTTGCAGTCGCGAGCGCGGTGCCGGAGGTCGGGGCGATTTCGCCACCCTCGCTCTCACCGTCGTCGGAGCTGTCGTCGTCGTCGGCGGTGGCCTCTTCGGCCTCGTCATCCTCGACGACATTGATCCCCATGTCCGACAACATGGACATGGTATCCTCGATCTGTTCGGACGTGACCTCTTCGGAGGGCAGGACCGAATTCAGCTCGTCCATCGTCACATAGCCGCGCTTCTTGGCGGCCTTGATCATCTTCTTGACCGCGTCATCCGAAAGATCGAGAAGCGGTCCATCCTGCGTACCTTCGCGCTCGGTTTCCGCTTCTTCGTTCTCTTTGACTTTGGTTGCCATGAATTTTCGCTTTCCCTGAACGCCACCTCGCCGCGGTGGCCGCCGGCTGGGATCAAGTCCTCAGCCGCGAATCACTGTTCAACACGTACGGAATGATCTTTAATTCCGGATTACCACCGAGGCGGACGTCAACTGCCGAGACCGCTGGTCCACGCATCGCCGCTCGTGGCCCGGTGTGCTTGACCCACTCCACCTTTTCTGCCTGCTGTGGTGATTCCCACAAATTAACGCTCCGTCAAGCTTTTCTAAGGCGATCAGCCTGTGAAAAGTGGAAAAACCGTCTGTCTCTTGGGCTTCGAGGTCTACGCGCACACGTTTCGCCCGATATGTAGTCAGTGGTCGTAGAATGACAAGGGCATCCACCGCCCTCTAGCCCTCAACGGCCACTGCTACACCCACAGGCTTTCCTCGAACTCCTGATTCGCTTCAGCCATGACTGACGGCGGGGCCTTTTACCCGCCCCGACATGACGCCGAACCCGTCGATGATCGCCTCCTGGTTCTCAAGCCGGGCAATCTCCAGTTGGACCTCCGAAAGAGCCCTGATCAGCGCCGACCCTCGCTCGACCTCGTCCGAACCGGCTTCCGCCAGTTCGCGCTCCAGCTCGATCTTCTGCCACCGCAGCTCCTTGTTGCGGGAATGCAGGGCAAAGGCTTGGCGGTAGGCCTGCACAACATCATGCAGGTCAGCCTCCTCGGTCGCCGTCCAAAGGCGTGCATTGCGAATCTGCTGGTTCATCACCTTCAGAAGCGCCTCGAAGCCGTTCTCCTCCAACTGTTCCTTCAGGTTCTCACGCTCCAGCCGCGCCCCGGCCTTCGCCACCACCGTCAGGAGGCAGGACCAGAAGCGTTGCAGGTCGCGGTTCTCGAACTCGATGCCGGCAATTTCGTCATAGTCCTGCAGCAGAAGCTCCGGATGGTTGACGACGGTCAGCGCCAACACGCTCTCGCGCAGCGCCGGCAGGTCGCGGTGACCGCGGACGAGCCCGGACCGCGCCAACCGGTCTGACACGGCGACACCGCGTCCCGCAGCCCTTGGGCCTTGCGGTGCCTGCCCGCGATCCTGACCCTGCCTCCCACTCCTCGACTGGAAGGTCTGGCGCCGGTCGCCTCCCCGCCCTGCCGACTGGAAAAAGGCATTCAGTCGCTCGCGGACGTCCTGCTGGTAATGGCGACGGACATTTTCGTCCGCGATCACCGACACGACCTGCTTCAACCGCGCCTCAAGCTCGGCGCGCTTTTCCGGCGTGTCGAAATTCGCACCTGCCGTTTCACGCATCCAGATCATTTCGGCCAGCGGCCGTGCCTCCGCGAGTACCCGATCGAAAGGTGCCCGCCCCTCATGGCGGACAAGGTCGTCGGGATCCTTGCCTTCCGGCAGGAGTGCGAAGCGGACGGAGCGGCCAGGCTTGAGGAATGGCAGCGCGAGATCGGCCGCGCGATTTGCCGCTCGCACACCGGCGCCGTCGCCGTCGAAGCACAGCACCGGTTCCGGCGACATCCGCCACAGCAGGTCGAGCTGGTTTTCGGTCAGCGCCGTGCCGAGAGGCGCCACCGCGTTTTCCACGCCCGCCTGGTGGAGCGCAATGACGTCCATGTAGCCTTCCACGGCGATGATCGTCGTGCTGTCGCGCTCCCCGGCCCGTCCCTGCGCAGCGCGCCGGGCCCGAGCGAAATTGTAGAGCACCTGGCCCTTGTGGAAGAGCTCCGTCTCGTTGGAGTTGAGATATTTCGCCGGCGCATCGGGCGCCATGGCGCGTCCACCGAACGCGATCACCTTCTCGCGCGCAGACAGGATCGGAAACATGATGCGGTCGCGGAACCGGTCGTAGGAGACGGCGATGCCCTCCCCGTGCACGACGAGCCCGCAAGCCTCGATCTGCTCCTTTGACACACCCTTGCCGGCAAGGTGCTCCTTGAGCGCGTTCCGACTCTCGGGAGCGTAGCCCAGACGAAACGTCTCGATCGTCCTGCCGGTCAGCCCGCGGTCGCGCAGATAGGCGCGCGCCTTGGCGCCGGCCGCAGTATGCAACTGGTCCTGGAAAAAGCGCGTCGCCATCTCCATGACGTCGAGAAGCGACATACGCTCCTTTTCCCTCCGCTCTGCCTGCGGATCGGGCTGGGGCAAGGCGATTCCCGCCATGTCAGCGATCTGCTGGACGGCCTCCGGAAAGCTCATCCCCTCCAGGTCGGTCAGGAAGCGGAAATGATCGCCGGAAACGCCGCAGCCGAAGCAATGGTAGCGGCCCTTGCGATCCTCGCAGTGAAAGCTCGGGCTTTTTTCACCGTGGAAGGGGCAGCACGCCCAGTAGTCGCCGCGCGAGATATTGGTCTTCTTGCGATCCCACGTCACGCGACGCCCGACGACTGCCGATATCGGCACCCGGTCGCGGATTTCGTCAAGAAAACTGTTGGAGAAGCGCATCGTTACCTCAAGGCAGACTGTTCCTATAGTGCCTGCGGCTTCATCTATCCATCGTCTAAGGAAACATACACGCTATCCACAGTCCCGGCGCGCGGAAACAGAAAGGGGCGGAGCCTTCGAGACCCCGCCCCTCCGACCACTATCGGCGACTGTGTTACTTCAGCATGTCCTTGACCATGCCGGACGCCTTGGCGAAGTCCATCTGGCCGGGATACTTCTCCTTCAGCGCGTTCATGCACTTGCCCATGTCCCGCAGGCCCTGGGCACCGGTCTCGCTGATGACGGACTGGCAGAGCTGACGGACTTTCTCCTCCGGCAGTTGCTCCGGCATGAAGCTCTTGATGACGCCGATTTCCTCGCGCTCCTGCGTCGCAAGCTCGGCGCGACCGGCTTCCTCGTAGATCTTCGCGGACTCTTCGCGCTGCTTCACCATCTTCTGCAGGATCTGCATGATGTCGTCATCGCTGACGGGATCCTTGCCGACACCACGATTGGCGATGTCGCGATCCTTGATCGCCGTCTGGATGAGACGTACGGTCGAAAGGCGCCGGTTGTCCTTGGCCTTCATCGCGTCCTTCATTGCACTGGCGAGCTTGTCTCGCATCATTGTCTCTGCTCCTTCGGAAAGCCGGCGCATGGATGGAATTGCGGCTTTTCCTTGTCATTCGGGCGGCCCTCATAGACAAGCATTCGGCTTCGATCAAATCAAATCCGCCAAGCCCTTGATTTCCATGGATGCGAATTCCACGTAGAAAGAACTCGGCCTAGATTGACCGCTCCGCGCGCTTTGTCTATTTTCCGGCACCTGCACGAGATTTAGGTATTCAAGGTTACGCGGGTCGTCCTGCGCGCCTTTTTCTGCGACCATAGATGGCCCACGCACCCTGCGACTTCAAGTGGCGGGGCCTGCGGGCAGAAGGATAGAGATGACCGCGACTGCTCCCTGGACAAGCAAGAAACCCACCGCCGTTCTCGTTCTCGCAGATGGCACGGTGATCGAAGGCATCGGCATCGGAGCAACCGGCAAGGTGACCGCGGAAGTCTGCTTCAACACCTCGCTGACCGGCTACCAGGAGATTCTGACGGATCCGTCCTATCTCGGCCAGATCGTCACATTCACCTTCCCCCATATCGGCAATATCGGCACGAACGAGGACGATATCGAGGACCTGACGCCTGCCGCCCGGCACGGCGCCGTCGGCGTGATCTTCAAGGCAGACATCACCGAGCCGTCGAACTATCGTGCTGCCAAGCATCTCGACGAGTGGCTGAAGTCGCGTGGCATCATCGGCCTCTCAGGCATCGACACGCGCGCGCTCACCGCCTGGATCCGCGAGAATGGCGCCCCAAACGCGGTCATCGCGCATGATCCGAATGGCGTCTTCGACATCGAGGCATTGAAGGCTGAGGCACGGGCCTGGAGCGGCATCGAAGGCCTAGACCTCGCCAAGGAAGCCACCTCAGGCCAGTCGTCGCAGTGGACACAGACGCCCTGGGTTTGGAACGAGGGATATGGCGAGTCGAACCCAGACGAGGCCAAGTACCACATCGTCTGCGTGGACTACGGCGTGAAGCGCAACATCCTGCGGTTGTTCGCGGGTCTCGACTGTAAGGTGACTATCGTCCCCGCCCAGACCTCGGCGGAAGACATCATGGCGCTTAATCCCGATGGCGTCTTCCTCTCGAACGGACCGGGAGACCCGGCCGCCACCGGCGACTATGCCGTGCCGATGATCCAGCAGGTACTCGACAAGGACATCCCGACCTTCGGCATCTGCCTTGGCCACCAGATGCTGGGCCTCGCTCTGGGCGCAACGACCGTCAAGATGCACCAGGGACATCACGGCGGAAACCACCCCGTGAAAGACCACACCACCGGCAAGGTTGAGATCGTCTCGATGAACCACGGCTTCGCGGTCGATGCGAACACGCTTCCGGAAGGCGTTGAAGAGACTCACGTTTCCCTCTTCGACGGCTCCAACTGCGGCCTGCGCGTCAGCGGCAAGCCGGTCTTCTCCGTCCAGCATCACCCGGAAGCATCGCCCGGCCCGCAGGACAGCCACTACCTGTTCCGGCGCTTCATCAACATGGTGCGCGAGCGCAAGGGCGAGCCGACGCTTGCCGAGCGCTGATCCTGGACGGTCAAGGCCCGCGAAAGCGGGCATTTCTCATTTGGATCGTACGAGGAGGTAGAAGCGACCGCACAGCATCGCGGCCGCGGCGGCAAGACCGGTGACGAAGCCGAACCAGACGCCTGGACCGCCATAGCCCAGCGGGAAGGCGAAGATCCAGGCACAGGCAAAGCCGATTGGCCAGTAGGCGATCAGCGCGAGCACCATCGGGATCGTCGTATCCTTCAATCCCCTCAGCAGTCCCGCCCCCACCGCCTGCAATCCGTCCGCCAACTGGAACACGCCCGCAATCACGATCAGCGTTGCGGCATAGTCCAGCACCGCCTGCGCGTCCTCCCGCGTCGTGTCGAGAAAGAGCCCACCGAGCACCCGCGGCAGAAGGGCAAACAGCGTACTTCCGCAGATCGCGAAGACGAGACTGACCAGCAGTACTGCGACCGCCGCACGCCTTACCCCCTGCATGTCACGTCGGCCGTAGGCGAGCCCGACCCGCACCGTCGCAACCTGAGCCAGTCCGAGGGGTATCATGAAGGCGATGGACGCCAGTTGCAGCGCGATACCATGGGCCGCGAGTTCTCTGGTTCCGATCGTGCCGATCATCAGCGACGCGGCTGCAAAGAGGCTCGTCTCGGCAAGGATCGTGAAGCTGATCGGCAGGCCGAGCACGAGGTTTTCGCGGATGGCGCCCCCGTCGGCGCGCCAGAAGCGGACGAACAGCTCGTAGAGGTGGGTCTGCGCGCGGCTCTCGATGTAGACGATCATCGCGACACAGCCGATCGTGCTGGCACAGACCGAGGCAACGGCCGCCCCGACCAGACCCCAGGCGGGTGCACCGAAGTTCCCGAATATCAGGGCATAGTTGAGGAGCGCATTCGTCAGGAACATGCCGATCGTGACATAGAGAATGATGCTCCCGCGCTCCAGGCCGCTCAGGAAGCTGCGAAGAACCATGAGCGTCAGGGCCGGGAAGATGCCCCATTGCGCCACGCGCAGATAATCCTGGGCGAGTGTCGCGACCTGCTCCTCCTGCCCCAGCAGCATCAGGATCGGCTTGGAGAAGAACAGGATCGGGAACGTGAGAAGCCCATAGGCCAGCACGACCCAGATCCCCATCCGCACCGCGCGCCGCACGGAGGTTACATCACCCTGCCCGACGGCATGAGCCACCATGGGAACGACCGCCGCTGCGAACCCTGAGCCGAAGATAAAGACGATGAAGAAGGCCTGGCTTCCGAGCACCACAGCCGCCAGTTCTACGGTCCCGAGCCAGCCAACCATGATGACATCGGTGGTGTTGATTGCCATCTGCGCCAACTGCGCCCCCACGAAGGGGATGCCGAGCCCGATGGTCGAGCGGATATGGTGCCTCCAGGCATTCACCCCGTTTGGCGGGTCCGAGGAGATGGTGTGGCTGGACATGCGGCGTCTCCAAGCGCAAAAACGCCGCTTCCAGACATGGCAAGCGGCGGCGCGGTGTCGATGCCATACCTAGCGGCGGCCGGAAGCCGCAACAATGCACCAACAGTCAATGTTATTGATGCGAGCGCCAAGAATGTTGATGGCAGATGGGAACCAATCCCGCACGAACGCGGAACGGAACGCCTCGCAAGTGGCCGGCGGCTTACAGATCGGCTGAAAAGGTGTCGCAGGCGTTGACATCACCGCTCTTGAAACCGCGACCGAACCATTCCATCCGCTGCGCCGAAGTGCCGTGGTTGAAGCTCTCCGGCACCACATAGCCTTGGCTGCGCTTCTGCAGTGTATCGTCGCCGATCTGCTGCGCGGCATTGAGGGCCTCCTCAAGGTCACCCTGTTCGAGCAGGCCCCGCTGGTCGGTGAACTTGGCCCAGACGCCGGCAAAGCAGTCAGCCTGCAATTCCACGCGAACCGACATGCGATTGGCCTCGACTTCGCTCATCCGCTGCCGCGCCTGGTTGAAGCGCGGCAACACACCTATGAGGTTCTGAACGTGGTGACCGACTTCATGGGCGATCACGTAGGCTTCCGCGAAATCGCCTGCTGCACCGAACTTCTGCTTGAGCTCTTGAAAGAAGGAGGTGTCGAGATAGACCTTCTGGTCGCCGGGGCAGTAAAAGGGCCCCGTGGCGGCGGAAGCAAAGCCACAGGCAGACTGCACCTGGCCCGAGAAAAGCACGAGGGTTGGTTCGCGGTAATTCTCGCCGCTCGCCTGGAAGATGCCGTTCCAGGTATCCTCGGTCTCGGCAAGCACCGTCCGGATGAAAGCCGCCGTCTCGTCGTCAGCCGGAGCGCTGCTGGTTTGCTGCTCGTAGCCGCCACCATCGAGGCCGATATCGCCTCCCGACAGCAATGTCAGCGGGTTGATGCCGAGAATCCACGAGATGATCAGGATCAGGATGATGCCGCCGATGCCGATGCCGCCACCGGCCCGGCGAACGCCACCACGTCCGACGGGGATCCGCATGCCGCCACGCCCGAACGGACTACGTCCTCCGGCCCCGCGCCGATCCTCGACATTGCTCGACTGGCGGCGACCTCTCCATTCCATCTCACGCTCTCCTCAGGCTCTTGTGGACCATACAACGCGGCGAAGGCAAAGACGATCCAGTCCCACATCACCTAACGTTCTAGGCGATCCGCAGGGCGCTCTTTCCCGGCAGGAAGATCGTCAGGAGGCCCAGCGCCGGCAGGAAGGCGCAAATGGTATAGACCGTGGAAAGGCCATAGCTGTCGGCGAGCACGCCGAGAAGCGCTGCGGCGATGCCGCCGACACCAAAGGCGATGCCGAAGAAAATGCCGGCGATCATGCCCACCCGCCCCGGAACGAGCTCCTGCGCCATTACGACAATGGCGGGGAAGGAGGAGGCCATGAGAAAGCCGATGATTGCCGAGAGAAGGATCGTCATCGGCAGGTTGGCGAAGGGCATCGCCAGGGTAAAGGGCAGCACGCCGAGGATCGAGATCCAGATCACCACCTTCGATCCGAACCGGTCGCCGACCTGACCGCCAACGACCGTGCCCAGCGCAATCGAGCCGAGGAACACGAAGAGCATGATCTGCGACTGCTGCACGGTGACCCCGAAGCGTTCGATCACGAAGAAGGTGTAATAACTGCTGATCGAGGCCATGTAGGCGTTCTTCGAGAAGGTCAGGATCGTCAGCACTACGAGCGCGACCACCACCGCACGTCTGGGAAGACTGTGGGCGTGAAGCGCCTTCTTGCGTCCCTTGCTGGCGAGCATGTGCGCCTTGTACCAGCGTGCGATCCAGGTGAGCACGATGATGCCGAGCAGTGCGATGCCGGAAAACCAGGCGACACTGCCCTGCCCGTTCGGGACGATCAAAAAGGCCGCAAGCAGGGGCCCGATCGACTGGCCGAAATTGCCGCCCACCTGGAAGGTCGCCTGGGCAAAGCCATAGCGGCCGCCGGCGGCGAGACGGGCGACGCGGGATGCCTCAGGGTGGAAGACAGCGGAGCCGATCCCCACCATGGCCGCGGCGACGACGAGGATGACGTAGGTATGGGATCCGGCCAGCAGCAGCAGGCCGAGAAAGGTCGAGCCCATACCGATGGGCAGCGAATAGGGATAAGGCTTCTTGTCGGTGATCGTCCCGATGATCGGCTGCAGCAGCGACGCGGTGCACTGGAAGGCAAGCGTCAGCAGGCCGATCTGCCAGAACTCGAGATTGAAGTCGGCCTTCAGCATCGGGTAGATCGCGGAAATCATCGACTGCATGATGTCGTTGAGCATGTGGCAGAAGCTCGTCGCCAGGATGATCGGCAGAACGGTCTTCTCGGCCACGGCGGTCGCTGGCGTGCCGATCGGCTGAGAGGTGGCATCGACCATGAAGTCGTCTCCATGCAGTACGCGGCTGCGTCGCCATGCCGCGGAAAACTGCAGATCTATTCCTGCGGATTCGTCCTGTCCATGCCAATGAACGGGCCCGCAGTACGGCTGTATGCAATTCCTCTTTCCTTGGGCATTTTGGGCGCCATCAATTCCTGTCGATTTGGCAAATTATGGGGTTCCGTTCGCCTCGACATTTGCCTATAAGCCGCGTCTAGCCTCAAAAGACCAAGCTCATGCGCCCGGCCGGTGAACCTTCCACCTTGGCCGGTTTTTCGCGCAGCCAGGAAACGGAAAGAAGCTATGCCCAAGCGCCAAGACATCAAATCGATCCTCATCATCGGCGCGGGTCCGATCGTTATCGGCCAGGCATGCGAGTTCGACTATTCCGGCACCCAGGCCTGCAAGGCGCTGCGCGAGGAAGGCTACCGGGTGATCCTGGTCAACTCCAACCCGGCGACCATCATGACCGATCCGGGTCTCGCCGACGCGACCTATGTCGAGCCGATCACCCCGGAAGTCGTGGCCAAGATCATCGCCAAGGAGCGTCCCGACGCACTCCTGCCGACCATGGGCGGCCAAACGGCCCTCAACACGGCGCTCTCGCTGAAGCGCATGGGCGTACTCGACCGCTACAACGTGGAGATGATCGGCGCCAAGCCGGAAGCCATCGACAAGGCCGAGGACCGTGCCCTCTTCCGCGAGGCGATGGCGAAGATCGGGCTCGAGACGCCGAAGTCGATGCTCGCCAATGCGACGGAGATCAAGGAAAAGGATCGTAACGCGCACGAAGCGGAACGCGCGAAACTGCGTTCAAGCCTTTCCGGTGACGCGCTGGACAAGGCACTCGACGAACTCGAGAACCAGTGGAACCTCGGCGAGACCGATCGCAAGCAGCGCTACATGAGCCATGCCATGGCGATCGCGGCCCAGGCAATCGACGTTGTCGGCCTGCCGGCTATCATTCGTCCCTCCTTCACGCTCGGCGGCACGGGCGGTGGCATCGCCTACAACCGCTCCGAATTCTTCGAGATCGTCGGATCGGGCCTCGACGCCTCGCCCACGACCGAGGTCCTGATCGAGGAGTCGGTGCTCGGCTGGAAGGAGTATGAGATGGAGGTGATCCGCGACAAGGCGGACAACTGCATCATCATCTGCTCGATCGAGAATATCGACCCGATGGGCGTCCACACGGGCGATTCCATCACGGTCGCGCCGGCACTGACGCTGACGGACAAGGAATACCAGATCATGCGCAACGCCTCGATTGCGGTGCTGCGCGAGATCGGCGTGGAAACCGGCGGCTCCAACGTCCAGTTCGCCGTCAACCCGAAGGACGGTCGCCTCGTCGTCATCGAGATGAACCCGCGCGTCTCGCGCTCCTCGGCACTTGCCTCCAAGGCCACCGGCTTCCCGATCGCCAAGGTCGCGGCCAAGCTTGCTGTCGGTTATACGCTGGACGAGCTGGAAAACGACATTACCGGCGGCGCCACGCCTGCCTCCTTCGAGCCGTCAATCGACTACGTCGTCACCAAGATCCCGCGCTTCGCCTTCGAAAAGTTCCCCGGTGCGGAACCCACTCTCACCACCGCCATGAAGTCGGTCGGCGAGGTCATGGCGATCGGCCGGACATTCGCTGAGTCGCTGCAGAAGGCGCTTCGCGGCCTTGAGACCGGCCTCACGGGCCTCGACGAGATCGAGATCCCCGGCCTGGAAGATGGCGAAAACGCCAACAACGCCATCCGTGCCGCCATCGGCACCCCGACCCCGGACCGTCTGCGCATGGTCGTCCAGGCGCTGCGCATGGGCATGTCGGAGGCCGACGTTCACGAAGGCTGCAAGATCGATCCTTGGTTCATCAGCCAGTTCAAAGCGATCGTCGACATGGAAGCGCGCGTGCGCGAGCACGGCCTGCCGGAAGACGCCGGGAACCTGCGCATGCTGAAGGCCATGGGCTTCTCCGATGCACGGCTTGCGAGCCTTTCCGGCAAGCGTCCGAAGGAAGTTGCTGAGCTTCGCAACGGCCTGAACGTGCGCCCGGTCTTCAAGCGGATCGACACCTGCGCCGCCGAATTCGCCTCGCCCACCGCCTACATGTACTCCACCTACGAGACCCCCTTCGTCGGCTCGCTCCGTTCCGAAGCGCAGGTTTCCGACCGCAAGAAGGTGGTCATCCTCGGCGGCGGCCCGAACCGCATCGGTCAGGGCATCGAGTTCGACTACTGCTGCTGCCACGCCGCCTTCGCTCTGAAGGACGCCGGTTTCGAAGCGATCATGATCAACTGTAACCCGGAAACGGTCTCGACCGACTACGACACCTCCGACCGTCTGTACTTCGAGCCGCTGACAGCAGAAGACGTGATCGAGATCCTGCGCGCAGAACAGGAAAAGGGCGAAGTCGTCGGCGTCATCGTCCAGTTCGGCGGCCAGACCCCGCTGAAGCTTGCGGAAGCGCTGGAAAAGAACGGTATCCCGATCCTCGGCACGGCGCCCGACATGATCGACCTCGCCGAAGATCGCGACCGCTTCCAGAAGCTCCTGATGAAGCTCGACCTCATGCAGCCGAACAACGGCATCGCCTATTCGGTGGAGCAGGCGCGCCTCGTTGCCGCCGAGATCGGCTTCCCACTGGTCGTGCGCCCGTCATATGTCCTCGGCGGCCGGGCGATGCAGATCATTCATTCTGAATCCATGCTGCAGACCTATCTGCTCGACACGGTTCCGGGCCTTGTCCCCGAAGACATCAAGCAGCGTTACCCGAACGACAAGACCGGGCAGATCAACACCCTGCTTGGCAAGAACCCGCTGCTGTTCGACAGCTACCTGACCAATGCCGTGGAAGTGGACGTCGATGCGCTGTGCGACGGCGAGAGCGTCTTCGTCTCCGGCATCATGGAGCATATCGAGGAAGCTGGCATCCACTCCGGCGACTCGGCCTGCTCGCTGCCGGTCCGCTCGCTCTCGAAGGAGACGGTGGACGAACTGGAACGCCAGACGACGGCGCTTGCCAAGGCGCTCAATGTCGGCGGCCTGATGAACGTGCAGTACGCCATCAAGGACGGCACGATCTACGTCTTGGAGGTCAACCCACGCGCATCGCGTACCGTGCCTTTCGTGGCCAAGACCATCGGCGCGCCAATCGCCAAGATTGCCGCCCGCATCATGGCTGGCGAGAAGCTGGACGCAGCGATCGGCGCCTATGGCAAAAGGCCGGACCCGCGCAACCTGAAGCACATCGCCGTTAAAGAAGCCGTCTTCCCGTTTGCCCGCTTCCCCGGCGTCGACACGCTTCTCGGGCCGGAGATGCGCTCCACCGGCGAGGTCATCGGCCTCGATACCGATTTTGCGCTGGCCTTCGCCAAGAGCCAGCTCGGCGCCGGCGTCGAACTGCCGCGCGACGGCACGGTCTTCGTATCGGTCCGTGACGAGGATAAGCAGCGCGTCCTGCCGGCGATCCGCATCCTGACGGAGATCGGCTTCAAGGTTCTCGCGACTGGCGGCACCCAGCGCTTCCTGGCCGAACAGGGCATTGCCGCGACCAAGATCAACAAGGTGCTCGAAGGTCGCCCGCATATCGAGGACGCTATCCGCAACCGTCAGGTCCAGCTCGTCATCAACACGACCGACGGCAACAAGGCGATCTCGGATTCCAAGTCGCTGCGCCGCGCGACGCTGATGCAGAAGGTGCCCTATTACACCACCATGGCCGGCGCCGAGGCGGCCGCCATGGCCATCCGGGCGCTGAAGGCCGGCAACCTCGAGGTTCGCCCGCTGCAGAGCTACTTCTAACCAGCATTCAGGAACCGGTCAGCCGATGTTGACCGGTTCCTTTTTCTGCTGTATTTAGCCTTTCAGTTAATTAACTGGATGGCTAACCATGGCCGATGCCCTTTCGCAGACATTCGCCGCCCTTGCCGACCCCACGCGCCGCGCCATCCTCGCGCGGCTGGCAAGGGGAGAGGCGACCGTTAACGAGCTGGCCGGCCCCTTCGACATGAGCCTGCCCGCCGTGTCCAAACACCTGAAGGTTCTGGAGAGAGCAAAGCTGATCTCCCGCAGCCGCACGGCGCAGTGGCGCCCTTGCCGGCTGGAGCCCGAGACGCTGAAGACCGTCGATGGCTGGCTCGGCGACTACCGCTCCCTCTGGGAACACAGGCTGGATCGGCTCGAGGGTTATCTCGCGACATTGAACACGGAAGAGAAGGAAGAGCAAAAATGACGGAGAAGATGGAGATCCTCAACGACCGCCTGTTCGAGGTCGACCCGCCTACCCTCTTCGACGCTTTCGCCGACCCGGAGAAGCTGACGCGATGGTGGGGGCCGCACGGCTTCACCAACCGGATCGATGAGTTCGACTTCCGCCCCGGCGGCGACTGGCGCATCACGATGACGGCTTCGAACGGCACCGACTTCGACAACCACTCGACATTCCAAGAAGTCGTGCCCACCGAGCGGATCGTCTTCCTGCATCACCTCCCCATGCACGTCTACACCATGGAGATGCAGTTCGTCGGCGAAAGCGGCGGCACCCGGCTCCATTGGCGCATGCTCTTCGAGCCGACCGAAGAAACCCTGCAGCTCAAGAAGTTCATTGCCGCCGCGAACGAGCAGAATTTCGATCGCCTCGAAGCCCTCCTCCAACAGCTGAACGAAGGACGCTGACATGACGACAGTACGAGACAGCAACAGGATCATTGAGGTCGACCGACTCATCTCCGCCCCGCCGGAACTCGTCTTCAAGATGCTGACGGAGGCAAGACACCTCGATAAATGGTGGGGCCCCGATGGCTTCAGGACTGAAACGCACGAGATGGACTTCTCCGTCGGTGGCCTCTGGCGCTACACGATGCATGGTCCGGACAAGGACTGGCCGAACTGGATCCGCTACAAGGAGATCACCCCGCCCGGCCGGATTGCCTATGACCATGGAGCCGAGATCGGAGAGCCCGCGTGGTTCGAGGGCACCATTACTCTTACGTCCGAAGGCGAAGGAACCCGCATCACGATCACCCTCATCTTCCCCACGCCGGAAGCACGCGAAGAATCCATCAAGTTCGGCGCCGTCGAAGGCGGCAGGCAGACATTGGCGCGGCTCGACGCCTATGTCACGGCACCGCTGACTCAGGCCTGAGCGATGGTCGACGCTTGTCAAATCTGACACTTGTCAAGCGGCCCGTTTCGATGAAATCTCCGCCGGTTTTTTCGGGAGAACAACGATGGCGGCACCTGTTGAAACGCCTGAACATGCAGGCAGGCGCGAATGGATTGGCCTGTCCGTCCTTTCGATCGCCTGCCTGATTTACTCCATGGATCTGTCGGTGCTGTTTCTGGCGGTGCCTGCAATCGTCGCCGATCTTGATCCGTCGGCGGCGCAACTCCTGTGGATCAATGACATCTACGGCTTCATGGTCGCAGGCTTCCTGATGACCATGGGAACCCTCGGCGACCGTATCGGCCGGCGGCGGGTCCTGTTGATCGGAGCGTTCGCCTTCGGCGTCGCGTCGGCCCTCGCCGCCTTTTCGCAGACAGCCGGACAACTGATCGCCTCACGAGCGCTGTTGGGTATCGCCGGAGCGACGATCGCTCCCTCGACCCTCTCGCTGATCGTCAACCTCTTCCGCAATGAAGCGGAGCGAAACAGGGCCATCGGCATCTGGGGCACGGCGTTCGCATTGGGAGGTCTCGTCGGCCCGCTGATCGGTGGATTGCTGCTTCAGTACTTCCACTGGGGTGCGGTCTTCCTCATCAACATTCCGGTCATGCTGGTGCTCCTGGCGGTGGCGCCGTTCCTGCTGCCGGAGTACAAGAGCGACGACGCCGGCCGCCTCGATCTCGTAAGCGTGGTGCTGTCACTGGCGACGGTTCTGCCCGTGATCTACGGCATCAAGCACATGGCCGCCGACGGGTTCGAGCTCATCCAGCTGCTGTATCTTGCCGTCGGGCTTTTCTTCGGCACCGTCTTCATTCGGCGCCAGACGCGGCTTTCCGATCCCCTGATCGACCTCGCCCTGTTCCGGAATCCCGCCTTCAACGCCTCACTGCTGGTCAATCTCGCGGGCATCTTCTTCGTCTTCGGCGTCTTCCTGTTCCAGAACCTCTTCCTTCAGCTCGTGCTCGGGCTCTCACCCCTGAAGGCCGCCCTCTGGTCCGCACCGTCAGCCTTCGTGTTCACGATCATGTCCTTGCAGGCCTACCGCTTCACAAACCACTTCGGCCCGATTAGGACCGTCCTCGGCGGGCTGGTGGTGAACGCGGTCGGCACGGCGGCCATGGCCGTCGCGGCTTACTCAGAGAGCCTGCTCGGCATCCTCGGCGCCAGCATGATCATCGGCCTCGGCTTCGTTCCCGTCATCCTGACGACCACCGGTCTGATCGTTGGCACGGCGCCGCCGGAGCGGGCGGGTTCAGCCTCGGCGATCTCGGAGACAAGCGCCGAGTTTGGTGGAGCGCTCGGCGTCGCCCTCCTCGGTAGCCTGGCAACGCTCGTCTACCGGACGGCGATGAACGGCACAGATCTTAGGGGGCTCAACGCCCAGCAGGCGGAAGCAGTGTCGGAGACACTCGCCGGTGCAGTGGAGACTGCCCAGCAGCTTCCAATCTCGGCGTCGGCCATCTGGCTTCCGGCGGCAAAGAGCGGCTTCGCGCTGGGCTTCTCGCTCTGTTGCATCGTCGCCACCGCCACCTTGCTTCTCCTCGCCCTGCTTGCCCGCCGCGTCTATGCCGCAGCCCGGATCGACGAAAGCGCATTGGCATCCCACTGAACCGGGCGCAGCTCAACCGGTTCATGCAAAGCCTGCCGCAAGCGTTTGAACGGACTCGATATCCTGACGGAAGCGGATCATCTCCTTCGCCTTCAGGTCTGGGTCAGGGATGCGCAGCAGATAGGACGGATGGACGGTCGCAAAGAGGATCTGTCCATCCTCCATGGTCAGCGGCTTGCTTCGGACATCCGCAAGCTTCTGCTTCTCGTCCGTGAGTGCAAAATAGGCCGTCGCTCCCATGGCGACGATCAATTTCGGCTGCACGAGATCAAGCTCCTGCTTCAGCCACCAGCGGCATTGCTGGATCTCGCCCTGGTTCGGCTTCTGGTGGATGCGCCGCTTGCCACGCGCCTCGTACTTAAAGTGCTTCACCGCGTTGGTGACGTACAGAGAACGCCGATCAAGCCCCACCTCTCGCAGGACGTCATTGAACACCTGCCCCGCCGGCCCGACGAAGGGCTTGCCGGCAAGATCCTCCTGGTCGCCGGGCTGCTCCCCGACCACCATCACCTTCGCCTGCTCCGGCCCCTGCCCGAAGACAGTTTGCGTTGCCATGCAGTGGAGCGGGCAACGGGTGCAGTGTCGCGCCTCTTGCCTGACCGCCTCCAGTGTTCCCGCAGGAGCCGTTGCAACCGGCGGCACGCTTGCCGCGGCAGCCTGCAGCCGATGGTGAAACGGCAGGGGCTCGCTGGCAGCCTTTGCTGCCATCTCCAGCACGCTGCGTTCGGCATTGGCGATCAGTCCCGGAATGAGCTCCGCCTCAGGCAGGTTTTTCCAATATTTTTTCGGCATCTCCGCCGTCATCGCCTTCACCTTCAGGCGGGCGGGATTGAAGATGGATGCGTAATAGGTACGCCACAGATCATCCGTCTCGTCCCTCAGATCCGACTTCTCCGCAGGCTCGGTTGTCGTGCGCAATGTCTCGCCATCCCAGGACGCCGATCCCTTGGGCGTCGCGATCAGCCAGTCCATGTCGTTGAACCGGCGCTGGAAGAACGGAGCGACCCGCTCGACGATGAAGTGATCCGGCTCGAACCAGGCGACGAAGCGCCGCCGTCCCGCCGTTCCCGGTGGCAGCGGCAATTCCTTGAAACGCACGAAAGCCGTCATCTTGTGATAGTCACGCCCGACGGACTTCGCCATCTGCCGTGCTTCCACCACATCGACATCGGCCGCCATTGCCAGTGTGTATCGGTCGCGCGCCAGCCGGACGAGGAGCCTGTAGAGCAGCGCGAAACGTCGCGGATCACTGTGGCAGATAACGCCGCCCGCCAGCTTGATGAAGTCGGGCGGTACAGAAACAACGCCCGCCTCCGGTTTCGGCGCAGGCAAGTCTTGGCGTTGGTCGGCAAAAAGACCCCCGGCCGTCTCCGGCGTCTGCCAGATCACCTCTTCCGGCGAGACCCCCGCCTGGAGTAGTAAGCGCGCAGCCTCCCGCCACTCGTCAAGATCGCCCCTGCCCTCCAGCGTGACCGTATACATCAGAGCAGCGACAACTGTTCCGGCTTCGGCTCGAACATCGCCCGCAGATCCGGCCGATCGACGAGGCGGTGCGGCGTCCAGCCGTCGACGGTGATGAAGGGCTGCACCTTCTTCAGCGACACGCCGAGCCGCATCAGATCGTCCAGCCGCAGCCGCGAAAACCGGCGCGCCGAGAGGATTGCCTTAACGGTCTTGGTGCCGAGCCCCGGCACTCGCAGAAGCATTTCCCGGTCGGCACGATTGATATCCACCGGGAACCGGTCGCGATGCCCCAGCGCCCAGGCGAGCTTGGGATCGAGATCCAGATCGAGCATACCGTCTGCGCGCGCCGAGGTGATCTCGCCGATGTCGAACCCATAGAACCGGTATAGCCAGTCCGCCTGGTAGAGCCGGTGCTCGCGCATCAGCGGCGGCTTGATCAGCGGCAGGTTCTTCGACGAGTCTGGGATTGGGCTGAAGGCGGAATAGTAGACGCGCTTCAGGCCATAGCTTCCATAGAGCCGCGCGCTCGTCCCAAGGATCGTTGCGTCATTGGCGCCGTCCGCGCCGACGATCATCTGTGTGCTCTGTCCGGCAGGAGCAAAACGGCGCTTTCGCTTCGTCTGCAGCGTCGGCTCGCTCATTTCCTCGATCTTGAGCCGCAGTTCGCCCATGGAGCGACGAATGCCGTCCGGCTGCTTCTCCGGCGCATATCGGGTAATGCCGGCATCGGTTGGAAGTTCGATGTTGAGCGACAGCCGGTCCGCATAGAGACCGGCTTCTTCGATCAGATGCGGCGACGCCTCTGGAATGGACTTGAGATGAATATAGCCGCGGAAGTTGTGCGTCGTTCTCAACTCGCGGGCGATCCGCACCATCTCCTCCATCGTATGGTCGGAGGAGCGAATGATGCCGGAGGACAGGAACAGGCCCTCGATGTAGTTGCGGCGGTAGAACTCCAGCGTCAGCCAGATCACCTCCTCCGCCGAAAACCGCGCCCGCTCAACATTGCTGGACGAGCGGTTGATGCAGTAGGCGCAGTCATAGATGCAGAAGTTCGTGAGCAGGATCTTGAGGAGCGAGATGCAGCGACCGTCGGGTGCATAGGCATGGCAGATACCCGATCCTTCCGTGGACCCCAAGCCGCCGGAAGCCCCCGAGCTGCGCTTGACGGTACCGCTGGAGGCGCAGGACGCGTCGTATTTGGCGGCGTCGGAGAGAATGGCCAATCGTTCTTTTAGCGACTTCTTCATTAGCTTGTTCACTATATGTTCTTTTGTATCGGGTCAAGGGGACCGGCCGCAACTCCGCCGGGACCTTGAAACCGGCGCACCCCGCCCCATCTCGAAAATGCTGGAACTTTCGCGGTGATCTCTGTTATAGTTCCAGAAATTCTGATGTGTGGATGGTTCCGAAGTTTCACTCCGGAACCTGTTTCTTTTTGTGGCCGCGGCGAGCGCGGTTGCATCGTGAAGGGCAAGGAAATGGTCGAAAAGGTACCGATGACGCAGAATGGCTTCACCCAGCTGCAGGAAGAACTGCGCTTGCGCCAACAGGAAGAGCGTCCCCGCATCATCGAGGCGATCGCAGAGGCACGCGCCCATGGCGACCTTTCGGAGAATGCGGAGTACCATGCGGCCAAGGAAGCCCAGAGCCATAACGAGGGCCGGATTACCGAGCTGGAGGATCTTATCGCGCGGGCCGAAGTGATCGATCTGACGAAGATGTCCGGCTCGAAGATCAAGTTCGGCGCCACCGTCAAGCTGGTCGACGAGGATACTGAGGAAGAAAAGACCTACCAGATCGTCGGCGACCAGGAAGCCGACGTGAAGGCGGGACGGATTTCCGTTTCCTCGCCGATAGCCCGTGCCATGATCGGCAAGGAAGCCGGCGACTCGATCGAGGTTAATGCGCCGGGCGGCGCCAAGGGCTACGAGATCCTCTCCGTCAGCTGGGGCTGACGCCCCCTTGCCCTCCCTGAGAGACATCACGGTGATCGCGCCGCATTTCAAGCGGCGCCTGTCCGGCGTGACATCGACTGTGGTCCAGCTCGTGCCTGAACAGGTGCGCCTCGGCCGTGGCATCGTCACGCTGGGGCCCGGACTTCCCGACAGCCTGCCGAAGATGCGATGGGCGCAACTGCCTGAGCTCTGGAAACGCCCCGCGGGCGCGCGCAGCCGCGTCTGGCACGCCCGGCGCAACAGCGAAATGCTGCCCGGCATCCTGATGCGATCGGTGCTGCGCATGCCGCTGAAGCTCCTCTTCACCTCCGCGGCACAACGCAATCACTCCCGCTATACGAAATGGCTCATCCGCCAGATGGATGCGGTGGTCGCGACCAGCGCCCGCTCCGGCTCCTTCCTGGAAGTGCCCCATACCGTCATCCGGCATGGCATCGACCTCGACGTTTTCCATCCTCCCCTATCAGAGGACGACACGGTCGCTGCGACCGGCTTGCCGGGCCGGTTCCTCGTTGGTTGCTTCGGACGTGTTCGCCACCAGAAGGGGACGGATCTCTTCGTCCGCGCGATGATCGAACTCCTGCCGCAGCACCCCGACTGGACGGCCGTCGTCTGCGGGCGAGTGACAGCCGAGCACCAGGCGTTCGGAGACGATTTGAAGCGGGCCGTCGCCGAAGCCGGCCTGTCGGACCGCATCCGTTTCCTGGGCGAAGTCGACGACATCAAGCCATGGTATCGCCGCCTGACGCTCTATGTCGCCCCCTCCCGCAACGAAGGCTTCGGGCTCACTCCGCTGGAGGCCATGGCTTCGCAGACCGCCGTTGTGGCGAGCGATGCCGGTGCCTATGCGGAACAGATCCTCGCTGGCGAGACGGGAGCCGTTGTGCCTGCCGGAAACTACGACGCGCTGCGCCATGCAATCGAACCCTATCTGGCCGATCCAGGCCTCGTCGAAGAGCATGGACGGAACGGGCTGGAGCATGTCCGTGGAAGTTTTGCACTTCGTGGAGAAGCTCAGGCGCTTGAGAGGGTTTACAGCGCAATGATCAATCTCTAACCCAGCGACAGATTGATCGCGATCGTCGATCGCACCCATGTTTTGCGGATAACAGCACCTATGGACTCTCCCCGATCCGACGACCTGGTCAATATCGTCTGCATGAAGTGGGGGACCCTCTACGGGCCGGAATATGTCAACAACCTGCGCCGGGGCGTGGCGAGACACTTGCACCGCCCTCACCGGTTCGTCTGCTTCACCGACGATACCTCCGGTCTCGATGCATCGGTCGAGGCCCTTCCACTGCCGGAATTCGAGCTTCCTGAAGGCACGGGTGATCGGCGCTGGCGCAAGCTTTCGCTGTTTAAGAAGGAACTGGCCGACCTGAAGGGCACGACGCTGTTCCTCGACCTGGACCTCGTGGTCATCGACGACCTCGAGCCATTCTTCCAGCTGCCCAGCGAATTTCTGATCATCCGCGATGACGACCTCTTCCGAAGCAAGCCGCTCCGGCGCGTGAACCCGAAGCGCGATCGCTTCCTTCATTCCGTCGGCAACAGCTCGGTCTTCCGCTACGAGATCGGCGCAGCATCTTACATCTACGATGCTTACGTCGCCGATCCGCAATCGGCGCACGCGAATTACGAGATCTCGCAGCAGTTTCAGAGCGCCCAGCTCGCCCTGCATGGCCAGCTTCAATACTGGCCGAAGGAATGGTGCGTGAGCTTCAAGAACGCTTGCGTGCCGCGTTACCTCAAGAGCTACCTGCAGGACCCTAGACCTCCGGCGGACGCGAAGATCGTCGTCTTTGCCGGATCGCCGAAAATGAGCGAGGTCCTGGAGGGCGGCGGCCAGAAATGGTACCGCCGCATCGGCAACGTTGATTGGCTCCGCGATGCCTGGGGAGGCCTGCAGCAGGCTTGAAGGTCGTCTTGGTCTAGACTTCCACCAGCCCCAACTGCTTCACCTGGCGGATCGTCAGCATGGTGCGCACCGTATCGACGTGCTCATCCGCCGTCAGCTCCTCGATCACGAAGTTTTGGAATACGGTCAGATTTTCGGCCGTGCAGCGCAGCAGGAAATCGCTGTCGCCGGACACCATCCAGGCCTCGCGCACGATCGGCCAGGCCTCCACACGCTTCGCGAAGGATTTGAGGTCGGCATCGGCCTGCCGCTTCAGGCCGACCATGCAGAAGGCGACGAGATCGAAGCCAAGCTTCGGCCCGTTGAGCAGCGCGTGATAGCCTTGGATCACCCCGCCCTCTTCAAGCTTGCGCACGCGCCGGAGACAAGGCGGGGCGGATATCCCCACCCGTTCGGCCAGCTCTACATTGGTCATCCGGCCGTCGCGTTGAAGTTCGCGCAATATCTTGATGTCGATGGCGTCCAGGTCGGCGCGAAGCACGGTCATCCCCTTCGTTTTCCCGAAGCTTTTAGCCGAAAGCCGCTTGAACGCAAGAATGTGCGCAGGCATATCCGCTCCGTCGTGCCAACTGATCTGTTGTTAACGCAAGGCTGCCCTTGATGTAGCGCATGGATCACCCTTAAATGGCAGTAAGAGCGGCAGATTGGCATCGGCCTCCTTATATGAGGAAGCGCGACCGCGCGACGATCGGCCCCGCTGAAAGGAAATTCGATGTCTGCCCGCCATACTGAAGTACTCATCATCGGCTCCGGCCCTGCCGGCTATACGGCCGCGATCTACGCGGCGCGCGCCATGCTGAAACCCGTCCTGATCGCCGGAATGGAACAGGGCGGCCAGCTGATGATCACGACCGATGTCGAGAACTATCCCGGCTTTGCTGACCCGATCCAGGGACCTTGGTTGATGGAGCAGATGCTCAACCAGGCAGTCCATGTCGGCGCCGAGATCGTCAACGACCTCGTTACCGAAGTTGAACTGACTCGCCGTCCCTTTACCGTCAGGACCGATTCCGGCGCCGTCTGGAGCGCCGACACGCTGATCATTGCAACGGGCGCGAAGGCGAAGTGGCTGGGCATCGAAAGCGAGCAGCGCTTCCAGGGCTTCGGCGTTTCCGCCTGTGCGACCTGCGACGGCTTCTTCTACCGCAACAAGGACGTCATCGTCGTCGGCGGCGGCAATTCCGCGGTCGAGGAAGCCCTCTACCTCTCCAACATTGCAAGGACGGTGACCGTCGTCCATCGCCGCGACAGCTTCCGCTCCGAGAAGATCCTGGCGGAACGCCTGTCCCAGCGACCGAACGTGAAGGTCCTGTGGAACACGGAAATCGCCGAGATTACCGGCGAGCCGGCCAAGCCTCCGATGCCGCCTTCGGTCAATGGCGTAAGGCTGCGCGACACGCGGACCGGCGAAGTGATCGAACACGCAATCGACGGTGTCTTCGTCGCAATCGGCCACGCGCCGGCGACAGAGCTGTTCAAGGACACACTCCGGATGAAGCCGAACGGCTATCTCTGGACAGCGCCGGACTCGACCGCCACGAATGTTCCGGGCGTCTTTGCAGCGGGCGACGTCACCGATGACACGTTCCGGCAGGCCATCACGGCCGCGGGCCTGGGATGCATGGCCGCGCTCGAGGCGGAACGCTATCTTGCCGGCATCCAGCCAATCGTCCAGGCCGCGGAGTGACCGGATAGCATGGGGGTACCTCTCGACTGGGACAAGCTGAGGATATTTCACGCAGCGGCTGAAGCAGGCTCCTTCACCCACGCCGCCGACAAGCTGCATCTGTCCCAGTCGGCCATCAGCCGCCAGGTCAGCGCGCTGGAGCAGGATGTCGGCGTGAAACTCTTCCACCGCCATGCGCGCGGTCTCATCCTGACTGAGCAGGGCGAGCTCCTCTACAGGACGGCTCACGACGTCCTGCTGAAGCTCGAGACGGTCAAGATGCAACTGACGGAGACGACGGAAAAGCCGTCGGGCAAGCTCCGCGTCACCACCACCGTCGGTCTGGGCCAAGGCTGGCTGACGGACAAGGTTCAGGAGTTCCTGCAGCTCTATCCGGAGATGTCGATTCAGCTCCTCCTCGACAACGAGGAACTCGACGTCAACATGCGCCATGCCGACTGCGCCATCCGCTTGCGCCAGCCGCAACAGTCCGACCTCATTCAGCGCAAGCTGTTCACGGTGCACATGCATGTCTATGCCGCGCCCTCCTACATCAATCGCTTCGGCGAGCCCCACACGATCGAGGACCTCGACAATCACCGCATCATCACTTTCGGTGAGCCTGCCCCGAACTACCTCCTCGACGTGAACTGGCTGGAAAACGCCGGGCGGTCATCCGACAACCCGCGGGCACCTCACCTGCAGATCAACAGTCAGACATCGATCAAGAGAGCCTGCCTCCTGGGGATCGGCATCGCCGTCCTGCCAGACTATATCGTCGGCCGCGATCCCGGGCTCATCCAGTTGCCGCTCGCCGCCGACATTCCATCCTTCGATACCTATTTCTGCTATCCTGATGAGATGAAGAACGCCGCCAAGCTGAAGGTCTTCCGCGACTTCATCGTCGCCAAGGCGAGGAACTGGAACTTCTGAGCAGTCTGGTTGAGCAGATGCCCAAGTCCTGCGCATGCTGCATGGCTGGCCTGCAGTTTTGACCATTGTTCAGTGCACAAAAAACCACCATATCGCACACAGCTGATGCACATGGTGGCTTTCCTCCCAGTTCCACCGCAGCAGCTGTTCCCCTCTGGAGGTTTTTTGACCTTCACACTTATAGGGCCCTGGAGCGATCCGGTGGCCCTTTTTTTTGCCCCGATGCTGGCCCGGCTCTTGCCGATTAAAACGAGCCTCCCATATTGCGTCGGGTTGGCTGGACTTGGCAACCTGCAGTTGCCGCTTCAGCTGTTCCCCTCTGGAGGTTTGACCTTCACACCTCGGGCCTGGAGTTTTCTCCCGGCCCTCTTTTTGTCTCTTAAAATCGGAAAAATACGATCTATATATCGCCTATGGACGATATAACCTCGATTGATCACGTCGATATCCTGAAGGTCTTGGCCCATCCCACGCGGCTGGAATTCCTAAACTGGATGCGTGAGCCCGAGAAGCATTTCACCTCCCAGCTTCATCCACTGGAGATGGGCATCTGTTCGCAGCAGTTCGAGAAGCGCTGTGGTCTTTCCCAATCGACAGTCTCGGCCCATCTGGCCGCCCTCGACCGGGCTGGTCTGGTGGAGATCAGCCGTGTCGGCCAATGGTCCTTCTATCGCCGCAACGAGCCGGCGATCCAGGCTTTCCTCTCTGAGCTGAAAGACAGGCTCTGATTACCTCACAGCATCCTCCCAAGGAAAGGACTTCCATGACCAATCTTTTCGACCCTATCAGGATCGGTGACATCGATGTCGCCAACCGTATCGCCATGGCGCCGCTCACCCGGAACCGCTCCCCGCAGGCGATCCCCAACGACCTGAATGCCACGTATTACGAACAGCGCGCCACCGCCGGTTTGATCATCAGCGAAGGCACGCCCGTCAGCCAGCAGGGCCAAGGCTACGCCGACGTGCCCGGTCTCTACCTCCCGCAGGCGGTCGAAGGCTGGAAGAAGGTCACTGAGGGCGTCCATCAAAAGGGCGGCAAGATTGTCGCCCAGCTTTGGCACGTCGGCCGCGTCTCACATGTCTCCCTGCAGCCGAACGGCGGCTTTCCTGTTGCACCGTCCGCTGTCCCCGCCAAGTCCAAGACCTATGTCATAAACAAGGATGGCACCGGCGCCTTCGTCGAGACCTCGGAACCGCGGGCCCTGGAGGCCACCGAAATCCCCGGCATTGTCGATGATTTCCGAAAGGCGGCTCGTGCCGCGATCGAGGCCGGCTTCGATGGTGTCGAGATCCACGGCGCCAACGGCTACCTAATTGACCAGTTCCTAAAGACCGGCGCGAACCAGCGCACCGATGACTACGGTGGGTCGATTGAGAACCGCTCCCGCTTCCTGCTGGAAGTCGTCGATTCCGTGGCTGCGGAAATCGGCGGCGGCCGCACCGGCATCCGTCTCTCGCCGACGACTCCCGCCAACGGGATTTCGGACAAGAACCCCCAGCCGCTGTTCAACTATGTCGCAGAGCAACTGGCCAAGCGCAACCTGTCCTTCATACATGTCATCGAGGGAGCGACGGGTGGTGAGCGCGGCTTCCAGTACGAAGGAACTGCGTTCGACTACGACGCCTTCCGCAACGCCTATCGCGAGGCCGGCGGCAAGGCAGGCTGGATGGTGAATAATGGCTACGATCGGGATGCGGCGATCGAGGCTGTCGCCAGTGGCCGCGCCGACCTCGTCTCCTTCGGGCGTCTCTTCATCGCCAATCCTGACCTGGTCGAACGCTTCCGCTCCAGTACCGCGCTCAACACACCGGATCGCGATACCTTCTACGGTGGAGGCGCAAAGGGCTACACCGACTACCCCTCGCTCGAAGCAGCCTGATCTTCAGAGGGGCGCCTCCGCGCGCCCCTCTTCCCCGGGCAACCCATCATCTCTCAATAGCCTGGATGACCGGTGCCACTCGGTTCGGGACAGAATGTCCGTCTGAAAAGTCCGCGATCAAGCCTGACGCTGTTCGTCCTCGCCGTCGACCACCTCTGCCTCGGGACGATCGCCGCCGTCACTGTACTCGGTGTGCCAAACGCCGTTCTCGTCC
The DNA here is from genome assembly GCF_902502825.2 of Pseudorhizobium flavum. The sequence continues at coordinate 2,345,578 of NZ_LR723670.1, forward strand.
TGCCAGCTGATTTCTTCCGGCTCGCCACCGACCTGCTGCTCCGCTGCCACGATGCGGGCCGCCTGCAGGGCATCGGAATGCGTGGCGAACGTCTCGGAATACACGTCGCCGAGACGATAGGCCCAGCCACCATCATGCTGGACGACCTTGTAGACAACCTTGGTCATGCTTCTCACGTCCTTTCTTTCGCCCGTCGCGCGGGGAACGCCCCGGCGCATCAGGTTCTGAGAAAGTGTCGTTGGCGCCGCGAGGTTCCAGTGCAGGGAGAAATATGACATCAAACCGGCAAGGCCGCAAACCACCCCCCGGTCAGACTTGATGCGTCGCTCCGGCACCATAGATAGCTGCACAGACTGAGGAACAGCCAGTGGCGCCCGCATCCATTCTGAAACAGGAAAGGCTTCTGCCGGTCGCGGCAGCGATTGCGGTCCTTTTCTTCTTCACCGAACATTCGCTGCTGGAGATGGGGCAGACGGCCGCACTCATTGCCTCAGCCGCGCTGATCGCCGTCATCGTCCTTGCGTCGACTCGCGTCGCCCACCACGCCGAGGTCCTGGCCCGCAAGGTAGGCGACCCCTATGGCACGATGATCCTGACGCTATCGGCCGTAGCCGTCGAGGTCCTGATCCTCGCAATCATGATGCGTAGCGCGTCGTCGCCGACCCTCGTCCGCGACACGATCTACGCAGCGGTGATGCTGGACATCAACGGCATCCTCGGGCTCGCTGCGCTGCTGGGAGGGCTGCGGCACGGCGAGCAGTCCTATAATGACGATTCCAGTCGCACCTATAGCGTGATGATCCTCACCGCGATGGGCATCTCCATGGTGGTACCGGAGTTCGTTCCGCGGGATCGCTGGCATCTGTACTCAGCCTTCACCATTGGCGCCATGGTGGCTCTTTACGCCCTCTTCCTGCGCATGCAGGTTGGCACCCACAGCTATTTCTTCAGCTACAGCTACCCGACAACCCATCGACGGGCCGCTGCGAGCGCAGCCGCTCAGGGGGCGGCCGAGGAGCCAGAGCACGATCCGGCCGAGGAATCCGCTGCCATCTCCATCGGCGTGATCCTCGTCGGCGTCATCATCATCGGCGTGCTTGCGGAATTCATGTCCACCCTCCTCAACGCCGGACTGGAGGGTACCGGCGCCCCGCCCGCAATGATGGCGGTGGTCGTGGCGACGATCTCGGCAGCGCCGGAAATACTGACCGCGCTACGCGCTGCGCTTCGAAACCAGATGCAGGCGGTGGTCAACATAGCACTCGGAGCGTCGCTCTCCACCGTCATCCTGACGGTCCCGGTGATGGAGGCGATCGCCCTCTATACCGGCCAGCCCTTCCTGATGGCGATGACCCCGGTCCAGACCGTCATGGTCGCCATCACCCTGATCGCGGTGGCCATCAACCTGAACGACGGCCAGACCAATGCCATCGAGGGCATGACGCATTTCGTCCTCTTCGCAACCTTCGTGATGTTGACCATCCTGGGACTGTAATGTACGGACGTTGCAGTGCTGCGCGCGATCCCATCGAACCTGTAGGTCTGTTGCAAACTGCAATAGCCGCCCTAGCTTCCACCGAAGCAACAGGAGGTCTGCGAAATGGGTATATTCGACAAGATCAAGAACGCGATCTGGGGAGAGGCAAAGGCGGCTCCCGCTCCGACATCATCCGCGGGTGCAACGCCTTCAGCATCGGCACCCGCGCCCGGCGGCGTAGCCACACCGGCGGCACCGTCCGCTCCGACACCCTCCACGCCGGCACCCTCCGCGCCGGCAGCCCCGGCACCATCCACTAACGCCTCCACGGACACAGGTTCGGCTCCGGTCGACGTAGCACCGATCCTCGACGCCGCCGTGAAGAAAAGCGGTCAGAAGCTCGACTGGCGGCGCTCGATCGTAGACCTGATGAAGGCGCTCGACCTAGACTCCAGCCTGTCGGCCAGGAAGGAACTGGCGGCCGAGCTGAATTACACGGGCGACATGAATGATTCCGCTACCATGAACATGTGGCTTCACAAGGCGCTGATGAAGAAACTTGCCGATAACGGTGGCAAGGTCCCTGCCGAGTTGACCGACTGACAGCGACAATCGATGTTTCAGGCCCGCCCTCACCGGCGGGCCTTTCTCATGGATAAACATAACTTGATGGCCGCGTGTTCAACGGCTTGGCCATGGCGCCCTAGATAAGGTCCACAACGGGAAGCCTTCGCATTCCAGGAACTTGTCATAGAAGGGAGATCAATCATGAACCGTCTGCTCGTGCTTCTGTCCGGTACCATTCTCACTGCGGCATTGTTGTCGGGGCCGGCCTTGGCACAAGAAGGTGCAGCGCCAGCCACCGGGAACGAGAACACGCAAAGTGGCGAGCCGGTCGAGACGAAGCCCGCCAACGCACCCGACCAGCAGCCCGCATTCGCCGGTCAGACGCGGGCGCCGCAGCCGGCCGAGACTGTCGAGATCGAGACGGAGGTTGTCGCCCAAGACTTGCCTCATCTCTGGGCAATGGAATTCCTTCCGGATGGACGAATGCTCGTCAACGCGAAGCAAGGCGCCATGCACATCGTCTCCGCCGAAGGCGAAGCCGGGCCTGCACTGGAAGGCGTGCCTGAGGTCCTCTCCGATGGGCAGGGGGGCCTTCTGGATGTCGCGCTCGCGCCTGACTTCGAGTCGTCCGGCATGATCTTCTTCTCCTTCTCCGAACAGCGGGACGACGGCAACGGGACGTCGGTCGCCTCGGCCAAGCTGGTCACGGACGATCAGGGCGGCGGAACGCTCGAGGACGTCCAGGTGATCTTCCGGCAGATGCCGAGCTATGACGGCAACAAGCACTTCGGATCGCGGCTGGTGTTTGGCCCGAACGACGAGCTCTATGTCACGGTCGGCGAGCGGTCCGATCCCGAGCCGCGCGTTCAGGCCCAGGATCTCTCCAGCGGGCTCGGCAAGATCTTCCGGATCGACCGGAACGGAGAAGCGCTGCCCGACAATCCCTTCATCGGCCAGGAGAATGCCCAGCCCGAGATCTGGAGCCTCGGTCATCGCAACCTTCAGTCGGCGACACTGGATGGGCAGGGTCGTCTCTGGACCGTCGAGCATGGTCCCCGTGGGGGTGACGAGCTGAATAGGCCCGAGCCCGGCAAGAACTACGGCTGGCCGGAAGTGACCTACGGTGTCGAGTACAGCGGCGATCCCGTCGGCGAAGGCATTACCCAGCAGGCAGAGACCGAACAGCCGGTTTATTACTGGGATCCGGTCATCGCCCCTTCCGGCATGGCCTACTACGATGGCGACGCCATTCCGGAATGGCAGGGCGCGTTCCTCATAGGCGGTCTGGTGTCACAGGGTCTCGTCGTGGTCCATATGGACGGTGACCGCGTACAGTACGAGGAGCGAGTTCCTCTCGATGCCCGCATGCGGGACGTGAAGGTGGGACCGGACGGTGCGGTCTATGCGGTCACCGAGCAACGCGGCGGCGGCGGCTCGACGATCGTCAAGCTCACCAAGGCAGGCTGACGAAAAAAGGCCCGCCGGCTTGCCGGCGGGCCCCTTTCAAGAAGTCGCGTCTTGCTTAGCGGCAGGCCGCGCAGAAGCGCTGGATCCGCTTGCAGGCTTCCTCCAGTTCCTCCTCGGAGGTCGCGTAGGAGATGCGGAAGTTGGGCCCAAGGCCGAATGCCGAACCATGCACGACGGCCACGCCCTCGGCTTCCAGAAGCTCGGACACGAAATCCTCGTCGGTCTCGATCACCTTGCCGGACGGAGCGGTCTTCCCGATCAGGCCAGCACAGGACGGATAGACGTAGAAGGCACCTTCCGGCGTCGGGCACTTGATACCGGTCGCCTGGTTGAGCATCGAGACGACGAGATCACGGCGGCCTTCGAAGATCTTCTTGTTCTTCGCCACGAAATCCTGCGGCCCGTTCAGCGCTTCGACGGCCGCCCATTGGGCGATCGAGCAGGCGCCGGACGTCTGCTGGCCCTGGATCATGTCCATCGCCTTGATCAGCTCCAGCGGCCCGGCGGCATAGCCGATGCGCCAGCCGGTCATGGCATAGGCCTTCGAGACACCGTTCATCGTCAGCGTCCGGTCATAGAGCTTCGGCTCCACTTCGACCGGGGTGGCGAACTTGAAGTCACCGAAGGTCAGGTGCTCGTACATGTCGTCTGTCAGGACCCAGACCTGTGGATGCTTCAGGAGAACGTCGGTCAGCGCCTTCAGCTCGCTGGCGCTGTAGGCCGCGCCCGACGGGTTCGAAGGCGAGTTGAACAGGAACCACTTGGTCTTCGGGGTAATGACCTTTTCGAGTTCTTCCGCCGTCAGCTTGAAGTTGTTCTCCTGCTTCGTCGTGACGAAGACCGGGGTACCGCCGCACAGGGCGACCATTTCCGGATAGGAAACCCAGTAGGGCGCCGGAATGACCACTTCATCGCCGGGATTAAGGGTGGCCATGAAGGCATTGAAAAGAATCTGCTTTCCGCCCGTTCCGACGATCGTCTGCTCCGGCTTGTAGTCCAGGCCGTTCTCGCGCTTGAACTTCTCGGCGATCGCCTTGCGCAATTCCGGAATACCGGAGACCGGCGTGTACTTCGTCTCACCCCGGCTGATCGCGTCGATCGCAGCTTTCTTGACATTGTCCGGGGTATCGAAATCCGGCTCACCGGCACCCAGGCCGATGACATCGCGGCCCTTTGCCTTCAACTCGCGAGCTTTCTGGGAGACGGCAATGGTAGCGGATGGCTTTACGCGAGAAAGTGCGTCGGCAAGAAAGGCCATGATATCAAGTCCTGGAAAGTCGGTTGAACACTGCGGACCGCGCGCCGGAACCGCCGAAAGCTGTATGTCGAATGTGGGACCGGGTTTCAAGCCGAAAGCGAGCGTCGCTCGACCGCTTCGATCCGGCTTTCGCCAACCTTCGACAATTGCGCTTCGTCTGCCCAAAATCCGCCCTTCTTCCATCGCCTCCTGTGTCAGGTGTGGAGCGCGATGGAGACGGACGATGTTCATCGACGAAAAGAGGGTAGCCCGCAGGTTCGCATTCTTGCGTTCGCCATTTTCGATCGCCATCGCGGCGCTGGCAGCCTGTGTCGCCATGATGCTGGTCCTCATTGAGGGCCCCATGGGCGCTAGCGAGCTGCCGGTTACATTCTCCGCCGTTCAAGCCTTTCGTCCGATCTCGGCCGTTCTCGACCCGCGCCTGGCCTTCATCGTCACCATCAGCGGCTTTCTGCTGATGGCAGGCGGAGGCTTCATCCTCTCGCGGCGCAGCTTCCGCGACGTCTTGAAGGCCGAGAACGAGCGCGGACGCGACTAAAGCCGAGCCCACCTCCCTCACCTGCCCTTGATGCGCGACGCCGCCGCTGCTAGGCATCGCGTCCACGCCAGCGTCACCCCTCACCCAGCCGACCACGCTCCATGACCCGCATCCAAGCGAACCTTGTTCTGTTGCTCGCCGCCGCAATCTGGGGCGGCGGTTTCGTCGCGCAGTCGACTGCGATGGACAATATCCAGCCCTTCTGGTTTGTCGGGCTGCGCTTCGCCATTGCCACACTCGCGGTGCTGCCCTTTGCCTGGTTCGAGAGCCGCAAGGCCACCACCCGGCTTGGTCGCCGGGACTGGCTTGCTTTCGCAGCGGTTGGCCTCGCCCTCTTCGGCGGCGCGATCACGCAGCAGATTGGGCTTCTCACCACGACCGTTACCAATTCCAGCTTCCTCACTGGTCTCTACGTCGTCTTCGTCCCGCTGATCTCCGTCATCGTCCTGCGCCGCTACCCGCACTGGATCATCTGGCCTGCCGCAGCCATGTCGCTCACCGGCATCTTCCTGATGAGCGGCGGGCAGCTGACGAACCTCACGCCAGGCGACTACCTGACGATCGTCTGCGCATTCTTCTGGGGCGTGCAGATCATTCTTGCCGGGCTTTTCGTCACCTCCACCGGGCGGCCGCTGGCGCTCTCCTTCGCGCAATTCGCCACCTGCTCGGCGCTCGCGCTGTCATTCGCAGTCCCGACCGAGACCATCGGCTGGGAGGTCATACGGGCGTCGGCTGCCGAAATCCTCTATGTTGGGTTAATCTCGTCCGGCCTGGCCTTCGTGCTGCAGGTCATTGGCCAGCGCTATACGACCGCACCGCAAGCCGCCATCTTCCTGTCGAGCGAAGCCTTGTTCGGCAGCTTCCTCGGGGCGCTCCTGCTGGGGGAGATACTGCCGCCGATCGGTTATGTCGGCTGTGCCATCATATTCATGGCCATGCTCCTGGTGGAACTGGTGCCGGAGCTCACCCGTCGCAGATCCCGAAGCGTCACCAGTTGAACGCCCGCTACTGCCTCGCAGCTAACCGCCATTGACAAAATGTCTGCACCACCAAGCGGACTGTTTAGAGCAGCAGAACAGGTCAGGTCTCTACTTCAGTTTCGCTGCGAAATCTCGCATTGTCCGGAGTATACAACGCACCGACTCAGCCCCTTCCGGTGACGCAAAACTTTTTCTTGCCAATTCCCAAGAAACACAGCACTCTGTGCAAGTTCGGGCAATTTACGAGCATGGGAAGACCTATAATAATGCGCTCCGAAGGCGTCAAAACTTCGGGCGGACTTCTGGGGACTGAATCGAAATTCACCAGCCAGATAACCGCGGTAACGACAGGGACCCTTTCTTAAAGCTGCCTGCCGCCCGCCCTTCGGGGCGTTTCTGTGATGCTGTCCGCCGCTGAACACGGACAGGAAGAAAAGGACCTGATGCATGGCCGAGACTGGCACTGTAAAATTCTTCAATACCGACAAGGGCTTCGGCTTCATTAAGCCAGACAATGGTGGCGCCGATATCTTCGTTCACATCTCTGCTGTACAGGCTTCCGGCCTGTCCGGTCTTTCGGAAAATCAGAAAGTAAGCTTCGACACGGAACCGGATCGTCGTGGCAAGGGACCCAAGGCGGTCAACCTGCAGATCTCCGGTTAAGCCTGGAAGGCTTTCCATTCGAGTTGAGGCCCGGCAGTCATGCCGGGTTTTTTTATGCCTCTATCCCTTGGAGGAACGGGTTGCTCCTCCGCTCCTCGCCGATACGGCCGCCGGGGCCGTGGCCGCAGAGAAAACCGACATCATCGCCCAGCGGCAGAACCTTGTCCCGAATGGAGCGGAGAAGGGTGGCATGGTCGCCACCAGGCAGGTCGGTTCGCCCGATAGAGCCGTTGAACAGCACGTCCCCCAGGTGCGCAAACCGCTGCTCCCGGTGGAAATAGATCACATGGCCGGGCGCGTGGCCGGGGCAATGGTAGACATCGAAGACATGCCCGTCGAAGGAAACCTGCTCACCATCGGTCAGAAATCGGTCGGGCTCCAGGTTCCGAACCTTCATCGGCACACCGAACATCTTCGCCTGGGCTTCTAGCCCTTGCAGGAGCGGCAGGTCATCGCGATGAGGTCCGATAACCTTGACCCCGAGCGCCTCCCGCAATTCATCCGCGCCCCCGGCATGGTCGATGTGGCCATGCGTGAGCCAGATTTCGCGGATGGTCAGCTTGTTGCCATCGATTACCTCGACGATCCGCTCCACGTCGCCACCCGGGTCGATGACCACGCCACCCTTCGTGTCAGCATCGAAGAGGATGGTGCAGTTCTGCTGGAAGGGGGTCACCGGGACGATACCGGCCTGCAATCTGCCCATGAGGAACTCCACAATCTCGGGCCGATCTACAATGCCTTTGGCGAGGGTGGCAAGGCTTGTGCGGGCGGGCCTAGTTGGAGGCCGTCATGTAGGCGCCATTTGCCGATACCGGCGGTGCGAAGGATGCAGTGGCAAGCAACAGGGCAGAAACGGCAACCTTTGCGGTAAAGACGGTGATCAGCAGCGGCCGAAGCGAGTTCGACGCAGACTGCTTTTCGGGAGCGCCGGCCGTCTTGGAAGTGTCTTCTGTATGCATTGTCTCTCTCCGATCTGTATGGACACGGCAACGGCGCTGCCCCGGCTTCGGTTCCGCAAAAATCACGCTTTGCTCCTTCGCCGCCGCCGCGCGCTTCTGCCACACGCTTTCGCGGGAACAGGTTGCTTCCAAGGGGGTTACGACACGATGGCGCCCGAGGCATCGCCTCGGCAGCGCCAGGTCGACCGCGGCGCCGCCATCGCCGCTGCGGACATCCCGGCGAACAGATCCGCGTCACACTCCCTGCTCTCACGATTGCGGTTGATTGTTCCGCCCGTTCGCGCTTTATCGGGACAGGTTTGGCGAAGAAGAGCGTCCGGCGCGTGGCTGCGGCAGACGCCGGGGAAGGACAGGGTGTCACGTGCACCGGCAGCAAAAGCAGTGAAGAAGGAACGGCCGGTACTACCGGCGGTGAACGAGGCCCAGATCGATTTCGAGACCATCGAACTTCTGTTCTTTGCCTATCGCGATTTCGTGTCCGATCCGGATGCGATCCTTGCCAGGATCGGCATGGGGCGTGCCCATCATCGCGTCGTCTATTTCGTCTCGCGCCATCCGGGCATGATGGTCACCGACCTTCTCGACATTCTGCAGATCACCAAGCAGAGCCTTGCACGCGTCCTCAAGCAGTTGATCGAGATGGGCTACATCCGCCAGATGGCAGGCGCAAAAGACCGTCGCCAGCGGCGGCTCTACCCCACGCTTGCCGGGCGCGAACTGGCGCTTGCCCTCTCCGAGCCACAGTCGCGTCGCATCACCAATGCATTGAATTCCCTCTCTCCCGAGGGACGCGATGCGGTGATAAGCTTCCTCGGCAAGATGCGCGGGCGCGACCCAAGCCTGCAGGTGATTGAAAGCGAGCTGGATTGATGACCGTAGTTCTATCCGATGATGCCCCTCACCTCCTCGTCGTCGATGACGATACCCGCATCAGGGATTTGCTCAGCCGATACCTGAGCGAGCAAGGCTTTCGCGTCACGGTAGCGGGCGACGCCGCCGAGGCAAGACGCAAGCTGGACGGATTGAAGTTCGACCTCATCATCCTCGACGTCATGATGCCGGGCGAATCCGGCCTGTCCCTGACGCAGTCGCTCTACCAGAACAGAACCACGCCGGTGATCCTGCTCACCGCCAAGGCCGAGGCGGAATCGCGGATCGCCGGACTGGAGGCCGGTGCCGATGATTATCTCTCCAAGCCCTTCGATCCCCGCGAACTCGTGCTGCGGATCAACAACATCATCAAGCGCAATGCCTCGCCCGATGCGCCGAAGATCGAGCAGATCATGTTCGGCCCTTTCACGTTCTCGATCGTTCGCAAGGAACTCCGCAGGGCCTCCGAACATATCCGGCTCACCGATCGGGAACAGGAAATCATGCTCCTCTTCGCCCTGCGCGCAGGCGACACCATCCCCCGCCATGAACTGATCGGCGATGATGCCGAGGTCGGTGAACGGACCATCGACGTGCAGATCAACCGCTTGCGCCGCAAGATCGAGGACGACCCCGCCAATCCCGTTTATCTCCAGACGGTCCGAGGCATCGGCTACCGCCTGAGCATCGATTGAGCAACCCGATGGCGGACGCACGCACGAGAGCCATGGCGGCGTTCGACACCCTTCGGAGGGATTTCCGCGCTATCCAGATTCCGGGGTTGCGCCTGATCAAACGCCGGTTGAAGCGGCTCTTGCCGACCCGGCTTTACACCCGCTCGGTGATGATCGTGATCATTCCGATGCTGCTGCTGCAAAGCGTGGTCGCCGCCGTCTTCATGGAACGCCACTGGCGAATGGTGACCGAGCGTCTGTCGGAAGGGGTGACGCGGGATATAGCAGCCTTGATCACCATGATAGAAACCGATCCGGACGGCGTCGACCAAGGCTATATTTCCCGCATAGCAAACGAACTCAACCTGACTGTCGCAATCGAGCCCGGAGGGGAACTGCCACCTCCCCGCCCCAAGCCCTTCTTTTCCATTCTCGACGGCATCCTGGCGGACCAGATCAGCAATCGTATCCAGCGCCCCTTCTGGATCGACACGGTGGGCGACAGCAACCTTGTCGAAATACGCATCAAGCTCGAAGACGAAGTGCTCCGTGTCTTCACGCGCCGCAGTCAGACCTACGCCTCCAACACGCATATCTTCCTGGTCTGGATGGCCGGCACGGCGCTAGCCCTCATCGGCATTTCCGTTCTCTTCCTGCGCGGCCAGATCCGACCGATCCTGATGCTCGCCCAGGCGGCCGAGGCCTTCGGCAAGGGCCAGCGGATCGCCGATTTCACTCCGCGTGGCGCCGACGAAATCCGGCTCGCGGGGTCCGCCTTTATCCTCATGCGCGAACGCATCGAACGGCAGCTCGAGCAGCGGACGGCCATGCTGTCGGGCGTCAGTCACGACCTTCGAACCATCCTGACCCGTTTCAAGCTGCAGCTGGCGCTTGCCGGCGACAGGGCAGAACTGAAAGGCATGGCGCAGGATGTCGATGACATGCAGAACATGCTCGAAGGGTATCTCGCCTTTGCCAAGGGTGAATCGGAGGAGGATGTCGGTCACCTGCGCCTCAGTGAGGTCCTGGAAAAGATCAAGGAGGCTTTCCGGCTCAAGGGCAAGAAGATGACCTACGAGATCGACGGAGACGACGACATCGCCGTGCGGCCGAACGCGTTCAGCCGCCTGGTCAACAACCTTGCCGCCAACAGCGAGCGCTATGGCGACGTGCTTCATGTAGAGGCTCGGCACACCGCCCGCTGGCTTACCCTGATTTTTGATGACGATGGGCCGGGAATTCCCGCGGCATCCCGCGAGGATGTTTTCAAGCCGTTCTTCCGGCTCGACGAGGCGCGCAACATCGACAAGTCCGGCACCGGCCTTGGTTTGTCGATCGTACGTGACATCGCCCACGCCCATGGCGGGAACGTCACTCTTTCGGATAGTCCGCAAGGTGGCCTGAGAGCAGTAGTCCGGGTGCCAGCCTGATAGCCTGAGGCGGTTACATCAACTTCCGACCGTTCGGCACCGGCCGCTCCACGGCCGCCAGCACGATAGCCCCCGCCTCGTCCTCGAGGCCCAGCGTCAGCACCTCGGAGCGAAAGGGGCCGATCTGTCGCGGCGGAAAGTTCACCACCGCGAGCACCTGGCGCCCGACCAGATCCTGCTCGTCATAGTGCACCGTGATCTGCGCCGAGGATTTCTTGACGCCGATCTCGGCGCCGAAGTCGATCTTCAGCTTCCAGGCCGGCTTGCGCGCCTCCGGGAACGGCGCAACCTCGATCACCGTCCCCACGCGGATATCGACCTTCTCGAAGTCGCCGTAGGAGATTTCGTCTGTCATCTGCCGGCCCTCAGCTGCCGAGTTCTTCCGCCCGCTGCCGTGCGGCTGCGATTGCCTTGTCGAACAGCGGCTGCATGCCCTCTTCCGCCATCAGCACCGCGAGCGCCGCAGCCGTGGTTCCCCCCGGAGACGTGACGTTCTCGCGAAGCCGCGAAGGAGTCTCGGGAGACCGGTGCAACAGTTCACCGGCTCCCGAGACTGTTTCCCGTGCGAGGCGCATGGCGAGGTCCGCCGGCAGGCCGGCCTTGCGGCCTGCCTCCGCCATGCACTCGACGAGATAGAAGACGTAGGCAGGTCCACTGCCGGATACGGCGGTGACGGCATCGATATCCTGCTCGCTCGCCACCCACTCCACAGGTCCGCTGACTCGGAGCAGTGCGTCCACCTGCGCCCGCTGCGTGCTGGTCACCCGACCGTTGGCATAGGCACCCGTCACCCCACGGCCAATCATGGAAGGGGTATTGGGCATGGCGCGCACCATCGCTCCCTGCCCTAGATGCCCCTCGATGGAGGCAAGCGTCTTCCCCGCGGCAATCGATACGACCACCGTGTCGGCGGAGACGATGGTCTTGAGGGATGGCAGCACCGCGTCCATGACCTGCGGCTTCACCGCAAGAAAGATGATCTCCGGCACGATGCCTTCCGGCGATGCAACGACATGTCGGGCACCGGCATCGGCAATCCGCTTCTGCATCTCCGCCGACGGCGAAGGGTCGATCACGATGATCGCGTTGCCAGGCACTCCGGCATCCACCCATCCGGCAAGCAGGGCACCGCCCATGTTGCCGGCACCGAGGAGAACGATCGAACCCGCGGGAGCCGCGCCGGTCATGCTTCCCCCACGGTCTCGAACAACACAACCTCCATCGCATTCTTGGCGTCCATTCCGGACCACACGACGAACTGGAAGGCCTGGAAGTAGCTCTCGCAGGCGTCGAGCGCACTGGATAACAAAACCTCCACCTGCTGGCTCGTGGGCTCGGCCCCGCCAGCGAGCAACAGCGATTGACGGAAGATGACCACATCCTCCTGTCGCCACAGGTCGAAATGCCCCATCAACACCTGCCCGTTGATGTGTGACAGCAGGCGGATCACCTCGTTGACTCTTGCGTCGGGGATCCTGATGTCGAAGGCGCAGGCGAGATGAAGAGCTTCGAACTCCTCCATCCACGAAAAGGAGACATGATAATCTGCCCAGCGGCCCTCGACCGTCAGGGCGATCTCGTCTTCGCCCGAGCGCTCGAACGCCCAGTCGTTCGACGCCGCGACGACCTCGATCATGTCGACGGGATTGGACTGGCGACCGAATTCAAATTCCATGAGGCTCATGCAGCACCTTTTCGACCGGAGTGAATCTGACGTTCGTGAAGGACGCGAGACGCAGGACACACCACCGGAAACAACAATTCTGATGATCGTCCGACACCGACAAGTATAGGGCCGCGAACCTGCCCGGAGCTTACGGGCCGTTTCGAATCATCATGTAAAATCAGTGTATATTTGCCGAGTCCGGCTGCCAGCCCCCGAGGGCGATTTTGACGTGGACGGAGTGCTGGAGCGGTTGCTGCACGGCTTCAGCCGGGAGTCATAAGCGACTCTGAGGATTGTCTTTTTTGGACCTGTCCACAGGACCGAAATTTTCTTCGTTTTTTAACGATCTAGCGGCCGCGGCGTGATCCCGCGACCGTGAGCCGTCGACGGTGCTTCTGTTGCGCGGAAGGCGTCACCCCTGCGTCGCGAGCTTTGCCTCGAGTGCCTCGATGCGCGCCTTCAGCGCCTCGTTCTCATCGCGCGCCCGTGCCGCCATTTCGCGCACGGCCTCGAACTCCTCGCGCTTGACCACATCCATGTTGTTGAGGAAGCGCTCCGCCTGGGCCTGGAAGGCCGTTTCCGCTTCTCGCCGCAGTCCCTGAGCCGCTCCGGCTGCGTCGGTCATCAACTTGGCGAAATCGTCTAGGATTCGGTTCGTGCCGTTGGACATGGTCATGAGCTCCCGTGGTTGCGGCCAGCGCCGTGCTGGTGAAGTAGGGTTTTGCGCCTTCTCTTGCAAGCCGATAACAGCCCAGAGATTGGCCTTGACCGCTGTCGGGCCTGTCGCCATGTTCCGCCCCTGTCGCATCCGTGGGAAGGCACGCCTTGTTGGAAGTTCTGAATACGCTCGCCGTCATGCCGTTTCCGGAGATCGATCCTGTTGCGTTTGCGATCGGACCCGTCGCGGTTCACTGGTATGGGCTGGCCTATGTCGCCGGCATCCTCTGCGGCTGGCTCTATGCCCGGCGTCTGGCGGCGAATGATTCACTGTGGCCGCAGAACCGCTCTCCCCTGACCGCGGCGCATCTGGACGACTTCCTGCTCTGGGTTGCGGTCGGCATCGTTCTGGGCGGCCGCATCGGCTATGTGCTCTTCTACGATCTGGCCGCCGTCTCGCAGGATCCGATGCGGGCGATAGAGATCTGGAACGGCGGCATGTCCTTCCACGGGGGCTTTCTGGGCGCGACGCTGGCAATGATCCTCTTTGCCCGCCGCAACGGCATACCGGTCCTCAGCATGTTCGACACGATTGCCGCAGTCGTTCCCTTCGGCTTGTTTTTCGGGCGCATCGCCAACTTCATCAATGGCGAATTGTGGGGACGGATCAGCGATGTCCTGTGGGCGGTCGTCTTCCCGACGGGCGGGCCTTTCTCTCGCCATCCCAGCCAGTTGTACGAGGCGGGCCTTGAAGGCCTCCTCCTTCTGGCCGTCCTCGCCTTTCTTGTTCTGCGCTTGAAGGCGCTGAAATGGCCGGGCTTCGTGGCTGGCGCCTTTATCTGTGGCTATGGCCTCTCCCGAATTTTCGTGGAATTCTTCCGCGAGCCGGACGCCCAGCTCGGCTATCTTGCATTTGGCTGGTTGACGATGGGGATGGTGCTGTCGCTGCCAATGGTCGCCCTGGGCGTCTGGCTGATGCTGCGGGCTCGAAAGAGCGCCGCCTGAACGGAGACTGTGGGTACCATGAGCACGCCGCTCGCCGCAAAGATCAAGAGGCTGATCCGGGCGACCGGCCCCATGAGTGTGAGCGATTACTTCGCCATGTGTCTCGCCGATCCGGAGCACGGCTACTACCGTACAAGGGAGCCGTTTGGGACAGCGGGAGACTTCATAACTGCGCCAGAGATCAGCCAGCTCTTCGGGGAGATTCTCGGGATCTTCATGGTTCATGCCTGGCAGCAGCACGGATCTCCGAACGACGTCCGGCTGGTGGAAATAGGCCCGGGCCGAGGCACCATGATGGCGGACATGCTCCGGGTCATCAGCCGTCTCGCGCCACGCCTGTCCGACGGGATGAGCATTCATCTGGTGGAAACGAGCGAGCGCCTGCGCGGCCTGCAGCGGATAACGCTGGAATCGCATTCCCGCCGGATCACCTGGCATGCTGGTCTCGAGGAGGTGCCGCCGGGCCCTGCTTTGATCGTGGCGAACGAGCTCTTCGACGCGATTCCTATCCGTCAGTTCGTGAAGACGCCGCAGGGGTTTCGCGAACGCGTCGTGACACTCGAAGACGACGATCGGTTGTCCTTCTCGCTTGGTGTCGCCGGACTTGATCCGGCGCTTCTCCCTTCGCCGGCCGAGTCTGTGCCGGATGGAACCATATTCGAGGTCGCCCCGGCCCGGCAGTCGGTGATGTCGACCTTGTGCGACCGGCTGAAGGCCATGGGCGGCACCGCGCTGATCATCGACTACGGCCAGATGGTCACCGGCTTTGGCGACACGCTACAGGCCCTTCGCGGTCACGCTTATGATCCGCCACTGGCACATCCGGGTGAAGCCGATCTCACGAGCCACGTGGATTTCGAGGACCTAGCAAGGATAGCGCTTGGTTGTGGCATCCACCTCAATGGTGGCATGAGGCAAGGAGACTTCCTTCGCGGCCTCGGGCTCTCCGAGCGGGCTGCAGCACTCGCCGGCGGCAAGAACGCAGCCGACCAGAAGCTTATCGCCGCCGCCGTCGACAGGCTCGCTGGCGAGGGAGCGGGCAAGATGGGCGAGCTCTTCAAGGTGATTGCGGTATCGTCCCCGGCGCTCGACCTTGCACCGTTTCGTCCGGTGGCGTGACGAACATGGAGATTGACAGCCCAGCCAAGGTCGCGCCAACATCGCCGCCGACGAAGCAGCACAACCTGTGCATCGGCCACTGGCCTTCCCCCCTCCAGACCTGAGAGACAGTCTGCCCATGACGGAAAAGTCTTCGCCGACGCCCATCGAAAGCCCGCTCCTCAATGAAAACGGCGGCAGCCGCGTGCGCCATGGCTACTTCACCCGCCAGGGCGGCGTTTCCGAAGGGATCTATGCCGGGCTGAATGTAGGTGTGGGCTCCAACGACGAGACGCACAAGGTCAGGGAGAACCGCGACCGGGTGGCTGCCTGGTTCGGACTTCCAATTGACCGGCTTGCCACCGTGCATCAGGTCCACTCGCCGGACGTGGTGGTGGTGGACGCACAATACGGAGGAGAGCGGCCGAAGGCGGACGCGCTGGTGACCTCAACGCCGGGCGTGATACTGGGCGTCTTGACGGCGGACTGCGGCCCTGTCCTGTTCTGCGACGGAGACAACGGCGTCATTGGCGCTGCCCATGCGGGCTGGAAGGGAGCATTGGGCGGCGTCTTGGAAAACACCGTCGAAGCGATGGTCAGCATCGGTGCCGATCGCGACGCAATCATTGCATGCCTCGGCCCCTCGATCGGGCCGGAGAGCTACGAAGTCGGACCCGAGTTCATCGAACGATTCCTTCAGTTCGATGATGGCTACGACGCATTCTTCACCCCGGCGCCGAAGCAGGGGCACGCCTATTTCGACCTGCAGGCCCTGACCCTGCACCGGCTGAAAGCGGCTGGCATCCGTGCCACGCATCTGGGAATCGACACCTATGCCGACGACACCAGGTTCTATTCCTATCGCCGCACCACGCACCGGGGCGAGCCGGATTACGGTCGCCAGATTTCCGCAATAGCGATGACGGAGAAGTAAGATGGCGCTGCATTTCGAACGCGAGGAATATGCCGCCCGGCTCGAGCGCCTTGTCGAGAAGATGCGCGAGGAGAAGCTGGAAGCCCTGCTGCTCTTTGCCCAGGAAAGCATGTACTGGCTCACCGGCTATGACAGCTTCGGCTACTGCTTCTTCCAGACGCTCGTGGTCAAGGCGGACGGAACGATGACGCTCCTGACCCGCTCGGCCGACCTCCGGCAGGCGCGCCACACGTCGATCATCGAGAATGTGGTCGTTTGGGTCGACCGTGTGAACGCCGACCCAACGCTCGACCTGAAGAACCTGCTGAGCGACTTCGACCTGCTTGGCGCCCGCATCGGCATCGAATTCGACACCCACGGCATGACGGGACGGGTGGCGCGCCTCCTGGACAATCAGCTCGCCTCGTTCGGCCAGATCATCGACGCCTCATACCTGGTCAGCGGGCTTCGCCTCGTCAAGAGTCCGGCCGAAGTCGCCCATGTCAGGCGTTCGGCCGAACTGGCCGATGATGCATTGGATGCGGCTCTTCCCCTCATCAAGGCGGGAGGAAGCGAGGCGGATATCCTCGCCGCCATGCAGGGTGCCGTCTTCAGCGGCGGCGGCGACTACCCGGCGAACGAATTCATCATAGGTTCGGGCCCAGACGCCCTGCTCTGCCGCTACAAGGCCGGCCGGCGGACGCTCGAAGCTAGCGACCAACTCACGCTCGAATGGGCCGGCGTCAGTGCCCACTACCACGCCGCCATGATGCGCACCGTGGTGATTGGTGAGCCAAGCGCTCGTCACCGGGAGCTCTACAAGGCGTGCCACGAAGCGATCAAAGGGATCGAGGACGTGCTTCGCCCGGGCAATACGTTCGGGGACGTCTTCGATACCCACGCGGAGATCTTCGACGAGCGCGGACTGACGCGCCATAGGCTCAACGCCTGCGGCTACTCTCTCGGCGCCCGCTTCTCCCCGTCCTGGATGGAGCATCAGATGTTCCATGTCGGCAACCCGCAGGAAATCCTGCCGAACATGACGCTGTTCGCGCACATGATCATCATGGATTCCGACACCGGCACGGCCATGACCCTCGGCCACACCTATCTCACCACGGAGGACGCTCCTGAACCACTGTCGCGCCACGGCCTCGACCTCATCCTGAGATGAGGCATCCACAGGCCGATTTGACAGGCCGGAAACCGAGCTTCTAAGTTCGGCGCGGGCGAACCGGGCGACGGAGGCGGCATGCGGTTGGTGATAGCAGGACTGGTCGTCGCATTGTCTTCGGCAATTTTGGCTGGTTGCACGACCGACGCTCTGACGCCGCCCGCCGATGTTGGTGGAGGGCTGCGGCCGTCGACACCGGTGACGCAGGCCGAGGCCGACCGGCTTGCGCGGACGCCCGATCCGCAGGAATACGGCTCCGACACCTACAGCCAACAGCCCCGACAGTACCCGCCGCAGAACACGCTTGAGGCGCAGGCCCAGGCTCTGCAATCCGGCGCTTCCCCAGCGGCTCCCTCGCCGCCCGTCCAACAGCGCCAGCAGGTAGAGCCAGCGGCCGCACCGGCACAGCACGCCCCACAGGCTATACCGACGCGAGGTTCTATCCGCTTCCTACCCATCATCGGCGCGCCCCTGCAGGCGGTAACGCCGCTTTCGCGCCAGCTTGGAACACAGGCACGTGCGAGCGGGCTGACGATCCGGGCCTCAGGCGACAGCACGACGGATCACATCCTCAAGGGATATTTCTCCGCCTTCGCCGACGGCGAAGCCGTCACCGTCGTATATGTCTGGGACATCCTCGACAACAGTGGAGGCCGGCTGCACCGCGTACAGGGTCAGGAGCGGATCGCGGCCTCTCCGCGCGGCGATCCGTGGTCGGCCGTTCCCACTGCCACCATGGAGACGATCGCCACCAAGACGATCAACGAATATGTGGCCTGGAAGAGTGCACGTCCCGGCTGAGGGACGTCACGGTTTATTCACAAAATTAGGGGAGCCGGACCGAACGCTCTTGCATTCGGCTAGTGCAACGGTAAAAGGCGCGCATCCAGCGTCAGAACGGGCGGACCGAAATGAAGGTTTTCGCAGGCAATTCGAACCGGCAGCTTGCCGATGCGATCTGCAGCTATCTCAATGTACCAGTCGGAAAAGCCAGCGTCAGACGCTTTGCGGACCAGGAAATCTTCGTAGAGATACAGGAAAACGTGCGAGGCGAGGATGTCTTCGTCATCCAGTCCACGTCGTTCCCTGCCAATGACCACCTGATGGAACTCCTGATCATGATCGACGCCTTCCGTCGGTCCTCTGCCAAGCGCATCACTGCGGTCCTCCCCTATTTCGGCTATGCCCGCCAGGACCGCAAGGCCGGCCCCCGCACGCCGATCTCCGCCAAGCTCGTCGCCAACCTGATCACCGAGGCGGGCGCCGACCGCGTCCTGACACTCGATCTTCATGCAGGCCAGATCCAGGGCTTCTTCGACATCCCGACCGACAATCTCTTCGCCGTGCCGATCCTCGCCCGCGACGTGAAGGACAACTACGACGTCAGGAACGTCATGGTCGTTTCACCCGATGTCGGCGGCGTCGTGCGCGCCCGCTCGCTCGCCAAGCGGATCGATTGTCCGCTTGCCATCGTCGACAAGCGCCGCGAACGTGCCGGTGAGTCCGAGGTGATGAACGTGATCGGTGAAGTCGCTGGCAAGGACTGCCTGCTGGTCGACGACATCGTCGATTCCGGCGGAACGCTCTGCAATGCAGCGGAAGCCCTCCTGGATAAGGGCGCAACGAGCGTTACCGCATATATCACCCACGGCGTCCTGTCGGGCGGCGCCGTCGCCCGCATCACTTCGTCCAAGCTTCGCGAACTCGTGATCACCGACTCGATCCAGCCGACCACGGCCGTGCAGTCGGCCCACAATATCCGTGTCGTCACAACCGCAAATCTCCTTGGCGAAGCCATCAATCGGACGGCTTCAGAGGAATCGGTCTCCAGCCTCTTCGACTGACGGGCGGTTCGGGACGGCAGTATACGAGAGTCGTTCATTAACGCAGCCGCAATGAATTACTGACAAAGCTTCCGCACCATTTTTATGTGTGTGGGGGATCTTTATCGTCATGTCGCAGCCATTGAAGCGTGTCGGCGCCGGAAAATCTTGGTCGCTGAAGGCCAAGTTCGCCGGGCTCGTCGTTGGTGCAACCTTCGTATCCTGCCTTTCCGTCGGCCTGCTGAGCTATCAGATCGGCAAGAGCGGGCTCATCGAAGCCAGCCAGCTTCGGCTTGAGTCGATCGCCGCCAACCAGTCCGACGATCTCTCGACATACCAGGCCAGGATCCAACAGGCGCTGAGCGAACTCGGTCAGAACAGCGCGATCGGTCAGGCGGTCGATACGATGTCCAACATCATCCCCGCCGAGGGAGACCAGATCCGGGCCGCCTACCAGAAGTCGGACCTCACCCCCATGCAGCGCTCCGAATTGAGCGACGCCGGGCTGAAGCTCCTGTACGCGATCCAGCACGCGACCATCCACGGCACGATCGTGAGCGCCTGGAAGAACGCCGGCGTCAGTGAAATCTATATCGTCGATACGAAGGGCCAGGTGATCTACTCCGTCACCAAGGGCCCGGAGCTCCTCGAACAGGCCTCGGCGATCTCCGGCATCAACGAGATCCTCGGCCGGATAAACGGCGGCTCTTCCGACCAGATCCACACCTCGACCTTCGCTCCATTCGATGCCGACGGAGGCAAGCCTTCCGCATTGATCGGTAAGCAACTGGCCGTCTCCTCCTGGGGGGATACTGTCGTCAAGGGTGCGGTCATCTTCAGGGTGTCGGCAGAGCGACTGGTCAACGCCGTCACCCCCAAGGAGTACGGCACGTCGATCGACGAGGCGCTGCTGCTCGACAGCAAGGGTGCCTTCCGCACCGGCTCCTTCGTCGACGGACAATCCCACGATGTCCCGGCAGATCTTGCCGAAGCGGCCACCGGGCAGACCACCGGCTCGGCGTTCGCAACCGTGGCCGACAAGCCGCTGTTCTTCGCCTATCAGCCGGTTTCCCTCTTCGGCGAAAAGCACCTTCTGGCTGTGGGCCAGAACGAAGCGCAGGTATTGGCGTCAGCCCGCGAACTCGCCTATTGGGCGATCCTCGCCACGCTTGCCGTGCTGGTCGTGATGGGCCTCGCCGGCACGTATATCGCCGCCCGCCTCACGCGTCCGCTGACGGAACTCGCCAGGCTGATGAACCGTCTCAATGACGGCGACAAATCGATCGTCGTCGAGCATACCGGGCGCGGCGACGAGGTCGGCACCATGGCTCGCGCGCTCGAATCCTTCCGCCAGGGTGCCCTGGAGAAAGAACGCATGGAGGAAGAGGCTCACCGCAAGAGCGAGGAGATCGACGAGGAACGGCAGCAGCGGGAGGCCGAGAAGGCCGCCAGCGCCCGTGAGATCGAGGAAGCCGTCTCGGCGCTCGCAACCGGTCTCGCCGCCCTCTCCCGCGGCAAGCTCGACCAGCGCATCAGCAAGGCTTTCGCCCCGTCGCTCGATCACCTGCGCCACGACTTCAACAACTCGCTGGCCGGCCTCGAGGAGACGATCTCCGCGATCGGCAGCAGCGTCACCACCATCCGCTCCGGCTCCAGCGAACTGAAGATGGCCTCCGACGATCTGTCGCGGCGCACCGAACGGCAGGCTGCCGCACTGGAAGAGGCTGCCGCGGCTCTCGCCGAAATGACCGGAGCCGTCAACGGCGCCTTGAATCGTTGCGAGACGGCGGTGGACGTCGCGGCCGATACGTTGAAGGGCGCACACACCTCCACAGCCGTGGTGCGCGATGCGATCGGAGCGATGGAGCGGATCGAAAGCTCCTCCTCCAAGATCCGTCAGATCATCGACGTCATCGACCAGATCGCCTTCCAGACCAACCTGCTGGCCCTCAATGCCGGCGTCGAGGCGGCACGTGCCGGTGAAGCCGGCAAGGGCTTTGCCGTCGTCGCCCAGGAAGTCCGGGAACTCGCCCAGAAGTCGGCGACCGCGGCGCGCGACATCGGCGCCCTGATCACGGCATCGGCCTCAGATGTCGAGAACGGCGTGGCGCTCGTCCTCAAGACCGGAGAAAGCCTGGAACACATCCAGGGCAACATCCAGTCGATCAACGAGCATATCGGCGCGATCGTCGGCTCGTCGCGTGAACAGTCGGCGCGCCTGACAGAGATCAATTCCGCCGTCAGCGGTCTCGACCAAGTGACGCAGCAGAATGCCGCCATGGTCGAGGAGACCTCAGCGTCGGCCCATTCCCTGGCCAACGAGGCGGAAGTGTTGAACGAGCAGATCAGCCACTTCTCCATCGGCAATGCCGGCGCAGTTCAGGGCGATCGTCGCGCTGCCTGACCCCGCCCCGTCTCGACATTCAAAGCGCCGGCTCCACCAGGAGCCGGCGCTTTTCTTTTGTGGGCTTGGCAGTGGTCCCGTTTGCATCCCGCCCCAAAGGCTCTAGGTGTACCCGCCGAAGACGGAAACACCCCAGGAGCAATCATGGCTGCGCGCGATCGCTATTCAAGGAAGCTGGAATGTTCGCAATGCGGCCACTCGGGTTTTGCCGAAGTGTCTGAAAGCGAGGAGAGACGCGGGGGAAACAGGGACTTCCGGATCGACGAGATGCCGGCGGGGTTCCTGGCGGAGTTCCCGTCCCAGGATCCCCGCAAATACATGGTCCGCTGCCAGTGCGGCCACAAGTTCCGGTTTGAGCAGAAGACGGCCTATCCGCCGGGGGGCGAGCCGCGCTAGCGGAGCCGGAACGATACTGAAGGCCCGGCTCTAGGCGACCTTCGCCTGATCAGGCCGGCGATCGACGACCGCATTTACGATTGCCTCGATCTCTGTGCGCGGCACAGGCTTGCCATAGAAATAGCCCTGCACCTGCACGCAGCCCTCATCCCGCAGGAAGTTGACATGCTCATCCGTCTCGACCCCTTCGGCAAGGACTGGGATTTCCAGACTCGAGGCGAGAATGAGCGTCGACCGCACGATAGCAGCAGATTGCGCGCTGGTGGCGACGCCATCGACGAACTGGCGGTCGATCTTGATCTTGTCGAAGGGAAAGGCGAGCAGCATGGAGAGCGAGGAATAGCCCGTTCCGTAATCGTCCATCGCGATCTTAGCGCCGAGGCTCTTGAGGTGGCGTATGGTCTGCAGAGCCCGTTGATGATCGGCGATGATGCCGGTCTCGGTAATTTCCAGCTCCAGACGCGCCGGATTGAGGCCGGTTTCCTGCAGAATGTCCTGGACGACACCGGGAAAGCGCGGATCGGCAAGCTGCTGTGTCGCGACATTGACGGCGATCGATAGCGGATTGCGCCAGCTTGCTGCCTCTCGGCAGGCTTCGCGAAGTACCCACTCGCCGAGTTCCACGATGAAGCCGCTGCGCTCGGCGATCGGTATGAACTCGGACGGCGGCACGTTTCCGCGATAAGGATGGTTCCAGCGCAGCAGCGCTTCGAAGCCGACGACAGCGCCGGTGAATGTGTCGTTCTGGCGCTGGTAGTTGAGCTGGAACTCTCCCCTTAGCAAGCCCGAACGCATGTCCATCGCCAACACGTTCCGCTCCCGCACAGCCCGATCCATGGAGGCATCATAGAAACAGACGGCGTTAGAGCCTGTCTCCTTGGCGCGGTACATGGCGACGTCCGCCTGTGCGAGGAGGTCCTCGACCTCCACATCGTCGTCCAGAATGGCAACACCCACACTGGTGCCGACATTCAGGCTATTGCCGTTCCATTCGATGGGCTTGACGATCTCCGCGATCATCCGCGCCGCCAGCCGCGAGGCATCCGCGCGTCCGTAATAACGGCGCGTCATGGCGATGAATTCGTCGCCGCCGATCCGCGCGACGAACTCGCCATCGCTGATGACGCTTGCCAGGCGGTCGCCGATGGTGCGAAGCACCGCGTCTCCGGCCAAATGCCCATGCACATCGTTCACTTCCTTGAAGCGGTCGAGATCGAAGGAGAGGATCGCGACCCTGGCTCCCAATCCCACTGCGTGGACGGAAGCCTCCGAGAGCTCTTCCTGGAAGGCCGAGCGGTTCGGCAGGCCCGTGAGCGGGTCCTGGAGGGAAAGCTGCCGGTATCGCTCGACGGCCTCGCGCATCGTGCTGGCATCGATGAGGTAGCTTGCCGCCGCGAGCGCCAGCAGCACCATCATCAGGCCGAGCACACCGAGACCGAGCACCGCAGACGAGATCACCGATTGCGGGACCTCCAGCGTGGTGTCCGGCACCAGGTCAATGGCAGCCATGCCGATGAAATGCACGGATGCGATCGCCACGATCAATGCGGCGACCGCCCCATAGCGGCAGAAACGGGTGACCGGACGAGCCGCCCGGTTCATCGCAACGGCAGAGAAGAAGGCACCGGCCAGAAGCGACATCGCGACATAGTCGAGACGCCAGACGATCTCCCCCTGCACCTCATAGGCTGACATGCCAAGATAGTGCATGGCGCCGAGCCCGAGGCCCAGCACCACACCTCCCGCCTCCAGCAGCATGCTCCGGCCGCCATAGGCCGAGATGGCGAGGCCCGCCGTGACACCTCCGATCGACACGGCAAGTGATGCGAGCGTCCCGCCCGGCTCGTAACCTGCGATACCGCCTGTCGTGTATCCGAGCATGGCGAGGAAGTGCGTCGCCCAGGTCGTCGATCCGCCGATGAACCCGGCGAGGAACAGCCATATTCCCTTCTCCAGACCCCGGCGCCGCGTGACCCGCGAAAACAGCCGGATCGTCAGCGTCGCGCCCATTGCGAGAACAAGAACGGCCGCGGCGACGTAGCGGAGATCGTGTTCGATGAAAAGGCAGGAGAAAATGCGGGACATGATGAGCCGATCCATGAGAATATGACGGCGTTCTAACATCCCATGTGTGTTCTATCCGTTCGCTGACATGGTAAAGACTTGACGAATGTCAGGTCCTCCGGCGTCGGCTTGCCATCCGGCAACCTTTGTATTATAGCCCGCCGGTCCGCGTAGACACCCTTGGAGGCAACGCGGATGGAGAGCATCGCGAGGTGTCCTCCCAGTCTCCTCCGTGCACCGGTTGCACGGTCAGACTCTCCAAACAACCTCGAAAGGACATGCCATGAGCCAGGAAACTTACGAGCTCAAGGCCGAGGCGCGCGAACGGGTCGGTAAGGGGTCCGCCCGTGAACTTCGCCGCAACGGTTTCATCCCTGCCGTCATCTATGGTGACAAGCAGCCCCCCATTTCCATCGCACTTTCGACCAACGAAGTGACGAAGCGCATCCATGCCGGTGGTTTCATGACCACCATCGCGACCATCGATGTCGACGGCAAGAAGTACCAGGTTCTGCCGAAGGACTACCAGCTGGATCCGGTGCGCGACTTCACCATGCATGTCGATTTCCTGCGCGTCTCGAAGGACACCGCCGTTACCGTTGACGTGCCGGTCCACTTCATCAACGACCAGAAGTCCGGCGTTAAGATCGGCGGCGTCCTGAACATCGTCCGCCATACGGTTGAATTCAACTGCCCGGCCGACGCCATTCCGGACTCCATCACTGTGGACCTGACCGGCTTCAAGATCGGCGACAGCATCCACATCTCGCACGTTACCCTGCCGAAGGGCGTGAAGCCGGTCATCACCGACCGCGACTTCACCATCGCGACCATCGTCGCCCCGGCGGCCGGCGTCGAGGAAGAAGAGCAGCCGGCTGAGGGCGAAGCTTCCGAGTAAGCTTCTGCATTTGCCGAACGAAACCCGCCCTCGTGGCGGGTTTTTTGTTTTCGGACCCTAGAGGCGATCTGCCGGCCGAAAGGCGGAGCGCGCTGGCGGCGAGGAAACCGGTTGACTTCCGCGGGCGTTCAAGGTGGAGAAGGCGATACCGCTGAACACGGGTTTCTTGCATATGAAGATCATCGCTGGCCTGGGAAATCCTGGCCCCAAATACTCCGGAAACCGCCACAATATCGGTTTCATGGCCGCCGACGCGCTTCAGCGCCTGCCGGGGTTCGCGCCATGGTCGAAGAAGTTCAAGGCCGAGATCTCGGAAGGCGAACTTGCCGGCGAGAAGGTCCTGCTGATGAAGCCGCAGACCTACATGAACCTCTCCGGCGAAGCGGTCGGCGAAGCCATGCGCTTCTACAAGCTCGCCCCGGCCGACATTCTCGCCATCTATGACGAACTCGACCTTGCTCCGGGTAAGGTGCGCCTCAAGACCGGCGGCGGACATGGCGGACACAACGGCGTCAAGTCTCTCGACGCCCATTGCGGCAAGGAATACCGCCGGCTGCGCCTCGGGATCGGCCATCCGGGCTCCAAGGAGCTCGTACACAATCATGTCCTGGGTGACTTCGCCAAGTCGGATCGCACGTGGCTCGAACCACTTCTGGATGCCATCGCCGACAATGCGGCGATGCTGGTGAAGGGCGAGGACTCGCAGTTCCTGAACAAGCTGGCCCTGGCGGTCGGCGACAAGCCCGCCGCTCAAGCCGCGGCACCCGACCCGAAAAAGCCGGCAATGCAGTCGCACATCCGCCAGGCACGGAACCAGAAGCCCGCCGCGTCGGCGACGGGACCGATGGCCGACATGTTGAAGAAGCTGTTCGGGGGCAAGGTCGACTAATCCGGAACCATCGGCACTGGGCCGTCTTTCCTTACCCGAAAGGAGACTCCCTATGCTCGATCTTGCGGTCCTCCCGCTTCCTGCGCCGGTGCATGACAAGCTGGACAGTGTCCTTCGAGGCTTCTTGACGGAATCGGGGCCCCGCTTCGACTTCTCCAGCCCTTCTGGCGAGCAGGCGCTCGTAGGTCCCGATTCCGTTTCCTGGCGCATCTTCAAGAATCAGGTAGCGCTCTTCATCGGTGGTGTGGCCGCCGTTCTGCTCGAACTGGGCGAGCCGAAGGTGCGGGACGGTGTCTGGCATCACACGAGTTTCCGCACCGAACCGCTGAAGCGCCTGCAGCGCACCGGCCTGGCCGCCATGGTGACCGTCTACGGCGCGCATAGCCGCGCCGAGGCGATGATTGCAGGCGTGGTCCGCGCCCACGACCGTATCACCGGCGTCACGTCCGAGGGTGAGCCCTATCACGCCAACGACCCCGCGCTGCTGGACTGGGTCCAGGCGACGGCGGGCTTCGGCTTTATGGAGGCCTATCACCGCTATGTCCGTCCCCTGTCGCAGGCGGAACGGGAGGCGCTGTTCCGGGAAGCCGCCCCGGCCGCCCGGCTCTACGGCGCCGTCGGCGCCCCGGCCTCCGAGGCGGATTGGGCCCGGATGCTGGAGGGCATGCGCGATCGCTTGACCCCCTCCCCTATCGTCTTCGAGTTCCTCGACATCATGCAGCGCGTGGACGCCCTGCCGCGGATCGCCAATCCGATGCAGGTGGCGCTTGTCAAGGCGGCAGTTGCAATCCTTCCGCCCTGGGTCAGGACACGGCTCGGCATCGGCGAGGAGTACCACCTGTCGCGTCGCGAGCGGATTGCAGTCGGCCTTGCGGCCAAGGCCGCCGACCGGCTTCTCCTGAAGTCGTCACCGCCCGTCCAGGCCTGCCGCCGCCTTGGTTTGCCGGATGATTACCTCTACCGCCCGGCGCACTAATCACTCCTCCGGCTCGGTGGTGAACATCAGCGGGTAGCCAGCTTCCTTCGCAAGATCGATGGCTTCCTTCGCCTTCGTCTCTGCAATATCCCTGGCGCAGACGACCGCCACGGCGGTGCCCATTCGATGGGCGGTCAGCATGACGCGGTAGCTCGTCTCCTCGGGCATGCGAAAGACAGCCTTCAGAACCATCACCACGAATTCTCGCGGCGTATAGTCGTCATTGACCCGAATGACCTTGTAGAGCTTCGGCCGCTCGAGCTTCGGTTTGGTCTTTGTCCTGGGCAGGAGGATCGTGTCGTCCTTCGTCGGCATATTGACCTCGCCGTGACATCGGATGAACGGCGGAAAGTATGGCACCGGCCCGGGCCGCATTCAACAGCAACCGGGATCGACCCTTGACCCCTCGGGCCGTTTATCCCATAGCCAAGCCAACGATCGTTTCCAGCAACAGGTATCTCTACCGATGGGTTTCAAGTGCGGCATCGTGGGCCTGCCGAATGTCGGCAAGTCGACACTTTTCAATGCTCTGACGAAGACGGCTGCAGCGCAGGCCGCCAATTATCCCTTCTGCACCATTGAGCCGAACACCGGCGAAGTGGCCGTTCCGGATCCGCGCATGCAGAAGCTCGCCCAGATCGCCGGCTCGAAGGAGATCATCCCGACCCGCATCTCCTTCGTCGACATCGCCGGGCTTGTCCGGGGCGCATCGAAGGGGGAAGGCCTCGGCAACAAGTTCCTCGCCAATATCCGCGAGGTCGACGCGATCGTTCATGTCCTGCGCTGCTTCGAGGATACCGACATCACCCATGTGGAGGGCCGCATCGATCCGGTCGGTGATGCCGAGACCATCGAGACCGAGCTGATGCTCGCCGATCTCGAAAGCCTGGAGCGCCGGGTCGAGCAGACCCGCAAGCGGGCGACCGGCAAGGACAAGGAATCCCTTGCCCAGCTTCCTGTCATGGAAGCGATCATCAAGCTGCTGCAGGACGGCAAGCCGGCGCGCCTGCTCCTGAAGACCATGAGCCCCGAGGAGATCGACATCCTCAAGGGCCTGAACCTCCTCACCTCCCATCCGGTGCTCTACGTCTGCAATGTCGCGGAAGCCGATGCTGTGACCGGCAATGCGCACACGGAAGCGGTCGCCAAGATGGCCGCCGAACAGGGCGCCGAATGCGTCATCATCTCCGCCGCGATCGAGGCTGAAGTGGCGCAGTTGCCGGAAGACGAGGCGACGGAGTTCCTGTCGGCTCTCGGCCTCGAGGAGGCTGGCCTGGATCGCCTTATTCGTGCCGGTTACAACCTCCTCGACCTGATCACCTATTTCACCGTCGGCCCCAAGGAGACCCGTGCCTGGACGATCGTGCGCGGCACGAAGGCCCCGCAGGCGGCGGGCGTCATCCACACGGATTTCGAGCGCGGCTTTATTCGCGCTTTCACCATCGGCTATGACGACTATATCGCCTACAAGGGCGAAGTCGGTGCGAAGGAAGCCGGCAAGGGCCGCGACGAAGGCAAGGAGTACGTCGTCCACGACGGCGACGTCATCCACTTCCGCTTCAACACCTAGATGAATTGACAGGCGCCGGGAGAGGATCGGCGCCTGTTCCCCGATCTCCGCGTGCGCTCAGCGCACCTTCTTCATCGGGCAACTCGAAATCCCGAAAAGCGAATAGAGCGGACATGTTGCCAATAACCCGGTTGCCAGCGGCACGATGCCGATCAGCGCGAAATAGCGCCACGGCGACTCCGGATAGATGAAGAACAGCGACAACAGCAGGATTCCGGCAACGACGCGGATGATACGGTCCGCGGACCCGACATTCTTGGCGAACACGGCGCTTCCTTTCCTCGCTCAATCCTGGAAGTCTAGTCGAGGCCACGGGCCGCGTCGGTGACTAAGTCACAGAGCAGGTTCCGTATCCCCTGCGAGCCGCTGCAGGCCCGCTCTGTTCCTGATGCGAATCCGGCCGCGTTTCGCTTTCCACCAGCCCCTTCGACGAGAGAGCCTCCAGCCGGCGCGACACCACCTCGCGGGCCGAGCCGATCAGGACGGCAAGCTCCTGATGGGTCGCTGTAATCTCGCCATCAGGTCCCGCACGTTCAAGCAGCGTACGTGCAAGTCTCTGGCCGACCGAGCCGAAGGCAACCTGCTCCAGGAGAGACATCAGGTCCGAAAGCCGGGAGGCGAAGGCCCCGAAGACGAAGTTGCGGAAGGCAGGCGAACTCGACACCAGAGCCTCGAACTGCGCGCGCGGGATCATCACCGCCGAGACGTCTGTCTCTGCGACAGCCTCGCCGGTATAGTGAGCCTGCCCCAGAACGCCGAGGGTGGTTTGCACGCAGGTCTGCCCGGGCGCCACGGAATAGAGAAGCATCTCGCGACCGCTGCGGCCGGTGAGATAGACGCCGATCCGTCCGGAGATGAGGACGACGAACGTCTGCGCCTCGTCACCCCGGCGAAACAGTACGGTTCCTCGCGGCACATGTGCCAGGCGCAGAGGCTCGAGCACCGCGCGTGCCGACGCTTCCAGGCTCTGAGGAAATCCGCCTGATCCAGCCAGTTAGACATGGACGCTCCTTGAATTTGCACCCCTGCCCCGCCATTGTGCCACGCGGAATCGGCAAGAGGAATCCGAATGGCGGAACCGGACTATCATTTTGAAGACTTCACGCCTGGACGCGTCTTTCCGCTGCCCGAGCGGCAGGTCAGCGCAGAGGAGATCGTCGAATTTGCTGCCGAATTCGACCCGCAGCCCATGCACCTCGACGAGGCGGCGGGCAAGGCAAGCATCCTCGGAGGCCTTTCCGCTTCCGGCTGGCACACGGGCAGTATGTTCATGCGCATGATGTATGACGGATGGCTGTCGCAATCGTCTTCGGAAGGATCGCCCGGCATCGATTTTATGGAATGGAAGAGGCCGGTTCTCGCCGGCGATACGCTTTCCGGGCGCTCGACGGTCGTGTCGGCCCGCGAACTCCGCTCGCGCCCCGGCATCGGCATGGTGACCTTCCTCCATGAGGTGGAGAACCAGCGGAGCGAACTCGTGATGAAGGGGGAGAACCCGATCATGATGCGACTGCGCACTCCCGTCGGAGGACCGCAATGAGACTGATCGAGCTATCCCCTCCGGGCAGGAAGGTGATCACCGGCACCATGCTGTTCACCGCCGAGGACATCATCCGCTTCGCGCAAAAATATGACCCGCAGCCCTTCCACACTGATCCGGAAGCGGCCAAACGCTCCGTCTTCGGCGGCCTCTGTGCCTCCGGTTGGCACACCTGCGCCGGCTGGATGAAGACCTATATCGCCTACTGGGATGCGGAAGTGGCAAGGCTCGAAGCCGAAGGGCTGGTCGCGCCGAAACTTGGCCCTTCCGCAGGCTTCAAGAAACTCCAGTGGCTGAAGCCCGTCTATGCCGGCGACAGCATCACCTATTCGGTGGAAGTCGTAGACAGCCGACCCCTGGCATCACGTCCCGGCACATGGCTCAACCTGACCTCCAATGACGGGGTCAACCAGCATGGCGAGGTCGTCATGCGCTACGACGGAACCGTGCTCGAGTTGGAATAGGCGCCCGCAGTTTTCCGACAGACGTCAGTGTCCCTCGAACTCCATCAGCGTCCGCACCTCGACGCCGAGTGCCTCGAGCTTGCGGCGCCCGCCCAGCTCCGGCAGGTCGATGACGAAGCAGGCCGAGACGATCTCCGCCCCCTGCTGGCGCAATAGCTTTACAGCGCCTTCCGCAGTGCCACCGGTGGCGATCAGGTCGTCGGTAAGAATGACCTTTTCGCCGGGCTTCACGGCATCCACATGCATCTCCATCTCGTCGACCCCATATTCCAAGCTGTAGGCGATCCGCACGGTCTCGTGCGGCAGCTTGCCCTTCTTGCGGATCGGCACGAAACCGGCCGAGAGTTGGTGCGCCAACGCCCCTCCGAGGATGAAGCCGCGCGCCTCGATGCCGGCGATCTTGTCGACCCCCAAGCCCGTATAGGGCCGCACAAGCTCGTCCACCGTCTGGCGGAAGGCCACCGCGTCGCCGAGCAGGGTCGTAATGTCACGGAAGATGATCCCGGGCTTCGGGTAGTCCACGATCGAGCGGACGGAGGCAGCGAGGTCGATGGGCTTGGTCATGGGAAGTCCGAATTGCTGGAAGGGAAGGGACGGGCGGAGGAAAGCTAACGGTTTATCCAAGGTCCCCCAACAAAAAAGGCGACCCGGAGGTCGCCTTTTTTTGTTGTAGCTGAGGGTTTTCCTCAGTGTTCCTTGCTCGCGTAGACCGACTTCTTCGTCAGGTAGATGAGCCCGGTGAAGATTAGCAGGAAGACCATGACCATGAAGCCCGTGCGCTTGCGATCCTCCAGATGCGGCTCTGCAGCCCACATCAGGAACGCGGAGACGTCCTTGGCGTACTGGTCGAGCGTTTCAGGAGCGCCATCGTCATAGGTGACCTGGCCATCCGAGATCGGCGGGGCCATGGCAAGCGATGCCGACGCAATGAAGTACGGGTTATAGTAGGTTCCTTCCGGAACCTCGACGCCTTCCGGCGGCTCCTGGTATCCCGTCAGCAGCGAGTAGATGTAGTCCGGACCACCTTCCTGATACTGCGTGAAGATGTCGAACACGAACTGAGGGAAGCCGCGGGTCACGCCGCGCGCCTTGGCGATCAGAGAGAAGTCCGGCGGCGCAGCACCATTGTTGGAAGCAGCGGCAGCCTGGGCATTGGGGAACGGCGGCGGGAAGTAGTCGGACGGAACCGCAGCCCGGTCGAACATGTCACCATCGTCGTTTGGACCGTCGGTCACCTGGTAGTTGGCGGCGAAGGCCTTTACCTGCTCTTCGGAATAACCGAGGTCCTCGAGCGTACGGAACGATACCAGCGTCATGGAGTGACAGGCGGCACAGACTTCGGTGTAGACCTTCAGCCCCCGCTGCAACTGGCCCTTGTCGTAGTGGCCGAACGGGCCGGCAAAGCTCCAGTCCACCTCCCGCGGCTTATTGATGGGGTAGTGCGGTGTTGCGCCTTCTGCATGGGCTTCACCATCGGCCGCATGCTCGTCCTGGGCGAGCGCGGTACCGAAGCCGAGGCCTGCCACGACGGCCAGCGAAAGGATGCTTGTAACAAGCTTTTTCATAACTCTTTTTCCCTCTCGGTCTCGGCTATCGGACGCTGGCTTCGGCAGGCGGAAGCTTTTCCATGTCGGACTTGTTCTGCTTCGCAAGCACCGCCTCGGTGATCGAGTTCGGTATGCGGCGAGGCGTCTCGAACAGGCCGAGCAGCGGCATGATCACCAGGAAGAAGCCGAAGTAGTAGAGCGTGCCGAGCTGAGACAGGATGACGTAGACGCCTTCCGCAGGCATGGCGCCGAGCCAGCCGAGGAGAATGCAGTCGGCAACGAAGATCCAGAAGAACAGCTTGTACCACGGACGGTAGACGGCCGAGCGGACCTTCGACGTGTCGAGCCAGGGCAGGAAGAACAGCACGATGATCGAGCCGAACATGACGAGCACGCCGCCGAGCTTGGAGTCGATCGGGCCGACATTGAAGGTGATGGCGCGCAGCATCGCGTAGAATGGCAGGTAGTACCATTCCGGAACGATGTGGGCCGGGGTCTTCAGGGCATCCGCCGGAATGTAGTTGTCCGGGTGGCCGAGATAGTTCGGCATGTAGAAGATGAACCAGGCGAAGACGAGCAGGAAGACCGACACGCCGAGCGCATCCTTGAGCGTCGCATAGGGCGTGAAGGCAACGGTGTCCGTCTTGGTCTTCACCTCAACGCCGGTCGGGTTCGTCTGGCCGGTCACGTGCAGCGCCCAGATGTGCAGGACGACGACGCCGGCAATCATGAACGGCAGCAGGTAGTGCAGCGAGAAGAAGCGGTTCAGCGTCGGCTGGTCGACAGCGAAGCCACCCAGCAGGAACTGCTGGATCCATTCGCCGACCAGCGGGAAAGCGGAGAAGAAGCCGGTGATGACGGTCGCGCCCCAGAAGGACATCTGACCCCAGGGCAGAACGTAGCCCATGAAGCCGGTCGCCATCATCAGGAGATAGATCACAACGCCGAGGATCCAGAGGATTTCGCGGGGCGCCTTGTAGGAGCCGTAGTAGAGACCGCGGGCGATGTGCAGGTAGACGGCGATGAAGAAGAACGACGCGCCGTTTGCATGCATGTAGCGCAGCAGCCAACCGTGGTTGACGTCGCGCATGATCTTCTCGACGGAGTTGAAGGCAACCGTCGTTTCGGCCGCGTAGTGCATGGCCAGAACAACACCCGACAGGATCTGGACGATCAGCATCACCGACAGCATGGCGCCGAAGGTATAGGCATAGTTCAGGTTGCGGGGAACGGGGTAAGAGACGAAGCTGTCATGGATCATGCGCGGCAATGGAAGCCGCGAGTCGATCCATTTCTCGATGCCGGAGGCCGGCTGGTATGTGGAATGACCGCTCATTATCTAGAACCCCTCACCCGATCTGGATCACTGTGTCGGACGTAAACGTGAAAGTCGGCACCGGCAGGTTGGTCGGCGCCGGACCCTTACGGATGCGGCCTGCGGTGTCATAGTGCGAACCGTGGCAGGGACAGAACCAACCGCCGAAATCGCCGGCCTGACCGAGCGGAACGCAACCGAGGTGGGTACAGGAACCGATCATGACGATCCAGTTTTCCTTGCCCTCACCGGCCGAACGAGCCAGGTCGGTCGCTTCCGCGGTCGCATCGATATTGTCGTTTCTTGCGATCGGGTCCTTCAATTCGTCGAGCGCGACGGCATTGGCGGCCTCGATCTCCTGCTCCGTACGGTTACGGATGAAGACAGGCTTGCCGCGCCACTTCACCGTCAGCGACATGCCCGGCTCGACCCCCGAGACGTCAACCTCGATGGAAGCGAGCGCCAGCGTCGAGGCGTCGGGCCGCATCTGGTCGATGAAAGGCCATGCCACTGCCGCCGCTCCGACCGCGCCGGCCATGCCGGTGGTCAGGTAAAGGAAATCACGGCGAGTGGGCTCGCCCAGTGCTTCGCTGTGTGTCTCGTGCTCGCTCACGGCTCAAACATCCTTCTCACGCAATTCGCGAAAACCCGCATTTGCCCCTCAACCGGAGATGTGGAACTGGCCATATTTGGAACACAGATTCCCCGGCAATTCGGCGCCTTCTATGCCTGATCGCAAATTATGTCCAGTCTTGGCAAGTGGATAGGAGCCAGTTTGTCGCGGCCTTTCCGCAAGCTTTTCCGGGGCTGTGACATGAGCGATGCATGCCCTCTTTCCCGGCCTTCCTCTCCCGCTTCGCACGTTAACCTCCGCGCAGGCTTCGCGTTGCGGTGCAGCAACCCGCATGCTAGGCCCGAACGCGCCGGCGCATCAATGGGAACAGGGCGGAATGAGGTATTTTCTGTCGGTCGCAATATGCGTCATCGTGTCGCTCGTGATCCTCATCGCGGCTGCACGCTACGTGGTCGGCATCTGGATCTTCACGGCCATCAGCAGCCTGCAGCTTCACCTTGCCGTCACCTGCACGCTGGCGGCTGTCGCTGCCTTCGTCCTTCACCGTAGCCTGCTTCCCGCGCTGCTGGTTGCAGCCTCGCTGGCGCTTGGGCTGCACGCGCTCTGGATGACCCGGGAGATGGTCCAGCAACCGCTTGCTGGCAACAATGTCGATGCTCCTGCGCTCAGGCTGATGTCCTTCAACATCCTGTCGAAGAACAGGGAGAATGCCGGCGCGATCCGCGACCTGATCCTTGCCTCCGGCGCCGACGTTGTGAACGTCCTTGAGGCGATGCCGCTGCGGGGGGAGCTCGGCGCCCTCTCACAGATCTATCCCTACCGTATCGGTTGTGGCGAGATGACGAAGACCTGCGACCTCATGGTGCTGTCCAAGACACCCTTGACCTCGCCCTCCGTTCACTCGCTCAGCACGATCTTCGAAAACGGGATGATCCTTTCGGATCTGTCATGGCAGGGACGCATGGTTCATCTGGCGGCCATCCATACGACCAAGCCCTATTTCGACGACTTCCAGACCTTGGAGCTCACCAACGCCGCCCGCATGCTGGATCGGCTCGAGGGTCCCCTGCTCGTTGCCGGAGACTTCAACGCCTCCAGCCTGGCGCCGAACATCCGCATGTTCCTGCGCTGGACCGGCCTTCGCACCGCATCCTGGGAGCCTCCCACATGGCCGGACTGGGGAGGATGGTTCGGCGTGCCGATCGATCACGTCTATGTCCGCGAACCGCTGCATATAAGATCGCTGCAGCGGTTGCCGTCATCACTGGGCTCCAACCACTACGGGCTGGTCGCCGACATCGTCCTCGCGCCGTGACGGCCTATTGTGCGGCGTCTGCCGCCAGGAAGCCTCCCGACTGGCGTGCCCACAGATCGGCATAGATTCCATTCGCCGCGACTAGCTGCGCGTGCGTCCCCTGCTCCACGATGCGTCCCTCATCCATCACGATCAGACGGTCGAGTGCCGCGATGGTGGAGAGCCGGTGGGCAATCGCGAGTACGGTCTTGCCCTGCATCAGGCGCTCGAGGTTCGACTGGATGGCAGCCTCCACTTCGGAATCGAGCGCTGACGTCGCCTCGTCGAGCACCAGGATCGGCGCATTCTTCAACATGACGCGGGCGATGGCGATGCGCTGCCGCTGGCCGCCGGAAAGCTTGACGCCCCGCTCGCCGACATGCGCATCATAGCCACGGCGGCCGCGCTGGTCCTCCAGCTCGGCGACGAAACCGTCGGCCTCCGCCCGCCGGGCGGCCTCGCGCAACTGCTCCTCGCTCGCATCCGGCCGCCCGAACAGGATGTTGTCGCGGATCGACCGGTGCAGCAGCGATGTGTCCTGCGTCACCATGCCGATCTGCGCCCGCAGCGATTCCTGCGTCACCCGCGAAATATCCTGGCCGTCAATCAGGATGCGGCCCTTCTCGATCTCGTAGAAGCGAAGCAGAAGGTTGACCAGCGTCGACTTTCCAGCGCCTGAGCGCCCGACGATGCCGAGCTTTTCGCCTGGCCGGATGGTGAGGCACAGGTCGTCGATCACGCTCCTGCCCTTGCCGTAGTGGAAGCTGACGTTCTCGAAGCGGATCTCCGGCGCCCGCACGGTCAGCCTCTCGGCATCCGGTTTGTCGAGAAGGCCTATCGGCTGCGAGATGAGTTCTGCCGAGTTCTGGACGGTGCCGAGATTGCGCATCAAACCGTTCAGCTGCGTCATCAACCGGCCGAGCAGGAAGTTCAGCCGCAGCATCAGCGCCATGGTGAAGGCGACCGCACCGGAGCTGATCAGCCCCGCAAGCCACAGGTGGATGCTGAGCGCTCCCATCATCACGATCATCGTGCTGGACAGGAGCGCCATGGAGGCGCGCACACCGGTCAGCAGGCGTGTGAAGCGGATGATGGTGGACTGGAAGCTTTCGAACCCGGAGCGCATGTAGCGGTCGTTCGCTTCGTCGCTGCCGAACAGCCGGAGCGTCTGGATATTGGAGTAGGAATCGACCATTCGCCCGCTGATCATCGATCCGGCCTCGGCCGAAAGCTTGGCATGCTCGCGGATCCTCGGCACGAAGTACTTCGCCAGGAAGGCGAAGATGGTCAGCCAGACGAGAACCACGGCCGCCATGCGCAGATCCAATTGCGCAACCAGCACCAGCGTCGACACCGAGTAGATCACCACGAACCACAGGCTTTCCATCAGCGTCGTCAGGACGTCGCCGGTCGCCTGGCCCGCCGACCAGACCTTTGTGACGATGCGGCCGGAAAAGTCGTTCTGGAAGAAGGACAGCGATTGCCGCGACACATGCACATAGGATTGCCAGCGCACCAGATTGTAGAAGCCGGGCGTGATGATCTGCTGGTCGACGAGGGCCGTCAGCGAGGCGATTGCAAAGCGCCCGAAGCCGATGACCAGGGCCATCAGCAGCAGCTCGTTGCCGTGGGCTTCCATCAAGCCCGCCCATCCGGCACCTCGATCCACCGTGGCTAGGATGTCGACGACGCGACCGACGAACCAGAACATCGCTGCCTCGACACCGGCGGCAGCCCCTCCGAGCACCAGCATCGCCAGGAACGGCAGCTTCGCCTGACGAACATAGAACCAGATGAAGGCCGCGAGACCGGCAGGTGGATTGAGGTCGTCCCGCTGCTCGAAGGGCCTAATCCAGTTCTCGAAATAGCGGACGACGGATCTGATCATTGGCGGGATATAGGCGCTTCCGGTTGCGGGACAAAACCCTCTCTGCAAGAATTGAGCCACCACAGGTAAGCCGCGCCCATCCGCGGCTCACAGGTATTCGACGGCGTGGAAGGCGAACCAGCGCTATTCCGCCGCCGCCTCCTCCAGGTCGTGGTTGCCGAGGAAGCCGCCGGACTGGCGGCTCCAGAGGTCGGCATAGATCCCGTCCGAGGCAGCGAGCTCCTGGTGCGTCCCGGTCTCCACGATCCGCCCCTTGTCGAGCACGATCAGCCGGTCCATCTCCGTCAGCGTCGACAGCCGGTGGGCGATCGCGATTACCGTCTTGCCCTGCATGAGGGCAAAGAGGTTCTCCTGAATCGCCGCTTCGACCTCGGAATCGAGCGCCGATGTCGCCTCGTCGAGCACCAGGATCGGCGCATCCTTGAGGAAGACGCGGGCGATTGCGATTCGCTGCCGCTGGCCACCGGAGAGTTTTACGCCGCGCTCGCCGACATGGGCATCGAGGCCAGTCCGGCCCTGCATGTCCGAGAGGCCCTGGATGAAGTCCCAGGCATTGGCTCGCCTCGCCGCCTCGATGATCTCCGCATCGCTCGCCTCCGGCTTGCCGTAGGCGATGTTGTCGCGGATCGAGCGGTGCAGCAGCGAGGTATCCTGCGTCACCACGCCGATCAGCGAGCGCAGGCTCTCCTGCGAGACATGCGCGATGTCCTGCCCATCGATCGTGATGCGGCCCGCCTCCAGGTCGTAGAAGCGCAACAGCAGGTTCATCAGCGTCGTCTTGCCGGCACCCGAACGTCCCACCAGGCCGACCTTCTCGCCCGCTGCGATATCGAGCGTCAGGTCCTCAATCACGCCCTTCTTCTTCCCGTAGTGGAAGCGGACATTCTCGTAGCGGATATGCCCCTTCTTCGCCTGCAGCTGCGGCGCGCCCTTCTTGTCCGTTACCTCGTGCGGCTTCGTCATCATCGACATGCCGTCATAGACCGTGCCTATCGCTTCGAAGAGGGCTGACACCTCCCACATGATCCACTGCGACATGCCATTGATGCGCATGGCAAGGCCGATGGCCACCGCGACGGAGCCCACGGACACCTCGCCCGTCAGCCAGAAGGCGATGCTCGCAGCAGCCACGGCGAAGATCGTCACCGCATTGTTGACGTCGACACAGATGTTGAGGAGCGAGATCTGACGCATCTGCCGGTGAACGGTGCCGAGGAACTCGTCCATCCCCTCCCTTGCATAGGTCTCCTCACGGCCCGCATGCGAGAACAGCTTGACCGTGCCGATATTGGTGTAACTGTCGACGATCCGGCCCGTCATCATCGAGCGCGCATCGGCCTGCTCGCTGGAAAGCTTCCGGAGCTTCGGGATGAAGTGCCAGAGGATCAGGCTGTAGAACACGAACCACAGGACGAGAGGCACGACGAGCCGCCAGTCCACCACGATCACCAGCGCCAGCATGGACACGAAGAAGCTGATCGCGTAGACGAAGACGTCGATGATCTTCATCACCGTCTCGCGGATGGCGAGCGAGGTCTGCATGACCTTGGTCGAAACACGGCCCGCGAACTCGTTGGCGAAGAAGGTCATCGAGTGGCGCAGCAGGAACCGATGCATCTGCCAGCGTGCAATCATTGGGAAGTTGCCGGCCAGCACCTGGTGCATCGTCATCGTGTGAATGGCGCCGGCGAGCGGCAGAACGACAAGCAGCACCACGCCCATCCAGAACAGACGGCCACTCTCCTGCTCAAGGAAGGTCGCACGGTCGGCGTTCGACAGCCAGTCGATGATGTTGCCGAGGAACTGGTAAAGGAAGACCTCGGCGATGGCGATGACCATTGAGCAGATGCCGAGCAGCAGGAGCCAGGGCGCCGTGGGTTTCGTGTAGTGCCAGCAGAAGGCAAGCAGTCCCTTTGGCGGAAGACCCGGCGGATCCTGGGGATAGGGGTCGACGCGACGCTCGAACCACGAAAACATCGTTATTCTCCAGAAACGAGAGGCCCGGACCTAGCTTCGCCCGTTCTGAGACGGGTAGCCGGATAGGCAGAAAAAAAGACGAGGCCACAACCGGCCGCGAGGCAAATCAGCAAAGAAATGGGATGCGGAAGACCGCGATACGCCTATGCCAGAAGGCAGGCCGCCCGTGGCAGAAGGCGGGAATTCACGGCAATATCCATGGGGGCCTCCTGGGGCTGGCGTTGAAGACGAAGGTCTTGTAGCTCCGTTCACCGGAATTTGGAAGGGCCAATCGTCGCATCCCTCGGCGCACACGCTGCCGATGCTTGTCTGTTGAGGCCCGGGCACAACGCCTGAGCCCACCTCACCGGCTTTGACTGCCAAGGCCGGATCGCCTAAGGGCAGATCATGCCGGATCTTCACATCGCCCTCTACCAGCCTGATATTCCGGGCAATACCGGAACCATACTGCGCCTTGCCGCCTGCCTCGGACTGAAGGTCCACATCATCGAGCCGGCCGGCTTTGATATCTCCGACCGCAATCTCAAGCGGGCCGGCATGGACTATCTGGCCAGCGCCTCCTTGACCCGCCACGTCACCTGGCAGGCGTTCCAGGACTGGCGGCAATCCTCCGGTCGCAGGCTGGTCCTGGCTTCCACAAAGGCCGCCCTGCCCTATGTTAGCTTCGAGTTTCGTCCGAGCGACGTGCTGCTCTTCGGCCGTGAGAGCGCTGGGGTCCCGGACAATGTCCATGGGGCCGCGGATGCGCGCATCCTGATCCCGATGGTCGAGGGGCAGAGGTCGATCAATGTCGCCCTGTCGGCGGCCATGATCGCCGGAGAGGCGCTTCGTCAGACCGTCTGGGCCTGAGGACGGAACTGCACGGAAAACTGTCGCAAGGGACATCTTCCTTAACCACTCTTCCGGCATATTTTCTTTAGCCGGCAAGAGAACTACCTTGTCCTGCAGGGGCATTTCGGAATTCGGCATGGAA
Organism: Pseudorhizobium flavum; assembly: GCF_902502825.2. The sequence continues at coordinate 2,385,569 of NZ_LR723670.1, forward strand.
TCGACGATCGTCATCATCAATCTCTTCGGCGCAGTGGCCCTGCTGCTCTTTGGCCTTGCCCAGGTGAAGGATGGCGTCACCCGTGCCTTCGGCACGCGGCTCCGCACAGGTCTCGCCACCGGAACGCAGAGTGGCCTCCGCTCTTTCGTGTCGGGTTTTGTCGCAACCGTGGCTCTGCAAAGTTCGACCGCCACGGCATTGACCGTTGCCTCCTTTGTCGAACGTGACCTGATCCGCGCGCGAATGGCGCAGATCGTCCTGCTCGGCGCCAATGTCGGAACGGCCGTCACGGCCTGGATCGTCGCTACCGGTATCGAGTGGCTGTCGCCGTTGCTGATCCTTGTCGGCCTCGTCGTCCACCGCGGCGGCTCAACCGCCCGCAAGGGCGGCGGCACGGCGCTGATCGGCATCGGCCTCATGCTCCTGTCGCTCCACCTCCTGTCCATGGCGACCGAACCGATGCGGGAATCGCCCGCACTCTCGGCCTTCATCCGGCTCCTCGATGGCGCATGGCCCGTCGCGCTGGCCCTGACGGCGTTGCTCGCCGTCGTCTCCTCCTCCAGCCTCGCGGTCGTCGTCCTCGTCCTGTCGCTCGCTTCCACCGGGACCCTGTCCACGGAACTCATCATCGTATTGATCCTCGGCGCCAATCTCGGCGGCGCCATTCCGCCGGTGCTTGCAACATTTTCGGGACCGGCCTCCGCCCGCCGCATCACCACCGGCAATCTCGTGGTCCGGGCCATCGGCTGCCTGATCACCCTCCCGCTGGTCGCCTTTGCCGCCGAACTGCTTGAAACGCTGCCGCTCAATCCGGCAAAGCTGCCGGTCGACGCCCATCTCGCCTTCAACATCGCACTGGCACTTCTTGCATGGCCCTTCTCAGGCCTTCTCTCTGACTTGATGAAGCGCCTCATTCCGACCGCCGAAGACCCGGATACCGGACCGAAGTTCCTCGACGCGCAGGCACTGTCCACTCCCGTCGTCGCTCTCGCGAACGCCACCCGCGAGGTCCTTCGCGTCGGCGATCTCATCGAACGCATGCTGGTCCGCGTGGAAAATGCGTTCCGGCACAACGACCTCGCGCCGCTTGCCGAGATCGAGGCGATGGAGAAGCGGGTCGACAACCTCCAGCAGGAGGTCAAGATCTACCTCTCGAAGCTCGGCCGCGAGGGCCTCGAAGGCGAGAACCTGCGCCGGTCTCTCGCGGTGATGGACTATGCCATCAATCTGGAACATACGGGCGACATCATCGAGAAGGGCCTGGGCGAGCAGGTCCGCAAGAAGATATCGGGCAGCCTCAAGTTCTCCGAGGACGGCTACCAGGAGCTGAAGAACCTCTTCGACCTCACGATCGAGAACCTGCGCATCGCCCAGACCATCTTCGTGACCGGAGACTTCAACCTCGCCCTGCGCCTGATGGAGATGAAGGTCGACGTGCGAAAGGCTGAGAAGCTGTCGGCGGAGCGGCACCTCGAGAGGCTTCGCGATGGCCGACTGGAAAGCCTGCAGACGAGTTCCCTGCATCTGGACATCCTCCGCGACCTTAAGCGTATCAACGCCCATATCGTATCGGTCGCCCATCCGATCCTCGACGACAGCGGGCTCCTTCGCGAGAGCCGCCTGCGCCAGGCAGAACCCGGCGCCTGATCGTCTTCCGCCTCTCGTCATGACTGGTCTCCCGGTCGCACATGCGCCAGGACCGGCATACCAACCCGCACGGCGAGCGACCCGAAGGCGACGGCGAGAGCCGCAAGTCCCGCCAGTCCCCATGCCGCGGAGAATCCCGCCGCCCCGATCACCGGCTGCGAGATGAGCGGCGACACGAACTGGCCTAGGAAGATGCTGGAGACCAGCAGGCCCGAGATCCGCCCCCTGATCTGTGGCGGCGCAAGCAGCATCACTGCGCCGGCGAAGTTCGGCATCACGGTTCCCATGCCGATGCCCGAGATCGCCAGCGCCATCAGCACCCCAGGATAGCTATCTGCGAACGAAAGCAGCACGAACGCAGATCCGATTGATCCGAAGGCCAGTGCAAACACACCCATCACTCCCAGTCGCTGCCGCACCCTTGCGAACAGAAGGGCGCTGACGACGCCGACCCCCTGCCCGAGACCAATCGCTCCGCCGGCCAGGCTCGGCGATGAGATTCCCATGGACTTCAGGAAGAACGGCAGCTGCGTCGGGATCATGTAGAAGACGACCATGTTGAAGATCGCGCCGACCAGCAGCAATCCGAGAAGGATCGTCGTTCGCCGGTCGAGCGGCCGCGCCTCCAGCGTCCTCTGTGCCGCCGAAGCGCGTGCTGGCTCGGTGAGGAAGAACAGCGCGGCCGGAAGAAGCAGGAAGGCCAGCGCATAGACCAGGAACGGCATGCGCCAGTGGATTTCGGCGAGCAACCCGCCGCCCGTCAGGAATAGAGTCCCGCCCAGGCCCACGAACGCCTGCTGCAGGCCCATGTAGCGATCGCGGGCGGCACCCGTGAAATAATCGCCGACAAGCGCCGTTACCGAGGTCATGATGCCGCCGACGGCAATGCCCAGCACCGCACGCCCGATCAACAGGCCGGGCAATGTCTCCGCAAACAGTCCCGACGACCCCGCAAGCCCGAAGGTTGCCAGCGCGAGGATCAGCAGAGGCTTGCGCCCGAACTGGTCGATCAGGAAGCCGGCGACGGGCGAAAACCCGGCGATGAAGATCGCCGACAGCGTCAGGACGAAACGGCTCAGCAGTTCGACATTCGGCGTGTCCTGGAAATTGGCCTCGATGCTTGGCAGCGACGCGGCAATCGCCGCGCCGGACATGATCGTCAGCGAACTGACGGCCAACATGGTTGCGTTTCGGGCGCGGTGCGTCTCCCGGGCCAGGACAGGTCCGGCAGACGGAAGGGAGCGGAAGGCCATCACGCCACCTCCCTGAAGACGACCGTATCGCGGCCGTGTTTCAAGGTCGTCATCCACCAGTCCAATTGCACGACGAGCGCGCGAAGACGTCGCAGCACATCCTCGGGCGCACGGGGATTTCCCTCGGCATCGAACTGCTCCCAGGCATTGGCGAAGCTGACCGTCTCGCGGGTTGTTGCAGCACCAACCTCGGCGAACACTTGTCTCAACTGCTCGACCGCCCGCAAGCCGCCCGACACACCGCCATAGCTCACGAAGGCCACGGGCTTCGCCGACCAGGGCTTCTGGTAGCAATCGATGAGCTCCTTCAGCGCTGCGGGATAGCCGTGATTGTATTCCGGCGTCACGACGAGGAAACCGTCCGCGCGGGCAAGATCACGACCGATCCGCCGCTCCACCTCGGTCCGCGCCATTGAAGATCCGGCATTCAGATGCGCAGGATCCACAGTCAGGATATCGGCTTCAATCATATCCGGCAGGTGCCGAAGCAGCCAGTCTGCGACGGTCTCGCAGAAGCGGCCGTCGCGCGCGCTGCCATAGATGAGGGCGAGCGTAAGTCTTGGCTTCATGGGGTTGCTCCCTGGTTTGCGTTCAAGAGAGCACCTGCTATAAAACCTCAACCATAGTTGAGGTCAACAGCGGCAATTGAGAAAAATGAGCGAGACGATTCACGAAGGTATCCGGCGGGAGCTGTCGGTCGGAGAAATTGCCCGGCGCAGCGGCGTTGCGGTCTCGACGCTGCACTTCTACGAGACAAAGGGGCTGATCGAGAGCTATCGGAACAGGGGCAACCAGCGCCGCTACCGGCGCTCCGTGTTAAGGCGTGTCGCCGTCATCAAGGTCGCACAGAAGACCGGCATTCCATTGGCGGAGATCCGCGACGCCCTCTCCGTCCTGCCGCACGACCGCCCGGTCACGGCCGAGGACTGGCGCAGACTGTCGGAGACCTGGAAGCAGAAACTGGATGAACGGATTTCCAGCCTGACGGCGCTACGCGACCATCTCACCGGCTGCATCGGCTGCGGCTGCCTTTCGATGACCGACTGTCCCCTGCGCAATCCGTACGACGTGATGGGTGACAAGGGGCCAGGGCCGGTCATTCTAGAAGAAGAAGCCGGAAGGGAGTTTGCCGGATAATCAGTCCGCGCTTGGCAGCCGGCGCATGGTGAACTCGATCCGGTCACCGTCGAGTTGGCGCCAGCTCTCGACCTCGGTCCAGTAGGCCGCCTTCGGAAACTCGTCGAACCACTCCCGCGCCTTCTGTCGGGCTTCGTCGCGAGAAAGGCAGAAGGTTTCCCGCACGAACATCGACGAACGCCCGGCCTTTTCCTGGCGGTGCCGGTCGATCCTTCTCTTCAGGCCGTCGAGCGGCGGTGGCGTGAACTTCGCCATGCGGTCTACCTCTCTGGGCTGAAGATAATGCGGCATTGCGCGCTTTGCGAGTCGGAAAACATCGGCCAGACGCCATCGGATTGGCTGCATTGAGCCGTTGCTGCTAAGGGAATTGCCAGACAAAGAATCGCCGAGCGGGAAGAAGCACATGGAACGTCCAGTTTTGCCGAAAGGTCTGCCGGAGGACATCGAAGAGAAGAAGGCGACGGCGTGCGCATGGTTCGAAAGCCTGCGTGACACGATCTGTGCCTCCTTCGAGGCGCTGGAGGACAAGCTGGAAGGTCCCCTGTCCGACCAGCCGGCGGGACGCTTCGTTGCGAAGGACTGGCAGCGGGAGGAGGGCCTCGGCGGCGGCGGCCGCATGTCGATGATGGAGGGGCGTGTCTTCGAGAAGGTGGGCGTCCATACCTCCACCGTGCACGGCGAATTCTCTCCCGACTTTCGCGCGCAGATGCCCGGTGCGGATGAAGACCCCCGCTTCTGGGCGTCGGGCATCTCCCTGATCGCGCACCCGGTCAATCCCAATGTCCCCGCGGTCCACATGAACACCCGCATGGTGGTGACCACCAGCCAGTGGTTCGGGGGCGGTGCCGATCTCACACCCGTCCTCGACCGGCGGCGGGTGCAGACCGATCCGGACGCGGCCCTCTTTCACCGCGCCATGGAGATCACCTGCCGGCGCCACGAGGCGGTCGCCGACTACGAGCGCTACAAGCAGTGGTGTGACGAGTACTTTTTCCTGAAGCACCGCAACGAGCCGCGCGGGATCGGCGGCATCTTCTTCGACTGGCTGCATTCCGGCAAGGAAAAGGGCGGTTGGGAGGCTGACTTCTCCTTTGTCCAGGATGTCGGCCGGGCCTTCGCCCTCGTTTATCCGAAGATCGTCGAAGCAAATTTCAACCAGGCCTGGACGGAGGCGGACCGGGACGAACAGTTGGTCCGTCGCGGTCGCTATGTCGAGTTCAACCTCCTCTATGATCGCGGCACGATCTTCGGTCTGAAGACCGGCGGCAACGTGGAGTCGATCCTCTCGTCCCTGCCCCCGGTCGTGCGCTGGCCCTGAGGGGACGGATGACCGAAGGCTTCGCATCGTGCGGCCGTCGGTACGCTCACGCAATATGTCGCATCGCTAACATTTGACATGTTCAGGCAATATCTTTGATGCTAGTCTTCTCCTTGGTTGCACCGGAGGAGGAACGCGATGATTGCGTCGAATAGCATGCCTGTGCCGCAGAGGACCCCGACCGAAAGGACTTCGGAAAGGGCACGTCTCCTGGATACCCCCGACATGATCGAGCATCTCGCTGACGAACTTCGTTCGCGCAGCGACCCGTGCCTGCCCAAGGAGTATTATCTCGAGCAGGTAAGGCGGCAGTTGGCCGGCCGTACAGGCCTCACCAACGCGGCGGCCAGGGAGCAGATCTTCGGGCGGCGGCACATGCCGTTGCAGTCGGCTTCCGTTTTCCATGCCTGGGCGCTACGCGATTAGGTGAAAGGGAACGCCTGCCGATCTCTCTAGTTACGCTAGGGCGACGAGGTATCCTCGGATAGTTTTCGTCGCCCATCACAAGGAGGACGCAATGAGACTTTTCGAATGCGGAACCCTCGTTCCCGGATGCTCCTGGCACACCCGCGCCAATGAAGATGCGGAAATCGTCCGACGCGCAGTCGAGCACCTGCGCATCGCCCATGGCGAAGAGATCATCCGCGAGAACATGGTCGAGAACATCAAGGCACGGATCCGCGACGAAGCGGCCGCAGCCTGACGTCGGCCTCAGCCCGTATCCTTGACCATCTGCTCCAGCCGGGCAGTCAGTTCTGCCCGGCCAAGCGTGAAGTTGCGCTCCAGCCAGAGCGTCTCGAGCGCCGCCAGAACCTCGCCGACACGCTTGCCGGCGGGAACGCCGGCGGCAAGCACGTCACTCCCTGACAACGGAAAGCTGGGCCGTTCGTACGCGTCGCAGCGAGCAGAGAGGGCGCTCAGTCTTGCAGTCTTGCGCATGGCCATCGGGTCGCCTCGGCCGGATGCGCGTGAGCTGGCGAGCGCAAGCCTCAGCCGCATGCGCACCCCTTCCCGACCATAGCGGTAGAGCAGACGATCAAAACCCACATCCGTCACCTCGTCAGGAAGAACAGGCGTTGTTGACCATGCCTGCAGTCTTGCAGCTTCCGCATTCGACATGCGCAGCCGCTTCGCCATCGCTTCCATGCGCTCGGGATCGTCGGGCACGATTGCCGCAAGACGCAGCACGGGATCGGGCTCCCACCTCATCGCCTGCTCGGTGGCCACGAGCCCGTGCACCGCATCGATGCCCCATTTCTCGGTTTCCGGCAGGATCTCGGTGAGAACCCCCGTCTGGCGCATCCAGAGGAGGGCGCGCGACGGATCGGGAGCGGCAAGCAGCTTCTTCGTCTCGCTCCAGATGCGCTCGGCCGACAGGGTGCCCAATTTGTCCTTCGCTCTCGCGGAGGCCCTCAGCCCGTCTGCATCCGGGCGCCCATCGCCGTAATATGCAAAGAACCGGAAGAAGCGCAGGACACGCAGATAGTCCTCGGCAATCCGTGCCGCCGCATCCCCTATGAAGCGAACATTGCGCGCTTCGATATCCGCAAGGCCGCCGACGAGGTCGATCACCTCACCCGTTGCATCCGCGTACAGGGCATTGATCGTCAGGTCGCGCCGTTCGGCATCCACCGTCCAGTCGGTACCATAGGCCACCTGCGCGCGGCGCCCGTCCGTTTCCACGTCGCGGCGGAGCGTCGTCACCTCGAAGCCCTGCCCGTCCAGCACGAGCGTCACCGTCCCGTGGTCGATCCCGGTCGGGACGGCCTTGATGCCCGCCGTCTTGGCACGCTCGACGACCTCCTCGGGCCGAAGCGTCGTCGCAATGTCGATATCCCCTACCGGCATGCCCATCAGCGCATTCCGGACAGCACCGCCCACCACACGCGCTTCGCCGCCTTCGGCGTTCAGCACGTCCATGATGCGTCGCAGTGCGGGGTCACGGAACCAAGCCTCGCCGGCAACCGATGTCATGCGTAAAGCCTTTCGTAGAGCGTGCGGACAATGCTCGCGGTAATGCCCCAGATATTGCGGTCTCCATAGGGCAGTTCGTAGAAATGCCGCTCCCGACCATCCCAGATGCGGCTGCCGCGGCGATAGTTGTCAGGGTCCATCAGGAAGGACAGCGGCACCTCGAAGACCTCGTCCACCTCGTGCGGGTTGAGCTTCAGATGGAAGCCGCGGCGCACCACTGAAAGCACTGGCGTGATCCGGAACCCGCTCGGCGCAAGATAGATCGGCAGTCGCCCGACCGGTTCGACGAACATGGGCGACAACCCGATCTCCTCTTCCGCCTCCCGTACCGCCGCCGTTTCCGGCGAGGCATCCTCGGGATCGATCGCCCCGCCTGGGAAAGCGATCTGGCCGGAGTGCTTGCGAAGGGTCGCGGTGCGCTGCGTGAAGATCACCTTGGCCTCCTCGCCATCGTCGACGACCGGCACGAGAACGGCGGCATCCTTCAGATGCAGGTCTTCGATCACCGGCAGGAGGTCGGGATTGAGCAGATGGTCGCCATGATCGCGCCAGGCATGCTCGATTGGGCCGCCGTTCTGGTTCAAGGCCCGCGCCTTGAAACCAGCCGCCGAATAAAGCGGAGCATCAGTCATGCGACAGGGTTTCCAGTTCGGAGGCGGGCATGACCGGGAAGACTTCTCCCGCCGACCGGATCGCGAACATCTGCACGCCGTCGATGTCGACGGTTTCACCGAGTTCGACCAGGTCATACATGACCGGCCGCGACACCAGCGCCTCCAGCCGTCCCCGCACGAGAAGATAGGGCTTCAACTCGCTGTTCTCGCCCTCGATGACGAAGCGGATGGGGTGCTCGGCGCTGGCTTCCACCACATCGCCGACATTCGTCCGGAACGTCAGCACCTGTTGGCCGTCCCGGGTCGACCGGCTCATCTCCACGGCCAGGAACGGCGCGTCCTCGACGCGGATCCCCACCTTCTCCACCGGCGTGACAAGATAGGTCTTGCCGTCCTCGTCCTTGCGGAGCACCGTCGAGAACAGCCGAACCAGCGGCTGCCGACCGATCGGGGTACCCATGTAGAACCAGGTGCCGTCGGCGCGGATCTCCATGTCGAGGTCGCCGCAGAAGGGCGGATTCCACTTGTCGACCGGGGGGAGACTTGGCTTTCCGCCTGCCTTCTGATCAGCAGCCCGGGAGATCAGGGCGGCCAGTCCGGCGGCGTCAGTCGCTGTCTGAATGGTTTCGCCTGCCATCTTTCAGTCCCGGTTCCACTCTAAGCAAACTCTGTCACGAGATAGTCATTCGAGGCGTTCTTGTCAGCCGCTTATGCGGTAATAAGTTGTTCGATAGGAAGTGGTTGCCCCAGCGCAACGATTCGTCCGCCGCCACGGATTATCCGGTAGGGCCTCAAGGAGAGCGACATGGGTCTGATGAATTCCACCGAGACTGTTGCGGACGAAAAGGCCGTGATCGCGGCCGCCGAACAGGCACTGGCCGACATAGCAGCGGTTCGCAGCGAGGTCGCCAAGGTCATCTTCGGCCAGGAACGCGTGGTGGAGAATACCCTGCTTGCGCTCCTCTCCGGCGGCCATGCCCTGCTTGTCGGCGTCCCCGGCCTCGCCAAGACCAAGCTGGTCACGACGCTCGGCTCCGTTCTCGGGCTCGACTCCAGCCGCATTCAGTTCACGCCCGACCTGATGCCTTCCGACATTCTCGGATCGGAAGTGATGGACCAGGATGATTCCGGCCGCCGCTCCTTCCGCTTCGTGAAGGGTCCGGTCTTTGCGCAGTTGCTGATGGCGGACGAAATCAACCGCGCCTCGCCCCGCACCCAGTCCGCGCTGCTGCAATCCATGCAGGAATACCACATCACCGTCGCCGGCCAGCGCTATGACCTCCCCTCGCCCTTCCACGTGCTCGCGACGCAGAACCCGCTGGAGCAGGAAGGCACCTATCCCCTGCCGGAGGCCCAGCTCGACCGCTTTCTCCTGCAGGTCGACGTGCTCTATCCGGAACTCGTCGCCGAACGCCAGATCCTGCTCGAAACCACCAGCTCCGCGGAAGCAAAGGCGCGAGGCGTCATCGACGCTGCACGGCTCCAGGAGATCCAGGCGCTGATCCGCCAGATGCCGGTCAGCGACAAGGTGGTGGATGCCATCCTGCAACTCGTCCGCTCCGCGCGTCCCGGCCATGGCAACGCCACGACCGACAAGAACGTCGCCTGGGGACCCGGCCCTCGCGCCGGTCAGTCGCTGATGCTCACCGCCCGCGCCCGCGCCCTCTACCAGGGGCGGCTCGCCCCATCGCTGGATGACGTCTATGCGCTGGCCGAACCTGTCCTCCAGCACCGGATGGCGCTAACCTTTGCGGCACGCGCCGAAGGCATGTCCGTCCGCGACGTGATCGCCGGCCTCGTCAGGCAGGCGCGCGGCTGAACCTGCGTCCATAGAAGGGATCGCGCGTGGCACCCATCGGCGAGATCGTCCAGCAGACTTCCGGCAGCCAGGTCCTGTCGCGCGCCCAGGCGCGTGCGGCCCTCGTTCCCGACTGCATGGTCGAGGCGAAGCGCATCGCCAACACCGTGATCGCCGGCTGGCACGGACGCCGCAAGCGGGGCGTGGGAGAGAACTTCTGGCAGTTCCGGCCCTATTCGGAAGGCGAAAGCCTGTCACGCATCGACTGGCGCCGTTCCGCCCGGGACGACCATACCTATGTCCGTGACCGCGAGTGGGAAGCCGCCCATACGGTGTGGCTCTGGTGCGACCTGTCGCCGTCGATGATGTACAAGTCGACCTTCGGAACGGTCTCCAAGGAAAGCCGCGCGCTCGTGCTGATGCTGGCGCTTGCCGAAATCCTCGCCCGCTCCGGCGAACGTATCGGCTGCCCCGGCATCATGGAACCCGTTTCGGCCCGCAATGCCGCCGAGCGGCTGGCCTCCGCCATCATGCATTCGCCGCCGGCCAGTGGCCTGCCGGAGACCGCGATGATCCGTGGCCACAGCGACCTCGTGCTGATCGGCGATTTCCTCGATGAGGCGGACCTGATCATGTCCCGCCTCTCGCCGCTCGCACGGCGCGGCCTGCGGGGCCACGTTGTCGAGATCGCCGATCCGGCAGAGGAAAGCTTCCCCTATTCCGGCCGCACCGAATTTACCGATCCCGAAACCGGCGAGAAGCTTGTGTCCGGCCGGGCCGAAACGATCCGTGACGACTACCGCCGCGCCTATCTTCTTCGCCGGGAGATGCTGGGCGATGGGCTGCGCCGGCTGGGCTGGAGCTTTGTCTTCCACCGTACGGATCACCTGGCGTCAGAGGCGCTTGTCGCGGTGCACGGCTATCTTTCAGGCATGCCGGCCGGCGGCATGGTCGGAGGACGCCTATGAGTGCCTTCGCCTTCGCCAATCCGGCAATTCTCCTCGGCCTTCTGGCGCTGCCGCTCATCTGGTGGCTGCTAAGGCTGACGCCGCCGCGGCCGAAGACGGAAGTCTTCCCGCCGCTGCGCATCCTGGCAGGCGTGCTCAAGCGCGAGGAGACGCCGGCGCAAAGCCCGTGGTGGCTGACGCTGCTGCGCATGCTGCTAGCGGCTGCCCTCATCCTGGCGATCGCCAATCCGGTCCTCAATCCGCGCGCCGGCTCGCTGAATGCCGGTGGGCCACTGGTCCTCGTCCTAGACAATGGCTGGGCGACCTCGACGGACTGGGAGCGACGGATCGAGACCGCCGAAGCGCTGATCGCAGATGCCGAGACCGCGGACATTCCCGTCTCCATTGCGTTCACCGCCGATGCCACACATGATGCCGTGCCGGGCAACGCGGTGACGGCACGCGAGAAGCTCGCTGCCGCCCGGCCCCGGCCACTCGTGCCGGACCGGGAGAGAGCGGCCTCCGCCATTGGCGAGGCGCTGAACGGCACCACGCCCGGGACGCTCGCCTACATCTCCGACGGGATCGCCACCGACGCCGACGAGGCGGCACTCGGCGCCTTCGGCGCCCTTTCCCCCGCCGAACTGCGGCTGATCGAGGGCGAGGGTGAAGGTGCCGTCGCGCTCACCTCCGCCAGCAACAGCGCCGAAGCCATGTCGGTGACGGCGACGCGCCTGCCGACACCTGCCCCGCGAAGCATCTCTGTCAATGCGCTGGATATCCAGGGCCGTCCCCTCGCGTCCGGCACCCTGCAGTTCGCGGCCGGCGCGGCAGCGGCCACGGCCGAGATCGAAGCCCCTTTCGAACTGCGAAATGATTTCGCCCGTCTCGGCATCGAAGGCCTTGCGACGGCCGGCGCAGCGCATCTTCTCGATGACGGCTTCAAGCGTCGCCGGGTCGCACTGCTCGCGGGCGAAAGCGGCAGCGATTTCCAGCCGTTGCTTCAACCGCTCTACTACATCAGCCGGGCATTGCAGCCCTATGCTGACCTGATCGAGCCGACCACGGCAGATCTTTCGGTCTCCATCCCCCAGATCCTCGAACGCAACCCCTCGGCCATCATCCTCGCCGATGTCGGACGCCTTCCAGCCGAAACCTACGAACCACTGCAGGAGTGGATCTCACGCGGCGGCATGCTGATCCGCTTTGCCGGTCCGCGTCTCGCAGCGGCTCCGGCCGATGATCCGCTGGTGCCGGTGATCCTGCGCCAGGGGGAACGCGCCCTTGGCGGGGCGCTTTCCTGGTCTGAACCCCAGCCGCTCGCCGACTTTCCCGACTTCGGGCCCTTCACCGGAATGCCGCGGGCCACCGACATCACCATCAACCGGCAGGTGCTTGCGGAACCCACACCGGATCTTGCGGAGCGCACCTGGGCGAGCCTCGGCGATGGAACGCCGCTGGTAACCACCCGGGAACAGGAAGCAGGCCGCATCGTTCTCTTCCATACCAGCGCCGAAGCCACGTGGTCGAACATGCCGCTGTCCGGTAACTTCGTGGAGATGCTGAGACGCCTCGTGCAGATGGCACGCGCGGGCGGTGCGACCAGCACGACCAGCGGAACTGAGGCTGCTGCCGCCCTTCCACCCTACCGCCTGCTGGACGCCGAGGGGATCCTGTCGACCGAGACGGGCACGGCAAAGCCGATCGCGATCACGGCCGGCCAGACGCCGGTCGCGAGCTTCGACCATCCCCCCGGTCTCTATGGCAGCGAGGACGGCTTTACCGCGGTGAACTTGCTGGCCGCCGGCACCGAGCTTTCTCCCTTCAATCCCGAGCTTGCGGGTCAGCAGGTCATTCGCGAGACACTGATCGGGGAAGAGGCGACCTCTCTTCGGCCGCTCCTCTTCGCGATCGCTTTCGGACTGATCCTACTCGACAGCCTCGTTGTTCTCTTCATGAACGGGGCCTTCTCCCGGATACCGCGACGCCCCGGCAGGGCAACCGCTGCCGTCGTGGCTCTGGCCGCCCTCTGGTTCGCCGCCCCCGACTCCGGACTGGCGCAGGATGCAAGGCCGGGCGACGATCTCCTCATGCAGCGCCTCGACACGACGCATCTCGCCTATGTCGTGACCGGAGAAGCAGAGGTCGACCGCCTGTCCGAGCAGGGGCTTGCGGGACTGACGGAGTTCCTGACCTACCGCACAACACTTGAACCGGGAGAGCCGGTCGGGCTGGACATCGCCACAGATGAGCTCTCCTTCTATCCGATCATCTACTGGCCGATTTCCGCCAATGCCCCCATGCCGTCCGCGGCGGCGATATCGCGAATCGATGCCTATATGCGAAACGGCGGAACCGTCCTCTTCGACACGCGCGACCAGGTTTCCAGCCTCGACAGCTTCGGCGCCACCACCGCCAATGGCGAGCGGCTGCAGGTCATCCTTGCCAATATCGACATCCCGCCGCTGGAACCGACCCCGGAGGATCACGTTCTGGCGCGCGCCTTCTACCTGTTGAAGGACTTTCCCGGCCGCTATGCTGGCAGCCCCCTCTGGGTAGAGGCCAGGCAGGAGGCCGCGGAGACCAACAGTGAACTCTCATCCTCCGGCGACGGCGTGACGCCCTTGCTGATCACCGCCAACGATTTCGCGGGAGCCTGGGCGATCGACCCCCAGGGGAATTCGGTGCTTCCGACGGTACCTCCGGACGGCATGCAGCGCGAATACGCCTACCGAGCCGGCGTGAACATCATGATGTACATGCTCACCGGCAACTACAAGTCCGACCAGGTCCACGTCCCGGATCTTCTCGAACGGCTCGGCCAGTAGGAGCAGCGTCGTGAGCATCGAATTCGCCCCATTCCTGCCCTGGACGATACTGGCGGCCCTCGCCATCGCGGCCGCCCTCCTTTCGGCGCTCAGCCTCTGGCGCGGCATACGGGGTGCCGGCCTCCGCACCGTGGCGCTCGCGGCACTGCTGATGGCCCTCGCAAATCCGCTGCTGATGCAGGAAGACCGCGAGCAACTCTCAACGGTCGTCCCCATCGTCGTCGACCGGTCGCAGAGCCAGGTCATGGCCGGGCGACAGGAGCAGACCGATTCAGCGCTTGCCGGGTTGCAGGACCGCTTCGCCCGCTTTCCGCGGATCGAGACGCGCATAGTCGAAGTCTCGGACGACCCGGACACGGAGACACCATCTACGCGGCTGTTTTCCGCCCTCGCCTCGGCCACGTCCGACGTGCCTCCGGGACGTATCGGTGGCGCCGTCTTCCTCACGGACGGGCAGATCCACGACCTGCCCGGCGTCGATCAGGAACTCGCGATCGACGCCCCGATGCACGGCCTGATCACCGGTCAGCCGGAGGAGTTCGACCGCCGCGTGCAGGTTGTTCGCGCACCACGTTTCGGCATAGTCGGCGAAGAACAGCAAATGACCCTGCGAGTCTTCGATGACGGCCGCCGCGCCGGCGAGGTGGCGGATGTCACCGTCCGCATGAATGGCGAGGAGATCGCCACGCTTCAGGCCGCTCCCGGCGCCGACACGCCGTTTTCGTTCACCGTCCCGCGCGGCGGCGGCAATGTCATGGAGTTCTCCGTCGCCGAAGTCCCCGGCGAAGTGACTGCCGTCAACAACCGCGCCGTCCATGTCATCGACGGCATCCGGCAGAACCTGCGCGTGCTCCTGGTCTCGGGTGAGCCCCATGCCGGCGAACGCGCCTGGCGCAACCTCTTGAAATCCGACGCATCGGTCGATCTCGTCCACTTCACCATCCTGCGCCCGCCGGAGAAGCAGGATGGTACGCCGATCAATGAGTTGTCGCTGATTGCTTTCCCGACGCGTGAACTTTTTGTGGAGAAGATCGAGGACTTCGATCTCATCATCTTCGACCGCTACACGCACCGCAACGTGCTGCCGATCCTCTACTATGACTACATCGCCCAATATGTGCAGAACGGTGGGGCCCTGCTGATTGCGGCCGGCCCCGAGCATGCCGGCGACAACTCCATTGCCGCGACGCCGCTTTCGCAGATCCTGCCGGCAGAGCCGACCGGCGACGTCCACAATGCCGGCTTTTATCCGCGCCTGTCGGAGGATGGCCAGAAGCATCCCGTAACGCGCGGGCTTGACGGCGCAGGACAGGAGCCGCCTGCCTGGGGTCGCTGGTTCCGCTCCATCGACGTTGCCGCACCGCAGGGCGAGACTGTCATGCTTGGAGACCAGGGGCGGCCGCTTCTCGTCCTTAACCGCGAGGCCGAGGGCCGCGTCGCCATGCTGCTTTCCGACCATGGCTGGCTCTGGGCCCGCGGCTTCGAAGGCGGAGGCCCGCATGTCTCGCTCTACCGGCGGATCGCGCACTGGCTGATGAAGGAGCCAGACCTCGAAGAGGAGGCGCTTACGGCCCGCGCCATCGGCCGTACGCTCGAGGCGACACGCCAGACAATCGGCGAAGATCCGGGTCCAGCGACGATCACCTATCCATCCGGCCGAAGCGAGACCGTTCCCCTTGTCGAAGCCGGTCCCGGGCTCTACCGCTTCGAGCGGCGCATGGAGGAAACGGGTCTGTTCGAAGTCACCAACGGCGAGTTTTCAACCCTCGTCCATGTCGGGACGGTCGATGCGCCGGAGTTCAAGGCTATGATCTCGACAGAGGAGACACTTGCTCCCTATGCCGAGAAAACCAAAGGCCTGGTGGCGCGGGTCTCGGACGGCGAAAACGTCTCGCTGCCGGATATCCTGCCGGTGCGCGGCGAGGTGCGGGTGCAGGATCGCAACCGTATGGTGATCCGTCTGACCGACGAGACCGTCCTGCGGGGCATCAACACGATCCCGCTGTTTGCAGGGTTTGGCGGGCTCTCCATCCTGCTCTTCGCCGTGGCGGCGATGTGGTGGCGCGAAGGTCGTTAGGGATAAGCTGGTTTTGGGGTTCCGCCACGCCTTCGTGGCTGCTATTGCGCACGCCGCTGAAACCGACCGGCTGTCCCATGTTGCCCGAATTGACGATTACCGACCACTTCACTCCCGAGGAAGAACAGGCGATCCTCGACCGCCTGCAGGCCTACAATATCGAGAACTTTGGTCCGATGGATCGCAAGGATCTCGCCATTATCCTGCAGGACGGCGCTGGCGAACCGGAGGGCGGGCTTCTCGGCCGCACCGGACGCGGCTGGCTTTACGTGCAGATGCTGTTTGTCCCCGAACACCTTCGCGGCCAGGGTATTGCGAAACGCCTGCTCGCCATGGCGGAAGAGGAGGCACGCAGCCGTGGCTGCGTCGGTGCCTATCTCGACACGATGAACGCCTTGGCGCTCCCCTTCTACCTGAAGCAGGGGTATGAACCCATCGGTAGGCTGGAAGGCCTCACCGGAGGCCATTCCGTCACCTGGCTGAAGAAGCGCCTCTGACCTGCCCTAGGCCAGCGAGGCCTCGCGGGTTTCCGCGTCGATCAGGTAGGCCGCCAGCCCAGCGAGGACCAGCAGGCCTGCAAAGACCGCAATCGCCAGCCCGAAGCTCTGCGCCACCACGAAGGCCATCGCCGAAGGTGCGATCAGCCCGCCGAAACGGGCCATGGCGCCTGCCGCGCCCATGCCCGTTGCCCGCGACGCCGTCGGGTAGAGTTCCGGCGTGAAGGCGTAGAGGGCGCCCCATGTGCCGAGCAGGGCAAAGCTCATGATCAGCAGCGAGGCCCCGATCAGGATGCTTCCGCTCGCCACGACGAAGAGGAAGCATCCCGCCGCCGAGAGCAGGCAGAAGCCGACCAGCGTCGGCCGTCGACCCCACTTCTCGACGCCATAGGCCGCCAGCGCATAGCCCGGAAGCTGGGCGAGCGCGATCAGCACGAGGAAGCCATAGCCGCGAACAAATCCGAAGCCCTCACCGGCAAGCTTCGGCGGCATCCAGACGAAGACACCGTAATAGGAAATCGAGACGAGGAACCACACCGCCAGGATCAGGATGCTGCGGCGGCGAAGCGGGCCGGAGAATATCTTCACCTCCGGCACCGGCGCCGGCTGCGCAAGTTGCTGGCTGGCAGCCAGCATGTGCTTGCCATTGGTCACCAGGATCTGGTCGATGATCGACTTCGCCTCGTCGCTCCTTCCGGTCCGCATCAGATAGAGCGGCGATTCAGGCACCAGGAAGCGCAGGCCGAAACCGATGAGTGCCGGAAGCGCGGTCACGGCGAAGATGTAGCGCCAGGCGTCCTCGACCTCCAGGAGGCTCAACACCCAGGCGGCAAGGGCGACGATCAGCGTGCCGATCGCCCAGAAGCCTTCGAGCATGACGAGCCAGCGCCCCCTGTTCCGCGCCGGCAGGAACTCCGCCATCATCGCGTAGTCGACGGGAAGCGTCCCGCCCACGGCCGCCCCCGTCAGGAAGCGGAGCAGAAGCAGGATGGTAAAGTCCGGCGCGAAGATGGAAAGCGTACCGAAGATCGCATCGGCGAGCACGGTCACGATCAGCACGTTGCGGCGGCCGATCCGGTCGGCCAGCCGGCCGAAGCCGATCGCGCCGACCAGCATGCCGAGAAAGAAGAGCGTCCCGGTCTGGAGCGCCTGCGGCACCGTCAGGCCGAAGGTTGCAGCGATCGAGGCTGCGGTAAAACCGACCGCTAGCACCTGCATGGCATCGGCCGTCCACACGAGCCCGAAGATGCCGATCAGTCGTTTCTGGTATGTCCCTGCCCCGGCGCGATCCAGCGCCTCGTCTATGGTAAGCGTCGTCATTCCACCGTCCCCTGTGCTGACGAAGGCCCCGGAACTCCCGCGGCTCAAGCCCCCATAGAGGATGTGTCCCAGTCGTGCCAGCAAATTGTGCCCTTGAGCCGGTCATGGACATCGGCAGTCATGGGAACGACGAGCACCCGCGCCGGGTCGACCGGACCTGGGAAAGCGAGCGCGCCATAGGCGACCTTCTCGAAGCCCAGCGGCATGTAATAGGGCGGATCGCCCACCAGGATGACCGCTTCCGAACCCCTCCGCCGTGCTGCCTCGACTGCGATCCTGACCAGTTCCCGCCCAATCCCCCGGTTCTTGTGCGACGGGCGGACGGCAAGCGGCCCGAGCAGATGCCCCTTCACCGATCCTGCCATCACCGGTGTCATCCGGACCGAGGCGATTGTCTCGCCGTCGTCGGCGCAGACGAAGGACAGCGACCGGTCATGGGGGCCCTGCTCGCGGATGCGGGCGGCCGCACGCGTATGCCGCCCCGGCCCGAAGGCCTCGGCATTAATCAACTCGATGACGTCGTCATGCGACGCGTCCTCGATGAGGTAGACAAGATCGTGCTTGGGCGAGAGTTGCGGAGCCATGGTGAACCGAAGCCTTGGAGAATACGGATGGGACAAGTGATCGTGGCGGCGCTCATGGAGCGTCACGTCGGAGGATCAGCGTCGTCGCAGTGCCCGTACTTCGGTCATCGAGGGTTCCTGAATGATGGCAAGCCCAATAGCAGCAAATATTTTCGCCGCCAAGTTCAAAACGCACCGTTCATCGAACCTGCCCTCGCAATTTCGGTCCCGTGACGCAATTATGCCTGCAGCAAGAGGAGATCATGATGGGCAGGCTGGTCGACGGTGAATGGCAGGACGTCTGGTACGACACGGAGGCGACGAAGGGACGCTTCAAGCGTTCCGAGTCCCGGTTCCGCAACTGGATCACCGCCGATGGCTCTGCCGGACCGAGCGGCACCGGCGGGTTCAAGGCCGAGTCCGGACGCTATCACCTCTACGTCTCCTATGCCTGTCCGTGGGCCCACCGGACGCTGATCTTCCGCACGCTGAAGCAGCTCGAAGATCTGATATCGGTCTCGGTCGTCGACTATGTCATGCTGGAGAACGGCTGGGAATTCAAGCGTGGCAGCGGCTCGAACGGCGATGCGCTGTTCGCGTCCGATTTCCTCTACGAGGTCTACCTCAAGGCGGATCCGGATTATTCGGGCCGGGTCACCGTGCCGGTTCTCTGGGACAGGCAACAGCAGACGATCGTCTCGAACGAGAGCGCCGAGATCATCCGGATGCTCAACACCGCCTTCGACGATCTCACCGGCTCGACCGACGATTATTACCCGCCGGACCTGCGCCAGGAGATCGATGAGATGAACGCACTGGTCTACGACACCGTCAACAACGGCGTCTACAAGGCGGGCTTCGCCACGACGCAGGAGGCCTACGAGGAGAACGTGGTCCCGCTGTTCCAGACACTCGACATGCTGGAGAAGCGCCTCGCCACCAGCCGCTATCTCTTCGGCGACCGCATCACGGAGGCCGACTGGCGTCTCTTCACGACGCTCGTCCGCTTCGACGCGGTCTATGTCGGTCATTTCAAGTGCAATATCCGCCGGATCGCCGACTACCCCAACCTGAACGGCTATCTTCGCGATCTCTATCAGGTGCCGGGCGTGGCCGAGACCGTCCACTTCGATCATATCAAGGGCCACTACTACCGCAGCCACAAGACCATCAATCCGACGGGTGTAGTCCCGCTCGGTCCAGCCTTGGATTTGGATGCGCCCCACGAGCGGGGCGGCATCGGCACCTGACCTACCACATATCCGATGGCGGCTCCTGCCCCGTCACTTCGCGGATTCGTCTGAGGGTGGCGGAGGTGACATCCTCGGGCAGGCTTGCGAGGTCAAAGAAGCCGCTTTCGGCAATCTCCCGGTCGGGCTTCCTGGGTTCCGTCTGCTCCACCTCGACCCGATAGAAGAGGACGTGGTCGCGCTTGCTGGCCCCGCGGTTGTAATAGACGTGGAACAGTTCCGGCGGCCCCGTCATCACCAGGTTGCCTTCCTCGCGCAGTTCCTTTTCCAGCGCGCCGAGCGCCGTCTCGTGCCGCTCCACCCCGCCGCCCGGCAGGTACCATCCCGGCACATAGGTATGTCGCACCATGAAGATGCGCCCCTCCCGGTCGAAGCAGGCGGCGCGGACGCCGAGCGTCATGCCCCGCCTGAGGAAGAAGAAGTGGTGGAACAGCCAGACCACCAGGCGGCTTCGCAGCCCGCTCACCTCTGGAATGCCCGGCCCTGACATCTCACGTCCTCGTGTCTGGAGAAAAGGGATAACGAATTGCCCGCTCATGCGTTATGTCTGCGACATGTTCAAGTTTGCCCATATCTCCGACATCCATCTGGGGCCGCTGCCAAAACTCACGCTCCGTGAGCTGTTTTCGAAGCGGATCACCGGCTTTGTGAACTGGCACCGGAACCGGCGCAAGCACCTCTTCGTCAATACGCTCGATCTGCTGTTGAGCGATCTGCGCACCCGCGAACCCGATCACCTCGTCATTACCGGCGATCTTGTCAACCTCGCGACCGGCATCGAAACGCGGCTGGCCGCCGAATGGCTCGAGACGATAGGCGATCCGGCCGATACGACCGTCGTGCCAGGGAACCACGACGCCTACGTCCGGGGCGCCCACGACCGGTCCGTGAAGGCCTGGTATCCCTTCATCATCGGCGACGAGGGGACGCGCGACTGGGATGATGAGACAAAGGTCTTTCCCACTATTCGTCGCCGCGGTCCTGTTGCCATCATCGGCTGCTCGACATCCGTCGCCACGCCGCCCTTCTCGGCGTCCGGGTATTTCAGCCCGCGCCAGGCGCGCGAGACCGTCAACCTGCTGAAGAAGGCCGGCGATGAAGGCCTGTTTCGGGTCGTGCTCATCCATCACCCGCCGATCCATGGCGCTGCCTCCTCGCACAAGCGGATGATCGGCATCCGCCGTTTTGCTGCCGCCATTTCCACGGGCGGCGCCGAACTCGTGCTGCATGGCCATACCCATCTGAACACGGTCTATTGGCTGAAGAGCCAGAGCGGCCAGGTGCCGGTGGTCGGCATTGCCTCCGCCTCGCAGGGACCGGGCGGTCACAAGCCCCGTGCGGCATACAACCTCTTCACCCTGAGCGGCGAGCCTGGAGCCTGGAACCTCGTTTGCGACCGTTACGGACTGACGGAACCGGGCGACGCGGTGGCCCTTGACCACAGTCACCGCTTCTATGGCGAAGCGGTGCGGCCGATGGCCGTGCCCGAAGCGGCAAGGATGATTTGAGGCACGAAGTTGTCGAATCGCCACATTCGATTCATAAATTCGGGCTAACCCGCCTCGAACATGAACCAAGGCTTTCCTCCTAGCATGGCGCAACCCGCTGCATCCATTGATCCGAGACGCGACCTGGTCTCCCTGCTTCCGCGCCTCCGGCGGTTCGCGTTGAGCTTGGCCTCGGACGTTTCCGAGGCCGACGATCTGGTACTCGGCGCCTGTTCGGGCGTGCTGGCGGATGGGCTGCCGGGCGATGCGCCGAGGCCGGACCTCCACCTCTTCGCCGCCATTCGAACGCTCGCTAACGCCCATGCCGGCACGTCACCCAAACGCGGAGCGTCGGCGCCCTCGAAGTGTCAGTCGCTTGTCCTGGCTGCTCCGAAAAACCTTGCCGCAAGCTTCCTGCTCGTCGAAGTGGAGGGCCTGTCATATGCCGAGGCTGCCGATGTCCTCGACATTTCGAGCGATGCAGTCGCGTCGCAGCTCTGCGAGGCTCGCCTCTATTTCTCCACCCTCCCCTCGGACGTGACGGAGAGACGAGCGTGAAGCACTCCAGAGACACCCACGCATTCGGGCTGGCCGCCAGTCGACAGCTCGATGGTGAACGCGCGGACACGGATCTCGACCTCGCCGAACAGAAGGCCCACCTTCACCAAGCGCAGGAGGCTCTGAAGCTCGGAAACCTCCGTGGCCGTGAGATCTTCGAGGACCTTCTCAAGGAGCCGGTGCCCCTCGATCTTGTTCGCCGGATCAGGACGAGCCCGCAGGGCCGGAAAGCGGTCCGGCTCCCCTCGCCGCGTCGGCAGGCGAAGCTGACGCTTCCGCGCGTGGCGGCCGCCTGTCTCCTGACCTTCGTGCTCGGCGGCGGCCTCGGTTACATGCTCGCGTTGAAGCCTGCTTCAGCCGTCTCGCCCCTGATCGCCGATGCCGGAGACGCATGGCTGGACGACGTCGTCGTCCACTATCGGACGTTCTCGCGGATGGACGGCCGACTTGCGGAACTGCCTGCGTCCGAGCCGGCGGCTATCATCGAATGGCTGCTGGGCAATACCGGCGTGAACTTCCGCATCCCAGACCTGTCGGACAACGGGCTGGCCTTCGAAGGCGCCCGCATGCTGGTGGCAGGCGGAATGCCCGTCGGCCAGTTGGTCTATACATCGGACGACGGAGAGGTCATCAGTCTGCTCTTCCGCAAGAATCGACCCGATGAAGACGGATTCTCCGAACTGATCCGCGACAACATCGCGCTGGTCTCGTGGAGAAGTGCGACCGCGACCTATGTCGTGGTCGGCCCCTCCTCCGCGGCGTCCCTCGACGAGATTGCCGCCAAGGCTGCCGGGCTGATCTGACCGTGCGTCAGCCGGCCCGAGCGATCGTCTCGCAGATAGGGCTCAAAACGTCCCGCGGGCGCTCTTCGACCAGCATGTGACCTGTTTCGGAAAGCTTCCGGGCCTGAACATTCGCGGGCAGGCCATCGGCCTGCGCGACCGGGAGGATGGGGTCGGCATCGCCCCAAAGAACGGTTATCGGCAGGGCAAGCGCTCCCAGCGCGTCAACCGGCAAGACACCCTGCGTCCGTCCCGCGGCATCGACCAGGATGACATCCAGGATGGCAGCGAGCGCAGCACGTGCTTCGGCAGGCGCCCGGGCTTCCAGCAAGGCGGCAACGCCGCAACGATCCACCGAATGACCCGGCCCGCACATCACCCGCAGAACAACGGCCATGGTCTCATGGTCATCTGCCGCAGCATAGTGGCGCAACAGAGCTCCATTGATAGCCGGTGCAAACCCGCCCGGCGCCAGAAGCGTCAGGCTCGCCACGCTCTCTGGCTGCCGTAGCCCGAGCAGCGCGCCCACCGCCCCACCCATGGAATGTCCCACCAGATGAAACCGCGGAATGCCCCGCTCCTGCAGGACCTGACCCACGGCCTTCGCCATGGAGCCTGCACCACCGGCCCGCACACTCAGCGAGCCGCCATGTCCGGGCAGGTCGAAAGCGAGGACCTGGCGTTCTGTCGCCAATTTCGGTGCCAGCGCGTGCCAGATGGCGGCGCTGCCGCCGAAGCCGTGGAGCAGGACCAGCGGAAGCGCCTCGGCATCCGTCCTGCCCCAGGTCTCGCAATGCAGTATACCGCTCAGAGCTTCGCCGCCCGCTCTTCCAGCACGCGATTGGCCGCAGACACGATCGCCTCGAGCGACGCCGCGACGATGTTCTTGTTGATGCCTGCCCCGAACAGCTTCCCGCCCGGATGCTCGACCTCGACATAGGCGATCGCCGACGCATTCGAGCCATGCTGGAGCGAGTGCTCGGAATAATCATTCACCGAAAGCTCGATCCCCAGGTAGGAGGAAAGCGCGTTGATGAAACCGTCGATCGGCCCCGTACCCGTCCCCTCGATCCGCTTCGTCTCGCCGCCATCGGTGATCTCCGCCGCCACGATCCGCACACCCTTGTGATCGGTGCCGGCAGGATAGGTGTGATGATCCACGAACTTCAGCCGCCCGCCGGGCTGCTCCACGTAGCGCTCGATGAACCGGTCATAGATGCGCTTGGCAGGAAGCTCCACGCCCTCTTCGTCGGTAATGCGCTGGATATCCTCGCGGAACTCCACCTGCAGGTTGCGCGGCAGGTTCAGCCCGTAGTCCTCCTGGAGGATATAGGCGATGCCGCCCTTGCCCGACTGCGAGTTGATGCGGATGATCGCCTCGTAGGAGCGGCCGACGTCCTGCGGGTCGATCGGCAGGTACGGCACTTCCCAGACCGGCGAATTAGCCTTGCGGATTGCCTTCATGCCCTTGTTGATGGCGTCCTGGTGCGAGCCGGAGAAGGCCGTGTAGACCAGCTCGCCCACATAGGGGTGGCGCTCCGGAATCGTCATCTCGTTGGAATACTCGTAGACGGCCTTAATCCGCTCAATGTCGGTGCAGTCCAGCTGCGGATCGACGCCCTGCGTGTACATGTTGAGCGCCAGTGTCACGATGTCGACATTGCCGGTCCGCTCGCCATTGCCGAACAGGGTGCCTTCGACGCGGTCTGCGCCAGCCATCAGCCCCAGTTCGGTGGCCGCGATGCCGGTGCCCCGGTCATTGTGCGGATGCAGCGATACGATGATGTTCTCGCGGTTGTCGATGTTGCGGCACATCCACTCGATCTGGTCGGCATAGATGTTCGGCGTCGCCATCTCGACCGTGGACGGCAGGTTGAGGATCAGCTTGTTGTCCGCCGTCGGCTTCACCTCGGCGATGACCGCATTGCAGATTTCCAGCGCGACTTCCAGTTCGGTGCCGGTGAAGCTTTCCGGCGAATATTCGAAGCGATAGCCGCCGCCGGCCTTGGCCGCCATGTCGGTGATCATCTTCGCCGCATCCACCGCGATCTGCTTGATCCCGGCCACGTCCTTGCCGAACACGACGCGCCGCTGCAGCTCCGAGGTCGAGTTGTAGAAATGGATGATCGGGCGATGCGCGCCTTCCAGCGCCTCGAAGGTACGGGTGATCAGCTCCGGCCGGCACTGGACCAGGACCTGCAGCGATACGTCCTGCGGCACCCCGCCCTCTTCCACGCACCAGCGCGCAAAGTCGAAATCCGTCTGCGAGGCCGAAGGGAAGCCGATCTCGATTTCCTTGAAGCCCATGTCGAGCAGCAGCTTGAACATCCGCGCCTTGCGGTCGTGACCCATCGGGTTGACCAGCGACTGGTTGCCGTCGCGCAGGTCGACGGAGCACCAGATCGGCGCCTTGTCGATTATCTTCGACGGCCAGGTACGGTCAGGAATATTGATCTGCGGATAGGGCCGGTACTTCACTGCCGCGTCCGGCATGCCCTTGGCTGAAATGTGAGTTTTTGCATCCATTGTCGTCGTCTCTTCTCGCTCACGCACCGCCAGTCATATGCCGTTGCAGGTGCGGACCCTCGCGGGTCTTCATGTGGTCCGTCTTGAATGATTGTGAGAGGAGCTCTTGCGCCGGCATTGGCTTTTCGGCCGCCGGGCGCTCCTCAACGGACCCGGCAACCGCGCGTAAGGTCGAGGCTAAGAAGCGAGAGAGGCGCGAGAACCGTCGCCCCGGCTGCGGTGCAGCGGGCGGCAAAACGGTCGGACATGATCGCGCCTGTCATGGTCATAGGCGAATCTATACGCCGAGAGAGCAGCCCTGACAAGGCGGAGGACGTCATTCCGGTACGCCCTCACCCGGCACGCCGTGCCATCACCCGCTGCAGCCCCATCATCAGCCCGCCCGCGACCAGTCCCCAGAAGGCGCCGGAAATTCCAGCAAACGAGACGCCGGATGCTGTGATCAGGAAGGTAACCGCCGCCGCCTCGCGCGTCTCCGGTTCCTTGAAGGCAGCCACGGCCGACCCCGAGAACGCACCGATCAATGCCAATCCCGCCACCGCCTGGATGAGGATCGGCGGCGCGAGCGATACGAAGGCTGTCACTGCTCCCGCCATGAGGCCGAGCACGACATAGCCGATGCCGCCAATGATCGCCGCCCAATAACGCCTGGCAGGATCGGGATGCGCATCCTCGCCTGCGCACATGGCAGCCGTGATGGCGGCGAGATTGACTGCATGTCCCCCGAACGGTGCCGACAGCAGCGAGAAGACCCCCGTGGTCGCGAACAGCGGACCCGGGTTTGGCTCGTAGTGGTTGACCTTCAGCACAGCGATACCCGGAATGTTCTGCGACGCCATGGTGACGATGAAGAGCGGCAGCGCGATCGAAATCAGCGCCGGCAGTGTGAAGAGAGGCGCTACGAATTCCACCGGCGGCGCCAGCGACTGCGACCACTCGGCCATCGCCCCCTCGGGCAGATCGACACCGAGCACCATGACGCCGACGAAGGCTGCAAGCGCCGCAGGCACGGCGTAGAGCCGCTTCACCATGAGTACCACCGCCCAGGCGACGAGGATCGGCAGGCCGAGTAGGGGATCGAAGGCGATTGCCTTGAAGGGCGCGAAGCAGAGTCCGAGGATGACGCCGGAGAGCATCGCATTGGCGAACGGCGTCGGGATGGCAGCAACGGCCCGGCCCAGCGGCCGAAATAGGCCAGCGATAACGATGAGCGCGCCACAGACGAGAAAGGCTCCGACTGCGGCCGGGAAACCGCCGTCCACCGCACCGGCTGTCGCGAGCAGTGCCGCGCCCGGCGTCGACCAGGCGATAGAGACCGGCAGCCGTGTCCAGGCGCTGAGCAGGATCGCGCAGACACCCATGGACACCGAGAGCGCCATCAGCCCCGAGGCCGCTTGATAATCGGTCGCCCCGACGCCCTTCAGCCCCTGAAGAACGACGGCAAACGAACTGGCGAAACCGACAAAGGCTGTCAGGCAGCCCATGAAGAAGCTCTGTGGAGAAAGATCTTTGAGCACGGGAGACTCGACAATGGCAGCTTTGAAAGTCGCTACCGAGACCAGAGAAACGCGCTATTGGCAAGTCGCCGCAGGCATCGAACGGTTCGCCCTGCCCGTTCCGCTGGAGGGTCGCTGCCAAAGAAGAACCCCGCCGGCAGGGGCCGACGGGGTTCAATCTCTATCTTTCGGTAGTGGTTCAGCCGATCTCGGACTGGTTCACGACGACGCGGGAAGCGAGCCCGTAGGCCACGCCCTCTTCCGCCGAAAGCCAGTAGTCGCGGTCGATGTCCTTGGCGATCTTCTCTTCGCTCTGGCCGGTGGCCTTGGCGAAGATCTTGATCAGCCGCTCGTTCATCTTGATGATCTCGCGCGCCTGGATCTCGATGTCGGAGGCCATGCCGCGCGTGCCGCCGGACGGTTGGTGCAGGAGGAAGCGCGTGTTCGGAAGCGCAATGCGGCGCTCCTTCGGAGCAGCGACGTAGATCAGCGCGCCGGCGGAGGCGACCCAGCCCGTGCCGATCATCCAGACCTTCGGCTTGATGAACTTGATCATGTCGTGGATCGAGTCGCCCGATTCCACGTGACCGCCGGGGGAATTGACATAGATGCGGATGTCTTCGTCGCTGGCAGCGGCGAGCGCCACGAGCTGCGTGTTGACCTTCTGCGCCAGTTCCTGGGTGATCGGACCATAGATGAAGATCGAACGCGACTTGAAGAGGTTCGCTTCCGTTTCCTTGCCGAGCGGCAATTCCTTGACCTTGTCGTCGTCGTTTTCGTCGTTCATCAGCATCTCCAGTATGGGATTTGTCTTCACGGACATAATGCCTTCGTGCCGGTAAAACAATGCGCGAAACCGACTAAGGTGAATGACGTAGGTGCAGCGCCTCAACGGGTCTGTACCGGCATGGACACGCGCCCTCGGCCTGTCTTATCGTGTCCGCCGATATTGCAGCCTCGCGCCCGACAGGGTCCGAGGCGTCTTCCAGAGGGGTCAAAGAAATGTTGGAACGCCTTTTCATCGCCGCAGCCATGTCTGTCACTGCCGCCGCCCCGGCTTTTGCGCATCTTGACCCCACAGAACACGGCTCTTTCATGGCTGGCGTTTCGCACCCGCTCTTCGGCGCTGACCATATTCTTGCGATGGTGGCTGTCGGGCTCTGGGCCAGCCAGATTGCGGCGAACTCCGGGAATCGTCGCCCGCTCTGGATCGTGCCGGCAGCCTTCGTCGGCACCATGGCGCTCGGCTTCCTGGCTGCGGTGGCCGGCATCGGTCTTCCCTTCGTCGAGCCGGCCATCCTCGCTTCGGTGGTGGCGCTCGGCCTCCTCGTCGCGATGGCGGCTCGCCTGCCGGTCGCAGGCTCGGCCGCCGTTGTCGCCGTCTTCGCCCTCTTTCATGGCCATGCGCATGGCGGCGAACTCGGCACGGCTGGCGCCCTGCAATTCGGCATTGGGTTCATGGCTGCCACGGCCGTGCTGCATGCCGCCGGCATCGGACTGGGCCTCGGTATCGGCCGCCTCGCCCCCTGGGCAACGCGCCTCGCCGGCGGTCTGACCGCCCTTGCCGGTCTTACCCTCGCCTTCGGCTGAGCACATACCAGAAGGGCGCCCGGCGAGGTGCCCTTCCTATCTTCAGTTCAACTGCCGCAGATCAGCCGCGGCCGCGATAGGTTGCCACGCCCTGCTCCGGCAGCCACACGCCCTGCGGCGCCTCGCCCGTCTGCCAAAAGACGTCGATCGGAATGCCGCCGCGCGGGTACCAGTAGGCGCCGATCCGCAGCCACTTCGGCTCCAGTAGTTCCACCAGCCGCTTGGCAATGTAGACCGAGCAATCCTCATGGAAGGCGCCGTGATTGCGGAACGAGTGCAGGAAGAGCTTCAGCGACTTCGATTCCACCAGATGCGCATCGGGAATGTAGTCGATGACGATGTGGGCGAAGTCCGGCTGACCTGTCATCGGGCAGAGCGAGGTGAATTCCGGTGCCGTGAAGCGCACGACGTAATCCGTCCCCTGATTGCCGTTCGGCACCTTTTCCAGCACTGCCTCTTCCGGCTTCTGCGGTGCCTCCACCTGCCGGCCGAGCTGGGAGAGGCTCGAAGTGTCAGTCATGCTCACTGGGGTGTTCCTTCTACCTTGACCTTGATGCCATGCGCACGCTCCCCTTCGGGTTCCACATGAATGGCGAGACTGGCGCCCGGTATGACCTCCTTGATGGCGTCTTCAAGGCGATCGCAGATCTCGTGCGCCTCCGCCACGGGCATGTCGGCTGGAACGACAAGATGGAAATCGATGAAGGCGGCTGCACCCGCCCGTCGTGTCCTCAGATCGTGCACGCCGAGCGACCCAGCGGAATTGGCCTTTATCGCCGCGCGGATGGCAGCCTCTTCCTCGGGCGTCACGGCCCGGTCCATCAGACCACCGAGCGAGTGGCTGATGACCTTGTAACCCTGGTAGAGGATGTTGACCGCGACGGCTAAGGCAAGCAGCGGATCGAGGATCGCGTATCCCGTCGATACTGCGAGCACCAGTCCAATGAAGACGCCGGCCGAGGTGACGACATCCGACATGATGTGGTGGCCGTCCGCCGCAAGCGCGGGCGACAGATGCTGCCGCCCAACCCGGATCAGAACACGCGCCCACACAAGATTGATCACGCCGGCGGCAGCATTGATTCCGAGCCCCAGAACCGGCGCTTCGAGAAGCTTGGGCGCGAAGAGCTCGCCCCATGCCTCCTGGACGATCAGCAGTGCCGCGACGATGATCAGCGCCCCCTCCAGCACCGCCGACATGTATTCAGCCTTGTGGTGACCGAACTGATGGTCGTCGTCGGCCGGGCGCGCCGCGTAGCGGATCAGGAAGTAGGCGATGAAGGCGGCGACCACGTTGACGGTGGATTCCAGACCATCGGAAAGCAGCGCCACCGACCCCGTCACCCACCAGGCGACGAGCTTCAGCCCCATCACTCCGAAAGCCAGCGGAATGCCCCAGAAGGCCAGTCTCTCAACGATCGGATCGGTTCTCGCTGTCACGCCAAGTCCCTCTGCGCATGCAAACCACTTGCAGGAGCCCCGCCCCTGAACGGCGAAACCGCCCGGGCGGGACCCGGGCGGTTTCGAATGCTGCGCGTATGGATCAAACAGCCGGATTTGTCAAAGGACCTGACCCAATGTGTTCGACTTAGGCCGCGGCTTCATAGGCTGCTATTTCTTCCAACTCATCCTTGAGTGCATCCGCCTCGAGCTTCAGGTCAAAGCCGTTTTGCAGATTCATCCAGAACTCCGGCGTTGTTTTGAAGAACCTTGCAAGACGCAGGGCAGTATCCGGCGTTACGCTGGTCTTCTGCGCGACTATTCTCTCGATCCGAGTGCGAGGGACGTGAAGCTTCTTGGCAAGCGCATAGGGGGACATGTCGAGTGGCTCGAGATACAGGTCCCGAAGGATTTCTCCCGGATGAACAGGAGGCAAATCGGTCGAACTCATCTCAGTCTCCTGCTCGCCACGATTGGCTAGTGATAATCGACGATTTCCACGTCTTCCGCGCCGGCATCTGTCCAGATGAAGCAGATCCGCCACTGCTTGTTAATGCGGATAGAGTGCTGGGCGGCTCTGTCGCCGCTCAGCTTCTCCAACCTGTTACCAGGAGGCGAGCGTAGGTCCTCCAGCGATACTGCTGCGTCCAGCACCGTGAGGAGCAGCTGGGCGCGGCGCACGAGATCAGACGGAAATCCCTTCTTCACACTGCCGTCAGCAATCGATCGTGTGAGGGCATCCCGAAATGTGCGGATCAACGACGCCTCCTTATCTTGGTATCATAATACGATACCAGGACAAGTCAAGTCGTGGGTATCATCAGACGATACCAGACACACACACCAAACCAGAAGAGCGGTCTCAATCCGCCGGTGCCGCCGGATTCTGCTGCTGGTCTCCGACTGCCGGCGGCGGTGCAGTGTTGTCGCCGGATTCCGGCATCATCGTCAGCGCCATCACCACGATCACGAGGACGGCGACTAGTCCGATCAATAGGTTTCTGCTCATCTGTCTTTCCCGGTTTGAGGTCGATCGACCTCTTAACCCGGAAGTGACGGCGAAAGTTGCGCTCCCCGCTTCAGGCCGCCTGCACCTTCCGCTTTCTCGACAGATGCGCCACGACATTCTCGATCATGCGCATGCCGGCATCCTGGCCGAGCGTCATGATCGATTCGGGATGAAACTGTACCGCGGCGATCGGCTCCTTCACGTGCTCGATCCCCATGATCGTGCCGTCCTCGCTCTCGGCGGTGATGGTGAAGTCGCTCGGCAGCGTCTTGGGATCGGCGAAGATCGAGTGGTAGCGACCAACCGTCACCTCGTTGGAGAGCCCCGAGAAGACGATCCCCGGCTCCAGCACCCGGATGCGCGATGGCTTGCCATGCATTGGCACGGCGAGTTGCCGCAGTTCCCCGCCATAGGCTTCCGCCAGCGCCTGCAGGCCCAGGCACACGCCGAAGATCGGCAGGTTTTTCGCCCGTGCGGTCCTTATCGTCGCCTTGCAGTCAAAATCCTTCGGATTGCCCGGCCCCGGCGAAAGGACGACGAGATCCGGGTCGACTCGGTCGAAAATCTCCTCCGGCACCGGGGTGCGGACGGTCGAGACCTCCGCACCGGTCTGGCGGAAATAATTGGCGAGCGTGTGGACGAAACTGTCCTCATGGTCGACGAGCAGGATCTTCACTCCCTGCCCCACCCGCGCCACGTCGCGGGCCACCTTGCCGGAATTGCCCGCCCGCGCATCGCGGATGGCGGAAATCATCGCTGACGCCTTCAGCTCCGTTTCCGCCTCTTCCTCGTGCGGGTCGCTGTCGTTGAGAAGCGTCGCGCCGGCCCGCACCTCCGCAATGCCATCCTTGATGCGGATGGTGCGGAGCGTCAGGCCCGTATTCATGTCGCCGTTGAAGCCGACCATGCCGATCGCCCCGCCATACCAGGCGCGTGGGCTCTTCTCGTGGTTCTCGATGAAGCGCATCGCCCAAAGCTTTGGCGCGCCGGTCACGGTGACGGCCCAGGCGTGGCTGAGGAAGCCGTCGAAGGCGTCCATGTCCTCGCGGAGCCGCCCCTCGATGTGATCGACCGTGTGGATCAGCCGGGAGTACATCTCGATCTGCCGCCGCCCGATCACCTTCACCGAGCCTGGCTCGCAGACGCGCGACTTGTCGTTGCGGTCGACATCGGAGCACATCGTCAGCTCTGACTCGTCCTTCTTGGAATTGAGGAGTTTGAGGATCTGCTCCGAGTCGGCAATCGCATCCTCGCCGCGCCGGATCGTCCCGGAGATCGGGCAGGTCTCGATCCGCCGGCCCGATACCCGCACGAACATTTCCGGCGAGGCGCCCACCAGATATTCCTGGTGCCCGAGGTTGATGAAGAAGGAATAGGGCGACGGATTGATCGCCTTCAGCCGGTTGGAGATTTCCGAAGGCTTGCTGTCGCAGCGCTCCATGAACTTCTGTCCGGGCACCACTTCGAACAGGTCGCCGCGGCGAAAGCTCTTCTTCGCCTTCACCACCAGCTCCGCATATTCGCCGGGCTTGTGGTCGCCCTTCGGCGGCGTCACGGTCGTGCGCTGGAACGGCTCCGGCGCAATCTCGCCTGACTTGCCGGCAGTGGTCACGCCGTCCTTGGCGAAGTCATAACGGTCGATCCAGGCCTTGGCCGCATGGTGGTCGACGACGAGGATCTCGTCCGGCAGGAACAGCACCATGTCGCGCTGGTCTTCCGGCCGCTGCATGGAAAGCTTGATTGCGTCGAACTGGAAGGCGAGGTCGTAGCCGAAGGCGCCGAACAGGCCGATCGCTGAATCGGCATCGGAGTAGAAGAGGTCCACCACCGCGCGCAGCACGGTGAACACCGTCGGCATCTTGGAGCGTTCTTCTTCCGTGAAGGCGCGGGACGGCTCGTTGACCGTCAGGTCCAGCCGGCGTGCGGATCGCGCACCGAGTGTCAGGTCTGCCACCGTTGCGAGCCTCTCCGCCACGAACGAGAGCAGCACCTCGCCGCGTTCGTTATAGGCCTCGATCCAGACCTTACGGCCGTGCGAGGAAATGCCAAGCGGCGGATCGACGATTGCCGTATCCCAGCGGGTATAACGGCCCGGATATTCGTAGTTGGAGGAGAAGACGGCGCCCCGCCGCTCGTCGAGCTTGTCCACATAGCCGGAGACCGCATCTGCATAGGGCGTCGGCCGGCGCGTCCGGCTGACGGCGATACCGCCCTTGGTCTCGTAGGTCTCCGAACCGTCGTCCCGGATGATCGTCACCATTTCCTGCTCTCCGTTTCCCTCACCCGAAACCGCGGACAACAAAAAAGCCGCCTCGGTTCTCGGGCGGCTTTGGGGTCTTGTCGATGGACATGACTGGTCAAGGCCGCGTCAGCGTGCCCACCACCAGTTACCGATGTTCATCGAATTGATCATGCGCGAAGAAATACAGCGGGTCTCGTTTCTCCGCAAGCGGATTTCTAGCGGGTGAGACCAAATCCGGTTTCGAGCGTTGGCTATAGCCGATCCACGGAGCCTGCCCTCATGCTGCGTCCCGCCCTCGTCCTCCTCCTGACCCTGCCCCTTCTGGCCGCCGCCGCCCTGCCGCGCACCGGTCCCGTACCGGCGTCGAAGCCCGCAGCCGAGGAGGACAGACAGGAGAAGTCGCCGGAAGCGGGAACCCCGGCCGACGCACCTCCGCCGGGTGCCGCGGCCGTTCCGACGCCTGAACCGAAGCCGGAGACGCAAGCGCCTGCCGCACCGTCCCCGGCTCCGGAAGAACCCTCAGAAGCCCAATCCGCTGGGTCGCCACCCGAAGAAGGCTCGGGCGGGGAGAGCCCGCCCGCGACCGCCGACGGGAGGGAGGCCGAGGGCGAAGCAGCCAAGGAAAGGCCAGAGAAAGAGACGGAACAGAAGGGAGAGGAGCCCCAAGAGCCGGCAAAGGAGCCAAAGGAGCCGCCGCCCCCTCCTCCACCGCCGATCGCCAGGGAAGACCCCGAGGACCTGAAGGCCTGCCTCGCCGATCTCGCCGCCTTGGGGACGAAGTATGAAACGGCCACCCGTATCGACGACGGCGAAGGCTGCGGCATAGCCCAACCGCTCAAAGTAGCTGAGGTCCTGCCCGGTATCGACACTGGCGGCGCGCAGATGCGCTGCGAAACCGCACGCGCCCTCGCCCACTGGCTGAAGGATACAATCAATCCGGCGCTGAACATCGCACTGCCGGGACGGAAGATCGCCGGCCTCACCACGGGTTCCACCTATGCCTGCCGGCTGCGAAACGGCGCCGCGGAGGGCAAGATCTCAGAGCACGCCCGCGGCAACGCCATCGACATCGCCGCCTTCCGGCTGGACGACGGCACGGAGATCACCATGAAGCCACGCGCCGAGGACGGCACGATGGAAGGCGCCTTCCAGCGCACCGCCTCAGCCGGCGCCTGCCTGCATTTCTCGACCGTCCTCTCCCCCGGCAGCGACGCCGCCCACCAGGACCACCTGCATCTTGACGTGCTGGAGCGAGAGAGCGGGTACCGGTATTGCAGGTAAGGCACTCTCATTCGAGGTTCAGATCTCTTAACGCTACGCACGATCCACGAAGTGGTCTATCCCGCAATGCAATTCCGCAAGGACCGCGTGGTGATTTCCAGCAACCAAAGGCGCGGCTGGAAAAGGGCGGCCGGCTTTCTTGAACGAAGGCAGCCGGCCGCATCAACGCAACGGGATCTGCTGTGTCATCAAGAAGCGTTTCGGCTGTCGGCAAGACCCAACTGGCGCTGGAGAATGGACGCAGCGTTGTAGCAATGGAAGGAGACGATCTTTGCGTCCCTCATGTGGAATACGTCGCAGCATGGCACATCAATGGAGTTGCCGGTCGCAGGGATTGTTCCCGCAGGCGTCACCAATGCTCCCGTATGAGTGCCGCGAAGAGCAAGCTCGACGACGATGACATCCTCCATCCGGTAGATGCTGAAGAGTTCTCGGTGGATGTCTGGAAAAGCGCGCGCCATGCCCTCTGGGACAAGGGCAATATCTGAGCCCCGAAACTCGGTTTCTGTTGGGACATCCCGCACATAGGCATCTTCGGAGAAACAGGAGACGAACCTAGCCACGTCGAGCCCGTCTCCCTCTGCTGCGGCGTATAACTCTTTAATCGTCCGGATATCGTCTCTCATCGAAAGCTCATTGTCACACATTCAGTGCCTCCACCGCAGTCGGCGGTGATAGGAGACAGATAGACACGAGCTTTCGTTTTGGGTAGAACAGACAAAAAGGTAAGTGGTGGATTTCTATGGACAGATTTGCGACCCAGTGTGGGCTGGACGTGTCGCTGGCCGTCGTTGGCGGCAAGTGGAAGCCCTTGATCCTCTACCATCTCCAAAGCGGTCCCACGCGCTTTTCCGAGCTCAAGAGGCGCATCGGAGGAATCAGCGAGAAAGTGCTGATTCAGCAGCTAAAGGAGCTGGTCGCAATGGAGGTTCTCGTGCGCCACGATCACCAACAGGTGCCTCCGGTGGTCGACTATGCGCTGACAGCATTTGGTGAAACGCTGGTTCGGGCGCTGGTTCCGCTCTGCGAATGGGGCACCTATAACCGTGTGCGGGTCAGGAATATGCTGCCGCGACCCTCGCAGGAGGGGTGCGATTGAGGCGACGCTCTGGACCGCGCCCCTGTCCCAACCCCAACTCGGGCCGACAGGGAACAGTGGGACCGGGTAGAAGATCGCCTCAAAACAACCCCTCTATGTGCCCGTCCTGATTCAGGAAAATCCGTTCCGCCGAGGGTGAACTCGGCAAACCCGGCATTGTCATGATCTCGCCGGTGATGGCGACGACGAAGCCGGCGCCGGCAGCAAGCCGCACCTCGCGGACATGCACCACATGGCCCTCCGGAGCACCCCGCAGGTTGGGGTCGGTGGAGAAGGAATACTGCGTCTTGGCCATACACACCGGCAGGCCGCCGTAGCCCTGCTCTTCCCATGCCTTCAGCTGGTCGCGCACCGCCTTGTCGGCCGTCACCTCGCCGGCATGGTAGATCTTCGAGGCGACCGTCTCGATCTTTTCCATCAGCGGCATGTCGTCCGGATAGAGAGGCCGGAAGTCCGCCTGCCCGCCATCGGCCATTTCCGCCACGCGCTGCGCCAGTTCCTCGATCCCGGCGCCGCCCTCGGCCCAGTGCCGACAAAGGATGGCATCGACGCCGTGGCGGGAGGCGTAGTCCTTCACTGCGGCAATCTCCGCTTCCGTGTCGGAGGTGAAGTGGTTGATCGCCACCACCACCGGCACCCCGAAGCGGCGGACATTGGCGATGTGACGGCCGAGATTGGCGCAGCCCCGCGTCAGTGCGCCAACATCCTCCCGGCCCAGATCCTCCTTCTTCACCCCTCCGTTCATCTTCAGCGCCCGGACGGTCGCGACGATCACGGCGGCCGAGGGCGTCAGCCCCGCCTTGCGGCACTTGATGTCGAAGAATTTCTCGGC
The DNA here is from genome assembly GCF_902502825.2 of Pseudorhizobium flavum. The sequence goes on from NZ_LR723670.1 coordinate 2,421,134, forward strand.
CCCGAGATCGGCGCCGAAACCCGCTTCCGTCACCACATAGTCGGCAAGCTTCAGCGCCGTCTTGGTGGCGATCACCGAATTGCAGCCATGGGCGATGTTGGCGAAGGGCCCGCCATGCACGAAGGCGGGGTTGTTCTCCAGCGTCTGCACGAGGTTCGGCTGCATGGCGTCCTTGAGCAGCACCGCCATCGCCCCGTCCGCCTTCAGGTCGCGCGCGAAGACCGGCGTCTTGTCGCGGCGGTAGGCGACGATGATCGATCCCAGCCGCCGCTCCAGGTCGTCGAAATCCTCCGCCAGGCAGAGGATCGCCATCACCTCAGAGGCGACGGTGATGTCGAAGCCGCATTCGCGAGGAAAGCCGTTTGCCACGCCGCCCAGCGCGCCCACCATCTGGCGCAGCGACCGGTCGTTCATGTCCATCGCCCGCCGCCAGGTGATCCGCCGCACGTCGATGTCGAGCGCATTGCCCCAGTAGACATGGTTGTCGATCATCGCCGCGAGCAGGTTGTGCGCGGAGGTGATGGCGTGGAAGTCGCCGGTGAAGTGGAGGTTGATCTCCTCCATCGGGATCACCTGTGCGTGGCCACCGCCGGCGGCACCACCCTTCATGCCGAAGGACGGGCCGAGCGAGGGCTCGCGGATGCACACCACCGCCCTGCGGCCGATGCGGTTGAGCCCGTCGACGAGACCGACCGTGGTGGTCGTCTTGCCCTCCCCGGCCGGTGTGGGATTGATGGCCGTGACGAGGATCAGCCTGCCATCCGGTCGCTCGCCCAGCGAGCGGATGAAGCCGGGCCCGACCTTCGCCTTGTCGTGCCCGTAGGGCGCCAGCTCCTCCGGCGGGATTCCAAGTACCGCCCCCACCTCCAGGACCGGCTTCTTCCGCGCCACCCGCGCGATTTCGATGTCAGACTGCATTGCCAATCTCGTTCCCCGTGGCATCTCGCCGCCGAATTGGCCACAGAGCCTGCAGCATGGCAAGCTCCCCTTGTAGTCGTATGCAAGTCCGAGTTCTACTTCCTGGTGTATTTTCCCTTGATTGTTACCTATGGATGCAGTTAGTCTTGTCCAGCGGCCCTGGAGGGATATCGATGAACATCATCGTTTGCTGCGACGGCACCTGGAATACACCCAATGATCTTGAAAACGGCGTTCCGAGCCCCACCAACGTGGTGAAGCTCTACAATGCCCTGGCACCTAAGGATCCGGACGGTGCGCCACAGAAGTCCTACTATCATCCAGGCGTAGGGAGCGAAGGCAACTGGCGCGACCGAATTCTGGGCGGCAGCACCGGAAAGGGCCTAAACCGGAATATCAAGAACGCTTATTGCTGGCTGGCAGGCACCTACCAGCCTGGCGACAAGATCTGGCTGTTTGGCTTCAGCCGGGGCGCCTATACCGCCCGCAGTCTTGGAGGCATGATCTCTCGATGCGGCCTGCTGGACCTCTCGACCTATGACGACGACGCCCGCAGAATTTGGGACGCCGTGGACGAGGTATTCGACATCTATCGAATGAAGCCGGAACACCCCCCTGTTTCAAGCGACAGGCTCCACTTCCACAATGCGAACCTCGGCGAGCCGGGAGCGAAGAAGACGCCCATCCGGTTCATTGGCGTATGGGATACGGTGGGCTCACTTGGCATCCCTGATGACCTCGGAATACTCAACCTCCTCGATTTCCGCGGCAGACACGAATTTCACGACGCCGGACTAAGCACGATCGTAGCGACAGCGCGCCACGCGTTGGCGATTGATGAAATGCGTCAGAATTTCATTCCCACGCTATGGACCTTGGAGCCTGGGCAGCAGGCCGACTTGAAGCAGGTTTGGTTCGCCGGTGCCCACGGTGACGTCGGTGGCGGCTATGCCCATGCCGGACTGTCTGACATTGCGCTGAAATGGATGATCGATGAAGCGAGAGAGGAAGGCTTGGAGTTTCGCCCGGATCTGGACACGCAGATCAACCCGCACCACCACGGCGTGCTGCACAATTCGGTCTCCGGCTTTTTCCGTCGACTGAAGACCCGTCCAAGATCATTTCCGCTGCTTTCTGCCGACAACAAGGGCACTCTGGTGCATGAGAGTGTCCTTGCGCGGCGGGATGACCCGCCTCTGCTTCAAGGCGAGTATCGCACGCTCAACTGGGACGGGCGGGCACCCGGCTCCTGCAGGGTGCGTGTCTATGCCAAGCCGCACTGGAACTGGACCGGCATCTACCTCCGAGCAGGAACGACGTACAAGCTAAGCGCGGAAGGGGAGTGGCTGGACAAGAGCGTGCGGGCGGGCCCAGACGGTGTTGGCCTCGGGATATACCCTTTGGGAAGGCTCGCTCATCTCCTTGGCACCTTGATCGGCTTGGTCGAGCGAGGCTTCGGTGCCTTGATCGGCAACCACAGAATGGATGCGCCTGGCAGCCGCCGACACGAGGACCTTCCGTGGTTTTCGCTGGTCGGATTGGTTGCGAATGATCAGAAGCCGGCGCGTCACGCTGGGTCACGGATACCGCCATTTCCCCACGAGACCTTCCTGATCGGCAGCGAAAGGCATTTCACCCCGACCGAGGACGGCTATCTCTACTGCTTCGCCAATGACGCCTGGCAATGCTACAACAACAACCATGGCAGCGTCCGGTTGACTGTTTCGGCCGGCGCCCCGGCAGACGGGGCCAGTTCAGGAACGAAATAGGCGGCGCTGTTCCCTGCGCCGCCCGCGTCCCGCGCGACCCCTCAGAACCGCTGGGTCAGCGAGATCCTGAACGTCCGTCCCGGTTCCGAATAGTACTCCTCGTTGGCCGCCGTGATCGTCGTGTAGTCCTTCGTGTTCAAGGCGTCGTAGTAGGTCCGGTCGAAGAGATTGTAGACGCCTGCCTGGATGCGAAGGCCCTTCACCTGTTCCGGCTCCCACCATCCGGTGAGATCGAAGATGCCGTAGCCCGGCGCCTTGAAGCTGGCGGCGGATTGGTCGTCAACGCCCTCGACGCCCGTCCATAACAGGTCGACGCCCCATGCCTCGGTCTCATAGCCGACGCCGATGATCCCCTTCAAAGGCGGCACGGACGCCAGCAACTGATCGGTCTCGAGGTTCGTGCCCCGCGCATAGGCGAGGCCGGCACGCATGTTGAAGCCGTTGTCGAAACGCTTGTGAGCGGCAAGCTCGATGCCGTAAATCTCGGCGCGCGAGACGTTGACCGGCGTCTGGACGAACATGTAGCCGGCGCTCGGATCGATCCCGCGGGCAATCTGCTCCGCCGCCGTCAGGTTGCGGTTTTCGATGAAGTTCTTGTAGCGGGTATAGAAGAACGTCAGGCTGCCGCCGAAGTCACCGTCCCCGAAGCGCGCACCGACATCGAAGCCGTTGCTGGTTTCCGGCTCGAGATCAGGATTACCCGTTCGCAGATAGGTGCCCGGCGCACCGAATGTCATGTAGAGCTCGCTTGCGGTCGGGGAACGGAAGCCCATGGCCCACTGTCCGAAGAGCGTGAACGTGTCGGACAGCTCATACTCCGCCAGGAGCTTCGGAGACCATGCGTCGCCGCTGGAGCCGGGGGGAGTGTCCGGCTTCATCGCGTTGCCGAGATAGGCCGCGGTCGCCTGCGGGTCATGATCGAACCAGTCGTAGCGGAGAGCGGGGGTGAGCGTGAAACCGCTGTCGCCGAAGCTCATGCGGTCCTGCACGTAGAAGCTCATTCGCTTGCTGTCGACATCGGGCATGTCCGCCTGGTTGGTATGCAGGTTGCCGCAGGCCCCGTAGACGCCGGTATAGGGCGGTGATGCCGGGCAGGAATCGACGCCTGCCGAATACTGCTCCGCCCGCGAGATGAAGATGTCGGTGCCGAAGGTCAGCACATGGCTGACGCCGCCCGTCTCGAAGCCGCTGTCGAAGAAGCCGTTGAAGCCGAATCCGCTCTCCTCGATGTCGTTCCAGCGCTTGTAGACCCCCGGCACACTCGTCCAGCGGATGGAATCCTGGCTGTCCTGGCGCAATTGCCGCTGCCAGTAGAGTGTGGCCTCCGCCGCGTCGATAAGGCCATCGGAACTTGGAGCCTCGTAGAAGTAATCCAGCGAAACGCGGTCGCGTTCGTTGAGCTGCCCGTTGGAATGGTTGCCCGGCCGATAATTTCCCGTCAGCGTCTGGTCGCGGCGAAGATCGGTATCCTTCTCGAACCGGAACCGTTCTGCCGTCAGGCCGAAGACATGGCCCAACTCGGTGTCCTGCCGCAGCTTGAACAGGAGGTTGTGCTGGTCGTAGTCCGCCGGATTGGGCTCGGTGCGCGTTGCGCCATAGCCGCCGACATCCCCCTTGTTGTCCCGCTCATGGCCCGTCTTGTACGAGCCGAGGAACAAGGCCGAGGTGTTTTCCACCCGCTTGGCCACCGCGGCACCGCCGTACCAACTGTTGTCCATGCTGTCGTAACCGGTCCCGACCTTGCCGCCCCAGTCGCGGCCTTCGCCGATCAGGTCCTCCGGCTCGAGCGTTCGCAGCACAAGGGCTCCGCCAAGTCCGCCATCGCCGATTCGGCTGGAATCGGCTCCGCGCACGACATCGACGGATGTCAGTGCAAAGAAGTCGAAGCTCTCGGCCCCGCCGGCGGTGCTGCGGGCAGTGTCCTGAAGATAGGTCAGCGGCACGCCGTCGATGACGGTGGCGACGCGGTTGCCTTCAAGTCCGCGAATGTTGAGGGAGTTCGTCGTCCCGCGGCTGTAGTTCACGCCAGGCTCCAGGCTCCGCCCGAGATCCTCAATGCTCTGGACCTGCTTCTTCTCGATCTCCTCCTCGGTCGTCTGTGAGGCCAGCGGGGTGTTGACGATATCGCCGGCCTTCACCCGCTTGCCCTTCAGTACGATCGTCTGGAGCGCCGTCGCATCTGGCGGGAGGCCCTGCGCCGCAGCGGACAGCGGCGACAATGCCGCGATGGCGGTGCAGGTAAGAAGGAAGCATCGGGTGGCGCGGATATTCATCTTGTTCCCCTGTGGCGGGCACGCACCATCATCGGCGCGCAAAGGCACGCCGCTGGTGGAAGCGGTCCGGTTTGACGATCACAATGGCGGGCGGCAGGCTCTGCCGTGACTTCGCCATCTAAAAAACATGATTTATTTAGTCAAGATAAAAAGTGGATGAAGTTTGTCATGTTTGATGTTAGGTCGCTGGCGGGATGTCGGGTGTATCCCCTGAACCAAAGTCAGATTGCCAGATGCATACAGACCCGCTAAGTAGCTAAAATCTGACGAACTATCGTAAACGGGTGGAAGGGGCGCCCTGATATGTCAGCGGTATTGGAACCTACCTCACGGACCATGGCAGTGCCCTCAGCAGCAGTCGAGAGACAGGTAGCGCTCAGCAGCGCGATTGCCGCGGCCGCTACGCGCTCCGAAGTCCTCACCGCCATGGAGGATGCGGCTGAAGCCTTCGGTTTCGCCCATGTCACCCTGATGGCGAAGCCGGGTGACGACGACGAATACATGTCACGGCTGATCATCCAGACGACCCTGCCGGAAGACTTCGTGCGCCAGTTCGATCGCAATCGCTTCCTCGTCGCCTGTCCGGTCATGCCGACGCTGTTCGACACCATGCTGCCCCAGGCCTGGACATTGGGAGGTCTCGAGCGGGATGGAATCGTGCCGGCGCCGATCACCCGGCTGATGCGCCGCTTCAGCCTGTTCACGACAGTCGTCATGCCCCTCCATAGCTTCGACGGCGCCCGCTTCCTGCTCCGCTTTGACGGCAAGCGGCCATCCCTGCGCCAGTCCGAGATCAACGAATTCGCCGTGATCTCCCTGCATGCATTCGAGGTGTTCGACAGGATCCGGCGCACCGAGGAGATCGCCATCCCCCGCCCTCTTTCCATGCGCGAACTGGAAGTCGTGCGCTGGACGGCACAGGGCAAGACCTCGGTGGAGATCGGTCGCATCCTCTCGCTCTCCGATCATACGATCAACGCGCACCTGACGAACGCCATCAAGAAGCTCGACTGCGTCAACCGCACGCAGCTCGTCGCCAAGGCGATCCGCCTCGGCCTGATCCCCTGACCTGCCCGAGAGCATTTCCAGCAAAAGTGTGAAGCGGTTTTGCGTAGGGAAGTGCGAAAAGACAAAGCGTCTTAGCGGTCGAGCACCGATCGCACTTCCACCAGGTTGGAGCGCACCCGCAGGATATAGAAGCCCATGGTCGCCAGATGCGTTGGCATGATCCAGCCGTCCTCGCGGCCGTTGGAGATGATTGCCGGCTGGATGCGTAGCGCCGACCGGAACTGCGAAAGCGTCTCGGCCCATAGCGGCGCGAGATTGCGCTCGCGGATCACCTGCGAGAAGTCGGCGCCCGCTGCGGACAGGACGGCATAGTAGCCGTAGAGCTGGCCATAGGCGAACCAGTACCGATCGTCCGCGCGCGTGTCGAACCAGCCGCCGTTGTAGTTTTCCGAGCGCTCGCGCAGGATTGCTGATGTGCTGCCGAGATCATTGGCAATCCGGTCGACAAACTGCACCAGATTGTCGGCACGGCTGTCGAAGGTGGAGCGGCAGGCGGCAAGGTCGGTGTTGAACTTGCGGAAACTGTCGATCGCCGCCCGGTAGTAGCTCGGCGTCGGCGTCTTCGGTCCGAACGGGCTGAGCCCGAAATACCAGGAATACTCGTCGAACTGCAGGTTGTTGCGGGCGTCCTGCAGGTCGTTGTTGATGCCGGAGGTGCCGCGCACGCGCGCCAGCGTGTCGACGAGCTCGACCGAGGTCCGCCGCACCGCCTGGTTCACGCCGCGCTGGAATGACGCCTTGTTGTCGAGAAATGGCGTATGGTCCCAGTCGATCCCGAACAGGCCCAGCCGGTAGAGCAGCATGGAAGAAATCCATGCATTCTGGTTGACGTTGACGTCGGTCAGGTCGGCGACGACGTCCACGATGGCGGACGACTGGCACTGCGCCCCGCCGGCCGACGGTGCATCCGTCGCCGCCGGCGTCGGAGCGGGGATCTCCTGCCCGGCCGGCACTGTACGTTCGGTCAGCCGGTATTCCTCGACGAAATCCGGATCGAACCTGCTCCACACCTGGGTCTGCCAGAAGAAATAGCCATAGAGCCCGACGAACAGGACCAGCAGCGCCAGAAGCGGGCCCTTGATGATCCAGCTGCGACCGGAATACCAGCCGTGAGCGGCCATGAAGGGCCAGACCAGCCAGGCGACCAGCAGGCCGATACCACGGCCGAGCGCCGCAAAGGCACGCTGGAAAAAACGCACGATCGGGTCAAGCATGGTGTACCTCCGGCTCCAGGGGCCTGCCGTGCCCGGCTCGCTCCGCCGGGCTCCTGTTCATCGCAAATCGCTCGCTAAAACGAGCATCGATCTTCTGCTTTCGTCGGTCGATCTCGACGCTGGAAAGCATGTCCTTCTCGCGAAGGCCCATCAGCGGCGCCAGGTGTGGCAAGACCGGCCATTCCTGCCGGACCAGCAGTTCCGGATTGTCCGGCGAAAGCACGTCCTTCAGGAGGATCGCGCGTTCCGCTTCGATCGCCAGCTTGTTGAGCAGGATATTGGCGTCATTGACCTGGCGGTTGAGTTCGATGGTCAGGTCCTGGATGGACTGCAACCGGGTTTCCACCTCGACCGCCGTCCCGGTGATAGGCTCACCCTGCGCCGCCCCATGCTCCGCCAGCCTGTCCGCCAGCATCGCCCGGTGTCCGCTGAGGTCGATCAGATCCGCCTCCACCGAATGCCTCACCGCAACGAGCCGCTCCCGGTAGGTGATGAGCAGCGACTGCAGGACATCGAGATCGGCAAGTACCGTGCTCAATTCGTCCGCCGGCACTTTCGCAGGTCTGGTCCAGCGGAGAGAAAACAGGGAAACGAGCGCGATCCACACACGCTCCTTGAGTGTACGCTGCGGCTCGTCTTCCAGCGGCGCCATGGCGGCGTCTATGCGGGTAGAGAGTGCGCTGAGCTTCGCAGCGATGCGAGGGCCGGTCGAAGACCATCCGTCTGCCAGCGTTCCCGCAGAACCAGGCAGCGGGTCGTCCAATGCCGGAATCGCTCTGGCGCGCGCGATCGTTGAGACGGCCTGAGCCGCCTGCGCGATCACCCCCTCCAGTTCAGCCAGCTCTGACTGGAGTGCCTCCAGCTCGCTTCGGCTGCGATCCGCCCTTCCCATTCCGTCCACCGCAAATCCATAAAAAAAGGCCACCATGGACTTATACCATGGTGGCCCGATGTAAAGCGGCAGGCTCTTGTCAGAGGCCGAGTTCCGCAATAGCGGCGTCGACGCGCTCGCGGGCCTTCTTAGGCAGCTTGCCGGTCTTCACGGCGTCGAGGTTGGCCGGAGCGCCGTCACCGACGACAACCACCGCAACCATGCCCATGCCGAGGTGCGGCGTGCACTTCACGACATAGGCGCCTTCCTTGTCGAGCGTGACGGAGAACTCCTGGTTCATCTTGCCCTTGAACTCTTCGGCGCCGTCCGGGATCATCCCCTTCATCGCGGCGGCATCATGCCCCTTGTCGGTAGGAACGAACTTGATCGTGTCTCCGGGCGCTGCCTTGATGGCGGCGGGCTCGAATACCATTGCCTGACCGTCGCTGCCCTTGTTGAGCATCTTCACTTCGATCTCCGCACCGAGCGCCGGGAACGACAAGATGGCGAGGCTGGTGGCGAGGACGAAGGCGGTCTTTGCAGTCTTGAACATTTTCAATCTCCTGAAGTGAGCCTTGGGAGGCGTCGAGGACCTTAATAGGGTGATCCGCCCCCTCCCTCTTTGACGAAGATCAAGTATCTTCACCGTAGCGGATTTTCTCTTCCCAGTGCCGCCGGCAGAAGGAGACGTATTTCTCGTTGCCGCCTACGTCGACTTGGGCCCCCTCGCGAACGACCTGACCTTCTTCGTCCAGCCGCGCCACCATCGTCGCCTTGCGGCCGCAGAAACAGATCGTGCGGACCTCCCGCAATTCGTCAGCGATCGCCAGCAGTTCCTGCGATCCGGGGAAGAGCTTGCCCTGGAAGTCCGTCCGCAGCCCATAGGCCATGACCGGAATGCCGAGCCGGTCCGAGACCCGCGCCAACTGCCACACCTGCTCCGGCGCCAGGAACTGCGCTTCGTCGATGAACACACAGGCGACGGTCTCCTCGCCGTGCATGCGCTCGACCAGTGCGAACAGGTCGTCGGCCGCCTCGAAGGGAATGGCATCGGCACCAAGCCCGATGCGCGAGGCGACGCGCCCGACGCCGGCTCGGCTGTCGAGCGCAGCGGTGAGGATCAGCGTCCGCATCCCCCGCTCCTGGTAGTTATAGGAAGCCTGCAGGAGCAGCGTGGACTTGCCGGCGTTCATCGACGCATAGTGAAAATAGAGTTTTGCCATGCCTGCTCTTCTCCTCCGCATCGGCGTGCGGGAAAAGTCCACAGAAAGCTGAAACCACAGAAAACCGTAGGGAGGGAGGGCGCGACGAGCAGTATCTGCTTGCTCCGGAGAGGACGATCCCGGCGGGCCAGCTTGCCTCGACTTCCCATATACTTATAAATGGCCGGGAACAAAGACAGGGAGCGCCAACCATGAACCATCCGATGAAGATCCTGCTTGCCGGAGCCGTATCGCTGCTGGTCCTGACCCAGGTAGGCCATGCAGCGGAGCCCGAATCCTGCGGGACGGTCCGTTTCTCCGACGTCGGATGGACCGACATCACGGCCACCACGGCCACGGCCTCGGTCATCCTTGAAGCACTCGGCTATGAGACCGACATCAAGGTTCTCTCGGTTCCGGTCACCTACAGCTCGCTCAAGAACAAGGACATCGACGTCTTCCTCGGCAACTGGATGCCGACCATGGAGGCCGATATCGCTCCCTATCGCGCAGACAAGTCTGTTGAATCCTACGGCCCCAACCTGACGGGTGCAAAATACACCCTGGCGACCAACGCTAAGGGCGCCGAACTCGGCATTAAGGATTTCAAGGACATCGCGGCACACAGCGATGAGCTGGGCGGCAAGATCTATGCCATCGAACCCGGCAATGACGGCAATCGCCTGATCCTCGGCATGGTCGAGAACGACACTTTCGGGCTCAAGGATTTCGAAGTCGTCGAATCCTCCGAGCAGGGAATGCTGGCGCAGGTGGCGCGGGCAGACAAGGCGGGAGAGCCCGTCGTCTTTCTCGGATGGGAACCGCATCCGATGAACGCCAACTTCGATCTCACCTATCTCACGGGCGGCGACGACATCTTCGGCCCGAACCTGGGTGGTGCGGAGATCTTCACCAACCTGCGCGCCGGTTATGCCGAGGAGTGCCCCAACGTCGGCGCCTTCGTGAAGAACCTGAAGTTCACGCTGGCGATGGAAAACGAGATCATGAGCGCCATCCTTGATGACGGGGAGGACGCCGAAGATGCCGCCAAGGATTGGCTTAAGGCCAATCCCGACGCAATCACTCCCTGGCTCGCAGGCGTGACCACAAAGGACGGCGGCGACGCTGCGGCTGCGGTGAAGGCTGAACTCGGCCTCTGACGATCTTCCGCGGGTCGTCGCGGCGGCCCGCTCTCCATTTCTCACGCAACACTTACGGAAGGGGCAAGCATCGCGTGACCTGGCTTCCCGAATGGCTCGTGGACGACGACGGTCAGTTACGTCTCGGCACGTGGGCGAAACAGTTCGTCGACTGGCTGACCGACAACGGCGCCTGGTTCTTCGACTGGCTGTCGAGCGTGCTTGCTACCGTCATCGATGCGCTGCTCTACGTGCTCCAGACCCCCCATCCACTGGTGATTGTCGCCGCCATGACAGCGCTGTCCTGGTGGTTTCGCCGCTCGATCGGCATCGCGCTCTTCACGGTTCTCGGCCTGCTTCTCATCATCAACCAAGGCTATTGGGAGGAAACCACCGAGACGCTTGCTCTCGTCGTGGCCGCAACCACGGTGAGCATGCTGGTCGGCGTGCCGCTCGGCATCATCGCCGCCCGCCGCGAATGGATCTACCAGGTCATGCGCCCGGTCCTCGACCTGATGCAGACCATTCCGACCTTCGTCTACCTGATTCCCGCACTCATCCTCTTCGGGCTCGGCATGGTGCCCGGCCTCATCGCAACAGTAATCTTCGCCATCCCAGCCCCAATCCGCCTCACCCGGCTCGGCATCGTCTCGACCCCGGAAGCGCTCACCGAGGCCGCCATCGCCTTCGGCGCCACGCCGGGCCAGGTGCTCCGCAAGGTGGAACTGCCCTACGCCATGCCGCAGATAATGGCCGGGCTGACGCAGACCATCATGCTATCGCTTTCCATGGTGGTGATCGCCGCCCTCGTCGGCGCCAACGGTCTGGGCGTCCCCGTCGTGCGCGCTCTCAACACGGTAAATATTGCCCGCGGCTTCGAGGCCGGCCTGTGCATCGTCATCCTGGCGATCATCCTCGACCGGATGTTCCGCCCCGCCTCCGGAGACGCCACGTGACCGACGCAGTCGTCTTCAGGAACATCGACATCGTCTTCGGCGAAAAGCCGCAACGCATCCTTGAACTGATCGACCGGGGCATGAGCCGGGACGAGATCAGCGAAAAGACGGAGATCGTCGTTGGCGTGGCTGATGCCTCGCTGTCGGTGAAGGAGGGCGAGATCCTCGTTCTCATGGGCCTCTCCGGCTCGGGCAAGTCCACCCTCCTCCGCGCCGTCAACGGGCTCGCCCCCGTGGCGCGCGGCGAGGTGGAGGTGACGACGCCCGAAGGGCTGATCGACCCCTACAGGGCGAACGCGAAGACCTTGCGCAGGCTGCGGACCCATACCGTCTCCATGGTATTCCAGCAGTTCGGCCTCCTGCCATGGCGCACGGTCGAGGAGAATGTCGGCTTTGGCCTGGAACTCGCGGGCGTCCGGGAAGCGGAGCGCCGCAAGCGCGTCGCCGAGCAGCTCGAACTGGTTCATCTTGACCAGTGGGCGAGCCGGAAGGTCGGCGAGCTTTCCGGAGGCATGCAGCAGCGTGTCGGTCTCGCCCGCGCCTTTGCCACCGGCGCGCCGATCCTTTTGATGGACGAGCCGTTCTCGGCCCTTGACCCTCTGATCCGCACCCGCCTGCAGGACGAACTCCTGGAGTTCCAGCGGCGGCTGAAGAAGACCATCCTCTTCGTCAGCCACGACCTGGACGAGGCCTTCCGCATCGGCAACCGCATCGCCATCATGGATGGCGGCCGCATCATCCAGTGCGGCACGCCGCAGGAAATCGTCCGCGCCCCTGCCAACCAATATGTGGCGGATTTCGTCCAGAACATGAACCCGATCGCCATGCTGACGGCCGGGGATGTCATGCGACCGGGCGTTGCCGAAACCCGTTCGGGGAACGGCGTGACCGCCACCGCCCTCCGGGAGACCCCCCTCGTCGATATTCTCGACGCGCTGGCACGCCAGCCGGGCGTGATCGGCGTGGTCGAGAAGGGTACGGTGATCGGTACGATCTCGGCCGACGACGTCATCTATGGCCTGACACGGCACCGGCACAGGGATGACGCGACATGAACGACAAGACCGATAAGCCGGCAGTCCTGCGTGAGACCGACGAGGAGGCGCGGCGCCTCGCCCGCACGCTGGTTCGCGGCGCTCGGCACATGGCTCTCGCGGTCATCGATCCCGAAACCGGCTTCCCATCCGCCAGCCGCGCGCTGACGGCGACCGATCTCGACGGCACCCCGGTCATCCTCGCCTCCTCGCTCTCGACCCACACGAAGGCCCTGCTGGCGGATCCCCGCTGCTCGCTCCTTGCAGGAGAACTCGGCAAGGGCGATCCCCTGGCGCATCCGCGCATAACGCTGCAATGCCGCGCCGCCTCCGTTCCTCGCGGCGATGAGGTTCATGACCGCCTCCGGCAACGCTTTCTCGACCGCCACCCCAAGGCGTCCCTCTACATCGACTTCCCCGACTTCCGGTTCTTCCGCCTCGAACCGCAATCTGCCTCGCTGAACGGCGGCTTCGGTCGCGCCTACGCTCTGCCCGGTAGCGACCTCGTGATGCCCGTTCCGATCGACGTCGCCGAATGGCAGGTGCTGCAGGCAAAATTGCGGGGGATGCAGGAACTTGCCGCGACAGTGGCCGAGGCGATCTCGGCGCCGAAATCCGCGAAATCGCGTTTCGCCGGAGCCGATCCGGCCGGTTTCGACCTCGTTTCGGGGGATTTACAGGTCCGATATGAGTTCGACAGGCCGGTTTCGTCGCCGGAAACCGCGTTTACAACGATTTCAAAAATTGCTGAAACGGGTCCACGAAGTGGTTCCCGACCCGAAATTTAGGGATATACAAGGCTCGTTTACAATTGTTAATCTTTGGCTTTCCGGTTCAAGGGCATTATTGAAGCGTTCCCGCTTCGAGGGGAAATAAAGACTTATGGATACGCTGCCACTTTCCGAGCATTCGCTCGCCGCCGCAGGTTTGCTTTCTGCCATGGCAAACCCGAAGCGACTGATGATCCTTTGCTGCCTCGTCAAGGGAGAAGTCGCGGTCGGTGCGCTGGCGGTTCGCGTCGGATTGAGCCAGTCGGCTCTCTCTCAACATCTGTCGAAGCTGCGGGCACAGAAGCTCGTCAAGACGCGTCGTGACGCGCAGACGATCTATTATTCCTGCTCATCGCCGGCCGTGCTGAAGATCCTCGAATCGCTCGAGGATATCTACTGCAAGCCGCTTCAGGCGAAGTTCGCAGCGGCCTGATGATAGCGCTGACATAACGGCACAGAAGGCATTCTGAAGCGCCGCCTATGCCTCGATCTTGCGTGACACCACTCTCTGATGCGCGCGTCGTCACGCTTGACGGCGCAACGCCCCCTGATAATTTGACCACGTAGTCAAAAAAGCCGGCCTCTGCCGGACGGGGAGCATGTCATGTCCAACCGCCTCAACACCACGCCGAACGATCTTCGCGCGTTCTGGATGCCGTTCACGGCAAACCGCCAGTTCAAGAAGGAGCCGCGCCTCTTCGTCGGTGCAAAGGATATGCACTATACGACGCATGACGGGCGCCAGGTTCTCGATGCGACGGCCGGCCTCTGGTGCGTCAATGCCGGCCACTGCCGACCGAAGATCACCGAGGCGATTCGCGAACAGGCCGGCGAACTGGACTATGCTCCAGCCTTCCAGCTCGGCCATCCGAAGGCCTTCGAGTTGGCCAACCGCCTGGTCAACATCGCACCGGATGGCCTGAACCACGTCCTCTACACCAATTCCGGCTCCGAGTCGGTCGACACCGCCCTCAAGGTCGCCCTCGCCTATCATCGCGTGAAGGGCGACGGTTCGCGCTTCCGCCTGATCGGCCGCGAGCGCGGCTATCACGGCGTCAACTTCGGCGGCATCTCCGTCGGCGGCATTGTCGCCAACCGCAAGATGTTCGGTACGCTGCTCACCGGCGTCGACCACATGCCGCACACCCATCAGCCGGGCAAGAATGCCTTCACCCGCGGCGAGCCCGAACATGGTGGCGACCTCGCCTCCGAGCTGGAGCGCATCGTCACCCTGCATGACGCCTCGACCATTGCCGCCGTGATCGTCGAGCCGGTGGCCGGATCGACCGGCGTGCTCATCCCCCCGAAGGGCTACCTTCAGAAGCTCCGCGATATCTGCACGAAGCACGGCATCCTGCTGATCTTCGACGAGGTCATCACCGGCTTCGGCCGCATGGGAACGCCGTTTGCCGCGCAATACTACGGCGTCACGCCCGATATCATGACGACCGCCAAGGGCCTTACCAACGGGGTCATCCCGATGGGTGCCGTTCTCGTCAGCTCCGAGATCCACGACGCCTTCATGAGTGGCCCGGAGCACATGATCGAGTTCTTCCACGGCTACACCTATTCGGGCAATCCGATTGCCGCCGCCGCCGGCCTCGCAACGCTGGAAACCTACAAGGAGGAAGGCCTCTTCGACCGGGCGCGCGACATGGCGCCTTACTGGGAGGATGGACTGCATTCGCTGAAGGACCTGCCGAACGTCATCGACATTCGCAATATCGGCACGATCGGCGCGATCGAACTCGATCCGATCGCCGGAGAGCCCACCAAGCGCGCCTTCTCCGCCTTCCTCAAGGCCTATGAGAACGGCCTCTTGATCCGCACGACCGGCGACATCATCGCCATGTCTCCGCCGCTGATCGCCGAGAAGCACCATATCGACGAGATCTTCGGCAAGCTGCGCGAGATCCTGAAGTCAAACATCTGACCCGTCTCTCCCGGCATCCACCAGTTTGGATGCCGACCCAAGGTCTGCACCACCGAGAGGCCCTCCGGGGCCTCTTTTCAATTTTGGTCCCCACCTGAGGAATCTCTTCCTCCCTCTGGGCACGCCTTCGTCGAGATGGCCTTGCTCCCCGGCGGTTCTGGATTACTCTCAGGCGGCGCAAAGCCTAATAAGAGGGGAAGTCCAATGTGCAATCACTGCGTCATCGAAAACGTGAAGCAGAACATGCTGTCGCGCCGGTCGCTGTTCAAGGGAGCAGCCTTCGCCGGGGCTGCCGCCATGGTCGCGACGACCACGCCACGCGAGGTCCTCGCCCAGCCCGCCAGCAAGGTCTTCGACCTCACCCATGCCTATGATTCGACCTTCCCGACCTTCGACGGCAACCCGGGGATCGAGTATGAATGGGCCGTCGAATTCGCCCAGAACGGCTACCAGCTACACAAGCTGACCATCTTCGAACACACCGGCACGCATATCGACGCTCCCTTCCATTTCAGCGCCGACGGCACCAGCGTCGACCAGATCGAGCCGGAAAAACTCGTGGCGCCGCTTGTCATCGTCGACATCACGGATCGGGCAAGGGAAGAGGCCAACACCGCGGTGGAGGCCGCCGATATCGAAGCCTGGATCAGTGCCAATGGCGACATCCCGACAGGGGCTGTCGTCGCCCTGCGCTCGGGTTGGGCGACGAAGGTCAAGGAGGCCTCCTTCCGCAACGATGCCGAGGGCAATTTTGCCTTCCCCGGCTTTGGCAAATCGGCGACGGACCTCTTGCTGACGCTCGACGTCGCGGCCATCGGTGTCGATACGCTATCGCTCGACCCCGGCAATTCGGCAGACTTCGCCGTCCACAACTCATGGCTGCCCGCCGGCCGCTACGGCATCGAGGCGCTGGCCAATCTCGAAGAGCTTCCGGTCAAGGGCGCGACGATCATGGTGGGCGCGCCGAAGCATAGGGGCGGCACCGGCGGCCCGGCTCGCGTCCTGGCGCTGATCTAGAGGATGATACGATGGCCGTCGTTTCCCTGCTGAATGACGAAGAGGCGAGCGCTGAAGCGCTCGCCGTCTTCAACGATATCCGCGAGGCGCGCGGCACCGACTATGTCAACAATTTCTGGCGAGCGCTTGCCCATGACCCCGCCCAGCTCAAGTCGGTCTGGGACAGGATCCAGTCCGTCATGGCTCCCGGTGCGCTCGATCCGCTGGTGAAGGAACTCATCTATGTCGCCGTCTCCACCGCCAATGGCTGCGGCTACTGTGTTCACTCGCACACCGCATCCGCAAGGGCCAAGGGCATGACGCCGGACATGCATGCAGAGCTGCTGGCGGTCGTCGCCATGGCGAGCCAGACAAATGCCCTGGCGACGGCGCTCGGCGTACCGGTCGATGCGCGTTTCGACCCTGAGCAGACGAAGGGCTGACGAGACACCGGCATCCGGAAGAGCAACATCTGAACAAAGCATCCTGAATCCTGAAAGAGCGGCCGCTGGGCCGCCCGCTCCGCTTCGTTCTCAGGCGCCGAGGCTTGCCAGCTGGACGTAGATCGGCAGGCCAGCAACGAGGTTGAACGGGAATGTCAGCCCCAGCGACAGGCTGAGATAGATCTCCGGCCGTGCATCAGGTGCCGCGATCCGCATCGCGGCGGGTACGGCGATATAGGACGCGCTGGCTGCGAGCGTGACGAGAAGCGCCGTGTTTCCTACCGATAGTCCGGCAGCCAATGCCGGCACCAGCGCAAGCGAAGCACCGATGAGCGGCATGGCCAGCGCAAACCCGAGAAGGCCCGGGGACAGGAGCCGCCACTCCTTGCGGATGCCGCTTCCCGCCACGGCACCGAGGTCCAGGAGGAAGAGGCAGAGCACGCCGCGGAACGGGTCGATGACGAAGCCGGAAAGCTCGCCCAGCCCCTTCTCCCCGGTCACTGCGCCGATGGCGAAGGCGCCGATCAGGATGACGATGGTGACGTTGAGCATGACATCCCGTAGCGCCGCCTTCTGCCGGCTCTGCGCCATCTCCGGATCGGCTCCCGGCATCGGATGGCGCAGGATCAGCCACAGCGCCGTCAGGATCGCCGGGGCTTCCATGGCCGCGGCCACCGCCACCATTCCGCCGTCGAAGCCTATCCCGAGCCGCGTCAGCGCGTCGCTGCCGGCCACGAAGGTGACGATCGAGATCGAGCCATAATGGGCAGCGATCGCGGCACGGTCCCGCGGCCCGAGCCTGGTCATGGCGCCGAGCATGACGTGGCCCAGCAGCGGCATGCTAGCCGATAGGAGGATACCTATACCAAGTGCTGCAAGGATTTGCGGGCTGAGGCCGTGGGCGCTGACGGAGACTCCGCCCTTGAAGCCGATCGCCAGCATCAGGTAGAGCGCCATCATCTTGCCCACCCCTCCAGGCAACGCGAGATGTCCCCCGGCGAGTGTGGCAAAGAAGCCGAGTGCGAAGAAGAGGACGGGCGCCGAGAGAAGGTTCTGGGCGGCCAGATCGAGGTAGAGATCCATGGGTGAGCTCGCGCGAAAGGCCGCGCTGCATCGCCCGCCGGAATCATCCGTCAGGCGCAGCCGGCTGGATATTGTTCGAAGTGAGTGCGGAAAACCGGCAGCTGTCGCCGGATCCGTCGAGAGAAAGTCTGCAGTCGCTTACCGCGCAGAAAGACCGCCAGCCGGGGCGGATACCGGCTGGCGGTCGGTCACGGCGGGACGCGGTCAGGACGTGAGGGTGCGGCGCTTCGGTCGCAGACGGTTCGTCACCGGTGCCGTGGTTTCTCCGATCAGTCGTTCGAGCGAGGCGATCTGGTCGCGCAGCTGAAGCTTGATCGTCTTCAGCGACTTCAACCGGATGGGATCAGGCTTCGGCCTACGCTGTTCCTCCATCACGCGCGTCTCCATGATCGCGTGCCTGGCTTTGAGCGCTCTCAACAGTCGGTTCATGTCGATCTCCTTTCTTACGCGGTCAGGATGCCCGGTAGGCCATCATTAATCAAATTGATTGATGGTATCGAATCGATAGTCTATAACTATCGATATGCCTTATCGTCCGACGATCCGTCAGCTGGAATACCTCGTGACCCTCGGCGAGACCGGCCACTTCGGCGAGGCCGCAAAGCGCTGCCATGTCTCGCAGCCGACGCTGTCGGTACAGATCGCGCTCCTTGAACAGCGGCTGGGCTGCGCCCTCATTGATCGGACGCCGGGGCTGATCGCGCCGACGCCCGCAGGCGCCGACATCATCGCCTCCGCCCGTACGGTGCTCAACACGCTGGACGGCATGGTGGCCATGGCTTCCGCCAATCGGGATTCGCTGGGCGGGCTGATCCGGCTCGGCGCCGTTCCAACCTTTGGACCCTATTTCCTGCCCCACCTGTTGCCGCGGCTTCGCCAGGAATACCCCCAGCTCAAGCTCCACATCCGGGAGGAGCGCCCGCTCATGCTGGAGGAACAGGTCCTGAACGGCAGCATCGATTGCGGGCTGGGGCCTGTGCCCGACGAAGACATGTTCGAGTTCGCGGAGATCTTTGAAGAGCGTATATTTCTCGGCGTTCCACGCGGACACTGGCTGGGCGGCCGGGAAACGGTAGACCTTGCCTCGCTGGCGCACGAGCCACTCCTCACTCTCGGCCGCGGCCATCGCCTCCTGGATACCGTCCGCGATCTCGCCCGCGCCTCGGGCGCTCATCTGGTCGAGGACTACGAAGGCACCAGCCTCGACGCGCTCCGGCAGATGGTGTCGATCGACATGGGCCTCTCGCTCTTTCCGGAACTCTATGTCCGGTCCGAGTTCCAGGGCGAGCAGAACGTGCATCTGCTTCGTGTCGATGGCTGGCCCGGCTCCCGCACAATCGGCTTCTTCTGGCGCCGGGGCAGCGTGCGGAGCGAGCACTACCGCCGGCTGGCCGTTCTGGGAAAGGCCGCAGCCGAAGGACTTTTCAAATAGCTCGGCTCAACGCTTTCACGCTCAAATCTTCGGCATCCTCTTGAGGTCTGCGACTGCATTTTCGGCAATATCCTTGCGAAGCCTCCGGGGACGCTCTACGACTTTGTGAGGTCCGCGCCGCAGCCAAACATGGCGCGCCGGATTGAAGCCTGCACCGGCCGCGCGTCTTGGCACGACCTCTCCCGGTCGACGCGCTGCGGACGAGGTGCGGATTGACGGGTCTTCGACCCTAGAAGGAGAACCAAGATGAACCGGAAACTATTCGCCGGCGCGACCATGCTCGCCTCGCTGGCTTTCGCCCCCCTCGCCCATGCCGAAATCGTCATCGGGCTCATCGCACCGCTGACCGGCCCGGTCGCCGCCTATGGCGAGCAGGTCAAGAACGGCGCCGAAGTAGCCGTAGAAGAGATCAACAAGGCCGGCGGCATCAACGGCGAGCAGGTCACGCTGAAGATCGCCGACGACGCCGGCGAGCCGAAGCAGGGCGTCTCCGCCGCCAATCAGCTTGTCGGCGAAGGCGTGCGCTTCGTGGTCGGCCCCGTCACCTCGGGTGTCGCCATCCCGGCATCCGACGTCCTCGCCGAAAACGGCATCCTCATGGTCACGCCCACCGCGACCGCACCGGACCTGACCGCCCGCGGCCTCACCAACGTGCTGCGCACCTGCGGTCGCGACGACCAGCAGGCTGAAGTGGCGGCAAACTATGTTCTGGAAAACCACAAGGACAAGAAGATCGCCATCATCAACGACAAGGGTCAGTATGGCAAAGGCCTTGCCGACGCCTTCAAGGCGACCCTCAATGCAGGCGGCGTGACAGAAGTCTTCAACGATGCCCTCACCCCAGGCGACAAGGATTTCAGCGCACTGACCACCCGCATGAAGTCGGATGGAGTCGAGCTCATCTATTTCGGTGGCTACCACCCGGAAGCCGGTCTGCTCGCGCGCCAGTTGGCAGATGCCGGCGTTGACGCGGTGATCATCGGCGGCGATGGCCTGTCGAACAGCGAGTACTGGAACATTGCGACCGAGGAGGCCGCGGGCACCGTTTTCACCAACGCTACGGACGCCACCAAGAACCCCGATTCCAAGGCCGCTGCCGATGCTCTCGGCTCCAAGAACATCCCGGCCGAGGCCTTCACGCTGAATGCCTATGCGGCCGTAGAGGTCATCAAGGCCGGCATCGAGAAGGCCGGCAGCGCCGAGGACACCGAAGCTGTCGCGGCAGCACTCAAGGACGGACAGCCGATCAAGACGGCCATCGGCGAAGTGACCTATGGCGAAACCGGCGACCTCACCTCGCAGAGCTTCTCGCTCTTCAAGTGGGAAGACGGCAAGATCGTCGCCGTCGAGTAACGACAAGCCATCTGCACAACGAAAAGCGGCCGGAGACGGCCGCTTTTTTGTTGGCGGGCGGGCTGGTCGCTGCCATCTTGCTACCCTCACAGCGGGGGAGAGTTTCGATGGCGCGAAGAGATTTTGATCCTGAGACCGTGAAGCCGCACGGACGCGTCGCGGCCAGGGGCACCGTCTTCGACGCCGGGGCGGATGGTCCCTGGCGCGGCTTTCTCGCCGGAGAGGTGATCTGTGGAGAGGTAACCGTGCTCGCCTATGGAAACGACACACCGGGGACAGGTCCGCGGCTGCATGTCCATCCCTATGACGAAACCTTTGTCGTCGTCGTAGGCAGGGCAAGGTTCTTCGTCGGTGACGAGGTCATCGAGGCCGGCGCGGGAGAAGCCGTCCTCGGGCCAGCCGGCATTCCGCACCGCTTCGAGAATATCGGGACCGGTCGGCTGCAGACGATCGACATCCACCACTCGCCCCGCTGGATCCAGACGGACCTGGACTGACCTCTAAGGGCTTTACTCCGCGTAGATCATCTTTCGCGTCATGCCGCCGTCGAGAACCAGCACCTGGCCAGTCATGAAACCAGCGGAAGCGAGATAGAGCACCGCATCGGCCACATCCTGCGGGCGTCCGACGCGCCCGGCGGGATGCTGCTCGTGGTCGACCGGCCGCAGATCCTCTTCGCCGGAAATCCAGCCCGGCGCGATCGCGTTGACGCGGATCTTCGGCCCGAGGCTGACGGCGAGTGCATGGGTCAGCGCCACGAGTCCGCCCTTCGATGCCGCATAGGCTTCCGTCTGCGGTTCCGACATGAAGGCGCGGGTGGATGCCATGTTGACGATCGATGCACCCTCGCCCATCAGTGGCACGGCCGAGCGCGTCATCAGGAAGGCGCCAGTCAGGTGGCTGTCGATCACCTTTCGCCAAACCTCCAGCGACAACTCCGAGATCGGCCCGTTGCCCGGTCCGGAAATGCCCGAATTGTTGACCACCAGGTCGAGGCTGTCCCAGCCGAGTTCCTCGAAGGCACCGGCGACTGACGTCTCGTCGCCGACATCGCAGTGGATCTGGCGCGTCCCCTCCGGCCCCTGCTCCAGGTCGAAGGATGCCACGTCGAAGCCGGCTTTCCGGAGGGCTGCGCATAAACCTGTGCCGATGAGGCCGGCACCACCTGTCACGATCGCTCTTTTCATCTGGCGTGACATAGGAACCGACGGCCTGATGTCGAGCGTCGCGTGTGCCGCAGCCTTCTACGCCCGGATCAGGATTCCCGCCTCTTCCGCCGCGGCCACGAAGGCCGCCCGTGCATCCTCCGCCTTGCGCTTGTCTTCGATCACTCCGGTGCAGGC
Organism: Pseudorhizobium flavum; assembly: GCF_902502825.2. The sequence goes on from NZ_LR723670.1 coordinate 2,442,931, forward strand.
ATGAAGCGCCTTGTCGAGTGCCGGCCCCTCATCCAGTGGCCAATCCTCGATCATGGCCCAGGAGGCCGCCTGCACGCCATCGATGGCCGTCTCCACCGGCGGCTCGCCGACCGAGATCAGCACGGGATTTTTCCAGGACTTGCTCATCCTCAGTCCCTTAGTCGATCCGCCCTGCCGCATCCAGTGGCATTTGCCGTGACGAACACCGCCGCGGACTTCCCCCGACGCCCCGCAGCCCCTAGAACGCTCCAGAAGAACCATGCGGAGAACCGAAATGAGCCAGCGCCTCGAAAAGCTGATCGACCAGGGCACCGGCCGTGAGCCCGCCGACATCGTCCTGAAGAACGGCCGCTTCTTCGATCTCGTCACCGGCGAACTCGTGGAATCCGACATCGCCATCTGCGGCGAGCGCATCGTTGGCACTTGCGGCGACTATGCCGGCAAAACCGAGATCGACATCACCGGCCGCATCGTCGTCCCCGGCTTCATCGACACGCACCTTCACATCGAAAGCTCGCTGGTCACCCCGCACGAGTTCGACCGCTGCGTCCTGCCCTACGGCGTCACGACCGCCATCTGCGATCCGCACGAGATCGCCAATGTGCTCGGCGAGGAAGGCATCCGCTTCTTCCTGGATTCCGCGGAACAAACGATCATGGACATCCGCGTTCAGCTGTCCTCCTGCGTTCCGGCCACCCACTTGGAAACTGCAGGCGCCGATCTGCCCATCGAGAAGCTCTTGCCCTCCCGCAACCACCCCAAGGTGATCGGGCTCGCCGAGTTCATGAACTTCCCCGGCGTCATCCACAAGGATCCCGGGTGCCTCGCCAAGCTCGACGCCTTCTGGGACGACCACATCGACGGCCACGCGCCGCTCCTGCGCGGCAATGACCTCAACGGCTATCTCGCTGCCGGCATCCGCACCGACCACGAATGCACGACGGCCGAAGAGGCGCTCGAAAAGATTCGCAAGGGCATGCATATCCTCGTCCGCGAGGGCTCGGTCTCCAAGGACTTGGCAGCGCTGATGCCGATCCTGACCGAGCGGCTGTCGCCTTTCCTTGCGCTCTGCACCGATGATCGCAACCCTCTCGACATCGCCGAGCAGGGCCATCTCGACTACATGATCCGCACTGCCATCGAGAACGGCGTTGACCCCATCGCCGTTTACCGCGCCGCCTCCATCTCCGCCGCCCGCGCCTTTGGCCTGCGCGATCGCGGCCTCGTCGCTCCCGGCTGGCGCGCCGACCTCGTCGTCATCGACAGCCTCGAGAACTGCAAGGCGGAGATGGTCTTCGCCGCCGGCCGCCGCGTCACCGACGATCTCTTCGCCACCCGCAGGCCCGTTGCGCCGGTCGGGCTCGACAGCGTCAAGGCGCGTCCGGTGCAGGCCATGCATTTCGGCGTGCCCGTGAACGAGGGCGAGGTGCCGGTCATCGGCGTCATGCCGGGCAAGATCATCACCGAGCACCGCCGCTACCGCCTGCCCGCCTCCGGCAACCAGACCAGCGTCGACCTCGACCGCGACATCATCAAGGTTGCCGTCATCGAGCGCCACGGCAGGAACGGCAACCACGCCAACGGCTTCGTCCAGGGGTTCGGGCTGAAGAAGGGTGCCATCGCCTCCACCGTCGGCCACGACAGCCACAACATCTGCGTCGTCGGCGTCTCGGAGGACGACATGGCGCTCGCCGCCAATCGCCTCGGCGAGATTAAGGGCGGCTTCGTCGTGGTCGAAGACGGAAAGGTCACGGGCGAAATCGCTCTTCCCGTCGCAGGCCTGATGAGCCTCGAACCGTATGAAGTGGTCCGCGATACGCTGCATGATTTGCGCAAGGCCGCCTATGCGCTCGGCACCACGCTGGAAGAACCCTTCCTCCAGGTCGCCTTCCTGCCATTGCCCGTCATCCCGCACCTGAAAATCTCGGACAAAGGCATGGTCGATGTGGACCGGTTCGAACTGATCTGACGAAAAAGGCCGGCGCATCGGCCGGCCTTCCCTTCGTCCTGATTGGTGCGTGATTACGCCCGCATCAGTCGCACGCCGGCGTGATACAGCACGTCGTTGCGGAACTCGCCGTCGGCGATGAAGCCGCTGTCATCCTTGTAGTCGATGTGATCGCCGGTCACGCGGTACTCGCCGTGATAGACCCTTTCGCGGAAGCCGCGGGATTCGAAATAGCGGCCGTTCGGCAGCAGTTCGTAGCGGATGTAGTCGTCCTGGCTGACCCACAGGCCGACATAGGGGTGCTTGCTCATGGTGATCTCCTGGTTCCTGTCGGCGGCGAATGCCGTCACGCCGGCAATGAAGACGAAGGCCGCGGCAAAGGCGGCCATGGCGAGGTGGTGGCGAAGACCACACTCAGCCATTCATGTATTTCCGTCTGACAGAGTGCTGCTGGCGCCGCGAAAGCGCCTGGCCGATCAGCCGCAAAAGGCCGCCGCCGAGGCCGGCAAGCCAGCGGAATGGGGTTTCGAGTAGACGCTGGAAATTGTCCATCACCATCTCCATTTCTGTCCGGGTTGGCTCGTTCGGACGAGGCGGAATATGGAGCATCTACGGCAACAGGCGGTAGACAAAAGCTCCGAAGTGATTGCACGATTCTCCGAAACGGTAATTTTCCGCTTCCATCGCGCCTGGACCGAACGTATTGATTATCGCAGAAAAGCGCCATACATCCGGAGATTTCCATGCTCCCTGCGCCGACCCATATGCCGCAGCTGGACGAGCTCTCCGCTATCATTGCACAAAACACCAGCGACGATGGCGTGCTCCAGACGAGCATCCCGCGCCTCTCCCTCATTCGCTTCTCCCGGCAGACGGAGCCGTGCCAGACACTGCAGCATCCGGCGCTCTGCATCGTCGTGCAGGGTTCCAAGCAGGTGATGCTGGCGGACGAAATCTATGTCTACGGCCCCGCAAAGCATCTCGTCGTCTCCGTTGACCTGCCCGTGACCGGCCAGATCATCGAGGCGACCCCGGAAAAGCCATATCTCTGCATGCGTCTCGATCTCGATCTGCCGGCGCTCGGCGAGATGTTCATGGAGATTACCCCCGCGACGGGGGAGCCGGCGGGCGGCTGCAGCAAGGGCGTCTGCCTTGCCGATACCTCGCCGCAATTCCTCGACTCCGCGCTGCGGCTCCTGCGTCTTCTGGCGAGCCCCGAGGATATCACCTATCTCGCGCCCCTCGCCGAACGGGAACTGATGTACCGCCTCCTGCGCGGGCCGCAGGCCCACAAGGTGCGCCGCATGCTGATGCCGGACAGCCGCCTGCAGCAGGTGACCCGGGCGATCACGTGGATCCGCCAGAACTACGCCGCCCCCTTCTCCATCGAACAGGTCGCGGCGGAAGCCCGCATGAGCCCTTCCTCGCTGCACCAGCATTTCCGCGATGTCACGGCCATGAGCCCGCTGCAGTACCAGAAGCAGCTTCGCCTGCAGGAGGCCCGCCGCCTGATCCTGACGAGCGCGGTCGATGCCGCCACCGCGGCCCAGCGCGTTGGCTATGACAGCCCCTCGCAGTTCAGCCGCGAATACCGCCGCCTCTTCGGCGCCCCTCCCATCCAGGACGTCGCGCGGCTGAGGCAGGAGCCGGAGCGGTTCGCCGAGACCTGACTTCGAACAAGCTCGCAGATAAAATTCAACCAGACGGTTGACAGTCACTCTTACAACGCTCATATTCAACCACATGGTTGAATTATTAGATACGCGGATCGATTCCGTATTCCACGCCCTGAGCGACGCCACGCGCCGCAGGATGCTTCGCGAACTTTCATCGGGAGCGCGAACCGTTGGCCAGTTGGCGGAACCACACGAGATGTCGCTTGCAGCGGCCTCCAAGCACATCAAGGTGCTGGAAGGTGCCGGCCTGATCCGCCGGGAGATCAACGGCCGGACGCATATCTGCAGGCTTGAGCCCGGGCCGCTCGCCACTGCCCATGAATGGCTTGCCTTCTACGAACGGTTCTGGACCGACAGGCTCGACATCCTCGAGGGTCTCCTGCGCACGCAGGATGCCGATGCGTCGAAGGCCCCGGCCCCGCCGACATCAGCGGCCCCCTCCACGGAAGAGACAGAAACGGGAGAACATCAATGAACGACATGAGCCCCATGAACGGTTATGGCAAGGTTACCGGCCCCATGACCCTGACAATCCAGCGAAAGCTCCCCGGTCCCGCCGAACGGATCTGGGCCTATCTGACGGACAGCGACCTGCGCAGACAGTGGCTCGCCTCGGGGATCATGCCCCAGGAGGTGGGCCGACCCTTCGACCTCACTTGGCGGAACGACGAGCTGAGCGACAGCTCTGATGAGAGGCCGGATGGCTTCGGCGCCGAACACACGATGCGGAGCGAGATCATTGCCTTCGATCCGCCCCATCGTCTGGCCTTTTCCTGGCCACCGGGTGGAGAAGTCTCTTTCGAGCTTCAGCCGGCAGGCAAGGAGATCCTTCTGACCATCACACACCGCCGCATCTCCGATCGCTCGAACATGGTCATGGTCGGCGCTGGCTGGCACCTGCATCTCGATGTCCTGACCGCCCGCCTCAGCGATACGACGCCGGAATCCTTCTGGGCGGGCTGGAACCGCCTCAGGCAGGAATACGAGCAACGCATCCCAGCCTGAGATCCGCTCCGGCTTCCGCGCGGGGGTAGCCCCGCCGGAAGCCGGAACACGTGAGGAGAAAATGCCATGAATATCCCCTACACCGGCGGCTGCGCCTGCGGTGCTGTCCGTTACAATGTATCCGGCGAACCGGTCGCCATGGTCGATTGTCAGTGCCGGCAGTGCCAGCGCGAGAGCGGAACCGGCCACCAGTCGCACATGGTCTTCGTGGCGGCGGAGGTGGAAATCCATGGCGCCACCTCTGCCTGGGAGATGACCGGCGACGGAGGCACCCTCAAGCGCCCGGCCTTCTGCCCGACCTGTGGCTCTCCCGTCTTCATGACCTTCCCGGCCACGCCCGATATCTTCATCCTCCGCCCCGCAAGCCTGGATCAGCCGGAGCACTACAAGCCGACACTGGTCACCTGGACCGAAGCAGCCCAGGCATGGGACCATGTCGACCCCACCGCCGCCAGCTTCCCGCGCATGCCGCCGGCAGGGTAAGGTGCCATGACATAAGTTTGGTAGGAATGAAGGGGCCGGTCAGCAACTCCCGAAGGAACTTCCCTAGCGATCCCGCCTTTACGCATGATCCATCCTTGGCCAATACGGCCACACAGGGAGCTTGCGTGCATTCATGAGCGAACAAGAGCGGGACATCTGGCTGTGCCTGTCCGGCGGCAATGCGCTAGGGGCCTATCATGCCGGCGCCTATCAGGCGCTTGAGGCGGCAGGTATCGGCCCTTCCCGCGTCGCGGGCGCGTCCGTCGGCGCTGTCGTCGCCGCCCTGATTGCCGGCAATGCTCCGGAAGATCGTCTGGACCGCCTGCGCCGGTTTTGGGAAAGGGCGTCCGCGCAGGATGGCCTTCTCCCTTTCATGGCCTCCGCGCTTCCGCACTCGCAGGAGAAATGGCTGTCGCTGTCGCGAACCCTCGCGGGCGGCCGCCCCGGGCTGTTCCACCCCACGCTCGCGGGGTTGTCGGCGCTCCTTCCCGGCGTCCCGTCGCCACCATTCCTCTTCGACACCTCGCCGCTGCGCCGGACACTCACGGAACTTATCGATTTCGGCCGACTGAATGCGGGACCCGTCCGGCTGTTGGTCACTGCCGTGGACATCGAGACCGGAGAGGACGTGACCTTCGACAGTCATGCCGGCGGCATCACGGTGGAGCACATCATGGCAAGCACGGCCTTCCCGATCGCCTTTCCGCCGGTGAGGATCGAGGGGCGGGTCTATGTCGATCCCGGCGTCTCGGCAAACCTGCCGATCGCGCCGCTGTTCATGGAGGAAAGCGAAGACGACGTGCTGTGCCTGGCAATCGATCTGGTCCCTGCTACAGGCAAAGTCCCGCACTCCATGGACGAGGCCATCGGCCGTACCCAGGACCTCGTCTTTGCGAGCCAGAGCCGGCACGCGCTGCGCCGGCTTCAGGACAGCGCCCGGTCTCCTGCCAGCGGCAAGACGGCAATCCTCCATGTCTCCTATTCGGGCGACGGACAGGAGATCGGCGGAAAGTTCTTAGAGTTCTCGAGGGGCTCGATTGATTACCGCTGGTCTGCAGGACGGCGGGAAATCGGCGCCGCCCTCTCCTGCGCGCGCATGCTCCCCCCGGCGCAAGGCCGTACAATCTATCGCATGATCGGCAACGAGCTAATCGCAATCGACCCGTAACGCGGGTTCCTTGCCACCGTTTGCGGGAACCGGCCGGAAGATTGTGACGCCGCGCGAGACTAAAACACGGCCACCGACCGAGATCAGGCGTTCGAGCTGAGGATCTGCCAGCCGTCGTCGGAGGCCGTCCATAAACTGGAGCGAGCCCTGGAATATGCAGGAGCGGACTTCTTGCCCGAATCCAGCGGACTGGGGGTTGGTGTTCGATTGAAGTTCGACAGTGCGACGGCGCGACGACTAGCCATACTGGAAAACGAGGGCGGCATCGCCCGTCCCGACCGGATTACCTGGCCCTGACCGGGACCTGCCGGACCGCAGCGGCGCCTTCCGAAGCCTGCCAGCCTCTGCTCCACGAGGTGAACCGCAGCGGCGACGCCTTCTTCCGCCCGGATGGCGGTGCCGAGATTGGCGGCGCGGCATCGCATCGCCGGGTCATCCATCGCCCGGAAAGCCGTGGCGAGGTCTTCCGCCGTCATCTTCCGCTTGTCGACCGCCTCCGGGCCCACCCCCAGCTCGGCAATCCGACGCGCCCAGAACGGCTGGTCACCAAAGAAGGGGCAGAGTGAAGTCGGCTTGCCGGCACGAAGCGCGGCACCCGTCGTCCCGGCCCCGCCATGGTGGAGCGTCGCATGAACATGTGGAAGCAGCCTGTCATGGGGTGCGCCGGCAATGACATGCACGTCAGTGCAAGCCCGAGCATTGCCCAGCGCTCCGCCCGCTGTCGCGAGCAGCCCGCGCTTGCCGGCGCGACGCAGACCATCGACCACAAGCTCGGTCAATCCTGCGGGATCGGTGCCAGGCATGCTCCCGAAGCCGACATAGATGGGCGGCTCGCCTGCCGCGAGGAACGCTGCTAGATCCGGGTCAGGCTGCCAATCCGGGCTGTCGAGAAACCAGTAGCCGGTCACCGCCACCTCCGCCCCCCAGTCCCGCGGCTTCGGCACAACATGAGGGCTGTAGGCGTAGAGCGTACCCAACAGCTCGGCAGGCTTGCTCCTTGAACCCAGCCCCAACATCTCGCGACGCCATGCACGAACAGTGCCCGGGAAAAGCATCTTGCTGCCATGGATCATCAGGGCATGGCTTGCCCGGTTGAGCGGCCCAAGCGAGGCAAACGGCAGGATCGGCGTCGGGAACTCCGAGGTCGGCGTGAACCCCGGCAGCGGCGAGGCCAGGAAAAGCGGGACGCCGAGCTTACCCGCAATGTGAGGTGCTCCCAGAGCCTTGGGATGATGAATAATGGCATCCGGGGCAAAATCCCGGGCCGCCGCCCATTCCGCATCGAGCAGGCTCCGCGCCAGGTGACGGTAATGCTTGAGCAGCTTGAAGCCGGCGCCGAAGCCAGCCCCGGCGCGGCCGATCATCGCCTTTGCCTCGGGTGACTCGAGGATCGCCAGGAATTCCGCCGGCAGCGGCGCGAATGCGAGACCTCTTGGACTCGCCATGTCCGCAAATTGCGCCGGCGCCACGATCAGCACCTCGTGCCCACGCGCCTGGAGCCCAAGTGCCAGGGCGAGATACGGCTGGAGATCACCGCGCGTACCAAGCGCGTGGATGGAAATGCGCATGTCGGCCACTCCACATCAGGGACATGATTGACGCCGGAAGGTTGCCCTGTGCCAGAAACACCAGCACCAAGAAAGAGCCGGTCCCATAAAGATCCTACCTCAAACCCTCCCGCAGAAGGCATCCAGCGCCGAAAGCTTGACCACTCCGCCGTCCACCTCGGGCGCAAAGCCCGGCATCGGCATCGGCAGGCAGTTCCGCATCGGCACCGGTAGGGGGAAATCCTGCGCTTCGCGGGTGAGGTTGAACACGAAGAGCAGCCGCTCGCCCTCCCGCTCGCGGATGAAGGCGAGAAGGTCGAGGTTGTGCGTGTCGACGAAGGTCATTTCGCCATCGAGGAGCGGTGGATGCGCCTTCCGGAACGCCAGCGCTTGCCGGTAGTGGTGCAGCACCGAGTCCTGGTCCAGTTCCTGCACGTCGACAGCGGCGGCGGCATGCTCCGGCGGCACCGGCAGCCATGAGCGACCGGCCTCGGTGAAGCCCGCATGGTGCTTCTGCACCTCCCAGGGCATGGGTGTGCGGCAGCCGTCGCGCCCCTTGAAGGCCGGCCAGAAGCGGATGCCATAGGGGTCGGTCAGGTCCTCGAAGGCAAGCTCCGCCTCCGTCAGCCCCAGTTCCTCGCCCTGGTAAAGGCAGATCGAGCCGCGCAGTGCGGCCAGCACGCTGATCGAGAGCTTCGCCACCTGCTCGCGCTCCGCCGGCGTCTGGGCAAACCGCGTTACATGCCGCACCACGTCATGGTTGGAGAAGGCCCAGCACACCCAGCCGTTCACCACCGTATCCTGGAAGGTCGAGACGACACGGCGGATGAAACGGGCGGAGAACGCCGGCCCCAGCAGGTCGAACGTGTAGCACATGTGCAGCTTGTCATTACCGCTCGTGTAGATCGCCAGCGTCGTCAGCGAGCGTGGTCCGTCCCCCACCTCCCCCACCGTCGTACGGTTGGGATAGCTGTCCATCAGCGCCCTCAGCCGCTTCAGGAAGTCGATGTTCTCCGGCTGGCTCTTGTCGTGCAGGTGGTTCTGCATCGAATAGGGATTGGTGTCCGATTCCAGCCCCGCCGTTTCCGCATCGTAGATGATCGGCGGGTTATCGCGCAGATGCTTGTCGTGAAAGTAGTAGTTCACCGTGTCGAGACGGAATCCGTCGACGCCGCGGTCGAGCCAGAAGCGGACGGCATCCAGCACCGCCTGCTGCACCTGCGGATTGTGGAAGTTGAGGTCCGGCTGCGAGGTCAGGAAGTTGTGCATGTAATATTGCTTGCGCACGCCGTCCCATTCCCAGCCCGGCCCGCCGAAGATCGACAGCCAGTTGTTGGGCGCCGTACCATCCGGCTTGGGATCGGCCCAGACATACCAGTCGGCCTTGCCGTTGGTGCGGCTGGCGCGGCTCTCCACGAACCACGGATGCTTGTCGGAGGTGTGGCTGATCACCTGGTCGATGATCACCTTGAGCCCGAGGCGATGCGCCTCCGCCATCATCTCGTCGAAGTCGGCCAGCGTGCCGAACATCGGGTCGACGTCGCAATAGTTCGAGACGTCATAGCCCATGTCCGCCATTGGGGAGGTGAAGAAGGGCGACAGCCAGATCGCATCGACGCCGAGCGAGGCGATATGGGGCAGCCTCTGAGTGATGCCCTTCAGGTCGCCGATCCCGTCGCCGTTGGTGTCCTGGAAGGAGCGCGGATAGACTTGGTAGATCACGGCGCCGCGCCACCAGTCTGCGTCTTCCACCCTGCTTCTGTCCATTGCCATTCCGACCTCCTGTCTCGTGTCGCGATGGCAACCTAGAGCCATGGCACGAAAAGACAAACCCATTCCGAGCGTACCCTGATGCCGCGCCGCCAGCTTGCCTTGGCCAGAAGTTCAGAATATTGCCAGACCCCACACTGTTGAGGGGAGAGCGCGCGTGGCGGGACGTCTGTTATCCATTGGGGAATGCATGGTCGAGCTGTCGCAGGCGGGCGAAGGCCTGCTGCGCCGAGGATTTGCCGGTGACACGTTCAACACTGCCTGGTATGCCCGCGCCTGCCTGCCGGCGGAGTGGACGGTCGACTACTTCACCGCCCTCGGCGACGACCCGATGTCCTCGGAAATGCTGACCTTCATGAAGGAAGCGGGCATCGGCACCCACGCGATCCGCCGCATCCCCGGCAAGACGCCGGGCCTCTACCTCATCACCCTGAAGAACGGGGAGCGCACCTTCAGTTACTGGCGCGACACCGCCGCCGCCCGCCGGCTTGCCGATGATGCCGATCACCTGCGCAAGTGCATCGAGGCTGCCGATATCGTCTATTTCTCCGGCATCACGCTCGGCATCCTGACGCCGGAAGCGAACGACACCCTTCTGGCGGAACTGCGCCGCGCCAAGGCGGCCGGCAAGCGCGTCGCCTTCGACCCCAATATCCGCCCGCGGCTCTGGTCCGACAAGGACACGATGCTGAAGACGATCAGCGACGGCGCCCGCGCCGCGACGCTCGTCCTGCCGAGCTTCGACGACGAAACCACCCATTTCGGCGATTCCTCGGTGGAGGAAACCATCGCCCGCTACCACGGCCTGGGCGTGGAAGGCGTCGTCGTCAAGAACGGCGAACACGGCGCGACGCTGAGCTTCGGCAGCGACCGGGCATACGTGCCTGCCGTCGCAGCTCCTCAGGTGGTCGACACGACAAGCGCCGGCGACAGCTTCAACGGCGGCTTTCTCTCCCGCCTCATATGCGGTGCTTCCCCGCAAGATGCCGCCGCCTATGGTGCTGCCGTCGCCTCCGTGGTCATTGGCCACCACGGCGCGCTGATCAATCCGGCGCTGCTGCCGAGTTGAACCCCGGCTGACATCCGCCTGTAACAATCCCGCCTTTAGCATGCCCGCATCGGCGTCGCTGACTTATTGAGTCGACGCCCGCAGAGCGAGGCTGCCGTCGTGAAGAAGATCACCATCGTCTCCGATGCCTGGTATCCGCAGGTAAACGGTGTCGTCCGCTCTCTCCAGAACACCTGCTGCCACCTCGAGCGGATGGGTCTGGAGGTCACCATGGTTACGCCGGAGACCTTCCACAGCATCCCCTGCCCCACCTATCCGGAGATCCGCCTGTCGGTAGCCACCTATTGGCAGGTCGCGCGCGCCATCGAGGCCGCCACGCCCGATGCGGTCCATATCGCGACGGAGGGCCCGCTCGGCCTGCTCGCACGACGCTGGTGCCTGAAGAACAGGGTCCCGTTCTCGACGAGCTACCACACGCGGTTTCCGGAATATGTGGCGGCCCGCTTCCCCGTGCCGATCCGCTGCGTGCAGGCCTTCGTGCGCTGGTTCCACAATGCCGGCAACGGCTGCATGGTGGCGACAGCCAGCCTGGAGCGCGAGCTTTCGAAACTGGGGCTTCGCAATCTCAGGCGGTGGAGCCGCGGCATAGACCAGGGTGTGTTCTATCCGCGCCCGATGGCTCACCTGCCCTTCGGTCTGCCACGGCCGATCTTCCTGACCGTCGGACGCATCGCTCCGGAGAAGAACCTGCCGGCCTTCCTCGACCTCGACCTGCCGGGCTCCAAGGTCGTCGTGGGTGATGGGCCTGCGCGGGCAGACTTGCAGCAGCGCTATCCGGACGTCCTCTTCACCGGCATCAAGACGGGAACGGAGCTCGCAGAAGCCTATGCGCAGGCGGATGTCTTCGTCTTTCCCTCGCGCACCGACACGTTCGGCAACACCATCCTCGAGGCGCTGGCCTCCGGGGTTCCCGTCGCAGCCTATCCGGTCACCGGTCCGATCGACTTCATCGAACCAGAAAGCCGGGCCGGCGTGCTGCGGGAGGATCTGCGCGAAGCCTGCATTGCTGCGCTGGAGTGCTCGAGGGAAGACGCTCGGGCGCTGGCACGGAGGTTCACATGGGAAGCCGCGACGCGCCAGTTCCTGGACAACGTACGACGCGCGGCGATGGCAGGTTCCCCCCGCCGCATTGGCGCCTCCGGTGCCTGAACCTGCCTCTGCGCTAGCGTCGCTTCTTCCTTGATTCGAAAGGATTTTCAGAAGCCTTGAGATGGATGCGGATCGGCACGCCCGGCATCTGGAAATCGGCGCGCAAGCCGTTGGTCAGGTAGCGCAGATAGTGTTCCGGCACCGCATCCGGGCGCGTGCAGGAAATCATGAAGGCCGGCGGTCGCGCCTTCACCTGGGTCATGTATTTGAGCTTCAGCCGGCGCCCGGAAACCGCCGGTGGCGGATGCTGCACCTGCACCCCTTCCAGCCAGCGGTTGAGCTTGGACGTCGATATGCGCTTGTTCCACACCTTGTCGGTGTCGATGATGTTCTGCATCAGCTTGTCGAGCCCGTAGCCGGTCTGCCCGGAGATCGGCACGGCGCGGATGCCGCGCGCCTGCGGCAGGAGCCGCTCAGTCTTCTCGCGCAGGTCCGCCAGCACTTCCTGCGGATGCTCGACGAGATCCCATTTGTTGAAGGCGAGCACGGCGGCGCGGCCTTCGCGCAGCACGAGGTCGACGATCTGCAGGTCCTGCTTCTCGAAGGGGATGGTCGCGTCGAACACAATCACCACCGTTTCGGCAAAGCGGATCGCCCGCAGCGCATCGGCGACTGAGAGCTTTTCCAGCTTCTCCTGCACGCGTGCCTTGCGCCGCATGCCGGCGGTATCGAACATCTTGATCGTGCGGCCGCGCCAGTCCCATTCCACCGAGATGGAATCGCGGGTAATGCCCGCCTCGGGCCCCGTCAGCAGCCGGTCCTCGCCGAGGAATCGGTTGATCAGCGTCGACTTGCCGGCGTTCGGCCGCCCGACGATCGCCACGCGCAGCGGCTTCGTCTCGTCATAGGCCGGCTCGATCTCCTCGTCCTCGTCGCCTTCCACCTCGGAAGCCCGAACGGCGACGTCCGTGACGGCCTCGTCTTCGTCGTCATCGCTGAAGGCGCGCTCCTCGCCGATTGCCTCGACGATCGCGTCACGCAAGTCGATCATGCCCTGCCCGTGCTCTGCCGAGATCGGCACGGGTTCGCCGAGCCCCAGCGTGAAGGCGTCGTAGAAGCCGCCGTCGGAGCCGCGCGCCTCTGACTTGTTGGCGACCAGCACCACCGGCTTGCCGCTGCGGCGCAAGAGTTCGCCGAAGGTCTTGTCGAGCGGCGTCAGTCCCATCTTGGCGTCGACGACGAAGAGCGTCAGGTCGGCTTCCTGGATCGCCAATTCGGTCTGTGCCCGCATACGGCCTTCCAGCGTGTCCGGCCCTGTCTCTTCAAGCCCTGCCGTATCGATGATGGTGAAGCGGAGGTCGACGAGCTTGGCGTCGCCCGGACGGCGGTCGCGCGTCACACCCGGCGTGTCGTCGACCAGCGCGAGCTTCTTGCCGACCAGCCGGTTGAACAGCGTGGACTTGCCGACATTCGGGCGTCCGACGATCGCGACCGTGAAGCTCATGCGTCTATTCCTTCAGCCCTTCCCTTATGCAGGATTTAGGGCGCCTTGCCGGATGCGGCGATATTGTCGAGCATGATCTGCGCGCGGCTTGCGACATTGCGTGGCGCGGTCGCGTCGTCGGCAATCGCCTGGAACCACTCCTTCGCGCGCGCCATGTCCTCGGCCTTGTAGGCAGAAAGCCCCAGCGCCTCGCGCGCGGAGTTGCGCAGCGCGTGGTTGCCCCCGGTCAGGACCTCCGCTTCGGCCGAGACTTCTTCATAGGTGCCTGTGTCGATCAGCAGCCAGGCAGCGCGAAGCTTCGCCACGTCGCGCATGGCGTCGGGTGCCGAACTGCGGGCGGAAACGGCCCGGAACGCCGTGACTGCGCCTGCCGTGTCGCCCTTTTCCGCCTGAACGGCCGCCGCCCGCATCTGCGCCAGCACGGGATAATCGCCGGTGCCATCCTGCTCAAGCGCCTGGAAGGCCGCCAGCGCCTCGTCATGCTTGCCTTCGGAAGCAAGGTTTAACGCCGCCAGGAAGCGGTCGCCTGACTGGGATGCGTTGTGTGACTGCCAGTATTCGTAGCCGCGATGGCCCGCCGTGGCGACCACGATGACGACGGCGACGCCGATGGCGATCTTGCCGTAGCGGCTCCAGGCGTTCTTGAACTGGTCGGAACGCAGTTCCTCGTTCACCTCGCGGATAAAGCTGTCGTTGTCTTGCGCCATCAAAGTCTCCGGCCCCGCAGGGCCCATCATCATCGATCATGCGGAAAGGCGCCTTCTAGCGCATTTTCCGCATGATGTAAGGGGTGAAGCAGCGATTCTCAGATCGGCAGCGGCTGGACGCCGATCAGCCAGACATGCAGCCGCCAGATGAACAGCAGGTAGACCACGGTGCCGATCACCACGGCAGCGGCGTCATAGCGCGCCGACACGAAGGGCTTACGCACCAGTTCGCCGTTCCGTTCGCGCCGCTTCAGGGCAATCCTCAGCACCACACCCCAGGCCAGGAAGGCTACAAACAGGATGACGGAGGAGGTTTCGCCATTGGCGAGCAGATGCGCCAAGGCCCAGATCTTCACCGACAACACCATCGGGTGCTTCGTCTTGGTCGCTATGTGGCCGGGCGGCATCAGGCTCGCGACCAGACAGATCATCGCGACGAGCATCAGCAGCGATGACAGATGCGCGATCCACACCGGTGGCGTGTAGAGGATCCCCGTCACCTGCCGCGCCTGCCCAAAGGCATAGACGACCAGGACGAGCGTCGCGATGCTGGCGAGCGTATAGCCGAGCTTCCATGCCCGCTCACCCTTGGCGGCAATGACCGAGGCCCGCCAGCCGGGCGCGATCACGCGCGTCAGGTGGATGCCGAGGAACAGGATGAGGCTGATGACGAGCAGGAGCATGCGGACGTCCCCGTTGATGTGAATCCCTGCTCTCGAATTACCCGGAAACGCCGCGACCTGCCAGCCTCTCCAAAGCTTCGCCGCATTCGCGCCACACAAGGCAGCCTGCCTTTGTATCCGTGGTGCCCATGCTTTATCGATTTTCCCTCTGCCTCGCCCTCTTCCTCGGCCTTTCCACCCTTTCGATCGCGGAAGAGGCGAATCGGCCGCGCCAGCTCCTGCTTGTCTCCTTCGACGGCGGAGGCGACAATGGGCTCTGGCAGCGCAGCCGCGACTTCGCCCGCAAGACAGATATCCGCTTCACCTATTTCCTCTCCTGCTCGCTGGTCATCGCCCGCGAGGACGCTACCGCCTACAAGGGCCCTCATCACAAGGCAGGACGCTCGAATATCGGCTTTGCGCAAACGCGCGAGGAAGCCCGCACCCGGCTTTCCCATGTCTGGCAGGCTCACCGGGAAGGCCATGAGATCGCCAGCCACACCTGCGGCCATTTCGATGGCGCGGACTGGTCGGTATCCGACTGGAAGAACGAGATGCAGAGCTTTCGCGCCATCCTCTCGGGCGCCTGGGCGACGAATGACGCGGCGGCGGAGGAACCGGAGGGCTGGAACGGCTTCGTGGCCGGCATCGACGGTTTTCGCGCGCCCTATCTCTCCGCCCCCGACAGCCTGTTCGAGGCCGCGCGCGCCGAAGGCTTCGTCTATGACGCCAGCACGGTGACCAAGGGGCCGCTGATGCCGAAGGAGCGGAAGGGCGTGCTTGCGTTTGGTCTTCCCCTTATTCCGGAAGGACCGAAGAGCCGCCCGATCATCGCCATGGATTATAATCTCTTCATCCGCCACTCGGCCGGCGTCGAGAACCCGAGCCGCTCGGCCGAATTCGAGGAGCGTGCCTATGCCGCTTTCCGCACGGCCTTCGACCGGCAATATGAAGGCGACCGCATCCCTCTGCAGATCGGCCTCCATTTCGTCGAAATGAACGGCGGCGCCTACTGGCGGGCCATGGAGCGCCTCGTCACCGAGGTCTGCGGCCAACCGGACGTCGGCTGCGTCACCTATCGCGAGGCGATAAAGGAGATGGAGGGTCGCGAGGGCCAAGATGTCTCAGGCCTGTAGGGCAGTTCCCGGGGACGTTTTCCGTCCGTCGCGGAGCCTCAGTCCTGCATCTTCAACGACATAGCGACCGCCATCCTCCCTGTTCATCCCCCCGCCCGCCGATGCTGCGACAATGGCAGCGTCATCGGAAGGGGATGCCGGGTCGCGAACCGGCTGCCCACTTGGGTTCAAGGCTCGGCGCCGGTGACGGCTGTGAGGACTGCCGGAAGTGCAGGTACGATTTCCGACAGAATATGCAGCCGGGGCAGGCGGAACGCCTGAAACACCAACCCCTTATGCCACCGCCTGCCCTCTCCCCACCCAACCGCCCGGATCGCTCCGGCGCGGCCAAGCATGCTGCCGTCAGGTCGGGCGGTCGGCTTCCAATTCGCCGCCTCTTGCTTCCCGCTCCAGGTAATGCTGGTCGATCTCCGGCAGAGGCTGGTTGTCGATCGCGGCTTCGAAGGCGCGCAGGCGCTTGTAGATGGATAGCAGCTCGACGATCGTCGGCCAGGAGGAAACCAGGTACTGGAACGACGATGTCACCTGCCCGAAGGCGCCCGAAATCTGGTTGAGCGCACCGAGCGAGATCTTCCCCGCGATGATCGACGGCGCCAGAATCAGCAGCGAGAAGATGTTGTTGATCTGCAGGTAGAAGATGCGGGCGATATTGAAATAGAGATAGTGAAAATAGAGCGTGAAGTAGTTGCGCCGCACGTTGTCGAACAGCTCCGCCACGGTCATCGGCTCGGCGCGATCGGCATGGTCCTCGCCATAGACGAGCTCCTTGCGGTAGGCAGCCTCGACACGCTGGTTGCGGAATTCGAGTCCCGGCAGCTTGATGCCCACCAGTGCCAGGAACACTGTGCCGAACAGTGACCAGAGGATTGCGGCCGTCACCAGCGGGTAAGGAATCTCGCCGACCAGCGGCAGTTCGGTGATGTTCTGCGACAGGCGTATCAGCACCGGCGTGAACGCAATCAGCGTCATGATGGAATCGATGAAGCTGACGCCGAGTCCTTCCACGGTCGAGGAGAAGCGCATCGTATCTTCCTGCACGCGCTGGGATGCACCCTCGATACGGCGCAGCTTCGGCCACTGCGACATGTAGTATTCGTTCATCGCAGTGCGCCAGCGGAAGATGTAATGGCTGACGAAGAAACGCGTCATGACCGCCACCGCCACCGCCACCATGGCGATCCCCAGGAAGATGGCGATCTGCCCGTAGAACTGCTCCGCCGTCACCGGCGCCGACTGCGATACCGCCTGCTGCACGAGATCCCAGAATGGCCCGTACCAGTTGTTGATCGCAACGCTCACCTGCACCTGGAAATAGGTCGTGAAGAGGATGAGCGCAGAGCCGAGCACCGACCATATCTGCCAGCGATGCGGCTGGTACCAGAACCAGAACGCCGCAAAGACCAGCGTGACCAGGGCGAAGTAGATGTAGAACCACAGGAACGCCGGCGACCAGAAGGTAGATATGCCGACCTCCGGCGCGTCGTTGACGGGAACCGGCGGCATGCCGAAGGCGGCGCCGAGGTCTTCGCCCATCGTGTACCAGAACACGATGGCGAGAATGGACCAAATGGCGGTGGACGTGAAGAACAGCTTCGGCTGCGGGAAGAATGACTTGAACACGTGGGGCAGGCTCGCTTGGCTGGATTTCGCCCGTCAGGGCCTCTGCTAGGTGGCCGCAAACTAGGGCAGAACTGTGTGACCAGCAATGCCGTCGCCGCTCCCTTACCCAATTGTAATCAGCGGCACCGTCCAGACGACGGCAATACCCTCAGCGGATTGTAGGACCGGGCGCGAGAAGCGGAGCAACCAGCGCCGCGGAAACCGCCAGCACGGATGCCGCCAGCACCGTCGGCCAGGTGAAGGAGCCGCTCGCCTCGGCCAGCCAACCCGCCACCAGCGGCCCGATGATCTGACCTATCCCGAAGGCCGCCGTCATCGATGCAAGCGCCCGCCGTGGGCTGTCCGCCGCCAACCGACGTCCCAGTTGCAGGCCGTAAGCCGTCACCGCCATGAAGGTAAGGCCCAGGAATATGCCACCGACAAGCGCGCCGGCCGCTGGTGGCAGCAGAACCGAAGCGAGAACCCCGACCGCCTCGACGGCAATGCAGGCGGCATAGGTGGCGACCAGGCCGAACCGCCGCACGAACCCGCGCCAGAGAACGAGCGACAGGGCGGCCGCAAGACCTGTCCCCAGCCACGCCAGGAACTCGATAGAGGTGCCGGCATCAGCCGCGCGCGCCATGGTCACCAGGAAGGTGGCCGTGATCACGTAGCCGAAGCCGAACAGTCCGTAGGACGCGGTGACCAGCAGAAGCGGCCGGTCCCAGACAAGTTGCGGCTCGCGCACCGTCGCCTGCCCGCCGGTCGGGCGCGGCAGGAACCGCATGGCAAGCATCACGAGGATACCAGCGGCAACCGCACTGCCGATCCACTCGCTCCGCCAGCCATGGGCGCCGTCTCCGGCAATCAGGTTGAAGACGAAGACCAGCGCCGACGAAAGCGCGATGCCAAGGCCGACGCCGCCGAAATGCAGGATCTGCACCGACTCGCCGCGTGCCGACTGTGCCAGCACGATGGACGACGTGAAGACCATGGCGAGTGCACTCGCCAGTCCGGCGAGAAAGCGGATGACCGTGAAGGCGGCAAGGCCCTCGACCATGGCCATGGCCGCGAGCAGGACAACCGTCGCCACGAGGCCGAGCACTGCCACCGCCCTCTCCCGCCCCGCTGCCCATCCGAACCCGGCAAGAACGGCACCCAGGAGATAGCCGGCGAAGTTTGCACCCGCGATCAGCCCGGCATCGGCGGCGGAGAGCGAGGCCCCTTCCATCATGCCTGGCAGGATCGGCGTATAGACGAAGCGGCCGAAACCCATTGCGGCGGCCATGGCGGCACCGCCGGCAAGGCCGATCAGGAAGGGAGAAGCGTGTTCGCCAGGAAAGCGTGCTGCCATGAACGGCTTATCGCACCCCCGCGCCGGCACGACAAACCACAAATCCTCATGCATCTCCCCATGGGAGATGATCGATCACCCCGTACTCGACAGGCTGGCTCACGCGACGGACCGGGCCTCGGCAACCTCACCACTCAAGGGATGCAGGTCCTCCCACCAGTCGCCGATCGCGTCGACCAGCGGCACAAGCTGCCGCCCGGCAGGCGTCAGATCATATTCCACCCGGAGCGGATAGCCCGCGTAACTGGTTCGCCGCACGATACCGGCTTTCTCCAGCTTGCGGAGTTCAAGCGCCAGCATGCGATGCGAGACAGTCGGATTATCCCGGCGAGCGCCGCTGCGTATCCCGCGCCTCCAGCCAGGCTGCGATGGCCATTGTCTCGGACAGCGGGTGCCCGGCATCGGTGACCAGTACGGGTGTTTCGTGGCGTGCGTTGATGCGAGCGTGGGAGGGGTCGCGATGCGCCAGGGAGCGATGCCTGCCTCGGCCACGTCTCTCTGCGGGACGTGATTGAGCGCTTCGGAGCCTGAAACGCATCCGTTGCCCATCTCTCATGAGCAAAGGAGGTGGCCCGCATATCGGGCCACCCGCGATCGCGGTCGCAGCCTGCATCACATAAAAGCGCGTCCGCCAAAAATCCCTCAGGAACCTTGCCGGATTCGTCTTGTTCGACGCCCGTCCCCAACATGAAGGAGAGAGTCATGTTCTATACCGACGGCAAGCTGCAGTATCCCGTGCGTGTCGAAAATCCCGATCCGCTGTTCGCGCGTGCGCTGCAGCAGGCGATCGGCGGCGTCGAGGGCGAGATCCGCGTCGCTATGCAGTATTTCTTCCAGGCCTGTGGCGCCCGCGGCGATCCCAAGTTCCGCGACCTGCTGATGAACACCGCAGCTGAGGAACTCGGCCATATCGAGATGCTGGCGACGGCGGTGGCCCTCAATCTCGAAGGCGCTCCGCTCAGCCTTCGCGAGGAGGTCGCCAATGACCCGGTCGGCGGCGCTGTGCTCGGCGGCATCAACCTGAAGAACCTGCTGTCCGCCGGTCTCTCTGCCATGCCGGTCGATTCCGACGGCGTGCCCTTCGACATGTCGCATATCTACGCCAGCGGCAATATCGCCGCCGACATGACGGCCAATGTGACGGCGGAGTCGACGGGCCGCATCCTGGCGGTTCGCCTCTACAACATGACCAATGATCCAGGCATGAAGGACATGCTGTCCTTCCTGATCGCCCGCGATACCATGCACCAGAACCAGTGGATGGCAGCTCTCGAGGAACTCGGCGGCGCGCAGGAAGTCTTCCCGATCCCCAACAGCTTCCCGCAGGAGCAAGAGAACCAGGAATTCAGCTACGCTTTCCTGGGCTTCCAGAACGACGGCAGCGAGCCGGTACAGGGGCGTTGGACCGAAGGCCAGTCGATCGACGGCAACGGCTCCTTCTCCAGCCGCCCGATGCAGCCGCTGGGCGAAAAGCCGAACCTCGGCCGGGCCAAGCCCAACAGCGGCGCCCAGGCAGAACAGCTCTAGGAGGTCGTCATGGAAAGGCGTTCCTTCCTTGCGGGAGCAGGCGGGGCCCTGGCTGCGCTTCCCTTCGCAACGGGTGCCGCCGCGGCGGCATCCGGACCGACGGGCGGGGTCGGATTGCTGCGTTCCTATGTCGCCAACCGGGACCAGTTCCCTCAGGCGCAAGCGCCTGAGCCGAACGAAATCCTGCAGCTGGAGCGGCGCCCGGAGCGGGCCTATGACCCAGCCAGCATCGCGGTTCTGCGTGGCGACGGCAGCCAGCTTGGCTTTCTTCCGTCCGCCTCGGCCGGACTTCTGGCGGCACTGCTGGACCAGGGCTTTGCTGCCTACGCAACCACGCTGCCCGGAACGGGCGGTTCGGAGATCGCGCTCCAGGTCTATCTCGACAAGGACCTGAGCCAGGTCCACTGGATGGCGTCCTCCTGATCCGGCCCAAGTACACGAGCACAAGAAGGCCACGGGAACCCGCTTCCGTGGCCTTCTGCCTGTCTGCAGTTCCTCGCGTGGACGTTTTCCACAGCTCCCCCGAACGCCAAAAGTTCACAAACGCGCCACGTCTGCCTCACTTCGGCACCGCATGCACCAGATGGCGGAGGAATTGGGCTCCCGCCTTAGGGCACGGTTAACCGCGACCGCGGACCGCCACTGCGGCGTCTGAACCTCAGCGGCGGTTGTGACTTAAAGTCAGGAAGTCGAATCGATTCGGATCAGCGACATGATGTCGCCAGCGACGGGACGGCATGAAGCCGCCCCGGACCACCCGCCCCGCAGCAGTGCGGGACACCCTGGCGGAGTCGGTTCAATGACTGAACCCTTCGCCGGGACCCGCATTCTTCGCTCAATCCGGCAGCGTCAGGATGATCGGCCCGTTCTTCGTGGCGACAATGGTGTGCTCGTACTGCACCGTCGGCGCCCGCGGTTCGCTGTAGAGCGTCCAGGGATCGCCGTTGTCGCCGTCCTCGGCCCAGTCGGCGCCGAGCGACAGGAAGGGCTCGACCGTGAAGACCAGCCCCTCCTCGATGACCCGCGTCTCCGTCGGGTCCGGCCAGGTCGGCACTTCCTTCGGCTCGTCGTGCAGCGTCAGCCCGATGCCGTGGCTCGAAAGGTTCTGGATCAGCGTGTAGCGGTTCTTTTTCGCGAAGGCGCCGATCGCATTGCCGATCCCGGCAAGCGGCCGCCCGGTCTTCACCTGCTGCAGCCCGGTCCAGAGCGCCCGGCGGCCGTCGCGGCAGAGTTTTTCCACCTGCCGCGTCACCGGCGGCACCGCGTAGGACGCGCCGGCATCGCCGAAAAAGCCGTCCTTGACGGCGGACACGTCGATATTGACCAGATCGCCCGCCTGGATCACCCGCGCACCGGGAATACCGTGCGCCACTTCCTCGTTGACGCTGATGCAGGTGGCGCCCGGAAACTTGTAGCAGAATTCCGGCGCGGACTGGGCGCCGTTATCTTCCAACACCTTGCGCCCGATCGCATCGAGCTCGGCGGTGGTGATGCCCGGCTCAAGCGCCTTCGCCATCGTCTCGATCGAGATGGCGCAGAGGCGCCCGACATCCTTGAGCTTGGCGAGCTCGTCTTCCGTTCTAACGATCATTCCATCATCCGGTTTTGGCGGCGGGTTTGCCGCCATCCGCCGAGCCGGTCAATGCCTTTCTGACCAGCGGCGCGACTTTCGTGCCGTAGAGCTCGATCCCGCGCATGATCTGGTCGTGCGGCATCAGCCCGATTGCCATCTGGATCAGGAAGCGGTCATTGCCGAACACCTTGTGGGCCGCGACGATCTTCTCCGCCACCAGTTCCGGATCGCCGACGAAGAGATTGCCGATGGGTCCGCGCGCAGCATCGTAATGCGCACGGTTGGTCGGCCCCCAGCCGCGCTCGCGGCCGATGCGGTCCATCACCGACGCCTGCGGCCCGTAGAACTGGTCGGCCGCAAGCTCGGTCGTGTCGGCGATGAAGCCGTGCACGTTGATGCTGGTCTTCAGCGTCGCAGGGTCATTGCCCGCCCGCCGCGCCGCTTCGCGATAAAGGTGGAAGAGCGGCGCAAAGCGCGGGTACTCGCCGCCGATGATGGCGAGCGCCACCGGCAGGCCGAGCGCGCCCGCTCGCGCCACCGATTGCGGCGTGCCGCCAACGGCGATCCACAACGGCAGCTTCTCCTGCAGCGGCCGCGGGTAGACGCCGCGCCCGTTGATCGGCGGCCGCAACTGCCCTTCGGTCCAGGTGACCACTTCCTGGTCGCGGATCGCCATCAGCAGGTCGAGCTTTTCGGCGAACAGCTGGTCGTAGTCGCCGAGATCGTAGCCGAACAGCGGGAAGGATTCGATGAAGGAGCCGCGCCCGGCCATGATCTCTGCCCGGCCGTTGGAGAGAAGGTCGAGGGTGGAAAACTGCTGGAATACCCGCACCGGCTCGTCGGAGGAAAGAACCGAAACCGCACTCGTCAGCCGGATGTTCTTCGTCTTCGCCGCCGCTGCTGCCAGAACCGTGGCCGGCGAGGAAACCACATAGTCAGGCCGGTGATGCTCGCCGAGCCCGAAGACATCGAGCCCCACCTGGTCGGCAAGCTCGATCTCCTCGAGCAGGTTCTTCAGGCGCTGCGCTCCCGCCGCTCCCTTGTCGGCGGCATTGGGGTCGACGTCAGCAAAGGTATAGAGTCCGAGTTCCATGGGCGGCATCCAATCCGAAGGTTTTCCCGGAGATAGAGAGCCGTGGCGCGATCGGCAAATGCTAATCCGTCGAACGATCCGTTCGACGGATTAGATGGCTCGAGATTCAGCGTGGCCCCGCTCACCGCCTGGCAAAATCCGGCACCTGGAACCGGCGGCGGTAGACGCCGGGCGAAAGCCCCGTTACCCGCTTGAACAGCCGGCGGAAGAAGGCGGGCTCCTCGTAGCCCACCTGCCAGCTGATCTCGTCGACGGACGCCTCGGTTCGTTCCAGCCGGCGCTTGGCCTCCTCGATCCGCAGGCGCTGGACATAGGCGATCGGGCTCATGCCGGTCGCTTGGGTGAAGCGCCGCTTGAAGGTTCGCTCCGTCAGCCCCGCCTTCCTCGCCATCTCCTCCAGTGGATTGGCGACGGAGAAGTGGCCTGCCAGCCAATCCTGCGCCGTCTGGATCGCCTGGTCGCCGTGGTCGCGCCTGCCCTCGAACACCATGTAGGGAGAAAGCCCGTCCTGGTGCCATTGCAGCGCGAAGTAGCGCGCCACCGTCTGCGCCGCCGTCGCCCCCGCATGGCGGGCGATCAGGTAGAGCACGAGATCGTGCCACGTCATCGACGCGCCTGAGGTGATCAACTCCTCCCTCTGGCCGGCAACCACCAGCACCTGTTCCGGATGGATCGGCACCTGCGGATAGGCGCGGCGGAAGGTGTCGGCATAGCCGAAATGGACGGTCGCGTCGGCGCCATCGAAAATCCCCGTTTCGGCAAGCAGGAAAATCCCCGAACAGGCAGAGCAGATCAGCGCGCCCTTCGCGTGCATCCTGCAGCACCAGTCGACCAGCTCCGGATAGCGACCCTTCGCCCAGCCATCTGCCGAGAGCACCACCGACGGCACGATGACGATATCGGTGCGCTCTATGTCGGAAACTGGCCGTTGCACCATCATCGGCACGTGGCTCGCAAGTGTCAGCGGGCCGGACCGCTCGCCGACGATCTCGACGTGGAACGGCGGCGTCTTCGGGATGCCAACGCCGGCGGGGACAATGGAGAAGGCGTTCATGACGTCGAAGATGCCGCTCAGCGTCGACACTGCCGCCTCAGGCAACGCCAGGAGGCTGACATGAAGCGGCTGCGGCCCGCCGTTCTTTTCTCCGACTGACTTGTCCATCGTCCGTCCCTGACGAGGACCATCTTATGCCCGAAGCGCATCGGGCACCATGGCGTAGATGAAGCGCTTCATCATCCAATGGCGCAAATGGCTCGGTTCTGGCCGGCACCGCTCTGCCGCCTGGCCTCCCCGCCTGCGATGGTCTCCTCACCTCGAACGGAGGTTTTCAACCAGGAGAAACATCATGGATACCTTGCAAACCAGGGCAATCGACAGCACCAAGCTTGACACGTTGGTCGGCCGCGTCGTCAGCGACCTCTCCGCCGGCTATGGCGGCGTCATGGTCAGCCTCGGCCATCGGCTCGGCCTCTACAAGGCGATGGCAGATCGCGGGCCGCTCACCTCGCGCGAGATTGCCAGCCGCGCCGGCTGCGCCGAACGCTACGTCCGCGAATGGCTGAACTCGCAGGTCGCGGGCGGCTATGTGACCTACCACGCCGTCAGCGGTACCTATGAACTGACGCCGGAACAGGCCTTCGTGCTGGCGAACGAGGACAGCCCCGTGTTCATCCCGAATGCCTGGGCGACGCCGGCCTCGATGTGGGCGGACGAGGAAAAAGCCGTGGAAGCCTTCCGCACCGGCGCCGGCATTCCCTGGGGCGACCATGACGGCCGGCTCTTCTGCGGGGTCGCGTCCTTCTACCGCAACGCCTACCGCGCCAGCCTCGTGCCGGAATGGCTGCCGGCGCTCGACGGGGTGGTCGACAAGCTGAAGGCAGGGGCACGGGTCGCCGATGTCGGCTGCGGCCACGGCCATTCGACCGTGCTGATGGCGGAAGCCTTCCCCAAGTCGAAGTTCCACGGCTTCGATACGCACGACAAGTCAGTGCTGGAGGCCCACGAGGTTGCGAAGGAGGCTGGCGTCTCCGACCGGGTGACCTTCTCCACGGCACGGGCAGAGAACTACCCGGGAACCGGCTATGACCTCATCTGCTTCTTCGACTGCCTGCACGACATGGGCAATCCGGTGGCAGCCGCCACGCATGCGGCCAGAGCCCTGGCCAAGGACGGCACGGTGATGCTCGTTGAGCCCTTCGCCAACGACGGCACGGTGATGCTCGTTGAGCCCTTCGCCAACGACCGGGTCGAAGACAACATCTCGCCCGTCGGCCGGCTCTACTACGCAGCCTCGACGACGATCTGCTGCGCCCATGCGATCTCGGACGGCGGCCACACCGTCCTAGGCGCCCAGGCCGGCGAGGCAAGGTTGAAGGACATCTTCCGCAAGGCGGGTTTCACCCGCTTCCGCCGGGCGATGCAGACGCCGTTCAACCTGATCCTCGAAGCCCGCCTCTGACCACGGCGGCGGACCGGATGATGGCCGCGGGAAGGACCTCCCCCGCGGCCGTCGCCTGGCCTCAGAGCCAGCCCGCAGCGCGCAGCAAGGGCGCGCCGCTGCGGCTGATCGGAACCAGTGACCCGTCCTCCAGCTCCAGCTCTCCGCTTCCCCGCCGCCAGCGGGCCGAACGGATGGCATCGGCCGCCACCCACCAGGACCGGTGGACGCGATAGCCATGCGCGCTACAGAGCTCCTCCACCGCATCGGAGAAACGCAGGGTGAGGAGCTCGATGCCAGCATCGGTATGGACCCGCACGTAATGATCGTCGGCTTCCAGCGCGATCAGCCGCGCCGTCCGCCGCCGGGCGGAAAGCCGGCCGCGCAGCCTCGCCTCCGCCTCCGGCAGCGGCGGCGCAATCACGGTACGCGTTTCGATCACCGGTTCAGGCCTGCGCTGCACGAGCGTCCGCAGACCCATGACGACGAGGCAGACGATGAGAACCTGCCAGAGCAGCTGCCGCGTGAAGGGGGACATGACAGCGTGGTCGTGACCGAGCAGCAGGTTCATCGCCTGCAGCACGATCAGCGTCACCACCGGCGTCATCACCACCGAGACGACCGCCATGCGCAGCCACGGCTCCTTCAACCATCGCTGCATGACCGTGTCGAACAGGATGCCGACCACACCGCCGGCCATGATCGTGCCCAGCCAGAAGAGCGCTCGCGGAAGGACTGGATCCTCCACCGTGCCATAGGGCCCAAGGACCGCGAGAACCGCGCCGATCAGGATGAAGAGGCCAAGCTCCGAGACATGCCGCATTGCCGTTTCTTGCCCCAGGGAAGGACGGAAGTCGAGATGCGAGCCTACCCGATCCCGCACCGCTCGCGAAGCCATGGCACCATTGGCGAAATCCGGCTGGCGCCGGCTTCGGTAGGGAGCGAGTTTTCTGGCAGCAACATGTGGAGATCGACCCATGAATGCAGTCATGCAACGCGTACCGGCGCTTGGGAATGTCGCCTGGCTTATCGCTACCTTCGCCAGCGTAGCGGTCGCAGCCGCCTCCTACCGCTACGTCATCGGCGTCGGCCCGATGCCGCCGAAGATTGTCGCCAACGCCTTTGCCATGCCCTGGCTCCCCCTCCACGCGGCTGCCGCCGCCACGGCCCTGTTGATCGGGTCTTTCCAGTTCGTCGGGCGGCTGCTGCGAACGCGGCCCGCGGTGCACCGCTGGACGGGGCGCGTTTATGCCGTCGCCTGCCTGATCGGCGCCGTCACCGGGCTGGTCCTCGCGCTTGGCACCACGATGGGTCCGGTCGCCATGGCCGGCTTCGGCAGCCTGTCGGTGATCTGGGCCGTCACGATCGGCTATGGCTGGCAGCGGGCTCGCGAGCGTCGCTTCCCCGACCACCGCCGCTGGATGATCCGCTCCTGGGCCCTCACCTTTGCGGCCGTCAACCTGCGCGTCTATCTCGCAATTGCCGGGGCGCTCAGCATCCCCTTCGATGTCAGCTACCCGACCATCTCCTTCCTGGCCTGGGTGCCGAACCTGATCCTCGCCGAGCTCTACCTCGCCCGCAGCGCCCCTCCAAGGGGAGAGACGCGACAGGTCCAGCTGGATCAAATGGGTTGAATAGACAGGCGTGGTCAATCGCTTGCGCATGACAGCGGAATCGAAGCGAGAAGCAGTTCATGTGCTTCCGGAACTGGCTTACCCCCGTCCCGGAGGCGAGTTCAGGCAGGGGTCGAGCACAATGAAGTCCGGCTCCAGCCGCCGAAAGGAGCCGGTAACGGTGACGCGATCGCCGACGTCGAACCCGTTCAGCTTGTAGGTGACGCACATGACCTTCGGCGCCTGGTTTCCGCAGACGCCCATATAGGCGAGGCCGTCACCGGTCTCGGCCACTTCCAGCGGGCCGGTCACCTCGATAACAACGAGATCGCCCTCGGGTGGATGGAAATCCTTCAAATCCTCCACCAGCTTCTCGCAGGTCGTGTAGAGCGATGGCGCAGGCTGGGCGGAGGCCGCAGCGGCAAACACAAGAAACGATGCGATAGCGAGAGGCACAGCTTTCATGGTCGGGCCGAAGATGTGGAAACGAGTGCCGCCCATGTCTGCATGAGTTTCGCTTCGGCTCAACAGACCGTTTCTTGCGTCTCTCATGAACCAGATTAGGCCTTGGCGCGGTGGGTATGGCCTAGCGGACGCTTGGAGACCGATCGCTTCAACCGAAAGATGGGAAGGGATCACCCCTTCCCTCTCGTCTTCGACTTGCGCCCGTTCACATCCGCGCCAGCAACGCGGCCAGTTGGTCGGCTGCCTTGCCCCAGCCTTCGTGGAAGCCCATCTCTTCGTGAGCCTTCTTGTCCTCCTTCGTCCAGTGCATTGCCCGGGCGGTATAGCGGGTGCGCCCGCCCGGCAGCTCCTCCAGGAGCACGGTCGCCACCATGAAGGGCTTGTCCGTCGGCACCCAGCCTTCGGTAAAGGCGTCGGTCACCACGAGCTTCTCGTTTTCAATCAGTTCGAGGTAGACGCCCCGGTTCGGGATGACCTCGCCATTCGGCCCTTCCATGACGATATTGCAGCGCCCGCCGGCGCGAAGATCGAGATCGGCCTCGGTCACCTTCCAGGGCTCCGGGCAGAACCACACCTTCATCAGCTCCGGCGTGGTCCAGGCCTTGTAGACCTTCTCGCGCGGCGCATCGAATTCGCGCACCAGAACGAGTTCGTGGCCCGGTGTCTTGTTCGTCATGTCCATCTTCAATCCCTCCGATGATCTGGTTATGTCCCAAGGACGGATGGCGGCCGCATTTGCCGACATGGCGAGGTGAAGATTTCAGGAGAGGATGGCTTCTTCCTTCAGCTTGTCCAGTTCCAGCCGCACATGGGCGGCCTCCGCTGGCGAGCGGGCAAGGGAGATCGCCAGGCCGAATGCCTCCCTCGCCTCCCTAGTCTCGCCCGTCTGGGCAAGCAGCGCGCCGCGCACGCCATGGAAATAGAAGTAGCCGTCCAGCGCATCCGCCAGGGGTTCCAGCATGGCGAGCGCCTCGACAGGGCCGCGCAGCTTCGAAAAGGCGACAACCCGGTTCAGCGAGACGACCGGCGACGGGCTGAGCTTTTCCAGGAGCTGGTAGAGGAGTTCGATCTCCTTCCAGTCCGTCTCCCCTGCCGTCACGGCACGTGCATGCAGCGCGGCGATCGCCGCCTGCACCTGGTAGGGCCCTGGCTTGCGGTGGCGGATCGCCTTGTCGAGCAGCGCCAGCGCCTCGTCGATCTGCCGTCGGTCCCAGAGCGAGCGGTCCTGATCCTCGAGCAGGATGATCTGCCCCTCTCCGTCATAGCGTGCCTCGCGGCGGGAATGCTGCAGCAGCATCAGCGCGGCAAGCCCCATGATCTCGGGCTCAGCCGGGAATATCCGCTGAAGCAGGCGGGCGAGCCGGATGGCCTCCTCGCAAAGCGCCGCAACATCGGGATTGCTCATGCCCGCGGAATAGCCCTCGTTGAAGACGAGGTAGATCATCGCCATGACCGGCGGCAGCCGCTCGGCCCGCTCGGCGGCGCTTGGCGCCTCGAACGGCAGTCCCGCCTTGGCGACGCGCGCCTTCGCCCGGGTGATCCTTTGTTCCATCGCGCTTTCCGACACGATGAAGGCGCGCGCAATCTGGGCGACGCTGATGCCGGACACGATCCGGAGCGCCAGCGCAATTTGCTGTGTCGCCGGCAGGTCCGGATGGCAGCAGATGAACATCAGCCGCAGGATGTCGTCGCGGTAATGCGAGCTGTCGAGCCGCTCAGCCATGTCGGCCTCGGCATCGGAGAGGTCGGACAGCACGTTCTCGTCCGGCAGCGCGGTGTTGCGCGCCGTCTTGCGGATCTGGTCGACGCCGCTGTTGCGGCCGACGAAGATCAGCCATGCGGTTGGATCGCGCGGCGGCCCCTTGTCCGGCCAGGTTCGGATCGCCCTCAGGCACGCCTCCTGAAACGCCTCTTCCGCCGTGTCGAGGTCACGGAAATAGCGCAAGAGCGCGCCCATGGCCTGCGGCCGGGCCGCCGTGAGCGCAAGATCGATCCAGGCGAGGTCCTTCATCTGGGGGAACTCCCGTAATGGAAGACGTAGAATGGGCGGATCTCATAGGAGGTCGAGCCAGGGTTGACGGCAGAGAGTTCCTTGGAAAAGGCGATCGCCTCATCGAGGTTCTCGACGTCGACGGTATAGAAGCCGAGCAGCACTTCCTTCGTCTCGGCAAAGGGGCCATCGACGACCAGCGGCTCGTCCCTGCCCTTGCGCACCGTGGTGGCCGCCGTCGTCGGCATCAGCCGTCCGGTCGGCCCGAGCTTGCCGGCCTTTGCGAGCGGCTCCTGCACGGCTTGGAGACGCCCCATCACGGCCGCCTCTTCCTCCTTCGACCAGGCAAACACCTTTTCCTCGTCGGCATAGCAGAGGATTGCGTAAAGCATCGTCAACTCCTTCTCCGTTGGAAGACGAAGGAGTAGCGCCACCGCCGACCGGCCGCAGCAAAAAAAATCTGCGGCCGGCAGCCTGCTCAGGCGGCCTTGGGCGTCCCGGAGAGCGGCCGCGGTTCCGCCATCAGGCCCTTGAACAGGCACCAGGTCGCCGCGAGCAGTACGATGGCAAACGGAAAGCCGGTGGAGACCGCCATGGCCTGCAGCGCCGCAAGCCCGCCGCCCAGCATCAGCGCGATCGCAACCAGTCCCTCGAACGTCGCCCAGAAGACGCGTTGCGGAACCGGCGCATTCACCTTGCCGCCGGCCGCGATCGTGTCGATCACCAGCGAGCCGGAATCGGACGAGGTGACGAAGAAGACGATCACCAGGATGATGCCGATCAGCGAGGTGAGCTGCGTCAGCGGCAGGTGTGCCAACATCTCGAAGAGCTGGATTTCGAGCGCCGCGTCCTGCACCGAGGTCAGCCCCTGGGAAACCACCTGGCTGATCGCCGTGCCGCCGAGCGCGGTCATCCAGAGCGTCGAGACGAGTGATGGGATGAGCAGCACCGCGATCAGGAACTCGCGTACTGTCCGGCCGCGGCTGACGCGGGCGATGAACATGCCGACGAAGGGCGACCAGCTGATCCACCAGGCCCAGTAGAAGGCGGTCCAGCCATGCCGGAAGTTGTCGTCGTCACGACCGAACGGGTTCGACAGCGCCGGCAAGTATTCCACATAGGCGAGCAGGTTCAGGAAGAAGTTCCGCAGGATCTGCAGCGTCGGGCCGACCAGGATCACGAACATCAGGAGCAGGAAGGCAAGTGCCATGTTGGCCTCGGACAGGCGCTTGACGCCCTTGTCCATGCCGGCGATGACCGAGGCGGTGGCGACACCGGTGATGATGATCACCAGGAACACGGTCATCCCGACGCCGGAGGGGAGCCCGAAGAGGAAATTGAGCCCGGCGCCCGCCTGTTCGGCACCGATGCCAAGCGATGTGGACAGGCCGAAGATGGTGGCGAAGACGGCCAGGATATCGATCACATGGCCCGGCCAGCCCCAGACGCGCTCGCCGAAGATCGGGTAGAAGACCGAACGCAGCGTCAGCGGCAGACCCTTGTTGTAGGCAAAGAGCGCCAGCGACAGCGCGACGACGGCGTAGATCGCCCAGGGATGCAGCGACCAGTGGAAGATCGTGGCGGCCATGGCGAGACGGCGTGCGCCCTCCTCGTCACCGGGAACGCCACCGAGCGGCGCCCAGTCCGTCCGCACGCCATCCTCCACCACCGGCCCTTCGAAGGCAGCGGTGTAATTGCCGAGGGGCTCGGACACGCCGTAGAACATCAGCCCGATGCCCATGCCGGCGGCAAAGAGCATCGAGAACCACGACATGCGGCTGTAGTCCGGCGTTGCATCGGGTCCGCCGAGCCTGACACGCCCGACCGGCAGGAAGATGAGGGCAACGCAGGCAATCACGAAGATATTGCCGGCCAGAAGGAAGAACCAGGCGAGGTTCGAGGTCAGCGTGTCGCGAATGGCGGTGAAGACCGGCCCGAGCGTCGTCTGGAACATCAGCGTCAGGAAGGTGAAGGCAACGATGGTCAGCGCCGAGACGCTGAACACGATGTTGTGGATGTCGAGCTCGAAGACGAAGCGTCGCCGGTAGTTGATGTTGTCCTGGCCGATCTCGTACTCGGTATCGATGATCTGCGTTCTGCCCTCCGGCGCGGGAATGGCTTCGTCTGCGCTGGAAGCGCTCAGGTCCGTCATCATCTGCTCCATTTTCTTCGGCCGGTGCCACGACCTTCGGGTCGTCCGGATAGGGTCGGCGAAAGCCGGGGCACCTCGCACACGCGCGATCGCTGCAGCCTCGCCTTGCCCACGCGGAGCGGGAGGCGGCCGGCATCAGGAGGGCGTAGATGGCGCAGCCGCCTCGCAAGGACAACCCCTTCCGCCACATTTCGGCCGCAAAACGTCAGGCGCTCGACTGGCATCCATTACCCGGCGCTCTATAGTTCTGCACGACTGCAACGCCTGCGAGGATCCTATGGCCGACCTCTCCATGTTCCCGATCACCAGCCGCTGGCCGGCGAAGAACCCGGACATCCTCCAGCTCTATTCGGCACCGACACCGAACGGCGTGAAGGTGTCGATCATGCTGGAGGAGACGGCCCTGCCCTACGAAGCGCACTACATCGACATCGGTCAGGACGAGACCTGGGGTCCGGAATACCTGTCGCTGAACCCGAACGGCAAGATCCCGGCGATCCTCGATCCTGGCGGCCCCAACGGGCAGCCTCTGGCGCTGTTCGAGAGCGGCGCGATCCTGGTCTACCTGGCGGAAAAGACCGGCAAGCTCCTTCCTGCCGATCCAGCCGCACGCTACGAGGCGATCCAGTGGGTGATGTGGCAGATGGGCGGCATGGGACCGATGTTCGGCCAGCTCGGCTTCTTCCACAAGTTCGCCGGCAAGGACTACGAGGACAAGCGCCCGCGCGACCGCTACGCCAAGGAGAGCGCCCGTCTGATCCGGGTACTGGAGACCCGGCTCGGCGGCCGCGACTGGATCATGGGCGACGAGTACACGATCGCCGACATCGCCATGCTGGGCTGGGTTCGCAACCTGATCGGCTTCTATGGCGCTGGCGAACTCGTGCAGTACGACGAGTTGAAGCACGTGCCCCGATGGCTGGAGCGAGGTCTCGCGAGACCCGCGGTGGACCGTGGGCTGACCATTCCGGCCAGATCGTAGGGAGGAGACCTCATGCCCATGCCAGTCCTGCCGATGGAGGGTTCCTGCCGCTGCGGTCAGGTACGCATCCGCATCAGCGCGCCGCCGCTTCTGACCATGGCCTGCCACTGCCGTGGCTGCCAGAAGATGAGCGCCAGCGCCTTTTCCTGCAGCGCCGCCATTCCTTCTGAGGGTTTCGAGGTACTCGAGGGCGAACCGGTGATCGGCGGCGTTCATGGCGATGACCTACATCACTATCACTGCCCGCACTGCAAGAGCTGGATGTTCACGAAGGCGACCTTCCTCGATGCCTTCGTCAACATCCGCCCGACTATGCTCGACGACGCCTCATGGTTTTCCCCCTTTGTCGAAACCTACACCAGCGCCAAGCTTCCCTGGGCCACGACCGGCGCCACCCACAGCTTCCCGGAGTTCCCGCCGATGGAAGCCTATGAGGCGCTGACCAAGGAGTTCCTGGCGCGCGGTTGAAAAATTCGCTCCGACGTGTCGGCGCGGCCGCCCCTGAGCCGTCCTTGAAGCACCCGCCCACGCGGGCGAGCAACAGGAGGGTAATGAGATGGACACGACTGTCGAAGCCAATACGCCACAGCAGGAAGCCGAACCGGTAAAGGGCGGTATTGTCGCCTACCTGCAGGTGGACGGAGCAATGAAGGCGGCCGACTTTTACAAGCGCGCTCTAGGTGCCACATTCGCGGGCGCCCATCCGCCGGACGATCAGGGCCGGACCATGCACGTGCATCTCTACATCAACGGTGGTTCGCTGATGCTGTGCGACCCCTACCCCGACTACGGCTATCCGCTCGAAAAACCGCAGGCCTTCACGGTCATGCTGCCGGTCGAGGGCATCGACACCTGGTGGAAGCGTGCCGTGGACGCCGGTATGGAGGTGGTGACGGAGCTCCAGGTGATGTTCTGGGGCGACCGCTACGGCCAGCTGCGCGACCCTTTCGGGGTCCTCTGGGCGATGAACGAGCCCGTGAGTTCATAAGTTGGCGCATGTCCTGAAGAGAGGGTGGACGGCGCATGCCGCCCGCCCTCGTTCACGCTCCTCCTCACCCCTTTGTGAGCGGGAGATGCACTATTCCGGGTCGGCTTTTAACTTCCCGGTAACCCTCACCATCTGTATTAGAGCCTTATCAGAGACGGCTCCGCAGGGACATGCGGGCCATCATCCACGCACGCAAACAGATGGAGGCAAGATGTTCACCCGGACGTGCTGCTTTGCTCTTTCGCTCATGCTCGGATCGGCCGCGGTCGCCAGCGCACAGCCCACCAGGATCAAGCAATTCGATGCCTGGGGCGTCTATTCCTATACCCAGAACGGCCAGAAGAATTGCTACGCGCTGTCGGTTCCCGTGACCAAGCAGCCGGGCAACGTAAATCATGGGGACAACTTCGTGCTGGTTGCGCCGCAGGGCTCGAGCTACGCGCCGCAGGCGATCATGGGCTACACCCTCAATCCGGCGGCCGAGGTCAGGGTACGCGTCGACGACAAGAGCTTTACCATGGCGCCGAAGGACAACGCTGCCTGGGTGAAGAACCAGGCGAATGAGCCGGAAATGGTCAACGCCATGCGGGCCGGTCGCGAACTCGTCATCGAGGCGACCTCGCAGCGTGGCACCAATACCAGCTATGCCTATTCCCTGAAGGGCGTGACCGCGGCGCTGAACGAAGTGCGCAAGTGCAACTGATCGCGGCGAAGCTCGCCTGCACGACATTCGCACCCGCATGATCAGCAGAAGATTCACACGCCATTGCGCGGCCGGTCTCGTTGCAGTCGCCGCCCTGGTGGCCGGCCTGCCGCCGGCAATCGCTGCGGATGCCGGCTCCGGCTTCCGCAGCGGCCGGGAAACCGGCTACGCCGTTCCCCGGTTCGTCTCGCTGAAGGCTGCCAAGGCGCGCATGCGCATCGGTCCGTCCACCGACTATGCGACCAGCTGGCTCTATACGCAGCGAGGTCTGCCGCTGGAAATCACGGAGGAATACGGCAACTGGCGCCGCGTACGCGACTTCGAGGGCGTCAGCGGCTGGATGTCGGGCGCGCTTCTGTCCGGAGACCGGACCGCCATCGTCGGGCCATGGCTCGGCGAACCGATCCCGCTCAGGCGATCCGCTTCGTCCGGCGCATCGGTCCGGGCACAGCTCTCCCCCCGGGTGTTGATGCAGGTGAAGACCTGCGACGGCCGCTGGTGCGAGGTCAGCCTGCCCCGCAACAGCGTCGAAGGCTATGTCGACCAGTCGTCGCTCTGGGGCGTTTATCCCGGCGAGCGCATCGAATAGGTGCCGACTGGCGCCGTCATCCTCCGGTCAGCGTCCGCCTGACCGCATCCTTCCAGCCGCGGATCTTCGCCTCCCTTACATCATCGTCCATCTGCGGCTCGAAGCAGCGTTGGCGGGCCCAGCGGCGCGCAAACTCCTTCCTCCCCGACCAGACGCCTGCCCTTGAACCGGCAAGCCAGGCGGCGCCGAGCGCCGTGGTCTCGAGGATGGTCGGGCGGTCGACGGGGGCGTCGAGCAGATCGGCAAGCCGCTGCATCGTCCAGTCGGAGGCGACCATGCCGCCGTCCACCCGCAGCACCGTCTGTCGGCCATCGCTCTGCCAGTCCTTGTGCATGGCATCGAGGAGGTCGCGGGTCTGGTAGCAGACCGCCTCCAGCGCAGCCCGCGACAGTTCCGCCGGCCCCGTATTGCGGGTGAGGCCAAAGATCGCGCCGCGCGCTTCGGCGTCCCAATGGGGGGCGCCGAGGCCGGTAAAGGCCGGCACGAGATAGACGGCCTGCTCCGGATCTGCACTGTCGGCCAGTTGCCCGGTCTGTTCCGCCTTGCGGATGATCCCCAGCCCGTCGCGCAGCCATTGCACGGCGGCGCCGGCGATGAAGATCGAGCCTTCCAGCGCATAGGTGGTCTCGCCATCCAGGCGATAGGCAATCGTCGTCAGCAGGCGGTTCTTCGACGGCACAATCTCCGAGCCGGTGTTCAGCACCGCAAAGCAGCCGGTGCCATAGGTGGACTTGATCATGCCGGGTTCGAAACAGGCCTGACCGATCGTCGCCGCCTGCTGGTCGCCGGCAACCCCGAGGATCGGGATCGCCGCGCCGAACAGCCGCTCGTCGGTGACGCCGAAATCATCGGCGCAATCCTTCACCTCCGGCAGCATGGCGGCGGGAATGTCCAGGATGTCGAGAAGGTCATCGTCCCAGCGGTTCTGCGCGATGTTGTAGATCAGCGTGCGCGAGGCATTGGTGGCGTCGGTGACGAAACTCCGGCCACCGGTCAGCCGCCAGATGAGGTAGGTGTCGATCGTCCCGAAGCAGAGGTCGCCATTTGCCGCCCGCGACCTGGCACCCTCGACGTTCTTGAGCAACCAGGAGAGCTTCGTGCCGGAAAAATAGGGATCGAGCAGCAGACCGGTCTTTTCGGTGAAGAGGGTCTCCAGCCCCTCCCCCTTCATCCGCTCGCAGTCGCCCGCGGTGCGCCGGTCCTGCCAGACGATGGCATTGTGGATCGCCTGGCCCGTCTCGCGCTCCCAAACCACGACCGTCTCGCGCTGGTTGGTGATACCGATCGCGGCGATGTCGGAGGCCCGGATGCCGGCCTTGCGGATCGCCTGGCGGATCGTCAGCACCACGCTCCCCCAGATTTCCTCGGGGTCGTGCTCGACCCAGCCGGATTTCGGGAAGATCTGCGTGAACTCCTTCTGGCCGACCCCGGCGATCTTCATGTTCTCGTCGAAAACGATCGCGCGACTGGACGTCGTTCCCTGGTCGATCGCCAGCACATAACCAGCCATAGAGCCCTCCTCATGCTCCTCATTCCTGGCCAAGGTTTGAGCAGATGCGCAGAAGGGCTGTCAACGGGTTGCAGGTTGCCGCCTCAATCGCGCCAGAAGACAGGCACCAGGAGCACCAGCACGGTCAACACCTCCAGGCGTCCCAGCAGCATGAGAGCCGACATGACGTTGAGGGCGGGATCGCTGATGGTGGAAAAATTGCCGGCGGGGCCGATGATCGTGCCTATCCCCGGCCCGACGTTGGAGAGCGAGGTGATCGAACCGGAGAGCGCGGTTGCCACATCGTAACCAAGCGCCCCGAGGGCGATCGCACCCAGAGCCCAGAGAAGCATGTATAGGGCGAGGAACAGGAAGATGCTCCGCTGAACCTCCGGCTCCACGGTGTGGCGGCCGTAGCGGACGATGGCGATCGAGCTGGGATAGATCAGCCGCTGAAGGCCTGCCCGCACCACGCCGTACAGGACGACAAAGCGATAGGCCTTGATGCCGCCCGCCGTCGACCCTGTGCAGCCGCCGATGAAGGTCGCGAAGAAAGCGACAGTCACTGCAAACGGTCCCCACAGCGTATAGTCCTGGCTGGCAAATCCGGTGGTCGACAGAAGCGAACTGATGTTGAAGAAGGCGTGCGTCAGCGCCTGCCCGATTTCCACGTCGCTGGTGAGGTGGTGATGGATGCCGACGAGCGTGGACAGCACCGTCAGATAGCCAAGGAAGGCGAGGATCTGCGGATCGCGCAGCACGGAGATCCGCTTGCGCAGCGCAAGCAGGATCATCACCGAGAAAGGCAGGCTGCTGATCGTCATGAAGAAGGTTGCCACCCAAAGAAGCGGGAGGCTCTGGAAATAGCCGAACGAAGCGTCGTGGGTCGAGTAACCGCCGGTCGCGACGGTGGTGAAGGCGTGATTGACGGCGTCGAAAACGCTCATGCCGGCCCAGGCATAGCCAATCGCGCAGGCGAGCGTGATGCCGAAATAGATTGCCATGAAGGCGCGCGTGAAGCTGGCAAGACGCGAGAACGTCTTCTCGCTGGTGTCTGAGGATTCGAGCTTGAAGAAGGACAATCCGCCGACGCGCAGGTCCGGCAGGATGAAAAGCCCAAGCCCGACAATGCCGATGCCCCCAAGCCAGACGATCAGAGAACGCCAGAGCAGCAGGCCGGGCGGAAGATTGTCCAGCCCCACGAGCACCGTTCCTCCGGTCGTGGTGATGCCGGAGACCGATTCGAAGACAGCCTGCGCCAGCGTCAGGTCGTAGCTCGACAGGTAGAAGGGAATGGCGCCGACGATGGTGAAGGTCGTCCACATTACATTGACGAGCAGGAAGCCGAAACGTCGGGTGAAGACGGGCGGCGGGCCGCTCGTGGCAACGGCCGCAAGCGTGAAGATGCCGCCGCAGAGAATTCCCGACATCGCGAACACCTGCCAGTCCGGATGGCCGACATAGAGATCGGCCATGGCGGGCACGAACATGGCAGCGGACAGATAGAGGCCGCACAATGCTGAAATGTGAAGGACGGAGCGAAAGAGGGTCGCGTTCAAGGTATGGCCGTTCGATCCGCCGCCGGACGAGCCGGACGGCCTGCCGGGCGCAGGTGCAATTGGCGCCTCTCTAGCATGAGTCCGGGCCGCTCCAATAGCCCGGCATCAAAGCGGATGGGAGCAAGCGGTCCCAGCACTTGGAACAAAAGTCGTCGTCAGCCGTAACTGTCGTGTCCGACCCACTCGCATCGAGGCGCCGAGATGACCACCACCTATACCACCACCACGACCGGAAGGGCCGGATTTCCGCTACGGACCTTCTTCGTGCCCTTTCCCTTCGTCTGCTTCACGCTCGCACTGGTAACCGACATCGCCTACTGGCGAACCTCGTTCCTGATGTGGAGCAACTTCTCGTCCTGGCTTCTCTTCTTCGGCCTGGTCGTCGGCGCCGTTGGTCTGTTGGCCGGGCTCGTGGACATGCTGCGCCGCTCGACGCGCATCCTGGGCCCCGGTTGGGCAGCCGCCATCGGCTATGCCCTGATGCTCGCCGTGGCCGTCGTCAACAGCTTCGTCCATGCAGGCGACGGCTGGACCGCGGTCGTGCCGAACGGCCTCATCCTTTCCGTCGTCACCGTCGTGCTGGCGTTCCTGACCGTGGTCCTTGCCGCCCGCCGACGGTCCCGCGTGATCTGGAGTGTCGAACGATGACTTTTATGACCAGAACCTCCACCCTCGCCACAGTCTCGCTCCTGGCGCTCGCGCTTGTGGGCTGCAGTGAAGAGAACGGCGATTTCGACGTCACCCAGCAGATCGGACCCGACCCAGTGCTGCCGGAGCCGTCGACCGAGCTCCTCCCGGACCTGAAGGTCGCCGAAGTGGTCGGCTGGCAGGACGGCGAGACCCCCACCGTACCCGAAGGGCTGACGATATCCGCCTACGCCACCGATCTTGCCAATCCGCGCACCGTGCACACGCTGCCGAACGGCGACGTCCTCGTGGTGCAGGGCAAGGCACCGGAAGGCAAGCCGACCGAGCGGCCGAAGGACTACGTGCGCGGCTTCATCATGTCGATGGCCCGTGGCGGAGGCGGTGGCGCGCAGAAGGAGAGCAATCTCATCACTCTGCTGCGCGATACGAACCGTGATGGCGAGGTGGATGAGCGCCACGACCTGTTGACCAAGCTGAACTCGCCCTTCGGCGTGGCCTGGGCCGATGATACCCTCTACGTCGCCGCTGCCGACGCCATCCTCGCCTATCCCTACCGGCTCGGCGAGACGACCGTTGGCGGCGAACCTGGCGTGCTGACCCCGCTTCCCGGGGGGCCGATCAACCACCACTGGACCAAGGACCTGGCACTCAGCCCGGACGGCCGCTTCCTCTACGCCTCCGTCGGCTCCAATTCCAATGCCGGCGAACGCGGGCTGGAGGCGGAAAAGGGCCGCGCCGCGATTTGGCAGGTCGACCGGGAAACCGGTGCCTCTCGCATCTTTGCCTCGGGGCTGCGCAACCCGAACGGCCTCACCTTTCATCCCGAGACCGGGGAACTTTGGGCCGTCATCAACGAGCGCGATGAACTGGGTCCGAACCTTGTTCCCGACTACATGACCTCGGTCCAGGAAGACGGCTTCTACGGCTGGCCCTGGAGCTATTTCGGTGACCACGTGGACGAGCGCGTGCACCCGCCGCGGCCGGACCTGGTCGAGAAGGCAATCAAACCCGACTATGCGCTGTCGAGCCATGTGGCTGCCCTCGGCATGACCTTCACCAATGGATCGGCCATGCCGGAGCCCTATGCCAACGGCGCCTTCGTGGGCGAGCACGGCAGCTGGAACCGTAGCGCCTTCAACGGCTACAAGGTCATCTACATCCCCTTCGAGAACGGCAAGCCGTCCGGCATGGCGCAGGACGTGGTGACCGGTTTCCTCGATGGCGACAATGCCCGCGGCCGGCCGGTCGGTGTCGGGATCGACGGTACGGGAGCACTGCTCGTTGCCGATGATTCCGGCAACACGGTCTGGCGCGTTGCACCGGCCGACGGCACGACCATTCCGGAGCCGATCGCAACGGACCAGCCCCTGCAGGGTGCAGCGGGCGGCGCTGCCCCGGCCGGAACAGGCACGGCCGCGCCCTCTCCGGCGACAGAACCGGGCACCGCTGAGGGCACGGCACCCGCAGCCGCTCCGCCTGCATCAGCTCCGGACACGCCGCCTGCGGAAACCCCGGGCGTCGTCCCGGCCGAGCCTGCGAACCCTGAAACCCAGCCGGCCGGCGAGGCTCCCGAAGCCGCACCAGGTGGCGAGCGCCCGGCGCCGCCGCAGACGGACGTGCCGGCCACTGAACCCGAAGCTGCCGTCCAGCCGGGCGGCTGATCAGGGTCCTTCCTTTCGGCTGCCTTCTCCCCGGCGGCCGGCATGTCGCTCGCTGCCACTGATGGACTGGCGGCGAGCGACATGGCATCGTCCCGGCGAAGCGAACGAGGGGAATATGAAAGTCACCGTTTTCAGCACCAAGCCTTACGACCGGCTGTTCCTCGACCGTGCTGCCGCACGCGGGGTCGAGCTGCTCTATTCGGAATCACGCCTTTCGCTGGACACGGCGGCGCTGGCTGAGGGCTCGGAAGCCGTCTGCGCCTTCGTAAACGACGAACTTTCACGCCCGGTCATGGAGCGGCTGGCGCAGCTTGGCGTGCGGCTGGTCGCCCTGCGCAGCGCCGGCTTCAACAATGTCGATCTCGAGGCGGCCGCCGAGATCGGCATCGCCGTCGCCCGCGTTCCCGCCTATTCGCCGCATGCGGTGGCCGAACACACGATGGCGATCATCCTGTCGCTCAACCGCAAGATCCATCGTGCGTACAACCGCGTCCGTGAGGGTAACTTCGCGCTGGATGGCCTGCTCGGTTTCGACCTCAACGGCAAGACGATGGGCATTGTCGGCACCGGCAAGATCGGCGCGGTCCTGGCGAAGATCGCCGCAGGCTTCGGCTGCAGGCTGCTCGGCCACGATATCCGGCCGAACCCCGAATGCGAGGCGCTCGGCATGCGCTACGTGGAGCGGGAGGAGCTCTTCCGGCAGTCCGACATCCTCAGCCTAAATTGCCCGCTGACGCCCGAAACCCGTCACATGATCAGCGCCGATACCCTGCCGCTCCTGAAACCGGGGGTCATGCTTATCAACACCAGTCGCGGCGCGGTGATCGATGCCCATGCGGCGATCGCCGGCCTCAAGGACGGCACCATCGGCAGCCTCGGCCTTGACGTCTACGAGGAAGAGGCGGACCTCTTCTTCGAGGACCTGTCCAACGAGGTTCTTCGCGATGACGTCTTCGCCCGTCTCCTGACCTTTCCCAACGTGCTGATCACCGGCCACCAGGCCTTCTTCACCCGCGAGGCACTCGACGCAATCGCCGAGACCACCATCGGCAACATCGTAAGCTTCCGCGACAGCGGCAAGCTGCTGCATGCCGTGACAGTAGACTATCTCGCCGCGAAGACCTGAGACGGCGGTTGCGGCACGAACGGCGCAAGTGATGCCGGGCAAATGGCTTCTGGTTGAAATACTCCCGCCAAGACCCATTGACCTGCTGGGCGGGCGCTCCATCTGGCGCGCACCAATCGAATGACGCCGCGCCAGGATCATAAGCCCTTGTTAACCCTTCTTGATTGCGCGTTGATCCGGTCGCAACCAATCGCCGTAGACGGCATTGAACCCGGTCGCCGATGCAGGCGATCTCTCGGAAACATGTTCTTCGAACGCACACGAACAACTTCGTTAAACAGCCGTCAATGACTTACTACTAGATCCTGCAGCGCGGGCCGAGGACCCGGAGGCGGTCCGCAACCTGCCGCCCGCAGCGGGAGACCACCCAACTATATCCGCGTACCGCCGCCTAATGAGCCGTCGGGACGTCTTCAACAACGACGACGCCTGATCGCCGACGCGACAGCGGCGATCAAGCGCGACCGCAATACCGCGTACAGAGGAGTGATCTATGGGAATACCGTTCATGAATAACCGCGACGCCGAGGCGGTGCTGGAGGCTGTCGCCCGCTCGCAGGCCATCATCGAATTCGACCTGACGGGACGCATCCTGACTGCCAACGAGA
Source organism: Pseudorhizobium flavum (assembly GCF_902502825.2). Next base: position 2,484,852 of record NZ_LR723670.1, read on the forward strand.
ACTTCTGCAAGGCACTCGGCTACGAGCTCTCCGAGATCGTCGGCCAGCACCATCGGCTGTTCGTCGATCCGGCAGACGCTGCAAGTCCGGACTACAAGGCCTTCTGGGATCGTCTCGCCCAAGGCCATTTCGACCGGCGCCAGTATCGCCGCATCGCCAAGGGCGGCCGCGAGATCTGGATCGAGGCCTCCTACAACCCGGTCTTCCGCCGCGGCAAGCCGTACAAGATCGTCAAGTTCGCGACCGACATCACCGAGAGCAAGCTGAGAAGCATCGAGGATGCCGGCAAGCTGGCCGCCCTCTCGCGTGCCCAGGCCGTGATCGAGTTCACGCCGAATGGCGACATCCTCACCGCCAACGAGAACTTCCTGACGACGCTGGGCTACCAGCTCTCCGAAATCGTCGGCAAGCATCACGCCATGTTCTGCGAACCCGACTACGTCCGCACTGACGACTACAAGCGCTTCTGGGAGCGGCTGCGCAACGGCGAGTTCTTCTCCGAGGAATTCACCCGCATTGGCCGCGCCGGCAACAGGATCTACATCCAGGCCTCCTACAATCCGATCCTCGGTCCCGACGGCAAGGTCATCAAGGTGGTGAAGTTTGCAACCGACGTCACCGGCCGGGTCGAGAGCGTCACCACCCTCGGCAACGGCCTGCAGTCGCTGGCATCGGGCGATCTCTGTTGCGACATCCCCCGTGCCTTCATCCCGAGCCTCGAGCAGCTTCGCGTCGACTTCAACCAGACAGCAGCCCGCCTGCGGGAGGCGATGCGCGGTATCCGCGAGAACGCCAAGGCGATCGCGGCCGGGTCGGGTGAAATGAAGTCAGCAGCCGACGACTTGTCGCGCCGCACGGAGCAGCAGGCCGCCTCCGTCGAGGAAACCGCGGCAGCTCTGGAGGAGATCACCCAGACGGTTGCCGATTCCAGCCGCCGCGCGGACGAAGCCGGCAAGCTCGTGATCGATGCACGGCAGAATGCGGAACGCTCCGGCGAGATCGTCGGCAAGGCGATCAACGCCATGGGCGCAATCGAGAAGTCGTCGAAGGAGATCACCAACATCATCGGCGTGATCGACGATATCGCCTTCCAGACCAACCTGCTTGCCCTGAATGCCGGGGTCGAGGCGGCGCGCGCGGGGGAAGCCGGCAAGGGCTTCGCAGTGGTTGCGCAGGAGGTGCGTGAACTCGCCCAGCGTTCGGCCACCGCCGCCAAGGAGATCAAGGCGCTGATCAGCCAGTCCGGCGAACAGGTCAAGACCGGCGTCGGCCTGGTCGGTGAGACTGGTGAAGCGCTTGCGCGGATCGTCGAGCAGGTCAAGGAGATCAACGTCAACGTCGCGGCCATCGTCGAGGGTGCACGCGAACAGTCTGTCGGCCTGCGGGAGATCAACGTCGCCGTCAACACCATGGACCAGGGCACGCAGCAGAATGCCGCCATGGTCGAGCAGTCGAACGCGGCAAGTCACAGCCTCGCGAGCGAAGCCCAGGCGCTGTTCCAGCTGCTCGCGCAATTCCGCGTCGAGGCCGGCGAACCGGCTGCGGCCTCACCTGCGCAGGACAATCATCGTGCCGCTGCCGCCTCCCCCGTGCACCAGCTGACGCAGAGGATAGGGCGGGGCATGGGCGCAAGCGCTGCGGCAGCCGCCCACCAGTGGCAGGATTTCTAGGGCCCGCCACTCCCGCGCTTCATGCGCCATAGAGCTAAAGGCTGCGTCCCGTGCTAAACGGGGCGCAGCCGTCTGGTCAGGCAAAGTTGACGGTCTTCACTTCTACATAATTGTCCAGCCCTTCGATACCGCCCTCGCGGCCAAGGCCGGACTGCTTGACGCCGCCGAAGGGCATGGTGATATCAACGATATTGCCGTTGATCGACAGATGCCCTGACTGGATGCGCCGCGCCACCCCGTAGGCCCGTTCCGGATCGGCCGAATAGATCGCACCGTTCAGCCCGTAGATGCTGTCGTTCGCCTTGGCGATCGCATCCTCCTCGTCCGCATAGGTGATGATCGAGACGACAGGGCCGAAGATCTCCTCCTGGGCGATCGTCATCTCCGGCGTCACGTCGGTAAACACCGTCGGCTGGACGAAATAGCCCTTCTCCAGCCCCTCCGGCCGTCCGCCGCCGCAGGCGAGCTTCGCCCCTTCCTTGCGGCCGGTCTCGATATAATCCATGACCCGGTCGAGCTGGCGGCCAAGCGCGAGCGGGCCCATGTGCACGCTCGGGTCGGACGGGTCGCCCACCTTGATATTGCCGACGGCGCCGACATAGAGGTCGGTGAATTCCTGTGCCCGGCTTTCCGGCACGAGGATGCGGGTCAACGCGAAGCAGACCTGCCCGGTGATCGGCATGGTGTAGACCATCAGGCTCGGCAGTGCCGCCGTGAAATCGGCATCATCGAGCAGGATGGCGGCGGACTTGCCACCGAGTTCGAGGCTGACGCGGGTCAGTCTTTCGGCGCAGGCAGCGGCGATGTGACGTCCCGCAGGCGTCGAGCCCGTGAAGGCCACCTTGTCGATGGCCGGATGACGGATCAGATGGTCGCCGACCTCCCGTCCTGCCGGGACGAGGTTGAAGACGCCCGGCGGCAGCCCCGCGGCCTCGATCGCCTCCGCCAGGATATAGGCTTCGAGCGGCGTTTCCGGCGACGGCTTGGCGACGAATGTACAGCCGGCTGCGAGGCCCGCGGCGATCTTGTAGCTCAGGAGCACCATGGGCGCGTTCCAGGGGGTGATCGCCGCGCAGACGCCGACCGGCTCCTTGACGATCCGGGTCCTGCCGCCGCCGGGTCGTGTGCGCTCCTCCTCGAAGGCATAGGCATTGCCGTCGATGAGATCGGCGTAGAAATCGAAGAGCTGCGCATTCTGGCCGACGAGCTTGGAGGTGATCATGATCGGCGCGCCGACCTGTACCGTCCAGGCACGAGCGATCTCGTCCAGCCGGCCCCTCAGGTGCTCCGCCACCTTTCGCAGATAGCCCGCGCGCTCACGCGGCGACATCCGTGGCCACGGTCCTTTGTCGAACGCCTCGCGGGCGGCCGCGATCGCGAGATGGACATCCTCCACCGAGGCCTCGGGATAGCGCAGGATGGTTTCTTCGGTGACCGGCGAGACCACCTCGAGCGTCGCCGACGAGCGGGGTGCCACCCATTCGCCGCCGATAAAGAATTTGTCCGGGGCGCGAAAGGCCGTTCCGGGTGTGGCCATGACATTCATGCGTGCTCCTCCTCTGGCAGACACTGAAGTTCCGGCACCGAAAACGTCTCCTCCCGTTTCCCGACAGCCGGATACCGGAGGCCTCTCCGCCTCCCGCATGTATTCATCCTGCTCTCGGTGACACCGTCACGCAATGGGAAAAGCGTTTCATATTTGCGTGACGGCGTGCAGGTTGGCGCCCACGATGTATACAGCTTGACCAAGGCGGCCGGCGGTGTCAGGCCGGCTTGGCGAGCAGTCCGGTTGCCAGAGCCCGGAACGCCTCGATGGCCTTTGCCAGCACATCGCGCGGTTCATCGGACGCGGCAACCCAGAGCGCGGCATTCAGCGCTGCCCCGTTGATCAGCCGTGCCGCAGCTTCGGGATCCACCGGTTTCACCACGTCCTCGGCAATCAGGCGCTCAAGGGTGCTTATCGTCACCTCCAGGCACTTGTTCTGGCTGTCCCAACGCGACGGATCTCCGAGAACCGCGGGGCCGTCGAGCAGCACGATGCGCTGCACTTCCGGCTCGAGCGCCATTTCGATATAGGCGGCGCCCTCCGCCAACAGGGCCTCCCAGCCGTCGCCTGCCTTTCCGGCAATCTCCTGCGCCCGCGCGGCCATCTCCGCGTCGATCTGGTTGACGACGGCCGCGAGCAGTCCCCGCTTGTCCCCGAAGTTGTGGTAGAGCGCCCCGCGCGTGAGGCCCGCTTGCGCGGTCAGCTCGTCCATCGATGCGGCGGCATAGCCCTGCTGGGCGAAGGCCTTTCGTGCAGCAGCGATCAACCGTGCACGGTTCTCCTCCATCGTCTGCGCGCGCTTGTTCGCCATGGCTGCCCCATAATTTCACATACGAGCCGTATTTGATTTGACATACGTCACGTATGTTTCTATTTCACATACGAGCCGTATACCAGCGTGCGGGGCTGGAGTGAAGGCCGCGCTCCGCGCCTTTCAGCAACCATCAAGAAAGGAGCCGGGGATGACCCAGCGCCAGGCAATCTTCCCGACCGACAGACACGCGCTCTATGATGCGCACCGCTATTCCGCCGCGATCCGCTCCGGCGATCTCCTGTTCGTCTCCGGCCAGGTCGGCAGCCGCGAGGATGGGAGCCCGGAGCCGGACTTCAAGGCGCAGGTCGAGCGCGCCTTTGCCAATCTGTCGGCGGTCCTCGAGGCGGCCGGCTGCAGCTTCGACGACATCATCGACGTCACGAGCTTCCACACCGATCCGGAGAACCAGTTCGAGACGATCATGGCCGTGAAGAACCGGGCTTTCCCCGCAGCCCCCTACCCCAACTGGACGGCGGTCGGCGTCAACTGGCTGGCCGGCTTCGACTTCGAGATCAAGGTGATCGCGCGAATCCCTCAGCAGTCCTGATCGGCAGGCTCAGGGCCCCGGCAGGCAGTGCTTTGCGACATCCTGCGCCGCGTAAGCCGCGGCCCGGCTCCATGCCTCGTCCGTATCGCCCCGGTAGCTGAGAAAGCGATCGCAGGTCGGCCTGTTGGTATCAAGGTCGATGACCGCGAACTTCACGCCGCCGACCAGGGTGCTCATCTTGCGCACCTGACCAATGAGCAGATGGCTCGCCCCGGCCTCTACCGCCTGCCTGGAGAGCGCTTCGACGCCGGCGCTTCCGACAGTGCATTTGTCCACGCAATCCAGCGGAACTGTCCTGAGGTTCTTCTCGACCGCAAGGCTGTCGAGGATGGTCCGGTCCAGCGCCTGAAGGCGACGGTCGTGCTCGGCGGTCTGATCCCGCGTTTCGCCCGAGGTGTCGACGAAGTCGAAGCCGGCCATCGCCACGGTGACCGGCTCGGCAGCCTCGGCCGAAATGCCGGTCGGGGCGATCGCCACCAGCGCGGCGACCGTGACCGATCGGCCTATGACGGAAAGGGTGTGGAATACTGCATTCGATGCCTGTCCCATGTCAGCCATCTCCTTCTCCCGCGCTGACGATAGCATCTGCGAGCATCGGCGCCAACAATCGGCAAGAGGCGTCTGGCCGTCATTGCCAGCACCGGGCATTTGCGCATAACCTCGCCAAATCAATGCAGTGCACAACAGCCACGGATTGGGAGGTCGGGCATGTCCAGAACAGTCGTCGTCACCGGTTCCACCAGCGGGATCGGACTCGGCATCGCGAAGGCCTTTGCGGCCGAGGGCTGTCACGTCGTCATCAACGGCTTCGGAAACCCCGACGAGATCGAGGCCGCGCGGCGCGAGATGGAAGTACTTGGCGGCGGCCGGGTCATCTACCACGGTGCCGACATGACGAAGCCGGAGGAGATCGCCGACCTGATCGGCACCGCAAAGGAGACCTTTGGCTCGGTCGACGTACTCGTCAACAATGCCGGCATCCAGCATGTCGCCAAGATCGAGGACTTCCCGACGGAGAAGTGGGACCAGATCATCGCCATCAACCTCACGAGCTCCTTCCACACCATGCGCGCGGCAATCCCGCTGATGAAGGAAAAGGGCAAGGGCCGGATCATCAACGTCGCCTCCGCCCACGCGCTCACAGCCTCCCCCTTCAAGTCCGCCTATGTCGCGGCGAAACATGGTATTTTAGGACTTACGAAGACAGCTGCCTTGGAACTTGCCGAATTCGGGATTACGGTCAACGCGATCTGCCCCGGCTACGTGCTGACACCGCTGGTCGAGAAGCAGATACCGGACACCGCCCGCGAACGCGGCATTTCGGAAGAGCAGGTAAAGACGGACGTGATGCTGAGACTGCAGGCGACGAAGGAGTTCGTGTCGATCGAGGAAGTGGCCGCGACGGCCGTCTTCCTGGCAAGCGATGCGGCACGGCAGATCACCGGCACGCATATTTCGATCGATGGCGGTTGGACCGCCCAATAAAGAGAACAATGGCATGACAGATGCGATCCGCTTCATCCTCAACGGCGAAGACGTGGCCCTGGGCGATTTTGGTCAGACCGAAACGCTCCTCGACTACCTGCGGCTGAGGCGCCGGCTGACCGGCACGAAGGAAGGCTGCGCCGAGGGCGACTGCGGCGCCTGCACCGTGCTCGTGGGCCGGCTGATCGACGGCATCCTGCGCTACGAGACGGTAAATGCCTGCATCCGTTTCCTTGGCTCGCTGCACGGGACCCATGTGGTGACGGTCGAGCATCTGGCCGCCAGGGATGGAACGCTTCATCCGGTGCAGCAGGCGATGGTCGACCAGCACGGATCGCAATGCGGCTTCTGCACGCCGGGCTTCGTCATGTCGCTCTATGGCCTGTGGCTTTCCAACGACGCGCCGTCGCGCGCCGAGATCGAGAGCGCGCTGCAGGGGAACCTCTGTCGTTGCACCGGCTACGAGCCGATCGTGAAGGCCGCCGAGCAAGTGGCCGCGGAACGTCCGAGCTCCCTCTTCGACCCGCTGGAGCGTGACCGCACGGAGATTTCCGCAAGGCTCTGGGAGATTCGCGCCCATCCCGAGACCATCATCGTCGAGAAGGACGGCGCCCGTTCCGTCATCCCGGCGAACCTCCAGGCCTTTGCAGACTTCATCGCCGACGAGCCGAAGGCGACGATCGTCGCGGGCTCCACCGATGTCGGGCTCTGGGTGACGAAGCAGATGCGCCTGCTCGACCCGGTCGTATTCATCAATCACCTGACGGAACTGCAGTCGATCAGCGCCGATGAGAAGGGCATTACAATCGGCGCCGGTGTCACCTATACGCAGGCCTTTGAGGTATTGTCGGAGGAAGTCCCTCAGATGGCACGGCTGATCGACCGGATCGGCGGCGGCCAGGTGCGCAACATGGGCACGATCGGCGGCAATATCGCCAACGGCTCGCCGATTGGCGACACGCCGCCTCCCCTGATTGCGCTCGGCGCTGAACTTACCCTGCGCTCCCACAGCGGCAAGCGGACCATGCCGCTGGAGGATTACTTCCTCGCCTACGGCAAGCAGGATCGCATGGCCGGCGAGTTCGTCGAGAAGGTCTTCGTGCCGCGCCCGCGGGAAGACGCCTATTTCGCCGTCTACAAGATCTCCAAGCGGCGCGACGAGGACATTTCCGCCCTGTGCGGCGCCTTCCATGTCGAGCTCGATATGGAAGGTCGCGTGGCAAGCGCCCGCATCGCCTTCGGCGGCATGGCGGCGACGCCGAAGCGGGCGCGCCATGTGGAAGAGGCCCTGACCGGGCAGGACTGGAACTGGGCGACGGTTTCCGCCGTTCGCGAACTTTTCGACCAGGACTACCAGCCGCTCTCCGACTGGCGGGCGACGGCCGAGTACCGTTCGCTGACGGCCAAGAACCTGCTGACCCGCTTCTTCCTGGAAACCGCCGGCGCGCCGACCGAGCTTCAGCGGCACGAACTGGAGGAGGCCTAAGATGGACAAAACGACCTTCGAAACGAAGAACACCATCAACGGCCCCATGCACGCGTCGCTCCGGCATGATTCGGCGCATAAGCATGTGACTGGAACCGCCGAATATATCGACGATATTCGCGAGCCTGCAGATACGCTGCATGCAGCCCTCGGCATGGCCGACCGGACCCATGCGGAGATCCTGTCGGTCGACCTCGATGTCGTGAAGGCAGCCCCCGGCGTCGTCTGGGTGATGACGGCCGATGACATACCGGGCTTCAACGACGTCGGCTCCACCGGCCAGCACGACGAGCCGCTGCTGGCAACGAACAAGGTGGAGTTCCACGGCCAGCCGATCTTCGCGGTGATCGCCGAGACGCGCGACCAGGCCCGCCGGGCCGCACGGCTGGCGAAGATCGAATATCGCGACCTGCCGCACTGGACCGATATCGAAGGCGCGATCACCAATGGCGCACCTCTGGTCGTCAAGCCGATGACGCTGCATCGCGGCGAGCCGGAGGCGGAGATCGGCAGGGCGCCGCGTCGCCTGCAGGGCCGCATGGAGATCGGCGGCCAGGAGCACTTCTACCTGGAAGGCCAGATCGCCATGGCCATTCCCGGCGAGGACGATGACGTGACCGTCTGGTCCTCCACCCAGCATCCGAGCGAGGTGCAGCACATGGTGGCGCATGTGCTGGGCATCCCGAACCATGCCGTGACGATCAACACGCGGCGCATGGGCGGCGGCTTCGGCGGCAAGGAGACCCAGGGCAACCACTTCGCGTGCCTTGCGGCGGTGGCCGCCAAGAGGCTTGGCCGTGCGGTAAAATTTCGCCCGGACCGCGACGAGGACATGGCCGTCACCGGCAAGCGCCACGATTTCCGCGTCGACTACGACGTCGCCTTCGACGACGACGGCCGCATCCATGCCGTCGATGCCACCTATGCCGCCCGCTGCGGCTGGTGCGCCGACCTCTCCGGCCCGGTCACCGACCGGGCGCTCTTCCATGCCGATTCAAGTTATTTCTATCCGCACGTCCACCTCACCTCGCAGCCGCTGAAGACCCATACCGTCTCCAACACCGCCTTCCGCGGCTTCGGCGGGCCGCAGGGCATGCTAGGTGCCGAGCGCATCATCGAGGAGATCGCCTATACTGTCGGCAAGGACCCGCTGGAGATCCGCAAGCTGAACTTCTACGGCCAGCCGGGATCCGGGCGCACACTGACGCCCTATCACCAGGAGGTGGAGGACAATGTGATCGCCCGCGTGGTGGAGGAGCTGGAGCGCTCCTCCGATTACCAGGCGCGGCGCCACGCGACCATCGCGTTCAACGAGAACAGCCCCGTCATCCGCAAGGGCATTGCGCTGACGCCGGTGAAGTTCGGGATTTCCTTCACCATGACCGCCTACAACCAGGCCGGCGCGCTGGTGCATATCTACCAGGACGGCTCGATCCATCTGAACCACGGTGGCACCGAGATGGGCCAGGGCCTCTACGTCAAGGTGGCGCAGGTGGTGGCCGATACCTTCAACGTCGACATCGAGCGGGTGAAGATCACCGCCACGACAACCGCCAAGGTGCCGAATACCTCGGCAACGGCGGCCTCCTCCGGCTCCGACCTCAACGGCATGGCGGCCTATGACGCCGCGCGCCAGATCAAGGAACGGCTGATCGACTTCGCCATGCGGCAATGGGATGTGCCGCACGAGGAGGTGGAATTCCTGCCGAACCGGGTCCGCGTGGGGGCGGAAGTGGTGCCTTTCGACACGCTGGTACGCGCTGCCTATTACGACCGGGTGCAACTCTCCGCCGCCGGCTTCTACAAGACGCCGAAGATCCACTGGGATCGCGAGGCGGGCCGCGGACGGCCCTTCTACTACTACGCCTATGGCGCAGCCTGCTCGGAAGTCTCGATCGACACCCTGACGGGCGAATACATGGTGGACCGCACCGATATCCTCCACGACGTCGGCAGGTCGCTTAATCCGGCGATCGACATCGGCCAGATCGAGGGCGGCTTCGTGCAGGGCATGGGCTGGCTGACGACGGAGGAGTTGTGGTGGGACGACAAGGGACGGCTCCGCACCCATGCACCCTCCACCTATAAGATTCCGCTCGCCTCCGACCGACCGAAGGTCTTCAACGTGAAGCTCGCGGAATGGTCCGAGAATGCCGAACCGACCATCGGCCGGTCCAAGGCCGTCGGAGAACCGCCCTTCATGCTGGCGATCTCGGTTCTGGAGGCAATCTCGATGGCGGTCGCCAGTATCGCTGATTACCGGGAGTGCCCTCACCTCGACGCACCGGCAACGCCGGAACGGGTGCTGATGGCGGTGGAGCGGCTGAAGGCGCTTTGATGTCGGAGTTGCACATTCGCCCGGAGCGGCCGGGTGACGAAGACGCTATCCACGCACTGACGGCACGGGCCTTCGAGACCATGCCATTCAGCAGCGGCACCGAACCGGCCATTATCCGGGCGCTACGCGGCTCCGGCAATCTTGCCTTGTCGCTGGTCGCCGAGCAAGACGGCCGGGTCGTCGGCCACGTCGCATTCTCTCCAGTCAGGATCGGCGACGTCTCCGACGGCTGGTTCGGCTTGGGCCCCATATCCGTGATGCCGGAACTGCAGAGGCATGGCATCGGCAAGCTGCTGATCCGTGAAGGACTCGACCGGCTGAAGGAACGAAATGCCAAGGGATGCGCCTTGATTGGCGACCCGGACGTCTATCGCAGTTCCGGCTTCACGAGCGACGGCGCGCTCGTCTACGAGGGTGTCGACGCGAAATATGTCCAGTGGATCGCATTCTCCGACGAAGAGCCCCGCGGCCATCTGACCTTTGCGCCCGCATTCGACGTCAAAACGCCGTAGAGCTTTTCGCTACTCTGCCGCCTGACCGTGCTGCGGCTCCACCGGCATGCGGAAGGTGAACCTCGTCTCCGCTTCGTCGGAATGCACGTCCAGTTGCCCGCCATGCGCTTCGGCGATCTGCGAAGCGATGTAGAGACCAAGGCCGAGGCCCTGCAGGCTTGAACTGCCCTCCCCGCGCTTGAAGGGCTGGAACAGCTTCTGCAGCGATTCCTTGGGGATGGGAGTACCCGAATTGGCAACCGACAGGCGCAACTCGCCATCGACGATCGCGGCATCAACGCGGATCGGGTGACCCGGGGAGCCATGGGTCACTGCATTGCCGAGGAGGTTGGACAACATCTGTGCGATCCGCTGATGGTCGACCGGAACCACCCCGGACAGCTGAAAGTTCGCCTCGATTCTGCGCTCGGGATGCCCCGAGAGTATTTCCGAGACGACCTGCTCCAGCGTTGGCTGTAGTGACGTCTCCTGATCTCTCTGCAGCGCGATACCGCCCCCGAGACGTCCGCGTGCGAAATCCATCACGTTGTCGATCAGGGCCGACATGCGCAGCACGCTGCCGCGCATCATGCTCAGCACCCGCGTGGACTTGTCGCTCTGCGGCTCCCGCGAGAGGATGCTGATGCCCCCGGTGATCGACGCCACGGGGTTGCGCAGGTCATGGCCGAGCACGGCGATGAACTGCTCACGAAGTTCCGAGGCCGTCTTTGCATCGATCAGGCTGGAACGGGTTGAATTCAGCTTCTCGGCCGCATCGAACTGGAAGCCGATGAGGTCGGTGAACAGCTTGAACATCGTCACGGTCTGTGGGTCGCTGAGTTTTGCCGGCTTTGCGTCGATCGCGCACAACGTGCCGAAGAAACGCCCGTCAGGCAGGATGACCGGGACGGAAATGTAGCTTTGCAGGCCGTAGAGCCGAGGGGTGTGGTGCTGACAATAGACGGGGTCTTCCGCCACATTGTCGATGACGATCACCTCGCGAAGCTGGCGCACCTCATGGCAGAGCGTCGTCTGGACATCCAGCTCGCCGCCGGCGGGAAGGCCGAAGCCGATATTGTCCAGCACCTGGCAGGCTACCCAGCGCTCGTCGGTCACGCGCGCGACGGCGGCAAACCCCATTCCGGTGGTCCGGCATACCATTTCCAAGATGGCAGGGATCGCTGCGATACCCTGCATCGTCTCAACGTCATTCTGAATGTCGTGTGCCATAAGAAGCGGAATTTGTTATCTCGCAGACAGCCCAATACGCCTTCCGGCGCAACCGTTACCACGCAGGAAACCTAGAGCACCTGTTTGAAAAACCAAGCCTGGCGCATTCAGCGGACGAGGGCCCGCATCAGATAGAGCAACGCCCCGAGGATCAGCATGGGCAGGACGAGGAGTTTCACCAGATAGGCCACGGCGATGCCGATCGAGGCGGTGAAGAGGTCTGCTGATAGTGCCAGACCCTCGGTGATGATCCGGGCATTGGCGGTAACGCCGCCCGTTACCGACTGGGCAAGCCCCGAGGCGGCGTCGAGCGTACCGGAAAGCGCCGAGCGCGAGGCATCGACGGCGGAGCCGAGGCGGCCGAGAAGTCCTTCGTCCTCGACAGGTGGAGGAGCGGCCCCTTCTGCCGGCAATCCCTCGCGCAGCGCCTCCACCTGCCCCTGCACGGCCGCGGTCTCATATTGCGCGTCCATGCGCTGGAAGATCTCCGTCGCATCCTTCCAGGCTCCCTCGGTGATGGCATTGCCGGCATGGAAGGCGAGAGAATAGGAGGCCGGCAGAAGCACGGCGCCGAGGAGACCGATGGCCGCAGCCGAACGCGAGAAGCGGTCCAGCGCCGGCGGCACAGAACGCGCTTTGAAGAGCAGGATGGCAATGGCCCCGGCTCCGAGCGCGAGCACCGCCGAGGCAACCTTGGCTACCGGGACAAGCACCAGCGACAGGATGCCCGACGCAATGGCAAGGTAGAAGAGAAGATCGGCCATGCGGTCAATGGTGTTGGTTACGGGCTGCAGGAGCTGTCCGGGGCTTGCGGTGACGGAGGCCACGCCGACCCCGCCCGTGACGTCAGCATCCTTGGCGACGCTCATCAGCGAGTTGGCGACACGCAGCGTGCCGTAGAGCGCGCCGCTGCCGAGCGTTACTTCGCGGCTGAAGCCGGCCGCGGTCTCGGCCAGCGGATTGATGAAGAACATGGCGGCTGCAAGGAGAGCGACAAGCAACCATGCAAGGGAATGCGCGCGTCTGGTCATGGGATGTCCGTCCGGTTGGTCGTGCCAAGCCTAGCACAGCATCGACGTGACGGGACAAGAACGGTTCAGTGATCGGCAGACATTGCCACGGTATCCTGCGGGTCGCGAATGCGAACGATCCTGTTCCGCCCGCCCCTCTTGGCGTCATAGAGCGCGATATCGGCGCGCGCGACGGCCGCATCCAGCCCGCCCTTGCCGATCCGGTCGGTGACGATGCCGGCGCTGACGGTCAGGCTGCCGTAGCCGCCCCGCCGCCATTCGAAGACGGCGTCGGCAAAGGCCGCCCGCACCCGCTCGACCACGGCCACGGCGGATTGCGACGAGGTGTTGGGGAGGAAGAGGATGAATTCCTCTCCACCCCAGCGCGCGGCGAGATCGCCGCTGCGGATGGTCTGCCGGAGGATATCGGCGAAGCGAATGATCGCCTCGTCACCGGCGTCATGGCCGTAACGGTCGTTGAGCGCTTTGAACTCGTCGAGGTCGAGCAGGGCCACCGACGACATCGCCGGCTCGCCATGGACCATCCGGGCGGCGAAGCTTTCATGGAAGGCCCGCCGGTTGAGGAGCCCCGTGAGCGGGTCCGTCTGCGCCAGTCGCAGCAGCTCCCGCTGATAGGAAATGCGCTCTGAAATATCGCGGATGACGGCGATCATCATGTGCTCAGACGTCGTCGATGTCTTGAGGATCGTGATCCCCAGATGGACGTCGGAACCGTCGGCGCGTAGCCCGACGATCTCGGCAGTCCTGGCACCCATGTATCGCGCTTCATCGGCGCCCGCGAAAAAGTTCGAGACAAGCTTGGCGTGGAAGGCCCGCAGATGGTCCGGAAGCAGAACATCCAGCGGCTTGCCAAGAAGCTCTCCGTACCTCCAGCCAAAGATGCGTTCCGCAGAAGGATTGCAGAGGCGTATGATGCCGTCGGCGTCCATGCCGATCACGCCATCATCGATCTCTGACACGATCTTGCGATAGATATCCTGAGGCGCAGTGTCACGGGAGACGTCCGGAAAATGCTTGCTTGTCATGGGTATTGCCCGCGGCCATCTGGTCCGCAGGCTCCAGAGAGAGTTATTCTTGTATCCCCAGAAATAAGGGAGAGATGCTTACAAGTTTTTAACGGCAATCATGGACGGAGATTCGTTCGGGTGCGGAATTGCGGGTGCGGCGGAGCGCCGCAAATGCTAGGCTGATCCACCATGACAACCCGTTCCCTTCCGGCTTTCCTGGCGGCACATCCCCGCACAATTCTCGTCGAGATCACCGAGGCAAAGGGTTCGACGCCACGGGAAGAAGGCGCGGCCATGCTCGTCGCAGACCAGGCCTGCTGGGGCACGATCGGCGGCGGGCAGCTGGAGTTCATGGCGATCGACAATGCCCGTGCGATCCTGCACGGCAGAGGCGACGCGCATATGAGTGTTCCGCTGGGGCCCGAGATCGGCCAGTGCTGCGGGGGAAGAACGCTTCTTTCCTTTCGCCTGGTGACGCCGGATATCGAGGTGGAACTCACGAAGCGCCGCGCGGAGGAGGAAGAGGGCTACTCGACGGTCTTTCTGTTCGGCGCGGGTCATGTCGGCCGGGCGCTGGCCCGTGCCCTTGCTCCGTTGCCGCTCTCGGTCACCGTGGTGGAAACGAGGGCAGACGCGCTTCAGGACGTCTCGCCGGAGGTCACGACGCGCCACGCCGCAATGCCGGAGGCGCTAGTCGCCGACATTCCACCAGGCGGCGCCGCGGTCATCCTCACCCACGACCATGCGCTGGATTTCCTGATCGCGCGCGAGGCGCTCGCGCGTACCGATCTCGCCTATGTCGGGATGATCGGATCGGCGACGAAGCGTGCGACCTTTGCCAGCTGGGCCCGGCGCGAGGGCATGGCAGCGGAGATGGCGGAACGGCTGGTGCTGCCGATCGGCGGAAGCGCCGTTAAGGACAAGCGCCCGGAAGTGATCGCTGCCATGGTTGCTGCCGAGCTGCTCACGGTGCTGTCGTCGGCACCCTCTCAGAGACTGCGTGGCGGATAGCTGAGCATCGCGTCCCGCCAGGCAGAACTGCCGCAGACGTGCCGATGCGCCGCCTTCCCATCCCGCAGCCCGATGTCGCGCAGAACATCGTCCGGCAGGTCGCAGACATCAATCTGCCTGATGCCGCGGCGTCTCAGGAAAAAGCGGTTCCATATATTCGACAGGAGACGCCCGCGATCTGGCGGGCATGGTTGATCACAGCGTGAATTCAGGGCGAAGGACATCGAAACACCCACTTCCATTGGTTCGTCTGGTGGGTTTAGAATGAGCCTCCTTGCACCCATGATCCAATCGGAACAATCGTCTGGATGGATCAAGAGAACTTATTCATGAAGCTATCACGACAATTTCCGCTCAATGCCCTGCGCGTCTTCGAGGCAACCGCGCGACTCAAAAGCTTCACCAGGGCGGGCGAGGAACTGGGGATGACGCAGACGGCGGTCAGCTACCAGATCAAGCTGCTGGAAGACACGCTGGGCGAACCTCTCTTCCTGCGGCGCCCGCGACAGGTCGCGCTGACCGAGGTGGGTGAGCGACTGGCCCCGAAAGTTGGTGAAGCCTTCGACATGCTGGCAGAAGCTCTGGGCGGCATCCGCGATCAATCGGAAGCGACGCTGACAATCCACACGACCGCAACTTTTGCTTCCCATTGGCTCGCCCATCACCTGGGCACATTCCAAGTCGAAAACCCGGGGATCGCGGTTCGGCTGGAAACGTCACAGTCCGTTATCGACTTTGCGCGCACGGAGGGAGACGTGGCGATCCGCTCCGGCAAGGGCGTCTGGCCGGGGCTGAAGTCACACTTCCTGATGAAGAGTCACTTCACGCCGATGCTGAGCCCAACGCTGGCGGCAACCATCGGCGGTGTGCATGAGCCCGCGGACCTGCTGAAACTCCCTATCATCGACCCGCAGGACGAGTGGTGGCCGCTGTGGTTTTCCCGGGCCGGGCTGAAGGACGCCGACTTCTCGCGCTTTCCCGCGACGCAGTACGGTGCACAGTACTTTCATGCAGCCGCAGCGATTGCGGGACAGGGTGTGGCGATCCTGAGGCCGGAGTTCTATGCCGACGACGTTGCCCTCGGACGGCTTTATCAACCGTTCGACCTGCTCGCCAGCGATGGCTCCGACTACTGGCTCGTCTACCCGGAGTCACGGCGCAATTCCCGCAAGATCCGCGCCTTCCGCGAGTTCATGCGCAAGATGATGCCGGATTTCCAGACGTAGAGCGTTGTCTCAGAACGCCATGTCCGGCGCATAGAAGCAACGCAGCGTATCCTCCGTCGGGTAGAGGCAGATGTGGTATTCCTCGTCCTGCGACCGCCGCGCCTCGTCCTGTCGGAGGCTGAAATTGTGCGGGCGGGTCACCAGCCTGTGGTCGCCCGGACCGAGCGAGATCTGATAGCCGCCATTGATGATCCGAACGTTTTTCGTCGAGATCATCTGGCAGTCACCACTGTGGTTGTCGCCATTGCAGCAGAACTTGTCATAATCCCAGCCCGTATGGGCATCGTGGGCAACGGCCGGGGCGGACAAGAGGAAGACCACAAGCAGGGTCAGTGGTAGGTTGCGCATCTGCTCATTCTCCGTTGACGAATGATCAACAGCCGGCGAGCCCCACCTACCCTTGTCACCGGCTGGCATGCACTGGTTGTGACCGGGCGTCTGTCGCGCCGGGTCCGCGCGCCGCGAATCTTCCAGCGCAGCGTGCTCGCGCTAACCGGAGGTCGCGGAGGAAGTTCCGGCCACGAGATTTTATCCCTCTGCCTCGCCCCTTCCCTCAACCGCCGTTTTTTCGCAATGTGGCGAGTCGGAGAACAGGGGTTCCAGAGGATTGCCGAATGTATGAATATGCCGTGGCCTGGGAATGGCTGTCGTTCGCTGCACGCTGGCTGCACGTAATCACCGCCATCGCCTGGATCGGCTCGTCCTTCTACTTCATCGCGCTCGATCTCGGGCTGGTGAAGCGGCCGCACCTTCCAGTCGGCGCCTATGGCGAGGAGTGGCAGGTGCATGGCGGCGGCTTCTATCACATCCAGAAATACCTGGTGGCGCCGGCGCAGATGCCCGAGCACCTGACCTGGTTCAAGTGGGAAAGCTACATGACGTGGCTTTCCGGCTTCCTGATGATGGCGATCGTCTACTATGCCGGGGCCGACCTCTTCCTGATCGACAGCCATGTGATGGAGCTATCCCAGTGGCAGGCGATCGGCATTTCCGTCGCTTCGCTCGGCGTCGGCTGGATCATCTACGACCAGCTCTGCAAGTCGCCGATCGGCAAGAACACCTGGGGCCTGATGGCGATCCTCTACGCCGTGCTGGTCGCCATGGCCTGGGGCTATACCCAGGTCTTCACAGGGAGGGCGGCATTCCTGCATCTCGGTGCCTTCACCGCCACCATCATGTCGGCGAACGTTTTCTTCATCATCATCCCCAACCAGAAAATCGTTGTCACCGATCTGATCGCCGGACGAACCCCCGATCCGAAATATGGGGTGATCGCCAAGCAGCGCTCGCTGCACAATAACTACCTGACGCTGCCCGTCATCTTCTTCATGCTGTCGAACCATTACCCGCTGGCGTTCGCGACGGAGTTCAACTGGATCATCGCCGCACTGGTCTTCCTGATGGGAGTGACGATCCGGCACTGGTTCAACACGACCCATGCGCGGAAGGGCAAGCCGACCTGGACCTGGCTGGTGACGCTGCTCATCTTCATCGCCATCATGTGGCTTTCGACCGTGCCGAAGGTGCTGACCGGCGAGACCGAGGATGCAGCCCTTTCCCCGGTGCAGCAGAAATTCGCTTCCAACGCCCATTTCGACGCCGCCCGAGACGTTGTGCTGTCCCGCTGTTCCATGTGCCACGCGGCTGAACCCGTCTGGGACGGCGTGAACTTCCCGCCGAAGTCCGTGAAGCTGGAGACCGACCGGGAGATTGCCGCCCACGCCCGCGAGATATACATCCAGGCCGGCCGGAGCCACGCCATGCCGCCCGGCAACATCACAGAGATTTCGGCCGACGAGCGCCAGTTGCTCGCCGCCTGGTATGAAAGCACAGTTTCCGAATGACGAAGACCCTGATCCGCGGCCGACTGCTCTCCTTCAAGCGCGCGCCGCTGAGCCTCACCGATACGGACAGTTACGCTTACGAGCACGACGGCGGGCTGCTGATCGAGGATGGCATCATCGCCGCCATCGGAGACTATGCGGAGATCAAGGCGCAGGCGGCTGAGGACACGCAAGAGATCGACCACCGGCCGCATCTCATCCTGCCCGGGCTGATCGACACGCACCTGCACTTTCCGCAGATGCAGGTGATCGCCTCCTATGCCGGCAGCCTGCTGGAATGGCTGAACACCTATACTTTTCATGAGGAGTGCCGCTTCGTCGAGAGTGACCATGCCGCTCGTATCGCCGCCCGCTTCTATGACGAGATGATTCGCCACGGCACGACGACGGCTGCGGCCTATTGTTCGGTCCACAAGGCCTCTGCCGACGCCTACTTCGCCGAGGCGATGAAGCGTGGCATGTGCATGGTCGGTGGCAAGGTGATGATGGACCGCAACGCCCCGCAGGGCCTCCTCGACACGCCGCAGATGAGCTATGACGAGACGCGCGCCGTGATCGATGAATGGCATGGCAAGGGGCGCAACCACGTGGCGATCACGCCGCGCTTCGCCATTACTTCCACGCCGGAGCAGATGCAGGCCGCCCAGGCCCTGGCACAGGAATTTCCGGATCTCCACATCCAGACGCATCTCTCCGAGAACCTCGACGAGATCCGATATACGTGCGAGCTTTATCCGGAGGCGAAGGACTATACCGACATCTATGCGCGCTACGGCCTGCTGGGCGCAAAGACGCTGCTCGGACACGCCATCCACCTCTCCGACCGCGAGGCAGACGTCCTGAGCGAGACGGGATCGGTCGCCGTCCACTGCCCGACCTCCAACCTCTTCATCGGCTCCGGCCTCTTCCCGCTGAACGCCATCCGCCGGCGGAACAAGCCGGTGCGGGTGGCGGTAGCAACCGATATCGGCGGCGGCTCGAGCTATTCCATGCTGCGCACGATGGACGAGGCCTACAAGATCCAGCAGGTCCTTGGGCAGCGGCTGAACCCGCTGGACAGCTTCCACCTGATGACCCGCGGCAACGCCGAGGCGCTGTCACTCGTCGACAGGATCGGTACGCTGGAGGTCGGCACGGACGCCGACCTCGTGGTGCTCAACGCAGCCGCGACGCCGGCCATGGCGCTCAGAATGGAAACCGTGACAACCCTGCCGGAAGAGCTCTTCCTTCTGCAGACCATGGGCGATGACCGGGCTGTGGCGGAGACCTATGTGGCGGGCAAGGCGATGAAGCAAGGGCTTGCACCCAATTTGGGAGCATGATAGTCTCCAATGCGAATAATCTCGCGCCGAACGTTGAGGCAATTCGCCGAAAGCCCAAAGGGCCAAAAAGGCGGACCGGCTTTGAAGGCGGCGCTGGATTCCTGGTTTCATGAAGCAAGCAAGGCGGAGTGGCGATCATCCGCCGATATCAAGAAGCGATACGTCCATGCGAGCATCATCAATGCGGAACGCGTCGTGTTCAACATCAAGGGAAATGACTATCGGCTGATCACCTCGGTGGACTTCGGACGAGCCACAGTATGGATCAAATGGATCGGAACACACGGTGACTATGACCGGATCGATGCCGCAACGGTGGAACATGACTGAGATTAAACCCATCCGCACTGAAGGCGATTACCAGCAGGCAATGACGCTCCTCAAGACCCTGTGGGGGGCTGAAACCGGAACGCCGGAGGGCGACAGGCTCGACCTGCTGGTCACTCTGATCGACATCTACGAAAGCGCCCGCCATCCCATCGATCTGCCTGATCCTGTCGATGCGATCCTGTTCCGCATGGAACAGCAGGGACTTACCCGCAGGGATCTGGAGCCTGTCCTCGGCAGCCGCGGGCGGGTTGCGGAAATCCTCAATCGGAAACGTCCCCTTTCCCTTGAGATGATCCGGCGCCTCAATGCCGAGTTGGATATCCCAGCAGAAGTGCTGATCCAGCCCATCCGGCCAGCCAAGTCGGCTGCGTAACAGCAAGACTTAGTTGCCATGGTCGGGTGGAGGATGCGGCTTCTTCCGAAGACAAACGCCGCGGCTCCTCCGCTGAGAGGAGCATATGTTCCGGCCTTATCTATCGGCTGTTGGTCGATTCGACCTTTGCATACATTGAACACCTTTCTCGTCTTTTTTGCTGACGGGTTCGAATGACTCATGCTAGCTGACGGTACGTTCTGCCGGGGGAGTTTCCGATCATGTCCAAGCCGCTCACAATCGCAGACCTGAAGATGCGCGCGCGGCGCCGGGTACCGAAGATGTTCTTCGACTATGCCGACAGCGGCTCCTGGACGGAGGGCACCTATCGCGCCAATGAGGAAGACTTCGCGAAGGTGAAGCTCCGCCAGCGCGTGCTGGTGGATATGACGAACAGGTCGTTGGCGACGACCATGGCGGGCCAGGATGCTTCCATGCCCGTGGCACTCGCGCCAACCGGGCTGTGCGGCATGCAGCATGCCGATGGCGAGATGCTGGCTGCCAAGGCGGCGGAAGAGTTCGGCGTTCCCTTCACACTCTCGACCATGTCGATCTGCTCGATCGAGGACGTCGCCTCCGTCACCTCCAGGCCCTTCTGGTTCCAGCTCTACGTGATGAAGGATCGCGACTTCATCAACAATCTGATCGACCGCGCCAAGGCAGCGAACTGCTCGGCGCTGATGCTGACGCTCGACCTGCAGATTCTCGGCCAGCGTCACAAGGACCTGCGCAATGGTCTCTCGGCGCCGCCAAAGTGGACCGTCCATCATGGCATCCAGCTGGCCACCAAGCCCTTCTGGTGCATGGACATGCTGCGCACCAAGCGCCGCGGCTTCGGCAACATCGTCGGGCACGCCAAGAACGTCTCCGACCTCTCCTCGCTCTCTTCATGGACGGCGGAACAGTTCGATCCGCAGCTTTCCTGGAAGGATGTCGCCTGGATCAAGGAGCGGTGGGGCGGCAAGCTGATCCTCAAGGGCATCCTCGACGAGGAGGATGCGCGGGCGGCGGCCGAGAGCGGCGCGGACGCGATCGTCGTTTCCAATCATGGCGGCCGGCAGCTGGACGGCGCGCTGTCATCGATCAGCATGCTGCCGCGCATCGTCGACGCCATCGGCGACAAGATCGAAGTCCATTTCGACGGCGGCATCCGCTCCGGCCAGGACGTCCTGAAGGCGGTGGCGCTTGGCGCCCGCGGCACCTATATCGGCCGCCCCTATCTCTATGGCCTGGGCGCCATGGGCAAGGCGGGCGTGACGACGGCGCTGGAGATCATCCGCAAGGAGATGGATGTCACCATGGCGCTCTGCGGCAAGCGGGACATCCAGACGGTGGACCGCAGCGTGATTGCCGAGACGCGGTTCTGACGACGGCGCCAGAGCCGCATCATGAGCGAGGGCTGCTTCAGCGGCCCTCTTCCAGCTTCTGCTCTACCTTGTTTCGGCTGTTGCCCACCTCATGCACCGCGTCCTTGACGTCGGCTTTCGACACGCCTTCCTTGTCGGCTTCGTAGCGCACTTCGTGATCCTGGCCGGCGGCGACGCGGGCCCGATCCTGTGCACGTCCACGGTTTGTCTGGCTCATCTTGCATTCCTCCTGTGACTGCATCGCCTGCAGAATCCATGAGGAATCAAAAGGTTCCTCAAGCACCGGGATCAGCAAGGCAGAGAGCAGGCTGGTTGGTCCGTGGAGGTTACCAGGAAGGTCTCAGTGCGGACGATCGACAAGCTCGGTCCGCGCGGAGCTTTCCGAGGATTGACCGGATGAAGGCCTGGCTTGCTGCCAGGGCCACTTTCCTTCGATCTCCACCTCCAGCGAAAAACTCAGGAAGGTTCTGATCAGCACGATGCCTGCCAGCACGGCGAGGCTGTCGAGGGTCGGCTCGATCGCCACGGTGTTGATGATGTCCGCCGCCACCAGGAGTTCCAGGCCCAGCAGGATGGCTCTGCCAAGCGTGGCACGCAGCCCATGATAGGCCCCCTCGCGCGACCTTTCCCTAAGGAAGTTGAAGGCCGCGAAGAACATTCCAATGACGATCACCGCCACGCCTGCGACCTCGATGGCGCGGGTCGTAACATGCAGCAACTGACCAAATGCGGCATCCATGGAGCACCCCTTTCACAGCGGTTGAACCGCTACCGTACTGCGAAACTGCAGGACAGCCACAACAGGCCTGGCTCCCGCTCCGCCTGAAGCACGCCCGCCGCGAAGCAGAGCACACGAATGTCGCTAGCACCAGCCGCCGGACGCACCGGGTTTCCGGGCCAGCCCCTCGCGCACCAGCACGTCGGAGAGCGACACCCCATTGCGCATCACGGCGCGTACCTTGCGGCCCTTGCTATCGGCATCGTCGGCTCCGGCAGCGACCAGTTCGAAGGGACCAGAGTCGAGAAAGGCCCGCACCCGCAGTTCCGCATCGCTTGCCTTGATCCGCTCCGCCTCGCAGCGGGGCTTGTCGATATCGGGCACTTCTATCCCCGCAAGGCGGATCTTCTCGCCATGGAACATGAAGCTGTCGCCAGCAATGACGCAGTCATCCTGCTTGGCGGTGCCACAAAGGTAGAACTTGGTCTGGTGGCGGCCGAGAGCGGCGGAAGGCGCATCGGCCTTGACGGCAGCGGGTATGGGACGCTGCGGGGCCGGACGGCCGATCGGCGCCGGTGGGGTGATGGCTGCCGTCTGCAGCGCATCCTGGCGCTGGGGCGCACCCTGCCGCTTCTCTTCCTTCGAGGCGAGGTCGCGCGGTGGAACGGGTGCAGCCGGCCGAACAGTGGCGGCGTCCTTCGACGCCGGCTTCTGCTGCGCCTTCAGGGGCGATGGTCGGGCTGCAACCTTCTGCTCCACGCCGCCCGTCAGGTTGCTTGCAAAGCGCCTCAGATCAGCAGAGTTGTCGTAAGCGGCAATCCCTCCGACGAGCGCGATCAGCGCTCCACCCCAAAGCCATGTGGACCCGCCGCGGCCGCTTGCGGTACGCTTCTTCCTGCCGCCGCTTCTGCGCTGCGGCTTTCGTCTGGAACTGGCCATCAGAACCTCTCATCGATTCCGGCGCAGTATCCTCGTCTATGGTTTCCGAAAGGTTTCCGCCGCCACTGGAAGAGACTCAACTCCCCCGGTAGGTGGAATAGCCGAAGGGCGAAAGCAGCAGCGGCACGTGGTAGTGCGCCGTCGTATCGGCGATGCCGAAGCGGATCGGGATCACGTCCAGGAAAGCAGGCTCCGGCAGGGAGTGGCCCGTCATGCGCAGATAGTCGCCGGCATGGAAGACGAGTTCGTATTCCCCCGCCTTGAACGTCTCGTCGGCCAGGATCGGGCCGTCGTCGACGCGGCCGTCGGCATTGGTGCTGACGCTCTTCACCTTCTCGCGGACGTCCCCCGAAACACGATAGAGATCGATCTTAAGCCCCTTGGCTGGAACGCCGCGGGCAGTGTCGAGGACATGGGTGGTAAGGCCGGTCATGGGATTGGCTCCGAGATCAAGTAAGGCGTATCGTAGAAGAATTCCTCGAGATTGTTTTCCGGTCGGTCGCGGTCGACGACCAGGAAATCGCTGGGCGATCCGATCACCATCAGGGGATGGTGCCAAACATTGCGGCGGTAGTTGACCCCTTGGTCGCCGCGGGCGAGGAATATCTTAGGTTCGCCAGGGCGGCTCCCGACATCCTCCGCCACCGCCACGAGAAAGGGGCGCCCGGAGAGAGCCGTGAAGCTCTGGCTCCCGAACGGATGCCGCTCCATCATGTCGATTGCATAGGGGAACTGCCGCGGCTGGCCACGGAACAGACTGATGATGGCGCCCTCGCCTTCCGTCTCGACTGTGCCGAGGCGGTGAAAGCGCTCCGTTGTGCCATTGTTGATGAGGCGGACGGTGGCAGGATCGGCCTCGATTACATCACCGAAAGGGGCGAAGGCGGCTTTGGTAAGCGGTTGGATCGGGAGATGCTGCGGCATCATCATTCTCCTTGCCGACGCCAGTGGCGGAGGGTTTGGAGCCGGTCAAGCAGGTCGGGGATCGAGCTCTGCACCGTTTCCCAGATGATGTTCATGTCAAGCGTCAGGTATCCATGAGCCGCACGGTCACGCATACCAATGATTTGCTGCCATTCAATTTCCGGATGGTCGCGAACCACAGCCGGATAGTCGCGCTCAAGACGCGTCACCCCCTCGCCAAGGATAATGAGCGTCATTCCAACCGCCTTCTGGGTTCTGGTGTCATTGAGAAAGGCCTCGCATCCATGCCGTGCGTGAACTCGCAGGCCTCCCGCGCCG
This sequence comes from Pseudorhizobium flavum, assembly GCF_902502825.2. The sequence continues at coordinate 2,508,869 of NZ_LR723670.1, forward strand.
CTTGCTCCATCTGTTCAAGGTAGAACTGCAGCCGTTCGCTCATATAGTCTTGGCTTCGGCAAGGACGCGGCTGCGGATGCTCTCCGGCAGTTCGCCAGGAGTGAGGAGATCGACCTTTACATCCCTCATGATCATCGCGAGCTCCGAATGCAGCCCGCCCAGCGTAAAGAGAGTCGACCCCGGCAGCGCGTCGACGAGAATATCGAGATCGCTGCCATACTTGTCCTCCCCCCGCGCCACGGAACCGAAGACGCGCGGGTTCGCCGCGTTGAAGCGCTTTGTCGCTTCGCGGATCGCCTCGCGATTCTTCTCCAGGACTTCGGACGGTCTCATGGCATCACCTCGATATGCCTCCTCAATATAGGCGGGGAAGCGAGTTGAGGAAAGCTGCTCAACCTTCCGGCAAGAGTGCCGCAAGCCGAAGGCTGGCGATGCGTTCCACCTGGGCGCACGCAGTCTCAAACTCCTCCTCGGCGCTGTTGCCGATGCGGGCCTCGAAGGCGGAGAGGATGTCATCCTTGTCAAGCCCCTTCACGGCGATGATGAAGGGGAAGCCGAACTTTTCGGTGTATGCGGTGTTGAGTTCGGTGAAGCGGGCATGCTCCTGCGGGGCCAGCCGGTCGAGCCCGGCGCCCGCCTGCTCCTGGCGGCTGTCCTCGGTGAGGTCGCCGGCGATGGCGAGCTTGCCGGCAAGATCCGGATGCGCCCGCAGGACCGCGAGCCGCTCTTCCTGCGAAGCCTCGCGGAAGACCGACACCATTGCCTGATGCACGCCCCTCGCCGTCAGCGGCACGAAGATCAGCCCGCGGTCATAGGCGCGCTCGGCGATGAAGGCGGAGTGTTCGAAGACGCCGCCGAAGCGGGCGATGAAATCCTCACGGGCGCTCATGCGGCATCTCCCGGCTTGTGGTGTTCGTGCCAGTGGCGGGCGATCTCGATCCGCTGCGGGATCCAGACCTTGTCGTGGGAGAGCACGTATTCGATGAACCGGCGAAGGGCTGCGGCCCGACCCGGACGTCCGACGAGGCGGCAGTGGAGGCCAACCGACATCATCTTCGGCGCGCCCTCCTGGCCCTCCCGATAGAGCACGTCGAAGGCGTCCTTGAGGTAAGTGAAGAACTGGTCGCCGGAATTGAAGCCCTGGGGCGTTGCGAAACGCATGTCGTTGGTTTCGAGCGTATAGGGGACGATCAGGAACGACTTCCCGTCAACCCCCGGCACCCAGTAGGGCAGGTCGTCGGCATAGCTGTCGGACGAGTAGAGGAAACCGCCCTCCTCCATGACGAGCCTGAGCGTGTTGTCAGACGGTTTGCCTTGGTACATGCCGAGAGGGCGCTCGCCCGTCAGCTCCGTGTGGAGGCGGACCGCCTCGCGTATATGCTCGCGCTCCCTGTCCTCCGGGAAGTCCTTGTATTCGAGCCAGCGGTAGCCGTGGCTGGCGATTTCCCAGCCGGCTTCCTTCATCGCCGCGACCGCTTCCGGATTGCGGGCCATGGCAAGCGTCACGCCGTAGACCGTCGTCTGCACCTTGAGTTCGGTGAACATGCGCCATAGCCGCCAGAAGCCGGCGCGGGAACCGTATTCGTAGATCGATTCCATGTTGAGGTTGCGCTGGTTTGGCCAGGGTTGCGCGCCGACGATCTCGGACAGCAGATTTTCCGAGGCCGGATCGCCGTCGAGAATGCAGCTTTCGCCGCCCTCCTCGTAGTTGATCACGAACTGGACGGCGACATGGGCGCCGCCAGGCCATTTCGGATCGGGAGGGTTGCGACCATAACCGACGAGATTGCGAGGGTAGTCCTTCGACGACATCAAATCACCTTACGAAAAAGAAGTCTGACGGTAGCCAGCCCTCCACCCTCTGTCGAGATGGCAGATTCCTGAGCCTCAGGATGGGTCCCGCGCCAGCCGCAGATGATCCGCAAACACGAAGGGCGGCGGCAACGACATAGGGTTGCCAGCCACACCCGCGAGTGCGGCATCGGCCAACCGGTGGGCGAGCCCGAAGCTCACCTTGAAGCCGCCCGTCAGCGCAACGAGCGAGGGATGGTCCGGATGCGGGCCGACCATGGGCTCGCGGCCGATCGCCTTCGGGCGCAGCCCCGCCCATCGCTCGATGACCGTGGCTTGCTGCAGGTCAGGTACCAGTTGGCGCGCACGCTCCAGCAGGTCGTCGAGCCTGCCGTCGGTAGTGACGGCATCGGCAAACTCCTCTTCGCTCGTACTGCCGATCGCAACCGTTCCGTCGTCATGCGGCACGACATAGAGGCCGTTGAGGAAGATCACAGGCCGGGTCGGATCGATATCCGCCTGCAGGAGTGCCGCCTGCCCCTTTACCGGACGCCCGAGCGGACGGTTCGGGGCCGGTTCGATTGCCTGCAGGAGCGGAAACGACTGGCGACCCGCCGCGACGATGCAGTGGCCGAAGGCGATGCTTGCACCGCCTGAAAGATGCACCAGCCGCGCCTTTGGATCGATCCGCGCAGCAGCGGCATTCTCTGCGACCTGTACGTGATCCGACAGTTCCAGCCGGGCCCGCAGCGCCCTTGTCAGGAGGCGTGGCGAGATGCGGCCGGAAAGGGTCTCGTGCACGAGGCCGGCCTCACAGGCCGCCGCGTCAGGCCACCCGGCGTCGGGCGCGTTGTCCAGGACCTGCCAGCTAAAACTCCGCCCAGCGGTGGCCCAGTTCTCCCGCGCCTCCTCGGCATTGCGGACGGCGATGTCCCGCAGGTGGGGCTTCGGCAGCGGGATCAGGCGACCGCAGCGGCGATAGCCGGTCGAAAGACCCGTCTCTGATTCGAGCCGGGCGACCTCCTCCTCCAGCGACACAAGCGCTTCGAGCTGGAACTGCTTCTTGTCGTTCCAGCGGTCCGGCGTATGCGGCATCAGCGCACCGAGGAGCCCGCCGCTCGCCCCGCCACCAGTCCGACCTGCATCGAGGAGGAGCGTCCGGAGGCCCAGCCTGTCCGCCTTGACCGCCGCCCACAGTCCCATGACTCCTGCTCCGAGGATGAGCAGATAGGCAGAGGCGGGAAGCGATTGACCGGCCCCGCCGGCGAGACTATCGGCATTAGCCATGAGCGACGACATTTCCGACAATGGTGACAAGGGCCTTCAGTGGCACGAGGGCGATATGCCCTTTTCCACCCAGTTTGGCGACCACTTTTATTGCCGCAGCGACGGTCGGCTCGAATGCGGCCACGTCTTCCTCGCCGGCAACGGGCTGCCGGATCGATGGCAGGCGGGCGGCGACTTTCGGATCGGCGAACTCGGCTTCGGCACGGGGCTGAACTTCTGCGAGACGTGGCGGCAGTGGCAGCTCGCCCGACGCCCCGGTTCCTTTCTGCATTTCATCTCGTTCGAGCTCTACCCGATGCAGGCGCAGGAGATCGACCGGGCACTGTCGCACTGGCCGGAGATCGATGCGGAGCGGCAGGCGCTGGCGGCGGCATGGCCCGCGGCGCCGCAGGGACGGGTGGAGATTGCCGCCGATGCCCAGACGCGCCTGACGGTCGTCGTGGGTCCCGCGCTGGAGGGCGTTATGGCTGCGCCAGCGCAGTTCGACGCCTGGTTCCTCGACGGCTTTGCGCCGTCGCGCAATCCGGACATGTGGTCGCCGGAACTGATGCAGACAGTCTACGACCGCACCGTCGAAGGCGGAAGCTTCGCCACCTATGCCGCGGCAGGCTTCGTCCGCCGCAACCTGCAGGCAGCGGGCTTCGCGGTCGAGCGACGGCCGGGTTTCGCAGGGAAGCGCGAAATGCTGTGCGGGCGGAAGTAGGAAGGCGCAGTTCTATTCGCCGGGATGCACGCCCTGACGATTGCTGGGAGCGGTGAAGTAATAAACGCCGACACCGACTGCCAGGGCAATCAGCGGCATGCCAAAGAAAGCGTAGGCAGTGAACCAGCTCACATGAGCCTCCCGAGAACTTTTCGCCCAAGCAAATGTAGTGCAATTCCGGAGGAAAGCCAAACGCCGCTGGCCGCAACCAGCAGCAACGGGCTAACCCCGATCCCCATGCTGAGCTGAAACAGCACCGCGATTGAGGGCGCGACCACACCGGTTATGATCACGCCGGATGCCGTGGCATTCAACCAGTTCGCGGTAAGCTTCGTACGCTCGTTGTGGATCATCCGGTGCCGCCACCCGTCATCCGGAAGAAGCCGAGGTGGATGTCTCCCCCAGCCAGGCCTTGATCTTCTGCTCCAGCAGTTCCGGGCTGATCGGCTTCGACATGTAGTCATCCATGCCGGCAGCAAGGCAGAGTTCCTTGTCGCTTTCAAGCGCGTGGGCCGTCACGCCGATGATCGGCACGTGGCCACCAGCCTGCTTCTCCAGCTCGCGGATCTTCTGCGTCGCCTGGTGACCGTTCATGACCGGCATGGAAACGTCCATGAGGATGAGTGCCGGATCCTTTTCCTGCCACGCCTCGACGGCCTTGGCGCCGTTCTCGACAATCTCGAACCGCCAGCCGGTACCCTGCAGGATCTGTGTAAAGACGATCTGGTTGACCTCGTTGTCTTCGGCCACGAGCACGTCGAGCGCGGGCAGCGAGCGGACGACGGGCGTGGACGCCGCGCCTTCGACAGGCAGGACCAGCTGCGGTGCGGCAACTGCCTGCGCGGCAGCCGTAACGGGCGCGGTGCGGCGCTTCATCCGTACGGAGCGCACGACGTCGATGATCGTTGCGCGCAGGAGGTTGGCACGCGCCGGCTTCATGAGGTGCGCCTGGATGTTCAGTTCCGCGAAGAGGTTTTCGTCGCCGGCCATGTCCATGGAGGTGAGGAAGATGATCCCCAGGTCGTCGAACCTCCGGTCGGCGCGGATATGGCGGGCGGCATCCAGGCCGTTCATCTCCGGCATATGGTAGTCGAGCACGACGGCATCGATCACGAGCCCGAGGCGTGATGCTTCGTTCATGAAGGCAAGTCCCTCGGCACCGCCATCGGCGGCCACGGTATCAAAGCCCCACATGGTCAGCTGTTCGGTCAGGATGCGACGGTTGACGGCATTGTCGTCGATCACCAGCACCCGTGCGCCGGCGGTGTTGATCGGCAGAACCGTGTTGGTGCCGCGCTCGCTGACGACGGGGAACGGCAGGTGTACCGTGAAGACCGATCCCCTGCCGACCTCGCTCGTCACCTCGATATGGCCGCCGAAGAGTTCGACAAGGCCGGCGGTAATGGCAAGGCCGAGCCCCGTTCCCTCGTGCCGGCGGGTCGAGGAGGTATCGACCTGCGAGAACTTCTCGAAGACCGACTTCAGCTTCTCGTCGGGAATGCCGAGCCCGGTATCCTCGATTCGGACGGTCAGCATCATGTCGGTATCGCTGACGGCTTCCGAGTGGAGGTCGATGAAGACGTGCCCCTTCTCGGTGAACTTTACCGCATTGCCGACGAGGTTGGTGATGATCTGCCGGAAGCGGCCGGCATCGCCGAGCACCGTCTCCTTCACCGAGGCGTCACCACGAACGATGAGCTCGATATCCTTCTCCGCGGCGGAAGACGACAGGAGCGTCGCCACATCCTCGATCGCCTCGACCGGATCGAAGGGCGCCTTGCGGAGCTTCATCTGGCCGGCGTCGATCTTGGAGAAGTCGAGGATGTCGTTGATGATCGTCAAGAGCGCATTGCCGGACTTGACGATGATGTCGATGAAGGTCTTCTGGCGCGTGTCGAGGTCGGATTTCGCCAGCAGTTCGGCCATGCCGAGCACGCCGTTCATCGGCGTGCGGATCTCGTGGCTCATATTGGCAAGGAATTCCGATTTGGCGCGATCGGCGGCTTCGGCGCGTTCGACCAGGCGGGTCAGTTCTGCCTCGCGTTCCTTCACGTCGGTGACATCGGTGAAGACGGCCAGCCAATGGTCGTCGCCACTGAGATTGGCCTCGACATTGATCCACTTGCGGCCCTCGATCCGGAAGGTGGCCTCGACGGAATTGCCCTGGCTGACATTCTCCTCCCAGAGCCGCAGGATCTCCATCGCCTCGTCGGTAGGACCCAGATCGCCGCGCTTGACGCAATAGCGGAAGACATCGCGCCAGAGCGACCCCGGCGCGCCAAGGCTTTCCGGGATTTCCAGCATCGCCGGCAGTGACTTGTTGGAGAACATGATCACGCCGTCATGCAGGATGAGCAGGCCCTGCGACATCGCCCCCGTGGCCTCGCGCATGAGCGCGCCCTGCCGGTCGAGCGCCTGCTGAGCCGCGCGCACCTCCTCGTCGCGTTTGCGGATAGCGGTGATGTCCGTATAGCTGAGCAGCAGCTTGTCGCCGGACAGTTTCGTGCCGGAAATCAGGATTACGCGGCCCTGGGCGCTACGCACCTCGATCGGCGGCCGCTCGCCATCCTTCGTCAGGTTGGCGATGCGCTGCTCGTAGATTTCCTCGAAGCTCTTGTCGGTATCCCCGTAGATGCCGTGGTCGTAATTGACCTTCAGGAAGTCCCGGTAGGAACGGCCCACGAGATCGAACTGCTCGCCGGCATCCCAGAAGCCGTAGAAGGCGGGATTGGCGGATTCGAAGACGAAGTCCTTGTCGAGGATGCCGATGCCGACGGGAATGCCGTGCAGGATCGTCTGCATATCCTCCCGAAGCTTCTCGGCGTGCTCCTTGGCTTCCTTGTAGGGCGTTATGTCTGTAATCGAACCGACCAGGTGCGGATGGCCGTCGGCATCCACGACCCGCATCTGCCGCGTGATTACCGGAATGACGCGCCCGTCGGGAAAGGCCTTGTCTTCCGCCTTCTCGGCGACCTCGCCATCGGCCAGAATCCTGTCATTCTCGCTCTGGCTGCGTTCGGCTTTCCAGGGGAACATTTCCGCGTCGGTCTTGCCGAGAATGTTCTCACGCTTGTCGCCGAACATCCGCTCATAGGCCGCGTTGACGAATTCGAGCCGCTGCTCGCTGTCGCGCATGAAGACCGCTACGGGCAGGTCTTCGAGAACGGCCCGCAGGATTTCCGTTTCGCCAATGTTCTTGCGCAGGAGGTGCTCCTGCTCCTTGAAATCGCTGACATCCGACCGGAGTGTGATGACGAGGCCGTTGTCGAGGCGCTTGTTGACGCTCTTCAGCCAGCGGCCGTCGGCAAGCTGTTCGATGCTTTCCGAATAGGGAGAACGGAATGTCGCAACCCTGTCGCGCACCCATGCGGTCCGCTCCGGGGGCTCGCGTCCGGCAAGGCGGGGGCTGTTGCGAACGCTCTTGTCGTAGACCTGCTCGCAGATCTGCGTGAACGTCACGCCGATCTGGAGACGCACGTCGAACGAATCGAAGAAGTCGATCAGCTGGGCGTTGTAGTAGACCAGAGTGTCCGTCTCGTCGTAGATGCCGATCCCCACATCGAGAAGGTCCAGCGCATCCTCCAGCTGCAGGTCCTGCTCATCCCCGCCTTGGCTCATCGTCTTTCCTCCCCCAGATTTCGGTTCAGGCATCGGCACCCTGCCCGGCTCCCCCGCCGGCAGGAAGGTCCCGAAGAGATAGGTCCGATCGTCTTCCGTCACGAAACGCTCGATCATGATCTCGTGGCGCAGCGCACCTGACGCATCGAAACAGTGAACAATCTCCTCGGTGCCGAAGATGAGCGCCCGGCACTCCCGCTCCTTGCGATCCGGCTGAGAGAGACCCGCCATGTCATCGCGGGTGGACTGTCCGACGAAATCATCGGGAATCATCGCGGACAGCGCCGCATAGGCGCTGTTGACGGCAACATAATTGAGCGTGCTGTCCTTGATGAACGCCGGTTCGCGCAGATCCTCGATCCGCGCGCAGGCCGTCATCAGGAGTTCGCCATGCATCTCCACCGTCTTCCGCTCCAACCGCATCCGGCCGGCGCCGCAGCGATCTCTCTATCCTCCGATTCGGCAATCTCATCACGGTTAGGGTTAACAACCTCTTCCCGCGCCGGCTGGCGGGCCGATTTTCGTTGCTTTTTGTCAATTCCAGCGCCTGCACGACCGCCACCGATGCCCGAGGGCCAATTCGGAGCGAACGGTAGATGTTGCTGAACCAGCCGTTCAGCCTGCGTTCATTAGAATTCCATCAAACTGCCACCATCATAGTTGAGGCTCCTGACGTGCCCGGAAAGGGAGAGGAACGAGAAATGTCGATACTGAAGAAAAGTGCTTCTGCGGGTCTGGTCGCGCTGACATTGGCCGGCGCGATGATTTCGACGGCGCCTGCGGCCCAGGCCGGCGGGCGCCACAATGACGACGTCTGGGTTGGTGTCGCGGCAGGCCTGGCCGGCGGGATCATCGGCGGCGCCATCGCATCCCAGCCGCGCCGCGTCTACGTCGAGCCGGAATACGAATACGCGCCCCCTCCGCGACCCGTCTACCGCCGCACCTATTATCGCGCGGCACCACGCTGCCATTACGAATGGGTGGAGAATGAATGGGGCGAAGCCTATCGCGCCCGCGTCTGCTACTGATCCATTCATCAGCAGTTCGAAAGGCCCGCGTCCGGTACTCCGGTGCGGGCCCTTCTTTTTGCGGTTGCGAAATCGCAGCTTGACTTTCGACCACTCATCCACCAAATGAGGCTCAGCTTTCACCTTCCGGCCGCCGCGTGAGCTGGCCCTGCGACACAGGTTCGCGAAGAAGGAACAAGGCGCACAGACAGATCGCCCTCGCTCCCGAGGGTTTACGCGCTGGGAAGCAATTTCCAACACACAAGTTCCCACTTCACGCGGGGTTCTTGACGCCAAGGGCAAACCGGACGGCATGGTGCCGTAGCCGGTCGTGCGCTTTTGGCGCCCCGAAAAGGTATTCGACTTGACGAATTTCCATGAGCTTGGCCTCGCCAAGCAGCTCGTAGCCAACCTTTCCACCCTGGGCTACGACACTCCGACGCCGATCCAGGCTGAGGCTATCCCGCATCTTCTCCAGGGCCGCGACCTCATTGGTCTCGCCCAGACCGGCACCGGCAAGACGGCCGCCTTCGGCCTGCCGCTCATCGAGATGCTGTCGAAGGACCCCAAGCGTCCCGACAACCGCACGACGCGTACTCTGATCCTCGCACCGACTCGCGAACTGGTGAACCAGATCGCCGTCAACCTGAAGGCTTATGTCCGTGGCATGCCGCTGAAGGTCAATTCGGTGGTCGGCGGCGCATCCATCAACAAGCAGCAGCAGATGCTGGAAAAGGGCACCGACATCCTCGTCGCAACGCCCGGCCGCCTGCTGGACCTCATTGCCCGCAAGGCGATCGGCCTGACCACCGTCCGCTATCTCGTCCTCGACGAGGCCGACCAGATGCTCGACCTCGGCTTCATCCACGACCTTCGCAAGATCTCCAAGATGGTGCCGAAGAAGCGCCAGACCCTGCTCTTCTCGGCGACCATGCCGAAGGCGATTGCCGAACTGGCTGGCGACTACCTGACGGATCCGATCCAGGTGTCGGTGACGCCTCCGGGCAAGGCTGCCGACAAGGTCGAGCAGTACGTGCACTTCGTCGGCGGCAAGAACGACAAGACCGAGCTCCTGAAGAAGACGCTGACCGCCAATGCCGGTGGCCGGGCGATCGTCTTCATGCGCACCAAGCATACAGCCGAGAAGCTGATGAAGCATCTCGACCAGGTGGGCTATTCGGTTGCCTCCATCCACGGCAACAAGAGCCAGGGCCAGCGCGAGCGGGCACTGAAGGGTTTCCGTGACGGGGAGATCCAGACGCTGATCGCGACCGACGTCGCTGCCCGCGGCATCGACATCCCCGATGTCACCCACGTCTTCAACTACGACCTGCCGGAAGTCCCGGATGCCTATATCCACCGGATTGGTCGTACAGCACGCGCCGGTCGCGACGGCATCGCGATCGCCTTCTGCACGTCAGAAGAAACCGGGCTGCTGCGCGACATCGAGAAGCTGATGGGGATCGAGATCGCCACGGCCTCCGGCGAGCGCCCGGAGGGGCTCAATCGCCCGGCACGCGGCAACAACAACAGCCGCGGCGGTAATCGCGGTCGCGGCAACGGCCAGCCGGCCGGTGGTGAAGGACGCCCGCAGCAGCGCAAGCGTCCGGCCCGCAAGCCGTTCTTCCAGTCGGAAGGCGGCGAAGGGCGCGGTGATGGCCAGGAGCGGGGCGCCCAGCCTCAGGCCAACCGCCCGGCCCGCAAGGACCACCGCAAGGGCAATGCTCCGGCAGCTCACGGTGCCCACGAAAGCGCCAACCAGCGCAACCGCAACGGCCATGGCCGCCCCGCCCAGAAGGCCAGCGGCAATCCCGGTCCGGTTCGCTTCGGCGGCGGCAACGAAGGCCGCAACCGCCGTCCGGCCTGAGCGGTTCGCTCGGCCAGATGATACGAAAGAGGCCGCCATCGCGGCCTCTTTCTGTTTCGGCTACTTGACCGCTGCATTGCCTCCATCGGCAAACAGTGCCGTGCCGGCAACAAAGCTCGCCATCGGTCCGGCAAGGAAGAGCGCCGCGCGCGCAATCTCCTCCGGCTGCGCAATTCGCTTCAGCGCGTGCAGGCCGGCCGCCCATTCCTTCTGTGCCGCATCGCCAGCGGCCGGGGTATCCACGCCGCCGGGCAGCAGCGCATTCGCACGAATGCCGCGAGAGCCGTAATCGGCCGTGATCGCCTTCACCAATCCCATCAGGCCGGCCTTGGCCGACGCATAGGCTCCCATATTGGGAATGCCCACGCTTGTTCCGACGAAGGTGGAGGTGAAGATGATCGACCCGCCTCCCCGTTCTAGCATGGCGGGTATCTGCCGTCTTGCGCCGAGGAAGGCGCCGGTGAGGTTGACGGCGAGTACCTCTCCCCATTCCTCCGGCATCACCTCGGCAAGCGGCTTGTACGGTCCGACCGAGCCGGCATTGTTGAACGCGATGTCCAGGCCGCCGAACATGTCCCGCGCCGCCTCGATCATCCTCCGATGGGTCTCCTCCTCGCCCACGTCCCCGGCAACGGCACAGGCACGCCCGCCGGCAACCGTGATCTCCTCGACCACCGCCTGGAGGTTCTCCTGGCGGCGGGCGTTGAGGACGAGCGCCGCGCCCTCGGCCGCGAACAGCCTTGCGGCGGCAAGCCCTATTCCGCTGGACGCGCCGGTGATGATGGCAACCTTGTTCTCAAGCATCTGGATCTCCTTCACTGTTGAGACCCATTGCCTAGTCAGTGCCGGCTTTTGCCGACACCCGTTCCCTGACCCGAAAACAGTCCCGCTATGCCTTGCGGTTCACCATGTAGACGCCTGCGACGACGATGACCGTTCCGACGATCATCGGCAGCGTCATCGGTTCGCCGAACAGGAAGAAGGCCTCGATCGCCACCACCGGCGGCATCAGGTAGATGAGCGAAGCGGCACGCGATACCTGGCCACGACGGATCAGGTAGAGCAGCAGCCCAACGGCGCCCATGGAAATGCCGAAGACCGACCAGGCCATGGCGAAGATCGCCTCCCCCGTCCAGTCGAAGCGCAGGTCCTCGAACGCAAGCGCCAGTGGCAGCGTCACCAGAAAAGCGCCGACAAACTGCAAGACAGCGATCGTCAGGAGGTCGCCCTGCTGCAGGTGGCGCTTCTGGTAGAGCGTGCCATAGGTGACCGAAAACATCGCGAGAAGGTTGACCATCACGGGGAAGCCCAGTCCTGCCAGTCCCTTCTCAAACGTGTCGAGAAGTTGCGGCGAGATGGCGATCAGGATGCCGACGAAGCCGACGACGATGCCGATCTTCTGGCGGGGGCGAAGCCGTTCGCTGATCAGCAACGGCGCCATGGCAGCCGTCAGCAGCGGCTGCAGCCCGGCGATGATCCCGGACAGCCCCGCCGGCACCCCCTGCCCGATCGCCCACCAGACGCCGGCCAGATAGAGGCCATGCAGGAAGACGCCGGAGAGCATCGCATACCCGGCCACCCTGCGGCTTGAAGGCCAGGTCGCGCCGACGGCGAGGCAGAGGCCGGTAAACGCGATCGCCGCCAGCGCATGGCGGGCCGCCATGAAGGTCAGCGGATCGGCATGCGCGACCGCGAACTTGGCGACCAGCCAGCCGGTGGACCAGAGAAGGACGAAGAGGGCCGGAGCCAGGCGGTCGAGCATGAAGGAGTCCCGGCAGACGGCAAGGAGGGAACGGCCTTCCTAGTCGCCGACCGGCGGCACGTCAAAGCAGAAATGCTGACAGCGAGGATCAGTCCGGTTGAGCAGGAAGAACCGGAGGGCGCGGAGCAGCGCCGGAGGTACCGGCCCTCAGGCGACCTTCGCCTGCAGCGAGAGCACGCGGCGGAAGCTGACGTCGAGCGTGTTGTAGGCAGCCTGCATCATGTCGAGATCCTGCAGATGGCTGACGGCGGCAATCGCTTTCATCAGTTCGCCGACACAATCGGCCACATCGCCGGGATCGGTCTCAAAGGCTTCGCGAACGAGCTCGTGGCCGACGCTCGGCGAGCCACCGATACTGCGGTAGAGGAGAAGCGACGCCTTCAGCATCTGGAAGCGAAAATCGGCGGCCTTGTTGTCGAGCGAGGGATGCTGAAGCTGCAGAAGTTGGACAGCCCGATTCTGTATTTCACTCATAATGCCCCCGTACTCAAAGACAGACCCAGACGCGCGAACAGTAGAAGCGAACCAGTATACAGGCCGTTAAAGAAACACGTTCGGGAGTTGCCATCCGCCGTGGCGAGCGCCCGCCCGCAAGCCCGGCGCCAACTCCGTGTGATCCTGTCTCCCTGAACCGGGAAACAGACATGCTGGTCGGGCAATCGCTGTTCCAGTCGGTACTGACCCGGCTGGACGAGGAAGGCAAACAGGATGAGGACGAGACGTACCAGCCCGCCTTCCGGCAGGCTGGGCTGAAGACGGCTTTCGTCGCCGCCACGACGGAGGCCGATACCGATTCGGAGGCGACGGGCCACGCCGCCCGAGACGCCTATCTCGACCTGCTGGCCGACATCCCGGAACCCGAAACGGAGCCGAGGGGTGAACAGGTGACGGAGCAGCCGGTCGAAGAACCGACACCACCGCACCTGCTCCGGCTTGCCGAAGCAGAGATTGCCGAGGAACTGGCCGTCAGCGAAACGGACACGGCCGAGACGCTGGCGGAAAAGCGGAGGCGGTTTGCCAAGGACAATCATCCGGACCGGGTGCCGGAGGCGCTGCGGGACAATGCGACGCTGAGGATGAAGACCGCGAACCTCTTGATCGACCGCGCCATGAAGGACCTCTACTGGCGCTCCTCCTGAGCAGACTTCTGGGCCGCATCTGCGGATGGCCTGCGGTTGAATTCGTAGAAGAGCTTGTAGGCGGAATAGATCCCGAGCGCGCCGACGATCATTCCCCAGACCGGCGCCCCGCTCCAGAATTCCAGGCCGGCCCAGCCGGCACAGACGCCGACGATCAGCAACCGGGCCCAGAGGGGCTTGTAGAAGGGATGGTCGAGGTCGATCATGTCGTCATTCTCCGGCCGCCTGGATTGGTGCACGCAGGGAGAGGATATCCTGATCTATGCGCTGAAACGCAAGCCCCAGATGCCCCTCGAAGACCAGTGCCGGCTCATCGGGCACTACGTCGAGCTGGGGCATGCCGGACAGGCGCACCACGTGGGTCTGCGCCAGTCCTTCCTCGACGCCCGCCCGCATCAGGTCGTAGTAGCGCATTCCCGGCCCGGTGATGTGGACCGGCATGTGGCCGTGCAGGCTGAGGAGACGCGACAGGCCGTTGCCGAGCGCAATACCCGCCTGCCGGAAAGCGAAGCCCGCCATCCGATGTCCCTGTCGCGCCTGCTGGGCGATCTTGTCCACCTCCGGCAGCGGAACGAACTTCGCCGGCACGGTGTCCACCGGCACCTCGAACGCCGTCCGCAGAACGGCATAAGACCCCGCATAGGCCTCGATGCAGCCGCGTGCCCCGCAGCGACAGAGCGCACCACCGGGAATATGCAGCATATGCCCGAAATTCGGCGCCGAGATTTCCGTCTCCCCGTCGCGGGTGATGCGTGCGATGCCGAGGCCGATACTGTGGCCGAGCGAAAGCGCCGCCAGCGACGCGGGGGCCTCGCCCTTGCGGGCGAGACGCTGCTGCAGCGCCTTTGCAACCAGCAGGGTTTCGTTGTTGAGGATGACCTTGCCGCCCCACTCGTCGCCAAGAGCCAGCCGGAAATCGACGGGATCGGCACCAAGCACGGGAGACCAGACGAGCACCGGCGCATCGGCGCTGACGAGACCCTTGCTGCTGATCGACACGAGGAGCACCTGCTCGCGGCCGATAGACGAACGCTCCACCGCACGCTCCAGCCCGGCGTTGATGGCCGCAATGAATTCCGGAGCCGCCCCTCGCCTTGCCTCGGCGAACCGATCGAGCAGTGTGCCGGCATAGTCGACGAGCGAATACTGGATCAAATCGGAGGAGACGATGACGGTGATGACGTAGCCGCAACCGCGCGTCTGGCTGAAGAGCACCCGCGGGCGGCCGCGCCCCGTAGCCGCCTGCTGCTCGCTCTTCTCGATGATCGCGCTGCGCTCGAGTTCGGCCGTGATGGCGGAGACGGTGGCCGAGGAAAGGCGGGTCGCTTCGGCAAGCTGCGTGTGGGAGAGCCTGCCGCTGCGCCGCAGAGCGGAAAGGACCAGCGCGCTGTTCTGGTGCCGGACCAGTTCGGTACTCGACTTGCCCAGCATCTACGCCTGCATCTCCCTCGGGTTCATCCTCCGATAGTCGAAGAGGCGACTTCACTCAATCCACCTCATTGACTCCCCGGAAAATCTCTGACAGTTAATTTCTCGACTGTCGAGAAAAAAGCGATCCTGCTTTGACTGGCAGCTAATCTGGCGGGGGGAGAGCACGGAAGGCTTTGGCCATCCGCCGTCATTCGGGAGGACATCATGAAGTCAATCGTCAAGCTGATGGCTGGTGCAGCCATCGTCGTCACAATGCAGACCGCCGCTCTGGCGCAGGAACTCGTCGTCGGCGTTTCCTGGTCGAACTTCCAGGAAGAACGCTGGAAGACCGATGAAGCCGCGATCAAGACCGCCCTCGAGGCAGCCGGCGCGAAGTACATTTCCGCCGATGCCCAGTCGTCCGCTGCAAAGCAGCTTACCGACGTCGAGTCGCTGATCTCGCAGGGCGCAAACGCGCTGATCGTCCTGGCGCAGGACAGCGACGCGATCGGCCCGGCCATCGAGAAGGCGACCGCGGAAGGTATTCCGGTTGTCGGCTATGACCGCCTGATCGAGAACCCGGAAGCCTTCTACATCACCTTCGACAACAAGGAAGTCGGCCGCATGCAGGCCCGCGAGGTCTTCAAGGTGGCACCCGAAGGCAACTACGTCTTCATCAAGGGCTCCTCCTCCGATCCGAACGCGGACTTCCTGTTCTCCGGCCAGATGGAAGTGCTGAAGGAAGCCATGGACTCCGGCAAGATCAAGAACGTCGGCGAAGCCTATACGGACGGCTGGAAGCCGGAGAACGCCCAGAAGAACATGGAGCAGTTCCTGACGGCCAACAATAACGAGGTGGATGCAGTCGTCGCATCGAACGACGGCACCGCCGGCGGCGCGATCTCCGCTCTCGACGCCCAGGGCCTTGCCGGTTCCGTGCCGGTGTCCGGCCAGGATGCTGACAAGGCAGCTCTGAACCGCGTCGCGCTCGGCACCCAGACGGTGTCTGTCTGGAAGGACAGCCGTGAACTCGGCAAGAATGCGGCCGAGATCGCTCTGGCTCTCGCCGGTGGCAAGACCATGGACGAGATCCCGAATGTCGAGACCTTCACGGGCGGCCCGAAGGGTGCCGAGATGAAGTCCGTCTTCCTCGCTCCGCTTCCGGTCACCAAGGACAACCTCAATGTTGTCATCGAAGCCGGCTGGATCAGCAAGGAAGAGGCTTGCCAGGGCGTGAAGGCCGGCTCGGTCGCCGCCTGCGACTAATCGCCAGCCGATAGCCAGGGAAGTCCCGGCGTTACAGCCCATCGCCGTAACGCCGGGATTTGTCATTGAAGGGGCGGTTCTCGACGATCCGCCCGCAGACGGCGCACTCCCGATTGGATGCAAGACGTCCCGGATGCGCTCAAGAGGTGGGGAACGGCAGGAATGGCCGATACGATGCATTCTACGACAACCGGCGGGCCGCGCCATGCGGATGCCAACCCGGTAACGCGCTTCTTCCGCGCCACCGAGATCGACACACGCCTTCTCGGCATGATCGGTGCGCTGCTGATCATCTGGCTGGGCTTTCACTTCCTGACGGGCGGGCTGTTCCTGACGCCCCGCAACCTGTGGAACCTGACCGTACAGACATCGTCGGTGGCGGTCATGGCCACCGGCATGGTGCTCGTCATCGTCACTCGCAACATCGACCTTTCGGTGGGCTCCATCCTCGGCTTCACCGGCATGATCATGGGCGTGATGCAGGCGCAGATCCTCCCGCAGCTGCTCGGTTTCAATCATCCCGCCATCTGGATCGTAGCGCTTGCGACGGGCCTGCTGGTGGGCGCAATGATCGGTGCATTGCAGGGATCGATCATTGCCTTCCTCGGCGTCCCCTCCTTCATCGTCACGCTGGGCGGGCTGCTCATCTGGCGTGGCGCCACATGGTTCGTCACCAGTGGCCAGACGGTCGCGCCGATGAACCCGACATTCCGACTGATGGGCGGGGGCACGGAGGGCTCGATCGGCGCCACCTGGAGCTGGATCGTCGGCCTCGTCGCCTGCCTTGCCATCATCGCGGCCATCATCAACGCGCGCCGGCAGCGCAAACGCTTTGCCTTCCCCCGCAAGCCTGTCTGGGCCGAGTACGTGATCGGTGCCATCAGCTGTCTGGTCGTTCTGGGTGTGGTGCAGGTGGCCAACAGCTACTACTGGCCCGTCGCCATTGCCCGCCGATACGCGGAAGCCAGCGGCATCGACTGGCCGGAGGGCGGCCTCCTGATCTCGCACGGCATCGCCATTCCCGTGCTGATCGCGATCGGCGTCGGCATCGTCATGACCTTCATCGCCACCCGCCTGCGGTTCGGCCGCTACGTCTTTGCCATCGGCGGCAATCCGGAGGCGGCAGAGCTGGCCGGCATCAAGACCCGCTGGGTGACCGTCCGCATCTTCGCGCTGATGGGCATGCTCTGCGCCATCGCCGCCGCCATCTCCACGGCCCGCCTGAACGCGGCGACGAATGCGCAAGGTGAACTGGACGAACTCTACACGATCGCGGCCGCCGTGATCGGCGGAACCTCGCTCTCGGGCGGCATGGGCACGATCGCCGGCGCCATGCTCGGCGCGCTGGTCATGCAGTCCCTTCAGTCCGGCATGGTGTTGCTCGGCATCGACACGCCGCTGCAGCGCATCGTCGTCGGTGCGGTCCTGGTGCTCGCCGTCTGGCTCGACACCGTCTACCGCGCCCGCGCCAAGTAACAGGAGTTTTCATCGTGACGGACCAACACACTCCGCTCGTGGAAATGCGGAATATTTCCATCTCATTCGGCGGGATCCATGCCGTTGAGAACGCGAGCATCGACCTTTATCCGGGCGAGGTCGTCGCCCTGCTCGGCCACAACGGCGCCGGCAAGTCGACCCTGATCAAGATCCTGTCGGGCGCCTATCGCCGCGATGCCGGCGAGATTCTGATCAACGGCGAGCCTGCCGACATCAAGAACCCGCGAGACGCCAAGAAGTTCGGCATTGAGACGATCTACCAGACGCTCGCCGTTGCCGATAACGTCGATGCCGCCGCCAACCTTTATCTCGGCCGCGAACTGCAGACGGCCTGGGGCACGCTCGACGATGTCGCCATGGAAGCCAATGCGCGCAAGGTGATGGGGCGTCTCAACCCCAACTTCAAGCGCTTCAAGGAACCGGTGAAGGCGCTTTCGGGCGGCCAGCGGCAGTCGGTGGCGATCGCACGTGCGATCCTCTTCGACGCCCGCATCCTCATCATGGACGAGCCGACGGCAGCGCTCGGGCCGCATGAGACGGCGCAGGTGGGCGACCTCATCAAGCAGTTGAAGAAGGAAGGCATCGGCATCTTCCTGATCAGCCACGACATCCACGACGTCTTCGACCTCGCCGACCGCGTCTTCGTCATGAAGAACGGACAGGTGGTGGGCCATGCCCGCACAGAGGACGTGACTAAGGACGAGGTGCTCGGCATGATCATCCTCGGCAAGTGCCCGCCCGGCGCCACGCCTGGGCCGGGTGCAATGATGATGGCATGAATGGGGGGCTCTTCGGAGCCCCTTCCCTTTCTGCCCGCTCGTGTCACCACTCGATCGCGCTGCCGTCATAGGCGAAGAACCGCCCGCTCTGGGCCGGCTGCAAACCGTCCAGCACGTCGAGCAGCATCCGCGCCGAATGATCGGGGGACAGGCGCTCGCGCCCCGCGCTGTAAGGCTCCGACAACGGCGTCGTCACCGTACCGGGATGAAGCGCCGCAATCACCGCCTGCGGATGCGTCCGCGCCGCCTCGATGGCGGTGGTCCGGACGATCTGGTTGAGCGCCGCCTTCGAGGCCCTGTAGGAGATCCAGCCGCCGAGCCGGTTGTCGCCGATCGAGCCGACCCGGGCAGACAGGGTCGCGAAGACCGCCCGGCGATCGCGGCGCAGGAGCGGCAGGAAGTGCTTGAAGATGAGCGCCGGCCCGATCGCGTTGACGGCAAACTGCTTCGCCATCGCCTGCGGATCGAGCACGCGGATGGTTTTTTCGGGCCCGATGCCGTCGATCGTCAGAGCGCCCGTCGCGTCGAACACGAGATCGAACGGCGTGCCGTCACGCAGCCTTTCAGCGGCAGCGGCAATGGTGCCCTCCTCCGTCAGGTCGAGACCGTCGTCGCGGCGCGACAACGTCTCGACGCCGCCGCAGCCGGGCTCGTCCCGCAGCAGCTCCGCCGCGGCCGCACCAATCCCGCCGCTCGCGCCGACGACCAAGGCACGGTATCCCGATGGCAGAGACTTCATCCTTCCCCTTGGCATTGCCCGCTCGCCTTGACCGCAGACGCGGCTGCGGCCGCCTGACCGGCCTTATCATGACCCTGTACGAGGCGCTCCGGCCACCGGTTCAGGCGCGCGATCTATTTTCCGCGCCAACCAATCATGGGCATTGATGCCGGCCGCATCCTGGGTTAAGTACCAGCCATCGGAGCGGCGAGCGAGACTCGCCGGCGGTTAGCACCCGTAGCTCAGCTGGATAGAGTGTTGGATTCCGATTCCAAAGGTCACAGGTTCGAATCCTGTCGGGTGCACCAATTGCGTTTATATCTGCGAACCGCGTTTTCGCTGCCTAATCCGACATTGATATTGGCTTCGCGGGTGATCTCACCTTTCAGATCAGATAGCCTACCAACGATGCTGATTTCGCCGCTGCCTACTTCTACGCGGGCAACTACTGCAGCAAGATAACTTTTCATGCTGGCTCGGTTCGATTGCCGCAACCGCTTAATGATCAAATTCGAAAACCAGTTAATTTGCTGCTCGGTGATCGAGACGTCGTTTCCCCCGCTCGCCATCAGCACTTTCAAACCGTTCCGGTGTCGAGTCAGGTCACGTTCTAATTCTGCCAGCTTGCCGAGCAAAATCGGTTCGCTTCCAAGGGATTCGGAACTGGCGACAGCAGCCAACAAGTTTCTATACGCGCGTTCTGAGGTCTCCAATTCAACTCGAATTTCATTCGCGCGCTCCTCACCGCGTCTTCCGGCTACCTCAATCTTTTCGTTCATCGAATCGAGAATGCCGCGCAGCCTATCTGGCACGAGCACATTTGCGATGACCGCCTCTACCACGAAGTCATCTAGTTGCTGTTCCGGCACGGTTGCCCCGTTACAAGTATGACGGCCCTGTTTTGCAACGCGGGAACAGTGATAGTATCTATAAATCGCTCCCGAGCGGCCCGTGCCCGTGCGGAGTGTCATCGTTGACCCGCATTCACAGTGCACGAGCCCAGATAGCAACAGCGGACTACTCACTGTCTTCGCTGTCCCTTTACGAGGATTTTTCGAGCGAAGCAGCTTTTGCAGTTCGGCGAACTCATCAGGTGTGATGATTGGCGGCACCGGAATTTCTACAATCTCAGCGGCTACCGGCGTCCATCGTTTGGCCTTGGCGTTTTGGTTATATAACTTTCTTCCCATATAAATGGGGTTGGTCAACATTGAGTGTATGTAGTTGGTCGAGAACGGCGCGCCTGACCGAGTGCGGTAGCCCGCGTTGTTAAGGTAATTGACGATGGCCTTGATGCCGAGAGCAGGACCGTCGCCATTTCCATACAGAGCGAGATGGAGTATTTTCGCTGCCAGCGGCCTCTCATTCTCGTCGACTACGACGCGTTTCCGTCGCGGATTAAGCTCGTCAGGTTGCAACTTATAGCCTAGTGACTGGACACCTCCGACGGCGTATCCTTCTTTTGCCATCGCCGTCATGGTTCTGGTAACATCGGTCGAAGTTCGCCTAGAATGATACTCGTCGAATACAGCTGTCGTGTTTTCTGCGATAAACCCACCCGTATCATTAGAAAACTGCTGCGTCAGACTGACGACTTCAACGCCATTTTCGTACAGTTGATTTGTAACGCGATTATAGTCCGCGACGTTGCGAGCGAATCTGCTGATGGAGTGAACAATAATTTTCTGAACCGGCTTTGATGAATCCAGAGCCTCGGCAATCATCCGCTGAAACTGAGGCCGATCCGCAGTTTTGGCAGATAGCCCCGGCTCGATAAACGTCTTAAGGACCGTCCATCCGTTCTCAGCTGCGCGCGCCCTGGCCTGACGCTCCTGATCAGGTAAAGAGAGATCACTTATAACGCTCTTATTGTCGGAAACTCTGCAGTAGATAAAAACGGCAGGATTGGTAGTGCTTTCGATTGAAGGCCGCGAGCTTGATGCTTCGATTTGTTGTCGCCTCGCCTCTACCGAAAGGCGTTTTGAGGAACTGCTATCCGACGACAAATTTTCGCTTTGTTGCATACGTTTTCTTCTAGCCATCCGTATCGACCTTTTAGTGAAACGTAGAAAACTGGGGACACCCCAGACGGCTATTTCAAGGGCCATCCATCGCCATTTAAGCTAGGAAATATGGACCGAAGTTCTTCGTGCAGCGCCGTCAGCAAAGCGGTCGTTTCCAGATTGGAAAATGCCTCCCCGTTGGCAAAATCACAGAGTAGAACCCGTTTGGCTCGCGGCTTAGCTCGCCTGATGTTCTCTTTGCGAAATCTTTTCTTACCGGTTCTCGTCGGTGTTGAATCGCGGGCTAGTGCCATATCGAGCCCAGTCGGATTCTTGGCGTCGCCACCAGCGTGGCGGCTATCTTGGTATTTTCTCATCTCAATGCTCCATCCTACCTACAGGCTACAGAGGGTAATGTGAGGCACTCTCAAAACTCGTTGCGGTACATGTCTGCATTCAATTGCGAGATGAAGGCTGTAATACTATGTTTGTTTTGTAAATACCGCGATGACCTATGTTTAAAGTTTGGAGCACCAGAATATTGTCAACATTTCAGAGCTAAATGCCTATATTTTGCATTTTTTTGATATTAAATTTTGGCTGAACTTCTTCTTGAGAAGGAGTTTTTTTATCTTTGATTCGCAGCTTATTTTTTTGCCTGCTCCAAAACTCCTTATGCCTTTCCGCGATCACGTTTTCGTGAATGCGGGCAGGCGTCTTTCATGCCGTCTTTTGTGTGGTGCGGGCTCGGGGGCAAGCTGGTCGATATCGCATCCGCCTGCTCGGCACAAAGGCGGTAACCGGTGTTCTAACCCCACATTGGCAGCCGCTGCCTGATCTGTGATCGAGTTTCCATGGATGAGAGACAAGGAGTTTCTCCATGGAGAGTACGTTGGAGCTTCTCACAACGCGGCGGAGCAGGCGTGAATCTCACCGCCGATGGCCTGACGAGGTCAAGGTGCGGATTGTTTCGGAGAGCTTGCGTCCGGGCTTAGCGGTCAATGAAGTCGCGCGGCGCTACGGGCTGAAGGCCAACCACCTGTCATCGTGGAGAACACTCGCGCGGCGGGGCAAGCTGGTGTTGCCAGAGCCTGGGGACGCGGTAGAGTTCGCGGCCATTGTTGTCGATACTCCAGCGCCGGAGCCGCTGACCGTCAAGGTGGCTTCCCGTGCCGAGATCGTCGTCGGTCCAGTTACGATCCGTCTTGAGGAAGGGGCATCCGCGTCCCGGATCGCAGTCATTGCCCGCGCCCTGGCGGCGGCGATATGATCTTTCCGTTGCACCGCGTGCGGATCATGGTAGCGACCAAGCCGGTGGATTTCCGCAAGGGTCATGACGGGTTGGCGGCGCTGGTGAAGAACGAGCTGCACAAGGACCCGTTCACCGGAACGGGCTTCGTGTTCCGGTCACGGAAGGCAGACCGGTTGAAGCTAATCTACTGGGATGGTTCCGGCATTGTCATGGCCTACAAGAGGCTGGAAGATCACACGTTCACCTGGCCCGGCATCAAGGATGGCCTGATGACGCCGACCCATGCCCAGTTCGAAGCCCTGTTTGCAGGCCTCGATTGGCGGCGGATTCATGCCATCCAGACGAAAACCCCAGAGGCCATCGAATAGCTGCGGCACGATGACTCAGCAGGGCAAATTCCAAAGGCAAATCGGCTCGGGATTTGGTAGCTTCCTGCCATCTTTGATGCCGCCGACCTTCCCGACGATGTTGCCGCCCTGAAGGCGATGCTGATCGCGGCGCAGGTGCGCGAGGCGGCGAAGGACGTCGCGATAGCGAGCAAGGACGAGCACATTGCCCGGAGGGACGAGCGGATAGAGCGGCTTGAGAAGCTGGTTGCAGCATTCAAGCAGGTAGCCTTCGGACGCAAGTCCGAGAAGACCGATCCCGACCAATTCGATCTGGCACTGGAAGACCTGGAAACGGCAATGGCCGCGATCCATGCCGAGGATGAGGCGGACACTCCTGCTGGAAACAGTATCGCCAAGCCACGCATTATCAATCGCGGCTCCCTTCCGAAGCATCTCCCGCGTGTCGAAGAGGTGATCGAGCCGGAAAGCCTGATCTGTGCCTGCGGCGGTTGCCTGCATTCCATTGGCGAGGATGTCTCCGAGCGACTGGACGTCATCCCGGCACAGTTCCGCGTCATTGTCACCCGTCGTCCCAAATATGCGTGCCGTACCTGCACTGACGGGGTTGTTCAGGCCCCAGCTCCCGCACGGCTGATCCAGGCAGGGCTGCCGACGGAAGCCACCATCGCCCATGTGCTGGTCTCCAAGTATGCCGATCATCTTCCGCTCTATCGGCAGGCCCAGATCATGAGCCGCCAGGGCATCGATCTCGACCGATCAACGCTGGCCGACTGGGTCGGTCGGGCAGCCTATGAACTACGGCCCGTCTTTGATGCACTGATTGCCGACCTGAAGCGTTCGTCCAAGCTGTTCATGGACGAGACCCGTGCTCCAGTGCTCGATCCCGGCTCGCGTAAAACCAAGACCGGATATTTCTGGGCGTTGGCTCGGGATGATCGTCCATGGGGCGGCGGTGCTCCGCCAGGCGTCGCGTTCACGTACGCTCCCGGGCGCGGGGGTATTCACGCCGAGCGGATATTGAAGGGCTTCTCCGGCATCCTGCAGGTCGATGGCTATGCCGGATACAACAGGCTGATCGCGCCAGAGCGAATTGGCCCGGACATTCGGCTCGCCTATTGCTGGGCGCATGCCCGCCGCAAGCTGGTGGAGATCACCGGCAATGGCTCAGCCCCCATTGCCGAGGACGGCATCAAGCGCATCGGTAAACTGTATCGGATCGAAGCTGAATTGCGCGGCCTTGGTCCGGAGGCTCGCCTTGAAGGTCGGCTGGAACGGTCAGCGCTATTGGTAGCCGACATGCATGCCTGGCTCATCCATAACCGCGCCCGTGTCGCGACAAAATCGCCGCTCGGCGAAGCCTTGGCCTATCTCGCCAAATACTGGGATGGCCTGAAGCTCTTCCTGAACGACGGTCGCATCGAGATCGACAACAACAGCGTCGAGCGGACCATCCGGCCCATCGCCCTCAATCGGAAGAACGTTCTCTTTGCAGGCCATGACGCGGCAGCAGAGAATTGGGCGACAATCGCCTCGCTGATCAAAACCTGCAAATTCAATGCCGTCGATCCGCTGGCCTATTTGACTGCGACGCTCACCGCCATCGTCAACGGTCACAGGCAGAGTTGCATCGATGAGCTTTTACCGTGGAATTATTCGGGACGAACAAACGGCTGAAGTCTGCTGTCGGCCCAAACCGGTCATGTGCGACCAGCTTTTGGCTGCTGCTAGCTCAGCACCCTCCACGCGATCCCCAGGACAGCAGAGGCAAGCAGGACCGTGATCACAGACTGCCGGAGGCGGAATAGTGCCAAGGCGGCCAGCAGCGTCAGGATGAGCGAGGGCCAGTCGATGGAATGTAGGATCGGGACGTCCCACCATAGCGGTCCGAGCGTCAGCGTAGCCACCTCGCGGAACAGCACATGCAGTCCGAACCAAACGGCGAGGTTGAGGATGACGCCGACGACGGCTGCCGTGATCGCGGCCATGGCTCCGCTGAGTGCCGCATTACCCCTCATCCTTTCCATGAAGGGTGCTCCGGCAAAAATCCACAGGAAGCTCGGGATGAAGGTGACCCAGGTCGTGAGCACGGCCGCCAGCGTGGCGGCAGCTAGCGGGTTGATGCTTCCGGGGTCGCGATAGCCTGCGAGGAAGCCGACGAACTGCGTGACCATGATCAACGGGCCTGGCGTCGTCTCGGCCATGCCGAGCCCATCAAGCATCTCTCCAGGACGTAACCAGCCAAACCCATCAACGGCTTGCTGCGCCACATAGGCCAGGACAGCATAGGCTCCGCCGAAAGTGACGACGGCCATCTGGCTGAAGAAGACCCCGAGCTGTGAGAACACGTCGTGTTGACCGAGCCCCAGAAGCAATCCAGCAACCGGAAGAAGCCATAGTGCCGCCAGCGCCCCTGACGTCTTCAGCGACCATGCAAGGTTCGGCGCAGCGTGAGGCGGGATTTCTTCGCCGAGAAGAGAATCCCGATCCTCAAGTATCTTGTCGGTGCCTGCCTTGTGTCCGCCGCCGACGCGGAATGCAGATGCACCCTTGCGGCCGCCGAGGAAGCCGATGACAGCGGCGGCGATAATGATCAGGGGGAAAGGCACGTGCAGGAAGAAGATCGCTACGAAAGCTAGACTGGCCAAGCCGACCATCGGGCCGTTCCTGAGCGCCCGACTTCCGATCCTGAATACTGCCTGAACTACGACCGCCAGCACTGCGCACTTCAGGCCGAAAAACATCCCCTCGACCACAGTGACATTCCCGAACAAGACGTAGACGTAGCTAAGAGCCAGGATCGAGACAAAGCCGGGCAGCACGAACAGGAGGCCTGCGATCATGCCCCCCAAGGTCCTGTTGAGGAGCCAACCGATGTAGATCGCAAGCTGATGGGCCTCCGGCCCTGGCAGGAGCATGCAGTAGTTCAGCGCATGGAGGAAGCGGTGCTCGCCGATCCACCGCTTCTCGTCGACGACGATCCGGTGCATCACCGCAATCTGTCCTGCCGGTCCCCCGAAGCTCAACGCCGCCACACGAGCCCAGACTTTGACAGCTTCCGAAAGAGGGACAATGTCAGTTTCAGTCACGGCTTGATCCGCGATTTTTCCGAGGTCAGTCATGTTAGTCATCCTTTCCTCGGGTTCGGCCAGTTGTGGCTCTCGCCCGTGGCGTCGCGGCACCAGCGGTAGAAGGCGTCGTAAAGCGTCAGGCCCGCCTCCAACTGTTCCAGATCATCGTTGAACATGCGCGACAATCCGAGCGATGCCGCCAGCAGACCGGCGACCTCCGGAGCAAGGTCCGGTCGTGCCGTATCGGCACCACGAACGATCATGGCTAGATGAAGCAGGGGCTCGGATGTCAGGCAGAACTCCTCGATCATCACATTGAATGTGCACAGCTCGCCGCGATGGCTCCAGAAGACATCTTCGATATCGAAAGGCGTCGCGTTGAACCGGTCCGCAACAAGTGCCACCTCGGTCGCGGGAACGAAAAGGAAGAGTGCCGACGGATCGATAAATCGGCGGATCAACCAGGGACAGGCAATGCGGTCGATCTTGGGTCTCGCCCGGGTCACCCAGACTGTGCGGCCATGGGCATCTCGGGCAGGAAGCCTGTCGTGCGGAACGAGCAGTTCATGGCTGTCACGCCAGGCTTCGAAGCCGCCTTCCAGAACTTCGGCCTCTTTGCCTATCGCACGCAGGTAAGCGGCAACGCCGTGGCCGAGCTTCTGCCCTTTCTGGCAGAAGACGATTGCAGGACCGGATATATGAGGTCCCCATTCGGCCACTCGACGAAAGTCCCGTCGAATGGAGCTGGGAACCAGTCTTGGATCGCTGCCGAAGTCCTCGTCGTTGCGCACATCGATGATGATGGGAAGGTTCGGCGTCCCCAGGATGCGGTTCAGTTTGTCGGGTGTGATTTCCAGATATGACGGCATAGCGCGTCCCTCCGTTTTGCTCGGGTTCAAAGGACGCGATTCTTCAGCCGTGGCCTCGTGGGGTGATCGCAACCCCATGAGGCGGATTTTGCTCCAGCCGCCATTTTTGTCAAGCGCCCCTAAACGCGCCGCTGATCACCCGGACAACGTGGCCGCTGCCACCAGAAGAAGGATTATGCCAGCCAGTGCCTCAAGCGCCCTTGAGGTTCGCTGCAGGACGTGGGGACGGGCTTCCAGAAGGCGCACGAACTGGTTCCGGAACAGGACAGTCAGCAAAGCCACGCTCGCCAGCGTGACAACGATGCCAGCCATCATGGCCAGTGCGAACAGCAACCCGGTTGCGACGACCTCATGGAGCACCGCAAAGTTCATGATAAAGAGCGTCAGCGGACAAGGGATCAGCCCGGCCATAAATCCGACAGCCACGCCCTCACGCCCGTCGTGGCTAGGCCGACGCCCTGCGACGGCACGCCAGATCATCCATAATCCGATCACCCCAAGAAGCCCACGGCTCAGGTGCTCCAGGATGGGGGACGAGCCTGGTCCGCTCCCGCCGAACATCACGTTCACGAGCGGCAGGGAGAGGAGGACGATGGCGACCGAGACGGCCACATGGGTGACCGACAGCGCTATTGACGCTATTACTGCTCGCCCGAGACCCACCGAGGACCCGGCAAGATAGGTTGCCAGCAGCGCCTTGCTGTGCCCGGGTGTCATGGCATGGACAGACCCGAAGGCGACGCCCATGGGCAGGAAGGCAAGGAATGCTGCCCAGTTTCCCGTCTCGGCGATGGCTTTAATGTTCTCGGCGAAGGTGAGGTAGATTTCCTTCTGGAATCCGACGATCCAGGTCCACATTCAGATCAGCCCCAAGGTGACGGCAGCAAGGACGGCATATCGACCAGTCTTTGCGATGCCGACGAGTAGAATGAAGACCGGAAGTGGCTCCTTCATGACGCCTGCCACCAGAGTGATAGGGTCACCGATGATCGGTAACCAACTCGCAAGCAACGACCAACGTCCGTAACAATGGTACCATTCCTGCGCACGCGAAAGCTTGTCTTCTCGGATCGGGAACCAGCACCTGTCCTTGAACTGCTCCAGGCCCCTACCGAGGAACCAGTTAATGACTGATCCAAGAGTGTTTCCAGCTGACGCCACGCCGATCAGCGCCATGATGGAATACGTTTCGCTCATGAGCAGTGCCACCAGCAGTGCCTCAGACTGAGCCGGAAAGAGGGTGGCGGCGAGGGCCGCCGCTGCGAAGAGGCTCAGATAACCTGCCATGTCAGCGGTGGTGCGGCCACTCGGGATGCAGCCGGTCGATTACGATAGCGTGGCTGTGGCGATGGTTTCCGCGAGGCGTTCCTTCCTGCAGATGCGGGTCTTGGTCAGGCAGGTCCTCATGGCTGTGCTCGATCTCCTGGTCGGATGACGTGGGCCACAGAGTGAGTGCAGCAGCAAGCCCTGTTACGGCGATGACGGAGAGGATAAGGGCTGTCTCGCCGAGACCGATTGCGGCTCCCAGCCATCCGGCCAGCGGATAGGTGATGAGCCAGCAGGCATGCGACAGGGCGAACTGTGCTGAGAACAGGGCTGGACGATCTTCCGGATGCGAGGAGCGCCGCAGCAGGCGTCCCGATGGCGTCTGAGCGGCGGAGTAACCGATGCCCAGTACGAACCAGATAAGAAGCAGCGAAGAATAGGTCTCGACAAAGGCCGTCGCCACGAGCCCAGCAACCAGAATCCCCGAGCCTCCCACCATCACCGGACGGTCAGGCAGTTGATCCAGCAGCCTTGGAAGGGCGAAGGCCGCTAGCATGGAACCGCCCCCGAAGGCCGCAAGCGCTAGCGCCATGTCCTCCTGCTCCAGGCCGAATTCAGCCTGGACGAAGACAACGGTGTTGACGATGACCATTGAACCCGCTGCAGAGACCGCGAGGCTGATCGAGAGCAGTCCCCGCAACCTGGGTGTAGCCAGATAGAGGCGGATACCGCGCGTGGTCCGGTCATAGATGCTGCGGCGCTCGGACTTCGTCGACTTGGGAAGGACGACCGAGACGACCAGTGCGGCGGAGGCAAGAAAGCCGATCACCGTTCCACCAAACAGGGAATGGAACGAGACGACCGTCAAGAGGGCGGCCGCCAGTGCCGGGCTCAGCAGGCTTTCCAGATCGTAGGCCAGACGGGAAAGGGAAAGAGCCCGCGTATAATCCTTCTCCTCGGGCAGTACATCGGGGATGGTCGCCTGGAAGGTCGGCGTGAAGGCGGCAGAGGAAGACTGCAGAACGAAGATCAGGACATAGACCTGCCAGACCTCGGTGACGAACGGCAGGCAAAGCGCCACGGCTGCCCGAATGAGGTCGAGGGCAACCAGCATGGGGCGGCGAGGGAGAACTTCCGCGAATGCCCCCGCTACGGGAGCGACACCCACATAGGCGATCATCTTTATGGCAAGTGCCGTCCCCAGAACTGCGCCTGCTTCCGCGCCAGCGATGTCGTAGGCAAGCAAGCCGAGGGCGACGGTCGCAAGCCCGGTCCCGATGAGTGCGATGACCTGCGCCATGAACAGGTGCCGGTAGGTTCGGTTCTTGAGGATGTCCAGCATGATACAGTCCGCTCGGTGGCTACAGGTACTTCGTGATCGTCCGGAAGGCGTCGATGGCTTCGCGCTGCTCGCGCCCTAGTGCCCCGACGGAATCTTCAAGACAGTGGTCCAGGTGGTCCTGGATGAGCGTACGTTTGGCGTTGGTGATCGCCTTCTCGACGGCGTGGAGCTGCTGGGCGATGTCGAGGCAAGGTTTGCCGTCCTCGATCATGGCGATTACGCTTCTGAGATGTCCCTCGGCCCGCTTGAGCCGCTTGATGATTTCCGGGTGGGATTCGTGTCGATGTTCATGATCAGCCATTATGTCCTCCTATCCCCCTGGAGGGGATATTTCAACAGGCTGTCTTGTCTTGTGTGGTGCACGGAGGTATCAGGACGCGATGCTGCGTCGCTTTCAGAGCCGATTCATGAGGACCTTTGCCGCCGCCATGGCGTGCCTGGCCGTACTCGTTTATGCCTCTTCGTTCTCAGCGAAGCATGCTCCCAGCCTCCACCTATCGCCGCTGTCTGTTGGGGTGCAAACCCACAGCCATGACCAAGGGGACCATTCCCACGACGATTGGGACGTCGCCGATCTCGACACGGTCGGCGGCGATCATCACCATGCCGACCACACCCACGAGACTGCCGGGCTGGTCGGCATGAACGGCGTATCTGCGCCGCCGGAGAAACAGCCAAGCCACCTGGTACTAAGCTTCCCGCTCCTCGGTGGACCTCCCTTCGAGATAGAGCGACCACCGCGAACCATAACGTGATCTGACGCCGCCTCAAGCGGCTGGTTCAACACGTTCATGGATATACAGTATGAAAGCACCTCTTAACGGGGGCGTTCTGCACGGGTCAAATACCTGGCAGGTCGCGCTCCACCTGACGCTTGTCGTCCTATCCCTGCTGCTTCTTGCCAGTACGGCGGCAGCCCATGCAGTGGCTGAGGGCGACAAAGGCTACATCCAGGAGATCAGCGGCATCCATCTGATCCCGTTTGTCTACCTTGGCGCGAAGCACATGGTGACCGGATACGATCACCTGTTATTCCTCTTCGGTGTCATCTTCTTCCTCTACAGGCTGAAGCACATCGGCATTTATGTCAGCCTCTTCGCGGTCGGTCATTCGACCACGATGCTCCTCGGCGTCTATTATGGTTGGAACGTCAGCGCCTACCTGATCGATGCCATCATTGGTCTCTCCGTCGTCTACAAGGCCCTCGATAATCTCGGAGCCTTCCAACGGTGGCTCGGCTTCCAGCCCAACACCAAGCTGGCGACGCTGATCTTCGGCTTTTTCCATGGTCTCGGTCTCGCGACCAAAATTTTGGAATACGACATTGCCGAAGACGGTCTGATCCCGAACCTCCTCGCATTCAATGTCGGCGTAGAAATCGGCCAGCTCATCGCTCTCGCCGTGATCCTCATCGGCATGAGCTACTGGCGCAAGACCGCAAGCTTCCTGCGCCACGCCTACACCGCCAACGTCCTGATGATGACCGCCGGATGGGTGCTGATCGGATATCAGCTCACCGGATACTTCGTCTCCTGATCCCCAGAAAGGAAGAAACACATGTTCAATTCCCAAGCACCCAAGCCTGAAGACCTGCCTACTTCCTCCCAGCTCGCCAAATCGACGGTCATCTCTGCGGTTGCTGCCGCAGCGATCCTGGTGACGGTTGTCCTGCCATCGGAATACGGGATCGACCCGACCGGTCTCGGTTCGGCCATGGGACTCACCGAGATGGGTGAAATCAAGGTGCAGCTCTCGGAGGAGGCCGAGATGGACCGGCAGGCTGATGAGGCTCAGCAGATTCCCTCTCAACCGGCGGCATTACAACCGTCCCCGCAGCCGGTGCCTCAGCAAGGCTCCAGTATCCTGAATCGGATCATCCGGGAGTTCGGAATATCGGCCGCCTACGCACAGACCGCTGCCAGACAGGATGAGGTCTCGATCACCCTTCAACCCGGCGAAGGAGCGGAGGTCAAGCTGGTGATGATGAAAGGAGCACAGGCCAACTATTCCTGGACGGCCAATGGTTCAAAGGTGAATTTCGACACCCACGGCGACGGTGGGGGCGAAAACATCAGCTACGAGAAGGGTCGAGGCGTTGCCGAGGATAGCGGCGTTCTGGAGGCAGCCTTCGACGGCAACCATGGTTGGTTCTGGCGCAACCGAACCGACGGCCCCGTAACAGTAACGCTGAAGACGGATGGTGCCTACAGCGACATCAAAAGGATGATGTAGCAATAACTGCACAACGAGGCTCCACCCGACAGGGTGGGGCCATGCTATGACCGCTTGTGGCGCGATCTTGCCATGACGTCTTCCGGCCCAAAGCGGACAAAAAAGCCTGCCCCGAGGGGCAGGCAAGGTCCGCTCTGGGAGTATAGTAGAGCGGGGGGGAACTTTCGCTGCGCTATTCGTGAGGAACCGCTGCCTCAGGAACAGCACGCTTGTTTGAGACAGCCAAGGCTAGGCCAACCAGGATGACGGCCACTCCCGCGACGAACAACGGGCTGAGCTGATCGCCGAACATGAAGGAGGCAGCGGTGATCCCGAAAACCGGTTGAAGGTACTGGACGCTCGCCGCAACCCGCGCTGGAACGGCCCGGAGAATATAGAGCCACAGCAGAAGGCCAGCGGCCGTTACCATCACGCCTAGATAAATCGCAGCCCATATGGCTTGCGCCGTGACTTCATAAGAAGCGCCTGCCATCTCATATGCTGCCAAGGGCAGGATTGCGATGAAACCCGCGAATGCGTTCCAGGCCGCGACAGGAAGCGTGCCGTACCTGTCCGTCAGTTCGGCGCTCCAGATGTAGTAGAACGCAATGGCGAGTGCCGAGACGAGCATCCACATGACGCCTGCCATCGTGGTCTTCGATAAGTCATCGACACCGGAGCCGCTTCCCACTGCCACCAGAGCAATACCGCCGAAGGCAGCTAGAAGCCCTGTCCAGTGTCGTCTCGCTACAGGTTGCCCTAGACGTACCGAGGCAAAGATAACGATGAAGATGGGGATGGTGGCGGAGATGATGGTGCCGACGGATGCGGAGGTGCCTTGCACCCCGAAGGACTGGGCGACGTTGCCAAGCGTAATGCCCATCACTCCAAGCGCGATGATACTGGGAACGGCTCGAAGCGGAACCCGAAGCCGACCTGCAGCGAGGATCAGCAGTAAAGGGACGGCCACGAGGAACCGCAAGGCGGTGAACATAAGCGGAGGGACGGTCTCCAAACCAAGCTTGGTGATCGGGATTGATAGTCCCCACATCACGGCCAGCAGCAGCATCGCGAGGACGCTTCTGGCAGAAGCAACAGGCTTAGGGGCCGTGATACCTGCCATAGAAAGGCTGTTAGTCATCGTTCGTCGGCTTATTTGGTGGAAGCGTGCGTTGCTGTCATTCCTATGTTACGGATCAAACCGCTGACAAACGATACCTTCTCACAGGACGCGTGATCTGCCTTCACGCATGAGGCTATGAGCCACTTACTTCCTCCCCTGCAAAATCTCCGCGCTTTCGAGGCAACGGCCAGACGCCTCAGCATGACGCTAGCGGCTGAAGAACTTCACCTGACACACGGCGCAGTCAGTCGTCAGATAAAGGCGCTGGAAGACCATCTTGGGACACCGCTCTTTCGCCGGTTGACGCGAAAGATAGAGTTGACGGAAGCAGGCGCATCCTTCTTCAGCGTCGTCACCCGGCTGCTGTCGGAGCTTGCGCGGGAAGCAGAGGCGATACGAAGCCGCAGCGACACACAGCGCCTTGTCATAAGCTCCGGCGTCTCCTTCGCCAGCAGGTGGCTTACCCCGCGCCTCCACAGGCTGATGGCTCTGTACCCGGAGTTCGATGTCCACCTCGAAGTCACTGATATCTGGGTAGACTTCGCAAGGAGCCAGATCGACGTCGCCCTGCGGTACGGACCGGGCATATATCCCGCAGCCACGGCTGAGCGGATCATGAACGAGACCGTCTCACCTGTCTGTGCGCCGGAATATAGGGAGCAGGTGGGAGGGCTGGCTGAACCAAGTGATCTATCCAAGTGCCAGCTTATCCATGAGGTGGGGATGACAGCGACGTGGGAGCGTTGGTTCGCGATGATGAACCTACCCTACGCCAAGGGGCGTGGTCCAGGTTACAGCCACGGCAGCATGTCAATTGAAGCTGCCATTCGAGGCGAAGGCGTGGCCCTCGGCAGGAGTGTCTTGGTTGCTGAAGACCTCCGCCAGGGCCGTCTCGTCGCGCCGTTCCCCCAGGCAAAGCTGGATGTCGAACTGGGTTACGATCTTGTCTACAGAAATGGCAATCAACTTCATCCCAAAGTTCAGGCCATCAGGGCGTGGCTTGCCGACGAGGTTCGAAACGCTGGGGCAGTGCAGGTCCCGTGACGTCCGCTGTTGGCGCATTCTTGCCATCAATAGAGCTTGGTCAATGTGCGAGGAAAACACCGCTTTCCAAAGGCGTGGAGCGGACCGGCGAATTCTAAGGAGTCTGACCCAACTCTCCAAAGTTTGTCCGATTGGAGGTGCGTGCCAGCGGTTCTTGGCTGGTGCATTTGGAGTAGTAGCGGAGAGTCGCGGTGCCGAGCCATTTCAGCTGCGCAGCAGCGCATTCCGTCGCAGGTCGTCAGTATTAGATGAACATGCAGGTGTCGGCCCGCCGTACCCTAAACAATGCAGAACAGCTGGCAACTTCCGCCTTCGAGATTGCAGGCGTTCTCGTTCCCACATTCGCCCGTTGCCCTTGAAAACGTTATCTGTAGGATTTGCCGTTGGTTGGGGGAGGTAGATATCGTGCGGTTGCTATGCCTGTTCTTTGCAGTTGTGATGCTGATTGGTCATTCTGTTGATGCGGGAGCGGAAAACCCAACGCGTGAGAAATGTACCTGTAATCTCGATCCCGACGACCCACCTGCTGATGGTGCGTGGGTGAAAAACGCGTCTGCTTGCTGGTCTACCGAGGTCAAGGACTTGAATTGGTGCGACATCGTCGTCGAAAGCTTACAGGGCTCTCAGGCCACGCAGACCACATCAATGGAACTTTTCGGGAACGCCTCCAATCCACCCGTGTTGGTAGATGTATTACATAGTAGGTTCGACAACTTCCTCCAAGTATCGGCCGTCGAGGGCGGCCCCATCGACCTAAAACAGGCAGCAGACATTGTCACCAGTCGATTGAAGGAGAATGCCGCGCTCATCGCCAACTGCGTGACTGCACTCGCCGACCGTAAGCGCGGGTTCGTGGAGGACGGCGATGGAGGGGTCGTTTGTCGTGTAAGTGAGGTAAGCGGATGGCTGAGGCTGGAAATCCCCGTCGAGGCGGCCCGTATTGTCTATATGGTTGCGCCAGGAACATGAGAAAGACAACAGTCGCCGTCCTGGCGTTTATCTGCACCGTTATTGTTTCCGAAGTTGTCGGATTTGGTGTAAGCACGCTCATCATGCGGGCGGTGCGTGCATTTGGCGGGCCGCCCGCAGTAAAAATCGACCTGCAGTCAAAACTTGGATGCCCGAGTGGAAGTCTCGCCGACCTCAAGAGAAGGTTTTCTGATGACACTCTTAAGCTTGAACGTGGCGCGGATTCATTGTTTATCTGCTCAGACAACTCGATCAACACGACGGTCGAAGATGCTCCGCGTGCGCTGGCGAGGGAATTCCCCGGTTGCCTTAACTACATTACCGGCGCTCTCAGGATGCTTCGGGAAAGCGATGCGATTTGTGCCTTGCCGGATAACCAAGGTTACATCTGCGACGGCGAAAAAGGGACAGAGGGCCAAGGAGTCGATGCCCTTGGCACTCAATCGAGCGTCGTAAGCTTTTGCACACCTGAAACCCTCACAAAATTCGGCTTTGCGGTGCACTTTTGATGCCTACGGTCTCGCTTACCGATGTTGCGGCGGGCTCAGTTACGCTGAAATCGCAGTGACCGCAATCTCGGTAGTCGCCGGGGCAGTCAAAGGGTGCAACAGTGTATCAAGGCGCTTTTCTTCTGCGTGATTTACGATCTGGAATCGATCTCAGGGTCAGATCAATTCCAATTACCTTAACAGCCTCGATATCCGGGCGACCTGCTATCAATCCCTGCGCATACGCCTGTAGCGCCACGCAAAGCTCGCTGAAATCCAGAGCAGCCCCATTAACCGGATGGTTCCATGAAGATTGTTCTCCATTACACAACAATAAAAAAATGCCGTTCGAAGATCGTTTGTCACGAAGGTAATCGTTGCACAGCTGGTTTTCGACGCGTTCGAACAGCTTCGGGCCAGACCAGCGGTCGGCAATTTTTACTTCGGTTGGCACAGGGCCATCAAAGCCGGTTGTCAAGAAACGCAGGTCCGGCCTCTTCAAATCAGCTAGTTCGTCCTCCTGTGGGACCACATAGCGGCTTTGGGCGCGATCTCGAAGCCATCCACCTATGAAGTTGCGCAGTTGCGTTTCCTTGGTCGCGTTCACCAATATGTCGGCTATGCTCGTGTCACCGTTTTCTAGGTCGTCCTTGAGATCAAGAAGGCGCGAGCACGCAAGTTCGAATAATTGTCGGTGATCGGAAGGCAGGACTTCGGCTTCGCGCGAAAAATCTTTCACATCATTTGGCTGCCATGCGGACAAATCTGAGTCCTGGATAGCTCGTCCTACGGCATGGGTCATCATCCAAGCCCGAGTCTCGACTTCTGGATAGTTCTCCGCGATTTCTTTAAGTGCAAGGTAGGTCTCCTTACCTGGAATCTCACTTAGCAACTTGAAAACGGTATCCCTCGCGTCTTGGGCGTCGTCTCGGAGGCCCGGAGAATATACGCCTTTCCCTGCGCGCTCGATGTCATCCTCCCGTTTGATGTTCTCATGCAGGACAAAATAGAGCTGTCGCAAGTGCCGAGCATTCTTGTAATTTTCCCGAAACTTACCACCCGACCGTCTGCCACCCAAAAGCTGCACGGCAAAATTCATACAAAACTCCGTTCGCAATGCCTCATCCCCGAGATCGCGAAGGACGCCGTGAAGTCGCTCGATACCCTGATCAGGATCAACCGAAACAAAGAGCGCCACTAGGAGGGATTTAGTTTTGACATCTGAGGTCTTCGTCATCACGTTAGAAGAAAATGTGGAGATTTCTTCGTCCGTGATCATCTCATCGCGAATGATAATAATAAGCGCATTCTCTAAGCTTCGATAATTCCTAGGCAGTTGGCGCTTAAGTATGTCGATAATCGTCCGAGAGAGGCCGATCTGAAGGTCATGGCCATGCCATAGCAAATCCGACAACAGGTAATTGGGGTCTACGTCCTCGTCATATGTAGTAAGTTCCCATTCGGTCTCCCCTGCAAATCGGTCATGAACGATCTCAGGAAACGCTTTGCTCAAACTCACCAACCATGCCGGAAATCCGTTCATTTCCCACAATGCGTACCGCACGGCTCGGTCTGCTTCCGCTTCCGTCAGCCCGGACGGCCAATCGATAGTTTCGCTGCTTTCAATGGCGATTCCACTGAGCCCAAGCACGATGGCATGCGGAACGCTGTTCGGATTATCCCAGCCGTCAGACCGAAGTGTCGGCTGATATTCGCGCCAATAAGCCACCATGCTATTTCGAAACGATTGGGCTACAGCAGAACCGTACGTCACTTCCAGGTCACGCCAATTGGAATAGGCCCATTTGTTCCTGTCCGGCGTAGACTTGCGCATTTCTGAATGAAGGTTCACCTGGCAACGCCAAACCGACCCTTTCGCCGCTTCTCGATTGTCCAGCATCTGGGTGTGGTTCTCGATGAGCCACTGCCGATTTTGCTCGTAGATTTCCGCATACCTTTTTTCTCGGTCGCGGCGTCGGCGCTTGTATTCACTCTCCTGCTTTTTCCATTTCCGCTCCGTCTCGGAGAGTTTGGGAGGCCGAAGGCGTTCCTTCATCACAGCTTCCAGCTCCGAATTCCCTTTGACCTTTCGGCGAAGGGCTTTCAATTCTAGGGCTGGCCTTCCTGCCTGCACATAAAGGTGCAAGGCCATGGTCAATGCGACGAGCTTGTCATCCTGATCTTCACGCTCTTCTATCTGCTCGATGAAATATGGGAGGTCTTCGGCTCTGAATTCCCAGTAGTCCCTGAAAATCCGGGCATGCCACCAATCGGTCAGTCGCTCACCATTTTCAGCTAGTTTGAGCTTTCGGGCATCCTCCACGTCAAACCAGAAGAGCGCCTTGTTGAGGTCTCCCCATGACCTAACGGCATCTTGGAAATTATGGCGTTCTTCGCCATTCCCGTTCCAGTTCCTATCGAGGGACGTGAGGGATATTGCTCCGAGGCTGGTTCGATCCAGGGCATGCCTAGATTTCAATGCGACCAATTGTGCCGCGATCTTGGCTGCTATGGGAAGAAGCCATCTAAAAGCTTGTGAAAGCTCAAGCTGATTGCGTTCCGCGAACGGTGAGCGCTTCAACAGCGGTGATAGCCCATGAAGCATCTCAATGAGGTCGCCCTCTGAGAGACGATCTACCAGGTTTCTTAGAGACCGTTCGAGGTCAGAATAGCCTCTTTCCTCCGGTTCAATGGTATGTTCCAGACAAGCCAGAAGCTCGCTGATAGGCAGGTGCTCTGGTACAAACAGATCGACTACCTCAGAAAAAAGCCGTCTGCTGGGAGGATGCCTTGATCTCGCGATCAACGTGGCTGCATCCGTTTGCTGTTGGAAGGCACCCACAACATTCAAAGCCCGTAGGGCAGCAATTCGACTGTATTTATCCTGAACCGGATCAATGGCGATCTCAAACGCAATATCCTTGCATGATGCGTATTTTCCTTGCCAAACAAATCCGAGAAGAAGGGAGTTCAGGTTGGGGTCGCTCTTGTGGAGTACGAGCAGGCCGTTGATCGTGTGCTCCAAGTCATCCGTCGCGAAACGCCTTATCGCTGAGTAGTCGACTGAAGACCGGAATAGCGTTTCCTGTTTAATTCGGTTGCACACGTCGCTAATGATCGCCGCTCGATCATCGTGAGGGAGTTTAGTGGGATCACCATCGTGGAAAAGGATTTCCGGTGCGATCTTCATCACTCGTTCGCGGATGCGTTGATCGCCGATGGACAGCCAAGGGAGTATTGGCTTGGAGGTGGGCACAACGACTTCCAGGCCATATTGTACTTTGAACAACAGGTTTTCGATTTCACGGCGGGATTTCCCTTCTGCAATCAGTTCCAGTAACCAAGCTGCACAAAGGAACTCTCGAACAGAACGATGATGAAATCGAACCGTACCGTATATTGCTTGGTCGAAGATCGGGCGCGCTAAAAGAGAAGAAATGTCGTCTGCCGACCAATCGTCCAGCACCTTCGAGGGATCGATGCAGTCGGGGCGCAACTGACTATCTGGTACCTGAATACGAGACATTTTCTGATACGTCACGGCCGCAGCAAGACGCTTTGCGCCAAGATATGCTTTGCTCCAAGTCAGCGGTCGCAGCCGATCTCGATTTGGGTCGCGCTCCCGAAGCCTCAATTCGATATCCGCTTCCAGCAACTCTGCTCGCGTACCAATGCGCCCGTTGCTCTTCCAGAAGCTGACCAACTCGATAAAATCTTGGGGGCGGGAGAGGTAATCTCTGACATCTCTCCGCTCGATCTGGTCGAAGAATTCCTTTTCGTTGGTGACGTTCAATGCACGAGCCAATTGCATAACCTGGTCGTCATCCAGATGACCAAGAGTAA
The DNA here is from genome assembly GCF_902502825.2 of Pseudorhizobium flavum. The sequence goes on from NZ_LR723670.1 coordinate 2,547,541, forward strand.
CGACGCGAAACGTCCCTCGCATTTCTTCGGGCTTTGATGTTTCGCCATCATCTTCAATATCGGGAAAGAGCACCTCATCCACGCGTTCCGGCCCTGCCATATCGACGTTAGGTCGGGTCGCTTCAGCTTCGGCCTGATAGGGTAGCTGGGCAACAAGAAGATCAAGGTCCGTCTTTGGACGCCATTCTGAAATCCTGCTCGTTATGACGATATGGGTACGTTGACCCGCCGACCCGAGCTTTCTGGCTAGCTTTCTGATCGCCTTTTCGAAGTCCCGGGGATCGCTGAGTCTCGCTTCGTCGACCGAGTCTAGGAACAACCAACCTTCATCGTCAGACTTGAGCCAGCGGTCAAATTCATGAAAGGAGCCTGTCAGTTGGTCATCGAAGGCATCCTCGATCCCATCCAGAAGATATTCAAGACGAATGAAGAAAGCCTGCTTCCCGGCGGCTCTGATCCTCTTCGTCGCTTGCTGTATTTCTATGGTTTTTCCGGACCCGGCCTCCGCGAGGATAATGGTTCGGTATTCACTCTCTAGATCATCCCAATGGATTGCCGATGAGAATGCCCAACGCGGCATCTCCTCATATTCGGCCAGATTCGTAACATCCTTTGGAACGGCATAAAAGTTACGACGCAGCTCTATGAATTCATCCATCGACCATGCACCTGCGACTCGTCAGTTGTTACATGCTGACTTCCCCGACTTTCAGGTCGCTCAATCGCTTTTTCACCTGATTGAGGGGTTTTCACCAGGAAATAATGTGGTTGGACCGAGGCACGGAGGAAGTCCGCCAACTTTTGCCACTAACTGACATTTGCAGCAGCAGTCTAATTAACGCGTTCTGAGGCTGTGAGCAGTCTGAGCCAAGATTCTCGATTGCCCAGAGCTAGCATACTTCAGTCTTCTGCCCGGATGCATGATCTGGGAAACGACAAGGATCGTTGTCGTTGTCATATGGCACCGTCAGAATTTGATATCACCCGTTTGCACCACGTCTGCATTGATGATGCGGTAACCTGAATACCATTTTGTCGGCTGGTCGCATTTGTTGAATTCCACGTCGCCGTTTTGAATGACATCCAAGACTTGGTTGGCAGCGGAGTCAGCGGCCTGAAGCACGCGATTGACTACGTTCTCACTGCCTGTGTCCGCGCTCCCGTAGATCAGCTGGACACCAACTGGAAGATAGGTCGCGTCGAAAACCGGCACCTGACGTGCGTTGATGGCCGGAATGTTGCCGAGGTCGGAGTCCACAACCATTCCGACACGCTCCCCTTGCTTTATTATGCCCCGATACAGCAGCTCTTCCAGAGCTGCGACCCACCCAAGGTTTTCTTTCTTGTCTGTCTTGAGATCGATGAATTCCCAGCAAAAGGGGATATCGAGTTTCCAATAAGCGTCCGCGCCTTCAGGTGGAGGAGCCTCCTTGAACGATACCACGGCTGTCACAGACACCTCGTGCCCCTCTATCAAGCGAGTGTTTGTGTCGACTGCGATGGTATGATCGTAATGCTTGGACAAAGCGTCTTTGGCGTCGAAGCTCATCGATACTGCGCTTTGGGGTATCCTGGTAAGTACCTTGGGGCCTTTCGGTCGGTCGTAACTGACCTGGGAATACGCATTTTCCATTGGCTGGTTGAACTTGAACTCTCCCGTTGAAGGGTCGACGCTAATAGAGAGAGATGTCACGTCTCCAGCCGTCGTACCATAAAGGTGCTCAATCCGCCTCTTAGTCGGCTGGTTCTTCCGTTTTGACGACACGATGTGCTCCTCAAACTGAACAGCGAGTAACTATAATCGTTTCCACGGTTTTTGGTGGGAAATCGTCCATCGTCCACATCTCTTTACTTAGTCCTGATCTGCTGATTGTTGTGAACGGAGATGAAACAAGGGAAAATTGAGGCGTGATTCTATGCATGGTTGAGGTGGCGTTACTGCGATATGCTGAAGTATCCTGACAAGTTTCTGGAAGTCCGAGCGGAGTGCGTAAACCTGCCGCCGTTCTCATCGCTGTGCGCAGGTTTCGACAGCGATCATTGGCGTGCAAAGCCCTTCGCTGACCATCTCTTCCAGTGGTTGCCGTTCGCAGCCTTGAGCCAGGAAAACCAACTGGCATTCGGAGCCAACAATTTTGTTGAAATGCTGCAGCTCGCCGCTGCCCACATTTACAACACGAAGAAGACAGCATCGAGAGGAGAGATCGGAGAACTGATTTTCCACTTGGCGTGCATACTGCACTTCGGAACATCCCCGGTCCTTTGCAAGCTCGTGCTCAAAACGTCATCGAATGACACGGTGAAAGGCTTCGATGGGGTCCACATCTTGCCCAAGGGCGATGATTTCGAAATCTGGCTTGGAGAATCGAAGTTCTACTCTGATCCGTTGAAGGGGATTCAGGATGCTGTGACCTCGGTGAAAGAGCACCTGATTCCTGCGTTCTTAGACACGGAGAAGGCGATGATCCTCGGCCATGTCGCCGAAGGAATTCCCAATCGAGAAGCAGTTAAGAAGGCGTTCAAACCCCAAACGTCAAAGGACGAGCTTCTGAAACGGGCGGTCTTTCCGATTTTGATCGCTTACAACAGTGACACGGTAGCGTCTCACAAAATTCTGTCTGCAAAATACATCGCTGAACTTAAAGCTGAAGCTGAGAAGTTGCGGACCTATTTTTCTGACAAAGCAGCAGGTCTCACGGTGCGATTCGTGCTGATGTTCGTGCCTATGAACAACAAGAAAGCAGTGATCGAGAGTTTTGATAGAAAGCTTGAGGCCTTCCTATGACGATCCTGGAACGTTTGCGCAGGCTCGAACCGGCCGCGATGCTGAGTGCTAACGACATCTTCGACGCGATGGCCAGCGCGGGCAGTTCGCTTGCCGATTCTGATGACCGAGAAGATGACGAGGCCCTCGAAATCTCGATCCGTTTACTGGAGGCCCGACGCCAGGGTCAAATTCCAGAGGATTGCCTCGCGGTCGTCGAGATGCTGGCTGAGGAGTGTGGACTTTATCCTTACGTGAATAGCGACAAGTTCAGCCTGTTCGGTCAGGCCGTTATCGAAGCACACGCCGTACAGCTCGACGAGAAACTCTACCTGCACTCCAAGCAGATGGAAATTCTGCTTCATTTGCTGGCAGGCGACAACGTGATCCTGAGCGCTCCCACGAGCTTTGGGAAAAGCATGCTCGTCGACGCGTTTCTGGCGTACAAGTCGCCAAATACAGTTGTGATGCTCTTGCCAACCATCGCGCTGATCGATGAAACGCGGCGGCGTCTTACCCGGCGTTTCGGGGATAGATACGACATTATTACGACTGTGACAGATGCCCACGATCCTCACCTGCCGACAATCTTTGTCCTCACTCAGGAGCGGTTCCTGCAGCGCAAAGACGTCAAAAAGATTGATCTACTTTTTGTCGATGAGTTCTACAAGCTCGATCCGACACGCCAAGATGATCGGTACGAGAGCCTTAATATCGCCCTTTATCGCGCATTGCCCGCGTCAAAGCAGTGTTTCATGGCGGGGCCGCATATCAAGACCATCTTCCTGGGTGACCAGTACCGAGGCAATTTTCGGTTCGTGCAAACAGAATATCGAACCGTATCTGTCAATATCTTCGACCGCTCGTCTCGCGACGATAAAAAGGATGCACTCCTTTCCGATCTCGCAGGTGTCGGAGACGAAAGCTCAATCGTTTTCACGGCAACCCCGGGGTCGGCCCAAAACCTCATGAAGGAGTTCGTTGCTGAGGAGCTTGGCACGGAGAGCCGCATCGGGTCTCAGTTGAAGGCCTGGATCGCTGAAAACTATCACCCGGCTTGGCCAGTCGGCGACGGGACAGAGAGGGCAATCGCCGTGCATCACGGACGGCTTCCTCGGTCACTCGGACAGCTATTCATTCAGCTTTTCGACCGTGGCATGATCAAAATCCTAATCTGCACCTCGACGCTGGTAGAAGGTGTCAACACGTCAGCGGCTAACGTCTTCATCTATGATAAGAAGATTAATCATCGCGCTGACCTGGACTTCTTTTCATTCGCTAACATTCGCGGGCGCGTTGGGCGGATGATGAGGCATTTCGTAGGGCGAGCATTCTTATATTATACCCCGCCAGAGGTTGTAGAGACGAATGTCGAAATCCCCATTCTTGCTGACCCCGCATCGTCGTCAGACTACATCCTCATGAACGTCGAGAGCGACGAGCTATCCTCGGCGGGTAAGTCACGGAAGGACAAACTGCCTGCCGCAACAGGGCTCAGCATCACTGTGCTCCAGGAGCACGGAGCGTTGGGCATCGACAACCTGATGCTCGCCAACAGCCGCATCAGACAAACGCTGAAAGATAATCCGGCTCTACTGCTCTGGAAAGGTTTTCCGACTAAGGAGCAGAGGATTGAGGTCGCTGAAATCGCCGTCATCATTGCCAGAGCCCGGGGGGAGCAGTTTGGCATGGGAAGCGGGAAACAGGTCGCTTGGTCATGGGCGCAACTCCAAAAAATTTCGACCCTACCGAAGTATCTGCGTTGGTTTGAGAGGACCTTCGCTCCGCATGACAAAGCGAAAGGTATTGATGATGCGTTTCGTTTCCTTCAGGCGTGCGAATTCGCTTTCCCTCGGTCGCTCGCTGCAATCGAGGCTCTGGTTCTGATGAACGAGCCCTTGGAGGGTGCCAATTATGGGCCATATATCTCGTCGTTGGAAAGCTGGTTCCGGCCTAGCTGGATGAAGCAGGTCGACGAAGCCGGAATCCCGCTACCACTAGCGGAACGTTTAGCAAGACATCTCGCCGCTCCGGTCAATAGGCAGGATGCTCTTCGTCAGATTGCACGGCTCGATTTGGAAGAACTTGGTCTGGGCGAAATCGATGAGTTGTTGATCGAATTGGCCGCTGAGAAGTAGTGACCGTTCTTCGGCTCTGTTTGCTTTCTCCCTTACATGCCACTAGCTTCGGACACCTACGATCCGATGCGCTGATGTGAAAGGAACGACAGCCCAGGAGAGATGGGAAATCAGCCGAATGCGGCATTCAGATTTCAATTACGAACTCCGGCCGAAAACCTGTTGTTTCCCGACTATAGCCTATTGGATTGCTTATAATTCTGGTCTTTCCGATCTTGTAGTCGAAATGCTTGTGAACATGGCCATGTATCCAGAAATCAGGCTCTCCTCGTTCAATGACATCAGTCAAATCAGACATGAACGCCGGATTTGTTGGACTTCCGATGTAGCGGGGGTCTTGAGATAATGGTGAAGGAGCGTGGTGCGTAACGATAATGCGTTTGCCTGGGAACGGCTTGGCCAGTTCGTTGGTGATGAAGGACCGGCTTGCTTCATGTCTACCGATCATTTCGTCCGGCCATATTAAACCGGCCGCGCCATAGCTCGGCGATCCGTAGATGGCTCGGAAATCCACCATAAGCTTGTGGCATGCATCAATGGCTGCGTTCTTTCGAAACGGAAGCTTGAGTTCTGGACCAGGACCGCCGAACGGCAACAGGAAATCGGTCCACAAGGTTGCGCCGATGATCTGGACACCTCCGATCTCGGCAGTGCTGTTCTCCAAGATCGTGATATTCGTCCCATGTGTTCGCAAGCGCATGATTTCCAGCACTGCGTCTATGGTGCCGTGATAGAAATCATGGTTGCCGAGAACAGCAACAACGGGCATTTGAGGTGCAATTGTTTGCTCTAGATAGTCCCAGGTCACGTCAACGTGGCCGGAAACGTCTCCGGCGCAGATGCAGATATCAGCGTCAGGTATCGCTATTTGCGCGCTGGCCGGATCATGAACATGCATATCACTGACGATCCATGCGCGCATGGGCTTGCCTCATAGGTTTTCGGGTGTTTGTCGGAGATGCGCTGTACACCTGCCTTGCCTGAAGGACGGGCTCCAGCGTGCTACGGTGCCAGGGGCCGGTTGTTTAGGTCGCGGCCGCTGGCAAAAACTGCACTGGGGTTCCCAGAAGGCAAGGGACGGAGGAGAGCGTCCAAGTCATGCCCGGAAACAATGCGCTTCTGTCTCAAGGTTTCGGCCAACGAGAGGACGACATCCTTATGTTCTGCAAGGGTTTTACGTGCTTCCTCCAATGCGGACTGCAAAATGTCGTCGATCTCCTGCTGAATGAACGGATATTTTTGAAACAGCGCCGCATCTTTCGTGTCGAAAGAACGAACGGGTAAGACATGCAACGTGCTGCCCATTCCAAACATCCCAACCATTCGAATTGCTAATTCGGTCGCTTCGACAAGGTCGCCCTTCTCCAAGCCTCCTGCGGCCGTCGAGCGATCTCCAATGAAGACCTCCTCGGCCGCGAGACCGGCAAGCTTCATTGCGATTTCGGCGCGATAGTAACTTTCGGTGTACAATGTGACCTGAGGGGCGAAGATTACCGTTCGGCCATGAATATCATTATCTTGGTCCGCCCTATGGTCATCCGTGTAAACTTCGACCGAGGTGATCACGCCGATGTCGAAAGCCTTCGCAAGAACGGCATGTCCGGCTTCGTGAATGCATATTCGCCATAGCTCATCCGGTTTCAACGGAGTGAAGATTGGCACCAGCGCTTCCAGGTCTCCGATGCGGGGCGAGCGGCTCTCGTCTCGCGCGCGCTGACGGACCTGGCGGGCTAAGTACTCAAGATCGGCACCGCTTTTGCCGCCCAGATTCCTTGCGATGGCTTTCAGGGCCACATTCTCGGAAAATTCGGGCAGATAGTGAGTGAGGATTTTCTCCCGGCTAGCCATATCCGGTTTGGCTAGTTCAATGTGTTTTTCCAGGCGACCAGGGCGAAGGAAAGCGGGATCAATCCGTTCTGGTAAATTACTCGCCGCAACGATAATTACGCCTTCGCGTCCGATAGCTCCGTCCACTGCTTCAAGCATGGCGTTGATGACCTCCAGCATGTACTGGGCATTGTCACCAGAAAGCCTTGCTCGGTGACCGAAGGAATCGAACTCGTCCACCAGTAAGATTGAAGGAGCAGATGCCTTCGCTTCCGCAAATGTTGCGTACATCGCTTTGAGCAAGTCCCCCATATGGCCCGCACTCTGCCACTGACCGAGTGAGGACGCGACAAAGTTCGCGTCGCACTCAACAGCCAAGGATTTCGCAAAAGATGTCTTGCCAGTTCCAGGAGGACCGTAGAGCAGAATTCCTTTGTCGACCTGGTTCCAGGGGAGCCTTCCTTCCCGCCAACGCGCAAGATCGCGTTTGAGGCCTTCTCCCCATTCGCCCGCCATGCCGTATGACGACAAAGGAATGGTTTGTCTGTTGCTCAAGGCTAGGGACGAGAGCTTCCTTAGCCGCCCGATAGCTCGCTCGGCAGGTCTTCCGCGACGAAACGTGCTGTCGATCAAGCCGACGTCCTGTTGCTGAAGGAATTTCCTATCGTCGTCAGACACCTTTCCACTCCCTAAAAACCTGGAAAGACTTGCTACGCAACGGCCGTCGAAGACATCCAAATCGGCTATCCAGTCAGCTGCTGTCTCGTATTCAGGGTGCAGCTCAACGCCTTTCGGTATGAACACGATTGTTCGTGGAGCAGAGAGGTATCGTTGTGGTTGGAACTCCCATTTTCCCTTCCGATTCCTTGGACCATGACAGCATACGCTGAAATCTAACGTTTCCCTGTCCGTGCTTGTCCCGAAGCAGAAACCCGCAATATGTTCGAAGCCCTCCAACGGCCAGTTTGTCGGAACACATACGACAAGGACCCCGCCACTTTTTGTAAAGAATTCGTGTTGCCGCTTGAGAACACGGACTAAGGCGCAATACGCAAGGAATTCATGTGGGCTCTTCTCAAGCAGCTCTCTTCCTCGCCTGCGATACAGGTGTTGTGGAGCTTTTCTAACTACGCGGTTAAGTTCTCGCTGAGCGTCTGCCACTGAGCGTAACGCATCAATGAACTCATCGACCGGATATCCGTGCTTGTCGCTCATTGCAGCACCGTTTCATCGCTGCCACTAGGGCCTAGCCGGTACCACCGATTAAGTGACCGGGCTAAACCAGCGGCTGCGTCAATATAAAATATCTCGGTCGTTGCGCCGATATTGCCGTTCTTGATCAAAGGGTGGCCCATCATCTTCCCTACAAGAATGGGCACCACCCGCTTCGCATACGTCCATTCGGAAATCGAGACACTAGCTTCGATTCCCTCGGGACCAACAGAATTCAGTTCATCAAGCGCAAATGCCAGGTCTCGCAGCTTAGTAGCGAGATCAGTCAATTCGGTTCGAGTAGCCGCTTTGTCAGGTGGCGTCATTGCATCTCTCCCCACGAAAGCGGCAGCGGGGAAACTCTAGGTGGAACTTGGCCTATAGCGTCAGCCCAGAGGGACGCGAACTCCAAAGCTAATTGCTTGCCTTTACCATCCAACGGAGCCCTCCAAGGAGTTTTAGGCCCAGACTTGAAGAGTATTTCGATCATCGAATGTCCTCATGATTCGCCTTCCATGCGACCAAGAGCACCGATTCGCGGTCGAAATGCAAAGAAAAAGATCGAAAACTCACAAAAGGGATCGAAAGCGAGGCTGTGTTGACATTTCAAGCTGCAGCGATTTTCTGAAGGAATGCAAACACTTCCGGCCCTTTTGCGAGCTGCTCGCTTTCTGCTTGGTTACAGCCAAAGCCACGTCGAGACGTCTTGCAAGCTATCGGGCCGATTTCTGATCACTTTGGAGAACGGTACGCGGCAACGACTGCCGGGCGCAGCCTTGGCAGTAAAGGCCTTTTACGAATTGCACGGAGTTGAGTTTCTTGATCCGGGAGACGGACACGGCGCTGGAATTCGATGGCGGTCATCACTCTCGACAGACCCGTTTGAAGGGCAAGCCTTTCGCGCTGCACGGGGGCTAGCCGACCTTTCCCAAGAAAAATTGGCTGAGAAAGCTCAGGTCGGCCGAAAATTTATTGCGTTACTGGAGCGGGGAGACTTGAAATCGATAAACTTGGAGACTTTGAAAAAGATCGAGCTTTGTCTTCGTGACCTAAATGTCGAAGTCACGAAGGGAACGTCGTCTCATGGAGCAGGGACGCGCTGGATCAACAACCTGCTTCCGTAGCAGCTATGTTACAGACAGAAGCAGGATTGAAGGCCTCAATGCTGCATTTAGGCTCCAATAGCAGAAGTCACGGACATCATCACTACGATCCTCCGCCCGTTCTGGTGTACCGTTTCACGGTCGATAAAGACACATCTAAGGCCTCAGCTATCGACGCATGTGTGTGCCCGGCAGCCTTGAGCGCAACTGCTTTTCGTATTCGCGGGTCTTCATTAAGTGATTGTTTATTAAAAGAAAAACTCCAGAATTGTTCGGGGTTCGCTTTTATGTCATTCTCGGTGCGCCATTTACGTTCATTCTCACAGTGAGCAGATCCCCCTCCACTATGGCAGCGGGGCGGTCAGGTATCGTTGCAGCGTTTCGCCTATGGCGGCGACCAGCGTGTCGCGGGCGATGTCGTCGTCGGATAGATTGATCACGTAGCGGGCATAGGCCAGTCCGAGGATCTGCGTGGCGACGAGGTAGGCGCGCTCGGCCAGACGTTCGGATCCCGCGACCCGGCTGATCATTGGAGCGACCTGCCTGCCAAGGATTTCGCGGATGCGGACGGCCGCCTCGGGATTGGTGGCGGCGGTGCGGATCAGCGTGCGCAGAAGGTCGTCATGCTCCGCCCCTTCCCAGCGCCGGAAGAAATGGGCGGCCAATGCGGGGCCGATCCGGCCGCTTTCCAGCCCGCTCAGGTCAGGCAGTGCCAGGTCCACCGAAACTGCCTCGGCGAAAAGCTGCTCCTTGCCCCCGAAATAGCGGTTGATCAGCGCGGGATTGACTTCGGCCTGCGCGGCGATGTCACGCACGGTCGTACGCTCGTACCCCCGCTCCGAGAATATGCGACGCGCCGCCTGCACAAGTCTCTCCCGCGTCGCCTCTGCATTCCGCATCCTGCACCTCTTGTAAACAGCCGTTGACTTACCTGAACCCGCAGGTTAGTAAACACGTGTTTACAATATTCGGGAGGATGGCTCAATGAGCACGATGTCCACGCAGGTCCTGATCGTCGGTGCCGGGCCGGCGGGGCTGGCCACGGCAATCGGGCTCGCGCAGAAGGGAGTGGATTTCCGTATCGTCGATGCATTGCCGGACGCACAGAACACTTCTCGTGCTGCGGTGGTCCATGCCGCGACACTGGAAAAGCTCGAAATTCTCGGCGTAGCCGGGGATCTTCTGGCTCGGGGTATCAAGGTGCCGAATTTCAGGATCAGGGACCGGGACGACGTACTCCTTCATATCGACTTCACGGTATTGCCGGGAAAATACCGCCACGCGCTGATGATCCCCCAGGACGAGACCGAAGCCACCCTGACAGGCCGGCTGCGGGCACTTGGCCACGAGGTGATGCGACCTGTCGAATTACGTCGTTTCGACAGGGCGGGTGACGGCTTCAGGATCGCACTCGACATGGCTGGCGATGAGGTCAGCCTCGACTGCCGCTATCTTGTCGGAGCCGACGGGATGAGAAGCGCCGTTCGCGACGCGGGCGAGATCGGCTTTCCGGGCAAGACCTACGGCTCCTTCATGCTCGCCGACGTGCGGATGCAATGGCCGATCGCCAGTGACGAGGTGACGCTCTATTTCTCCGAAGCAGGCACGCTCGTGGTCGCGCCCATGTCGGAGCGGCGCTATCGCGTTGTGGCACAGCACCCGGATGCGCCGGCAGAACCTGATCTTGCCGATGTCCAGGCAATCCTCGACGCAAGAGGTCCCCGTTCGGGAGCACGCGTGGAGGAGGTGCTGTGGGGCTCGCGTTTTCACGTCCACCACAAGCTCTCCGAGACATTTCATGACAGGCGGCTGCTACTGGTCGGCGATGCCGCGCATGTGCACAGCCCCGCCGGTGGCCAGGGCATGAACCTTGGATTGCGGGACGCAGTTGCCCTTGCCGAAGCGCTCTCGGTTGCGACCGACACCCAGAACGACGAGCCGCTGCAACGCTATGATGGCTCCCGGCGCGCCGCGGCGCGTGAAGTCCTCGGCCGGACCGACAGGCTGACGCAGCTGGCGACCCTGAAAAGCCCGGTGCTGCGCTGGACGAGGAACCGGCTCCTCCGCATGGTTGGCGCAAGCGACGCCGCGCGCCGTCGGTTCGCCGCCATGCTGGCCGGGTTTTCCTGAGCCGCTCCGCCACCTCCACCTTGCCGCCTGTCAACGTCCCCGCTATGCGGGAGCGGAATGGGTGGGCGTGAAGCTGATGGACGACCTGATCTTGCGGTTCGGTGTGGCACTGGCGATCGGCATGCTGGTCGGGCTCGAGCGCGGCTGGCGCGAGCGGGACGAACCTGCCGGCAGCCGCACCGCCGGCATCCGCACCTATGCGATCTCCGGGCTTCTTGGCGGCATCTTCGCAGCGCTCTCGCAAAGCATGCAGACGGCGGCGGTGTTCGCCGTCGGCTTCCTCGGCTTCTCGCTGCTCTTCGCCTGGTTCCAGGCCCGCGAAGCGATCGCCGAGAAGAGCTTCAGCGTCACCAGGGTGATCGTCGGCCTCTGCGTCTTCGCGCTGGGCGGTCTCGCCGCCAGCGGCGACTATCGAGCCGCGGCCGCCGGGGGCGCTGCCCTCGCCGCCGTGCTTGCCAGCCGTGAAGTCCTGCATGCGCTGCTGAAGCGTCTGACCTGGATCGAACTGCGCTCCGCTCTTCTGCTTGCGGTGATGACCACGATCATCCTGCCGCTCCTGCCCAATCGCGCCATCGATCCCTGGGGCGGCTTCAATCCGTGGGAGATCTGGTTCTTCACCGTCCTCACCGCCAGCCTCTCCTATCTCGGCTACATCGCAGTGCGATTGCTCGGTCCGGCCCGCGGGCTGGTAGTGAGCGGGCTGGCCGGCGCGTTGATCTCCTCGACGGCGGTCACGGTCGCTTTCGCGCGGACGGCAAGTAGCGGCGGTAACGCACGGGCCTTGTCGGGGGCGGCGGCGCTTGCTGCCATGGTGTCGGTGCTGCGGGTCAGCGTCGTCATGCTGATCCTCGCCCCGCATGCGCTGGAGGTCGCCGGGCCGCCCGCTCTCGCCGCCGCCGCGGCCTTCGCTGCCATCGCCCTCCTGCTACTTTCGTCCGTTCCGAAGACGAATGCCGATCCCGAACGGCAGGCCCGCAATCCATTCGAGCTTACCGCCCTCCTTGTCTTCGCGGCGGCCTTCGCGACGGTCTCCACGGCAAGCGCCGCCCTCACCGCCCGCTTCGGCTCGGCGAGCATCCTCGCAAGTTCCGCGGTATCGGGCGCCTTCGACGTGGATGTCGCCGTGCTGAGCGCGCTTCGCCTCGCTGGCACAGAGGTTTCGCTTTCGCTGATCGGCCAAGCCGTCTTGGTCGCCCTGACGGCGAACGCCTGCGGGCGGCTGCTGCTGGCTGCCGTGGCGGGCCCCGCGCGCTACTGGCTGCCGCTTGCCGCCGCGACGGCGGTCGCCGCAAGCGCGGGCGCCCTCGTCTTCATCGGCCTCAACGGCATCTGAGGCTCAGACTGCCTGCGGTCGCCTGGCACGACCGGCCTGTCCGGCGAGATAGCTGCCCACCGCCTCTTCCGGCATCGGCCGCGAAAAGAGATAGCCCTGGTAGCCGCTGACACCCGCGGCCGCCAGGATCTGCATCTGCGTCACCGTCTCCACGCCTTCGACGATGCATTCGAGGTCGAGGCTATGGCAGAGCGAGGCCATGGTCGCGACGATATCGCGCGCGACGCGCTCGCGTTCGATGTCGAGCGTGAAGGAACGATCGAGCTTGATCCGGTCGATTGGCAGCCGACGCACATAGCTCAGGCTGGAATAGCCGGTACCGAAGTCGTCGAGTGCGACGCAGACGCCCTTTGCGCGCGCCGCCTGCAACGCAAGGGTGGCGCGCGAAAAGTCTTGCATGATCGCGGACTCGGTGACCTCGAGGATCAGCCTCCCGTGGTCGATCCCGGCCTTGTCGATCTCCTCGAGCAGCGCTGTCATCGTCTTCGGGCTGCAGACGTCACGGGCGGAGAGGTTGAAGGAGAGCTTGACATCATCAGGCCAGGCGCGAGCCGCCTGCAGCGCCTTGCGGAACAGGGGCATCGTGATCTTTCCGATCGTCCCTGCCTGCTCCGCCGCGCGGATGAAGACATCCGGCGAGACCCGACCGAGCACCGCATCATCCCAGCGCGCCAGCGCCTCGAAGCCAATGGCACGCCCGTCGCGGTCGACGATCGGCTGGTATTCGAGGTGGAACGCGTCCTCGCTCTCCACCGCCCGCAACCGGTGCGCAACGGCCGCGGCCTGGCGGTTTTCCTCGGCGTGCAGGTCGGAGAAGATCGTGACCGCGCCCCGGTCGTTCTGCTTCAGATAGTAAAGCGCAAGGTCCGCCTTCTCGTACAGCTCGCCGGCGGTGCCGCCCGCTTCGGGGAAGCGGGAAAGCCCGCAGGTGGCAGAGACGGTGACGCTCCCCTCCTCGAACACGAAGGCCGGCACGAGCGCGTCCAGCGCCTCCCGGCAGGTCTTCTGCAACTCCTCGTCGGAGCCAGGGGCCGGAAGAATCAACGCAAACTCGTCGCCGCCGAGCCTTGCCAGCAGCGCGCTCTCCGGAAGGCTCGACGACAGCCGGGAGGCGACCTCCTGAAGCAGGCGGTCACCGACGCTGTGGCCGAAGATGTCGTTGACGGGCTTGAAGCCGTCGAGGTCGAGAATCCCGACCGCAAAGGGTTCGTTGCCGGACGCCGATGCCGTGATCTGCTGCTCGAGTCGCTCGAAGAAACAGCGCCGGTTGGCCAGTCCTGTCAGCGCATCCTCGTTCGCCATCTGGCAGATGGTCCCGTTGAGCGACTGCAACTGCCGATGCTGTGCGGCAAGTTCGATCTCCTTCTCGACCCGCTGGCGAAAATCGGAGTGTGACCGCTGCATCACCACCATCATGCCGCCCATCACCAGCAGCATGTTGAGCGCGATTGCCCGGAAGACCTCATGCTCCTGGATCCCGAGGAAGACGATCGTCGGGATCACGACGAGCATGAATATGGCAGGCGCCACCTGCTTCAACGGTCTCAGACAGGTGATAACCGCAATGATGGTGATTCCGGTAAAGAAGGTATTCTGGCTTCTCGCATAGGCATCGCCGTAGCCGAAGAGCAGCAGTGACCAGACGGAAATGGCGACGCCGAGCGTGCAGGCAAGCCAGACCACGGTACGCAACGACCGCTCGATCACCTCGTCGGTGGGGATCCTCTTGCGCGCCCGCATCATCTTGATGGCACGCAGAACACAGATCACGACGAAGGCGGCGGGAAGCCAGATTGTCAGGACTGCGGGAGCCTTGTCCACATGCGTGAGCGCGAGCATCACCATGTTGATGACGACGATGCCGTACATCAGGGGAACCTGGCGGGAAAGCTCCGCATACTGAGCTCGCCGGAACTCCAGGCTGTCGGAACTCGTATCGAAGAAGGCAATGACCTTACGCAAGAACTGCATCAGCTGCTCCCGAGCCTATCCGCTTGGGATCCTAAGGCCCGACAAGGATGAAAGAGAGGGAGGAACACTCTCGATGCCACCCGGGCCAAGCGTCATCTGCCGCCGGCCCTCATGGCACCTTGCAGCCCTGGGGGGAGAACATCAGACAAACGTTAAAAAAGCAGTTTGCGATATGTCGCAAAAGTCGACGAATTCGTCCGAAAAATGTTCGCTTGAGGATCGTTGATGCAGAAAAGCGGTCGATGGGCGCTAGTTTGCAAGCATCCTGTGCATGGTGCTGACGATCTGGGCGGGGTCATAGGGTTTGCTGAAAAAGCAGCTCTCGGCGGGAATCTCCTCGAGCGTGACCTTCCGGTATCCGGACGTGACGATGATCTTCAAGGGCGGCCAGCGGTCGCGGATATAGGCGGCCAACTTGATCCCGTCCATGCCGCCGGGCATGTCGACGTCGGTGAAAACGAGGCGGATGCCCGTGTTCTGTGTCAGGATCTCGATCGCCTCGGTGGCATTGCCGGCTTCATGGACATGGAAGCCCGCATCGTTGAGCGTATCGACGATATCGAAACGGAGAATGGGTTCATCTTCGACGACGAGCACGGGTATGCGTGAAGGCATTTTTTAGCGGTCCCCTCAGATCTGACCGAGGCCATCTTTGCGCCTCCGTCCTGCCCTGAAACCGCCGGTTCAGTCTTACGTTCCTCCTCAAGCGGAAAAATCACCGCCTCTCTCGCCCGGAACCAAGCGTGGTGGGATGTGGTTGATGGGACCGGAAGGAGACCGTGATGAACAAGGACAGACAGGCGCAGGACGCTATCGAACAGCGTGAGCCGACGACCAACGACAAGACCGACAAGAACCCGGAAGGGCCGCACGCCCGCAAGGGTCTGACCGATCCGGAAAAGACGCCCGGTACAGGTTCGCTGCCCGACGATGCCGCCAAGGAGGCCGATGTCGGACCCGACTGACTGCGACGTCCCGGCGCTTGCCTCACCCCGACCTGACGGCTAGAGGAAGGCGAACGGACAGGAACCGGGATGTCGGGCGAGACAGTTACCCTTTACGAGGCAATCGGCGGCGAGCCGACCGTCAGGGCGCTGACGCGGCGCTTCTACCATTTGATGGATACGCTGCCGGAGGCGGCCCGCTGCCGCGCCGTGCATCCCCCGAGCCTCGAGGGCAGCGAAGCTAAGCTCTATGACTATCTGACCGGCTACCTTGGCGGGCCGCCCGTCTATGTGCAAAAGCATGGGCATCCGCGGCTGCGCTCCCGGCATTTCGCAGCGCCCATCGGCCCCGAGGAAACGGCGGAATGGCTCCTCTGCTTCCGCCGTGCTCTGGACGAAACGGTCGACAACCCCAGGCTCTGCGACATTATCTGGCCGCCGATCGAGCGCCTTGCATACCATATGCAGAACAAGGAATAGGCCATTGGAAAGATTCGACAATCTGCGGCCGTTGATTCTGTTCATGAGCGGCATCTTCGGGGCAGCCGGCGTGGGATTGGCGGCCGCGGCGAGCCATGGGAGCGACGCGCGGCTGCTTGGCACGGCGTCGATGATGTGTCTGGTTCACGCCCCCGCCCTCGTCGCGCTATATGCGGTTGGGCGGCGGGTCAGAACTGCCACGCTCGCAGCCTTGGTGATCGGGCTCGGTACGCTCGTCTTTGCCGGTGACCTGCTCGCGCGGCACTTCCTCGGCAGCGGACTGTTTCCCATGGCCGCACCGACCGGCGGCACGACCATGATCCTTGGCTGGTTGATCGTCGCCGCCGGAGCCTTCCTTCGTTCCGAAGGATAGCTCGCAGCCACCTATCGGCGGAAGGCGAGAATCCGGGCGGGGGCGTCCGATGCAACCTCACGTTCGACATCGCGGCGTTGGCGGTCTCGCAAGGTGACGACATTCGTCATGTCGGACGTCGGCTCATTCTGCGTCAACAGCGCATAAAGCTCGGGCACCAGACCGTCACCGGTCTGTTCGGCGAGCTTGTGGAGCCCGATGAACAGGCTTGCGTCAGGACGTTCTTCTCTCATCATTGCGTTCCTTCATGGTCTGCAGCGCGCGCTCCAGGCTCGACTTCGAGCCATTGCGCAGCGGGACGAAGGTCTTTCCGAACTTCTTGCATCCGGTCTTCACCCTCAGACACGCATCGTGGCTGATACAGTCGATGGGGCAGAAGACGCAGTCGACGGAGGGCAGCACCGTATCGATGCGCGAGACGGCTTCCCTCAAGCCCCCGTCATGATGAATGAGTTCCGCGCCGTGTTTGCTGGCGATCTGGCGAAGATGGGCGACCTGGCAGTCGCGTCCGCCGACATAGAGGAAGCTGCGGATGTCGGGCGCAATTTGCTCCTGCGCGGCCTGGACGCTGGCGCCATCGCTATTGCTGCTGTTGCCCTTGCGCTTCTGCTTCTTCGCCATGCTCACATCCCTCTCGATTCAGTGGCCTCAGCCCCCTCGACGGCGGGACCTTATTTAACTTGATAATCACAGGCAAGATTAAAGTTGATGACATTCGTCAAGTTATAGAACTGCTCGCTCCCGCCGATTTATTTACCGTTTGATAAAAATTCGGCCTGTGGTAGCCTGCTTCCAATAGTTGTCCATAAAGCCATAAAAGAGGGAACTCAGATGGAACGACTGGGAAGCGGGATACAGGCTGGCCGCCTGTCGCCCGACGAATACGCATCCAATTTTTCCGACCTCCACCCGCGCCTCGACAAGCATGAGGCGCTGGTCGCAGCCGACCGCTGCTACTTCTGCTACGACGCGCCGTGCATGACGGCCTGTCCCACCGCCATCGATATCCCGCTGTTCATCCGGCAGATATCGACCGGCAACCCCCTCGGCTCCGCCAAGACCATCTTCGACCAGAACATCCTCGGCGGCATGTGCGCCCGCGTCTGTCCCACCGAAACGCTGTGCGAACAGGCCTGCGTGCGCAATACCGCAGAGGATCGGCCGGTCGAGATCGGCAAGCTGCAGCGCTACGCGACCGACATCGCGATGGAGATGAACCGCCAGTTCTACCACCGCGCTGCCCCGAGCGGGCGACGGGTGGCGGTGGTCGGTGCCGGCCCTGCAGGCCTTGCCTGCGCCCACCGGCTTTCCATGCATGGCCACGACGTCGTAATCTTCGACGCGCGTGAGAAGGCCGGCGGCCTCAACGAGTACGGGATCGCCACCTACAAGGCGACCGAGAACTTCGCCCAGCGCGAGGTAGAGTATATCACCGCGATCGGCGGGATCGAGATCCGAACGGGGCAGATGCTCGGGCGTGACTTCACCCTGGGGGAACTGACGAGCAATTTCGACGCCGTCTTCCTCGGCATGGGCCTTGCCGGCGTCAACGGCCTCGGCATCGAGGGCGAGGATCTCGCGGGCGTGGAGGATGCGGTCGACTTCATCGCGGCACTGCGCCAGGCCACTGACAAGGCACAGGTTCCGATCGGCCGCAGGGTCGTCGTCCTCGGCGGCGGCATGACGGCGATCGACGCCGCGATCCAGGCAAAGCTGCTCGGCGCCGAAGAGGTGACGATCTGCTACCGCCGCGGCAAGGAGAACATGAACGCCTCCGGCTACGAGCAGGATCTCGCCACCGCCAACGGCGTCATCATCCGTCACTGGCTGGCACCGAAGCGCATCATCGGCAAGGACGGCCAGGTGGCCGGTATCGAGGTGGAATATACGGCGATCCGCGACGGCCGGCTCGTCGGCACCGGGGAGACCGGCGTCATCGCGGCCGACCAGGTGATGAAGGCGATCGGCCAGACCTTTGTCGGCGCGACGCTGGGTGCGCTGCGGATGGAAGGCGGCAAGATCGCCGTTGACGTCGAAGGCCGCACCTCGATCGACGGTGTCTGGGCCGGCGGCGACTGCACCGGTCACGGAGAAGACCTCACGGTGTCCGCAACCGCGCAGGGGCGCGATGCGGCAGAGAGCATCAACCGAGCCTTCGCTGCCGCCGCCCGTCCGGCTGTAGCGGTCGCCTGAGGGGAGGAAGAACCATGGCAGACATCCGCAACAACTTTGTCGGCATCAAGTCGCCCAACCCCTTCTGGCTGGCGTCGGCTCCGCCGTCCGACAAGGCCTACAACGTCGAGCGCGCCTTCAAGGCGGGCTGGGGTGGCGTCGTCTGGAAGACGCTGGGCGCCGAAGGCCCGCCGGTCGTCAACGTAAACGGCCCCCGCTACGGCGCTATCTGGGGTGCCGACCGGCGCCTTCTCGGACTGAACAACATCGAGCTGATCACCGACCGCGACCTCTACGTGAACCTGCGCGAGATGAAGGAGGTCAAGAAGAACTGGCCGGACCGGGCGATCGTCGCCTCCATCATGGTGCCCTGCGAGGAGGAGGCCTGGAAGGCGATCCTGCCGCTCGTCGAGGAAACAGAGGTGGACGGCATCGAGCTCAACTTCGGCTGTCCGCACGGCATGTCGGAACGCGGCATGGGTTCCGCGGTCGGGCAGGTCCCGGAATACATCGAGATGGTGGTGCGCTGGTGCAAGCAGTACACCCGCATGCCGGTGATCACCAAGCTGACGCCGAACATCACCGACATCCGCTACCCTGCCCGCGCTGCGAAGGCGGGCGGCACGGATGCCGTGTCGCTGATCAATACCATCTCGTCGATCGTCTCGGTCGACCTCGACAACTTCGCCCCGGTTCCGACCATCGACGGGCGAGGCAGCCACGGCGGCTATTGCGGCCCGGCGGTGAAGCCGATCGCGCTCAACATGGTGGCTGAGATCGCCCGCGACCCGGAGACTTACGGCCTGCCGATCTCCGGCATCGGTGGAGTGACGACCTGGCGCGACGCGGCGGAATTCCTGGCGCTCGGGGCGGGCAATGTGCAGGTCTGCACGGCAGCAATGACCTACGGCTTCAAGATCGTGCAGGAGATGATCACCGGTCTCTCCGACTGGATGGATGCCAAGGGCCACCGGACCCTCGACGACATCTGCGGCCGCGCCGTCAGCAACGTCACCGACTGGCGCTACCTCAACCTCAACTACGTGGCAAAGGCCCATATTGATCAGGAACTCTGCATCAAGTGCGGCCGCTGCCACATTGCCTGCGAGGACACGTCCCACCAGGCAATCACCTCTCAGGTGGACGGCATCCGCCATTTCGAGGTGATGGAGGATGAGTGCGTCGGCTGCAACCTCTGCGTCAACGTCTGTCCGGTTGAGAACTGCATCACGATGGAGCCGCTGGCGGCGGGCGAGCTGGACCAGCGCACCGGCAAGGTGGTCGAACCCACCTACGCCAACTGGACGATGCATCCGAACAACCCGATGGCCGCCCCGGTGGCCGCGGAATAGAACCTCCCGCGACGGGAGAGGTTCGCGGCTTGTCGCCGCGGCCTCTCCTGCTCGTCGCGCCGGAACAGGCAGCAGCACACGGCCATGCCGCCCAAGGTTGTTGCAGTGCGAAACATATCCTCCCGGTTTTAACCAAGGCTTAGGCCAAACCTGACATCCGTTGGCTGAACTCTGCGGCAGGCTCCAATCCCGCCGGCAGGCTTCGCGCGTCAACGCCTGTGCAGGATCAACGCCATGTTTTTCAAGGACCTAAGCATTTCCAAGAAGATTGGTCTTCTTGTCGTCGTCATGGGGATTTCGTCCCTGATCATCGCCACCGTATCCGGCAGCGGCCTCTACGGGCTGCAGCGGGATCTGATCGCCGTCGGCGCTAAGGAGGAAGTTGCCCGTGAGGCCATGGACCTGCGGGTCGACATCATCGCCATCAGCCGCATGACCTACCAGCTGGCAGCCGCGCCGGAGAAGGCCGCGGACTTCCGGGCTGAAACCGACAAGCGGACAGCCGAAATGCTCGCGCGGCTCCCGAAGATCGAATCGACCGCCGACGCGGCCGAAAAGGAACAGCTGAAGACGATCCGCGCGGCGCTGGACAATTACTTCAACGAAATCCGCTCCATGGTCGCGACCGCAGAAGCCAACCCGGGCGACACAGCAGCGATTGGCTCGGCGCTTGCTAAGGCACTGGCCGGACAGAAGGTGGTGACGGACACGGTCAAGGTCTACAGCACCTATTCCGGCGAAGCGCTGGCAAAGGAACGCCTCGAAGCGGTCTCCTCCTCCTCCACCGCAATGATGCTCGCTGCAGTGGCCGCCGTCCTCTCCATCGCGGTCGGCGCGGGTTTCAGTATCCTCGTGGCGCGCAAGGGGATCGTCTTGCCCATCCGCTCGTTGACGCAGGCGATGAGCCGCCTTGCCCAAGGGGACCTGCAGGGCACGACGATCGATGCCGAGCGCAAGGACGAGATCGGCGAGATGGCACGCGCCGTCGATGTCTTCCGCAACAATGCGCTTGCCATGCAGGAACTGAAGGCACAGGAAGCGGCGCTTCACGAGCGCAGCAGCGACCTGCAGTCCAGCATTGCCGCCGTCGTGGCCTCCGCCGTCGCCGGCGACTTCTCCGGCCGCATCAGCAAGGACTACCAGAACGAGGATCTCAACCGCTTCGCCGGCAGCGTCAACCAGCTCGTCGCCAGCGTCGACAGCGCCGTCACGGAGGTCCGCCGCGTGATCGCCGCACTCGCCGATGCCGACCTGACGCAGAGCATGAATGGCACCTTCCACGGCGCCTTCGCCGAACTGCAGGCCAATGTGAACGCCACCATGGTGACCTTGCGGGGGACCATGAACAACGTCCGCGGGGCTGCAACGACGATCAACGACAACTCCGCGGAGCTCAGCTCTGCTGCAACCGACCTTTCGAAGCGCACGGAGCAGCAGGCGGCGGCGCTGGAGGAAACGGCGGCGGCGCTCGACGAAATCACCGCGACCGTGCGCGCTGCCTCCTCGCGGGCAAACGAAGCCCGCGACATGGTCTACGAGACGCGCCAGAGTGCGGCCAAATCCGGCGAGATCGTTCGCAGCGCCGTCGATGCCATGGGACGCATCGAGGACTCCTCCAACAGGATCAGCCAGATCATCACCGTGATCGACGAGATCGCCTTCCAGACGAACCTGCTGGCGCTCAACGCCGGCGTCGAGGCGGCCCGTGCGGGCGAAGCCGGTCGAGGCTTTGCCGTCGTCGCCCAGGAGGTCCGCGAACTGGCGCAGCGCTCCGCCAATGCGGCCAAGGAGATCAAGACCCTCATCACCGCTTCGGCATCGGAAGTGGAAGGCGGCGTTTCGCTTGTCCGCTCCACCGGCGATGCACTCTTGGAGATCGAGAACCTCGTCAACCGCGTGAACGGCCACGTCGAGTCGATCGCCACCGCCGCCCGCGAACAGGCAACCGCCCTTGCGGAGATCAACTCCTCGGTCAACCATATGGACCAGATGACGCAGAAGAACGCGGCCATGGTGGAAGAGACGACGGCCGCCAGCGCTACACTGGCGCAGGAGAGCGCGCAACTGCAGTCGATGCTGGCGAACTTCCGGCTCGAAGGCCAGCACCAGCCGGCCACGACAGGCCGCCGGATGCGCAACGCAGCCTGATTCCGCTGAAGATCCGCAAATTACGGCCCGGAGCACCGCTTCGGGCCGTTTGCGTTTCTACCCGCGAGGTAAGTCGCTTCGGAACAGACGGGAACAAACCTCCCCTGCTCCACATTGCCACGAGGTCTGCCTCAAGGAGAGCCATCGTGATCAGCGACCTCTGGTACAAGAACGCCGTCATCTACTGCCTGTCGGTCGAGACCTTCATGGATTCCAACGGCGACGGCGTCGGGGATTTCGAGGGACTGTCGCGCCGGCTCGACTACCTCGCGGGACTTGGCGTC
This sequence comes from Pseudorhizobium flavum, assembly GCF_902502825.2. The sequence continues at coordinate 2,569,772 of NZ_LR723670.1, forward strand.
AATGCGATCTGGCTGATGCCGTTCCAGGTCTCTCCCGGGAAGGATGATGGCTACGATGTTGCCGATTACTACAACATCGACCCGCGCTACGGCACGCTGGGTGATTTCGTCGACTTCACCCATGGCTGCAAGCAGCGCGGCATCCGGGTGCTGATCGATCTCGTCGTCAACCACACCTCCGACCAGCACCCCTGGTTTCAGTCGGCCCGCAGCGATCCGAACTCGCCCTATCGCGACTGGTACCTCTGGTCGAAGAAGAAGCCGGCAAATGCCGACGAGGGAATGATCTTTCCCGGCGTCCAGGAAAGCACGTGGACCTATGACGAGAAGGCGGGCCAATACTACTTCCACCGCTTCTATGAGTTCCAGCCGGACCTGAATACCGCCAATCCGCACGTCCAGGCGGAGATCCTCAAGATCATGGGCTTCTGGATCCAGCTCGGCGTCTGCGGCTTTCGCATGGACGCTGTCCCCTTCGTGATCGCCGAGAAGGGTGCGGACATCAAGAAGCCGAAGGAGCAGTTCGAAATGCTGCGTACCTTCCGCGAGTTTCTGCAGTGGCGGAAGGGGGATTCGATCATCCTCGGGGAAGCGAACATACTGCCGAAGGACAACATCAAGTACTTCGGCGACGATGGCGACCGCATCCAGATGATGTTCAACTTTCCGGTCAACCAGTCGCTGTTCTATGCGCTGGCGAGTGGCGACACGGAACCGATGGTCGCCGCCCTGGAGCAGACGCGCGAGAAGCCGCACACTGCGCAGTTCGGCATGTTCCTGCGCAACCACGACGAACTCGATCTCGGGCGTCTGAGCGAGGATCAGCGGCAGGCGGTCTTTGCGGCCTTCGGGCCCGAGAAGCACATGCAACTCTACGACCGCGGCATACGCCGGCGGCTCGCGCCGATGCTGGGCGGCGACCAGCGCCGTCTGGAGCTTGCCTACAGCCTGATGTTCTCGCTGCCGGGAACGCCCGTCATCCGCTATGGCGACGAGATCGGCATGGGCGACGACCTGGACCTGCCGGAGCGCAACTGCGCGCGGACACCGATGCAATGGTCTGACGAACCCCAGGGCGGCTTCACCACAAGCGACAAGCCGGTACTGCCGGTGATCTCCAAGGGACCTTTCGGCTTCGAGCACATCAACGTCGCGGAGCAGCGGCGCGATCCGGAATCCCTTCTCAACTGGATGGAGCGGCTGATCCGCATGCGCAAGGAGGCGCCGGAGATCGGCTGGGGTGACTATACCGTACTTGATCCCGTAAAGCCGGGTGTCCTCGCCATACGTTACGACTGGCGCAACAATTCCGTCCTGATCGTCCACAACCTGAAGCCGGAGCCGGTGGAAATCCATCTCGACGTCGGCTGTGGCGAGCACGGCAACTTGCTGATCGATATTGCCGATAGCGAAAGCAGCGAGGCGGACGGCAAGGGACGCCACCGCCTGCTTCTGGAGGCCCATGCCTATCGCTGGTTCCGGGTCGGCGGCCTGGACTATCTGCTGCGCCGAACGGAGCTTTAAACACCGTTCCTGTTCAAGCCTTCTTCGGGCGGAGCCCCTCGAAGAATAGTTGCTCCAGGAACCGCGCCGCGTCCTCGAAACGCCCCTCGCCCGCGCGGTTTTCGCCCAGGACGGCGCGTACCTGGACATCGAAATCGGCATAGTGCTGCGTCGTCGCCCAGATCGCGAAGATCAGGTGATAAGGATCGCAGCGCGCAATCTTGCCGTTCTTGATCCAACTGCGGATCACCTCCGCCTTCTCGTCGACCAGCGCCTTGAGCGGCCCGGTGAGATCGTCTTCGATATGCGGAGCCCCTTGCAGCATCTCGTTTGCAAAGAGCCGGCTCTCGCGCGGGAAATCCCGCGACATCTCGAGCTTGCGGCGGATATAGGACCGGATTTCCGCCTCCGGATCGCCTTCCGAGTCCAGCGCCTTCAGCGGCTCCAGCCAGGTGAACAGCATGCTCTCCAGGAGCGTCCGATAGATCGCTTCCTTCGTGCGGAAGTAATAGAGGAGGTTCGGCTTCGACATTCCGGCCGCTTCGGCGATCTGGTCTATGGTGGCACCGCGGAAGCCATTGGAGGAGAATACCTCCAGTGCGGCGTCCAGGATTCGCTCCTCCTTTTCCTCCTGGATCCGCGTCCGCCGCTGCGTCTTCGCCGCCCTCGGTACTGCCATGCCCTCGCTGCCCCCAGTCCCGCCACGATCCCCCGCCACGATCCCCACGTCCCGACGCACATCACCTTTTCACCCATCGGTGAGATTCGCGATTTTTCGTCTTGAGTGGCGGCGCGGAAATTGTATGTTTTTACCAACCGGTCAAATTATCAGCGACAAGTCCAACAAAGGCAATGCTGAGTTTCACTGTCGACGGGGCAGGAAATAAAGAACCGGCGGGAACAGAATAGGCCGCAAGGGCGGTCCAAAACAGGTGAGGATGTAGCTGATGGTGGCAGCACCCGGCGAGAACCTGCGTATCAATGGCGACAGGTTGTGGGATTCGCTCATGGAAATGGCGAAGATCGGCCCCGGCATTGCCGGCGGCAACAATCGCCAGACGTTGACGGACGCCGATGCCGAGGGCCGCAAGCTGTTCAAGGCGTGGTGCGACGACGCCGGATTGACCATGGGTGTCGACCAGATGGGCACCATGTTCATGACCCGCGCCGGCACCGATCCCGACGCCCTACCGGTCTATATCGGCTCGCACCTCGATACGCAGCCGACCGGCGGCAAGTATGACGGAGTCCTCGGCGTGCTCTCCGGCCTTGAGGTCGTTCGCACGCTCAACGACCTCGGCATCAGGACCAAGCATCCGATCGTCGTCACCAACTGGACGAACGAGGAAGGCGCACGCTTCGCGCCCGCCATGCTCGCCTCCGGCGTCTTTGCCGGTATCCATGACCTCGACTATGCCTATGCGCGCAAGGATCCGGACGGCAAGACGTTCGGCGACGAACTGAAGCGCATCGGCTGGGTCGGCGAGGAAGAGGTCGGCGCGCGCAAGATGCACGCCTATTTCGAATATCATATCGAGCAGGGTCCGATCCTTGAGGCCGAGAACAAGCAGATCGGCGTCGTCACCCACTGCCAGGGACTCTGGTGGCTGGAGTTCACGCTGACCGGCCGGGAGGCTCATACGGGCTCCACGCCAATGAACATGCGCGTCAACGCCGGGCTTGCCATGAGCCGCATCCTCGAAATGGTGCAGGACGTGGCGATGGCCGAGCAGCCGGGCGCCGTCGGCGGTGTCGGGCAGATGTTCTTCTCGCCGAACTCGCGAAATGTGCTGCCGGGTAAGGTCGTCTTCACGGTCGACATCCGCACCCCGAGCCAGGAGAAGCTCGACCGGATGCGCGCGAAGATCGAGAAGCAGGCGGCCGAGATCTGCGACAAGCTCGGCGTCGGCTGTTCGGTCGAGGCCGTCGGACATTTTGATCCGATAACCTTCGATCCGGTTCTCGTTGGTCGCGTCCGGGAAGCGGCGGAGAAGCTCGGCTACAGCCACATGGATCTCATCTCCGGTGCGGGCCACGACGCATGCTGGGCCGCCAAGGTGGCACCGGCCACGATGATCATGTGCCCCTGCGTCGGCGGCCTGTCGCACAACGAGGCGGAGGAAATCTCGAAGGAATGGGCGAGCGCCGGCGCGGACGTGCTGTTCCACGCGGTGCTAGAAACCGCGGAGATTGTCGAGTGAACGGCGCTTCTCTATATTCGCATCGTGGAAGGATGACGCGATGTCCGACAAGGTTACGAACGGGCTTATCTTTGAAACGCTCAAGCGGATCCAGGAAACGCTCGCGCTGCACACCCAATATCACCTTGAGACCAAGGAACGGCTGGGACTGGTCGAGTATCAGGTGGGGGGCCTCACCGCGCAGTACGCAAGCCTTTCGAAGCGCTTGGATCATGTGGATGAGCGCCTTACCCGAATTGAGAAGCGCCTCGACCTCGTCGAGGTCTGAGCGAGAAGACAACCACAGCAGACGACGAAGACGACGATAGCATAGGGCCTCCGGCCCGATGCGGCCGGTGGTCCCCCAAGAAAAAACCAGAGGGAACGGGACCATGAGCACAGTGATCAAGGGCGGAACCATCGTCACCGCCGACCTGACCTACAAGGCCGACGTCAAGATCGACGGGGGCAAGATCGTCGAGATCGGCCTCAGCCTGTTCGGCGACGAGGTTCTGGACGCGACGGGCTGCTATGTCATGCCGGGCGGCATCGATCCCCATGTCCACCTCGAAATGCCCTTCATGGGCACCTACTCGGCCGACGATTTCGAAAGCGGCACGCGGGCGGCCCTTGCCGGCGGCACGACCATGGTGGTCGACTTCTGCCTGCCTGACCCGGGCCAGTCCCTGCTTGATGCGCTGAAGCGCTGGGACAACAAGTCGACCCGCGCCAATTGCGACTATTCCTTCCACATGTCGGTCACCTGGTGGGGCGAACAGGTCTTCAACGAGATGAAGGCGGTGGTGCTGAACCACGGCATCAACACCTTCAAGCACTTCATGGCCTACAAGGGCGCACTGATGGTGAACGACGACGAGATGTTCGCCTCCTTCCAGCGCTGTGCCGAACTCGGCGCCCTGCCCCTCGTCCATGCCGAGAACGGCGACGTCGTCGCCGCCATGCAGCAGAAGCTGATGGATGAGGGCAATGACGGGCCGGAGGCGCACGCCTACTCGCGCCCGGCTTCGGTCGAGGGCGAGGCAACCAACCGTGCCATCATCATTGCCGACATGGCCGGCGTTCCGCTCTATGTCGTCCATACCTCCTGCGAGCAGTCGCACGAGGCGATCCGTCGGGCCCGGCAGAACGGCATGCGCGTCTACGGCGAGCCGCTGATCCAGCACCTGACGCTCGACGAGAGCGAATATTTCGACAAGGACTGGGACCATGCGGCCCGCCGCGTCATGAGCCCGCCCTTCCGCAACAAGCAGCACCAGGACAGTCTCTGGGCAGGCCTTGCTTCGGGCTCGCTGCAGGTCGTGGCGACCGATCATTGCGCCTTCACCACAGACCAGAAGCGCACCGGCATCGGCGACTTCCGCAAGATCCCGAACGGCACCGGCGGGCTGGAGGATCGCATGCCGATGCTCTGGACCTATGGCGTCGCGACCGGCCGCATCACCATGAATGAATTCGTCGCGGTGACGTCCACGAACATCGCCAAGATCCTCAATGTCTATCCGCGCAAGGGCGCCATCCTCGTCGGCGCCGATGCCGATATCGTCGTCTGGGACCCGAAGCGCTCGAAGACGATCTCCGCGAAGACCCAGCAATCGGCCATCGACTACAACGTCTTCGAAGGCAAAGAAGTCGTCGGCTTGCCGCGCTATACGCTGACACGTGGTGTAGTGGCCATCGAGGAAAGCACGGTCAAGACGCAGGAAGGCCACGGCAAGTTCGTCAAGCGCGAACCTTTCCAGGCGGTCAACAAGGCGCTCTCGACCTGGAAGGAACTGACCGCCCCGCGCAAGGTGGAGCGCACCGGCATTCCGGCGAGCGGGGTTTGAGATGGTGCGAATGCGTCTCGGTGTTGCTCCGATCTCCCCCCTTGAGGGGGAGATGTCACGAAGTGACAGAGGGGGGTATGTTGGAGGCCTGATTTATGCCTCATTTTGAGGTCGCTCCGACCAATCGAAAAAACGCCAAGCGCATGCGGCGTGCCATGACCGAGGCGGAGTTGAGGCTATGGAATGAGCTGCGGGCTCATCGGCTCATGGGGCTGAGCTTTCGACGCCAGATGCCCATCGCGGGGTACATCGTGGACTTTGCGTGCCCAGCATACAAACTCGTCGTCGAAGTCCATGGCTCCCAACACGGTGAGGCTGACGCCATCACCTATGATCAGGCAAGGACGGGGCGGCTGGAGGCTCTCGGCTGGAAAGTCCTGCGAGTCTGGAATGACGAGGTGTTGAAACAGCCGCAGAATGTTTGCGCTGCTATCATAAGCACCATTGGGATGGAGCACTTCATTGACCGCTGAAGACACACTACCCCCCTCTGCCCTGACGGGCATCTCCCCCTCAAGGGGGGAGATCGGTTGCGCCTCAAATCTCCACCAGCCCATCCAGTTCCGGGAGGAGCACAACGCTCTCCTGCTCGTTGGGATCTGTCCGGGCGATGATCGCCGTGCAGGGGGTGTTGGAGAGATTAGCGGGCAGATGCGGCACGCCGGCGGGGATGTAGAAGAGTTCGCCGGCATGGACGACGACGTGGTGCTCCAGCCGGTCGCCGTACCAGGTGTGCGCCGAGCCGGAGAGCATGTAGATCGCCGTCTCGTGGCTCTGGTGCAGATGCGCCTTGGCGCGCCCGCCCGGCGGAATGGTCAGGAGGTGCATGCAGATGCCTGTCGATCCGACTGTCTCCGCCGCAATGCCTTCGAAGTAGCTGAGCCCCTGCTTGCCGTCATAGGTGGAGCCCGGCTTCACGATCCGGCAGGTGGGCTTCGATGACGCGTCCATGGACTTCCTCCCTTGACCGGCAGCCGGCATCGCCAGGCGCCCTCTCGCCTGCAATCATAACACGCATTCGCGTTTTCGCATCCACAGAACTCATGACTGGCCGCATCCCATGAATGCTTCTCCCGCCTCCGTCGTATCCGCCAGGAAACTCGGCCTCACCTTCCAGACCAGTGACGGGCCGGTGCACGCGCTGTCCGACGTCGACCTGGAGGTGGAAAAGGGAGATTTCGTCTCCTTCATCGGCCCCTCCGGCTGTGGCAAGACCACCTTTCTACGGGTCATCGCCGACCTTGAGAAGAATACGGCGGGAGAGATCACCATCAACGGCATGACGCCGGAGGAGGCCCGCAAGTCGCGTTGCTACGGCTATGTTTTTCAGGCCCCAGCGCTCTACCCCTGGCGGACGATCGAGAAGAACGTCGCCCTGCCGCTCGAGATCATGGGTCATGGAAAGACGGAGCAGCAGGAGCGCGTCCGCCGCACGCTCGACCTCGTCAACCTCTCCGGTTTCGGGAAGAAATACCCGTGGCAGCTGTCGGGTGGCATGCAGCAGCGTGCCTCCATCGCCCGCGCGCTCGCCTTCGACGCCGACCTGCTGCTGATGGACGAACCTTTCGGGGCCCTCGACGAGATCGTCCGCGACCACTTGAACGAACAGCTCCTTAAGCTCTGGGCGGCAACGGAAAAGACCATCTGCTTCGTCACCCACTCGATCCCGGAGGCGGTCTACCTCTCCACCAAGATCGTCGTCATGTCGCCGCGGCCCGGCCGGGTGACCGACGTGATCCACTCGACCCTGCCGCGTGAACGGCCCCTGGAAATCCGCGAGACGCCGGAATTCCTGGAGATCGCCCATCGCGTGCGGGAGGGACTGAGGGCGGGGCACAGCTATGAGGAGTGAGACGTTCGCCTCCCGCGTCGGCCCCGTTCTAACCATCGTCGCGACCATCATCGTGATCTGGTACGCAGCTGCGGTCTGGATGAACGCGCCTTTCCAGCGCGATCTGGACCGGCGCGGCGACGTCACCTCCACGACCATGGAATTCATCGTCAAGACGCTGTCGCAGCCGAAGCCGATAGTACCGGCGCCGCACCAGGTGGCGCAGAATGTCTTCGAGAATACCTTCCTGCGCAAGGTGACCAGCAACCGAAGCCTCGTCTACCATTCGTGGATAACGCTATCATCAACGCTCGCGGGGTTCGCCTTCGGAACGCTGCTCGGCGTCCTGATCGCGGTCGGCATCGTGCATGTGAAGGCGCTCGACCGCAGCCTGATGCCGTGGATCATCGCTTCTCAGACAGTGCCGATCCTTGCGATAGCCCCGATGGTGGTCGTCGTGCTGGCTGCAATCAACGTCACCGGTCTGATCCCGAAGGCGCTGATCTCCACCTACCTGTCGTTCTTCCCGGTGGCCGTCGGCATGGTGAAGGGCCTCCGCTCGCCGGACATCATCCAGCTCGACCTGATGCGGACCTATAATGCCAGCCGGTGGCAGACCTTCTGGAAGCTTCGGGTGCCCGCCTCCATGCCCTTCCTTTTCACCTCCATGAAGGTCGCGGTTGCCGCCAGCCTCGTCGGCGCGATCGTCGCCGAGCTTCCGACGGGTGCCGCCGCCGGCATCGGCTCGAAGCTGCTCGCCGGTTCCTATTACAGTCAGACGATCGACATGTGGGCCGCCTTGATCGCGGGCTCCCTGCTGGCGGCGATGCTCGTCACCATCGTGGGGGTCGGCGCCCGGTTGATCGACCGGAGAATGGGAGTGAGGCCGGCATGACCTACCTCCTCCGCTCCTGGCAGGGCAGCATTGCCCTTCTTCTCTGTCTTCTCGCAGTAGCGCGATTGCCCTTGCTCGCGACCGGCGCATCGACACCATTCGCTGCCGGAGGGACGATACCCATCCTGTTGCTGATCGCGGTCGGCGCCCTCGCCTCCTTCATGCGTATCAGCCGAGGTGCAAGGGCATTGATCCTGTTCGTCACGGCGCATACCGCTGCCTGGCTGCTGATCGGCGGCATTTCCGGCAACGAGGGCGATGCCCGCCTGTCCTATTTCCTGCTGATCGCGGCAAGCTGGCTCCTCGGCTGGCGGTGCATTTCGGAACTGGCGGACATACGGCCGCCCAGCCGGCAGACCATGATGGCACTGCGGCTGCTGATCCCGGCGATCTTCGGCGCCTGGGTCCTCATTCTGTGGGAAGCCATCACCCGCGGTGCCGGCGTTCCCTTCATCCTGCTACCTCCACCGTCGGCGATCTGGGACCGGATCGTCAGCTCCGTGCCGATCCTCGCGGCAGACGTGCGACAGACCATCTTCAAGGCCGTGCTGTTCGGCTACGTGGTCGGATGCGCCGCCGGCTTCGCGGTCGCAATCCTCGCCGACCGGATCTCCTTCCTGCGACGTGGCCTGCTGCCGATCGGGAACCTCATGTCGGCGCTTCCCATTATCGGCGTGGCACCGATCATGGTCATGTGGTTCGGTTTCGACTGGCAGTCGAAGGCCGCCGTCGTCATCGTCATGACCTTCTTCCCCATGCTGGTGAACACGGTGGCCGGGCTCGGCGCCTCCGGCTCCATGGAGCGCGACCTCATGCGTTCCTATGCCTCGGGATACTGGCAGACGCTCGTCAAGCTGCGCCTGCCCGCCGCCATGCCCTTCATCTTCAATGCGCTCAAGATCAACTCCACCCTGGCGCTGATCGGCGCGATCGTGGCGGAGTTCTTCGGCACGCCGATCGTCGGCATGGGCTTCCGGATCTCGACCGAGATCGGCCGCATGAATGTCGACATGGTCTGGGCGGAAATCGCCGTTGCGGCGGTCATCGGATCGGTCTTTTATGGTGTCGTGGCGCTCGCGGAGCGAGCAACGACATTCTGGCATCCGTCTAACCGTGGTGGCTAGACGCATCCGCCTTCCGCAACGACGGAGGGCGGCAAAACCTCAGAGGGAAAGGATAACAACAATGAGAAATATCCTTGTTGCATTGATGGCGAGTGCGATGTCGCTTGCAGCCGTTCAGGTGGCTTCGGCCGCCGACATCACCCTGCAACTGAAGTGGGTGGCCCAGTCGCAATTTGCTGGCTACTACGTCGCCGAAGACAAGGGCTTCTATGATGAGGAAGGCCTTGACGTCGAGATCAAGGCCGGCGGCCCCGACATCGCACCGGAACAGGTGATCGCCGGCGGCGGTGCCGACGTCATCGTCGCCTGGATGGGCGGCGCGCTGGTCGCCCGCGAAAAGGGCGTGCCGCTCGTCAACATCGCCCAGCCCTACCAGAAATCCGGCCTGCAACTGATTTGCCCGAAGGACGGACCGATCCAGACCGAGGCTGACTTCAAGGGACACACGCTGGGTGTCTGGTTCTTCGGCAACGAGTACCCGTTCTTTGCCTGGATGAACAAGCTCGGCCTCTCCACCGAAGGTGGTCCGGACGGGGTGACGGTCCTGAAACAGAGCTTCGACGTGCAGCCGCTCGTCCAGAAGCAGGCGGACTGCATCTCCGTCATGACCTATAACGAGTACTGGCAGGCGATCGATGCCGGCTTCAAGCCGGAGGACCTGGTGGTCTTCAACTATACCGAAATGGGCAACGATCTGCTGGAGGATGGCCTATACGTTCTGGAGGACAAGCTTGCCGATCCGGAATTCAAGGAAAACATGGTGAAGTTCGTCCGCGCCTCCATGAAGGGCTGGAAATACGCCATGGAAAACCCGGATGAAGCCGCGGAAATCGTCATGGACAATGGCGGCCAGGACGAGAACCACCAGAAGCGCATGATGGGCGAGGTCGCCAAGCTGATCGGCGACGGCACCGGCAAGCTTGATCCGGCCGTCTACGAGCGTACTGCCAAGGCGCTTCTCGACCAGAAGATCATCACCAAGGAGCCTGAAGGCGCCTATACCACCGAGATCACTGACGCCGCCGTTCAATAACGGCTAAGGTATACTCTATGACGGATAAGCAACGCGCGGCCTTCGCCGCGCGTTGTTACGTAATACATAACAAAATGTAATGAGAACAATAACCGAACAGGCTTGATTTGCGGGCTGGAGGATCATAGAAACGTCAGCCGATGAAACTTCCGGGCCGCTCTTGCAAGCCTTTCTGCCCGGCACCAATTGTAAATCGATTTGGACCGTCGAGGGTCAGATAAATTCTTCCCGCATGATGGCGGGGCCGATTGAACCCATTGCCTAACTGGATCCCATACGCATGCTTCGCACGTCTCTTCGCCTGGCCTGTATCATACCGGCTGCCCTGTTCTCGCTTGCTGCACTTCCCGGTGCGGCACAGGAGAACGCTCAGCCAGCGACCACATCCGAGGCTACCCTGCCGTCGATCATCGTCACCGAGGCGGTAGAGCGGGAACTGACCGACCGCGTTATTGCTACAGGAACGATCCGGGCCGTGCAGGAGGTCTACGTCCAGCCGCTCGTGGATGGCTTGTCGATCCGCACACTGGAAGCCGATGTGGGCGACGAGGTCGAGGCCGAGCAGGTTCTCGCGACCCTGAATGAAGACACGCTGATCCTGCAGAAGAGCCAGTTGGAAGCCAACAAGGCAAAGGCCGAGGCCGGGCTTGCGCAATACCGCGCCCAAGTCGTCGAAGCCCAGGCCACCCTGGATGACGCCATACGCCAGCGTGACCGCGCAACGAGGCTGGGTAAGACCGGTACCAGTTCGGTCGCCGAAGTCGAACGCGCGACGGCGGCCGCCGAAGTGGCCGAAGCGCGCCTCCAGGCAGCACAGCAGGCCATCTCGGTGGGCGAGGCGGACATCAAGGTTGTCGAGAGCCAGATTGCCGACATCGACCTGAAGCTCGCCCGGACCGCGGTGAAGACCCCTGTTGCCGGGATTGTCTCGGCGCGCAATGCAAAGATTGGCGCGATTGCCAGCGGCGCCGGCGAACCCCTCTTTACCGTTATCCGCGACGGTGCGCTTGAGTTGGTCGCAGAACTGACCGAGACGGACATCCACAGGATCAAGCCCGGCCAGAGGGCCGTGATCACCATCGCCGGAGGCAGCAGCGAGATCGAGGGAGAGGTCCGCCTCGTGTCACCGACTGTCGATCCGGTCAGCCGGCTTGGCAACGTGCGGATAGACATCGACGAGAAGAGCGGCGCGCGCGCCGGGATGTATGGCAACGCCGAAATCATCATCGATGAGAAGACCGCCCTCGCCTTGCCTCTTTCCGCTGTGACAACAGCACGTGACGGCTCGTACGCCCGCAAGGTGGAAGACGGGGTCGTGAAGCAGGTCGAGGTTGCCATCGGCATTCAGGATGGCGGCTTCGTCGAGGTGACGAGCGGGCTGGCAGCTGGCGACGTGGTCGTCGAGAAGGCCGGTGCCTTCGTGCGGGATGGTGACCGGATCAAGCCGGTGCCCGCTGCATCGACCGTGTCGAACTGAGCGAGGACGAAAGATGAACTTCTCAGCCTGGTCGATCCGCAATCCGATCGCGCCGCTGCTCGGCTTCGCGCTGCTGCTCTTCATGGGGCTGCAGTCCTTCTATTCGCTGCCGATCACGCGCTTCCCGAACATCGACGTTCCTGTCGTCTCCGTCACCGTCGCACAGAGCGGCGCGTCCCCGGCCGAACTCGAGATGCAGGTGACGAAAGAAGTCGAGGACGCCGTCGCCTCCATCAGCGGAGTGGACGAGATACAGTCCACAGTGACCGACGGCCAGTCCCAGACCGTCGTGCTCTTCCGCATCGAGAAGCCGACGGACGAAGCCGTTCAGGACACGAAGGATGCGATTGACCGCATTCGCAGCGATCTTCCTGCGAGCGCCGAGGAACCGGTGGTCTCGAAGATCGACGTCGAAGGCCAGGCGATCCAGACCTTCTCCGTCACCTCCCCGAACATGACGCTCGAGGAGCTGTCCTGGTTCGTCGATGATACGATCAAGCGTGAACTGCAGGGACAGCCCGGGATCGGCCGTATCGACCGTTATGGCGGCGCTGACCGCGAAGTCCGCGTCGCGCTCAACCCCGCGAAACTGGATTCCTACGGCATCACCGCAGTCGACGTGAACAGCCAGCTTCGCGGCACCAACGTCGATCTTGGGTCCGGCCGCGGCCAGGTGGCTGGCAACGAACAGACGATCCGTACGCTCGGCGATGCCCGCACCGTTACGCAGCTCGCAGATACCACGATCGCGCTTTCCGGCGGCCGCTTCGTCAAGCTGTCTGAACTTGGCGCCATCACCGACACCTATGAGGAACCGAAGTCCTTCTCGCGCTTCAACGGCTCCCCGTCGGTGACGTTTGCCGTCTTCCGCGCCAAGGGTGCAAGCGAGGTCTCGGTTGCGGAGACGGTGGCGGAAAGTCTTGAAACGGTTCGCGCCGCCCATCCCGGCGTCACGATCGAGATGGTCGACGATTCCGTCTACTTCACCTACGGCAACTACGAGGCCGCGCTTCATACACTGATGGAGGGCGCGCTTCTCGCCGTCATCGTCGTGATGCTCTTCCTCCGCAACTGGCGGGCGACGATCATTGCAGCCGTGGCCCTGCCCCTTTCCGCCATCCCGACCTTCTGGGTGATGGACCTGCTCGGCTTCTCGCTGAACCTCGTCAGCTTCCTGGCGCTGACGCTCGCGACGGGGATCCTCGTCGACGACGCGATCGTCGAGATCGAGAACATTGCCCGTCACATCAAGATGGGCAAGACGCCCTATCGCGCCGCGCTGGAGGCCGCCGACGAGATCGGTCTTGCGGTGATAGCGACGAGCTTCACCATTATTGCCGTCTTCGTGCCCGTGTCCTTCATGCCGGGCATTCCGGGCCAGTACTTCATCCAGTTCGGCTTGACGGTCGCCTTCTCCGTCTTCTTCTCGCTGATGGTGGCGCGTCTGATCACACCGCTGATGGCCGCCTACTGGATGCGCGCCGAAGACGCGATGGAGGATCACCAGGACAATGACGGTCGGTTGATGAAGGCCTACACGCGCCTCGTCACCGGCACGACGCGCAAGTGGTACATGCGCTACGCGACGCTGCTTGGCGCCATTGCCTTCCTGGTTGGATCGATTGCGTTGCTGAGCCAGGTGCCGGGCAGCTTCATGCCGCCGGAGGACTCATCGCGCATCGTGCTCTCCGTCGAATTGCCGCCGAACGCAACGCTGGACGAGACCGCAGCGACCACCGACGTCATCTACGATGCCGTCCGCGACATCGACGGCGTCGAGAGCGTCTTCATCCTCGGCGGCGCGTCGCCCAAGGGTGATCTGGAACTGCGCCGCGCCACCGTTCGCGTGATCCTGCAGAACATCGACCATTCGCTTCTGAAGACCCTGGTCAACAAGGGCCTTGGCGGCATTCCGCTGCTGGGCGACCTGGTTCCCAAGATCCCGGACCACGGCCGCACCCGGCCGCAGTGGGAGGTCGAACGGGAATTGTTCGAGAAGGTGCGGACCATTCCGGACGTCCGCATCTCCAAGCTCAATGACCGCGCGGAGCGCGAACTCAGCTTCAACTTCCTCTCGTCCAGCGAGCAGGACCTGAACGAAGCCGTGAGCCTGCTGGAGTCGCGGCTGCGCGCCTCGCCGATCCTCGCCAATGTCAGCTCGGAAGGTGCTCTGCCGCGGCCGGAACTGCAGATCCGCCCGCGCAAGGATGAAACGGCCCGGCTCGGCATCACGCCGCAGCAGATCGCCGAAACGGTCCGCGTCGCAACCATCGGCGACATTGACGCGCAGCTTGCCAAGATGTCGATCGACGACCGGCAGATCCCGATCCGAGTCCAGGCATCGCTCGACCTGCGGCGGGACCTCGCGTCTATCCGCGCGCTGAAGATCAAGACCGCGTCCGGCGAGACGGTACCGCTCTACAGCGTGGCCGACATCGACTATGCGGAAGGCCCGAGCTCGATCAAGCGCAACGACCGAAGCCGCGTCGTGGCGATCGGCTCCGACGTTCCCTTCGGGACAGCGCTCGATACCGCAACGGAGGAGTTCAAGCGCATTGTCGATGCGACGGAGCTTCCGGCGACGGTGCGGCTGGCGGAGAGTGGCGACGCCAAGGTTCAGGCCGAGATGGTCCAGAGCTTCGGCAATGCCATGCTTCTCGGCCTCCTGATGGTACTGGTGGTGCTGATCCTGTTGTTCAAGGACGTCATCCAGCCGTTCACCATCCTCTTCTCGCTGCCGCTCGCCATCGGCGGCGTGGCGGTGGCTTTGATCATCACCCAGAACTCGCTCTCCATGCCGGTTCTGATCGGCATCCTGATGCTGATGGGGATCGTCACGAAGAACGCCATCCTGCTGGTGGACTTCGCGATCGAGATGCGCCGCCACGGGATGGAGCGGGTTCATGCCATGGTGGAAGCCGGCCGCAAGCGTGCCCGGCCGATCATCATGACGTCCATCGCCATGTCGGCCGGCATGCTGCCGTCCGCGCTCGGCGTCGGCGAAGGTGGCTCCTTCCGTTCCCCGATGGCGATTGCGGTGATCGGCGGCATCATCGTCTCGACCGTCCTGTCACTGGTCGTGGTGCCTGCCTTCTTCCTGATCATGGACGACGTATCGCGACTGCTCGGCCGCATCTTCGGCGGCATGTTCGGCAAGAAGGAGGAGGAAGCCGTGGGCCTCTCGACCGAGGAGCTCAGCCGCCGTGCGCATGAGGCCGCTTCTTCGATTGCGACGCTCGAGGAACGCCTCGCTTCCATCGAGAAGCAGAAGGGCGCCAATGACGACAAAGCGTCCGGTACCTCACCCGGGTCGAACGTCATGCGAATGACGCCCTGGGCTGCAGAATAGCCTAAAGAGCGATACCAAGTGAAAAGGCCGGGTGAGAACCCGGCCTTTTCCGTTCATGGGAACCGCTTTCCTGTTTGATCGATGTCAAAGGCATTCTTGTCGCAGATGCTAGATTTGGTTCCAGGATTCCACGAGCAACCGCCTATCGCGATGGAAAAACCGACGGTCACCATGAACAAGAGCCTGAGAGTGAATAGCCGCGACAAAGCCGTTCTGGTTCGGGCGCCGTTCATGGCCGGCCTGAGTGGGGAAGCGCTGGTGAAGATGCTGAACGCGGCGTCCATTTCCAGCGCCCCCGCCCGCCATATCGTCTTCCGCGAAGGCATGACCGCCGACCATTTCTACTGCGTGCTTTCGGGCTACGTCCGCCTCTACCGCCTGAACCGGGAAGGCCGCGAAGCGGATATCCGTATCTGCGGTCCGGGCGACACCTTTGCGGAATGCCTGATCTACGGCGACGACATCTACCGCTTCAATGCACAGACGGCCGAAAACACGACACTTGCCCGTTTCGAGATTCGCACCGCGCGCCACTTGGCCGAGCAGGAGCCCGATATCGCCAAGGCTCTGATGTCCTGTCTGTCACACCATCTGCTGACGACGATGGACTGCGTTGCGAATGACCGTCTACACACCGCTCCGCAACGCGTGGCCGAATACCTGCTGAAGGCCTGTCCCGTAGATGGCGGTCCGGCATCCGTCCGCCTGCCGTTCCAGAAGAGCCTTCTCGCCGGCATGCTGGGCCTGGCGCCCGAGGCCCTGTCACGCGCCTTCTCATCCCTGCGTCGCGCCGGTGTCACCGTCCGCGGTCGCATCATCCAGATCAGCGACGTGAAGTCGTTGCGGGACGTCTGAAGGATGGGCTACGCCGCCTTCAGAGGCCACCGTTCTCCTTAAGGAACCGTACCACGTGATCGACGCCGTCGCCGCGCTTCAGGTCAGTGAAGAGATGCGGCTTGGCCTCCCGCATCCTGTGGGCGTCACGGTCCATCACGTCTAGATCGACGCCGACGTAGGGTGCCAGGTCCTTCTTGTTGATCACCAGCAGGTCTGAACGCGTGATCCCCGGCCCGCCCTTGCGCGGGATCTCCTCGCCCTGGCAGGTGGAGATCACGTAGATGGTAAGGTCCGCGAGATCCGGTGAGAAGGTGGCAGCCAGGTTGTCTCCGCCGGACTCGATGAAGACGACATCCAGGTCGGGGAAGCGCTCGTTGAGACCTGCGATTGCCTGCAGGTTGATCGTCGCATCCTCTCGGATAGCGGTGTGCGGGCAGCCTCCGGTCTCCACCCCGACAATACGGTCGGAAGACAGCGCCTGCATCCGCACCAGCGCCTCGGCGTCTTCCCGCGTGTAGATGTCGTTGGTCACCACAGCGACGGAATAGTCCTCGCGCATCGCCTTGCAGAGCTTTTCCGTCAGCGCGGTCTTGCCGGAGCCGACAGGGCCGCCAATGCCGACGCGCAACGGTCCGTTTGCAGATTTCATCGTCTTGTCCTTTCCTCAACAGGCCTTCGTCAGGATCGAAAGAGCCTGGAATGCTGGGTCTCGTGCTTGAGCGAGGCGATCTCCGCCTGGATGGCTGCGGTGCCGAGCGCATCCAGCGTGCTGGCGGAGGCGCGACGGCAGACATCTAGGATGCGCCGCTCCCGTTCAGCCAGTATCGCCAGCCCCTGTGCCTGCCCGCAGGCACCCAAGCGGATAGCGGCCGAAATGGCCTGCGAAATTGCTGCATGCAGGAAAGCCGCCAGCGCGTCCTCAAGCGGCACGGCATGGGCAGCGGCAATCGCACCCACCGCCACCGGAAACGGCACGTCTTGCGGTAGCCGTCCGAGAACCTCATGGGACCAGGCGGTTGCAGCTGCAGCAAAGGCCTTTCCCAGCGACAGCGTTTCAAAGTGTCGCTCGCTTGAACCGGCAAGTGCCAGCCCCAGTTCGGATAGCTCCCGTAGCGCTTCTGTGTCAGCATGGCTCCGCCAAGCCTCGGCGAACAGGATCGCGTCATTCCAGAGGCTGCCATGGCCGAGGATCGTGTCGAGCCAGGATCGCAGGTCATCTGCATCCTTCACCAGTCCGTCATGCACGGCCCGCTCGAGCCCGCCCGACCAGGCAAAGCTGCCGATCGGGAAGGCGGGCGACATCCACGCCATCAGGCGAAGCAGTGCCTGCGTCTGCAGCCCCTCACCCATCTTGCTCAGTCGTGCGCATGGGGATGATCATGTCCGTGCGAGTGCCCGCCATGGGCGTGATAGGCACCGCGAATAGGATGGAAGGGTTCCTCGACCTCCGTCACTGTGGCGCCGAGGCCCTCCAGCATCTTGCGGATGACATGGTCGCGCAGGATGAGGATGCGCCCCTCCTCGATCTGCGCCGATAGATGCCGGTTGCCGAGGTGCCAGGCAAGCTCCGTCAGATGCAGGCGGTCCCGAGCGGTGATCTCGAAGAGCTTCTCCGGCGCGGCGGCGATCGCAACATTGCTGCCGTCCTCGAGGATCAACCGGTCCCCCTCGGCGAGCAGCACCGGCTCCTTGAGGTCCAGCATCACCATCTCGCCGTTGGAAAGGTGGAGAACCTTGCGGCGGAGATGCCGCAGGTCGTGCGGCAAGGCGATGGTGTCGACCGGAGGATCGGTGATGACACCGGCATGGTGGTAGGCGGTGATGCGTTGCATGCGTTCATCCTTGAGCGAGGATCATGTGCCCAGTGGCTTGCGGAAGTAAATAACCCGTTCTGTCTCGACAAAGCCCCACTGTCGATGGGCCAGATGGGAGGAGGTGTTGTGCATCTCAGCGTCTGAACAAAGCTCGACGAAACCTCTGGCCCGAAGATCAGACTCGATCTGGGCCAGCAGCAGGCCAGCAATTCCCATTCGCCTGCTGCGCTCTTCAACGAATATTCCTTCGAGAAACGGTACCGGCGTTGAGGTACAGCCATTGGCATAGGCACGGATCGAGACCTCCGCAAAGGCTACGAGCGCGCCGTCGGGGCTGAACGCACCGTAGCCGGCACCGACCTGCCCGCCCAGCATCTCCTCTATCTCGACCAGATGCGCGTCAGCCGGTTGATCCGGCCACAGGGCTTGCCGCAGCTTTGACCACGGCTCCCCGTCGAGGGACGTCAACGCTCTGACAGATACAGGTTTCAAGGTCATCCTCAGAACAGGAAATAGCGCTGCGCCATCGGCAGGACGGTCGCCGGCTCGCAGGTCAAGAGCTCGCCATCGGCACGCACCTCGTAGGTTTCCGGGTCGACCTCGATATGGGGCGTCAGAGAATTGTGGATCATCGACGCCTTGGAGATGCCGCCACGTACGTTCTTCACCGCGACCAGCTTCTTTGCCACGCCGAGGCGTTGCGCGAGCCCGGCATCGAGCGAAGCCTGCGAGACGAAGGTGACGGAGGAATTGGTCCTGAGCTTGCCGTAGGCGGCGAACATCGGCCGGTAGTGCATCGGCTGCGGCGTCGGAATGGAAGCGTTCGGATCACCCATCGGGGCCGCTGCAATGGACCCACCGAGCAGCACCATTTCTGGCTTCACGCCGAAGAAGGCGGGATTCCAGAGCACCAGGTCCGCCCGCTTGCCGACTTCCACAGAGCCAATCTCGTGGGAGACGCCATGGGCGATTGCCGGGTTGATCGTGTACTTGGCGATATAGCGGCGGACGCGGAAGTTGTCGTTCTCACCCTTTTCCTCGGCAAGCCGCCCGCGCTGGCGCTTCATCTTGTCGGCGGTCTGCCAGGTGCGGATCGCCACCTCACCGACGCGGCCCATGGCCTGGCTGTCCGACGAGATGATTGAGAAGGCGCCAATATCGTGAAGGATGTCCTCGGCCGCGATGGTCTCCTTGCGGATCCGGCTTTCGGCAAATGCGATATCTTCCGGGATCGACGGCGACAGGTGGTGGCAGACCATCAGCATGTCGAGATGCTCGGCGAGCGTATTGACCGTGTAAGGCCGGGTCGGGTTGGTCGACGACGGAATAACATTCGGCTGACCGCAGACCTTGATGATGTCCGGCGCGTGGCCACCGCCCGCCCCTTCCGTATGGAAGGCGTGGATGGTGCGTCCCTTTATTGCCGCCACCGTGTTCTCGACGAAGCCGGACTCGTTCAGCGTGTCCGTGTGGATCATCACCTGCACGTCGTATTCGTCGGCGACCGTCAGGCAGTTGTCGATCGCCGCCGGTGTCGTGCCCCAGTCCTCGTGCAGCTTCAGCGACGAGGCGCCAGACAGGATCATCTCCTCCAGCGGCGCCGGCAGCGATGCATTGCCCTTGCCGGCGAGCGCAAGGTTCATCGGGAAGGCATCGAAACTCTCGATCATCCGTTCGATGTGCCAGGCGCCGGTGCAAGTCGTGGCGAGAGTGCCATGGGCAGGACCCGTGCCGCCGCCCAGCATGCAGGTGAAACCGCTCATCAGAGCTTCCTCGATCTGCTGCGGGCAGATGTAGTGGATATGCGCGTCCATGCCGCCGGCGGTCAGGATCTTGCCTTCACCAGCGATGGCCTCGGTCGAGGGCCCGACAATGATGCTCACGCCCGGCTGGGTATCCGGATTGCCGGCCTTGCCGATCGCGTGGATGCGGCCGTCCTTGAGGCCGATATCGGCCTTGTAGATGCCGGTATGGTCAACGATCAGCGCATTGGTAATGACCGTGTCGACAGCGCCTTCGGCGCGGGTCGCCTGGCTTTGCCCCATGCCGTCGCGGATCACCTTGCCGCCGCCGAACTTCACCTCCTCGCCATAGGTGGTGAAGTCCTTCTCCACCTCGATGAAGAGTTCGGTGTCGGCGAGCCGCACCTTGTCGCCGACGGTCGGACCGAACATGGAGGCGTAAGCGGCGCGGGAGATCTTGTGGGGCATGAAGAGACCTTTTGCGAGGACGTGTTGAGCCGGCCGGATTGCGCGTCAGTTGCCGCCCATGAGATCCGTCTGTTCCTTCAATTGCAGCGTTCGCTGCCGTGTCAGTTCCGCCTGGCAGCCATAGATGAGCATGGGTTCCATGCTGCCGCCCCGCGCTTGGTAGCCACGGAAGGTACACTGAGCATCACGGAAGGCGATCCACGCGCGCTGCGCCCTTACCAGCGCCTCCTCGGCTCCGGCCATATCCGAAGCTTCCGCATCCCAGGCTTTCATGACTCGGCGCGATTCCTGATATTGTGCATTCAGCTGTTCATCAGCCTCCTGCCATGCCTGAGCCTCGCACTCGTTCAGCTGCCACTGTACCGAGGTATTCGCACAGTCGAACTCGGCATCCTCCTGGGCGAGCGCGGATGCCGCCATCAGCATCGCCGACAACATCACCAGCTTCTTCATAGCTGCCCCATGACCTTCTGCTGGAAACCGAAAACCTTGCGCGATCCCGACAGCGGGATCAGCGTCACCTGCCGGGTCTGGCCCGGCTCAAACCGGACCGCCGTGCCGGCCGGGATATCGAGCCGCATGCCGCGGGTCATCTCACGCGGAAAGGAGAGCCCTTCATTGGTCTCGAAGAAATGGTAGTGGCTGCCGACCTGGATCGGGCGGTCGCCGGTATTCGAGACCTCGATCGTGAGCGTTGGCGCGCCGGCATTCAACTCGATTTCACCAGCAGCAGCAATGACTTCGCCCGGGATCATTAATCAGCCTCGCACCTGTTTAACGTATCGGTTCATGTACGGTGACGAGCTTCGTACCGTCAGGGAACGTCGCCTCCACCTGAACGTCGTGGATCATCTCCGCGACACCTTCCATCACCTGGCTGCGGGTGATGACGTGGGCGCCCGCCTCCATCAGATCCGCCACGGAGCGGCCGTCGCGTGCCCCTTCGACGACAAAATCCGTGATCAGCGCGATCGCCTCCGGATGGTTGAGCTTGACGCCGCGCTCCAGCCGCCGCCGCGCCACCATGGCGGCCATGGATATCAGCAGCTTGTCTTTTTCCCTGGGGGTGAGGTTCATCTTGGTCCTGCGCTTGCCGTCAAATGTTCCAGACCTTCGGCACCGGCGCGCCGTTTCGCAATACGGCAATTACCGGTACCAGCACTTTTCTGAGTTCGAAGCCGCTCGGAGCGATCATCCGGACAATAAGCTTCCCTTGCCAACAACTGGCACCGCCATTGCCGTTGCCGAGCACCTCGCGCACCTTGGCCAGCATAGCCTCCGCCAGAGGTCCGGCATAGAGGATCGTGGCAAAGGCAGTCTCGCCACCGAAGGTGGCATTCGCGGAGCCGACCAGATCGATCTCGCCATCAAGCCGCATCTCTTCCGCGTGCAGCAGGCGTCCGCCCTGCCGCACGCGCCAGCGATCCCGGAAGAGACCGTGACGGAGCCGCTCGCCCATCGCCTGCCGTCCCATGAGGACGGCTTCGACGGCGAGGAACTCTGCCGTCTCGTGAAGATCGACGTCAAGCCGCCGGCTGAGGGAGGATTGGTCGAATAGGATGGTTTCCTGCGGCAGCCAGTGAAGGCTCGCATTGGCGCCGGCGGCGAGCCGGGTGGTCACGGAGGCAGTGCCGGCAGAGGCCTTGTAAACCTTCTCATTCGCCTGTGTCGTGACTGTCAATCGGGTGGAATCAGAGGCGGCGACGGACCATTCGATCACGTCGCCGCCCGTCAGTCCCCCTGACGTATTGATGAGGATCGCCTCCATATCGGGCGAGAATGTTTCGGGAAGGCGAATTTTTGCGCAGCCTTCTTGGTAGAACTCGGCAAGCCGCGTCCGCCCGTCGAGAGGCTTGGTTACAAGGCGTCCCTTACCCCCTGCGCGCTGCGGCGCATATTGCTCGGCTGGCTGCTGCAATTCGTCCCCTGAAGATCACCGTTCACGGCACAATCGGAAGCAACAGCCGTGCCAGTCTTCATGATGGCCGGCGCTGCCTCCGCGACGATATTGCGCTTGTCGGCTTCAAGGAAGAATTCCCACATCCGCGGAGCCGGATCAACAGACGGATCGAAGGCTGACGCCTTGACCACCGACGCGACCTGCACGACGCCGGACTGCGAAGAGGAGGACGAGGCCGAAGCCATCATGCCTTCGGCAGGCGCAGTCTTCGGCCAGGCATGCGTACCATTGGCGTAGACATAGGCAGCAATGCGCGCGCCGGCCTTACAGGTATCGTAGAGGCGCTGCGTGACGTCGCCGACCGTATGGGTCACGGCGTCGCCCGTGCAGCCATCCATCTGGCTCCAGCGCTGCAGGGCAGTGAGGAAACCGTATTGCCAGTAGGGTTTGCCGCCACCAGCATAGGGATTGGCATCGTCCTTCTCGCCGGCGAAGGCAATGATCGACATCGGCCGGGACGGAGCGCAGGTTGCCCCATCAGGCTTCCACTGCCCGTCCACGTTCACAGGCGCCCCTGCCCTCAAGGAATGGACGAAGCCGGCGGCCGCGAAATCGCTGCGGCCACTGCAGATGTATTGCGAGAGCATCCGCCCGCCGCCCGAATAGCCGGAAGCATAGATGCGGCTGCGGTCGACGCAAGCCGCCTGCTCGACAGCCTTGACCGCGGCACCAATGAAGGCGACTTCGTCAAGTCCGCCCTCCTGCGTCGTCACCAGCGGCACGTTCCAGGCGTGGGTTCCATCAAAGGCCCCCGCAAGGCTGCCCTGCAGGGCCACGACGATGAAACCCTCCTTTTCCGCCACCTGGTCCCACGAACTGCGCTTCAACTGCCCGACGGGGTTGCTGTGACTGCCGTGGAAGTCGAAGACCACCGGAACCTTCTCGGTCCCGGCATAGGACGACGGTACGAAGATGACACCGGTACGATCAGCGTCCGTCGACTGGACCTTGAACTCATGCCGGCCCGGCTGGATTGGCTGGCCGCATCCATCAGCAAGCGCGGCGTTTGCGCCCAAGAAAAACGCTCCTGCGGCGATCAACCTGGCAAGAGCGGCGGAACCGGAAAAACCATCAATGCGTGCAAATGCCATCAAGCGCCTCGCTAGCGGGGTGCAGGGTTTCAACTCTCTGCGGCCTGTTGGATAACTGACGCGGTGATAGCATTCATTAGGGAATGGTGAAACGATTAAAACGAATGGAAGCTATGCGAATATTGACCCGCTAACAGTAATAGCTCGCCATTCTTTCGCCTCAACTTGGACATTGGAGAAACTGGAACTCAGATTGGTCAAATTCATCGATGACCGGCGGAACTGCATCTGCCGGCTCCAGACTCCGAGCACTAACCACATGAAACCGAAAGGCCCAGCTTGCGCCGGGCCTCCAGAAATTCGGGAACTGCGTGCTACGATCAGTCTTCCTTCTGGAAGTAGCTGTAGTTGCCGTCGTCGCCCTTCTTCCACTCGTACATGACGTAGCCCGGAAGCTTCGGGTCGCCCTTCTCGTCGAAGCCCATGTCGCCCAGAGCGGTCGGGAAGGTATTGGCCTTCATCGCTTCGGCAACGGCTTCCGGATCGTTGGAGCCAGCGGCCTTGGCTGCGCCTGCGATCACCTGCATGGAAGCATAGGAGTAGAGTGTGTAGGCTTCCGGTTCGAAGCCCGAAGCACGGAACTTCTCGACCAATTCCTTGTTCTGCGGCGCCAGACGCGGGTCGGGGCCGAAGGTGTTGAGCGTGCCTTCGACGGCATCGCCGGCGATCGAGGCGAGCTCGTTGGAGACGATGCCGTCACCCGAAACGAGTGTGGCGTCGAGGCCCTGGTCGGCAGCCTGGCGGATGATCAGGCCGGCTTCCGTGTGGAGGCCGCCCCAGTAGATGATCGAAACACCGGCTTCCTTCATCTTGGCGATGAGGGCGGAGAAGTCCTTGTCGCCGGTGTTGACGCCTTCGCGGACGACTTCGGTGACGCCGGCAGCATTCATTGCCTTCTTCGTTTCTTCGGCAAGACCCTGACCGTAGGGGGTCTTGTCATCGATGATCGCGATCTTGGCGTCCTTGAACTTTTCGGCAAGGTAAGCACCGGCGATCGAGCCCTGCTGGTCGTCACGGCCGCAGGTGCGGAAGGTGTTCCAGAGGCCGCGCTCGGTGAAGGTCGGGTTGGTCGATGCCGGCGAAATCTGCAGGATGCCGTTCTCGGCATAGACTTCCGAAGCCGGGATCGAGACGCCGGAGTTGAAGTGACCGACGACGAACTTGACACCATCGGCGACGAACTTGTTCGCCACGGAGATACCCTGCTTCGGGTCGGAGACGTCGTCGCCGAGGACGATGCGGACCTGTTCGCCGTTAAGGCCGCCGGCAGCATTGATCTCTGCAGCCGCCTGCTCGGCACCCTTCTGGAGCTGCGCACCAAAGGCAGCGTTCGGACCGGTGAACGGACCACCGACGCCGATCAGCACGTCAGCCCATGCGCTGCCGCCAAAAGCGACCACAGCTGTCAGTGCGACGGCCGAAAGAAGAGACTTCTTCATCATGTTACTCCCAGTTTTTATAAGCGGGTTGGGTTGAGAAAGCCTGCGCGATACCCACCATTATCGCGCCGGAAACTGTTCCACTCTAAGGTCTTGTCACGGTTGAACCTTTCCCCAATGTGAGGCCAGTTTTCCGTGACTGTCAATCTTTCTTCTTCCATGAGAAAGCTGAGGTGCGTTCGTAGAGCCAGTAGTAGTTGTTGACCATCTGGCGGGTGCGGCAAATGCGGAATCCGATCGTCGAGAACACCAGCAGCAGCACCACGTCGATAAGGTAAAAGAAGGGGCTGATGAACGGTCCCTGGAACAGCGCATAGTGAAGGAAGCGCATCACGATCGCGAGCAGCAAGGTGTAGACGATGACGGTGGGATAGTTGTCCCACCCCTCGGCCACAGCCTTTCCTGTCCGCCACGCGGTCCAGAAGCCGATCAGCAGGACCAGTCCGCGCAGGACATAGCGAACGCCGGTATCCGTTTCGAAGAATAAACCTTGCATTTCAATCTCTCCCAGTCGCGCCGATCAATGCCGGCCACCCTCGAGGTAGGCAGCGCGCACTTCAGGATTCGTCAGCAATTCCTTGCCGGTTCCAGACATGGTCACCTTGCCGTTGACCATGACATAGGCGCGGTCCGACAGCTTCAGTGCCGCGAAGGCGTTCTGCTCCACGAGAAAGACCGTCAGTCCCTCTTCCTGGTTGAGTTTCTTGATGGCTTCGAAGATCCCCTTGATGATCAGCGGCGCGAGCCCGAGCGACGGCTCGTCGAGCAGGAGGAGCTTCGGCCGCGCCATCAGCGCGCGCCCGATCGACAGCATCTGCTGCTCGCCGCCGGAAAGCGTGCCGCCACGCTGGCTCTGCCGCTCCTTCAGGCGCGGGAACAGGGTGAAGATCTTCTCGACGTCCTCGTTGAAGTATTTGAGGTTGTCGAGCCCGGCGCCCATCTGCAGGTTCTCGTAGACCGTCATGCGCGGGAAGATGCGCCGGCCTTCGGGTGACTGCGCAATGCGACGCCGCGCAATGAGATGCGTCGGCTGCTGCGTGATATCCTCGCCATCGAAAATAATCGAGCCGTGGCGGGCCTGCGGGCTGCCGCAAATCGTCATCATCAACGTCGACTTGCCGGCGCCATTGGCGCCGATCAGGCTCACGATCTCGCCACGGTTGACATGCACGTCGACGCCGTCGAGCGCGCGGATATTGCCGTAGAACGTCTGTACGCCCTGGACTTTGAGGAGAGGTTCATCAGCCATCAGATGGTCCCCTCATCCAGTTTTTCCTCGATTTCTTCAACTTCATCATCCTCGACGCCGAGATAGGCCGCGATGACCTTCGGGTCGTTCTTTACGTGGTCCGGCGTGCCATCGGAAATCTTCTGGCCGTATTCCAGCACCACGACATGGTCCGAGATCTCCATCACCACCGACATGTCGTGCTCGATCAGCAGGATCGAGACACCCTCGTTGCGGATGGAGTGCAACAACGCGTTCAACGCCGCCGACTCGCGCGGATTAAGCCCCGCGGCCGGCTCGTCCAGGCACAGAAGCTCCGGTCCCGTACACATGGCGCGGGCTATCTCCAGGCGACGCTGAGCGCCATAGGGTAGATCACCCGCAGGATCATCGGCTCGCTCGGTGAGATCCGCCTTGTCCAGCCAGTACTTTGCCTTGTCGATCGCCGCAGCCGATGCCTTGGTATAAGCGGGCAGGCCAAGAAGACCGAGGATCGTGTAGCCGGATGCCTTCATCAGCGCGTTGTGCTGCGCCACGAGAAGGTTCTCCAGAACCGTCAGCCCGGAGAACAGGCGGATGTTCTGGAAGGTGCGGGATACCTTCGCGACCTTGGTGATCTCGAAGTCCCGAAGCCGCTCGAGAAGATAGGTCTCGCCGTCCTTCTGCTGCAGGGTGATCATGCCCATGGTCGGCTTGTAGAAGCCGGTGATGCAGTTGAAGACGGTGGTCTTTCCCGCCCCGTTGGGGCCGATCAGGGCGGTGATTTCGCCCCGGCGGGCCTCGAACGAGAAGTCATTGATGGCCATCAGGCCGCCGAACTTCATCGACAGGTGGTCGACCTTGAGGATCGTGTCGTTGTTCATGCTGTTCGTTCCGAGGGTCATCAGCCGTGGCCCTCCTTGGTAAAGCTGCCTGAGACCGCCTTGCGCTCCTTGAGGAAGGCCGTCGGCTGACGCGAACCGACCAGACCGCGTGGCTTGAAGACCATGACGGTGATCATCGCCAGTCCGAACAGCAGCATGCGGTAGAGTTCCGGCGTGAAGTCCGGCCCGAAGACATGCTTCAGGAACTCCATCTCGCGCAACAGTTCCGTACCGCCAACCATGACGACCGCAGCGATGGCGATGCCGGTGAGCGAGCCCATGCCGCCAAGCACGACGATCGCAAGGATGACCGCCGATTCCAGGAAGACGAAGCTCTCGGGTGAGACGAAGCCCTGCCGGGTTGCGAAGAAGGCGCCGGCGAAGCCACCGAACATGGCACCGATGGCAAATGCCGTCAGCTTCGTGGTCACGGTGTTGATGCCGAGCGAACGGCAGGCGATCTCGTCCTCACGCAAGGCTTCCCACGCACGGCCGATCGGCATGCGGCGCAGCTTGATGCTCACATAGGCTGTCAGCATGCAGAGCGCCAGGATCAGGTAGAACAGGAAGATCTTGTAGTAGGCGGAGGACATGGAGAGTCCCCACGCCTTGGTGAAATTGTTCGCTGCTCCGACGTCGAAGGACCAGATGCCGAAGAAGGATGCTTTCGGGATACCGGAGATACCAAAGGTGCCCCGGGTCACGTCCGTCCAGTTGATCAGCACGAGGCGGATGATTTCGCCGAAGGCGAGCGTCACGATGGCAAGGTAATCGCCCCGCAGGCGGAGCACCGGAAAACCGAGGATGATGCCCCAGAAGGCGGCAAGGATGCCCGACAACGGCAACAGGACCCAGAAGGACAGGCCGAAATGCTGGGAGAGCAAGGCGTAGGAATAGGCGCCGACGGCATAGAAGGCGACATAGCCGAGATCGAGGAGGCCTGCGAGGCCAACCACGATATTCAGGCCCCATGCCAGCATGACGTAGATGAGGATCTGGATGCCGAAGTTGTCGACATACTTGAGCGACCCCTGCGTTCCGGCGAGCGTTACCGCCACGAACGGATAGATCAGCATGCCAGCGAGCGCGATCTTGAGGAAGTGCGTGTGGAAGAACCCCTTCTCGTCGGATACTTCGGGGACCCCCGCCTTGGCTTTGGCAAGCTTTCGCTTGTCAAGGTGCGGCTTCACGAAGGCAACGACGATGAACCGGCTGACCGCGGCAACGACCACGAAGATCGCCAGCAATCCCCACCGGGTGCGCCAGACCAACTGGTTGTTGATGTTCTGGTAGGTCTCGATGCCGACATAGAGAAGGAAGAGGCCGAAGGCCATGGCGCCCGCGAAGAGCGCTTCCTTCAGGGCCTTGCTCATGAGGCCCGTGTTTTCGGAAGTAGAAGCTTGCGACATGTCAAACCTTCTCCACTTCCGGACGACCGAGAATGCCGGTCGGCTTGAAGATCAGCACGAAGGCGAGCAGCGCGAATGTTGCGACGTCCTTGTAGGCGATCGTGAAATAGGCAGACCAGAGCGATTCAATGAGACCGATCAGCAGGCCGCCGAGGACAGCACCCGGAAGGGATCCGATCCCGCCGAGAACGGCAGCCGTGAAGGCCTTGACCCCTGGG
Organism: Pseudorhizobium flavum; assembly: GCF_902502825.2. The sequence continues at coordinate 2,598,080 of NZ_LR723670.1, forward strand.
ATAAAGCCGTCGTTGAACGTCGCGACGCCGTAATACATCAGGTACATCGTGCCGGCGACGGCAGCGAGTGCAGCACCCATCACGAAGGTGATCGAGATCGTGCGATCCACATCCACGCCGAGAAGCGCAGCCATTTTCCGATCCTGCTCCGTGGCGCGCTGGGCACGCCCGAGTGGCGTCTTGTTGACGATATACCAGAAGATCGTCAGCAAAACTGCGGTGACGGCGATGATGATGATCTGCTTCAAGGAGATGGTGATCGCGCCGAAATGGTAGACATCGGTCACGAGCGACGGGATCGGCTTGTTGCGGGGTCCCTGCGTTACCTGGATGAAGTTGGACAGCACGATCGACATGCCGATCGCCGTGATCAGAGGCGCCAGGCGGAATGAGCCGCGAAGAGGCCTGTAGGCCACGCGCTCGATCGTCCAGTTCCACAGGCTGGTCATCAGCATAGCGACCACCAGCATCACCAGCAGCGCCAGCGCGACAGGCACGCCAGCGATGAATGAGGTGAGGATAAGGAAGACGATCAGTGCGGCGAAGGCGCCGAGCATGAAAATGTCACCATGGGCAAAGTTGATCATGCCGATGATGCCGTAAACCATCGTATAGCCGATTGCGATCAGGCCATAGATGGATCCAAGCGTCAGCCCGTTAGCGAGCTGCTGGATAAAGTACTCCATCAATTTTCCCCTGGATGCGGTTCCCGAAGGCCGCATCTTCTCTATTCCCGCCCCGGCGAGTCTCCCGGGCTCCGGCGCGCATCCAATACCGGTTTCGGGTCAAATGTGAAGACAAAAAGCCGAGAACGAGGCGAAAACGCGTCTTTCTCAACAGCCTGCCTATTGAAAAGGCGCAGTTTTCGGTTCTGAGGCAGCCATCCGCCCAAAATTGCTGCGCCTCGCGTCCGAGGCTGTTCCTTCCGGCGCGCGCACCTGGCAGGCTCGCTGGAGCGGGTGCGAGTTTGCGCATGCAGCATCAGAAAAACAACGAGTTGTTTGGTGCGCCATCCCCGCTGTCTCCACCCCGCCTATTCTGAAGCTCTATCAGCGGAGCAAAGACAATGGCCGACAGGACCAGCAATCTGGAAATGCCTTTCATCCTTCCCTCTCAGGCACAGAAGCATGTCACCCACAATGAGGCACTGCTTGTTCTGGATACGATGGTGCAACTGACCATTGCCGAAGATCGTGCCGATCCCCCGGCCAACCCACCGGGGGGCACCTGCTTCCTGGTCAAAGAAGCAGCTTCCGGCGAATGGTCTGGCAAGGATGGAAAGATCGCGGCATGGCAGGATGGTGGTTGGACCTTCCACCAGCCGCTTTCCGGCTGGCGCGCATGGTTTGCAACGACCGGCGCGCTCAAGGTCTTCTGGGAGGACGAGTGGCGGTCTGTCCTGCCTCTCTCGCCAAGGTTCGAGGGCATCGGGATCAACGCCGACAGTAACGCCACCAACCGGCTGGTTGTCGCCTCCCCCGCCTCGCTTTTCGACCATACGGGAAGCGGCCACCAGTTGAAGATCAACAAGGCTGCCGCCGGCGATACTGGATCGCTGCTCTTCCAGACAGCGTATACGGGCTATGCCGAACTCGGCCTCGCCGGAGGAAACGCCTTCTCGATCAAGGTCAGCGACGGAAACATGTGGAAGACTGCGCTCGCTATCGACGCAGGTGGTCGCCACACCCGACCGAACCAGCCGGCGATGAGGGCCTACCGGACAGGCACCAGCATGACACCGGCGGACGGACAGCAAACGGGCTTCACGCATTTCGGCGTCAATCGCGGCGGCTTCGAGCTATCGGGCTCGACCTCCGGCGGTGGCAGCGCAATCCTGGTGCCGGCAAGCGGAATCTATCTGGCGAGCCTACAGGTTAGGACGGCCTCTTCCTCCGGCCATGTGATTGCGATTGCCGCAAACGGAAGTGCGAGTGCCCTCCAGGTCGCAGGCGCCTCCGGCTCATCGGGAACACTTTCCGCCAGCATGATCATGGAACTGGAAGCCGGGGACCTGCTATCCCTTCATCACAGCGGTACCGCCACGGTTCTGCTGGGCGATGGCAGCACGAACCTGTCGCTGGCGATGTTGTAGGCGCTGCGAACGGCAGCATTTGCCGACAGAACCGTGCAGGTGGACGAGGTGCGCAGACACGTTTTAAGGGCGCGAACGCCAGGCCGCCAAACCGATTTCAACTGCTGGCAGCTTCTGGAACAATTGCTTCGCCACATTTAGGTAAATGTTAAAACTGCGGGTCTAGGCTCCCCTCCGTGGTCTTGTGTTTGTGTAGAGAGTCCCATGACCGAATTGATACGACCCCGAGTTAAATATGTCATCGGCCCCGATGGCAGTCCGCTGACGATCGCCGACCTGCCGCCGGCCAATACCCGCCGCTGGGTCATCCGCCGCAAGGCGGAGGTGGTTGCCGCGGTTCGGGGCGGGTTGCTCAGCCTCGAAGAGGCGTGCGAGCGCTATACCTTGACCGTCGAGGAGTTTCTCTCCTGGCAGTCCTCCATCAACGATCACGGGCTTGCCGGTCTACGGACGACACGGATACAGCAGTACCGGCACTAGGCCCGGTACGGAACGACTTGCAACTTAGGCGCCGAACGGGAGACCACACCGCGGCGCCTTTTCGCATTGGCGACCTTGTTCGATGCCTGCCATGGGGTCTTGGAGCCGTCGCCAGCCCTCCCTTCGGGGCCGGCCTCCCTATGTGCGCCCGATATGCGGTCTGTTACCCAGCGCATAGGGGAAATCAATGGACATCGAACATGAGCCGGCGAAATCCGGCGGCCGCTACGTGGCACGGATCGACGGACACGAGGCGGAGCTCACCTACTCGCGCGCGTCAGCCTCGCTTGTCATCGTTGATCACACCGGCGTTCCGGACGCCTTGCGCGGCCGGGGCGTAGGGCAGGCGCTGGCGTTGCACGCCGTAGAAGAGGCGCGCCGCGGCGGCTGGAAGATCCTGCCGCTCTGCCCGTTCATGCGTGCCCAAGCTCTACGGCATTCGGATTGGAAGGACGTGATAAGCACATAGGCGACCGTCGGCAGAGAGCCGGCGGACGTTCTCAAAAGGCCAGGAGTGAGATGCGCAAGAACCGCTCGTTCAGGCGCGGGCGCGCATTACACCGTCCCGCTCTTCCAGGGCTGCCGCCTTGGCGAATTCGGCCTGGGCCTCCTCCAGCGCCAGTTCCGCAGCCTCCTGCTGGACCTTCAGCTCGCGGATCGAAACCTGCAGGTTGTCTGCCCTCTGGCGAGCCGCCTTCGCAAAGGTGGGATAGGCGAAATGGGCCGGATCAGAGATACCGGACTTCTTCTCCTCGAGCCCGATCTGGTGTTCGAGTTCCTTCGCCATCCGCTCGAACTCAGACATCATCATCTGTAGCTGCTGCAACTGGCGGCGTTTTTCATTGACCTGAAATTCCTTCAGGCGAACTAGGCTGTCACGCGACTTCATACGCAATACTCCGTGGGTAGCGGCACCCCGCCTGTAACCGGATCGATACACTCCCGGTCAAAAATATCCGGTTGTGTTAATCCGAACTCCTTCCGCGTTAACCTTTCGTTTACGGGCATCATTAACAATACGGGTGATCATTTAAGGGTCGGTAAATGCCGAGGCCGAAATTGGGCGCGACAATGGAGAGTCGCATGAATCACTTAGCGGGTTTTCTTCACGCGATGGTTCAAGTCGGGCGATGACCAATCCTCATGGTAAATCAGTTGGCTGAGCTTTATGCTTAATAAGTTCGATATCTCTTGCCAGAGTGAATCAGAATTTGTTAACCATTTGGTGGCAGCTTCCAAATCAGGCGCGGCTGGATCCGTATCGCTCAGGTGGGACGGACTGCCTGAGCGGCGGTAAAGGGGAAAAACATGCGGGTTCTACTCATCGAAGATGACAGCGCGACAGCGCAGAGCATCGAACTGATGCTGAAATCGGAAAGCTTCAACGTCTACACGACAGACCTGGGCGAAGAAGGCGTCGATCTCGGCAAGCTGTACGACTACGACATCATCCTCCTCGACCTCAACCTGCCCGACATGTCGGGCTACGAGGTTCTCCGCACGCTGCGGCTTTCCAAGGTCAAGACGCCCATCCTCATCCTCTCCGGCATGGCCGGCATCGAGGACAAGGTGCGCGGCCTCGGCTTCGGCGCCGACGACTACATGACCAAGCCTTTCCACAAGGACGAACTGGTAGCCCGCATTCACGCCATCGTCCGCCGATCGAAGGGCCACGCGCAGTCGATCATCATCACCGGCGAACTCATCGTGAACCTCGACGCCAAGACGGTGGAAGTCGGCGGTCAGCGTGTTCACCTCACCGGCAAGGAATACCAGATGCTGGAGCTGCTCTCGCTCCGCAAAGGCACGACACTGACGAAGGAAATGTTCCTGAACCACCTTTATGGCGGCATGGACGAGCCGGAACTGAAGATCATCGACGTCTTCATCTGCAAACTGCGCAAGAAGCTCGCCAATGCGGCCGGTGGCGCCAATTACATCGAAACGGTCTGGGGCCGCGGCTATGTGCTGCGCGAGCCGGAAGGCAACGAATACGCTGAGATCGCCTGAACCGGCTTCTCCACCGAGTCGCCTTGACGACGCCCGCGCTTGCCGCGGGCGTTTTTTTGTATGCGGTAACGGGTTGCGGTCACGCTCCCTGCAGCGCTCGAACAGTCGCAGCTGTGTAGCCGTCGATATATGCTTGTCTGGAGGGGATGTCAGGCGGCGACCGCCAGGCCACCGAAGACCGAGGTGAGGATCTTACGGTCGAAGGGCTTGAGCAGGAAATCGTTTGCGCCGGCGCGCTTGCCGAGCATCATCTTCTTCAGGTCCGCCTCGATGACGCAGTAGAAAATGCGGACATCCTTGCCGTTCGGCAGGCCCCTGACCGCCTGGATCACGTCCAGGGCGCCTTCCAGTGCGGCATCCACGATGAGGAAGGCTGGCAATTCGGCCTGGCAGCGACTGATCGCCTCGCGGGCGCTCTCGGCCTCGATGACCACGAACCCGAGCTCGGACAGGATACGCTTTCCGACCTTGCGGACGACATCCGAACCATCGGCAATCATCAGGCGCTGCATTGACCACTCCCACCAATGGCCCTGCCTTTGGACAGGGACAAGCTCCAGCATAGGCCTATGCCGCTAAGGAATGGTTACCGGACGTCTTAAAGTCGATCAGGTCGGACGGGCTTCGGCGATGAAGACGATCTTGTCCTCCGACACGACGTGCCGGAGATCCATGCCGCATTCCTCCGCCAGAAGCACGGTATAGTAGGGCTGGATGGTGTGAGCGTCGACCGGCTCTTCCAGCGTGCCTTCAGCGATCTCTACAAACTTTGCCGGCACACGCATCATCCGCCCCTTGATGGTGATGATGAACCGGGCATCGTACTCCGGGTTTTCCAGCGTGACGTCAATTGAGCCACCGCGCGGGATGCCGCCATAGGCCACCAGGAAGAGGTTGAGCAGGAGCTTGACCCGGTTCTTGGCGACGATGGCGCGCGGTCCGTTCCACGTCACCTCCGTTTTCTTCTCCGCCGATGCGAAATCCTTCGCCGCCTTCTCCGCCTCGCCGGTGTCGATCGACGCACCGACGGAACCGGATGCGCCGAAGGCAAGCCGCGCGAACTTGAGGCGGACGGCGGCATTGAGCGCCGAGGTGCGGATCAGGTCGAGCGCATCGCTGTCGGACGCGCCCTCGTCGAGAAGTTCAAGGCCGTTGTTGATCGCGCCGACCGGCGAGATGACGTCGTGGCAGACGCGACTGCACAGGAGCGCCGCAAGATCTGGCCCTTCGAGGGTGAGATTCGGGTTCTTGGGCATATTTCTCTCCTGATGCTGGTCACGCGACCGCTGATGCCTCAGCAAGGTTGCGCGAACATGGCGTGACCCCGGCCATAATGACAACATATTTGGTAAACCGATTGTTAAGACCCCTCGACACAATATGGGAAACCCGCACCCGTACCGACAAACAAGACGGACCGAACGATGCGCCTTTATAACAACTCCCCCCTCGCCCGCCTTGCTGCGACGATGCTCGCCCTGCTCGTGATCACCGCGGCAACCGTGCGGCCAGCGCTGGCGCAGGACAGCAGCCAGTACTCGGCGCAGGAAGTGATTGACGCCGGCCACAGCTTCTTCGGCAACACCAGCGGCGGCCTGGCCAAGGTCGTGGAGAGAGCCTTCGAGCAGTATGGCCTTCCGAACGGTTATATCCTGGGCCAGGAGGGCTCCGGCGCCTTCATCGCCGGCCTGACCTATGGCGAGGGCGAACTCTACACGAAGAATGCAGGCCAGCACCCGGTCTTCTGGCAGGGGCCCTCACTGGGGATCGACTATGGCGGCCAGGGTTCACGGGCGATGATGCTGGTCTACGATCTGCCGGCGATCGAAGCCCTCTACGCCCGCTTCGGCGGCGTCTCCGGCTCCGCCTTCGTCGTCGCCGGTGTCGGCATGACCGTGATGCGCAACAATGATGTGGTCCTGGTTCCGATCCGCACCGGCGTCGGCGCTCGGCTCGGCATCAATGTCGGCTACCTCAAGCTGACGCGTTCGCCGACGTGGAACCCATTCTGATCCAGCCGATTATCCCTCCGGGCCACAGGGAGGGATTTCATGCATTCCAAACCATTCGACGACGCTGCACTCGCTTGCGGGCGAACAGGGGTTATGCTTAAAGGCTTGGCAATCCCTCAACCCATCCAGGCCGGCGGTACCGCATCGTGATCCAGTTCGCCCTTCTATTCGGCTTGGGTTTCCTGACCGCCGCACTCCTTGCAATGCTGATTGCCCCTGCCATTCACGGCAGGATTGTCCGGTACACGGAGAACCGCCTCAAGGCGACCATGCCGATCAGCCCGCAGGAGGTGCGTGCCCAGCGGGATCTCGCACGCGCTGTCTATGCGGCCGAGAACGCCCGCACAAAGCAGGAGCTGGTGGACGAGCGAGACAAGTCGCTGGCTTTGAAGCTGCGCCACGAAAAACTGGCGGAAGAGGCGCGCCGACTTCAGTCCGAGAACCACGACCTGCAGATGCAGATCAACGACATGGACGTCGAGGCAGCGGATCTGCGTTCGCGCCTGCGCCAGGAAGACAGCTACATCCAGCAACTGAAAGCGGCTGTCGAGGCGGCCGAAGAGGCGGATGCGGCAAAGGGCATGGAGATCGAGACCCTCGAGCGGCAACTCGCGAAGATGACCACCGACCTGGACGGTCTGCGCATCGACATCTCGGCGCGCGATACCGAGATCGAGAACCTGAAGTTCCGCATCACCTCGCTTCGGGACGAGCGCGACGCGCTACGCGCCGACATCAAGCTGCAGACCTCGCGAGCCAAGGACGCAGAGACCCGGCTGTCTCAGGAAGAGCACCGCGCCATGCGCCTGGAGGACAAGCTCGCTCGCGAGATCGCCGCGCGCAGCGACAAGGAAAATGCGCTGGAAAGACGGCTTCAGGAGATCGATCGCCTCAAGGAGAAGCTCAGGAACTCCGGCGCGGAAACGCGTGAAGTGTCCCGCGTTGCAAGGAAGTCCGGCAAGTCCAATGGCGTGTCGTTGAAGGAAGTCTCGCCTCCCGGCAACGAAGCTGCCGAACTGCCGGAAGCGAATGGGAACGCAGACGCTACGATTTCCGATCTGATTGCTGCCTCGCCCGAACTGTCCGCCATGGCCGACGAGGTCCATAATCGCTCCAGGGCGCTTTCTGACCGGCTGCTGAAGGCGAAGTCGGATATTCATGATGAAGCCCTGCGAGATGAACTCGCGTCAATCGCAGCGACCATGGTTGCGCTGACGGCGAAGGCGGAAGGGCCGGATTCGCCGATCTTTCCAATTCTTGCCAACAGGGCGTCCACCTCATCGGCCGACCGCGAAAGCCTGGCCGCGCGTGCAGCAGCGGCTATCGGCGCGCCCCAGGAGGCCGCAAGCTGACCTAGATGCGGCCCTGTCCGGCGGCGATCTGGTAGAGAGCCACGGCAGTTGCGGTTGCCGCATTGAGGCTGTCGAGACCGGGTGCTTGGGCGATCCTCGCCGTATCGTATCTCGCCAGGACATCCTGCGGCAGGCCCGCCCCTTCCGTCCCGGTCGCAAGTGCAACACGGGGAGCCGCCGGGATGTGGCGGACATCGGTCGATCCAGAGGGCGACAGCGCCCACACATGAAAGCCGGCCTCCACGAGCGCCGAGAGATTGTCCGCGATCGTGCCACCCCTCGCATAGGGCACCTTGAGCACGGCCCCGACGGACACCCGCAAGGCCTTCCGGTAGAGCGGGTCGCAGCAGGTTTCGTCCAACAGGACGGCATCGGCTCCGAAGGCCGCAGCATTGCGGAAGATCGCGCCGATATTGTCGTGGTTCGAGATCCCGCAGGCTGCCACCACGAGCGATCGCTCCGGCAGCGTCTCCAGCAGTTGTGCAGGCTCTGAGCAGCTGAGGCGCCGGCCGAGGGCGAGCACGCCCCGATGCAGGTGGAAACCGGCGATCGCATCGAGAACCTCGGCCGACGCGACATAGACAGGCACATCAGCGGGGAAGGCCGACAATTCCTCGGATAGTCCGGCGACCCTGCTCTCGAGAAGCAGTATCTTCTCCACAGCGAAAGCCTCTCTCCGCAAATGCGCGGCCGCAAGCATCCTCAGCACCACCGTGCCTTCGGCGATGAACCGGTGCTCACGGCCGGTCAGGTCGCGCTCACGGATGTTCCGGAACTCGGCGATGCGCACATCGTCCGGATCGCAGATGCGGATCAGGTCAGCGGCCACGGCTCAGGGTGCAGTCCCGACCGAAACGTCGGCGACCATCCGGCCAAGCGAAAGGTCATAGACCAGTGCCTTCTGCGCTCCCGCGACGCGCCCGTAGAACAGAAGCTGCGAACCGGAGATCGAGACCGACTGGACCTCGAACCCTGCAGGAAGATCGACGGAAGAGGTGAACGGCTGATCCGACGGCACTGCAAAGCCCGACGAGGCAACGGGAGCCTCCTCCGGCCGCTGCGAGACCTTGTAGACAACCGCTGCGAGGACCGCCATAAAGCAAACGAACAGAATGCCGCCCGAGACGAGTTGCAGAAGCACCATCTTCCGGCGGATCCTTTCCATTGCCGGATCAAGCGGTTCTTCCTGTTCCTCGGGATCAGGATGGGCCATTGCTGAACGTCCTCGCTGCTTTCGGATTACCGTGAATGAACGAACCCTTTAAACAAGCCGGTGCGCCAAGGAAAGTGCTGGTTGCCGATGAAGACGCGCAAGGCCGACTGGACGCCTGGCTGACGACGGCGCTGGAGGGAGAGTTTTCGCGCAGCCGCATCAAGGCCCTGATCGAGCAGGGAGCCGTCTCGCTGAAGGGGACAGTCTGCACCGAGCCGAAGCGGAAGATTGCGCCGGGCGACGCCGTGGAGATTGTCCTGCCGGAACCGGAGGACGCGGAACCGAGAGGCGAGGACATCCCTCTCGAAGTGCTCTACGAGGACGCGGACGTCATCGTCATCGTGAAGCCTCCCGGACTCGTTGTCCATCCCGGCGCCGGCAACTGGACCGGCACCCTGGTCAATGCGCTGATCCACCACTGCGGGGAGAGCCTGTCGGGAATAGGCGGCGTCCGGCGACCGGGCATCGTCCACAGACTGGACAAGGATACCAGCGGGGTGCTGGTCGCTGCCAAGAACGACATTGCCCACCGGCACCTGGCCGCGCAATTCGCCGATCACGGACGGACCGGGCCACTGGAACGGGCCTATCAGGCGGTCGTGTGGGGCCGGCCGAAGCAGTTGAAGGGAACTATCGATGCGCCGCTCGGCCGCGGAGGCGGCGATCGTACGAAGCGGGCGGTGAAGCGCGAGGACAGCGACGACGCGCGTGAGGCAATCACCCATTACGAAGTGGTCGAGCGCTTTCACGAGAAACCCGATGCAACCGCCCTCGCCTCGCTTGTGGAATGCCGCTTGGAAACGGGGCGCACGCATCAGATCCGGGTCCACATGGCCCATGTTGGCTGCCCGCTTGTCGGAGATTCGGACTACAGCGGCGGCTTTCGGACAAAGGTGAACCTCCTGCCGGAGCCGGCCAAAACGATCGCCGGACGCTTCAATCGCCAGGCCCTTCACGCGTTCCTCCTTGCCTTCGAGCACCCCCGTTCCGGGGAGGTCATGGAGTTCGAGGCTCCGATGCCGGAAGACATGCAGGAACTGGTCGACGCCCTTCGAAGTTAGGCCCCATATCGGAGGCGCAGCTTCATTACAGAAATGTAATGGAATAACGTTCAAGTGATGCCGGCCCGCCGCTTGCATCAATGTTCTGCCGTACTTATCTGTCACTTGGGTCGGTGCGGGATCGGAAATGATCCGTGCCGTTTGGCTCGCCTCAGCGCCTGTCGCTCGTGAAGAGGGAGCCAGGAGAAATCTATCGGAAGGGGGTGCTTTATGGCCCGCAATACACTGCCGTCGATTACGGCCGGCGAAGCCGGTCTCAATCGCTATCTCGATGAAATCCGCAAGTTCCCCATGCTTGAGCCGCAGCAGGAATACATGCTCGCCAAGCGGTACGCCGAACATGGGGATCGCGATGCCGCACATCAACTGGTGACGAGCCACCTTCGCCTCGTGGCGAAGATCGCCATGGGCTACCGCGGATATGGCCTCCCCATCGGCGAAGTCGTCTCCGAAGGCAATGTCGGCCTGATGCAGGCCGTCAAGAAATTCGATCCGGAACGCGGCTTCCGTCTTGCCACCTACGCGATGTGGTGGATCAAGGCCTCGATCCAGGAATACATCCTGCGCTCATGGTCGCTCGTGAAGATGGGCACCACCGCCAACCAGAAGCGCCTGTTCTTCAACCTGCGCAGGCTGAAGGGCCGTCTGCAGGCGATCGAGGAAGGCGACCTGAAGCCCGACCAGGTAGCCGAGATCGCCACCAAGCTGAATGTCTCCGAGGAGGAAGTGGTTTCCATGAACCGCCGGCTCTCCGGTGACGCCTCCCTGAATGCGCCGATCCGCGCGACGGAAGGCGAATCCGGACAGTGGCAGGATTGGCTCGTGGATGACCAGGACAGCCAGGAAGAAGTGCTGATCGAGCAGGACGAACTGGATACGCGCCGGCGCATGCTCGCCAAGGCAATGGGCGTCCTGAACGAGCGCGAGCGCCGCATTTTTCAGGCCAGGCGTCTGGCCGATGATCCGATCACACTGGAAGAGCTCTCGGCAGAATTCGACATCAGCCGCGAGCGCGTCCGCCAGATTGAGGTTCGTGCCTTCGAGAAGGTTCAGGAAGCGGTTCAGAAGGAAGCACTGGCCCAGGCCAATGCACTGCGTGTCGTCGACGCCTGATCGCGATACGATTTGGTGACATCCAAAGAAAAGGCCGGCGGATCGCTCCGCCGGCCTTTCCTGTCACTGCCCCGCTGGAGCCGGGGCGGGGGTCTGTGTCGTGCTTCCGCTGAGCGCGCTCCACTCGCGGATTGCTTCGTTGAAGGCCTGGGTTCCCGCTTCCCCCTTCTGCATGGTCAGGAGCGCCCGTCGTCCGTTGCGGTAGGCAAGCGGAATATCGATCCAGTTGCGCGTCCGCAGAAGTTCGATATTGGTCGCCCGGGCGTCGGGGAAATCATTCAACGCGATCATGTGGAAATCGTCGGTGATCTTCGCCGGCACGGCGATCAGCGCATCGCCACGATCCTGCTCCGTCTGCTTCATCGCGATCCGCTGGACGCTGTCGATCGCCCCGCCTTCGAAGCCGGGCGGAACCGCAAAGACGATCTCGACCAGATGGCTGGCGGGAAGCGATGGATCGGTATTGCGCTTAAACGTCAGGAGCGCGGTCAAGCCCCGGCCAGGTATGTTGATGCGGCCCTGGACCACAGGCTCCTGTCGGCCATTCTGGCCGGCCTCCTGCTGGAGGGTCCATGACACGGCACCCTCGATTGCCGTCGGCGCCGTCTGGCCAAGACGCTCCTCGTAGAGGAACATCTTCTCGCCGGCGAGAGCCGCGGCATCCGTAGGAGTGGCGGACGGTTCGGCCGGCGCCTCGGCAGCGGCCCCCGCTTCCGCAGGCGTTGCAGGCGGAGCATTCAGTTGCGCGACCGATTGTCCTTCCCCGGTCGCACCTGCCGCTGCGGGACCTTCGTCTACCTCTGTGCCATCGGGCAGCAGCCGCTGCGTGAACTTCGCGTCCGCGGCAACACCGTCTTCCGGCGCCGCAGGAGCGGCATCGGTTTCGGCGGCTTCACCTTCAGGGGGAGCAGCCTCCTGTGCCGTTTCCGGTGGTTCTGCAGCCGGCTCCTCCGTCGTTGCCGTCGGGGCCACAGCGGGTGCCGACGTGCCGGACAGGCCCGCGACATCCGTGATTGCGTCTCTGTTGATCCAGAGCGCGTAACCACCGGCCGCAACGATCAGCAGGCCGATCAATGCCAGGATCGGCCCGGTATAGCTGCGCTTCTTGGGCGCGACGCGGTAGGTGCGCGGCGGCGGCGGAACCATGTCCTCGTCGGCTTCGGCCCCGATAGCAGCCGCACCGGCCGCAGGAAGCGCGTCCTTGTTATAGCCGATAAGCTCCTCGAGATCGCTCCAGGGATCGCTTTCGTCTTTCCGGGGCGGCTGGTCAGTGGCAACCGGCGAGGCATAAGCGGCCTCATCTTCCGGCTGCCCCAGACCCGCATGCTCGGCCTGCCCAAGACCCGGGAAATCGGCAACCGACGGCATCCGCACGGAGTCGGCGGAGACATGCGTCTCCTCGCCAAAATGCGCCTCGACCGGTTCGATCAGGCGCTGGTGCTCCGGCGAAGCATCCGCAGGCTCAGCGCTGGTCTCGAATGACTCACCCTGATCCCATGCAGGCGTGGCATCCTTCCGAGGCTCCTCCGGCGGCCAGATCCACTCGTCCGCGGCAGCGGGTGCGGCTGGCTGAACCTCCTCGGGATGCCATCCTCGGTCCTCTTCCACCGGGGGTGCCGGGGAAACAGTCTCCAGCGGCTCGTGATCAGCCCGCGGCTCTTCGTGGGCCGGAAACGAGTCCTCCTCTGCCGGCCAAGCGGCAGGCTGGACCTCCGTTTCCACATGAGGCGGCTCGCCGGCCTCCGCGGGTTCGCCCCCAAAGTCCGGATAGCGGTCGTGCTCGGTACGAGCCTCGGTCTCCTGCGCCCACGGCTCCTCTGACGCTTCGGCGAATCTATCGGATTCTTCCGACGGCGTCACGTAATCCTGTTCGTGCGCCGCAAGTGCCTCTGCCGCATGTGGATCCGCGACAGGCTGGTCGTACTCGTGAACAGGCTGGCCGTAATCGACCTGGCTCTCCGCCGCCTCGCCAGCAGGACCTTCGGTATCTTCGGACCGCGTTGCCGGAACCTCGTCGTCCTGCCGCCACTCCATTGCAGATGCCACCGGAGCTTCCGGTTCGGCCTCGGCAAACGGCGGCTGCTCGGGCACCGGCTCCTGCTCATCAACGACATCAGGCGCCAGTGGTATCGGCGCGGCGGAAGTTTCGTCGGCCGGCAGTGCCTCGGCATGCTCCGCCTCGACGGATTCGATCGCCGCCTCGAGCTTGCCCATCTGCCTGAGGATCATGTCCTCGGACGGCGTGGGCTTCATGTTTTCGAGCTGCCGCCGAACCGCACCGCGCGCCTTGTCGTACACCTTTGCACGCATGTCCGGCGTGTTGTTCGCCAGACCGTCCACAGCGCGGCGGATAACCGCTACAAAATCTGCCATCAGCACTTTCTCATGGTCACCGGTCGATTAACCGGCTGGTAACGATAACGTGGCCGGAACTTTAATCCTCAAACGGATCGGTCACAAGTATGGTGTCGTCGCGTTCCGGGCTCGTGGAAAGTAGGGCGACAGGGGCGCCGATCAACTCTTCCACCTGGCGGACATACTTGATCGCCTGCGCCGGCAGATCCGCCCACTTGCGCGCACCAACCGTCGATTCCTTCCAGCCTTCCAGCGTGATGTAGACGGGCTCTACACGGGCCTGCGCCGCTTGGCTTGCCGGAAGGTGGTCGATCTCCTGTCCGTCGAGCTTGTAGCCGACGCAGATCTTGAGCTCGTCGAGGCCGTCGAGGACATCGAGCTTGGTGAGCGCGATCCCCGTTATTCCATTGGTCGCCACCGACTGGCGCACAAGAGCCGCATCGAACCAGCCGCACCGGCGCTTGCGACCGGTGACCGTGCCGAATTCATGGCCCTTCTCGCCCAGGAACTGACCAATCTCGTCATTGAGTTCCGTCGGGAACGGCCCCTCGCCGACGCGCGTCGTATAGGCCTTGGTGATACCGAGGATATAGCCGAGCGTGCCGGGCCCCATGCCCGAGCCGGCAGCCGCCTGGCCGGCGACAGTGTTAGACGAGGTCACGAAGGGATAGGTGCCGTGGTCGATGTCGAGCAGCGAACCCTGAGCGCCCTCGAACAGGATGCGCGCGCCCTTGCGGCGCTGCTTGTCAAGAAGCAGCCAGACAGTCTCCCGGAACGGCAGGACGCGCTCGGCAACCGAGGTCAGTTCCTCCATGATCGTCTCGTGGGAAACCTCCGGCGCACCAAGACCGCGGCGGATTGCATTGTGATGGGTCAGGATGCGGTCGACCTTGCCGCCCAGCGTATCGAGATCGGCGAGATCCATGACCCGGATCGCACGGCGACCGACCTTGTCCTCGTAGGCCGGACCGATGCCGCGCCGCGTCGTGCCGATCTTCGTGCCGCTGTTGGAGGCCGCATCCTCGCGCATGCCGTCCAGTTCCCGGTGGAGCGAGAGGATCAGGGTCGCATTGTCGGCGATGCGAAGATTATCCGGGGTGATCGTCACGCCCTGCTTCGCCAGCTTGTCGATCTCGGCGATCAGCGCATGCGGATCGACCACGACGCCATTGCCGATGACGGCCATCTTCCCGGGACGCACGACGCCCGAGGGCAGCAGGGACAGCTTGTAGCTGACGCCGTCGATCACGAGGGTATGACCGGCATTGTGCCCGCCCTGGAAACGCACGACGATGTCGGCACGCTCCGAGAGCCAGTCCACGATCTTGCCCTTGCCCTCGTCACCCCATTGGGAGCCGACTACCACGACGTTCGTCATCTTTCGCTTTCCTGTTTCCGCGCAAGCTCTTGCGCCAACTCAAACCGGCGCATCTATAAGGCCTAGTTTCGAGGATTGCGATCTGTTTGTGCCTTCAAAAGAGGTTTTTACGTGACAAAACCACGGGCCGCGGTCTATCTGCGATCGGCCCAGGCTGCATCCACCCTGCTCTCCGACGGAGATGATCTTGCACAGAACCGCATAT
Organism: Pseudorhizobium flavum; assembly: GCF_902502825.2. Next base: position 2,613,351 of record NZ_LR723670.1, read on the forward strand.
CTTTGTCTCGTGATCGCAACGCTGTCATGGGGTGGCAATGCCGTGGCCGGCAAGCTTGCGCTCGGGCATATCAGCCCGATGATGCTGACCTTCTGGCGCTGGGCGATCGCAGTCGCAATCATCTTCGCGATCTCCCTGCCGCAGTTGAGGAAGGACTGGCCTGTCGTGCGAAAGCGGCTGCCGATCCTGATCTTCTACGGCGTCATCGGCTACACGACCTTCAACGCAGTCCTCTACACGGCCCTCAAATACACCACGGCCATCAATGTCGCGATCGAGCAGGCCGGCATTCCGATGCTGATCTTCCTCATCAACTTCGTGCTGTTCAGAACGCGGGTATCGCTCGCGCAGGTATTCGGCTTCTCCCTGACGCTCGTCGGTGTCGCACTGACGGCAGCGCATGGCGACCTCGCCAGCCTCCTCGACCTCACGCTCAATTTCGGCGATGCGCTCATGTTGATCGCGGTCGTCGCCTATGCCGTCTACACCGTATCGTTGCGGTGGAAGCCTATCATCGATTGGCGCACGCTGATGGCTATCCCGGCGTTCTTCGCGCTCCTGACCACCGTTCCGTTGGTCCTGTGGGAACATGCCGGTGATGCTGCAATCTGGCCCGATACCCGCGGCTGGGTGATCGCCCTCTATACCGCGTTATTTGCGTCGCTGCTCGCCCAGGTGCTCTACATCAAGGGTGTCGAAGGGATCGGCCCGAACCGCGCGAGCCTCTTCATCAATCTGATCCCCGTCTTCGGGACCCTGCTTTCTGTGGCGATCATCGGCGAGGAATTGCAGTTCTTCCACATTGCAGCGCTCGTGCTGGCGCTGGGCGGCATCGCGATCGCCGAAAAGGGAAAGCCCGCCTCCCCCTGAAGGAAGGCGGGTGCGGAGAAGGACCGGCTCCGCAGAAGATCAGATGTCGGCGTACGCCGGTCGGATCGCGCCCTGCCCCCAGGTGCTTGCCGAAGAACGGGAACCGGCGGTGACGCGCTTGCCGATCATTGTCAGGCGCTCACCGAGGATGACCTGCCCCCGGTCGGTCGAGACGACGAGGACCCGCTCCACACTGCCGGAATTCGTCAGCGCATAGGAAATGCGCATAGCACCGGCAGGCCAGCCAAGCGCAGCGAGACGTTCGCGCTTCAGATCCGCACAATCGTGGCAGCGCTCGCTGCCGATTGCGCTGGCGAGATCCGGCGCAAAGCCGTCGAAGTAGCTGTCGACGCTGCTGATGGACGTGTTGACGCTGCGGTTGATGCGTGCCAGTTCCACGGCACGGGACCGGGTCAGGGCCGGTACTTCTGCTCCGACACTGGACCGGATCGGACCGTTCATCGCTAGATCGTACTGGACGGCAGGCGACGAGGCAAAGGAGCGGGCAAAACCGCCGGGGCCGCCAGCCTGCGCGGAGCCGCCAGAGACGAGAGCTGCCATGAATGCCGCAGCAAGGAGAGTTTTCATCGGCATGTTCGAAACCCTGTTTTAATGGACAGCGTTTTCCGCCGTCTCGCTTGATGTTCCGAAGTCATCTCGGATCTATGGGCTTCATGCCGTCTATGCCCTCACCATAGACGAACGCCTTTTCGGGGCGCTTAAGTCGAAAGATGCAATTTTACGGAAATCGGATTTTTTCCTGTCTTGGCACAGGTCGCGACGGGACGCCTTTCGAGCACGCGACCGCGGCCCTGAAACCTTTCTTTAAATTTTACGCGTCATTAATCTTCCGAAACGAGAGGTTAAGCGATGCGTATTGCGTTCTCCATCGCGCTCCTGTTGCTGCTGTCTGCCTGCGCATCGGCACCGAGCCGGATCAACAATGCCTGTGCAGTATTCGAGCAGAAGGACGGGCTGTTCAACAACTGGTCGCGAGAGGCGAGGAAGGTCGAGCGCGAGTTCGGCGTCCCGGTCCCGGTGCTGATGGCGACGATCTACACGGAGTCAGGTTTCAAGGCGCATGCCCGCCCGCCCCGCACCAAGCTGCTCGGCTTCATCCCATGGAAGCGGCAGTCGTCTGCCTATGGCTACGCGCAGGCGCTGGACGGCACATGGCTCGAATACCAGCGCTCCACCGGACGCTGGTCGGCCCGCCGCAGCGATTTCGGCGACGCGATCCATTTCGTCGGCTGGTATCACAACCGCAGCAGCGTCAAGAACGGCATCCCGCGCAACGACACCTACAACCTCTACCTCGCCTATTATTCCGGCCATGCGGGCTATTCCCGTGGCAACTTCACACCGACGGCGAGGAAGGCGGCCCAGCGCTCCGCCGGCATGGCGCAGAAATACGAGGCCCAGTTGCGCTCCTGCGGCTACTGACGAAAAAGCCGCCGGACAAGCCGGCGGCCGCATAAGATCGTTTCGGCCCGATCAGTAGATATCGAAGGGGAAGTACTTGGCGACGATCTTGCCGTAGGTGCCGTTGGCGACGATCGCGTCGATCGCCGTGTTGAAGCGTTCCTTTAACTCTTCCTCGCCCTTGCGAATGCCGATGCCGGCCTCTGTCTCCGTGCCCGGCACGTCGCCCACCATGGCGCAGCAATCCTTGCCGTCGCCATTCAGCCAGTCGACGACGACGAACTTGTCGGAGATCAGCGCATCGATACGACCGTTCTGCAGATCGGCTGCCGCTTCTTCCTGCGTCGGGTATAGCTTCACCTCGATGCCGGCCTTCTCATAGACGTCGGTGGCATAGTTGGCCTGGGTCGTGGAGGCCTGGGCACCGACGACCTTGTCCTTCAGCTCCTCGACCGACACGCCCTTCACGTCGCCGTCCTTCGGCGCGATGACGGCAAGCGGTGTCGTATAGTACTTGTTGGTGAAGTCGATCTGCTGCTTGCGCTCCTCGGTGATGCTCATCGACGCGATGATGGCGTCGTACTTGTTGGCCATCAGTCCGGGAATGATGCCGTCCCAGTCCTGCGCCACGATGGCGCACTTCGCCTTCATCTCCTCGCAAAGGGCATTGGCGATATCGACATCGAAGCCCTTCAGCGACCCATCCGTGTCCGTGAAGTTGAAGGGCGGGTATGCTCCCTCGGTCGCAATACGGATTTCGGCGTCCTGCGCTGCGGCGAAGGACGTAAAGGCGACGGTCATGGCGAAGACTGTCGATGCTAGCAGTGTTTTTTTCATGTGTTCCATCCTCTGTGACGGCACGGGGCCGTACCGCATCCTAGCGACAGGAGACGCCGCTTGAGAAGCCGTTTTTCGTGTCCATCGAGCGGTCATTGGACGTCCTCGCCGACTGCGACACGCGCTGACGGTCGGCGCTCACCCGCCGTAGCCGACGATACCCTTGATCTCGAGGAAGTCGTGGATGCCCCAATCGGCATATTCTCGGCCATTGCCGGACTGCTTGTAGCCGCCGAAGGGCGCCCGCGTATCCCAGTCCGGATAGTTGATGTAGACAGAACCTGCTCGCAACCGGGCCGCAACATTGCGGGCATGCTCCAGATCCCCGGACTGCACATAGGCTGCGAGACCGTAGAGGGTGTCGTTGGCAATGGCGATCGCCTGCTCCTCGTCCCTGTAGGGCAGGATCGACAGGACGGGGCCGAAGATCTCCTCGCGGGCAATAGTCATGTCGTTGGAGACGTTGCCGAAGACGGTGGGCCGGACGTAATAGCCGCGATTGAGCCCCTCGGGCCGCCCGGGACCGCCTGTCACGAGCGTCGCCCCCTCCTTGATGCCCGCTTCGATGAAGCACTGGATCTTTTCGTACTGCTGTTCGCTGACGACCGGGCCGAGATCCGTGTCCGACGCCTGCGGGTCGCCCACCTGCATCCGCTCCGCAGCACGCCGTGCGGCCGCCATCGCCTCGTCATGCCGATCTGCCGGGACCAGCATGCGGGTCGGGGCATCGCAGGACTGTCCGGAATTGCCGAAGCAGGAGACGACGCCTTCCGAAACCGCGTGTTCAAGATCGGCATCGGGGAGAATGATGTTGGCAGATTTGCCGCCGAGTTCCTGTGCCACACGCTTGACGGTATCCGCTGCGGTCTTGGCAACGATGACACCTGCGCGCGTGGAGCCGGTGAACGAGACCATGTCCACATCGGGATGACCAGCCATCACCTGCCCGACGTCCGGTCCTGTGCCGTTGACAAGGTTGAAGACGCCCGCGGGTGTTCCGGCCGCCTCCATGATCTCGGCAAAGATGATGCCGCTGACGGGCGCGATCTCGGACGGCTTCAGCACCATGGTACAGCCGGCGGCGATCGCCGGGGCAACCTTGCAGACGATCTGGTTCAGCGGCCAGTTCCACGGGGTTATCAATGCGCAGACGCCGATCGGCTCGCGCAACACCATGGTCGTGCCGCGCCGCTCGGTGAAGACGAAATCCTCCAGCGCCTCGATCGTCGCGATGAGGTGCGCCTTGCCGGCGGCCGCCTGACTGTCGCGCGCAAACGCGATTGGTGCGCCCATTTCACGGCTCACCGCCCGGGCAATCTCTTCGTAGCGAGCCTTATATTCGGAAAGAATGTGGCGGAGCAGCGTCAGCCGTTCCTGCTTAGACCAGAGCGAGAATGCGGGAAAGGCCGATTTCGCGGCAGCCACGGCGCGGTCAACATCCTCGGACGAGCCCAGCGCAATCTGCGTGAACGGTTCTTCCGTGGCAGGATTTATGACATCGAGGGCCACCGGAATGGCCGGCTCCACCCAGCGACCGTCGATGAAGAACTTGAGGTGATTGCTCATGGGCGAGGCTCCGCTGCGGAAGGCGGCCCCACTATCGGGCACACCCGATCCGTCCGCAAGCGGAATGCCTCGCCTTTCTAGCTGCCGTAGCGGGCGAGAAAGCGCTTGGCCGCATCGATCTCGACCGCACGGATTTCGTGCCCGCCCGGATGCCATTCGAGCTCCACCTCGTCGCCCGACTGCCGGAAATAATCGGCGAGCGACTGAGTCAGTTCTACGGAGGCGATCAGATCGCGCTCTCCCGCGGTAATGAGGACCCTTCCACACACCTTCTCCGTCCTTTCCTTTGGCTCGAACGGGATGAGCGGATGCATGAGCACGGCGGCCTCGAAGAGGCCCGGCTTGTGGATCAGCATGCTCGCAAGGATGTTGGCGCCGTTGGAAAAGCCGAGCCCGATGACCGGGCCCGCCTTGTAGAACTCCCGGTTCGCGGCGACGAATTCGCTCATGCGGTTCGTCGCCCGGGCCAGATCCTCGCAGTCATAGACACCTTCCGCCTTGCGACGGAAGAAGCGTGCCGCTCCGTGTTCCGATATGTCGCCGCGCGGCGAAATCACCGTCGCCTCTGGCAGCAGGTGGCCACCGAAATCGAAGAACTGGTTCTCGTCGCCGCCGGTCCCGTGGAACACGAAGAAGATCGGCGCACCGGCTGCACCGGGCCGCGCCCGGTGCATGTAACTGTCATGGCTCATGATTGCCTCCTTGCGCGCCTAACACCCTAAGCGTCCAACGGTTCGAGATGTTCTTCGAGCATTGCGCGCAGATGTGCGTGCTGCGTGGGCAGTTTCAACGCTTCGCCGAGATGCGCGGTGTCTTCGTCGCGATCGAAGCCGGGTTCGTTGGTGGCGATCTCGAACAGCACGCCGCCGGGCGTGCGGAAGTAGATCGCCCAGAAATAGTCCCGGTCGATAACCGGCGTGACGTTGTAGCCGGTATCCATCAACACCTTGCGGACCTCGAGCTGCGTCTCGCGGTTTTCGACGGCGAAGGCGATGTGGTGGACGGACCCCGCACCGAGCCGGGCGCCGTTGATGTTCGGCATCGTCTCGATGTCGATGACGTCGGCACCGTTGCCACCCGGAATACCCAGGCGCAGGACACCGTCCTTTGCATCGACCTGGTCATAACCCATGAACTTCAGGAGTTCCGCCGTCGCCCCCTCGTCCCGCAGCCGCAGCGAGGCCGAGTGGAAGCCGCGGATCGCGTGATCCTCGCCGACGCCATTACCGGTCCAGGCTTCCCGCGGATCATCCCTGACTTCGACGAGGGCAAACCCGTCACCGTCGGGACCTGCGAAATGAAGCCGCTCTTCGCCAAAGGCGCTGTCCGTCTTCAGACCTTCGACGCCGGCCTTCGTCAGCCGCTCGGTCCAGTAGCCGAAGGAGCCCTCAGGAACGGAAAACACCGTCGTGCCCACCTCGCCGGTACCGGGACGGCCGCGGGCGATGTGCGGGAAGGGAAAGTACGTCATCACCGAGCCGGGCGTGCCCACTTCGTCCCCGTAATAGAGGTGGTAGACGTCCGGCGCGTCGAAGTTCACGGTCTTCTTCACCCGGCGCAGGCCGAGCGTATCGGTAAAGAACCTGTTGTTGGTACGGGCGCTCGCCGCCATCGACGTGACGTGATGCAGCCCCTTGATCTGGTCGAGCATGTGAAAAACCCTTTCTGACTCCGTGAGCCTTTCTTGGGGCTATATTTGGCCATTGCGCCCACCTTCGCATAGAGAGCCGAAACGAACGCATTGTTCACATTTCCTACGAAGACTCCCCAAGGGGCGTTCAAGAAATTATACCCGATCCGGCAGTTTCCAGTCGATCGGTTGCTTGCCCCGCGAGACGAGGAAGGCGTTGGCCTGGGAAAAATGCCGGCTGCCGAAGAAGCCGTTATGCGCCGATAGCGGAGAAGGATGCGGCGCCCGCAGGACGAGATGCCGGTCGCGGTCGACAAAAGCCGCCTTCTTCTGGGCGTAGGAGCCCCAGAGCAGGAAGACGACGCCGTCGCATTGGTCGTTGACGGCGCGGATGACGGCATCCGTGAACCGTTCCCACCCCCTGCCCTGGTGTGACGCCGCGCGCGCCTCCTCCACCGTCAGCACGCTGTTCAGGAGGAGAACGCCCTGCCTCGCCCAATGCTCGAGGAAGCCATGACTGGCGGGCGGGATGCCGAGATCGCTCTGCAGTTCCTTGTAGATGTTGACGAGCGACGGCGGGATCCGCACACCGGGCTGGACGGAGAAGCAGAGGCCATGGGCCTGGCCAAGGCCATGGTACGGGTCCTGCCCGAGGATCACGACCTTGACCTGGTCGAGCGGGGTCAGGTCGAGGGCCCGGAAATACTCCCCTCCCTTGGGGAATATACGCTTTCCCGCTTCCTTCTCTCTCATGAGGAAGCGGCGCAGTTCGCTCATGTACGGATTGCCGAACTCGGGCGCCAGCGCCTGTCTCCAGCTCTCCTCCAGTCTCACCCCCTCCACCACGGCAGCCTCTACTGGAACCGGCCAGCGCGCTGCAGCACCTCGATCTTGTAGCCATCCGGATCGGTAGCGAAGAAGAAGCGCGCGAACGGCTTGCCGTCGCGCGGAATGTCGACGAGCTTGCCCACGGTGAAGCCAAGTTCACTGAAGCGCCTGTGTTCGGCCTCGACGTCCTCGACCGTCACCGCGAGATGGCCATAGCCGTCACCCAGGTCGTAGGGTTTGTCGCGTCCGGCATTAACCGTGAGCTCCAGTTCGAAGCCGGTTTCCGGATTGGAGAGATAGATAAGGGTGAAACCATCGGAAGGGACGCGCTCCGCAATCCGGAGGCCGAAGGCACGCTGGTAGAAATCGACCGATCGTTCCTCGTCCAGAACGCGGATCATCGAATGGATCATCTTTGCCACGGCACAGCTCCTCTGATGCATCGGACCGCTTTATCGGAAATCCCGCGTCCTTTGCCAATCGCGCTATCGTGCAATTCACATCAAGCTTGCGGCGTCACGGCTGATTGAAATAGGCGGGCGGGATGATCATATGGCGCTGTGCCCCGCGTCGGCGCCGCCTGGCATGGATGGAAACCGGCTGGTCCGGAAAGGGACTTCATGCGCATCGTCTATCTCAGCCTCGGCTGGCTTCTTCTTACGATCGGCATCCTCGGCGCGTTCATGCCGATCCTCCCGACGACGCCTTTCCTGATCATGGCGGTCGCCTGCTTCGCCCGATCCTCGCCGCGCTTGGAGGCATGGCTGCTCGACCACCCGAGGTTTGGCGGCCCCTTGCGGGATTGGCGAGAACTGGGAGCGATACCCCGACGAGCGAAGATTGCCGCCGTGGTTATGATGTCGATCAGCTACGCGTTCTTCTGGTTCGTCACCTCGCCGCCGGCAACGCGCGCGGCCATCGTCGCGGCGGTCATGATCCTGCCAGCCATCTACGTCGTGACACGACCCGAGCCACCATCCGCATGAAGCTCCGCCAGGCTGTCAGGCGCTCGGCCGATGCCGTGCCTGCGGCAGCACGAATGGGATGTGCTCCGCCGGAAGGCGTCCGACGGCACCGGCAATCCCGTAGACGCCACCAATCGTGGAGTCTTTGACGGTCTCGAGGCACGCCCCCTGCGACACCACCTTGCCCTTGTCGAGCACCAGCAGGTGATCTGCGAATTCGGCCGCGAGGTTCAGGTCGTGAAGGATGGCAAGCACGATCCCGCCGGCCTCTGCGAAGTCGCGGGCGACCTCCAGCACTGAGATCTGGTGGCCGAGATCGAGGCTTGCCGTCGGCTCGTCGAGGAAGAGCGCGCGCGGCACCCCATCGATGACAGGTTCCGGAACCTGTGCCAGCGCTCTCGCAAACTGGACGCGCTGCTGCTCGCCCCCGGAGAGCGAGGGATAGGGCCGCGCCTCGAAGCCCCGCAGGCCGACGCGCGACAGCGCCTGCCTCGCCTGCTCCGTCGGATGGCGGGAGCCTTGGGCGACCGCGCCCATGCGGACAATCTCCAGGGCTGTAAAGGGAAAGGAGAGCTGCACAGATTGCGGCAGAACGGCCCGCAGGCGTGCAAGCTGGACCGGTTGGTAGCCGCCAATCTCCCGACCGTGATAGGCGACACTGCCGACATCCGGCCGCATCTCGCCCGAAATCGCCTTCAACAGGGTGGACTTCCCCGCGCCGTTCGGCCCGATAATCACGGTGAAGCGGCCAGGCTGCAGGTCTACGGCGACATCGTCCAAGAGCTTCCGATTGCCTCTCGTGACACTGATGGACTGGGCAGAAATCACGGCATTTCTCCCATCCGGATGCCGCCCTTGCCGAGCAGCAGGAAGAGGAAAACGGGAGCACCAAACAACGCCGTTATCACGCCGATCGGCAGTTCCGCGGGTGCGGCGACGGTGCGCGCGACGCTGTCGGCGATCAGCAGCAACGCCCCGCCCCCGAGCGCCGACGCGGGCAGCAGGAAGCGGTGCGAGGGGCCCGTGACGAGACGCAGGAGATGCGGCACGACGATGCCGACGAACCCGATCGACCCCGCGACGGCGACGGTCGAACCGCAGGCTGCTGCCACCGCGACGATGACGATCCGCTTCAGCCGCTGTACCGGCACGCCCATGTGGAAGGCGGCCGCGTCTCCGAGCACGAGCGCATCCAGGCCGCGTGCCACGAAGGGGATCATCGCCATCACGAAGGCGATGAACGGCAGGATGGAAAGCACCCGCCCAAAGGTGGCGCCTCCCAGCGACCCCAGGCTCCAGAAGGTGATGTCGCGCAACTGCCGGTCATCGGCGAGAAAGATCAGGAGCCCCATCAATGCTGCCGCCAACGCACCGATGGCGATCCCCGACAGGATCAGTGCGGTCGTGGAGGTGCGCCCGTCCCGCGTCGCGATGACGTAGAGCACCCACGTGTTCAGGAGGCCGCCCAGGAAGGCCATCAAGGGCAGGAAATGATTGCCCAACAAAATCGCGATCGGGGCAAGCAGCGTCGGGCCGAGCACGATCGAGACGACGGCCGCAAGTGCTGCACCCGACGTAACCCCGACGATGCCCGGATCGGCCAGTGGATTGCGAAACAGGCCCTGCATCATGGCGCCGGAAACGGCGAGCCCTGCCCCGACCAGCAGGCCAAGCGCCGTGCGTGGCAGACGCACTGCCTCCAGCACGACGATGTCCTGAGAGGTCAGTCCTTCCCGGCCAAGCAGATAATTGAGCAGATGGCCGAGGCCGACGCCGGTAGGCCCGCTCGACAGAGAGATCAGTGACGCCACAGCCACCAGCACGACCAGCGCGACCAATGTCAGATATCCATGCGCCGTCCGGTCTCCCTCGACCCGGGAGGTCTTCGTGGGCAATGCCATCGTGCTCATCAGTTCGTTCCGGCGGGATAGAGCTCCTTCATCACCGTGCGCGCAGCTTCCGGCGTGCGGGGACCGAAGCCCAGAAGCAGCAGGCCATCCAGCGACACAAGCGCCTTTGCCTGGGCTGCGGGACTGGTCTCCAGCGCCGGAAGCGTGAATACATCCTCCGGCTTCAGTTCATGGTTTCCACGTGTCATTACGAGAATGACGTCGGGCTTCGCAGCGATCACCGCCTCGTCCGACAAGGGCTTGTAGCCGGAGATGCCGGAAGCGGCGTTGATGCCGCCCGCCATTTCAATGATGGCGGCTGCCTCCGTCTCGGCCCCGCCGGCCATGACCCGCCTGTTAGCGAGCGACAGCACGAAAAGAACCCGTTTGCGCGGCTCAGCCATTTTCGCGACATCCTCCGCAAGCGCCGCGAGTTCACTTTCGGTCTTTGCAGCGAGCGCTTCCGCTTCGCTGTCCAGGCCGACCGCCTTCCCGATGTCGCGGATCTTCTGGCCGATCGCCGTGGCTTCCGGAGGCGTAGGCACCGTCACCATCAGGATCTTGCTGGCATTCAGGATTTCAATGACCGGTGGCGGTCCCGAGCCTTCTTCCGCCAGCACCAGGTCTGGCTGCTGTGCCAGAATTCCCTCAGCAGAAAGCGCACGCATGTAGCCAATATCCGGCTTGGACATGGCCTCGGCCGGATAGGTACTGGTCGAATCCACGGCGATGATCCGGTCCTGCGCGCCCAGCGCGTAGAGCACCTCGGTGATCGTCCCGCCGATGGATACGATGCGTTGCGCCGAAGGGTTGCCTTCGCTCGCCGCCAGGACCGGCAAAGCCGACATCAAAACTGTGGCCGCAGCCGCAAGAAAATTCGTCTTCAACATTCCGACATATCCCGTCATGTGCCACTTTGCGCCCTGTTGTGGGGCCGATGGCGCCTTGCCCAGATAACTTGAGTTGAGTACGCAAGTTTTTTCAGCTTTTCAAGCGGCCGGCCAAGAGATATCTTGAGAATGAAGTGAAACTTTACAGAGGGATCTTGGAGAATGTACATCGCGATGAACCGCTTCCGCGTCGTTCCAGGCTATGAAGAGGCTTTCGAGGCCATCTGGCGCGGCCGCGAAGGCCGCCTGGCCGAGATGTCGGGCTACATCGAATTCCACATGCTGAAGGGCCCGAAGGCGGAGGATCATACACTCTATGCATCGCACACCGTCTGGGAGAGTTTCGAGCATTTCCAGGCCTGGACGAAGTCCGAGCAGTTCCGTGCGGCCCATGCCAAGGCTGGTGAGAACCGCGGCAAAGTGGAATACCTCTCCGGCCCCCACTTCGAAGGCTTCGAGGTCATCATCCACGAGGACCGCAGTGGCGCCCGCAAAGCCGATGCCGCATGAGGGCGGCATGAGCGCACACGCACAATCCTCTGACGATCGCCGCGAACGGGCGCTTGCAGCACTTGCGGAAAAGCCCGATGGCATCGTGGAGGCTCTTGCCGCCAAGGCCGAGGTCACCCCCTCCGAGATCCTCGGTCTCCTGCCCGAAGGCGCGGCGGTCACTGTCCCCAAGGATGCATTCGCTGACATCTGGACCGACATGACCGGCTGGGGCGAGATTCTCCTGATCGTGCACACCGCGGATATCGTGCTGGAGGCGGAAGGCAGCCTGCCGCAGGGATCGGAGGGCCATGGCTGGTTCAACATCCACGGCGACAGCCCGATCGGCGGTCATATCCGCAAGGACAATTGCGCCGCGATCACCTTCGTCGACCGCCAGTTCCACGGACGCCGCTCCTGCTCCGTCTGGTTCATGAACGAGAAGGGCTCGGCTATGTTCAAGATCTTCGTCCGCCGCAACGAGCAGCGGGAATTGATCAGCGAGCAGTTGGCGAAGTTCGAGGCGCTGCGCGACCGATACGCCGGCGCCTGATTTTTCTTACCCGTGGAACATCCGGCACATGCCGGATGTTTGCGCGTCATGAGCGACAACGACTGGACTGGTGGATGTCTCTGCGGCAAGCGCCGCTATCGCTTCCGGCAAGCACCTTCCAACGCGGGCTACTGCCATTGCAGCATGTGCCGCCGCGCAACCGGCGGGCCTTTTGCCTTCCTGGTGAGGGTAGACGAGGCGGCGCTTGAATGGATCGCCTCCCCGCCAGCCGTCTATCGCTCCTCCCCGATTGCCGAGCGCGGCTTCTGTCCGGATTGCGGCAGCCCGCTTTTCCTCCGCTATGACGATGACAACAGGATCCGCCTTACGGGCGGCTCGCTGGATCATCCCGAACGCGTCAGGCCGCAGTATCATTACGGCGTCGAAAGCCGCCTGCCTTGGATGGACTGCGGGCAAGGGCTTCCGGAGCAGGAAACGGAAGAGAGCTTCTGAGCCGCATCAGAGCGCGGGAACCCACTTCCAGAACACCCCCTCCTGCCTCTCGGGATAATACTTGAATTCGCATTCAAAGCGCCGGCCATAGGCCTCCGCCGCCTTCAGCGCCTCCGCACTAACCGGATTCATGCCGGTTCCCGGCGCAAACCAGTCTTCCAGCAGATCATCCGGCACATACGTCCCTACCCGAAGCGGGAGGGCGGTCAATGTACTGTCGAGTTCCTCGGGCGGCATCGGAAAGTCCTCCTGTTGCAGCGCAACGCCGCCATCCGCTTGGTAGATGGCGGCGTCAGGTTCACAGATCGCAATATAGCGCGCGCATTGCGCATCGCTACGGCTGAACCTTTGCTTTATTGCGAGGCGTGCTCCGGTTTTCCCTTCCGCTTGGTGGAAGCCATGTCGTGGAGTTCCTTCTCGCTCATCGACTTCTCCATGCTCTTCGACGCGCCCTTCAGTTCGCTCTTCTTGATGTCACCGCGCTTGGCGGCGAGCGCAGCACCCGCCGCCTTCTGCTGTGCCTTGGATTTCGCCGGCATGTCTGCCTCCTTCGGTTGCAACTGCAGGATTCAACCGGCGTCGGCGCGACTGGTTCCGCTTCATGCAGGGAACCAAGCGGATTGGCTGCCGTTGGAAGGCGGCATAGCGATGAAAGGACCCCGGCCATGGACGCCAAGGACAAGATTGCCGACCAGAAGAACTCCTCCGCCCGCTTCGAACAGGAGGGTCGCGAGCGAGCGGAAGACGCCCTTCACGCCACGACCGACATGACCAGCCTCGACGCCGTCCGAGAGGCATCACGGCTCGGGAGCGGTGATACCTACCTGGTCGAGAGCGATCTGGAGGAGCTCGAAGACCGTGAGGACATCGAGAACGACGACGGCAGCATCAGTGCGCTGGCAAATGCCGACAATCCGGAGCGCTGAAAGGCGCTTCCAGGCAGGAACCCTCTGGAGAACGCAATGGACGCCGAAATCGCACCGCCTCCGGAGCGGGCCCAGCGAGACATGATCGACACCATGCCGCACATGGAGGCGAAGGCGGCACCGACGCTGGTCGATGCCGATGCCGAGGCGTTCGTCAGCGAAGCCCTTGAGGAACTGACGCGGGCCGATATCCCCTTCCTGCTTGCCGGCACCTATGCCGTAAGCGCCTATACGGGGATTTCGCGACCAACGAAGGACCTCGACATCTTCTGCCGCGCCGGCGACTACGCCCGCATCCTCGCCCACTTCAAGGCGAAGGGCTACGACATCGCGGTTGAGGACGACCGCTGGCTGGGCAAGGTGATCAGGGGAAAGCACTTCTTCGACGTCATCTTCGCGGGCTCCAACGGCACCATGCCGATCGGCGATGCCTGGTTCGACAATGCCCGCCAGATCGACATGAACGGCCGTGCGGTGAGGATCGTCGCCCCGACGGAACTCATCTGGTCGAAGTGTTTCGTGCAGCTTCGCCACCGGTACGACGGCGGCGACGTCGTGCATATCATCCTTCGCGCCCACGACCAGATCGACTGGCAGCGGTTGCTCAACCATATGGAAGTCCACTGGGAGGTGCTCCTGATCCACCTCCTGAACTTCCGGTGGATCTATCCGACCGAGCGCGACAAGGTGCCCGACTGGCTGCTCGACGAACTGCTTGATCGCCTGCAGGCGCAGCGCCAGCTGCCCCTGCCGCAGATGAAGGTCTGCCGCGGCCGCATGTTCAGCCGGGTGGATTTCGAGATCGACGTCAAGGAATGGGGCTTCGCCGACGTCGGCGGCGAGGGCGAATGGCGCGAAGGCGTAAATGAGGAACCGGCATAAGGAGGTCTGGCGTGGCAAAGACGACGACCGAAGACTCGGCGGCGCAACCGCCGCAGAAAAGTAACGGCAAGCAGAAGATCGCCGCGATGGGCGACCTGCACGTCAAGGAGAACGGCGGCAGTTCCTACAAGGAGCTGTTTGCCGAGATCTCGCAGGCTGCCGATATCCTCGTCCTGACCGGCGACCTGACCGACCTTGGCAAGCCGAAGGAGGCCGAACTGCTGGCGGCGGATATGCGCTCCTGCTCCATCCCGATCGTCGCCGTGCTCGGCAACCACGACTACGAATGCGGCCATGTAGAGGAGGTAAAATCGATCATCAAGGATGCCGGGGTACAGCTGCTCGAGGGACAGGCGGTGGAAATCAATGGTGTCGGCTTTGCCGGCGTGAAGGGTTTTGCCGGCGGCTTCGGGCGCTACATGCTGGGCTCCTTCGGAGAGCCCGCCATCAAGGCGATGGTGGCGGAAAGCGTCGAGGAGACCATGCGGCTAGAGAATGCCCTCCGCCAGGTGCGGTCAGAGCGGGCGATGGTTGTCCTGCATTATGCACCCATCCCGGAAACGGTCGTCGGCGAGCCACAGGAAATCTATCCCTTCCTCGGATCGTCGCGCCTTGCGGAAACCATCGACCGCTTCCCCGTCTCCGCCGTCGTCCATGGCCATGCCCATCGCGGCACGTACGAGGGCAAGACGCCGGGCGGCGCGCCCGTCTACAACGTCGCCTCTCACATCGAAAAGCCGACCGGCCGCCCCTATGCGCTGCTGGAACTCTAGGAACAAGCCGGCGTGCCGGCGGTTCGGATGGCACAGAAGGAGACCGTCACCATGACAGACCCCAAGAGCCACCCGGAGCAGGACCCCGCAGAAGGCTCCCGCGAGACCATCGATCGCGAACTGGCGCGGCAGGACAGCAAGGACCGAGCCGCAGAACAGGAGAAGACGAGCCGCGAGTCCGGCACGAGGGGCAGCCCTGCGCCGGGACCTTAACGCAGGCTCTAGATATGGAGGGCGTGCCCGAGCGCCTTTAGCGAGGCCTCCGCAAATGCCTCCGACTGGGTCGGATGGGCGTGGATCGTGCCGGCGATGTCCTCCAGTCGCGCGCCCATCTCGAGCGCCAGCGCAAAGGCGGCGGAAAGTTCTGATATCCCGGCCCCGACAGCTTGGATGCCAAGGACCAGGTGGTTGTCGGCGCGCGCGACGACCCGCACGAAACCATCTTCCGATGCAAGCGTCATCGCTCGGCCATTTGCCGTGAAAGGAAATTGGCCGACCTTTGTCTCGTGCCCGGCTCGCCGCGCTTCTTCCGGTGAAAGCCCCACCGAGACGATCTCCGGGTCCGTAAAGCACACCGCCGGGATCGCCACCTTCTCCCAGCTACGTCGTTTGCCGGCAACGATTTCCGCCACCATCTCGCCCTGCGCCATCGCACGGTGCGCCAGCATGGGTTCGCCCGTGACATCGCCGATCGCGTAGATCCCGCGCATGGAGGTCCGGCACTGGCCGTCGATCCGGATGAAGCGGCCCTCCATGTCGAGTTCAAGCTCCTCCCGCCCCCAGCCTTCGGTGACCGGACGGCGTCCGACGGTAACGAGGATCTTGTCAGCAAGAATGCGCCGCTCCCCGCCGTTGTGTTCCACCACGAGACCGTCGCCATCCGGGGAGAGCGCCTTGACCGACGTTTTCGTCAGCACCTCGATCCCGAGCGCCGACATTCGCCTGGCAACCGGCTGCGTCAGCGCGGCGTCGTACAGTGGCAGTATGCGTTCCTGCGCCTCCACGATGGTGACCTTTGATCCCAACTTGGCGAAGGCGGTGCCGAGCTCCAGACCGATATAGCCGGCACCGACGACGGCGAGGCTGTTCGGCACCTCCCTCAACGACAGCGCCTCAGTCGATGAGATGACATTACCGCCGAAGGGCAGCGCCGGCAGTTCCACCGGCGACGATCCGGTGGCGATGACGACATTCTCGCAGCGGACAACCTGCAGGCCCGTTTCCGTTTCCACCTCTACCGTCTTGCCGTCGCGAAAGCGTGCCCGACCGACAAGTGCCTTCACGCCCGCCTTCTTCAGGAGGTTGACGACCCCCATAGACAGGCGTCCGGTAATGCCGTCCTTCCAGGCAATTGTCTTGCCGAAATCGATGGCCGGATCGGCAGCGTCTATCCCCGTCGGGTTTCGCCCCGCCGCCATGCCGACCGCGGCGGCGAACTCGTCTGCCACATGGATGATGGCCTTGGACGGGATGCAGCCGACATTGAGGCAGGTGCCGCCGGCCTTGGTCATCTCGACGATCATCGTGTCGATGCCGAGCTGTCCGGCCCGGATGGCGCAGACATAGCCGCCGGGACCGGCACCGATGACGAGAAGCTTGCAGGTGATGTCCTTCATCTCATCCCTCGACGAATATCATGGCCGGCGCCTCCATGAGCGCCTTGAGGCGCTGCACGAAAGTGGCGGCGTCCCAGCCGTCGATCACCCGGTGGTCGAAGCTGGAGGACAGGTTCATCATCTTGCGCGGCACGAACTGGGTGCCGTCCCACTGCGGGCGCATTGCAATCTTATTGACGCCGATGACCGCCACCTCCGGATGGTTGATCACTGGCGTGGAGACGATGCCGCCCATGGCACCCAGCGAACTGATGGTGATCGTCGATCCCGTCAGTTCCTCCCGCTGCGCAGTGCCGTTACGGGCGGCATCGCTCAGGCGGGCCACCTCGCGGGCGCAGTCAAAAAGGTCGCGCGCCTCCGCATGCTTGACCACGGGCACGACCAATCCCGCCGGCGTCTGCGCCGCAATACCGATATGGACACCGCCATGCTGGCGGATGATTCCGGCGTCGTCGTCATAGAGCGAATTGACCATGGGTTGCTCGGCCACCGCCCTGACGATCGCCCGCATCAGGAAAGGCAGGATCGTCAGCTTCGGGCGTCCCGGCTTCTGGTCGGCATTGAGGCGGGTCCGCAGCTCTTCCAGCGCCGTCATGTCGACCTCCTCCACATAGGTGATGTGTGGAATGCGCGACTTCGACAGCGCCATGCGCTCGGCGATGCGGCGGCGCAGGCCGACAACCTTGATCTCCGTGATGGCCTTGTTGGGCTGCAAACCGCCCCTGACCGGAGCGGCACTTCCCTGCTGGAGAAAGGCATCCAGATCGTCGTGGGTGATGCGCCCCGCGGGTCCGCTGCCGGATAGCTGCCGCAGGTCGATCCCCGCCTCCTTCGCCCTCAGACGCACGGCCGGCGAGGCGAGCGGCTTTTCGCCCTGCGCCCGCGGTGAACCGCTGCTGGGAGTCGATTGAGACGTTGGAGATTTCTGTTCCGGCTGCCGCACAGCCTCCGAGACATCTGCTGCCACAACCGCGGCAGGCTTATCGTCGGCAACGGTGGGTTCTTCAGGAGGAGCCGCTTCCGCTGCCTCTTCGTCGCCGCCCTCGCCTGCGACCTTGATCTTGAGGATGACGGTACCGGTGGCGATCACGTCCCCGACTTCACCGCCTCGCCAGACGACCTCGCCCTCCACGGGCGACGGGATCTCGACGGTCGCCTTGCCGGTCATCACTGCGGCGAGCACCATGTCCTCGCGAACCGGATCCCCCACATCGACATGCCACTCCACCAGTTCGGCCTCGGCAACGCCTTCGCCAACATCCGGAAGCTTGATCGACTGAATTCCCATCCTACGCCTCCATCAGGTCGCGAAGCGCTTCGCCGAGCCGCGCCGGACCCGGGAAATAGTCCCATTCCTGGGCATGCGGATAAGGCGTGTCCCAGCCGGCCACGCGCGCGATCGGCGCCTCGAGATGGTAGAAGCAGTGCTCCTGCACCAGGGCGACGAGTTCGGCGCCGTAGCCGGATGTCAGCGTCGCTTCGTGCACAACCATGCAGCGGCCGGTCTTCTTCACCGACTGCAGTATCGTCTCCAGGTCGAGCGGAACCAGCGTCCTGAGGTCGATGATCTCGGCGTCGATGCCGGTCTCCTCCGCCGTGGCCTCTGCGACATGCACCATGGTGCCATAGGCGAGGATGGTGGCGGCCGAACCTTCGCGTCGCACCACAGCCTTGCCGAGCGGCACCGAGAAATAGTCCTCCGGCACCTCGCCGAGCCTGTGACCTGCCCAGGAGGTCACCGGCCGCTCGTGATGACCGTCGAAGGGCCCGTTGTAGAGACGCTTCGGCTCCAGGAAGATCACCGGGTCGGGGTTTTCGATCGCCGAGATCAGCAGGCCTTTTGCATCATAAGGGTTGGAGGGAACGACGACCTGCAGGCCGCAGACATGCGTGAACAGCGCCTCAGGGCTTTGGCTATGGGTCTGGCCGCCGAAGATGCCGCCGCCGGTCGGCATGCGCACCACCATCGGGCAGGTGAAGTCGCCGTTGGAGCGGTATCGCAGGCGCGCCGCCTCCTGGGTCAACTGGTCGTAGGCCGGGTACATATAGTCGGCGAACTGGATCTCGATGCAGGGCTTCAGCCCATAGGCCGCCATGCCGATCGCCGTGCCGACGATGCCGGACTCCGAGATCGGCGCATCGAAGCAGCGGGTCTTGCCGTACTTCTGCTGGAGCCCCTGCGTGCAGCGGAAGACACCGCCGAAGTAGCCGACATCCTCGCCATAGACCACCACGTCCGCGTCGCGCCCCATCGCAACGTCCATGGCGCTGCGGATCGCCTCGATCATCGTCATGCGTGCCATGGCTCAGACCCCCGCCTTCTGGCGCTGGCGCCTCAGATGAGCCGGCATCTCCGCATAGACGCCCTCGAACATATCGCGCATCGACGGCCTACCGCCTGAATGCAGCGTACCGTGCCGTTCCGCCTCCTTCTGGGCGGTGACGACGGTGTCGCGGATCTCCGCCTCCATTTGGGTGTGGCGTTCCTCGCTCCAGGCTCCGATGCGGATGAGGTGGTTCTTCAGCCGGATGACCGGATCGCCGAGCGGCCAGGCTTCCGATTCCTCCTTCGGCCGATAGGCGGACGGATCATCGGAGGTCGAGTGGGCACCGACGCGGTAGGTGACATATTCGACGAGCGTAGGCCCGATATTGCGTCTAGCCCGTTCCACCGCCCATTTCGCCACCGCATGGACGGCGAGGTAGTCGTTTCCGTCGACCCTGAGCGACGGCAGGCCGAAACCGAGGCCGCGGGCGGCAAAGGTTCCCGAGCCGCCGCGGGCGATCCCCTGGAAGGTCGAGATGGCCCACTGGTTGTTGACGACGTTGAGGATAACGGGCGCGCGGTAGGTCGATGCGAAGACGAGTGCGGCGTGGAAATCCGATTCCGCGGTGGAACCGTCGCCGATCCAGGCGGCGGCGATCTTGGTGTCGTTCTTGATCGCCGAGGCCATGGCCCAGCCTACGGCCTGCACATATTGCGTGGCGAGGTTGCCGGAGATCGAGAAAAAGCCGTGCTCCTTGGAGGAGTACATGACCGGCAACTGACGACCCTTCAGCGGATCGGCGTCGTTCGAGTAGATCTGGTTCATCATGTCGACCAGCGGATAGTCGCCGGCGATCAGGAGGCCCGCCTGCCTGTAGGTCGGGAAGTTCATGTCTCCGGGCTGCAGCGCGCGCCGGAAGGCACAGGAGACCGCCTCCTCTCCGAGATGCTGCATATAAAAGGAGGTCTTGCCCTGACGCTGCGCCATCAGCATGCGCTGGTCGAAGGCGCGAAGCACCATCATGTGCTTCAGCCCTTCCATCAGTTCCTCGGTTGTCAGGGTTCCGGCCCAGGGGCCGACAGCCTCGCCCTCGCGGTTGAGGACCCGGATGATGGAAAACGCAAGGTCGCGAATACTCTCGGGGTCGGCTTCGACCTCAGGCCGCCGCACGGAGCCCGCCTTGGGAATGGTGACATGGGAAAAGTCAGGCTTGTTGCCCGGCCGCACTTCCGGTTCCGGCACATGCAGACTGAGCCTCGGGGCTTCGGTCATTCTCGCTTCTCCTCCCTGAGAACCGATCGGCAGGCTTGTTTCCTCCTCGAAACGAACCTTCCGATAATCTAGGGCCGACAAGCTGGTTGAGCAATTTTATTGCGTGACGCTAAACTGCGAATTGTATTGCGGACCGGCAATTTTCTTGCGGCTTTAGCGCCGCCTGCGACAGGAGCGGAACCCGCGGCCATTTCGCCCGTTTGGCGCACTCTCTCTCAAAGGGTGATACATGACTTCCGCTATCCAAGCAGCCGACGAGTTCCATGCCTTTCCCCGCACATGGGGTGCCGAGTACATCGCCGTCGGCGAAGTGCGTTTTCGGCTATGGGCGCCTGGGCAGGAGCAAGTCGCGCTCCGCCTCAACGGCAGCGAGACGCCGATGACCCGGGATGCCGACGGCTGGTTCGAGCTTCTGGCCGTCGGTGTCTCCGCCGGAAGCGAGTATTCCTATGTGCTGGCAGATGGCACCGCCCTGCCCGATCCTGCCTCCCGAGGCCAGAAGGATGACGTCAACGGGCCTTCACTGGTCATCGACCCAACCTCCTACGAGTGGCGGAACGCCGAGTGGCGCGGCCGCCCATGGGAAGAGGCCGTGATCTACGAAATGCATGTCGGCACCTTCACCGAGGAAGGCACGTTCCGCGCCGCAATCGAGAAGTTGCCGCACCTTGTTGACCTCGGCATTACTGCAGTCGAGGTCATGCCCGTCGCCCATTTCGGCGGCAATCGCGGCTGGGGCTACGACGGCGTGCTGCTCTATGCGCCGCACAGTGCCTATGGCGCGCCGGAGGACTTCAAGGCATTCATCGATGCCGCTCACGGCCATGGCCTGATGGTTTTGCTGGATGTCGTCTACAACCACTTCGGCCCGGAAGGGAACTACCTGCCGCTCCTCGCACCGGAGTTCTTCCACCCCGACAAGCACACGCCCTGGGGTGCTGCGATCGCTTACGAACTGCAGCCGGTCCGGCGCTTCTTCGTCGAGAACGCCCTGTACTGGCTGCACGAATTCCAACTCGACGGGTTGCGGTTCGATGCCATCGACCAGATCGGGGACGAGGAGTCGGACCAGCACATACTCCTGGAGATGGCCGAACGGATTCGCCGCGAGTTCCCGGACCGCCACATCCACCTCACAACCGAGGACTCCCGCAACGTCACCTTCCTGCACGAGCGAGGCGAAGACGGCAGCGTGCCGCGCTTCACCGGCGAATGGAACGACGACTTCCACAACGCCATCCACGTCTTCGCAACCGGCGAGACCGATGGCTACTACAAGGATTTCGCCGTGGAGACCGAGCGACTTGTCGCCCGCACGCTTGCGGAAGGCTTCGCCTATCAGGGCGAGGTCTCGCAGCATTCTGGCGAGAAGCGCGGGGTGAAGAGCACCGGCCAACCACCCGTCGCCTTCGTCGACTTCATCCAGAACCACGACCAGGTCGGCAACCGCGCCTTCGGCGAGCGGCTGCTCACCCTGGCCGGCCCGGAGAAGACGAAGGCCTTACTTTCGGCTCTCCTGCTGTCACCGCATATCCCGCTCATCTTCATGGGCGAGGAATTCGGCGAGACCCGGCCCTTCCTGTTTTTCACCGACTTCCATGGCGATCTGGCCAAGGCTGTGCGCGAGGGACGGCGGAAGGAATTCGAGGGTCATGCCGGGCACGGCAGGGAGGATGAGGAGATTCCCGACCCCAATGCGGGAGCAACGTTCACGGACTGCAAGCTCGACTGGCGCAAGCCGGCCTCGCCGGATGGAGCCGAATGGATGGACCTGATCCGCGACCTGCTGGCGCTGCGCCGCGAGGTGATCGTGCCCATGCTGGGATCAGCGCGGGCAGCAGGCGGTCGCGTTCTGAAGGCAGAGGATGGACAGGTCGCGGTCGCGTGGGACTTCCCCAAGGGAGAGATCGGCATGGCGATAAACCTTGGCGACAAGCCGAAGCCGCTGCCGGAGCTCCCGGGCGAACGCGTCCATCGTCTGCCTGCGGATGCGGGCGCGGGCGGCGAGCTTGGTCCCGCCGGCATCGTGGTCACCATCAGGGCCGGAGAGCGAGCATGACGATTCCGACCTCCACCTACAGGCTCCAGTTCCGCAACGGCATGACCTTCGATCGCGCGGCTGGCCTGGTGCCTTACCTCCAGCGGCTCGGCATAAGCCATCTTTACGCCTCGCCGATCTTCTCCGCCACCAGCGGCTCCACCCATGGCTACGACGTGACCGATGCCAACGAGTTCGACCCTGTCCTCGGGGGCCGCGACGGCTTTCTGAGGATGTCGGACGCGCTGCGGGAGCACAGCCTCGGGCTGATCCTCGACATCGTGCCCAACCACATGGCCGCCTCGCTTGAGAACCCATGGTGGCGCGACGTGGTGGAGCACGGGCAAGAGAGCCGCTACGCCCGCTATTTCGACATCGACTGGAGCCGCAGGCTGACCCTGCCCTTCCTCGGCGACACCTTCGAGGAGGTGTTGGCGAGGGGCGAACTCTTGGTGAAGGCAGATCCGCGAACCGGCAAGCCGGCGATCGCCTATTACGAGAGCTTTTATCCCCTCACCCCCTCCTCCTATGAAGGACGGGAGCGAGAGGTCCTGGAAGCCACGAGGCCGGATCAGATTGCGGCACTTCACGACCGCCAACCCTGGCGGCTGATGTCCTGGCGGGACGCTCCGCGCGAACTGAGCTATCGACGCTTCTTCGAGATCACCGGTCTGGTCGGGCTGCGGGTGGAAGATCCCCATGTCTTCGATGCAGCGCACCGGACGGTGCTCGATCTGGTTCGGGAGGGTCACGTGGATGGCCTGCGCATCGACCATGTAGACGGCCTCGCCGATCCGAAGGGCTATCTAGACCGGCTGCGGGCAGCGGTCGGGCCGGATACATACATCGTCATCGAGAAGATCCTCGGCGAAGGCGAGCAGATCCCGCAGGACTGGCCGGTTTCCGGAACCACCGGCTACGAATTCATCACGGCACTGGGCAACGTGTTCGTGGACGGCAGCACGCATGAAGCGCTGACGGCAGCCTACCGGAGCGTGGCCGGCGACGTTGCGACACCAGAAGATGAGTTGCGCGACGCCAAATTATCCATGGCTAACAACAACTTCGAAGGCGAAGTCGCAACGCTTCTGAAGCTTGCTCTCAGACTGCATGAAGCAGAGGACGTCACGGCCATTCCATCCGAGGCGATGCATGAGGCCCTTCGGGAACTGCTGGTCGCCTTTCCCGTCTACCGCACCTATGGCACGACGGACGGCATGCCCGCCGAAGGAAAGGCGCTTCTGGATCGCATCGTGGGCGACGTCAGAGGCGGCAGCCACGCACCGGACGATCAGGCGCTCACCTTCCTGCATCGCCTGCTTGCAGGAACCGCCGGCGACGACAGTGATGAGGCGCGCCTCTTCCGTACCCGCTTTCAGCAGCTTACCGGGCCGCTGATGGCAAAGTCGCTGGAGGATACGCTTTTCTTCCGCAATCACCGCCTTCTGGCGCTGAATGAAGTCGGCAGCGAAGCCGATCCGTACCCCGCATCCCTCGCCCGTTTTCACCAGGAGATGAAGGCTAGGCTGCAGCATCAGCCGGATGCCTTGTCGGGCACCTCTACCCATGACACGAAGCGCGGCGAGGACGCCCGCGCCCGCCTCTATGCCATCAGCGAGGCTCCCGATCACTGGGCGGAGTCCGTGAACCGCTGGTGCGAGATGAACCGGGCCGCAGTCAAGGCGCTGCCGGATGGGCCGGCACCCGAGCCGGCGACCGAATGGATGCTCTACCAAGCGCTCGCTGGCGTCTGGCCGACCGATCTTGCGCCGGATGACGCAGACGGGTTGAAGGCACTGGAGGAGCGCTTTCTGCAATATCTCGAGAAAGCCCTGCGGGAAGCCAAGCAACGAACGACATGGGGAGATCCAGACGAGGCTTACGAGGGAGCTGTTCGCGCCTATGCAAGCCACCTGCTTTCGTCGAAAAATAGATCCTTCCTCGAAGACTTCCGGGCAACGCTCGAACCTTTCGTCAGAGCTGGACTCGTCAATGGCATCACACAGACGCTCACCAAGCTCGTGGCACCGGGAGTACCCGACATCTACCAGGGCAGCGAGCGGCTGGACCTGAGCCTGGTCGATCCCGACAACCGGCGCGAGCCGGACTTCGACACCCTGACGACGGGACTTGCGGAAGGTAGGCTTCCCACGGAAGAGGAGGATTGGCGATCGGGGCGGCTTAAGCAGCAGATCGTCCGCCGCGTCCTCAACTTGCGCCGCAACCACCCGCTCCTGTTCCGCACCGGCGACTACCTGCCGCTGGCGCCTGAGGGCAAGCGGGCAGAGCACCTTGTCTCCTTCGCCCGGCAAACCGAAGACAAGTCACTTATTCTGATCGCGCCCCGTCTTGTGCTGGGCGCATTCCGGCAAGGGGATCGACCACTGTCGGACCGGTGGCAGGAAACCCTGCTGCCACTGCCAGGCTCGGTCGGCGGCCGGGCCTATCGGGACGTCTTTACAGGTCGGCGGTTCGATCCTGCCGAAAGACTGCCGGTGGCCTGGGCATTCGTCGACCACCCGTTCGCGCTGCTTCTCTCGGCATGAGGCGTGAGGCCACGAAAAAGGGCGCCGATCGCGAGATCGGCGCCCTTTTTCGTGTCGATTATAGTTCCTCTCAGCCGAGGCCGATAAAGGACAGGATGGCGAGAACGATAACGACCGCTCCGACAAGCCAAACAATGCTGTTCATGTCTCTCTCCTTGTTGATCAGATCTCTGGGAAGTGGGGGATCAGGCGAAGCCGACCAGGTTGAGAATGGCGATGACGATCACGACGGCGCCCACCAACCACACGATGCTGTACATAGCGTTCTCCTTTGTTTCTCGGGGAAGGGAACGGCGGCTCGTGGAAAAGGTTCCGTCTGTCGAATGACCCTGGAACATTTTGGCGACAGGCGATGTTGACTTTCGCCAGGGCAAGGAACCAGCGTCAACGAGGGGATCAGCACGTGCTTCAAGCAACGGATCAGAATGCTGCGGCGGCCAGGCGTCACGTCGTGATCGTCGGTGGTGGCTTCGGCGGTCTGGCCTGCGCTCGCGAGCTCGGCAACTCCGACATCGAGGTCACCGTCATCGACCGGCGCAACCACAACCTGTTCCAGCCATTGCTCTATCAGGTGGCGACCGCTGCCCTGTCGCCCGCCGATATCTCTGAACCGATCCGCAGGACGCTGGGGCGCTACCGCAACATCCGGGTGCTGCTGGGAGAGGTCGTCGGTCTGGACCTTCCGGCCAAGCGTATCCTGCTCGATGAGGGCGAGCCGGTCCCCTATGACATCCTCGTCCTCGCCACCGGCTCGGAATACAACTATTTCGGCCACGAGGACTGGCGTGCCTGGGCGCCCGGCCTGAAGACCATCCACGAGGCACGCCTGATCCGCCAGCGACTGCTTCTCGCCTTCGAGAAGGCGGAACTCTCGACCGATCCCGAGGAAAAACAGGCGCTGCTGACCAGCGTCGTGATCGGCGGCGGACCCACCGGCGTCGAGATGGCGGGCGCCATCGCCGAACTTGGGCATTTTATGATCGCTCGCGATTTCCGCCGGCTGCGGCCGGAGCATTTCCGGGTCATCCTGGTCGAAGCCGGCCCCCGCATCCTGTCCGCCTTTCCCGAGGAACTGGCGGATTATGCGCACAAGGAATTGGAGAAGGCTGGCGTCGAGGTACTCACGAACCTGCCGGTGGAGTCGATCAGCAAGGAGGTTGTCGTTGCAGGCGGCCGATCCATCAGGACCGGCAGCGTCATATGGGGTGCCGGCGTCAAGGCATCGCCTGCTGCCTCATGGCTCGGGATCGAAGGAAAGTCCGGGGGCCGGATTCCCGTCAACCCGGACCTGAGCGTCACAGGCCACCCCGACGTCTACTCGGTGGGCGACACCGCGCTCGGCCTGGCGGAAGACGGCAAGCCCCTGCCCGCACTGGCGCAGGTCGCCAAGCAGCAGGGCGAATACCTCGGGAAGGCGCTGCGTCTGCGCCTGACGCAGGACCGGCAGCCTGAATCCTTCCGGTTCAACGACCGCGGCAACACCGCTGTCATCGGCCGAAACGCCGCCATCTTCGACTTCGGGAAACGGCGCCTGAAGGGGCGGTTCGCCTGGTTCCTCTGGGCGATCGTGCACGTCTACCTGCTGGTCAACTTCGAAAAACGCCTGCTCGTCAGCATCCAGTGGATTTGGCGCTATGCCACGAGGCAACGCGGGGCGCGGATCATCGACGAGAATGCCGCCGCGGCAGTTCCCGCATCGACGGAAAGGACAGAGACATGAACACCGCCAATCCTCAACTCGAGGGCCTCTATCTTGCCATTGCGGCCATCAACAGTCTCTTGGTCAGCAAGGGGATTGTCAGCCATGAGGAAGTCGAGCAGGCACTGCAGGCCGCCGAGCAGACCGTGCTCGACGACAGCAAACCGCTGACTGTCTCGCAGTCGCATCAGAAGGCGGTGGCTTTCCCGATCCGAATCCTGCTTCTCGCCAACGAGGCCGCACAACGGGGCGAGAGCTTCGACTTCGAGGACCTTGCACGAGAGGTCGGGCGCCGTACCTGAGCGAAACCGATGAGACGGCACGGCGCCCGCTGGCGCCGCGCCCGGACGTCAGATGATGGGCTTGCCGCCGGTCACGGCGATGGTCGCACCCGAGACGTAGCTCGATAGCGGCTCCGCAAGCATCACATAGGCTGTGGCGAGTTCCGCTGGCTGGCCGGGGCGCTGCATCGGCACCTGCTTGCCGAAGTTCTTCACCTTGTCCGCCGTCATCGTGGAAGGGATGAGTGGCGTCCAGATCGGACCGGGCGCCACGGCATTGGCGCGGATCTCCTTCTTCGCCAGCAACTGCGCGAGGCCGGCCGTGAAGTTCTGAATCGCGCCCTTGGTGGTCGCATAGGCGAGCAGGCTCGGATTGGGACTGTCGGAATTGATCGATGCAGTATTTATGATCGCGCTGCCGGGCTTCATGTGGGGCACCGCGGCCTTGGTGAGGTAGAACATGGCGTGGATGTTGACGCGGAAGGTAAGCTCCCACTCCTCGTCGCTGATGTCGCCGATATCGGCGAAGGTTGCCTGGTGGGCGGCATTGTTGACGAGGATATCGACGCCACCGAGTTCGCTGACCGCCGTGTCTATGATCTTCCGGCAGTGCTCGGCCGACTGGATGTCGCCCGGAACGAGAACGGCCTTGCGACCCGCTTCCTCGACCCACTTCTTCGTTTCCTGCGCGTCCTGATCCTCGTCGAGGTAGGAAATCAGCACATCCGCGCCTTCGCGGGCATAGGCGATCGCCACGGCCCGGCCAATGCCGCTGTCGGCGCCGGTGATGATCGCCTTCTTGCCGGCAAGTCGGCCGGATCCCTTGTAGGACTGCTCGCCATGGTCAGGAATCGGCTGCATCTTGCTCGTGTAACCCGGCATCGACTGCTGCTGGTCGGGAAAGGGCGGTTTGGGATAGTGGCTCATGATGTCCTCTTTACTGGGAGTTCAACGTCCGAACGGTAACGCTGGAGCTAAGTTCCCGGCGGATCGAGGAGCAGCCAGCCAAGGGGTGAAACAAAAATGCCGCCGCATCCATGAGATGCGGCGGCATGAAATTGATATTGCTGGAGTGTCTCCGAGAGAGCGGCCGCAGAGCTGCAGGCACTGGTCAAGCGCCCGGGGTCACCTGACCGTCGCCACCGCGCAGCCGCCGCAAATGATCGATGATGCGGAGCGAACCGGAAGCACGTGCCGCCGAAAAGTCAGAACTCTTCGAGAGTATGCGCAACATGTCTTCAGCCTCATCGGCTGAGATCGTGCCGCGCGCCGCCAGGCCATCGATCAGCATGAGCATCGCTCCTTCGACGGCGAGAGCGCGGCGGTGGGTTTCGTCATCGTTGTTGTTCTCGACATTCAACATCATCAGGCTCCGTCCATATCTGTACCTGACGAATTGTTTCAGGCGGGAAAGGTTCCTTGATCTTCGTGGAGCCCCTGCCGCCCGCGCCCGTCAGACAGGATGTCGCCCATGCTCCCGGTCGATCCGTCCCTGCTCTGCCTTGTAGAAATACTGGCTCGCCACCAGCCACCCCTTCAGCGGCCTCAGTGGCGGAATGCATGTCAGCAGCATGAATGGCAGCGAGGTCAGCAGGTGCACCCAGAAAGGCGGCTGGAAGGCCACTTCGATCCAGACCGCGAGCGCGACGCTCGGGACGCAGGCGAAGCACATGACGAAGAAGGCAGGGCCATCCGCAGGATCCGCGAAGGAATAGTCGAGGTCACACACCTCGCATTTCTGCCGGAGCGTCAGAAAGCCGTTGAACAGGTGGCCTTGGCCACAGCGCGGGCAGCGTCCCCGGACGCCGGTGCTATAGGGAGACAATGGGGGCCACTGGGCATCAGATGACATGCTATTTCCTTTCCCGAACCGGTCCCTTAAACGCCCAACCCCGGCAGGCGGCAAGGGTTTCGTGCCGTGCGCGTCAAAGTGACCCGATGCGGGAGAGGCAACCCATAGGAACTCAGGCAGTCACAGATCGTCGAAGGGCCAGCCGCGGTAGATGCGCCGCCAGACGAGCTTGAGGCTGCGATCCGGCTGGATCACGTAGCGCTCCTCGACCCGCTGGCCGAGATTGTTCGTGAACTGATGGTTGACCGAGCTGCCGACTGGCGCCTTCGTCAACCGTGTGCGCGGCTGGCCGCCATAGGTGATGCTGCCGGGAATCGGCTCCAGACCTGGCGCATCGCTGAGTGAGCCAGATGTGCACCCGGAGACGGTCAGCGCCACGGCTGCAATGATCAGGAAATGCCTCATAGCCCACTCTCCTTGGTCAGCCTGCTTCACCAAAAACGACAAGGTATCGCACCGGTTCCTCCGGGATCAGACGCCCCGCAGCCGATTGTGGATGGCCACCGCGGCGATCTCGCCCTGCGCCATGGCCACCCCCAGCTGATTGAGCCCTGTCACTACGTCACCTACCGCGAAGCAGCCGTCAACCGCCGTCTCCTGATGGGCGCCGGTACCGATCCGTCCGTCTTCCTCAAGGACGATCCCGAGGCCGGCGGCAAGGCGCGAGCGTGGACGCACCCCGAGAGCGGAGTAAAGAACCACCTCTTCGAGCCGCCTCCCGTCGGAAAATGTCAGCGACGTCTCGCTCTCCCCCGCCCGCTCCACCGATGAAAGAGAGCCCGTGATGACTTGGATCCGCTCCTCGGCAAGGGATGCCTCCGTGCCGCCGTCCCATTCCGCAGTTTCGCCCAGCGTGGCGATGCAGACGGCATCGCTGAAAGTCTGCAGGAAACGGGCTTCGGCCACTGCCCGCAGGCTATTGCCGATCACGCAGACCGGCCGGCCGGCGATCTCGAACCCGTCGCAGATCGGGCATATCCGCAGATAACCGCCGGCGATCATGTCTTCCGCGTCCGCAAACGGCGGGAGGTTGTCCTTCAGCCCGGTTGCCAGGATGATGTTCTGCGCCATCAAGCCCGAACCGTTATCCAGGCGGGCTCGGAAGAAACCGTCCTCTGTCTTTTCGAGGCTTGACGCCGCGGCTTCGGCCACCGGGACCCGCAGCAGTGCCAATTGCTCGCGCATTCGCGCCAGAAGAGCCTCGCCCTTGATACCACCCGGAAAACCTGGATGGTTATAGGATCGCGGAATGAGCGAGGCACGGCTTGCTCCGCCATCGACGACGAGCGTCTTGCGGTTCATCCGGGCGAGATAGATTGCGGCCGTCATACCGCCGGGCCCACCGCCGACGACCACGCAGTCAAATGGCGTCGTTGATACGTCCTGACGCACGGCACCCGCGCCTGTCATACCGCCTCCATACTGTTTCTCGCCTACCGGACCTTCAGGCGGCGACAACTCCCCTGGGAGATCAGGGTTCCAGAAGCGGTTTGACAGGATGCTCTCGCGACGCGGGCCTGCCGGTCAGCGGACCAGAAGCGTGGGGAGTTTGACACCCTTCATCATCGAACTGGTCACGCCGCCGAAGATCCGTTGCCTCCAGCGGGCATGGCCATAGGCGCCGAGAACCAGCATATCCGCCGATACTTCGAGCGCCCGCTGGTTCAGCACGTCTTCGACGGGCCGCCCGCCGCTTGGTATCTGGTCCACGGTCACATTCACCCCGTGCCGCGCCAGGAATGTCGCAAGTTCGGCGCCGGGCTCGCCGTCATGATCCGCATAGGGGCTCTCCGGATCGACGACGGCCACATAAACCGCCTCGGCGGCCATCAGCATGTCCATCGATTCCCGAACTGCCCGGATCGCCTCGATCTTGTTGTTCCAACCCAGCATGATCCGTTTCGGGCGCAGGCTTGCCTGATCGCCCTCGGGCAGGAGCAGCACCGGCGACATGGCGTCGAACAGCCCACCGTTGACGACGATGCCGATCAGAGAAGCATTTGTCATGACCCGGGGGCCTACCGTTATGAGGTCGGCATAGAAGGCGCGGCGCGTCAGTTCCTCGGTCAGGAACACAGGCTCGTCATAGAAGCTGGCGAAGTCATAGGAGATCCCGCTGCCAGCGCAGGCCGCATCATGCGCCTCGGCAGCCGCCTTGAAGTCGTGCTGGTGATGATGCCGGCGATCCAGCCAATCCGTATCTACAGGATAGTCGCTCAGTGTCGGCGACAGCGCGACCTGCAACGCCAGGACCGAAAGATGCGCCTCGCTCCCGGCACAAAGCGATATCGCGTGCTGGAGGTCGGCGGCAGTGTCCTTGCCCCCGACAACGGCCAAGACGGTCTTGAACGGCATTGCGATCTCCTCTCGTATCAGTCTCGAAGCCGTTCATCGACATCGACGGCCCGCCGGGAGCTACCCCCGGCCTGCTGATCCTTGCACAGGAGGCGGAACCGTTGTTGACATATATCAACCTCGGCCTGGTCATCTCGAATAGGCTGGCGGACAACCCGCACGTCTCTCTGACAATGACCGGAAAATCCGAGTGAGCAACCCGACCTCTGCCAAGATGGGATTGACAGCGCTCGAAGCTGAGGAACGGCTGGCCCGCTTCGGCGCCAACCTCCTGCCCGAGCCAAAGATCCCTTCATTCCTGATGACTTTCCTGCTGCAGTTCCGCAGCCCGCTCATCTACATCCTGCTTGTCGCGGCGGCCCTTTCGGCGGCCCTGGGAGACCTTGAGGACAGCTTCTTCATCGGGTTCGTGCTCGTCTTGAACGGCATCGTCGGCGGAGTGCAGGAACATTCCGCCGGACGGGCCGCCGCGGCTCTGCGGAAGCTCGAGGAGGCGACCGCGACGGTGCTGCGCAACCAGGCCGTAGTGACGATCCCGGCCCGGCTCGTCGTGCCGGGTGATATCGTCCTGCTGGAGGCCGGCGCGCGGGTGCCTGCAGACGTCAGCGTGTTCCAGGCCACCGACCTTCAATGCGACGAGTCCCTGCTGACGGGAGAATCCGCTCCCATGAAAAAGATCATCCCGCCCGGGCAGGAGAATGCCGTTCCCGCCTTTGCCGGCACCCTCGTCACGAGGGGGCGTGGGCGGGGCGTGGTCGTCGCGACGGGCATGTCGAGCGCGATCGGCAAGATCGCGGCGGAACTTGGAAAGAAGTCCTCCGCCAAGCCGCCGCTGATGATCCGGCTTGCCAAGTTCTCCAACCTGATTGCGTGGCTCGTCGGCTTTGCCATGCTCTTCCTCATCCTGGTGGGCCTGATCCGGGGGCTCGCCTGGGGGGACCTCTTCCTGATGGCCGTCGGCCTCGCCGTCAGCGCGATACCGGAAGGATTGCCGGTGGCCATTTCCGTCGCCCTGGCAATCAGCATGCGCCGCATGGCGAGAGAGAACGTGATCGTGCGCCGCATGCCCGCCGTCGAAGCGCTCGGCTCCTGCACGATGATCGCGACCGACAAGACCGGCACGCTCACCCTGAACGAACTGACGGTGACGGATATCGTGCTTCCAGGCGGCAGCCGTTTCGAGTGCGAGACGGGAAGCGAGATCGACGCCTGCCGGATCCTCGGTGACACAGGACATGACCTTTCGGCAAACGACCGTGTCTCCCGTCTGTTCAAGGCAGCCTCGATGCCCAACGAAGGCGCGCTGATCCGGGATGAGAATGGCTGGGCTGGGGTCGGTGACACCGTCGACGTCGCCCTGCTGGCCGCCGCACGCAAGGCAGGCCTGGAGCATCAGGCGCTGGCGGAGCACTACCCGCTTCTCACCCGCATCCCCTACGAGCCGGACCTGAAATACGCCGCCTCCTTCCACCAGCGCGGCGATGTCGTGCGCGTCTTCGCCAAAGGTTCCCCGGAGACGCTGATCGGCATGGCGGACCGGATGGACATGGGTACGGAATTCGTGCCGATCGACCGGGATGCCCTTCTGCGACAGAAGGAGGAGATGGCGGCCCGAGGTCTTCGCGTGCTGGCATTTGCCGACGGCGAGATTTCCTCGGGAGAGAGCAGCGACCTTGGGGCTCACCACCTCGTCGATCTCGTCTTCCTCGGGATGGTCGGGATGCAGGATCCCGTCCGTCCCGAAGTGCCCCAGGCGGTTGCCGACTGCCGTTCCGCAGGCGTCGAGATTGCCATGGTTACGGGCGATGACCCGCAGACGGCCGCCACCATTGCACGGCACGCAGGACTCTCCTTCAAAGAGGACCAGGTGGTTACTGGCCACGATGTCGAATCGGCCGAGGAGACTGGAGAAGCCGGCCTCGATGCACTGACTGCGCGCGCCCGCATCTATGCTCGCGTGGCGCCGGCACAGAAGCTTGCCATCGTTCGGTCGCTTGCCCGCAACGGGCACTTCGTCGCCGTCACGGGGGACGGCATCAATGATGCACCGGCGCTGAAGCATGCGCATGTCGGCGTCGCCATGGGCCGGAAGGGGACGGACGTCGCAAAGGAGAGCGCCGATATCGTTATCACCGACGACAACTTCTCGTCCATCGTCAGAGGCATCCGCGAGGGGCGTGTGGCCTACAGCAACATCCGCAAGGTCATCCTGATGCTGGTAACGACCGGGATTGCCGAGGTCCTGCTGTTCCTGCTGGCGATCCCGCTCGGGCTGCCCATGCCGCTCCTTCCCGTCCAGTTGCTCTGGCTGAACCTCGTAACCAACGGCATCCAGGACGTGGCCCTGGCCGGCGAAAAGCGGGAAGGAGACGAACTCCAACGCCCTCCGCGACGCCCCCGGGAGCCGATCTTCGATGCCATCATGATCCGGCGCATCCTTGTCACCGTCGCAGTAATGGGCTTCGGTGGCTTTGGCCTGTTCTACTGGCTGCTCGCGCAAGGATACGAGGTGTCCCAGGCGCGCAACCTGCTTCTCCTCCTCTTCGTGATGTTCGAGAACGTTCAGACCTTCACCAGCCGGTCCGAGCGGCGCTCTATCTTTTCGATCCCCCTCCTCGGTAATCCGCTCCTGGTGGTGACCATCATCATTGCCCAGGCGCTCCACATTGCCGCGATGTACATACCCTGGCTGCGCGACACCCTCGATCTCGCCCCGATCAGCCTGGCGGAATGGGCCCTGATGCTTCTTGGCGCGGCATCGATTATCGTGGTGACGGAACTGGACAAGTTGCGCCTGCGCCGCACCGAGGCACGGCGGTCACGTGACATCGTGGAGCCGGTTACCAAACGCTGACCGCCACGGATTTTCTAGCAGAGAGGCGAAGTTTGGAGGAATTTGCCTCCTGCATCATCGCTCGGCCTGTTAGTCGTCTGCTCCCGCAGTCGAGTACCGCTCCCCATGTCTCTCCTCCGACGTCTCAACCCTTCGATCGTGCCGGTCAGTTCGGCAGAACGCATGCGAGCGTCCGTCGGCGCGCTGGTCGGCATCATGCTGACGGGTCTCCTGTCGCGGATGGCGCTTGGCGATAGCGACGCGCTCCCCCTGCTCATCGCGCCGATGGGCGCCTCTGCCGTTCTGCTGTTCGCGGCGCCGAGCAGCCCGCTCGCCCAGCCCTGGTCGATCCTTGGCGGCAATCTCGTCTCGGCCGTCATCGGCGTCACCTGCGCACTCGCCATTGCGGATCCGGTGATCGCCGCCGGAAGTGCGATCGCGCTCTCGATCGCGCTCATGCTGCTCCTCAACTGCCTGCACCCACCGAGCGGCGCCGTCGCGCTCACCGCCGTCGTCGGCGGAGCCTCCATCCATGAGTTGGGCTATTGGTTCGTCCTCTCGCCGGTCGGCTTGAACACGATCCTGCTGCTCGTCAGCGCCTATGCGTTCAACAATGCGACAGGGCGGCGCTATCCGCATGTCGCGCCCCCAGCCACGCAGAATTCCCATGGCACCGTCGATGCCACCCCCTCCCACCGCATCGGCGTCGTTCCCGACGATCTCCGTGCCGTGCTGGAGCAGTATGACGAGGTCGTCAACATCAGCCTCGAAGATCTCGATGCTCTCCTCCACCAGGCGCAGATCCGCGCCTACGAGCGCCGCTCCGGCGAGATTACCTGCGCCGAGGTCATGTCCCGCGACGTCCTGACCGTCACACCGGAAACCAGCCTGAAAGCGGCATGGGAAGTGCTGGTCCGCGCAAAGATCAAGGCGCTCCCCGTGGTCGCGCCGGACCGCCAGCTCGTCGG
Organism: Pseudorhizobium flavum; assembly: GCF_902502825.2. Next base: position 2,648,051 of record NZ_LR723670.1, read on the forward strand.
CATCGTGACACAGACCGATTTCATGCGCATGTCCGTCCTCAACCAGAAAGGCGGGCTGAAGCTTGCAACGCGCGCCGGCGGGCTAGTCCGCCGGCCGGGCGTGCCCCGAACCGTCTCCGACATCATGACGCGGCGCGTCCAGTCCGCCCTTCCAGAGACCATGATCGCCAAGCTTGTGCCCCCGATGGCGGACATGGGCCTCCACCACATGCCGGTGGTCGACCACGACAATCACGTGGTCGGCATCATCACCCAGTCCGATCTTATCGCCGCACTCTTCCAAAATGGTCGAACAGGAATGGCGACGTTTGCGTCGGGCTACGCTGAAGCCGGGTGACTGAGCGTAGTATTTTCGAACCTCTGAATTTAACCAAGGTACGAAAATACTTCTGGGGCAGCTTGAATGCAGCGCAACGTGAGTAGAGGATACAATACGCACATAAACAACTACGTTGAATGCGTATCCATCCAGTGGGAGCGTCATGCAAGACCCAATAGCAGTGATGGCAAGGAGACTGGCAGGCGACGATACTGTGTGCAGTGAGGAGATCGCTGAGGCGCTCGACTATGTGGAGGAGCAGATTCGCTCTGCCCGGGATGGTCAGGGGCCACTGCCGATGGCTGCCTTCCGGACGAGATCGCTCCTTTCCGCCGCGCTGAGGCTACGGCAGGAAGCCGGACACTCACTCTAGAGAAATGCGGTAGCGAGCGAGTTGGCCTTCCGGACGTCTAGCCGCACCGCGTTTGGATCAACGCCGAACTGTTCAAGTGTCCCGCGCGGCACATGGAACCAAGGTCGCGCCCACCGGTTCAAGCCTCTTTAGAAGGAGAACGTTTTGAACTGGAGCGACATGTTCTTCCAGGAATGGGAGAACATATTCAGGACTATCATGGTGGGGCTGTTGGCCTACGTCTCGGTCATCCTGTTTATCCGGATCTCCGGCAAGCGGACCCTTGCCAAGCTTAATGCCTTCGACCTGGTAGTGACGGTTGCGCTCGGATCGACCTTGTCATCCGTCCTCCTGCAGAAGTCGATATCCCTGGCCCAGGGTGTCACCGCACTTGGGTTGCTCATTGCCCTTCAGTACCTGGTGACGTTCCTCTCCGTGCGCTCCACACGGTTTGCCAAGCTGGTCAGGTCCCAGCCGAGCCTCCTCGCCCGCCACGGGATCTTCTATGGCGATGCGATGGTGAGGCAACGGCTGACAGAGGACGAGGTCTTGTCGGCCGTTCGTGCGCAGGGCCTGCAAGGGCTGGAGAACGTGGAAGCAGTGATCCTGGAAAGCGACGGTTCGCTCAGCATCATCCCGCGGCAGGACTGAGCAACCACGGTCTTAATTTTCGGGGCCGCACATCTGCCGGACGCAGCAGCGACTTGCTGTCGCAGACGATGCTGCGATCTGAGAGGGACTGAAAATAGCTGCTAGAACAGTCGGATTGCGAAGCGAGGACCGGGTTCAATGGCCAACGACTTCAATGCCGAACTGCATGCGCGTCCCTCCATCAAATTTCTTGGACCCGCGATTGTCGAGCATGTTGCGCTCATGCCGGCCAAGTTCCTTGGCCAGCATAGTACGCAGGCGGTTGTCGGTGCGCCTGTTGCTGGCGACAGGCATGTTCGCAGCCAGATCGAGTATCATACAGAATTCATCACCATCACCGTGGTGACGCAACTGGACACGCAGCCGGTGGAATGGCCTGAAAGCCAGCTTTCGGTCGCAGACTTTCAGGAACTGGCGGCGACGCCCGATGCTGAGCTTATCTGCCGGACGTCCATCCTGGTCACAGGTCCGGCCCCGCCTGAAATCGCGCCGGTCCTCTCGAAGCTCGGTTTCGGCGACACCGCCGTCTCCTCGGTCGGCCGAGGTTCTGCCCATGTCTGCTCCGACTTCCGTCTTCACGGCGACGGGTCGACCCGCGTCGTTCTCTTCAATCAGGACCTGAACGCACCCCGCCTGGGGCGTATGGTGAGGAGAATCTACGAGATCGAGACCTACCGTGCCATGGCACTGCTGGGCCTGCCTGAAGCGCGACGCCTCGCACCGCTTCTGGGAGATTATGATGCGAAGCTGGTTGAACTGAGCAATCGCAACCTGGCGACCCCGAGGTCCGAGCACAAGAGATTGCTGGACGACATTACCGCGCTTTCGGCCGAGGTGATCTCGGCGACGGCAGAGACACGCAACCGGTTCGGCGCAACAGCCGCCTATGCGGCAATCGTCGATGAACGGATCGCGGAGCTTCGCGAAGAACGCGTCGAAGGCTTCCAGCGCTTCGGCGTCTTTGTTGACCGGCGGTTCAAGCCTGCCGTGCGCACCTGCGCCGCGACAGCCGTGCGCCTCGATCAGCTGTCACGCGCGACCATGCATCTCATCGACCTCCTACAGACGCGCATACAGGTCGAGATCGAATACCAGAACTCTCTGCAGATAAAGGCGATGGCCGAGAGGACCGCCACCCAGATCAGGATTCAACGGGCAGTCGAGGGCTTCTCGATCATCGCCATCAGCTACTACCTCCTGAGCCTCCTGAAGGTGGTGACGGAGAGCATGAAATATGCCGGCTACAGCGTAAGCCCACTGGTCATGCTGATATCCATACCTGTCGTCGTCGGCGCCGTGGCACTGACGATCCTGCGGGTAAGGCATGCCCTCACGTCCGGAAAATGAAGGAGGTCCAGGGGTCGCAGACGCGTTCTGGGCCTCCGCAGCTCAGTCGATACCGCCACCGGCTGGCTGGTCGTCTTCGCCGGCGTCCTCCGGAGTGACGTCGAGAATGGCAGCGTGCATGCTGATTTCTGCCTTGCCGGGACGGCAATTTTCCATGCACGGCTCTTTCTTCTCCGCATAGAACGGCTCTTCCTGGCGATCGTCGTCGATGAAATTGGGTTCATTCGGCAACTGGATCTCGGTGAAGTTCTCCTTGGACAGCTCGAATTCCTCGTCCGTCACGACATCGTTGAGGTAGAGGAGATAGGCGGTGAGCGCGTAGACGTCGTCGTCGGAAAGGGAGCGTGCGTTGCCGAATGGCATGGCCCGACGCACATAGTCATAGACTGTGGACAGATAGGGCCAATACGAGCCGATCGTCTTTTCGGGACGTTCCGCCTGAAGCGTTCCCTGGCCACCGGCGAGAACCGGCCACCGTCCGACGGCCTCGCCGAAATCGCCATGGCAGGAGGCACAGTTCTCGTCATAGATTTCCATGCCATGGGTCACGGTTCCGCGACCCTCGGGCAGACCGAGGCCGTCCGGGCGCACGTCGATGTCCCATGCAGCGACCTCTTCCGGCGTTGCCGCGCGGCCGAGCTTGAAGTGCTTCCCTGCCCCGGGCTCCGTGCCCGCCGGTGTCTCCACACTGGCGGAAGCATCCTGCGGGGCCGCGGAAGGCGTCACTTCCGCTACATCCTCTGCCGCTTCTGCCTCGGGCTCCGTTACCGTCTCTGGTGGCGTGGCGGCTGACGCCTGCTTTTCCGAAAAAGTCTCGAGATAGGCGATGACATTACTCAGATCATCTTCGGACTTGAGGCCGGCAAAGGCCATCTTCGTGCCTTTGACGAGGCCGCGCGGATTGGCGAGATAAGCCTTCAGATTGTCCTCATCCCAGACTAGTCCGCCCGCGCCGGCTTCCATCATCGCCTTCGAGTACTTGTAGTCCTCGATCGCCCCCCCCGTGCGACCGATCGCGTCATTGAGATGCGGGCCAACCCTGTTCTTTGCCCCCTCTCCCACCGCATGACAGGCCGCGCACTTGGCGAAGACCTTCTTGCCGGCTTCCGGATCGTCCGCCAGGACGCTGGTCGCGCCTGCGAATGCGGCGAAGCCCAGAACCGCGATCGTCTTAAGAGATCTCGACATTTTCGATGCCTCCGTCCTTGTTGACGTACCACGTCTGGATGCCGTTATTGTGGTAGATGGAATTCGACCCGCGGACCGATCGCAGCTCGTCCTTCGTCGGCTGAACAAATCCATCCTCGTCGATGGCACGCGACTGCAGAAACAGTTCAGAACCATCCCAGTCGAATTCGTAGTAGAAACGGTGAAGCGCCTTCGGCAGGGCCGGCCCGTCAATCCGGGCGGTGTGCCAGTTGCGGCCGCCATCCGTCGTCACGTCGACGCGGTTGATGCGGCCATTCCCGGACCAGGCAAGCCCGCTGATCACCAGTGGCCCCTTGCCGTGCGTGATGGGCGCCTGCGGGCTGGGATTGGTGATGACGGACTTCACATCCATCACGTAGGTGAAGCGGCGAGCCTTCCCATTGGGGAGAAGATCCGTGTACTTCGACGTCTCCTCGCGCTGATGCCACGGCTCGTCACCGATCTCCAGCCGGCGCAGCCACTTGACCCACATATTGCCTTCCCAACCGGGAACGACGAGGCGGATCGGGTAGCCCTGCTCGGGACGCAGAGCCTCACCGTTCATGCCGAAGGCGACCATGCAGTCCTCCATCGCCTTCTCCAGCGGGATGGAGCGCGTCATCGCGGAGGCGTCCGCACCCTCGGCGAGCAGCCACTTGCCCTCCGGCTTGACCCCGGCTTCCTCCAGGATCGTCCGCAGCGGCACGCCCGTATACATGACGCAATGGATCATGCCATGGGTGTACTGGCAGCCATTGAGCTGCGCGCCCCGCCATTCCATGCCGGAATTGGCAGCGCATTCCAGGAAGTAGAGCTTGTTTTCGCGCGGAAAACGCTTGAGGTCCGCCATCGTGAAGACGAGCGGCTTCTCGACCATGCCATTGATCATGAGGCGGTGCTGCGCCGGATCGATTTCTGCAATCCCGCCATGGTGCCGCTCGAAGCAGAGCCCGCTCGGCGTGACAATGCCGTCCAGTTCATGCAGCGGCGTGAAGTTGACGGAGGAAACCGCATCCGACGTCAGCCAGGGGACGTTCTTGCGAACGACGTGTGCCTCGAACTGCGATGGGGAACCATAGGGACGGGCATCCACCCCCTCACCGAGGTAACGGTTCCAGTCCTGGATCTCGGTGATCAGCGGATCGCCGGCTGCGAAGGCGCCGCCTGCGCCCCCCGCGATCGCAGCGCCGCCTGCAAGCCCTGCTCGCAGGAAGGATCGGCGGGTGGGATTGGTGTCAGATTTCATCAGTTCCTCCCGAACAGATGACACAGATAAATATTCAATTTTTCCTATATATCAGGGCGCGCTACTCCTGCCAATGCGGCATGAGCCTAGATTTTGCGGCTTTCCACCTTGACCGACTGATTTTCCTCAACCGTCACGACGGGATTGCGGGCAAGAAACTCCTCGACCACATCCCAGATTGCCGGCCCTTCAGTTGCCTCGTTGATGGATGCCCAGCCGGCCACCGTATATTCCTTCGACGCCTCGATCGGCTCGCCGGTCTTGAGCAGCGTCATTGCGGAAATGCGCGAACCCATCTCGCCTTCCGGATTGATCGCATAGCCCATGCCGCCGACACGGACCATGTCGCCACCCTGCTGATAGTAGGGATCCTTGTTGAACAGGTTGTCGGCCACGTCCTCCAGCACATCCTTCAGCGTCTGGCCGGTCATCGTGTTACGGTAGGCGCTGGGATACGTCATCGAACATGCGTTGTGCACATCCTCCACCGTGATCTTCTGGCCGGGCAGCACCGACGTGCCCCAGCGGAAGCCCGGGGAAAGTGAGATGTCCGCCTCCCGGACATCGAGCAGGGCCTGGCAGATGAGATCGTCAAAGGTGCCGTTGAAATTGCCCCGGCGGTAAAGCAGGCTCTCCGTGGTGGCCAGCTCACGCGACAGCTCGGCCTCATAGGGCGCCCGGATGTCGGCGATGAGCTTCGCCATATCGGCGTCCGGCTTGATGACGTCGGAAAAGACCGGGATCAGCTTGTGGCGATATCCCTTGAGAGCACCATCCTGCACGTCGAGGTCCAGGCGCGTCACGAACTTGCCGTGCGATCCCGACGCGATCAGCAGGGTCTTGCCGACGATGACCGGCTCCGGGATCGCGTCATGGGTGTGGCCCGTGAGGATGACATCGATCCCTTCGACACGCGCGGCAAGCGCGCGATCCACGTCGAAGCCGTTGTGGGAGAGCAGCACGACGATGTCGGCTCCCTCCTCGCGGGCCGCGGCGACATTTTTCGCCACCTCCTCCTCGCGGATGCCGAACGACCAGTTGGGAAACATCCAGCGCGGGTTCGCGATCGGCGTATAGGGGAAGGCCTGACCGATGACGGCAATCTTGGCGCCGCCCTTCTCGAACATCTTGTAGGCCTCGAACGCGGGCTCGTCCCATTCGGCGTCGAAGATGTTGCTGCCGAGGAAGGGGAACGGCAAGCCGTCGATGATTTCCTGGACTCGCTCCGTGCCGTAGGTGAACTCCCAGTGTCCGGTCATGGCGTCCGGCGAAAGGCTGTTCATGGCATCGACCATGTCCTGCCCCTTGGTCTGTAGAGAGGTGTAGCTCCCCTGCCACGTATCGCCACCGTCCAGAAGAAGCACGTCCTCGCCACGCTCGGCGCGCACCTGCTTCACGATGGTGGCGATCCGATCAAGACCACCCATCTTGCCGTAGGTTCTCGCGAGCGACAGGAAGTCTTCCGACGTGAAGGCATAGGCTTCCGGAGTGCCCGGCTCGATGCCGTAGAGGTTCAGGAAATCCGCTCCCGAAACATGCGGCGGCAAGCCGGCGACGCCACCGACGCCGAGGTTGACCGAAGGCTCCCGGAAATAGACGGGCATGAGCTGGGCGTGAATGTCCGTGAGGTGCAGGATTGTGACATTACCGAGAGGCTCGAAGGCCAGCAGGTCCTGCTCGGACAGGGACTGTTGCGCCGCGACGCGCGACCACCGGCCGGCAAGGCCGGACCCGAGGATCGCCGACAGGGCGGCTGCGCCCATGAGCATCTCTCGACGTGAAAACATTCATGCACTCCTTGGCGGGTGCAGCCCATGCGGCACCCTTACAAAAATGATTTGTGTTTGTATCGCCACCGACTACTGGCGAACGGCCGGCGTCTCGACGGAGAGGCCGGTTCCACGCCAGGTCACGTAAACTTCCAGCGCCATCAACTCATCGGAGAATGCAGCAGGCATCTCGGCACGGGTGTCGCGAATGCAGCCCCGGAAACGGTTATGCAAGGAGACCATGCCGCCGGTATTGAAGCGATAGGTCGGGAAGCCGTTGTTCTGGCCTTGGCTGAGATGATCCGCCCGGATGTACTTGCCCATGCTCTGTTCGTGGCAGGAGGCACAGGAGAAGTCGAGCTGGCCGGTGCGCGTGTAATAGAGCTCCTTGCCCTTGTCCCACCAGGATTGCATCTCGCCTTCCTTGAGGTCGATCGAGACCGGTGTGCCGAGAGACTGGTGCTTGATATAAGTGGTCAGCGCCACCTGCCCCTCGGCATCGAACTTGTAGGGCTCCGCATCCATCTGTTCGGTGCGACAGTGGTTTATCTGGAGCTCGAGGTTCTTCGGCTTGTTGGCTGCGGCGTCCCATCTTGGGAAATGCGCGCCAACATCCTTCATCGTTTCCGACGCGTCGTTGTGGCAGGAGGCGCAGGATTTCCCCGCGGTGCCTTCCACGGTGTTCCAGATTTCCTCGCCCCGCTCGACCGACAACATGCCTGGATTGGCGAAGGAATCGGCTTCCGTCGCCCGCGTCTCAGCTTCCCGGAACAGCCAGCCCGACAGCACTTCGTCGAAGGGATGCCCCTCGGGTGCCTTGGCGCGCGTGATGATCGGCGTGCCGTCGATCTCCAGGCTGTCGTCGACCGGGTCGGCATAAGCGACCATTGCCAAGCTCGAAATCGATGACATTCCGGCCAGCACCAGGACAGAAATTTTCCTCATCGTTACCCCTCCCAAGATAACACCGCCCTCAGGCGAACCGGATTGCGAAGCCCGCCGGATTCCGGCGGGCATGTCTCAGTTGACGGTGATCTCGTGCTCGTCCGTGTAGACAGAGCCGTCGTCATCGGTCCAGGTGAACTTGAACGTGCCGCTTTCGCTCACCTTGGCGGTGAACTCGAAATAGGGGTTCGCCGAGATTGCCGGGTCGATGTCGCACGAGAAGACCGGTGCGCCATTGAACTCGCAGGCGAACTTGTTGATGATCTTGCGCGGGATGACGTTGCCGTCCTTGTCCTTCCGCTGACCCGATTCCATTTCGTGGCTGATCAGGGTCTTGAGCGAGATCACCTCGCCTGCCTTGGCTTCCTTCGGCACCTTGATCCGCGGCTTTGGTGTTGCTGCCATGTCAATCTACTCCCTTGACGATCCCGTCAGCCGCCGCAGCCGCCGATGGTGACCTTGACTTCCTTCTTGTCCATGAAGACCGAGCCGTCTGCCATCTTGGCGACGGCGATCACGTTCTGCGTCTTCGCAAGGCGCATGCGAGTGGTGGCTGCCGCAGTTCCGCTCATCGCGGTAAAATGGAAGGTCGCGACGTCTGGGTTGGGGTTGCCGTCTGCAACGAGCAGGACCGACTCCACCAGATCACCGTCGGTCATCGCGCTTTCCACCTCGACCGACACCGGCACCGTATTGCCGTTCTCCGCAATCTCCGGGGCGGTAAGGGTGATCTTGCCGGTCTCCGGCTTCTTGCCGCCGGTAAACTCCATGATGAACTTGTCCGTAGCCTCGACATCGGCGAGGGCAATGCGCGTGCCCGCCACCGACATCAGCGCGAAACCGGCTGAAACGCCGAGCATCTGACGCCTGCTGATACTCATAATTCTTCTCCTCTTTCCGGAAATCTCACTCGGGTTCCTTCAGCGTACCGAGATACGCGACCACATCTTCGACCTGCTGCGCCGTCAGTATGGTCTTGCCCTCCAGATCCTTGCGGGGGTTGATGCCGTATTCGAGACTGTAGAAGGCAGGCATGACGGTTTGCTCTGTGAAGATGTGCTTGGCATTCACGACGATCGCCCGCAGTTCCTCGGCCGACCACCGATCAGCCACACCGTCGAGGGATGGCCCGACATTGCCATGGAATTGCTCGCTCTCGAGCGGCGTCACCGCATGACAGGCGAGACAGTTGCCGAGGCCTCGATTGGCGAGCACCTTGGCGCCCTCCTCCGGGTTGCCCGGCACGCCCGTCAGCGACTGACCAATGCTCATGTCCTCGAATTTCACATCAGTGGGCGCGATGTCGGACGCTATCGCGACCTGCGAGCCGAGAACACCGGCCATGGCGGCACAGACGAAGAAGCGATGCATGTGTCGAGTCCTCCCAAACTCGTCGAACCTGAACGGCGGCTCGAGTCTTGACCGAAACGATAGCTTCATGCCCTGCAGCTATCAATAGATAAATATGAATTCTTGAATGTTTCTGTCGGCAGCTATTCCTCAGCACCCAGCCTGCCCGCTGCCCGCAACTCCTGGATGATGCGCGCGTGATAGGTCTGGAAGTGCTCGTCCCCCTCGTAGCCCTTCTCGCGCACCCACCGGAACATGTTGAGGAACGTCCATTTCCCGAAGGCGCCCGGCATGGTCGCAACGGCGGCCTCGCTGACGGGAACATCACCGGTCACCTCCTCGGGGAAAAAGACGATGGTCGGCGTGAAGACATAGCCCCACTTGCGCGCAGCACTTTTCTCGGTCAGCGTCTCTCCGTCGAGATCCGTCACCTCCTCGTCGCCGAACATGTTGTACTGGACCACCATGAAGTTCGCCTTGATGTAGTCGCGAACCTCCGGGTCGGAGAGGATCTTCTCGTGCATCTCCCGACAGTAGATGCAGCCGCGCTGTTCGAAGACGATTGCGAGCCGTTTTCCCGCAGCCTTCGCGTCCGCAACATCTTCCTTGATGTCGCGGAACGTCATCGAGAACCAGTCCTCCTTGTGAAGACCGTCTTCGCCCACAGTCACTGCACGGGCAGGCAGGCTCGCCACCATGACCGCGAGCAGGGTCAGGCCCAGAAACTTCAACATTCTCTCTCCTCCTATCCGATGGACTGGAAGACCGGGAAGGTCTCCAGCAGCCAGAATGCTATCGCCGACATCTGGCCAGTAACGAACAGGATGCCGGTCATGATCAGGAACAGGCCGAGCGCAATCTCCACCTTGCGCATGTGCCTCCGGAACCGTGCCACCCAGTCCAGAAAGCGGCTGGCGAAGACGGCCGATGCAATGAAGGGAAGGCCGATGCCCAGCGAGTAGGCCGCGAGCAGCAAGCTTCCCTTTGCCGCCGTCCCCTCCCCGCCCGCGACGAAGAGAATGGCGGCAAGAACCGGGCCGACACAAGGGGTCCAGCCGAAGGCGAAGGCCAGGCCCATGACGAAGGCACCGGCGAACCCGGCAGGCTTCGACGCCACCTGGACGCGCGCTTCCCTGTAGAGCAGGCCGATCTGGAAGACTTTCAGGAAGTGCAGGCCCATCAGGATGATGAGGACGCCGGCGATGACGGAGAGCACATCGAAATATTGCGCGATCGTCTTGCCGATGACGCTGGCAGTCGCGCCAAGCGCAACGAAGACCGTTGAAAAGCCAAGCACGAAGAACACCGCCGACAGCACGATCTGGCGACGTTCGGCTGCACCCGGATTGCTGTCCTTGAGGCGATCAAAGCTCACGCCGGCAAGCCATGCGAGGTAGGGCGGCACGATGGGCAGCACGCAAGGCGACACAAAGGAGAGAAGCCCCGCCAGGAACGCCCCCCACAGACTGACGTCAAGCATGCAATTTCCTCCCGAACACGCCGCACTAATGACTGTCCTATGTATTCAGAAATTGCTATGTATTGCAAATGACGCTTTCGATCCCTCACCGCTCAATTCTCCTGCTGGCACTTCTTTCGGCTCTTGCACTGCCGGTGCAAGCGGATGCCCAGACGCAGCTCATCATGCTGGAGCAGCCGGGCTGCCCCTGGTGCGCAAAGTTCAACGCCGAGATCGCGCCGGCCTGGCCGCACACTGCAGAAGGCGCGCGCGCACCGCTTCGCCGGGTCGACATCACGCAGCCGTGGCCGGAGGACCTTCCGAAACTTGAACCGGAGCGGTTCACGCCAACCTTCATCCTCATGGATGACGGCAAGGAAATTGGACGTTTGCGAGGATATCCCGGCGACGAGTTCTTCTGGTTTCAGATCGGTGAACTCATTGACAGGCTTCCCGAAGACTAGCTATCCACGAAAACAAGCCGCGGCACCGGAGACGTGACCCCAGGAGCATTCGCATGAGCCTCCCCAAGTTCAGCACGCTGCAGACGCAGGAGGAGCGGGAGAAGCTCTTTGCCCAGGCGCGCAAGGCCAGCGAACTCTTGAAGGCGCTGTCGCACGAAGACCGACTGGTCATCCTCTGCCTTTTGACTGAGGGGGAAAGGTCCGTGTCGGAGCTTGAAGAGATTATGGGCATGACCCAGGCCGCCGTCTCCCAGCAGCTGGCGCGCCTGCGATTTGATCGACTGGTGAATACGCGCCGGGATGGCCGCGTGATATACTATTCGCTCGCCAGCACGGAAGTCGCCCCGGTTATCGGCACCCTATACGACCTGTTCTGCGCACCTGTCAGGAATAGCGAAAGCGAAGCCTGACGGCCTCGACAGAGCGGCAATCGCCGAGAAAGGCAGATCGCGGTCTGCAGGAGGAGTTCGATGGAGGAAATCGCCTCATCAGCCTGGTCCTTGCCGCTGGCTGGCCTGCTCGCCGGCACCCTCCTCGGCTATGTCGCCAGGAGCCAGCGCTTCTGCACGATGTCGGCACTTGAGCGATACTGGTATGTCGGCGACGGAACCGGCCTGCGCACCTGGATCCTGGCGGCCACCGCGGCGCTGCTGCTCAGCCAGACGCTGCAGGCACTTCAACTCGCCGCCATCAACGAGAGCTTCTATGTCCATTCTAGCTTTGCCTGGACGGGCGCCATCCTCGGAGGGTTGATGTTCGGGATGGGCATGGCTCTCGTCGGCACTTGCGGCTTCGGTGCGCTCGTGAGGCTCGGCGGTGGAAGCCTGAGATCCCTCATCGTCCTTCTCGTGCTGGCCGTGACTGCCCTTTCAGCCCAGAAGGGACTGATTGCACAGGGGCGGGTCTACATCATCGACAATCTCGCCATCGATTTCGGCTTTGCCGGCGGCCAGTCGCTGGGTCTGATCGCCAGCTATTTCGCCGGGGTCGATCTCAGCATCCTCGTCACACTCCTGGTGGCGGCACCTCTTCTCTTCTGGATCTTCTCCGATGGCACCTATCGACGTCGGCCAAGATCAATCGCAGCCGGTGTCGTGATCGGCGCCATCATCAGCTTCGGCTGGGTCGCCACGACCCTCGCCTCGGAGCAATCTTTCGAGATCGTCCAGATCGAGGCTGCCTCTTTCGTCGTTCCGGTTGCCGATACCCTGATGCAGCTGGTGGCGTTTACCGGCACCGTCCCCGACTACGGCGTCGGTCTCGTCGTCGGCGTGGTACTCGGCTCCACCATCCATGCGTTGGCGCATCACACCGTGCGCTGGGAAGCCTGTGACGATGCCCGCGAACTGGGCAGGCATCTGTCAGGCGCAGCCTTGATGGGGATCGGAGGCGTGTTTGCGATGGGCTGCACCATCGGTCAAGGCGTCACGGCCGTGTCGGCGTTGGCACTGTCAGCGCCGCTGGTCTTCATCTCGATCGCATTCGGAGCCCGAGTCGGACTAGCCTACCTGATCGAAGGCTCCGGCCTGGCCGCCTTCCGCTCCAACACCGCCGGAGCCTGACGGCGGCCTATGCAAGCGGCACGAAGGCGTAGGCTCCATCCTTCGCCTCGACGGCACCTGCGCCGGAATGGTCGAAGTGATACCCGATCAGGTGCAGCTTGTCGGCGACGAGCCGGTCAAGCAGGCGGCGACGCATCTCCACTCCCTTGTCGGGATCCTGATCGCTGCCGGATCGCCATTCCGGATGCTGAAAGGAGATGGTGGCGTGGCTCAGCGCATCGCCGCCGATCAGCGTACCCGCTCCCTGGCCATGCACCAGGAACGAGAGATGACCCGGCGTGTGACCGGACGTGTCGATCGCCTCCACTCCGGCCAACACCTCCTGCCCCGGCTTGATCATCTCCACCTTGTCCTCGATCGCGGCGAAGCGGTTCTGCGCCCCGACCACGAAGGTCTGGCGGTCCGCTGGGACGCTTTCCAGCGCATCCTTGGACGACCAATAGGCCCATTCCGCCTCACCGATCTGGTAGCGTGCTTCGGGAAAGACGAGCTCGTCGAAGTCGTCCGTCACCCCCCAGAGGTGATCGGGGTGGGCATGCGTGAACAGCACGTCCGTGACCTCGGCCGGATCGATGTCCGCAGCAGCCAGGTTTTCGAGAAGCTTCCCCGCCGTCGGCATGAAGTTCGCTCCCGACCCGACGTCGAAGATGGCGAGCCGGTCGCCCTGGCGCAGCAGGGTGACGTTGCAGGGTGGCTGCAATGCGTCCGTGGGCAGGTCGTTTGCTTTCAGGAAGGCCTCGAGCTCCTCCTTCGGGACGTCCGGGTAGAGAAAGTTCATCGGCAACGAAAGCGCCCCGTCGCTGATGACGATCAACTCGCCGTCGCCCACCTGCTGCCGCGTGACCGCAAGACTGCGGAACGGCATGAGCGTGGAACCTGCGGCCAAGGCAGTGGCCATGAGAAAGTGGCGTCGGCCAAGAGCGCTTAATCTGTTCGGGGTCACTTCATATTCCTCCACCATCAATACATATATATTTTTGCATATTTAAATTCGTTGAGCTAGAGTGTCCTCAGCGGTCTCGCGAGCGGGAGGAACTCATGACCAGGTGGATGTACGCATGTGTTGTTGCCGGTTTGGCGCTGTCGCCAATGGGAGCGAGTGCTCAGGATTCTCCTTTGACGATTCGCGAGACGGACGCGGTGTTTGAAGACGTCGTGGCTGACTTGCAGGATGCAATCGTCAATCGAGGCTATGTGGTGGACTACCATGGCCGGATCGGCGATATGCTGGCGCGGACAGCTGATGATGTCGGTGCCGCAAAAGCGCTATATCGCAATGCCGAGTTCGTGCAGTTCTGCTCCGCTACGGTGTCTCGAAAGGCGATGGAAGCTGATCTGGAGAATATCGGCTTCTGCCCCTATGTCCTCTTTGCCTACGAAGCCGAGACGGCTCCGGGAACGGTACGCGTCGGCTTCCGCCGCTTGCCCGCCGGTGACGGCCGCGACGAGGTGAATACTCTTCTTGAAGAGATCGTGGCCGAAACGACCGGCGATTAAGCATGCGCTCAACGACCGGGAAAAGGACCAGAGATCGACAGCCTCGGTTGCCCAGGCTATCACTCACTCTAACGGAATAGGCGGTAGGCTCGGCTCCTTCACGCCGGGCCGAAGCGAGGCCTTGTGGCATCGCGTGGAGTATCTCGTGGGGGCAGCTTGAGATCGAACCTCAGCCGTCGACGGCTCCTTCTCCTGGCCGGAGCATTCCTGCTGGCGCTCGCAGCAGCGATATTCTTCGGGGTTCGGCTTCTCATCCACACCCTGTACTGGGCCTCCCACCGCGACGAGCCCATCGAGGAATGGATGTGGGTGGGGTATGTCGCGCGCTCCCATCAGGTCGCCCCCGCCGCGCTCCTCGTTGCGCTCGGTCTTCCGACCGATATACGGGATCGCCGCCCGCTGGGAGAGATTGCACGTGAGCAGAACAAGCAGTTCGGAGACATCCGCACACTGCTGAAAGCGGCAATAGCCGAGGAGAAGCGGAAGGTCACGGAAGCCCCTGCCTTGGGACAGGAGCCGTAGGTGCCGGAACAGCTGATCGCGATCGTCCAGGACTATGGTGCGCTGGGCCTCGCCGCCATCCTGATGGCAAGCTGCGTGGGTCTGCCCGTTCCTAGTTCGCTCGTGATGATGGCGCTCGGATCCTTCATTCAACATGAAGACATGGACATTCTCCCCTACTTCCTCGTCGGCTTCGGTGGAGCGGTCGCCGGAGACCAGGCCGGCTACATGATCGGCAGGCTTGGCTCCGGTTTTCTGGAGCAAAGGAGCGGCGGACCGGACTGGCTTGCCACATCGCTTGCCAGAGCCGCGGCCTTCCAGAGTCGCTGGAGTGATCTCGGCATCTTTCTCAGTCGTTGGCTGCTCAGTCCGCTCGGGCCCTGGGTCAACCTCTATTCGGGCCTCACCCACTACTCGTGGGTCAGGTTTTCCCTTCTTGTGATCGCAGGGGAGTTCGTCTGGGTTTCCGTCTATCTTGGACTGGGGATGCTCTTCAGCAGCAGCGTTGCAGCACTGGCGGATATCCTCGGATCCCTGACGTGGTTCCTGGTTACGGGGACCGTCGCCATCGCACTCGGCTGGAAGCTTGTGACTACGCTTCGCTCGAAGTCGAATCCCGACAAGGTACGGAGCTAGCGCTATCGCCGGTCCCGTTTGCAGGAGCTAATGGACCGTCTCGTTGGTTCTCGCGGAAACACACGCGCCTCATCGACGGCCTTAGAGCCGAGTCCAGTCGAGACATCCTGCCGGCAGGATCGAATTGCTGATCAGGAGGGCTCCATGGTCGTAGAACCGGTTCGCATCCCCTCCACCGGAAATGTCGACAGCCCAGACCGTCTCGGACGCGTGGGACCAAAGGAGGCGTCCGCCGCTCGCCTCAAGTCCCTGCATGGCCTGTGCCGGAGTGGCGCCGGGACCGAACACGACCATCACGGTCCCGTCGTCTGGGGCAGGCAGCGCTGCGAGGGCGCCTGCGATGAGGACCGCCAAGGCCAGTCCGGCCGGTCCCTTCGGCACCCGGCGCCCGGCGCCTCCCTTGCCGTTCCCGCGGAAGTAGGCGCCAAGGGCCAAGGGGACGAGGCCGAAGACGACAAACCAGAGGAGGTCCCAGAACAACTGGTTATCGACGTCCATCCGGATCCGGTGAATTCCCAGTATCCAGTGGGAAAGGACACTGTCGAGGATGTGCCAGGAGCCGAAACCGATCATCGCGTTCGCGAACAGAAGCCTGTCTGCACCGCTGACAGCGAAGGCAGCGCGAGAACGCCACAGCAGCCACAACCCCGCCGCGGCGATGACATACATGAGAGCGTGGAAAAGACCGTCTGTCAGGATCAGAAGGCGGATGTCCTGACGCGCCTCCTCCAGGCCGCTCAGGAGATGATGCCATTGCAAGATCTGATGCAGCAGTATCCCGTCGAAGAACCCACCCAGCCCGAAGCCCAGCGCGTATCCGGCCCAGATCAGCGTTGCGGGCAAACCGCCGCGACCAGCCTCTTCCGGACCGACGGACGCCGTCGTCATGGGCTACCTCGTCTCAGGCCCACGGCACGCAGGACAGCATCGAACCTGTTGCCATCCTTGGCCTCGAAGTCACCTCTCAGTGCCTTCAGTGCATAACGTTCCTGATTGATCTCCTCCGCTGTGCGGAAGCCAAGCCTGCGGAGGATCGGCAGCGGTGGGCACCAACCCTGGACGGCGTGCTGGAAGAGGAATCCCGTGACAACGGCGGGCAAAGCCAGCCATCGACGATCCACTGTGGCAGCCAGGACCGTGCCCGTGAAAGCCAAGGTGGAAGCATTCGCCTCCAGCGTTCGTTCGACATCCCACTCCCTGTCGAGCTCCGCCAGCCGCGCATCGATCTGGTCGGGATGAGCCTCGTAGTAGGCGAGCCTCTCTTCCATCTGCCAGCGCAGGCGTCGATTGATTTCGTCTGATGTCTGGGCGCTCACCCGGTTCGCTGTCGTGGCCATGATCGTTCTCCTCTGCCCGGGAACTATAGGAGGAGCACAAAGTTCCGAGCCTGACCTTGAAGGATATTATTTTTACAATATATAATTCCATATAATGATGTGAACACGGAGCTGAACGTGAAGATTACCACCATTTCCGAAAAGTTGTCGGTCTCGTCGCAGCCGAGCCTTGATGAGATCCAGTCGCTTCGCGAGCAGGGGTTCAAGACGCTGATCAACAATCGTCCGGACAAAGAAGATTCCGAACAGCCGGGAACGCAGGCTGAAGCGCAGGAAACGAAACACTGCGGCCTGTCCTATGCCTTCATCCCCGTTACGGGCGACACGATCACCGAGGCGGACGTACGGGCTTTCCGACGTGCCGTCGATGAATCCGATGGTCCCGTCTTTGCCCATTGCAAGAGCGGCACTCGATCGCTGAACCTCTATCTGATCGGCGAAGTTCTGGGCGGCCGCATGCCTGCCGACGAGGTCGTCGGATTCGGGCGCAGCCGCGGCTTCGACACCAGCGCCGCTGCGCAGTGGCTCGAGAAGCACGCTGCTCGCCGGCCGCAGGTGAAGGGCTTCTTCGACAAGCGCACCTGGAGTGTCCAGTACGTCGTCTCCGATCCCACGACCCGCAAGTGTGCCATCATCGATCCGGTGCTCGACTTTGACGAGAAGTCAGGCGCGACGGCGACCATCAACGCAGATGCAATCCTGGACTACATCCGCGACGAAGGGCTGACGGTCGAATGGATCCTCGACACCCACCCGCATGCCGACCACTTTTCCGCAGCACACTATCTGAAGGAAAAGACCGGCGCCAAGACGGCCATCGGAGAACGCGTCGTGGACGTCCAGAAGCTCTGGAAAGGCATCTACAACTGGCCCGAACTTGCCACCGACGGCTCGCAGTGGGATCAGCTGTTTGCCCATGGCGAGACCTTCAAGGTCGGGTCGATCGACGCGAAGGTGCTCTTCTCTCCGGGACACACGCTGGCATCCATCACCTATGTGATCGGCGATGCTGCCTTCGTGCACGACACGCTCTTCATGCCCGACAGCGGAACGGCGCGCGCCGATTTCCCGGGAGGTGATGCACGTATCCTTTGGAAGTCGATCCAGGACATCCTGGCACTTCCCGATCAGACGCGGGTCTTCACCGGCCATGACTACCAGCCGGACGGTCGGGCACCCCGCTGGGAAAGCACCGTGGCCGAGCAGGAAAAGGCCAATCCGCATCTTGCAGGCGTGACGGAAGAAGAATTCGTGGCGCTCAGGACGAAGCGCGACAAGACGCTGCCAATGCCGAAGCTCATCCTGCATGCGCTGCAGGTCAACATTCGTGGCGGCCGTCTTCCAGAGCCGGAATCGAATGGCAAGCGCTACCTCAGGTTCCCGCTCGATGCCTTGCAGGGAGCAGCCTGGGAATGAACGCCGAGCTTGATGGACTTGTGAAGCCGGGAATGTCCCCGGCTGATCTCCCCCTGCCCGCGGCGGAGGTGGCAAACCTCCTGAAGACGCTCTCCCACCCAGCGCGCCTCATGATCGTGTGCACGCTGGTGGAAGGGGAGTATTCGGTCGGCGAACTGGAAGACAAGATCGACGTCCACCAGCCGCATCTGTCGCAGCACCTGACCGTGCTGCGCGGCTCCGGCATCGTCGAAACCCGTCGGAAGGGAAAGCAGATCTTCTATCACCTGACGGAAGAAAAGGCAGCCCAGTTGGTTTCCGCCCTCTATGACATCTTTTGCGTGAAAGAATAAGAATGAACACCTATCTCCTCTCCCTGGGCGGAGGACTGCTGATCGGCGCGTCGGCCGTCATGCTCCTGCTCCTCAATGGACGGATCGCCGGCATCAGCGGGATCGTCGGTCGCCTCGCGCAGGGCATCGGACTGACCACCAATCTCGCCTTCGTGCTTGGGCTGCTGCTCGGACCAATCGTCTACATGCTCGCCTTCGGCGGCTTTCCGGCAGTCGAGATCACCGTCGGCTGACCGCTGATCATCGTCGCAGGACTGATGGTCGGCTTCGGGTCGAGGATGGGCTCAGGCTGCACCAGCGGCCACGGCGTGCTCGGCCTCGCGACCCTGTCCCGCCGTTCCATGGCGGCAGTTGCCACCTTCCTGACGGCTGGTGTTGTTGCCGTGGCGACCTTGCGAGGGCTGGGGATATGAGCAGGAATGTCTACCAGTTCGCCGCAGCGCTCGCTTCCGGTATCGTCTTCGGCTTCGGACTTTCCCTGTCCGGCATGTTGAATCCGGCTCGCGTCCAGGGGTTCCTAGACGTCTTCGGAGCATGGGATCCGAGCCTCGCCTTCGTTCTCGCAGGGGCCGTGATCGTCGCCTTTGTCGGAGTGCAGGCAATGAAGCGAATGCGGCGTCCGGTCCTCGGTGACCGCTTTCACCTGCCGGTGAACAACCGGATCGACGCGCCGCTCCTGATCGGCTCGGCCCTGTTCGGCCTGGGGTGGGGGATCGGCGGCTTCTGCCCGGGTCCGGCCGTCGCGTCGCTGTCGATCGGACTTCCCCAGACGGCGCTGTTTGTCGTCGCCATGATGGCCGGCATGACCTTGCATGACCGGGTATGGAGAAACCGGTCGTGAGCACTTCGGTTCTTGCAGCCGTCGGCTCCGGCGGGATCGTCGGCTTCATGCTCGGCCTGCTCGGCGGCGGCGGATCCATTCTGGCCACCCCACTCCTCCTCTACGTCGTTGGGGTGGCGCAGCCGCATGTGGCCATCGGAACCGGGGCCCTTGCCGTATCGGTGAACGCGTTTGTGAACTTCGCAAGTCACGCATTCAAGGGTCACGTCTGGTGGCGGTGTGCCGCCGTCTTCTCCGCACTCGGCGTCATCGGCGCGCTTGCCGGCTCCAGCCTCGGCAAGGCGATGGATGGCGACCGGCTGATCTTTCTCTTCGGCATCCTGATGGTCATTGTCGGCGTGCTGATGCTGAAGCCAAGGAAGGCGCTGACGGCGGAATGCCGGCCAGTCGATCTCAGGATGTGCCTTAGCACTGCGGCAGTGGCACTCGCCGCTGGCGCAGCATCCGGCTTCTTCGGTATCGGCGGGGGCTTCCTGATCGTTCCCGGGCTGATGCTGGCGACGGGCATGCCGATGATCAACGCCATCGGCACCTCGCTCCTTTCGGTCGGCGCCTTCGGATTGGCGACCGCTTTGAATTATGCGAGTTCGGGTCTTGTGGATTGGTGGCTTGCAGCGGAGTTCATCGGCGGCGGCATCGTCGGAGGCGTGCTGGGCATGCTCCTCGCCACACGACTCAGCGCCTACAAGAATGTCCTCAATCGCCTGTTCGCAGCCCTGATCTTTGTCGTCGCGGCCTACATACTCTACCGGAATCTGGGGGCGGTGGTGCCGGGCTAGCGCGCCACCTGTTCCGACCCGGGGACCGATGCCGTGACCAGCACCCTCCCCCGTCGAACAGAAACGGCAATCGCGAAGAAGGCTGCGGCCGCTGCGATCCCGATCACCGCCGTCAGCCAGATCGAGCCGCCGACGCCAATCCCCGCCAGCGAAAGCGACATGGCGATCGGCGCGATAGCCGACGTCATCTGCTTCGCCGACGTCACCCAGCCGATGCGCCCCCCGTAACCCTCCTTTCCGAACAGCTCCAGGGGAAGGGTCCCGCTGACGATGCTGATCAGCCCGGATCCGAGGCCGAAGAAGATGGCGAAGACGGCAGCACCGGATATCGATGGCGTCGTCATCATCAGGATCGCGAGGCCGAGCGGGATCAGCGATGCCGCAATGATCGCGAGCCACCTCTGCGGCAACTCTCGGCCGAAGACGAGGTTGATCAGGCGGCTGGCGACCTGCGACGGTCCAAACAGCGACGCGACGAGAAGCCCTGCGGCGCCCATGCCCAGCGCCTGCGTCAGCGGAACCATGTGGACCAGGATGGCCGACAGCACATATCCCTCGATAGCGAAGCCGAACAGCATCAGCAGGAAGAGGCGGTTCGTGTTGCCGGCCGGTGCCGTCGGCAAGCCGGACGGGGTTGCGGGTGCCGAACCTTTGACGGCGCTGGTGGTCAGCCGCGAAAGAGCAAGATGGACGGGAACGCAGACGATGAGGTTCATGGCGGCAAAGACGAGATAGACCTCACGCCAGGAGAGAAACCCGTGCATCCAAGACGTCAACGGCCAGAACATCGATGACGCGAAGCCGGCAATCAGCGTCAGGTGCACGATGGACGTCTGCGCCTTCCTGCCGCCCGCCTGAACGATGGCGGTGAAGGCCGTCGCGTAGAGAACCGCTGACGATACCACCTCCGTCAATGTCAGCGCGACCGCGAAGGTAAGCGGTCCCGACGACATGGACATCGCCACCAGGAAGGCAGCCGCAAGGAAGGAGCCGAGGGCCATGAGACGTCCTGCTCCAATCCTGTCCGCAAGACGTCCGGACAAGGGTGCTGCAAGGCTCCCGACGAGCAAGGCGACCGAGAACGCGCCGAACACCCATTGCTCCGACCTGCCAATGTCATGGGTAATATCGGGGACCAGAACGCTGAAGGCGTAGTAGAGCGTGCCGTAGCCGATGTTCTGTGATGCGCCGAGGCCGACAAGTGCCCATATCGGCAGCTTCTGCCCCTCCGGCATCATGCTCGCTCGACTTCGACCGTCGCCGATCCGCAGCCGCAGCCCGACCTGCCTTCGGCTTTCGCTTCCGCATCGGCAACGCAGCAGGCATCCACGGCCGATGGAGCCGGGCCACCGCAGCATCCGGTAGAAGTAGAGGACGTGGACGGGGATGGAGAGGCCGAACAGACGCCCGTCTCCGGCAGCACCAGTTCAATACGGCGTGCAGCAACGGGATCACCCGCCAATTCGGTAACGACCGAGCGGACCTGTTCATATCCGGTTTTCATGAGGAAGGTTGGTGCCCTCCCGTAAGACTTCGAGCCTACAATGTAGAAGTTCTTTTCCGGGTGCGTCAGTTCATCGACGCCATGCGGAGGTACGGTACCGCAGGAGTGCAGGTTTGGGTCGATGAGTGGAGCCAGTGCCGGGGGAGCTTCGACCGCAGGATCAAGCGCGATGCGCACTTCGCGCAGGAAGGAAAAGTCAGGTCGGAAGCCCGTGGCGACGACGATCCGGTCCAGGTCCAGTTCCACCGGGCTGCCCTCGGCCATTGCCGCCACGACGATCTTGTTATTCGTGGTTGTCACCTTGGTCGCCGAAAAGGAGGTCAGCATCCGGAGCCGACCTGCGTCCATGGCAGCCTTCGCTTTCAGGCCGAGGGCTCCCCGCTCCGGAAGCTGATCATTCAATCCGCCTCCGAGCAGTCTCTCGACGCCGTGACGTCGAAGCGCCCAGTAGATGACGGTGGATGGATCAGCCTCCTGGAGCGCGAGCAAGGCAAGGGCGACATTGATGGCCGAATGGCCGCTCCCGACGACGAGCGTCCGCTTTCCGAGGAACTCCGAGCGCCTCTCCCCCGCAACATCCGGAATGCCATAGGAAATCCGGTCGCAATTGCCTTCCCCGAGCGCCGGCAGGCCGTTCACACCCATCGGATTAGGCTGCGTCCAGGTCCCCGAGGCGTCGATCACCGCCCGCACGGTGACCTCCTGCTCGCCGCTTCGGTCGCGGTAGCGGACAACGAATGGCGTATCCATAGTCCTTGTCGATGAGACCTTGTCGAGCCCCGCTCGTGCGACGGCTGTCACGGTCGCCCCCAGCTTCAACGTGCGCGCGATGGCGGGAACACGTGACAGAGGTACCAGATACTCCTCGACGATCTCGCGCCCAGTCGGCAAGTCGTCGGCGGCAGGAGCGGTCCATCCTGCCGCATCGAGGAGGCGTCGCGAAGCCTCATCGATATTGTATTTCCACGGCGAGAACACCCGCACATGACCCCATTCGAGAAGCGATGTGCCGACCGAGCTGCCGCGCTCGAGGATCAACGGAGTGAGACCGGCCTTGATGATCCGGGCAGCGGCTGCCATCCCGACAGGACCTGCTCCAAGCACCGCGATAGGAAGAGTATCAGTAGACTTCATAGCATCACTCCAGCGGCGTTTCTAGAATTACGGAAATAGTATCCAAAAAAAGCCTCAGACAGCGACACGCGTTGCTGCTTGTCCACATCCCTGATCGGCGCAGCACTCATTGACGAGATAGCCGATCAGATCGTTCATGTGCTTGTAGTTCGCAGTGCAGATAAGCGTGGTAGCCTGACGGTCCTGGACGACCAGTCCGGTGTCGACGAGGCGCTTCAGATGGTGCGACAGCGTCGATCCCGGGATGTCGAGCTTCTCCTGTAGGCGCCCGACGGGCAGCCCCTCTTCTCCTGTCCGCACCAAGGCACGATAGATTCGCAAGCGGGTGACATTTCCCAAGGCTTCAAGTTGCGATGCTGCTTTTTCGATAACCATGGAAATACGTTAGCAGCGACATGACCTGCCGTCAACGATATTTCCACAATCCTCGAAATAATCAGATGGAGCTCAGCCTCACTCTGCTCTCGAGCTTCGCCGCATCTTCCTTCCGCTCGCTATAGCGGTCCGTCAGATAAGAAGACGCGCCTCTCGTGAGTATCGTGAACTTCACCAGTTCCTCGCAGACATCCACGACACGGTCGTAATAGGAGGAAGGCTTCATCCTGCCGTCCGCATCGAATTCCTGATAGGCTCGAGCCACTGACGACTGGTTCGGGATAGTGATCATCCGCATCCAGCGGCCCAGTATGCGCATCTGGTTCACCGCATTAAAGGATTGGCTGCCGCCGGAAACCTCCATCACCGCAAGCGTCCTGCCCTGCGTCGGGCGTATCGATCCAAGCGACAGGGGAATCCAGTCGATCTGCGCCTTCATGATGCCGGTCATTGCACCATGCCGTTCGGGGCTGACCCACACCTGCCCCTCGGACCACTCGGAGAGTTCCCGGAGCTCCTGGACCTTCGGATGGCTCGCAGGCGCTTCGTCCGGAAGCGGCAGCCCCTTCGGATCGAACATCCGCACTTCGCAGCCGAAGCGTTCCAGCAGGCGCCGCGCCTCGTGGGCAAGCAGCCTGCTATAGGAGACCTCGCGGAGAGACCCATAGAGGATGAGGATACGGGGCTTGTGTGTCGAGAACGGCGGCCGCAAGCTTTCGAGGTCTATTGCGTGGAGATGCCCTTCGTCCAAGGCAGGAAATGACTCAGCCAATTCGCTTGCCCCTCTCGTCCAGGACCTGCTCGCCGTCCTCCTTGACGAAGGCCCCCTTGAACGTCTCCGGCAGGATGTCGAGGACAGCCTCGGACGGGCGGGCAAGCCGCGTGCCCAAGGGTGTGACGACAAACGGTCGATTGATGAGGATCGGATCCTTCAGCATCGCGTCCAGCAACTGCTCGTCGGTCAGGTCCGGACTGTCGAGGCCAAGTTCCGCATAGGGCGTCCCCTTTTCCCGGATCGCCTGCCTGACCGTCAGGCCTGCATCGGCAATCATCCTCGCCAGCTCGTCGCGTGTCGGAGGTGTCTTCAGGTACTCGACCACCTTCGGCTCGATCCCGGCAGCCCGGATCAGGGCGAGCGTGTTGCGCGACGTTCCGCAGGCCGGATTGTGATAGATGGTAACGTCCATGATCATGCCCTTTCGCTGAGCGTGTTGCGGGAAACGGAGGGCGCAGCTTCGTACCAGCCCTTCGATCGGTTGACGATCGCCACCAGCATCAGCATCACCGGAACCTCGATGAGCACACCGACAACGGTGGCAAGTGCGGCCCCGGAACTGAACCCGAAGAGGCTAATTGCGGTTGCCACGGCCAGTTCAAAGAAGTTCGATGCGCTGATCAGGGCGGAGGGACCGGCGACGCAATGCATCTCCCCTGTCATGCGGTTGAGCATATAGGCGAAGCCGAAGATGAAGATGGTCTGCAGGAAGATCGGCACGGCGAGGATCGCGATCACGACCGGCTGCGCCAGGATCTGGGTGCCCTGAAAGGCGAAGAGCAGCACCACCGTCAAAAGCAGCGAGCCGATCGACAGCGGCTGGATCTTGTCCTGGAAGCGCTGGAGGGCGCGACCGTCGCCGCCGCCCAGGATGCGCCGCAGCACCTGCGCCACGACGACCGGAACCACGATAAAGAGGGCGACCGAGATCAGCAGGGTTTCCCACGGCACGACGATGGAGGATACCCCGAGCAGGATCGCGACGATGGGAGCGAAGGCGAGAACCATGACGGCGTCGTTGAGGGCAACCTGCGTGAGCGTGAAGGGAGCGTCACCCCGCGTGAGATTGGACCAGACGAAAACCATGGCGGTGCAGGGTGCGGCTCCGAGCAGGATCAGCCCGGCGATGTAGCTGTCGATCTGGTCCGAGGGCAGCAGAGGTGCAAAGAGCCACCCGATGAAGATCCATCCGAGCACGGCCATCGAGAACGGCTTGACGGCCCAGTTGGCGAACAGGGTCACGCTCATCCCGCGCCAATGCCTTCCGACCTCGCGGATCGCCGCGAAGTCGATCTTCATCAGCATGGGAATGATCATCAGCCAGATCAGGACGGCGACCGGCAGGTTGACCTTTGCGATCTCGGCCGCGCCGATCAACCGGAACAGATCGGGAAAGACCGAACCGAGCGCTATACCCGTACCGATCGCGAGGACCACCCAGAGGGTGAGGTATCGTTCGAACGTCGACATGTCAGGACGCCTTTCCTTGCGGGTTCGTGCTTCCCTCCATGGAGCCGATCTGCCGCAGCTTCGCCTCAAGGGCCATGCGGTCGATGGATTGGAGCGGAAGGGCGAGGAATGCCGTGATGCGGTTCTTCAGATAGCGGGCAGCCTGGGCGAAGGCACGCTGCACCTCCGCTTCCGTTCCAACAGCAGATGCAGGGTCCTCGACGCCCCAATGGGCGGTCACGGGATGGCCGATCCAGACCGGGCACGCTTCGCCGGCCGCGCTGTCGCAGACCGTGAAGATGAAATCCATCTCGGGAGCGCCGGGTTCCGCGAAGACGTCCCAGCTCTTCGACGAATACCCTTCCGTCGGATAACCGAGAACGGCCAGTTCCTTCAGTGCATGCGGGTTTACCTCTCCCTTCGGCTGGCTTCCGGCAGAAAATGCCCTGAAGCGTCCACGGCCTTCCTTGTTCAGGATGGCTTCGGCTAGGATGGAGCGGGCCGAATTGCCCGTGCAGAGGAACAGAACATTGTAGATGCGGTCCGACATGACTTTGTCCTCGGTAACGGTGGATGACAGACATCTGGTTTCCGGCTCAGCAGCCGGATGACTTCATGAATTCACGGGGTAACTTGAGCGGGCGTTCTGCAGGATGCGGCCTGAACGGCAGGGGCGCATACTTCCGGATGCCCGGCACAGCAATCTTCCATCAGGAAGCGAACCAGGTCTCCAAGCATCCCGATATTCGCGCGGTAGATCATCGACCGGGACTCCCTTTGCTGGGACACCAGTCCGGCATGTTCGAGTTCCTTCAGATGGAACGAGATGTTGGATGGCGAGACGCCTGCCTTTTCGGCGAGCAAACCCGCCGCCATGCCGTCCGGCCCCGCGACGACGAGCAATCGCACGATCGAGAGGCGGGTCTCCTGTGAGAGTGCACTGAAGGCCCCAAGAGCCTGCTTCTGATTCAACATTTCTATGATCCTTGAAATATTGAAGAGTAAGTAGCGCAGCCGGATGGAGATTGCAACCGGGCGTGCGGAGAACGGAGCATCGGGTTCCGCTTGAGAGCGAGGGTGTCCGCTTACCTCAGCCCTTGCCGGAAAGCCGCCTCAGAACCTAGATGCCCACGGGGGGAACGGCCTGAAACGGCAGGATATAGGCTCTCTCGGCTAACTGCTGCTTGATTCGGTCGATCTGGGCCCTCTCTCCCGCAAGCCGCGACTGAAGAAGCGGGTCCGTCGTGCCACTCGCCGACATGGTCCTGTTGACGACCCAGCCATAGGGCTCGATCTTCGCGCGCCGCAGGTCTTCCTGCAGCATCGCCGCTTCGGAGACCGGCGTTGTCTCCGGAAGGGAAACGAGGATGACGCGGGTATAGTCCGGATCCTGAAGGCGCATCAGTGGCGTGACGATCCGACCGGGAACGACCGTTTCCATCTGTCGCGTCATCTGGCGGTGATAGGCCCCCGTCGCATCCAGTAGGAGGAGCGTGTGGCCCGTGGGGGCGGTATCTATGACCACGAAGGCGTCGCGGGCTTCTGCCACGATACTGGAGAAGGCATGGAAGTCAGCGACCTCCTCGGTGCACGGAGATTCGAGATCCTCCCGAAGCAGTGCCTTGCCCTCCTCGTCGAGATCGCGGCCCCGGGGAGGCCATCACCTTGTCGATATACCGTTTCGTCTCGGCCACGGGGTCTATCCGGTCAACCGTGAGCCCACGCATCGCTCCCTCGACCACAAAGGACAGATGTGCTGCCGGATCGGTAGTCGTA
Organism: Pseudorhizobium flavum; assembly: GCF_902502825.2. The sequence continues at coordinate 2,675,055 of NZ_LR723670.1, forward strand.
AGATGAACGGCATGGCCACGTTCCACGAGGCCGACTGCAATCGCAGCAGCGACTGTCGTCTTTCCGACGCCCCCCCTCCCCATCACCATGACGAGGCTCTTTTCACCTTCGGCGATCTCGTCAACAAGCGTGCCCAAGGGCGGCAGGCCGAGCCTAGCCTCCTCCACCGACCCTGAGGCCGCCATCACAGGTGATCCGGGCGTGAACAAGGCGCGCAAGGCGTCGAGGCCGACTATGTCGAAGAGCAGCATCGGAAACTCGTCGCGTGGAAGCGTCGACAGCGCAACTGGCATCGTTGAAAGCGCGGAATCCTGGGCTTGCTCTATACCCACCGCAATCGGGTCATCGATCTTGGTCGCACGGAAGCGGCCGTTGACCGCGAGCAGTTGGTTCCTCAGCCCAAGGGCCGACAACTCCGCGGATGTACGCGCGGCCTCGCGAAGAGCGCTCCCATCCGGGCGGGCAACCAGGACGATCGTTGTCCGCGTCTGATCTCCCAGACATGCAAGCGCCGCCCGGAAGCGCACCTCCTGCATCTTCAGGCCGGAATGTGGCCCCAGACAGGATGCGCCCCGGTCGTTTCCTTCCAGGAAACCCGTCCAGGCCTTCGGTAGACTGAGGAGCCTCAAGGTGTGGCCCGTGGGTGCGGTATCGAAGATGATATGATCGAATTCCGGCATATCCTCCGCAAGAAGTCCGACAAACGCGTCGAACGCCGCGATCTCGGTCGTGCAGGCTCCGGAGAGCTGCTCCCGGACTGTGCTCCGTTCACTGTCGGAGGCGTCGGCGGCCATTTGGGCCAGCACGCGCTCGCGATAACCGTCAGCGGCCGCCTCCGGATTGATGTTCATGGCGTGAAGGCCGGGAACGGATGGGACTTCGGTGGGGATATCCCGGAGCGGCGTCGCCAGCATTTCGTTCAGATTGGAGGCGGGGTCGGTGCTGACGAGGAGCACCCGCTTGTCCCTGTCGCACAGCGTGATGGCGCTTGCACAACTGAGCGACGTCTTGCCGACCCCGCCCTTCCCGTGAAGAACAGGTAGCGGGTTGGTTCGGTCAGCATCTTCGACTCGATCATCATAATTCTCCTTCGACAGGAGCATTAGCAATACATGCCGGGCGATCCTTGATTGACTCAATCAGCCACGCCGCAGCCGTTCCAGAATTTGCAGCCATTATCAGGTCCGCCAATCGGGCACGGGCCCAGCCGATTGCAGAAAGGGCACCACGGCGCCTTCGCGGCAGCTGACGAGAGATGCAGTGGATGCTGATATTCTGGAGAAAAAGTGGTAGCGGGAGAGGGACTTGAACCCCCGACACGCGGATTATGATTCCGCTGCTCTAACCACCTGAGCTACCCCGCCACACGATGACCGGCCCTTTGTCTTCAGCGTGCTGAAAAGGCGGCTCCGTTCGGATGTGCGGCTTATAAGACCTGTGCGATGGAAGTGTCAAGCGCGGTCTCTCGCGTTTTTGCACGAGGAACGATCCGTGGCCTCAGGCAGCTACGGGCTCTGCAAGCAGCGCCTTGAGCGAAGCCTCGGCTTCCGGCGCACGTTCCGAGCGCTCGATGAAGCCACCGCCCCAGACGCGCGCATCTGCGCCTTGCGCGGAATAGAGGACACAGGCCTGTCCCGGCGCGACGCCAGCCTCCCCTTCGAGGAGATCGACATAGACGCCGCTTTCGTCACTGTGGAGCACGACCGGGGTCGGCGGCCGGCTGGAGCGCACCTTTGCGAAGCAGGAAAAGCCGTTAGCGGCGTCTTCCGCCAGCGTGCCGTCGCCCAGCCAGTTGACGTCGCGCAGATAGACGCGGCGCGTATCCAGCGCTTCCTTCGGGCCAACGATGACGCGGCGGCCGCGGGCATCGAGATAGACCACGTAGAGCGGTTCGCCCGTCGCCACGCCGATGCCGCGGCGCTGGCCGATCGTGTAGTGGAGGATGCCTTCATGCTGCCCGAGCACCCGCCCGTCCATGTGGACGATGTCGCCACCCAGTGCTGCGTTCGGCCGCACCTTGTTGATGACGTCCGTGTAGCGGCCCTGCGGCACGAAGCAGATGTCTTGGCTGTCGGCCTTTTGGGCGACGACGAGACCCATCTCCTCGGCAAGCGCCCTCACCTCCGCCTTCGACATGCCGCCGAGCGGGAAGCGCAGGTAATCGATCTGCTCCTGGGTGGTGGCAAACAGGAACCAGCTCTGGTCGCGATCGGCGTCGATCGGCCGATAAAGGGCGCGGCGGCCGGGATTGCTTGCCGAAGGGTTGGACTGCGAGCGGATATAGTGACCCGTGGCCAGCGCATCCGCGCCGAGCTCCTTCGCCGTCGCCAGAAGGTCCGCGAACTTGACTGTCTGGTTGCAGGCGACGCAGGGGATGGGCGTCTCGCCCATGGCATAGGCTTCGGCAAAGGGATTGATCACGGCATCGCGGAAGCGCTTCTCGTAGTCGAGCACGTAGTGGGGAATGCCAAGCGTCTCGGAAACGCGGCGTGCATCGTCGATGTCCTGACCGGCACAGCACGAGCCGGCGCGATGGACCGCAGCACCATGGTCGTAGAGCTGCAAAGTGATGCCGAGCACGTCATAGCCCTGCCGCTTCAGAAGACCGGCGACCACCGAGGAATCCACGCCGCCGGACATGGCGACTACGACGCGCGTATCTTCCGGCCTCTTGTCGAAATCCAACGTATTCACGGAACTCTCTCACTCGGTCGCTCGCCTGCGGTGATCGCGGCAAGCAGCAGAACAGGCTCGGAGGGATCGTCCGTCGCGGCCCGGATGGCCCGGATATAGAAAGGAATGCCCCTCCACGCAAGGTCGCACGGCTTGATCAGGATTGCAGCGACCGGGCCTGCGCCCCATCCACCACAGCGGCATCGGCGCCGGAACCGGCTACTCCTTCCGCCCGCACCCTCGGCAGCCCCGACGGGTAGTTGCGCTGGATGAAATCGATCAGCTTCTCGCGCACCTCGCAGCGCAGGTCGAAAGCCCTGCCCGCATCAGCGGCCGACACGAGGATGCGCACCTCCATTACGTTCTCCCGGAAGTCGGTGACGGCGATATTTACCACCTGCCCGTCCCACAGCCTGGAACCTCGCGCAATCTCCTCGACCTTTCGCCGGATCTCCTCCACCGGGACGCTGTAGTCGAGATAGATCATCACGGTGCCGATCAGCGCAGCTCCCTCGCGGGTCCAGTTCTGGAACGGCTTTTCAATGAAGTAGCCGAGCGGCAGGATCAGCCGGCGCCAGTCCCACAGGCGAACCACGACGTAGGTGGAGGTTATTTCCTCTACCTTGCCCCACTCCCCCTCCACCAGCAGCGCATCGTCGATGCGGATCGGCTGGGTGATGGCGAGCTGGATGCCGGCGAACAGGTTCTTCAGGACGGGCTGGAGGGCAAGACCAAGGACGATACCCGCAACACCCGCGGAGGCGAGCAGGCTGACGCCGTACTGGCGGGCGGCGGGGAAGGTCATGATCACAGCCGACAGGGTCAGCGCGATGATCAGCGTCGCGGCGACCCGCTCCAGTATCCGGGACTGCGTCACATGCTTGCGCGCAAGCAGGTTGTCTTCGGCATCAAGCTTGAACCGTCGAAGGTAGACCGTGGTCCAGATGTGCAACGTCGTCCGCGCCATCCAGCCGACGACGACGATGAAGCAGAGAAGGAGGATATGGCGGAGGGTGCTTTCACCTTCATTGCTGAGTGGCGCGATCACCACGCCAAGCGAGAGCGTCCAGGTGAGGATCGCGAGCCGCAGCGGACGCTTCGTCCGCTGCACCAGAGAGCGCCAGAAAAGGTCGCGTTTCTCCGTAAGCCGTGTGAGGATCCGGGAAATGATATTGTGCAGGAGCCATCCGGCCCCGAAGCTCGCGATGAGGATCAGGATGCTGAGGATAGGATCCGGCAGCCAGCGGATGATGGCGTGGATATATTGTTCCAGACGTGCTTCCATGGCCCCTAGGTTAGGGTGCATTGCAGCAGAGAAAAGACCGGTCGCCACAATTTCACATATACGGCACACTCGCGGCAGCCAGAGAAACGAGGAGAAGGCGGTGAGCGATCCATTCGACCTGCAACGCTTCATCGACGCGCAAAGCAGCGTCTATGGCCAGGTAACGACCGAACTGAGGAATGGCCGCAAGCGGTCGCACTGGATGTGGTTCATCTTTCCGCAGGTGCAGGGGCTGGGCTCGTCTCCCATGGCGCAGCGCTATGCCATCGCTTCGCGTTCAGAAGCCGAGGCATATCTGGAGCACCCCGTGCTCGGTCCGCGGCTGCTCGAATGCACGCAGCTGATGCTGGATCATTCAGACCGGAGTGCCAACGAGATCCTCGGCTCCCCCGACGACATGAAGTTCAGGAGCTCGATGACGCTGTTTGCCGCCATCAGTGAAAAGGGCTCGCCATTCGAGCGAGCCCTCCATTCTTTCTACGATGGCGAGGAGGATCCTCTCACCCTCGCGCGCCTCTGATATCAGGCAGCGTTCTGGATCGCCGAAAGCTGCCAGTCATGGGCAGGCTTCCGCACGAAGGTCCAGACCTCGACCGTCTCCGTGGCATTGTCCGGGTCACCCTGAACGACAGTGCCGGTGTTCCGGTCGCGCATGACCTCGATGCTTGAATAGCGCATGGCGACAGTCGCATATTCCTGGCCGTTTTCACGCCAGGCTTCCGAGAGGTCCCCCTGCAGCAGCGTCACGTCGCGCACGTCGTTCTTGAGCCCGCTGGTGGCATTCTCCCCCAGTTCCTCGGCCAGGTAGGACATGGCCTCGGGCGTGGTGATGGCGCGGAGGGCGGCATAGTCTTCCGCCGCATAGGCCGCCTGGACCTGCTTCAGCAGCTTCTCGAACTGATCGAGGTCGCGATTGGTGACGCCGATCTCGTCGGTCGCGTCAGATGCCTGGCGAACGGCTTGAGCCGCAGACGCACCTGCCCCGCCCGCGAGACCGCCGATCTTCGGAATCTGGAAGCCGCGACCCTCGCCCTGCGGCGACTGGTAGGGATGACCGTGTCCGGCACCGGACGGACCACCGGCAGGCTGCTGGCGCCGCGCGAAGAACCGCATGGCGAGCATCACCAGGCCACCGATCAGCGCGATCTGCAGCAGCATCCCGAGGAAGCCGGCCGCGCCGCCGAAGCCGGAGCCCATCAACATGCCGAACAGGCCACCGAGGAACAGGCCACCGAGAAGGCCGCCGGCAAGACCACCGAACAGTCCGCGATTCTGCGGCGCGTTCTGCGGGCGCGCCGCGTTCGGCGTCGTCGCATTCTGCTGCGGACGCGGCGCCATGGTCCGATCCACCGGTGCGGCCTGGTTGGGCGCAGTCCGGGTCACGGGAGGCGCACTGAACGTGCGGGTTCCACGGCTGCCAAAGCCGCCGCCACGTCTGGCCTCTGCGAAGTCGACGGCAACCAGTGAAACCGCCATCGCGATCGCCGCGATCGCGAAGACGTGCCTGAAGCGGCGGATGGATGAAAGCATTCTTGTCTCCTCTCGATCCGCAACGTGCGGACATTGTCCAGCATATAGCGACCTCGCCTCCGGAATATAAGTCCTCCGCCCTTACATCCACGCTGTGGGCTTCGCCAGCCGGGCGGGAACCAGCACGTCCTTGCCACTTCAAAGTGCAGCAAGGAAAGGAGTCCCGCCATGTCCTACATCCACTTCCTGACGATGGTGGCCGTCTCCACCGCCATCATGTTCGAGCTGATGTACCTGAACGTCTTCAGCTTCGATCATGTCTTCTTCAGCCAGACGCGGCTGTTCATGGCGCTGATCATGGGATCTGTGATGGCCGTTGTGATGCTCTGCTTCATGTTGCACATGTACACCAACATGGCTGCGAATCTCGCGATATATGCCGGCGCCGCCATCCTGTTCGCTGGCTCGCTCTACCTGGTTCGCAGTCAGGAAACCGTGGGAGACGTGGCCTGGATGAAGGCGATGATCCCGCACCATTTAATCGCCATCCTCACGAGCGAACGGGCAACCATCACCGATCCGCGAGCCCGGAAGCTCGCAGACGAGATCATGGACGCCCAATGCCGAGAGATCGATGAGATGAAGGGGCTGATCACCGGCCTTCACAAAGGCGGCTAACGGAAAAGCCCGGAACGGATTTCTCCGCCCGGGCTTCCGCACTGGTCCTGGGGAGGATGATCAGTCGACGTTGAATACCAGGGACTTGGCCTGGCGGATGGCCGGATTGGCGGTCAGCTTGTCGAGCACCTCCTGCTTCACCGGCTCGTCGACGTAGAGAAGCGCGATGGCGTCGCCGCCCTGCTTGTCGCGGCCGAGTTGGAAGTTGGCGATGTTGACGCCGCCTTCCCCGAGCGTCGTGCCCATGAAGCCGATCATGCCGGGCACGTCGGTGTTGGAGATGTAGATCATGTTCGCGCCGACATCGGCGTCCATGTTGATGCCCTTGATCTGGATGAAGCGCGGCTTGCCGTCGGAGAAGACGGTACCGGCGATCGAGCGCGTCTGGTTCTCCGTCGTCACGGTCAGCTTGATGTAGCCGTCATAGACGCCGGTCTTGTCGCGCTTGACCTCCGACAGCACGATGCCCTTTTCCTTCACCATGATCGGAGCCGAAACCATGTTGACGTCCGACACCTGGTTGCGGATCAGGCCGGCCAAAAGCGCGCTGGTGAGCGCCTTGGTGTTCATCTCGGCCGTCGAGCCATCGTAGAGGATCTCGATTTCCTTGATCGCGCTTTCCGTGACCTGCCCGACGAAGGCGCCAAGCACGTCGGCGAGCCGGATGAAGGGCTTCAGGATCGGCGCTTCTTCCGCGGTGATCGACGGCATGTTGATGGCGTTCGAAACGGCACCCTTGACAAGATAGTCCGACATCTGCTCGGCGACCTGCAGCGCGACATTCTCCTGCGCCTCGGTCGTGGATGCACCGAGGTGCGGGGTGCAGATGACGTTGGGCAGGCCGAAGAGCGGGCTTTCCGTGGCGGGTTCTACCTCGAAGACATCGAAGCCGGCACCGGCGACGTGGCCCGACTTGATAGCTTCCGCAAGCGCCGCCTCGTCGACCAGCCCCCCACGGGCGCAGTTGATGATGCGCACGCCGGGCTTCGTCTTGGCAAGCGCCTCCTTCGACAGGATGCCGCGCGTCTTGTCGGTCATCGGCACGTGCAAGGTGATGAAGTCTGCCTTGGCGAGCAATTCATCGAGCTCGACCTTCGTCACGCCCATTTCCTCCGCGCGCTCGGCAGACAGGAACGGATCATAGGCAATGACATGCATGCCGAGGCCGATCGCCTTCCTGCAGACGATACCACCGATATTGCCGGCGCCGATGACGCCGAGCGTCTTGCCGGTGATCTCGACCCCCATGAACTTCGACTTCTCCCATTTGCCGGCCTGGGTGGAAGCATCGGCGGCTGGGATCTGCCGGGCAACGGCGAACATCAGCGCAATGGCGTGCTCGGCCGTGGTGATCGAATTGCCGAACGGCGTGTTCATCACGATGATGCCGCGTTTCGAAGCTGCCGGAATGTCGACGTTGTCGACGCCAATGCCGGCGCGGCCGATCACCTTGAGGTTGGTGGCGGCGGCGATCAGCTTCTCCGTCGCCTTGGTTGCGGAGCGGATAGCAAGGCCGTCGTAGTTGCCGATGATTTCGGCAAGCTTTTCCTTGTCCTTGCCGAGCTTCGGCTGGAAATCGACTTCGACGCCGCGGTCGCGGAAGATCTGCACGGCGGTTTCCGAAAGTTCGTCGGATACGAGAACGCGAGGTGCCATTCTTGGGCTCCTTGAAAGAGGTTCAGTCTCTGGATCGGGATGAGCCGATCCCGCTTGTGCGGGATCGGAAGCACGTCAGGTCAGGCTGCGGACTTGTTCAGCGCCGCCTTCTGGGTCTGGTAAGCCCAGGTGAGCCACGGCATCAGGGCTTCCATGTCCGCCGTCTCGATCGTGGCGCCGGCCCAGATACGAAGACCGGATGGCGCGTCGCGATAGGCGCCGATATCGAGGGCCACGCCCTCTTTCTCCAGCAGCGAGACGACGCCCTTGGCGAAAGCCGCCTGTGCATCGGCATCGAGTGCCGTGATCTCGGGATCGACGATCTTGAGGCACACCGATGTGTTGGAACGGGTCTCGTCCTTGACGGCGAGATTGGCGATCCAGTCGTTCTTCCCGACAAAGTCGAAGATGACCTTCGCATTGGCATCGGCCCGGGCGATCAGCGCCTTGAGGCCGCCGATGGATTTCGCCCAGTTGAGCGCATCGAGATAGTCTTCGACGCAGAGCATCGACGGCGTGTTGATGGTCTCGCCGGTGAAGATGCCCTCGATCAGCTTGCCGCCCTTGGTCATGCGGAAGATCTTCGGCAGCGGCCAGGCCGGAACGTAGCTTTCAAGCCGCTCGACGGCGCGCGGCGACAGGATCAGCATGCCGTGGCCGCCCTCCCCGCCCAGAACCTTCTGCCAGGAGAAAGTGACGACGTCGAGCTTGGAGAAGTCCATGTCCTGCGCGAAGGCCGCGGACGTCGCGTCGCAAATGGTCAGGCCCTTGCGGTCCGCCGGAATGAAGTCGGCATTCGGAACACGAACGCCTGAGGTGGTGCCGTTCCAGGTGAAGACGACGTCGCGGTCGAAATCGACTTCTGCGAGGTTCGGCAACAGACCGTAGTCGGCCTCGAACTTGCGCACGTCCTTGAGCTTCAGCTGCTTGACAACGTCGGTGACCCAGCCGGCACCGAAGCTTTCCCAGGCCAGCATGTCGACGCCGCGCTCGCCGAGCAGCGACCAGAGCGCCATTTCCACGGCACCGGTATCGGAGGCCGGGACGATGCCGATGCGGTAGTCCGCGGGCACGTTGAGGATTTCACGAGTGAGATCGATGGCCTGCTTCAGCTTTGCCTTGCCGATCTTGGCGCGGTGCGAACGACCGAGCGGAGCATCGGAGAGGGCTTCGAGCGACCAGCCAGGACGCTTCGAGCAAGGACCAGAGGAAAAATGGGTATTGTTCGGACGTACGTCCGGCTTTTGTGCGAGATCCGCCATATGGCTATCCTTCCAGATAGAAAGCCTCTCGTTGGGGAGAGGTGTCCCGCCGCCGTGGGTATTCCTCGATCGAGTCGTAGTCAAGGGAAGAAATGTCGCGGGACGTGATTCCGGTGGCGCCTGCGGATATTGACGAAGGGCCGCGCGGGAAATCCCTCGCGGCCCTCTGCAATCGGATAGATGAGCGCGTTACTTGTAGACGATCGGCTCCGGCGCCGGTTCATAGGCAACCGGGGTGTCGCAGCCGCCGAAGACATAGCGGGCGCCCACACGAGCTTCATGGGTATAGAAGCCCTTGTCGTAGCCGGGGCCGCCTCTGTCGAGGTAGCCGAACATGTCGCCGCCGGCGACGTGCCGGAAACGGTAACCGACGTCCGCCTTGAGGGCACAGGTGATATCGACGGTGGCACCAGCCATCAGCGCGTAGGTGAAGCGCCAACTGCCCTCGCCGTCGTGATCATCGCCGTAGCATCCGGGCTGATAGGGATCGTCGCAGATTCGGTTCTTCAACTTGCCCCACTTCACATAGGTGCCCCCGATACCGGCGCCGACATATGGCGTGACATAACCGTAGGTGCCGAGATCGACATAGGCATTCGCCATCAGCGAGTAGGCACGCATGTAGGATTTGTCGGAGGACGAGCAGGCAACGAATGGATTGCCTGCCCCGTCACCGCAAACCCCACTCGTGCTGCCACGGAAATCCGCCGAGGTGAGGTAGTCGAAGGTCACGTCCGTACGCAGATAGCTGTTGATCTGGTAGCCAACGCCACCGCCGATCAGGAAGCTGTCCTTCAGAGATGCGGTGTCGAAGTCGTTCAGGAACTCGTTCGAGCCCTGATAGTATTTGGCCCCACGCATCTTGTTGAACGAATAGCCGACATCTCCCCGGAGATACCAGCCGCTGGCTTCCTGAACGGTGATCTCAGGGGCGTCCATGAACGGCATTGGTTCGGCAGGTTGGTAAAGGTCGGCGGAGTGGGCAAAACTCGCCGTCAGCAACAGCGCAGCCGCGCCGGGCAGGCTCCATTTCATGGCTTCATCTCCAAGCTCGCATCGTCATTGGCCGGCGACGCCATAACCAACGGGTTGATCCGCGATGGATAATGAAGAGGAAAGGTAAAGACCCGCTTAACTATACCGCTTTACCAAGAATCAAATAAAAAGCCGGCGCTGTGGCCGGCTTTTCCTTCCAGAGTTATCGCCTTGCTCACGCAGCCGCCGCCCGCACATTGGCGATGACGCCGACCAGTTCATTGACGATCCGTTCGATCTGGCTGCGATCGTCGCCTTCCGCCATGACGCGGATCAGCGGCTCGGTTCCGGATGGCCGGATCACGAGCCGACCCTTGCCTGCGAGCTCGGCTTCGGCATCCGCAATTGCCTGCTGGACGATCATGTCTTCCAGAGGCTTGCCGCCTCCGAAGCGGACGTTCTTCAGAAGCTGCGGCACGGGCTCGAAGCGGCGGCACAGTTCGCTGACCGGCAGCCCCGTCCGCTTCACGCGAGCGAGAATCTGTAGCGCGGCCACCAATCCGTCGCCCGTCGTGCCGAAATCGGAGAGCACGATATGCCCGGACTGCTCGCCCCCGAGGTTGAAGTTGTGCGCACGCATGTGCTCGACGACATAGCGGTCGCCAACCTTCGTACGCGCCAGCCCGAGCCCCTTGGAGGTGAGGTAGCGCTCCAGCCCGAGGTTCGACATGACCGTTGCGACGATCCCGCCGCCCTGGAGACGGTCCTCGGCCAGCCAGCTTTCGGCGATGACCGCCATCAGCTGGTCCCCGTCGACCACCTCGCCTAGTTCGTCGACAATAATCACGCGGTCGGCGTCACCGTCGAGTGCGATACCGATGTCGGCGCGAACCTCGTGAACCTTCTTCTGCAGTGCACCGGGGCTCGTGGAGCCGCAGTCGAGATTGATGTTCTGGCCATCCGGCTCGTTGCCGATGGTTACCACGTCGGCACCGAGTTCCCAGAGGACGGCAGGCGCAACCTTGTAGGCAGCGCCGTTGGCACAGTCTATGGCGACCCGGAGACCCTGCAGCGTGGCATCGCGCGGCAGCGTCCGCTTCGCATGCTCGACGTAACGGTCGTGGACGCCGTCGACGCGCTTCGCGCGGCCGATGTCGCCGGCCTTTGCCAGCTGCCCGACAAGGTCCTGCTCGATCAGATCCTCGATCTGCATCTCGAGCTCGTCCGAAAGCTTGTAGCCGTCCGGACCGAAAAGCTTGATGCCGTTGTCCTGATAAGGATTGTGCGAGGCGGAGATCATCACCCCTACATCGGCGCGCAGCGATCGAGTCAACATCGCCACTGCAGGTGTCGGGATCGGCCCGAGGATGAAGGCGTCAAGACCAGCGGCGGTAAAGCCTGCGACCATGGCGTTCTCAAGCATGTAGCCCGAAAGCCTGGTGTCCTTGCCGATCACCACGCGGTGACGATGGCTGCCATTGCGGAAGATCTTCCCGACTGCGATCCCGACGCGCATGGCCAAGTCCGGGGTCATCGGAAATGCGTTGGAATGCCCTCGGATTCCGTCGGTGCCAAAATAGCGGCGTGTCATGCATGCTCCTTCGTGCCGCGCCTCCATGGCGCGCTTCGCGGCATCTGCCGCGGCCAAACGGGTTCATCCGTCCCTCAGGGGCTGCGATCATGCCATATTTCACAGGTCCTGACACATAAAATAGCGTCAAAGACCATTACATCCCGTTACCAACAGAAAAGAGCCGCCCAAAGGGACGGCTCTTTCCAGAGTTGATCTCGATGACCCGATAGCTAGTGGGGCTGCGGCTCCATTCCGCCTTCGGCTTCGCCGCCCTTGGGCTCGTCCTTCTTCGTCCCGGCAGTCGGGACAGCGGACCCGCGAGCCGGCGGAGCGTCGTCGCCGAGATCCCGGCTGGGCTTCTGCCCCTTGATCAGCGCCTTGATCTCGTCACCCGAAAGGGTCTCATATTCGAGCAGTCCCTCGGCAATCGCCACGAACTCGTCATGGTGGTCCGTGAGGATTCGGCGGGCCTCGTTATAGGCTTCGTCGATCAGGCGCCGAACCTCGACATCGATCTTCTGTGCCGTTGCCTCGGAGACATTCTTCGACTGCGACACGGAGTGGCCGAGGAAGACTTCCTGCTGGTTTTCACCATAGGCAACCTGGCCGAGCACGTCAGAAAAGCCCCACTGCGTGACCATCGCCCGTGCAAGCTTGGTGGCCTGCTCGATGTCGGAGGAGGCGCCGGAAGTGATGTTCTCCTTGCCGAAGGTAAGCTCCTCGGCAACACGTCCGCCCATCATGATGACCAGACGTGAGACCATCCACTTGTAGCTCATGGAATAGCGGTCGCCTTCCGGCAACTGCATGACCATGCCGAGAGCCCGGCCGCGTGGAATGATCGTCGCCTTATGCAGGGGATCCGCGACTGGCACCCGGAGCGCGGTGATGGCGTGACCTGCTTCATGATAAGCGGTGAGCTTCTTCTCCGCCTCGGTCATCGCCGAGGAACGGCGCTCCGCCCCCATCATGATCTTGTCCTTCGCGTCCTCGAATTCGCTCATCGTGACCAGGCGCTTGTTACGGCGCGCGGCCATCAGGGCGGCTTCGTTGACGAGGTTCATCAGGTCGGCACCGGAGAAACCGGGCGTGCCGCGGGCAAGCACCTTAAGGTCGACATTTGGCGCCAGCGGCACATTGCGGACGTGCACCTTGAGAATGCGCTCGCGGCCGACGATGTCGGGGTTCGGCACGACGACCTGGCGGTCGAAGCGGCCGGGACGCAACAGCGCCGGGTCGAGAACGTCCGGACGGTTGGTGGCGGCGATCAGGATGATGCCCTCGTTCGCCTCGAAGCCGTCCATCTCGACCAGCAGCTGGTTCAAGGTCTGCTCCCGCTCATCATTGCCGCCGCCGAGACCGGCGCCACGATGGCGGCCGACGGCGTCGATTTCGTCGATGAAGATAATGCAGGGTGCGTTCTTCTTCGCCTGCTCGAACATGTCGCGGACACGGCTCGCGCCTACGCCGACGAACATTTCCACGAAATCCGAACCGGAAATGGTGAAGAACGGCACATTCGCCTCGCCGGCAACGGAGCGCGCGAGCAAGGTTTTGCCGGTACCGGGAGGACCAACCAGCAGGACACCCCGGGGAATGCGGCCACCGAGACGCTGGAACTTCTGCGGGTCACGCAGGAACTCCACGATTTCTTCGAGGTCCTGCTTGGCCTCGTCAACACCAGCGACGTCGTCAAAGGTCACGCGTCCATGCGCTTCCGTCAGAAGCTTCGCCTTCGACTTGCCGAACCCCATCGCGCCGCGGGAACCACCCTGCATCTGTCGCATGAAGAACAGCCAGACGCCGAGGATGAGCAGCATCGGCAGGAGGGTTCCGAGATAGCTCAGGAAACCGGAGGAGCCGTCGCTCTCCGGCCGCGCCACGATGGTGACGTTCTTCGACTGGAGGCGCTCCATCAGGGAGTCGTCGATCACCGGAGAATAGGTCTGGAAGCCAGCGCCGTTCTCGACATAGGTCCCCATGACGCGATTGCCCGTCACGACAACCTCGCGAACGCGACCGCTCTCTACATCACTGAGGAACTGCGAGTACGCGATCTCCCGAGAGCTCGTCTGTGACGGCGCCGTCTGGAACATGCTGAACAACGCGATCAGCAGAAGCGCTATGATCGCCCAGAGGGCGAAATTGCGAAAGTTTGGGTTCATCGAACTCCCCGGAAGTGAGAGGTGGCCTGAGAGCCGCCTGTGCTTGCGGCTAACATAGGGGTGCACCTGGCCCTTGCCAAGGCAAAGCGGCTGGACTGGTTATCTTTTCCGAACCGAATCCTCGATGGGAACGGGCGCGAAATGGTCGCATCCCATCAGCTTTGCGAAAGCGCCCGCGACACTAAGGTCGAACTGAGGCAAAAAGCGGTCGAATGGGGCAAGCAGCGGCCTGCTGAAGAAGCCTTCCGTCGCCGTGCCCATAAAACCTTCGGCAGGCTCGGGAGGCAATACCCCCGCTGCCCGCAGTGCGATGGAGGGTGGGACCTCCCCAAACAGTCCTGCGGCGCCTTCGGGGTTTCTCGCCGGAACCAGCGACAGCGGCTCAGCACCGCGATTGACGAGCCGGAATCGGCCGTCCCAGACAGCTATCTCGCCGGCATTAAGCGTCAGCGAAGGAAGATTGCGGCTCTCGCGGCAAAGATAGAGCCCGGATCTGCGGCGGTCGATCAGCACCCGTCCTGCCGTCATCTTCCAGGGCGTGTCGAGCCGGCATGCGTCAACCAGCTTGTCGAGCGTGTGACCCGCCGGTCCCTGCTCGCGTCCGCCGAGAACGGCAATCGACGTGGACAGGGCATAGCGCAGAACGATCCGGTCCACGGAAAGCCCCTCGCCCGGTACTCGCATCAGCACCGAGCGCTGGACAGTGGCGTAGGTGGAAAGCCATTTGGCCACAGAGTCGGCGATGTCCTGGCGTCGGCGGGAGACGGCATCGATCTGGTCGAGCAGGACCGCTGGCTTCTCCGCCAGTGCAAGTCGCGTGCGGACCCGCTCAGAACGGCGATCGGCATTGGAAGGATCCTCGAGCCAGTCCTGGCCAAGTCTGTTCAGAAAAATCCGGATTTCTTCCCGCCTCGTCCGAAGGAACGGCCGCAACAGCCAGTGGCGGCGATGGAGAAGCACGGCCTCAGCCATACCGGCGAGTCCGGGGGCATCGGGTTCGCTCGCCCGGGCCGCCCGCATCGTCACCGTCTCGATCTGATCATCAAGCGTGTGGCCGGTGAGGATGGCGGTTGCTCGAACCTCATCCGCCGCCTCGCAGAGCAGGCGATAGCGCGCCTCGCGGGCCGCGGCCGCAACACCGGTGGCGGGCTTGTCTCCGAGCCACCTCTTCGTCGCATGCGGGATGCCAAGTCCCTGGCAGATGCGGCTCACCTCAGCCGCCTCCTGCGCCGATGCCTCCCTCAGGCCGTGGTCGACGGTCACCGCAAGGAGCGTGATGCCTTCATGTGGATGGCGGGCCAGGGAGAGCAGGAGACCGAGTGAATCGCTCCCGCCGGACACGGCGACGAGGAGCCGGGCCGGCCTTGCCAGTCGGGCCAGCAGGCTGCGGATGGCTTCGTTAGGCGAAATGGCTGGCTGAGTTCCGATTTGCACGGCCGCGATCAGCAGCCGAGACGCTTCTGCTCGGAAGAAACCTTGGAAAGGACGGCGCGAGGGGCCTTGGGATAGCGCTTCGTCACTTCCCGCAGGGTGGCACAGGCCGTCTCGCTATTGTCGAGGGCAGCAAGGGACATGCCGAGCTTCAACAGCATTTCTGGGGCCTTCGCTGATGTGCCGTAGGTCTGGTGGGCGTTCAGGAAGGTCTGCGCCGACTCGTTGTACTTGCCCTGCGAATACTGCGCCTCACCCAGCCAGAAGCTCGCATCTGCCGAGCGGGAGCCTTCCGGGAAACTGGCGAGATACTGCGTGAATTCCTGCTCCGCCAGTGCATAGTCGCCGGAGAGAATGTGATTGTAGGCAACCTGGTAGACATCGCTCTCGCTCCCGAGCGACGCGGTCTGCTGGGGATCCTGCGCCTGCGGCAGGCCGGGTCCCGCGTCGACACCGGGGAGGCCAGCCGAATTGTCTGCCTCGTTACGAGTGACCGTCTTCGGGTTGCCGCTCTGGTCGAACTCGATCGAGCCGAGAACCGTTTCGCCGGGAGCGGCCCCGGATGGTTCCGTTGCCGGCGGGGTCTCGATGATACGCGCTACGTCGTCAGCTGGCGGCTCGGGGACCGTTTGCGACGAGCCTGAAGCGGCGACGGCCGGTTTCCCGGCCGCTCCGTTTTCGCTTTTCTCGAGCTCCTGGAAGCGGAACTCATTGTCTTCCTGCGTCTTTCGCATTTGCTCCTGCATCTGCAACAACTGGAAGCTCATTTCCTCGATCCGGCCATTCAACTGCCGGATCTGTTCCTCCAGCTGCTGGACGCGGATCGATGCATCGCCGCTCTGCGCAAGAACCATGGGCTGTTCCGAGTCATCCGGTTGCTGCGGGGCCTGTCTTCCCCCCGGCAGAAGTTCGGGCAATGAGAATGCCCCGGCAGGGCCGCCCGCCACCATCAGCCCCAGCATTGCTGCCAAGACAAGTTTCTTCATATCGTCCGTCCTGCTTTGATCTGCGCCCCTTTGGCGCGAGTGGAGATTTTGTCAATCCGCGCCAAAATGCAACTGAACTCTCAACCTTAATTGGAGCGAAGTTCGGCCAAACTATGAAAAAGCGAAAAGGCGGCCACCTGGACCGCCTTCACGAAATCGTTTGTCGTCGCTGACGACTACATTCCGGCGCCGCCGAGGACGGTGACTGCCCGGCGATTCTGCGACCAGCAGGAAATGTCGTCGCAAACCGCCACCGGCTTTTCCTTACCGTAGGAGATCGTGCGCATTCGGTTGGCCGGAACGCCGCGGGAGGCAAGATATTCCTTCGTGGCGGCGGCACGGCGCGCGCCGAGGGCCAGGTTGTATTCGCGCGTGCCGCGTTCGTCGGCATGGCCCTCGACCGTGATCGCGTAGTTCGGGTAGCGCTGCAGCCACTGCGCCTGCCGGTCAAGCGTCTGCTGGGCATCGGCACGGATGGAGGTGGAGTCGGTATCGAAGAAGATCCGGTCACCGACATTGACGGTGAAGTCCTGGCTGGAACCGGGAGTCGCAGCGCCACCGGCTCCGCCACCGAGGCCGAGGTCGCCCGCATTGTTCGGAAGGTTCTTCTTGTTGGCGCAGCCAGCAAGCGCGAGTGCCAGCGTCAACGCAATGACGGCCGGGTTGCGAGCGAGTGTCTGCATGCGGCTCATCGCCGGGGTAACGGTGCGGCTCATGGCCGGTCTCTCCTTAGATCAACGTATCAGAGTTGCTGAACTCTAACTGGTCTCGGTTAACCCACCTGAAAGGTATATGGTTAACAAACCGATTCGACGTCCCTTAAGTCGCTCCTTTTTCAGGAGAATGGGGCGGCAAAGAGGCAGCAATCTGCCTCTGTCCGCATTCCGCCATTATTCAAGCAGCGGCGACCACGCCGGGTCGGATGCATAGGCCGGCGTCTTGATCTGCTGCTCGTTATAGCCGGTCAGGTCGATCGAATAGAGCTGCGGCCCACCTGCCCCGGCGTTCTGCCGGAAGAACATCAGCACGCGGCCATTCGGCGCCCAGGTCGGGCCCTCATTGTGGAACCCGGTGGTCAGGATGCGCTCGCCGGAACCGTCCGGCTTCATGACACCGATCGAAAACTTGCCGCCGGACTGCTTGGTGAAGGCGATGAGGTCGCCACGAGGGGACCAGACCGGGGTGGAATAGGACCCGTCGCCGAAGGAGATGCGAGTCTGCCCAGAACCGTCGGCGCCCATCACGTAGAGTTGCTGGCGTCCACCGCGGTCGCTTTCGAAGACGATGCGGCTGCCGTCCGGCGAGTAGGAGGGCGAGGTATCGATGGCTGCCGTGTTGGTGAGCCGGGTCGTGGTCCGCGAGCGCAGGTCCATGGTGTAGATGTTGGAGTTACCCTCCTGCTGGAGGCTCATGATGACCTTCTGGCCGTCGGGCGAGAAACGCGGCGCGAATGTCATGCCGGGGAAATTGCCCACGACTTCGCGCTGCCCGGTTTCCAGCTGCAGCAGGTAGACGCGCGGCTGGTCGCCCTCGAACGACATGTAGGTGACTTCCTGCCGGTTGGGAGAGAAGCGCGGCGTCAGGACGATGTCCTTGCTGTTCGTCAGCTGGCGGACGTTGAAGCCATCCTGATCCATGATGGCCAGCTGCCGCTGGCGGGCGTTCTTCGGACCGCTTTCGGACACGAACACGACACGGGTGTCGAAATAGCCCTTCTCCCCGGTGATGCGCTCGTAGATCGCGTCCGCGATGATGTGGGCGACCCGACGCCAGTTCTCCGGCTGGGTGAAGAACTGCTGCCCGGTCATCTGCTGGCCGGCGAAGGTGTCCCAGAGACGGAATTCGGCACGCAGACGACCGTCGGCCTCACGGGTGACGCGGCCGGTGACGAGCGCCTGCGCGTTGATCACCTTCCAGTCCTCGAACCGAGGCTGCTGGTCCGGGTTGGAAATCTTCTCGATGAAGGCACTCTTGTTCACCGGGGCGAACAAGCCGGAGCGCTGAAGGTCGGCGGCGATTACCTGGCTGATCTGCGCGCCGAGCTCATTGCCGGATTGGAAGTCGGTGATCGCAATCGGCAGCGGCTCGACATTGCCCTTGTTGATGTTGATCTCCACCAGCGCGTGAGCCGGAGCGAAGGACATCGCCATCCCGGCAAACGCGATCATCAGGCGGATGAAAGAACGTTTCATCATAGTGTTCAGCCTTTCAGCTTTTACAGCATTTCGCTGGGGTCGAAGTTCACGACAACCTCGCTCCAGGCATCGTATTTCTCGACAGGGAGGTTCTTGAACGGGGCCGAGCGCATGACGGCGCGAAGGGCGCTGCCTTCCAGAGTGCGCCGCGCCGTGTCGGAGCCGCCGGTCGCCGAAACCTGTGGCCGGCCGACGATCTGGCCGCTCTCGTCGAGGTTCATCCTGACCGTGATGATAACCCCTTCGGCGCCCTCGATGCCGGCAATGATCGACCAGTTGTTCTGGATCTGGCCGCGCAGGGCGTCCATCTCGCTCTGGCTGAGTGTGGAGCCGCTGGTGGTTTTCTTGCCGCCCAGCGAGGCCGTTTCCGTCGAGCGCTTGGCACCGCCACCGGCGGCGTCCTGCTTGTTGAGGAGGGCGGCGATTTCATCGGCGTTGAAGTCGCTTTCCTTCGAGGAGGTCGACTTGGCCGTCTCCTGCTTCTTGTCAGCGACCTTCTTGTCCGTCGGCTTCTCGGCCGCCTTGGGCGTTTCCGGCTTTTTTTCGGCTGGCTTCTCGACGGGCTTGGCCTGTTCCTTCGGCGGCTCCGGTTTCGGCCGCGCAGCAGGCACCGGAACGGCGTCGGGCAGAGGCAGTTCCTCAGCGACGGCCTCTTCAGGCACCGGCTCGGGGGTCGGCTCAGGCTTCGGCTCGGGCGCGATCTCGGGCTTCGATTCGGGAAGTGCAGCAACCTCGGTCGGCTTCGGTGCCGTTTCCTCCGGCACGATATCCTTGACCTGATTTGTCTCGGTCGTGGGATTGGGCAGCGGCTTTTCGGTCTTCTCCGGCGCCGCGGCAACCTCCGTCTCCACCGGACGCTTCGCCGGTGTCGGTGGCGACTTCAGATCGATATCGTTGTCGCCGGCGTTTTCGGCGTTCTCGACGATGTTCGGCTTCGTCGTCGGCACCGGCGCAGCTTTTTCAGCCATCGGCGCGTTCTTGTCGCCCTGCTGGATCTGGGTGATCGATTCCACCGGGATGATATCGACCGGCAGCGCCTCGACTTCGGCCACGTCGAACGACGCCGGGGAGCCGATCGACACGAGCGCCCAACCCAGCACCAGCGAGTGCACTACCAGAGATGTCCCGAGACTTCCCTTCATCGCGACCTGTTACTGCTCCTGTTCCTGCAGGGTGACGAGCCCGAGATTCTTGAAGCCGGCAGCCGAAATGCGCGCCATCACCTTCATGACGACGCCGTAAGCCGCAGCGGTATCTCCGCGCACATAGATGCGCTCGTTGTATCCGGTAGTGGCAATGGCCTCGAGCTTCGGCACGACCTCGTCGAGAGCGATCGCGGTCTCCTGGAGATAGATCTCGCCCGCGGGATTGACGGAGACGGTGATCGGCTGCGTGTCGGCGTTCATCGCCTTCGCCTGCGTTTCCGGCAGGTCGATTGGCACGCCGACCGTCATCATCGGTGCCGCGACCATGAAGATGATCAGGAGCACAAGCATGACGTCGACGAGAGGCGTGACGTTGATCTCACTCACCAGGCCATTCTTGCGTCCGCCGCGCCTTCTGCGCCCGCCACCACCACCCTTGGCTCCTACCGACATACCCATGGACGTGTCTCCTTCGGCCGCTTACTGAGCCGCAGCGCGGGGCTGCAGCTTCTCGTCGATCTGCCGCGACAGGATGGCCGAGAACTCGTCGGCAAAGCCTTCCATGCGACCGGTGAGCTTGCCAGCCTCGGCGGAGAACTTGTTGTAGGCGATGACAGCGGGGATAGCCGCCACGAGACCGATCGCCGTTGCGAGAAGCGCTTCGGCAATACCCGGCGCAACGACGGCGAGGTTGGTCGACTTTGAGCCGGCGATAGCCTGGAAAGAGGTCATGATGCCGACGACGGTACCGAAGAGGCCGATGAACGGCGCAGCCGATCCGATCGTCGCCAGCGAGCCGAGGCGGGACTCGTAGGTTTCGCTCTCGCGCGCCATGGTCACGTCCATGGCCCGGTCGATACGCATCTGCAGGCCGATCGGGGAGCGCGCACCGCGCTCGAAGCTCTTCTTCCACTCACGCATGGCGGCGACGAAGATGGCGGCAAGGCCGCCGTTCTGCCGCTCGGCAAGTGTCCGGTAGAGCTCTTCCAGCGACTGGCCGGACCAGAACACCTGCTCGAACTGGTCGAACTGGCGCTTGGCTTTGCTGTAGCTGACATACTTGTCAATGACGATCGCCCAGGTCCAGACCGAGGCTCCGAGGAGACCGATCATGACCAGCTTGACGACGAAACCCGCCTGCATGAACAGCGCCCAGAGACTGACGTCGTGGGTCGCTGCCGCCAAACCTACCTCTTCCATCTATCCAATATCCCCGAATCCAAACGCCCGGCACGGGACCGGGCGGGTTCAAAAGCGCTCTCGCGAAAAACCATGGTCGCTGGTTGCGCTCTACCCCAAGGTGCCCTGAGCTTTCAGCATGGCTTTTCGCTTTCAAATTTGGTCAAAGGAAGGCGTGCGTTGCACAACTTCCTCGCGTTTCAGTAAGCGCTCATTATGGTTAAGGATCGGTTACCGGAGATCAATAGCGACCTAGTTCGATGACTGCAGAAACTTCTCCGCCACGCTTTCCGGCAACCGCCTCGGACGGCCATGCCGGTTGATCACCGCAATTGCCACCTTTGCGGCGATCAGCAACGTGTCTCCGCGGCGGATTTCCTGGCTGAGAACCATCTTGGCGCCGCCAGCCTTTTCCGTCGTCGTCAGGATGGTCAGGGCATCGTCCATCTTCGCCGGCATCTTGAAGTCGATCTCCATCCGGTGAACGACGAAGACCAGCCCCTCCTCGTCCGCCGCGAGAAGATCGCTCTGCTGGCAGCCGAGGCATCGCAGATAGTCTGTCCGTCCCCGTTCCAGGAAATGCAGGTAGCGGGCATGGTAGACGAGCCCAGAGAAATCCGTGTCCTCATAGTAGACCCGCTGGACCAGCCGGTGCCCGGTCTTGGTCAACTGCCCCGAAAGAAGAAAAACCTCGTCTGTCATAGTCATGCCTTAGTGGATCGACGTGATGCCCCGATGGCCGTCGGGCCGTTGGGGAGGTATTGTGTTCCTGTCACAAATCCGCCCTATCTGGAACCCGGACGGACAACCAGCGGAGTTGATTCATGAAGATTGCAGTGCTTGGTGGTGATGGTTTCGTCGGCTGGCCGACCTCCCTCCACCTTTCCGACGCGGGCCACGAAATCCACATCCTCGACAACCTCTCACGCCGCTGGATCGACACGGAACTGGGCGTTCAGTCGCTGACGCCGATGGATTCCATCCAGGAGCGGACGCGGGTCTGGCATGCGGAGACGGGACGACGCATCCACTTCCACCTGATCGACCTCGCCAAGGACTACGAACTGCTGAAGGGCTGGCTCGCCAGGCATCGTCCGGACGCCATCATCCACTTCGCCGAGCAGCGCGCCGCGCCCTACTCCATGAAGAGCGACCGCCACAAGAACTACACGGTCAACAACAACGTCAACGCGACGCACAACCTGCTGAACGCCATGGTGGAACTCGATCTCGACGCCCACCTCGTCCATCTCGGGACCATGGGCGTCTACGGATATTCCACCGTCGGCGCGGCGATTCCCGAAGGTTACCTGCCGGTCGGCATCGAAACCATGGACGGCCGTACGGTCAGCCAGGAGATCCTCTACCCGAGCAATCCGGGCTCCATCTACCACATGACGAAATGCCTGGATCAGCAGCTCTTCGCCTTCTACGCCAAGAACGACGGCCTGAGGATCACTGACCTGCACCAGGGGATCGTCTGGGGCACCCATACCGAACAGACGCGCCGCCATGCACAGCTCGTCAACCGCTTCGACTATGACGGCGACTACGGCACCGTGCTGAACCGCTTCCTCATCCAGGCAGCGATCGGCTATCCCCTGACGGTACATGGCACCGGCGGCCAGACCCGCGCCTTCATCCACATCCAGGATTCCGTCCGCTGCATCGAGATCGCCCTGAAGAACCCGCCCCAGGGCGGTGGCCGCGTCGAGATCTTCAACCAGATGACCGAGACCCATCGGGTGCGTGACCTCGCCGAGATGGTCTCGCGAATGGCCGGAGCGCAGATCGCCTGGTTGCCGAACCCCCGCAAGGAAGCGCCGGAAAACGACCTTGTGGTGAAGAACGAGAAGTTCCTGAACCTCGGGCTTGCGCCGACGACGCTCGGCGAAGGGCTGCTTGAAGAGATCGTCGACGTGGCGAAGAAGTTCGCCTATCGCGTCGACCGCTCCCGGGTCCCGGCTGTCTCCGCCTGGACCAGGGACATCGCCGCCAAGGTCGAGCACGATCCGGAGGGCAAGCGGCTGAAGTCGGTGTCCTGATGACCGAGCGACCTGGAGCGGATACTCGCGCCGCCCCTCCCCGCACCGGGCGGGCCTTCGTTACCCTGGTCACCAATGCCGATTACGCTCTCGGTGCGAAGGTGCTGGCGCAGTCGCTGCGTCTCACCGCGACGTCCGCAGACATCGTCGTCCTGCATACCGCAGGCGTGGACGCAACCACGCTCGCGCCTCTGGAGGCTCTGGAATGCCGGCTTGTGGAGGTTGACCACCTGCCGCTGTCGGACGCGTTCAACGCCCGCCATGCCCGCAAGGCGGTCCATGGCGCAGCGCCCTTCTCCAAGGGCCGAAAGCCCGACTTCCATACGCCGCTCGACAACTTCTGCAAGCTACGCCTCTGGCAACTCACGCAGTATGAGACCTGCGTCTTCATCGACGCCGACGCACTTGTGCTGCGCAATATCGACAGGCTGTTCGACTATCCGCAATTCTCGGCAGCCCCGAATGTCTATGAGGGTCTTGCAGACTTCCACAGGCTGAACTCCGGCGTCTTCGTTGCCAGGCCTTCCGCTGAGACCTTCGGGCGCATGCTGGAGCGGCTGGATGAGCAGGACGCCTTCTGGCAGCGTACCGACCAGACCTTTCTCGAGACATTCTTTCCGGACTGGCACGGCCTGCCCGTCTTCATGAACATGCTGCAATATGTCTGGTTCAACCTGCCGGAACTGTGGGACTGGAACAGCATCTCGATCCTGCATTACCAGTACGAGAAGCCGTGGGAGGAGAACCATCCGAAGGCGGAGAGGCTCCGGCCGCTGATCGAGCTCTGGAACTTCGTTCACCGGAACGGAAAGCTCCCGGATCTTTCGACCCTCCCACGACCGGGGTCAGCCGGATGAGGGTGCTGGTCTCCGGCGGCGCCGGCCTCGT
This sequence comes from Pseudorhizobium flavum, assembly GCF_902502825.2. The sequence goes on from NZ_LR723670.1 coordinate 2,698,661, forward strand.
CGGCCGCTATATCGTCAACGGGCTGCAGGGCGCGGGACACGAGGTCGTGGTGGGCGGCCGGACCGCCCCACCGCCGGACTGGTTCTTTCATACGGTCCCGTTCGTGCCGTTGTCACTGGATCCCGATCTCGACCAGCAAGCCGCGTTCGCCGGCATCGATGCGTTCGTTCATGCCGCCTTCGACCATCTGCCCGGCCGATATCGTGGCGGCGAAGGTGGCGATCCCGAGCGCTTTCGCCGGCTCAACCTTGAAGCCAGCATCCGTCTTTTCGAGGAAGCCAAGGCAGCCGGCATTCGGCGGACAATTTTTCTCTCCAGCCGTGCCGTCTATGACGGCATTCCCCCCGGCCAGAAACTCGACGAAGACGCGTATCTCTCCCCGACGTCGCTCTACGGGCAGGTCAAGCTGGAGGCAGAACGGGCGCTAGCACGCCTCGATGGGCCCGGCTTCGTCACCTCCAGCCTGCGCTTGACCGGCGTCTATGGCGAGCTTCGTCCGAACAAATGGGATGACCTGATTGCCAACTACCTCGCGGGAAGAGCGGTCTTCCCGCGCGCCGGTAGCGAAGTGCATGGGCAAGACGTCGCGCAGGCGGTGCGCCTGATGATCGAATCCGACGCGAACCTCGTCCGCGGCGCCTTCAACATATCCGACATCGTCACCGATACCCGTGCAATCCTGGAGCCGATCCAGCACATCACAGGCTCCATCCACCCATTGCCGCGGGAGGCCGAGACCGCACAGGTCGCTGTAATGTCAACAGACCGAATCCGCAGCCTCGGCTGGGAGCCCGGCGGATTCGCCCTTCTTGCTGCAACGGCCGAAAAGCTCGCAAGGGGCTATCTCGGACCGAACGCTACCGCTTCTTGAGTTCCGACTGGCTCTTCAGCGCCCGGTCGCCGTCCTCCTGCTTGATCAGGAAGGCCGGCTCTTCCTCGTTCGCCTTGCGCTTCACCTTTGTGCCCTTGATGGTGCGCTCGACGTCGCTCGTAAACTTCTGATCCGCCTTGCCCTGGGCCTTGTTGGCACCCCACGTCCACTCGACGTCGTCGCCCTTGTTGATCTTCGCCATCTCGTTCTCCCTGTTGCGACGGCGAAACTGCTAGGAGGATCACTCGTTCCCAAGTTCCAGAAGAACAAGCTCAGGTCGGTTACCGATGCGAACGGGAATGGCGGAGCACCCCAGGCCGCGGGAGACCACAAGATGACATCTTCCCTTCTGATAGACGCCCCCGGGATAGAGTGCGGATCCCGGCGAGGCAGAAAATGGCCGCCAGCCGAAGAGATTGATCTGACCGCCATGCGTGTGGCCGCTCACTGTAAGCGCGACCCTGTCATCCACGGCGTTGAAGATGTCCGGCTCGTGCGCCAGCAGTATCACGGGCTCACTGCCCGCGACCTGAGCCAGCGTCGCCTGCAGGTCATCGACACCCTTCATATGCGGTCGGCCGAATTCCGCGCTGGGCAGTAGTGCCATCTGGTCTCCCAGGCCGGCCAGCCAGAAGCGCTTCCCGTCCTTCTCGATTGGCACTGCACGATTGATGTGCACCATCACCCCTGAGCCTTCCAGTGCACGCACTACGAGCGGCACCATCGTCGGATCCTGCTGGAACGCGCTATCCTCCCAGTAGTCGTGGTTGCCAAGAACCGCATGCACGCCCAGAGGTGCTGCGAGGCTTCTTAGCGCGGGAGCCCATTCTGATCGTGCAAGGTGATCGGTGCTGAGCGTCATTCCCGAAAGGTAGTCACCCAGCAGAAGGATGATATCAGGTTTCAGATCCAGGGCTTGAGCGCAGATTGCCTCGATCCGGCGGCGATCCATCCAGGGTTCACACGCATGGATGTCGGCAACGACGCAAGCACGCAGCCGGAGACCTTCCGGCCACCCATTCGGCGTCAGCCGGTACTGTTCGATGCGGGGCCGCGCCAGTACTTCAGTAAAAGGATATGCAACGGCCGCTGCCAGGCCCGCCAGCCCCGCACCGGCCAGCTTCAGCAAGCTTCGGCGCGTGAGCAACTATTCATCCTCGAGCGTCAGGCGGAATTGTGCTGTCTCAAGGTCCTTTGGCGGCTGCAGGCCGAGATGCTTCCAGGCGGTCGCGGTCAGGACGCGCCCGCGCGGCGTGCGCTGGATGAAGCCCTGCTGTATCATGTAGGGTTCGATGATGTCCTCGATCGCGTCGCGCGGTTCGGAGAGGCCGGCAGCAATGGTCTCGATGCCGACCGGACCGCCGCCGAAGTTCATCGCGATCATCGTCAGATAGCGGTTGTCGAGCTGGTCGAGGCCGCGAGTGTCGACGAGCAGCCGCGTCAGTGCCTCGTCAGCGATCTCCCGTGTCACCGCCTCGGCCCGCGCCACCTCGGCAAAGTCGCGAACGCGCCGCAGCAGCCGACCGGCAATGCGCGGCGTTCCACGGGCACGGCGGGCGATCTCGCGTGCGCCGTCATCGGTCATCGGCAGGTTCATCAGCCGCGCTCCACGGCGCACGATGAGTTCCAGTTCCTCGACCGTATAGAAGGCGAGCCGGACGGGAATGCCGAACCGGTCGCGCAACGGCGTGGTGAGCAGCCCGAGACGGGTGGTCGCCGCGACGAGGGTAAATTTCGAGAGGTCGATCTTCACCGAACGGGCGGCGGGTCCTTCGCCGATGATCAGGTCGAGCTGGAAATCCTCCATGGCCGGATAGAGGATTTCCTCCACCGCCGGGTTGAGCCGGTGGATCTCGTCGATGAAGAGCACGTCCCGCTCCTCGAGATTGGTCAGGAGCGCTGCGAGGTCGCCGGCCTTCGCGATCACCGGGCCGGAGGTCGAGCGGAAGTTGACGCCCAGTTCCTTTGCCATGATCTGCGCCAGCGTCGTCTTGCCGAGGCCTGGCGGCCCGACGAAGAGGACATGGTCGAGCGCCTCGCCACGGTTCTTCGCCGCCTCGATGAAAACCTTGAGATTGGCCCGCGCCTCCGCCTGGCCCGTGAACTCCTCCAGAGACTGCGGGCGCAGCGTCGTGTCCAGGTCTTCGCCCCGCTTTTCCGGCGATATGAGGCGGGCGGCATCACTCATCATTCATGTCCGTCAGAAACTCCTGGCCGATCCATACACGAAGGCGGCAGACTTGGCACCCGCACAGAACTCTCACCGCGCCAGTTCCTTGAGCCCCAGCCTGATCAGCTTTGCGCTGTCTGCCCCCTCGCCCGCTGTCTTCAACGCGGCGGCAACGGCATTGGCGGCCTGGTCGCGGGAATAGCCGAGATTTGTGAGTGCCGACACGGCATCGGCCACTGGCGCGGAGGCCACGCCCTCTCCCAATTCCTGCTTCAGGCCGATATTCGCGACGGCCTCGCCGCCGAATGCAGGCGCCTTGTTCTTCAGTTCGGTGACGATCCTGACCGCCACCTTGGGTCCTACGCCCGGCGCCCGCGACACGGCCGTCTTGTCCTGCAGCGCAATGGCGTTCGCCAGTTCCGACGGCGTCAGCGTCGAAAGCACGGCGAGCGCCACCTTGGCGCCCACGCCCTGCACGCTCTGGAGCAGGTTAAACCACTCCCGCTCCAGCGCCGACAGGAAGCCGAACAGCTTCAACTGGTCCTCACGGACATAGGTCTCGATGAACAGCACCACCGCCTCGCCGGCTGCCCCCATCCGGGAAAGGGTGCGCGACGAGCAGAATGCCTCGTAGCAGACGCCATGCACATCCACGAGCACATAGTCGTCGCCGATCTCGTCGATGGTGCCTTTGAGCTTGCCGATCATGGGGGTTCGTCCGTTACAGGGGATGGGAGTCGGGGGTGATGAGGCGAACGTCGGGAAAGTAGCGGCGATAGCCCTTCGGATCGCGCGTGACGATGGAATAACCGCGAATCAGGGCGTGCGCCCCGATCAGGAAGTCCGGCAGCACTCGCTCCCGCGCTCCGCCAGCCTGCCGGTACGCGCCGAACGCCGCACCGGCCGCGAAGGCGGCGGCCCACGGCAAGCCCTCGCGCCGGAATTCCTCCGCCGGCAGCAACGCTTCAACCTCGTTCATATCGCGATAGCGCACGGAGAATTCGGCATAGATGATCGGATTAATGATCAGCGGCACCCGACCTGCGAGCTTCGCGAGCGCTCCGCGCGACCACTCGAGCCAGACCGGGTCGCGTACGGCGATATCGACGAAGATGTTGGTGTCGACCAGAACGGCCATTTCAACGGTCTCTCGTCATACCCATCAGGGCGTCCGCATCGATAGACGGATCCCCGGTCCCTTCGAGACGCCGCAGCGTCGCCATGAAGCCGTCAAGCCGCTGCCGCTCCTGCTCGTGCAACGGATCGTTCTTTGGCGCGACAACCAGCTTGCCGTTCTCGACGGTGAAGACCACTTCGGAATTCGGTTCGATGCCAACCAGTTCCCGCAGATCCCGCGGAATGGTGACCTGTCCCTTCGACGTCACGCGCATGTTCGTGCTCCTGATCGGTAATACTTACTATTACCGACGGAACAAGTCAAGAACATGATCAAGCGGTCGCCAGCACCTTCCGCATGCGGTCACCGCCGCGATTGTGGGCGTGGCAGATGGCGATCGCGAGCGCATCCGCCGCGTCGTTCCCCACGAAGGTAGCTTTCGGCATCAGGATCTTCAGCATCATGTGGATCTGCTGCTTCTCACCATGCCCCACCCCGATCACGGCCTTCTTGACGGCGTTGGGGGCATATTCAGACACCCGCAAACCCGCCCGTGCCGGAACAAGCATCACCACACCCCGCGCCTGCCCAAGCTTCAGCGTTGCAACCGCGTCCTTGTTGACGAAGGTCTGCTCCACCGCCGCCTCGTCGGGCTGATAGGCATGCACAACCTCGGCCAGCCCGTCATGCAACTGGCACAGGCGTGAGGCGAGATCCATGTCGCCGTCCGACGTCACCGTGCCGGATGCGACGAAACGAAGACTGTTGCCAAGCGTTTCGATGATGCCCCAGCCTGTTCGCCTGAGGCCGGGGTCGATGCCGATGATGCGAATCGTGTCTGTCATGGCCGCAATCCTAGGGCTGGAGCATCAGCATTGCCACGCAAAATGTGAACAAAACAAAAACTGCGGATGATCCAAACGCGGAACGGCCGTTAACCATATTGGCCAAGTTCGGTGCAAAAGACCCGCCTTGCATGCAACACTCTTCCTCATGGTGAATTAGCTCGCCAGAACATGCGCATACGGAATCATGAGGAGGCCGACATGCGGGATCGAGACAGGCTCGAGAACGAACTGCTGGAACTACGCGCGGTGGCGGACGCCCTTGACGGCAGCCTTCGCAGATTTGCCGCCGGCGATATCTACCAGAACATGGATATCGCGTTTCCCCGCACCTTCGATGGCATGCGGAAGGATTTCAACCGAGGACTGAGGTCGCTGACCGCCAGCCTCGACGAGATCATCAGCCGCACCCGTGAACTGCGATCGGAATCGACCGAACTGCGTCTAAGCCTGCACCTCAAGGGGGAAGAAGACGCCGCGCGAACCGCTGCCGTATCCGCCGCCCTTGCTTCTCTCGCCGGCGTCTCGAACGCCACGCGCAGCCAGTCGGCCCGCGCAGAGCATGTCGCAACCATCCTGCACAACGCCCGTCTCGACCTCGACCGGCCCCGCCAGGCGGCGACGGCAGCCGGAACCACGACAGGCGATGCCGCCCACTCTCTCGCCCAGTTGAAGGCGCTGGTGGAGGACCTTCGGCCGGTCGTGCGGGAAGCAGCCCTGCTTGCCCTCAACAGCGGCGTCAATGCCGCGCAAGCCGGCCCCGCCAGCAGTGACACCCTTGGTGCTGCGAAAACGCTACATGCCCTGACCCAGCAGATCGGCACCACGCTCGAAGCGATCGGCCGCGAAGCGGATGGGGCAATCCAATCCGTCGACGCTTCGAAGAATGCGCTCGACGAACTGGATCGGGAGTTTCAGGCGCAGCATCTTTATCTGGAGGCAGCCGGCACGCAGGCGCAGGCCCTCGGTGAAGATGCCCGTCAGCAGGAAAGAGAACTGGAGACAATCCGGTCAGAGCTCGGCTTGACCTCGCGCAGGATTCACGATCCTGACCGGATGCCACACCCGCCTCTTTTCCATCTGGACGCCATCGACAGGGCAGCCGCGGAGATCGAGCGGCAAGCGGACCGCTTCAAATCTGCGGGAGAAAGCTACCCGCCCATCACGCCGAGCCCCGGAAGCGGCCGACGCAGTCATCTGAAGCTCGTCAAATCCTGAACGAACCGGGCCGCTGGGAAGGATCGCCTGTCAGCGGCTCGCATCGGCTGATCGAATGCCTATATGAGGCGGACCTCCCGCTCCGTTCTTTCAGGATTGCAGATGATTCCGTTCTCCATTCTCGACCTTTCCCCCGTACCCGACGGCCTCGAGGTCCGCGACGCGCTCGACCAGTCGCGGCAGATGGCACGGACAGCAGAGGAACATGGCTACAAGCGCATCTGGCTCGCAGAACATCACGGCATGCCGGGCATCGCCAGTGCCGCCACCTCCGTCGTCATCGGCCACATCGGGGCAGCGACCAGCCGGATCCGCATCGGCTCGGGGGGCGTCATGCTGCCCAATCACTCGCCGCTGGTGATTGCCGAGCAGTTCGGTACCCTTGAGGCGCTCTTCCCCGGCCGCGTCGACCTCGGCCTTGGTCGCGCTCCCGGCACCGACATGCGCACCGCCCGGGCGCTCCGCCGCAACCTCGAGGCGGGCGCGGAGAATTTTCCACATGACATCGTCGAATTGCAGCGTCTCCTCGGCGCGCCGACGGAAGACCAGCCGATACTCGCCATACCCGGCGCGAACTCGAATGTGCCCCTCTGGCTGCTCGGGTCCAGCATCTACAGCGCCCACCTCGCCGCAGCCCTTGGCCTCCCTTACGCCTTCGCCTCGCATTTCGCCCCGGACATGCTGATGGACGCTATCGCGATCTATCGTGAGCGCTTCCAGCCTTCGGAGACGCTTGAGAGACCTCATGTGATGGTAGGCGTCATGGGGGTGGCCGCCGATACGGATGAACAGGCCGCTCGGCTGTTCACCTCGTCGCAGCAGCAGTTCATCAATCTTCGCCGCAATGTCCGTGGCAAGTTTCCTAGGCCCGTGGACACGATGCACGGACTCTGGTCCGACACGGAACGGATGAGCGTCGAGCACACGCTGCGGTATGCTGCGGTCGGCTCGCCCTCGACGCTGGAGGCGAAGCTCACGCCCTTCCTAACTGAAACGGGAGCCGACGAACTGATCGTCTCGATGCCGATCCACGACATTGAGGCGCGGCTGAGCTCGGTCGAACTCTTCGCCGGCCTGCCGATGATGAAGAAGGCGCTCTAGGGGGCGCCTCCTCCCAAAGTATCTCAGGCCGAGAGTTTGGCCATGACTTCGTCGGAAACTTCGAAGTTAGAGTAGACGTTCTGTACGTCGTCATCGTCTTCGAGCGTGTCGATGAGCTTCATCAGCGACTGCGCCTTCTCCTCGTCCACCGGAACGGTGTTCTGCGGCTTCCACACGGTCTTCACGGTTTCGGCCTCGCCGAGGCTCGCTTCCAGCGCCTTGGTCACTTCCCCCAGGCTTTCGAAGGCGCAGGTGATGACGTGCGCATCCTCGTCGGTAACGACGTCGTCGGCGCCCGCCTCGATGGCTGCTTCCATCACCTTGTCCGCATCGCCGGCCGACAGTTGGTATGTAATCTCGCCGACATGGTCGAAGGAGAAGGATACCGAGCCTGTCTCACCGAGCGCGCCGCCGGCCTTGCTGAAGGTCGAGCGGACGGAAGAGGCGGTGCGGTTACGGTTGTCGGTCAACGCTTCAACAATGACGGCAACTCCACCCGGGCCATAGCCTTCGTAACGGACGGCGTCGTAGTTTTCCGCGTCAGCGCCGGAAGCCTTCTTGATCGCCCGGTCGATATTGTCCTTCGGCATCGACTGCGCCTTGGCATTCTGGATCGCCAGCCGCAGCGCCGAGTTCGCCGCGGGATCGGGCAGTCCCGACTTCGCGGCGACGGTTATCTCGCGCGCAAGCTTGGAGAACATCTTGGAACGGATCGCGTCCTGCCGTCCCTTGCGGTGCATGATGTTTTTGAACTGTGAATGGCCGGCCATGACACCCCTGATCACGTCTATTTCGTGGAATGCCGCGGGTTATAGTTTCGATGAGCCGCCGGTTCAAGCGCCCGTCACCGTTTCACGCATCGCAGCCGTCTCACATCCCCTGGGGCACGAGGATGGTCGGCCGCCTGGGGAGCGTGCGCATGGAAACCCGTATGGTCGGCTCCCGCGCGTAGGTGACATCGACGCCCTCGCCGAGCATGGAAATGAACCGGTCGAGCGCGCCGGGCCGATGCATCGGCAGGATGATGGACGACCGCAATCGGTCGACGACCCGGCTCATGCTGTCGGCACCGAGCGTCAATCCGCCGTCGACGGGGACCATGAGGATATCGAGCCGCCCGATCTCGCTATAGTGGCTGTCGGTGAGTTCGTGATGCAGGTGGCCCAGATGACCAATGCACAGGCCGGCGATCTCGAAGATGAAGATGGAGTTGCCGTTCTCCTCGAAATCGCCACCCCAGGAGCGGATATCGGTCGCGACATTGCGGATATAGGCGTCGCCAACCACGACACTGTGCTGCGCCTTCTCACCCGGCATGTCGCTCCATCCGGGAAGGACATGTTCGATGCCGGCATCCGGAGCGAGCGTGAAGTGGGTGGAATGCGCCTTGTTCATCGTAACCACATCGGGAAGCCGCGAGGGCCTGTAGACGCCGCTGTAGTCGGTCGCGATGCCGATGCCGCCGGGGCTTTCGATGAAATAGGTGGAATGACCGACATAGGTGATCCTCACCGTCTCCCTGTCGACAAGTTCCGAAGGCTGTTCGGTCTGAGCAAGGATAACCGGCAGGGCATCCTGGGGGGACCAGCGGGCAAAGCGCGTGTCCGGCAGTGACTGCGCGATCGCCTGGCACTGGCTGACCGCCGCTGCAGAATCCTGACTAGCGGCCGGCGCGGCAATCGAAAGTCCGAACAGAAGAAAGGCGACAGTCCGCAGCATCATGCCACTCCCTGACCCGTTGCACGGGAGAGAATGCGGCAACAACAAAAGGCGGTCCAGCGGCTTTGACAGCCACCTTCCTCACATTTGTGTCATGTGGGTCAGGCCCAGAAGGCCGGTATCGTTTCGTCCAGGCGCGGACCAATTCGCAATGGCGCAATCTTCTCTGCCAGCCCGCTGGAATCGGAGATCTCGATGCCGACACCGCAGATTGTCGCCGGACCGCTCGCGGCCTCGAAGCGCCCCTTCGGCATCTTCGAGATGAAGCGGTTCAGCGGCTCCTCCTTGTCCATTCCGAGCGAGGAGTCATAGTCACCGCACATGCCGGCATCCGACATGTAGCCGGTGCCGCCGTTGAGGATCTGGCAATCGGCGGTCGGCACATGCGTATGCGTTCCGACGACGAGGCTGGCGCGGCCATCGACGAAGTGGCCGAAGCACTGCTTCTCGCTGGTCGCCTCTGCATGAAAGTCGAACACGATCGCATCCGCCTGTTCCTTCAACGGACAGGCATCGAGAATCGCTTCGGCGCTCTTGAACGGGTCGTCGAGTTCCGGATGCATGAACACCCGCCCCATGATGTTGGCGACCAGGATTCTCGCCCCGTTGCGGCCGTAGTAGATGCCGGAACCCCGACCCGGCGTACCGGACGGATAGTTTGCGGGGCGGAGGAACTGCTCGTGGCGGTCGGCGAACACCACCGCTTCTTTTTGGTCCCAGACATGGTTGCCGGTCGTCACCACATCGGCACCGGCGTTGATGGTTTCGAGGAAGATGTCTTCGGTGATGCCGAAGCCGCCTGCTGCGTTTTCGCCATTGACGATGACGAAATCGAGCCGCAGGTCCGAGATGAGGCCAGGAAGGCGTTCCCACACCGCCGTGCGCCCGCTCTTGCCAACCATATCGCCGAGAAACAGAAGCCGCATGCTTGTCCAATCAAATCAGTCGAGGTGGCGCAGGCCACTTTCGGTCAGCACGGCCGGCAGTCTCACGTCGTGCGGTTCGGCGGGGACTGATGCCACTTCCTGGCAGTCGAAGGCAATCCCGATAAGACGCGGCTGCAGACCTTTTTCGCGAAACCGGGCAATGGCGCGATCATAATAGCCGCCTCCATAACCGATCCGCTGACCGGTCGCATCGAAGGCGGCGACCGGCACCAGCATGATGTCCGGCTCCAGTTCGGCGGCATCCGGCCCCGGTGCTGACGTACCGAAACCGCAGTCGACCAGTGGCGCACCGGGCACAAGTTCCCGGAATACGATCCGCTCCTTGTCGAGAATGACCGGCACGCAGATCCGCGCACCGCGCTGCCTCAGGCCTGCCATCAGCGGGCGCAGGTCCACTTCCGATCGAATAGGAAGGAAGCCGGATACAATGTCGCCGGGGCTGACCGGGACTGTCGCGAGACCGTGATCCGCCAGTTGCAGGCTCTTCTCGATACGCTCCGCCACCGCGATCGCATCGCGGGCCGCCAGCCGGCCGGCCCTCAGGCGTGGCTTGCTTGCACTGTCGTCCATCATTCAGCCGGTTCTCCGGCTTTGCTGACAAGAAGCTTGTCGATCCGCCGGCCGTCGAGGTCGACGACCTCGAACTTCCAGCCCTGGCGTTCGAAGCATTCACCGAGTTCAGGCAGGTGCTTGATCTCGTCGAGCACGAAGCCGGCGACAGTCTCGTAATCCGGGTGCCCGTCTACTCGAAGGCCCATCTCATGAGAAAATTCGTCGATCGGCATCCAGCCCGCCACCAGGAAGGAGCCGTCGTCGCGGGCGACGATGGCCGGCTCCTCCGTCTCGTCCTCCTGGAAGACGCCGGTGATGGCCTCGAGAATGTCTCCCGAGGTGATGATGCCCTCGAAGTGCCCGTATTCGTCGTAGACCAGGACCATGTGCGACGTCGTGCGCCGCAGTGCCTGTATTACGTCCAGCGCACCGGTCAGGTCGGAGACGACGGGCGCGTCCCGCATCAGGGACCTGATGTCGAAATTCTTGCCGGTAGCAATGAATTCAAAGGCATCCTTGACGAAAAGAACGCCCAGGATTTCGTCGGAACTCCCGTTGCGAACGGGCAGACGCGAACGCTGAGTAGCTCTCAACTGCTCCCGGATTTCCGCCGCATCGTCCTCGATGTCCACCACCTCGACGTCGCGGCGCGGGGTCATCAATCCGCGCGCCGTGCGGTCTGCAAGTCGCATGACGCCGGAAATCATCGCCGATTCCTCGGTCTCGATGACGCCGGCGCTCTGGGCTTCGGCAAGAACGGTCCGGATTTCTTCGTCCGTCACCCGATCGGCAGACTCGCCCTTCTGCCCCAGCAGGCCGAGGACGAGCTTGCCGGAAATGTCCAACAGCCAGACGAGCGGCGCGCCGATCTTGGCGACGAGCGTCATCGCCGGAGCAACGCGGGCCGCGACCGTCTCCGGAGCCCGCAACGCAATCTGCTTCGGAACCAATTCACCGACGATGAGAGAGAGATAGGTGATGGCGACAACGACCGTACCGACACCGATGGCGTTCGCCGTGCCAACTGCCAGACCCTGCGTCGCCAGCCATCCCGCAAAGCGCGATCCAAGCGTTGCGCCGGAGAACGCACCGGACAGGATACCGACCAGCGTAATGCCGATCTGAACCGAGGACAGGAACCGGCCCGGATCGTCGGCGAGGCGGATCGCCATCCTGGCACCCTTGTTCCCCTGCTCGGCCATGACTTTCAGCCGTACTGGGCGCGACGAAACGACAGCAAGTTCCGACATGGCAAGAACGCCGTTGAGGACGGTAAGCGCGAGGACGATCGAAATTTCGACTAACAAGAGAAGCTCTCTGTTGGGACGGAAGCCACCCGCTTGCGCGCTGCATCGGCAGCGCGACTGGGCGCAGGTCGCCTAGATACTTCCGCCCAGGGATTTCGCGGCCGTCTCGTGCCAACATCGCACCGGCAGAGGTCGCTTATCCAGGTGAAGAAAATGATAGGGCTCGGGAGCCCCGGTGGCAATGGCAGCCAACTGCTCGACATGGGCGTCAGGACTGGAGCGACAGAAGGAGTTCGGCGCGGGTCCCGCTGGCTCTCGGCCTGTACTGGACGGCTGACCCGAGCGTCGCAGCCATGGACTTGACGATGCGGCTGCCGAGGCCCGTGCCCTTGGGCGCATCGTTCTGCGTCCAGCCGATTCCGTCATCCTCGACGCTCAGGAGCACCTTCTCGCCTCCCTGCTGCTGCAGGGCGACACGAACCTCTCCCTCGCCTCCGTCGGGATAGGCATACTTGATCGCATTGGTAAGGAGCTCGGTGACGATCATTCCGACGGACACGGCTCGGTCGGAGGCAAGTGACACCGGGTCGGCCTCAAGCCGGATCACCGGCCCCTGCTGGTCCATGTTGACCGAATTCTGCACTTCCTTGACGAGTGTCCCGAGATACTTATCCATCTCCACCTGCCGTACATCGTCGGACGTGTAGAGGCTGCGGTGCATGCCGGCGATCGCCGTGATGCGCGCCTGGGTCTCGGTCAGCGCCTCCTTGACCTCTTCGCTGCGGCTGTTGGAGACCTGCAGGCGAATGAGGGCAGCGACGAGCGCCAGGCTGTTGGCGACGCGATGATTGACTTCCGCCAGCAGGACTTCCGCCCGTTCCTTGCCGAGCCGGATCTCCTGGTCGGCCTTTTCCTTGGCCTGCCGCAGCTCGGCATTGGTGATGGCCTGCCGCAGCGCGCTTTCCATCAGCGGCCAGAATTCCTCGCCGACCGTCTTGATGACATAGTCGGAAGCACCGCTCTTCAGCGCCTCGATGGCGATGGTCGCCTCGCTCGAGCCGGTGACGTAGATGACGGGAAGCGAGATATTGCGCTGCTTCAGCGCGGCCAGGATCTGCAGCCCGGTTTCCGAACGCAGGTAGTGGTCCAGCACGATCGCCGAGAACGATCCGTTCTCCAGCGCCTCCAATGCCGAAGACGAATCCGCGGCATGCACGACGTCATAGCCGGCACGCCCCAGATATCTCTGCGCCAGGCGGGCCAGCGCGAGATCGTCGTCGACATAGAGTATGGTCTGCGGCATCTGCTTCCGTTATTGCCCCGGCACTTGCATCACAGAGAAAAACAGACCGAGCTGACGGATCGCATGGGCGAAGCTGTCGTAGTCGACGGGCTTCGTGATGTAGACGTTCGCACCGAGGTCATAACAACGCTGAATTTCCCGCTCGTCGTCCGTGGTGGTCAGGATGACGACCGGCAGGCGCTTCGCATGCGGGTTGGACTTCACCTTCTCCAGGATGTCAATGCCCGACATGTCCGGCAGGTTGAGATCGAGAAGGATCAGCAGGTGGCGGTCCTGGGTACTGACGCCGGTGCGATCGCTGCCGAGGATGTAGTCCAGCGCAGCATTGCCGTTCATGAACGGAACGATCTCGTTGTTGACGCCGGCGCGCCGGACATTCTTCTCGATGAGGCGCGCATGGCCTTCATCGTCTTCCACCATGACGATGGTAACTTCCTTCGCTGCAGCTTTCATGACCCGCTACTCCTGACATACTGGGACAGATCCGTGGGCAGGCGGATGATGAAAGTGGATCCGCCCCCCAAGGTCGACGTCACGGTAATCTCGCCGCCTAAATTTCTGACTAACGATCGCACGTGGGCAAGGCCTATACCTTCTCCCGCCTTGTCTTGCACGCCCGATCTGCGGAATAGTTCGAAAACCCGCTCGTGATCTTCCGGCGCGATACCGCGTCCATTGTCCTCCACTTCGATCCGTACGCCATTGCGCCTTGCAGGCATGGCCCGCACCGCAAGATGCAGCGGACGGTCCGGGTGCCGGTACTTCACCGCGTTGTCGAACAGGTTGCCGAATATCTGTTCCAGCGAGAATCGGTCCGAGACCATGCCCCGCGCACCACCGACCGCGATCCGGATCTCGCCCCCTGCCTCGTCGACCTGATGGTATATCGCGGCCGCCGTGTTCTCCAAGAGCTCTGCAAGGTCCACTGGCTCAGGCTTCAGTTCACGCCGCCCGTCCCGAGAGATCTTCAGGATCGCGTTGATCAGTGCATCCATCTTCTTGGTCGACGAGCGGATGAAGGAAATCGCCTCAGGTAGGTCCTCCTCCACGGCCAGTCGCGCATCCCTGATCTCTTCTTCCGTCAGCGTCCCACCTTCGGCCAGGACATAGGTCTTGACCGCGGCGAGCGTGGCATCGAGCTCGCTGGTAAAGCCCATGATGTTGACGAGCGGCGCGCGCAGGTCATGTGAGACGATATAGGCGTAACGCTGGATTTCGCGATTTGCCTGCATGAGGTCCTCGGTACGCTCTTCGACCCGTTCCTCCAGGCTTGCATTGAGTTCCTCGACCGCGGTGCGGGCTCGCGAAAGCTCCCGAACATGCTGTGCGACGATGAGGATTGCGCCGCCGACCACCGCAATGATGACGATGCCACCGCCGATTGCAATCCACTGCATCCGCTCGGCCGAGGCGGACAGTTCCTCCACCCCCTCGTCCAGCCGACCTTCAAAGGAGGTAATGAGCCCCTGTAAGAGATCTTGCGCCTCCACCATCACCTGGCGACCGTATTCCACCCGTACGACCTGCAACGCACCCGCGACGTCACCGCGTTCCACCATCGCCACCGTGCGCTTCAGTTCGTCGAGTTTCTCCGTAACGAGCGATTCGACGCGAGAGATGGAATCAGAAAAGGTGGTTTCCGCCTCCAGCGCCGATTTCAGTCTCTCCATCCGCGCCGGGAGCTCCGCCAGCGACCGCTCGTATGGCTCCAGGAAGTCCCGGTTCTGCGTCAGGAGATACCCTCGTTGACCGGTCTCTGCCGCCTGCAGCAGGACCAGCATGTCGGAAGAGGCAGCGCGTGCGTTTCGCAGGCGCACGACCGTTTCAAAATAGGACTGCGTCATACGCGCCTGGAACAGGGAGGACAGGACGATCCCCACGAGGATCACCGCTCCGATCAGCAGCATGAAGATGGATGAGCGTGCGAACGTATTCGTATTGAGCGGCATGGCGTCCCGGCGTTTTGAGGCAGCGGGAAACTCGGGCTTGCGCCCGCCAAAGTCAAGAATTAGACTTTCGTCTAATGTATTCTTTAGTCAGTGCTAATTCTCGCACTGTTCCAAGGCTCAAAACGCGCTATCGTCGCATTTCTGGGATGGGGATCATGCGATGGAAGCTAACAGCGTCGTCCTGACTACAGACAGCGAGCGTTTCAAGGTTCACGTTATCGAGAATGGCGTCACAACCGAGAGGCAGTTCCAGGTTCGCGCCTTTGCGGCTTCCTGGGCAGAAGGTCAGAGCCTCCGGCTGGGCGTCCACGTGGTCCACGAGGGCTCGTCGGCCAAGGACCCCAGAGTACCTGTCCCTTCAGGTTGCCTCTCTCGACCCTGATCCAGAGGCGGTTCAGGCCCTCTGGGGCACAGGCGTAGGAAAGCCGGCGATTGCAGCAGACGCCCACGGTATATTTACCGGGCCAGTCCTGGCCGCCGCGCGCATAGACGCCCTTGACGAAACAGGCTGACTGGCATCTTCCTCTCCGCGATTTCAGGGGAAGATTACAAAATGCGTGAGATGCTCGTCCGATCGCTCGCCTCCCGGCTATGGGAACAGGTGATCATCACCATCATCGTATTGAACTCGATTGTCCTGGGTTTGATGACCTACCCCGGGATCGTCGCGGCCTATGGACCGGTCCTGCAGTTCCTCGACGCCGTGATTCTCACCATCTTCGTGGTGGAATTGGTGTTGCGCATCTACGCCTTCGGCCCGCGGTTCTTCCGCGATCCCTGGAGTCTGTTCGACTTTTCGGTGGTGGCGATTGCACTCATTCCCGCCACTGGTCCATTCCAGGTGCTCCGCGCCTTGCGCATCCTGAGGGCGCTGCGGCTGATCTCGACAATGCCGGCGCTGCGCCGGGTAGTCGGAGGTCTCATCTCCGCCCTGCCCGGCATGAGTTCGATCCTGGTTCTGATGGCAATGCTATTCTACGTCGCGGCGGTCATGGCCACGAACCTCTTCGGCCAGAGCTTTCCCGACTGGTTCGGCACACTTTCGGCTTCGCTCTACACCCTTTTCCAGGTGATGACTTTGGAGAGTTGGTCCATGGGCATTGTCAGACCGGTGATGGAAGTCCATCCGCAGGCCTGGGCCTTCTTCGTGCCGTTCATCCTGCTGTCTACCTACGCGGTCCTGAACCTTTTCATCGGTGTTATCGTGTCCGCCATGCAGCAGGAATCCGAAGCATCCGCCTCCGCCGACCGGCAGGTTCTTCACGACGATACGGTTACGATACTGGCGGAGATCAGGGCGCTCCGCAGCGAGGTGGAAGCCCTGCGGGCCGAAGGCGCCATAAGGCATGGCCGCGATGGTGAAACTGTCTGATGGCGAAACGGCGCCAACGGCGTATATGCGCGATCTGGAAAGACATTAGAGAAGTGCGATCCACGGCAACCGATGGAGAGTTACGATCCTGGGTGCCTACAAACGTAGGTGGGCGCCATATGTCCAAGCCCACGGGCCTGGTCAGGGACAGCTCCCTTTGGATCGAGTATGGCCCCAGGGATTGTGGTTCCTGTCGTGAGGCGCAGACCGCATCCAAGATATAGGCGCAAAATCGGCCTTGCGCCAGTGGCGGTCGCGGTTTCAATTGAGTGAAGTCGTCCGGCCCGTCAGCTTGGCCGCCAGCGAGTCCAGTCGGCCGGTCAGCTCGCTGAGCGTCGACACTAGGACCTGCTCATTTTGGTCGCGGTCCTCCAGCGCCCCGGCCCGGGCGGAATTGAGCTTCTCCACCTCCGCCTCCAGGCTTGCCACCTTGCGCGACAGCTCGGACAGTTCATCCATGACCATGATGCCGGCCATGACCGTAATCCGCAGGTCACCGATCTCGCCGAACTGGGATTTCAGATGGCCCACATATTGGTCGAAACGGGCGGCGAGCCCGGTCAGGTGGTCTTCCTGCCCCTCCTCGCAGGCCATGCGGTAGGCCTTGCCGTCGATCGTAACCGTCACCTGGGCCATGTCTCACTTCCCCTGTCGTGCCGTCAGCGATCCAGAACTGCGCGGATCGTTTCCATTGCGGTGACGAGCCGACGGGAGACCTCGCGGTTGACCTCTTCCAGGCGGTTCGCGCGGAACTGCGACTGGTCGAGCTCCTGCGCCAGGCGCGCCCGGTCCTCGTGCACCCGCCTTACCTCGCCCTCGATCTCGCTGTTCTGGCGCTGGTGCTCGATGCGCATGTCGACCGCATTCTCCAGGCGGCCGATGACAGCAGCCAGTTCCGCGAGCGCCTGATCCAACGTCTTGTCCGCCGGCATCCATGTCTTCCGTTGAATATGGCTCATGCGCCGACTCGGAACGGCGTCATCAGCCGAGAATGTCGTCAGCCTATTCTTGCCGATCCGAGGGGTCAACAAAACCGCGACCTGGTGCGCGTCAATCCTGTGAATCGTCCAGTATGCCGGAACCGTGATACTGGTCGCGAAGCCCTTGCGGTACTTGCGATCGCTGGTCTCTGCAGCATCCTGGGAATGCCGGGTTTGTTGACTTGTGCGGCGCACCTGCTAAGGATCAGCCCGCTTTCATCCGGTCCCCGTCAGGACCGTGAACGACACCCGGAAACAGCGGAATAGCCATGATCTCTCGCGAAAAACACAATCGGATGGCGAACGCGATCCGCTTCCTCTCCATGGATGCAGTCGAGAAGGCCAATTCCGGCCATCCGGGCCTGCCCATGGGCGCCGCTGACGTCGCGACCGTCCTGTTCACCCGCTACATGAACTTCGACCCGAAGAACCCGCTCTGGCCCGATCGCGATCGGTTCGTGCTGTCGGCGGGCCATGGGTCGATGCTCCTCTATTCGCTGCTCTACCTGACGGGCTACGACGACATCACCATCGAGGACCTCAAGGAATTCCGCCAGCTCGGTTCCAAGACGGCCGGCCATCCCGAATACGGCCATATCTCGGGGATCGAGACCACCACCGGTCCGCTTGGGCAAGGACTGGCCAATGCCGTCGGCATGGCGATCGCCGAGCGCAAACTGGCTGAGGAATTCGGCCCGGAACTTCAGGATCACCACACCTATGTGCTCGCTGGCGACGGTTGCCTCATGGAGGGGATCAGCCAGGAAGCGATTGCGCTTGCCGGGCACCTGAAGCTCAACAAGCTCATTGTCTTCTGGGACGACAACTCCATTACCATTGACGGTGCCGTCTCACTGTCGGATTCCACCGACCAGATCGCCCGCTTCAAGGCGGTCAACTGGAACACGATCCAGGTGGACGGCCACGATCCGGACGCCATCGGTGCAGCCATAGAGGCGGCTCAGATCTCCGACAAGCCGACCCTCATTGCCTGCAAGACCGTGATCGGCTTCGGCGCCCCCAACAAGCAGGGGTCGCACAAGGTGCATGGCAGCCCGCTCGGCGCCGACGAGATCGCAGCGGCACGCAAGTCACTGGAATGGGAGGCGGAAGCCTTCAGCGTTCCGGCCGACGTCCTCGATGCATGGCGCCTCGCCGGGCTGCGCTCCACGAAGGTCCGCAAGGAATGGGAGGAGCGCCTCGCGGCCTCCCCCACCGAAAAGCGCGCAGAATTCGTCCGTCGTTTCGCCGGTGACCTGCCGGGAAGCTTCGACAGCACGATCGACGGCTTCAAGAAGAAGCTTGCCGAGAACAATCCGACGGTCGCCACTCGCAAGGCCTCGGAAGATGTCCTCGAAGTCGTCAACGGGCTTCTGCCGGAAGTGCTGGGCGGGTCGGCGGACCTGACGCCGTCGAACAACACCAAGACCAGCCAGATGAAGGCGATCACGCCGACCGACTTCTCGGGGCGCTATATCCACTACGGCATCCGCGAACACGGCATGGCGGCGGCGATGAACGGTATCGCCCTGCACGGGGGCCTGATCCCCTATGGTGGCGGCTTCCTGATCTTCTCGGATTATTGCCGGCCCTCCGTGCGCCTGGCCGCCCTCATGGGCATCCGCGTCGTTCACGTGTGGACGCATGATTCCATCGGCGTCGGCGAAGACGGCCCGACCCACCAGCCGATCGAGCATCTCGCGTCGCTGCGGGCGATCCCTAACCTGCTCCTCTTCCGTCCCGCCGACGAGACCGAGACCGCCGAATGCTGGCAACTCGCGCTGAAGGAAAAGAAGCGTCCGTCCGGTCTGGCCCTGACGCGCCAGAACCTGACGCCCGTCCGCAAGGACTATGAGGAGAAGAACCTCTGCGCCTACGGTGCCTACGACCTCATCTCGGCCAGCGATGCCAAAGTGACGATCTTTGCATCGGGTTCCGAGGTCGAGATCGCCGTCAAGGCTGCCGGACAACTCAATCAGAAGGGCGTCGCGACCCGTGTTGTCTCGGTGCCCTGTGTGGAACTGTTCATGGAACAGCCCGACGATTATCGCGAGGCGATCATCGGCACCTCGCCGGTCAAGATCGCCGTGGAGGCGGCTGTCCGGGAAGGCTGGGATGCCCTGATCGGTTCCGACGGCATCTTCATCGGCATGAAGTCCTTCGGGGCATCCGCGCCGGGCAAGGATCTCTACAAGCATTTCGGCATAACGGCGGAAGCCGTGGTGGCGGCGGCCGAGAAGCGACTTTCCTGAAGCCGTTCCTTCGCGTCAGCAAGGTTGAACCATACGTTACGACAGTCAGACGGGAGTATGTGAAATGACAGTGAAAGTGGGCATCAACGGTTTTGGCCGCATCGGCCGCAACGTCCTGCGCGCGATCCAGGAATCCGGCCGCACCGACATCGAAGTCGTGGCCATCAACGATCTGGGCCCGGTCGAGACCAACGCCCACCTGCTGCGCTATGACAGCGTGCACGGCAAGTTTCCGGCCGAGGTGCGGGTGGACGGTGACTCGATCGTCGTCGGCGGCGGCAAGCCGATCAAGGTGACCGCGGTCAAGGACCCGAAGGAACTGCCCTGGGGCGATGTCGATATCGCCATGGAGTGCACCGGCATCTTTACCTCCAAGGAGAAGGCCTCGCTTCACCTCTCCAACGGCTCGAAGCGGGTACTCGTCTCGGCCCCGGCCGACGGTGCGGACAAGACCATCGTCTACGGCGTCAACCACGACACGCTGACGAAGGACGACCTCGTCGTCTCCAACGCGTCCTGCACGACCAACTGCCTGGCACCTGTCGCCTATGTCCTGCACAAGGCATTCGGCATCGAGAAGGGCTACATGACGACGGTTCACTCCTACACGGGTGACCAGCCGACGCTCGACACCATGCACAAGGATCTCTACCGCGCCCGCGCCGCGGCCCTGTCGATGATCCCAACGTCCACGGGTGCTGCCAAGGCTGTCGGCCTCGTCCTGCCGGAACTGAAGGGCAAGCTCGACGGCTCGGCGATTCGCGTGCCCACCCCCAACGTCTCGGTCGTCGACCTGAAGTTCATCCCGTCGCGCAACGTCACCAAGGAAGAAGTCAACGAGGCGATCAAGGCTGCCGCCGAAGGCGAGCTGAAGGGCATCCTCGACTACGTCACCGGGCCGCTCGTTTCGATCGACTTCAACCACGATGCCCATTCTTCGAACTTCGCGGCTGACCAGACCAAGGTTCTGGAAGGCAACCTGGTGCGTATCCTCACCTGGTACGACAACGAGTGGGGCTTCTCGAACCGCATGTCCGATACGGCTGTTGCCATGGGCAAGCTCATCTAGGCTTGCCATAGATCGAGATTACGGAAAGCGGCGACCGGCATCGGTTCGCCGCTTTTTCTTTGCCTGCCCTTCTGTTGCCGGATTTGTTCCCGCCTTATCTATTGCTGGTACGATTCTTTCCGTTCACGGAAAATCCACGACAATATGCTGCTTGGTGGCTCGGGCCCGCGCCGTCAGTGACGGTGCAAGCGGGACTCGAGCCGTACGGAAAGGGGTGAAGGCGAAGATGGTGGAGGCATTCTATATATTCTTGCTGGTGGGCACGATCCTCGTGCTGGTCGCCGCCTTCTCCAGCTTGATTGCCTTCCGCTTTGGTGCGCCGCTGCTACTTGTCTTCCTGTCGATCGGCCTCATCGCCGGGGTCGACGGTCTCGGCATTTCCTTCGACAACTTCGCGTTCGCCTACATGCTGGGATCGCTTGCGCTCGCGGTCATCCTGTTCGATTCGGGCTTCGGGACATCGGTTCACTCATTCCGTGTCGCCGCATGGCCTGCGCTCACCCTTGCCTCGATAGGCGTGGTCCTGACCGCCTCCCTCTTCGCATTCGGCGCCATGCTGCTGCTCGACCTCTCCTGGCTCGAAGGTCTCCTGCTCGGTTCGATCGTCGGCTCCACCGATGCGGCGGCCGTCTTCTTCTTGCTGCGCATCGGCGGCATCAACATTCGTGACCAGGTCCGGTCTACTCTGGAAGTCGAGTCCGGCACAAACGACCCAATGGCGATTTTCCTGACCATCGCACTCGTCGAGGTTTTGGCCAGCGGTGAGGGCATTTCTGGCCTCAACGCAGACTTCCTGATGCTGTTCATAGAGCAGATGGCGCTCGGCCTGATCTTCGGCCTACTGGGCGGCATGATGATCGTCTGGATCCTCAACCGCTTTACCTCCGACCGCAGCCTCGCACCCATCTTCGCGCTCGCCCTCGGCCTTCTCGTCTTCGCCTTCACCGGCGCGATCGGCGGCAGCGGCTTCCTCGCCGTCTATGTCGCTGGCATTTACTCCGGCAACCGCAGGATCTTCGCGCGGGAAGCCATCGCTCGCTTCCACGCCGGACTGACCTGGCTTGCCCAGATCATCATGTTCATCGTACTCGGACTGCTTGCCACCCCCTCTCAGTTTCCCTCGATCGCCATCCCGGCGATACTCCTCGGGCTCTTCCTGGTCTTCATCGCACGCCCGCTGGCAGTCTGGCTGAGCCTCCTGCCATTCCAGATGACGCAGCAGGAGACGGGCTTCGTGGCTTGGGTAGGCTTGCGCGGCGCGGTCTCGATCCTCCTCGCCATCCTGCCGCTGCTCGGCGGCATGGAAAACGGCCTCCTGTTCTTCAACACTGCCTTCATCATCGTCATGGTCTCGCTGGTTCTGCAGGGCTGGACCATCAAGCCCGTGGCGCGCAAGCTCGGGCTGATCATTCCGCCGCGCATGGGCGAGGTCGACAAGATCGAGCTCGACCTGCCGGGCAAGTCGACCCATGAACTCATTTCATATCGAGTCATGAAGGAGAGTCCTGTCCTGCGGGGCGAACGAATCCCGCGCTGGGCCATGCCGTCTCTCGTCATCCGCGACGGTCGCAGCATGCGCTATCAGTACGCGGGCCGCCTGCAGGAGGGTGACCAGGTCTACCTGTTCGTCACCCCGAACTACACCCGCTTGCTGGACCGCCTTTTTGCCAGTCGCGCACCGGTGGAAGAGGACGACGAGGATTTCTTCGGTGCCTTCTCGATTTCGCCGTCCCGACCCGCCAAGGAACTGGACGCCGCCTATGGCCCGGGCCTTCTGTCCCCGACCGAGCAGCACATGACCATCGCGGACCTCTTGACGCATCGGCTCGGGGGAAGAGCAGAGTATGCGGATCGCGTCCGCTTCGGCTCCGTGGTGCTGATCGTGCGGGATCTGGACGAGCAGAATGTCATCAAGAGCGTCGGCGTTTCACTCGAGCCGGTAGAACCGGCCACGGCCCTTCCCGTCTTCATCAACATGCGCGAGATCGCCCACCGAATCCGCGATCGGCTCCGGCAGTATCGCGGTAAATCGGCCAAGGCGCCGGAGGCAGGCCACCGCGGCGAGGAGAGACACTAAGGCGGAACGGCGCGACGCTCGTGCCTTGCGCGACGGATCAGGAATAGTATGGTCCGTCGCGACCAAGTGCCTACGAGGATCATCCATGCCTGCTTTTAAGACTCTCGACGACCTCACCGACATTGCCGGGAAGCGTGTGCTCCTGCGCGTCGATCTCAATGTTCCGGTTGCAGACGGTGAAGTGACCGACGCAACCCGTATTGAGCGCGTCGCGCCGACAATCCGTGAGCTCTCCGACAAGGGCGCCAAGGTGATCCTGCTCGCGCATTTCGGCCGTCCCAAGGGAGCAGTGGTCCCGGATATGTCCTTGTCGGTGATCTCATCGGCGGTCGAACAGGTTCTGGACCACGCCGTCTTCTTTGCCTCCGACTGCATCGGAGCGCCAGCCGAGGAGGCCATCTCCGCGATGAACAACGGCGATATCCTGCTCCTGGAGAACACGCGCTTTCACAAGGGCGAGGAGAAGAACGATCCCGACTTCACCGCGGCACTCGCGAAGAACGGGGACATCTACGTCAACGACGCCTTCTCCGCCGCGCACCGCGCCCATGCATCGACCGAGGGGCTGGCCCATCACCTGCCCTCCTATGCCGGCCGCACGATGCAGGCGGAACTGGAAGCTCTCGAAAAGGGCCTCGGCAACCCCGCCCGTCCCGTGGTCGCGATCGTCGGCGGCGCCAAGGTTTCAACCAAGATCGACCTCCTGATGAACCTCGTGAAGAAGGTGGACGCGCTGGTCATCGGCGGCGGCATGGCAAACACCTTCCTGGCCGCCCGCGGTGTTTCCGTCGGCAAGTCGCTGTGCGAGCACGACCTTGCGACGACCGCGAACAACATCATGGCAGAAGCGGAAGCCTCCGGCTGCGCCATCGTCCTGCCGGTAGACGGTGTCATCGCCCGGGAGTTCAAGGCGGACGCCGAGAGCGAAGTGGTGGCCATCGACGCAATCCCGGCCGATGCGATGGTGCTGGACGTGGGACCGGAGTCCATCGAGAAGGTCAATGACTGGATCTCCAAGGCGCAGACGCTGGTCTGGAACGGGCCGCTTGGGGCATTCGAGATCGCGCCCTTCGACAGGGCAACTGTCGCGGCTGCCCGTCACGCTGCGGAGGAGACACGGTCCGGCAGGCTCGTGTCGATCGCTGGTGGCGGCGATACGGTCGCTGCCCTGAACCACGCCGGCGTCGCAGACGACTTCACCTATATCTCGACGGCGGGCGGCGCCTTCCTCGAGTGGATGGAAGGCAAGGAGCTTCCGGGCGTCGCGGTGCTCGCGAAGTAAGAGAAGCATTGAAAGCGCGTAAGCTAGGGGCCAGCGCGCCTTCATCAACCACGTTTAAAACATTTAGAGATTTTAAACGATTGAAATAATTTCAATCGTTTCAAACAATTAGAGCGGGATTTGCCTCTCAGGCAACTTCTGATATCGCCCGATCACGGTTTACGGCTAACGGAAACAGCGGTGTGTGCGTATCGCGCCGTTTTGGGATAGGAGTAAGACATGGTCCACGCGAAGATGTTGGAAAAGATCAGTTCGGCACCGGGCTTCATCGCGGCTCTGGACCAGAGCGGCGGCTCGACTCCGAAGGCGCTGAGCCTCTACGGCATCTCGGACTCCGACTATCAGGGCGACGAGGAAATGTTCCGCCTGATGCATGCCATGCGCGTCCGCATCATGAAGGCACCTGCCTTTACGGGTGAGAAGATCATCGGAGCCATCCTCTTCGAACGCACCATGGATGGTGACGTCGACGGGCAGCCCGTCCCCTCCTACCTCTGGGAAAAGCGCGGGGTCGTTCCGTTCCTCAAGGTAGACAAGGGCTTGGAGGCGGAGCAGACCGGCGTCCAGATGATGAAGGCCATGCCTGATCTTGATGCGCTCTTGGTCCGCGGTCGCGAAAAGGGAATCTTCGGCACCAAGATGCGCTCGGTGATTGCCGAGGCCGACAAGGCAGGAATCGCTGCCGTGGTGAAGCAGCAGTTCGAGGTGGGTCGCCAGATCATCGGCCAGGGCCTCATGCCGATCATCGAGCCTGAAGTCTCGATCAAGAGCCCGACGAAGGAAGAGGCCGAGGCGATCCTGCGAGACGAGATCGCGCAGCAGCTCGACAAGCTCCCGGCGGATGAGAACGTCATGCTGAAGCTGACGATCCCGACGGTGGCGGATTTCTACGCGCCGCTCATCGCCCACAAGTCGGTGATCCGCGTCGTTGCCCTTTCCGGCGGCTACACCACCGCGGACGCCTGTGAGAAGCTGAGCCATAACCGTGGCATGATCGCCAGCTTCTCGCGTGCGCTGACGGAAAAGCTGCGCGTTTCCATGAGTGACGCGGAGTTTAATTCCAGCCTGGCCGAGACGATCGATCAGATCTACGCCGCAAGCGTCAACAAGGCCTGAGGCCAGGCCGAAGCCAGCGGCAGGACTGCGAAGGCTTCTTGGCGGACCACCCGCACATATCGTAGGCCGCGCCGTCATCGGCGCGGCCTTTTCCGTGATCGATCCAGGAAGCGGCTAGGTCAGATCCCTCGCCAGCAGGGTCACGGCCCAGATCACGATCGCAGCAACGGCGATCTTCCAGAAATCGGCTCTGCGCCTCAGTCCCGGCAGCCCGAGCGGCCTGATGATATGGACCAGCATGGCCAGCAGCAGAAGGAGACCGATCGCCTTCGTCATTGAATATCTCCAAGCACCAGCTCCGTCACAGGCTGGTCATCTTTGCTGGCCACCAATGCGCAGCACCGAATCGGCTATGCCGGAACGTTGTCACCGCCCGTTAATCCTCGATTGACGGCAGACGCAACATATAATCCCCTGTCCTCCCGAAGCCTGCTGGATGGAAGAAGCTGGTCATGAACGATGCGACGTAATCTCCTCCCTATTCTGGCGCTCCTGACGAGCACGCTGTTCCTGTTCCTCGGCAATGGCCTGCAGGGCCTGCTGCTCCCGGTCCGCGGCTCGGCCGAAGGCTATTCGAACGAGATCCTCGGCCTGATCGGCACCACCTGGGCGACGGGTTTCGTCGTCGGCTGCTTCGTTGCTCCGAATCTGGTGCGCCGCATCGGCCATGTCCGTGCCTTTGCGGGCTTCGGCGCCCTCATCTGCCTCAACGTCCTGCTCACCGGCATCCTCGTCGACCAGACGGCCTGGCTGATCCTGCGTGCCGTTACTGGCTTCTGCACCGCCGGAACCTCGATGATCATCGAAAGCTGGCTGAACGAGCGTGCCACGAACGAGAGCCGGGGTGCGATCTTCTCCTTCTATATCTCGATCACCCTATTCGGTGTCGTCGGCGGGCAGATGATGGTGCCCTTTGCAGACGTGTCGACACCCATCCTGTTCATGATCTGCGGCATCCTCTACTGCCTTGCGATCATCCCGACAGCCGTCTCCAAGGCGGCGTCACCACAGCCGCTGAAGCGCGTGCGGCTTGACCTCAAAGGCCTTTACCGGAATTCGCCCGTTTCCTTCATCGCCATCCTGCTGATCGGAACCGCCAATGGCGCCTATGGCACGCTGGTGGCGGTTTTCGGTGCCCGCGCCGGACTGACGGAAGACATGATCGCGATCATGGTCAGCGTCACGATCCTTGCCGGTGCCGTGGCGCAGTTCCCTGCGGGCCGTCTGTCGGACCGCATGGACCGCCGATATGTCCTCGCAGGCCTGGCGGGTCTTGGAGCGGTCGCCGGCGTGGGCTTGAGCCTCTTCCAGCCCGCAAACGTCTACATGATCCTGATCCTGGTCAGCCTCTATGGAGCGGCAGCCAACGCCCTCTACCCCATCGCTGTCGCCCATGCGAACGATCATGCCTCATCCGAGGATTTCGTGAAGATTTCAGGTGGCCTGCTCCTCCTCTACGGGGTGGGCACGATCATCGGACCGACCCTCGGCGGTCCGGTCATGACCTGGCTCGGCCCTCACGCGCTCTTCGCCGTCACCGCGCTTTCCCATATCCTGGTGACCGCCTATGCGATCTTCAGAAGCCGGATCAGGGCGCCGGTACCGGTGGAGGAACGCGACAGTTATGCCGGCTCGCCGGCACTTGCGCCTTCCTTGACGACTCCGGAGAGCCTGCTGCTTAATCCTCGTGCGGCCGAAGGCAGCAGCGACCAGGATCAGGAGAGGACAGCGTCATGAGCTTCATGGATGACGACAGACCGAAGAAGCCGGTTTCTCACGAGATTGGGTGCGAACTGGACGCCCTGTCGGCCGATGAACTGGACAGGCGAATTGCACTCCTGCAGGACGAAATCCGTCGCCTGGAGGCGGAAAAACAGAAGAAGGCAGCGGGCCGACGCGCTGCGGACAGTTTCTTCCGCTCGTGATGTGCAAGAACGGGACTTTATCCTGAATCCTTTCTTTCTTTAACCGGATGTTAATCATTAACGTAGAGGATGATGAACATCCGGGCTTCCTGGATTCAGACGGTTTCACCGCGTGGCGAATAGGTCTGACTTTCTCCCTGTTTTACCTTGAGAGCCGCTTTCGCGGCTCTTCTTTTTGGCGTTCCAAGCAAAGGTGTGGGTATTAACCCTTCCTTAAGAAACGCCTTGCGGTTTGCCGCTATAAACCCCATCTTAACTTCGAGAAGAGGCGCCAGGGAACTTTCCTTTCCCGCGGTCATTGCCTGTATTGTGATGCGTTAGCAGGATGATTTCGATGTCCGAACACGGATTGAACACTGTCAACTTTGCAGGCCGCGCCGCAGCCTCGTCGCAGTTCAAGGCGCTATATACTGAGGGCATGTCTCTTGTCGAAGAGACCGCGAGCTACCTCGATGGCCCCGGACGCGCCGCCTCCAAGGTTCTCCCGCGGGTGGCATCGGTCCTCTACGCCGCCGAATCCATGCGCCTGACGACCCGCCTGATGCAGATGGCCTCGTGGCTCCTGCTGCAGCGCGCCGTCAACAATGGCGAGATGAGCCGCGATCAGGTCCTGGCGGAAAAGAACAAGGTCCGCCTCGATGGCTTCAACGTCGACAAGAACGCGCCGGGCTGGCTCGACCTGCCCGAAGGCTTCCGTGACCTCGTCGAGCGCTCCCTGAGGCTGCAGAATCGCGTCGCCCTGCTCGATCGTGAAATTTACCGCCCGGGCGACGCCCCGGTGCCAAGCAACGAGAATGGCGTTCGTGCCCAGTTGAACCTGCTGCACACAGCCTTCGGCGCCTGAAAATACTGACGCTTTCGCGAAAGGCGGGTCTTGGCCCGCCTTTTTTTTTGCGCCAACCGCTGGGGCATAAAAAAACCCGGCCGGAGCCGGGTCTTTCCAAACTGATTCAGCGCAAGGCTTAGAGGCCGAGGCCGCCGAAGCGCTTGTTGAACTTGGAAACGCGGCCACCGCGGTCCATGAGCTGCTGGTTGCCGCCGGTCCAGGCCGGGTGCGACTTCGGATCGATTTCAAGGTTCATGGTGGCGCCTTCCGAACCCCAGGTCGAGCGGGTTTCGTACTCGGTGCCGTCGGTCATGACGACCTTGATCGTGTGGTATTGCGGATGGATGTCAGCCTTCATGTCGATAATCCTGCGCTGCGAGGTCCATATGTCGCAATTGCGATCGCAGACCCTCTTCAATAAATGAAGCCGCAGACCGGCTGGCCACGGCTTCCCAATTCGATGCGGAGCCTATACAGGAAGGGCGCCGGGAGCACAAGTGGCGCCGGT
The DNA here is from genome assembly GCF_902502825.2 of Pseudorhizobium flavum. Next base: position 2,727,107 of record NZ_LR723670.1, read on the forward strand.
CTCAGAAAAGAGTCCGATCGCTCTGGGGGTAAAGTGGCGCATTCAGAAGACAGACAGCCGAAAGGTAAGGCCATCCGACCGCTGGCAAGGCTTCTTCCCTATCTGTCCCGCTATCGCGGCCTCGTCATGGGGGCCCTCTTCGCCCTCGTCCTTTCCGCCGCGACGACCCTTGCCCTTCCACTCGCAGTCCGGCGTATGGTGGATCACGGCTTCGCCGCCGCCGACGGCAGCTTCATCAACAACTACTTCGGCATGCTGCTTGGACTGGCCACGCTTCTCGCACTGGCGAGCGCGCTTCGCTACTATTTCGTGATCACGGTGGGAGAACGTGTGGTTGCGGACCTTCGCCGCGACGTCTTCGCGCGCGTTACCAGCCTTTCGCCGGCCTTCTTCGACGTCAACCAGTCTGGCGAAATCGTCTCGCGCCTCACCGCCGACACCACGCAGATCAAGTCCGCCTTCGGATCGGCGGCCTCCCAGGCGCTACGCAACACCATCCTCTGTCTTGGGGCGATGGTCATGATGATCTACACGAGCCCGCAGCTCTCGGGGCTCGCGCTCGGTGCCATTCCGGTGATCGTCTTCCCGCTGGTCGCCTTCGGGCGCTCCGTCCGCAAGCGCTCACGCGCTGCACAGGATACGCTCGCCCGCACCTCCGCCTTCGCATCCGAGACGATCGGCGCGACCCGCACGGTCCAGGCCTTCAACGGCGAGGCCGCAGCCACCGCCCGCTATGCGGCAACGGTCGAGGATGCGTTCGACGCGGCCCGGGCCGCCATCCGCTCGCGGGCACTTCTGACGGGCTTTGCGATCTTCATGGTATTCGGCAGCATTGTCGGGGTGTTGTGGTACGGCGCCCAGAACGTGCTGGCCGGTACGATGACGGCAGGGACGCTTGGCCAGTTCGTTCTCTACTCGGTGATTGCCGCAAGCGCGCTCGGTCAGTTGTCGGAAGTCTGGGGCGAACTTTCGCAGGCCGGCGGCGCCGCCGAACGCCTGACGGAACTGCTGCACGAAATCCCCGCCGTACGCGAGCCCGCCTCGCCCATCCCCCTGCCGCGGCCGCCGCGCGGTGCCGTCACCTTCGAGAACGTCTCCTTCGCCTATCCGTCCCGCGAGAACAGCGTGACGCTGAACGGCCTCTCGCTCGATGTCCGTCCTGGCGAGACGGTGGCGATCGTCGGACCCTCCGGCGCCGGCAAGAGCACGATCTTCTCACTGCTGCTGCGCTTCTACGATCCAGTCTCCGGAACCGTACGTCTGGACGGTATCGACCTGCGGGCGGCGTCGCTCGTGGACATCCGCAGCCGTCTCGCGCTCGTACCGCAGGACGTGACGATCTTCGCCGCCTCCATCCACGACAATATCGCCTTCGGCAGCACCGGCGTCAGCCGCGACGCCGTGCGTGCCGCCGCCATTGCCGCACAGGCGCACGAATTCATCGAGAAGCTCGACAGCGGCTATGACACGCTTGCCGGCGAGCGCGGCGTTACCCTCTCCGGAGGTCAGCGGCAGCGCATCGCCATCGCCCGCGCCATCCTGCGCGACGCGCCGGTCCTGCTGCTCGACGAGGCAACCTCTGCCCTTGACGCCGAAAGCGAAACATTGGTGCAGAAGGCCCTCGACGGACTGATGAAGGAACGGACGACGCTGGTGATCGCCCACCGACTTGCGACCGTCCTCAAGGCAGACCGCATCCTCGTCATGGACGAGGGCCGGATCGTCGAGGAAGGAACGCATCAAAGCCTCGTTGCCAAGGGTGGCCTTTATGCGCGGCTGGCGCGGCTGCAGTTCCACGACATCAATCGCGAAGCCGTCAGCGCTCCGTTAGCTTGAGTTCGATGCGCCGGTTCTGGTTGCGGGCCTCCGGGGCATCGCCCTCGGCTATCGGTTGGAACTCGCCGAAACCGGCAGCAACCAGCCGGTTGGCCGGCACGCCCTGCTCGATCAGGTACTTCACCACGGACGTCGCACGCGCCGAGGATAGCTCCCAGTTGTCGCGATAGCGCCCGGTGCCGGAAAGCGGCGCATTGTCGGTGTGCCCATCGACGCGAAGCACCCAGTTGATCTCCGCCGGAATCTCCTTGGCAAGATCGAGCAACGCTTCGGCAAGCTTGGCCATTTCCGCACGCCCCGCCTCGTCCAGTTCGCTTCCGCCGACCGGAAACAGGACTTCAGACTGGAAGACGAAGCGATCGCCGACGATGCGGATGTTCTCGCGGTCGGAGAGGATTTCCCGTAGCCGGCCGAAGAAATCGGAGCGATAGCGGTTGAGCTCCTGCACCCGCTGCGCCAGCGCCACGTTCAGGCGTCGGCCGAGGTCGGCGATCTGCGCCTGCGATGCCTGGTCCTTCGCCTCCGAAGCCTGAAGCGCCTGCTCCACCGCCGCGATCTGCGCCCGCAAGGCGGCGATCTGCTGGTTGAGAAGCTCGATCTGGCTCATCGCCCGCGCGCTGACCTGCTGTTCCTCGTTCAGGTCCTGCGTCAGTTGGCCGATCCGCGCATTGGCAGCGTCGCTCGTGCCGGCACCCTGGTCGAGCAGCGCCTGCAGTCGTGACCTCTCGCTCTCGGAACTCGCCAGCGAGGATTGCAGGTTGGCCAGCGTATCCTCGAGATCCTGCGCGTTGCCCTTTTCGAGAGCCAGCAACTCGGTGAGTTCCGCAATCTGGCTGTTCAGCCGGTTCAGCACCTCGTCGCGTCCGGTGATCTCGCGGCTGAGCAGGAACTGCGCCAGCACGAAGACGGTAAGCAGGAACATGATGGCAAGCAGCAGGGTCGACAGGGCGTCGACAAAACCCGGCCAGTAGTCGACGCCGCGTTCGCGACGGCGGTTCTTGACGAGCGCCATCGGCTACTTGCTCCCGATCTTCTCGGAAAGACGGTCCAGCGTCCGGCGCAGCGCCTTCGCCTCCTCCTGCTGCGCCTCAATCCAGTCGCGCAGCATCTGCTGCTCGTTGCGCATGTTCTTCACGAGCCCCTGAATGCCCTCGGCGAGGTTTGCCATTGCCGACAGCGACTTCTCGTTGACCGCTCCGTCCGGCGACCTTGACTGGACGGCGGACAGTTTCCGCAACTGCTCGGTCAGCGCCCGCAATTCTTCGTTCGGTCCAAGCGCCGACGCCGCGGCCGGCGAGATATCGGACCCCATGTCGGTGACCGACGACAGCCAGTTTTCCAGTTCGGTATAGAAGCGGTTCTGGGCGCGGCCGGCCTGGATATCGAGGAAGCCGAGAATCAGCGAGCCGGAGAGGCCGAGAAGCGACGAGGAAAAGGCGGTCCCCATGCCGGAGAGCGGCGCCGTGAGGCCGCTCTTGAGGGCGTTCAGCACGTCGTTCGTGTCCCCGCCATTGGGATCGAGCGTCTGGATCACCGTGCTGATCGAGCTGATCGTGCCGATAAGCCCCCAGAAGGTTCCGAGCAGGCCCAGGAAGACGAGGAGCCCGATCAGGTATCGCGAAATCTCGCGCGACTCGTCCAGGCGGGTGCCGATGGAATCGAGGATCGAGCGCTGCGAGGAGGGAGACAGCGACATCATCCGGCGCCGGCCGATGAGGGCCCGCATCGGAGCAAGCAGGCGCGGCTCGCGACCAACCTTGTCCGCACTTCCGGCGGCCCGGAACGAGTTGAACCACCGGACCTCTGGAATGAGACTGATCACCTGGTTGAAGACCAGCACGATGCCGATGATCAGGACGCCGAGGATGAAGCCGTTCAGTCCCGGATTGGTCATGAAGGCGGTGTGCGCCTGGCGGTACAGGATGGCGGCGATGAACCCGACAAGGATGAGGAAGATCAGCATCGTCCACAGAAAGGGGACGGGATTGGAGAGCTTGTGGCTGTAGCCGGCCCGGCCGGTTTCCGCCTCATCCAGATCGTCCACTCTCGCATCCACCATGTCGTGACTCGGCCTCCGGTACTGTTTGCCGGAGGCTAGTGGAAAAATGAGACGAATTGAAGTGCGTAACCGTCCACAGCCGGGGATGGCGGCCCGGCTTGCGACTATCGCGTGGGCACGGGCCGGTTGGCAACCTCGAGCAGGGCCTTCTGGATGTGCTCGTTGCCGGCGACGACGGTACGCTCACCGAACATGTCGGTCCCGCCCCTCATGTCGCTGACGAAGCCGCCGGCCTCGCGGATCAGCACCAGGCCTGCCGCCATGTCCCAGGGAGAAAGCTCGGCCTCCCAGAAGCCGTCGAGCCGTCCGGCCGCCACATAGGCAAGGTCGAGCGCTGCCGCACCCATGCGACGGATGCCGGCTACTTCGCCCATCACGTGGCGAAGCTCGACCAGGAACTTGCCGTGGTTTCCGCGCCCGAGATGCGGAACGCCGCAGCCGATCACGCAATCGGACAACACGCGCCGCGCCGCAACCCGCAGACGGCGGTCGTTCAGGAACGCGCCACCACCCTTCTCCGCCGTGTAAAGCTCATCCGTCGCTGGATTGAAGACGACGCCGGCGACGATCTCGCCGTTGCGTTCCAAGGCGATCGAGACCGCAAATTGCGGTATGCCATGCAGGAAGTTCGTCGTTCCGTCGAGCGGATCAACAAGCCAGCGATGGGCGCCGTCCGTTCCCTTGATCTCCTCGCTTTCCTCGCCGAGGAAGCCGTAGGTCGGCCTTGCCTTGAGCAGTTCGTCCCGCACGATCTTCTCCGCCTTCAGGTCGGCCTGGGAGACGAAGTCGCTCGGTCCCTTCACCGAAACCTGCAGGTTCTGCACCTCGCCGAAATCGCGCGACAGCGACTTGCCGGCCTTGAGGGCAGCCTGAACCATGACGTTGAGGAGGGCGGAACGTGCCATGCGGGAAGGTCCTTGGATTGCGGAAGCCTGTCCCGCATGTGAACTGCCGCGGGACGCCTTGTCAGGCAATGTAGTGATCGGCGGGTTCAAGACCACAAAAACGAGGGAAATTCAAGTCGTCCAAGGACCCCGCTCTTGCGACGATCCGCGCTACCTCTAGATGATGACTTCCACTTTGGACGGCATGCGCCGGAGAGAGAGATGAAGATAACCCTGCCCCTGACCGCGAGCGCCGTTCTCCTGACAGCGATGGCGGCTGCTTCGATCTGGGGATGGTGGCTCCGGGGATCCGAGGCCGAACTGGCTGTCCACTTCCTGTGGGACGGCACGCCGAACCGCTATGCCCCGGCTCCGTTTGCGCTCTCGATAGTCCCGCTGGCCGCAGCCTTCGCCACGCTGCTCTTTGCAGTGACGCCGCGTTTCGATCCGAAGGCTTCAGCCTCGCCGCGACTTTACAAGGGCCTTTGGCTCCTCGTCCTCCTGACGCTGGCAGCCGCACACGCGCTGATCGTCTGGCACGCGCTTACAACCGCCCGCTGATCAGCTTCGCCGGAACCGGTTGGCGGCCTCGATCGCCTTCTTCTGCTGCTCCTCGTTGATGCCGAGGAAGAAGTCCTCGAGCTCCGGGTCGGCCAGGCCAGCACGGCGCGACAGCACGTACCACTTCGCCGCCTCCACCGGGTCGGGCCGAGTCCCGAGCGCATTGATGTAGAGATGGGCAAGCTTGTTCTGCGCCACGACATTGCCGCGCAGTGCCGCCACCCGCATCCACTGGAAGCCTTGGTCAAAGTCACGTTCGCCGCCGACACCGTTCACCAGCCAGAGCCCGAGATCGAGCTGCGCCGTATCATATCCGGCCTTTGCGGCGCGCAGCAGCCACATCCGGGCCTGCGCCTTCTTCTCCTGCGGAGTGTCGGCAAGCGTCACGTAGAGCTGCGCGACAGCATATTGCGCGTCCGCGAGCCCCTGCTCCGCCGCCTTCTCATAGAACGGTAGCGCGAGCTTCAGCCCCTTTTCGCCGGGATTGTCGGAAACCAGGATCTGGGCCCAGTTGAACTGCGCCGACGAATTGCCCGCCTCCGCCGCCCTGCGCATGTAGTCGTCGGCCTTCGCCTTGTCGCGCTCCACATGCCGGCCCGTCATCAGCATCAGGCCATATTCGAACATCGCGGCCGGATCACCCCGCTCCGCGGCCTGTCCGTACCAGAAGGCTGCCGTCTTTGCATCCCGTTTGATCCCCAGCCCTTTGGACATCATTTCCGCGACCAGTGTCTGTGCGGCGGCATCGCCCGCCTCTGCCCTCGGCAGTGCCTCCGCCAGCGCGGTCACGTAGAGGCCGCGCTGGTAAGCGCCATAGGCCTCGTCCACGGGCCTGTCACTTGGCTTTTCTTCCGGTGCGGGAGGAAGGGCTGCCCCCATTCGCTGATAGAGCTCTACGCCGCCGGAAGGGACAATACCATCCGGCTGCGCGCTCTCGCCGCCTTCCCCTACCCTGCCCTTCTTCATCGGCTGGGCATCGGGTTCGACGGGTCGAGTCATCGCCCGTTGCGCCTCCTGCGCGGCCGCATCGACCGCCGGTACGGAGGCCACCGCCGTAGTGGCGAGGAGGAGCCGGGCAACAATGGTCGAAAACGGGCGCATGCCGTTCATCAAGCGTCAAACCGTGGCGCTTTTTCGTCGAGAAGCCGGTTGGCTTCCGCGACCGCCTGTTCCGCCGCTTGGGATCCGTCGAAGACGGCCTCTCGCAGCGCCACGAACTCCGCACCGGTTTCCGCAACGGCCACTACGGAGGCGACGTCGTTGCCACCCATGACGATGCAGGGGATCTCCACCATCGACGCCCACCACTCGCCAAGCGCCAGGTTCTTCGGATGCGGCTCCGGCTTGATGTCGCCGTCGAACTTGCCGAAGAAGATGTAATCGGGCTGCAGTTCGCCGATCTCCAGCGCAGTGTGACGCTCGGTGGCGCCGCCAGCTCCGACGATCATCTTCGGCGTGAACTTGACGATGGCGTCGTCCAGTTCCTCCTTCTTTCCTGCCACATGAAGGCCGTCGGCCTTGGCTCGTCCGGCGACCCGGCTGTCGCCCGCCACCAGCGCGGCGGCACCCGCCGCCTGGATGATCGGCACCACGGTCTCGGCCAAGGCTTGGAACGCATGGTCGTTCCGGTCGTACTGCGGGATGATGACGGTCGCCACGTCGCCCCCGGCCAGCGCTGAGCGAAGCTGGTCCGCCAGGATCTGCACATCGTCCCCGGCAGGAAGGATCAGCACGAGGCGGCAGCGGTTCTCGACGTCGGTCATGGTGTTTCCTGTACCGCGAAATTGTGAGACGAGTAGTTTCTCGCCTTTTCCTCCCGTTCGATAGACCGGACCGATAGCTGGATCAACCATCTGCCATGCCTCTCGATCTCACCTTCTTCCTGGCGGCCATTCCGGCCGTCATCCTCGTCGGCCTGTCCAAGGGCGGCTTCGGCGGCGCCTTTGCGCTGATGGGCGTGCCGATCCTGGCGCTCGTCGTCGATCCGCTACAGGCTGCAGCGATCTTCCTTCCCATCCTGATCGTCATGGATATCGTCGCCCTCTGGGCGTGGCGCAACGACAATGACAGGCGTACGCTGCTGATACTCCTGCCGGGCGGCATCCTGGGGATTGCGCTCGGCTGGGCAACCTCGGCCTATGTTTCCCCGAACGCCCTGAAGTTCGTGATCGCCGTCTCCACCATCCTCTTCGCCGCCCGATACTTCTATCAGGCGTGGTGGCCGCATGCGGGGGGCGAGGCGCCACCGCTGCCGCACCGCCCCGTTCGCGCGACACTCTGGGGCACGCTTTCCGGCTATGCCAGTTTCGTGGCCCATGCGGGCGGCCCGCCCTTCCAGATCTACGTCCTGCCACTCAAGCTCGATCCGCGATCCTATACCGGCGCCAGCGTGCGCTTCTTCGCCCTGGTGAACGCGATCAAGCTGATACCCTATTTTGCGCTCGGCGCGCTCGACACGGAAAACCTCGTCGCATCCGCCACGCTGTTTCCCGTCGCCCTCGTCGCCACCATGCTCGGAGCCTGGATTATCCGCAACCTGAAGGCCGAGGTCTTCTACCCGCTCACCTACGGCCTCGCCCTCGTCACCGGTCTGAAGCTTCTCTGGGATTCACTGGCCTGAGGCATCAGGCTCGATCAGACCTTCACCGAAGCGTCGCCCCCTGATTCGGCTTGATATCTCGAGGTGGAACACGAGTCGGCAAAGCCAGTAGACCAGGAACGAGACCGCGATTAGGCTCCCGGAGACCAACAGGCCCGTCGCGAGCGATTGCGGTAGATCCAGGAGATAGACCGGCGGCAGGACGATGAGTGAAGCGACCGCCACCGCGATCCCTGCGAAGACGCGGCGGAGCGCCAGCCATAGGACCTCCTCCACCCGCAGCATCTGCCCTCGCACTATGTCCAGCTCGCGGGGCGACCTTAGCGCCTGACACGCGTCCTCGAACGCCTGGTCATAGTCTTCTCTGGCATAGCCCATCGCCCACCTCCCGTCTCCAGGGCGAACCCTAAGTCGGCTCCCGGTCTCGGGCAAGCCGCATCACCTTTTTCGGCGGCCTTGCTGCAGCGCACAAACAGGATTGTCTCCCGGCAAGGCTTGGGCTAGCCTGCGGTCATGACGAGCACGGACCCCTTCGCTGCCATCGCCGATCCGCACCGGCGCCACCTGCTGGAGGAGCTTCGTCGCGCACCGAGAACGGTTGGGGAACTTGCGGAGGGTCTTCCAATCAGCCGGCCCGCGGTTTCGCAGCACCTGAAGGCCTTGCTCGACTGCAATCTGGTCGTGGTGAATGTCGCGGGAACGCGCCGGATCTATTCCGTCAACAACAGCGGGTTCGACAGGTTGAACCTCTGGCTGGACCAGTTCTGGTCGTGACCAGCAGATGGCCACGACCAGAAGGCTTGGGTGGATGATTTCGTTGCCGCCTTGAGTAGCACCGCTATGGCTGGCGCCGGCGGCGGGACATTCTCCTTGAGGGTTTAGTGGCGCGTCGACGCCTTCAGACGTTGCAATTCGTCCTTGAGACGAAGCTTGCGGCGCTTGAGGTCTGCGATCTCGCGATCGTCAGCAGAGGGAGACGCAAGAACGCTCTGGAGCTCCTCTTCGAGAGCACCGTGCTTCTTTTCAAGCGATGCAATATGAGCCTGAATGGTCATGCGGCATGTCCTCCTTGGCAACCTGCCCCGGCCATCCCTTTGAGCCGGAGGCTTCAGGTTTACGAAGAAATTGTGACATGAACCGCGGCGTTTGTCGAAGGTGAAAACAAGGCTTCAGCGCGGCAAATTGGTGGCCGTGCATAACTTCCAGTTAATGCCGTTTGGTGGTAGGAGCTTGCGCACATTACCGACGATCGGGCACAGGTTTCGAGTTGAATGGGGACAGTGGAAATGGCGGACCAGGAACAGGCGGATATTCGGCTGGCGCTTGCGAGGCTCCGTCAGGAGCACGAGGATTATGACGCCGCGATCAACGCGATGATCCAGGTTGGCAGCGAAGCCCTGCGCATCCAGCGCATGAAGAAGAAGAAGCTGGTCATCAAGGACAAGATCACCCAGTTAGAAGACCAGATCCTGCCCGACATCATCGCCTGAGGGGAATATGCGGATGACCTCCGAGAGACCTGCAGTCGCAATCATCATGGGAAGCCAGTCCGACTGGGAGACGATGAAGAATGCCGCCGATACGCTCGACGCGCTCGATGTCGACTATGAAGCGAGAATCATCTCCGCCCACCGCACGCCGGACCGGCTCGTCAGCTTCGCCAGGGGCGCCCGCGACGAGGGGTTCAAGGTGATCATCGCTGGCGCCGGCGGAGCAGCGCATCTTCCCGGCATGACGGCGGCCATGACACCCCTTCCCGTCTTTGGTGTTCCCGTGCAGTCCAAGGCCCTCTCCGGGCAGGACAGCCTTCTCTCCATCGTCCAGATGCCCGCGGGGATCCCCGTCGGCACGCTGGCGATCGGGCGCGCAGGCGCGGTGAACGCTGCGCTGCTGGCCGCCGCGGTCCTCGCGCTCGGCGACGAGGATCTTGCCGACCGGCTCGACGAATGGCGCGCGGACCAGAGCGCCAGTGTTGCCGAATACCCTATGGACGAAGGCTGATGAGCGCCACCACGATCGGGATCATCGGTGGCGGGCAGTTGGGCCGGATGCTGGCCATGGCAGCTGCCCGTCTCAATTTCCGCATTATCGTGCTGGAACCGCAATCCGATTGCCCTGCCGCGCAGCTTGCTAGCGAACAGATCGTTGCTCCCTATGACGATCCGGATGCGCTCGACGCGCTCGCCCGCGCCTGCCAGATCGTCACCTATGAATTCGAGAACGTCCCGGTCGCGGCGGCAGAGAGGCTCCAGCAGTCCGTGCCGGTCTATCCGCCGCCGAGAGCGCTTGAGGTCGCCCAGGACCGGCTGACGGAGAAACGCTTCCTGAACGACTGCGGCATAACCACCGCCGATTTCCGTGCGGTCGACAGCCAGGACGACCTGGAAAAGGCACTTGCCGACTTCGATGATCGTGGCGTGCTCAAGACCCGCCGCCTCGGTTATGACGGCAAGGGCCAACGTCTCTTTCGCTCGCAGGAGGACGATCCGGCGGGCGTCTTCGATTCGCTCGGCCGGGTGCCGCTGATCCTGGAGAGCCTCGTTGCCTTCGAGCGGGAGATCTCCATCATCGCCGCTCGCGGCAGGGACGGCACCGTCGCCTGCTACGATCCTGCCGAGAACGTCCATCTGAACGGCATCCTTCACACCTCGACCCTGCCCGCCCGCATATCGGATGCAACCGCGGCCCATGCCGCGGAGGCGGCCCGCGGACTACTCGACGCCCTCGACTATGTCGGCGTCATCGGCATTGAGTTCTTCGTCATGCCGGATGGCAGCCTCGTTGCCAACGAGATCGCCCCGCGCGTCCACAACACCGGCCACTGGACGGAGGCGGCCTGCGTCGTTTCGCAGTTCGAACAGCACATCCGCGCCGTCTCAGGCCTGGTGCTGGGCGGTCCTTCGCGCCATTCCGATTGCGTGATGACCAACCTAATCGGCGACGACATCCGCAACGTTCCGGAATGGCTCGGGCAACGGGACGTTCTGGTGCACCTCTACGGAAAGACGGAGGCCCGCGACGGCCGGAAGATGGGTCACGTGACGCAACTCACCGGCCCCAAAAAGCAGCGGAATGGTTGACAGGCGCGATGCGTCGCGGTATCTGCACGCCAACCTTGAGAGCGCGCCCTTCTTCCCGGGAAAAAGCGGCGCGCTTTTGATTGTAATGACAAGCGGGCCCAAACGCTCGTAAACCTGCGGACAAGAGCAATGAAGATCAAGAATTCGCTGAAAGCGCTGAAGGCCCGCCATCGCGACAACCGTCTGGTTCGCCGCAAGGGCCGCGTATACATCATCAACAAGCAAAACCCGCGCTTCAAGGCCCGCCAGGGCTGATCGGCACTGCGGCATCGGCCCAGCCGGTACCGTTCAATTTGTCGAGCGCAGGCTCATTCGGGTTTGACCTTCGGCGCATGCGGATTACATATTTCCGCATGCGCCATTTTCGTTTCAGCCTGCTTCTTGTTTCCGTCCTCGCCGCGGCCTCTACGGCATCGGCGCAGCCTTCCGAACCTGTCGCCGCCCCGGCCACACAGGCCTCACCGGAAGCCAGGCTTGCCGGTCTCTTCGATACGCTGAAGCGCGAACGCGAACCCGACAAGGCCCGCGGCATCGCCAGCCAGATACTGGCCGAGTGGGATGATTCGGGCAGCGCCACCGTCAACCTTCTGATGCAGTGGGCGGCGAAGGCCGCAAACGAGAAGCGCAACGCCGCTGCCCTCGACTTTCTCGATCAGGCGACCATCCTCAAGCCCGACTATGCGGAGGTCTGGAACCGCCGCGCCGGCCTTCACTTCACCATGGGCGATCGTCGCAAGGCAATGGCAGATATCAACCAGGTCCTGATCCGGGAGCCGCGTCACTTCGGCGCGCTTTCCGGGCTTGCGGGAATACTCGCCGAGAATGGTCAGGACGAACTGGCGCTGAAGGCGTGGCAGCGATACCTCGCGGTCTATCCTGCCGACAGGGAGGCCCAGGAGGCGGCGATCAAGCTTGAGGAAAAGCTTGCCGGCAGCCGCACCTGAGGATTCCTCGCCCGATGATCATCCTTCCCTTCGCCATTGCCGGGCTGTTCGCGGCCGCCTTCGGGTTCACCGCCTGGAAGGCACGCGTCATCGAGCAGAGCTTTCCCAATCACGGCGAACTGATCGATGTCGGCGGCTTCCGCATGAACTCGCTGTTCGTCCCTGCGGGCGAGGATGCGGACCTGCCGCCGATCGTCTTCATCCATGGGGCAAGCGGCAACCTGCGCGATCAGGAGACGGCGTTCCGCAGTCGGCTTGAGGGCCGTGCCGACCTGCTCTTCGTCGATCGTCCCGGGCACGGATATTCGGAGCGCGGTAGCGAACGGAATGCCTGGCCCGACGGCCAGGCAAATGCCATTGCGCGGCTGATGGAATTGCGTGGCATCGAAAGTGCAATCATCGTGGGTCACTCCTTCGGCGGCGCGATCGCTGCGAGCTTCGCACTGGGGCACCCTGAAAAAACGGCTGGACTGCTCTTCCTCGCGCCCGCCACCCATCCCTGGCCGGGTGGCGTCGACTGGTATTACGACCTGGCAAAGAAGCCCTACATCGGATGGCTTTTCAGCCGCCTTGTGGCCCTGCCGGCCGGCTTAGTGCGCATCGATGGAGCGACCCACTCCGTCTTCCATCCGAACCCCCGTCCGGAGAAATACGTGACGGAAGGCGCGCCGGCGCTCGTCCTTCGCCCCCGCAACTTCCGCAACAACGCGATCGACGTCGCCAATCTCAACGAATACGTGAAGCAGGTGGCGGCCCGATACAGCTCGATCACCGCACCGACCGTTGTCATTACCGGAAACCGCGACGCCATCGTCGCCGAGGAGATTCACTCGGTCGGCCTGAAGCGAGATATCGAGCATGCCGACCTCGTCTGGATCGACAGCCTCGGACATAAGCCTGACTATGTCGTACCGGATGTGGCCGTGGCAGCGCTGGAAAAGCTGGCGGGGCACGACCGCGATCTCGAGGCTATCGCCCGCGCGGCCGAGGCTCGCTTAAGGGGCCAGAGCGCCCCTCGCTCCTGACCGGAATCAGATGCCGCTCTGTCCGTCCGCCCCGATATAGGCGATGCGCAGCATGTTGGTCGCGCCTGGCGTGCCGAGCGGTACACCGGCCGAAATGATGATGCGGTCGCCCGGAGCGCCAAAGCCTTCCGACACGACGATCCGGCAGGCACGGTTGACCATGTCGTCAAGATCCTCTGCGTCATGGGAGACGACGCAATGCAGGCCCCAGCAGACCGAAAGCCTTCGCGCAGTCTGGACGATCGGCGACAAGGCGATGATCGGAACCTGCGGCCGTTCGCGCGAGGCGCGCAGGCCCGTATTGCCGGACGAGGTATAAGTTACGATGGCGGATAGTCTCAGCGTCTCGGCGATCTGCCGGGCCGCAAGCGAGATGGCGTCTGCGCCCGTTGCTTCCGGCGTCGGCCGCTGCGCGTAGATGATGTTCGAGTAATAGGGATCCTGCTCGACCGTGCTGGCAACCGAGGCCATGGTCGCCACCGCTTCGACCGGATAATCGCCGGAGGCGGATTCTGCCGAGAGCATGACGGCGTCGGCGCCTTCGAAGACCGCGGTTGCAACGTCGGAGACTTCCGCACGTGTCGGCACCGGCGAACTGATCATAGATTCGAGCATCTGCGTTGCGACGACCACCGGCTTGCCGGCCCGGCGGCAGGCGCGGGTCAGCTGCTTCTGCAGGCCTGGCACCGCCTCGAGCGGCATCTCCACGCCGAGGTCTCCGCGGGCCACCATCAGCGCGTCGGACAGTTCGATGATTTCGTCGATCCGCTCGATCGCCTGTGGCTTCTCTATCTTCGACATCAGGCCGACGCGGCCGCGGGCAATCTTGCGCACTTCCGCGAGGTCCTCCGGCCGCTGCACGAAGGAGAGCGCCACCCAGTCCACTTCTCCCGTCGCGAGAACAGCGTCCAGATCGGAGCGATCCTTGTCGGTCAGCACGCCCACCGGCAGAAGCGTATCGGGCAAGCTGATCCCCTTGCGGTCGGAGATCTTGTTGCCGGATACGACGGTACAGACGATCTTCTTGCCGTCAGTCTTTTCGGCGCGCAGCATGAGCTTGCCGTCGTCGATCAGCAGGCGGTCGCCCGGCTTCACGGCCGACAGGATTTCCGGATGCGGAAGGAAGACGCGCGTGGCATCGCCCGGCTCGTCACGATTATCCAGCGTGAACGTCTGCCCCGGCTCCAGCGCCACCTTGGTGTCGGCGAACTTCCCGACGCGCAGCTTCGGCCCCTGGAGGTCGGCCAGAATGCCGATCGGTCGGCCGCACTTTGTCTCGACCGCCCGGATACGCTGGATCAGCATGCGCATCGTGTCGTGGCTGGCATGGCTCATATTGATGCGGAAGAGGTCTGCGCCCGCTTCATGCAACTTCTGGATCGTGTCTTCCTCGGATGACGCAGGCCCCAGTGTCGCAAGGATTTTAACTTTGCGGTTACGCTTCATCAATTCTGGCCTTCCTGCGTGCTCGGCGCGTCCGACAGCTGTACCATCCAGCTGCCCTGGCGCCCGGTATCGTATTCCTTGAAGCCCATGCGCTGGTAGCCGCGGGCGAAGCAGTCCTGGACGCCGACGATCTTGAACTCGTTCTCGGCGACGCACATGTTGACCTCACCGGTCCAGCGGCCACCGCGTGCCGCATCTTCGGCATAGAGGTAGTAGTAGCGGGACTGCAGTTCGCCTTCGATCAGCGTGGCGCAGGTCGAGGCCGGGACCTGCCACCAGCCTTCCGTCGTCCACCCTTCCTCCGCCCGATAACCGATCGCGACGCCGACCAGATTCTGCGTGCCGTTGCAGACCCGGAAGTCCGCTCTGGCGGCGCCGGCGGCAAACAGCGGGATGCACAGCGAGGCGAGGAATGCGGCAGCGGGGACGTAACGCAGCGGCAAGGTGAGGGAAAGGCGGGATGATGTCGACACGGCTTCCGATGGAACCCCATGGTTATTCGCGAAGCACTTTCTTCGCCCTTCGAGGGTGGAAAGTCAACGCAACTCTAATCGATTATAGCGGCCGGACTCATCGTTCGGCGAGCCCACGCTTGCGCCTTCGCTACCTGCGTGCGATCAACCGGAGCCTACCTCCAGCACGATGCCGGGACCCGCAACTGCCATGCCAGACTTCGTACCGTTCGAGATCATAGAAGGCGATTATGACGCCGCCATGGTGCTGCTCGCCGACCATGCGATGAACCGCCTTCCGCCTGAGTATGGAAGCCTCGGACTGCCGGACAGTGCGTTTCGACGCCACATCGCCTTCGACATCGGCATCGAAGGGCTGACCCGGCAATTGGCGGCGAAATTGGGCGTCCCCGCGGTGCTCGGATGTTTCTCGCGGCTGCTGATCGACCCCAACCGGGGCGAGGACGATCCGACGCTGATCATGAAGATCTCCGACGGCGCCATCATCCCCGGCAACTACCCGATCACGGACGAGGAATGGTCGAAGCGCCTCGATACCTACCACCGTCCCTACCACCGCGCGGTGGAACGCACGATCGCAAAGGCCGGCGCGGGCGGACGCGCGCCGCTCGTCCTCTCGCTGCATTCCTTCACGCCGGCCTGGAAGGGCGTCCCCCGCCCCTGGCACGCCGCCGTCCTCTGGGACAGTGATGACAGGGCGGTCCGGCCCCTGCTCGAAATGCTGCGCCGGGAGGAAGGCCTCGTCATCGGCGACAACCAGCCCTATGATGGCGCGCTTCGTGGTGACACCATGTACCGTCACTGCATGACGTCCGGCCTGCCGCATGCCCTTCTGGAGGTGCGGCAGGACCTGATCGGCGACGAGACCGGCATCGATGAGTGGGCCGGTCGTCTCGCTCCGATCTTCGCAGCGCTGAACGACGATCCGGCACTGCACGAATACCGGGTCTTTGCCTCGCGGACCGGCCCCTATGGAAGCTGATATTTAAAGGAAGAACACCATGAACGGACTGACGGAACAGCAGAAGACGGAATTCGAGGCAGCCGCCTTCCGCCGGCTCGTCCAGCACCTGCGCGAACGCAGCGATGTACAGAACATCGACCTCATGAACCTCGGCGGCTTCTGCCGCAACTGCCTTTCCAACTGGTATCGCGACGCCGCCATCGCTGCGGGCGTGGAAATGAGCAAGGACCAGTCGCGCGAGACCATCTACGGCATGCCCTACGAGGAGTGGAAGAAGCTCCACCAGAACGAAGCATCCCGCGATCAAAAAGCCGCATTTGAGAGAAACAAGCCTGTTGATCACTGAGGCCGCCGTCGATTCGGCTTGACCTCGGCCGCCCTTCGCGGCAGGTGACGAACCAATCTGCAGAACCCGCACTACAGGAGACCTCGATGTCTGATGCTCATGGCGTCGCCCGCGACCAACTCCGCGCATTTGTCGAGCGCATCGAAAGACTGGAAGAAGAAAAGAAGACGATCGCCGATGATTTTCAAACATTGGCGATCTTACCGGAACTTGCATCAGCATAATCGGATCAGGTACTTAACGCTCATTCAACGAGCAGGTCAGTTACCGGTAGGCAACAGCGAAAAAGCAGTCGGACCGCTCGGGTATTTACAGCCCCAAGAGCAGGAGACGCAGCAAGCCACTAACTCTTAGGGATTCAAGAATGGAAGAAATCGAAGCATCTGGCACGTCGGTCGCCGCAGCGGAACTTCGCTCGATCATCGAGCGGGTAGAGCGTCTCGAAGAAGAGAAGGCCGCGATAGCCTCAGACATTAAGGACGTACTGGGTGAGGCAAAGGGCCGAGGCTATGACACGAAGGCAATCAAAACCATCCTTCGCCTTCGCAAGAAGGACGCCAACGAACGCCTAGAAGAGGAGAGCATTCTCCAGACTTATATGGCAGCGCTTGGAATGGAGTAAGCGACTATTAGGCAGCGGCGTTGGCTGAACATCAGACGCTGCTGCCCCCTGTAGAATTACGGGACCTCTCCCGGCCGCCGCCACATTCCGACTCTGCGCAAAATACGTTGTCGGGCGAACGTCAGGGAGGGGTAACATTCCCGGAGAAGGAGGCTGACCTCCAGGCGAGTTGGGAAAGGGTGTCAGGCTAGGCCCAGCGAAGATCGTCGTTTATGCGCCTCTGCAATGCGGCAACCCTGCTCATCCTGGCCATGTCACGATTTGGATTGACGATGAGTTTTTCCAGCACGATTATCGTACGCTCCATCAAATCATTTAGACGTTGCCGCCGTTGCACTATGGTCTGGATGCGATGAAGTTCGAGGTCTTGTATTAGGTTTTGAGCTTGTACCGGCTTATCGGCTCCCACCCTCACACCGTAAACCCAACCCGGGTGGATTTCTATGTTCGCGTGGTAATCATCGAAGTAGGGATGAATCCACCTGAATGAGCCGCTGTTCGCCCGAAGCGAGATAGCAGCTCTCACAGCGGCATCGCCAACGTCACGCGACCCCTTTTGCATATTACAAGGATGGCACGCCAAGGTTAGATTAACTGGCGAGAATGACCATTTCGCATAATGTGGTTTGGATTTATCAAGGAAGTGCTCAATGTTTTCGGAAGCGTTACGTCTTTCCTGATAGAGGAACTGCCGACAGAAATAGCAGCGGCTATTTTGTTGCGCCCTCAGGGAAACACGAATTTCACGGCGCAGATTAGTTAGCGCCTTGTCTGACCAGTTGATGTTGCCTCGACGATATTTTCGGAGAACATCGCGATACATTGGCTTTTTGAGAATCTGTCGATGTGTCGGTAAGAGCCTGCCAGGTCCGAGCATCACTTTCCATTTCTTCCAAATCTTCGGATTGTAGCGAGGGTTCTATATAGTGGGTCAGACTCCGCCAAATTCAGATTGAAAGAGTCAAGATACGCAATCGCTTGATGGAACTCGGTCGAGTTTCCATTTCCAGACGAAATTAAGGTCAGACAATCTTGGAGAGCCTGCAAGACCTCAGGCGAACGGGGGGAAATGACGCCGAATTGCTCCGCTAAAACGGTGTCAGCAGTGTGCCCAAATAGTTCCTTGTTCGCCCATCGATTACCAGCGGGAAACTCGCAGACGAGGGAGGCCTCATTAGGCACACTCGCCACGACCAGTGGCGAATGCGTCGCTATGACAATAGTCAAGCCGAGCCGCAGCTTGTCGGCAAGCTGTAGAAGTTGGCTCATTGCCGTCAATTGCCACTCCGGATGCAACGACGTCTCTGGCTCATCAAGTAAAACGAGGGCGTTGACCGGAAGGCAGAAGCAAAACGCCAACATAAGTAGCAGATAGGCGCGTTCCCCCCCGCTCAAAGCTTGCAATGGAATCTTCTCCCCGGCCCTTGCGCATTCAAACCGCGCTCGTGCGATTGACATTGCGGGCGAGAAGCGAGGAAGCACGCCTTGGTGGAAGTCTAGGTGTCCGGTTCTTGTCCTGCGCCCCTTATCCTCCGGCAGCACAACGTTTATGACTGGATCAAGTCTGATAGTTTTCAAGGCGGAAGCCATGAGCTTCATTTGGTCCGGCCCAGGTTCATTCTTCAGCAGGATCGACAGAATCTCTCGAAATGGAGCCGTTTCAGAGAAAAGATTATTGTTCCGCCGATATCCGAGATAGGTGAAATGCTGGAAATCTATTGTCTGACGATAAATCCGTTGCGAATACTTGTCCACAACCGGCCCAGACAAGCAGACAACTTTGCTATAAGGGCTTTTCCCTTCCTTGAGCCTGTCGATTTCCAAGTCTGCTAACGACGACAGGTAGCGAGTCTTTCCTGCTCCGTTAGCTCCCGTAACTAGATGTATCATACCCAAACGCGGCTCTAGAAACGAAAGACTCATTAGGCGAACCGTTTGTTGAAGATGTCGACAAGTTGTTTTGCGAACAAAACCACTACTCCGCCGCTTCCGAAGAGGCCGTGGTAGCTGAAGTGAGCGCGCTGCGTACCTCTTCCGGGAGTAACCCGAGCTTTTGAAAGAAACTCTGATTGCGCAACTCCGCATCTCTGAAGACTTTTCGATAGCTAAGAACCCTTAGAGATGCACGGTGGTTTGGAGAAAAACCGTAATAGCCGAGCCCGTCAGGTGTCGGATGTTGAGCTAAGCTTCTCTGAAATTTCTTCCTGGCACCTTCGGTGAGATCACACAGGATGATACACTCAAATGGCGTGTCCTCATTGACTTCCGAGACAACCTCACCGTCTTGATCTCGTACCGTTTTGCTGCGAAGCTTTTCGACGTATTCGAGAACTTGATCTACGGGATCACTTGACAACTGTTCGTCTCCCGGCCGCTTGAATTCCAGCACTACAACGGGGTCATTGGTCCCCTCCCGGCGAAATCCATATGGATTGAGAAAGATCAAATCAGGCTCCTTTCTCTCACCCTCCACCCCAAATGAAGACATCGCTTTATCTGATGCGAAAAAACTGTAATACGAAAGCAGATCATCGATAAGCCAAAGGTTATGATCTTCATAATCCTTGCTGCTTAACATCTTACCCATGGGACATATTATCTCATGTAGCGTCTTTTCCCAGTGGTACGATTTCTTCTCTTCATCAGAATATCTTAAAAGAGATCGAGCCAACTGTATGATCTGATGCCGTTTGATCGTGTATTCGGCCAGCCGTCGCTTGGCATCGTCACTAACTTTCTGAACCAACTTGTCAATCTGTTCTTGCCTATTGACACTCGGAGCGTCGCCCGCAGAAATCGACGTAATCTCCGCTTTGAGTTTCTTTTCGTGGCGATAAAGAACCGTGAAAAGGCTTTTCCCGATATCTTCGTCGGACATGCCAGGCGTCAGCTTTTCCACATACCCATCTATGTCGTCCACCGAGACGGCTAGTTGAGGATGTTCTTGAAGGAGATCAACGACGATCCGCTTTTGTCCTCTCCTCAATGTTTTGATATGGGGTTCCAAAAATGCTTCTGCAGCTTCCAATGCAGCCGTATGGATTGCGGAAAGCTCCGCCTGTGAAGCTTTGAACGACGTGCGCTCCTGATCAACGTTATCATCGAGAAACTGCCCGCGAACGACACAAATGTACGCCTTACCATTCGCTAGGCCGCTCAGTGCGAACTTTTGATCAATTTCAATCGTGTCAACCACCCTGCCTTGCGCAGCAAGTAGGATGGCATTCGAAAAACCCTGGGAGATGTTCTTCTCGGCGTAAACATGTGTGATCTCCAGGTCACCGATTGTACCCAGCTCTGGCTTTACCGTTTTCGATCCCTGTTTTTCCACCCGCTCTGCAAGATACTTACCGATGTCGCGCGTCGATCCGCCGATTGCCGCCACCAGACGCGGCATCCCACCTGCGACGAACATCGGGAAGAAGTGATGGCTGAGCTGCCGCGTAAGCAGCGCTTTACCCATCGCGGCATTTTGGTCGGCTCGAATGGCTCCCAATACGATACTGGTGCCTACTTCACTGGCGTTACCTTGGTGTCGTTCAAGGTCCACTAGGGAGTCTTCGCGCCGAGGATCAAAACGGAACCGCACCTCTTCGTATTTGTCGAGACCAACCTCGTAGACACTCCGAATAGCGATTTCCTGGAACACCTTAGCCCAAATTAGGCGTCCGACGCCGCGTCCCCCAATACTCCTTTTCTCCCGTGTGTCGCAGGTTTCAAAGGATGCTAGGTGCTTTTCCGTCATTCCGATGCCGTTGTCAGCTACGGCGATATGCCTGAGGTTCTTATCCCCGTCAAAATCAATGCTAACCGTGATCTCGCCGCGCTTCGCAAATTCGTCAATCCCGAAGCGCTCCTCAATCGCGTGCACCGCGTTACTTACGGCTTCGTAAATCGAATAGGAAAGAGCTGTGCGATTAGATGGCACACGGAGATTGTCTATGCGTCCATTGATGTCGAATTTCATTGCCCCCTCCAGCAGTCCTCAGAAGAGACCTAGGGCAAACCTAAGTTAGAATTCAACCAGATTTCGCGGCCTCGGAACACTGTTACGGTCTCAGGCGCGGCGCGGATAGGCACACTCCAAGGCCATGATCTCGACCCTCTGGAACGATAATCACACCATTGATGAGTAACGCCTCTCGCAATTTCAGTGCCGATTGCTCTGGAATTCGCTTGAGACCGCCGCGTTCAATACGAGCTATCGCATCACGACCGACCCCCGATAGCCCGCCCATCTCATCTAGGGAAACCCCCAGCATTGCTCGGGCATGCCGGAGGCCTGCCACCCAAGTACGACCGCTTGGTTTTCGCCATCGTACGCCTTCGCCGTGACTTTCCGTTGACTCCATCAATTCAAGGCCTTCGGCTCTAAGCACAGCATGAACCTGAGCTAACGCGTGTTTGTCAGGTAGCTTTCGATTGGGAGATTCCAAGCCCAGTATAACAGCAGGGGTAACTCGGGCCTCCTTAGCCAACCACGCTTGCGTTTTCCCAAGCATCGACCGCGCCGCCCGCAATTGCCGGTGTGTTGGATATCCCGCCATAAAGCGGAAAAATGATGAAACGAAAAACATGTCAACATTTCTGATTCCATCGCTTTTACTCTACTATCGATGGCATCAATTCTAGTTTTGTTGCGCGAATCAGAAAGCTGCGCTAGATGAATTCCATCGAATCAGTGAACGGATGTCACCTCGGCAAACCAACGCACGGTGTGGTCCTGTCATCATGATACGGCGAGCACGCTTCACGGCGCGCATTCCATCGCCGCCTCATGTTCGAGAACGTATCGAAAACAGTAAGGCGGGAAGGTGTTCCTCACATGGGAAGTTCTGAAATCGACATCCAGGTTTCGTCGCCAGCAGACCTAGTCGCCACTTATCGGCGTCTCGCGGATGACCTTGAACGGTTCGCGTCTCTCGGTCCCGGCTCAGTCCATTCCGAGACGTCAATCTCAGCATGGGTGTTTGCAAAGAGGGCCGTACCCGTCTTGATGGGGTCGATGGCAGGACATCCCACCATCAAGACAGGCAACATTGGTTTCACGACAGAGGTCGTCTACGTGGATCAGAGCAATCATCTCGCTCGGACCGTAAACCGCTGGTACCGCCTTGGTCGTCCTCTCATAGGAGCACCGTCTCAGTGAAATCCGATCCGGACCAGGAATTACTCGATGAAGCCATCCAGCGTCTGATGGACGCAACTTCGAATCTTAGGACCGTAATTTCCCGAAGCTCGGGTACGCTCAATAGTCGGTCGGCCCCAATCGCCTTAGCGGCGAGCCCAAGGAAATTCCTGGCTTTTTGCGGCTTCGTCAGGCTGATGAGACAGCAGAAGAATTTTTTCGCCGACGCGACATCAGTCCTGGTGGTGACCGTGCCGCGTGACTGGCCAATCGACGACTTGGACTACGTTGCCGATGTCTGCTTGAAATCGGGCGAGCGGGGCCTCTCGAAATTGAAGACCTTCTGTCATCCGCCCAGAACAAAAAAGGGAGGGTGGGACTTTAACCCAAGCAGCTATCTCGATGCTCAGAAAGTCATCGTGTTCCTACCGCGCGGCGCGGAAATGCATCCAGAATTCGAGATCAGTGCCGATGCGGTCATCGATCTCGAAATCCTTGATGATCGACATCTGGACAGCCTGACCCGGCAACTCCATACGGGTCCGCTTTCGGAGGACGAAAAGGAGCGCCTCCGGCAACAGGACCCCGCATTCATCAATTCCATTTTTCGGAAGGGTCGGTCAGCCGCCGCTGCTCTGACCAAGCTTGAGCGGCTTTTGACTAAACCGGCACGAGGCCCGAAATTGATCCCGCTGGCCTCTTATGGTGAAGCTGGACAATGGGGCATCAAGTTCAAAAGCGACCTACGTCTATGGCGTACCGGTCAGTTGGCTTGGTCCGACATGGACAGAGGTATCCTTCTGTACGGCCCGCCGGGATCGGGTAAGACTTCGTTTGCAGCCTCACTTGCTTCGGAATGTGGGGCCCATCTAGTGCCTTCGTCGCTTGCCAAGTGGCAGAGCACCGGCCATTTGGGTGACCTGCTTAAAGCAATGAGACAGGATTTTGCCGAAGCTCGCGACAGAGCCCCTTCGATCCTGCTGATCGACGAAATCGACAGTGTCGGGGACCGTCGATCTTTTTCGGGTGACAACAAACATTACTGCACGGAAGTAGTAAACGGCTTGCTCGAAGCCTTAGATGGCGTGGCCGGTAGCGAGGGCGTGGTTGTCGTTGCATCCACGAATTTTCCCGAGGCTATCGATCCCGCTATTCTGCGGTCGGGCAGGTTGGAAACCCACGTTGAGATGAAGCGGCCAAACACACTTGAGCGTGCACAAATCTTGCATTTTTACCTGCCCGCGCTCGGCGCTCCCCAGGAGTTTACCGAGATTGCACGGCATTTGAACGGCAAGACCGGGTCCGATCTTGAGCGTCTGGTCCGTAAAGCAAAGCAACGAGCACGCTCTGAGAACCGAAAGCTCACGTTCGAGGACGTATGGGCTGTCGTGCCGAAACAGACACCGCTTAGCGACGAAGACCGGTGGCGAGTTTGCATTCACGAGGCCGCACATGTGGTGATGACAGAACTCTCTCGTTCAGGAAGCGTAACCGGCGTCGAGGTTTTAGATGATGTGCACGACTATGTTGAGGCACACAACGCCCTTGGTCGGACGTCGTCAGACTGCTCGCTCCCTGCGCTGCGAACGGAGGAATGGTTCCGCCAGGACATCGCAATCAGCCTGGCCGGGATGGCAGGTGAAGAACTAGTTTTTAACAATCGGTCGACGACAGCCGGTGGCTCTCGGGGTAGCGATCTCACAAGTGCAACCGATTCTGCTGCTCTCATGGTTGCTCGGTTTGGGCTTGGAAAGCGGCTCTCCGTATTTCCCGACGAAGTTGACCGTCCAGTTTACGAGGTTTTCGGAAGTTCGCCCAAACTCCGAGCAGACGTCGACTTCATTCTGGCTGCGGAATATTTGCGCACAAAGAGGCTGCTAGAGGCAAACCTCAAAGTGCTGATCGCCCTCGCCCATGCGTTGAAAAGAGAAAGACGCCTCGAAGGGGAACGTTTGAAGGCCCTTCTACGAGACCTTTTCGCAACTGACGGCGCAACGGAACGTCTGGAATTTACTGGCTGACCCAGCACGATTGATCGCGGACCGGTCGATGCCAGATGAATCTCAGCCGACCTCGTTCTCTATTCACCATCTTCATAAGGCGAACTCATGAAGGCTTGGATCGTCAGTGACCTGCACGTCGACAGCTCCGAACTTTCTCGACCTGACCTCGAAATTCCTGAAGCAGATATTTGCTTGTGCGCCGGTGACGTGTCCGGAAGTACAGAAATGTCGATGCGATTTGTCCTTAACAATATCGCCCCTCAGATACCTGTCATTATGGTGTTGGGCAATCATGAGTTCTATGGGGCTACGATCCACTCGGGTCTTCAAACCGCACGGAGGATGGCAAAGCGCTCAAACGTCATCATCCTGGAAAATGAAACCATCGTCCTTGGCAGAACCCGCATCATCGGCGCAACCCTTTGGACTGACTTTGAAATAGAGTACGGCGGAGAAAACGAGCTTCCGCTGCCTGAAAGGAAGTCCTACGCGATTAACATCTGCAAGCGTTACATGATGGACTTCCATGCGATATATCGCTCGGATTGGCCGGAACGCGGGATGCCCGGTCTTTTGACTGCCAGAGAGCTTATCGAACGTCACATGGAAAGCCGTGACTTTATAAGCAGCGAACTGAACGACCGATTTGATGGGCGCACAGTCATCTTATCGCATCATGCGCCACTGGCGCGATCTCTTCACCCTTCGTTCAGAGGACACCCGAGTAACGCCGCATTCGCTTCAAACCTCTCCACGGTCATCGCGCGTGGAAAACCCGATCTCTGGGTTCACGGTCACATCCATCACTTTCGCGACTATCGCGAAGGAGCCACCCGGGTCATCTGCAACCCAAGGGGATATGAACGGGAACGCACTCAAACTGGATTTGTGTCTGGTTTAGTGGTCGACATCTGACCCCAGGGGCGTTCGCGATGCTCGGGCTTCGTCAAAACTATCCCCCGGTTATGAGCGCTGCCTACTGATCCAAGGGCGTGTGGACAGCTCGATCAGCTGCAGGCCAGCCTGGCAGAACGTCTGCGGAAGGTAGAATAACCAATAAAGCGGTCAATAGTCCCAATTTTCATGAGCGAGAGGTTCGCTGTTGAGCAAATCTCTCGACAATCGCCACCTTGGCAGGAAACGATCCAGCAATGCACGGAAATTATCGGTGTGATGACGCTCGTGCAAGTGAAGGAGTTCGTGAACAACAATATATTCGAGGCACTCTGGAGGTTTCTTTGCGAGTTCGAGATTTACCAGAATCCGCTTCGAAACAATGTTGCAACTACCCCATCTGGTCTTCATTTTCTGGATGCGCCAGCCACTGACCTCCCTTCCGATAACGGGTTGCCACTTCTCCAAAAGGTCAGGCACTTGTTGTCTGAGGCAACCCCGATACCAATCAGCCATGACCTTTGCGCGGGCTTCTTTGGGCGTGCAGGGCCGAACGGAAAGGACTAATTTGGAGTTGTTTTTCAGCTCTACAGAGGGCTTCTCCGAACGTTCCAAGACCTCCAAGAGGTAGCGCCGCCCCTGAAAATAGTGGCTCTCACCCGCAACGAATTTCCGTTCGGATTGCCGAGGTTGTCGTTCAAATTCCGCTTGCTTGCGCTTTATCCAGCCGAGACGGGAAATGATCGCCAGACGAATGTTTTCATTGGTCGTTTGTAACGGAACTGCAACCCTGACCAATCCATCGGGAGGATAAACCGCCAGATGAAGATTCTTTATTTTCTTCCGAACGATCTCCACCGATAGCCCAGATACATCCATGTAGCGCCTATCTGTACTCATGCTGGTTCTTCACGAGTCCAACGATCTTCTCAATGCGGTCATCATCCCCGATAGCCTTATAAATGGCCCCTGCGAGTTCTCGTTCCTTTTGAGGATTGCCGATCCAATCCGCTTTTTTAGCGGTTCGGATTGCAGTATCCACTGTGGATACCCAAAGCTCATCGGCTTCAAAATTGTCGTACAGCGCTTTCTTTGCGGGCGTATCAACTGATGCCGGATAAGTCTTGGGATCGATCCCGCCCGGGTTGAGCACCTGGACCGATAATTCCTTTACGCGGAGCAGATACTCCTTGTAATCCAAAGCCTGCTTTCGCCGCTCCTCGATTAACGCGTCCAGAAGCTCAGACATTCTTTCATAATATTTCGGGTTCACATCCTTCTCATCGATAATAACCTTGCGCATGTTATTCTCGATGGTTTCTGCCATAGATTCCTCGTTTTTCAGCATCGCGAGCGGAGTATCTTGAAGTGAGGCATCTCCGCGTTTTACGATAAGCTCTATCAGGCTCAATTCCTCAAAGTCGGCGATAACCTCGCTGTCTTCGGCCTTGATGTAGGTATCCAATAGGTGGCGCATCGCTGGCTCGTAAAGCTTCATGTCGATGTAATCGCCACTCGCCAGCTTGATTTCTTCCCTCACCTTACTGAAGTATTCGACCTCCCGCTTAACTTGCGCTGCTTCCGCCGTAGTGTATCCTGCATCCTCAAGTTCATTTGCGAGGTTGGCGTAAGCCCGGAGCAGGCCAGCTACAGCCTTATACAATGCAATCCGCCGGGCTTCGAAATCTTGAAGCTGGCCAGAATTTGCAGGATCACCGCAGAAGTAGTGGCGATACTCGTTTTGTCCTCTTGGTTCGAGGACGGGCTCACAGATCGCCTTTACGGTTTCCCTCGCCTCTTCCAGCCGCTCTTGGCCTTTTTCCAACCGATCTCCAAGGAGACCTTTGACGTCTGCCTCGTCATATCCGTCGAATGCGCCGCTGGTGTAGTCACTGATCGCGCCCTCTAGGCGGTGAAACAGGTCTTTGTAATCGACGATGTATCCATATTCTTTATCCTCGCCGTCGAGCCGGTTGACCCGGCAAATCGCCTGGAAAAGACCATGGTCGCGCATCTCCTTGTCGATATAGAGATAAGTCGCGGATGGCGCATCAAAGCCGGTGAGCAGTTTGTCCACCACGATAAGCAAGCGCATTTGCCCCGGCTCTTTGATGAACTTCCTTTTCACCTGCTTTTCGAATTCCTCGGCCATGTACATGGCTTCGTCTTCCGGCTTTTCGAAATACTCGGCAAGCATCCGGCGATAGATCGCATACTGATTGAGCTTTTCGGTGAGCCCTGCACCACTGTCCTGGCCTTTAATATCGGCGGGCGATGGCTGGTAACTGGTGATGATGGCGCATTTCCCAACAAGATCGGTTTTCGAGAAGAGGTCGTAGACCTTGCATGCCTGATAGATGCTGCTGCAAACGAGCATTGCATTGCCGCGTCCATCCATCAGGCGCGGCTTGGTTTCCATGTCCATCAAAACGTCGTTGACGATCTGCTCCAGCCGGTCCTGGCTGGATAGGACTTTCTTCAATGTGCCCCATTTCAGCTTAAGCTGAGCGCGGGCCATGTCGGATAGCCCCTTGGTCTTGGCCTCGAACCATTTATCGATCTTTTCCTGAGAGGAAACGTATTGGTCGATGTCTCGGGCCTCATATCGAAGATCGAGCACCACGCCATCCTCGACGGCTTCATCAAATTTGTAGGTGTGGATGAAGCTGCCAAAAACCTCGATGCTCTTCTTCTTGTCGGCCTTCAATAGCGGTGTGCCGGTGAAACCGATAAAGGTTGCATTCGGCAGGATCAGGCGCATGGCATCGTGCAGCTTGCCGGACTGCGTTCGGTGGCATTCATCCACAAAGACGAAAATCTCGCCCTTTGCCGTGAAGCCTACTGGCAAGCTGGCCTTCAAGTCCTTGATGAAGTCTTCGGTGGCCTTTGTGTCCTCGTCTTCGCCCTGCCTGCCGAATTTATGGATCAGCGAGCAGACCAGCCATTCGGTGGACTTGTTCAGCGTGGCAATCAGGTCTTCGCCGTTCTTCGTGCGATAAATCTTTTCGTCTACGCCGGAGAATACACCTTCGATCTGCTCGTCCAGCTCGGTTCTATCGGTGACAACGAGAACGCGGGAATCCTTGACGTTCTCGCGTATCCATTTGGCCAGCCAGACCATGGTCAAGCTTTTGCCGGAACCTTGGGTGTGCCAGATAATACCGCCCTTACGATCCAGTACATGATCATGCGCCGCCGACACGCCAAAATACTGGTTGTGTCGGCAGGTCTTTTTTGTGCCGGTATCGAACACGATGAAGTCGTGAATGATCTCTAGAAAACGCTCTTTCTGGCATAGGCGGCTGATGTGGAAGTCGAGCATGTAAACGTAGGGGTTCTCGCTTTCTTCCTTCCACTGATAATAATGCTTTTCGGTGGTTTCGACGGTGCCGTAGCGCAGCCCCTCGGTGTCGTTCCCGGCCATAGTAAGCTGCATGGTCGTGAAGAAATTGCGGATGAAGGCCTTTTTCTGATTGTCGAAGTTTTGGCGAATGCCTTCGGTCACAGAAACGCTGGAGCGTTTCAGCTCGATCACGCCTAGGGCAATTCCGTTCACGTATAGAACCACGTCCGGGCGCTTTTTGTTTGCGCCGCTGACCGAGACCTCTTCGGCGATGGCAAAGTCGTTGTGTTCGGGATTTTGCCAGTCGATCAGATAAACCGTCTGGTTTTGCTCACCCACGCCTTCCTTGACCTTCACACCATAACGCAGGAGGCGGTAGACATCTTTGTTGGCGTCATAGAGGTGGCGACCATCACCAAGGGCGGCGGCATTCTGTAGCTCGCGAAACACGCGGGTGATCAGAACGTCACTGACGCCGCGACCGCGCAGCCAATCGCCCAGAATGTCTTTCTCGACGTTGCTATTGTCGGGGCGATCTATCCAATTGCCAAGATAGCGATACCCCAGTTGCTGGCGGAACAGTTTAACGATTCTGTTCTGCGTCGCGCGCTCGATCTGCCCCACATCGCTCATAGCTCCCCCCTAATTCTTAAATGTCTTCGTACCCGCCGCATGGCGGTGAAATTCAATAGGTTTTCCTATAAATGTCTGAAATTGCGCCGGGTGACCGTCATACTAGGCGCGTCCTCCCCGTCAGCAATTCCTGCATCATGCCTTGCTTGATAGCTTTTGCTTTGCTGCGTTTTTCCTCAAGGAGGTGAAGCTCTTTGTCCATATCCGAAATTACAGATGCGATGGCCGCCTGTTCATCTATTTCCGGGCAGCTTATTTCTAATTTCCTCACGTCGCCGCTGTTGATTGCGGGATAGTTTGAGCCCGCAATCAGAGTTTCAATCTGAAGATCGATTTGACGAGCAAAAAAGTGATAAAATAAAAATTGTGCATCTGCCTTTTTCGGATTGCATCGAATGACTGCAAAACCGGTTGAGCAAATCCAATCCTTTTCATTTCGCTGGAAGAGGAAATGAGATTTTAGATTCGGACGGACCGTTGCAATCACCACGTCATTCATCCGTAGGACACGCCGCGCTCTTGATGGGGAGGTTGAAAAAATCTGCTCTGAATGTCCTCTCAGTCGCCCACTATCGACGTCCTCTAAGGAAACGTAGCGAAATTCATACAAAGGGTTTGTCGTGGATGAGAGGTTTTCAGGGTCGATATCTGCCAATTCCTCAATTTTTTTGATCTGCCATTCCTTTTGAAAGCCCGGTAGGCGTTTTTTGCCGGTGAGGAGTTGTTGCATCGTCGCGGTTTTGATGTCGCGCTTCTTTTCGATCAGCTTCGCCAGCGAAGCGATCAGCGTATCCACATCCGACAAAGCGTCAGCGATAGCTTTTTGCTCGTCAGGGTCCTTCGGATAAGCAAGCAAAACTTGGGAAAGCAGCTTTCCGTTTGTCAGTGCCCGCGTTGTGTAGGAACTGGTCGCTTTAATTTGCTTACGAGCTGACTCTGACCGGAAACAGTATTTCTTGAAATGGAGACCGAGATCGCTTCCCTTTTCCCGAGCACGCAACACAAATCCGCTAAACACTGCGTCTTTCACCTCCTCTGTAAGGACGGTGGAGAGACCTATTTCGTCGACAGTCTCAGAGGTTCGCGTGAAAAACACATCGCCTTTTCTTGCGCTGTAGCTATTGATCTCGTCTTTAGTTACGGCTACCTTCCCGGTAATGTCGGAATTAGCCAACCCGGGATTACTGAAAACATCCATATAGTTGATGATCGGAGTTCCGTGCCCGAAATACTCTTTCGACTTATTTAACCCATTCTTAAAATCGAAATGCTGACCAATCGGATTTAGCTCCCAATCCTCCGGGATTTCTCCGACTTCGGTCTGTTTGTATCCAGCCTTTACCATGTCAGCCCCATCTTCTTGAGATGGTCTTCAACGAGGCCAGCGAATTTCTGAACATCCTTGTTCAAAGCGGGCAGAGTTTCGTCATAACGCTCCTCCAGCGTTTTGACGCGATTAGCCAATTGCTGAGTGACGCGCTCGATCTCATCGCCAATCCGGGCCTCGACCGTTCCGAACCATTTGTCGTGAACCACGATGGCTTTCAGCTCGTCCTCTGAGAGGGTGGGGATTTTCTTGAAAACCAGCTCGTCAAGCTGCAGCTTTGCAGCACTGACCGCCTTCTTGGCCGCCTCCTCCCTGGTGATCAGCGCGAGGCATTTTTTCAGCGCTGCAAGCTCGTCGGCATCTTTGGTTTCTTTAATCCGGTCCTTCACGCCCTTTTGCTTGATAGCGCCTTTGTCGTTCTTGGCGTTCTCAATCAGGCCGTCTTCGCCGGTATTTTCCTCGATGAAGCTCTCCAGCTCTTGCACCGCACTATCGTGCTTGGCCTGAAGGGCATCGAGCGCCGCTTGCTTGTCGGCGAAATATTTCGCGATGACCAGTGATGGCGGGACAATATCGCTGCGATGGCGCTTCTTGGCTTGGGCAGAACCAAACTCGAAATCATGCTCTTCGGTGTATTTGGGTTTGCCGTTCTTGTCCTTGATCGGCACCAGAAGGCGGACAGTCTTTGCAATCTCCCAATCATCCTGAACGATCATATGCACGTCGTCCTGCATGATCTCATCCCAATAGGACATCAGGATTTGATAGATGTCGTATTTGCTGAGCAGGGGCGCGCCGTCGAAAAGGGTCAGCAGGTCTTCGGAAATGTTGAAGATCAGCTCTTTGGGTTTGTCGCCGACCTTGATCCCGGCTAGTTGATCCTGGTGTTTTGCCTTCCAATCCTGGAAGCGTTTTAGGGATGAACTTTTGAACGCGTCGAATTCGGCATGGCCGAGAATCGTTGCCTTGACTGCGCGCGATTCCACCAAAGCTTTGGCATAACCTGGGCGCGCGCCATCCGCGAAGAGTGTCTTACGCAGTGATGGGAAGACATCCCAATACGCTTTCAGGGCTTCAATATCACGATCCGGAATGCCGCCATTCAGATGCGCGTCCAGATCATGGATGTCCTCGGGTTCACTGGCATCGATGTAGCGGGGGATATTGAGGTTGAAGTCGTTCTTTTTGGCGATTTCGTCATAGGGAACGAGGCGCGAATACCGACCCACCAAAAGCTGACGATTAAAGACGTCCACGATCTTGTGAATGTCCTGCGCGCGCAGACGGTTCTTGTTCCCGTCTTTGACGAAGCCCTTGCTGGCATCGATCATGAAGATGGGGCGCTCTGGCCCAGCCGTGCTTTTGTCCAGCACGATAATGCAGGCGGGGATGCCGGTGCCGTAAAAGAGGTTTGCAGGCAAGCCAATGATGCCCTTGATAAAGCCCTGGCGAATGAGATTGCGGCGAATGTCAGCTTCGGCATTGCCACGGAATAAAACGCCGTGCGGCAAAATCACAGCACCCTTGCCGGTGCTCTTCAGGGATTTGATGATGTGAAGCAGAAAGGCGTAGTCGCCATTCTTCTCGGGCGGCTCGCCGTATTCGAAGCGTCCGAACTCGTCATTGGATGGCGTAAAGCCGTTGCTCCATGATTTGAGCGAAAACGGCGGGTTGGCCACGGCGAAATCGAAGGTGCGCAGCTTGCCGTCTTTGTCCTTCCAGTGGGGTGCAGACAGCGTGTCGTCCTGCCAGATTTCAGCCGATGGGCTGTCATGCAGGACCATGTTCATTTTGGCCAAGGCTGCCGTGGCCTGCTCTTTTTCCTGACCGTAGAGAGAGAGGCCATTCGGCGCTTCATCGTTGACCTTCAAGAGCAGCGAGCCGGAACCGCAAGTCGGGTCGTATACGGTCTCGTCCTGGCTGGTCTTCGCATTAATGCCCAAGACCTTCGAAAGAATGCGCGACACTTCAGCAGGGGTGTAGAATTGGCCTTTGCTCTTGCCCGATTCTGTTGCGAAATGTCGCATCAGATATTCGTAGGCATCGCCGAGCAGATCATCACCATCGGCGCGATTTTTGCCGAGGTCAAGATTCTCGAAAATGCCGACGAGCTTGGTCAGGGTGTCGACCATAGCTTTGCCTTTGCCAAGCCGGTCTTCGTTGTTGAAATCGTTATCGGGGTTGGACAGCCAAGCCATGTCATTGGCCCGCGCAAGTTCGCCAATGATCGTATTCATCTTGTCGCCGATATCTTTCTGCCCTTTCAAGGCAACCATGTCGACGAAAGAGCCTCCTGCGGGCACCACGATAGCGCCGTATTTTTGTTTGGCATACTTGTCCGAAACGTATTTTACGAAGAGCAGGGTGAGGATATAATTCTTGTACTGCGAGGCATCCATGCCCCCGCGCAGCTCATCACAGCTCGCCCACAAAGACGAGTACAGTTCGGTCTTTTTGATTGCCATTACGTCTTGCTCTCGATCATTTGGCGCAGAATCTCGGAGGTTTGTCTCCCTACGATGTCTATTCCGACAAACCTGAGTTGGCATCTTCTTAATTCGCGAAACAGCTCAGAAACTCCCCTTGATGGAACCGGTGTTCCACTCCCACGTTGCCCTGTCACCCCGGATGTGTAATCGCCTTGCAGTTCGTCTAGAACGATCAGCGCTGCTCGTGGCAGAACTGCACACTTGCCTCGCCGATCACTGCGCCCCCCGGTCGCAACGAAGTCCACGCTAGGCGAGGCTTTGGCCTACCTTGGCAAGTTCTGGGACGGCCTGAAGCTCTTCCTAACGGACAGCCGCATCGAAATCGACAACGACTACCGTCGAGCGGACCATTCGGCCGATAGCGCTCAATCGCAAGAACGCGCTCTTTGCGGCGACCATGCAGATGCCCGGCACTGGGCAACCATTGCCTCGCTCATCGAAACCTGCACGCTCCGTTGGCCTATTTGACTGCGACGCTCACCGCCATTGTAACGGTCATAGGCAGAGTCGCACCGGTGAGCTTCTACCGTGTAACTATTCGGTACTAGCAACCTGAAGTCTGCTATCGGCCCAAAGCGGACCTGCCGGTTCATACTCGCCCCGCTGACGAGGTTACTTTTTCCAGCCCTAGCGTCTTGCGGCTTCGCGAGATCAAGAACCCTCTGACGGGAACCCATATTTGTTCATGCTCCTGCCGAGCGATGCCATGAAAGCCGTCAGCGAAGTCTCCCACCTTCTGGCTGTCTGGTTAGACTTCATTGCGTAGACACCGGCAGAACCATCCCTCGTCGGCGAACCAACCTTCGGGCGCTCAGAGAATTAGAGCGGTGTGGTGAACTCGATCCGGCAGTCGGCACTTTCAACATTCGCGGCGAAGATGACGCTGTTTGAGAAAATCATCTGTTGTGGTGGAACTGCCCTGGCAACACCGCTCGCTTCTCCGGCGGCAAACCCCTCAGCGTCTGCAAGGGTGCAGGAGTAGTTGGCATCGAAAGGCCGCTCTGTCCTGTTTGCGACTCCGACTACTACCCAGTGGCGGTTGTCGTCCTGGTCGAGATAAAGAGTAACAATGGCGGCGTCAGCAAGGTAAGGGTCACTCGGGGTGACAACTTCCGACATGGCTGGCGTGGCCAAGACCATTAGCGGGAAAAGCAGATAACGCATTTGCCCTCGTCTTTCTCCGTAGTTTCGACGCTCAAGCTCCAGGCAACGCGTCAGTCCCGACGTCGAGACGTGCCGAGTGCGGAGGGCGATGGTCCGGCCACCGGCAATTCGCCGTTCACCGCCTCGGCCAGGTCAAGATTGCAGGCTTGAGATGCTGCGTGGTCGATCTCAGCGTCGGTCACATACCGCTCAAAAACCTCTCCCGCCAGGCGCACGCGGTATTCTGAATTTCGCTGGTTATCCACCCGGACAGAGCTAACCCGAGCGTCGACCGTTTGCGTCAGTCGGCGAAATGGGCTGCTCCTCAAAGCAACGACATCTCCAAGCTTGTAACGTGGCTGCGACATTTGATGTTCTCCAGTTAAAACATGCCGCTGGCGAGCGTTTGTCTCAGGGGCGTGCCGACTTTGGGTTTCGAGTCTCGCGTAAGGTCGCATCAGAGCTACACTCAACAATGGGTTTGCCGAGCGGCGGCGCGTTCAACGTCCCGGCGCGGGCGAGGTAGGGTTCGCGGGGATCGCCCTGTCTGCACTTATGAGTGCATCGAGGGACTCCTCGTTGACCCTGTATGCTTCAGTGAGCCCTTGCGAGGTCACCATGAAGGTGAGCGTCCGGTGATAGGCTTCCCACATAACGTCGAGTGGTTCTTCCTCGACTAGAACGTCGAATTCACCAGGTGGGTGAGGTTGGACCATGCCCGGGAGCAGAAACGGGTTCAAAAAAGTCACTCGTTTTGAGAAAGTCCGCATGATGAAGCCCTGTAGGTGCTTTTCTGCGTGGGCTCCACCTAGAGCAGATCGCGAAGCACTAGGTATAGGATGAAACCGATGGATAGCGCTGGTGCCCACGTGTGAAAGATCGCTGCGGTTCTTGCCCGCACGTCCCTGGATGCTAGTTGTGCTGCTGAAAATGCGGAAGACATCTTGGTCCTCCTTCAGGTTGGGGCTGGGGTCTCGCAACCCCCGCCAACAGCGCCCGTAAAGTGGCTGCTGGAGCAAGCACTATGCGCTTCTCAACGCCGAAAGCAATAGCCATACCGGCAGGCAAAGTTGTTGGCTCGGTCAATCGGCTGGAAAACGGAAATGCGCAGCGGCAAGCGAGGGCGGACGACAGATTTCCCAATCGTCTCGGCTTCAGCATCTTCGACCAGCCCGGATACCTGCCATTCAACCACGCATCCGGTCAGCTCCCGTTCCATCTGATCGGCAGGCTCTACGAATGCACGTATAGGCAAGTCGAAGGATCAGGTTTAGTCGTTTTCGATCAGGGCCCCAATTCACCGGCACGAAATGGCCTTTTTCTGAAGCACCACTGGTTCACCACTTGATGAGCCGCCGTGGAAACTGCCGAGACAACGCGGCTGCCAAAAGCTTCCTTAACCTCTGAAGCGAGAGCAATACGCCGCAGGGTCTCCGTTTCGCGCGATGAAGCTCCCGAAACCGAAACGCAAACACGTCAGGAACAGGATGCAGTCACCCGTCGAGGCGGACAAGCAGCAGAAAAGTCGACCCGAGGGTGTCCAGGAAAACTGAGGCTATTCAGTCCTCCAAGGGGGCATCCCGGTCGCTTCTGAAGGATAATCGGACAGGACGGTGAAGTCGTGATACCAATAGCTGTCGCGGATTTTCCCTCTGCTCGCTAGGAGAGGACCTTGCATGGCCTCGGTGATCACAATTCTGTTCTCTTCGCGATGGAGACGGTCGGTCAACGTCGGCACCGATGATCTCCTAAGTCTGCAAATACGCGGCCCGGCAGATGCTATACGACACATGCGTGAGAACTTCCGCTGTAAATCCGGGCCCACCTATTGGCACGCCTTCGAGCTATGCCATGCCGCAGTCAGAGGAGAACTGCAGACGGAATTCGCACGCGCTCCATTCGTTGCTGCATGTGCCGAAGATGATGCAGTCGCTAGAGGCGGGTAAAAGCAGACCGAATGGTAGGTCGGCTAGCCGGGTGATGGACTGGTTTGTGCTTCTCGTACAGCCGTTGAGAACGGCAGCGCCATTTCCACCGGCGGATGCCATCGGTTCGCTTCAACTCTCATCTCCCATTCAAGTTGGCAAGCTTCACCTCTTCCAAACGGAGCAACTCTTCGAGACGAGCACGTTCAGTGGGGTCCTCGGTCTTCCCGAGAATCTCAACGAATCTGGCGATGTTCTTTAGGATGTTAAAGCGCTCCATGAGAATATCCCCTCCAGCTTCTAGTCATCAGGCGAGGCTCCGGCGAAAACTCCTACACAGGCCTCGGAATCCCTGAACGCAAAGCTCTTGCGGACAGCGGCTCGAAAGGTCATGAGGAGTCGATTTTAGTGGAGCGTCTCGTTTTCGTGGCAATGGAATGATCTGATGCCGTCACGCGCGGCAGTCGCCAGAAACTCCGCCCACGCATCTTCGTCACTCGCGAAGGGCTCATCCCACCTGGTGATGTCACCCTCCTCAGAGGTAACCTCCAAGAGCCATCCCCCTTGCCTCCCTACGGCGCGGAAGATGTCCACCTGAACTGTAACGCCATCGTCTTCGATTTCGCCGGACAAGTCTGAATGCTCGACACTGGTCAACATTGTCATTGGGTACGCTCCTTCAACGGGAATGCGCTGCTCATACTTCCACGACTGGGAGGTCACACGATGACCACGCCACACTGCGGCTTGCCATCCTGCGGCCTAGTCCAGGACGAGCTGGTTGATTGTCCTTGCGACAACTTTGGAATCGTAAGGCTTTGTAATGAAACGCTCCGTCTCCGGAAGAGCGATATCCGCGCCCCGCCAGTTTCCGGACGTCACGATTATTCTGATGGGTGGCCAACGGTCTCGGACAAACTCTGCGAGCTTCAGCCCATCCATCGCTCCAGGCATGTCGATGTCAGTGAAAACGACGCTGATCTGGCGGTTATCGATCAAGCACAGGATCGCTTCATCCGCATTGGCAGCCTCGACAACATTGAACCCGGCATCGCGCAAGTCTTCTGCGATGGTCCAACGGATCAGTGGTTCGTCCTCCACCACTAGCACGGTGGCGGCGACAGGCACTGTGATCTCTTTCGACAGAGGGCGTCCAACGCGGCGCGGCGGATCGTGCCTCGCACGGTACCATGAGATTGCAGCGCTGCCGAATCATTTCGATGAGGCTTTGGTAGAGCCGCCTAACCCAACGGCATGAAGTGCGCGTAGCGCAAAGGGCTCCAATCCAGTCTGCGGCCGCCTGAGCAAGGGAGATGCGATCTGACGATATTCTACTGTTGTCCAGCCAAGGCAACTTCCACGGCGTTCAAAAGTCGGGTCTCGTCATAAGGTTTGTCGAGGACGGCATCGAACATGTCAGGATGTGACCTCCCGATACTCGCCTGTGCGCCACTCACCAGGATGATGGGGATGGACGATAGCTCCCCATCATCCCGCAAGGCCTGCGCCAGTTCCAGCCCGGTCATCAGGGGCATCATGAAATCGGTGATCACGAGGTCCGGGCGCTTTTCCCTGACAAGTTCGAGGGCCGCGACGCCATGCGGCGCAGCTTCCACTTGATGGCCAGCATCCTCCAGCATGATGCTCAAGACATCTGCTATCAAAAACTCATCTTCAGCGATCACAATCAAGGCCATGTCAGATGCTCTCGTTTGCTCGACATGACACGGTCACGTTGAAAGGGGTGTCGCCATTCCCGTAGCGGCATTGACGACTGGTGGGAGCGGAACATCGATCCTTATGCCGGAGTTCCCGAAGCTGACCTCGTGGATGGCGGGGTCAAAGGAGCTGTCTCGGACTTTCAGGACTGACAACGCTTTCGTGTATCGAGACTCGGCCTCGATGTGGCGCAGCATGATCAGGTTATCGATCAGGCTTGACAGTTCCGATCCTGGTGCCGTCAGCGTCGGGCCAAACAGATCGCGGAGTTCCCAGGTAGCTATTGTCGTGACCCCGAGTGCTCGCAGTTCATTGGTCAGAGCGGAGAAGAACTCCGTCATGCGCGGCTGATGCACGGCCGAGCGTTGAAGTCCGCCCAGGCCGTCAATGAAAAGCCTTTTTACGTTGCGCCGTCCGACCGCCTGAAGAAGCTGGTGCCCCAGCTTGTCCAGAAGGTTCTCGGTCATTGGCTTCCAGACGATTTCCAGGTCACCAGCGTCGAGATGCTGCTCGATGTCCACTCCGAGCGCTCTTGCCTTCGCCCGCAGGCGAGCCGGGGTCTCATAAAACCCGAAATAGAGCGCCGGTTCATCCTTGCTGGCCTTTGCAAGGAAGCTGAGGCCGATGGCTGTCTTGCCTGCACCTGAGGGTCCAAACAGCAAAGTAACAGAACGCGCCGGGAGACCGCCGCCCAGTACTTCATCCAGTCCGTCTACTCCGGAGTGTATCGTCGCCAACGTAGGCTCATCCTCGACAGATGGAGTCTGCAGGGCTGCCTCAAGGCGAGGGTAAACAGTCAAGCCGGATGATGTGATCTCGAATTGGTGGAGCCCGCCGAGCGCCGGGCTGCCCCTGGATTTCTTCACTTGGAGCCGCCTTACAGCCCTCACTCCTGGCACTTCCTCGTGAAGTTCGATGACACCGTCAACCATGGTGTGTTCGGGACTATCGTCTGCGAAACGAGTACTCGCCAGGAAGAGGACGCTGCATCCGACGAAGGCGGCCTGACTTTGAATCTCGGCGACGAACGTCTTCACATCAAGAGGCGAATCCGCCCTGTCTCTGGCGTTCAGAAGTCCATCGAAGACAAGCAGCGTGGCCCCTTGCCGGGCGATCTCCTTGCGCACCAGCTCCACTACGGCAGAGAGGCCATTGTCACGAAGTGTCTGGAAGACGCTCACATAGGAGATGGTAATTCCTAGTTGGCTACGGTCGAAGAAATCAAGCGTCCCCAGCACCTGGAAAAGTCGGTCGTGGGTTTCCGCCAGAAGCGTGATGTACAAAACTTTCCGTCCCGCCCTGACATTAGCGAACGCGACCTGGTTGGCCATGATCGTCTTGCCCGCGCCAGGCTGTCCCTGAACGATATAAGAAGCGCCTTCAACCAAGCCGCCGCCTAATACCTCATCAAGCCCGCCTACGCCGCTGATGATCCTCGGAAGAGATTGTGTCACTTGGATTTCCCGCCTGTTCCCCGCACTACACTAGGGTGACGGGCCTGTTTTGCAACGGTACTTGTCTATCTTTCCCCCTGCGCCTGTTCTATGTACTGCTTATTCAATCAATCAGCGAAGAGGGCACAGACCAATGACATCTTCGCCAGGCATCCGTGATGCGAACTCGGCTTCTCCTAACGAGGTCGGTGAGAGAAACGTCGTTGGCGCAACCGCACTTGCTATCGCGCCTTGCGATCCCAAAGAGCTGCTGGCCTTGATCGTTGAGTCCTCACAAGACGCGATCATCAGCAAGACCATCAACGGTATCATCACGAGCTGGAACCGTGGTGCCGAACAGCTATTCGGCTATCGGGCGGAAGAAGTCGTTGGGAAGCCGATCACGATCCTGATTCCTCAGGATCGATTGGATGAAGAGCCTGCTATTCTTGCAAAGCTCCGCGCTGGGCTGACGGTGGATCACTTCGATACGATACGTCGGCGGAAAGATGGCTCACTTATCGACATTTCCCTGACCATTTCACCGATCAGGGACAGCGATGGCACCATAGTCGGCGCTTCGAAGATCGCTCGGGACGTCTCCTCCAGGAAGCGCGAAGAGGAGCGGCAACGCCTGCTTCTGGGGGAAATGCACCACCGGGTGAAGAACCTCTTCGCTCTCACCAGCGGGCTGATCACGATGGCCTCGAAGTCCGCCGCGTCGCCCGCAGAACTGGCGGACTCTATGCGGCAGCGGCTGTCCGCGCTGGCTGCTGCGCACGACCTGACCCTGCCAAGCCTTGATGACCCACAAGGACGAGATGAAAGTGCCACTCTGCATCAACTGCTGGAAAAAGTGGTTGCTCCGTACCAAGAGGAATCTTGGCAGCGCATTTCTCTTGCGGGCCCTGACTTCCCAGTGGCACAGGCTCATACGACGAAGGTCGCTCTCCTCTTCCACGAACTAGCCACCAACGCTGCAAAATACGGTGCGCTGTCCGTTCACGAAGGCAGGGTTACCATCACGACGAAGGCCGTCGACGATCAAGTAAACATTGCCTGGGAGGAGACCGGAGGGCCTGCGATTGCGAAGCAGAACACTTCTACTGGCTTCGGCACAAGGTTGATCGACTCGATTGTCAGAGGCTTCCCCGCAACCGTGAGTCGGGAATGGGGAGCATACGGGCTATGCGTAACATTCGAGATCGCGGTCCGAACCCTTCAGCCAGAGAAGGCAGTAACAGAACTTGAAGGCGACTCAGCGTCCTAACGGGAATGCGAGATTGTGCACCCTCCTCATTTGAAGCGTACGTTAGCGGACAGAAACTTCTCTGGAAGCCAGAGGTTCGGACCTACAGCAGGAAGAACCCAATGCCGAGATTCTACTTTCACATCCGTAGGGGTGATGAGGTAACACAGGACCCTGAAGGCAGTGAACTGGCTTCGGCCGCACAAGCACGGCAGGAGGCTATCCTTTCGGCACGCGAGATTTTATCGCAACGAGTTCTCAATGGGGAACCGATAGACGGTGACGCGTTCGAGATCACACGCGCAGACGGCACCATAGTTTCTACGCTCTCATTCAGGTCCGTGCTAGATTTGAGATGAAGCGCTCGTCTTCGGCATCGACCTTTCCAAGCCACGTTTGGTTTTTTCGCTCGGCTTGCTAAGATGACGCATGGCTCACACAAACAACCTTCTGCTCAATGCTCTCCCGGCTGATGCCGCGACGGTGCTTTTGCCCGATCTTCAGAGGGTGGAGCTGAAGCGAGGGGACGTTCTATTCGAACCGCATTCTCCCATTGCATACGTGTACTTCTTTGAGGGTGGACTCTCCTCCGAAGTAGCCGCCACTTCTGGGAAGCGTCTGGAAGTCGGATGCATTGGTCACGAAGGCTTTTCGGGTGCGCCGGTGGCACTGGGAGTGGACAGAACTCCTCATCAGGCCTTCATGCAAGTTGGCGGACCTGCTCTCCGCATCGAAACGTCTAAGTTCTGGTCCGCGATCAATACCAATGCGATATTGAGACGCGTGGTCCTCCTCTATGTGCACGTGTTTATGGTGCAGATCGCCGCCACAGCTCTTGCTGATGCAAAGTGCTCGGTTGAGCAGCGCCTTGCCCGATGGCTCTTAATGGCTCACGACCGACTGGGTGATGAGCTGCCACTGACCCACGAATTCTTTGCACTAATGCTCGGCGTTCGCCGCCCCAGCGTGACAGACGCTCTGCATATCCTTGAGGAAAAGCAGTGCATCAAGGCGGAGCGGAGCCTCGTCACCATTCGCAACCGCGCCAAGTTGGAGGGGCTTGCTGGGGACGCATACGGTGCTCCAGAAGCCGAGTATCGCCGGTTGATGCTGAGCGATAGCTCTTTCGCGGGATAAGACGGCACGTCTGCTTTTGGCGCGAAGCGGAAAACGCTCCCAGGCCACTCGCGGGCTTCATAGCACCAGAAGCGGCATCATTGAGAACCGTCAGTTATGCTTGAACTGAGCGACCCGCGTGCCCCCGAGAAATTAAAAGAGTTCAATGGGTTTCGAGCCTAACCGCGTAACTGCATTCGAAATGCCTAAGCGCTCTTCCGCTTTTTGTTGGCCTTCGCTCGGCGCTGTCCGAGACCCATCGTTTTTGCCAGGGACGATCTCGCCTCGGAGTATTCTGGCGCGACCATCGGATAATCGGCGGGCAAGGACCACTTCGCGCGATACTCATCAGGCGTCTTGTCGTGATGGGTATTTAAGTGTCTCCGGAGCGACTTGAAGCCTTTCCCGCACTCCAGGCATGTGATCGCGTCTGGTTTGATTGACTTCTTGATTGGAACAGCGGGTTCTGGTGCTGCTGTCTTGACCTCTTCTGCTGTTATACCGAGTCCGGTGAGTGAGCTGTGAACTGCCTGGATGAGCTTGGGCAGATCAGCAGCAGGCACAACATTCTTTGAGACATAGCTGGATACGATATCGGTCGTGAGACCAAGCAAATCAACGGTGTCGGTGTTGGTGTCTGAGTTGGACAATTCGCGTTCCTTATATCCGCAATCTTTTGAATCTAAGGGATGTAATTGGCCGTAATCCGGCAGAAAGCAACGTGCGAAAATTCGTAATGCTTGCCTGGCGGTTAATCCGTCTTCCAGGAAGCCGCTGCTAGTCAGCATACGGCCCTAAGCAGACTTGACCATCGCCTTTACTTGATACGTCCGTTTCGCTCATCGCCCAATCTCAGGCTCCGGCGTCCGCACACCGAGTGCGACCAGCGATGCACCGATGCTGTAGACAAAGCAGCCCAGTGCTTGAAGACTGAGCGAGACACCTGCGTCGATGAGCAGCCCCATTACAATCGGCGATGCCCCGCTTGCCAAAACCGCGCCCGCCTCGACTGCAGAGCGTACCCGAGCAAGTTCTTTCGTTCCGAAGAGATCGACCCATAAAGCCGTGGCGAGGGTGGAGCCGAATGCAGCGCTGATCGCCATCAGAAGCATGTGTATTGGAGCGATAAGAGGATGGCTCGCTATCGCAAGAAGCAGCATCGCGGCCGCCTGTGGTAGAAGGAACAGCGGGAGCAGTCGCTTGGGACCCAACCTGTCGATGACTGGACCGATAAGGACAAGTGCGGCCGCTTGTACGATGGCAAAGGCCCCGAGGCTTCCGGCAACGGTTGCTATGTCCCAGCCCTTTTGTTCGGCCAAACGAGCTTGGTGAAAGAAGAACCCCGTCACCACGAAGGGCGTCGCCAGAACGGCAGGGAGCGTCAGCAAAAGGCGGGCATCACGCCACAGCGGCAAGGACGGAGCCGTCTCCGTTTCGTCTTCTGTTTTCCTGCTGCGCAACGGCTTGTCGCCTGCAACAGGAAGAAAGCGGAGCGCCACCGTCACGCCGAGAAGAACAGCAAGAGAGTTCAAGAGCCACCCGGTCCGCCAGCCCCAGGTGTCCATGATCGAGATCGTGGCGAACGGTAGAATGCCCTGCGACAGAGAGAGTCCGAGCGCGATCAGGCCCAAGGCCTTTCCGGCGTCCTGCGGAAAAGCACGGGCGGTTGCCGTGAGTGCCGTATGCGTCATTAAGCCCTGGCCACCAAGGCGCAGGAAGTAGAAGGCAACAGCGAGCGCAAAGTAGTTGGGGCTGACGGCGACGAGGATGCAGGCGAAAGCAAGGAGGAAGGCTACCGACCAGGTGAACCTGCGTACGGTAGTGTAGTCGATCAGACGCCCCGCCCAGGTCAGCGTCATGGCGCTGGCGAAGGTGCCGACGGCATAGGCGGTACCTAGACCTCCGTCGCTAAGGCTGAAGGCCTCGCGGAAATACGCACCCGACATGGCGACGAAGAAGGTCTGGCCGAAGCTCGACAGCGCCATCAGCATCGCGCCGAAGAGCAGCAGCGGCCAGTTGCGCCGCGAGAAATCGATGTAGCTCTTGATCATGTGTCGATGGGTGAAGGAGGAGGGTCAATCTTCATCTAGCGCCGCATCGTCGTGCCGACCAGAGGGAGAGACGGCAATGGCATCGAGCAGGTCTGCCACTTCCACGAAGCTGTCAACGACGTCCAGGAGGATTTGCGGAGGCGCAATGGTCACCGGCGCGTCAAGCGTGGACAACAGCGTCACGTGAACACCTCGCTCTGTGAGCGCGAGGCATAGAGGCACCAGCTTCCCGTCTCCCGCGATCAGCATGACGCTGTCCCCTGGGTGAGCGAACTGAAGCGCATCGACAGCCATATCCAACAGGTTGGTTCCATAGCGCTCGCGCGGTTCTCCCTCGCCATGCCGTCTGCTCTTGACGATGAAGCCGTTGTGACGGAGCCATCCGAACAGGCCTTTGAGCCGTTCCTCTTCCTTGGCGTCGCGCCGATCCCGATAGTAGACCGCCTTGTCAATCGACTTGCCGTCGGCCGCCAGGAAGGCGAGCTTGCGAAGGTCAAGGGGAGCTTCGAACACGGACCGCAGCCTGTCGTAGTGGCTGCCGTCGACGAACACGAGAACCTGGTGCTTCTTCAACATGCTCCTCCTTCCGGTGCCGGACTAGGGTGCGCACCGCACGCATTGCTCGAATACTGGATCGATCTCCAGGCGGCGGACCGCGATAGGCTCGCCGCACGCCGTGCAGTAGCCGTACTCGCCATCCCGGATGCGTGACAGCGCGATCTCTATGGCCACCTTGCGGTGCTGCCTTCGGCGATTGATGTCCTTGGCCATCTCCTGCTGCTGCATCGCATCCA
Source organism: Pseudorhizobium flavum (assembly GCF_902502825.2). Next base: position 2,771,193 of record NZ_LR723670.1, read on the forward strand.
TGCGGGACAATCGACCCACGCTCTGCTGATCGAGTTCGACGGGAGCACGATACTCCCGACTTTCCTCGATCAGCGCTACAGTCTCGGCCAGTTCCGCCAGGAGCCTCTCCTTGAACTCCTCCACGAGGCCGGGGTCTTCGATGGTTCGCATCGCGCCCTCCCTTTTACGCTTACCTGAAGATGGCGACGGGCACCTTGCAGGAGCGGATCATCTCGGTCGTCGTAGAACCAAGGAAGAGGCTGCGCAGCCTTGAATGGCTGTAGGCCCCCATGACCAAGAGATCGAACTTGTCGCGCTCGATCATCTCCGAGATCACCTTGTTCGGCTCGCCCTGGACGACCTCCGTCTCAACCGGAAAACCTGCAGCCTTGAGAATGATGGAGGCGTCCTCGATCTTCCTCCGGTTCTCCGCCGTGTCGGTTGCCGCCATCACCAGCTTGCAGGGCAGACCCTGCAGGATCGGGTTGCGGGCCACCTGGTCGATGGCCTTGAGCGCGGTCGATCCACCGTCATAGGCGATAAGAACCTTCTGGATCGGCTTGAACGCACGCGAAGCAATGACGATCACCTTCCGGGTCGAACGGACCACGCGTTCCAGGTTTGAGCCCAGATGACCCTTGGCGAAGTCTGCCCCCTCGCCACGCTTGCCGATGACGATGAGATCGGCTTCCTTCTCGAAGTCCACGACCGTCTCGACCAGGTCGCCATTGCGTAGCTTCGTGTCGACCTGTGCGACACCTGCTGCAAGAATCTGTTCCTTGGCCCCATCCAGCAGGAGGCGGCCGCGCTTGTGGGCGATCTTCGCCTTCTGCGCATCAAGTTCCGCCAGTTCTTCCAGCAGCGCTGTGCGAGCACCAAGCCCGATGTTGCCGCTGAGGTTCACCGGTTCTGTCGAGACGTCGCGGCGACCGATCACATGCAGCAGGTCGACGGAGACGTCCGTGCGGCTGCCTATCCAGGCGACGTGGTCGCAGACGCTCTGCGCGTATTGTGAGCCATCGATGAGTGCTAGTACCTTTGTCATTATCGTTCCTCCCTCAGTGGCCCATCAGGCGTTCCATTGCGCCCGGCTTGTCGTGGATTGCCAGCCTGTCGACGATGGTCTCACTCGCGTTGTTGAGGCCGATAATGTCGACGTCGGCACCCTCGCGGCGGAACTTCAGCACGATCATGTCGAGCGCGGCGACACTGGAGATATCCCAGATATGCGCTTCGCTGACGTCGATGGTGACCTTGTCCAGCGCTTCCTTGAAGTCGAAGGCTTCGTTGAAGTCTGTGACCGAGGCGAAGAAGACCTGGCCCTCCACCTTGTAGGTCCGGTGATTGCCATCCTGCGAGAGCGTTGATGTGACGCGGAAAATCTGGGCGATCTTCCAGGCGAAGAAGACGGCTGACAGAAGCACACCGATGAGGACGCCAATGGCGAGGTTGTGCGTGAACACCACCCCAATCACCGTCGCGATCATCACGATAGAGGATGAGCGCGGATGATCCTTGAGGTTCTTGATCGAGGACCATGAAAAGGTGCCGATGGAGACCATGATCATGATCGCGACGAGCGCCGCCATGGGAATGCGGCTGACCAGCCCGCCCAAGACAAGGATCATGAACAGCAGGAAGACGCCCGCGCAGAAGGTCGATAGGCGTCCCCGGCCGCCGGACTTCACGTTGATGATCGACTGGCCGATCATGGCGCAGCCAGCCATGCCGCCGATGAAGCCGGTGGCGGTGTTGGCGATGCCCTGGCCGACGCATTCGCGGTTCTTGTCGCTTGGAGTGTCCGTGAGGTCATCGACGATCTGCGCCGTCATCAGGGACTCCAGCAAGCCTACCGCAGCCACGGCCGCCGAATAGGGCAGGATGATCATCAAGGTGTCGAGGTTCAGCGGGATGTTCGGGATCAGGAAGACCGGCAACGTCGAGGGAAGTTCGCCCATATCCCCGACAGTTCGGATATCGAAGCCGAAGAAGATCGAGATCGCCGTCAGGACGACGATGCACACGAGCGGCGAAGGAACCGCCTTGGTGAGGTAAGGGAAGAGGTAAATGATAGCCAAGCCTGCAGCGACCATCACGTAAGTCAGCATTGGGACATTGGTCAGTTCCGGCAGTTGCGCCATGAAGATCAGGATGGCGAGCGCGTTGACGAAGCCGGTCATGACCGAGCGCGAAACAAACCGCATGAGGTAGCCGAGCTTCAGCAAGCCCGCGACGATCTGCAGGAGGCCTGCAAGGACCGTGGCTGCCAGCAGGTATTCCAGCCCGTGGTCGCGCACGAGCGTCACCATGAGGACTGCCGTCGCGGCTGTGGCTGCGGAGATCATGCCAGGTCGTCCGCCCACGAAGGCGATCAGGACAGCAATGGAGAACGAAGCATACAGGCCGATCTTCGGATCAACTCCTGCGATGATGGAGAAGGCAATGGCTTCGGGAATGAGAGCCAGCGCCACCACAAGCCCGGCCAGAACGTCACCTTTGACGTTGCCGAACCATTCGGATTTGAGAGTGCCAAGAAAATCACGGTTCAAGTTATGGTTCTCCTGTGCTCATCCGGCGCTTGGGAGACCGCCGATCAGCAAAAATTTTCTACGGGAATGGACGCCGCTGAAGACGTTCAATCGCGAACGCGCAAGCGAAGCTGGCGGCATCAGTTCGAAGACGTGATCAGGCCGTCGCAGTCATGTGGAAGGTCCAATCGGAATGCTCGCTGTGGTATCTAAAATGGAGATTGCAGGAGCTAGCTGGTTGCCGAGGGATAGGCGCTCGGAGAAGCCACCCGCGAACGGGTCCGGTTGATGGCGGCAATATTGCGGCAAAAAAGTTCGGGATCAAGCGGAAACTGCAATCAGCGCCGTTACCGCACCAGCGTAGTGATGCCTCTCTGGCCCGGAGCCAATAGCTTCCGAGCGAGCGACCGCCGATTGCATCTCGATCAGCGGAAGGGGCCAAATCTTGGGCGTCTCGTGGGCGAAACGAGGTCTGGCATTGACCGTCAAGCCCTGCATAACCTATAGATTGTGACGGCAATGGACTCTGCCAGGCGTCAGGCCGAACCGCTTCGCCAACGAAGCTGATGATTCCTACTCAACGCGCACCACGCGAAGGAGTAGATGCTTGTCTGACTGTCACCCAACCCAATTCGCTCATACCCATGTCACGATAGCCAATGCCCCCAGAACGAGGATCGCAGGTGGAGGCGCGGAATGAGCTATCTTGTTGTCTTCCTCGGGGCCGGACTCGGTGGTGCTGCACGACACGCTGTCAACATCGGAGCCGCCCGCCTCCTTGGCTACGGCTTTCCGTTCGGAACCCTATCCGTCAACGTTCTCGGCTCGCTCATGATGGGGCTCCTGGCGCAGGCCTTCGTGATGCGCTCGGGGCTGCCGCAGGAGCTTCGCCTCTTTCTGGCGACGGGCCTGCTCGGCGGGTTCACGACCTTCTCTACCTTCTCGTTGGATATCGTCAGCCTCTGGGAACGCGGACAATGGGGTTTGGCGGCCACGTACGTGGCCGTATCTCTGATTGCGTCAGTCGCTGGACTTTTCCTTGGGTTGTCGCTCATTCGCCTTAGCGGCCCGGGAGGCTGAGCATGAAGAACCTGTTTGCCAGTTGGCCGTTTTGGGCTCTCCTTTCCGCAGGCTTCGCTGCGCTGACGACTATATTTGCGAAGGTCGGTGTCGAGAACGTCAATTCCGACTTCGCTACCTTCTTCCGCACCATAATCATCCTGATGGCGGGGGGTCTGATCCTCTACGTCACCGGGAATTGGCAGGAGCCATCGACCGTCTCGCCCCGAAGCTGGCTTTTCCTTGTCCTGTCAGGTTTGGCAACAGGTGCATCCTGGATATGCTATTTTCGGGCGCTGAAACTCGGCGATGCCGCCCGCGTCGCTCCGATTGATAAGCTATCCGTCGTCTTCGTCTCGGTGTTCGCAGTCCTGTTTCTCGGAGAACGATTGTCCCTGCCGAACTGGCTCGGCGTGGTCATGATCGCTGGAGGAGCAGTGCTGGTCGCCTATCGCGCATGAGCTGGAACTACCCTCGGACCCCCCATGGGGGAAAAGCATCTGTGTTGGGAGTGGTGCATATGGTTCCGGCGAAGCCTGCCAAGGGTGGACCGGTTTGACTGGGGCGTCTGTTCACGCCGCATTGTCTAGAGGGTGTGACTCCGGCACTTTCGCACCGACCGGCGGAACACGGGAAATGTGGCGGAGCGGCTGTTTGGCAAGCCGATCCAGGAGGTCGTCTCAAGATTGTCGACGAGAGCGGCGCTGTCGCGGCGACCATGCCTTTTTCGGTCAGTGGTCAGACCATAGACGCTGGCACGCTAAGCCCGAAACATGTCCGCTGTTGGCGCTTTCGAGCCATGACGGCCTTCGGCCCAAAGGGGACTTCGGCTTCAATCAAACCTGATTCTACACCGTCAAAGCTGTTGGAATTGCAGAATGAAAATCTGCGCGTAAATCTTGATTATTGCTAATCCCTCCCAATCTCTGCTCTACTCTTATTTACTCCTTGCAGTAGTAGACGGGAGGTGTTAGAGAAAATTCATCCGAAGGAGGATCGTCATGGAAAAGATCGAAATCGACTGGGACATTCACAAAATGATCGAGAATGAGCGTCAGGGCTTCGATGAAGCGCCGTATTTAGCTCTTCGGCGTTTGCTTAATCTTCCTCCCCCCGCTCAACCGGAAACGGCATCAGAAAAGACGTTAGCCGCAGGCATTCCTTGGACCGAAGATGGCGTCACTGTACCCCACGGCTCCCTCGCAAGAATGGAATACCTGAGAGGCTCGCAGGTCTACGAAGGCCAGTTCCTTGATGGCCGCCTAGTCGTAGAGGGCCAGTCCTTTGACACGCTTTCCGCTGCCGCTAGTGCCCTCGCCGTTACGAAGGAGGGCACAAAGACAAACCTGAATGGCTGGAACTACTGGAAAGCAAAGTTCCCCGGAGAGTCTAAGTGGCGGGCGTTGATTGAGATGAGACCCAAAAGGTAAGCCAAGGACGCAATTCCATAATGGGCAGTTATCTGATCGATGTCTGCTATTGGCGGATATCGTTGAAAAACTCGTAGGATTGGCTGCTCATCCGCCCATTTCTGCCTTTAGGCGGATCGAGCATGTCCCTCTGCCCAGAGCCGCAGCGTAGGGTGGTAGTCCATGCCGCTCTCAGACGGCAATGACGCTGTGTGATGGCCTGAGTTTGGCCAGCCTTCTGAGGTTTTGCGCCGTCGCTGCAAGCAGGAATTCGTCTCGCGCACCACACGGCCCTCGGAGCCTTAGCCGCGCCATGCGCAGGATGCGCTTGAGGTGAGCAAAGAGCATCTCGACCTTCTTTCGGCGATGCCGTGACTGCCCGTATTCCGGTGTTGCGGCTATCGCTCGGGCGACGTCACGGGCATCTTCGTTGAGATCGCGCGGCACCTTGCGCATCGGTGTGTTAGGGCAGCAGCGAGGCTTCAGTTCGCAGCGATCACAGTCCCTCTTGCTGGCGCGGTAAAGCCGCGTCCCTTCGGCGGTGATCCCTGATCTGGGTGTCGCATAGGTTCGATGGAACTGCTTCAGCTCCTTTCCCGCCGGGCAGATGTAGCGGTCATTCTCGACCTCCCATAAGAAGTCCGAGCGGGAGAAGGTGCCGTCCGTCCTCTTCGACTTGTCGAAGACCGGTATGTGCGGCGCGATCTTCTTCTCCTTGACCAGCCATGCGAGATTGTCGGCAGAACCGTAGGCACTGTCGGCCGCCAAATAGCCGGGCCGCAAGCCGAAGCGGCTCTCCGTTCTGTCGAGCATCGTGCGGGATGCTCCGACCTCCGCCTGGCGGATTGCTCGTGTGGCCTCTACGTCCACAATGACGCCGTGGTCTGTGTCGATCAGGTAGTTGGTGGCATAGGCGAAGAAGGCATGGCCTTTGTGGGCACCGGTCCACTGCGCTGCCGGATCGGACGGAGAGATGAACTTCGGCGTCACCCGCGAGGCAGCACCAAAAGCGGCATCATCGAGAACAGCCAGATATTCCTGCACCGAACGCCCAGCGTCCTCTTTGGCTTCCCATTCAGCGCCCGGTACCGAGCGCTGTTTGTTGGCATCTGCTGCAATTAGGCTAGCGTCGACGGCAAATCCTTCCGCACCGACCAATCCTTGCGCAAGGCAGCGCTCCACGACCGTCTCAAAGATATGTCGCAGGATGTCGCTCTGCCGGAACCGGCCATGGCGGTTCTTCGAGAAGCTGGAATGATCAGGCACTTTGCCGTCCAGTCCAAGGCGGCAGAACCAGCGATAGGCGAGATTAAGGTGGACCTCTTCGCAGAGCCGCCGCTCAGATCGGATACCCATGGAATAGCCGATGATCAGCATCCGCATCATTAGCTCCGGATCAATCGAAGGGCGACCAGTGGTGCTGTAGAAAGGCTTCAACTGCGCTCGCACGCTGTCGAGTTTGAGATGGCGGTCGATCCCGCGCAGCAGATGATCTGCAGGAACGTGATCATCAAGGCAGAAGTCGTAGAAGAGCTGCGCCGGAACTGCCTGACATCCCATCATCGCTCAACCCTCCGCAAATCATTGCGGCGATTGAATCACGGCTACCCAGCACCGACAACGCGAGTTTTTCAACGATATCGGCGCATTCTTGCTATCAACTTCGTAGTGGTATTTTTTCGGAATGGCCAAACGCGGTTGGTCGATGTGCGAGGGAAACACCGCTTACCCCCCCGACGGACGGACAATCTGCTTGGATAAGGTGACCATCAGGCAAGGGGTGGTTCGCATAATCCCGTAATCGGCCCAATACGTACCCTCCTTTGAGGGTCAGAACCGCCGATGACAACCCTCCAAGAGTGGAACTATATTGGCCGGGGTGAGCGTCTTTCCTGTGCCAGCTCTCTCTCTAACTGCTCGACCCTCTCTAAGAGCGTCAAATTCGTCAGGTGCGCTTCGTTCAGCTCTTGATCCTTACTCTTGACCGCGCGATTCAGACGTCGAACTTCAGCTCGGAGTTCAGCTAGAGTTGCGTCCCCACCCAATTGGCGAGGAGGGCTGGCAACATCTTTAAGTGAGATGCTTTCGATGCGGTTCTTCTCTGCCTCGATCTCTGCAAAGAGGTCTGGATTGTTCTTATGAATCGCGTCGCTGCCACAACGCGCAAACTTCCGGAGTCCTTCCCAACCGAACGTTACACCATTCGCCAACTGATTTGCCAAGTCATCGGAGGTTTTCACGCCTCGGAGGAACTCCAGCAACCGCTTGACCTTTTCCCGCGCCCGTTCCGTTTTCGCATTTTTGGCAGGCCCGTTGAATGAGCGCTTTGCGCTCCGCGCTCTGTAAACTCTAGGCACTTAACATTCTCAGGAAACGTTCTGCAATCCGTCTTCCCTTACGAGCGAACCTTCGCAGAATAGCAGGAGCCCTGCTATCTTCCTCCATCTGCTTATGGCGATCATAGGCCATCGACCAAAATGATTGAAAAACCGGCGTAGTGAAGAAATTTACGCATTCCCCGCAGACGGTTTCAGTCTTGCCAGTGGATGGCCACGCCACTGCACTGCCAGGCTCCGTAGACGTCCTACAACGGGCGGTTTGGCGAGCGTCTGAATCCCAGAAGCAGTATCCGAAAACTAAGGGATAGACTCGCACGCCGCTCGCGCTCAGTTCCTTCTCCAGCTTTCGAGGAATATCAGTTGGAGAGGAAACGCGAAAATCAAGACGAGCAATCGTTGACTGGACTTTCTTCAGCGCCCCTCCAACAAGCGGCAACCCGTTTAGCAGGTGGTCTCCTATAAGCCGAGATGTCATTCGGGTCTGAGATTCGCGAGCCGCGTCCAGCCGCGACGCTCGACGAGAGTACAGGATGGTCGTAGTAAGTTCATCATGATTGAGGAGACGCTGCAGGGCTCGAAACCGCCCACCATAGCTATAGTAGTTCACCCATAGCGTGGGGAAGAAACGCCTGAAGTGGCGTGGGATAAATTTGATACCGTTCGCAACGTCTCCAGGTACGTAACGCGCCGCGAAATCAGCCATTCGTTTACGGAGTGACGACTGGTCACTGACCGATTCCCGCAGCCGATTTTCACGAAGGAAAAGCTCGTTCGAACCGCTTTCCAACCTTGCCTTGGCCCCAAGTCGAACCGCAATCTGGATCGCTCTAACAACGACGGCGGGACAAGGATGGCGTGTCTCGCTTCCAGCCACTTCATTGCGGTTTTTGAAAACCCTCGACTTCAAGTACCATCCGTCCACCCCCTCCTCCAAACAGTCAGCGTCGAGACTGAGGGCCTCACCGGTACGATCAGCTTCCCAAGCAAGAATAATGATAGCGATTGATGTCCAAAGGTCCGTAATCGCGGCTTCTAGGCTCCGCCCGTTGTGTCGCGAGGCACCAATAGTTTCGATAGGCCAGGGCGAAGCGGTCCCGGAGTGCTTCCCATAAAAGGGTAAGCCGATCAGTGAACCGGCGTTCCTTGTCCTTGTAGGCGTCCGTTGAAGCTTAACGCGATTTGATCTGGCTTCCTCAAACAAATGCTTAGCGAATGTTTCCCGTTTGTCGTGTGCCGATTTACGTGCGTGGGCTGCTTTCAGAATGAGCTTCTTGAAGTGGGGCCTATAGATTGAGGTGGGGCCAACGCCGCACTGCTGGGCGATTTTCGTATAGTTGGGTCCGTCACTGGTGAGAATTGTGCTCGTTTCGGCGAGCACCTCAAACGCCAACAGTTCCGCGACAAGGGCCGTCCGCTCACCTGGACTAACCCGCGACGTGGTCGGCGGCGGCAATGCATCGACTCGCTCTTGCAAGTCGATTAGCTCGTCCGCATAGTCGTAGACATATTGTAGCGCGACATCGGTGTAGGCGAAAACAGCTTCTTCGTTGATGTCGTCGGTTTGATCCTGGCTACTCCCCTTTTTTCGACCAGCCTCTGCGGCTTCTAGAAAATCATCAAAGAGGGAATACCTGAAGCCGTCATTGAGCATGAATACTTCATCCTCAACAGGAATGCAGTAAAGGTCGTACAATTCATGAATAACTGAAAGCACCACAGAAAGGTAACCGCTCGAAGCCTTGTAAACCCTTTCCGTTGATTGCGAATTTTTAACTGGAAGCGTACCAGCTCGGGCTCGGCTTTTTTTCACAGCGCCCCGCGCGGCGGATATTCCATCACCTATACTATCGACGAGCGATTTAATAGACGAGGCCGTCACTGAAGCAAAGGATGGAAACTTTGTTGCAACCACCCAATCTACGAGCTGAAAAACGATACTCATGCGCGAGAACGCTGTAGCTCGGACAAGGACCACGGGCCTGGTGTTGCGTAGATGGCAATAGTACCGTCGACACATCTCCAATAAGGGGGCCCATTTGAGATCGGTCAGCATCTCCCCATTGGGAAGTTTACGCTCCCAAGAAAGACGTTCTGGTTGTCCAGGATGTTTTTTGTGCCGCCATACGGCGGCCTCCCAACTATCGATCACATCGGGAGGTAATTCAACGACTGTAAGTTTCCTTTCGCTTTCCAGATAGAAAAGAGGAGGCGCAGCGGATTGGGGCATCATACCACCGGCCCGTAGTGTATCGGCCGCTCTCGCAGTCGTTTCTTTGCATCTCTGATCACACTCACAGACATTGACTTGATTATCTGCGTGCAAATCACCACTAGCGGGAGCCAAAACTCCTCGTAACGCGCCGTTCCCTGAATTGCTTTGCCCTTAGTAATAATGTGTTCGTTGAATGCGATTATCTCAGCTGCAATTTCTGCGGTCTCGATGATCACAAACTTGCTTCCGGACAAGATACTCTCCAACACACTTTCTTTTTCCTGAGCTTCCTTCGAGGTTCCTGAGATGTTGTAACCGAGAAATCCTGATGAGAACGCTGTCTCTCGGATGTGCTTTTCACGCTCCGGCGAAATACCTAATTGATCCAGCGGTCGGCCGCTCCTTTGGGCGACTGCAACAGTTAGAGAATCCTGCACTTGGCGGACATCACCCGCATCCATAGTGTCCGCCGCGAGGTTATGGATGTAGCGTGCTGTTACACTGATGCTTTTCTGTCCCAAGCGGTCCGCAACCTTGAAGATGTCTCCAGTCTCGAAAAACTCAGTCACCGCTCCCGTGGGCCTGAACTGAGACAATGTGAAATCTATAGCGGACATCAAGCCCGACCTATCGCGAAATGCCCGCCACTGTTTGCAAATCCAGCTCTGCGCGGCGGGTTTTCCCACTACGCAACCATTAGCAGTGTCTCTGACCAGGCAGAGATGTTTGTCCGCACCGAGAATAGCTTTGGCCCTAAGCGGCTTCGAAAGCTCTTGGATCACCAGTAACGCTTGCGCCGCCGTTATGTCCTCGGCGGCGTTCGGCAGTAGAGAAAGCTGCGATCCCGTCGGCATATCGTCGCTCAACCGTCGATAGTTAGCCCTTCCTTTTGTCCACCGGGCTTGGTGCTCGTTCCGAGAAATTTGCTCTACGTCTTCCGTTGTCATCGACAAAGGAGACGCAAGGTTCATTTTTGGTCGTTCGATAAAGATGATTGTTAAGAGCGGCAGAAGCGAGCCATATTCCAGATGAAACCGCCCTTTCAGGTTGTCGGCGTGGTGTGCGTACGCACATTTCACAAAATCTGGATCGTCCCCTTTGCCCGGCATCACACCGCCAAACTTTCTTTCAACGTAGACTAGGAAGTTCGGTAAGGTACGGAGCGGTTTTCGCCAGCCCCGCGTTCTTTTCAGAATGCCGTCGGAAACATACTCGTATTTCCTGCAATACCCGTCAAAATCGAACGAACTGTTCTGCGCTGCGATTACGCGGCTTTCACGATATAGCTGCCACCACTTTCGTATCTCCAACTCTGCATGCCGCCGCGCGGCCGCCAGAATGATAGCATTCCTTCGTTTCACCACTGAGGGGCTCGAAAGATCGTTGAGCTTGGCAAGCTCTGACCAAGCCGTGCGGTCCGGCTTTGACCAAGAGCCAACTTCGCTGGCAACTACATTCCTTACTGGAGCGTTGGAAACCGAAGGCCTCGGTTTACTTAGCGCGCCCCTAATAGCATTTGGCCAGCGGAACTTCGGTACTAGAAATCGTTTCTGCAAATGAAGGAAAAAACGCCTGTTCGCAGACAAATAGCCGTTTGCGGTCACATCACTTACCGTATCTTCTGCTTTGAGGTCGTAGAACCATAAAGCTGCGAAATGTCTCCATTGGCTTGCCGTGATCGAAGGCAACTGTGCGCCCTGATGGATAAGCTGCGCGACGCAAGATCGGAAAAGCGAACGGATTGCTACGAGGTAAGCATCGGCCGTCTCCTCTTTAAAGCTGGAAGCGAATTCTAGGAATTCGCGCGCGAGAACGTGCCCAAGTTCACCCGTCCCTTCCAATATCGACAAATCAAAGTGCTTAGATCGTCCCGGGTGGCTATGACGAGGAGAATAGACCCTCAGCGGGAATTCGCTGTCACGCTGTAAGTCGGTGGAGGTTGCAATACCGGAAACATCGGCTGGTGAAGCGCGCCGACGAGCCATTATTTCCGGCTCCGCCGCTTACGCGATATCATTCGGAGCTTTGACTCGTCGAGCGCCTTTAGCCTTTCCAACACGATGTCGTCTTTGAGTTGATCGACTAAGCCTTGTTTCATCAGCACCGATTTCCGCCGCGATTGGCCGAGATGCAGATATCCGAGCATAGTTTCCAAGGTTATCCCCGAGCTGTTCATGACGTCTAGCATAGCGTGTAAAGGATCAAGTCCATGTTCCAGCTTTGAAGTCATGGAATCGGTGATACATCGATGTCGGTGTACATGCGGATGGACACGCATCATATCGCGTATCTCCCATTCGCTAACGCCATCGGCACGAGCGGTATAGATCGCGTTGGAACGAGCCCGAAAATACTGGTTAGTGATGCTTTGGGGATTGAGCGCTCGCCCGGTTCGACTCGATACAAATATCGAACGCTCGGCTTTCTCTGGCCCCAAGAATGGTCTGTCCTCGTCTATATAAACCCTTAGTCGTTCCACCAAGCTGAGCGAGAAATCCACGACACGACCTACCCCTGTTTTCGCGCCTTGCACACGTATAGGAACTGGTCTCATGATCCCTGAAGCTTTTGCGGCGGATCGCAGCGCTGAAACTTCCTGGGCACTAGGGACAACGTCGATGGGCAATCTCGCTGCTTCAGAGCGCCGTAAACCCTCGTCCAGAACTACGGTCAGCAGAGTGTCACGCCGCCTAAGGACCGGGTTGTCGACAAGTTTTTCGCGCGCAGCCAGCACCGCCTCGAAAGAGGCGTCATCCGGAATAACCACTTCGTCTGGCTCGACGATTTTCGAAGCCAATCGGTGCACCGGGTAAGGGTTCGCCTCCAAAAGGAGGATGTTGTAAGATTGCACGCTGTTTCGAAGCCCGATTACGCCTTCTACGATTCCTCTTCTTTCGCAGTAGAGTAGAAACTGAAGGATGACCGAAAGGTTGGCATTCCAGACAGCATTCGTCACTCCACGACATCCGGTCTCTCTACCGTTAGTCGACTTTGGCCCAATGAAGTGTACTTTCATCTGCTCTAAAACGTGATCTGAATACGATTGAAACGGGAGTCCGCTTCCTCCATTATACTGAGACGCAATAAATAAAACGTCGTTTAGCTGACGGGCTGTTTGATAGGTTCCGTCCGCCGAGTTCGTCCGACTGTCGGCTCTTTTGCGCCTCAGAAAGTCGGTGGGCTCCATCCACATCCTTCCAAACTTATCAACAATGATAGGCTGAAACGGCGCGAACGGGCCCGAGGTGACTCTTATCAGTTTCACAACCGGACCGTCGTAGATAGGCGGAGGTACCGCGCGCGCAGTTGGCTCGATGATCCGCAGCCCTGTCATCCTAGCGTCTCCCTTACAGCAGGTTCCATAAGGCTGCCGAAGAGTATTTCGCTTGTCAATACGCCATATACTTGGTGTTATGATGTATACGAGAAACTTCCCGAAAATAATATCGGATTTAATTCGTGTATTGTCGGCAGAACCAAAGGAGATATTATATTTATTGTATCCTTAAATTCCTTCGCCTGATGGTGCGGTATTCCTTGCACCGAGATGCCAGATGCCAGTCTCAAAGGCGTTTAAGAGCTACGTGTAATTAATAACATTCACTGTCGAAAATGAGCCAATCGGCCCCAGCGGTTTGTGCTGCTCCAAGGAGATCGTGGAGAAATTCTCACCCTCAGAAAAAGTAGAGTTTTTATCCGACCGACAACCAAAAGCGCACCTCAACGCTCATTTTCTGAGCCTTCCGTATCTCGCGGGGGCGAATCGCACCCTCTACAAGCCCGCCCTCCGCTACGCTGCGGTCAGGTCCGTTCAGCTGCTACGCAGCATGGACGGGCTTGCGCCCGACTTTGTTTTGTTCGACTGCAAGCGATTCGGCCGTTTAGTGACGAGGCATAGTCCGAATCGCTTGCGGTCGAAGTGAAGCGGTGTCCGTCTGGTCGACGGACGCTCCATTATCGAACTCCAGCGGTAAGCTCTCAGTTCAATGTTTGAAAACGATGATATCAAGGACGTCTACGGCGAAGCCAAGTCCATGGGCTTCGACACGAAGATCCTCAAGAAGGTGATCGCGCTGCGCAAGAAGGACGATCAGGAGCGGATGGAGGAGGAGCTTATCCTCGACACCTACCTGCAGGCCCTCGGAATGATCGAAGGCGCACCGGAAGCCGACGCCGCCTAAGCGCAACTTCTCCGATCCTATGCAGCCTCATGGCCCCGGCGTTGTAACCCAGCGTCGGGGCTTTCGCTTTTTCTACGACTGGCAAAAACCGAGCGCGAAAAAGCCGCCCTGAAGGCGGCCTTTCTATCACATGGTGATTCTGAGCTACTGGCTGATCGGCTTCTTCGGGCTGAACCGGCTTGGGTCGATCGAGGCGGTCTTGGTGACCGGCTTGAAGCCGCTTGAGGCATAGGCCGTGGTGTAGGCGGTGCTCAACGTGCGGCTGACGACCCGCGGCGCCTTCACCGAAGCCACCTCGGCCACGCGGTTATTGCTCACGGCCCACTTTGCCAGCATCTCTCCCGTCAAGGCCGGACCGGCGTCCTGTTGGACATCGCGGTTGCCGAGCGCGGCGTTGCGGCCCCCCTTCGTGGGAACGGGAACTTGCGTCGGCGCGTCGAAACCGTCGCCGAAACGTCGGTTTGCAGCTGACGCATCGGCCGCTTCGGCAGGAAGGGCAGCGACATCGACGGACCTTTCCGCCGCAACAGGCGCGGACGGAGCAAGCGTCGAGCGGGCATAGGCACCGCTTTCTGCCAGGGCGGCGACCACCGCCGGCGTAAGCGCCTGCTCTTCGCCAAGATCGCCTTCGCTCTCGGGTTCAATCTGCGCGGATGCAAGCAGGGCCTCCGCACCCGAGGGCCGGGCCGCGGGGAGCGGGACCGAGGACAGAGCGGCTTCGGGCAGCGCACTATCGATTGAGGCGGTCATCACGTCAGCTTCAGCGTCACCCTTGAGGCCGCGCGGACCAAGCAGCGTGGGAACAGGGATCGCATATTCCTGCAGGTCGGCGAACGCCTCCCCTTCCGGCTGCGCGGCAGGCATCGTCGGGGTCGGCAGCGCGGCGGCGAGCGCCTCCTGTGCGGTGCTGCGCGCCGGCGAATAGAGCGCCGTCGCCAGTCCGCCCGGTCCGCCGTCGTTACGGAATGAGGGACGGTTCTGCGGCACGGGAGCCGCTATCGTTTCTACGCCAGGAAGTTCCTGTGGCTCGGCGGCTGCGACCATGACCGGCTCCTGGGCACGAGCCGCAGGCACGGAAGGCGCCGGACGCTCGACGGGTTCCGGTGCTGCGATTGCATCGGCATCCTCGTCCTCGTCGCCACCACCGAAGAGCATCGCGAGCAGGTTCGGGCGCTTCTTGCCGGAACCGCCGCCCGACGTGCTGGCGATCTCGATCTGCTGACCCGAGCTCAGGCGCTTCTTGTAGCTTGCAAGAGCCTGCTGGTAACCAGGCAGCGGCTTTCCGTCAGCCGGAAGATGGACTGTATTGCCGTCGGGGAAGAGGCTGACCAGTTCTTGTCGGCTCATGCGCGGCCACGCCCGCACGCCGCCGACATCAAGGTGCACGAAGGGTGAACCGGATGTCGGATAGTAGCCGACGCCGCCCACCTGCATCTTCATGGCCAGTGCCCGAAGGGTAGAGAGCTTGACGCCGGGGATATAGAAATCCATCGCCTTGCCGAGCATGTGCTGACTGTTCTTGGCCACGCCCTTGCTGCGCGAACGAAGCATGCCGTTAGTTGCCGGCGAGCGGTAGGCGGAGACCACATGGATATAGTCGTTGGCGCCGCTGCGCCGATAGACTTCCCATACGAGATCCAGAAGGCGCGGGTCCATCTTCGTCGGCTCGTTGCGACGCCAGTCGCGCAGCAGGTTGTTGACCTGCTGCAGGCCCTTCGGATCGAACTTGCCATTGCGCTTGAACACAATGTTCGCGCGCTCTTTCGTATGGACGAAATAGAGCTTCAGGCTGCGGGTCTCGGCAGCCGCCTGCGTGGCGGAAACGGACAGTAGCGGCAGCGCGAGACAGGCTGCGACGGCAAGGGATGCAGCACCCTTCACCAGAAACCTCAGGAAAGCGGTTGCGTTGCCGCGCTCGCCGGCGCCATGGGGCGTTTGGTTCGCATTCAGATCCTGCAAGGCTGTCCCCGTCCTGTCGACAACTTCCCTCGTTGTCGTGATGACTGTCAATTGCGGTGAGACGATGGCAAATTTGCCACACAATCACAAGCATCTCTCGAAGAGTCAACAAATCGCTACCAAGAGATTGACAGAGGGTGACAGAACATCCTTGCGCGAAGGTTAACGATCTCTAATGGAGCGCGGCTCAGGCGGCCTCCTTCAGAGGGTTGTCCGGGTCGATGCCGTAGTCCTTCAGCTTGCGATAGAGCGTCGAGCGGCCGATGCCCAGCTTACGTGCCACCTGGCTCATCTGGCCGCGGTAGAATTTCAGTGCAAAACGAATGAGTTCCTCCTCCACCTCGGACAGTTTGCGAACCTCTCCCGCGGTATCGGTGGTCGGTATCACGTTGGCGGAAGCAGGATAGGCGGCAGCCAGCAGGGCGCGGGGGTCCGGACGGGCCGGCTGGACCGGAACTCCGATGAAGCCATTCGGGGTGGGGAGCGAAACGGGCAGAGGTGCAGCCGGACGCGTCTCAGCGGCTCTCGGCGCAGCCGTCAAAACCGGCTCCGCATGGCGCAACTCCTCCGATCGGAACTCAGGCAATTGTGCGGCAATTTGTGGGAAATCCGCGTCCGTTAGTTCGTCCGTCTGTGCAAGGACGGCCGCCCGGAAGATGGCGTTTTCCAGCTCCCGGATATTGCCCGGCCAGTCATGGGCGGTGAGCAGAGCCATTGCCGTCGGCCCGATGGTCACCGGGCGCGGCAGCTTCTGTTCGAGCGAGAACCGATCGGCGAAGACGCGTGCCAGATGCGGGATGTCCTCCTTGCGGCGGCGGAGCGCGGGGATCGTGATCGGGAAGACGTTGAGACGGTAGTAGAGATCTTCCCGGAAACGCCCTTCCCTGACCTCCTCGATAAGGTCCTTGTTAGTCGCCGAGATCAGCCGGACATTGACCTTCTGAACCTTGGCCGATCCGACCGTCTCGATCTCCCCCTGCTGCACGGCGCGCAGGAGCTTCACCTGTACGTCCAGCGGGAGATCGCCGATCTCGTCGAGGAAGAGCGTCCCGCCATCGGCCTCGACGAACTTGCCGGTATGCCTCTCGGTTGCACCCGTGAACGCGCCCTTCTCGTGACCGAAAAGGATGCTTTCCACCAGGTTTTCCGGAATCGCGCCGCAGTTGACGGTGATGAAGGGCTTCCCGGCGCGATCGCTCGCAGCCTGAATCGCCCGCGCGACCATTTCCTTGCCGACACCCGATTCGCCTTCCAGGACGACCGGGATGGACGAATGGGCAGCCCGCTGCGCCAGTTCGATGACGCGCAGCATTTCCGGGCTTGCCGATACGATGTCGCTGAAGGTGACGGAGCCGCTTCGCGACCGGCGGGCAGTCCGGCTGCGGCCTTCCTTGCGGTCGACGGTAAGCGCATTGGCCACGGAGGCCGCAATGCGTTCGGGAGAGACCGGCTTGACGACGAAATCGAAGGCGCCGGCCCGCATGGCCTCCACCACCGTCTCGATGCCGCCATGACCAGTCTGCACGATCACCGGCGTCTCGATGCCAGCCTCGCGGGTCGCCTTGAGGAAGCCGAGCCCATCGAGGCCTGGCATCATCAGGTCGAGGACGATGACATTGATCTGGTCGCCGCCATGCTTCAGAAACTCCAGGCCACCCAGACCGTTCTCGGCTGTGTGAACCACATGTCCATGACGTTCGAGCGCGTTCTTCAGCAGGCGGCGCTGAACCGGATCGTCGTCAACTACAAGGATTTGGGCAATCATGCTCGGCTCCCGACATCATTCATAATGTCCAACAAGGGCTTCGTATGCCGGGGGTTGTGCCAGAAAGGCTTGAACATCCTCTTTTGAGAAACTCTTGCATTTTAACGGCCGCCACGGAAAACAGGGCGGCGACACGAGGAATGAAAAGGAACTGGTCGATGCTCCGTCACACCCTACCCACGGCCCTGCAGACGCCCGCAGAACATGCGGCCACCGATCCGGCCCTCGGATTGCTGCCGGTCTGGAAGCTTTCCGATCTCTATCCGTCCCGTGAGGCCCCGGAGTTCAAGGCCGACATGGAGCGGGCCGGCATGCTCTGCAGCGATTTTGAAACCAAGTGGAAGGGCAAGCTCGCCGACGCCGCTTCGAAGACAGGTACCGAAGGGCTCGGTCAGGCGCTGACAGATTACGAGACGCTGGAGGACCTGCTCGGCAGGATCGGCTCCTTTGCGGGCCTCACCTATTTCTCCGACACATCCAACCCCGCAAACGGCAAGTTCTATGGGGACGTGCAGTCGACGCTGACGGACCTGTCCGCCCACCTCCTGTTCTTCGCGCTGGAACTCAACCGGATCGACGATGCAGTCGTGGACGCGGCTATGGAGCGCGACCCGCAGGCGGGACACTACCGTCCCTGGATCGTCGACCTGCGCAAGGACAAGCCCTACCAGTTGGAGGACAAGATCGAGCAGCTCTTCCTGGAAAAGTCGATGACGAGTGCAGCTGCCTTCAACCGTCTGTTCGACGAGACGATGGCGGAGCTTCGATTCGAGGTCGACGGGGAGAAGCTGCCGCTCGAGATCACCCTCAACATGCTGCAGGAGCCGGAAGAACCGGTGCGCCACAAGGCCGCCGAAGCCCTGTCGAAGACCTTCCAGCAGAACATCCGCGTCTTCACGCTGATCACCAACACGCTCGCGAAGGACAAGGAAATCTCCGACCGCTGGCGCGGCTTCGAGGATATTGCCGACAGCCGCCATCTTGCCAATCGGGTGGAGCGCGACGTGGTCGATGCGCTGGCCGCCGCCGTTCGCGACGCCTATCCGCGCCTGTCGCATCGCTACTACGCCATGAAGGCGAAATGGCTCAGCATGGACGAGATGAACTTCTGGGACCGAAACGCACCGCTGCCGGAGACACCGAAGGCGCTCATTTCCTGGCCGGATGCGAAGGAAACCGTGCTTTCCGCCTATGCCGGCTTCGCCCCGGAAATGGCCGACATCGCCCGCCGCTTCTTCGACGAGGAGTGGATCGATGCGCCCGTGCGTCCGGGCAAGGCGCCGGGCGCCTTTGCCCATCCGACCGTTCCCTCCGCCCACCCCTACGTGCTGGTCAACTACATGGGCAAGCCGCGCGACGTGATGACGCTCGCCCATGAGCTCGGCCACGGAGTGCATCAGGTGCTGGCGGGCGAACAGGGTGCCCTGATGGCGCAGACGCCGCTGACACTGGCCGAAACCGCATCCGTCTTCGGTGAGATGCTGACCTTCCGCGCCCTTCTCGACAAGACGAAGGACAAGCGCGAGCGAAAGGCCATGCTTGCCCAGAAGGTCGAGGACATGATCAACACGGTCGTGCGCCAGATCGCCTTCTACGAGTTCGAACGCAAGCTCCATACCGCCCGCAAGGAAGGCGAACTCACCGCAGAGCAGATCGGCGAGCTATGGCTATCGGTCCAGGAAGAGAGCCTCGGGCCGGCGATCCGCATTTCGGAAGGCTACGAGACGTGGTGGACCTATATTCCCCACTTCATCCACTCGCCCTTCTACGTCTACGCCTATGCCTTCGGTGACTGCCTGGTGAACTCGCTCTACGCGGTCTACCAGAACGCAGAACCCGGCTTCCAGGCGAAATACTTCGAACTCCTGAAGGCCGGCGGCACCAAGCACCATTCGGAGCTGCTCGCTCCCTTCGGCCTCGACGCCACCGATCCGTCCTTCTGGTCCAGGGGCCTGTCGATGATCGAGGGACTGATCGACGAGTTGGAGGCGCTTGACAAGGCGTGAGGCGCGTCGGGCAGCCTGGGCACACATAGCCACATGACGAAGCACGGGTCCTACGTCCTCTTCCGCGACGACAAACGGTCGCAAAGCCTGCTGTTCCGCGAACCGAGCGACCTCGTCGTGGCGCGGACGGCGGACGAGGTGCTGCCGGCACTCGCCCGGCTGGAAAAGGCGCGGCAGGAGGGCTACTGGCTCGCCGGCTATCTCTCCTACGAGGCGGGTTTCGTCTTCGAGGAGAAGCTGAGGCCACTGATCGTCGACAACCGCGAGACACCGCTTCTGGCCATGGGCATCTTCGATGGCCCGGCCAGCGGCGGCCATCCTCTGGCGGAGCCCCCTGAGATCCAAGCCGAAGAACACTGGCTGACCGAGCCCCGCGCCGCCTGGGATCTCGACACCTACCGGGAGCGCTTCGACCGGCTGCACGGGCACCTCCGCCGCGGCGACATCTATCAGGCAAACCTCACCATGCCCGTCACCGCCCGCTGGCGGGGTGATCCGCGAGCGGCCTTCTGGTCTCTCGTCGCGCGCCAGCCGGTCCATTACGGCGCGCTGGTCGATCTAGGGGGACCCGTCATCGTCTCGCGTTCGCCGGAACTGTTCTTCAGGATCGATGACGATGGTTGGATCGAAACGCATCCCATGAAGGGCACCGCTCCGCGCGGCGCCTCCCCCCGGGAAGACGTAGCAATCCTCGCCGCCATGCTGGCAGACGAGAAGACGCAGGCCGAGAACCGGATGATCGTCGATCTCCTGCGCAACGACATCTCGCTGATCAGCGAGGTCGGAACCCTCTCCGTCCCGAAGCTCTTCGCGATCGAGACCTATCCGACCGTGCACCAGATGGTGAGCCACGTTCGCGCGCGTCTGAGGCCGGAGATCGGCCTGCCGGAGATCATGGCCGCCCTCTTCCCTTGCGGCTCCATCACCGGAGCCCCGAAAATGTGGGCGATGCGCATACTGCACGAATTGGAGGATCGCCCGCGCGATGCCTATTGCGGCGCGATCGGCTGGTGCGATCCCAAGGGGCCCATGCAGTTTTCCGTCGCCATCCGCACGCTCACCCTTTTCAACGGCGGCGATGCCGTCTTCAATGTCGGCGGAGGAATCGTGTTCGATTCGACAGCCGAGGCGGAATATCAGGAATGTCTTCTCAAGGCGCAGTTCGCGGTCGGCAGTCAGGCGATCTCTCGCTGATCGAAACCCTGCGCTGGGAGCCGGAACAGGGTTTTCTGCGCCTCGACCAGCACATTCGACGGCTGAAGCGCTCCGCCGATGCCCTTGGGTTCCTCTCCCCGGCCGATCCTGAAACGGCGCTGAAGCTTGCCGTCAGCGGTGATCGCCCGCTGCGGGTCCGGCTCACCGTCACCTACCGGGGACGGACGGAAGTCACCACCGCACCGTTCGAGCCGGAACCGGAGGACAAGGTCTGGCGCTTGCGCATAGCCGCGCAGCGGCTTTCTTCCTCCGACGCCTTCCTGCGCCACAAGACGACCCGCCGCGACCTCTACGAGACCGCCCGCGCCGAATTCTCTCGGGATGAGGCGGACGAGGTGCTGCTTCTGAATGAGCGCGGCGAAGTCTGCGAAGGCACGATCACCAATCTCTTCGTCCAAGCCGATGGCGGCATGCTGCTGACCCCTGCCCTGTCGAGCGGCCTCCTGCCCGGCATCCTGCGCGCCGAGCTGATCCGCGAAGGCAAGGCTCGTTCCGAGGTGCTGAAGCCGGCGGCCCTTGCGAACCGCCGGCTCTTCGTCGGCAATGCCCTGCGCGGGCTGATCCCGGCCGAGCTGGTCGAAAGCTAGCGCTGCCGCCGCAGGATCATGCCGCCATGGTGCAGCGTATTGTCATCGACGAACTCTCCGTCCGCGGTGATGCCGGTATCGTCCCAATAGTCGATATGATTGCCGGAAACGACATAACGGCCCTGGTAGGCGCTCTCGCGCGTGCCGCGGGCTTCGTCGTAGCGGCCATCCGGCAGGAGTTCGTGTCGGACACGATTGTCGTCCGTCACCCACATGCCGACATAGGGATGCGTCTGTCTTTCAGTCGTGATGGTCATCTTGTCCTCCGCCTTGACGGTACCGAGAGCCGCGCCTGCAAGCGCGGCTGTGATCAGGATGGCGTGCTTTCGTGGCATGTCAGTCTCCTCAATTTGAAGAACGCAGGGGCCTCACGACGATCTCGTTGACGTCGACGTCCTCAGGCTGCTCTATGACAAACCGGACGGCGCGGCCGATGGCGTCGGGCGTCAGCGCTATGGCGCGATAGTCCTTCATCGCCTCGGCGGCGGTCGGATCGGTGATGGTCAAGGCGAGCTCGCTTTCCACCACGCCCGGATGGATACAGGTAACGCGGATGTCGTCGCGCTCCTGCCGCAACCCGTCGGAAATCGCCCGGACGGCAAACTTGGTGGCGCAGTAGACCGCCGCAGTCGGAGCGACATAGAGGGCGCCGATCGAGGCGATGTTGATGATGTGGCCGGAGCCGCGCTCGGTCATTTCGGGCAGGACCGCGGCGATACCGTGCAGCACGCCCTTGATGTTGACGTCCACCATACGATCCCATTCCTCGACCTTCATGGAGGCCATCGGCGAAAGCGGCATGATTCCGGCATTGTTGACGATGACATCGACGCGGCCGAACTTTTCGCGCGCAGCATCCGCAAAAGCGGCGACATCGGCACGATCCGCGACATCGAGCCGGCGGATGGCGACGGTCCCGCCGCCACTGCGGATTTCTTCTGCCAGTTCCTCGAGACGGTCCGTCCGGCGCGCGCCGAGCATGACCGTCGCACCAGCACCGGCCAGTTCGCGCGCGATGCCGGCGCCGATGCCGCTGGAAGCGCCTGTAATGAGAACGATTTTGTTCATGTTGCTTTCTCCTGTTTCGCCCGAAGTCCAGGCTTGAACGGAAGGTAGGCCCCTGCCATTGTTGTCGGTAGCCACCTCAAGCTTTGCAGATTGGTAAGGAACGCTAACCAATGACGCCCGACCTCAACGCCCTGGCTGTCTTCATCACGGTCGCTGAGGAAAAGAACTTCCGTGCCACCGCGGATCGGCTCGGCGTTACCCGCGCCGCCGTCAGCCAGATCATGAGAAAGCTGGAGGAAACGATGGGCATTGCCCTCGTCAACCGCACCACCCGCAGCGTCTCGCTGACGGAGGCGGGAGAGCGGCTTTACGCCGAGGCCGCGCCCGCGCTCGCTGGAATGCGTGCGGCCATCGAGGCGGCGGGTAATCTTGGCGACAGTCCACGCGGTCAGCTGAATCTCGCCGTTTCCTCGATCGCCGAAAGCTTCCTGTCCGGGCCGCTGCTGGCCTCCTTTGCCGAAGCGAATCCGCAGGTAAAGATCCACGTCACCGTGACCGATGACGAGTTTGACATTGTCGAAGAGGGGTATGACGCCGGCGTGCGGCTTGGCGAGGTGATCGCCCAGGACATGATCGCCATTGCGGTCTCCGGCGACCAGCGGCAGGTGGCGGTAGCATCGCCGGACTATGTCGCGCGCTGCGGCACCCCGCAGCATCCGAGGGACCTGACGAACCACCGCACGATCGGCTGGCGTACCGGGCCAGGCCGCGCCTCCTACCGGTGGGAATTCGCCGAAGACGGAAAGGAGTTTACGGTCGCCGTTGGTGACCACATCACCACGACGTACATGGCTCTGATGGTCCGGCTCGCGGTTGCCGGAGCGGGCATCAGCTTCGGCATGGAGGAAAGCTTCCGGCCCTTCATCGAACGCGGTGAACTGGTGACGCTTCTTGAGGATTACTGCCCGCGCTTTCCAGGCTTCTATCTCTACTATCCAGGCCGCCGCAACATGGCACCCAAGCTGCGGGCACTCGTCGATCATTTGCGACGAAACCGGGCGGGCTGACCCCCGTTTCTCAGGTCCGTCAGGCCTACGGTCTGCAACCGGATGCGGCTTTTCGAGCCTCCGTTCGCAACCTCTTTATTGTGACGGGGATTTATGATCTAGAGCGCCGGCATTGCGATCAGCGCTCCCATCCGTTCCCTGTCGGCCAAGCGGCGCAGCGGCGTGATGCCGAGGCGGCGAAGGAGAGAGATATGTCTGAACAGAACTACCCGGTGCATGGCGAAATCACGGGCCCGATCGTGATGATCGGCTTCGGCTCCATCGGTCGCGGAACCCTGCCGCTCATCGAACGTCACTTCAAGTTCGACAAGAGCCGGATGGTGGTTATCGATCCGCGCGACGACGGAGCGGAGATCCTTGCCAGGCACGGCGTCAGACATATCCGGGCACATGTCACGAAAGACAACTACAAGACCCTCCTGAAGCCGCTTCTCACCAATGGCGGCGGCCAGGGTTTCTGCGTCAATCTCTCGGTCGACACCGGGTCTCTCGACCTGATGAAGTTCTGCCGCAAGCTGGACGTGCTCTATATCGACACGGTCATCGAACCCTGGCTCGGCTTCTACTTCGACACCTCGGTGAAGAACGCCGAACGCACCAACTACGCGCTGCGCGAAACGGTCCGCCGCGAGAAGGCGAAGAACCCCGGCGGCACGACGGCCGTCTCCACCTGCGGCGCCAATCCCGGCATGGTCTCCTGGTTCGTCAAGCAGGCCCTGGTGGACCTTGCAAACGAGACGGGGCTGAGTTTCGAGGAACCCTCTGCCGAGGATCGCGAAGGCTGGGCGAAGCTCATGAAGAAGCTGGGCGTCAAGGGTATCCACATCGCGGAGCGCGACACGCAGCGCACCAAGAACCCCAAGCCGCTTGACGTCTTCTGGAACACCTGGTCCGTTGAGGGCTTCATCGCCGAAGGCCTGCAGCCGTCGGAACTCGGCTGGGGCACCCATGAAAACTGGATGCCGAAGAACGCCAAGAAGCACAAGAAGGGCTGCCAGGCGGCGATCTACCTCGAGCAGCCAGGTGCCAACACACGCGTGCGCAGCTGGTGCCCGACACCCGGCCCGCAATACGGCTTCCTCGTCACCCACAACGAGGCGATCTCGATCGCCGACTACTATACGGTGCGCGACAAGCATGGCGAGGTGGCCTATCGCCCCACTTGCCACTACGCCTACCATCCCTGCAACGACGCCGTCCTCTCGCTGCACGAGATGTTCGGCAATGGCGGCAAGGCGCAGCCCGTCCAGCACGTGCTCGATGAGGACGAACTGGTGGATGGCGTCGATGAACTCGGCGTCCTTCTCTACGGCCACGAGAAGAACGCCTACTGGTACGGCTCGCGCCTGTCGCTGGAGGAGACCCGCCGCATCGCTCCCTACCAGAATGCCACCGGCATGCAGGTGACCTCCGCCGTCCTGGCCGGCATGGTCTGGGCGCTGGAGAATCCGAAGGCCGGCATCGTCGAGGCCGACGAGGTGGACTACAAGCGGTGCCTCGAAGTACAGCGGCCCTATCTTGGCCCAGTAGAAGGCCACTATACGGACTGGACGCCTCTTGAGGGACGCCCGGGCCTCTTCCCCGAGGACATCGACACCTCCGACCCCTGGCAATTCCGCAACATTCTGGTGCGCTGACCGGTGCTTGTGCAGGGAGGAGGCGGTGGTTTCGCCTCTCCCTTGTTGAAAGAGCCGGAAAAGGGCTGCGAAACTTTCGAATCTGCATTAGATACGATTTACAACGTACAACACATCGGCCGAACTGCGGGAGACACCGACATGAAACTGAAAGCGAGCATCGTGCTGATTGCCGTCGCCACGCTGACTGCCTGCGTCTCCAATCCGCCGCCGCGGCTTCCGCCGCCGCAGGCGCAGCCTCAGGGGGTCGAAGGTGCGTGGGTGGACCCCAATGGAATCGTCTCCACCTTCCAGGGCGGCACCTTCAATACCCGCTCGACCGACAGCAACACGCTTCTCGCCTCCGGCACCTATGTCAGCCTGTCGCCCACCCTCGTCGAGATCAGCATGACGTCGCTGGTCCGCAACACCCAGTCGCGCGTCAACTGCGCTCTTGTCTCCCAGAGCCAGTTGAACTGCACGCAGGACAGCGGCGCCCAGTTCTCGCTGACCCGCCGCAGCTGACACACTCTTGATACCTTCCGTAAGGCCCCGCCCATGGCGGGGCTTTTTCGTTCCGGAGGAGGCGTAGTCCGTGCCTCCCGCACTGCACATTTCCCCTTGCAGTCGCCCTGCCTTGATGAAACCATGCCCCGTCGCCGATCGTGGGACAATGGGATCGGACGCCACCGGATCGTGATCCGACCGCGACAAAAGGAGAGAGACACAATGATGAAAACGTTGAGACTGGGGCTGATGACCGCCTCGGCGATTGCCCTCTTTGCCGGCAGCGCGCTGGCCGATTACGAGCTCAATATCCTCCACATCAACGATCTCCATTCGCGCATCGAGGCGATCAACAAGTACGATTCCACCTGCTCGGCTGAAGAAGCATCGAAGAACGAGTGCTTCGGCGGCATTGCGCGGGTAAAGACCGCCATCGACACCCGTCGCGGCGAACTCACCGACGCCAACGTGCTTGTCCTCGATGCGGGCGATCAGTTCCAGGGCTCGCTCTTCTACAGCATGTTCAAGAGCGGCCCGATCGCCGACTTCATGAACGGCATCGGCTTCGACGCCATGGCGATCGGCAACCACGAGTTCGACGATGGCCCGGAAGAATTGCTGAAGTTCATCGAGGCATCGGAATTCCCGATCATCTCCGGCAACACGATTGCCGCCGAGGGCAGCCCGGTCGCAGGCAAGTTCGAGCCTTACATCATCAAGGACATCGGTGGGCAGAAGGTGGCGGTGGTCTCTGTGCTTGCAACTGACACCGACGAGACGTCCTCGCCCGGCGACCAGATCCGCTTCGAGGACGAGGTGGAATACCTGAAGAAGGCGGTTGCCGACCTCGAAGGCCAGGGCATCAACAAGATCGTCCTTCTCTCGCATGTCGGCTATCACCGCGACCAGGAGATCGCCGCAGCCGTGGACGGCATCGACGTCATCGTCGGCGGCCACAGCCACACTCTCCTTTCCAGCACCGACGAAAAGGCTGCCGGTCCCTACCCGACCCTGGTGAAGAACCCCGGCGGCACGGACGTGCCGATCGTGCAGGCCTATGCCTATTCCAAGTATCTGGGCGACCTGAAGGTGATCTTCGATGACAACGGCGTCGTGACGTCGGCCGAAGGCGCGCCGCAACTCCTCGACTCCTCCGTCGTGCCCGACGCCGGCTATGCCGCCAAGGTGGAAGAGCTCGGCAAGCCACTGGAGGAACTGAAGCAGAAGGTGGTTGGTTCGACGCAGGACACGATCGTCGGCGATCGCGATGTCTGCCGTGTCGAAGAGTGCTCCATGGGCAATCTCGTTGCCGATGCACAGCTCGATCGGGTCAAGGATCAGGGCATCACCATCTCGATCGCCAACAGCGGTGGATTGCGTGCTTCGATCGATTCTGGCGACGTGACGATGGGCGAGGTCCTGACCGTCCTGCCGTTCCAGAACACCATTGCCACCTTCCAGCTCAAGGGATCCGACCTTCGCGCCGCACTCGAGAACGGCGTCAGCCAGATCGAGGAGGTCGCTGGCCGCTTCCCGCAGGTGGCGGGCATGAAGTACTCCTTCGACAAGTCGAAGCCGGCTGGCGAGCGGATCACCGACGTTCAGGTCAAGGAAGGCGATGCCTTCGTACCGCTCGATTCCGAAAAGACCTACGGCGTGGTTACCAACAACTATGTTCGCGGCGGCGGCGACGGCTACAAGATCTTCGCGACAAACGCCGTCAATCCCTACGACTTCGGCCCGAACCTCGAGCAGGCGGTGGCTGACTATCTGGGCGCCAACTCGCCCTACGAGCCCTACACGGACGGCCGCATAACCGAAGTGGCCGCTGTTGGCGAGGCCGCTCAGCCGGAGGCCCCGGCCACCGAGGCACCGGCGGCACCTGCAGCCGAGGCACCCGCAGCCGAGGCACCCCCAGCTGCTACACCGGCCACGCCGGCGCCCGCCGCTCCGGCCGACACGGCGGCACCAACGACGCCTGCACCGACGGAAACGGCACCGGCCGCGGAAACCGCTGCCCCTGCCGCAACCGACGCCTCGCCACAAGAGCAGACCTATACCGTTGCCCGTGGCGACTCTCTCTGGAAGATCGCCGAAGCGGTTTATGGCGACGGGACGATGTGGAAGAGGATTGCCGAGGAAAACGCACTGCGCAATCCGAATGTCCTGACGGTCGGGACCGAGCTTCGCCTGCCGCCCCGCTAAGACGATTTGTTTCGCAAATGCCGACGGTCCGGGGCTTCCCCGGACCGTTTTTTGTTTCTAGATAGAACCAAACGTGTTGCGGTGCCGTATAAACCGCTGAACAGCAATCGGATCATTGAAATGGACGCCATCACGAGCCACCTCCCGGCCGGTCATCCCCCAGTGAAGTTCGGCAAGGTCGGGGTCCTCCTCGTCAATCTCGGCACACCCGACGGCACCGATTACTGGCCAATGCGCCGCTACCTGGCGGAATTCCTGTCCGACCGCCGCGTGATCGAGTGGTCGCGTCTCTACTGGTACCCGATCCTCTACGGCATCGTCCTGAACAAGCGCCCGCAGAAGGTCGGCAAGGCTTACGAGGAAATCTGGAACAAGGACCTCGACGAGAGCTATCTGCGGACCTACACCCGCAACCAGGGTGAGCTGATGGCCGAGCGGCTGAAGGACCTGCCGAACGTCGTGGTCGACTGGGCCATGCGCTACGGCAACCCCTCTATCGCCTCGAGGATCGACGCGCTCCACGCCCAAGGCTGCGAGAGGATCCTGCTCTTCCCGCTTTACCCGCAATACGCTGCCTCGACGACGGCGACCGTCAACGACAAGGCCTTCGAGCACCTGATGAAGATGCGCTGGCAGCCGGCGGTCCGGACTGTCCCGCCTTACCACGATGACCCGGCATATATCGAGGCGCTGGCGGTTTCCGTCGAGAAGGCGCTGGCGCAGGTGGACTGGGAGCCGGAAATGCTGGTGGCCTCCTTCCACGGTATTCCGCAATCCTACTTCAGGCAGGGCGACCCCTATCACTGCCACTGCCAGAAGACCGGCCGCCTGCTGCGCGAGCGCCTCGGGCTGCCGAAAGAGAAGTTCATGGTCACCTTCCAGTCCCGCTTCGGGCCGGAGGAATGGTTGCAACCCTATACGGACAAGACCATGGAGAAGCTGGGCGACGAAGGCATCAAGCGCATCGCCGTCATGAACCCCGGCTTCGTCTCCGATTGTCTTGAAACCCTGGAGGAGATAGCCGGCGAGGCCGGGGAGATCTTCCAGCACCACGGCGGCGAGAAGTTCCTGCATATCCCCTGCCTCAACGACAGCCCGGAGGGCATGGGCGTCCTGGAAAAGGTCGTTCGCCGTGAGCTTCAGGGCTGGGTCTGACCTCTTTCGTTTGATCCGCAGCGGGAACATGATACTCCAGTCTCAGACTTCTTGAGCTGGAGGGTCAGCCATGTTGGGCGGCTTCGATATCGTCGTTATTGCCATCGTTCTACTCGTCATCCTGGTCCTGTTCGCCGGGATCAAGACAGTGCCGCAGGGATATCGCTACACCGTAGAACGGTTCGGCCGCTACACCCGCACCCTCGATCCGGGACTGAACCTGATCACGCCCTTCATCGAGCGCATCGGCGCCCGCATGAACGTGATGGAGCAGGTGCTGGACGTGCCGACCCAGGAAGTCATCACCAAGGACAATGCCAGCGTCTCGGCGGACGCCGTCGCCTTTTACCAGGTCCTCAATCCGGCCCAGGCTGCCTATCAGATCGCCGACCTCAAGAATGCCATCCAGAACCTGACGATGACCAACATCCGGTCCGTGATGGGATCCATGGACCTCGACGAACTCCTCTCCAACCGCGAAGTGATCAACGAGCGGCTGCTCCGCGTGGTGGATGAGGCGGTTGGCCCGTGGGGCATCAAGGTGACCCGCGTCGAGATCAAGGACATCCAGCCGCCGGCTGACCTTGTCCAGTCCATGGGCCGGCAGATGAAGGCCGAGCGCGAGAAGCGCGCCCAGGTGCTGGAAGCCGAGGGTGCACGGAACGCGCAGATCCTGCGGGCGGAAGGCGCGAAGCAGGCTGCCGTCCTGCAGGCCGAGGGCGAGCGCGAAGCAGCCTTCCGTCAGGCGGAGGCCCGGGAGCGTCTGGCGGAGGCAGAAGCAAAGGCCACACAATCCGTGTCGCAGGCGATAGCCCTCGGCGACGTTCAGGCAATCAACTACTTCGTCGCCCAGAAATATACGGAAGCCCTGACGGAGATCGGCAAGGCTCCCAACTCGAAGATCGTCCTGATGCCGATGGAGGCTTCTTCGCTCATCGGCTCGCTTGGCGGCATCGGCGCGATCGCCAGGGAGGTTTTCGGTGATGGCGACGGCCCCGCACGCATTCGCTCGTCAGTGCCGCAACAGCCGGCCACGCCCTCCTCCCCGCGAC
This sequence comes from Pseudorhizobium flavum, assembly GCF_902502825.2. The sequence goes on from NZ_LR723670.1 coordinate 2,801,043, forward strand.
CGGCGACCACGCCCTCACCCCGCACGACGCCGCCCGTCAATCCGTTCGCTCCGCGGAACGAGACCTGACCATGCTGCAGACGCTCGCCGCCAATCTCGGCCCCTGGAGCTGGTGGATCATCGGCATCGTTCTACTTGCCGCCGAACTTGTCGCGCCCGGCGTCTTCCTGATCTGGATCGGTGCGGCCGCCGTCGTCATCGGCCTCCTGTCGCTCCTGCTCTGGGATGCCGCCTTCTGGTCCTGGCAGCTGCAGTTCGTGCTGTTTGCGGTTCTGGCCGGCGCTTTCGCGGTCGCCGGACGCCGCTTCTATGGCCGGCACGAAACCAGCGACCAGCCATATCTCAACCGTCGCGGCGAAAGCCTGGTCGGCCGCACCGCAACGCTCCATGAACCGATCCGCGAAGGCCGCGGCCGCATCCGCCTTGACGACACCTGGTGGCCCGTCATGGGGCCTGACCTGCCGGCAGGAACACGCGTGACGGTGGTCTCCGCCGACGGGCGTGATTTGAAGGTAGAAGCCGCCGCCTAGATCAGGCGACGCCGACGCGCAGAAGATCGTGGAAGTGGACGATGCCGATCGGATGGCGTTCGTCGTCGACCACGATGAGCGCCGAAATATTGTGCTGATTGAGAAGGGCCATGGCGCTCGTGGCGAGCGTCCTTTCCTTCACCGTCTTCGGATCGCGCGTCATAATGTCGTCGACGATCATTGCACCGAGATTGAGGTTGAGCCCGCGGGCAAGGTCACCGTCGGTGACGACGCCGCAGAGGCGACCATCCTCGTCGGTGATGCCGACGCAACCGAAACGCATCTCCGCAAGCGCCATGACAGCCGTCGGAACCGGTGTCCCCTTCTTCACCAGCGGCACACGGCTTCCGGTATGCATGATGTCACCGATATGCCTCAGCATGGCGCCCAGCTTGCCCCCGGGATGGAAGACGCGGAAATCGAGGGCCGTGAAGCCGCGGGCCTCGAGAAGCGCCACCGCAAGCGCGTCGCCGAGCGCAAGCTGCAACAGGGTGGAGGTGGTGGGCGCCAGTCCGTGCGGGCAGGCTTCCTGAGCCTTGGGCAGGAGAAGCACGATGCTCGCCTCTCGCGCCAGCGTCGAAGCCTCGCCCGCCGTCAGCGCGAGCAGCGGGATCGAGAAGCGCCGGCAATAGCCGACGATGCTCTGAAGTTCGGCCGTCTCGCCGCTCCAGGAAACCGCGATGACCGCATCGTCCCTGGAGATCATCCCGAGATCGCCGTGGCTTGCCTCGGCAGCATGCACGAAGGATGCCGGCGTGCCGGTCGAGGCCAGCGAGGCGGCGAGCTTCGCGCCGATGTGCCCGCTTTTGCCGACGCCGGAGACGATCACCCGGCCCTTAAGCCCGAGGATGAGGTCAACAGCCTGCCGGAAAGGGTCGGAAAGCCCGTTCTGCAGGGCCTGCTCCAGGGCCTCCAGCCCTTGCCTCTCGACCGAGATCGTGCGCAGCGCGGACTCGATGACGGCCGTCTCGCTCACCTTGAGTGCTTCCTGTGTCATGGCGCGGCATCTACCGCTTTTGCCGGGCGAAGTCCATCGGGACGATAGCGCCGCCCCCCGCTAGAACCAAGTGTTAACCACATGGCTTTACGTTTGCGTAACCGCTGCGCACTCGGGCATCTGGATGGAGAGAATGGACAAGCAAGGCGAAAGACCTGTGCCGCGCCTGCCGGCGCTGGCCGTGCTGCTTGCCTGCACGTCCCTGCTGGTGCCTGTTACCACGGGTGCGCAAACGCTCGATCCGGCACGCTCCGCAACAAACAATGCCAATCCGGAGCCGCTACCAACCTCTGCCAATGCGCTCCCTTCCGGGGCTTCGGCGGCCCCCTCGGCCTATGGCGTCGTGACTGGTTCTGCTCCGGCCGGCGGCGCAGATCCTTCGGCGAATTCAGAGATGCTTGCGACCGGTTCGATCCCCACACCGGCGCCTCTCGATCCTCCCTACGAGGAAGACCTGTCCCTCTCCTACGAGGAGAACCTGGACGTAGGCGCCGCCATCGACCCGGGTGAGGCGCCTCTTCCTCCTGGCGATCCGACCGGCATCCGCCTCGGCACCTTCATGCTCCGCCCGTCCGTAAGCAATACGGTGAACCGCGAGACGATCCGCACCGGTGATACGAAGACCCAGCGCGACTATCTCTCAACCGCCATTCGCGGCACCCTCACCTCTGACTGGTCACGCCACGAACTTACGGTGAATGGCGAGGGCACATTCGAGCGCGATATCGGCGGCCGCGACGACATCGAGCCCGAAGGCCGAGTGGATGCGAACCTGCGCCTCGATCTCGCCGACGAGACCATTGCCAACATCAGCGCCGGCTACAGCTTTGAGCGCGAGGATAATAACGACCCCAACGCCATCGGCGGTGCCAGCGTCCAGTCCGGTGTTCACCAGTTTGACGGCGGCCTGACGCTCGAACGGAATGCTGGCCTGATCCACGGGCTCGCCGGCGTCGGCGTCAGCCGGGAACTCTATTCGGACGCCGAACTGCAGGATGGCTCCTCCCTCGATCTCAGCGACCGCAATCGAACGACGGTCGATGGCAGGCTGAGGCTCGGCTACGAGCTCTCGCCGGCGCTTGTGCCCTTTGTGGAAGTAGCCGGCGGGCGCAGCTTCTACGACGATCGCTCCGACTCGGCAGGATACGAGCGCTCGTCCTGGCGTTACGCCGGTCGGGCTGGCGTGGAATTCGATCTCAGCGAAAAGCTGCGCGGTGAGTTGGCGGCCGGATACACGCGCGCCGACTATGATGACGCGCGGCTTGAGGACCTTGGCGGCGTGACCTTCGATGGACGGACCGTCTGGTCTCCGCAGCGGGGAACCGATGTCGAACTGGCACTACGAACGACGCTCCAGGACGCAACGGCCCCCGGCGCAAGCGGCTGGACGGAATATGATGCCACCGCGGTGGTGACGCACCAGCTGCGCCATAGGCTGGTCGGGCGCCTCACCGGTGGCGCCACCCTGCGGGACTTTCCCGAGGGCGAGAGCGAGACCACCTGGCTTGCCGGCGCCGGCCTCGCCTGGAGCATCAACCCCTATCTCGATCTCACCGGTGATCTCGAATACGAGCGTACGCTCCGCAGCGGCGACGATACCGACACCTGGCGTGCCGGCATGGGCCTCACCCTCCGCAGATGACAATGCCCGGCGCGAACCGGGCATCTCGGTCTTGTAGCTTCAGGCTCTGCGTCCTTAAGTAAGACGCGCCACCATGTCCTTCAGCGGTCCTTCGATCGCCGGGCGGATGTCGCCGCGCTGGAGCGCGAATGCCAGGTTGGCGAGGATGAAGCCGTCCTTGGCGCCGCAATCGAAGGTCTCGCCCTTGAAATGATAGGCCGCGAATTCCTGTTGCCGGGCAAGCGCCAGCATGCCGTCCGTCAGCTGGATCTCGTTGCCCGCGCCCCGCTCCTGCGTCTCAAGGATGCTGAAGATTTCCGGCTGCAGGATATAGCGGCCGTTGATGTAGTAGTTGGAGGGTGCCGTGCCCTTTGCCGGCTTCTCGACCATCTCGGTGATCTTGAAGCCTTCGCCCACCTTGTCGCCGACACCGACGATGCCGTACTTGTGCGCCATCTCCGGGTCGCACTCCTCGACAGCCAGCACGTTGCCGCCGGTCTGCTCGTAAAGCTCGACCATGCCCTTCAGGCAGCTCTTCTCGGACGACATGATCATGTCGGGAAGCAGCACGGCGAAAGGCTCGTTGCCGACGATGTCGCGGGCGCACCAGACGGCGTGGCCAAGTCCGAGCGGCACCTGCTGGCGCGTGAAACTCGCCGTGCCGGCGGTCGGCAGCAGATCCGCAAGCAGGCTGAGCTCGGCGTTCTTGTTGCGCTCGCGCAGCATCTGCTCTAGTTCGTACTGGATGTCGAAATAGTCCTCGATGACACCCTTGCCGCGACCGGTGACGAAGACGAAGTGTTCGATCCCCGCTTCCGCCGCCTCATCGACGACATACTGGATCACCGGCTTGTCGACGACCGTCAGCATTTCCTTGGGCACGGCCTTCGTGGCCGGCAGGAACCGCGTTCCTAGTCCGGCTACCGGAAACACTGCCTTGCGTATCTTCTTCTGTGCCACGCACACCTCCTGAAGTACTCCGTCGGGAGCCAACTCACAATCGCGTCATCTAGTCAAGAATTGCTACGATTTCCTCACCGATGACGCGAGCTGCTTCATATGGTAAAGGGTTTGTTGACTCTGTTCTGTTATCCATTCGTTAAGTCGAACATCACGTTCGATGAAGGATGAACCTGAAGAACGACGGACACGATTTGCCGATGACCATGTTTCGCACCTATCGCCTTCGCGGTTTGATTTTCGCCCTGGCCGCAGGAGCAGCCCTGGCGACCAATCCGTTAGATGCCAGAGCCGATGCCGGTTTCAAGTCCTGGATCTCCGATTTCTATGCAACGGCCGCCAAGGCTGGCATCAGCCGTTCGACCTATGAAAAGGCTTTCGCCGGCGTCTCTGCACCGGACCGGGCAGTCCTCGAAAAGGCCGCCTATCAGCCCGAATTCAAGTCGCAGATCTGGGATTACCTGGATTCGCGCGTCAATCCCTACACCGTGAAGGTCGGCCAAGAGATGCTGGCGCGCCATGGCCGCACGCTCGCGGCTCTTGAAAACCACTTCGGCGTCGACAAGCACGTTCTCCTGGCCATCTGGTCGATGGAATCGAACTACGGTGCGGTGCTGGAGAAGCGGGATCGCCTGCATCATGTCCCGCAGGCCTTGGCTACCCTCGCCTGGGGCGATCCCAAGCGCGCCAAGTTTGCACGGACCCAGCTCATTGCCGCCCTCAAGATCCTTCAGTCGGGCGAGATCTCCCCGAACCACCTGACTGGTTCCTGGGCAGGCGCCATGGGACACACCCAGTTCATTCCCACAAGCTATCTGCTCTACAAGGTCGATGCCGACGGCAACGGCAGTGCAGACATCTGGAACTCCGTACCGGATGCGCTCGCCACGGCCGCCAACCTCCTGAAGAAGAACGGCTGGCAGACCGGCAAGACCTGGGGTTACGAGGCGGTGCTGCCGCAGGGCGCGGCGAAGTATGACGGACAGACCAAGACGCTGGCACAATGGGCGGCGCTGGGCTTCACGCGCCCCAACGGCAAGCCGTTCCCGCGAGGCGGCGATCGCGCCGAGCTGAAGCTCATGGCGGGTGCGAATGGTCCGGCCTTCCTGATGACCCGCAACTTCTTTGTCATCAAGCGCTACAACGCCGCTGACAGCTATGCCCTCGGCGTCGGCCTTCTTGCAGACCAGATCGCCGGATACGGTGGCGTTCATCAGCGCTGGCCACGGCCGAATGGCACGCTCGACATCGTCGAGAAGTTCGAGCTGCAGACAAAGCTCAAGCAGCTTGGCTACTACGAGGGCGAGATCGACGGCAATTTCGGTTCCGGCTCCAAGGCGGCGATCACCGCAATCCAGCAGCGGCTTGGCATGCAGGCGGACGGTCAGCCGTCGCAGTCCCTGCTCAACGCGTTGCGTTGACAACTCGCGCATTCCGTCCCACATCGCCTGCATGAGCAGGCGGGCGGGAAGCCCCGCGCGGACATGAGGTTTGATGTGGTCGGCGGCAAAGGCATTATCGGCCGTTTCCTGGTGATCTTGGTCACCGTGGCTCTTGTCGTGCCGGCGTCACCGGCGCCGGCAGAGGCACAGGAGCGCGTCCAGCGCCGCAATCTGCTCGACATGCTGTTCGGCGGCGGGCGTCGCTATATCGACCCGGAACCGTCCATCATCGACGTGCAGCCGCGGCGCCAGAGGCAACTGAGGCAACAGCAGCCGCGCCCCCGCGGCCGCGCGCCGGCCGCACGGGCAGCCGCGCCACGGCCAGCCGCTCCAGCCGCACCGCCGAAGCCGGAGCCGGTGGCCAAGCTGGAGAATGCACGCCAGATCCTCGTGGTCGGTGACTTCCTCGCCGGAGGATTGGGCGACGAACTCTCCACCGCCTTCGAGGAATCGCCCGGCGTCGTCGTCGCGGAACGGAGCAATGGCTCTTCCGGCTTGGTGCGCCAGGACTACTATAACTGGCCGGAACAGCTTCCCACCTTGATCGACGAGGTGAAGCCCGCACTGGTCGTGGTGATGATCGGTGCCAACGACCGCCAGCAGATGAAAACGGCCGATGCGCGCCTCGACTTCCCGAGCGACGGCTGGTTCAGTGAATATGAACGACGCATCCGCGAACTTGGCACCATCGTCACCAGCCGGAAGATCCCGCTGCTCTGGGTCGGCCTGCCTTCCTTCCAGTCGCCGTCGCTGATGCGCGACGCCGTGAAGCTGAACGGCCTTTACCGGACGGAAGTGGCGAAGCTCGGCGGCGAGTTCGTCGATATCTGGGATGGTTTCGTCGACGAGGAAGGCCGCTTCATCGTCACCGGATCCGATATGAACGGCCAGCAGGCTCGCCTGCGTGGCTCCGACGGGATCAACTTCACCAAGGCCGGCAAGCGCAAGCTTGCATTCTATGTCGAGAAATATGCCCGGCGGCATCTGGGAGAGATGGCAAGCCCGGAACTGGTCAAGCTCGATGCCAGCAACCTGCCGGAACTGCAGGTCCTGCCCCCCTCACTGACCACGGCCGTGCCCGTCCAGCCCATCAGCGTGATGGACCCGGAGCTCGACGGTGGAGCCGAGCTGCTGGGTGCCTCCCCACCGCCGCCGCCGCTCGTGGAAACCCCGCGCGACATGCTGGTGAAGCGTGGCGAACTGCCTCCAGCCCCGAAGGGGCGCATCGACGACTATCAGCGAAGCACCACGCAGTAAGGCTTTCACCGCAAGGGTCGCCTCCCTCATCTGCCATGATGGATGAGGAAGGCGCCGCCTTAATCCAGGATTGCAGGCTTTACCTCGGAAGAACCGAACTGCCCATCAGGGCCTCGTCGATCGCGCGTGCAGCCTGGCGGCCTTCGCGGATCGCCCAGACCACCAGTGACTGGCCACGGCGAACGTCGCCCGCGACCCAGAACTTGTCCACCGACGTCTTGTAGTCGCGGTCATTGGCGACGACGTTCGTGGAGCCGCGCCGGTCAACATTGAGTTCGAGCTTGCCGTCCATTTCCGAGAGCACGCCGTCCTTCAGCGGTCCCGAGAAGCCGATGGCGATGAAGGCAAGGTCGGCCTTGATGATGAAGTCGGTGCCGGCGATCGGCTGGCGGCGCTCGTCCACCTCGCAGCAGCGCACGCCCGTCAGATGCCCGTCTTCTCCGACGAACTCTAGAGTGGCGACCTGGAACTCGCGGACCGCACCTTCGGCCTGTGAGGACGATGTGCGCATCTTCGTGGCCCAGAAGGGCCAGACGGCAAGCTTGTCTTCCTTTTCAGGCGGCTGCGGGCGGATATCGAGCTGTGTGACCTTCACCGCGCCTTGGCGGAATGCAGTCCCGACACAGTCGGATGCGGTATCGCCACCGCCGACAACGACGACGTGCTTGGCGCCCGCCAGGATCGGCTCGGCCGGCCAGCCGACGCTGTCGATGTTTTCACGGCCGACGCGGCGGTTCTGCTGCACGAGATAGGGCATGGCATCGTAGACGCCCTGCAGGTCGACACCAGGGATTCCGGCGGCGCGCGGCGTCTCCGACCCACCACAGTAGAGCACCGCATCATGCTCCGCGAGCAACTGTTCAACGGGCATATCGACGCCGACATTGACGCCACAGTGGAAGGTGACGCCCTCGCCTTTCATCTGCTCGACGCGACGGTCGATGAAGTTCTTCTCCAGCTTGAAGTCCGGGATGCCGTAGCGCAGCAGGCCACCGGGCTTCGTCTCGCGCTCGTAGACATGCACGTCATGTCCGGCGCGGCCGAGCTGCTGGGCCGCCGCCATGCCGGCGGGACCGGAGCCGATGATGGCGACCTTCTTGCCGGTCTTTTCAGTCGCCGGCTGCGGGCCGACCAGGCCAAGCTCATATGCCTTGTCCGCGATTGCCTGTTCGATTGTCTTGATCGCGACGGGCGCATCCTCGAGGTTCAGCGTGCAGGCTTCCTCGCAGGGCGCCGGGCAGACACGGCCGGTGAACTCCGGGAAGTTGTTGGTGGAATGGAGGTTGCGGATCGCCTCTTCCCACTTGTTGTTGTAGACGAGGTCGTTCCAGTCCGGGATCTGGTTGTGTACCGGACAGCCGGTCGGGCCGTGGCAGTAGGGGATGCCGCAGTCCATGCAGCGTGCCGCCTGCTTGGTGACTTCCGCATCCGACATCGGAATGGTGAATTCCCGGAAATGGCGGATACGGTCCGATGCCGGCTGGTACTTCATGACCTGCCGGTCGATTTCCATGAAACCCGTTACCTTGCCCATGTATCGTCCCTTTTCAAAGTGAGGCGCCTGTCGGCCCCCAGTACCAGTAGGCAAGACCGATGACTGCCCCCAGCACCCAATGTTCTGCTGCGATAGTGCCATTTGCCACGAACACAACCGCCGGCACGGCGGCTGCTACTCCCATGGCAAGCAGCCGATGAATAAGGCGAAGACGGCTCACTCCGCCGCGACACCCATGCGCATACGTTCCATCTCTTCCAGAGCACGGCGGTATTCCACCGGCATGACCTTGCGGAATTTCGGCCGGAACTCGGTCCAGCGGTCGAGGATTTCCTTCGCCCTCTCCGAACCCGTGTAGTGCAGGTGGTTGGAGATCATCTGGTAGAGGCGCTCCTCGTCGTGGCGCGTCATATCCTCGGACACGTCGACGCGGCCCTTGTGCATGATGTCGCCGCCGTGGTGGTGCAGCTTCTCCAGCATGTCGTCCTCTTCCGGCACCGGCTCGAGTTCGACCATCGCCATGTTGCACCGCTTGGCAAAGGTCCCTTCCTCATCGAGCACATAGGCGACGCCCCCCGACATACCGGCCGCGAAGTTGCGGCCGGTCTCGCCGAGCACGACCACGATGCCGCCCGTCATGTATTCGCAGCCGTGGTCGCCCACGCCCTCGACGACGGCGATCGCACCGGAGTTGCGGACCGCGAAGCGCTCACCCGCGACGCCGCGGAAATAGCACTCGCCAGTGATCGCACCATAGAGCACGGTATTGCCGACGATGATCGCCTGCTCCGCCTTCAGCTTCGAGTTCTCGGGCGGACGAACGATGATCCGGCCACCGGACAAGCCCTTGCCGACATAGTCGTTGCCGTCGCCCACCAGGTCAAAGGTGATGCCGCGGGCCAGGAAGGCACCGAAGGACTGGCCGGCCGTGCCGCGCAGCGTCACATGGATCGTGTCGTCCTTCAGCCCCTTGTGGCCCCACCGCTTGGCGAGCGCTCCCGACAGCATGGCGCCGACGGAGCGGTCGACGTTCTTGATCGGCACCTCGAAGACCACCGGCTCCTTGCTTTCGAGCGCCGGCATGGACTTCTCGATCAGCTTGCGATCGAGAATGTCGTCGATCGGGTGCTTCTGCCGCTCGGTCCAGTAGGTCGCTTCCTTCGGCGCCTCGACCTTGTGGAAGATCCTGGTGAAGTCGAGGCCCTTCGACTTCCAGTGCGCGATCATCTCGTCCTTGGACAGAAGCTCGGACATGCCAATGATGTCGTCGAGCCTGGTGAAGCCGAGCGAGGCGAGGATTTCACGCACCTCTTCCGCAACGAAGAAGAAGTAGTTGATGACGTGTTCCGGCGTGCCCTTGAAGCGCTTGCGCAGCACCGGATCCTGGGTCGCAACGCCGACCGGACAGGTGTTGAGGTGGCACTTGCGCATCATGATGCAGCCGGCCGCGATCAGCGGCGCGGTGGCAAAGCCGAACTCGTCGGCGCCCAGCAGCGCACCCACGATCACGTCACGGCCGGTCTTCAACCCGCCATCGACCTGCAGCGCAATACGCGAACGCAATCCGTTCAGCACCAGCGTCTGCTGGGTCTCGGCGAGACCCATCTCCCACGGGCTGCCGGCGTGCTTCAGCGAGGTGAGCGGCGACGCACCCGTGCCGCCGTCGAAGCCCGCGACCGTTATATGGTCGGCGCGTGCCTTGGCGACACCGGCGGCAACCGTACCGACGCCGACCTCGGACACGAGCTTGACCGAGACGTCCGCCTCCGGGTTGACGTTCTTCAAGTCGTAGATGAGCTGTGCTAGGTCCTCGATCGAATAGATGTCGTGGTGCGGCGGCGGCGAGATCAGGCCGACGCCCGGCGTCGAATGCCGGGTCTTGGCGACAGTTGCATCCACCTTGTGACCGGGCAGTTGGCCGCCTTCACCGGGCTTCGCCCCCTGCGCCACCTTGATCTGCAGCATGTCGGCATTGACGAGGTATTCGGTTGTGACGCCGAAGCGACCCGACGCGATCTGCTTGATCGCCGAACGCTCGGGGTTCTGCGACCCGTCCGCCAGCGGCGTGTAACGATCGCTTTCCTCGCCGCCCTCGCCCGTGTTCGACTTGCCGCCGATACGGTTCATGGCGATCGCCAGCGTCGTATGCGCCTCGCGGGAAATCGAGCCGAAGGACATGGCGCCGGTCGAGAAGCGCTTGACGATGTCCACCGCCGGCTCGACTTCGTCGATCGACACTGGCTTGCGACCGATATCCTCCGCCGACTTGATCTTGAACAGCCCGCGGATGGTGTTCATCCGGCAGGCGGTGTCGTTCACCATCTGCGCAAATTCGCGGTAGCGATCCTGGCTGTTACCGCGCACTGCATGCTGCAGCGATGCCACCGCATCCGGCGTCCACGCATGGCTTTCGCCGCGCATGCGATAGGCGTACTCGCCGCCGATATCGAGCGTGCGGGCCAGCACCGGGTCCTTGCCGAAGGCCGCCTGATGGCGCGCCACGGTTTCCTCGGCGATCTCCGTCAGACCGACGCCCTCGATGGTCGTCGCGGTGCCGAAGAAGTACTGGTTAACCAGCTCGGACGACAGGCCGACCGCATCGAATATCTGCGCGCCGCAATAGGACTGGTAGGTCGAGATGCCCATCTTGGACATGACCTTCAGAATCCCCTTGCCGACCGCCTTGATGTAGCGGCTGACGATTTCGCTCGCGTCGACTTCCTTCGGGAATTCGCCGCGGGCATGCATGTCGGTCAGCGTGTCGAAGGCCAGATAGGGGTTGATCGCCTCGGCGCCGAAGCCCGCGAGACAGCAGAAGTGATGGATCTCGCGCGGCTCGCCGGATTCGACGACAAGACCGACCGAAGTCCGGAGCCCCTTGCGGATCAGGTGATGGTGGACGGCAGCGGTCGCAAGCAGCGCGGGGATCGCGATCCGGTCCGGGCCGATCTGGCGGTCGGAGAGCACGATGATGTTGTAGCCGCCGCGGACGGCAGCCTCCGCCCGCTCGCACAACCGGTCGAGCATCTCCGGCATGCCTTCGGCGCCGCGCTCAATGTCATAGGTGAAGTCGAGCGTCTTGGTGTCGAAGTGATCCTCCATGTGACCGATGGAGCGGATCTTTTCGAGGTCGCCATTTGTCAGGATCGGCTGGCGCACTTCCATGCGCTTCGCCTTCGCCATGCCCTCGTGGTCGAGGATGTTCGGCCGCGGCCCGATGAAGGAGACGAGGCTCATCACCAGTTCCTCGCGGATCGGGTCGATCGGCGGATTGGTGACCTGGGCGAAGTTCTGCTTGAAGTAGGTATAGAGCAGCTTCGACTTGGCGGACATTGCCGAGATCGGCGTATCGGTCCCCATTGAGCCGACGGCTTCCTGGCCGGTCGTCGCCATCGGCGACATCAGGATCTTCGTGTCCTCGGACGTGTAGCCGAAGGCCTGCTGGCGATCGAGCAGCGACACGTCGCGGCGCAGCGCCCGCGGCTCGACAGGTCGCAGGTCCTCCAGGATCAGCTGTGTGCGGTCCAGCCAGTTGCGGTAGGGATGCTTGGTGGCAAGTTCGCTCTTCACTTCCTCGTCGGAAATGATGCGACCCTTCTCCATGTCGATCAGCAGCATCTTGCCCGGTTGCAGCCGCCACTTCTTGATGATGGTCTCTTCCGGTACCGGCAGCACGCCCGCTTCCGACGCCATGATGACGCGGTCGTCGGAGGTCACGACGTAACGCGCCGGGCGCAGGCCGTTGCGATCGAGCGTCGCGCCGATCTGCTTGCCGTCGGTGAAGGCGACCGCAGCTGGCCCGTCCCACGGCTCCATCAGGGCGGCATGATATTCGTAGAAGGCCTTCCGCTCGGGGCTCATCGACTGGTTACCGGCCCATGCCTCGGGGATCAGCATCATCACCGCATGCGCCAAGGAATAGCCACCGCGGGCCAGGAATTCGAGCGCGTTGTCAAAGCAGGCGGTGTCCGACTGGCCCTCATAGGAGATCGGCCACAGCTTGGAGATATCGTCGCCGAAGAGCGGCGAGGAGACCGAAGCCTGACGCGCGGCCATCCAGTTGACATTGCCGCGCAGCGTGTTGATCTCCCCGTTATGGGCGACCATGCGGTAGGGATGCGCCAGCTTCCACGACGGGAAGGTATTGGTCGAGAACCGCTGGTGGACGAGCGCCACCGCCGATTCGAAACGCGGGTCCGACAGGTCCCTGTAATAGGCGCCCACCTGATAGGCGAGGAACATTCCCTTGTAGACGATGGTCGAGGACGAGAGCGACACGGGATAGAAACCGGTCTCCTGTCCGCCGAACTGGTCGTAGATGCGGTTGGAGATCACCTTGCGGACGAGGAAGAGCTTGCGCTCGAACTCGTGGTTCGTCGCGGCGTCGCGGCCCGCGCCGATGAAGACCTGCAGGTGATAGGGTTCGGTCGCGGCGATCTCGGGCGCCTTGGAAAGCGAGGAATTGTCCACCGGCACTTCGCGGAAGCCCAGGAACTGCTGCCCCTCCTCGGCGATCACGTCGACAATCACCTTCTTGAAGTGGTCGATCTGCTCGGCATCGCGCGGCAGGAAGAAGTGGCCGACGGCATATTCACCGGCCTTTGGCAGCGTTACACCCTGCTTCGCCATCTCCTCGCGGAAGAAACGGTCCGGGATCTGGACGAGAATGCCTGCGCCATCGCCCATCAACGGGTCGGCACCGACAGCACCGCGATGAGTCAGGTTCTCGAGGATGAACAGCCCGTCCTTGACGATCTGGTGCGACTTCTGCCCCTTCATATGGGCAATGAAGCCGACGCCGCAGGCATCGTGCTCGTTGCGCGGCTCGTAAAGGCCCTGCGCGGGCGGAAGACCGGAGGCTGCGACAGACGTGCGTTTCTCGGGCGCTTTCGCAGCTTCGCGAGCAGCGGCGCGCATTTCAACAATCTTCGTCATCGTCATCCTCCTTCGGTCCGGCGGACAAGGTGGTTGTTCTTGCGGAATTCGCTTCAAGCCTCCTCCTCAAAGAGAGGGGAGATCCGAAATTAGGTCAACTGTTCTGACCTAATTCGCCGCGTGGTATGACATACTTGCCCCCGCCTCACAAGACCCGCCGGCTCACAAACTGTGTCGTTCGCGACCGAAGCTTTCGCCAGGCAGGCAATCTGCGAAACTTAGTTGTCAGAAGGATGTCGATTTCGTCTCCTGCTTGCCAATTGAGAATTTGGAAATGCGCTCGATTGATTGGCGGCCGGAAAGCGATAGGTTTCGGTGGCATACGAAAGGGCCGTTCATGTTCTTTGCCTCCGACAACTGGGCCGGCGCTCACCCGGCCATCAACGAGCGCCTGCTGCGCGAATCCACCCGCTTTGCCGCCGCCTATGGAACGAGCGACCTCGACCGTGCCGTCGAGGCGCGCTTCAACGAAATCTTCGAGCGTGAGGTCTCGGTCTTCTTCGTCGCCACCGGCACGGCCGCCAATTCGCTGGCCCTTGCAAGCGTCGCCCGCCCCGGCGGCGTCGTCTTCTGTCATTCCGAGGCGCATGTCATCGAGGACGAATGCGGCGCGCCGGATTTCTTCAGCGGCATGCGCATGGTTCCGGTGGAGGGACCGCTCGGCAAGATGAATATGAAGAACCTGGGGGCCAGGATCGCCCGCTATCCGCAGGATGCTGTCCATCATGGTCGCGCCGCGGCAATCACCATGACTCAGGCGACGGAAGTTGGCAGCGTCTACACGCTGGACGAGATTGCGGCGATCGCGCAGACGGCCCGGGCGCACGGACTGCCGCTGCACATGGACGGCGCCCGCTTCGCCAATGCGCTCGTTGCGCTCGACACCACTCCGGCTGAGATGACGTGGAAGCGCGGTGTCGACATCCTCTCCTTCGGAGGCACGAAGAACGGCTGCTGGTGTGCGGAAGCCATCGTCTTCTTCAATCCAGAAATGGCCAGGGAACTGCCCTTCATTCGCAAACGGACGGCACAGCTCTTCTCCAAGTCGCGCTTCATCGCGGCACAATTCGAAGCTTATCTTAAGGATGGGCTGTGGCTGGAGCTTGCCACCCACGCCAATGCCATGGCCGACCGCCTTCGCGACGGTATCTCCGGCTCCAACAGCGCCCGCCTCGCTTGGCCCACCCAATCCAACGAGGTCTTCGCGATCGTGCCGATCGACACGATGAAGAAGGCTCATGAGAAAGGTGCCAAGTTCTACGACTGGCTCGAGCCGCGCGACATGTCTGAACCGGCGGGCGAAGGCGAGATGCTGATCCGCCTCGTTACGAGCTTCGCAAGCACGGCCCACGACGTCGACGCCTTTTTGGCGGCTATAGGCTGACCTAAACGAATACGGCCCCTCCGCAAGGAGGAGCCGTCCAAGCCTTGGGAGAGGCAGAGGCCTTAGTTGACCTGCTGCGGCGCCACCTGCGCTTCGATCGTCTTTGGCGCCTCGCCTGCCTCGGCGGCGATGGCGATGCGGCGCGGCTTCATCGCTTCCGGGATGTTCCGGAGAAGGTCGATATGAAGCAGGCCGTTCTTCAACGAGGCAGACTGGACCTCGACGTGATCGGCGAGTTGGAAGCGGCGCTCGAAGGCGCGCTTGGCGATGCCGCGATAGAGGTATTCGCTCTGTTCGGCCTTGTCTTCCTCGGTCTTTTCACCCTTCACCGTCAGCACATGCGCATGCGCTTCGATCGAGAGTTCCTTCTCGTCGAAACCGGCAACGGCCATGGTGATGCGATAGGTGTTCTCGCCGGTACGCTCGATGTTGTAGGGCGGATAGGTCTGCGCCTGCTCCGGCTGGCCGCGGGTGTCCAGCAGGTTGAAGAGGCGGTCAAAACCGACGGTAGACCGATAGAGGGGGGAGAAATCGACGTGACGCATTATTGTCCTCCTGGGAAGCGACGTGTTGCGATTTTTTGTTCTCCTGCCTCGTCCCGGAATGGCGATGAGGCAGGGGTTTAACGGGCCCTTCCGGCGCCCGCAAAATGAAGATGGGAATTCCGCCGCGACGCTTCAAGAGCCCTGCGCAACCACCTCCTCACCGCATGAACTTCCCATGAACACGAGGTTTCACGCGGGTTCATGATGGGGCGCGTAAACCTCCTTCCATCGGCGGACATAAGCACCGTCGACGACTGAAGCACGTCCCTTCTCTTCAGTCCGCTGGCCGGGTCGATGCTTGTCCTCAGGTGTCGATCCGGCTTTTTTCCTTGACCTTGCAGCATGAGCACCTATCGCTGTGGGATCGCCAACGCTCCCGTGGGACCATGCCCGACATACTTTATCCGACGCCCGAAAACCCCGCGCCCGAGAACTACACCGCCGGTCATTTCACCGGCTACAGGGGCGCGAAGCTGCGCTATGCGATCTTCCGGTCGCAGATCTCGCCGGCGCGCGGAACCGTGGTCCTCATGCAGGGGCGCAATGACTTCATAGAGAAGTATTTCGAGACGATCCGCGACCTCAATGCGATGGGGCTGTGGGTGGCGACCTTCGATCTGCGCGGCCAGGGGGGCTCGGACCGGCTGCTGAAGGATCCCCGCAAGGGTCACGTACGCCGCATGTCCGACTACGAGCGAGACCTGGAAATATTCCTGGAGCAGATCGTGCTGCCGGATACGCGCCTGCCCTTCTTTCTCGTCGCCCACTCGACGGGTGCGCTGATCGCGCTTTCCGCGGCACCGAGGCTGTCGAACCGCATCAGCCGCATGGCCCTGTCGGCGCCCTATGTCGGGCTGCGCCACGACACCTGGCCGGTCACCGTGATCCGCCAGGTCGCCGCGCTTGCCTGCTGGACCGGGCTCGGTCGGCTATCGGCCGAGCAGGAGCGCATCGACAGACCCTTCCCCGGTAATCCGCTGACCTCCGACACCGCCCGCTTCGCCCGTAACGCTGCCACTATCGCGGCTCACCCGGAGCTGACGGTCGGGCCACCCACCTATCGCTGGCTGCATGAAACGCTGAAAGGCGTTGACCGGGTCAGGCGTCAGGAGCACCTGACCCGCATTACCATTCCGACCCTGATCCTGGCGCCTGTGCTCGACGGCATCATCCCCTATGCCGAGCAGGAAGAACTCTCCCGCAACTTCCGGGCCGGCCAGTTGGTGACCATCAACGGCGCGCGGCACGAACTCTTCCAGGAGCGCGACATCTATCGCGCCCAGGCGCTGGCTGCGATCGAAGCCTTCATGCCGGGCCTGGATGGCGGGCTTGACCTGTCGGAGACTGCGGCCTGACCGGTCAGGCACCGTTGAGGATGCTCATCGCCTGTTCATGCAGCGCACGGCTTCCGGCGGCGATGATATTGCCTCCCATTTCCGGACGACCGCCGTTCCAAGTGGTGATTATCCCGCCTGCGTGTTCGATCAGCGGTATGAGCGCGCCCACGTCGTAGGGCTTGAGCGAATTCTCGATCACCAGGTCCACATGGCCGGAGGCGAGAAGCGCGTAGGCGTAGCAGTCTGTGCCGTAGCGGAACAGGCGCACATGCCGCTCCACCGCATGATAGCGCTCGGCATCCTCGCCCGTGAAGATGTGTGGAGAGGTCGTGAACAGGATGGCGTCCGACAACCGCTCGCAGTCGCGCGTCCTGATCTGCCGCTCACCGTCCGGCCCGCTATACCAGGAGCGTTTCCCATCGGCGAAGTATCGTTCGCCGGTGAAGGGCTGGTCCATCAGCCCCATCACCGAACGCCCACCGCTCTGGAAACCGATCAGTGTGCCCCAGACCGGCACGCCGGAGATGAAGGCACGCGTGCCGTCGATCGGATCGATCACCCAGATGTGCTCCCGATCCAGACCGATGTTCTCGTGCTCTTCCCCCAGTATGCCGTGTTCGGGGAAGCGATCCTCGATGAGCCCCCGGATCGCAGCCTCTGCGGCCTGGTCACCTTCCGTGACCGGATCAAATCCACCCTCGAGCTTGTTGGTCACGTAGCCGCCGGTCCGGAACCGTGGCAGCGTCTCCGCCTTGGCGGCGTCGGCAAGCGCATAGAAGAAGGCACGGTCGGGAAGCATGGAAACCTCGTGGCGGCAGGGTCTGAAAGCTGCTTGTAACCGCAAGAGCGCAGGAAGCAATGTGGGAAGCGTGCAACAGCGCCTGATCAAAATGTGGACAACGTCAGGATCTGCTTGACAATTGTGCACTGCAATAATAGTGTCATATTACAGTCTCTGACTGTAATGCCCTCCTTGGGTGTTTCCTCCCTAGACTAGCCGCGCTTCGGCGCGGTTTTTTTTGCCTATCAGTTCCGGCAAGCTTATTCGGCCGCGAGAGCCGTGGTGCCGGCAAGCTCGTCGGCGACTTCCGCCAACTGCCGCATGAAGGTGAAGAGATTTCCGGCGACCGCCTCGAAGTCCCGCCTCTTCTCGAGCGTCACTTCATCCACGTAGAGCGCCCGGTTTATCTCGATCTGCAGCGCATGCAGCCCGCGTGTCGGGCGACCGTAATGTTCGGTGATAAAGCCGCCGGCATAGGGCTTGTTGCGCACCGCCGTGAAACCGAGTTCGCTCAGGATGCAGATTGCCGCCCGCGACAGATCCGCCGATGCGCTGGTGCCATAGCGGTCGCCGATGATGAAGTCGGGCCTGACATCGGAACCGGAAAGGCGAATATTGCCGGGCATCGAGTGGCAATCGATCAGGATGCTCGTGCCGAACCGCGCATGCGTACGGGCGATCAGCCTGCGGAGCGCCGTGTGATACGGCTTGTAGATCCTATCGATCCGCGCCAGTCCCTCCTCGACGCTGAGGCGGCGGCGATAGATCTCCATGTTCTCGGCAACGATTCGCGGAATAGTCCCTAGCCCGCCCGCCACCCGGAGCGAGCTGATATTGGCGAACGAGGGAAGCGGTCCGTCGAACATCTTCGGATCGAGCTCATAGGGCTCGCGATTCACGTCGAGATAGGCGCGCGGAAAATTGGCGGCGAGAAGAGGTGCGCCCAGTTCGGGCGCCGGTGCAAACAACTCGTCGACATAGTGATCGGCGGAGCGGCGGATGGCGACCGAATCAAGCCTCGAATCGGCCAGGAAGGCCGTCGGATAGCAGCGCCCGCTATGGGGCGAATTGTAGACGAAGGGAATGGTCTGGCAGGTGGGCTCTCTGATCTCGAACTGCTCGAATTCGCCTGTCGCCCGGTCCATCTAGCCTTTACCATGTCATGAACTTCCAGAACGGGCATGTTGCCAGTTGCCCCCGCCGAAGTCCATACTATCTATGTCCTGTCAGGATCTGCGCCTGCCGCCGTTAAATGGGTTTTTACCAGGTATTGGCTAGGCTGACGCTCCGAAAAATTCGAAAATATGGAACACGGCCCCCGAACGATGCAAAAAATCCTTCTCGCCGAAGACGACAACGACATGAGGCGCTTCCTCGTAAAGGCGCTCGAGAAGGCTGGCTACAACGTCGCTTCCTTCGACAATGGCGCGAGCGCCTATGACCGTTTGCGTGAGGAACCGTTCTCGCTCCTTCTCACCGACATCGTCATGCCGGAGATGGACGGGATCGAACTCGCCCGTCGAGCCACCGAACTCGACCCCGACCTCAAGGTGATGTTCATCACCGGCTTCGCCGCCGTCGCACTGAACGCCGATTCGAAGGCACCGAAGGATGCGAAAGTCCTCTCCAAGCCGTTCCATCTGCGCGATCTGGTGGACGAAGTGAACAAGATGCTCGCCGCCGCGTGACGGCAATTTCGGGGTGATGCGAAGCCGGTGAAAAAGCTTCGCATTCCGCATCAAAACCAGTTGACGGCCCGGCCACCTTATGGTCTATGCGCCGACATCGGATGGGCGTGTAGCTCAGCGGGAGAGCACTACGTTGACATCGTAGGGGTCACAGGTTCAATCCCTGTCACGCCCACCATCCTATCCTTCACCTTGGCAGATATTGCAGGCGCGAGCATGGCTCGCGCTGGTCGCCGCGACCGCTTCTGGTCCATCTACTGGATTGACCCGCCGCTGCTTACAAGACCGCGGAACATTCGTTTCTCGCCTGCGTTTTCCGGCTTCAAGCGAAAGGGACACGCCATGCTGAAATGGGCACTGATCTTCCTCGTCATCTCGATTGTCGCAGGCTTCCTGGGCTTCTCGGGAGTATCGGCGGCGACCGCGTCGATTGCCAAGGTGCTGTTCTTCCTTGCACTGCTTGTGTTCGTGATCTTCCTGGTCCTCGCCATTATCGGCGGCAGCCTGGTCTTCTGATTCGATCGGATACTCGGTAGGCGACGATCAGTTCCGTTCGCCCTGCCATGGATCGTTTCGCTCCAGTAGCTCGATCTGGATCTGCTGGAGTTCGGTCAGCCGTTCCCACTGCTTCGCCATCTGGTGGTCGATCTTCTCGTGCAACTGGCGGATTTCCAGTTCGGCCCGCAGGTTGACCATGTAGTCGCTCTCGGCCCGCTGCCTGTCCTTCGCCTCCTGCCGCTTCTGGCTCATCATGATGATTGGCGCCTGCAATGCGGCTACGCAGGACAGCACGAGGTTGAGCAGGATGAACGGATAGGGATCGAACGGCTCGGCAAACAGGCCCGAGATGTTGACACTCATCCAGAGGAGAAGAACGGCGCAGAAAAGAAGAATGAAGCTCCAGGAGCCGCCGAAGGATGCCACCGCATCGGCGGCCCTTTCGCCGAAGCTGCGCGGCGGTTCCAGCACCAGGTCGGCACTCGACTGCACCGTTGAGCCGCCCGTCACGAAGCTGTCGAGTACCCGCCTGTCCAGCTCCGACAGTTCCCCTCGTTCATCGTTCAGGAGCTTCTCGACATAAAGCCGCCGGTAGCGGGAAAGATCGCGCTCGCAGATCAGCGATTGGTCGTCAATGTCACCGACCTGCTCCGCGATCATCGCCTGCAGGGCCGGCCTCAGCTCGTGAATTTCATGCATCTGCCGAAGGGGCAGGTTGCGACCGCACACGGCGCAATGCGCCGTCTTCGCGTCCATCTTCTCTTGTTCGTTCAACACTGTCGTCATCTTGTCCTGTCGCCGGCAGCCGACGTACCGGATATCCTCCGTCGTCGGTGCTGTTCTAGCGCGCGTAATCGGTTCTCTTGATTCTCCGACGCCAGCCGCTAGAAGATGCAGGAAGACAGTCTACGTATAGCTGGACAAATTCAAGGACAGACATGACTCAGAAGATCATCCCCGTGATCATGGCGGGTGGCAAGGGAACGCGCCTGTGGCCACTGTCGCGCGCAAGTGCTCCCAAGCAGTTCATCCAGTTCGTGGGTGACCGGACGCTCTACCAGGCGACCTTGGCGCGCCTTGCCGACCCCATGCTCTACGAGTCGCCGATCGTCGTCACCAACGAAGACTTCCGCTTCATGGTCGCCGAACAGGCCCGAGAACTCGACGTCGAACTGGCGGGCACGCTGCTGGAGCCGGTCGCCCGCAATACGGCCGCCGCAATCGCCGCCGCTGCCGCCCTGATCCTCGATCGCCATGGTCCCGATGCCGTCATGCAGGTGCTTGCATCTGACCACGAGATTGTTGCCGATCAGCACTATTTCGACGCCATCCGGTCTGCACGGGACGCAGCGATCGCCGGCAGGCTCGTGACCTTCGGCATCACCCCGACCGAACCCGCCACCGGCTATGGCTATATCGAAGCCGGCGAATCCCTCGGAGGCGGCGCCCATGCCGTCAGACGCTTCGTCGAAAAGCCGCCGCTCAAGGAAGCGGAGCACATGCTGGCGGATGGCGGCTTCTACTGGAACTCCGGCATCTTCATGTTCACGGCGGGCAAGTTGATGGAGGAAATGGAGGCTCACGCACCGGAGGTGGCCAAAGCGGCTCGCGAGGCCGTCGCAAACGCAATCACTGACCTCGATTTCATTCGTCTCGACGCCGCAGCCTTTGCCCGGAGCCCGGACATCTCGATCGACTACGCCGTCATGGAGAAGACTTCGAATGCCGCCGTCGTTCCTTCGTCCTTCACATGGTCCGATCTCGGCAGCTGGGATGCGGTATGGAAGCTCGGCACGCGGGACCAGGCCGGCAACATGGTTTCCGGCAACGCGACACTGATGGATACGCGAGATTCTCTCGTCATGTCCCGCACCAGCCATCTCGCCGTCCAGGGACTGGAAAACGTAGTGGTGATCGCCAGCGAGGATGCGGTCTATGTTGGGCGGCTGGAGGAGAGCCAGAATGTCGGCCGAATGGTCAAGAAGCTCGCCGCCGACAAGGCGACCTCGG
Source organism: Pseudorhizobium flavum (assembly GCF_902502825.2). The sequence continues at coordinate 2,822,522 of NZ_LR723670.1, forward strand.
CACTCACCGAGAGCCACCCTACCTCCTACCGTCCCTGGGGCGGCTATACCTCCATTCTCAACGGCGACCGCTTCCAGGTGAAGCGCCTGTTCGTCTCGCCGGGCAAGAAGCTGTCTCTGCAGAAGCATCATCACCGCTCCGAGCACTGGATTTGTGTAAAGGGCACGGCCGAGGTTACTGTCGGCGACGAGGTGAAGACGGTGCGGGAGAACGAAAGCGTCTACATCCCGCAGGGCGAGGTCCATCGTCTCTCCAACCCGGGCAAGATCCTGCTCGAGATGATCGAGGTGCAGACCGGCTCCTATCTCGGCGAGGACGACATCATCCGCATCGTCGACGAGTTTGGTCGCGGCTGAGGCCTGCGCGCTCGCAAGGCGGCCTCGCCTTGCGAGCTGACGCCGAATGCATGCTCCTCCGGGCACTTCCGTCCCCGCTCCGGGCCGTTTTGGCACCAATCGGGCCATTGATTAAAATCTGAGCTTTCCGCTTAGCCCTTCCTCCACGGCCTCCTGTTATTCAATGCCGAGGTTCAGCTGTTTTGGGCGGATGGGAAGATGATGGCGTGGCAGAATTTCTCGCGGCTCCTGAATGACCGCAGCGGCAATTTCGGCATGATGACGGCAATCCTGCTCCCCGTCCTGCTCGGAGCAGCCGGTGTCGCGCTGGACCTCACCAACATGATGGTCTCCAAGACGCAGTTGCAGGAAGCCGCCGACTCCGCGGCGCTTGCAGCCTCCACGGCGCTCGCCAGCGGCGAAGCTGCCGATGAGGCGGCCGCCCGCGAGCTTGCGAAGCAGTTCTTCCTCGGGCAGGCGTCCAACACGTTGGGTGCCGAAGCCGCGAGCGCCCTTGCCGGGACGCTCGACATCGATATCAAGACCACAGCGACCGCCACTGGCAAGAAATTCCAGGTCCAGGTCGGGTCAAATTACGACCTCGCCCTAACGCCGCTGATGGGCGTGCTCGGCCAAGGTTCGATGAACATTGCCACCAGCGGTACGTCGACGAGTGGGACGGAGGAGGAGCGCTCGGCACTTTCGATGTATCTCGCTCTGGATCGCTCGGGCTCAATGGCATTCGTAACCGAACAGACGAAGCCGGGAACCTGCGACAACTACACGAGAAACTCCTGGCCATATCCTGCTTCGAATTCTCCATGCTATGTTCGGAAGATCGAAGCCCTGCAGGCCGCTTCGGCAGTGCTCTTCTCAACCCTCCGGGAGGCAGATCCGGACAAGACGATGGTTCGCCTTGGCGCCACGTCCTATACCGATGAAACTCAACCGGCTCGGGCAATGGAATGGGGCGTGGACGGCGTCGAGAAGTACGTCCAGGCCCTTCCGTACCTTCCAACGGGAGGAACCGACGCCAATGGCGCTTTGAAGAATGCTTGGGACGCACTGAAGAGCAAGAATGAAGCGGAGAAGGACGCGCACGAATCCAAGGATAACGACAAGTTTGATCGATACATCCTGCTGATGACCGACGGTGAAATGACGGGCAATAGCTCGAACTGGAACGAGAACCTGGACAACAAGGTGCGAAAGAAATGCGAGGAGGCCAAGAAGGACAAGATCACAATCTTCTCAGTCGCCTTCATGGCCCCTTCGCGCGGCAAGGAACTCCTGAACTACTGTGCAAGTGGTGCAGAGAATTACTTCCAGCCCGAGACTATGGATGATCTGGTGGCTGCCTTCGAGGCGATCGGCAAGAAAGCCGCCCAATCCGCAACGCGCCTCACCAACTGACTCGCCTTCATGCGACGAACCCGCCCGACCGGCGGGTTCGTCGCTTTCCACGCTCACCCCTATCCCCGCCTTTTTTCCGCCGCCTCAATCGATTTATTGCCAGCTTCCCGCGTCGGTGCGTAAACTGACTCGAATACAGGAAGACCGAAGGTTCACGCAGGCCGCCTCCCCGCCTGCCCTACCGGAAGAGTTGGCAGACCATGAATGATAGCCTCCCGGCTGTGGAAATCCCGCAGCCAAGCCCCCGCAGCACCCGTCCCGAAATCCTCGCCTCAGAGATCATAGAGCGCCTCACCTACCGCATCGGCAAGGATGCCAAGGTAGCCAAGCCGCACGACTGGTTGACGGCTGCCATCCTCGTGGTCCGTGACCGCATCATCGACCGTTGGATGGATTCCACACGCCGCGTTTACGAAAAGGGCGACAAGCGGGTCTACTATCTCTCGCTGGAATTCCTGATCGGCCGGCTGATGCGCGATGCCGTGTCCAATCTCGGCCTCATGAATGAACTGCGTGATGCACTGGCTTCTCTTGGCGTCGATTTCGATGTCATTGCGGGCCTCGAACCCGATGCAGCGCTGGGCAATGGCGGCCTCGGTCGACTCGCCGCCTGCTTCATGGAGTCTATGGCGACAGTCGACATTCCCGCCTATGGCTATGGCATCCGCTATGTCCACGGCCTCTTCCGCCAGCAGATGGCGGATGGCTGGCAGGTGGAACTGCCGGAAACCTGGCTTGCCCACGGCAACCCCTGGGAGTTCGAGCGGCGCGAAAGCTCTTACGAGATCGGCTTCGGCGGTTCGGTGGAAACCATCGGCGGCTATGACGAGCCGCCGCGCTATGTCTGGAAACCGGCCGAACGGGTGATCGCGACCGCCTACGATACGCCGGTGGTCGGCTGGCGCGCCCAGCGGGTCAACACCCTGCGCCTCTGGTCGGCCCAGCCGATCGACCCGATCCTGCTCGATGCCTTCAATGCCGGCGACCACATCGGCGCCCTGCGCGAGAGCAACAAGGCGGAGGCGTTGACCCGCGTCCTCTATCCGGCTGATGCAAATCCCGCCGGCCAGGAACTGCGGTTGCGGCAGGAATACTTCTTCTCCTCCGCATCGCTCCAGGACATCCTGCGCCGCCATCTGCAGCAGTATCCGGACTTTTCCAATCTTCCGGACAAGGTGGCGATCCAGTTGAACGACACGCATCCGGCGGTTTCGATCGGCGAGATGATGCGCCTGCTCACCGACGTGCACGGACTGGAGTTTGACGAGGCATGGGAGATCACCCGCGGCACCTTCTCCTACACCAACCATACCCTCCTGCCCGAAGCGCTGGAAAGCTGGCCCGTGCCGCTCTTCGAGCGCCTGCTGCCCCGCCACATGCAGATCGTCTACGCGATCAACGCGAAGATCCTGGTCGAGGCCCGCAAGGCGAAGAACTTCAGCGATCAGCAGATCCGCGCCATCTCCCTGATCGACGAGAACGGCGACCGCCGGGTGCGCATGGGTAACCTCGCCTTCATCGGCTCCCATTCCATCAACGGCGTGTCGGCGCTCCACACGGACCTGATGAAGGTCACCGTCTTCTCGGACCTTCACACGCTTTATCCCGACCGGATCAACAACAAGACCAATGGCATCACGCCGCGCCGCTGGCTGATGCAGTGCAATCCGGCGCTGACTTCGCTGATCCGCGAAGCGATCGGCGACAAGTTCCTGGATGACACGGAAGCGCTGCACGCTCTCGACACTTTCGCGGACGATGCCGCCTTCCAGGAGAAGTTCGCCGCCGTAAAGCGCGAGAACAAGGTCCAGCTTGCGCATCTCGTCGGCAGCCGAATGGGCGTGCGCCTCGATCCGTCGGCCATGTTCGACATCCAGATCAAGCGCATTCACGAGTACAAGCGCCAGCTTCTCAACATCGTCGAGGCGGTCGCCCTCTACGACCAGATCCGCTCCCATCCGGAGCTCGACTGGGTGCCGCGCGTCAAGCTTTTCGCTGGCAAGGCGGCGCCGAGCTACCACAACGCCAAGCTGATCATCAAGCTCGCGAACGATGTGGCCCGCGTCATCAACAACGATCCGGCGGTGCGCGGCCTGCTCAAGGTTGTCTTCGTACCGAACTACAATGTGTCGCTGGCGGAAGTCATGGTGCCGGCCGCTGACCTCTCGGAGCAGATCTCCACGGCCGGCATGGAAGCCTCCGGCACCGGAAACATGAAGTTCGCGCTGAACGGCGCGCTGACAATCGGCACGCTGGACGGCGCAAACGTCGAGATGCGCGATCATGTGGGCGCGGATAACATCGTCATCTTCGGATTGACGGCGGAAGAGGTCGCCCAGGCCCGAGCCGACGGTCATGAGCCGCGCGCCATCATCGAGAAGTCGAAGGAACTTTCGCAGGCGCTCGATGCGATCGCCTCCGGCGTCTTTTCGCCGGACGACCGCTCCCGCTTCACCGGCCTGATCGACGGGATCTACAATCACGACTGGTTCATGCTGACCGCGGATTTTGATGCCTATGCGGCAGCACAGCGGACCGTTGACCAAATCTGGACCGACCCTAAATCATGGTATTCAAAGACAATTCGAAATACCGCCCGGATGGGATGGTTCTCCTCTGACAGAACCATTCGCCAGTACGCGTCGGAAATCTGGAGAGCCTGATGACGACAGCGCCAAAGTCGCCCGACGACGGAAGAGCCCCTGGCGAAATTCCGTTGTCGGAGATCGAGGCGATCCTGGAAGGCCGACACAGCAATCCCTTCGCTGTGCTCGGCCTCCACAAGCTGCCAACCGGCTATCATGTCCGCTGTTTCATCCCTGGCGCCGAGGAGGTTGCCGCCTACCTTCTCGATGGAACGCGGCTTGGCCTGCTGAAGCGGCGCCATGAGGCTGGCTTCTTCGAAGGGCCGGTAGACGTCCCCTCACCAAAACCGATCCGCTATCGCGCTCGACGTGGCGGAGACGACGAATGGGCGGTGACCGATCCCTACAGCTTCGGCCCCGTGTTCGGCCCCATGGACGATTACTTCGTCCGCGAAGGCTCCCACCTGCGCCTGTTCGACAAGATGGGCGCCCATCCGATCCGCCATCAGGGCGTGGATGGCTTTCACTTCGCCGTCTGGGCGCCCAATGCCCGGCGGGTTTCGGTGGTCGGCGACTTCAATAACTGGGACGGGCGCCTGCACGTGATGCGCTTGCGGCAGGATACCGGCATCTGGGAAATCTTCGCGCCGGACGTACGGGCAGGCTCGCCCTACAAGTTCGAGATCATCGGCAGGGACGGCGAACGCCTTCTGAAGGCCGATCCCTATGCGCGCAAGGCGGAGATGCGGCCGAACACCGCGTCCGTCACCACGCCGGAGTTGAAGCAGGATTGGGAGGACGAGGCTCACCGCACCCATTGGCGGACTGCCGATCACCGCCGCCAGCCCATATCGATCTACGAGGTCCATGCCGGGTCATGGCAGCGGCGTGACGACGGCACCTTCCTCAGTTGGGATGAACTCGCCGCGCGGCTGATCCCCTACGTCACCGATATGGGCTTCACCCATATCGAATTCCTGCCCGTGACCGAACATCCCTATGACCCCTCCTGGGGCTACCAGACGACCGGCCTTTACGCACCGACCGCGCGTTTCGGCGATCCGGAGGGTTTCGCCCGCTTCGTCAACGGCTGCCACAAGGTCGGCATCGGCGTCATCCTGGACTGGGTACCGGCGCATTTCCCCACCGACGAGCACGGGCTGCGTCGCTTCGACGGCACCGCCCTTTACGAGCATGAGGACCCACGCCAGGGCTTCCATCCGGACTGGAACACCGCCATCTACAATTTTGGGCGGCTGGAGGTTCTGTCATACCTCATCAACAACGCGCTTTACTGGGCCGAGAAATTCCATCTCGACGGGCTGCGCGTCGATGCGGTGGCCTCCATGCTCTACCTCGACTACTCCCGCAAGGAGGGCGAGTGGGTTCCGAACGAATACGGCGGCCGCGAGAACCTCGAGGCGGTGCGCTTCCTGCAGAAGCTGAACAGCCTATCCTACGGCAACCACCCCGGCGTGATGACGATCGCCGAAGAATCCACCTCGTGGCCGAAGGTGTCGCATCCCGTCCACGAAGGCGGACTTGGGTTCGGCTTCAAGTGGAACATGGGTTTCATGCACGACACGCTGAGCTACCTGAAGCGGGAGCCCATTCACCGCAAGCATCACCACAACGAGATCACCTTCGGTCTCGTCTACGCCTTTTCCGAGAACTTCGTCCTGCCCTTGAGCCATGACGAAGTGGTCCACGGCAAGGGTTCGCTGATTGCCAAGATGGCCGGCGATGACTGGCAGAAATTCGCCAACCTGCGCGCCTACTATGCCTTCATGTGGGGCTATCCCGGCAAGAAGCTCCTGTTCATGGGACAGGAATTCGCCCAGTGGAGCGAATGGAGCGAGGCGAAAGCGCTCGACTGGAACCTCCTGCACTACCACCAGCACGAGGGCATGCGCCGGCTCGTCCGCGACCTCAACCTCTGCTACCGGGCAAAGCCCGCACTCCACGCGCGCGACTGCGAGCCGGAAGGCTTCCGCTGGCTGATTGCCGACGACCACGACAACTCCGTCTTCGCCTGGCTGCGCATGGCACCGGGCGAGCGGCCGGTGGCGGTCATCACCAATTTCACGCCGATCTATCGGGAAAATTACCGCCTCCCCTTGCCAACCGCGGGAAGATGGCGGGAAATCCTCAACACGGATGCGGAGATCTATGGCGGCAGCGGCAAGGGCAATGGCGGCCGGGTACAGGCGGTCGACGCCGGAGGAGATATCAGTACCACCATGACGCTTCCGCCCCTGGCGACGATCATGCTGGAACTGGAACAAGTATAGAAGAGAGGGGGAGCAGAATGGACGACAAGCGCTATCAGCCACTGGCTCGCGATGCCATGGCCTATGTCCTGGCGGGCGGCCGCGGAAGCCGCCTCAAGGAGTTGACCGACCGGCGTGCCAAGCCGGCCGTCTATTTCGGCGGCAAGGCCCGCATCATCGACTTCGCCCTTTCCAACGCGCTGAATTCCGGCATTCGCCGCATCGGCGTCGCCACCCAGTACAAGGCCCATTCGCTGATCCGCCACATGCAGCGCGGCTGGGGCTTCCTGCGGCCGGAACGCAACGAGAGCTTCGACATCCTGCCGGCGTCCCAGCGTGTCTCGGAAACGCAGTGGTACGAAGGCACGGCCGATGCCGTCTACCAGAACATCGATATCATCGAGGCCTACAATCCGGAGTACATGGTCATCCTGGCCGGCGATCACGTCTACAAGATGGACTATGAATACATGCTCCAGCAGCATGTGGATTCCGGCGCCGATGTCACCGTCGGCTGCCTGGAAGTGCCGCGCATGGAAGCGACCGGCTTCGGCGTCATGCATGTCAACGAGAAGGACGAGATCATCGACTTCGTCGAGAAGCCGGCCAATCCGCCAGGCATCCCCGACAAGCCGGACTTTGCCCTCGCCTCGATGGGCATCTATGTCTTCCACACGAAGTTCCTGGCCGAAGTGCTGAAGCGCGATGCGGCGGATCCTTCCTCCAACCGCGACTTCGGCAAGGACATCATCCCCTACATCGTCAAGAACGGTACTGCAGTCGCCCACCGCTTCCACAAGTCCTGCGTCCGCTCCGATTTCGAGCGCGAGTCCTACTGGCGCGACGTCGGTACGATCGAGGCCTACTGGCAGGCGAACATCGATCTTACCGCCATTCTTCCCGAGCTCGACATCTACGACAAGTCCTGGCCGATCTGGACCTATGCGGAGATCACGCCGCCTGCCAAGTTCGTCCATGACGACGAGGACCGTCGCGGCTCGGCAATCTCCTCTGTGGTGTCGGGAGACTGCATCATCTCCGGCTCAACGCTGCACCGCAGCCTGCTCTTCACCGGCGTCCGCGCCAATTCCTACTCCCGCCTCGACGGTGCGGTGGTTCTGCCGAATGTCCGCATCGGCCGTCGGGCGCAGCTTCGCAATGTCGTCATCGACTCCAATGTAACCATTCCGGAAGGTCTGGTGGTCGGCGAGGATCCCGAACTCGATGCCAAGCGCTTCCGCCGCACCGAGAACGGCATCTGCCTGATCACCCAGCCGATGATCGACAAACTGGACCTGTAGAGCCGTATGAACGTCCTTTCGGTTGCCTCCGAAGTCTATCCGCTGATCAAGACCGGCGGGCTCGCCGACGTGGCGGGCGCCCTGCCGCTTGCGCTGAAGGAACACGGAGTGCGTACCCGCACGCTGATGCCGGGGTATCCGGCCGTCATGGCTGCAGTGAAACATGCAACGCGCTGCCACGCCTTCGACGATCTGCTCGGCCATCCCGCAACCATCCTGCAGGTGGAGCATCACGGCCTCGACCTGCTCATCCTCGATGTCCCGTCGCTCTTCGATCGAGCTGGTGGTCCCTATGTGGGGCCGGACGGGCGCGACCATCCGGACAACTGGCGCCGCTTCGCCGCTCTGTCGCGCGCCGGCGCCGAGATCGCGCTCGGCGTCCTGGATGGCTGGCGCCCGGACCTCGTCCACCTGCACGACTGGCAGACAGGTCTCCTGCCAGCCTATCTCCGCTATGCCGGACGCTCCGTGCCGCCGAGCCTGATGACGATCCACAACATCGCCTTCCAGGGCCAGTACGGCGTCGACATCTTCCCGCATCTCGGCCTGCCGCCGGATGCCTATGCCATCGACGGCGTGGAATACTACGGCGGCGTCGGCTACCTGAAGGCCGGCCTGCAGGCGGCCACGGCGATCAGCACCGTCAGCCCGACCTATGCGGAAGAAATCCTGACCCCGGAATTCGGCATGGGGCTTGACGGCGTGCTCGCGGCCCGCGCGGGAGACCTGCACGGGATCGTCAACGGCATCGATACGCGGGTCTGGAATCCGGAGCACGATCCGCTGCTTGCCGCCACCTACGGGACGTCGAAGCTCAAGCGCCGCCGCGAGAACAAGCATGCTGTCGCCGAGCGCTTCGGCTTGAAGCAGGATGAGGGGCTCCTGTTCTGCGTCGTTTCGCGGCTCACCTGGCAGAAGGGCATGGACCTGCTGGCGGACGTCACCGACGAGATCGTTGCCCAGGGTGGTCGCCTTGCCGTCCTGGGCTCGGGCGATGCGGGGCTGGAGAACGCCTTCCACGCCGCGGCCGCCCGCCACCCAGGCCGCGTCTCGATCCATACGGGCTATGACGAGCCGCTGTCGCACCTGATGCAGGCGGGCTCCGACGCCATCATCATCCCCTCCCGCTTCGAACCCTGCGGGCTGACCCAACTCTACGGTCTTCGCTACGGCTGCATTCCGGTCGTCGCGCGCACCGGCGGCCTCAACGACACTGTGATCGATGCCAGCCCCGCTGCGCTCGCTGCCCGCGCCGCGACCGGGGTCAGCTTCAGCCCCGCCACAACCCACGCTCTGCAGCGCGCCGTCAACAGGACCTTCCGCCTTTACCGCGAGCCGAAGACCTGGGCCGAGATACAGAAGCAGGGCATGAAGACCGACGTTTCCTGGGACAAGAGCGCCGGGCTCTATGCCCAGCTCTACAAGAACATGACGATGAAAGGCCGCTGACATGATCCGGACCGTTCCGACCGCCCCCTACAAGGACCAGAAGCCCGGCACTTCCGGGCTCCGCAAGAAGGTGCCCGTCTTCGCGCAGGAGAACTACGCGGAGAACTTCATCCAGTCGATCTTCGACTCGCTCGAGGGCTTTGAGGGCAAGACCCTGGTGATCGGTGGCGACGGCCGCTACTACAACCGCGAGGTCATCCAGAAGGCGCTGAAGATGGCCGCCGCTGCGGGCTTCGGCAAGGTCATGGTCGGCCGGGGCGGCATCCTCTCCACCCCCGCCGCCTCCAACATCATACGCAAATACGGTGCCTTCGGCGGCATCATCCTGTCGGCCAGTCACAATCCGGGCGGGCCGAACGAGGACTTCGGCATCAAGTACAATATCGGCAATGGCGGCCCGGCACCGGAAAAGATCACCGAGGCGATCTTCGAGCGGTCGAAGATCATCAGCGAGTACAAGATTGCCGACGCACCCGATATCGACCTGGACACGCAGGGCAGCTGCGATCTCGCCGGTATGACGGTCGAGGTCGTCGACCCGGTCGCCGACTATGCGCAGCTGATGGAGAGCCTTTTCGATTTCGATGCCATCCGGAATCTGATCTCCGGCGGCTTCCGCATTGCCATGGATTCCATGGGTGCCGTTACCGGTCCCTACGCCAAGGAGATCATCGAGAAGCGTCTCGGCGCACCGGCAGGCTCCGTCCGCAACGCGACGCCGCTGCCGGACTTCGGCGGCCACCACCCGGACCCGAACCTCGTCCACGCGAAGGAGCTGTATGACGACGTGATGAGCGCCGATGGCCCGGAGTTCGGCGCTGCCTCCGATGGCGACGGCGACCGCAACATGGTGGTCGGAAAGGACATGTTCGTCACCCCCTCCGACAGCCTCGCCATCATTGCCGCTAATGCGAAATGCGCGCCCGGCTATGCGAAGGGCATAGCCGGCATCGCGCGCTCCATGCCGACCAGCGCTGCCGCCGACCGCGTGGCGGAAAAACTCGGGCTCGGCATGTACGAAACGCCCACAGGCTGGAAGTATTTCGGCAACCTGATGGACGCCGGCAAGGTCACCGTCTGCGGCGAGGAAAGCTTCGGCACCGGGTCTGATCACGTGCGCGAGAAGGATGGCCTCTGGGCAATCCTCTTCTGGCTGAACATCATCGCCGCCCGCAAGGAAGGCGTCGCGGAGATCGTCCGCAAGCACTGGGCCGAGTATGGCCGCAACTATTATTCGCGCCACGACTACGAGGAAGTCGATACCGATGCGGCGAACGGGCTGATGGACGCGCTGCGCAGCAAGCTGTCATCGCTCCCCGGCCAAAGCTTCGGCGACCTCAAGGTCGAGGCGGCGGACGACTTCTCCTACACCGATCCGATCGACGGCTCTGTCAGCACCAGGCAGGGCATCCGCATCCTTTTCCAGGGCGGCAGCCGCGTCGTCTTCCGCCTGTCCGGCACAGGCACCTCCGGCGCGACGTTGCGCATCTATGTCGAGCGCTACGAGCCGGACGCGTCGCGTCACGGCATCGAGACGCAGGCGGCGCTCAGTGACCTGATCGCGGTGGCCGACGAGATTGCCGAGATCAAGACACGCACCGGCCGCACGGGACCGACCGTAATCACCTGATCGCAGAGACAGGAGGAAGCCAGACAGTGGCGACGAGAACCGCGTCCTGCAGTTGCGGGCAGCTCCGGATCGAAGTGAACGGCGAGCCGCTCAATGTCGGCGTCTGCCATTGCCTCGCCTGCCAGCAGCGCACCGGCAGCGTGTTCGCAGCGCTCGCGGCTTTCCGCACGCCTTATCGGGTCATTGGCGCGGCCAGCGAATATCTGCGCACGGGAGACCAGGGCGCAAGCTACCGTTTCCGCTTTTGCCCGGTCTGCGGCACCAACCTCTTCCATACGGAAGAAGGCGTCGGCGACCGATCGGTTGCCGTGGCCGTGGGCGGCTTTGCCGATCCCTCCTTCCCACCGCCGCAAGTCTCGGTCTATGACTGCCGAAGGCACGACTGGGTTCAACTGCCGGACGGCCTTGCCGTCTATGAGAAGGATCCGGAATGAAGCTCGGGACGACCCTGGCGCCCCACGGCGCAGAGTTTGCGGTCTGGTCCGCGAACGCCGCGAAGATCGAGCTCTGCATCTTCAACCTGGAAGGTACCGTGGAAACCGCCCGCCACGTCATGGTCCGTGGTGCTGGCGATATCCACCGCGTCTCCGTTCCAGACATCGGTGAAGGTACCCGCTACGGCTATCGCGCCCACGGCACTTACGACCCGGACTGCGGCCTCTGGTTCGATCCTTCGAAGCTGCTCTTGGATCCCTACGCCACCGAAATCGACCGCCCCTTTGTCTATGACCGGCGCCTGGCAGACTTCGGCACAGACATCGTCCACCTTATGCCGAAGGCCATCCTGCGTCGGCACGACCCCGTGACGCCTTCGAAGCCGCTCTTCCGCACCGGCGGCCTGATCTACGAGCTCGCCGTCCGCCCCTTCACCATCCTGCATCCGGACGTCCCGGAGCATCAGCGGGGCACCGTCGCCGCCCTCGCCCACCCGGCCGTCCTCGCCCACCTCAAGCGCATCGGCGTGGACGCGGTCGAACTGATGCCGATCACGGCCTGGATCGACGAAAGGCACCTGCCACCGCTCGGGCTCACCAACGGCTGGGGCTACAATCCGGTCGGCTTCATGGTGCTTGATCCGCGTTTGTGCCCCGGGGGCGTGGCCGAACTGCGCGATACGGTCGCGGCACTTCATGAGGCTGGTATCGGCGTCATCCTCGACCTCGTCTTCAACCACACCGGCGAGAGCGATCGCGCCGGTCCGACACTCTCGCTTCGCGGCCTCGACAACCTCGCCTGCTTCCGCCACGTGGAAGGTCATCCGGACACGCTGGTAAACGATACCGGCACCGGCAACACCGTCGCCTGCGACCATCCGTTCGTCCGCGGCCTGATCCTCGACAGCCTTCGCCATTTCGTGCTGAACGCCGGCATCGACGGCTTCCGTTTCGACCTCGCACCGATCCTTGGCCGCGGACCGCACGGCTTCTCTGCCGAAAGCGAGACCCTGCAGGCAATGATCAGCGATCCCGTGCTTTCCGATCGCATCCTGATCGCCGAGCCTTGGGACATTGGGCCCGGCGGCTACCAGCTGGGCAACTTCCCGCCTCCCTTCCTGGAGTGGAACGACCGCGCCCGCGATGACATCCGCCGCTTCTGGCGAGGCGACCACTGGACCCTCGGGGAGCTCGCGACCCGGCTCACAGGCTCGCAGGACATCTTTGCCCGCCACGGACACCACCGGACACGCAGCGTCAACTTCATCGCCGCGCATGACGGCTTCACGCTGATGGACATGGTTTCGCACGAGGAGCGCCACAACCACGCCAATGGCGAGGAAAACCGCGACGGCCATCACGACAACTTCTCCTGGAACAGTGGCGTCGAAGGCGCGACCGACGACCCGCAGGTCATCGAGGCGCGACGGCGAGACGTGATGGCGCTTCTCGCTACCCTGTTTGCCAGCCGTGGCGCCATCATGCTGGCCATGGGCGACGAGGCGGGACGAAGCCAGGGCGGCAACAATAATGCCTATTGCCAGGACAATGAGATGACCTGGCTCGACTGGGCAGGTATGGACGAGGGGCTGGTCGAGTACACGGCCCGCCTGGCCCGCTGGCGCAAGCGACTCTCGGTGTTTTCGGAATACGGCTTCTTCGTCGACGCCGGCGACGATATCGATTGGTACGGCCCCTCGGGCAAGCCCGTGGCACAGGAAGACTGGCAGCAGCCCGAGGCCGCCCAGCTCGCCGTCACCCTGAAGACGCTGGACCGGCAGACAGACCTCGTCACGCGCATCGCGGTAGTCTTTAACCGGGCACATCGGGAGCAGCTTTTCACCCTGCCCTCACGCTGGGTGGCCCTCGACAAAGGTGAAGAGTGGGCCGGCATGTCTCCGCCACGTTCGGTCACCTTCCTTGTCGAAGATCCGCAGGCTGGTCATGCTTCGCCTGTCCAAGCGCGATGAACACCTATAGATTGCAGCCGAAGACGGGAATGGGAGAGGGAACATGCCGCGCGAGATTTCGCTAGCAGAGGTGCCGGGCCTGGTCGGACAGGTGCTGGGGACCTCCGAATGGATCACCGTCGATCAGCAGATGATCGACACATTCGCGGATGCGACCCTCGACCACCAGTTCATTCATGTAGACCCGGAGCGAGCCGCGGCGGAGAGCCCGTTCGGCGGGACGATCGCGCACGGCTTCCTCACGCTTTCGCTGCTTTCGGCGATGAACTACGATTGCCTGCCGAAGATCCGCGAGCAGACCATGGGGTTGAACTACGGTTTCGACAAGGTCCGCTTCATGTCGCCGGTCCGGTGCGGCAGCCTGGTGCGCGGGCAGTTCACGCTCACGGACTGCCGCTTCCGCGGCGCCGGACTGCTGATGACCACCTACGACGTGTCCGTCGAGATCGAGAACGAGAAGAAGCCGGCACTGACCGCCAACTGGATCACCATCGTCCAGTTCGACCCCAAGGACAGACCCGCGGACGCCTGATCCGCAGCAGACGCATACGCATACCCACCTATCGATCACCGCCGATATGCGAGGTACGAATGTTTCCGCTTTCCCACATGATGAAATCCTTCATCCGCAAGGGCCGCCTCACCGTCATCGACGCCGATGGAAAGCGTCACGTCTTCGCCGGTACGCCGGGGCTGGAGGTGACCATGCGGCTGACGGACAAGCGGCTCTATCGAACGCTCGTCTTCAACCCGGAGCTTGCCGCCGGGGAGGCCTACATGGACGGCACCATGCGCTTCGAGGACGGTTCGACGCTGCGGGACTTCCTGAGGCTCTTCTCGATCAACCGCCTGTCGCTCGGCTCCTACCCGCTGCAAAAGGCGCTTCGCGCGATCAAGATGCGCTTCCGCAAGCGCCAGCAGTCGAACGTCAAGGGCGAGGCACAGAAGAACGTTGCCCACCATTACGACCTCGGCAATGATTTCTACCGGCTCTTCCTCGACGAAAACATGCTCTATTCCTGCGCCTATTTTCGAGATTCCGGGGAGACGCTGGAAGAGGCGCAGCGCAACAAGCTGCGCCTTCTCGCATCCAAGCTATGCCTGGCAGATGGGATGCGCGTCCTCGACATCGGCTGCGGCTGGGGCGATCTGGCGCTCTACCTCGCCAAGCTGGAGAACGTCCATGTCACCGGCGTCACCCTTTCGAAGGAGCAGCAGAAGCTCGCTTCGGAAAGGGCCCGGCAGGCAGGTCTGTCGGATCGCGTGACGTTCGAGCTGCGCGATTACCGCGACGTCGATGACAGGTTCGACCGCATCGTGTCGGTGGGCATGTTCGAGCATGTCGGCGTGCAGCACTACGACGAGTTCTTCGGCCACCTGAACGACCTGATGCCGGATCACGGCATCGCCGTTCTCCACTCGATCGGCCACATGAGCCCGCCCGGCATGGCAAGCCCGTGGCTGAGGAAATACATCTTTCCCGGTGCCTATTCGCCGGCGCTGTCGGAAGTCTTCGATAGCGTGGAAAGGAACAGCCTCTGGGTCATGGACCTCGAATTCCTCCGCGTCCACTACGCCACCACGCTTGCCCACTGGGCGGAGCGCTTCGAGAAGAACCGCGAGCGGGTAATCGCCATGTATGACGAGCGCTTCGCGCGCATGTGGGAGTTCTACCTGATCAGCGCCGAGATGATGTTCCGCACCGGCAGCCAGCTCGTCTTCCACATGCAGATGTCGAGGAAGCGAGACGCCGCACCCATCGTCCGCGACTACATCACCGACAAGCAGCGCGAGTATCTCGAACGGGAGAAGGCGCTGAACTTAACGCTGTAGAATTCCACATCTGACGAGGCCAGCATGGATCGTGAAGACGTCGTACGAGCCTCGTTCGAGCGGCAGGCCCTGGCCTGCGAGGACCTGGGTTCACCCTTCACTGCGCGGCTTTGCCGTCTCGCTGCCGGCAGACTCGATCGCGCTCTTCCGGTCGGGCGCGTGATCCTCGACTGGCCCTATGATCCAAGTGGGACTGGCGATGCGCTGGCCTTGCGTCTCGCTGGGGGCCTGCACGCCCTCGTTCTTTCGCAGCGAGACGATGGGCTCGTTGCCGTCTATCCGCCGCATGATGTGTCGGACGACAGATTGTGGGCCGCAATCGAGGCGGCGATGGTTCGGCACGAGGCGTTCCTGCTCACCCGCCTCAAGTCGGCACCGCAAACGAACGAGATCCGGCGAAGCAGCGCGCTCCTGCCCGCTTTCCTGACGCTGGCGCACATGTTCGAGAAACCTCTCGACCTCCTGGAAGTCGGCGCCAGTGCCGGCCTGAACCTCCAGTGGGACCGGTATCGCTACCGGCTCGGCGATCTCGACTGGGGCGATCCGGCGTCGCCCGTGCGCCTCGAGCCGGAATGGCACGGACCGCGACCGCCGGATGCGGACGTCGAGGTTCGCGATCGCCGTGGCTGCGACCTCAACCCTCTCGACCCGACCTCAGCCGACGACCGGCTTAGGCTGATGTCCTATGTCTGGGCGGACCAGGCCGACCGCATGGAGCGCCTGCGGGCAGCCTTGTCGATTGCCGCCTCAGCACCTCCACCGGTCGACCGGCTCGGGGCCCTGTCATGGCTGCCGTGGATGCTGGCCGAATCCCGCCCAGGCACCGTCATGGTGCTCTACCACACCATCGCCTGGCAGTACCTGCCGCCGGAGGATCGTGCGCAGGGCGAAGCCATCATCCGCGAGGCCGGAGAACGCGCCACGCCGGACGCACCATTTGCCCGCCTTCAGATGGAGGCTGACGGCAGGCGTGACGGTGCCGCGATCACCCTGCAGGTTTGGCCGAAAGGCGAGGCGCAGGAGGTCGGACGTGCCGATTTCCACGGCCGCTGGGTGAAGTGGGAAGGCTGGCGCTGAGCAGGCAGAGCAGGTTGCTCCCTCAGAGCGCTGCGTCCCTAGCTCCTTCGGCCAGTAGCCCGAAGGCGTAGTCCGAGAACGATCGCCAGACCTCCACCCGGAAGCTTTCCTCGCCCGTCCGCAACAGCACGATTTCGGTCTTTCCGAAGATGGTGCGGGTGCAGGCGCCCACGGGAAAAGCCTTGAGCGACAGGTCCTGGGGGCAGCCGGCATTGATTGCTGCCGCAGCACCCGGTCCTTCGACGAGGATCGCTGTATTACGGTGGGAGACATCGACAGCGGAATGCAGCACGCCGGATTCCTGCGCCGCCCGCATCAGCCCCGACCCGGCCTCGCCGATCACCAGCCATTCATCCGGCCCGAGCCATAGCGCGGTGCGTCCGTTCGCGGAGGCGGACGTCTTCGGCCTTGTGGGCAGGTCGAACCCGAGAGCCTGCGAAAGGGCAGTCACGTCCTCCGCCCGGGCCCGCAGCGATATCCGTTCGGTTGGTTGGGCCGGCGTCAGCCTCACACTTGCGGAACCGCCATGGACGCCGGCAAGCGGCAGCGTGCGTTGCGCGAGATCAGCCATGGATGCGGCCTCCTTCCTTGTCGAAGAACACCGTGTCGGTCACTTCGACGGCAATGGTACGATCCTTCATCGGGATATAGAGCGTCTGGCCGATCCGCTCCCGGCCGCCGGCGACGAGCGCCATGGCGATCGAGCGGCCGCAGTTCTCCGACCAGTAGGCCGACGTCACGTGGCCGAGCATGGTCATCGGCTTCGGCTGGTTCGGGTCGGCAACGATCTGCGCCCCCTCTTCCAGCACGTCGCTTGGCCGGTTGGTGCGAAGCCCGACGAGTTGCTTGCGGCCATCGCGGACGAGATCCGGGCGCTTCAGGCCACGGATACCGACGAAGTCGGTCTTCTTCTTCGAAACCGCCCAGCCGAGACCCGCATCATCCGGCGTCACCGTCCCGTCGGTGTCCTGGCCGACGATGATATAGCCCTTTTCGGCGCGCAGCACGTGCATAGATTCGGTGCCGTAGAGGCAGCCGCCCATGCCCTTCGCCCGTTCCCAGATCGCCTTCCACACTGCCGGACCGTAATCTGCGGGGACGTTCACCTCGAAGCCGAGTTCGCCGGTAAACGACATGCGGAAGAGCCGGGCCGGAACGCCCATGACCGTGCATTCAGCCACGCTCATGTGCGGGAAGGTCTCGTTGGAGATATCCACGCCCACGACGAACGGCTGGATGATCTCCCTTGCCCTTGGCCCCTGCACGGCTATCACCGCCCATTGCTCTGTGGTCGAGGTCAGCCACACCTTCAAGTGCGGGAACTCGGTCTGGAGATAGTCCTCCATGTGATGGAGAACGCGCGGCGCTCCGCCGGTCGTCGTGGTGACGTGGAAGCGATCCTCGGCCAGCCGCCCGACGATGCCGTCATCATAGATGAAACCGTCCTCGCGGGTCATGATGCCGTAGCGGCACTTGCCGGGCTGCAGCGTGTCCCAGGCGTTGGTGTAGAGCAGGTTGAGGAACTGCGCCGCATCCGGCCCGACCACCTCGATCTTCCCGAGCGTCGAGGCGTCGAAGACGCCCGCGACGTCGCGGACGGTGCGGCATTCGCGGTTGACCGCAGAGGCCATGTCCTCGCCGCGCCGCGGAAAATACCAGGCGCGCTTCCAGTTGCCGACATCCTCGAATTCGGCACCCTCGGCCGCTTCGAGCTCGTGCATCGGCGTCTTGCGGGCGGGGTCGAAAAGCTCGCCGCGCGAATGCGACACCAGCGTGCCGTAGGTAACCGGCGTATAGGGTGCGCGGAAGGTCGTGAGACCGACCTTGGGGATCGGCCGATCGAGCATTTCTGCGGCGATCGCCAGCCCGTGCATGTTGGAGAGCTTGCCCTGGTCGGATGCCATGCCGTTCGTCGTGAACCGCTTGATGTGTTCGATCGAGTGCATGCCTTCGCGCACCGCAAGGCGAATGTCCTTCGCCGTGACGTCGTGCTGGAAGTCGACAAAGGCCTTGACCGTCGTATCAGGCCCAGCACCTTCCGCGGCACCGATCATGCCGCCAGTCCAGGCGAACCGGCTCTCGCCGCGGACCGCGATCCTGCCGCCGCCGGCGGTAATGGCTTCGTCGATTGCTTCGGCAAGATCGTCGGTTCCATTGCAGGCGCCTATCGAGACGCAGTCCTGCGCATAGACGTCCGGCAGGAACCGCCGGTTCGCCTCATCCCAGCGCAGCTTGCCGCGCGACTGCGAGAAGAGATGCACAGAGGGGGTCCAGCCCGCCGAGACGATCAGTGCGTCGACTGCGATCGTGCGGATGTCGAAATTTCCGTTGCGGGCCACAGTCATCGACCTGATCCGCAGGCGCCCCGCCGTATCTGTCACGGCATGGCCGGTCAGCACGTTGATGCCGAGCGCCCGCGCCTCCTCCAGCACTGCCTCGCCCGGCCGCTCGCGGGAATCGACGATGGCAGCGATATGGACACCCGCCCGCTTCAGGTCGAACGCCGCCTCATAGGCGCTGTCATGCGCGGTGTAGACACCGACATTGCGGCCGACGGCGACACCATGGTGGTTGAGGAAGGTGCGCGCCGCAGACGCCAGCATGATGCCCGGGCGGTCGTTGTTGGCGAACACCATGTGCCGCTCGATCGACCCGGTCGCGAGGATCACGCGTTTCGCCCGCACCTGCCACAGGCGCTCGCGTGGCGTGTCACGTCCGGTGTGGTCCAGGTGGTCGCTCACCCGTTCCGCAAGCCCGAGGAAGCCGTGGTTGTAGTAGCCGAAGACGGTGGTCCGGGTGAGCACCCGCACATTCGGCATCGCCCGCAGCTTCGCGGCTGTGTCCTGCGCCCAGTCATAGCCGTCCTGGCCGTCGATGGTCGTCGAAGTGTCGAAGTGGAGAGCGCCGCCCACCTCCGGCTGCTCGTCGACGAGGATCACCTCCGCACCGGTGGAGGCAGCCGAGAGAGCGGCCGTCAGGCCGGCAACCCCGGCGCCGGCTATCAGCACGTCGCAATGGGCAAAGCGGTTGGCATAGCGGTCCGGATCCTCTTCCGTCGGCGCGACGCCGAGGCCGGCGGCACGGCGGATGAAGGGCTCGTAGACCTTCGTCCAGGCTTCCTTCGGCCACATGAAGGTCTTGTAGTAGAAGCCGGCGGCGAAGAAGGGCGAGAAGAGGTTGTTGACCGCGCCGACATCGAAGGAAAGCGACGGCCAGCGGTTCTGCGATGAGATCTTCGCCCCGTCGAAGACCTCCTGGACGGTGGCCCGCACGTTGGGCTGACGGCGGGCAGCGTCGCGGGAAACGTCAAGAAGCGCGTTGGGCTCCTCCGGTCCGGCGGTCAGGATGCCCCGCGGCCGGTGATACTTGAACGAGCGTCCGACCAGATGAACCCCATGGGCCAGCAGCGCGGAAGCGACCGTATCGCCGTCCATCGCCGTATAGCTCTTGCCGTCGAAGGTGAAACGCGCCGTGCGCGCAGGTGTCAGGCGGCCGGAGCCCGTGATGCGGTAGGCGCCGAGGTTCTTCGCCGAAGCACTCATCGGGCATCTCCCTCGGTCTGCTCATAAGTCTCGACGGTCTTCTCCGTCGCCGAGACGCCCGGCACCGGCTGCTTCGGCAGGCCCGCCTTGTAGGTCATCAGGAACTTGTCGCTCACCGTATCGCGGGCCGCGTTGAAGAAGCGCCCGCAACCATGGATATGGCGCCAGCGCTCATAGGTCAGGCCTTTCTCGTTGTTACGCAGGAAGAAGAACTCGGCGAACTCCTCGTCCGTGATGCCGGCGATGTCCTCCGGCCTTGCAATATGGGCCTCGCCCGCCCAGCGGAATTCGAGTTCCGAGCGATCTTCCTCGCAATAGGGGCAATGGATCAGCAGCATCGTTCAACTCTTTTCATCAGGCTCGATGTAGAGACCAAGGGCTTTTATAGACCTGAGGACCGTGCGCTCACGTTTCCGCCGCCACCCTTGGGACATGTAGGGACCGATCTCCTTCTCTGGCTCGGGAGAATGGTCGGTAGGGTATCCGTCGGTGTTGTGGAGAGGATGCTTCAGAGCGAGCGTTCCAGCCCATGGCATAACTCCCAGGATCACCAGCAGGATAAAGGCGCCAAACATGAAGGCCGCCACCAATAGATGGGAAAGTTCGGATCCCGTAAGTTGGTGTATTCGCCCGGCGAGCATCGTGATTAGTACCGCACCAAGGCCCATTAATATGTACCGTCTGTTCGCTCTTTTCGTCATGTGAGGCAATCAGTGTGCGACGGCCGCGGCAGCGGCCTCGTCGATCAGGCGCCCGGTGCGGAACCGGTCGAGCGTCAGGCCTGCCGCCAGCTTGTGCGGCTCGCCTTTGGCGATCAGGTGGGCGAAGAGGTTGGCAGAACCGGGCGTAGCCTTGAAGCCGCCCGTCCCCCAGCCGCAGTTGACGAACAGGTTCGGCACCGGTGTCACGCCCTGGATCGGTGAACGGTCCGGCGTGTTGTCGGTGATGCCGCCCCACTGGCGCATCATCTTCACGCGGCGGAACATCGGGAAGAGTTCGCAGATGGCATCGAGCGTATGGGTGATGATCTGCAGCCCACCCGTCTGCGAATAGGAATTGTATTGGTCAGTACCGGCGCCGATGACAAGTTCGCCCTTGTCCGACTGCGAAATATAGGCATGCACCGTGTTCGACATGACGACGCAGGGGAAGATCGGCTTCAGCGGCTCGGAGACCAGCGCCTGCAGCGGCGTCGAATGAAGCGGCATGCGCACCCCCGCCATCTCCATCACGACGGACGAATGGCCGGCGGCGGAGACGCCAAGCTTCTTCGCCCCCATGAAGCCGCGATTGGTTTCGACCCCCGTCACCTCGCCGTTCGGGCCGCGGCGGATGCCGGTGACTTCGGTATTCTGGATGATGTGGACGCCCCGGTCGGAGGCCGCGCGGGCATAACCCCAGGCGACGGCATCATGGCGTGCCGTGCCGCCGCGCCGCTGCAGCGCCGCACCGTTGATCGGATAGCGGGCGGTCTTCGAGATATCGAGAACCGGCACATAGGCCTTCGCCTCTTCCGGCGTCAGCCATTCGTTGTCGATTCCATAGAGCCGGTTGGCGTTGATGTGCCGCTTGAAGCTCTGCATGTCATGCGTGTTGTGCGACAGCATCATCACGCCGCGCGGCGAATACATGACGTTGTAGTTGAGGTCCTGGCTCAAGCCTTCCCACAGCTTCAGGGAATGCTCGTAGATGTCCATGCTCTCTTCGTAGAGATAGTTGGAGCGGATGATCGTCGTGTTGCGGCCGGTATTGCCGCCCCCGAGCCAGCCCTTCTCCAGCACCGCGACATTGGTGATGCCGTGTTCCTTGGCAAGATAGTAGGCCGCACCAAGCCCGTGCCCGCCGCCGCCGATGATGATCACATCATAGCTGGAGCGGGGCTCCGGCGAGGACCACTGGGCTTCCCAACCCTTGTGACCGCGAAGTGCTTCGCGGGCCACGGCGAAGACCGAATATTTGCGCATGTCGCCTTCGACTCCCTGGAGGAACGGAGTTCTGTTAGAGACATACCCATCGCAAATCAACACGGCCCGCAATGGCTCTTTTGCGACGCATGCAGAGGATTGTTTTGCTAATGTCGCCAGAGGCCTGAATCAGCGGCGCGGCGCCATCGCACGCTGGAATACACTGTTACAAAATGCCGGTGTCAGTAGCGCGTTCGTCTGCTCGCCGCGCGACTTGTCATAGCTGCTGACGCAGGCGACGGTGAGTGCCGAGAGGGTGGCATTCTGCGTTCCGATGGAGGACGCTACCGGCTCCCCCTTCAGCGTGTCGCTCCCGACCAGCGCCACCAGCAGGGCGCCATACTGGCTGAGGATCATCGCGTAGGCGTCGTGGCCGATCACCCCGTTCGCATAGCTCTGGCAGGCATTGTAGAGCCCATCGCGTAGCGCCAGCACAGCGGCGGCGCGCCCTTCGCCTTCGTCAATGGTCTCCGTGGATGAAAGCTCTCCATCCACCGTCCGGGTACCCGCCGGCGAGGGCAGATCGAGCTTTGCCTTGCGCGTGAAGTTGAAGGCATGGCGTAATCCGGGCTCGGCTCGGTACAGACGACGGGAGGCATGCCGTAACGTTGGCGCTCGGTGATGATCCGGAGATTGCCGGTGGTCGAGAGGCCAATGGTTTCGCCGAAAGCGATCTTGCCTGCGCCGGCGTTCGGCGAGCAGGACGTCAGCGGCAGCACCGCCATCAAAGCCGCGAGCACCTGCGTCCGCATCACACCCCTCCGCCCCTGTCGCCTTCAGCAAACAACACTATGACGCTTTTACCATAAATTGCAACAATGCCGAGATGCAACCTAAAGCTTTCCTGAGTTGGCAAGATCGGTTGGCTGGAGTAGATCGCCCGTGCCGCGCACGATATTTTTGGCAGGCCGTCGCCTCGGAGTATCTGGACTTCCGACCCTGCCTCTGCTATCTGCCGAACCAATCGCACGGCTTTCCGGCCGGGCACAGTTATTCTTTCGCCTCGAATCGGCATGGATTTCCGGCGAGCAACCAAACCAAGGAACGGGATTACACGTGCAGGTACTTGTCCGCGACAACAACGTTGATCAGGCTCTCCGCGCTCTCAAGAAGAAGATGCAGCGCGAAGGCATCTTCCGGGAAATGAAGATGCGCGACTATTACGAAAAGCCTTCCCAGAAGCGTGCGCGTGAAAAGGCGGAAGCCGTTCGCCGCGTCCGCAAGCTGGCCCGCAAGCGCATGCAGCGCGAAGGCCTGATCGCCGCTCCGCGCGCAGGCCGCTGATCGGCCGTTTTTCTGACGTTTTTGACGTGCTATTGAGGCGGTGGCGACTTGGGCGCCGCCGCCTTTCGCTTTTACCGGATCGACAATCCGCTCCTGAACGATACGAGGAACCGAGCCTGATGGCCTTCAAGACTGCTGCTCCTTCGTCCGCAACCATCGGCTTTTTCACCATCACCCACCCGATTCGCGGCAAGGTCACTCTCTCGGCACTCGCGCTCGCCTCCTCCGTTCTTCTCGCCGGCTGCTCGACCACTTCCCAGACGACCGATCTCATCACCGTCGACCGCGCCCAGGGATCGGAAGAGAACATCTCGTCGCTGACGGCCGTCATCAATGCCAATCCCGGCGATCCGGAAGGCTACAACGTCCGCGGCTCCGCCTATGGACGGGCCGGCCAGTTCAGCCGAGCTCTCGACGATTTCAACCGCGCGATCCAGCTCAATCCGCAATTCTACCAGGCCTATGCCAACCGCGCCCTCGTCTACCGCAACATGGGCAAGCCCGTGGAAGCCGCGAACGACTACAACCGTGCGCTCCAGCTGAACGCGAATTACGATGTCGCCTATATCGGCCGCGGCAACATCTACCGCCAGGCGGGCCGAAATGACGAAGCCTTCAACGACTTCAACCGAGCAATCCAGCTCGACACGACCGATGGTCGCGCCTTCCACAACCGCGGCCTGATCTACCAGCTTCGCGGCCAACACGCCCAGGCGATCGAGGATTTCTCCAAGGCGATCTCGCTCTCGCCGAACTCGCCGGAACCCTATAACGGCCGCGCCGTCTCCTATCTGGCGATGGGCGACGATGAGAACGCCTTCGCCGACATCAACACGGCGATCGCCTACAACGACAAGCTGGCCGAATCCTGGACCAACCAGGGCCTGGTCTACGAGACCCGCGGCGACAGGGCCCGCGCCGCCAAGTCCTTTGCCCATGCCGCCCGTCTGGACCCCAACTACCAGCCGGCCAAGGACGGCCTCGCCCGCACGCGCAGCAGCTAGGTCCTGTTGACAAAGTGGATTCCCAAATCAGTGGAAGCATGATTCAAGACTGCTTTTTAGGAGGCGGTTTTGGCACGCGGCGACCTGACGGATATGGAATGGCGGATCATCGAAGGGCTTTTGCCGTCGGAGCGCGGTAGAAAGTCCCGGTCCGCGCATGACAATCGACGGTATCTGAACGGCATGCTACATGTTCTGCGGGTCGGCTGCCCCTGGCGCGACATGCATGAGCGCTACGGAAAGTGGAATTCCGTCTATGTGCGCTTCCGCCGCTGGGCGGAACAAGGGGTGTGGGATGCACTGCTTGAAACGCTGGTCGAGTTGGGGCTGGCCGATGACCGGCAGCACCTGATCGACAGCACCACAGTTCGCGGCCACTCTCAGGCTGCGGGCGCTAAAGGGGGACTTATAAGGAGGCTTTTAGTCGATCACGTGGCGGCTTTTCGACGAAAATCCACGCCCGCGCAGACGGTCAGGGACGCCCTCTCGGCTTCCTCCTGACAGGCGGAGAGGCTTCCGACTACAATGCTGTTTCTGACCTGCTGGCGATGCCGGTTGGCAAGCCGAGGCGGTTTCTTGCCGACAAAGGATGTGACGCTGACTTTCTACGCGAGGAGTTGCTGCTCCAAGGGACCAGGCCGGTCATCCCGCCGAAGGCCAACCGGAAAGCCCCGCCCGCCTGCGACTTTAGAGCCTACAAGGATCGAAACCGCATCGAGCGGATGTTCAATCGGATCAAGCAGTTCCGTCGTGTTGCTACCCGATACGAGAAGACCCGAAAAATCTTTCGATGGCTTCCTCGCCCTGGCCGCCGCAAAAATATGGTTGCCATACTGTTGTCAACAAGACCCAAGTTTGGCCGGGTAACTCATTTGGAGGCAAAAATCTTGACTGTTGCTTTGGTGGGAACGTCGTCCTTTGATCGGTTCTTCAATCCAGCCCATGATGCCTTGCAACGGCGTGGCCATGGTGTGGCACGGTTCGTCACGCGCGAGGAACTGCTTGCCGCCGTTGATGCACTGCAGTCTTTGGAAATCCTTGGCGCGACCTCAAGCTTTGCAGCCGACCGGGAGCTGTTTGCCAGGATGCCGCGTCTGCGCGCACTGGTTTCTCCGTTCACAGGGGTCGAAGGGTTCGATGTTTCGGCCGCGACGGAAAACGGCATCCTCGTGGCGAATGGCCAGATTGCGGAAAACACCGTCAGCATGGCCGAGGCCGCAGTTCTCTTCACCCTGGCTTCGCTCTATGACCTTCATGGCACGGAGCGCCACCTTCGCGAAAACCTGCCGCGTCCCTCGCAGGTCCGTGCGCGCATGCTCATGGGAAAGACAGTTGGCCTGATAGGCTTTGGCAAAATTGGACAGGCTATCGCGGAACGGCTGTCTGTATGGGGCGTGAGGCTCGTCGCTTCGGTGCGCACGAGGCGATCGATGCCTGCCTACGTCACCTCCAAGAGCCTCGATGAAGTGCTCGCGACAAGCGATGTCGTTATCATGGCGGCTGCACTCACTCCTGAATCACGGGGAATGCTGGATCTTGACGCGTTGCGCCGAATGAAACCGGACGTGGTGTTTGTCAACATCGCGCGGGGCGGCATCATCCCCGACGATAGACTCGCCACGCTCGCCGCAGAGCGACCGGCTATGCGTCTTGCCCTCGATGTGTTCGACCCGGAGCCGTTGAAAGAGGATAGTCCGCTGCACGACCTTCCGAACGCCATCCTCACCCCACACATGGTGGGACATACGGTCGAGTCGCAGATGCGCCTGCGGGAGGCATTTTGCGAGAACCTTCTCGCGGTGGCAGAGCGGCGGGTGCCTGAATACGTCGTCAATCCGTCTGTGATCGAAACGTGGCTGGGAAAACAGGACAGCCCACTGCTCTAATTGCGTCCGAGCTTGTATGACGTCGGCGTGATTGTCGCCGCCCATTCCAAGGGATCAGGCCGGTCATCCCGCCGAAGACAAACCGGAAAGCCCCGCCCGTCTGCGACTTCAGAACCTACAAGGATCGAAACCGCATCGAGCGGATGTTCAATCGGATCAAGCAGTTCCGTTGTGTTGCTACCCGATACGACAAGACCCGAAAATCTTTCGGTGGCTTCCTCGCCCTGGTCGCCGCAAAAATATGGTTGCCATACTTTGTCAACAGGACCTAGTTGCGTCTTTACGCTCTCTGGATGAGTCCAGGCTGCTAGCTGCCACTCTGCCCGGAGCTGGGTACAGGCCCTGACGCCGCAAAGCCGGGGAGACCGTATCTTGCCACCAATCTGGCAATGCACGCATCATTCCCCCCATTCTGCGTATTTGGGCTGCGAAGGTTTACGCTTTGACTACTGGGCCATTCCAGTATCCGCGTACGCCCGCCAATCTTTTTGGCTTCGTTCCCCTTTAGACGCCACATCCAATAGAGCCAGACGTCATCGGCGGTAGGGCATAGCGCTTGAAATAGGTCTTCGTTGCACACGTCCTCGTGGAACACCCCCGGAGGATAAAGAACACCCATCACGCCCGTCGGAAAAACGAGCGGTGACCGCCTCTCAGACCTAATCTTCTTCCACTCAGCATATGGCCGCGGCAAACCTGACGCGCCGACAGTAACCTCATGCGCGCGATGACAAATGATAGCGGGACTATTTGAATCATACGCCGAAATCAGCTCTTCGAGAAGGGTTTCACGATAGTAGACGTCGTCGTCGAGAGTTACGATAAAACTGTCAGGATACAATCGGAGTGTCGGAATTATCTTCTTGAAAGACTTTAGATCTTCGCACTGGGCAATCTCCAGCCCTTCGTTCCTTAGCGCGAGGACGCTCTCAGGAAGATTAGCATAATCAGCACGTGAAACCCATAGAACGGTTTTATCGGCGCCAACGGATTGATGAAGTATGCCCTTTAGGGTCAGCTCCAACACAGGAAAACGAGCGGAATAACTTGTCAGAGATACCACAAGCGGGTGAGGAAGCCCGTGAGGCTTAGGAGCGCGGGGCTGACGAACCCGTTGGGAAAGTTCGTTTAGTGCCCTTGCCACTCGCAGTTTGTGTTTGAGTTTCTGAACGAACGTCGAAAAATTCAGCATGCTACGCCCTGGCCTCAAAACCTTGAGAAGCTCACCGCGGATACCAGCCTCCTGAACTCACTTGTTCGCGTATCCAGGTGAAGCTTCCAAATTGCCTCGTCTTGCAGAACAGGCTGCCTTACCTATCGCCAGCCCAAGGCTGGCGCAACGTGCTTGAGGATCGCCTCGATCACGTGGGCGTTGTATTCGACGCCCAGTTGGTTCGGTACCGTCAGGAGCAGTGTATCGGCCTCCGCAATAGCCTCGTCGTTGCGCAGTTCCTCGATCAGCGCGTCCGGCTCTGCCGCGTAGGAACGGCCGAAGATGGCGCGGGTATTGGCGTCGAGATAGCCGATCGAATCCTCGTCCTTGCCGTGGCCGAAGTAGGCCCGGTCCATGTCGTTGACGATTGCGAAGATCGACCGCGAGACGGAAACCCGCGGCGTGCGGTCATGGCCCGCCTCCTTCCATGCATCGCGATAGGCGCGGATCTGCTTGGCCTGCTGGATGTGGAAGGCCTCGCCCGTCTCGTCGTCCTTCAGCGTCGACGACTGCAGGTTCATGCCCAGCTTTGCAGCCCACACCGCCGTCGCGTTGGAACCGGCACCCCACCAGATGCGCTCGCGCAGGCCCTCCGAATAGGGCTCGAGACGAAGCAGCCCGGGCGGGTTGGGGAACATCGGCCGCGGGTTCGGCTGGGCGAAGCCCTCCCCCTTCAGGACGTCGAGAAGGACCTCCGCATGGCGACGCCCCATGTCTGCATCGCTCTGTCCCTCGCCCGGCTCGTAGCCGAAATAGCGCCACCCATCGATGACCTGCTCGGGGGAGCCACGGCTGATGCCGAGTTGCAGGCGCCCACCGGCGATGAGATCCGCAGCACCAGCATCCTCGGCCATGTAGAGCGGGTTCTCGTAGCGCATGTCGATCACGGCCGTGCCGATCTCGATGCGGCTGGTCTTGGCTCCTACTGCCGCGAGCAGTGGAAACGGCGAGGCCAGTTGCCGGGCAAAATGGTGGACGCGGAAGTAGGCGCCGTCGGCACCAAGTTCCTCGGCTGCCACGGCCAGATCGATGGACTGCAGCAGAGCATCCTCGGCCGAGCGTGTGCCCGACTGTGGTGACGGCATCCAGTGGCCGAAGGAAAGGAAACCGATCTTCTTCATGGCATGCTCCTGCCGGTGGCGTTACGGCTTATATGGCACGTGGAGGCCACGGCGTCAGGTACCAGCTCATTCCGGCCGCCGGACGGACCGTTCGCTCGTGCTGAACGATGCAGCCAATCCCGCTGCCTGACACTGCACCGGACCGGTCAGGAGCGAAGAACAAGCCCCGGACGTGCCGGGGCTTGTTCTTGGTACCTACTGATTGATCGGTGGCGGCTGGCTCAGGTCCGGCTGCGCGGGTGGCTGTGCCGGCTGTTGAGCCGGTGGCTGCGGCGCCTGTTGCCCCGGAAGTCCCTGGAGCGGCGGCAGTCCGAAGGCCGGCGGGGCGGCAGGAGCCTCGGGCTCTGACGGTGCCGAAGGTTGCGGCTGCTCCCCACCCAGGTTGAGCGGCGGCAGGCCGAAGGCCGGCGGCGCCGCGGGCTGGGCGCCCGAGGCAGGCGGCTCGCCGAGATTGAGGGGCGGAAGGCCTATGGCAGGCGGCGCACCCGCTCCGCCATCTCCTCCGCCTCCCTGGCCGCCCAGCGGCGGCAGGCCGAGCCCGCCACCCTGGCCGCCGAAGCCGGGGATCTCGATCTGGATATCGGTGGGATCGGCGCTCGGATGATCGGTCTTGTAGTGCATCACCAGCCCGGGGAAGAAGATCACCACGAGGATCATCACGAACTGGATGACGATATAGGGGAAGACACCCTTGTAGATTTCAGTCGTCTTCATTGCCGGCATCGTCTTGCCGGTTACCTTGTCGAGCCATGGCGCTGCCGGCGCGATGGATCGCAGGAAGAACAGCGAGAAGCCGAAGGGCGGCGTCAGGAACGAAGTCTGCAGGTTGATGCCGAGGATGATCCCGAACCACACGAGATCGATCCCGTGCGCCTCTGCCACGGGCGCCAGCAGCGGCACCATGATGAAGGCGATCTCGAAGAAGTCGAGGAAGCAGCCGAGGATGAAGACGATGATCGTCACCACGATCAGGAAGCCGTACTCGCCGCCGGGCAGTGCCAGCAGCAGTTCCTCGATCCAGACATTGCCGTTGATGCCGTAGAATGTGAGGCCGAAGACGCGCGCACCGATGAGAATCATCATCACGAAGGCTGACAGCTTCGTCGTGGCGTCCAGTGCATTCTTGATCGTTCCGAAGCTCAGGCGCCCCTTGGCGAGGGCGAGAAGCAGTGCGCCGGTGGCGCCCATCGCGCCACCTTCCGTCGGCGTGGCGATGCCAAGGAAGATCGTACCGAGCACCAGGAAGATCAGCGCCAGCGGCGGGATGAGGACGATGATGACCTGCTCGGCCAAGCGCGAGATGAGCTTCTTCTCGACGCGGCTGTTGACCAATGCCACGACATAAACCACGGCAACGGCAAAGGTCATCGCCGCAACCAGCTGCCACTCCGGCGACTGGATGCCGGTGAACAGGACGTACATGCCCAGATAATAGAGGGCGATGGCGATCACCAGCATGACGACCAGCGAGGTCACGCCGGAGCCAAGCGTGCGGGCCTCCATGGGCAACGCCGGTGCCCATTCCGGCTTCACCATCGAAACGGCGAAGATGTAGAGGCAGTAGGTACCGACGATCAGCATTGCCGGGTAGAGCGCGCCGACATACATGTCGCCGACCGAGCGGCCCAGCTGGTCGGCCATGACGATCAGGACCAGCGACGGCGGAACGATCTGCGCCAGCGTGCCCGAGGCGGCGATCGTGCCGGAAACGAGCGGCCTGTTGTAGCCGTAGCGCATCATGATCGGCAGAGAGATCAGGCCCATGGCCATGACGGATGCGGCGACCACGCCGGTCGTGGCGCCGAGAAGCGCGCCGACGAGGATGACGGCATAGGCAAGACCGCCGCGGATCGGGCCGAACAGCTGGCCGATCGTGTCGAGCAGGTCTTCCGCCATGCGCGACCGCTCCAGAATGATCCCCATGAAGGTGAAGAAGGGGATCGCCAGAAGCGTATCATTGTACATGATGCCGTAGATGCGTTCCGGATGCGACTGCAACAGCGGCCAGAACAGCCGGATTTCCGGCGAAATCGCTGACAGTTCGACGCCGATCACGAAGTAGATCAGGCCGCCGGCGGCGAGCGTGAAGGCCACTGGATAGCCGAGCAGCAGCATCAGCATGACGCTGGAGAACATCACCAGCGGCAGATTGTGGGCAATGAAGTCGATCACGCTCAGACCTCCGTCGCGGCAGTCGGCATTTCGCCGGCCGTATCATGACGTGGATCTACAATCCGACCGGTGATGACGGCGTAGCGCTTGATGATCTCGGAGAAGGCCTGCAGCAGGAGCAGCAGGAAGCCCAGCAGCACCACCAGCTTGGCGGGCCAGATGGTGAGCCCCCCGGCATTCGACGAAATCTCGCCAGAGTTGAACGAAAGCCAGAACCAGGGCCAGGCAAGATAAGCCATCAGCCCGGCGAACGGCACGAGGAAGATGATGTGCAGCACGAGGTCGATGATGTCGCGCGTCCGCTTGCTCCACATGGACGAGACGATGTCGATGCGGACATGCTCGTTCTTCAGCAGCGCATAGGCCGCGGCCAGCATGAAGACGGTTCCAAACAGGTACCACTGCACTTCCAGCCATGCGTTCGACGACATGTCGAGCGCTTTGCGCAGGATGGCATTACCGGTACTGATCAGAACGGCTGCGAGCAGCAGCCATGATACCGATTTCCCGATCACCGTGGTGACGGCATCAATCGCGCGACTGAGTGCGAGCAGCGCAGCCATTTTTTCCCCTCCTGTCGAACCTTGCAGCCATCGCCACCGGCCTGGGCGATTGCCGGGTCCCGTTGTTAGTGCGCGACCTGTATGGGCTGGAGAGTCAAAAATCAATTGGCTGCGCGTGCAATGCGCTGGTTTTCAAGGCTTCTGCGACCCAATCGCGACAGTCTGCCGCCAGCAAATGGTCGAGTCGGCCCGAGATTGTGATCCGCTTGCCACCGTTAGGAAATCTGTGAAGATGGGGTGCGAATTCCTGCGGCGCTTTCTTTGACTTCTGTTAAGCAGAAAACGAACAACCCCTCAGGTTCATGGGGGAAGGGGTGCCGATTCGGACGAAATTAAGCTGTCTCGGGCAAGGGTGGGCCGAGACGAGGGGCAACCCATGAAAGCGCAAGACGCAACGACGCTGCCGACGGATGTCTACCTGTCCTTCGTGAGCTCGCTGTTTGAAAACCGCGGCACATTGATTACCGGCGTGGTGGTCCACGTCGTGTGGTGCGCTATCGTCTTCAGCTACACGGGATCGCAGTTCTATCTGTATGCGGGGGCTGGCTTTCCGCTCGTTTTCGCCCTCCGGTTCTTCGATTTCCTGAGGTTCGACAAGGTCGACAAGACCTCACTGACGGACAAGCAGATCGCTCGCTGGGAGCGACGCTATGTCGTGGGCGCCGCCATGACCGCTCTCCTGCTGGGAACGACGAGCGGCCACGCCATGCTCGTCCTCAAGGACAGCTTCGTTGCCTTCACCTGCATTGCAATGACGATGGGATCGATGATGTCCATTGTCGGCCGCAATTACGGCTCGCGCCATGCGGTAGACTTCCAGACCCTCGGCTGTTGCGTCCCCATCATCATCGCCTGCATCGCCAGTGGCGATACGCATCTTGCGATGATGTCACTACTGCTCATCCCCTTCGGCCTGACGACCCGCTCCATGGCCAATGGCGTGCGCGAGTTTCTCTACAAGAACGTCCTGGCGGCCCGAAAGATTCGCCTTATCGCCAACCAGCTTGATCTGGCGCTGACGACGATCGCCCACGGCCTCGTCATGCTGGACAGCGAAGGCCGCATTGAAGTCGTCAACCGCCGCGCCTCCGACCTGCTGGGACTGCCGGACGTTTCCGAGATTCGCGGGCTTCCGCTGGTTGGGGTGCTGGAAGCCCATAGTGGCTACCGCCGCACGAGGGCCGTCAGTGAACTGCGGCATTTGTTGAGCGGCAACATGGACCGCACTCTTTTTCAGCTCAAGGAAGGGCTGCATGTGGAGTTCTCCGCCAGCCGGCGCGAGGATGGCGGGGTTGTGCTGATCTTCGAGGACGTCAGCGCGCGCGTCGAGGCAGACGCGAAGATCCTGAACATGGTGCAGTTCGATACGCTGACGGGGCTGTCCAACCGGTCTCATTTTGCCGCAATGGCATCGGCCGAACTCAAAGGGCGCCCGCCTGACAGCCTTGCCGCCCTTGTCGTGCTCGATCTCGAAGCCTTCAAACACGTCAACGACCTGCGGGGCCACGTGGTCGGCGACCGGCTACTGGCGGCCGTCGCATCGAGGCTGTCTGCCCAGGGTGGGCCCGATCTGCTCACGGGGCGCCTGGTGGGTGACGAATTCACCCTCTTCGTAATGGCCGAGGACCGACCGCAATTGGAGGCGCATGTCCAGAAGGTGCATGAGGAGATCCAGCGTGCCTATGATCTCCCTGACTTCCGGATCGAGATCTGCGTCAATGGCGGTGCCATCGTCGGTCGAGCCGACGAATTCGATATAGAGACCTGGCTGATCAAGGCCGATCTCGCACTCAGCGATGCGCAGGTGAAGGGCAAGGGCACCCTCTCCTTCTTCCGACCCGAAATGGATGCTCGCTATGTCGAGGAGCAGAAGCTGCGGGCTGCGCTGCGACGGGCGGTCGAGGACGAGGCGCTCCAGGTTGCCTACCAGCCCATGTACACGGTTGACGGCAGCCGGATCGAATGCATGGAGGCACTCGTTCGCTGGAAGCATCCCGAAAAGGGCATGATCGCGCCCAACGTCTTCATTCCGATGGCAGAGGAGATGGGCATCATCTCCAGCATCACGCGCTTCGTACTGGAACGGGCCAGCCGCGATTGCGCCGGCTGGGAGCACCCGACGGCGCTTTCCGTAAACCTGTCCGCTCACGACCTACTGAATCCGGACATCTTCGGCGACATACTCAAAATTCTTTCGCGCACCGGCCTGCCACCATGGCGCCTGCACGTGGAGTTGACAGAAAGCTGCTTCATCGATGACCCCGCCGCGGTAAGCAAGGTCCTGCATCAGTTGCGGGAGAAGGGTGTCACGATCGCGATCGACGACTTCGGCACCGGTTTTTCGAGTCTCAGCTATCTGACTTCCCTGCCGCTCGACATCGTCAAGGTCGATCGCGCCTTCATCCGGGACATCACCCATGATCCACGCCAGATGAAGTTGCTGAAGGGAATTGCGCAACTGTCGCGTGATCTTGCTCTGAGGATCGTGATCGAGGGCGTGGAGACGCAGGAACAGCTTCAATTCATCAAGGAGAACCGCTTCGCGGACCTGATCCAGGGCTACGTCTTTGCGCCACCCGTTGATGCGGAGGCCGCGAGCAGGATGCTCCGTGCAAGCGGTCAGCCTGTGGCCGTCAAGGCATCGCGCAAGCGCCTAAAGCCAGTGATATAGCGGCCTCGGAACGGAGGCGCCGCGCGCCCTTCGGTCTTAACCATAATCGTCGAAATACCGCCCGTTCGGGGCGGCAGCACATCCGAAGCGGACAATCTCGGGTTAACTTCTCGTTAACTCTGAGGAGATTGCCGCAGATGCTCAATAATAGTGCCGCTACCACCAAGGAATTTTCCACCAAGCTTCTTTCGATCCTGGACGCCGTCGAGTATCGCCGTATCGAAAGCCAGGAGGATTTCGAAGACATTGCCCGGCTTCGCTACAAGTCCTACCAGGAGCGAGGCGTCCTGCCGCTCTCCGCGAGCAGCATGCTCGACGAGGTCGACTTCGACGATCACGCCTACGTCTTCGGGGTCTATCTATATGAGGAACTGGTCAGCACCATAAGGGTGCACCATGTGACCCCGACCCACCGGATCAGCCAGTCGGCCGGCGTCTTTCCCGACGCAGTGAATGCCTTCCTCGATGCCGGCATGACGCTGATCGACCCGGCAAGGCTCGCCATTGATCCCGAACTGGACGGCGAGCGCTCGGCCCTGCCTTTCCTGACGGTCAGGCCGACGATCATGGCGGCGATCTACTTCAATGCGGACCGAATGCTGCAGCATATCCGTCCCGCCCATTCCGCCTTCTACCGCAGGTATTTCTATGCCGATACCGTCGTCCCACCGACCTTCGCCAGCATATATGGTTTCGATCTGACACTTCTCGCGTCCCGCACCCGCGAGATCGGGCCGAAGCTCTTTAGCCGCTTCCCGATCTACGAATCCCAGCCCTACGAACGCCGTCTGATGTTCGACCGATCGCCGCTCAGCGGCATGGCGCCGCTGACGATCCTGCCGACGGCACGACTGGCCCGGCAGCATTCCACGCCGCTCGCGAGCTGAAAAATCGGGAGCGCGACTGCCTGCGCCAGAAGGTGCCATTGCGCTTTGTGGCGGCTTTGTGTAAGGCCAGAATCCAACGAAATCGGCCCCGATCATTTTGCTCGTGGCCGGTCGGACAGGTTTCAACGGCCGCGCCGAGAAGGTGGTCGGAGCGGCCGCATCAGGGAGACGACGAATGGACAATCACAACAGCGCTCCAGTCGAGACGGGTGCTTCCATGGATTACCCCGAGCACGAGAAGACCTACAACATGTTCCTCGCGCTGACGAAGTGGGGAACCATGGTCATGGTCGTCCTGCTGATCGCCATGGCGGCCGGGTTCTTCGGCGGGGCCGGCTTCTTCGGCGCGCTCATCGTCTTCCTCGTCCTCACCGCTGCCGGCTTCTACCTGCTTCGCTGATCCCTCTACCGACATGATCGGAAGGACCGGCATGACATTCATGCCTGTCCAGCACACGAATCTGGGAGGGCATATCGTGGCAAAGGTGATTTTCGTACCCCGCGAAGGGGCTGGTGAGGAGAGGGTTGCAGCATCGCCGGAAACGGTGAAGCGCCTCACAGCGATGGGCTTCTCCATCGTGGTTGAGACCGGCGCCGGGACGGCGTCAGGCATACTCGACGGCGACTTCGAGGCAGCAGGCGCGCGCATCGGCTCCGCTTCTGATGCCGCTGGCGCGGACGTGATCCTGAAGGTGAACCGTCCGACGTCGAGCGAGATTAGCGGGTACAGGTCCGGCGCGGCCGTCTTCGCCAGCATGGACCCCTACGGCAACGAGGCCGCATTGGCCGAAATGGCACGCGCCGGCATCACCGCCTTCGCCATGGAACTCATGCCGCGCATCACCCGCGCCCAGTCCATGGACGTGCTCTCCTCCCAGGCAAACCTCGCCGGCTACCGTGCGGTTATCGACGCGGCCCATCAATATGGTCGCGCGCTGCCGATGATGATGACCGCCGCCGGAACGGTTCCGGCCGCCAAGGTTTTTGTCATGGGCGCAGGCGTTGCCGGGTTGCAGGCGATTGCGACCGCCCGCCGCCTCGGTGCCGTGGTCTCGGCAACGGATGTCCGTCCGGCCGCCAAGGAACAGGTCGCCTCGCTGGGCGCCAAGTTCATCGCCGTCGAGGACGAGGAGTTCAAGGCGGCGGAAACCGCTGGCGGCTATGCCAAGCAGATGTCGGAGGCCTATCAGGCAAAGCAGGCGGCGTTGGTGGCCGATCACATCGCCAAGCAGGACATCGTCATCACCACCGCCCTCATTCCCGGTCGGCCGGCGCCTCGCCTCGTGACACGCTCCATGCTTGCCTCAATGAAGGCCGGCTCCGTAGCAGTCGACCTCGCCGTCGAGCGCGGCGGCAACATCGAAGGTTCCGTCAAGGGTTCGGTCGCCACCGTGGAAGGCGTCAAGGTCATCGGCTACGCCAACGTGGCGGGCCGCGTTGCGGCCTCTGCTTCGGCGCTCTACGCGAAGAACCTCTTCGCCTTCCTGGAGACCATGGTTTCGAAGGAGACCAAGGAATTTGCGGTCAATCCGGACGACGAACTGGTGAAGGCAACTATGCTGACCCATGGCGGCCAAGTGGTGCATCCCAATTTTGCCGAGGCGGCGGCATCGTTCGCGGCCTCCGCGGTATCAGTAGCCGAGACGACAACACCCGCTGCTGCGGTGCCCGCGCGCAAACCGGCTAGGACTGCATCTCCCGTCTCGGGCGAGACCTCGCCGGACAAGCCCAAGCGAACGCGCAAGAAGGCTGAAGCAGCAACGCCTGACAAGAAGGAGGGGCTTTGATGGCGAGCGAAGTGATGAATTCGGCTCTTGATCGGCTCGAACATGCCGTCGAGGCTGTAAGGGTTGCGGCAGAACAGGCTCCCGAAGCGGTTGCCCAGGCAGCACACGGGGTGTCAGGCGGCGCAATCGACCCCTTCGTGTTCCGGCTGGCGATCTTCGTGCTGTCCATCTTCGTTGGCTATTACGTCGTCTGGTCGGTGACGCCGGCGCTGCACACGCCGCTGATGGCCGTCACCAACGCCATCTCCTCGGTGATCGTGGTCGGGGCACTCCTCGCCGTCGGCATCTCCGCCAGCGGCTATGCCACCGGCTTCGGCTTCGTGGCACTGGTGCTTGTCTCGGTGAACATCTTCGGCGGCTTTCTGGTCACCAGCCGGATGCTCGCCATGTACAAGAAAAAAGATCGCTGAGGGTCCTGAACAATGTCACAGAACCTTGCAGCCTTCCTCTACCTCGTCTCCGGCGTGCTGTTCATCATGGCCCTCCGCGGCCTCTCGCATCCGACGACCAGCCGCCAGGGCAATGTCTACGGCATGGTCGGCATGGGAATTGCCATCGGCACGACGCTTCTGCTTGCGACGCCGGACTTCGGCGGGCTTGTACTGATCGTGCTGGCGCTCGCCATCGGCGGCGGTGCCGGCGCCTATATCGCTCGTACCATTCCGATGACGGCCATGCCCCAGCTTGTGGCAGGTTTCCATTCGCTGGTCGGCTTCGCCGCCGTCATGGTTGCTGCCGCCGCCCTCTATGACCCGGTCTCCTTCGGGATCGGCGATGTCGGCACGATCCACGGGCAGGCGCTCGTCGAGATGGCACTCGGCGCCGCGATCGGCGCGATCACCTTCACCGGTTCGGTCATCGCCTACCTCAAGCTCGACGGACGCATGTCCGGCAAGCCGATCCTCCTGCCCTTCCGGCACCTGATCAACATCGGCCTGCTGGTGGCGATCATCGTCTTGATCGTCGCGCTGACACAGACGGAGAGCCATACGCAGTTCTGGCTGATCGTCATCCTGTCGCTGGCGCTTGGCGTGTTGCTCATCGTCCCGATCGGGGGCGCCGACATGCCGGTCGTCGTGTCAATGCTGAACTCCTATTCGGGATGGGCCGCAGCCGGCATCGGCTTCACGCTCGGGAACCTGGCGCTGATCATCACCGGCGCACTGGTCGGCTCCTCGGGTGCGATCCTCTCCTACATCATGTGCAAGGGGATGAACCGCTCCTTCATTTCCGTCATCCTCGGCGGCTTCGGCGGTGAAACGGCTGCAGCGGGTGCCGACGACGGGATCCAGCGGACCGTGAAGCAGGGTTCCGCCGACGACGCAGCCTTCCTGATGCAGAACGCCGAGAAGGTGATCATCGTGCCAGGATATGGCATGGCCGTCGCCCAGGCGCAGCATGCGCTGCGCGAGCTTGCCGATACGCTGAAGGAGCACGGCGTCGAGGTGAAGTACGCCATTCATCCTGTCGCCGGCCGCATGCCCGGACACATGAACGTGCTACTCGCCGAAGCCAACGTGCCCTATGACGAGGTCTTTGAGTTGGAGGACATCAATGCGGAGTTCGCGCAGGCGGACGTCGCTTATGTGATCGGCGCCAATGACGTCACCAATCCGGCGGCGCGCGACGACAAGACCTCGCCGATCTACGGGATGCCGATCCTCGACGTCGACAAGGCCAAGACCTGCCTCTTCGTCAAGCGCTCGCTCGGCTCCGGCTATGCCGGCATCGACAACACGCTGTTCTACAAGGACGGCACGATGATGCTGCTCGGCGACGCCAAGAAGATGACCGAGGACATCGTCAAGGCGATGAAGCACTAGACGGGTCAATCTGCCCGAATCCCAAGCCCGGCGAGAAGCCGGGCTTTCTTTTTGACCTGTCCAGAGGGCTGCAACAGAAAAGGCCCGGATCCTGAGATCCGGGCCTCGGTGCTACCGTAGTCGACTAAAGCTTAGAGCTTGCCGTTACGCTGCTGGATCATCATGAAGGTGTCGAACGTGTATTCCGACAGCTGCATCCACAGATAGCCTTCCTTCTTGAAGGCGACCTGGTCTTCGTAGATCTTCTTGAACCACTCGTTGGAAGCCGTGAGCTCGGCATAGACTTCCTGCGCGGCGTTGAAGCAGGCCTCGAGGATCTCCTGGCTGAACGGACGCAGGATCGTGCCGTCGGCAACGAGCTGCTTCACGGCGGCCGGGTTCTTGGCGTCGTACTTCGCCATCATGCTGGTGTTGGCATAGGCGCAGGCATCGGTCAGCGCGGCCTGGTAGTGCTTCGGCAGGTTGTTCCACTGCTCCAGGTTGACGAAGGAGTGGATGACCGGGCCGCCTTCCCAGAATGCGGGATAGTAGTAGTACTTGGCGACCTTGTAGAAGCCGAGCTTCTGGTCGTCGTAAGGACCGACCCACTCGGCTGCGTCGATCGTGCCCTTCTCCAGAGCGGGATAGATGTCGCCGCCGGCGATCTGCTGCGGCACGACGCCGAGCTTCTCGACCACCTTGCCGGCAAGACCGGCGATGCGCATCTTGACGCCCTTGAAGTCGTCGACCGTGTTGATCTCCTTGCGGAACCAGCCACCCATCTGGGCGCCGGTATTGCCGGAGATAATGCCGTAGAGGCCATGAGTGGCGTAGAATTCGTTGAGAAGCTTGTTGCCGTTGCCTTCGTAGAACCAGGAATTGGTCAGACGGGCGTTGAGGCCGAAGGGGATGGCCGTTCCGATCGCGAAGGTCGGGTCCTTGCCGACATAGTAGTAGGAGCAGGTGTGGCACATTTCGACCGTGCCGGCGCTAACGGCGTCAGCTGCCTGGAGGCCGGGAACGATTTCACCGGCCGCGAAGGGCTGGATGGTGAAGTTGCCGCCCGTGGCTTCCGAGACGCGGCGTGCGATGTCTTCAGCACCGCCATAGATGGTGTCGAGCGACTTCGGAAACGAAGACGTCAGACGCCAGGTGATCTTCGGATTTTCCTGAGCGATGGCCGGAGCCGCCAGCGTCGTGGCGGCGGCTGCACCGGCGCCGGTTACTGCCGCCTTCTTGAAGAATGAACGACGATCCATGTATTACCTCCCAACAAAACAAAAACCGCAGGGGACGGTCTTCTTGCCCTCCCCCGGTCCGCCGCGGAGGTAACCATGTCCCCCTCGCGCGTGCAAGCATATCCGGCATTATCCCTTGGTCTCGGATGTTCTTTTACTAACAGAATCCGAGACCTGCGCAATTTCTCCGCAGGTTTCACACACCGCCAAGAACGCTGCCCAAACTATGGGCGACAGGAGCCGCGGGAACCGCTTGACAGCAAGGATGATCCGGCGCCAGAAATCGGTTTCGTCTCGGAGACTTCAGATGCCCAAACCGATCGTCGCCCTACCCGCAGATATTCGCGAATTTGAGGGTACAGTCTGGCACGCCACTCCGAACCAGTACGTGAAGGCGGCCCTCAAGGTGGCGGACGTGATGACCTTCATCATTCCCGCCTTCGAGGAAGGCAATGACACCGATGCCATCCTCGACCGGGTCGACGGACTTCTCGTTTCCGGCTCCGCCACCAATGTCCATCCCTCGCTCTACGGTCGAGAAGCGACGGAAGCGGATGGGCCTTTCGACATTGCGCGGGATTCCACCTCGCTGCCTCTCATCCGGCGCGCCATCGAGCGCGGTATTCCCATGCTTGCGATCTGCCGCGGGCTCCAGGAACTGAACGTTGCGCTGGGCGGGACGCTTGCGAGCGAGATACACGACCAGCCTGGAATGTGGGACCACCGCAAGCCGAACGTGCCCGAGCGCGATCACATGTACGCGATCCGCCAGCCTGTCTTCGTTCGGGAAGGCACTTGCATCGCCCGCCACCTCGGCCTCTCCGGCGAGGTGCAGATCAACTCGCTGCACCGCCAGGCGATCGCCGAGACTGCGCCCCGGCTGGCGGTCGAGGCAACGGCTGAAGACGGGACGATCGAGGCAGTTTCGGTGATCGATGCGAAGGGCTTTGCCGTCGGCGTCCAGTGGCATCCGGAATATTGGGCCGAGACGGATGCCCCCTCGCGCGCCTTGTTCAAAGCCTTCGGCGACGCAGTGAGGGACTACGCCGCCGTTCGTGGAGCCGGCACACGGCCCGCGAAGCTGGCCGCTGCTGCCGGCTGAGCCAACCGGCAGCAACGAGGGTTGTTCAGGCCTTTACCGGCGTTTCCGGAACCGGCGTGATCACCTTCTTCTCGCGGAACCAGCCGATGAGATTGTCCACCACCAGGTCGGCCATGGCATTGCGCGTCGGCACCGACGCAGAGGCCACGTGCGGCAAGAGGCTGACATTCGGAAGGTCGAGGAGCGCCTGCGGGACGTTCGGCTCATCATAGAAGACGTCCAGTCCCGCTGCGGCGATGGTGCGGCTGCGCAGAGCCTCGGCCAGCGCCTCCTCGTCTACGCTCGTACCGCGACCGACATTGATGAAGACACCGTTCGGCCCAAGGGCCGCGAAGATCTCCGAGGTGAATATCTTATGGGTCGCAGCCGTGCCGGGCACGATCGAGATGAGCGTGTCCACCTCCTCGGCCATCGCCTTCAGCGATGGATAGTAGGTATAGGGGAGCCCGTCCCTGCGGGTGCGGGTATGGTAGCCGATCCGAACCTTGAACGGCTCGAGCCGCCTTGCGATCTCGATGCCGATGCGGCCGAGACCGAGGATCCCGACGTGGCGGCCGCGCAGCGAAAGCGGTGTCAGCGGATAGGGCCCTTCGCTCTTCCAGCGCCCCTCGCGCAGATAATTTTCGGCCCGTGGATATTCCCGAAGCGTGTTGAGGAGCAGTGCGATGGTCGTATCGGCGACCTCGTCGTTCAGCACGTCGGGCGTATGCGTGACGATGATGTCGTGCTGCAACGCCTTTGCCGTATCGACCCCATCGTAGCCGACGCCGAAGTTGGAGACGATCTCCAAGTTGGGCAACCTGTCGATCCAGCCGTTGTCCAGGACGCCCGAGATGGCAACGCCCCTGATCCTGTCGCGAAGGCCGGGATCGATATCGTGCGGGGGGCCCATCGGGACGGCGACGATCTCAAAGGTCTCCTTCAGCCGTTCGAGCACCCGCGGGTGGATGCGGCCGGGCACGAGTATGGCTACGGGTTGGTCGGACATGCTGTCTCTCCTCCTTCGAATTCAGCTGCGGGGTCGGTAGATGCCGGTTGACTGGCGGATGCGCATCTCCGGCTTGATGAGATGGATGCCGTCCGGCTCGTGGCTCCCGGCCAGGCGGTCGAGCAGCGCGCGCGCGGCAAGCCGGCCCACCTCGCTCTGGCCGTTCCAGACGGTTGTCAGGGCCGGTGTTGCGATCGAGGCTTCCTCGAGGTCGTCGTAGCCGGTGACCGAGATGTCCTGGCCGGGGACAAGGCCCGCCCTCGCGATGCCGTTCATCAGGCCGATCGCGACGAGATCGTTCCAGCAGACGGCAGCAGTCGGCTTCTGCGGCAGCGACAGGAAATGCACGGCCGCCTCGAACCCGCCCTGCTTGGACCGGGGGCCCGGAATGCGAAGGTTCGGGTCCACCTCGATGCCTGCCTTGCGCAGCGCGTTGACATAGCCCTGGTAGCGGTCGCGCCCGGTCGAGGTCTGATCCGTACCGCCGATCATCGCGATGACCCGGTGGCCGAGCCCGATCAGATGGTTGGTAGCGAGCGAGATGCCGTAGCTGTCGTCGCCGCGATACATGGGCAGGTTGACGCCCTCCATGGACCGGGCAACCAGAATGGCCGGCATGCCATTGGCCTCGGCGAGCTTGACGTCCTCAATCGGAGTGCCGATCGCCGGAGACATGATGACCCCATCGCCACCGAGCTGCAGCAGTGTTTCGATGAAGGTCCGCTGCTTCTCGACGGAATCGTAATGATTGGACAGGATGAAGGTCTGGCCGCTGCGGTCGAGCTCGCTCTCGATCGCCTTGAGGATTTCGCCGTAGAAGGGGTTCATGATGTCGTGCACGACGACGCCGACAATGCCGGAGCGGGAGGTCCTGAGGCTTGCCGCGCGGCGATTGTAGATGTAGCCCAGCGCGCGCGCCTGCTCCTTGATCTTCTCCCGGGTGTCGGCTGCAACCAGCGGACTGTCGCGCAAGGCGAGCGAAATGGTTGCGGTGGACAGGCCGAGGCTTTCGGCAATCGTCGACAGCTTGATCTTTTGCGCCACGTCCCCTCCGGCCAGGCAAGCACCGGCTGCGGCCGGATTTAAAATCCTTTAAATAATTAAATGGGAAATCGCAACTGCTCGGGAAGGCCTAGCGAACAGGTTATTCAGGCGAATGGAGATTGTTGTCCACGGCGCGCAGGAGCCGCATCAGTGTCCGGATTTCCTTGCCGGAGAAATCCCTCAAGGCTAGCTCCCCACAGGCCGCCACGCTTTGCTCGATCCGTGTCACGCTCGCTCTGCCGCTCTCGGTGAGGAATACTTTTGTAAGGCGTCCGTCTTCGCCGTCCTCGCTACGCATGACGAAACCCTGCGCCTCCATGCGTCCGATGGTGCGCGTCATGGTCGGGGCCTTGACGCCGAGATGGGCGGCCAACTGGCCGGCGGTCAATCCGTCCTGCGCGGCGAGCGCAAGGATCACGCCATCCTGCCCCGCATAGAGGCCGCTCTCGGCAAGGCTGCGGCTGAGCACGGTGCGCAGCGACCGGGCCGCCTGGGTGAGGCCGACCGCAAGATCGGCGGGAGCAAAGGCTTCGAGATCCTTCTTCTTGCCGTCCTTGCCGTCCTTGCCGTCCTTGCCGTCCTTGCCCTTCTTGCCGTCCTTCTTCTTGGCCATCTGCCCTTCCTGCTTCCGTGCTGAGGCCCGCACGGCTATAGACTTCGTCTCCATGCATAGCGAAACGAGGGATGGACCGCCAGATGCCTCACCCACGGCCGCATTTCAGGGATAACGATCCGACGCTGTCGCCCGTCGACCGCAGCGAATGGATTGCCGTCCTGCCGCTCGGCGCCCATGAACAGCATGGACCGCACCTGCCCTTCGAAACCGATACACTGATTGCAAGAGGGATCGTCGACCGGCTGATCGACACCATGCCCCCTTACCTTCCGGTCACCTTCCTTCCCGTCGAACCCGTCGGTTATTCCATCGAGCACATGGATGTGCCCGGGACGAAGACACTGGCATTCGACGAGGCGGTGATGCGCTGGCTGGGGATTGCGGAGGACCTGCACCGACAAGGCATCCGCAAGTTGGTGATGCTCAATGCCCATGGCGGCAATTCCCCTTTGATGACCATCGTCGCCACCGAAGCCCGTGTCCGGTTCAACATGCTCGCTGTCGCGACGAGTTGGACACGCTTCGGGCTACCCGAAGGACTGATCAGCCCTGAGGAAAAGGCGATCGACATCCATGGCGGTGACATAGAGACGTCGGTCATGCTGGCGCTCCATCCGGATCGGGTGGACATGGGGAGGGCCGAAGCCTTCCAATCCCGCCAGAGCGAATTCGCCAGCCGCTACCGGCACCTGCGCGCCTATGGCCCGCATGCCTTCGGCTGGAA
Organism: Pseudorhizobium flavum; assembly: GCF_902502825.2. The sequence goes on from NZ_LR723670.1 coordinate 2,866,427, forward strand.
GATGTCGGACCTCAACAAGGCGGGTGTCGCCGGCAATGCCGCCGCCGCGACCGCGGAAAAGGGCGAGGCCATCCTGGCCCATGCGGTGAAGGGAATCATGGAACTGCTGCAAGATGTGGCGGCGTTCGATGCGGTGGAACTGTCATAGCTCGCATTGCAGCTAGCTACACAAATGGCTATGCTGCTGCTACACAGGAGGCCATGATGACCCTCAATATCCGTAACAAGCAAGCGGATGCTCTGGCGCGCGAATTGGCGGAGCTTGACGGCACCACGATCACAGACGCAGTCGTCAATGCGCTGCGGGAAACCATCGCAAGCCGCCTAAAGAACGAAAGCCCACGTGAGACTGCAAGGCGCGTACTTGCTAGACGCGGCCTCGCATTCAAGCCGAACCGACGTCCTGTTCCTGCCGAAGCGTTCCACGAACTCGACCACGAACTAGCATCTGACTGATGTTTGTCGACGCCTGCGCGATCATATCGTTGATGGCAGGCGAAGACACGGCCGATGCCTATGAAGAGGCCTTACTCGGCGCAGCTTCGCCTTTCACCTCAGCACTCGCTGCCTGGGAGGCGATCATCATCCTTTCGCGTCCTGATCAGCTCGACGGTAGCTATCGCGACGCGGAAGGTGCCGTGCTTGAGTGGCTGGACGACCGCAATATTGAGTTGAGGGAGACAGGCCAGCCCCGGGAGATTTTGCATCACGCCGTCGCGGTGGCGCAGGATCGCGGCATCGGCCGTCGGTATCTGAGCAACTTCGATTGCTTCCACTACGCTCATGCGAAGGTGATGGGGCAGCCTATCCTGACCACCGACCGTCTCCTGCGGGAGACAGACGTCGACACCAAGCCGTGACAACCGCTGTCACCTTATAACATTCAAAACCCTTTGAACTGCTTCCGGCTTGCCCTTATATCAGGCCGACACCTTTTGCGCGCCGGCCCGGCGCCGGCTCACCCTTCGAGGTTTCCCATGACCGACACGACCATCGCCAAGCCCGTTCCCGTCACCGTTCTCACCGGCTATCTCGGCGCCGGGAAGACGACGCTCCTGAACCGCATCCTCTCCGAGAGCCACGGCAAGAAGTATGCGGTCATCGTTAACGAGTTCGGCGAGATCGGCATCGACAACGACCTGATCGTGGAATCCGACGAGGAAATCTACGAGATGAACAACGGCTGCGTCTGCTGCACAGTGCGCGGCGACCTGATCCGCGTCGTGGAAGGCCTGATGCGCCGCCCCGGCCGCTTCGACGGCATCATCGTCGAGACGACTGGCCTTGCCGACCCGGTTCCGGTTGCGCAGACCTTCTTCATGGACGACGACGTGCGCGCCAAGACCGAGCTTGATGCCGTGGTCGCTCTAGTCGACGCCAAGCACCTGCCGCTCCGCCTGAAGGACAGCCGCGAGGCCGAGGACCAGATCGCCTTCGCCGACGTCGTGGTCATCAACAAGACCGATCTCGTGACGCCGGACGAGCTGGCGCAGATCGAGGACGTAGTTCGGGCCATCAACCCCGGCGCACGCATCTACAAGACGAGCCGTTCCGGCGTCGATCTCGCCAAAGTCCTGAACCAGGGTGCCTTCAACCTGGAGCGGGCGCTGGAGAACGATCCGCAGTTCCTGGAGCATGGTCACGAGGATCATGTCTGCGGCCCGGATTGCGACCATGACCACGGTCATCATCACGGCCACGACCATCACCACCACGATCATGACCATGACCATGGCCACGATCACCACCATCATGCCCCCTCCCCGATCCACGACGTCACGGTGAAGTCCATCTCGTTGCGCGGTGGCGAGATGAACCCGGACCGCTTCTTCCCCTGGATCCAGAAGATCACCCAGACCGATGGTCCCAACATCCTGCGCCTGAAGGGCATCATCGCCTTCAAGGGTGACGAGGAGCGCTACGTGGTGCAGGGTGTTCACATGATCGTAGAGGGCGACCACCAGCGTCCCTGGAAGGATGGCGAGAAGCGCGAATCCCGCCTCGTTTTCATCGGCCGCGACCTCGACGTCGAGAAGATCGAGAAGAGCTTCAAGGCCTGCGAGGCGACGCCTGCCTGATGCCGACCGTCGCACCGCTTGATCTCGAAGGCCATTTCGTCGCCACGCATTTCCTCGGCGAGGTCCCTCTCTTCGCCTCAGCTGCCGGCACCATCCACCGCCTCGATGGCGGCGAGAAGGTGACAGACGCGCATGAGGGCCTGCTCACCTGCATCCGCGACCCCTACAGCGCCACCCTCCTTACCGGCGGCGAGGACGGCAAGGTCCTGCGCATCGCCCATGACGGCAGCGTGACGCAGCTGGCGGAAGCGCCGCGCAAGTGGATCAACGTGGTCGCCGGCGGGCCGCAGGGGGCCGTCGCCTATGCGCATGGGCGCACGAGCTTCGTGCGCCTTTCGGACGGCACGACGCGGGAATTTCCCGAAGAGCGCACGGTGGAAGGCGTTGCCTTCGCCCCGAAGGGCCTGCGGATTGCCGTGGCGCGGTACAACGGCGTGACCCTGCACTGGGTCGGCACCAATGGCGCGCCTGTGGACCTTGACTGGAAGGGTGCCCACACCGGCGTCACCTTCTCTCCCGATGGCCGCTTCCTCGTCACCACCATGCAGGAAAACGCCCTGCACGGCTGGAAGCTCGACGGCAAGCCAGGCGAAGCCCGCCACATGCGCATGACCGGGTATCCGGCCAAGGTGAAGTCGCTCTCCTGGTCGGTGAAGGGCAAGTGGCTGGCCTCCTCCGGCGCGCCCGCCGCGATCGTCTGGCCGTTCTCGGCCAAGGACGGTCCGATGGGCAAGGCGCCGCTGGAGCTTGGCACGCGCGCCAACATCATGGTCACCCAGGTTGCATTCCATCCGGCGGAGGAGGTCCTGGCGATCGGCTTCGTCGACGGCATGATCCTCGGCGTTCGGATCGCCGACGGCAAGGAGGCGCTGTTGCGTCGTCCCGGCAAGGGCGCCATCACCGGCCTGAGCTGGAGCGCGACGGGCAAGCTGCTCGCCTTCGCTTCGGAAGCCGGTGACTGCGGCGTCATCGACATCTCGGCCTGAGCCGGTGCTTTCCTGGACCCTGATCGACACCGCAACCGTTCCAGGCGGGGGTGAGCTTCGCCTCAAGCAGCGCGGCAGCGAATTTTCCATCATGCTCGGCACCAACGAGTTGATGAACAGCCGGCTCTCCGGATCGGAAGAAGCGCTGGCGCGTCTCTCCATCGGCAAGATCCGCGACCGTCCGCGGCCGGTGATCCTGATCGGCGGCCTTGGCATGGGCTTTACTCTCCGCGCCGCACTCGCCGAACTGCCGCAGGAGGCACGCGTCGTCGTGGCGGAGCTTGTGCCGGCGGTGATCCGCTGGGCGAAGAACGAGATGGCCGAGGTGTTCAAGGGCTGCCTGGACGATCCTCGCGTCATGGTCGTGGACGCGGATGTCGGCGAGCTGATCCGTCGCGAGACGGCTGTCTTTGACGCCATCCTTCTCGATGTCGACAACGGGCCGGAGGCGCTGACGCGCGACGAGAACGACCGCATATACGATGCAGGCGGTCTGGGAGCGGCCAAATCTGCGTTGAGGCCGGGTGGCGTGCTTTCCGTGTGGTCTTCTGCCCCGGATTCTCGCTTCACGCGCCGGATGCAGTCGGCAGGGTTCGCGGTTGAGGAAAATCCGACGCGTGCCAGCACCAGGGGGCGCGGGGCGAAGCACATGATCTGGCTCGGCGTGAAGCAGGCTCGCTAGAACCTCTGCACCTGCCGAACGGCAGCAGGAGGAACCGCGCCGGAGAACTCCGCGACGGGATCAGGGGATGGGCAGGCAATCGTCATCGAGGGTATTGGGATGTCAGGCGTGACTGCCTGCCCGATTGCTTCCGGCCTTCCCGAAGATCCGGAGGAGAGGTGTCAGTTCTCTTTCCGGAGCTTCGGGTGGGGACCGGCCTGACGCCGGCCCGCCACCGTCTGCAACCATCACCGGGCGCCGGGTGCTTCCCGGGGGGAGGCAACCGGTTCGCGAACCCGGTCCCTGCCCGATGACTGCTTCAGGATAAGACGAGGCAAGGCTGCGGGGATGGACGGGGAAGAATGACGGAATCGCGGCCTTGAAACGCCAGCGCGATTTCTCGCCCGCGCAATATCATTGCTCACGTCAGGCGGAGCGAACGGCACCGATGATCTCCGCCAGGAGGGCGTGCAGGTCGTCGCGATAGCCGGTCCGTGCCGAGGGTGAATTCTCGTCCGAGGTCATCACCACCGTTAGGCCGAGCGACGGGACGACATAGAGCATCTGGCCGCCGTAACCCCAGCCGAACCTGATCTCCTCGCCGCCGATCCTGCGCAGGAACCAGCCATAGCCGTAGCCATCGCCGGAAAAGCGGGAATTGGTCCGCGGTGTCCATGACTGCTCTATCCAGTCCTCGGAGATGATGCGCGTGCCATCCTCCGTCTTGCCGCCGTTGCGGTAGACTTCCCCGAAGGCCAGCAAGGAGTGCGCAGTCATCGCCATCTGGTTGCCGCCGAGATAGATGCCCTGCGGATCCTGCTCCCAGGAGCCGATACGGAAACCTTCCACCGGCTCGAACCATTCGCGCGCCAGCGCCAGCGTCGACTTCTCCCCGACGCGGGTGAGGATCGCCGAGAGGAGATGGGTGGAGGCGGTGGAGTAGAGCATCTGCCCGCCCGGCTCGCCGTCGAACGGTTCCGACAAGGCAAACCGCACCCAGTTGCGGCTCGACACCCAGCGGCCGTAGTTGGGTCCCGACATGCGGGCGAGACCCGCCTGCATGGAGAGAAGGTTGCCGATGGTGATCTCGGACATGCGTGGATCCGGCTCGCGCGGCAGCTCGCGTTCGAGGATCGGCGCGATCTTCTGGTCGGTTCCCTGCAACAGACCCTTGTCGATGGCGATGCCGACCATGGCGGAGATGATCGACTTGGAGGCTGACTTGATGTTCGTCGATTCGCGAATGGAATGCCCGTTGAAGGCGCGTTCGGCGAGCATTTCTCCTTCCTGGGAAACCAGCACCACCTTGAGAGGCTCCAGGCCTCTCGCACCGTCCAAGACAGCGCCGAGGGATGCGCCGGGCTCCGGCGCCTGCGAAACAGCCTGGGCGAGAGCATGAGGGGCAGTGAGAGCGAGGGGAATGGCAGAAATCAGGGTGCGTCTTGTGATCATGAACGCCAATCTAGTGCGACGTGGGTCCTGACTATGGCCGCCCTGCCGATTCACGCCAAGGTGATGGCGCGTGAAGAGAGCCAACTGCGGCTTCTAGAGCTCGGCCTTTGCAAAGATCTCGCTGATCCAGTCGAGGAACACGCGCACGCGCGGCGAGAGCTGCCGGTTCTGCGGATAGAGAGCCGAAAGCGGCGTTCGCGCCGGTAAGAAATCTGCCAGCACCTCTACGAGTTCACCCCTCTCGATGAAAGCCCGAAGGCGGTGACGCGGCGCCTGGATCAGGCCGAAGCCACGGCAGGCGAGGTCCACGATCGTGTCGGAATTGTTGACCCGGATGCGCGTCGGCAGCGTAATTTCGCGGATCTGCCCGTTGACGGTGAACTCCAGCGGCAGGACCTGCCCGGTACGCGAGGAGATGAAGCCGATCGCCTCGTGCCCCTCCAGCGCATCCGGGGTTTCAGGCGTGCCGTGGGCCTCGATATAGGCGGGGCTGGCGCAGGTCAGCTCGGTGATCGAGCCGAGCCTCCGCATGATCAATGAACTGTCGGAAATTTCGCCGGCGCGGATGACGCAGTCGACCCCCTCCCGGATGAGGTCCACATAGCGATCCGTCTGGCCGATCTGCAGTTCCAGGGCCGGGTAGCGGTCGAGGAACTCGCGAAGATGCGGAAGCAGGAATGTCTGCGTCAGCATCGGATGGGCGTCCACCCGCAGGACGCCTTGCGGCTTTGCCTCCCGGAAAATCGTCTCCGCCTCCGCCATCTCGGCGAGGATCGACAGGCAGCGCTGGTAGAAGGCGCGGCCATCGAGGGTGACGGCGACGTGACGGGTCGTCCGTTCCAGGAGGCGCGCGCCGAGATCCGCCTCAAGCGCCTTGATCGCCGCCGTCGCGGTGGAACGTGCAAGCCCGAGATCGGCGGCGGCCGCGGCGAAGCTGCCGCGTTCCACCACCCGGACAAAGAGTTCCATGCGCGTCAGGCGATCCATTGCTATTGTTCAGCACGGCTGAATTATCATGTCAATTCGCATTCATTGTTCTTCGACAAAGGCTTCGTATCTTGGGTAGGAACGAAAGGAGACATGCCATGACACACACAGAACAACACGTCGCCATCGTCACCGGAGCCTCGAAGGGCATCGGCCGCGCCGCGGCTATTCGCCTTGCAGCTGACGGTTTCGCAGTCATCGTCAACTATTCCTCAAGCCCGGCCGCCGCCGACGAGGTGGTCGCGGAGATTGAAGCGGCCGGCGGCAAGGCGCTCGCCGTGCAGGCGGACGTCAGCACATCGGCAGGCATCGCCGCACTGTTCGACGCTGCGGAACAGCATTTCGGCGGCACCGACGTCCTCGTCAACAATGCCGGCGTGATGACGCTCATCCCGTTGACGGAGATGGATGATGCCACCTTCGAGCGGCACATCGCCGTCAACCTCACCGGTACCTTCTACGGTATCCGCGAGGCAGGCCGCCGGCTGCGCGACGGCGGCCGCATCATCAACTTCTCCTCCAGCGTCATAGGGGCATACGGCCCGCGCTACGGCGGATACGCGGCAAGCAAGGGCGGCGTCGAAGCCATGACTCATGTGGCCTCGAAGGAGCTCGGAAGCCGGGGAATTACCGTCAACGCCGTCGCGCCGGGGCCGGTGGAAACCGAGATGTTCATGCACGGCAAGTCGGAAGAACTGGTGCAGAGCATCGTCCGAGGCATTCCGCTCGGGCGGCTCGGCCAGCCGGACGACATCGCCCCGGTCGTGTCCTTCCTCGCAAGCCCCGAGGGCGGATGGGTGAACGGCCAGGTGCTTCGCGCCAATGGCGGCATGCTGTGACGTAACGAGAGAGCGAGAGGAAAAAACCATGCCATTCGTCAACATCAAGACCCCGGAGGGCGCGCTGACGCGGGCGCAGAAGGAGGAGATCGTGCACCGCACGACAGACCTGCTGATCGGTTACTTCAGCGAAGCGGCACGTCCGCATACCATGGTGCTGATCGAGGAGGTCAAGGATGGCGGCTATGGCCGCGCCGATGAGATCTACGTCATCCCCGACGCCTACCGCGCACGTGAAGCGGAATAAGCGCTCAAAGCTGGTGCCGCCCGGCGACGTTGCCGCCGGGATCCGGCAATGTCTGTTCCCTGATTTGTCTGGCCATCGTCCGGGCAACCCTTCGTGAAGTTCGGGAAGATCTGAAACCTCAGGCCCTTTCGAAGGTTGTGGTGCCCTGCACGCTGCGTGAGTGCGCACACATCAACCGAAGGAGAAGCCTGTGAAAGCTCTGGTCTGGCACGGAAAAGAGGACATCCGCTGCGACACGGTCTCGGATCCCGAGATCGAGGACGCTCGCGACGCGATCATCAAGGTCACCAGCTGCGCCATATGCGGTTCCGACCTGCACCTCTTCCACAATTTCATTCCGGCAATGGAGCCGGGTGACATCATGGGCCACGAGATGATGGGCGAGGTCGTGGAAGTGGGCTCCGGCATCAACGGTGCCCTCAAGAAGGGCGACCGGATCGTGGTGCCCTTCACCATTCTCTGCGGTGAATGCGACCAGTGCAAGCGGGGCAACTTCTCCGTCTGCGAGCGCTCCAACCGCAACAAGGACATGGCGGACAAGGTTTTCGGCCACGCGACCGCAGGGCTCTTCGGCTATACGCACCTGACGGGCGGTTATCCCGGCGGCCAGGCGGAGTATCTCCGCGTGCCCTTCGCCGACAAGACCCATATCAAGGTGCCTGACAGCCTGACCGACGAGCAGGCCCTCTTCCTCGGCGATATCTTCCCCACCGGCTGGCAGGCGGCGGTCAATTGCGACATCCAGCCGACCGACACTGTGGCCATCTGGGGCTGCGGCCCTGTCGGACAGATGGCGATCCGCAGCGCCGTCCTTCTCGGCGCCAAGCAGGTCGTTGCGATCGATTGCATTCCCGAGCGGCTTTCCATGGCCGAAGCGGGTGGTGCAATCACCATCAATTTCGAGACCGAAAGCGTGGTGGAGCGTCTGAACGACCTCACCACAGGCAAGGGCCCGGAAAAGTGCATCGACGCGGTCGGGCTGGAGTCCCATGTGTCAATGGGCCAGCCGGATACGCTTCTCGACCGCGCCAAGCAGATGGTGATGCTGGAGAGTGACCGGCCGCATGTGCTGCGCGAGATGATCTATGTCTGCCAGCCCGGCGGCATCATCTCGATTGCCGGCGTCTATGGCGGGCTTGTCGACAAGATCCCGATGGGTCCGGCGATGAACAAGAGCCTCACCTTCCGTATGGGCCAGACCCACGTCAACCGCTGGACCGACGATCTCGTCCGCCGGATTGAGGAAGGCCAGATCGATCCCTCCTTCGTCATCACCCATACGGCGAAGCTCGAGGACGGACCGGACATGTACAAGGTCTTTCGCAACAAGCAGGACGGCTGCGTCAAGGTCGTGCTGAAGACTTGAGGATCGGAGAACAGTGATGAAACATATCGCCAACGCCCTACAGCGCTCGGACAATCCAAGGGTGATCGAAACGGGCCCGAGCTCCCTCTCCAACACCGATCGCCTCGCCCGCAATCTCGGCTGGTTCAGCATCGGGCTCGGCATCGCCGAACTGGTCGCCGCCAGACGCATCAGCCGCGCCATCGGCATGGAAGGATCCGAGAACCTGATCCGCGCCTTCGGTGCCCGCGAGATAGCCAGCGGCATGCTGACGCTTTCAGTGGACAAGAAGGCGGGCCTCTACAGCCGGGTCGCAGGTGACGCGGTTGACCTCGCCGTGCTGAGCACCGCAGTCAGGGACGACAATCCGAAGCGTGGCAATGCGGCGCTCGCACTGGCCATGGTGGCGGGGGTGACGCTGCTCGACGTTGCGGCCGCACTTGGCACGCGGCAACAGAGCAGGCGCGACGAGGACGACATCCGTGATTACAGCGACCGCAGCGGTTTCCCCAATGGCGTCGAGGCAGCCCGCCGCAATGGGCAAGAGGTGGGCGAGGCGCCGGTCAAGGCGCTTCCCGCACCGCAGCTGGCGCTCTCAGAGCAGCGCATGTGAGACGGTTCAGCCCGCTCCTTTCCCGGGAGCGGGTTGATTCTGTCTGAGACCGGCGGGCAAAATCCCCGCTATCAGCCCAGCTTGCGTCCGTTCGCGACGATCATGCCGGCGGCACCGTCCAGCCAGCCGGACTTGAGCTCCAGCGCGAGGAAGCGGTCACGATCAGAGGGGCCGGGCATGACGAGGTGCCGGATTTTCTCGCCCGAGAAGCCGAAACGCTCGTAATAGGCGGCGTCGCCCACCAGCAGGATTGCGCCGTGGCCGCGCCGATCCGCTTCCGCGATCGCCGCGCGCATGAGCGCGCCGCCGATGCCGCGGCCTTCCTGCGTGCAGTCGACGGCAAGCGGCCCGAGCAACAGCGCCTCGACCAGCGTGCCCTGCTGGCTGATGCCGGCTTCGATGTTCCACAGGCGCACGGTACCGATCACGTGACCGTCTTCGTCGCGAGCAACAAGGGCGAGGCCTTCGGCCGGCAGGCGGCCGCGGCGGATCTTTTCCGACGATTTCCTGCGGCGCTCCGGTCCCATGACCCGGTCAAGCAGGTTTTCACGCGCGACGACATCCGCCGGCGTTTCGCTATCGATCGTGTAGGTGGTCGGCGCAAAGAATGCGCGCACAGTGTCAAGAACAGCGGCCATGGCGGCCTCCCGTACCCAATACCGTTATCAGCGGCGATGAAGAGGAATTGTGAGCTTGCCGCCCCGGCTGGTTACGGGGCCGGCGGTGTCAGGCCTTAGATGACGTAGCTCTTCAGCGGATCGAAGCCGTTGAAGGCAACCGCCGAATAGGTCGTCGTATAGGCGCCGGTGCCTTCGATCAGAACCTCGTCACCGATCGTCAGCGAGATCGGCAGCGGATACATGTTCTTCTCGTAGAGCACATCGGCGGAATCGCAGGTCGGGCCGGCGAGCACGCAGGCCTCCATGTCGTCGCCGTCGCGCTCCGTGCGGATCGGGTAGCGAATCGCCTCATCCATCGTTTCAGCGAGACCGCCGAACTTGCCGATGTCGAGGAAGACCCAGCGGTGGTTGTCATTGTCGGACTTCTTCGACACGAGAACCACTTCCGCCTTGATCACACCCGCATTGCCGACCATGCCGCGGCCCGGCTCGATGATCGTCTTCGGCAGGTTGTTGCCGAAGTGCGACCGCAGAGCAGCGAAGATGGCCTGGCCATAGGCTTCCGCCGACGGGATGTCGCGCAGGTACTTAGTCGGGAAGCCGCCGCCCATGTTGACCATCTGCAGGTGAATGCCCTGCTTGGCCAGCTGAGCGAAGACCCGCTTGGCATCGGCAAGCGCCGAATCCCAAGCATCGACCTTCATCATCTGCGAGCCGACGTGGAAGGATACGCCGTAGGACTCAAGGCCGAGCTGGTGTGCGTAGACGAGCACGTCGACGGCCATCTGCGGCACGCAGCCGAACTTGCGCGACAGCGGCCATTCGGCACCTTCGCCATCCGTCAGCACGCGGCAGAAGACCTTCGCGCCGGGAGCGGCACGGGAAATCTTCTCCACTTCCTCGTGGCTGTCGACGGCAAAGAGACCGATGCCGAGCGCGTGTGCGCGGGCAACGTCGCGTTCCTTCTTGATCGTGTTGCCGTAGGAGATCCGGTCCGGCGTCGCACCTGCGTCGAGCGCCATCTGGATTTCTGCAACCGACGCGCAGTCGAAGCTCGAACCGAGCGAGGCGAGCAGCTTCAGGATTTCCGGCGCCGGGTTTGCCTTGACGGCATAGTAGATCGCGCTGTCGGGCAGGGCGTGGCGGAACGCGTGGAAGTTGTCGCGCACGACATCGAGGTCGACGACGAGGCAGGGGCCTTCGGGGCGTCGGGTCTTGATGAAATCGAGAATACGAGCGGTCGTCATCTTGCAGTCCCTCAAAATTCCAAGCTCCGGCGGACCGGAGGACAAAGGGCGGATGAGGTATGCGATCGCGCCAGCCGGTGGAGACCCCGACGCCGCTACACGCTCATACGCGCAAACAATGGATCAGCGCCCTGCCACGGGCAAAGATCCGGCTTTGTCTGCCATGGATTGGAGGGGTTATCCCACCGCACTTCCGGCAATGATGGTGTGCCTCTTCAGTGACCCCGGCTGATGGAAAGCCGGAAGAGAACCAGAAAGGCCCGCACCGTCGTTGCTTCAAGATGTCCTCGCATTTCCCGGTTGGCCGGAATAGCGACTGGAGGGGTTAGTTCCAGGTACCTTACCGATGACCTCACCTTAGGGATGAATCCCAGTTCGAGGGTCGGCGGACACCCACAGGCACGTGCGACTTTGGGCAGCACGGGAGATAAGAATATTCGCCTTCACAATCAAGAGATTTTTTCGCCTGTTTATCTATTTTTCACATTGCCGCCGGGAACCTGAATTCCCAACTAGGCGTGGGGCCAGAAAAGGGACGATCGTATTGGACACCTTGACGCGCATGCGCGCCTTCATCGACGTGGTGGAAGCGGAGGGCTTTTCGGCCGCCTCGCGGCGGACAGGCCGCTCGAAAGCCTTGCTTTCCAAGTATGTGAAGGAGCTGGAGGATGATCTTGGCGCCCTGCTCCTGAACCGCACGACGCGGCAGTTCTCCATGACCGAGGCCGGGCATACCTACTACCGGACGGCCGCCGACATCCTGAAGGAGATCGACAACCTCGCCGACCTGGTGCGGGAGAACAATGCGGACCTGAAAGGCCGACTCAGAGTCTCGGTGCCGCGCACGTTCGTGGATGCGGAAGTCGGCCAGTCGCTGATCGACTTCGCCAAGGAGCATCCCGACGTCTCGCTGGAAATCGTCGCGGAGGATCGCTTCGTCGACCTGATCGAGGAGAGCTTCGACCTCGCGATCCGCATCACAAAGCTTGAGGACTCCGGGCTGATCGCCCGCAAGATCGCCGATTTCCGGGTCTATGCCTGCGCGTCCGCAGATTTCGTGGCACGGCACGGCCCGATCGAGACGCCGCAGGACCTTTCGCGCATCCCCTTCCTGATCGATACCAATTCCCGCTGGCACAACAATGTGCGCTTCTCCAGCGCAGACGGCAACACGATCTCGGTGCCGGTCAGCGGCCCGGTCGAGGTAAACAGCCCGCAGGCTACGCTACGTGCCGCTAAGGCGGGTCTGGGCGTTGCGATCATCCCGGATTTCATCGCAAACCCCGCCATTCAGGCGGGCGATCTGGTCACGCTTCTCGATGAATATATCGCCAAGGATCGCGGGATCTATGCCGTCTATCCGCATCGCCGCTACCTGCCCGCCAAGGTGCGCAGCTTCGTCGACTACCTGGCCGTCTGGTTCCGCAGGCACCAGCGTTGACAGCAGGTCGAAATTCCGACCCATTTCCTGCCCAAATACGGCAGATGTTCCAATCCGGAGACACGGTCCCCGCATGAAATACCTCCTGCCTTCGGTGACTGCCTTCGCGCTGGCGCTGCCGGGAATGGCCGCCGCGCACCCTCACATCTTCGCGGAGGCGCGACTGGAGGTCGTAGCCGCCGACGATGGCAGCATCTCGGAACTGCGTCACGTATGGCGATTCGACGAGGTGTTCTCGTCGAGCGTGCTGCTCGATTTCGACCAGAACACCAACCTCAAGCTTGACGAGGCCGAACTGGCCGAGCTCGGCGAGATCATGCGGGCCTCGCTTGCGGATTTCGACTACTTCACGACAATCTCTGTGGACGGCAAGAGTGCAGCGATCGTGAAACCGGATGCGATCCATGTCTCGTTCGAGGAGAACCAGATTCTTATCTTCTTCGCGGTCCGGCCGGAGGCGCCGCTGCCGCTGAAGGGCAAGCTCGCCTTCGGCGTTTACGATCCCTCCATGTACACGGCCATCGATTTCCCGACCGACGAAGACCTCGTCGCGCAGGGCAAGGCGGCCGACGCATGCCAGCGGCAGGTCGTTCGCCCCGATCCCGACGAGATCATTGCTCAGAACAGCGAAACACTGACCGAAGCCTTCTTCGAAGACCCCTCGGGTAACGACATGTCCAAGCTCTTTGCAACACGACTGGAGCTGACCTGCTGATGCGGTCGAGACGTCTGGTTCTGCTGCTGGTGGGGCTGGCGCTGGCTGGAGCCGCGCACGCGCAGTCGCCGCTTGGCGTCGGGTCGGCTGAACCGGCCTTCAGCATCGGCGGCCCGCTCGGTGGCTTCCTTGGCTGGATCAACGACTACCAGCAGCTCTTCTACCGCTCGCTCACCGGCGCGCTGAAGACGATGCGCGACGATCCGTGGGCGCTGAGCGGGCTGGCCGGCCTTTCCTTCGCCTATGGTGTCTTCCACGCGGCAGGGCCAGGACACGGCAAGGCGGTGATCTCCTCCTACATGATCGCCAATGAGGTGGAACTCCGGCGCGGCGTGGCCATCTCCTTCATCTCTTCGCTCCTTCAGGGGCTTGTGGCAGTACTCCTGGTCGGCACGGCGTTCTTCCTCCTCAGGGGCAGCGGCATCACCATGACGGCCGCAACCCGCGCCATGGAAATCGCGAGCTTCGCGCTGATTGCCGCCTTCGGCGCCTGGCTGCTGGTCCGCAAGCTGATGGTGCTTCGTGCGGCACCCGCGCCCGTTCTGGCGGGCGCAGGCAACGCAACGTCGCCCCGACCCATGCGGCTCGGGCCCACGCGACCTGCCGTGTCCGCCTTCCAGGCGGTCGACGTAACGGACCATGATTATCGGGGGAGCGGAGACGCCTGCGAAACCTGCGGCATCGCCCATGCGCCGGATCCAAGCCTGCTCGGCGGGAACCGCTTCGGAGCCAGGGAAGCCTGGTCGGCCATCGTGGCGGTCGGGCTGCGCCCCTGCTCCGGCGCCATCCTAGTCATGAGCTTCTCGCTCCTGAACAGCCTCTATCTCGGCGGAATGCTCTCGGTACTGGCGATGTCGCTCGGCACCGCCATCACCGTGTCGGTGCTCGCGATCCTCGCCGTGACGGCGAAGGATGTCGCCGTTCGCTTCGCGGGTCCCGGATCACGCACTGCAGGCCGGGTTACGAGCGGCTTCGAGATCGCCGGCGCGCTCTTCATCCTGCTGATCGGCCTCTCGCTGCTCGGGGCAGCACTCCAGGCCTAGACGTCGGTCTTGCGCCGCTGATGGCGGGCTCGCAGCCAGAAGATCAGGAAGAAGGAGACAACAGCCAGAACGCCGAAGGCTGCAGCGAGATAGGGAGAAAAAGTTTCCGCCAGCCAGATCATGATCGGTGGCATGACGAAGAACAGCGCGAGGAAGCCCGCGAAGATGATGGCAGCCGCGATTGCCGGGCTGCGCTGCTTGTCACTCATGCTGCACCCCCGTGGTGATCTCTTCGCGAATAGCCTCGAGGCGCCGCTTCTGGCTCCCATCAGCATCGAAGTTGGCGGGCGCAAGCCATGCTTCGAACGCCTGCTTCAGCACCGGCCACTCGCGGTCGATCATCGAGAACCATGCGGTATCGCGGTTGGCGCCTTTCGAGATGACATGCTGGCGGAAGACACCTTCGAAGGTGAAGCCGTAGCGGACAGCGGAACGTTTGCTGGCCTCGTTCTCGTTGTGGCATTTCCACTCGTAGCGGCGGTAGCCGAGATCCTCGAACACGTGTCGAGCCATGAGGTAATGCGCCTCGGTGGTCAGCGGCGATCGCTGGACATCCGGGCCATGGGCCACCGAGCCGACCTCGACGACACCATTCTTCGGATCCGGCCGCATATAGCTCGCCATGCCGACGATCCGCCCGCTGGTGTTATCCCGGAAGACCAGGGTCATGAAGTTACTCTGCGTGCGAGCCTTCTCGAGCCACGCACCAAAATCGTCGATCCCGACAAAGTCATCGTTGGGGAAGTAGCGGGTGAGCTGGTTGACGCCCATGCCGCCCAGTCCTTCCCATAGCGCCTGCAGGTGGCGCCCGGCCTCGTAGGGCTCCAGCGTCACGAAGCGGCCCCGCAAGGTAACGGGGCCGGGTGCTTCAACCTTGTAGTTCCTGAGATCACTCATGGTCTGCCTCTTGTCCGGGTCGAGGCTTAGGCCAGCTGCCGGACAAAGGCAACCGGCCGAAGGGGAACCTAGGCCTGAACCTTGGCGGCCGAGACTGTGGCGTCGATATGGTCAAGCAGCGCATCCGGCAGGCCGAGGCGACCGGCGAGGAGGTCGAGATAGCCGCGTTCGGCGCGCGTATCCGGATCGATGGTGAGCCGGGTGGCGGTGTAGAGCTCCACCTTCTGCTCCTCGGTGCGAGCTGAGGCGACGAGATCGTCTATATCAACGGGATTGGCGAGCTCGTTGGCGATGAAGGCTTCCGCTTCCGAGCCGAGGTCAACCGCATGCACCTTGTCAATGATGTTCGCCCGCTCCGCGGCGTCGATATGGCCGTCGGCCTTGGCGGCGGCGATCATCGCGCGGATCAGGGTCAGGGCAAAGTCATTGCTGAGCGCGGAGGACTGCGGGTTGAAGGGCGAATCCACCGGCGGCGGCAGGATCTCAGGTTCTTTATGTGTCACCGTCTGGGGCGACTGGCCGGACTGGTAGTTCTTGTAGGCCATATAGCCGAGACCCGCGATTGCCGCGAGCCCGCCCACGGTGGCAACATTGCCGGCGAGCTTTCGCCCCGTCTTCGTGCCAAGCAGTGCCGCAGCAATACCCGCCGTCTTCCAGGGGTTGTTCTTCGCGATGTCGCCGAACTGGCCGGCCCGGCCGAGTATATCCCCCGACTTGCCGCCCATCTGCGGCCCGAGGAACTGGTCAAGAAGCTTCTTGGCGTCGAACATCGTGATCTCCCTGTTAATGATGACAGGGAGATAGGGTGGGAAGGGCCAAATTACAAAAGCGGCAACGGAGAAGTTATGCCTTGAGCGCCGCGGCTTCCCTGGCGAGCCTCGTGATGCCCGCCCAGTCGCCGGCGGCAACCAGTTCCTTGGGCGCAACCCAGGAGCCGCCGACACAGACGACGTTCGGCAGTGACAGGTAATCCTTCGCATTCTTCAGCGAGACGCCGCCGGTCGGGCAGAACAGCGTGCCGGCGAGCGGCGACGAGAGCGCCTTGAGGTAGGCAGCGCCGCCGGCTTGCTCGGCGGGAAAGAATTTCATGACCTCGACGCCTTCTTCACGCAGGGCCATGACTTCGCTCGCCGTAGCCGCACCCGGCAGGATCGGCAGGTCGGAAGCATTGGCAGCATCGAGGATGCCACGGGTTACGCCCGGGCTGACGATGAAGGTGGAACCGGCGGCAACGGCTGCGTCCCAGTCCTTGGCGCTGAGAATGGTGCCGGCGCCGACATTGGCACCTTCCACCTCAGCGGCGACGGCACGGATTGCATCGAGTGCGGCCGGCGTCCTCATGGTGATCTCGATCGCCTTCAATCCCCCCGCAACGAGCGCCCGCGCAAGCGGTACCGCCGACTTTGCGTCATCGACGATCAGCACCGGAACCACCGGCTGGGCCTTCAGGATCGCGAGGAGTTTTTCGGTCTTGGCGGTCATCGGCGCTTCCGTTTCAAACGATTGAACTGATCTGTTCCGATTATCCCCCTCCCCCCGACTTGTCGAGGAAAAATAAACCTTCCGTCACTGTGAATGTTTGCCAAATGCCGGTTTTGCAATAGGTTTCAGCACGACCGGGAACGGGGACGCGCATGGCCAAGGAAATTGAGCGGAAGTTTCTGGTGAAGGACGACGCCTGGCGCGCAGAAGCGGTCTCGGCGTCCACCTTCATCCAGGCCTACGTGGCCACGCAGGAGGACCGGTCGCTACGCGTGCGGCTGATCAACGACAAGCGTGCGACGCTGACGATCAAGATCGGCCGGCAACTCATCAGCCGCGACGAGTTCGAATACGACATCCCCGTCGAGGATGCCCGCGAACTGATCGGCAGTGCCCTCGGCATCGTGCTGGAGAAGACGCGCTATGAGGTGGAGCACGAAGGTTTCACCTGGGAGGTCGACGTCTATGCCGGGGCTTATGAAGGCCTAGTCGTGGCCGAGGTGGAGATGGAACATGAAGACCAGCAGCCCCCCTTGCCCTCCTGGGTCGGGCGGGAGGTAACGGGGGACCGCCGGTTCTCCAATCTGGTAATGGCGACCGAGGACCTGAGCGAGGAGCTTTGCGGTGGCGTTTCGCATTCGGCCTGACCGTCCATTCACCGCCGAGTTCAGGAAGGTTGCCCGGGCGCAGCTGGAAAAGGCGATCCATTTCCTTGAGAACCAGCCCGACGGCCCCCACGAGGCGATCCATGGGGCGCGCAAGAAGTTCAAGCGCGTCCGCGCCCTCTACCGCCTGATCCAGCCGGATGCCAAGGAGTTCCGGCAGCGCGAGAACGCCCGCATTCGCGATATGGCGAAGACGCTTTCGGCGGTACGCGACGCAACCGCGCTGGTCGAGACGGTCGACTACCTTGCTTCGCAAGCGACATCACCGGACGAGATCTCGGCGCTTGCCTTCGCCTCCAAGGCCCTGATCGAGCGACGCGACCAGATCGCATCAGAGGAGCTGGACCTGGCGGACAAGATCGCCTCCGCCATCGGCACATGCCGCGAGGCAATCGATGCACTGGACGAACTGGAACTCGATGACGGTCCCCGCAAGACCTCGCGCCGGCTTGCCAAAGCCTGGCGCAAGCAGTTGTCGCGAGCGGCGGCTGATCTTGTCGCCTGTGAGGAGGGCGCGGATGCCGAAGTCTTCCACGATCTCCGCAAGGTCGGCCAGACCTACTGGATGCACCTGGCACTCCTTTCCGACCTTTGGCCTTCGGCCATGCAGGCCAAGCAGAGGGAGGCGAAGGCACTGGTGGATGTGCTCGGCCATGAGCACGACCTTTCGGTCCTGACCCAGGTGGTGAACGAGAACCCGGACCTCTTCGGCGACAGCGATACGCTGGCAAGGCTGATTGGCGCGATCATCGCCCGCCAGCAGGACCTGCGTCAGCGGGCGATCGAACAGGCAAGGCTTGTCTTCGCCGACGATGCGGATACGGAAGCCACCCGCATCGCGCTCCTCTGGCAGGAGGCGGCATCGCGCAGGTAGCGGAGGGCCCGACAGCGACAGAAAGCGCGTTGCGTGGCCGACCGTCTGGTAGTATTTCCCCGCCATGACCGACAACACGACAAACCGGCCGGCAGCAGGCACCACTTGCGTGGCCGCGCTCTACCACTTCGCGACCTTTCCGCGCTACGAGACCTTCCGCGCGCCGCTTCAGGCGGTCTGCGACGAGAACGGCATCAAGGGCACGCTGCTGATCGCCCGCGAGGGGATCAACGGCACCGTCGCCGGCACGGATCAGGGAATTGCACGCCTTCTCGCCTTTCTGCGAGCGCAGCCGGAATTCGCAAACCTGGAGCATAAGGAAAGCCGCGCCTCGAAGATGCCCTTCCTGCGCATGAAGGTGCGCCTGAAGAAGGAAATCGTCACCATGGGCGTCGAGGACATCGACCCCAAGAAGATCGTCGGCACCTATGTGGATCCGAAGGATTGGAATGCACTGATCTCCGACCCGGAGACGATCGTGATCGATACCCGCAACGACTACGAGACGGCGATCGGGATATTCAAGGGCGCGGTCGATCCGAAGACGAAGACCTTCCGGGAATTCCCCGACTGGGTGAAGAACAACACCGGCCTGCACAACAAGCCGAAGATCGCCATGTACTGCACCGGCGGCATCCGCTGCGAAAAGGCGACGGCCTTCATGAAGGAGCAGGGCTTCGATGAAGTCTATCACCTCAAGGGGGGCATCCTGAAATATCTGGAAGAAGTGCCTGCCGAAGAGAGCCTTTGGGAAGGCGCCTGTTTCGTCTTCGACGAGCGCGTCTCGGTCGAGCACGGCCTCAAGGAAGGCAACCACAAACTCTGCCACGCCTGCCGCAACCCCATCACGGCCGAAGAAGTGAGCTCTCCCTACTACGAGGAAGGTGTTTCCTGCAGCCATTGCTACGAGACGCGGACGGAAGCCGATCGGGAACGCTACCGCCAGCGCCAGCACCAGATCGCGCTGGCGAAGCAGCGTGGGCAGAAGCATATCGGCGGGTGACGTTCGTTCTATAGGTCCTCACGCAAAAGGCCGCGCCCCAGGGACGCGGCCTTTTCTCTATTTCCTGGGCAGCTATTACCAGCTGGCGATCACGGCGCCCTTGAACTCTTCGGCGACGAACGCTTTCACTTCGTCATTGTGGTAGGAAGCGATCAGCGTCTTCAGCCACTCTGCATCCTTGTCTTCTGAGCGAACGGCAATGACGTTCACGTAGGGAGCCTTCTCGCCTTCCAGCGCGATCGAGTCCGTCTTCGGGTTCATGCCCGCTTCGATGGCGTAGTTGGTGTTGATGGCGGAAGCGTCGACGTCATCGAGCGAGCGCGGCAGTTGCGCTGCGTCCAGTTCGACGAGCTGGATGTTCTTCGGGTTCTCCGTCACGTCGGCGATGGTGACCTTGACGCCCTTGGCCTCGTCAACCTTGATGAGCCCCTTGTCAGCGAGCAGCAGCAGCGCGCGCCCGCCATTCGTCGGGTCGTTCGGAATGGCGACGGAAGCTCCGTCCTGGAGTTCTTCGAGGCTCTTCACCTTCTTGGAATAGATGCCCATCGGGAAGTTGACGTTGGTGGCAACGCTGACGATGTCGAAGCCGCGATCTGCGACCTGGTTGTCGAGATAGGGCTGGTGCTGGAAGGAATTGGCGTTGAGATCGCCATCGGCCAGCGCCTGGTTCGGCACGACGTAGTCGGAGAATTCGAGGATCT
Organism: Pseudorhizobium flavum; assembly: GCF_902502825.2. The sequence goes on from NZ_LR723670.1 coordinate 2,886,323, forward strand.
CGATGTTGAGGCCCTTGGTCGCGGCGATTTCCTTGACCTTCTCCATGATCTGGGCATGCGGGCCAGGGGTGACGCCGATCTTGATGTCCTCGGCAAGCGCCGAGCCGGCGGCAAAGGCAGCGATGGCGGCTGCCAGGATGATCTTCTTCATGGTTCTCTCCTTCTTGGTTTTATGGGGTTCAGTTCTTGCGGGTCCGCTTGTCGAAGTGGCGCGCGAGCATGTCGCCGGCGCTCTGGATTGCCTGGACGACGACGATCAGCACGACGACGACGGCAAGCATGACTTCCGGCATGAAACGCTGGTAACCGTAGCGGATGCCGAGGTCGCCGAGTCCACCGCCGCCGACTGCACCAACCATGGCGGAGTAGCCAACCAGGCTGACGAGCGTCAGGGTCAGGCCAAGGACGATGCCCGGGCGAGCTTCCGCCAGCAGGACCTTGGTGACGATCTGCAACGGCGTCGCGCCCATGGCCCTTGCCGCTTCGATCAGGCCCTTGTCGACCTCGCGGATCGAGGACTCGATCAGCCGCGCGACGAAGGGAATGGTCGCGATCGTCAGCGGCACGATGGCTGCAGCGGTTCCGATCGAGGTTCCGGCGATCAGCCGCGTGAAGGGAATGATCGCCACGACGAGGATGATGAACGGCGTGGAGCGCGTCGCATTGACGATCGCGCCGACGATCTTGTTGACGGTCGGCGCAGGGAACAACTCACCCTTCCCGCTGGTGGCAAGGAAGATGCCGATGGGCATCCCGATCAGCGAGCCGATGAAGCCTGCAACGGCCACCATGTACATGGTCTGCAGGAGGGCCTTCCAGAGAAGGGAAAAAAGCATGTCAGGCGCCATAGCCGAGCACCTCCGTGGATAGTCCGGTCTGCCGATAGAAGTCGCCGGCCCTTGTGAGCGTATCCGGATCTGCCGGATAGGAGACGACCAGCGATCCGTAAGGCTCGCCGGCGATCTCGTCGATCGCGCCGGCCAGGATGTTGACGTCAGGCCCGATCTCGGCGACCAGGCGCGCGGTCAGTGGCTGGAAAGCCGTCTCCCCGAAGAAGATCAGCCGTACGAGTGCGCGGTCTCCCGATGCTGGTATCTGCTTCAGGTCGGGACTGATCCATTCGGGCAGCTTCGCACCGATCGCCGCTGACAGGAGGGAACGGGTGGTCTCGTGCTGCGGCGCGGTGAACACGTCGAATGTCCGGCCATTTTCCACGATCTTGCCCTTGTCGATGACCGCCACCTGCGACGCGATCGTCTTTACCACCTCCATCTCGTGGGTGATGAGCAGGACGGTAAGGCCGAGGTCGCGATTGATCGTCTTGAGGAGTTCGAGGATCGACTGCGTCGTCTCAGGGTCGAGCGCCGAGGTTGCCTCGTCCGAGAGCAGGAGCTTGGGTTCCGTCGCCAGCGCCCGGGCAATGCCGATACGCTGCTTCTGCCCGCCGGAGAGTTCTGCCGGGTAGCGGCCGGATTTGTCACCGAGGCCGACGAGGTCGAGGAGCGGTGCAACGCGATCGCGGATCGCCTTGCGGTCCATGCCGGCGATCTCGAGCGGCAGCGCCACGTTGTCGAAGGCCGTACGCGACGAGAGGAGATTGAAGTGCTGGAAGATCATGCCGACCTGTCGGCGCAGGTCACGCAGGCCCGTCTCCGGAAGGCTGCCCACTTCGACGCCGTCGACGACGACTCGTCCCGACGTCGCCTTCTCCAGACCGTTGACCAGCCGGATGAGCGTCGACTTGCCTGCGCCCGACCGGCCTATGATGCCGGTGATCGCGCCTCGCGGGACAACCATGCTCACGCCGTCGAGCGCGGTGAATGCGGGCTGGTTCCCCGTGCCGCCGAAGCGCTTGGTGACGTCCTCGAACGTGACCATGGGGACGGCGGGCGAAAACTGATGGATATCGACGCGGTTCATCGGAGGCCTCGCAGCGAGGCTTCACGGGATATGGGCAGGTAGGTCATGAACTTCTCTGTGGTGAATGCCGCACAAGCGGAAAGACGAACGAGTGCCGGAACGTCAGCTCCGCATACACATTCGCACGGTTTGGCACCGCTCTAGCATCTTTGCATTCACCTGATCAAACCCTTGCCCGCCGCGACATAACTGCTCGCCCGGTGTTTATCGCACTGCACTACCGGCCGGGCCGAGGCATGGCTTTCCAGTTATCGCATGAAAAGGGAAATAACCGTGCCGCAGCCTCAGGCTGCGAGGTCGAGCGTCGGGGGCGAAAACGCTTCGAAGGCGGGGCGACCGAAGAGATAGCCCTGCATCAGGGCTACACCCAGGTCACGGAGCACCGCCATCTCCGCCGGGGTCTCGATTCCCTCGCACACCGCCGTGACGCCGAGATCTGCAAGCATCGCCAAGGTGTGCTGCACGACCACACGCTTGGCACGATCGAGATCGATGCCGCGGATCAGGTCCATGTCGAGCTTGACAATATCGGGCTGGAACTTGGCCAGCAAATTGAGCCCCGAATGACCAGCACCAAAATCGTCGATCGCGGTCCTGAAGCCCATGCCCTTGTAGGTCCGCAGGATGTTGAGAAGATGGTTGGTATCGACCTGCTCGGCTTCGGTGAACTCGAAGATGATGCGGTTCAGCGGGAAGGACACGCGCGACGCGGTGGCAAGCGTGACGCGTATGCAGGCGCGCGGCTCGTAGACGGCGTTGGGCATGAAGTTGATGGAGAGGCTGGCATCCCGGTCGCTCCTGAGACGGGAGGCAAGCTCGATAGCCTTCTGGCGGCAGCTCTGGTCGAAGGCGTAGCGATTGGCCTCATTGACGGCAGAAAGAACGCTACCGGCACCTTCTCCATTGACCCCTCGGACGAGGGCTTCGTAGGCGAAGACGTTGCCCCTCGATACATCTACGATCGGCTGGAACGCCATCGAGAAAGGAAGCTCGAACCCTTCTCCGTCCCTGCAACCCGCACAACTCATCACCAAAGCCTCCGTTCGAGAAGGCCGCCAGTAGAGACGAGGGAGGTTAAGATTTCATCCTGTGGTTGCCCTTGGGAAACTCGGATGCAAGCGCGCTATACCACTTGCCGCTCTTCTTGATGGTCCGGATCTGCGTATCGTAATTGACATGGACGAGGCCGAAGCGCATCTGATAGCCCTTTGCCCATTCGAAGTTGTCCATCAGGCTCCAGGCGAAGTAACCGCGGAGGGGAAAGCCGTCACCGATGAGATCCGCGCAGACCGAGAGGTGGTCGGCGTAGTAGTCGAGCCGTGGCTGGTCATCCACCTCTCCATCTGCGCCAACGCCCATGTTGTAGGCCGCGCCGTTTTCCGTGATGTACATTTGGGGAAGGTCGTAGCGGCGGTAGAGGTCTTCGACGAGCAGCTTCAGGGCTGGCGCATAGATCTCCCAGCCTATGTCGGTCTTCTGATCGCTCTTCGGCGGCGCGTCCTTCGTCCAGGGGAAGTCGCCGCTTCGCGCCGCATCATCGGCCACCCGCATCGGGGTGTAGTAGTTGAGGCCCCACCAATCGAGCTTGCCGCTGATCGTGGCGAGATCACCCTCCTCGATCTTTGGCATGCGGTCCCCCAGCGCTTCGAGAAGCGCCGGCGGGTATTCTCCCTTGAACACCGGCCCGAAGAAAGCGCCGTTGTGGAAATCGAAGGCGCGCTCGGCGGCAGCCTTGTCCTCGGTGCTTTCGGAACCGGCAATGACGGAATGCGCGTTGAGAACCAGCCCGACGGGCACGTTCGGGGTGACCTCGCGAATGGCTTCGACGCCAAGGCCGTGGGCGAGGTTGGTGTAGTGCATGGCGTGAAGGGCTGCTTCCATGTTGCGCTCGCCCGGCGCGTGTTCGCCGTATAGATGGCTGAGCCAGACGGAGCACCAGGGCTCATTGAACGTCGCGACGGCATCCAGCCGGTCGCCGAGCCTAGACATCACGACCTTGGCATAGCGCTGGAAGGCATAGGCCGTGGAGCGGGCCGTCCAGCCTCCATCGCCCATCAAGGCAAGCGGCAGGTCCCAGTGGTAGAGCGTTGCGAAGGTCTTGATGCCGCGCGCCTTGCAGCCGTCGACCAGCCGGTCGTAGAAATCGAGCCCCTTCTCGTTCACCCGGCCGACCCCTTCGGGAATGATCCGCGGCCAGGCGATGGAGAAGCGATAGGCTGAGACGCCCATCGCCTTGATCAGGTCGAGATCCTCGTCCAGCCGATGATAATGGTCGCAGGCGACATCGCCGTTGTGACGGCCATAGACGCGACCGGGCATGTTGGAGAAGGCGTCCCAGATCGAAGGCTTGCGGCCGTCCTCCTTAGTCGCTCCTTCTATCTGGAAGGAGGCGGTGGCAACACCGAAGATGAAGTCGCCGGGAAAGCGGGCGGCAAGGATCTTGGGATCAGACATGTTACGGTCCTCTCGTCGCTAGGCCGAGTACTGGATGGATGCGCTTTGGTGTGGGGTGCGGTTTAGACGAAAGATTGGAAGCGGGAAAGATTGCTGAGGAAAAAACTGCAACGTTACAGAAGCTAGATATCAGTCCTCCGCGACAGCGCCGGTGGTAGCAAACCGGCCAGATGTTTATGCCACCACGCGTGATCTCTTGCAGACATTGTGGCTATGCGGAGGATATGCAATCCTCCCCCCGAAATGCGTAGTGGAAAGGCGTACCGTAATGGCATCACCGGCCGCGTCCGATGATCGAGCAGAACCTGCCCGCAACGCCCGTTCAGAATTCGTCCGGGCCATGGCAGAGACTTCACCGGCCATGCTCTGGATGGGCGACGAAGTCGGCAAGTGCGTCTTCCTGAACCGTGCGCTGCGCTCGTTCTGGGGAGTGGATCCGGAGAACCTGGCGGAATTCGACTGGAGTTCGACGGTGCATCCGGAGGATGTGGAGAAACTGTCCGGTCCCTTTGGCCGAGCGATGGCGGACCACACATCGTTCACCGTGGAAGCCCGCTACAAAAGGGCGGACGGCGCCTACCGGACGATGAGGACGCTCGCGAACCCGCGGTTTGACGAGAACGGCGCGTTCCTCGGCATGACCGGAGTGAATATCGACGTCACGGACGAACTTGCCGCGGAGGAGCATACACGCCTCCTCATGGCGGAACTGAACCACCGGACCAAGAACATCCTTGCGGTTGTCCAGGCGATCGCTCGCAGCACGATCTTTCGGGACCCCAGGGACTTTCTGCGGTCCTTCGGGGAGCGTCTGCAGTCTCTCTCTGCCTGCAACGACCTGCTGCTGCGCACCGACTGGTCGGGCGTGCTGCTGGACGAACTGGTCGCGGCGCAGATGTCTCACCTTTCCGGCATCGCCGAGGATCGTATTCTTGCCTCGGGTCCCACCATCCGCATCGGCTCCCGCGAGGCACAGACGCTGAGCATGGCACTGCATGAGCTTTGCACGAACAGCCTGAAATACGGCGCGCTTTCCGACGACAGGGGTAAGGTGCGGTTGAGCTGGGAGCGGACTGGCGAGGGAGCCTGGCAAATGGAGTGGAGGGAAGAAGCTTCCACGCCGCCTGCCCCACCGGAGCGGAAGGGATTTGGTCAGACAGTCATCGTCGACATGGTCAAGAGCGGCCTGGAAGCAGAGGTGATGATCGACTTCCCACCCGAAGGCTTTGTCTGGCGGATGACGAGCCGGGTCGAAGGATGAGCCCGGCCGGGCCAGACCCTCGCCACGAGGGAGAGGGCCCGGTCTACTGGCCTCAGACTTTCACCCAGGCGCCGTTCTTCTTCGACGAAGCCACGCAGGCCTCGACGAAAGCGACGCCCTTCACGCCGTCGTCGACGGTCGGATAGACGACGTCCTTGTCCAGCTTCGCGCCCTTCTTGGCTGCATTGATGGCCCGGGCCGCTTCCGTGTAGATTGTTGCGAAGGCTTCCAGATAGCCCTCCGGATGCCCTGATGGAATTCGAGATACGCGACCGGCCGCACTCCCTGCCCCGGCGCCGTTGCGGGTGATGAGCCGCTTCTGTTCACCGAACGGGGTGAACCAGAGGTAGTTCGGGTTCTCCTGGCTCCATTCGAGCCCGCCCTTTTCACCGTAGACACGCAGCCTGAGCCCGTTCTCGTTGCCCGGCGCGACCTGGCTGCACCAGAGCATGCCCTTGGCACCGCCCTGGAAACGCAGCATGACATGGGCGTTGTCATCCAGCCGCCGGCCCTCGACGAAGCTGTCGAGATCGGCTGCGAGGCTCTCGAGCGTGAGGCCGGTTACGAAGCAGGCAAGGTTATAGGCATGCGTGCCGATGTCGCCGGTGGAGCCGCCGGCGCCCGACTGGGCGGGGTCGGTGCGCCAGACCGCCTGCTTGGCACCCGTCTGCTCGACCGCTTCCGTCAGCCAGTCCTGCGGATACTCCACCTGCACGACGCGGAGCGCCCCGAGGTCGCCGTTCTGTACCATTTCACGCGCCTGCCGCACCATCGGATAGCCGGTGTAGTTGTGCGTCAGGATGAACAGCGCGTCGCTCTCATCCGCCACCTTCTTCAGCTTCTTTGCGTCTGCCAGGTTCGATGTCAGCGGCTTGTCGCAGATGACATGAATGCCGCGACGCAGGAACTCCTTGGCGGCTTCATAGTGCACATGGTTCGGTGTCACGATGGACACGGCCTCGATGCCGTTCTTCAGCCGCGCCTCGCGGATCGCCATTTCCTTGTAGGAGCCATAGGTGCGCCCCGGATCGAGCCCGAGGTCGCGCCCTGACTGCATCGCCTTTTCCGGCGTCGATGAGAGCGCGCCTGCGACCAGATCGAACTGGTCGTCGAGCCTTGCCGCCATGCGGTGAACCGCGCCGATGAAGGCGCCTGTACCGCCGCCCACCATGCCGAGCCGGATGCGCGGCTCACGTGCCTGTTCGTCCTTGCCTTCGATCGCCATCGTCTTCTCCCTTCGCTCCGCAACCGAAGTTGCTCTTAACATTGCCTTCCCGGCGTATTAGCTTGCGCTCCATCGACAGAAGGATGCTCTGGCAGTGAACACCTAGGCCCCGCCTCCGACGGAGGCTTCAACACTAAGCCATTCCAGTTGCGCCGCGAGCGCTTCCGGAACTCTCCTGTTGAAAGGTCCAGTCATGCCATTGCTCAACGCAGATGCAGCCCATCCCATCACGCTTGCCGACGGAACCGTCGTCAAAGGAACCGTCCATCTCAACCAGGTGATCAACCACCCTCGCATCACCGTCGGTGACTACAGCTACTATTCGAGCTTTGACGCACCTGCCGACATAGCGGGCACGATCGCTCCCTATCTCTATCCGTTCAGCCGCGAGGAGCTGGTGATCGGTCCGTTCGTGCAGCTGGCGCACGGCGTGAAGCTCATCACCAGTTCCGCGAATCATCCGATGCACGGGTTCAGTTGTTACCCCTTCAGGATCTTCAAGTCCGAGACCATGGCCGACTACGCCGACCTCCCGGCCAAGAACACGGTGATCGGCCCTGACGTCTGGATCGGTTACGGCAGCCTCGTCATGCCGGGTGTCACAATCGGGGCTGGCAGCATCGTCGCCGCCGGCTCGGTCGTTACCGGAGAGGTTGCACCCTACAGCATCGTCGGAGGCAACCCCGCGAGAGTTATCCGCCGCCGCTTCCCCGACGACGTCATCGAAGAATTTCTCGCGATCGCTTGGTGGGACTGGCCGATCGACCGCATCGAGGCCGCGCTTCCGGCCATCGAGGGCGGCGATCTGGCCGCCCTGAGAACCGGCTGACGCTGTCACAGCCCCAGCATCCGGCGGTTTGCGGCTTCGTCCGTGCCGCCGGCGGCAAAGTCGTCGAACGCCTTCTCCGTTACCCGGATGATGTGCGCCTTGACGAACTCCGCACCCTCGCGCGCACCGTCTTCGGAATTCTTCAGCGCGCATTCCCATTCCACGACCGCCCAGCCGTCGAAATCGCTGGCGGTGAGCTTGGAGAAGACGGCGCCGAAATCCACCTGGCCGTCACCGAGCGAACGGAAGCGGCCGGCACGCTGTACCCAGCCCTGGTAACCGCCATAGACACCCTGCCGGCCGGTCGGATTGAACTCGGCATCCTTGACGTGGAACATCTTGATCCGTTCTTTGTAGATGTCGATGTTGTCCAGGTAGTCCAGGCACTGCAGCACGTAGTGCGACGGGTCATAGAGCATGTTGGCGCGTGGGTGGTTCTTCACCCGCTCGAGGAACATCTCGAAAGTGACGCCGTCATGCAGGTCCTCGCCTGGATGGATCTCGTAGCAGACATCGACGCCGCAGGAGTCGGCATGGTCGAGGATCGGCGTCCAGCGCCGCGCGAGTTCGTCGAAGGCGGTTTCGATGAGGCCGGCGGGGCGCTGCGGCCAGGGGTAGATGAAGGGCCAGGCGAGCGCCCCGGAAAAGGTCGCATGCGCCTTGATGCCGAGGTGCTTGGAAGCCGAAAGAGCCATCTTGACCTGGTTGACGGCCCATTCCTGCCGCGCCTTCGGATTGCCGCGGGCTTCCGGAGCGGCAAAGCCATCGAAGGCCTCGTCATAGGCCGGGTGGACAGCAACCAGTTGGCCCTGCAGGTGGGTGGAAAGTTCCGTCACCTCGATACCGTTCTGGCGGGCGACGCCGGCGAATTCGTCGCAGTAATCCTTGGATTCGGCCGCTTTCTTCAGATCAATGAGCTGGGCGGCCCAGGTCGGCACCTGCACGCCGACATAACCCTTTTCGGCCGCCCACTTGGTGATCGCGTCCCAGGAGTTGAACGGCGCCTCGTCGCCAGCGAACTGGCCGAGGAAAATGGCCGGTCCCTTGATGGTCTTCATGAGCTTGCTCCTTTGATGATCTCTCGGTGTGGCGGACACGAAAAAGGCGCGCGCCATGGAAGGCGCGCGCCGCTGGTTGATCAGAACGGCGAATCCGGGAAGTAGAACTGCTCCGCATTGTCCTTGGTGACGAGCGTCGCATCGAGGATGTACTCGCCGTTCACCGGAACCTGGTCGAACAGGCCGTCGGCGGTAAGCTGCATCGCGGTTGCGATCATCGCCGGCGGATAGAGCACGTCGACCGGCACCATCTTGTCGCCATCCATGACGCGCTTGACCATGTCCTTGGAGCCGGCACCACCGACGACATACTGGATGTCGGTGCGGCCAGACTGCTCGATCGCTTCAAGGATACCGACGACCATGTCGTCGTCCTGCGCCCAGACCACGTCGATCTTCGGATACTTGGTCAGGTAGTCCTGCATCACGCGGAAGGCGTCGTCGCGGTTCCAGTTGCCGTACTGGCGCTCCAGCACCTTCACGTTGGACCCTTCGATGCCCTTGTCGAAGCCGTCCTGGCGCTGCTGGTCGATCGGGATCGGCAGGCCGCGGATGACGACAACTTCTGCGTCCGGCGTCGTCTCGGCGATGTAATTGCCGGCGACTTCGCCGAGCGCCGGGTTGTTGCCCGCGACATAGAGGTCGCGCACCGAGTTGTCGTTATTCGAAGGCGCGCGGTCTACGAGCGCGACAAAGGTGCCGGAATCCTTGACCTGCTGGATGGCGTTGACGAGCGGATCCGGATCCGTCGGCAGGATGACCAGCGCGTCAATGCCCTGGACCGCGAGATCCTGCACGGCGTTTGCCTGGCTTGCCGGATCAGGGGAAGTCTTGACGATGACGTTGAGGCCCGGGTGCTCTTCCATCAAGAGCTTAGCCACGCGCTCGGCATGGTATACGACGCCCGCAGTCCAGCCGTGATCGGCTGCCGGAATAGACACGCCGATGGTTGCCTTCTTCTCCTCCTGCGCCCAGCCAAGGCTGGGACCCATGGCTACCGAAGCCGCAAGTGCCGCAACCGCGATCCCGAAAGTTCTTCTACGCATGTTCTCTCTCCCAAGTTTGGGTCTTTGATTTCGGCCGGGCGCGACCCGTGAGCCCGGCCGGTTCTCACGACCGCCGTGACAGCGAGCGCTGCACGAGCATGGCGATGATGATGATTGCGCCCTGAATGGCGCCGATGAGGTATTCGCTGACGAAGTTCGACAAGAGCATGATGTTGCCGACGATCTCCAGGATGAAGGCGCCGCAAAGCGTGCCCCAGATACGCCCGACACCGCCCCGCAAAGCGGTGCCGCCGACGACGACGGCCGTGATCGCCTGCAACTCCCAGAGGATGCCGGTGGTGGCCGATGTCGAACCGAGGCGCGGCACGTAGAGCAGCACCGCGATGGCGACGCAAAGTCCTTGGACGACATAGGCAATGGTGCGCACGCGCTTGACCGAGATGCCGGAATAGCGAGCCACGTCCTCGTTCGAACCGACGGCGATCAGGTGGCGACCGTAGCGCGTGCGGTAAAGCACGAAGGCCGCAATGGCTGCGGTCACGAAGATGACGATGATCGGCACCGGGACGCCCAGCACCTCGCCGAAATATACCGGCCGGTAGAGCGACTGAAGCTCGCGGTCACGCAGCGTGATCGCCCCGCCCTGGCTGAGCCAGGTGGTCAGGCCGCGATAGATGCCCATCGTGCCGAGCGTCGCGATGAAGGGCTCGATCTGGCCGACCGTGGTAATGAGGCCATTGAACAGGCCGCAGGCGGCACCGATCGCGACGGCGAGCGCCATTCCCGCGATGAGCAGCAGCAAGGGATCGGCGATTGCGCCCGAGTTCAGGAACATGATCATCAGGCTGGCGACGAAAGCCACCATGGCGCCGACGGAAAGATCGAGACCGCCGGACGAGATCACATAGGTGGCGCCAAGGGCGATGATCGCGATGAAGGCGCTGCGGGTGATGACGTTCGACAGGTTGGCGACAGAGATGAAGTTCTCGTTGGCCAGCGCCCCGAGCACGAGCAGCAGGGCCAGCGCGACGAAGGGCGCCACAGCGCGCAGATCCCAGTCGCGCGAGGTCTTCGGCTTGGCCGTTTCAGTTGCGGCAGTCGTCATGGCCTCAGGCAGCCTCCCCGGTCTTCACGCCCGTGGCGAGCACCACGATTTCATTCTCGTTCATGTGTTCCCCCGTGACTTCGCCGACGATCTGCCCTGACCGCATGACGAGGATGCGGTCGCAGATGCCGATCAGCTCCGGCATTTCGGAGGAGACGACGATGATCGACCTTCCCTCTTCCGCCAGCCGGGCGATGAACTTGTAGATTTGCTGTTTCGTGCCGATGTCGATACCGCGCGTCGGCTCGTCGATGATGACGATCGACGGATCGAGCATCATCATCTTCGCGATCAGCAGCTTCTGCTGGTTGCCGCCCGAGAGCTGGCCCGCAAGCAGATCCTTGCGGCCGGTGCGGATGTCGAATTCACGGATTGCCCCATCAAGCGCCTCGGCCTCTCTCTTCCTGTCGATCTGGAGACCGCGCACGAAGCGACGGATGGAGGCAAGCGTCAGGTTGGTGGCGAGGTCTTTCAGCAGCAAGAGGCCCTTGCCCTTGCGATCCTCCGACAGGTAGACGATGCCTGCCTTCATGCTCTGGCTGGCATCCCGGAAATGAACCGCGTGGCCGTTGTGGCGAACGGTTCCGCTCGCGCGCCTGACGCCCACTAGGCCTTCCATCAATTCGGTGCGCCCAGCGCCGACGAGACCTGCAAAGCCCAGGATCTCTCCCTTGCGCAGTTGGAAGCTGGCGTTCTTCGCATAGCCCGGCACGTCGAAGTTCTCGACCTCGAGCACCGTTTCACGCGCGGCCCCCGACTGTCGGTCGGGGTAGAGCTTTGCGACGTCGCGCCCCACCATCAGCCGGGCCATATCGGCAGGCTCGAGTTCGGATGCCTGGTGGGTGCCAACGAGCCGGCCGTCGCGAAGCACTGTCACGCGATCGGCGATCTCCTTCACCTCCGGCAGGCGGTGCGAGATGTAGAGTACGCCAACCCCCTTGGCGCGAATGTCCTTGATAACCTTCAGCAGCGCTTCCGTCTCGAACGGCGTCAGCGACGCGGTGGGTTCATCAAAGATGACGATCCTGTGCGGGACGAGCAGCACACGGGCGATCTGGACCAGCTGACGCTGGGCGATCGACAGGGTGCCGACGATGGCCTTCGCGTCGATGTCGGCGCCAAGCTCCCGAAGGCCTTTGGCAGCACCCTCGTTCATTGCGCGGTCGTCGAGTGTCAGGCCCTTCGGCAGCTCACGACCAAGATAAATATTCTGGGCAACCGTAAGATCTGGGGCCAGCAGGATTTCCTGGTGCACCAGAACGATGCCACGTTTTTCCGCATCGACCGGACCGGTCAGGTGTATCAGCTGCCCGTCGATGAGGATATCGCCTCGCGTCGGCTGGTGGTTGCCGGCGAGGATCTTCATCAATGTCGACTTGCCGGCGCCATTCTCTCCGATAATGGCATGTACTTCACCCGGCAGTACCGTGAGGGTGACGTCGCGCAGAACCTCGACAGGCCCGAAGCTCTTGGAAAGGCTTCGCGCTTCCAGGATCGGCAGGCGGTCGGAAGAGGGTTGAGGTGTCATTGGCCATCACCCGCAGCTCGCAGCCCGGAGGTCATGGCGATCGCGCCCGCGCGACCAGCGCCAGCAGATACTGATATGACTAGATGCACCTGAACTTCCTCCCGATTTCAGGCTAGCCAAGATTTTGAGGTACGTAAAGCAGCTTTGCGTGCAGAATGCTCTCGTCAACAGCAGATGACGGATACGTCAGGGCGTGGAGGGGCGGGACTTTACGAAATCAACGAAGGCGCGAAGCGGCGCTGGCACCAGGCGCCGGCCCGGATAATAGAGGAACGGCCCCGGAAATTCCTGCCACCAAGGCTGAAGCACCGGCTCCAGCGCTCCGCTCTCCAGTTGCGGGCGCAACCACTCCTCGAAAAGCCCGACGATACCGATACCGGCTACTGCGGCGTCAACTGCGAGATCGACCGCACCTCCTGCCTGGACGATGAGCGGGCCCTTGGGTTCGACGACCACTAATTCCCCGTCTCGCTCGAACTCCCAGTTCGGCATGTTGCCACTCGGGAAGCGGTGGCGAAGACAGGAATGGTCGAGCAGGTCGCGAGGATGCTGTGGCCGGCCACGCCGTTCAAGATAGGCCGGAGCGGCAGCAAAGGCATAGGTTTGCGTCCTCGGGCCGATGGGCACCGCGATCATGTCCTGCTCCAGACGCTCGCCGTAGCGGATGCCGGCATCGCAACCGGCCGCCAGCACATCGACGAAACTCTCGTCCGTCATCACCTCCAGCCGTATGTCGGGATAGGCTGCAAGAAAGGCCGGCACGATTCTCGGCAGGACCAGCCTCGCCGCACTCACGGGGACGTTCAGCCGCAACGTACCGACCGGTCGATCGCGAAAGCCGTTCACGGCATCGAGCGCGGCTTCCATTTCGCTCAGCGCTGGCGCAAGGCGCTCGAGCAGGCTCTGCCCGGCTTCGGTTGGGACGACGCTGCGGGTCGTGCGGTTGAGAAGCCGAACGCCGAGTTCAGTCTCGAGCCGCCTCACCGCCTCGCTCAAGCCTGACGGACTGGTCCCGCTCAATCGGGCACCTTCACGGAACCCCCTCGCCCTTGCCACCGTCACGAAGGCAGCAAGATCTCCAAACTCCACGGCCATTGTTCGCTCCTCCGCACAGCCCGTGCTGACTGTATCGGATTATCGTCAGGCGCAACAGCGCGTATCTCATGGCGCAGTCATTCACAGCCTCACTTCAAGGAGAAAGATCATGGTCAACATTTCAAGCGCGGGCACCTTTAAACTGGGCGACCGCACGGTGAAGCGACTAGGCTACGGCGCCATGCAACTTGCAGGTCCGGGCGTCTTCGGACCTCCCAAGAATCGCGCTCAAGCGATTGACGTGCTTCGCACCGCCATCGAAGCAGGCGTCGACCACATCGACACCAGCGATTTCTACGGCCCGCACATCACCAACCAGATCATCCGCGAGGCCCTTCATCCCTATCCGGACGGGCTGACGATTGTCACGAAAGTGTCCGCCAGACGTGGGCCGAATGCGGAATGGCTTCCGGCAATGTCGCGAGAGGAACTCAGATCGGCCGTTCATGACAACCTGCGCAACCTGGGCCTGGAGGTCATCGACGTCGTGAACTTCCGTTCTATGCTCGATATCTATGGACCCGCAGAAGGCTCGATAGAGGAACAGGTCACTGTGCTGGCCGAGCTCCAGCAGCAGGGCCTCATCCGCCACATCGGGCTTTCCAACGTGACTGCCAGGCAGGTAACCGACAGCCGCAAGATTTGCGACATCGTCTGCGTGCAGAACATGTACAACATCGCCAACCGGACGGATGATGCCATGATCGATATGTTGGCTGACGAAGGCATCGCCTACGTGCCGTTCTTCCCGCTCGGTGGCTTTTCCCCACTGCAGTCTGCGACCCTCAATGAGGTCGCGGCCCGACTTGGGGCAACTCCCATGCAGGTTGCGCTCGCCTGGCTTCTGCAGCGCGCGCCGAACATCCTGCTGATCCCTGGCACGTCGTCGGTCGCGCACCTGCAGGAGAACCTTGCGGCCGCCGAACTCCAGCCGTCACAGGAGGTCGTGGCGGAACTGGACCGCATCGCCGCAGCCGTCTGAACAAGTAGGGTGGGGCCGCTTTTGCGGCCCCTTCTAGGCTTAAACGTAGCGGTTGACGACGTTCTCCAGATATTCCTGGCGGCCTGAACGTGGCTCCGGATTGATGTTTTCCCGCTCCACCATCGCTGCGATGTCGTCGAGCTTGTATTCGCCGCGCAGCATCTTCTGCGCCTCGGGGCTGTCCCAGCCGGCGTAACGCTCCTCAAGCGGCTTCGACAGCGCGCCGTCTTCGATCATTCTGGCTGCCGCCTTCAGGCCACGAGCGCAGCAATCCATGCCGCCGATATGGCCGATCAGCAGGTCCTGCGGATCGAGCGACTGGCGGCGCAGCTTGGCATCGAAGTTAGTGCCGCCGTTGCGGAAGCCACCCCCCTGCAGGATGTGATAATAGGCGAGCGCCATTTCCGGCACGTTGTTGGGGAACTGGTCGGTGTCCCAGCCCGACTGGTAGTCGTTGCGATTCATGTCGATCGAGCCGAAGATGCCGAAGGCGTTCGCCATGGCAATCTCGTGCTCGAAGGAATGGCCGGCGAGGATGGCGTGGCCCTGCTCGATGTTGACCTTCACTTCCTTCTCCAGCCCATGCTTCTGCAGGAAGGCGTAGACGGTCGCGACGTCGTAGTCGTACTGGTGCTTGGTCGGTTCCTGCGGCTTCGGCTCGATCAGGATCGTGCCCCCAAAGCCGATCTTGTACTTGTACTCGACCACGAGGTTGAGGAAGCGGCCCATCTGGTCGAGCTCGCGCGAAAGGTCGGTGTTGAGCAGGGTTTCGTAACCTTCGCGGCCACCCCAAAGGACATAGTTCACGCCGCCGAGGCGCTTGGTTGCGTCCAGGCAGGTTTTTACGGTCGCAGCCGAGAAGGCGAAGACGTCCGGATCCGGATTGGTCGAGGCGCCTGCCATGAAACGGCGGTGCGAGAAGAGGTTCGCCGTCCCCCAGAGGAGCTTCACGCCCGTCTCGGCCTGCTTTTTCTCGAAATAGTCGACGATCTCGTTGAGGTTCTTCGTGTTCTCCGCAAAGGAATTGCCCTCCGGACGCACATCCGCATCGTGGAAGCAGTAGAAGGGCGCACCGAGCAGCTGGTAGAATTCGAACGCGACATCCGCCTTCATCTTCGCCGCCTGCATGGTGTCCTCGAACCAGGGGCGCTGGAAGGTCTGGCCACCAAAGGGGTCGCCACCCGGCCAGGTGAAGGTGTGCCAATACGCGACGGCAAACCGCAGATGGTCCTCCATCCGCTTGCCGGCGACGATCTCGTCCGGATTGTAGTGTCGGAAGGCCAGCGGGTTGGTGCTGTCGGGGCCTTCATACTTGATCTTCTGGATGTCTCCGAAAAAGCCTGTGCTCATGTGTTCCTCCTGGGAGCCTGATCTGTCTTAGTGCGTGAGGGAGCGGATCGCCGGATAGGCGGCGCGGTAACGTGCGTATGCGGCCTCGTAGGCCTGCGTGAGCGACGAGACGGGATCAACCGTCTCTGCCGTCTTCGGCGGCTGGCAGACCGCGATGGGGTCGGCGCCCGTTGCAGCGATAAGGCCAAGCCGGGCCGCGCCGAAGGCGGCACCGAAGTCGCCATCCGCCGGAATATCCACGGCAACGCCAAGCGAGGTTGCGATCGAGGCGAGCCAGTAGCGCGAACGCGAGCCGCCGCCGATCGCGGTCACGCGGGAGATCGACGTACCGGCGGACTTCAGCGCCTCAAGGTTGTCACGGATCGCGAAGGTCACGCCTTCGATCACCGCCTGCGTCAGCACGGCACGCTCCGACTCGTGGCCAAGACCGATAAAGGCGCCGCGGATCTGCGCGTCATTGTGCGGTGTACGCTCTCCGGACAGGTAGGGAAGGAACGTGACGCCGGTCGGCGCCTTCAGCGTCTCGCCAAGCTCCGAGGTGAGTGCGGCGGCACTCTTGCCCGTGACATGCGAATGCCAGTTCAGTGCATCGGTGGCAGAAAGGATGACGCCCATCTGGTGCCAGGTGTTCGGCAGCGCGTGGCAGAAGGCATGCACCGCACTTTCCGGCTTCGGCAAGTAGGAGCCGTTGGCGGCGAAGAGCACGCCGGACGTGCCGAGCGAGACGAAGGCTTGACCTTCCGCAACGGTTCCCATGCCGCAGGCAGAGGCGGCATTGTCCCCTGCCCCGCCGGCCACGACGACGCCATGACCCATGCCCCACTGCAAGGCCAGTTCGCCGCGCAGGCTCCCACCCGGCTCCGTTCCCTCGACGAGCGAGGGCATGTGATCCTCGGAGAGATCCGTCGCAGCCAGCAGTTCAGCGGACCATTTGCGCGCGCCGGTATCGAGCCAGGAAGTGCCGGCCGAATCCGACATCTCGGAAATATGCTCGCCCGTCAGCCACAGGCGAAGATAGTCCTTCGGCAGCAGCACCTTCGCAACCTTCGCAAATGTCTCGGGCTCGTTGTTCTTCACCCAGGCAAGCTTGGGCGCCGTGAAGCCCGGGAAGACGATGTTACCCGTTACCCTGCGGAAGCGCGGATCGGCATCCAGTTTCGCAGCCTCCTCGTAGGAGCGCGTATCGTTCCAGAGGATGCAGGGCCGCAGGACCCTGTCCTGCCCGTCAAGCAGCGTCGCGCCGTGCATCTGCCCGGAAAGACCGATACCCTTCACCGCGGCGAGTTCCCTTGGGAAATCGGCTTTGAGGGCTGCAACCGCCTCTTCCGTGGCGCGGATCCAGTGCGCCGGGTCCTGCTCCGACCACCCAGGATGCGGACGCGAGACATCAAGCGCACCGCTGGCGGAGCCGATGATGCGCTGATCACCGTCGATCAGCATCGCCTTGACGCCTGACGTTCCGAGATCGAGACCGAGATACATGCCGTTTCCTTCCTTCCGCCTCAGGGCAGGTTGTCCTTGAGGAAAATATCTATGCGGATCCGCTCCTGGGCGGCGAGCACCGGCAAGCCGTCGGCCTTCGCCTTCAGCACGCGAATGGCGCTGCGCACCTCATGGCCTGCATCCTGGTTGAGAACCGCGTCGATGGTGCCGTCGAGAAGCGCCTCGCGGGTTGAGTGGGTCAGTTCATGGGCGATCACCACCGGCCGCTTCTCCGGCGCCACCTCGCGAAGCGCGCGGATGAGGCCACGATTGCCGGCACCCAGGCTGTATATTCCGTTCAGCCCCACGTGACGGCGAAGCGCCCCCCGCACCAGCGCCTCTGCAGCGGCTGCATCGTCGCGCGCCTCCATGACGGGGAGGATCGCGACCTGCGGAAAATCCTCCGACAGGACAGAAAGGAAGCCTTCGAGCCGCTCGCGGTGGTCGCGGACCATCATCGACCCGGCGAGCACTCCGACACGGCCATCCACCTTGCTGAGGAAGCGCCCCACGAGATTGGCCGCGGTGCGTCCTGCCGCGATGTTGTCGATGCCCGCATAATGATGGCGGGCGGAGCCGCTGAGGTCAGAAACCAGCGTTACGACTGCGATACCGGCCTCCGTAAGCTTCTCCACCGCCGCCCGCACGCCCGGCTCGTCGATGGCGACCAGAGCCACGCCGTCAGGCGGTGCGGAACCGACCGCCTCAAGCGCCGCAACAAGCGCCGGGGCATCGAACGCGGGAACCCGAATGATGTCGATGCGCATACGCTCGACCGACGAGCGTTGCATGGCCGCCTCGACCTCGCGCCCCAGGCCAATCATGAAGGAATTGTCGTTTGACGGCAGGACGAAGGTGAAGCGATATGTCCTGCCCTTGGCCAGGTTGGCCGCGGCGAGATCACGAACATAGCCGAGCGAGGCTATCGCCTTCTCCACCTTCTCGCGCGTGACGCTTCGGACCCCTGGCCGGCCGTTCAGCACACGATCGACCGTGGCAAGGCTGACGCCCGCGATGCGCGCAATGTCATGGACCGTCGGCTTCATACGTCCTCCCGCTTTCGTGGTAGCGGAATTTTTGAGGTACGTAAATCAGAAATGTTCCAGACCGGCAGCCTGCGGCAATTTGGGACGTTCGCCGACCTGGAGGTCGCCGCTAGTGGCCGGCGCCGCCACCCGCCTGGCCGGACGGCTTGGCGATCAGCATGACCAGCAGGATCAGGCTTGCAAACAGCGCTGTCAACGCGGTGAACACGTCGATGAACGACAACAGCCAGGATTGCTGCGTCACCATGCCGGACAGCTTCTGCAGCGCGACGGCAGCACCATCGAGCCCGAAGCTGTCATAGTTCGCACCGACGCTGCCGAGCCAGTCGATCGCTTCAGGATTGGTGTAGCTCAGATGTTCCGAAAGCCGCGCGTAATGCTCGTCTGAGCGTTGGGTGAGCATCGTATTGATGATGGCGAGGCCGACCGCGCCGCCGAGATTGCGGGTGAGGTTGAACAGGCCAGAGGCGTTGCCGATACGTGCCGGCGGAAGGGTGCCCAGGGCAATGTTGTTGATCGGCACCATGCACAGCATCATCGAGCAGCCACGCAGGATCTGCGGGATGAGGAGTTCGTAGAAGTCCCAGTCGCCGGTCAGCCCGGTCATCATGTAGGTGCCGAGCGCAAAGCCGAAGAAGCCGATTGCCATCATCACCCGTGGATCGAGCCGGTTGGACAGCATACCGGCAACCGGCGCGGTGAGGAACATGGCGAGCCCGGAAACGAACATCGTCTCGCCGATCATCAGCGAGTCATAGCCCCGGATGCGGCCGAGATAGAGGGGATAGAGATAGGTCAGGCCGTAGAGCCCGATGCCCATGACGAAGGAGAACAGCGAGCCGAAGGCGAAGTTGCGATTGGCGAAGGCCTTCAGATCGACGACGGGGAAATCGACCCTGAAGGCACGCCAGAAGAAGACGACCGCCCCGGCAACCATCACCAGTGAACCGACGAGGATATGCTCGTCGTTGAACCAGTCCTTGTTGTTGCCCTCTTCCAGCACGTATTCGAGCGAACCCAGAAACAAGGCCATCGAAAGCAGGCCCCACCAGTCGAACTTCTTCCACAGGCTTTTCTGCGGCTCGTCGAAATCGATCATGCTCCAGGCAACAGCCGTCACCAGAATGCCCGGGATGATGTTGACGAGGAAGAGCCAGTGCCAGGAGAAGGCGTGGCTGAGATAGCCGCCGACCGTTGGACCGATGGTCGGCGCCAGCGTCGCCACCAGACCGATGATAGGCGAGACGATCGCCCGCTTGGAGGGCGGGAAGATCGTAAACGCAGCCGCGAAGACCGACGGGATCATACCGCCGCCGATGAACCCCTGGATCGCGCGGTAGATAATCATCTGGTCGATGCTGGTTGCGGTCGCACACAGGCCGCTGGCGATCGTGAAGCCGGCTGCGCAGATGCTGAACAGGACGCGCGTCGAGAGGATCCGCGCCAGCGTGCCGGACAGCGGTATCATGATCACTTCCGCGATCAGGTAGGAGGTCTGCACCCAAGCGACCTCGTCGGAGCCCGCCCCGAGGCCGGCCTGAATCTCGGCGAGCGACGCGGAGACGATCTGAATGTCGAGGATCGACATGAACATGCCGAAGACCATCGCGAAGAAGGCGATGAGCTTGCGCTTGTCCATGGGCTGATCGGCAGGAATGGCACCTGCCGTTGCGGCCGCTGTTGCCATGGCCGTTCTCCTTGAAGAGGCTCGAGTGGTCTGCCGTTAGTCGGCAGCAGCCAAGGCATCGCCCGAAGGGGCGGTGCGGGTGTCGACATCGACCACGACGCTCAGGCCTGCCCGCAGGCGCCCTTGCGCCAGCGCCTCCTCCGGAAGTGCGATGCGAACCGGCACCCGCTGCACCACCTTCGTGAAGTTGCCCGTGGCGTTTTCCGCCGGTAGCATGGAGAAGACCGAGCCGGATGCCGGAGCAAGCGAGGTGACCGTCCCGACCAGATCATGCTCCTCGTAGGCATCCACATGGACGCGCACCTTGGAGCCGGGTTCGAGATTGCCGATCTGAGTTTCCTTGAAATTCGCCTCGACATAAAGTTCGGTGAGCGGGACAAGAGCCGCCAGCCTCTTCCCGGCCGATACGAGATCGCCGGTCTGGACCGCGAGATTGCCGATCACGCCGTCATAGGGCGCTTTCAGCACCGTAAAGTCGAGATCGCGTTGGGCCTGGTCGCGCGCCAGTTCCTGTGCACGGATGCTGTTCAGGGCTTCGTCGCGTTGCGCCCGCAGGAGCCCGATATTGGCCTCTGCAGAGGCGACGCTGGCTTCACCGGCGACCAGATTGGCGCGTGCCTGGTCGAGAGCCACCCGCGCATTGTCGAGGTCCGCCGCCGTACCAATCGACTTCGACGCCAGTTCGCCCGCGCGGCGCTCGGTGATCTCCGCGCCGCGCAATGCTGCTTCCAGGGCGCCGCGCTGCGCCCCCGCCTGCCTCAACGCCGCCTCTGCGCCGACGATCTGTGCGTCGATCCGCTTGACGGCGAGCCTGGCGCTTTCGATCGCGTTGGTCGCCCGCTCCAGTGCGATCTGGTAATCCCGCCCATCGAGCGTCACGAGCGGATCGCCTGCCTTCACCTGCTGGTTCTCGACCACATTCACCTTTTCGACGTAGCCGGCGACCTTGGGCGAGACGATTGCGATGTCCGCTTCAATATAGGCGTCGTCCGTCGAGATCAGGAAGCGACCGTCCGTCCACCAGCCATAACCATACCAGCCAGCTCCGGCCAGCAATGCCGCAAGGATCAGGGGAAGGACCGGGCTACGGCGCTTCTTCTTTTCCGGAGCGTGTACCTGCTCGGCTGCCGGCGGCGCCGATGGCGCGTCGCCCGCCTTGCCTTGTTCGGCTTCGCCGTCTGTCGCTACGGCACGAAGTGCACTTGCAGAGGAGGATGCGGTCATGAAAGTTACCATTGTTGCGCCGGCTGATCGAACCGATCGGTTCAGTGTGCTTGACATAGATCGTGTCGCTGCGCATATCAAGGTCAAATCGAACCGATTGGTTCGGAAAGTTAAGAAGAACTGAGATGACCGAGGAAAAAACCGACGAGCGCTGTTCAATTCCCCACCAGCAGGGCCGCTTCGCTGCGGGCGCTGACCCAGCCAAGCGTGGGCAGATTATCGAAGGCGCAAAGCGTGTGTTCATGAGGCTGGGCTTTGACGCCGCAAGCATGAACGACATCACCCGCGAGGCCGGCGTCTCGAAGGGGACGATCTATGTCTACTTCGAGAACAAGGAAGACCTCTTCGGCGCAATCATCGAGCAGGAACGCCAGCGCATCACGCTCATGCTGAAGGATATCCTGGCCGGCAGCGAGGAAGTGGAGGACGGCCTCTACCGCTTCGGCATTCAGTTTGCGACCCACATCACCGCGCCACAGACCATCAATGCGATGCGGACCCTGATCGGGGTGACGACGCGAATGCCGAAGCTGTGCAGCCGCTTCTTCCACTCCCCGGCGAATGTCCGAACGGTCCTGGAGGACTTTATCAAGCGCCACGTGGCGCTGCGCAATCTGGACGTGGAGGATACCGATCTTGCGGCTCGCCAGTTCATCGAACTTGCCAGCGGCACCTTCTTCAAGTTGCGCCTATTCGGCGATCTGGACGATGTTCCGCCGGTAGCCGACCTCGATCGGACGGTCAGGAGCGCGATCCGCATGTTCATGGCGACCTATGGCCGATCGGGCTCCATCGCCGGCAAGGTTTGAGAGAACAGCGGCATCACCTGCCGCTGCTCCTCTTGCCTTTGCGCCCCGACAGCTTAAATCGCAGAGGAAATTCACGCCGATTTAAGGGGCTTAACGTGCAGGATATAATGGGGCTAATTCAGGACCCGACAGCTTGGGTCGCTCTAGTGACGCTTGTCGTCATGGAAGTCGTGCTCGGCATCGACAACCTCATCTTCATTTCTATCCTGACCAACAAGTTGCCCCAGGAGAACCGCGAAAAGGCGCGCAAGATCGGTATCGGTCTTGCGCTGGTGATGCGGCTTGCGCTTCTGGGCACCGTCGCCTGGATCGTCCAGCTGACCAACCCTCTTTTCGAAGCCTTCGGCCACCCCTTCTCCTGGAAGGACCTGATCCTCATCGCCGGCGGCCTCTTCCTCGTCTGGAAAGCGACACGGGAAATCCACCATTCGGTGGACCCGGTGGATCACAAGGAGGACATGGTAGGGGGCGCTGCGACGATCACCTTCGGCTCCGCCATCACCCAGATCCTTCTTCTCGACCTGGTCTTCTCGGTGGACAGCATCATCACCGCGGTGGGAATGACGCCTCACCTGCCGATCATGATCATCGCAGTCATTGCGGCGGTAACGGTCATGCTGATCGCCGCCACGCCCCTGGCGAACTTCATCGAGAAAAACCCGACGATCGTCATGCTGGCGCTCGGCTTCCTGCTGATGATCGGCACCACGTTGATTGCCGAGGGCATGGGCTTCCATGTGCCTAAGGGATACATCTACGCGGCAATGGCCTTTTCGGCGCTCGTGGAGGTTCTCAATATGTTTGCCCGCAATGCGCGGCGGCGGAAGAAGGCGGAAACGACACTCCACTGACTGTATCTCTTGGCCCGGCTTAGTCCGGGCCATTTTTATTTTCATGTCCGGGGATACCTTCTGGTACTCCCGGTGTTATGGATACCTCGCGGTGCGGCGTCTCTTCCAGACGACGCACTTCACCTTATTTCCGGGGCCATATGTCGACTGATCAGATCCTCGCCTTCACCGTCATCGGCGTGATGATGGCCGTCTTCATCTGGGACAGATTCCGCTATGACATCGTCGCCTGCTGCGCCCTCGTTGCCGCAGTGGCGGTGGGAATCGTCCCCATAGAGGAGGCCTTCTCCGGATTTTCCGACGACATCGTCATCATCGTCGGCAGCGCGCTGGTGGTGAGTGCGGCGGTCGCTCGCTCCGGCATAGTCGATATCGCCATTAAGAAGTTCTTCCCGAACCTGAGCTCGGTACGGGCTCAGCTGGCGCTGCTGATGATCGTAGTCGCCGTGATGTCCGCCTTCATCAAAAACATCGGTGCGCTGGCCATCATGATGCCGGTCGCGTTCCAGTTTTCCCGGCGATCGGGCGTTTCTCCCTCGAAGTACCTGATGCCGATGGCCTTCTCGGCGCTGCTCGGCGGCCTGATGACGCAAATCGGCACCTCGCCTAACATCGTCGTCTCGCAGCTCCGCGCCGACCTCACCGGCACCCCGTTCACGATGTTCGACTTCACCCCGGTCGGGGTGATCCTGACGCTGGTGGGCGTGACCTTCCTCATGTTCTTCCATTGGCTGGTACCGTCCCGCACCAAGCAGAACAGTTCCATCGAGGATGCAGTTGAGATTGCCAATTATACGTCCGAGGCAACGGTCCCGGCCCAGTCCCCGATTGCGGGCAGGCCGTTGAGCGAACTGCTGAAGCTGGGCGATGGCGAGGTACTGGCGACCGCTGTCCTCCGCGGCACGACGCGCATGTCGCCGTTCCCCGACTTGGCGCTCCGCGAGTTCGACACGCTGATCCTGGAAGGTCGCTCAGCAGCAATCGATCGCGTCGTATCCAGCGCCAAGCTTCAGCTGTCCGGCAAGCCGCTGAAGGGCAAGGGCCAGCAGCGTGACGACCTGGTCTCTATCGAGGCCATCATCTCGCGGGAATCGCCGCTGTCCGGTCTTTCGGCCCGGGAACTCGCCCTTTCCTATACCCGCGGCGTCAACCTCCTGGCGGTCAGCCGGCGCGGGCAGCGATTGAGCGAACGCCTGAGAGATCTGACGCTGATGGCAGGCGACGTGATCGTGCTGCAGGGAAATCGCAACGCACTGCCCGGCGTGATGCAGGACTTCGCCCTTTTGCCGCTGGCCCAGCGGGAAGTGATGCTGGGCACGCAGCGGCGAGCCTTTATCCCGCTCGCCATTCTCGCTGCCGCAATGATTGCCACGGCAGTGGGCTGGGCGCCGGTCGCGGTCGCTTTCTTCGCAGCCGCCCTCGGCATGGCTGTGTTCCGCGCCATCCCCTTGACCGATGTCTACAAGGCTGTCGACGGCCCGATCCTCGTCATGCTGGCGGCGCTGATCCCCGTTTCGGACACCTTGCGGACATCCGGCGCGAGTGAGCTGATCGCCGCCTGGCTGGGGCAGATTGCCGGCGGCATGCCCGCTTATGCGGCATTGATGATGATCCTGTTGACGGCGATGGGCGTGACGCCCTTCCTGAACAATGCGGCCACGGTGCTGGTCATGGGGCCGATCGCGGCCAGTTTCGCGACCGCCCTGCAATACAAGCCTGAAGCATTCCTGATGGCCGTCGCGATTGGGGCCGGCTGTGACTTCCTGACGCCAGTCGGACACCAGTGCAATACGCTGGTCATGGGTCCGGGGGGTTACAAGTTCAGCGACTATCCGCGGCTTGGCTTTCCGCTATCCATCATCATCGTGATCGTCAGCGTTCCGGTGCTGCTCTGGATCTGGCCGGTAAGCTAGCTTCGGCCCACGTCTTGACGCTCGGGTCCGAATATGCGCTAAGGCCCAGCAATCCCGAGACACGCAGGTCCGCGCCGCATCCGGCGCCAAATCGAGCATTATCCATGAGCACTTCCGGTCCCCGCGTCCGCATCGCACCCTCGCCGACCGGCGAGCCCCATGTCGGCACCGCCTACATCGCCCTCTTCAACTATCTCTTTGCAAAGAAGCACGGCGGCGAGTTCATCCTGCGCATCGAGGACACCGATGCGACGCGCTCTACGCTGGAATTCGAGCAGAAGGTCCTGGACGCGTTGAAGTGGACGGGCCTCACCTGGTCGGAAGGTCCGGATGTAGGGGGCCCCTACGGCCCCTACCGCCAGTCCGAACGTAAGGCGATGTACCAGCCTTATGGGCAGGAACTGCTCGACAAGGGTCACGCCTTCCGCTGCTTCTGCACCCCCGAACGGCTTGAGCAGATGCGCGAGGCGCAGCGCGCCGCCGGCAAGCCGCCGAAGTATGACGGGCTCTGCCTCAACCTGAAGGCCGAGGAAGTCACCGCCCGCATAGAAGCCGGCGAAGCTTCCGTCATCCGCATGAAGATCCCGACCGAGGGTTCCTGCGACTTCACCGACGGCGTCTACGGCGATGTTTCGATCCCGTGGGACTCGGTCGACATGCAGGTGCTGATCAAGGCTGACGGCATGCCGACCTACCATATGGCAAACGTCATCGATGACCATCTGATGAAGATCACCCATGTGGCGCGCGGCGAGGAATGGCTGGCGTCGGTTCCAAAGCACATCCTGCTCTACCGCTATTTCGGCTGGGAGGAGCCCGTATGGATGCACCTGTCGCTGATGCGCAACGCCGACAAGTCGAAGCTGTCGAAGCGCAAGAACCCGACCTCGATCTCCTACTATTCGGCGCTCGGTTACCTTCCGGAAGCGTTGATGAACTTCCTCGGCCTGTTCTTCATCCAGATCGCCGAGGGCGAGGAACTGCTGTCCATGGAGGAACTGATCGAGAAGTTCGATCCGGACAACCTCTCCAAGGCCGGCGCCATCTTCGACATCCAGAAGCTCGATTGGCTGAACGGTCGCTGGATCCGCGAGAAGCTGACGCCGGAGGAGTTCATCTCCCGCACCCTTCACTGGGCATCGGAGAACGAGCGGCTGACCGAAGGTCTGAAGCTCTCGCAGAGCCGCATTTCCAAGCTCGGCGAACTGCCGAACCTGGCTGGCTTCCTGCTCGCCAACGACGTCGGCCTGACGCCCGCATCCTTCTCGGGGCTGAAGACCAGCCCGGCGGAGACGCTGGAGATCATCAATACGGTCCAGGCGGATCTCGAGAAGATCCTCGAATGGAATGTCGAGACGATCGACCAGGAACTGCGTAATGTTGCCGACAAGCTGGGCAAGAAACTGCGCGTCGTCACGCCGCCGCTCTTCGTTGCCATGTCGGGCTCGTCGCGCTCTCTGCCGCTCTTCGATTCCATGGCGCTCCTTGGCCGTTCGGTCGTGCGCCAGCGCCTGAAGATCGCGGCCACCGTGGTGGCTTCCATGGTCGGCGCCCAATAAAGAAGGAAGGTCCCGCAGAATGGCCGATACCAAGAACGAAACCGCCCTCTCCTCCGACGCCACGGAAGTCCGCGCGCAGAAGCTGAAGCTGTTGCGCGAGAAGATCGGCGACGTCTACCCGGCGCATTTCCACCGGACCATGACCAACGCGGATTTGGCGGAGAAATACGAGAACCTCGAGGCCGACGTTGAGACGCAGGACGTCGTGACTGTGGCCGGCCGCGTCTACTCCATGCGCAATTCCGGCATGTTCATCGACCTGCGCGACGCTTCCGGCAAGATCCAGATCTTCAGCCACAAGGATACGACGCCCGAGGAGGCTCGCGACATGCTGCCGATGATCGACCTCGGCGACATCATCGGCGTCACCGGCGTCGTCCGCCGCACCAAGCGCGGTGAACTGACGATCAACGCGCAAGAGATCACCATGCTGACCAAGTCTCTCCTGCCCATGCCGGAGAAGTATCATGGTCTCGCCGACATCGAGATGCGCTACCGCAAGCGCCACCTCGACATCCTGTCGAACGAGGAGTCCAAGCTTCGCTTCCAGCAGCGTAGCCGGATCCTGTCCGGCATTCGCCGCTTCATGGAAGACGACGGCTTCATGGAAGTCGAGACGCCGATGCTCCAGTCGATCTACGGCGGCGCGACGGCCGAACCCTTCAAGACTCACCACAACACGCTGAAGCTCGACATGTACCTGCGCATCGCGCCGGAACTGTTCCTCAAGCGCACGCTGGTCTCCGGCCTGTCCGACAAGGTCTTCGAGGTAAACCGGAACTTCCGCAATGAAGGCGTGTCCACGCGGCACAACCCGGAGTTCACCATGATGGAGTGCTATTGGGCCTATGCCGATTACGAGGACATGATGGACCTCGTCGAGCGCCTCTTCGCGCGGCTTGCAATGACCATCCATGGCTCCACGGAATTCAAGTACGGAGACAGGGAGCTTTCCTTCAAGGGACCGTTCCGCCGCGTGCCTATGCCGGACGCCGTCAAGGAGGCCACCGGCATCGACTTCCTGGCGATCAAGACGGACGAGGAGGCACGCGCTGCCACCAAGGCCGCCGGCTTCGAGGTTGAGAAGGACTGGACCTGGGGCGAATGCCTTGCCTTCATCTTCGAGGAGAAGGTAGAGGCGACGCTGATCCAGCCGGCCCACGTCACCCATTTCCCGAAGGACATCTCGCCCTTTGCCAAGGAAGTGCCGGGTGAGCCGCGCCTGGTCGAGCGCTTCGAGACCTATTGCAACACCTGGGAGATCGGCAACGCCTTCTCGGAACTGAACGATCCCGAGGAACAGCGTGCCCGCATGGTCGAGCAGCTCGAGCAGGCGCATGCGCGCGGCGAGAAGGACAAGCAACTGGACGACGAGTTCCTCGACGCCATCGATCAGGGCATGCCTCCGGCGGGCGGCCTCGGTATCGGAGTCGACCGTCTCATCATGCTGCTGACGGATGCTCCGTCGATCCGAGACGTGATCCTCTTCCCCGCTCAACGGAGCCGGACGAACTGATCTCATGAAAAGGCGGCTTCGAGCCGCCTTTTTTGATGCCTGCTATCCGACTACCTCAATGGGTTTCTTGCGGCTTCGGCTTCCTGCGATGCTTTTCCGGATCGTCGTCCTCCGCCACCACAGGCGCATGCGACGCCTCGGCGGCAGGCGCCGCCGCTGCCTCCTGTCCTTCTGGCTCTTGGTGGTTTGCTGCTTCTGAAGTGATCGGCTGGGCCCGCAGCTTGGCGAGCCAGGCTGCGCCGTGATCATCCCCAGCCGCGTTGACCGGCGTCTCCGCGCTATCATGCGGCACTGGCACGACCGCCTGTTCCGCGCCATGTTCAGCGGGTCCGGCGCCCGTCTCCGTTACATCCTTGGCTGGATGCTCGGCCTCATGTGCCGGCGCTACCTGCTCCGAATGCTCGGCATCCGTGCCGAAACCAGCCATGCCCTTGATTGAATCGAGCCAACCTTTGGAGGCAGGCGCAGCCTCGCTGGCGTGGTCATCGCTCTGTGTCCCGACAGGTAATTCCTCACTACCGAGACCGACCATTCCCATCAGGGACGCGACGAGACCCTGGCCGTCATCCTTGCCATGCTCCACGGCAGGCGTTTCTGAGCCATGCGCTTCGTCGGCGCCCCCATGACCGGCGTCAGGGGTCTCGCCGTGACCGGCGGCCTCTTCCTGTTCCTTCGTCTTCCCGTGATCGGCAGCCGTGCCGTGGCCGTCGCCGCCCTCGATCACCGGATCGACGCAATCGGCATCGTCCGTAAGAGAGGCGGACATGGCTTGCGCGTCCTCCAGCGGCAGGTCGATCCTGAGCCCCCAGAACTCGCCGGTGGCGCTGGCGCTGCCGTCGACGTAATACGCGCTGATGGCCTGGTCGCGGCTGCCCGCAGGCAGCCTGCTCGTATCCGGGACATAGACGACTTGTGCCCCAATTACACGCCCGCGCATTCTTGAGCGATCGGCAGGGCCCGCAGGATCCAGCACCGTGACCTGAACGAGATCGGAATGTTCGGCCTGCTGGACAGAGCGCGCCACCCGCAGGGCCGTCTTCAGCCTGGCAATTCCATCGCCCGGCTTGTCGGTGATGACATACTTGCGGATCCAGTGGCGGTCGGCCTTCTTGATCCTCACCGTCTCGATCGTCGTGCAGGAGAGCCCGTTGAGATCCCCATAGGAGGGCCCAAGCAGCCTGTCGGCACCGATGTAGACGGCCGCCGCGCCGCTGCCGCCGCCGAGGACGGTCACCCCTGCAAGGATCAGGAGGAGCTTTCGCGGGATGCGGGACACGATCGATTTCATCCGCAAAGCTCCGGCATTCCAACCTCACTACGCAACACTCAAGGGACGGCGGGAGTGACAGTGCCTCAAGGTCGTTGAGGAAGTTTTAAACGGAACCTTCAGATGCGAGCTGTCGTTCTCCCTGCAGTTCCGGCCATTATGCGAATGATTTTCATTAGCGTTGACAGCAGGATCTCGCGTAAATATTGTTATTGCAACTTAATTGCAAAAGAGGTTGACTATCGACATGACGGCATCCCGGTTTCTTTTTCGCGGTCTCTTCCTCGCAGCAATGGTCATCGCGCCCACGGCATCTGCCGTTGCCGAGGACAAGGTGAAGGTCGTCACGACCTTTACGGTCATTGCCGACATGGCTCGCAATGTTGCGGGAGATGTTGCTGATGTCGAAAGCATCACCAAGCCGGGCGCCGAGATTCACAACTACCAGCCGACACCGCACGACCTGCTGCGTGCCCGGGACGCCGACCTCATCCTGCGCAACGGCCTCAACCTGGAGCTCTGGTTCGAGAAGTTTCTCGCCAACCTCGGCGACGTCCCCAGCGTGACGGTCTCCGACGGAGTAGAGCCCATGGCAATCGCCGGGGGAAGCTATGAGGGCAAGCCAAACCCACATGCCTGGATGTCTCTGGAGAACGCCGTGATCTATGTGGAGAATATACGCAAGGGCCTGAGCGAGGTCGATCCGGACAATGCCGAGACCTATGCAGCCAATGCGGCAGCCTATACCGAAAAGCTGAAGGCAGCCGTGCAGCCGATCCGCGACCAGCTCGCCGCACTTCCGGAAGAGCAACGCTGGCTCGTCACCAGTGAGGGCGCCTTTTCCTATCTCGCCCGCGATTTCGGGCTGAAGGAGCTCTATCTTTGGCCGGTCAATGCCGATAGCCAAGGTACGCCGCAGCAGGTTCGCGCCGTGATCGACGCCGTGCGCGAACACAGGATCAAGATCGTCTTCAGCGAGAGCACCGTATCCTCCGATCCCGCGGAACAGGTGGCGCGTGAAACCGGCGCTGCCTATGGCGGCGTCCTCTATGTCGACTCGCTGAGTGAAGAAGACGGACCGGTGCCCACCTATCTCGATCTGCTGACAGTGACGGTCGATACGATTGCGAAGGGTCTCGCCTCATGATGATGGGCAGGGCGAAGCCTGCACCCGCCGGGCTCCGGGTCAATGACATCACGGTAGCCTATCGCAACGGCCTGACAGCCCTGCGCCACGCAAGCTTCACCGTTCCCAAAGGAACGATCACGGCGCTCGTGGGCGTCAATGGGGCCGGCAAGTCCACCCTCTTCAAGGCGATCATGGGGTTCGTTCCGCTCACAAATGGGTCGGTGGAGATCCTCGGCATGCCTGCGCGTGACGCCCTGCGCCGAAACCTTGTGGCCTATGTCCCACAGGCCGAGGAGGTCGACTGGAATTTTCCAGTCCTCGTGGAGGACGTGGTGATGATGGGGCGCTATGGCCACATGAACTTCCTGCGCATCCCTTCACGCCGCGACCACGACATGGTGACGGAGGCCCTGCGGCGGGTGAACATGCTGGAGTACCGCAAGCGCCAGATCGGCGAACTGTCCGGCGGCCAGCGCAAGCGCGTCTTCCTTGCCCGCGCGCTCGCCCAGGAGGGCCAGATCATCCTGCTCGACGAACCGTTCACCGGCGTCGACGTCACGACCGAGGAGCAGATCATCGAACTGCTGAAGAGCCTGCGTGACGAAGGGCGGATCATGCTGGTCTCCACCCATAACCTTGGCAGTGTCCCGGACTTCTGCGACCGGACGGTCTTCGTCAAGGGCACCGTGCTCGCCTATGGCAGGACGGAGGACACCTTTACGGAGGCGAACCTGGAAAGGGCCTTCGGCGGCGTGCTGCGCCACTTCATCCTCAGCGGAACTGACCTGCACGACGATGCCGATCCACGCCATCTCAAGGTCATCAGCGACGACGAGCGGCCCTTCGTCGTCTATGGCGACCGGCAGCAGAAGCAGAAGACGAGAGACGATGCTCCAGACGCTTCTTGAGCCGTTCACTTACGACTACATGCGCAACGCCATCTGGGTCAGCGCGCTGGTGGGGGCTGTCTGCGGCTTCCTGTCCGCCTATCTGATGCTGAAGGGCTGGTCGCTGATCGGCGATGCCCTCTCCCACTCCATCGTGCCGGGCGTCGCCGGAGCCTATATGCTGGGCCTGCCCTTCGCGCTCGGCGCCTTCCTGTCCGGTGGGCTTGCCGCCGGCGCCATGCTGTTCCTCAACCAGCGCACCCGGCTGAAGGAGGACGCCATCATCGGGCTGATCTTCACCTCCTTCTTCGGGCTTGGCCTGTTCATGGTCTCGCTCTCGCCGACCTCGGTGAACATCCAGACGATCGTCCTCGGCAACATCCTCGCGATCACGCCAGCGGACACGCTCCAGCTCGTCATCATCGGCGGCGTCAGCCTCGTGATCCTGGCGCTCAAGTGGAAGGACCTGATGGTTACCTTCTTCGACGAGAACCATGCGCGCACCATCGGCCTCCGACCGGACCTCCTTCGTCTGCTGTTCTTCACCTTGCTTTCCGCATCCACCGTCGCCGCCCTGCAAACGGTCGGCGCCTTTCTCGTGGTCGCCATGGTGGTGACGCCTGGTGCGACTGCCTATCTGCTGACAGATCGCTTCCAGCGGGTCATAGCGCTTGCCCTCGCCATCGGCGCAGTGACCAGCTTTGTCGGCGCCTATCTCAGCTACTTCCTCGACGGCGCGACCGGCGGGATCATCGTCGTGCTCCAGACGGGGCTCTTCCTCCTCGCTTTCCTGTTCGCTCCGAAGCACGGCATGCTGGCGGCGCGCCGAAGGCTTCGCACGACGCTGGAGGAGACGGCATGAGCGGCTTTCTCGACTTCATCGACCTCGCCACCTTCCCCTTCCAGATCGACTTCATGCAGCGCGCCTTCCTGGTGACGCTGATGATTGCCGTGCCGATGGCCATTCTCTCCTGCTTCCTTGTGCTGAAGGGCTGGTCGCTGATGGGGGATGCGGTCTCGCACGCCGTCTTTCCCGGCGTGGTGCTCGCCTACATTTTCTCCATTCCCCTTGCCATCGGCGCCTTTGCGGCGGGAATGACATGCGCGCTGGCAACCGGCTTCCTGAAGGAGAACAGCCGCATCAAGGAGGACACGGTGCTCGGCATCGTTTTCTCCGGCATGTTCGGCCTCGGCCTCGTCCTCTACGTCAAGGTGCAGAGCGACGTGCACCTCGACCACATCCTTTTCGGAGACATGCTGGGCATCACACCCTACGACATGGTTGAGACCGGCTTGATCGCGCTGGCGTCAACGCTTTTCCTGGTGATCCTGCGCAAGGACCTTCTCCTGCAGTCCTTCGATGAGCAGCACGCCCGAGCGATCGGCCTCCCGACCCGTCTGCTGCATTACGGCCTGCTCGCGGTGCTGTCGCTGGTCGTCGTGGGCGCCTTGAAGGCGGTCGGCATCATACTGGCAATCGCGCTGCTGGTTGCCCCGGGGGCCATCGCCTTCCTGCTCACGCAACGCTTTGCGGCAATGCTGATCGCCGCCACCACTGTTGCCGTCACTGCCACGCTCGCCGGCATCTATCTGAGCTTCTTCATCGACAGCGCCCCGGCACCCACGATCGTGCTGGTGATGACGGCCATGTTCATCGTCGCCTTCGCGAAAACGACGCTTGCCGAAAACGGCCGCACCTCGGCCACCTGAACCCTAAGAGCGGCCTCTCGACGAGAAGCCGCTCTTTATTCCGAAGACCGCGATAATCAGGCCGCAGCCAATTCCTTCTTCACCATGGTGCGGAGTGCGACGAGGTCCTTGGCGAAGGAACGAATGCCCTCGGCGAGCTTTTCCGTCGCCATGGCATCCTCGTTCAGCATCCAGCGGAAGCTCTTTTCGTCTATCGGCTGGAAGGGATCTTCGGTGATGTTATCGGGCGAAAGCTTTCGCTCCAGCTTTCCCTGGTCCTTGTCCAGTTCGTCGAGCAGCGCCGGGCTGATCGTCAGGCGGTCGCATCCTGCCAGCGCTTCGATCTCGCCGGCATTGCGGAACGACGCGCCCATGACGATCGTCTCGATGCCGTTCGCCTTGTAATAGTTGTAGATCTGGCGGACCGAGATGACGCCCGGATCCGTCTCGGCGGTGTAGTCCTCTCCAGTCGACTTCTTGTACCAGTCGAGGATGCGACCGACGAAGGGCGAGATCAGGAAGACCTTGGCATCGGCGCAGGCAATGGCCTGGGCCTTGGAGAAGAGCAGTGTCAGGTTGCAGTCGATACCCTCCGTCTGCAGCACTTCCGCCGCCTTGATGCCTTCCCAGGTGGAGGCCAGCTTGATCAGGATGCGGTCCCGCTCGATACCGCGTTCCTTGTAGGCGGCAATGATGCCGCGCGCCTTGGCGATGGAGGCTTCCGTATCAAAGGAGAGATCGGCATCGACCTCCGTCGAGACGCGGCCCGGCACGATGTTGGCAAGCGCCGCACCCACCGAAATGGCGAGACGATCTGCGACAGCGGAGAGCACTGCGTCCGAGCCGCCGTTCTGTGTCTTGCCCCAGGTTATGGCCTCCTTGACTGCATCCGCGAACATGGGGGTGCCGAGCGCCTTCAGGACGATAGTCGGATTGGTCGTGCAATCCACCGGTTTCAGGCGGGTGACCGCTTCGATATCGCCGGTATCGGCGACGACCGTGGTCATCGAACGGAGCTGTTCTAGTTTCGACGTCATGCCGGCAATCCTTCGGATGGTAAGTGGGCGACTGGACGACCATATGGCCGACCGTGCATCGACTATCAACAGCCGAACATCGCCAAGTCAAGACATTTGCTCATTTGTGTCGACATAAGTATCATGCCCTTCGACAAAGACCTCAGACGGTGTTTTCTTGGCAAAGCTTAGGCGCGAAACCCATCCCGGCATAACCGAAGCCTCTTCGACGCGGCTGCGGGCAGCATGGCTCTACTACAATCAGGGACTGACCCAGAAGGAGGTCGCGGAGCGCCTCGGCGTCAGCCGCTCCACCGTCATCCGCGTGCTGGATGAAGCCATGAAGCGGTCGGAGGTCCAGATCTGGATCGATGCCGGTGTCGACGACTGCCTGGCGCTGGCCACCCAACTGGAGCAGGGCTACGGCCTCGATGAAGCGATCGTCGTGCCACAACCGCGTGACGCCAGTGCCGAAGCCCAGGCGAAGGCGGTCGGCCTGGCACTCGGCCAGTTCCTGTCGGAGGCGATCCAGGAAGACATGACGATCGGTGTCGGCTGGGGCCGCACGATGACCGCCTCGCTGGCAAGCTTCCGACCGCCGCGCCGCCAGAATTGCAAGGTGGTCTCGCTGCTTGGCGGTATCGTCGCCGTCCACCGGACCAACCCGATCGACTACACATGGCGGCTGGCCAGCCAGCTCGGGGCCGAATGCTACCTCTTTCTGGCGCCGCTGCTCGTCGATTCCAGCGCGACGAAGCGCGCCCTCATCGAGAAGTGCGGGCTGAAAGCGATCTATGACCTCGCGGAAGAAATGGATCTCGCCGTCGTCAGCTGCGGCGATATCGGCCAGCATTCCACATCGCTCTCGGAGGGGTTCATCTCCAAAGCCGAACTGGCAGAACTGATCGACGCCGGCTGCGTCTGCGACACCATGTTCAACTTCCTTGATGCCGACGGGCGCTCGGTCGACCATCCGATCAACGAGCGGGTGATGTCGGTCGATCTCGACACGTTGAAGAAGGCAAAGCACATCGTGCTCTCCTCCGGCGGCGCCCACCGCGCCCTCGCCATCCGCGCCACCATCCGTCGCATCGGCTGTAACACCCTCATCACGGATGAGAGCGCGGCCAGGGAGCTATTGCGGCAGGTCAATCCATCTTGATCGTCAGGACGCGGGACAACTCGGTGCCTGTTCGTCCCGCTCGCTGACCGGAGGAAGAGGGCCGGCAAGCTCGGTGCGTCCGCGATCAGCGGCTTGATCCGCCGCACTCTGATAGATCCTGCCGGCGAAGAACTAGAGGTTGCCCGCTTCCCAGCCGAGGATAGCCCGCTTGCGCGTCAGCCCCCAGTGGTAGCCGGTAAGTGCACCGCTCTTCCCGAGCGCCCTGTGGCAGGGGACGACGAAGGAGATGGGGTTTCGGCCAATCGCGGCGCCGACGGCGCGGCTGGCCGATGGCTGGCCGATGTCGCGAGCGACATCGGAATAGGTGACCGCCTTGCCAAAGGGGATCTTCAGGAGGCTCTGCCAGACGCGTACCTGGAAGTCCGAGCCGATCAGCACGACCTTCAGCGGCTGCTCCGACGACCATTGCGAGCGGTCGAAGATGCGGCGGATATAGGGCGCCGTCGCCTCCAGATCTTCCACATACTGCGCCATCGGCCAACGACATGTCATGTCGTCGAGCGCCGCCCGCTCGCCACCGAGATCGGAGAATGCCAGGCCCGCGAGACCGCGATCGGTGGCCATCACCAGGGCGACGCCGAATGGTGACGAATGGAAGCCGTAGCGGATGGTGAGTCCGCCGCCCCTGGCCTTCCACTCCCCGGGCGACATCGCCTCATGCGTTACGAAGAGGTCGTGCAGGCGTCCGGGCCCGGAAAGACCGAGTTCATATGAGGTGTCGAGCAGCGGCAGCCCCTCCCGTCCAAGCAGTCGCTTGGCGTGATCGAGCGTTACCGCCTGCAGGAATGCCTTGGGCGATAGCCCGGCCCAGCGGGTGAATACTTTCTGCAACTGCGTCGGCGACTGGCCAAGTTCAGA
Source organism: Pseudorhizobium flavum (assembly GCF_902502825.2). The sequence continues at coordinate 2,922,253 of NZ_LR723670.1, forward strand.
GGCGATCGCCTCCAGCGACGGCTGCTGGCGGTAGTCGAGGGTAATCCGTTCGATGACCTTGCGAACGATCTCGTAATCGTTGCCCTGTGGTGTGGCGTCGAATGCGGGCTCGGCAAACTGGGCAAGTGCGTTCATCGGTCGTCTCCTTTGCCTGCAGAATGACGCAGTCACGAGCGCGAGACCACCCGATTCTTGCGGTTGTCAGAGCCTCTGCGTCACGGTCGCAAGCGCGCCGCGGAACGCCTTCGCGAAACTCTCCCGGTCGTCAGGATTGAGGAACGAGCCCACATCCGTGCGGCGTCCCTCTCCGGTAACATACATGGAGGTGATGCCGAATTCGTCATGGCGGTTGACGCGGAACCGGGCCCAGAAGGGATTGAAGCGGTGCTCAATCATGCGCCCTGCCGGGGAGTACTTGCGGATGGACAGATTTGTCCGGGTAACCGTCACCTCCTCGCGAGCGCGACCGGAGCGATAGCTCAGCTTGAAGGCGATATAGAGGGCGAGAAAATCGAGCCCCAGGAACAATCCGATCGGCCAGGCACCTGTGACAAGGAAGAATACGCCGTAGATAAGGCAGATGCCGCCAGTCAGGAAAAGCAGGACGTGAAACCCCTTCCGGCCGAGCGAGCGGTAAGGAGTGAGTTCCGCGGCAAAAACGGGCTGCTCATCGGTCATCTGCACGTTGCCTTTCTTCGCGTGCGCTGGATATAGAGACGATATGGCCATTCCGAAATCCAAGTCCAGCACGGCTTCTTCACAAAAATCAAGCTCCGCCGGCGCCCGCGCCCGCAGGCATATCCGCAGTCGCTATTCCAAGGCGGAAATGGAGGAGATCTTCCGCCGCTTCTCCGTCCAGCGGCCGGAACCGAAGGGCGAGCTTGAGCATACGAACCCGTTCACCCTGTTGGTGGCCGTGGCGCTGTCGGCACAGGCAACGGACGCCGGCGTGAACAAGGCGACGCGCGCCCTGTTCAAGGTTGCCGACACACCTGAGAAGATGCTGGCGCTCGGCGAGGATGGCGTGATCCAGTACATCAAGACGATCGGCCTTTACCGCAACAAGGCGAAGAACGTCATTGCCCTGTCGCAGAAGCTGATTGCACAGTTCGGTGGTGAAGTCCCGAGGACGCGGGAGGAGCTGGTGACGCTGCCGGGCGTCGGACGAAAGACCGCGAATGTCGTCATGTCCATGGCCTTCGGCATACCCACGCTCGCCGTCGACACCCATGTGTTCCGCATCGGAAACCGGCTGCTGATGGCGCCGGGAAAGACGCCGGACGAGGTGGAAGAGCGCTTCCTCAAGGTGATCCCGAAGCAGTATCTCTTCCACGCCCACCACTGGCTGATCCTGCATGGCCGCTACACCTGCAAGGCACGCAGACCCGAATGCGAGCATTGCGTCATCGCCGATCTCTGCAAGTCTCCAGAGAAAACCTGCGATATCCCGGCCGCGCTGGTGGAGCTGCCGCCGCAGCGCATCGGAGAGATGGAGAAGTAGCGACTACTGCGTGTGTGTCCGGATGACCTCCAGGAAATCATCCCCGTAGCGCTCGAGCTTGGATTGACCGACGCCGGAGATGCCGAGCAGGGCCTCTCGCGTGGTGGGCCGGTTGGTTGCAAAAGCCACGAGGGTGGTATCCGGAAAGACCACGTAGGGTGGAACTTCGAGGGACTTCGCGATCTCCAGCCGCGCCTGACGAAGCGCCTCGAACAGCTCCGCATCCGCGCCCTCCAGTGCCGAGCGGCTTGCGCCGGTGCTGGAGCTTCTCGAGGATCGGCCCGCCTTGGTCCGGTCCTTGCGGAAGCGGACCTCACGCTCGCGCCGGAAGACAGACCGCGCATCTGGCCCAAGCTTTAGGGCGCCAAAGGCTTCGTGGTCGATGCTGACAAGACCGGCCGCGAGAAGCTGACGATAGACAGACTGCCAGGTCCTCGCGGGCAGGTCCTTTCCGGCGCCGAAGACCGGCATATCAACATGGCCGAAGCGGATGGTCTTGTCGTTCTCGTTGCCGGTCAATACGTCGATCAGGTGCCCCGTACCGAAACGCTCGCCCGTGCGGTAGACGGCGGCCAATGCCTTGATCGCCGCCTCCGTGCCGTCCCAGGTCTCGACCGGCTTCAGGCAGGTGTCGCAGTTGCCGCAGCCGCCTGGATGAGCCTCGCCGAAATGCGCCAGGATCGCCTGCCGCCGGCAGCCGGCGGTTTCGCAGATCCCCAGCAGCGCATTCAGCTTCGCCCGTTCGACCCGCTTGACCTCGTCGCTCGATTGGCCGCCATCGATCATCCGGCCGCGCTGGATGACGTCCGTCATTCCATAGGCCATCCAGACCTCCGACGGCAGCCCGTCCCTCCCGGCCCGGCCTGTCTCCTGGTAGTAAGCTTCGACCGAGCCTGGCAGGTCGAGATGCGCGACATAACGGACGTTCGGCTTGTCGATGCCCATGCCGAAGGCAACGGTCGCGACGAGGCAGAGGTCCTCCTCCTTCAGGAAGGCATCCTGGTTGGCATCGCGGACGGCGCGATCCATTCCTGCGTGATAGCCGAGCGCCCTCACGCCCTGCTCGTTCAACCAGTCTGCTGTCTCCTCGACCTTGGCCCGCGAGAGACAATAGACGATCCCGCTCGAGCCCTTGTGGCGAGACAGGAAGCGCAGGAGCTGCTGGCGCGGCTGGTCACGCTCGACAATCTCGTAGGCGATGTTGGGCCGATCGAAGGAGGTGGTGAAGACCTCCGCCGAATGCAGCCCCAGTCGCTCGATGATGTCGTCGCGGGTATGCGGATCGGCAGTCGCCGTCAGCGCCATGCGCGGCACGCCGGGGAAGAGGTCCGCCAGTTGCCCCAGTTCCCGGTACTCCGGGCGGAAGTCGTGCCCCCACTGGCTGACGCAATGGGCCTCGTCTATCGCGAACAAGGCAATCTTTGCCGAAGCCACCATGTCGCGGAAGCCGGGCATCACGATCCGCTCCGGCGTCACATAAAGAAGATCGAGAGCGCCCTGATTGAGCAGACGGCAAATTTCGGAAAACTCATCCGGCGACAGCGACGAATTGAGGGCGGCAGCGCGCACGCCGAGCTGCCTCAGCGCCTCCACCTGGTCGCGCATCAGCGCTATCAATGGCGAAACGACGATCCCGACACCGTCCCGGCACAGGGCCGGAACCTGGAAGCAGAGCGACTTGCCGGCACCGGTCGGGAACAACACCACGGCGTCGCCGCCCGACACCACTCGATCTATCACCGGCGCCTGCTTGCCCCGGAAGCTGTCATATCCGTAGACGTGCCGCAGCACCGCCAATGGATCACGTGTCGGGGGCGTGTCGAACAGGGCAGAACTGATGTTGCTGGGTTGCGGCATGACATGGCTTTCGCGGGAGCGGCCTTCTTCTCCCATACCCTGGACCGCCTTCGCAAGGGCGGCACGGCCCGTCAACAGATCATCGGCTCGCGACGGTTGGCTCCAGGCGGAAAGTCGGGTCGCGACGCGAAATCTTCTTGTGGAGATGCACCATCAGCCCGGCCGCAAAGAGCGGCGTCAGCAGGTTGACGATCGGGACCGCCAGGAAGCCTGCGATCAGCAGGCCCGCCAGGAAGACGGTGCCGCGATGCTTCGACCGGAACGCGCGCGCCTCGGGTGGCGTACGAAAACGCATGGCGGCAAACTCGAAGAACTCGCGGCCGAGCAGGTAGCCGTTCACCAGGAAGAAGGCGATCAGGTTGATCCCCGGCACGAAGAGCAGCAGCAGGGCAAGGATATTGCCCGCGATCACCACGCCGAGGAACTGCAGCGAACCGATGATGGCCTGGCCAAGCGGCATGGCTTGCCCGGCCTGATCGCCGGAATAGTCACGTTTCTCCACCACCTCGGCGACGTCGTCGAGGAAGAGCCCCGCAATCAGAGCCGTAATCGGCGCGATCAGAAGCGCAAGCGCAAGCGCCAGCCCCACACCGGCGAAGATGGCGGCGACAAGGGTAAGCCAGCCCGCCCAGTCGGGCACATCGGGCATGTAGACGGCAAACCACGGCCAGACCACGGAGACGAACGTCTGCCGCAGCGCCAGCCAAAGACCGACGAGGACGAGGATGGTGAGCCCGAGGACCTTCCAGAAGACGGAGCGCGTCTCCGGCGCAAACAGGTTTATGAGCGACAGGCGGGCGGCGTCGAGGATCATGTAGGGTCTCCGTTTGCCGGAAGCATGTAGGTTCCTCAGGCCATTGGAACAAGCGCCGCCCGACCGCGTCAGCTTTGGCCGTCGGTGCCCAGCGGTGCGCCCGGCAGGTAGAGCAGGATGGGCCGGATCTCGTAGACAGCAGTCGGGTTGGCGCGTTGAAGTTCTCGCGCCGCCGCGATTGCGCCGTCGATGTCTGGAAAGTCGACAACGTAGAAGCCGAGCAACTGCTCCTTCGTCTCGGCGAATGGACCGTCAATCACCATTCCGTCGCCCTTGCCGCGCAGCGTCACGGCCTCCGACGTGGGGCCGAGGCGCGCCGCGGGGCCAAGGGATTTCTCTTCCACCAGCCGGTCGTTGATCCTGAGCAACTCGGTCATGAGGGCGGCATCTTCCTCCTCGCTCCAGGACTGGACGATGCCTTCTGCATGATAGGCGAGGATTGCAAAATACATGGTCAGACCTCCGGTGTGTGCCGCGATGTCGTGGGGCGAAGCTAGTGGATCTCGTTCAACTCGTCCCGGTGGCGGAGCATCGCCAGAAAACGCCGATAGTCACGGTCATAGGTTCCGATCCGTCCGGCATCAGGATGGTACTCCCGATCGGCCGCGGCCATGCTCCGTGCGGCCGAGTTTAGATCCGGAAAGAGGCCACCTCCTGCTGCCGCCGTCATTGCGGTCCCGAGGAGGACGGCGTCCTCAGTCTGCGGGACAACCACCTTGCGGCCCGTGACATCGGCATATAGTTCGAGGAGAAGCGGGTTGTGGGCATGTCCTCCGGTGAGGTGCAGCGTCTCGAACCGGTAGCCATACTGCTCCATGGCTTCCAGGATGTGTCGTATGCCGAGCACGATAGCCACGCAGGTTCGCCAATAGAGGCGGCAGAGGCCGTCGAAGGATGTGTCGAGGGTAAGTCCGCTGATGACGCCCCTGGCATGGGGGTCCGCCAGCGGCGACCGGTTACCGTGGAAGTCGGGCAGGATGTTGAGATCGCCGGCGAGATCAGCGTCTTGCTCCGAACGTAACTGCTGCACGCGAGCCGCGATCCTGGCGTGGAGATCCGCCTCGGGCTCTCCGCCGGCCGCGTGCATTCGCACGACGTGATCGAGCAGAGCACCGGTCGCCGATTGGCCGCCTTCCACCAGCCAGCGGCCCGGCAGGACAGCCTCGTAATAGGGACCCCAGATGCTGCGGCCGGGCTTGGCGTCCGTTGCGAAGGAGACGATACAGCTAGACGTGCCGCCGATCAGTGCAACCGATCGCTCGAGCGCCGCGCCCTCGTCCACGCCGCCGAGGACGCCGAAGGCGCCCGCATAGGCGTCGATCAGTCCCGCTGTCACCCTGCAACCGGTATCGAGCCCCAGTTCCAGTGCAGCCTCCGTCGACAACTCGCCTATCGCCTGACCGGCCGGAACGGTCTCGGCGGACAGGCCGCCCCGCTCCAGGAGGTCCTCCAGGCCCGCCAGCGCCAGAAAATCCTCCTGCCAGCCCTCGTCACGATGGGCGAGGTAGTTCCATTTCGCGGTCAGCGTGCAGCGGGATCGCGCAGGCAATCCTGTTGCCTTCCATGTCATGAAATCGGCGAGGTCGAAGAGATAACCTGTCCGCTCCCAGGTCATCGGCAGGCGGCGCTTCAACCACATGAGCTTCGGCATTTCCATTTCGGGGGAAAGCGAGCCTCCGGAATAGTCCAGCACGGGATGGCCGGTCGCCGAAAGCTCATCGGCCTCCGCAATGGCCCGGTGATCGAGCCAGACGATCGTATCGAAGCGATTGTCTCCGGTGGTGGAAACAGTGATCTGCCGACCATCGCGATCCCGCGCCACCAGCGAGCAGGTGGCGTCGAAACCCAGTGCCGCGACACGGTCCGCGGCGACCCCTGCCTCCATCATCGCCGCGCGAACGGCCCGGCAGGCGGCGCGCCATACGTCCTCCGAGTCATGTTCCGCATGATTTTCGAGCGGTCGTTGCATGGCGATCGGGTGCTTGGCGCGCGCGAGCAGCCGCCCGCTACGATCGAACACACCGGCGCGGGCGCTGGTCGTGCCGATATCGACAGCAACGACGTGATCTCGCATCTGGACGTGTTCCCTGCCCCGCGGGCCCTTTCCATCGCTTCCCCGCCGCTAGCTGGCGCGAGGAGACCGATGCCTGTCCGGGCCTTCCATGTGTTGGCGGACAAGGTGGATCAAATCCGGCATGGCGTCAAACACGACATCGGGGGCCAGGGCCGCAATGCGCTCGCGGTACCCAGGCGCACCGGCATGCGATCCGCCGGTGAAGGCAAACACCGCCATCCCTGCACGCTGCGCCGCCTCGATCCCCGCCGGGCTGTCCTCGATCACGATGCAGTCCGCCGGATCCGTTTTCATGGCGCCGGCCGCGTGAAGAAAAAGATCGGGAGCAGGCTTGCCGTTCTCGACCATGCTGGCGCTGAAGATATGGGGTTCGAAGCGCTCCAGCAGGCCGGTCAGAGAGAGAGACAGGCGGATGCGCTCGGGCTGACTAGAAGATGCGACGCATATGGTGGAATCGAGCGTCTCCAGTACCCCTGCGATTCCCGGCACCGGCTTCAGTTCCTGGCGAAACCGATCATAGAGTTCATGGCGGAGATCTTCGAGAAAGGCGGCGTCGATGCTGTGGTCGAAGTCGTCATGCAGGATCTGGGCCAGGGTGGATAGGCTCCGACCGAGAAAACGTGCATAGGCCTCGTCTTCATCAATCTCGACGCCCCGTCGATTGAGCGCATCCACCAGGACCTCGACGGACAAGGGCTCGCTATCGACGAGCACGCCGTCGCAATCGAAAATCACCAGCGGCCGCGTCCCTTGCACCACCCTCACCCCGTCATTTGACCAGAGCATCCTGAAGATAGAGCTCCAGCGTCTTCGCCGTTCCCTCGGCCCAGAGCGTCTTCAGCGCATGCGAGAACCGCTGGCGGAAGAGCTCCGATCCGGCAACCTCGCCGAAGATCTCCTCGAAGACAAGGAAGGCGTCCGGGTTGTCCCGTGCTTCCTTCGCCGCTGCATGCAGCTTGTCAGCGCTCGCATCGTTGAAGACGATCTGCCTGCCGCTGTCGCTGGTGCCTTCGAAATAGCGGCACCAGAGCGCCGAGACGAGTGAAAGTCCGACAATGTCCTTGCCCTCGCGCAACCGGTCCGCCGTGGACGGCAGGATGAACTTCGGCTGTCGGTTGGAACCGTCCTGCGCCAGGCGCGGGATGGTGTCGCCGATCTTCGGGTTGGAGAATCGGCGCTCGATCAGGTCGTAGTATTGGTTGAGGTTCGTATCCGGTACCGGCGGCACGATCGGGATGATCTCTTCCTTCTCGAGCTTTTCCAGGAAGGCACGGATCAGCGGATGCTCCATCGCCTCATGCACGAAATGGATGTCGAGGAGTGCTGCCGGATAGGCGATGGCTGCATGTCCGCCGTTGAGAATGCGGATCTTCATGTGTTCGTACGGCGCCACGTCCGGCACGAACTGGACGCCGACTTCCTCGAGCGGCGGGCGTCCGGCGGGGAAATCGTCCTCCATCACCCACTGCTTGAATTCTTCGCAAAAGACCGGCCAATTGTCCTCGATGCCGAAGGTATCGCGCAGGAAGTCGATCTCCCGCTGGCCCGTCGCAGGCGTGATGCGATCGACCATCGAGTTGGGAAACGCGACGTTATCGGCGATCCACTGTGCAAAGGACGGATCCGACAGCGCCGCCAACCCGACGACGGCATTCTCCGTCACCTCCCCGTTTCCGGGAATGTTGTCGCAGGACATGATGGTGAAGGGCGGAATGCCCGCAGCCCTTCGGCGTTTCAGTCCGGCGACGATGAGCCCAAAGACCGTCTTGGGCCGATCCGGATTCTGGCCATCCTGGAAAATCGCCGGATGTCCGGGGCTGAATGCACCAGACGCATCAATGAAGTAGCCGCCCTCGGTGATCGTCATCGAGACGATTCGGATCCGCGGGTCGGCAAGCGCAGCCATGAGCTTGTCGGTATCGTCGGGGGCGATGATGTCGATCATCGGCGCCGTGACACGCGCTGCAGTCTTGTTGTTGTCCTGTTCGACGACCGTGGTCAGGAAATCCTGTGCGGCAAGCCTCTCACGCATCAGCGCATCCGATGGCATCACGCCGGCGCCGACGATCGCCCAGTCCAACCCATGACCCTTGTTGAACAGGTCATCAAGGTAGACAGCCTGATGGGCGCGGTGAAAGTTGCCAACCCCGAAATGGAGGATGCCGGGCGTCAGCATGATGGGATCATAGGCCGGAACGGCGGCCGTATGGGCCATCTCACCCAGTGCCGCTGAGGATAGTTTCACTGTCATAGCTTGCTCCATTCCGGCGCTAGATCGCCAGGCCTTGCTCGTCGAACCGATGAAGCTTCGTTTCGTTCGGCGTCAGATAGATGCGGTCACCATGGCGCGCCCCAAACTCACCGTCGCAACGGGCGTTGATCTGCCCAATCTCGTCGACGTTGACGTGAAGGAAGGTGTCCGACCCCAGGTGTTCCGCGACGGTCACTGTTCCGCTCCACAAACCGCTCTCGTGAGACAGAGCGAAGTGTTCCGGGCGGATGCCGACCGTCTTGGCGCCCTTGGACCGTGCAAACTCACCTTCGATCAGATTCATGCGCGGGGAACCGATGAAGCCTGCGACGAAAAGGTTGCGTGGCCTGGAATAGAGTTCCAGAGGCGAACCCACCTGCTCGATGTTGCCCCGGTTCAGAACGACGATCTTGTCCGCCATGGTCATGGCTTCGATCTGGTCGTGCGTGACGTAGATCATCGTCGTCTTCAGCTGGTTATGCAGTTCGCTGATTTCGAGCCGCATCGTGCCGCGAAGAGCGGCGTCGAGGTTGGAGAGCGGCTCGTCGAAAAGAAAAGCCGAAGGTTCGCGAACGATCGCGCGACCGATTGCGACGCGTTGCCGCTGCCCGCCCGAAAGCTGCGACGGGCGGCGTTCGAGGTAGTCGGTGAGGTTCAGGATGCTCGCGGCATCTTGAACCTTCTGGTCGATCACGGCCTTGTCCACTTTCGCCATCTTGAGCGGAAAGGCGATATTGTTGCGCACGCTCATGTGCGGATAGAGGGCGTAGGACTGGAACACCATGGCAAGGCCCCGTTGCGCCGGCGCCTTCTGCGTCACGTCCTTTCCATCGATCAGGATCTGGCCGCCGCTGACGTCTTCCAGACCTGCGATCAGGCGCAACAGAGTCGACTTGCCGCAACCGGAGGGTCCGACGAAGACGACGAATTCGCCGTCCTGGATCTCGAGGTCGATGGACGGGATGACCTTTGCTTCGCCGAATGACTTTGACACCTTGCTGAGCGTGATGCTGCCCATGTCCGTCTTCCTTACTTAACCGCGCCGAAGGTCAGGCCGCGAACGAGTTGCTTCTGGCTGAACCAGCCCATGATCAGGATTGGCGCGATCGCCATGGTGGAGGCGGCCGACAGCTTCGCCCAGAACAGACCTTGGGGGCTGGAGAAGGAGGCGATGAAGGCCGTCAACGGTGCCGCGCTGGTTGTGGTGAGGCGGATCGTCCAGAAGCTCTCGTTCCAGGCCAAGATGATGTTGAGGAGAAGCGTCGAGGCAATTCCCGGCACGGCCATGGGCGTCAGCACGTAGACGATCTCCTGCCACAGCCCTGCTCCGTCCATCCGCGCGGCTTCGAGGATCTCGCCCGGAATCTCGCGAAAATAGGTGTAGAGCATCCAGATGACGATCGGCAGGTTGATCAGCGTCAGCATGATCGTCAGGCCTATGCGCGTATCAAGAAGACCGAAGTCGCGAAACATCAGGTAGATCGGCACCAGCACGGCAACAGCCGGCATCATCTTCGTCGACAGCATCCACATCAGCACGTCCTTCGTGCGTTTTGTGGGTGAGAACGCCATGGCCCAGGCAGACGGGATACCGATCACCAGCGCCAGGATGGTGGACCCGACGGAGAGAATGACCGAGTTCATGAACGGCTTGATGTAGTCCCGCTGGGTCTGCACCGTCACGTAGTTCTCGAACGTGAAGGAGGGGATCAGATTGAAGCCGGCGATCGCTTCGGGCTCGGTCTTGACGCTGGTGATCAGGGTGTAGAGGATCGGAAAGAAGATCACGAGGGCAACGGCCCAGGCAGCGGCGGTGGCGATGATCTTGTGCCGGGTGGTGACTGCGCGTGCCATGGTCTTCCCCTATCGGTCCAGGTTTCGGCCCACCGCGCGCATCAGGAAGATGGCGACGATGTTGGCGAGGATGATGGCGATGATGCCGCCCGCAGACGCACCGCCGACGTCGTAGCCGAGCAGCGCGGTGCGGTAGATCAGGAAGACCAGGTTGGTGGAGGCGTAGCCGGGTCCGCCATTGGTCGTAACGAGGATTTCCGCGTAGACACCCAGCAGGAAGATCGTCTGGATCAGGATGACGACCGTAATCGCCCGGGCGAGATGCGGCAGGGTCAGATAGATGAAGCGGTTGAGTACGTTGGCGCCGTCCATCTCGGCCGCCTCCTTCTGCTCGCTGTCGAGCGACTGAAGAGCGGTCAGCAAGATGAGCGTCGCGAAGGGCAGCCACTGCCAGGCAACGATGATGATGATTGCCAGCAGTGGGTACTGGGCAAACCAGTCGACAGGCTGCAGACCCAGCAGGCGATTGATATCCGCCAGCACCCCATAGCCGGGATGCATGATCATGTTCTTCCACACCAGCGCCGCAACCGGCGGCATGACGAAGAAGGGCGAGATCACCAGGATGCGCACGATCCCCTGCCCGAAGATCGGCTGGTCGATCAGAAGTGCAATCAACGTTCCACCGACCACCGTGATCAGCAGCACGCCACCGACGATCATCAGGGTATTCCAGATCGACTGGAAGAAGGCGGGATCCGTGTAGAAGAAGCGGTAGTTGAAAAGACCGGCGAAGCTGACATTGGCCGGATTGAGGAGGTTGTAGTTCTGGAACGAGAACCACAGCGTCATCGATAGCGGTACAATCATCCATACCAGAAGAAGGATGACGGACGGCGCCATCATCAGGCGGGCCAGCCCTCTCGTATTCTGTGTTGCCATCCTGGCGCCCTCCTCCAAATGCCGCGGGTTCCGATCGTCGAGGACCGAGGCGGCATGTTCTTCGCTTAACGAGGCAGACTGGAAAAAGGCCGCCCGACGTCAAGCCGGGCGGCAACTGCTCGGGAGGAGCTTACTTGATGTAGCCGGCGCGGGTCATCTCGCGCACGGTCGCGGATTGCGCCTGGGCCAGCGCATCATCGACGGAAGACTGGCCCGCGACCACTGCCGAGAACAGCTGGCCGACATTCGTGCCGATCGCCTGGAATTCAGGGATCGCTACGAACTGGCCACCCGTGTAGGGCACCGGCTTCACCGACGGTTTGGTGATGTCGGCGGCGTTCATGGCTGCAAGAGTGGGTTCTGCGAAGGCGGCAGCCTTCTTGTATTCCTCGTTCTCATAAAGCGAGGTGCGGGTACCCGGAGGAACGTTGGCCCAGCCTTCCTTGGAAGCCACGAGCTCGGTGTATTCCTTGCTGGTTGCCCAGGCGATGAACTTCTGTGCCGCTTCCGCCTTCTGCGAGCTCGCCGGGATGGCAAGGTTCCAGGACCACAGCCAGTGGCCATGATTGTCGACGCCTTCCTTGGACGGGAAGATCGCATAGCCGACTTTATCGGCAACCGTCGAGTCATTGGGGTTGGAAACGAAGGACGCCGCCACCGTGGCATCCATCCACATGCCGCACTTGCCCTGCTGGAAGAGCGTCAGGTTCTCGTTGAAGCCGTTGGAAGAGGCACCGGCCGGGCCTGCGTCCTTCATCAGGTCGACATAGAACTGCAGAGCTTCCTTCCATTCCGGCTGGTCGAACTGCGGCTGCCAGTTCTCGTCGAACCAGCGTCCGCCGAAGGAATTCGTCAGCGCCGTGATGAAGGCCATGTTCTCGCCCCAGCCGGCCTTGCCGCGCAGGCAGATGCCGTTGATGTCGGCATCACGATCGGTGATCTTGCGCGCGGCGTCTGCGATGAACTCCCACGTCGGGCTTTCCGGCATTTCCAGGCCAGCCTTCTCGAACAGGTCGGTGCGATACATGATCATCGCCGACTCGCCGTAGAAGGGTGCCGCATAGAGCTTACCATCGACGGTGAGGCCGCCACGGATGGCAGGAAGCAGGTCGTCGATATCGTAGTTGTCGCCAAGGCCGCTGAGCTCGGTCAGCCAGCCCTGCTTTGCCCAGATCGGAACTTCGTAGTTGCCGATCGTCATGATGTCGTACTGGCCGCCGGAAGTCGCAATATCCGTCGTCACGCGCTCCCGAAGGACGTTTTCCTCCAGCGTCACCCATTCGAGCTGGATGTCTGGGTTCTTCGACGTGAAATCCTCCGTCAGCCCCTGCATGCGGATCATGTCGCCGTTGTTGACGGTTGCGATGGTGAGCGTTTCGGCCGAAGCCATGCCGGCGAGAGCCAGCGCCGAGCACGCGCTCAGCAAGATCGTCTTCAAAGTCATATCTTCCTCCCGAAGATTGAGTTGAGCATTCGCTTTGCCCATGGGCAATTACTCATTGAACAGGCGGCGAAGTCAATTCGGATTCCGTGCTGCACCGCAACGGAAATCCACAAGTAGATGAAAATCTAGAGAAAATTCTGCTTGCTACATGAGCAGTTGCTCGGCTGTCTTCTCGTCCGTGATCAGGCCGTTGATCAACCGGCCTCTTAAGGCCGCCTTTAGCGCCGTGAGCTTTCGGGGCCCTTGAGCCAATCCGATGACGCAGCAGGTTTCGATGGAGGGGATAGGGACGCTGGCAACTCGGTCGTTGATCGAATCGGATAGAAGCCGGCCTTCGTGATCGTACATCCAGCCACATATCTCCCCCGCGGCCCCTTCCGATACGAGGTTCTCCATTTCCTCCCGCCCGAGGAACCCATCGACGCAAAGCGGCCCCTCCGGGCCAAGTTCGCCAATGCCGACGAAGGTGACGTCCGCCTGCGCGCCCAACGCAAGAGTAGACCGCACCAGCGCCTGCTCATGAAGCGTTTCGCGTTCTTCCGGTGATGAGCAGAGAACCGGTAAGGGCATGGGGAAATGTCGTGACTTGATCGCGTCGGCCATGGAGAAGATGACATTGTAGTAGGCCGCCGAACCGTCGGGTCCGATATTTCCCGTCAACGAAACGATCCGATGCTGGGGGCAGTCCATCGGCGGCAACTGATCGACGGCAGCCTTCAACGTGCGGCCCGTGCCGATCGCCAGGATGGTGGGTTCCTGACGCTTCAGCCAGCGCTCGATCTCGGCGGCACCGGCCTCTGCGATGCCAACCGTGGTGGAACTTCCCATCGGGTCGATGGGTACGACCTCGACCTGACGAAGGCCGAACCTGCGCTTGAGCGCTTCGCCGCGTTCCAGACAGGCGGCAATCGGATGGTCCAGCCGGACCTTGATGAGACGTTCGGCCACGGCGAGCGAAACCAGTCGCTGCGCTGACTGCCGGGAAATTCCCATGGAAGCGGCAATTTCGTCCTGGGTGCGGCCCGCGACGTAATAGAGCCAGCCGGCCCTTGCCGCATCATCCAGCCGCCCATGCACATCGGATCGTCTCGCCACTTTCGAACCCCTCCCCGGCGCAATCAATGCTCCCATGTTTGCCGATCCCCCGCCAAACGGCAAGGAGAGACCAGCAATCAGGAAACCTGCACCAGGTGTCCGTGCGAAACTTCCCTGTAATGTCGGGCAGGCGGCACGTAGTCTACCGGGCGTATGGGGCTCTTGATCTCATCGGTGGATATGTTTCGCTTGAGACCCCGCCGAGAAGGATCGGGGATCGGCACTGCCGCCATCAGCTTGCGCGTATAGGGATGTTGCGGGTTCTCAAAGACGGCGGCCCGGGGGCCGATCTCGACGATCTCGCCGAGATACATCACGGCTACCCTGTGACTGACCCGCTCGACGACAGCCATGTCGTGGCTGATAAACAGGTAGGCGAGTTTCAGGCTCTGCTGCAGGTCGAGCAACAGGTTGCAGACCTGCGCCTTGATGGAGACATCGAGCGCCGACACAGCCTCATCCGCAACGATCACCTTCGGATCGAGCATCAGCGCCCGCGCAATCGCGATGCGCTGCCTCTGCCCCCCGGAGAATTCGTGGGGGAAGCGCCGCATCATGTCGGCCGACAGCCCCACCTTCTCCAGAAGATCCGCCGCCTTGTCGCGTGCCTGCTGCTTGGAACCGAGGCTATGCTCGAGATAAGGCTCCGTGACCGCCGAGCCGATGCTCATGCGCGGATTAAGGCTCGCGAAGGGATCCTGGAAAACCATCTGGATCGACCGCCGCATCGTCCGCAGCGCGTGCTTGTCGAGGCTCATCACATCGAAGCCGTCAATCATGATCTGGCCGCTCGTGGGCGTGATCAGCCGCGTGATCGATCTTCCGGTGGTGGACTTGCCGCAACCCGACTCGCCCACCAGCGACAGCGTCTCGCCCTCGAAGAGGTCGAAGGACACCTTCTCGACGGCATGGACAGCACCTGTCTTGCGGCCGAAAAGCCCGGAATGGATATCGAAACGGGTGGTGAGGTCGCGCACATGGAGGATCGGCGTCTTGCGGCGCGAGACGGTGTCGGTCACGTCGACCTGGATCTGCTGCTCTCCCGTCTTCACGTCGATCAGCGGGAACCGTTGCGGGAGCGTCCGCTGCACCATGGAACCGAGACGTGGCACGGCCGAAAGCAGCGCTCGGGTATACGGGTGCTGGCCACGATGGAAGATGTCGCCGGTCGCGCCGGACTCCACCACTTCGCCACGGAACATGACCATGGTCCGGTCCGCGACTTCGGCAACGACACCCATATCATGGGTGATGAACAGGACGGACATCCCCTCCTCGTCCTGCAGTGTCTTGATGAGATCGAGGATCTGGCCCTGGATGGTCACGTCCAGCGCCGTCGTCGGCTCGTCGGCGATGAGCAGCTTCGGCTTCGACGCCAGCGCCATCGCGATCATCACGCGCTGGCGCATGCCTCCCGAGAACTGGTGCGGAAACTCGTCGTAACGACGCTTTGCATTCGGGATTCGCACCTTTTCGAGTAGCCGGACGACCTCGGACTTCGCATCTGC
The DNA here is from genome assembly GCF_902502825.2 of Pseudorhizobium flavum. The sequence goes on from NZ_LR723670.1 coordinate 2,937,533, forward strand.
CCTGCTGATGTCTCTGTGAACCGTCAGTGCCTCAGCGATCTGCTTGCCAATCGGGAAGATCGGGTTGAGCGAGGTCATCGGCTCCTGGAAGATCATCGAGATCTCATTGCCGCGAACCTGCCGCATCTGCTCGTCAGGCAGCGTCAACAGCTCACGGCCCACAAGTCGGACGCTGCCCTCGATCCGGCTGGAAGCCTTCGGCAGAAGGCGCATGATCGACAGCGAGGTGACGCTCTTGCCAGATCCGGATTCGCCGACAATGGCGACCGTCTCCCGCGGACCAACGTCGAAGGAGACGTTGCGGACAACGGTCTGCCACCGGTTCTCGACCTTGAACGAGGTGCTGAGGTCACGCACCGAAAGCACCGTCCCCGCCGTTTCACCGGTTGCTTCCGTGGAGGTTTCCGCGAGAGACATTCCACTCTCCCTGTCAGGGGGCTGCGACGTCAGGCGGCCAGCGCCGTCTCGGCAAGGTTGACCCAGTAGCTGATGCCGTAGGGGAGCGCCTCGTCGTTGAAGTCGTAGGCCGGATTGTGGAGGCTGGCAGTATCGCCGTTGCCGATGAAGATAAACGCGCCTGGCCTCCGCTCAAGCATGTAGGAAAAGTCTTCGGCACCCATGTGCGGCGCCATATCCGTGTCCACAGAGCCCGGTCCGCCGACCTTCGCGGCGATCCCGGTTGCGAACTCCGTTTCCGCCTCGTGGTTGAAGGTCACCGGATAGCCGCGGCGGTAGGCGATATCGGCCGTTGCACCATGCGCAAGCGCCGTCGCCTGCACCAGTTCCTTCAGCCGCTTTTCTGCGAAATCTCGCGTCTCGGGCAGAAGCGTGCGTACTGTCCCGCCCAGGCTGACGGTATCGGGGATGACATTGTTGGCATCCCCGCCATGGATGGAGGCGACGGTGACTACGAGCGACTTCAGCGGATCGGTCTGCCGGGACACGATCGACTGCAATGCCACCACGACATGACCAGCCGTCAGCACCGGATCGACGGAAAGATGCGGTTGCGCCGCATGGCTGCCGCGCCCGGTGACGGTGATTTCGAATGTATCGGCCGCCGCCATGACCGAGCCCTTGCGGATCGCAAACTGCCCCAGCGGCAGGCCGGGCGAGTTGTGCATTCCGTAGACCTGGCTGATGTTGTGCTTCTCGAGGAAGCCGTCCTCGACCATGGCGAGCGCTCCCGCGCCGCCCTCTTCCGCAGGCTGGAAGATCACTGCCACGGAGCCCCTGAAGTTGCGGGTTTCTGCCAGATATTGTGCCGCCCCAAGGAGCATGGCGGTATGGCCATCATGGCCGCAGGAATGTGCCTTTCCCGGCGTCTTCGATGTCCATGGCTTGCCGCTGGTCTCCAGGATCGGTAGCGCGTCCATGTCGGCCCGGAAACCGATCACGTTTCCCTCACCGTGACGTCCCTTGATGATGCCGACGACGCCCGTGCGGCCGATACCGGTCTCGACGACATCACACCCGAACGACCGGAGCTTGTCAGCGACGAACGTTGCCGTCTGGTGCACGTCGTAGAGGATCTCCGGGTGCTCGTGCAGATGACGCCGCCAACCCGCAACGACTTCCTGCATTTCAGCGGCGCGATTGAGGACAGGCATGCATACCCCGTTCTTGTTGTGATCATTTCCGACTGTTCGTGGTGGATACTGTGCAGCCAGACCGGGTCTTGGCAAGCGTCAATTTTCGCGCTTGAACGCAAAATAGGCCTATGCTTAGATGGCCCAAAATTTGGTCAGGCACAACTGGGAGTGCATGACCAGCCACGCGACCATCAGCTCTACCTCAAGGAGGATACGAGACCGCCGTCTGCGAAACCAACGACTTATAAGATCGAATTTGCAGCGGCAGTGATACCAGCCGGGAACTGGCGGCCGGACCGATCACAACCCTAACGATAAACATAAGGGGACAGCAGCATGAAGACCTTCAATACCCTGCTTGCGGGGACTGTAGCATGCTTGGCACTTTCGACATCGCTTGCCCATGCCGAGCGAGGCGCCGACGGTGAGCTCAAGATCCTGTTCTGGCAGGCAGTGTCTACCATGAACCCCTTCCTGTCGGCAGGCACCAAGGAAGTCTATGCCTCGTCCATGGTGATCGAGCCGCTGGCCCGCTACGACGAAAAGGGCGAGCTCGTTCCTTGGCTGGTGACGGAGATCCCGACGCTGGAGAACGGCGGCATTTCGGAAGATCTGCTCAGCATGACATGGAAGCTGATGCCCGACCTGAAATGGTCGGACGGGTCTGCCTTCACGGCCGATGATGTCGTCTTTACCTGGAAATACTGCACGGCACCGGACGGCGGTTGCGCCCAGCGCGCCCAGTATGAAGGGGTGAAGAACGTCGAAGCGGTCGATCCTCAGACCGTGAAGGTGACCTTTGAAGAACCGAAGCCTTATCCCTACAGCGCCTTTGTCGGCGCCCAGTCACCCATCATCCAGGCCGCGCAGTTCAAGGATTGCCTTGGAGCCAAAGCCCCCGGCTGCACGGATGCCAACTTCAAGCCAGTCGGCACCGGCCCCTTCGTCGTCACGGACTTCAAGCCAAACGACGTGATCACGTTCGAAGCCAATCCGAACTATCGCGATCCGGACAAGCCGGCCTTTGCCTCCGTTACCTTGAAGGGCGGAGGCGACGCAGCTTCGGCCGCGCGCGCCGTGCTCGAAACCGGCGAGTTTGACTATGCGTGGAACGCCCAGGTCGAGCCGGAAGTGCTGGAGGCGATGATGGCCGCCGGCAAGGGCCGACTGGAGATCTCCTTCGGGACCCAGGTCGAACGCATCAACATCAACTTCACCAATCCCGATCCAGCCCTTGGCGACAAGCGCTCGACGAAGGAAGCCGGTCCGCATCCGTCGTTGAGCGACCCCGCCGTCCGCCGCGCGCTGTCGCTGGCGATAGACCGCGACATCATCGTCGAAGCGGGCTACGGTCAGTCGGGCAAGCCCACCTGCAACATCGTGCCGGCGCCCGAAGCAGTCGCCTCCACCAAGAATGACAGCTGGTGCCTGAAGCAGGATATCGAAGCGGCCAACAAGCTGCTCGACGATGCCGGCTGGGCCCGCGGTCCCGATGGCATCCGCGCCAAGGATGGCGTACGCCTCTCCTTCCTCTACCAGACCTCCACGAACTCGGTCCGTCAGGCGACGCAGGAACTGGTCAAGGCGATGTGGGCGGAGATCGGCGTCGATGCGGAACTCCGCAATGCCAGCGCCTCGGTCTTCTTCGGCGGCGACCCGGCAAGCCCCGATACCTTCCAGAAGTTCTATGCCGACGTCGAAATGTACACCAACAACTTCGACGGAACCGACCCGGAGAAGTATCTGGCAGAGTGGCTGTGCGACAAGATGCCGTCGCCCGAGAATGGCTGGCAGGGTCAGAACATTCCCCGCTACTGCAATGCAGAATATGACAAGCTCGTTGGCGAACTGTCCCGGACGTCCGATCTCGACAAGCGGGCGGAACTTGCCAAGCAGCTCAATGACATGCTGACCGAGGAAGGCGCCCATATCCCGCTCGTCCATCGCGGCGACCAGTCGTCATTCGCGGTTACCCTTGACGGCATCCTCATGAACTCCTGGGACTCCCAGGTCTGGAACATCGCCGACTGGCATCGCAAGAAGTAAGGAGCAGCCGGGGTTCGCGACACGAGCCCCGGCATCCCTTCTGCGCTGGCACATCGCCGGAGCGCCCCGGCGATGGTCGCAGTTTCAGAAAACCTGCAGCCTTGAAGACCCCGAAGCGGGCACCAAGTTGCAGTCCGGGGAGCATCGATGTTCACATACACGCTGCGGCGATTGTTGTTTGCGATCCCGACCCTGCTGGTCATCAGCTTTGTCATTTTCGCGCTGCTCGACCTTGCACCGAACGACCCTACAGGCGACCTGCCACTCACCATCCCGCCGGAAGTTCGCGAGCAGATCCGCGCCTCGCTCGGCCTCGACCAGCCCTTCCTTGTTCGCTACCTCCGCTGGCTGCAGCAGTTCTTCATCAACGAACCGCTGAACATCCTGGAAAGCATGACCGGCTGGCAATTCGGCGATGGCGAGCGCATGCGGGTCCTTTCATGGGCGACGCGAAGCCCGGTCGTCGATCTCATCGTCCAGCGCCTGCCGCAGACGCTGTGGGTGGTCGGCCTCGCCTATCTCTTCGGCATATTGATCGCCATTCCGATCGGCGTGATCTCCGCCTACAAGCAGTATTCCATCTTCGACCAGATCGGCACCTTCGTCTCCATGGTCGGCTATTCCGTGCCGACCTTCTTCACCGGCGTCCTGCTGATCGTCATCTTCTCCTCCTACCTGCAGTGGTTTCCCTCCGTCTACGACACCAATCTCCGGGTCACGGACTTCTCGAGCTTCGTCGCGCAGATGCGGCAGATGGCGCTGCCGGTCGCCGTACTGGCGCTCTACAACGCCTCCCAGATCGCCCGCTTCGTCCGCGCCTCGATGCTGGACAACCTGCATCAGGACTACGTGCGAACCGCCCGCGCCAAGGGCGTGAAGGAAAAGGCGGTGCTGCTTGTACACGTGCTCCGCAACAGCCTGATACCCGTAGTGACGGTCATTGCGCTCGGCGTGCCGACCATCTTCTCCGGCGCCATCATCACCGAACAGATCTTCCGCGTGAACGGCCTCGGCCAGCTGCTGATCATCGCCATTCAGGGCGCAGACATTCCGCTGGTCCAGACACTGACCTTCATCTTCGCGGTGCTGATCGTCCTCTTCAACCTGATTGCCGATGTACTTTACGGCATTCTCGATCCGAGGATCCGGTATGACTGACACGGTACTCCCTGCAGTTCCGGCAAAGGCCGAAAGCCCGGCCCGCTCCGCCGCCCGCGACATATGGAGACAGTTCCGCGCCCACAGGGGCGGTGTCATCGGCCTTGGCGTCTTCGTCTTCATCGTCCTGGCGGTCTATGTCGGACCCTATATCCACACCGTCGCACCGAACGCGATCAACATCCGCGACAAGAACCAGTGGCCCTCTCTGGCGCATCCCTTTGGAACCGACAATCTCGGCAAGGACATGCTGGCACAGGTGCTCGCCGGCGGGCGCATATCCCTCGCCGTCGGCATCACCGCAATGCTGCTGGCCCTCTTTCTCGGATCGCTGGTCGGCTTGCTCTCCGGCTACTTCCGGCGGCTGGACGGACCATTGATGCGGGTGACCGATCTCTTCCTTGCCCTGCCGCTACTGCCACTGCTGCTCGTCATCATCATGCTTTTTCGCGATACGCTGCGGGCCTCGTTCGGACCGGAGACCGGCATATTCATCCTGATCGTCTTCGTCATCGGCATCACCAGCTGGATGCACACCGCCCGCATCGTCCGCGGCGACGTGCTGGCGGTGAAGAGCCAGGAATTCGTCACTGCCGCCAAGAGCAGCGGGATGCGCGAACATCGCATCATCCTACGTCACATCCTGCCGAACGTCCTGAGCTCCATCATGGTCTCTGCCACCCTCGGCATCGCATCGGCGATCATCACCGAATCGGCGCTGAGTTTCCTCGGTCTCGGCTTTCCGTCCGATTTTCCGACCTGGGGGCGGTTGCTCTATGACGGTGCCAACTTCATGCAGCTCACACCCTCACGCGTACTCTGGCCGGGGCTGGCTATCTCGCTGACGGTCCTGAGCGTCAACTTCATGGGTGACGCAATTCGTGACGCGCTTGACCCTCGAACGCTCAAGCGCTGACGAGATTCCGGGCCCGCCGAAAAAAAAACGAAAATATCTTCAGACGAGAGGAACGTTCCGGAGAGATGGTCGTTATGTGGATGTCTGGAAGCACCCCCCGTCCCCCGCCCTACAAAGCTTCCAGACATACTCTTCAGTCCCCCTCGAAGAGATGAGTTGGCTCGGTTCCCCTGGAACCGGGCCAATTCTGCATCTGGCTCAGGACACCCTCTCCTGTATGAGCGACTTCAGCCTTCGTCGGTCACGCCTAGTTCCAGCGGGAAGGTCAGGTGGTAGGAAATGCGGTCTTTAGCGATGATATATTCGGCCTTCCCGTTGACCGATGCGGGAACCACGCGCTCCAGGACGGTGCTGCCGAAATGCGCCTTCATGTCCTGCGGGTCATGTTTCTCGTCTGCGGCGAGCGAAAGCGGCTCATTCCAGACCATTTGCACCATGTCATGGCCATCGATGCGCTTTCGCGTGCAGGACACTTCGATTGGCAGGCTGCTGCGCAACAGCGAGCCGTGGCTGACTGCGTTGACGATCAATTCGTGCAGCGCCAGCCCCAGATGAAGCGACGCGTTGGGGCTCAGGAGGAGATTGACGCCCCTGACGCTCACCAGATCCCGATTCTCAGGAAGATATTTTTCGGTCTGCTGCTGCACGAGGTCGAAGAAATACGCCCCGCGCCAACTCGAATCCGTGATCAGGTCCTGTGACTGCGACAGCGAATAGAGCCGTCCGCGGAACTTGTGAAGGAAGAGGTCTAACGATCCCGAATAGCGCGCAGTCTGCAGCGCTATGCTCTGGATGATCGCGAGCAGGTTTTTCGACCGGTGGCTCACCTCGCGCAACAGCGCCCGCAGGAGGCGCTCGCGATGGCGCTCTTCCGAGCGGTCCACTATGGTCGTGACCAGATGAAGCCCGCCATGAGCGAATTCTACGGCCTGGACCCGGAACTCGAAAAATTGCTCCGCCCCGACCATCACCTCAAGCTGGCCTTTCTGGCCGGCCTCGAGCATTTCCGCCTTCAGCGACGTCAGGCGCGCGGCAACTTCTGCTCCGAAAAGGCTGTTGTCGGTGGGTGAGGCGAGCGTGCCGCTCTCCCAGCCATCCGGAAGCCATACCTCTGGAAGGTTAGCGACGAGAAGGTAATTGTGGCGAGCATCCTGGATGATGACGCTGGCGCCGAGATCGACCAACGCAGGCAGCAGAAACTCTCGCAACTTGTCATCACTCTGACCAGCTCGCTGCCATGTCAGCGGATGCACCAATTTCTCACCTCGTCCAACTTGAAGGAAAGAACCGGCAACACCCGCGCACTTTCCCGACCTGCCTTTGTCCTTATAGAGACTGGCAACCGGGGCAACAACCCGCCAATCTGTCTCCGAGGAGCCAGGGGTGAATGGGGAGACGCTCGATGGGTTCCCCACTCAAATGATTTACGCTCAAAAAATAAAAAGGCTGGAAATCTGCTGCCGGAGGAATTCCACCGGCAGACGCATCACCAATCGGCGAGCGGCAGATCTCGGCACCTGCTCAAGCAGCCGCCTTGACGGTCTCGTTGAAGAACAGAGCCTGGCTGATCAGCGCCTTTACCATGTCCGGGTTGAAGGGCTTGGTCACCAGGAAGGCGGGCTCCGGACGCTCGCCAGTCAGCAGCCTCTCCGGGAAAGCGGTGATGAAGATGACCGGCACCGTGGAGGTCTTCAGGATCTCGTTGACCGCGTCGATCCCGGAGCTTCCGTCGGCAAGCTGGATATCGGCCAGCACCATCTTCGGTTTCGAGCTCTGGAAGAGGTCGACTGCTTCCTTGTGGGTACGGGCGATACCCGTGACGCGATGGCCGAGTTCCTGGACCATCTGCTCGATGTCGAGCGCAATAAGCGGCTCGTCCTCGATGATCATGATGTCGGTCGCGACCTGGCGGGAGATCTCTCTCGATGCTTCATCGAGAAGTTCGGTGGCCTTCTGGACGCTGACATCCAGAACTTCCGCCGTTTCCTCAATTGTGAAGCCTTCTACGGAAACGAGAAGGAAGGCGTGGCGAGCCATCGACGGCAGCGAAGAAAGATTCGCAGCCGCACGCTGTTCCCAGGCGAAGGGGGATTCGATGGGCCGGATTTCGATCGATGTGGAACCAAAGATCGCGACAAATAGTTTGTAAAGCGAAACACGGTCCTTGGACGTTTCGGGAAAGATCGAGACATCCGCGATCAACGCTTCCAGTACGGCGGCCACATAGGCGTCTCCGGAAGTCTGGGATCCGGTGACGGCACGTGCATAACGGCGCAAGTACGGAAGGTGTGACGCAACGCGTGTAGTAAGTGACATACAGAATTCTCCCCTGTCGCCCGGCGGGCAATTACGTGGGAAGAACGTGGTGCCGGAAAAAAAGTTCCGCAAGGGGTGGAACTTTTTTTCCGTTGCCGCATTGTTTCCTCACGATATCGCAACAGGCTGCCGGCGTGATGAGTGACGACAACAGAAAAAAGCAAGACATGACCCTTTCCCCGCATGACATGAAACCCGGATCGATGCCGCCGAACGCATCGATCTCCCGGAAGCTGCGTGAGTTCTACGACGCTGTGCAGGAAGAGGGCATTCCTGATAGGTTTCTCGATCTTCTCGAGAAGCTCGAGACTGCTGAGCGCAACGCGCAGTCGGTTAAGGTGAAATGACGATGACCGAGAACGATGATCGCGGATTCAAGCGCGACCTTCTCGCATCCCTGCCGAATCTCCGTGCCTTTGCAGTTTCCCTGACGGGGCGCCACGACAAGGCGGACGATCTGGTTCAGGACACGATCATGAAGGCCTGGGCCAACCAGACCAGCTTCACGGCCGGTACGAACATGCGGGCATGGCTCTTCACAATTCTCCGAAACGAGTTCTACAGCCAGATGCGCAAGCGCGGTCGCGAGGTTCAGGACACCGACGGGCTGTTCAGCGAACGCTTTTCGGTTCACCCGGAACAGTACGGACGGCTGGATCTGCAGGACTTCCGCAAGGCTCTCGATACTCTTCCAGACGACCAGCGCGAGGCAATCATCCTCGTCGGTGCAGCGGGATTTGCCTACGAAGAAGCGGCAACCATCTGCGGCTGCGCCGTCGGTACCATCAAGAGCCGCGTCAGCCGGGCGCGTACCCGTCTGCAGGAACTGCTAGGCGTTTCGGGCGAGGGTGACTTCGGCCCTGACGCTGGGCACGCCGCAATCACGGCTCGTGCGTTCGGGAGTTAGTGATCCAGCTCCGGTACCAGCGGGAAGGCGGCGCGTGCCGCTGCCGCAAGCTCGTCCCCGAAGAAGGGTTTCGCGACCGCCGCGGAACCCGGTAACTCGTCCACCCGGGCAAGATCCTCTGCCATGAGCGTGGTCAGGATGACCCGGGTGCCGGAGTCCTGCCGGCGTCTGACCAATGGCGCAACCTCTCCCAGCAGGTCGACATCCAGCACCAGCAGTTCGAACAGGTCCTGGTCGAGCAGAGTGCCGAGTTCGGTCGGCGTTGCGATCCGGATCTCGCACGGCATCGCCTCGGCGAGGATGCGCTCGGCCTCCATCGCGACAAGATATTCCCGTTCTGCAATCAGGATAGTCGGGATCGACGGAATCGCCCTCTCCTTCCGAAAGAACCTCTATGGGAGCAGGAAAAATCACGGTCATTTAAAAAAGACACAGTGCGTCGGTCCGCGATAAGCTAGGAGCGGTTACCTCCCCACACGTGATTCATCATGGCCATATCGAAGCCTGCCGTACCGCCGCGCATCCCGTGCCAGCAGTGTCCGCTGCGGCCACGCCCTTCTTTCCGGGACTTTACCGAAGACGAGCTTGATTTCGTCGCGAGCTTTAAGGTCGCGGAGACGCCAGCCGAGCCGGGCATGGCGATCATGGTTGAAGGGGAGCGTAATCCCTCGCTCTACACCGTGCTGAGTGGCTGGGGCTTTCGCTACAAGATCCTTGAGGACGGCAGGCGCCAGATCCTTAACTATGTTCTGCCGGGTGACATGATCGGCCTGCAGGGCAACGTCATGAAGGAGATGCAGCATTCGGTGGAAGCACTGACCCGGATGACGCTTTGCACCTTCGAAAGGGAACGGTTCCCGCAACTTTTTCGCAGCCAGCCGACACTGGCTTTCGATATCACCTGGATTGCCGCGCGTGAGGAGTCCATGCTGGACGAGCACCTGCTGAGCGTCGGCCGGCGCAGCGCATACGAGCGCGCCGCCTATCTTCTTGCCTTCCTGGATGCACGCGCGCAGGCGGCTGTAGCCTCCCACACAGAGCTTCGCCAACTGCCGCTGACCCAGCAGCATGTGGCGGATACACTGGGCCTGTCACTCGTCCACACCAACAAGACCTTGAGAAAGCTGATGGATCAGGGGCTTGTGCGCTGGCTCGACCGCGGCTGCGAGATCATCGATGCCGCAGGTCTTTATCGAGCGGCGGAATGGCGCCCTCCGAAGGAGGGAGCCCGGCCTTTCATCTAGGCGGCATGTCGTGGCGCGGAGGGTTTCCCTCGCGCTTGCCCATCATTGGCGCAATCATGTCCATGCTGCGCATCGCGAGAAAACCCAACCCGCCTGCAATTGCAAGCGCGGCCAGTGGACGCGAGCGAACGAGGATCGGCAAGGCAGAGAGCCCCGCCGTGATCATCAGAGCGCGACCACCGCTGTTTGCGGCAGCCTCCCGCTTTCGTCTCTCTTCTGCGCGTGCCATGGATCCTGCGATGAGGAAGATGACCAGTGCAACGAAGAGACCGCCTCCGGCGATGGTGAGCAACGCCCCCACCGTCCCGAGGTGCTGCGCGATCGCAAGAGCCGCTGCTGCTACCAGGGCACCATAGGCCGTCAGCACGAAGAGCAGCATCAGCGCGTACAAGACGGCATTGCGCCGCAGACGGTTCACGAAGGCCGCCGCATCGATCGCTGCCACCGATGCCAGAAGCGGTGCCAGTCCGGAGAGCATCAGCGGCGGACCAGCAGAGCGATCAGGAAGCCTACGCCCGCGGCCATGGCCACCGCCTGCAGCGGGTTCGTGCGGATCTTGCCTTCAAGGTCCTTCTCAAGGGAGAGAGCTTGGTCGCGCGCGGCTTCTACCATCTGCATGGAGACATCTGTGGCATCATTGGTCGCCTTCCGCACGCGATTGCGGTAATCGCCGGCCTTGTCGGAGCCTACCGCAGCAACGGTACGTGCGAGATTTGCGATATCATCGCGAAGCTGCTGGAGCTGGGCCTCGATATCGCTCCGGGATGCGGAAGAGCCCATCGGCTCGTTCGGTGTATTGACGGGTGCCATCACTTACTCCTGTTATCGTCTCGGCAAGAAAATCATTCGGCGCAGTTCTTCGGCCGTCTCGACGAAAGCCGAAGAGCTAGAGCAAGATTATCGCGGGGATGGGGAAACCCAACCAGCCACAGAAGAATACCCTTTCATAGGAACCTCCTGAGGCGAACGCAACCGTGGCACGCGCGGCTCGCCCCCTCCGCGCTGCAAGCGGTGAATGGGCTCAAGGCGGTTTTGTTCCAGAAAAAGTTCCCGACCATCAAGAGCGGCGATCGAGATGATCCCGTAGGCCGTCCCCAAGAAGGCTGAATCCGAGAACCGAGAGGAAGATCGCCAATCCCGGGAGCAACGCCAGCCACGGCGCCTGGCCGACATAGGTCTGGGCATCTGCCAGCATCCTTCCCCAGCTCGGAGCGGGTGGCGCCATGCCGAGCCCCAGGAAGCTGAGGCCGGCTTCCGTAAGGATCGCGAGCCCCAACTGGATCGTCACCTGTACGATGATCTGCCCCGCGATATTGGGAAGCACATGCACGAGCGTGATCTTCCACTCCGCCCGACCCATGCCGATGGCTGCACTGACATAGGGCAATGTCCAGATCTGCGTCGCCGCACCGAGCGTCAGGCGGGCGAAGACCGGGACCATGAAGACAGCAATGGCGATGATGGCTGTAAATTGCCCTGCCCCAAGGAAAGCCGCCAGCATCATCGCCGACAGGATTGGAGGGATCGCAAAGATGATGTCGCATCCCCGCATCACGACGGCGCTCCGCCACCCGCCGCGTGCCGCGACCGCAAGTCCGAGCACCGTCCCGATGCTGGCTCCGATAGCGACCGCCACGGTCGCCGTCGAAAGCGAGTTCCACGCTCCTGCCATCAGAAGGGAGGCAACATCGCGTCCGAACTGGTCTGTACCGAGCAAGCCGTGCTCCAAGGGAGATTTCAGTCTGGAGGCGATTTGCATCTTGGCGGGAGAAAATGGCGTCCAGAACAGAGACAGGATGGCAACCAGCGACAAAGCCGTGGTCAACACCAGCCCCGCAAGGAGCGGCGGTCGACGAAGCATGGCACGGCTCATTGGCTTGCCACCCGCATTCTGGGGTCAATGACGAGATAAAGGATGTCCACGAGGAAGTTGACGATGATGACGAGTGCCGCGAAGAACAGCACCACATCCTGCATGACGATGACGTCGCGCTGGGACAGTGACTGGAAGGCGAGACGGCCGAGGCCCGGGAGATTGAAGACATTCTCCACCAGGACAGCACCCGCCACCAAAAAGGTGAACTGCAGGCCGAGGACGGTGACGATCGGCACGAGCGAAGCCGGGAGTGCGTGCCGCCAGACGGCCGCCCGCTCGCTCAACCCCTTGGCGCGGGCCGTCCTGATGTAATCCTCGGCAAGCACATCGAGGATCGCCGAACGGGTTACGCGTGTCAGCACTGCGGCCTGCGGCAGGGCGAGCGCAAGTGCCGGCAGCAGGAGCGCCTGGAAGGCGGTCGCGTAGCCGTCACTCCAACCCGGAAATCCGCCCGCCGGAAACCATCCGAGGCCAGTCGCAAAGAACATGATCAGCAGCAGCCCGAACCAGAATGAAGGAACTGCAATGCCGGCATAGGAAAACAGGGAAACCGCGAGATCCACGGATCGGTGGTGGTTCCGTGCTGCCTGCACCCCGAGCGGGATGGCGATGACCAGTGACACGAGGATGGCCATGGACGCCAACGGCAGCGTCACCGCAAGGCGTTCGCCAATCAGTCCGGCGACGGGTACGCCATAGGTGTACGAGACGCCGAGATCGCCTTGAAGCACACCACCAAGCCACTCCACATAGCGGAGCGGAAGCGGCCGATCCAGTCCCAGCTCCCTCTGTAGTGCAGCCAGCGTGTCGGAGCTCGCCGAGGTGCCGAGCATGATCGAGGCCGGGTCTCCCGGGAGCAGGTCCATCACCGTGAAGATGAACACCGACACGACAACAAGCGTCAGGATCAGGCCGGCAAAGCGGCGGGCGACAAGGCCGGTCATGATCGCTGGGCGGCCCGCCGTCTGCTCCCGACGCTGAGGGTGCTGTCCCCCAGCATCACCCAAACGCGGTCGAGGGATTGAAGTCCCGCCACCTGTCCAACCTGAAGCACCACGGAGCGGCTGTCAGTCATTCCGGAACCTCGGCACTCACTCCTCCCAATAAACCTCCGCCAGCACATTCGAAGGAATGGGCTCGTTCTCCCACAGGCCCTTCAGCTTGCGGTCCCAGACGCCCAGTTTTGGCATCACGAAGAGGTAGAGCGCCGGAACGTCCTCAGCCAGGATTTTCTGAGCCTCTCCATAGAGGGCTGCCTGTTCGCTAGCGTCACTGGTCTGCTGCACCTTGTCCAGCACCTCGTTGAAGGCGGGGTTCTTATAGTTGAAGTAGTATGGGTCACGGGCATAGATGTCGATGTCCATCGGCTCGGCATGGGCGACGATCGTCATCTCGTAGTCCGCCGCCTTCAGCACGTCTGACACCCACGTGGCGGGAAACTCGGTGGTCTCGATGTTCATCGTCACGCCAATCTCGGCAAACATGGCCTGCATGATCTGCGAAGTCCGCTGCGCATAAGCCATCTGCGGCGCCTTGATCGTAAAGCTCAGGCCGTCTGCGAACCCCGCCTCCGCCAGCAGGGCTTTTGCCTTCTCTGGATCATAAGGATAGGTGCCGGTCAGGTCGACATAGCCCGGATCATTGGGCGTATAGTGGCTTCCGATCGGCGTGCCGAAGCCGGACCAGGCGCCCTCCACCACCATATTGCGATCGAGCGCCATCATCAGGGCCTGACGCACGCGCTTGTCGTCGAAGGGTTTGCGGGCATTGTTCATGCCGGCGACGACCTTCAGTTCCGTATTGCCGATGACCGTGGTCAGCCGCTCGTCGCCATCGAAGCTCTGCATCAGTTCAGGTGCCGCGAATTCCGGGAATGCGTCCACATCCCCTGCCTTCAGCGCTGCAGCCTGCGCCTGGGGGTCCGACATGAAGCGGAAGGCAGCCGTTTCCAGCCGGGCTGCGGCTTCGGGGTTCCAATAGTCCGGATTGCGCGCCAGCTCTACCTTGTCCCCCTTAGCCCAGCTGACGAACTTGAACGGACCAGTGCCAATCGGCGTCGTCTTGTTATTCTCGGCGGAGCGGGTGCCAACCATGCTGGAGGACGGCCATGCCAGCCAGTAGAGAAGACTGCCGGTGGGCTTCGAAAGCTTCAGCACCAGCGTCTGCGCATCAGGCGTTTCGACGGATTCGACCGTCGCAAAATAGCGTTTCTGCGGATTGACGGAATCCTGCCCGCGCGCCCGCTCGATCGTGAACTTGGCGACGGATGAATCGAAGGCTTCGCCGTCATGGAAGGTAACGCCCGTCCGCAGCTTGAATGTATATGTCAGCCCGTCCTCGGAGATCTCCCAGCTTTCGGCCAGTTGGGGCTGGACCTGCCCGTCCCGGTCGATGGTCGTCAGCCCCTCGAAAATGTTCTGCCAGGTGACCTGTCCGATCGCGACAGGTGCGGCAATGGTCGGATCAAGACCCGTCGGCTCGACCGACATGCCGATCGTGACCGAGGTCTTCGGAGCCGCAAGCGCATTACGGGCTGCACCCGCGCCAAATGCTGCAGTTACGATGCAGGCGCTGATCGTCGCGGCGGCGATTTTGGAACGAGTACGCATGGGCCAAGCCTCCAACTGGAAAGAACCAGAAGGCATATGGCATGTCACCTGTGAACACACAATAGTAATAAAGAAGCACATGCGTTGCCGAAACGGCTACACAGGGAGGTATGCGAGATGCTAAATGTGGGCTGGACGCGCTTGAGCCATGTACTCCTCAATGAACTGAACCAGCGCGTTGGCCGCGTGAGACAGCTGCCGGTCGGAGGAGACACAAAGATCGATGGATGTGTGGACGGCCTTCCCGTCCGCGACCGGCACCGCAGCCAACAGGCCACCTTCTATCTCTCGCTGGACGGAGAGCGCCGGGAGCAAGGTCACCGCAGCGCCGCGCAGGACCAGTTCCTTCAGCATCTCGACCGAACTGCTGACAAAGACTGGATCGACATCGATCCTCTCACGGGCAAAAATATCCTCGATCGCCTGGCGAGCGGCAAAGCCACGCTCGGGAAGGGCGAGCGGCATGCGCGCCAGTTGCTCCAGAGGGATGTTGCTCGCCTTTGCTGAAGGGTGATTGGCACTGACAATGACGTCATAGACGATCTCGGAACGCAGCCGGAGCTTCACCCCTGAGGTCGAAGGGGCGAACAAGGAGACCGCAAGGTCGGCATCGCCGGAACCAAGCGCCTCGATCGCCTGCCGGGCGCTGGTAATTGCAACTTCGAACCTCAGCTTCGGATGACGAAGACTGAATTGCGCCAACACCGGCGCGATGACGTTGGCGACCGTGGCGCCGTTGGCGTAGATCACGACCTTACCACCCTCCAGGCCCTGCAAGTCGTTGATGAGCTGATGGACATGCTCGAGTTCACGCAATGTCCTTCCTGCCCGATCCGCCAGCAACCGCCCTGCCGCCGTCAACCGGATACCGCGATTGGTCCTTTCGACGAGTTGGGCGCCGAAATGCGCCTCCAGGTTCTCGATCTGGCGGCTCACCGCGGTCGCGGCAACATTGAGGTTCTCCGCGGCTGCCCGCATCGAGTTGGTACGGACGACTTCGTCGAAATACATGAGAGCGCGAAGGTTCATTCCCTTGGCCTCCCCTTAGTCACGACGAAAGCCCTCGCTCGCCGTCAACAGCCGGCGTGTATAGTCCTGCGAGAATTCGCGCCTTTCCAGCGCCTCCACGGGCACTGTTTCCACGACCTCTCCCGCCTTCATCACCGCCACCCGTTCGCACATGTGGCTGATGACGCCGAGATCGTGACTGACCATGATGAAAGTGAGGTGCCGGTCGCGGCGCGCCTGTTCGAGCAGGTTCAGGATCTCCGCTTGGATGGACGCGTCGAGCGCCGAGGTGGGCTCGTCTAGAAGCAGTATCTTCGGCTCGACGATCAACGCCCGCGCGACGGCGACGCGCTGCCGCTGCCCCCCGGAAAGCTGGTGCGAATACCGGAAGCGGAAACCGGATCCAAGACCCACCTCATCCAAGGCCCGTGCGATACGCCGGTCGACCTCGTCGAAACCGTGGATCACCAGCGGCTCCAGCAACAGCCTGTCCACCGTCTGACGCGGATGCAGTGAGCCGTAGGGATCCTGGAACACCATCTGGACGGTGCGGTAGAAACTCGTATCGCGCTTCCGGCCGTCATAGCTGCGGCCATCCACCGTCAGGCTTCCCTCCTGGAAGCAGGTCAGCCCGGTGACCGCCCGCAGCAGGGTGGATTTCCCGGACCCCGACTCCCCGACGATGCCAAAGGACTCGCCGTGACTGACGTCGACGCTCACCCGGTCGAGAGCCGCGAACCCGTTATAGACGACTGTCATGTCGCGTACCGAAAGGGCCGTCGTCATAGTGCCCACTCCGGCTTTCGCTCCAGTACGGGAAGCGGATGGCGATGTTCGCCGATCTGTGGCAGGCAGTTCAGCAGACCCTGCGTATAGGGATGCTTCGCCGCATGCAGGTTGGCCGACGAAAGCTCCTCAACGACCCGCCCAGCATACATGACGAGTACCCGGTCGCAGAAGGTTGAGACCAGGCGCAGGTCGTGGCTGATGAAGATCAGCCCCATGCCGCGTTCGGCTACGAGCTTGTCCAAAATCCCGAGTACCTCGATCTGCACGGTGACGTCGAGCGCAGACGTGGGTTCATCGGCGATCAGCAGTTCCGGGCCACAGATCAGCATCATGGCGATCATCGCCCGCTGGCCCATCCCGCCCGAGACCTCGTGCGGATAGAGGGTAAAGACCCGCTCCGGATCATTGATCTGCACCGCCTCCAGCATGGCGAGCACCCTCGCCTTCGCTTCCGACCGGCCGACATCCTCGTGCGTCTGCAGGGTCTCGACGATCTGGCGTCCGATCGTCATCACCGGATTCAGCGAGTATTTCGGATCCTGCAGAACCATGGCCATTCGCCTACCGCGCAGTCGACGCCGCTCCTTGAGCGACAATCGCAGCAGGTCCTCGTCCGCGAAGGTCAGCCGGTCCGCGCTGATCACCGCCTGCGGCGCCGTCAGCCCCATGATGGCGCGGCCCGTCTGGGACTTTCCGGAGCCCGATTCCCCGACGATCCCCAAGCGCTCACGGCCGAGTTCGAAGGAGACCCCGCGAACGGCCTTGACCAGTCCGGCGCGCGTTGGAAAGCTGACTTGCAGGTTCTTCACGTTCAGGAGCGGCGTCATTGCCCCGCCTCCTTCGGATCAAGCGCATCACGCAGTCCGTCGCCGAGCAGATTAAAGCCGAGGCTGACGATCAGGATGGCAAATCCGGGCATGGCGGCGACCCACCATTGGTCGAGAATGAACCGGCGGCCGGAGGCGATCATCGCCCCCCATTCCGGCAGCGGCGGCTGCGCGCCGAGTCCCAGAAAACCGAGGCCGGCGGCCGTCAGGATAATGCCCGCCATGTCGAGCGTCACCCTGACGATCAGTGACGAGAGGCAGAGAGGCATGACATGACGCAGGACGATCCGCGACGGCGATGCTCCCATCAACCGCACGGCGGAGATGAACTCGGAGTTACGGAAGGTCATCGTCTCCGCCCGGGCGATGCGTGCATAGGGTGGCCAGGAGGTGACGGCGATCGCCAGGATCGCATTCTCGATGCCGGGTCCGAGCGCCGCAACCAGCGCAAGCGCCAGCACTAGCTTCGGAAAGGCGAGGAAGATGTCGGTGATCCGCATCAGTACGGCGTCCACCCATCCGCCGGCATAGCCGGAGACCGTACCGACGATCAGTCCGACAGGTGCCGCGATGACCGCGACCAGCACCACCACCAGCAGCGTCAGGCGCGAACCGTGGATCAGGCGCGAGAGGATGTCACGGCCCTGGTCGTCCGTGCCGAGGATATAGCCATCGGCGCCCGGCGGCAGCAGCCGGGCGTTTCGCAGATCGCCCTGCAACGGATTGTGCGGAGCAAGGACATCCGCGAACGCCGCCACGAACAGCAGCGCGAGCAGGATCAGCAGACCGAGAAGGGCGAGGCGGTTTTCCGAAAAGCGCCGCCAGATGACATAGGCGCGACCGAGCCGCGCCTGCCGGCGCGACGACGGCCTGTCCGACAGCAGCCACTCGCGGCTGTAGGGTCTGGGAGGTGTCTCGGCAATGCTCATCGGCTGCGCGTCCTTGGGTCGAGCGTCCGGTAGAGGAGGTCGGACAGAAGGTTGATGCCGACGAAGACGGAGCCGATGACCACGGTCCCGCCGAGCACGGCGTTCATGTCCGCATTCTGCAGTGAATTGGTGATGTAGAGCCCAAGCCCCGGCCAGGCGAAAATCGTTTCCGTCAGTACAGAGCCTTCGAGAAGACCTGCATAGGAGAGTGCGATTACGGTGACGAGGGGGACCGCCGCGTTGCGTAGGGCGTGGAACCAGATGATCCTCGCCTCTGACAGGCCTTTCGCCCGCGCGGCAACGATATACTCCTGTGAGAGCTCGTTCAGCATGAACGACCGGGTCATGCGGCTGATATAGGCGAGCGAGAAATAGCCGAGCAGCGAGCCGGGAAGGATGATGTGCCGGAACAGGTCCCAGAGCACGTCCCACTGTCGCTGCATGGCCGCATCCAGGATGAAGAACCCGGTGACTGGGGTGAAGCTGTATTCGTAGACGATATCGACGCGGCCTGGATAGGCGACCCAGTTGAGCTTCGCGTAGAAGAGGAGCAGTGCGAGCAGGCCAAGCCAGAAGATCGGCACCGAATATCCGACGAGGCCGATCACCCGGACGATCTGGTCGATGATGGAGCCACGCTTGACCGCCGCGAGCACGCCAAGCGGCACGCCCAGGACCGCACCGATGATCGTGCCGACCGTCGCAAGCTCGATCGTCGCGGGGAACACCCGCTTGATGTCGGTGAGCACGGGGTTGGTGGTCAGGACCGAGGTGCCGAAATCGCCGGATAGCGCCTGCTTCAGGTAGATCCAGAACTGCTGGTAGAGCGGAAGGTGAAGGCCGAGCTCCAGCCTTACCCGTTCGACCACATGCGCCGGCGCACGATCACCGACGATCGCGAGCGCCGGATCGATCGGCACGACGCGGCCGATGAAGAAGGTGACGGCAAGCAGGCCGAGGAATGTCGTGGCGACCGTCAGCAGGAAGCCGAGGATCGCCAGCCCGCGACGCCTGGCGCGGCTCTCGCCGTGCCGGAGCGTCGCATTGGTGTCAGAAATAGCCAAGGTTCGACCCGACTATTCCTTGGAGACGCTATGGAGGAAGTTGGTATCGAAGCTCGGACCGAGCTTGTAGTTCTTCAGCTTGTCCGAATAGCCGGCGACTTCCGTCTGCTGGAAGATAATCACGAAAGGACCCCGCTCCAGGACTTCCTTCTGAAGCTCCTCGTAGATGGCCGCGCGCTTGTCGCTGTCCTTCTCGAGAAGGGCGGCCTGGGTCTTCTCAGTCAGATCCTGCGGATCCCAGGCATTGCGCCAGGCCAGCGTCTTGTTGGTGCCCTCATCCGAATTGTCCGCATTGTAGGTGAAGGTCTCGGCATTGGAGTTCGGATCGAAATAGTCCGAACCCCACTGACCGATATAGATGTCGTGCTGGCGCGCGCGATATTTGGTCAGCGTCTGCTTGCCGTCGCCGGGGATGATTTCCAGCTTGATGCCGGCCTGGGCCAGCGTCTGCTGCACGTTCTCCGCAATGCCCGTCACCGGTTGCGTATTGCGCACGTCCATCGTCACCGAAAAGCCGTCGGCAAGTCCTGCCTTGGCAAGCAGTTCCTTGGCCTTCTCGACGTTCAGGCTGTACGGCGTGTCGTTCGATGCTCCCAGCTGGCCGGCGGGAAGGAATGTCTGGTGGATCGTGCCGATCCCCTTAATCAGCGTCTCGCCGATTGCGTCATAGTCGACGAGATACTTGAAAGCCTCCACCACCTCGGGCTTCGCCAGGTTCTCGTTCTTCTGGTTCAGGCTGAAATAGTAGATCGTGCCCTTCGGCGCAGATGTGGTGTCGAGACCTTCCTTGTCGGAGATCGCCTGGATGTCGCCGGGCTCGAGGTTACGGGCCACGTCAATGTCACCGTTCTCAAGCGCAAGGCGCTGGCCTGCACTTTCCTTCATGTGGCGGTAGATGACGCGCGCCAAAGGAGCCTTTTCGCCAAAATAATTGTCGTTCCGCTCCAGCACGACGACCTCGTTCGCACGCCATTCGCGCAGCTTGAACGGGCCCGAACCGGCATAGCCGGTCTTCAGGAAGGCATTGCCGAAATCGCTGTCGTACTTGTAGTCCTCGCTCGGAGTGACCGGCTGGGCGTTCTCCATGACCAGCTTCTTGTCGACGACCGACGCCACAGTCGAGGTTAGCACGTTAAGGACGAAGCTCGGTGCATAGGGCTTGTCCACGGTGAGTACGAACGTGCTTTCGTCGGCAGCCTTCGCCTTCTCTGTGACGTTGTCCCCGGTGAGCCCGAACTGGGTCAGCAGGAAGGCGGGGGACTTGTCGAGCTTGACAGCACGCTCGAAGGAGAAGGCAACATCTTCCGCCGTGATCGGATTGCCCGAAGCGAAGGTGAGGCCAGGCTTCAGCTTGAACGTGTAGGTCAGGCCATCATCGGAGACGGTCCAGCTGTCGGCAAGCTCTCCCACGACCTTCGACGTGTCGTTGAGGTCAAGCCCGACGAGCTTGTTGTAGGTGTTGGCGGTCACTTCGGCCGTCGAGATCTCGAAGGCTTCCGCGGGATCAAGCGTGATGATGTCGTCGAAGGCCCAGCCCTGCACCAGCGTGTCGGCCGGAGTTGCGGCAAATGCCTGCGGCGTCCCGGCCAGAAGCAGCGCCATTGCGGCACTCGTTGCCATCAGGCGCACGCGTTTGTTCAGCAAGTCGATCATTGTTCTTGTTCCCCTGTTGATCAGTTGCTTTTCCGGCAGTCGGCCCGCTATTCGCGCCAGGCCGACGCCAGGATCCTGAGCCAGTTCTCCCGGCAGATCTTCTTCAAATCATCGTCACCGTATCCCGCGCCCCGGAGGGCCGCAACCAGATTTTGAGTGCCTCCGGCATCCCCTATGGCCGCTGGAATCGTGGCCCCGTCGAAGTCGGATCCGAGGGCGACATGCTCGATTCCCATGCGCTCCACCAGGTAGTCCACATGCCGGACCATGTCCGAAATCGGGGTATCGGCACTGTCGCGTGCATCGGGCCGCAACATGGTCACTGCGTAGTTCAGCCCCACGATCCCCTTCGTCTCCCGTATGGCATCCAGTTGCCGGTCGGTCAGGTTGCGGGCGACGGGTGTCAGGGCATGCGCATTCGAATGGCTGGCGACCAGCGGCTGGTCGGTGATCTTCGCGACGTCCCAGAAGCCCCGTTCGGTTATGTGCGCAAGGTCAACGAGGATGCCCATCCGGTTGCAGGCGCGCACCAGCTCGAAGCCCGCCTCGGTGAGCCCCGGCCCCGCGTCCGGCGACTTCGGATAGGAGAACGGAACACCGTGACCGAAGATATTGTTGCGGCTCCAGACCGGGCCAAGCGACCGCAGCCCCGCCGCATAGAAGACCTCTAGGTTGTCGAGATCGGCATCGATCGGCTCGCATCCCTCCATGTGAAGAACGGATGCAAACACCCCGTCTGCTATCGCCTGGCGGATGTCCGCCGTGGAGCGACAGATGCGCCACGCCCCTGCCCTTCCCAGTCGTAGCGCGATTGCCGTCTTTTCGAGAGCGATCTCAAGCGAGGGTTCGAGCACTAGCGGCGCGGCCAGCGGCGTGTCGTAGTGGCCGGATGCGTCCGGCTCCTTGAGGATCAGGTCGCCGGACGGGATGTAGATGGCGCAGAAGCCACCCGCCAGCCCACCCGCTCTGGCGCGCGGGGAATCGATATGTCCGTTCGTCACCCCGCCGATATACTCGGCAATCGGATCACCGCCCGCCTTCATCGTTCGCCAGAGCCGCAAGAGCACGTCGTTGTGGCCGTCGAACACGAGTTCCATGGAATGTCCTGAGAAGCTTGAAAGGGGAGTCGGGCGCGGATGTCTCGCCAATCCTATCCAGCACGCCTATGGCCGCAAGCCCAATTTCGCGATGCTGAACAGTTGAGCAAAGCTACCAGGCGATCACCTCGCCACCGCGATAGCGTTCCACTTCCTCCAGAAGCCAGGAGCGGAAGGCGACCACGGGACGGAAGTCCGTCTTGGTGAGGGGCGCAACCGCATAATAGGCGCTCGGGCTGCGCACCTGATGCGGATAGGCCTGCACCAGTTGGCCTGTCGCGAGTTCTGAATCGATCAGGAAGAGCGGCATCAGCGCGACGCCCAGTCCGGCCGCACAGGCCTGCGCGACGCTGCCAAACTGTTCGAACCGCATGCCCTGTGCAGGTCCGCCGGCAATGCCCATGCTCTGGAACCAGTGAACCCAGGCACCGGGCCGAGAAGCCATATGCAACAGCGGCAGGTTCAGGATATCTTCCGGACGCGTGATTGGGTGCTCCGCAAGGAAGGCGGGGCTGCAGATCGGCGCAACCATTTCCTCCATCAGGAAGGTACAGTCGGCGCCCGGCCAGTCGGGCTGGCCGATGTGGACCGCCATGTCGATGCCGTCCCGATCGAAGTCGAAGATACCGATGCGGGTGGCGAAGTTCAGCGTGATCTCCGGATGCCGGGCGACGAAGCCTGGAATGCGGGGCATCAGCCAGCGGGTGCCGAAGGTCGGGAGGATCGCGAGGTTCAGGGTGTCGCTATGCCGTTTTGTCATGGCCTGCAGCGAGGCAGACCGTATCTGCGATAAGGCGGCACCGACCGATTTCGCGTATTCCGCCCCCGCCGATGTCAGCACGACGCCGCGGCTCGTTCGCTCGAAGAGGAGAATGCCCAACAGGTCTTCGAGCCCGGAAACCTGCCGGCTGATTGCGCCTTGCGTCAGAGCGAGCTCCTCCGCGGCCGCCGAAAAGCTGCGGAGGCGCGCAACGGATTCGAATGCCGCAAGCGCAGCAGTGGAGGGAAGCAGTCGTCGACTGAGGCTGGTCATGTCCAGTATTACTATCAGTCATGGGAGAATGAGTAAACGCGCCTTGCCGTGTCAAAGGCGCTGACCGATAATCCGGCAACAACAATTGGAGGCTTACCGTGAGCGGACGTGCAGCATTTTCCTGGGAAGACCCCTTCCTTCTCGACGACCAGTTGATCGATGAAGAGCGCATGATCCGCGACGCGGCAGCCGCTTTCGGCAAGTCGGAACTCCTGCCTCGCATTCAGGAAGCCTATCTCAACGAAACGACCGAGCCGGAACTCTTCCGCCTGATGGGCCAGGCCGGACTTCTGGGTGTGACGCTGCCGGAGAAATATGGGGCGGCGGATGCAAGCTACGTCGCCTACGGGCTGGTTGCGCGCGAAGTCGAGCGTGTCGACAGCGGCTATCGTTCGATGATGAGCGTCCAGTCCTCGCTGGTGATTTATCCGATCTACGCCTATGGCTCCGAGGAGCAGAAGGACAAGTACCTGCCCGGGCTGGTCTCCGGCGAATTGATTGGCTGCTTCGGACTGACGGAGCCGGATGCCGGCTCCGATCCCGGCGGCATGAAGACCCGCGCCGAGAAGATCGACGGCGGCTATCGCCTGCGCGGCTCCAAGATGTGGATTTCCAACGCGCCGATCGCGGATGTCTTCGTCATCTGGGCAAAATCGGAAGCCCATAACAATGAGATCCGCGGCTTCGTGCTGGAAAAGGGCATGAAGGGCCTGTCGGCGCCTAAGATCGGCGGCAAGCTGTCGCTGCGTGCCTCGATCACGGGTGAGATCGTCATGGAGGGCGTCGAAGTTGGTGAAGATGCACTGATTCCCAACGTCTCCGGACTCAAAGGGCCTTTCGGCTGCCTCAACCGTGCCCGCTACGGCATCTCCTGGGGCGTCATGGGTGCGGCGGAAGACTGCTGGTTCCGCGCCCGCCAGTATGGCCTTGATCGTAAGCAGTTCGGCAAGCCGCTCGCCGGCACCCAGCTCTACCAGAAGAAGCTCGCCGACATGCAGAGCGAGATCGCCCTCGGCCTGCAGGCATCGCTCCGCGTCGGCCGCCTGATGGACGAGAAGAAGATGGCGCCGGAAATGATCTCGATCGTCAAGCGCAACAATTGCGGCAAGGCGCTCGACATCGCCCGCCAGGCGCGCGACATGCATGGTGGCAATGGCATCCAGATCGAGTATCACGTCATGCGCCACGCGCAGAACCTCGAGACGGTCAACACCTATGAGGGCACGCATGACGTCCATGCGCTGATCCTCGGCCGTGCCCAGACTGGCATCCAGGCTTTCTTCTGATGCACTGAATCTATGCCGCCGACATAGGCCGCCGGTGTCGTCGGGGGCCTTGGATCGATCTGCAGGAAGGCCTATGTGAAGGAAGCGGAAAGAGCGATCTTGCCGCTGTTCACGCCAATTCCCGGGGCGCTCCTCCGGCGTCATGCCAGCAGGATCGGCTGCCGGCATGTCCGCTTCGGCACCACCGGCTCCGGTCTTCCAGATCACGAAGGTTTACGCGATGCACTCCTATCCCGACGTTCAGCTCTTTATCGATGGCACCTGGCGCGACGCCGCCGGCGGCGAGACCATTCCTGTTTCGGATCCGGCTACGGAAGAGGTGATCGGCAAGATTGCACACGCCCGTCAGGCGGATCTCGACCTGGCGCTTGAAGCGGCTGAACGCGGCTTCAAGACCTGGCGGGAGACCTCGCCCCTCGAGCGTTCGAAGATCATGCGCAAGGCCGCCCAGCTGCTGCGCGAACGCGTCGGCTACGTCTCCTGGCTGATGACCCGCGAACAGGGCAAGCCTCTGGCACAGTCCAAGGCCGAGATCCTCGGTGCGGCCGACACGATCGACTGGTTTGCCGAAGAGGGCCGTCGAACCTATGGGCAGGTCATCCCGTCGCGCTTCAGCGGCGTAGCGCAGATGACGGTGAAGCTCCCCGTCGGCCCCGTTGCCGCCTTCACGCCCTGGAACTTCCCGATCAACCAGATCGTCCGCAAGCTCTCCGCAGCGCTCTGCACCGGCTGCTCGATCATCGTCAAGGCACCCGAGGAAACGCCCGCCTCCCCGGCGGAACTGATCCGCGTCTTCGTTGACGCCGGGGTGCCGGCGGGTGTCGTGAACCTCGTCTACGGTATTCCGTCGGAGATCTCCGAATACCTGATCCCGCATCCGGTCATCCGCAAGATCTCCTTCACCGGCTCCACTCCGGTGGGTAAGCACCTGGCAGCCCTGGCGGGCAAGCACATGAAGCGCGCCACGATGGAGCTCGGCGGACATGCCCCGGCGATCATCTTCGACGATGCCGATCTGGAAAAGGCAATCGAGGTGACCGCGGCCGCGAAGTACCGCAATGCAGGCCAGGTCTGCGTCGCACCCACCCGCTTCCTGGTTCAGGATGGTATCGCCGATCGCTTCCTCGAAGGTTTCGTGAAGGCGTCCCAGGCGATCAAGGTGGGCAACGGGCTGGAGGAAGGCGTGACCATGGGCCCGCTTGCCAACGAACGTCGCATCCCCGCCATGGAGGAGATGATCCAGGATGCCGTTTCCCAGGGCGCGGACCTGAAGACCGGCGGCAAGCGGATCGGCAACAAGGGCCATTTCTTCGAACCGACTGTGCTCGCGAACGTGCCCACTTCGGCAAAGATGATGAACGACGAGCCGTTCGGTCCGCTCGCCATCATCAACCGCTTCTCCTCGGTCGAGGACGCACTCGAGGAAGCGAACCGCCTGCCGTTCGGGCTCGCCTCCTACGCTTTCACGGGTTCCGTGAAGACGGCGCACGCGCTGAGCCGCAACATGGAGGCCGGCATGCTGACCATCAACCACAATGGCCTCTCCATCCCGGAAGTGCCCTTCGGCGGCATCAAGGATTCCGGATACGGCACGGAAGGCGGCTCGGAAGCAGTCGAGGCCTACCTGGAGACCCGTTTCGTCACCCAGATGAACTGAGGCGTCCTCGCGCTATGCAGAAAGGCCGGCGTATCGATTCGCCGGCCTTTTTACGTATCTCGCCTACTCGGCAGCAAACACCTGCGCCCGCCGCAGCGTCACGAAACCCTGCTCGCCCGCTCGGATCGCCAGTTCGGGCTCCACGTCGAATTCCAGATGTTCGCTTTCGACCGTGATCGCCATGACGCGACGTCCGCCAGGCCGATCGAGGACACGCGTGATGGTCGCAGCGATACCCGGCCCCGTAGGTGACCAATCGAGATCACCGGGACGCGCGTAGACCTCCGCCGCGCCATCTTCCACGCCACGAGCAGGCACCGAAGCGCCTCCCGAATAGGCGATGCCGCCGCGCACCTCCGCCGAAAACCGGTTCGCGTCACCGAGGAAGCGGGTCACGAAGGCAGACTTCGGATCGCGGCAAACAGTCTCCGGCGTTCCCTGCTGCACGATCGTCCCCTCGTTCAGGATCACCACCCGGTCCGCAAGGTCGAGGGCCTCTTCCTGGTCGTGGGTCACGAAGAGCGTGGTAATCCCGAGCTCGTCGTGGATCTCCCGCAGCCAGCGCCGCAGATCGCGGCGAACGGCGGCATCGAGTGCGCCGAACGGTTCGTCGAGCAGCAGCACCTTCGGATCAACGGCGAGAGCCCGGGCAAGCGCCACACGCTGACGCTGCCCGCCGGAAATCTGTGCCGGGAACCGTTCGCCCAGACCCTCCAGTCGCACGAGCCGCAACAGATCCTCGACGCGCTGGGCGATCACCGCCTTCCCGCGCTTGACCTTCGAGACCTTCATCCCGAAGGCGATGTTCTCCGCCACCGTCATGTGCGGGAAGAGCGCATAGTGCTGGAAGACGAAGCCCACGCCCCGCTCGCGTACCGGAATGTCCGTCGCGTCCTGCTCCCCAAAATAGATGTGCCCGCCATCGGCGTATTCGAGGCCGGCGACCATGCGCAGGATCGTCGTCTTGCCGGAACCCGACGGCCCGAGCAGGGCGACCAGCTCACCGCTCTCGATGTCCAGCGAGACGTCCCGGACGGCGCGAAAGGTATCGAAGGTTTTGACGACGTGCTCGAGGCGGATCTTCATGGCTTTGGCTCCACGGCAGGCACAACCGGCGCAGACAAGGCGGGACGACGAACACGTCCCGCACCCTGCCGCTCCAGCGCGACCTTGGCGATGATGGTGAATACGGCGATGACCGCCAGTATGGAGGCCGAGGCGAAGGCGCCGGCCGCCTGATAGTCATGGTAGAGCAGCTCGATATGCAGCGGCAGCGTGTTGGTCTGGCCGCGGATATTACCGGACACGACGGACACGGCACCGAACTCGCCCATCACCCGGGCATTGCAGAGCACCACCCCGTAGAGCAGGGCCCACTTGATGTTCGGAAGCGTAACGGAAAAGAAGGTTCGCCAGCCCGATGCGCCGAGCGAGGTCGCAGCTTCCTCAAGATCCCGCCCCTGCGCCTGCATCAGCGGGATAAGTTCACGCGCCACGAAGGGTGCGGTGACGAACATGGAGGCAAGCACGATGCCGGGCAGCGCGAACAGCACCTTCACATCGTAGGCGTCGAACAGTGGCCCGAGATAACCCTGCAAACCGTAAACGAAGAGGTAGGCGACACCGGCGACGATCGGTGAGATCGAGAACGGGATCTCGATCACAACCAGCAGGAAACGGCGACCGGGGAAGTCGAACTTGGTGATCGCCCAGGCTGCGGCCACCCCGAAGATCGTATTGATCGGGACGGCGATCAGCGCGGTTACCACCGTCAGGAAAATGGCGTGGCGCGTGTCGGGATGAACGAGGGTCGAGGCATAGACGCGCCAGCCTTCCGAGAAGGCTTCGAACCCGATGACGATGAGCGGCGCCAGGATCAGGAGCGCGCCGATGATCAGTACGACCGCGATCAGGGACCGGCGGAATAGTGGCTGGTCGCCGACGCGCGGCGGCTTGCGGCCGGGATGGACGGCAGACATCGTCAGTTCCTCACGGTGTAGCGCAAGGCCCGCGCCTGCAGCAGGTTGGTAATCGCCAGCATTGCAAAGGCCGTGAAGAGCAGGACGGAGGCGATGGCGGCGGCGGCCTGGTAGTCGTATTCCTCCAGGCGGATGAAGACGAGAAGAGCCGTGATCTCCGTCGACATGGGCTGATTGCCCGCGATGAAGATGATGGCACCGAACTCGCCCAGCGAGCGCGCGAAGGAGAGCGACAGCCCGGCCAAGAGCGCCGGCTTCAGCAGGGGAAAGATCACCTTCCGGAAGATCGTCCAGTCCGAGCCGCCCAGTGATTGCCCTGCCTCTTCCAGCGCCGGATCGAGATCCTCCAGCACCGGCTGCACCGTCCGCACGATGAACGGCAGCGACGTAAAGCACATGGCGATCATGATGCCGAGCGGCGTGTAGGCGACTTTGATACCCAGGTCGGAAAGGACCGAGCCGAACCAGCCGTTACTGGCGAACAGCGCGGTCAGCGAAATCCCCGCAACGGCAGTGGGCAAGGCGAAAGGGAGGTCGACCATGGCATCGACGAGCCGCCAGCCAGGGAAGCGGTAGCGGGTCAGGACCCAGGCCAGCGCCAGACCGAAGACTAGGTTGAACGCCGTCGCGCCCAGTGCAGTGAGCACCGTCACGCGGTAGCTTGCCACCGCCCGCGGCGACGAGATGATCGACCAGTAATCGGCAGGACCAAGGCTGGCCGCCTTGAAGATCAGTGCCGTGAGGGGCAGCACCACGATCAGGCCGACATAGAAGAGTGTGACGCCGAGCGAAAGTGACAGTCCCGGCAGGACATTGCGTCTCAAGCGTATTCCCCTGTTCTTGGAATGCGAAACCCGACGGTCTTTCGACCGCCGGGAGGGTCGTCTTGGGAGACGGATCAGCGGCTGCCGTACAGCGTGTCGAGAATGGCGCCGGAGGCGAAGTGCTCCTCCTGGATCTTGCTCCAGCCACCGAAGACATCATCGACGTTGACGAGACGAATCTCCGGGAACTGGTCCTTGAATTCGGCGGAAACCGTTTCATTATGGACACGGTGGCCAAATTCGGCGGCAATCCGTTGCCCTTCTTCCGTATAGAGGAAGTCGAGATAGCTCTTTGCGAGATCGCGGGAGCCACGCTTGTCCACCACCTTGTCGACAATCGCCACCGGGAACTCCGCAAGCAGGCTGACGGACGGCACGACCGCGTCGAACTTGTCTTCGCCATACTGCTTGGCAATGGCGCGGGTCTCGGCCTCGAACGTGATAATCACATCGCCGATCTCGCGCTCGACGAAGGTGGTCGTTGCGGCGCGGCCGCCGGTGTCGAAGACGGGGACGTTGTCGAAGATCTTGCTGATGAACGCTTCGACCTTCTCCTCGTCTCCACCAAAGGCTTCCTTCGCGTAAGCGGTTGCCGCGAGATAGGTGTAGCGGGCATTGCCCGAGGTCTTCGGGTTCGGGAAGATCACCTGCACGTCGTCGCGCGCTAGGTCGTTCCAGTCCTTGATGTTCTTCGGGTTGCCCTCGCGCACCAGAAAGGACGGGAAGGAGTAGAAGGGGGAGGCGCTGTTGGGGAAATCCTGCTGCCAGTCATCCAAGACGAAACCCTGCTTCACCAGGAAGTCGATGTCCGTGACCTGGTTGAAGGTGACGACATCCGCTTCCAGTCCCTCGACGATCGCACGGGCCTGCTTCGACGTACCGGCATGCGACTGGTCGATGGTGACGCCGGGATTCTGCTTCACAAAGGCTTCGTTCTCCGCGGCAAAAATTTCGCGGGCGATGTCATAGGACGCGTTGAGGAGGGTAGTCGGCGACTGCGCAAAGGCCGGCGCGGCAAACAGGGCGGCGAGAGCAGTGCCAAGGACGAGGAGGCGGTTCATGGAGGTCTCCGGAATTCGTTGATGTCCGGAAGGTACCGATTGATCCTTGCGACTGCGAGGAACCGGTGCCCCACGCCGCAGCCCGCATGGGAATTCTGTTCCTTTTATCGGTAGCCGCACGACAGATATCTCCCACCGCCAGGAGATAAGCCCACCTTGGGAATACGATACTCAGAGGCGATGGTCGGGAAACAGGCTGCCGTGCTTGCCGCCGAGATAGGCGTCGATGCTCTCCGCCTGCACCTCATCGAGGCTTGCGGGCGACCACTGCGGGTTGCGGTCCTTGTCGATGATTGCCGCACGCACCCCTTCGTAGAAGTCGTGATTGCGCAGAAGCTCCACGCCCGCGCCGAACTCCCGTTCGAGGCATTCCACGAGCCCCGAGCTCTGGCGTCCGGCGCGCAGCAGGCGCAATGTCAGCTTTAGGCTGGTCGGCGAACGCTTGAGCATTGTGTCGCGGGTGGTGGCGGCGAACTCCCCACCCTCATGGGCGAGTGCTTCAAGGATGTCTTCGACACGGTCGAAGCCAAAGCAGCGATCGATCACCGACCGGTTCTTCTCGAGGGCGCTCTCTGTAGTCGGAACTGAAAAACGAGCAATCGTCGCTTCGACGCTTCCGTCGTCTGCTTCTCCAGAGAGCGCCCCGATTGCTTCCACCAGCGCATCCAGTCGATCCGACGGTACAAGAGTATCGGCAAGTCCGGCATAGATCGCACCGGCTGCGTCGACTTCGATGCCGGTCAGCCCCATCCAGGTTCCGACGTCTCCCGGTGCCTTCGGAAGGAGCCAGGTAGCACCCACATCCGGAAAATAGCCGATGCCGGTCTCTGGCATGGCAAGCCGCGTCCGCTCCGTCACGATGCGATGACGGCCATGCGCCGAAAGCCCGACACCGCCCCCCATGGTGATGCCGTCCATCAGAACGACATACGGCTTCGGGTAGTGTGAAATGGCATAATTGAGGGGAAATTCCTCGCGCCAGAAGCGGGTTGCTTCGGGATCGCTACGCTGTCCCATGTCATAGAGCACGCGGATGTCGCCGCCGGCACAGAGGCCCCTCTCGCCTTCTCCCTTCAGGATGACAGCTTGGATGGAAGCATCGTCCAGATACTGCTCCATCGCCTCCCGAATTGCGCGAACCATTGGCAGATTGAGGCTGTTCAGCGCCTTAGGCCGATTGAGCCGGATCACCGCAGCCGATCCCACCCTGTCGAGAATGACTTCGTCGCTCATCGCCCTGCCTCCCTGTTCATCGATTGTCCGCCAGAATCATCTCCGCCGCCTTCTCGGCAATCATGATAGTCGGGGAATTGGTGTTGCCGGAAATGATATTCGGCATGATCGACGCATCCGCTACGCGCAGCCGTCCGACTGCTCGCAGCCTCAGGCGCGGATCGACAACGCTGTCGGGATCGGCTCCCATGCGCACGGTGCCGACTGGGTGAAAGATGGTCGTCCCGATATCGCCCGCCGCCTTTTCGAGATCGGCGTCGCTCTCGTAGCTCGGCCCCGGCTTGTACTCCTCCGGATGATAGCGCGCGAAGGACGGCTTGCGGACGATCTCCCGCGTCAGCCGGATCGCCTTGACCGCAACTTCGCGGTCGGCCGGTGACGACAGGTAGTTCGGCTTGATCGCCGGCGCTGCGGCAAAGTCGCTGCTCTTTACATGAACCGAGCCGCGGCTTTCCGGCCTTAGGTTGCACACGCTCGCAGTCATAGCCGGGAACCCATGCACAGGGTCGCCGAACTTGTCCAGAGAGACAGGCTGGATGTGGTATTGCAGGTCGGGCATCTCCTTGTCCGGGCCCGATCGCGTGAAGATCCCAAGCTGGCTCGGCGCCATGGACATCGGCCCTGAGCGGCGGAAGGCGTATTCGAGACCGATCGCCGCCTTGCCGATGAGGCGGGATGCCTTCTCGTTGAGCGTCGGGACGCCCGTCACCTTGTAGACCATGCGCAGTTGCAGGTGATCCTGCAGGTTCTCGCCGACGCCCTTCACCTCCTTGACGACCTCGATCCCGGCCTGCTGCAGCACGTCCCCGCGGCCGATCCCGGAGAGTTCGAGGATCTGTGGCGATCCGATGGAACCGGCACTCAGGATGGTTTCGCGGGAGGCGAAGGCTCGCTTTGCAACTCCGCCATGCTGGAATTCGATGCCCTTCACCTCGCCGCCCTCGACGATCAGGCGCCGTGCATGGGCCTTGGTCAGGACAGTCAGGTTGCGCCTTCCCTTGGCCGGGCGAAGGAAGGCCTTGGAGGTGTTCCAGCGTATCCCCGACCGCTGATTCACGTCGAAATATCCAGAACCCTCGTTGGAGCCGCGGTTGAAGTCTTCGGTGATCGGGATGCCGGCCTCCTCGGCCGCTTTCTGGAAGGCATCGAGCACCGCCCAGCGCACCCGCGACTTCTCCACCCGCCATTCCCCGCCGGCGCCGTGGAGGTCGTCGGCGCCACGGTAATGGTCCTCCGATTTCTTGAAATAGGGCAGCACATCGTCCCACCCCCAGCCTTCGCAACCCAGCTGACGCCAAAGGTCATAATCTCGCCCCTGGCCGCGCATGTAGATCATGCCGTTGATGGATGAGCAGCCGCCGAGCAGCTTGCCGCGCGGATAGGAGAGCGAGCGGCCGTTCAGCCCCTCTTCCTTCTCGGTGGTGAAGCACCAGTCGGTGCGCGGGTTGTTGATGCAGTAGAGATAGCCGACGGGGATGTGCACCCAGTGATAATTGTCGGTGCCGCCGGCTTCCAAGAGCAGCACACGGTTGCGGCTGTCGGCCGACAGCCGATTGGCGAGCACGCATCCCGCGCTTCCCGCCCCCACGACGATGTAGTCGTACTGTTCCATTCCGCGTCTCCAAAGGCTCGCCGTCACCACAGACGAAGCCTGCAGTCCAGTTGCCTCGATTTTATGCGATGGACGCGCGCTCAGGCGCGTCCGGTCCGCCCTACTGCCTGTGTTCGAACCCGAGCCTGCGACCGAGCCGCGAGGCGTAGAACTCGCCAATGATGCCGCGGCGGAAGACGAGCACGCAGACCATGAACACGACGCCGGTGATGATCGTGACCGGGAAATCGGAGGTCGCCAGATAGTTCTGCAGCGTCACCACAAGGCCGGCGCCAAAGATCGGTCCGATCAGGGTGCCGATGCCGCCAAGCAGAGTCATCAGGATCACCTCGCCCGACATCTGCCAGGTCACGTCCGTCAGCGTCGCGAACTGGAAGACGAGCGACTTCACGCCCCCGGCGAGCCCGGCGAGCGCTGCCGACATGACGAAGGCGCCGAGCTTGTAGTGTGCGACGGAGTAGCCGAGCGACGTCGCCCGTGCCTCGTTCTCGCGGATCGACTTCAGGATCATGCCGAAGGGCGAGTTGACGAAGCGCCATATGACGACGAGGCCGATGATGAAGACGGCCAGCACGAAGTAGTACATGTTCGTCGCCACATTGAGATCGATGAAGCCGAACAGATGTCCGCGCGGCACCTGCTGGATGCCGTCCTCGCCGCGTGTGAACTCCGCCTGAAGGCAGAAGAAGAAGAACATCTGCGACAAGGCCAGCGTGATCATCGCGAAGTAGATGCCCTGGCGGCGGATGGCGACGAAGCCCATGACGAGGCCGAGCACGGCCGCTCCCGCCACGCCGAGCAGCACGCCCAGTTCCGGTGTCCAGCCCCATTCCTTCACCGCATGCGCAGTGAAATAGGCTGCACCCCCGAAAAAGGTGGCATGCCCGAAGGACAGAAGCCCCGTATAGCCGAGCAGCAGATTGAAGGCGCAGGCAAAGAGCGCGAAGCAGAGGAGCTTCATCAGGAAGATCGGGTAGAAGAACATCGGCGCGACCAGCAGGAAGGCAAGCCCCGCCAGGAGAAACGCCGCATAGGTGAACGATGCCGCCGGCGCCTTCTCGTTCCGGATGTCGGTTGTCGTGTGGGTAGTATGGCTCATGTCACGCATCCCGTCCGAAGAGGCCTGCCGGCCTGATGAGCAGCACGATCGCCATGATGACGAAGATGACGATGTTGGAGGCTTCCGGATAGAAGACCTTGGTCAGTCCCTCTGCAATGCCGAGCATGTAGCCCGTGATGATAGCGCCCATGATCGAGCCCATGCCACCGACGACGACGACAGCGAAGACGACGATGATGAGGTTCGTACCCATCAGCGGCGAGACCTGGTAGATAGGAGCCGCAAGTACGCCGGCAAAGGCCGCCAGTGCTGCTCCCAGCCCGTAGGTGAAGGTCAGTAGCAAGGGCACGTTGACGCCGAAGGCCTGCACGAGCACCGGATTTTCGGTGGCAGCCCGGAGATAGGAACCAAGCTTGGTCTTCTCGATCAGTAGCCATGTGGCGATGCAGGCGACAAGAGAGATGACCACGACCCAGCCGCGATAGATCGGCAGGAACATGAAGCCGAGATTGGTGCCGCCGGCCAAGGCTGCCGGAACCGAATAGGGTTGTCCGGCTGCGCCGTAAAGGTAGCGGAAGGTTCCTTCAATCGTGAGCGCCAGTCCGAAGGTGAAGAGCAGGCCGTAGAGATGGTCTAGCTTGTAGAGCCGGCTCAGCATCGTCCGCTCTATCGCGGCACCCACAACTCCAACGATGATCGGTGCAACGAAGAGAGCGATCCAGTAGTTGATGCCGAAATACTGGAGGAGGAGCAGCGCTACGAAGGCACCCAGCATGTACTGCGCCCCGTGAGCGAAATTGATCACCCGCAAGAGGCCGAAGATCACCGCCAGCCCGAGGCTGAGAAGGGCATAGAAGGAGCCGTTGATCAGTCCGATGAGCAACTGGCCAAGAAATGCCTGGATCGGGATCCCGAAGATCATCGTCATGGTCAAACCCCCAGAACCTTGTGAAGCATGTCCATCCGCTCCGGCAGTTCGCCGACGGGGAAGTCGGCCACCATCTGGCCATGCTCCATGAGATAGAAACGATCAGCGACGCGGCTGGCAAAGCGGAAGTTCTGCTCCACCAGAAGCACGGTCATGCCCCGTTCCTTGAGTTTCTTCAGAACCTCGCCGATCCTCTGGACGATGACGGGCGCGAGGCCCTCCGTCGGCTCGTCAAGGACCAGCAGCCGGACACCGGTGCGAAGAATGCGGGCGATCGCCAACATCTGCTGTTCACCGCCGGAAAGCTTCGTGCCCGGGCTCGTCCGCCGCTCGAGGAGGTTGGGGAAGAGTTCGTAGATCTCGTCAAGCCCCATGCCGGTACCGGCGACGACCGGCGGCAGCATGAGGTTTTCCTCGACCGTCAGCGTCGCGAATATTCCCCGCTCCTCCGGCACGAAGCCAATCCCCGCATGGGCCGTGCGATGGAGCGGCACGTCCATCATGTCGCGGCCGTCGAAAAGGATCTGGCCCTTGCGCTCGCGAACGATGCCCATGATCGTCCTGAGTGTCGTCGTCTTGCCGACGCCGTTACGGCCGAGAATGGTGACCATCTCACCTTCGCCGACCGTCATGTCGACGCCGTGCAGAACGTGGCTCTCTCCGTACCAGGCATTGAGGCCGGAAACCTGAAGCAGCGGTTTCATGTCAGGCCTCCTCGGTGCCCATGTAGGCGGTGCGAACCCGCGGGTCCTGGCTGACGGTCGCATAATCGCCTTCGGCAAGGATCTCGCCGCGCTGCAGGACGGTCACGTGATGGCAGATATCGGCGACGACTGAAAGATTGTGTTCGACCATCAGCACGGCGCGCTCCTTGGCGACGTTGCGAATGATGCCGGAAACGGTGCTAATGTCCTCCTGCCCCATGCCAGCCATGGGCTCGTCGAGCAGCAGGACCTTGGGATCGAGCGCCAACGTGGTGGCGATTTCGAGCACGCGCTTGCGACCATAGGATAGATCTGCCGCGACCGTGTTGCGGGCGTCAGCCAGCCCAACCGCCGCAAGGAGTTCCTCGGCGCGCTGGTTCAACCGATCAAGCGATGACATTGGCAGCCAGAACTGCGTTGCCAGATTATTTGGCCGCTGCAGCGCCACCCGCACGTTGTCCAGCACCGTCAGGTGCGGAAAGACCGCCGAAATCTGGAACGAGCGCACCAGTCCCATGCGCGCTACCTTGTCAGGCGCGGTGTTGGTGATGTCCGTTCCCAGCAGATTGATCGTTCCGGCCGAAGGCTGAAGAAACTTGGTGAGAAGGTTGAAGACCGTGGTCTTGCCGGCACCGTTCGGCCCGATCAGCGCGTGCACGCGCGCGTGATGGACGTCGAGGTCGACATCCTTCACCGCCGCGAACGCGCCGAACACCTTGGTGAGGCCGCGGGCGGAAAGCACCACCCGCGGCTCCTCATGCGTCTGAACCGCATTGATTGCCATGACGGCTTACTTCACCAGTTCGCAGCCGCTCTTGGCGGGGTCGATATAGGCTTCGTCGCCCGGGATCGTCGACAGAACGTTGAAGTAGTCCCAGGGCTCGTCGCTTTCGCCCGGCTTCTTGACCTGGAGCAGATACATGTCGTGGATCATGCGGCCATTGGCGCCGACCTTGCCGTTACGAGCAAAGAAGTCATCGACCGGCATCTCGTGAAGAGCCTTGGCAACCGCTTCAGTCTCATCCGTTCCAGCCTTCTCGATGGCCTTCAGGTACTGCATCACGGAGGAATAGGTGCCTGCATGGATCATGTTCGGCATCTTGCCCGTCCGCTCGAAAAAGCGCTTGCCGAACTCGCGGCTCTGGTCATCGAGGTTCCAGTAATAGCCTTCCGTCAGCGTCAGCCCCTGCGCTGCCTCTACACCGAGACCATGGACTTCCGCCAACGTGAACAACAGGGCCGCAAGGTTCTGACCACCCGCGGTAATGCCGAACTCGGCAGCCTGCTTGATCGCGTTCGCGGTATCGAGACCGGCATTGGCGAGGCCGATGACCTTGGCGCCGGAGGACTGCGCCTGCAGCAGGAATGACGAGAAATCATTCGTGGCGAGCGGATGACGAACGGCACCGACCACGTTACCGCCAGCCGATTTCACGAAAGTACCCGTCTGCTCTTCAAGCGAGTAGCCGAAGGCATAGTCCGCAGTCAGGAAGAACCAGCTGTCGCCGCCCTGCTTCACGAGCGCGCCACCGGTGCCGACGGCGAGTGCGTGCGTGTCATAGGCCCAATGGAAGCCGTAGGGGCTGCACTGCTTTCCGGTCAGGTCCGTCGTCGCGGCACCGGTGACCATGTTGATCTTCTTCTTTTCCTTGCTGAGCGCCTGTACAGCGAGCGCAACCGACGATGTCGTCAGCTCCATGATCGCGTCGACCTGCTCCGTATCATACCACTGGCGAGCGATGTTGGACGCGATGTCGGGCTTGTTCTGGTGGTCGGCATCGACCAGTTCGACCGGGACGTCCAGTACCTTTCCGCCGAAATCCTCGATTGCCATCTTCGCGGCTTCGACAGACGATTTGCCGCCGAAATCAGCATAAACGCCGGACTGATCGTTCAGGATGCCGATCTTGACCTTGCCGTCCGAGGCGCTTTGCGCCAGTGCGGCGGTGCTACCCGCCAGCAGGATTGCGAGCGACGTGACGATGTTCTTCCGCATGATGTTCTCCTCCCAGAGAAAGCCAGATTGTGAGTCTGTTCAATTTTGGAAGATCGCCCTCCTCAAGGCGACCCTTACCGCGGCGCATCGTTCCGGAATTCGGTGATTGACGCAAGGCGATATGGGCATCTAATTGCAAACAAGGTCTGTGCATTTTTGAACAGAAGAGGCAATGTCAACCAATCCGAGCTTCACATGGGACGACTTGCAGTACTTCCTGGCGGTTGCCAGGACCGGGCAGTTATCCACCGCCGCCCGTCACCTGCGAACGAGCCACGCGACGGTTTCGCGCCGGATCGACCGGCTGGAATTCGTGCTGAAGGTGAAGCTCTTCGAGCGCAATCCGCGCGGCTATGTTCTGACGACCGTCGGCCAGCGGTTCATCGAAACCGCAGAGAAGATCGAGGCCGAGACCGATCGGCTGCAGGCGGACGTCGCCGCAGGCGCGATGATCCAGCGCGGCGTCATCCGGTTGAGCGCGCCGGAAGGCTTTGCCAACTTCTTCTTTTCGCAGCAGATGGGAGCCTTCTTCGAACACCATCCGAATATCTCGCTCGAACTGGTGACAATCCAGCAGATCATGTCGCTTTCCCGCAAGGAGGCCGACATTGCCGTTACGCTCGACCCGCCAAAGGCCGGCCCCTACCGCACCGAGAAGATCACCGACTACACGCTGAACGTCTATGCCTCACGCGACTATCTCGCCCATGCGGAACCGATTCGCGAACGTGACGATCTCCTGGCGCATCCGTTCATCGGCTATATTCAGGACATGATCTTTGCGCCGGGCCTGGATTACCTCGGCGACGTTCATCCGGGAATCAGGCCGCAGTTCCAGAGCTCCAGCATCTTCGCACAGCTCACTGCAACGAAGAACGGGCTGGGCCTTTGCGTGCTGCCCCATTTCATCGCCCGTCGGCAGCCGGATCTCCAGATCGTCCTGCCGCATGAGATCACGCTCACCCGCAATTACTGGCTCGCCTGCCACCGCGACCTCAGCAACGTGCCGAGAGTGCGTTCAGTGTCGGATTTCATCTACGCTGCGGTGCGGGCAAGCCAGGATGCTTTCCTGCGTCCCCCATCGACCGCGGAAACGGCTCCAGGTATCGGAACTTCGCGCAGGGCGACCTGAACATGCGCCTGCGCAGACTGCTCCTTTTCGAACTGGAACCACGGCCACCACTTGACGTTTGTCACTCCTGATCGATCTAAGGCCGAATCTGAGGGGGAAACAGATTTCAATGCCACATGAGTCACCGGTGACCGCGATTCAGGACGAGCGATATCGTCTCCTCGTCGACGCCATCACTGACTACGCAATCTACATGCTCGACCCCGAGGGACGGATAAGCAGCTGGAACCCCGGAGCGGAACGCTTCAAGGGCTACCGTGAGCCGGAGGTCCTCGGCCATCACTTCTCGCGGTTCTACACGCCGGAAGACAGGGCGCGCGGTCTTCCGGCGACAGCACTGCACCGTGCCCGGACGGAAGGCCGGTTCGAGAACGAAGGATGGCGCGTAAGGAAAGACGGAAGCCGTTTCTGGGCACATGTCATCATCGACCCCATCTGGAGTCCTTCCGGCAGCCTCCTCGGCTTTGCGAAGATCACGCGGGACCTGACGGAGCGACGACAGGCGGAGCTGGAGCTGAAATCAAGCGAGCAGAAGTTTCAGCTGCTGGTGCAGGCTGTCAGCGACTATGCTATCTACATGCTCGATCCGACGGGCCACATCACCAACTGGAACTCCGGCGCGCAACGCATCAAGGGCTACAGCGCCGAGGAAATCATCGGCTCCCATTTCTCGCGCTTCTATACCGACGAAGACCGGGCTTCCGGCTTGCCTGAATTCGGCCTGGAAACGGCGCGGCGGGAGGGCCGGTTCGAAAAGGAAGGCACCCGGGTCCGCAAGGACGGCTCGCGGTTTCTCGCCCACGTTACCATCGACGCCATCCGCGACGAAACGGGGGAACTGCTCGGTTTTGCGAAGGTGACTCACGACATTACTGAGAAGGTCGAGGCCCAGAACGCGCTGAACAGAGCCAGGGAGGAACTTTTCCAGGCACAGAAGATGGAGGCGATCGGACAACTGACCGGCGGCATCGCCCATGACTTCAACAACCTGCTCATGGCGATCCTCGGCAGTCTCGAGATCCTCAAGAAACGGCTTCCGGGCGATCCGTCGATGGTGCCTCTCCTCGACAATGCGATCCAGGGCGCCGACCGGGGCGTCGCGCTGATCCAGCGTATGCTCGCTTATTCGCGACGGCAGGATCTGCATCTGGCGGCCGTCGACATCCCTTCGGTCGTGGCGGGCATGATGGAGTTCGTGCAGCGGTCTGTCGGCGCGGCAATCCAGATTCGTGCGGCCTTCGAAGATGGCCTTCCCGCCGTCCTGACTGACGCGGTCCAGCTGGAAACCGCTCTCCTGAACCTTATCGTCAACGCCCGCGACGCCATGCCCAACGGTGGCACGATCACGATAGGTGCCGCTCGAATGCAGGCTCCAGCGCATCCCTCCGAGCCCCGCCCCCCCGGATTTCTTCGCCTCTCCGTCAGCGATACCGGCGAGGGTATGGACGAGGAGACGCTGGAGCGGGCGGCTACGCCCTTCTTCACGACCAAGGGCGTCGGCAAGGGGACCGGCCTTGGCCTCTCCATGGTTCAGGGGCTTGTCGAGCAGTCCGGAGGCAAGCTGCTTATCGAGAGCTGTAAGGGCGAAGGAACGACTATCTCGCTCCTCCTCCCGCTGGCGCACCCGACCGCATCCGCCCAGCCTTCTCCGGAAGCAACACCCAAGCAGGCATTGCCTGAGTTGCCGGCTTCGCTGAAAATACTTGCTGTCGATGACGATGCTCTGGTCCTCATGAACACGACGCTGATGCTGGAGGATCTCGGGCATCAGGTCGTTGAGGCGTTCAACGGCGCTCAAGCCCTCGAGGTTCTGGAAAAGGGCGAGAGGTTCGATCTCGTGCTAACAGATCACTCCATGCCCAAGATGACGGGTGCTGAGCTAGCGACCCGCATCCATGAGCGCTGGCCGAACCTTCCGGTCGTTCTCGCGACCGGCTATGCTGAACTCCCCTCGGGAGAAGGCGGAAAGCTCCCGAAGCTCTCAAAGCCGTTTTCCCAGAGCCAGCTGGCCGAGATACTCGCCTCGGCGCTGCCGGGGCGCTGAACAAAACGGTATAGCCGTGCGTTGATCCGGGGTTTCAATCCGGAGAAATACGATCATGGTCTTCAAGCATCAAAGCTTCCACGAACATCCCCCAACGGTTGAAAACGAATTTCCACCGGCGGCCGCTTTGGAAGGGGCCGTCTCCGATGCCTTGGCGGCGGCCGGCGGCATCGACGCGACCGGCGTTCACGTCATCGCTGAAGGTTCCACGATCACGTTGACAGGATCAGTCATGTCGGAACCCGAAGTCGCTCGCGCAGAGGAGATCGCCCAAAGCGTCGCTGGCGTCAGCAATGTGCGCAATGACATCAAGTCCGGCAGGATTGCCTGATCGAGCAACGGCGAGGCGGAGGTTGCCAACCACCGCCTCTGCCTGCCCAGTTAATCCCTCGGCAGAGCGTATGCGATAACATAGTCGCCGGGCTTCGTTCCGACCGAACCGTGACCACCCGCGACCATGACCACGAACTGCCGCCCATCCTCAACAGCATAGGTCATCGGCGTTGCCTGACCTCCAGCCGGCAGGCGCGCACGCCAGATTTCCTCACCGGTGGTGAGGTTATAGGCGCGGAGATAATTGTCGACGGCAGCACCGAGGAAAGCCACGCCGCCCTTCGTGATCATCGGACCACCGATACCCGGCACACCCAACTTGAACGGCAGCGGCAACGGCGTCATGTCGTAGACGGTGCCATTTCGGTGCTTGTAGGCGATCTCGCCGGTCCTGAGGTCGGCACCGGCGACGTAACCCCACGGCGGCGCCTGGCACGGGATCTGCAGCGGTCCGAGGAAGGGCCCCATGTAGACGCCATAGGGCGCGCCTTCATTGCGGTTCAGCCCCTGCTCGCTCGCCTTCTCGTCGGCACCCTTCGGGGGAATCTCTTCCCGCGGCACGAGACGTACCGTGAAGGCCAGGTAGGTCGGCATGCCGAACATCACCTGACGCTCGGGATCGATGGCCACGCTACCCCAGTTGAACGTGCCAAAATTGCCGGGGTAGACCAGCGTACCGCTGATCGACGGAGGTGTGTATCGACCCTCATAGTTCAACTCGTGGAACCGGATGCGGCAGACCATCTGGTCGAACATCGAAATGCCCCACATGTCCTTTTCCTGCAGCGGCTCGGGCTTGAAGGTCAGCGCCGAGGTGGGCTGGGTCGGGGCCGTGAAGTCTTCCGGTATGGCACCGCCCGGCGCCGGCTCCTCCGTCACGTCGAGGAGCGGCTCGCCCGTCTGGCGATTGAGCACGTAGATGTCGCCCTGCTTTGTGGGCCCAACCAATGCCGGCACCACCGTGCCGTCATCCTGGGTAAGATCGAGGAGAACCGGCTGTGCCGGCACATCCATGTCCCACAGGTCGTGATGGACGGTCTGAAAGACCCACCGATCCGCACCGGTATTGATATCAAGCGCGACGATAGAGGAGGAGTACTTCTCCACGGACTCGCTGCGCCCCATGCCGAGCTGATCGGGAACCTGGTTTCCAAGCGGGATGTAGACGAGCCCCAACTCCTCATCGACGCTGAATATGGACCAGCTGTTGGGGGAATTAGCAGTATAGGTCTGCCCCGGCGGCAGCGGTTCGGTCTGTTCGGGATTTCCGGAATCCCAGTTCCAGACGAGTTCGCCACTGTCCACATCGAAGGCCCGGATGACACCGGACTGGGATTGCGTTGAGTAGTTGTCATTGACGGCGCCGCCGATGATGATCTTGCCGGCCGCAATTACAGGCGGAGAGGTGGAATAATAGTAACCGGCCGGATTATAGGGCATCCCGGTTTCGAGGCGTAGAACCCCCTGATCTGCAAATGACGTGCAGACTTCACCACTCGCAGCATCGAGCGCGATCAGTCGCGCATCGGACGTCGGAAGATAGACCCGCTCCGCGCAGCGCGCATCCGCCTGCGCTTGCGGATCCGCGTAATAGGTGACGCCGCGGCAAGTCTGGTGCTGTCGATCGGGATTGAGTCCTGCATTGGGGTCGTACTTCCACTTTTCCTCACCCGTCGTCGCGTCGATCGCAATGGCCCAGTTGTGAGGCGTGCAGATGAAAAGGCTGTTGCCCACCTTCAACGGCGTGACCTGATAGGTCGTCTCGGTGACATCCTCCGGGAGCTTTACGTCGCCGGTTTGATACCGCCAGACCTCCTCCAGTTCATCGACATTCTCGACATTGATCTGGTCGAGCGGCGAATAGCGCTGGCCGTAGTTCGTGCGCCCATACTGGTGCCATTCGCCCGGAGGAACGGGATTGCCCATGGCCGGGGCCGCCGCCACAGCTTCCTGTGGCAGTTCCCCCTCGACGTCATATGGGTCCGTGAACATGGAGATGACGGCGATCAGGATCGCCAGCGCAACAGACGCGGCAAGCGGTGCCGCGCCGACTGGATAACGCGCGCCCGTTGGGCTCTGGAAACCAAGTGGCCTGCGTATCCAAGGCGTCAGCAACCAGATTCCGAGCAGGATGATGACCCCGCCCCTCGGACCAAGCTGCCACCAGTCGAAGCCGACTTCCCAGATCGCCCAGCCGAGCGACCCGAGCACGATAAGGGCATAAAGCGTCAACGCCAGTGAGCGGCGCAGGTAAAGCAGCACAGCCGTCACGATAAATGCGATGCCGGTGATCAGATAGTAGATACTGCCACCGAGCGCGAGCAACTGCCCTCCACCTACCGCGAGGGCAAGCCCGACCAGGCCGAACAAGATTGTCGTGATCAAAATAGCCATGCTGTTGGTCCTGTCCCGATTACGTCATCGGGCTGCGGCTCGGCACCGCAACCCCCCGGGCCTCAACACATCGCAGTTGCGAAAGTTCCCTTCGGGAACAGATGCGGGAACCAATCCGGCCAGATACGGTTGCGGGGCTGGAGGCAGCGATGGCGGCAACAGCTGGGTCAGGTCCGGAATTCGAGTCAGGTGGAGAGCCGGGGAAGGACCTGGGCGCGATCAGGAGTACCGCCGAAAACTGTACCCGTTGCGACCTCTACAGGACTGCGACACATCTTGTTTTTGGTGAAGGCGCCGCTGACGCCAACGTCGTTCTTGTCGGAGAGCAGCCGGGCGACAAGGAGGATCTCGCCGGCAGACCCTTCATTGGACCCGCAGGCCGCTTCCTTGACGATTGCCTTGAGGAGGCAAACATTGACCGCACGCGCTGCTATGTCACCAATGCAGTCAAGCATTTCAAGTTCACGGTGCGGGGCAAGCGGCGCATCCACTCTAAACCAAACCTGGGTGAGATCAGAGCATGCGCATGGTGGCTGTCGGCCGAGCTTCGCATGATCCAGCCGTCACTCGTGGTAGCACTCGGGGCCACCGCCCTTCATGCGCTTCTCGGAAAGGATGCGAAAGTTACTCGAGACAGGGGGCGCATCCTTTCGGCGCAGGACCTGCCACCGGTTCTCGTCACCATCCACCCTTCGGCATTGTTAAGGACGCGGGGCCGACCCGACGCAGCACAGGATCGCCAGCGTTTTGTCAACGAACTGCGCCAGATCGAGGATTATCTTTGACCCTTGGAGATTCTGATGACCTATGAACTCTACTACTGGGACGGCATTCCGGGCCGCGGTGAATTCGTCAGGCTGGCGCTGGAGGATGCCGGGGCAGACTATCGTGACGTGGCGCGTGAGCCCGGCGGCATGGGGGAGATGATGACGTTCCTGAATGGCGAACGCGGCCCGCATGTCCCGTTTGCGCCGCCATTCCTGAAGGATGACGATCTCGTCATCTCCCATGTTGCCAACATTCTTCGATATCTCGGCCCGAAGCTCGGACTCGTACCAGCCGATGAGGCATCCCGGACCTTTGCCCACGGGCTGCACCTGACGTTGACGGATTTCCTCACCGAGATCCACGATACTCATCATCCGCTTGGCGTGGATGCCTACTACGAGGATCAGAAAGTGGAGGCGCAAGGCCGCACAGCCCGCTTCCTCTCCTCACGGCTTCCGAAGTTCCTCGACTACTTCGAGACCGTGCTATCGGCGAACAACGGAAACGAGGGAAATCTGATCGGAGGGCAGATCGGCTATATCGATCTATCGCTTTTCCAGGTGATGGAGGGGCTGCATTATGCATTTCCCCGCGCCATGCGGGACAGCGGCAATCGCTGGCCCGGGATCACCGCACTTCAGGCGAGAGTGAAGGAGCGCCCCCGCCTTCGGGACTACCTGTCCTCACAGCGGCGGCTTCCGTTCAACGAATCCGGCATCTTCCGCCACTATCCCGAACTCGACGTCGAGGCCGAAGGCTAGCGCCGGCCGCTTACTCCACGACAGCGCACGCCA
Organism: Pseudorhizobium flavum; assembly: GCF_902502825.2. The sequence continues at coordinate 2,982,402 of NZ_LR723670.1, forward strand.
ATCGCTCGCCGGCCTTGCCCGAGGGCTGGCTCTCGTAGTCGTCGGCGCCGCCATGTACCATCAGGGCCCTGCCCTGCACGGAATTCTCTCCCTCGGCGAGGGAGACAAAGGTGTTGAGCACCTGCGCCCGCAGGGTTCCATCGGAGCCCACGTATTGGTTCGGCATATCCCCGGCATGTGGCCCGTTGGCAGCGTTGAATCCATGCTCCTTGCCACCCGGGTTGAAGTGGCCGCCGGCGCTTTCATGACCGCCGGTGTGGTCGCATTGCCCCGTTTCGTGGAAGTGGAAGCCTACCCATTGCCCGGCCGGCAGGCCGGACACCTCCACGTCGATGAGGACGCCGCCGGGCGTCGACGTCAGGGTCGCAGCACCCGCTTCTGCACCGTCGGCGCCGACGAACGACGCATTTGCTGTGGCTTCCTGCGCTCCGGCATTCGCCGAAAGTACCGCGAATACGAAGGCTGCTGTGCAAAGTCGCGAAATCATAGGTTCCTCCCTTTGTTCGTCAGACCGGCTCTTCGCCGAGTTCAAGCAGTATCTGATGCCTTGCACGGTTGAGCCGGCTCTTTACTGTTCCCACTGCGCAGTCACAGATCTCTGCGGTCGCCTCATAGCTCTCGCCGAGAATCGCGACGAGGGTCAGCACCTCCCGGTAATGCGGCGGCAGCTTCTGCAGCGCGCGCTGCACTTCCTTTGCTCGGGCGCTCACCTCTTGTGTGGCCGGCATCGGTGTATCACCGGATACTGGCTCGTCCAGCCCAGGCGCCTCACGTCCCAACACCTTCGAGCGCGTATAGAAGGTGTTGCGCATGATGGTGAACAGCCACGATTTAAGCTTCGTGCCGGGCTCGAACTTGTCCAGGTTCGCCAGCGCCTTCATCAATGTCTCCTGAACGAGATCATCCGCATCCGTCGGATTGCGGCAGAAGGTGCGGGCGAACGCGCGGAGAGCGGGGATGAGTTTTACAATATCTGCGCGTGCAGGATCACGTTTCAACTGTGATTCAGACACCGTGGCCTACCTCTCCGTCGTATCACTGGGCGGGATGATGGTGGCAAACGCACCGTTATGGCTTTGGTTCCGCAATGGGATCGGGCTTGGTCGTCGCTTTCTCGCGGCAAACCGGACCAACGGAACAAAGTTCCACCGCCCCTGTTGATAGGGTTTTCGGGGAGTTTGAGTCGTGGCGCCGCGTGCAAACTGGAAGGGTTACTTGAAGGTCGGGGAGTTGAGCTGCCAGGTCGCGCTTTACACGGCGGCATCGACTGCAGACCGCGTCAGCTTCAACATCATAAACCGCGAGACCGGCCACCGCGTCCACCGTCAGTTGGTTGATGCCGATACCGGCAAGGAAGTCGCCAATGAGGACATCGTCAAGGGCTATGAGGTGGCGAGCGGAGAATACGTCATACTCGAACCCGACGAGATAAAGGATGCCGTGCCGAACAGCGACAAAACGCTGGAACTGGAAACGTTCATCCCCTGCGGAGAAGTGGACACGATCTTCCTGGATCGCCCCTACTACCTCGCCCCTGCCGACAAGGCCGCAGCGGATGTCTATGCGCTGATCAGGAAGGGGCTGGAGGAGAAGAACGTCGCCGCCCTCGCCCGCACCGTCCTGTTCCGCCGGCTGCGAACGCTGTTGATCCGTCCGAGCGATGAGGGCCTCATCGCCAGCACGCTCAACTACGACTATGAAGTTCGCGCCGCCGAGGAGATCTTCTCCGACATCCCGGAGTTCAAGATCGAAGGCGAGATGCTCGACCTCGCCCGCCACATCATCTCCACCAAGAAAGGCGAATTTGATCCGACTGAGTTCGACGACCGCTACGAGACAGCGCTCACCGAGCTCATCCAGGCGAAGATAGAAGGCCGCAAGCTGCCGAAGAAGCCGAAGCCCGAACCCAAGAAGGTCTCCAGCCTGCTTGACGCGCTGCGCCAGAGCGCCGGCTCCGGCTCAGGCTCAGGCTCAGGCTCAGGCTCAGGCTCAGGCTCAGGCTCAAAGAAGAAAACGACAGCGGAGAGCAAGTCTGCCCGCAAGCCGAAGACCCGCGCCCCGCAGAGGAAAGCGAGCTGACCATGGCACTCGAGACCTATAACGAGAAGCGCGATTTCAAGGCGTCGCCCGAGCCGAAGGGCAGAAAGGTCAAGTCCGGGGGAAACAGCTTCGTCATCCAGAAGCATGCAGCCCGCCGGCTTCACTACGACTTCCGGCTGGAGATGGACGGTGTTCTGAAGAGTTGGGCGGTCACGCGTGGCCCGAGCCTCCTGCCGGGCGAGAAGAGGCTTGCCGTCCATGTGGAGGATCATCCGCTCGACTACGGCGATTTCGAAGGAACGATCCCGCAAGGGAATTACGGCGCGGGCTCGGTTCTCCTATGGGATCGCGGCACCTGGCATCCGATCGGGGATCAGGAACGCGGTTATCGCAAAGGACACATGGAGTTCGAACTCAAGGGGGAGAAGCTCGAGGGTCGATGGCATCTCGTCCGCATGGCGAACCGCCGTGGTGAAAAGCGCGAGAACTGGCTCCTCATCAAAGGGGAAGACGAATTCGCGCGAGCCGAAGGCGATGCCGACATCCTGGGGGAGCTTCCCAAGTCCGTGAAGACCGGACGGCTTCTCGAGGAACTGCAGGGCGGCACGAAGGCGAAGGCCAAGCGAAAAACGCCACCGAAGACATCCGACCCTTCTCCTTCGGACGAGGCGCTGAATGGACCCGTCAAGAAAAACAACTCACCGAAGCTGAAGGGAGCGAAGAAGGCAGAGCTGCCAGACTTCGTGACACCTCAGCTTGCGACGCTCGTGAAGAGTGCGCCTTCCGGAAGCCGATGGATCCACGAAATCAAGCTGGATGGATACCGTGTCCAGGCGCGTATCAACGGTGGCGGCGTCAAGCTCCTGACCCGGACCGGCCTCGACTGGACCCACAAATTCGGCGATGCGATCGTGGATGCACTCAAGCGCCTGCCGGTGCAGCAGGCCGTGCTGGACGGCGAAGTTGTGGTCAATGGCGGATCGGGCGCTAGCGAGTTCTCGCTTCTCCAGCAGGATCTGAGTGAGGGGCGAACGGATCGGCTGGTCTTCTTCGCCTTCGATCTCCTCCATCTCGATGGGTTCGACCTGACTCCCACCAAGCTTGCGGATCGCAAGCAGGCGCTGGAAGGCATCCTGTCAGGCAGCAGCGACGTCGTGCGTTACAGCGAGCATTTCGATGACGAAGGAGGGCTTGTGCTGAAGCACGCCTGCCGCCTCAGCCTCGAGGGGATCATCTCCAAGATCGGAGATGCCCCCTACCGCGGCGGGCGGGGAAAAGACTGGGTGAAGTCGAAATGCTCGGCGCGGCAGGAGTTCGTTGTCGCCGGCTATGTCCCCTCCTCCGTCTCCAGCAGCGCCATTGGCTCGCTGGTGATGGGCTATTACCAGGACGGCAAGCTGATGCATGCTGGCCGGGTGGGCACCGGTTACAGCAACAAGGTCGCCCAGACGCTGTTCCGCCAGATGCAGGAGCTGAAGGTCACGAAGAGCCCGTTCGAGGAGAAACTGACGGCGGTCGAGCGTAAGGATGTCGTCTTCCTCAGACCCGAACTGGTGGCGGAAGTCGAGTTCCGTGGCTGGACTGCTGATGCTCACGTTAGACACGCCTCCTTTCGTGGTATGAGGGAGGACAAGCAGGCAAGGGATGTGGTGCGAGAGGCCGGTCCAGCCATGGCAAGCAGCGATGACCAAAAGGAACCGGGGAGCCGGACGGTAACGCTCACCCACCCCGACCGCATCTACTGGCCGGATGCCGGCGTGACCAAGGCTGGCCTTGCCGATTACTACGTCGAGGTTTGGCGGCACATGGCTCCGTTTGTGGTCAACCGCCCCCTTGCATTGGTGCGAGGTCCCAATGGCATCGGCAAACCTCTTTTCTTCCAGAAGCACGCCTGGAAGGGCATGAACAAGCATATCGGCACGGCGAAGGATCCCGCCGATCCTTCCGAAGAGGATATCATCATCCGGGACCTCGACGGCTTGCTCGGTCTCGTTCAGGGCGGGACGCTCGAAATCCATCCCTGGGGCTCGACCATCGACCAGTGGGAGAAGCCGGACATGGTCAATATCGACCTCGACCCCGGCGACGGAACGACCTGGGAGGACGTCATCGCAGCCGCCTATGAGGTTCGCGAACGCTTCGATGCGATGGGGCTTTCCGGATTCGTCAAGACCTCCGGAGGCAAAGGGCTGCACGTCGTCGCTCCGGTGAAACCGAAGGCGGAGTGGCCGGACGTCAAGGCGGCGATGAAGGCGCTCGCCGACAGCATGGCCGGCGATAGCCCCGACCGCTATGTCTCCACGATCACCAAGTCAAAGCGGAAGGGAAAGATCCTGATCGACTACCTGCGCAATGGGCGAGGCGCCACGGCTGTGGCCCCCTATTCGACACGGGCCCGCCCCGGCGCTCCGGTATCCATGCCGATCGCCTGGGAGGAGCTGGAGCAGGCGATCGGGCCGGCGTACTTCACGGTGAACAACGCGACGAGCCGCCTCGAGCAGTTGGACAGGGATCCGTGGTCGGACTTCAGGGAAGCAGAGGCGGAGATCAATACGTCTCGGACAAAGCGCCAGAAGCGCTAGTCTCTATCTGGAGGACTTGCGTTCCGCAGCAAGACTCTTCTTCAGCGCGCTCATGATGTCGATGACGTTGCTGGGCGCTTCCTGCTTCGGTTCCGCGGGCTTCTTCACCTTCTTGCCCTTCTTGCGGGCAGCGATGATATCGAGCAGGCGATCCTGAACAGGGTCGTCCGCCATGCTCGGGTCCCAGCGCGCAGTACGCTCTCCGATCAGCTTCTTCATCATGGTGAGATGCTGCGAAGACGGCTTCTCCTTCCCGACGTCATGGAAATAGGAGTCTGCATCGCGCACCTCGTCACCGTAGCGAAGCGTCCACACGACGATCCCCTTGTCCTTCGGGATGAGAAGGACAGCGCGCTCGCGGCGATACATGACGAGGCGCGCGATACCGGCCGTACCGGTCTTCGCCATCGCTTCACGTATGACCGCGAAAGCTTCCGCACTCACCTCGTCATCAGGCGCGAGGTAGTGCGGGCGGTCGTACCAGATCCAGCCGATCGACTCGACCGGCACGAAGGTGGAAATGTCGATCGTGCGAGTGCTTTCGAGGCCGACATCGTCGAACTCCTCGTCCTCGATCAGGACATAGTCATCTTCTCCCTTGGCATATCCCTTGACCTGATCCTCGTCCTCCACCGCTTCTCCGGTGACTGCGTCCACATACTGGCTCATGACCCGGTTGTGCGTCTTACGATTGAGATTGTGGAAACGGACCTTGCCGGATTCGGAAACCGCCGGCGTCATGCTTACCCGGCACGTCACCAGTGACAGCTTGAGATAGCCTTTCCAGAACGATCGGGGTGCCATGACAGTCTCCTACGCGCTGCGCAAACGTCGTGTGCGTGCCGGAGGTTCCCTCCGGAACCAAGATAGCGCGGCAGCGTTTCCTTGGAACAATTAGGCACGGAGGACATGCTATGACTACAGAACAAGATACGCAGAAGATGCCGGACAAAAGCCAGCGCACGACCCCCTCGGCGCGCGAAAAGGACGACGCGGCAAATCTGGAAGAACAACTTGAGGAAGGACTGGAAGATACCTTCCCCGCGAGCGACCCCGTAGCCACGACGGTTACGTCCATTCCGGCGGGAACGCCTCCTCCCCCACGCAGGTGAAACACGGCAATCTGCTTCTCAAGGCGATTCACTCCAGTGGGTCGCCTTTTTGCATTTTGTCACCTGTGACATTTTCGGGATTTCCGAAGATTGGAATATTGCTGTAAGGAGGACTAGGACAGCTCAAGTGCAGAAGGTGGACGATGACGGTCACAGCGTCGTCCGAGGTCGGAATGGCGAAAAAGATCGATCCCAGTACAGAGGCGGAAATTCGATTGGGGCGGCGCGTCAGCCGCGAAGTATCGGTTCTCCTGCACGAGATCGAGAAGGAGCCTGTTCCCGATCGTCTTCTGGAACTCGCTCAGCAGCTTCAAAAGGCGCTCGGGGAGAAATACGAGCAGTAGCTGACCTTTATCGGCCTGGTCGCGTGGCAAGCGATCACTCATTACACGACGTTCGGCTTTGCAGCCTCACACCGGCTCGTCCTTTCACGCGGCAGCCCTCTCTCTCTCTCTCTCTCTCCCGAGTGACCGCCCTAGCCGCTCGGAACCTTGACCCGTCCGCTTCGTTCGGAGCCAGTCCGATCCGGAGGAGAGAATGGAAGATCCGAGACGTTGCCGCCATCTTTGCGTCGACATGCAGAGGCTGTTTGCCGAAGATACCCCTTGGAACGTCCCATGGATGCAGAAGGTCCGCGACCCGGTCGCCATACTATCCTCGGCCCACGCGGCTGAGACCATTTTCACTCGCTTCATACCGCCCGTTCATCCCGCCGATGTCACCGGGACCTGGCGTGAATACTACCAGAAATGGCCGATGATGACCCGCGAGGTCCTGGGCGGCGAGATGGTCGACATACTGCCGGAACTGCGCGAATTTGTTCCTCCCGCGACGGTCTTCGACAAGCCCATCTATTCCCCATGGCTGGATGGCCGCCTGCATCGATATCTTCGCGGGCGGGATGTCACCACCCTCGTCATCTCCGGTGGAGAGACAGATGTCTGCGTCCTTGCCGCCGTGATGGGTGCGGTCGATCTGGGATACTCGATCATCCTTCTGAAGGATGCAATCTGCAGCACCTCGGACGCGACGCACGATGCAACGCTCGGCGTCTATGCGTCCCGGTTCTCGACCCAACTGCGTCTCTCAAGCGTCCCGGAAGTCCTCGACTGGTGGGCATGAAGGAACCTTCGCGAGGGGAATCCGGTTGTCTCGGCATGGACCTTGCGAAGGAGAAACTCCGATGAAGAACGAACAGCCAAAATCCGGACGCCCAGGCGAGACCTCGCAGTGGCCACGCTGGGAGGGACCCGCGGAAAACCGCCCCAGCGGATACCTGCAGGGTGAAGCGAATATCTTTGCGGCGGACAGCGGCCAGGAGAAGAAACGCGGCCTCGCTCCGGAGGGATACGAACGCTCCGACAGCGATCTGAAAACCGCGGTCAACGACGCTCTGACCCAGGACGCATTCCTGGATCCACGCGGCATCACGGTCTCCGTGATTGACGGCATCGCTTCGCTGAAAGGCACCGTCGCGAGCACCGATGATGCTCGCCGCGCAGAAGACTGCTGTCGTTCCGTCGATGGCCTGAAGGGATGCACCAACAACCTGCACGTCGCCGGCGAGCACCACTGAGAATCAACCGGGAGAAAGAACATGGCTGACAAACTATGGTTCGTGATCGTGGCGATAGGCCCTGTCCTGCTGGGCCTCGTCATCGCCTTTGGTTTGATGCGTCGCAGACGCATCGGGACGGTCGAGAAAGCTCGGCAGGAAGAGGCCGTTGAGCGCTTGTACGACAAGCCCGAGGGTGGTCGTGAACCCAGCTACAGGCAGAACTGAGGCCCGGAACTTTTGACCAGTCGCTTCGTTATCTGCAGCGGAAACATCAACCCCGAACATTCACCCAGGAGACTTGCAATCATGGCAACGAAAACCCTCGACGACCTTTTCTACGAGACGCTCAAGGATATCTACTACGCCGAGCGTCAGATCCTGAAGGCGCTGCCGAAGATGGCGCGCGCTGCCCAGGACGAGAAGCTCAAGGCCGCTTTCCAGGACCACAAGGAAGAAACCGAGGGCCAGATCGAGCGCCTGAAGCAGGTTTTCGAACTCATCGGCAAGCGAGCTCGCGGCAAGACCTGTGACGCCATTGAGGGGATCATCTCCGAGGGCGAAGAAATCATGGAAGAATTTAAGGATACGCCTGCCCTCGACGCCGGCCTTCTTGCTGCCGCCCAGGCTGTCGAGCACTATGAGATCAGCCGCTATGGCACGCTGCGCTCCTGGGCCCAGCAGCTTGGCCTGAAGGATGCGGTTAAGCTTCTGGAGGAGACGCTTGCAGAGGAAAGTAAGACCGACGAGAAGCTGACGGGCCTTGCAAAGACGGCGGTCAACTCCGCTGCCCAGAAGGCTGCCTGATCCTCGCTATGAAAGGCCCGGTTCGCCGAACCGGGCCTTTGGCTTGGGCGTTGCAGAGTCGTTAGGCGTTCAGGGCGGAACGCGGCTGTGGCTGGACTGGCAGCATGTCCCCGTTAAGCTCCATACGCCGAAAAACGCGGCTGTGCTTCCGCTTCGCCATCTCCACCCTTGCAGCTGCGACGGCAAGCTCATAGGTATGAAATGAGCAACGGGACTCGATCCCGTTCATGACGTAGGTCCACCCGTCAGGGTGAGGTATGATGTCGCAAAAATTGTTCATGGCGGCTCCCTTCAGCGGGCCCTTAACTCCCAACCTCCCATAAGGTTCCGCCTTCCTGAGCCGAAACCCCGAATTATTCGTCGGCAGCAGGAACTTTCAGTTTCCGTGATCGTTCTTCGTCCACGATAAGTGGAGACCTTAATGGCGGATCACGAGGACGACTGGGTACGCAAGCGCGCCTATTCACTTTGGGAAGAGGAGGGATATCCGGCAGGAAAGGATGTGGAGCACTGGGAGCGGGCGAAACGAGAGTTCGATAGCTTTAAGCCAGGTCGAATGAAACGTGCGACGTCGCGGCCCACGGCGGCTAGTGCGACGCCGGCGAGCGCAAAATCGGAAGGCAAGGGTTCAGAGGCGCTGCCTCCTCCGACAAAGAAGAAGGCTGTGCGGACGAAAAAGACGACCAGCAGTTGACATCCTGACATCCTGCTGCGGCAGACCTGCCGCCGCAATTTCTGCTCTACCTGCTGCGTGGGGTGCCGTGCGCTACAAGACTCTCTTTCTGTCATTTCGTTGGAACGCTTGCCCCCATCCACGCGTTCGGCAGGACCGGCCGAGTGCACGGTGGAGGCTGGCATGACGGACGCATTCTTCTCTTTCGCGGATCCTGACGCGGTCAGTACGGCCGAAACATTCGGCACGGTGAAGCGAGGAAGTGCCTTTGGCGCCATCAAGGTACTTTCCGTCACCTCCGAAATATTCCCTCTCATCAAGACAGGCGGCCTCGCCGACGTCACCGGCTCCCTGCCGAAAGCGCTGGAACGCCTCGGGATCGAGACACTCTCACTGATACCGGGTTATCCGTCGGTGATGGGGCAGCTCAGGACCGCGCCGCCGCTGCTCGTTTTCGACGAACTGCTGGGCGAACGGGCCTCTCTGCTCTACGCGCGGATCGAAGGCCTCAGCCTGCTGGTTCTTGACTGCCCTGCCCTCTATGCACGCGAAGGCGGCCCCTATGTTGACGCTACGGGGGTTGATTATCCCGACAACTGGAAACGCTTCGCAGCGCTGAGCCTTGCAGCCGCCGAAGTGGCGGGCGGAGCGCTCCCGGGCTGGATACCGGACATCGTTCATACCCACGACTGGCAAACAGCGCTGACATCAGTTTACATGCGGGAGCTGGAGGTACCCCCTCCAGTTGTGCTCACGGTGCACAATCTCGCCTTCCAGGGACAATTCTCTGCCTCGCTTCTCCCTGCACTGGGGCTGCGGCCCGAACTCTACGCGACCGACTGCCTCGAGTACTTCCGGGACATCAGTTACCTGAAAGGCGGTCTGCAGACGGCTGATGCCATCACCACGGTCAGTCCGACATATGCCAGGGAAATCCTGACGCCTCGCTTTGGCATGGGCATGGATGGCATTCTGAACCAACGGCTCGACGTCCTTCGCGGTATCGTCAACGGGATCGACCTAGAGGTCTGGGACCCGGCCGCCGATCCCTACCTACCCGTGAACTACGACGCTGCCAGCCTTCGCAAGAAGCGGCAAAACCGCCGACATCTGCTGGAGGCGTTCGGCCTAGACACAGACGGCGCAGGGCCCGTTTTTGCCGCGGTCAGCCGCCTGACATGGCAGAAGGGCATGGACATGCTGGCAGAGACTGCAGACGAGATCATCAACAGCGGTGGCAAGCTGATCGTCTGCGGACAAGGGGACCGGGAGATCGAGCGCCAGCTTCTGGAGACTGCGGCGCGGCATCCCGGTCGGATGACCGTCCATATCGGCTATGCCGAGTCGATCGCGCATCTGATCCATGCCGGAGCGGACGCGATCATCCAGCCGTCCCGCTTCGAGCCTTGCGGCCTGACCCAGCTCTACGCGCTTCGGTACGGCTGCGTGCCGGTGGTCTCCCGGACGGGCGGCCTTTCTGAAACGATTATCGATGCCAATGACGCAGCAATGTCTGCACGCGTGGCCACCGGGTTCCAGTTTCATCCGGTTACAACCGACGGCCTGCGGACGGCGCTGAGGCGGGCGGTCGAAGCTTATGCGGACCCAAAGCAATGGGCGAGACTGCAGAACCAGGGCATGAAGGCCAGGTTCTCCTGGGACCGTAGTGCCCAGCAATATGCCGCGGTCTACGCCTCGCTCATGAATCGATCGAAAACATCGCCTTCGCGGCCTCTTCCCAAAGCCGTCTCCTGAAGAAGGCAACCGCCCGAGAGCGGCTGACTTGCTTCAGCTGCTTGAACAGTCAGGCTCTCCGAAGGACAACCAGAGTACGGCCCTCAAGCTCGAACTCCTGATCCTGTTCTACTTCCACGCCTCGCAGCGAGGGATCCGCTGTCGTCAGTTCGAGGATCCAGCGCCCCTCGCCCATCGGCGGAATGTGGAAGGGGACGTTGCCTTCGAACGGGTTGAAAAGCACCAGCACGTTGGACCAGAGACCCTCCTCACGCTCGAGATCGGCGCGACGGAGGTTGAGGCCAAGGGTCGTGCCTTCCTGCCAATGCTCGGGAAGCTGTTCACCCCCACCCGCATTGAACCAGCGAACCTCCATGCCGTCGCGCCAGTTTTCACGGCGGAAGATGGGCTGCTCCTTCCGCAAGGCGATGATGTGACGGGTGAACTCCCGCAACTGCTCGTTCGTCTCGGGAAGCCCCTCCCAGCGGACCCAGGAAATCTCGCTGTCCTGGCAATAGCCGTTGTTGTTTCCCATCTGGCTGCGGCCGAATTCATCGCCACCAAGAAGCATCGGTGTTCCATGAGAAAGGAAGAGGGTCGCCAGGAAGTTGCGCTTCTGGCGCTCGCGAACCCCATTGATGGCCTCATCCTCTGTGGGGCCCTCAGCGCCATAGTTATAGCTGCGGTTGTCGTTATGGCCGTCGTTGTTGTCCTCGCCATTCGCCTCGTTGTGCTTTTCGTTGTAGGAGACGAGATCATTCAGCGTGAACCCGTCATGGGCGGCGATGAAGTTGACGCTTGCCCAGGGCCGGCGACCGCGCAGGTCGTAGATATCGCCGGACCCCAGCAGGCGAGCCGCAAAGTCGGGCGCGACGTTATCGCCCTTCCAGTAGTCCCGGATGGTGTCGCGATACTTGTCGTTCCATTCTGCCCAGCCTGGCGGGAAGCCGCCAACCTGATATCCGCCGGGCCCGATGTCCCATGGCTCGCCGATCAGCTTCACCTTCGACAGGACAGGATCCTGCGTCACCGCATCGAAGAAACCGCCACGCTGGTCGAAGCCCTCCGGTTCGCGGCCCAGGATTGTTCCGAGGTCGAAGCGGAAGCCGTCGACATGCATGTGCTGCACCCAATAGCGTAGCGAATCCATGATCAGCTGCAATACCCGCGGATGGGACGTGTTGACAGTGTTCCCCGTCCCGGTGTCGTTGATGTAGTAACGGTGCTGGTCGGGCATCGTCCGGTAGTAGGAGAAGTTGTCGATACCCTTGAAGGAGAGTGTCGGCCCCAGCTCGTTACCTTCAGCCGTGTGGTTGTAGACGACGTCAAGTATCACCTCGATGCCGGCATCATGGTAATTCCTGACCATCTCCCGGAAGCCTTCCAGCCCCCGCGGTCCATAGTAGCGGGATGCGGGCGCGAAGAAGCCAAGAGTGTTATAGCCCCAGAAATTATGAAGCCCCTTGTCGAGGAGGTGCTGGTCGTCCGGGAAGTAGTGAACCGGCATCAGTTCCACCGAGGTGATCCCGAGGCTTCTGATATAGTCCACGGAGGCAGCATGCCCCATGCCATCGAAAGTGCCGCGCAGTTCCTGAGGAAGCGCCGGATTAAGTTGCGTGAAGCCCTTCACATGGGTTTCGTAGACGATTGCTGATGCCCAGGAAATGTTGGGCCGGTTCGCCTCATGCCAGTCGAAACCGTTCGGATCGACGACGCGACATTTTGGCATGAAGGGGGCGCTGTCACGCTCATCAAACGTGAGGTCCTTGTCTTCGTGAAGGAGGTCATAGGCGAAATGGGCATCGTTCCAATCCACGTCGCCCACAAGCTCTCGTGCATACGGATCGACAAGAAGCTTGTTCGGGTTGAAGCGATGACCGTTTTCGGGATCATAGGGGCCGTGAACACGATACCCGTAAAGCGCTCCAAGTTTCAGCCCTGGGACGTAGCCGTGCCAGATCTCGTTGGTATATTCAGGCAGCTCAAGCCGCGCGATCTCTGTCTTGCCGCTGCTGTCGAACAGGCAGAGTTCAATCCTTTCGGCGTGGGCGGAGAAAACAGCGAAGTTGGTGCCTTCGCCGTCATAGATCGCACCGAGCTCAGTCCAGCTGCCCGGCAAGATATTGAAAGTCGCGTTGTCGCTTTTCATACGTCGCCCCATTGAAGAACCATCTAACAATGGGGCGCCACAGCATTCGTTCCCGCAGGAGCAGCCGATTTATCGCTTCTCGGTTCCGGTGGGGCTTTCGACCGGGCTTTGCCCGCCACTGCCGGTTTGCGGAGTGGGGTCGGCATCTGTCTGGGCAGGAGCGGCGGCTCCTCCTGGCGGCGTGTTGTCATTGGGCTGGGACTGGTTGTTGCCGCCATCGCTGCAGGCGCTGAGGAGCAGGCCAGCAGTCAGAACGATAGTGAGCTTTTTCATCGGTTTTCCTTCCTCATGTCCGTCGATCCGGGACGCCTTGGAAGGTTCGGCTTGCGGTATCGCGGCATACACCATTCGGCGTCCTGTTTCCCGCGGATAACTTTGGCGCCCCCTCACGGGTTCCCTTTCAAGCAAAACGCCTATTTCTCCCGCCAAGGAGGAATGAAGCCATGAGCACGTTGACACCCGAGGAACTGGAAGGTCGGCTGAACGCCCACCGGGAACTGATGATCGACATGCTCGCCGCCATGATCGGCGGTGAAATGCAGATCACCCGGTTTATCCAGAGGCTTCGCGACGACGCGACCTTCAAGGACAACGAAGAGGATCCTGGCGTACTCCCCGAGAGTGGCTTTGCAATCGAGAATGCCGCCGCCCGGGAGCTGCGAACGGTTCTTCAGGCGGCGCAAGCACGTGCTGCTGCAGACGCCTCCTAGGCGCCATAATCGTGACAGATTCGACACATTCGCGTCTCATATGTGGAACATGATGGCCACCACGCTCGTTCAGTCACCATATCGCCAAACGCGTATGGAGGGAGGCACAGATGGTCAAGGATTGGGTCGAAGCTGCCGGACTCGTGATGGTCGTCGCCGCCTGTTACATGATGGTGGTACCGATCTGACAGGTCTGGGTCATTCCGATCGCTGTGAGAAATAGGCCGCGGCGGCCGCGACATCTTCGGGTTCGAGATTCTTCGCCATCTCATTCATCAGGTGGCTATACTTGGTTCCGCCCCGTACACCGTCGACGAACAGCTGGAGCTGGCGTGTGAGATAAGGGCGGCTGAGCCCGGAAAGCCTCGGGTAGGCTGGATTTCCATCGGGCTTTTCGTGACAGGACAGGCAGGCCGGGATCTTGTCGGCAGCTCGCCCCTGTTGTGCCAGCATTCGTCCGTGCTCGACCAGTCCGGCATCGATGTCCGCGGGATTGCGCACTGGCGGCTCCTGTTCGGCGTAGAACCGTGCGAGGTCGCCGAAGGCTTCCTCCGGAAGCGAACTGACCGCCAACTGCATGATACCACTTGCACGCCTGCCGTCAGCATAAGCACGCAGGCTTTCCACCAGATAGGTCTCCGACTGTCCCGCAAGGCTCGGCACGAGGCTCTCCGCATTAAGCCTCCGCTCCGCATGGCAGCTTTCGCAGCTGAGAGGCAGATTATCCACCTCTCCTTCCATGGGTGGCGGGTAGAGCCCCGACAGCTCGCGGTAGCGCTCGGCCTCCATGTTGGGTAGCTGGCGCAGGAAGGCGACCATGGACCATACTTCGTCAGGACGCTTCTGGGTCGGCCAGGCCGGCATGCCGGTGAACCGCACCCCGTGCTGGACGATCTCGAACAACTGCTCGTCCGTCCAGCTCGAAATCATGGGCACCAGATCCGGCGGCTCCGGAAGCATCTGCTTCACCGTCTCCGATCTCGGCCGCGCCGGTGAGCCGTGGCACATGGCGCAGCCGATTTCGTAGTGGCCTGCTGCAGGAGGAAGCAAGGCTGGATGGTCCAGCGGCGGAGCTTCATGCGAAAGCGCGGCGGTGCGGACGGAATTCCGCATAACCCAGTGAAGAAACCAGTCGGTAACTGCCCAGTGCCCGGTACTCGCCCTGACGCCGATCAGGCCCGACCAACCCACCAGAAGTCCGACAACCGGGAGCAGGACAGCCGCTGCGATGATGTACTTGCGCCGGACGATCACAGACGCCCTCCCGAATGTTCGCGTGGCCCCAAGGCCGAGGACAGCAGCAGGACGCCGCCGAGGAGATAGACGACCGCTCCGACGAGCAACATTACGACGCCGCCGGCCTGCTGGTCGACGGCAGCCCCCAGCGTGACGCCGAAGCATGTGACGTTTTCGATGCCGTAGAGCGGTCGCGGTGACAGCGAAAGCAGGGCACCGAGCAAGGTCATGTGCATGGACGTGAACAGCAGGCCGAAGGTGCCGGCAAGCTGACGAGCCTCCCGCCCCTCCTGAGCGCCGCCAAGGCAGGAAAGCCAGAGCAGCAGTCCGGCCGCGAGAAACGTCGCCTGCTCCAGCGCCGTGACAATCCAGGACGCCTCAGCCATCACCCGCGCAGCCGGAAGATGCCATCCCCATACTGCCACGAGTTCAACGAGCGAGGCGATGACCGGTGTGAACCACGGCCAGCGCACAGTAAGGTCATGACGGAAGCCGGACAGCCCGACTGCAAGCAGCGGAGCAGCGCCTGCCACCACCGACATGTGGACGATCATGTGTATAGTGAAGGATTCCCGTCCGCCGAAGGGCAGTACGATGATCCATGCCACCGCCAAGAGAAGCAGACCCGTCGCGAGAGACGCCCTCCTCATTGGTAACACCCGTCGATGAGGATCAGCGGGATGGCGACATAGATTACGGCGACGAAGCTCAGCCCCGACAGAAGCAGCGTGGCAAAACCCTGGAAGCGGCGGCGGTCCAGGGCCGTCGGTTGGTCATGCGGCGGATCGCCCGAGCCGAACCCCCACTGACGCCAGGCGAGATAGGCCGACAGGACAATCATTGCCAATGCAAGCAGCGTGACCGCGCCAAGCGCAACCCTGATCGTGCCGAACTCGATGCCCCAAAGGGCAGCCTTCTCGCAATAGATCGCGACTACGACGTAGCATACCATAAAGTGCAGCGCCCA
This sequence comes from Pseudorhizobium flavum, assembly GCF_902502825.2. The sequence goes on from NZ_LR723670.1 coordinate 2,997,967, forward strand.
GACGACCGGCGCCGTGAACAGCGTCCACAGGGTTTCGACTTCGCGGGGCAGGATGTGTCGCATGGCCTACCTCGTCAACGGAAAGAGGCCAAGCACGCCAAAGGATGCCACGGCGGTTACAGTCAGGAAGTGCCAGTAAAGGGTGACGTTGACGATGTCCTGGTCATAGCGCGCGGTCATCCTGCCGGTGAGGCTTCGGGCGAGGCAATAGCCCTGCATGATGCAGCCGGCCCCCGCATGGACTACGGTCCAGATCGCGATGATCCAGACCGTCGCCGGATAGACGTGGACAGTGGGCTGCATCTCATGGGTATAGGGGCCGAGCAACCCCGCCAGCGCGGCGGCGACCGTGACGATCAAGGACAGGCCGAGTGCGGCACGGGCACCACCTGCCCTGTCCTGTCGGTTGAGATGCCGCGCGGCCAGCATGAGGCCCCATGAAATGAGAAACAGCACGAGTGCCGTCATCGGCCAGAGGATGCCGGGCCCGCCGAGACCAGCAGTGAAGTCGCTATGGATGGTCCAGTAGAAGAAGTAGCCGAACATCAGGCTGGCAAAGGCTGTGCCATCACCCACCATGGTGATGAACATCGCCCACCACCCGACGGAAGCCGGGCCTGACCGGTAGATCGGCAGGCGCTTGCCTAGGCCGACATCCATGTCCGGGGCCTCCGGTATCTCTGCCGTTCCCGTCCATAGCCAGTAGAGGATGGCAAGGAGGGTGATAATGGCGCAGACGATCGTCACCGCCCACCAATGGAATGTCAGCGCGATGAAGACGCCACCCAGTGCCATGGCGGCGATGATTGTGACATAGGACGTGCCTCCCACGCGCAGGCACTGGATAGGCTCGGCGTCCAGCACTGAGGTGACGAGCGTTTCGCGTCGACCCGACTTGGCATCCGGAAGGTAATAGCGTCCTTCGTCGATATTCTTCTGGAGGTCTGGCTGGTCCCAGAGTGGATAGCGGCTCTCGATGATCGGAACCGATCGCATTCCCCAGTTCTCATCGGGATCGTTCGTCCATTCGAGCGTCCCGGATCGCCAGGGATTGAGGTCGCCAATCTTCGGCTTGGGCCTGAAGATGTCCACGACGATGGTGAGGACGCCGCTGGCGAAGATGAAGGCGCCGATGGTGGAGACCAGGTTGAACCAGTCCCAGCCGATATCCTCGGGATATGTGAAGACCCGGCGCGGCATGCCGCGAAGCCCCGAGAAATGCATCGGGAAGAATCCGACATTGAAGCCGATGAACATCAGCCAGAAAGCCACCTTGCCCCAAGCATCGCTCAGCTTCTTGCCGGTGACGAACGGGAAGTAATAGTAGATGCCGGCAACCACCGGGAACAGCATTCCCCCGATCAGCACGTAGTGCAGGTGGGCCACGATGAAATAGGTATCGTGCGCCTGCCAGTCGAACGGCACCAGCGCCACCATGACGCCCGTCAACCCGCCGATCACGAAGGTGATCAAGCCGCCAGCGCCGAACAGCATGGGCACCGAGAATATCACCCTGCCGGCAAGCATGGTCGCGATGAACACGAATATCTGCACGCCTGTCGGAATGACGACTGCCTCCGATGCCGCAGAAAAGAAGGCAAGCGATATCTGCGGCAGGCCGGTGGTGAACATGTGGTGGACCCAAAGGCCAAAGCTCAGGAACCCCGTTCCCACTGCCGCAAGCACGATCCAGGAATAGCCCACGATCGGCCGCTGGGAAAAGGTCGGCACGATCATCGCCATCAGCGCGATGGCCGGAAGGAAGATGATGTAGACCTCCGGATGACCGAATATCCAGAAAAGGTGTTGCCAGAGTAACGGGTCCCCGCCCCGCTTGGCGTCGAAGAACGGCCAGTCGAACATCCGCTCCATTTCGAAGAGGAGGTCACCGGCAATCAGGGGCGGGAACGCGAACAGGATCATGCCCGCGACGATCAGCAGATACCATGCGAACATCGGCATCATGTTGATCCGCATGCCGGGCGCGCGGCATTTCATGATCCCGACGATGATCTCGACAGCGGCGGCGATGGATGCGACCTCGATGAAGGAGAGGCCCAGCAACCATATGTCAGCGCCGATCCCTGAGAATTCCTTGTTCGTCGCCAGGGGCGGATACATGAACCAGCCGGTGCTCGGCGCCGAATTGAAGAAGATCGAGCCGCAGACGAAGATGCCACCGAGGAGGAAGCTCCAGAAGCCGAAGGCGGAAAGGCGCGGAAACGGCAGTTCCCGGGCGCCCAGCATGGAGGGAAGGAGGAAGATCGCGATCGCCTCGAAGACCGGTACGGCAAACAGGAACATCATCACTGTGCCGTGCAGGGTGAAGGCCTGGTTGAAGAAATCGGCCGTCAGCAGATCATTGTCCGGCACCGCGAGTTGCAGCCGCATCAGCAATGCAAGAACGCCGGCAAACAGCATGAAGCCGAATGAGGCGACGCCGTACCAGAGGCCGATTTCGCTGTTGTTGACGGAGGTCCAGTAACGCCAGCCGCCCGGCGTCTTCCAGACCTTCCGCAGCCGCTCCGCCTGCGCAGCCCGCTCCTCGGGAGAGAAATCGCCGAGTACCTCTGTCATTTCAGCCCCGCAAGGTAAGTGGCGATACGCTCGGCATCTCCGTCCGGAAGCATGGCGAAGGACGGCATCCGTGATCCCGGCTTGATCTCGGAGGGGTGACGAATGAAGCGAGCGACATTTTCCGGCGTGTTTGGCATGGTTCCGGCGCCGACACTGCCGCGCGCGCCGAAGGCGGTGAGGTTCGGGCCGATTGTCCCCTGCGCCTCCGTTCCGTCGATCGCATGGCAGGCTCCGCAGCCGTGTCGCAGAAAAAGAGCATGCCCCTCGCTGGCTCGGTCGGTCTCGGCTGTTCGGCTCCCCTGAAGCCACGCCTCGAAATCCAAGGGCTCGAGTGCCTCCACGAAGAAGGCCATGAGCGCATGCGACGGACCGCAGAACTCGGCACAGACGCCGCGGTAGATGCCGGGCCTGGATGCCTCCAGCATGATGTGATTGGTTCGGCCCGGAATCATGTCCATCTTGCCGCCGAGGGAGGGGACCCAGAAGGAGTGGATGACGTCCGGAGACTTGACGAGAAAGACAACGCGCTGGCCGACCGGCATCTTGATCTCGTTCGCGCGCTCCAGAAGGACCTCGCCTTGCTCATCAAGGTAGCGCACCCGCCACCAGAATTGTTCTCCGGTGATCTCGATCTGGCGAACGCCTTCCGCAATGGCCGAGGACCAGGGCCGCAGGTTTGGAATCAGCCAGACGGCATAGGAAAGAAGGATCGTCAGCACGATCACAGGACCGATCACCCCGCACCAGAGAATGACGCGGCCGGCCACCCGCTCCGAATGCGGCTCGCGTGCCTTGCGCGCTGCATAGAACAGCACCATCACGACGCCCGCCCAGATAAGGCCACCTCCGATCAGCATCACGTAGAAAAGGCGGGCGACGTCAGAAGCCTCTGGACCGGCCGGATCCAGGGCAGACTGAATACCGCTGCAGGACGTCAGAAGGGGAAAAGCGGTTACCCAGGCAACGTGCCTCGTTAAACTCTGCCACCGCTCAAAGAGGGCGGCAGCGAAGCGCCTTGGCTCCTCTCTTCGAACCGTTAGGCAAGCTGTATCTTGCTTCAAGTCGCCCCCAGCATTCACGTCCGCGTCACCCTACGGCCATTCGGCATAACCGGCCGATCGGGAATTTGTTCCAGACATGGGTTCAAGTTAGATTTCACGGAGAAAGAAAAGTGGAACCCAAGGCGGTGTCGCGGGTTTGCTACTCCGAGAGGCCTTGCAGGAAGGAAGATCGACAATGTTCAGTTTTCTTCAGCGCTTGTTTGGTAAAACACACACATCCAAGCGCGAACTGCACACAGAGCATCCTTCGGAGGATGTGCAGGTCTTGGTACCGGAGTCCGTGGAACTGCCACTGCCCAAGGGCCCCCAGGAAGAAATCAGCGCACCTGCGTCGATCAACGGGCGGGACCTCTCCAGCGGCAGGCTTTAGGCCTCGCTAACGCAACGGCATCAACAGGAGCAAACAATGGCTGACTTCAAGTCTGCGTCCATTCTCATTCTCGCGACCGATGGTTATGAGCGGTCGGAACTTCGCGTTCCCCTGGAGGAACTCAGAAAACAGGGTGCTGAAGTGCGGATCGCCTCGATCAAGCCCGGACAGATCAAGAGCTGGGACGAGAAGGACTGGGGCGATAGCGTCGATGTCGATCTCGTAATCTCGGACGTCAATGTCGAGGATTACGACGCCATCGTGCTTCCCGGCGGCCAGATCAACCCGGACGTGCTACGCGCCGACGAGGATGCAGTAGAACTGGTCCGGAGCTTCGTGAAGAGCGGAAAACCCGTAGCCGCCATCTGCCATGGGCCATGGCTTCTGGTAGAAGCCGACGCGCTGCGCGGCCGCAAGGCAACGTCCTACTCATCGATCAAGACCGACCTTCGTAACGCTGGCGCGCAGTGGGTGGATGAGGCCGTGGTTGTCGACAACGGCATCATCACTTCGCGCTCGCCGAAGGACCTGCAGCCCTTCGTCGCCAAGATTGTCGAGGAAGTCAAGGAAGGCCGCCACGCCCGTCGCGCCGCCTGATCATGCCTCTGCGGCTGCGGCCCTCCACCGCTGGAGGGGGTCCGCAGCCGCACCCGTTTGCGTCTGAAGGCTCGAGCTTTTCAATACTGCCAGCAGACGCCGCTCATCGGTGCGCAAGCCACGCAGCTGCGGAAGCTCGAGCTCGTTCTTGAGCAGCCGTTCCACCGGGGAAATATCATCCACGAGGGCCAGCACGGCCGGATGGATGTAGCTGGAGCGGCAGACGGCAGGGGTATTGTGGAGCCGCTCGGATGCAGCCTTGCAGATCAGCTTCACACGGGGTTGCGAACCTTCCTTGCAGGCCTGCCAGACGGCGGCAAAGCCGGCAAGGCTCCCACCCCAGGTCCTAAACGTTTTTGCCGAGACCGGGAAACCCGCGACGTCGGCGAGATAGGCATTGAGCCGGCCGGAATCGACAGGATGGGCGGTACCAGCATCATCGGGCCAGGAAAAGAGTTGGCGCCCCGGCAGATCAGCTATCTCCTCGAATATCCGCTGGAGCCGTGGGTGCCTGATCGTATGGCTGACACGCTTTCCTCCCTTTGCCGTGAAGCGAAGGACCACGGCCTCTTCCGTCAACGTCATGTGTCGCTTCAACAGGGTCGTCGCCCCGTAGGTCTTGTTTTCCTTTGCATAGGCCTGATTGCCCACGCGCAGATGCGCGGTATCCATCAAAGCGATGATCGCGGCTAGGACCGCCTCGGGAGTCTCCAGTCCTAGAGCCAGATCCCGCTCGATCCGCCGCCGGATCCGCGGCAGCACTTCACCGAAACGGGCAAGCTGATCGAACTTCAGTTCGCTTCTTAGGCTCTGCCACTCCGGATGATACCGGTACTGCTTGCGCCCGCGCGCATCATAGCCCGTGGCCTGCAGGTGTCCCCGGCGATCCATGCAAATCCAGACATTCTCGTAAGCGGGCGGCAGTCCGAGCGCTGCGATCCGGCGCTTCTCATCCGGATCACTGAGAACGCGTCCATCGGGGAGACGATAGCAGAAGCCCTTACCCCTTCTTTGGCGGCGAATTCCAGGTTCGGCATCGCTCACATAGGTTAGACCAACAGCTTTAAGGGACTGTTCGTCGAAGGTGGGGAGATCTGTGACGGCATCCATGGGCCTAACAACGGCGGCCCCTGATCTTCGTTCCGCTGCGGCGCAATCACAAAAGGAATTCCTGCGCCGCCTCGCCCGGACCGCGCTCGAAAGCGTCTCTCGGCGCCACAAGCGTCCAGATGAGCCCGGTAGCAAGATAGCGGATATCGACCTGCCCGCCGAAGGCGGCAGCCGCGTGGCGCCTGATGATGGTCGTGCCGAAGCCGGTGGTCTGTGGTTCGACGGCAGGGGGACCGCCGATCTCCTCCCATGACAGGTGGAGCAGGGACTTCGGGTCAGACGGATCTTCCTGTCGCCACGACATGCGAACCCGGCCATCAGGAACCGAAAGTGCACCATACTTGATGGAGTTGGTGGCAAGTTCATGCAGCACCAAGCCGAGATTCTGGACCGCCTCGGCGCGGAGGAGGAAATCGTCGCCCTGCAGTTCCACGCGGTCCGCGACGTTTGCGAAGGTATCAAGTTGAACGGTGACGAGGCGCCGCAACGGCACCCCGGTCCACTGTTCGATCGCGAGGGCCTCGATAGACTTTCCCAAACCCTGGATTCTGTCGGAGATCGCCTTCTGGAACTCATCCATGTCCTTTGACTGGCGAGCCAGCTGTCGCATCATGGCTTGGACCAGGGTCAGGATGTTCTTGGTTCGATGGACGAGTTCCTGGAGGATAAGGTGCATCCGATCTTCCGCCTGGCTGCGGTCGAAGGATGCGTTGGAGAGAGCCACAGAAATCTGGCTGGCCTCGCGGATGCGCGTCTCCACGGGCGAAACGATTTCTCCCTTGCCGATACGCTCCGCCATCTGGGCGATCTGCCGAATGGGTATCCGCAACTGGCGGGCAATCAGGTAGCCGCAAAGCATGCCGATACCAAGAAAGAGCAGGCTGCCGATCATCAGGCTACGGGAGGCCTCGACGATTTCACTCTGGGCAGCCTCGATCGGCCCCCAGATCACCGCCCTCCAGGTCGATCCCACAACCTGCCCGTATCCGTAGATCTGCCGTGGCTTGCCGTCCACATCTTCGATCGTCCCGTTAATACCCGTCATCAATTTCAGTGTCTCTTGTGGGAAGGCACTGATCGGCGAAGCGTTGCTGGCTCCCATGGACGTAATGATCGTACCTGCGCCGTCCACGATCGCGACCGACCAGCCGGGAGGCAGGCTTTCCGTGCTGATCACCCTGGTAAGATCCGCCGCATTCTGCGTCATGATCAAGGCGACAGCGTCCGAAGAGCGGGTCATCCTCTCTGGAAGGGGCATTGTGACGTTGAAGACAAACTGCTCGCTCGTTGCGCCGAAGAAGACGTCGGAGACATGCGTGACGCCCGTCTCAAGCGCAGTCGCGAGGGCAGATGGATTTGACACTTTCCTGAGCGGCGTGCCGTAGGGCAGGCGCGTGTTCAGAAGCTGCTGTCCCTCGGCGTCCACCGCCAGAACATAAAGGGAATTGGAGCGAAGGCTGTTCTGCGTGCGGTTGTGAAAGGATCGAAGATCGCCATTCTCAAGTTCGGGCGAAGTGGAGAGAATCCGCAGCGTCGTCGTCATATCCTGCAGGGTACGCTCAACCGAACGCGCCACCACTTGTGCATCCTCTGCGGTATTGGCGGCGAGGATCTCGCGGTCGCGGCGCTCCAGCTCCATCATCAAGAGGAGCACAAACACCACGAGCGGCAGGGCCACGACCGCTGAAAGGGCCATGAGATAGACGCTGATCGGTGCAGTGGGGAAGGTCGGTGAAAACCGAAACAGCTTCCGCACTACATCTTACCTCCCGCGGCGTCTGAAACGGCCGCATCCGCAGAAAGCCTCATATGTCCGCCCTCACGTGATATGCACGAGGACGTTATTTAGCGACTTTTCAAAGGGGGGCCAATCTTTTGATTGTCTGCGATGATAATTTGCGTGCCGGGGTAAAGGCTGCCTGCTCGCAACGGCCTCGGCCGACGTGCGGAGTCACAGATCGAAGCAATGTTGCGCCGCTTCGAAACATGTGGCCGAGCACGCCCTATCGATCCGCAGGATGCTCCCCAACGTCGAAGTTGGAATCCCACTCATTCGCGGGCTCGTCCTCGCCTGGCGGAGCCTTGTGTGCAGTGGCGTCTTCCGACCCGGTAATCACTGTGGGTTTTGCGCTCGCGACCCCAGAACTGTGCCCACCCGCCTTCACGTTCGCGAACTGACCGCTCGCGTCACGCTCGACTGTCTTCGCATCGGCCGGTTTTTTGGAGGAAGTCATCGTCTGCTCCTGTCTGTGCCAGTATCCGGCAGCCGGAGTCACTCCGGCTCGCGCTTCGTCTCTCGGCCATCAACGCGCTTCGACCCGAATTCGTTGCGCCTGCCGGTGCCGGCACGCTTGTAATCGGCGCGATAAGACTCGCGTGCCCACGCCTTTGACATCTCGTTTCGGCCATAGGCATCTTCGGCAGTTGCCGCGGACGGGCTTTCCCGATTGTCGGCGGAATGGGGTCGATCGCTTGGGACGTCGCGCGCGTCCCGCAATGCTTCATTGCGGTAGCCGCCAGACAGTGTCTGATCCTTGCTCATGATAACGCCTCTCTTCGGTGATTTCGGTCACCTTCCAACAGACGCGGGAAATGATTGTTCCGGTGGGACGGCTCAGGCGAGACGCTGCGTGGTCGAGGGATCGAACACCACGGCCTTGTCGAGATTGAACACAAACGTGAAGCGTTGTTTCGGGGCGATGGCGACATCGGCACGCACACGTCCCGTGAACGTTTCACCTGCGAGGCGGGCAGTCACGAAGGTGTCCGAGCCAGTCGGCTCCACAAGGCTCACATCGGCCTCAACCTTTGCGATCGCATGGGCGGTGGGGTCGACCATCCCTTCGTCGGTGATGCCTTCCGGCCGTAGGCCGAGAATGACCTCCCTGCCGTCCGGAACGTCTGTCGTCACGGACGAAGGCATGGCCACGTTCACCTTGCCACCAAAGAGCGCAATCTGACGCACGCCGTGGTCTGCCACGGTACGGCCCTTCAGCATGTTCATGGCGGGCGACCCCATGAAGTCGGCCACGAAGAGGTTGGCGGGGCGGTTGTAGATCTTCGAGGGCGTGCCGACCTGCTGGATCCCGCCATCCTTGAGGACGACGATCTTTGTTGCCAGGGTCATCGCCTCGATCTGGTCGTGGGTGACGTAGATGATGGTGGCATCGGTATTGTGGTGCAGCGACTTGATCTCGGCCCGCATCTCCACGCGCAGCTTCGCATCCAGATTGGAGAGCGGCTCGTCGAACAGGAAGACGCGCGGTTGCCGGACCAGCGCCCGACCCATTGCCACGCGCTGGCGCTGCCCGCCCGAAAGCTGACTCGGCCGCCGATTCAGCAGATGCTCGATCTGCAGCGTTCCGGCGACATTCTTGACGGCCTCGGCGCGTTCCGCCTTGCCTACGCCGCGCATCTCGAGCGCGAATCCAATGTTCTCCTCCACCGTCATGTTTGGATAGAGCGCGTAGCTCTGGAACACCATGGCGATGTCCCGCTTGGAAGGATGCAGGTCGTTGATGACCTGGCCGTCGAGGACAATCTCGCCGGAGGTCGGCGGCATCAGCCCCGCAATCGCATTGAGCAGGGTGGACTTGCCGCAGCCCGACGGTCCAACCAGGACAAGAAAGTCGCCCTTCTCCATCTCGACGTTGATATCCTTCAGAACCTCGTTGTTGCCGATCTTCTTGTAGAGGTTGCTGATCCGAAGAAAGCTCATTGCGGTTATCCCTTGACTGCGCCGGCCATCAGGCCTCGCACGAAATAGCGTCCGGCGACGATGTAGACGAAGAGCGTCGGCAGGGCGGCGAAGACGGCCGCCGCCATGTCGACGTTGTATTCTTTGACGCCGGTGGATGAGGAAACGAGGTTGTTGAGTGCGACGGTCATCGGCGATTCCGAGCCGGAGGAGAAGGATACGCCGAACAGGAAGTCGTTCCAGATATTGGTGAACTGGTAGATCACGGTGACGACGATGATCGGGCCCGAACTCGGCAGCAGTATCCGCCAGAATATCTTGAAGAAGCCGGCGCCGTCGATCATTGCCGCCTTGATCAGCTCATCCGGAAAGGCTTCGTAATAGTTGCGGAAGAACAGGGTGGTGAAGCCGAGACCATACACGACATGGACGAAGACGAGGCCGGACGTCGAATTGGCAAGGCCGAAGATACCGAGCACCCGCGCCATGGGAATAAGAACCGCCTGGAAGGGAATGAAGCAGGCGAACAGCATGAGGCCGAAGACGATCTTGTGGCCGGGAAAGCGCCACTTGGTCAGCACATAGCCGTTGAGCGCACCAAGTACTGTGGAGATCGCCACCGCCGGCACCACCATCTTGATGGAATTCCAGAAGTATCCCTTGATGCCTTCGCAGGTCACGCCGATGCATGCATCGCCCCAAACCTTTGTCCAGGCGGCCCAGGAGGGATCGCGCGGCAAGGCCAGCATGTCGCCGCCGCGGATCTCCGCGAGCGACTTGAAGGAGGTCGTCAGCATCACGTAGAGCGGCAGGAGGTAGACTGCAGCCAAAATGACCAGAAGCGTATAGATGACAATGCGCGCGGTTCTCGCCGAACCAGCACTGACGGAATCGCTGGCGGCGCTCATGTGCGCTTCTCCCGAAGCTCGGAATAGAGATAGGGAACGATGATCGCCGTGATGCCCATCAGCATCATCACCGCACTTGCAGAACCGACGGCCATCTGGCTGCGCGTGAATGTGTAGGAATACATGAAGGTCGACGGCAGCTCGGTCGCGTTGCCGGGGCCGCCGCCAGTCAGCGCGATCACGAGGTCGTAAGACTTGATCGCCATGTGCGCGAGCACGATGACGGCGGACAGGAAGACAGGCCGGAGCATGGGGATGATGATCCGCCGGTAAATGGCAAGGGTCGGTGCGCCATCGATCTGCGCCGCCTTGATGATTCCCCCGTCTATGCCGCGCAGGCCTGCAAGGAACATCGCCATGATGAAACCGGATGCCTGCCAGACGCCGGCAATGACGATGGTATAGATCGCCATGTCGGTATTGATCAGCCAGTCGAACTTGAAGCTCTCCCAGCCGAGGTTGTGCATGGTCTTCTCCAGCCCGAGCCCCGGGTTGAGAAACCATTTCCAGGCAGTGCCGGTAACGACAAAGGAAAGCGCCATCGGATAAAGGAAGATCGGCCGCAACACACCTTCCGCGCGAATGCGCTGGTCCATCAGAATCGCGATGAACAGGCCTATGGCGATGCAGAGGCTGATATAGAGAACCCCGAAGATCGCGAGGTTCTTGATCGCCATGTACCAGTTCGGCTGGGACCAGAGGCGGTAGTAGGCGTCAAAGCCGACAAGGTCGTAGACCGGCAGGATCCGGGAGCGCGTGAAGGACAGGTAGACAGTCCACAGGATGAATCCGTAGACGAAGATCAGGCTGATCGCAAAGGACGGTGCCAGCACGATCTTTGGCAACGCGGCGCCGAGACGCTCCGCAAGCCTGCGTCGTGGTCGCTCGGGCGTGACGTAGGGAACGGGCTCAATGGTTGTCATGCACCACCTCCGGCAGATCCCGGCTCAACTCGCTTGGACTGGGTGAGAAAATGGCCGGGAATTCCCGGCCATTTTCAGAGATGTCTCAAGGTCGCAGCCTTATTGAGCCGCTGCAACGGCCTGCGGCAAGCGCTCGAGCGCCTGATCGGTCGTGATCTGGCCGTTGAGATGCTGGGTCACGACGTCGAACACGGCTTCCTTAACCGACGACGGCTGGGCGTGGCCGTGGGCGAGCGACCCGGCGAGGTTACCGCTTGCTGCAGCCTCGGCAAGGTCCTTCATGCCCTTCTTGCCGCAATCGTCGAATTCCGTGTCCGGAACGTCTGTCCGGGCCGGAACCGAACCCTTGACCGTGTTGAAGGCGATCTGGAAGGCAGGATCCTCGACGGCTGCAGCCATCTTGAGCTGCGCATTGCGCTTGTCCTCACCGACATCGAACATCACGAACTGGTCGGAGTTGAAGAGCACCGAGCCCTGCGTCCCGGGGAAGCGGATGCAGACGAAGTCCTCGCCCGGCTTCTTCTCCGCGCGCAGCCACTCACCCTTCGACCAGTCACCCATCTGCTGGGCGCCCGCCTGTCCTTCGATGACAAGCGCAGTTGAGAGGTTCCAATCGCGCCCGGAGAAGTTCGGGTCGAAGTACTCGCGCAGTTTCGACATGTTGTCGAAGACCTGGCGCATCGTATCGCTGGAAAGCGCTTCGGCATCTGCCTCGATCACGGCTTTCTTGTAGAAGTCCATGCCGCCCACGGAGAGAACGACCGACTCCCACAGCGTGCCGTCCTGCCAGGGCTGGCCACCGTGTGCGAGCGGCGTGATGCCCTGTTCCTTGAACTTGTCGAGCAGCGCGAACAGCTCGTCCATGTTCTTCGGCGGCTCGCCACCAGCCTTGTCGAGCGCCGCCTTGTTCAGCCACAGCCAGTTCGTGGAGTGGACGTTGACGGGCGCGGCGATCCAGTCGCCGTCGAACTTGGAGAATTCCTGAAGGGCTGCGGGGATGACCTTGTCCCAACCCTGCTCCGTTGCGAGGTCGTTGAGGTTGCCCACCACGCCCATTTCCGCCCAGTCCTTGATATCAAAACCGAGCATCTGTACTGCGGTCGGCGGATCGCCGGAGGTGACACGGGCGCGAAGCGCCGTCATCGCCTGCACGCCAGAGCCGCCGGCAACCGGCATGTCCTGCCACCCAATACCCTGCTTCTGCAGGTTTTCCTTCAGGACGTTCAGCGCGGCAGCCTCGCCGCCAGACGTCCACCAATGCAGCACTTCAACGCTTTCCTGGGCCTTCGCTGCCCCGGCCGTCAGCGCAATCATGGCAGCGCCGGCGGCCAGCTTTGAAAATGTTTCGATCTTCATGGGAATCTCCTCTTGATCCGGGCTCCTCTCCGGATAAGTCGATTTATAACGATACAAACACGGGGGCTGTCAACCCGAGCCACATGGATTGAAGCGTCTCGCACCGTCGATTCATCCGGCTGTTATCATTTGTCATTTTTTGTTCCACTGCAGGGAGAGGTCATTGCCCCGCAAATTTATAACGATATATTTATCGCGGGAGCTGGGATCGGCCCCGGTGGAGAAATGCTACGCCGATGAGCAATCGGAAGAAGAGAGGCGCTGCGTCAACCTTGATGCCGCAGACCCGACCCTACGGCACGGAAGACGTAAAGCCGACCCTGAAGACCCTCGCCGAATTGACGGGCCTGGCGGTCACAACGGTATCGCGCGCCTTGGCCGACGCGCCGCAGATCGCGCTCGAAACCCGCCAGCGTGTGCGGCGGGTGGCAGAGGAGATCGGCTACTTCCCCGACCGGGCGGCGCAGCGGCTTCGCACCGGCCGCACCAATGTGATCAGCCTGGTGCTCGATCCACACGAGGAAATTCTCGGCTACGCGACGTCGATGATCAACGGCCTTACCGAGGCATTGCGGGGCACGCCCTATCATCTGGTCATCACCCCGCATTTCTCAGACACGCCACCGTTGGACCCGGTCCGCTACATCATGCGCAACCGAATGGCCGACGGCATTCTCTTCACCCGCACCGAGCCGTCCGACGAACGGGTGAAGCTGCTGCTGGAACGGGGTTTTCCCTTCATCTGTCACGGCAGGACGGAACTCGCGACGCAGCATCCCTATGTGGATTTCGACAACTATGCCTTTGCCTACGAGGCTGCCCGCAAACTGATTTCCGCGGGCGCAAGGAAACTGTGTATCATCCTACCACCGGACAGGTTCACCTTCGCCCACCATATGCGGCATGGCTTCATGACGGCCGTCCGAGAAGCCGGCGTTCCCTTCGAGATCGCGGGGGACGTCACGCTCGACAGCAAGTCGGAGGAGATAAGATTGGCGATGTTTCGCCTGCTGAGCGAGACGTCGCCTCCCGACGGCTTCATCTGCGGCGGCGAGGTCTCCGCGCTCGCCACAATGGCGGCCGCCTATGACAAGGGCCTGCATCTCGGCAGCGACATCCACCTCGTTGCGAAGCAGACATCTGGCCTGTTCGACCAGATCAGGCCACGCGTCGAAACGATCTATGAGGACCTTGCTGCAGCGGGTGCGACCATGGGCCGCCTGCTGCTGCGGCGGATCGCGGAGCAGCCGCAGGTTTCGGAACTGCAGGTGCTCCATTCGATCTGAGCACCTGCAGTTTTCCTTTAGTCCTCGTCCTGAAAGACCTCATCGCGCTTCTTCCTGACGCTCGGCAGCAGCACGACGACCAGGACCGCAAGCGCAATGATGAGGAGCGTCGCGCTGATCGGCCGCGTGAAGAAGGTGGTCGGGTCGCCGCGCGACAGGATCATCGCACGCCGGAGGTTCTCCTCCAGCAACGGGCCAAGCACGAAGCCAAGCAGCAGGGGTGCCGGTTCGCACCGCAGTTTTGCCAGCACGTAGCCGATGAACCCGAAGAAGGCGACGGCATAGAGGTCGTAGACGTTGGAGTTGACGCTGTAGACCCCAATCGAGCAGAACGCCATGATGATCGGGAACAGCACGTAGTAAGGCACGGTCAGGAGCTTCACCCAGAGCCCCACCAGGGGCAGGTTCAGAACCACGAGCATCAGGTTGCCGATCCACATCGAGGCAATGATGCCCCAGAACAGCGCCGGCTGCTCGGTGGCCACATTCGGACCCGGCACGATTCCCTGGATGATCATGGCGCCGATCATTAACGCCATCACGGGGTTCGCAGGGATGCCAAGCGTAAGGAGCGGAATGAACGAGGTCTGCGCGCCGGCATTGTTCGCGGATTCAGGTCCAGCCACGCCTGCGATTGCCCCCTGGCCGAACTCCTCAGGGTTTTTCGAAACCCTCTTTTCCACCGTGTAGGAGGCGAAGGCTGCGAGGATTGCACCGCCACCTGGCAATATGCCGAGCGCCGAACCGATTGCCGTGCCTCGCAGCACCGGCGCAACCATCTGCTTGAAGTCGTCCTTGGTCGGGAAGAGATTGGTGACCTTGGCCATCAGCAGGGACCGGGTCTTTTCGCTTTCCAAGTTGCGAAGGATTTCGGCAATGCCGAAGACACCAACCGCGACTGCCACGAAATTGAGGCCGTCGGCATATTCGCGAATGCCCAGCGTGAACCGGGGTGTGCCCGTATAGATATCCGTACCGACCAGCCCCAGCAGGAGCCCGAGCGTGACCATGGCAAGCGCCTTGATGATCGAGCCATGGGCAAGCGCCACGGAGGAGACGAGACCCACGACCATTAGGGAAAAGTACTCGGCGGAACCGAACTGCAGGGCGATTGCCGTGAGCGGCGGCGCGAAGATCGCCACGAGGAAGGTCGAGACGCTGCCTGCGAAGAACGAGCCGAGCGCAGCGATTGCGAGTGCGACGCCCGCCCTGCCCTTTCGCGCCATCTGATAGCCGTCGATCGCCGTCACGGCCGATGAGGATTCGCCCGGCAGGTTGATGAGGATCGCCGTCGTCGATCCGCCATACTGCGCACCGTAATAAATCCCCGCAAGCATGATCAGCGAGGAGACCGGCTCCAGCTGGAACGTGATCGGCAGCAGCATGGCAATGGTCGCCGTTGGTCCGATCCCCGGGAGGACGCCGATAAGAGTTCCGAGAAGGACACCGATAAGGCAGAAGAACAGGTTGTTGAACGAAGTTGCGGTCGCGAACCCCAGTTCGAGATTGCTGATGAAATCCATGTCGCGTCCTCCCTTAGTAGCCCAGCCAGGGGCCGACCGACCGGAACGGCAGATTGAGCCCGTAGCTGAACACGAGGAAGCAGAAGATCGTCAGGCCAGCGGAAAGCAGCACGGCAGTGACCGGCGTCATACGGCTCGAAGCAAAGCACGCAATCAACGCGGTCAGGAACAGCGCCGGCACGAAGCCGAGGCCGCGGACGGTGAAGCCGAAGAAGATCGGTGCCGGCAGGATGAATAGCATGCCTCGCCACGCGATATGTCCGATGGCTTCGCCCTCGACGCGAACTGACTGAATGATGAGAATTAATCCGAATAGCGCAAGGCAGCAGGCAAGGACGAAGGGAAAGTAGCCTGGCCCCATGCGGAAGGCCGTTCCCAGGTCCAAATCATAGGACTGCATGCCGAAGAAGAGGGCGAGAGCAATAAACAGGAGTCCGCAAATGACATTGGGGACGTCAAATCTGAAGGCTTTCATGGTCGCTCCGTTAAGAGGAGGCGGCGCCGGCGAGACGGCGCCGCAAAGCCGACCCTCGCCCACTGAAGGGAGAGAATCGGCGTCAACATGTTGACGGAGATCAGTCCGCGTACTGACCGGCAGCTTCGATCACCGGCTTCCAGCGTGCAATCTCGCTTTCGAGCTTCGCCTTCAAGGCGTCAGGCGTGCCATCCGCTTCCGGAGAAGGCTCGGTGCCGAGTTCTGCGAAGCGGGCCGCGACATTCTCGTCCTTCAGCGCAACCTGGAGAGACTTGGAAAGGCGCTCCACGGCCTCGGCGGGCGTGCCCTTCGGCGCGTAGATGCCGTGCCAGATGCCGACCTGAAAGTCCGCGAGACCGGCTTCGGCGGTCGTGGGAATATCCTTCAGCACGTCCAGGCGCTCCGGAGAGGTCACGGCATAGGCCTTGATCGTCCCTGCCTGGATCTGCTTGGTCGTGTTGGTCGTCTGGTCGCACATGATGTCGACCTGCCCGCCGAGAAGATCGGTCATGGCCGGTCCGGTGCCCTTATAGGGTACCGTTACGAGCGGCGTTTCGAGCGCGCTCATGAACAGCATGCCACACAGGTGCGATGCAGCGCCGATACCGGCGTTGGCAACGGTCACGGTATCCTTGTTGGCCTTTGCGTATTCGATGAGGCCGGCCATGTCGGTAGGCTCGAGGTCCTTGCGGGCCACGATCGTCATCGGCACTTCGGTCACCAGCCCCACGTACTCGAATGCATTGAGGGTGTCGTAGGGCAGCTTGCGGTAGAGCGTCGCGCTGGTCGCCATGCCGATGTGGTGCAGCAGCACGGTGTAGCCGTCAGCCTCGGCATTGGCGACCCGAGCCGCCCCGAGCGTCCCACCGGCACCGCCGACGTTCTCCACGATCACCTGCTGACCAAGATCCTTGGACATCGACTCCGCTACAAGACGGGCAACCGTATC
Organism: Pseudorhizobium flavum; assembly: GCF_902502825.2. The sequence continues at coordinate 3,014,799 of NZ_LR723670.1, forward strand.
GGTCGGGCCGCCTGCTGCAAACGGTACCACCATAGTGATCGTACGGTCAGGGTAGGTCTGTGCGCCGGCGCCGGCAGAGAACAGGGAAACGGCGGCAACAGCGGTCGCGCCGAGAACAGCGTTAAGTATCTTCATGAGATTCCTCCACGATACAGTAATCAGCGGGCGCAAGTTCCTCCGTCGCCAGCCGTGATGCACCTTGTTGCCGCAATTTACCACGAGGCAATTGTTGATGATTGTTTGACGGGCGATAGAGCCTTGTCTGATCAGAGCCATGGGTGGAAAAGGAAACAAGACCGGAGAATAACGGGTGGAAATCCACCCATTAGGACGGATCGACGAGGCGTCAGCTCTCGCGGTCTTCCGAGCCCGCTTGCTCTGGACTGAGCATCTTCTTGTCCAATCCGTATTTCTGCATCTTCTCGTAAAGAGTCTTTCGCGAGATCCCGAGCATCTCATAGGCTGGTCGCAGGGCTCCGCCGTGCGCAGCAATGGCACTCGCAATAACGCTGCGCTCGAAGGCTGCGACTTTGTCGGAAAGCCTCTCGCTTCCCTCGCGGATAATCAAGGGGTCACCCGGACCTGCGTCCAGGCGTAGAACGAAGCGATCCGCGGCATTCCTTAATTCCCGAACGTTGCCGGGCCACTCCCTCTGTGCAACAGCGGATATCACATCCGGCGGCACCTCGGCATCTTCCCGGCCGTAGCGGGCCGCTGCTTCACGGACCAGTTGCAGGAACAGGAGTGGAATGTCGGCACGGCGCTGTTCCAGCGACGGGACATGAATTGTCGCCACGTTGAGACGGTAGAGAAGGTCGGCACGGAAGCGCCCGGCAGCCACTTCCGCCTCCAGGTCGACCTTGCTGGTGGCGATGAAGCGGACGTCGAGCGGGACGACCTCATTCGATCCAAGGCGGGTGATGACACGTTCCTGCAGGACACGAAGGAATTTCGCCTGCAAGTCGAAGGGAAGCGACCCGATCTCGTCCAGCAGGATCGTGCCGCCTCGCCCGTGCTCGAACTTGCCGAAGCGGGCGCGGATGGCACCGGGGAAGGCACCGGCCTCGTGGCCGAACAACTCGCTTTCGATCAGGTTCTCCGGCAGGGCCGCACAGTTGATGGCGATGAAGGGACGGTTTGCCCTCGGGCTGATATCGTGCAGCGCGCGGGCGACCACCTCCTTGCCGGCCCCTGTGTCGCCGATGATCAGCGTGTCGGCATCCGTCGCTCCGATGGCCCGGATCCGGTATCGCAGATCCACCATGACCTGGGTTCGTCCGGGCAAGCGCGCCTCGAGGTCGTCTCGCTTGCCGGCAACCGCCCTCAACCGCCTGTTTTCGAGAACCAGGCCTCGTCTGTCCATCGCCCTGCGGATCACGCCGGCGAGATGCTGGGGCGTGAAGGGTTTTTCCAGGAAATCGTATGCTCCCTCCCGCATCGCCTTCACCGCCAGTTGCACATCACCATGACCCGTGACCAGGATGACGGGGATTTCGCTGTCGAGGTCGCGAATCCGATGCAGCAGCGTCATCCCGTCCGTTCCTGGCATCCGGATATCCGTAACCACAACGCCGTCGAACCCGTAGCCCATGAGCTCCAGCACATGGTCGGCGTTGGAGAAGGTGACGACCGGCAGGCCGAAGAGTTCCAGCGCCTGCGCTGTGGAACGGCGCAACTCCTCCTCGTCGTCGACCAGAAAGACCCGCTGCTCGCTCATTCTGCCGCCTTCAGGGCTTCGGAAGCGGCATGGAGCTCGACGCGGAAGACCGCGCCGCCGTCGGAATGATCCGACACGGTCAGGCTGCCACCGAAGTCCTTGATGATGTTGTAGGAGATCGAGAGCCCAAGCCCGAGCCCTTTGCCGACACCTTTGGTGGTGAAGAAGGGATCGAATATCCGCTCCCGTATCGCTGCCGCAACTCCCGTCCCCTGGTCCCGGACAAGGATCACGACCTTGCCCGCCTGATGATGCGCGGAGAGCTCGATCACCCTGTGCTCCTGCCCCTCCACCACGTCGGCAGCGTTGGTGATGATGTTGACGAGAACCTGTTGCAGACGAACAGCCCCTGCCCTGACCTGCGGCAGATCCGGCGGCAGGTCGATGCGGAGCTCCGCCTTGGCGATTTTCAGGCGTGCATCGACGATCTCGCACGTATCCTTCACCACCTCACTGACGGCTATCGCACCCAGCTTCTCGTTCGGCTTGCGAGCGAAGTTGCGCAAATGCCTGCTGATCGATGCCATCCGATCGATCAGCGCCGAGATACGCCGTACATTGTCACGAGCCTCGTCGACACGGCCCAGTTCGATGAGGACGTCCGCGCTTTCTGCATAGGTCTTCGCTGCCGCAAGCGGCTGGTTGAACTCGTGCGAAAGGGCAGCCGACATCTGCCCGAGCCCGGCGAGCTTGCCCGCCTGGATCAGATCGGCCTGCGTCTGCCGAAGGCGCTGCTCCGTCAGTCGCCGCTCGGCGATCTCCTTTTCGATGCGACTGTTGACGCGGGCAAGATCGGCCGTCCGCTCCGCGACCCGCCTCTCCAGTTCATGCTTTGCCTCCGCCTGCATCTGCATCCGCTCGTTCAGCCGCGCCCGACGCTGCATGATGATTGCCATGAAGAGTGCGGCGAGGCAGATGAACAGGAGGATCGCCACAACGGTGGTCTTGGTCTGCGCACGGACTGTACCGGTATCCATGAGCACGTTGACCGTCCACCCTGCCTCCTGCATCAGGGTCGATACCACCAGATATTCCCGCTCACCGGCCGTATCGGCAATCATGATGCTATCGTGTCCGGCATAGCTACCGCGACGGATCGGCAATTCCCGCAGCCAGGCATCGGCATACCGGCGCGAAGCTTCGGTGCGGGCGAGACGTTCGGGCGTCAGTGGCTCGATCGCAGAGTAAAGCCATTCCGGCGAGCCGGTCATGAAGATGATGCCCTCCGGATCCGACACGAAGATACGGCTGTCACCGCCGGTCCAAGAACGTTCTATGCCATCGATATCGACCTTGAAGACGATGACGCCGAGCACGGCACCGGCCACCTTGATAGGCGAACCGAAATAATAGCCCCTCTTCAGCGACGTGGTACCCAAAGCATAGAAGCGAGACTGCTTGCCGTTGGCGGCGTCCTGGAAATAGGGCCGGTAGCTGAAATTCTCGCCGACAAAGCTCAGCGGACTGTCATAATTGCTCGCGGCGATCGTATCGCCGTCCGGGGTCATCACATAGATGTCGGAGGACGTGAGAAGGGTGTTGATCTCCTTCAGGTACCGGTTGGTCCGTTCCCGCAGTTGCTCGTCATGCGGCTTCTGCACCAGCTCCTCGACCAGAGCCTGATCGGCGATGAGCGCAGGCAGCGCTTCGTAACGCTTCAGGTGACCTTCAAGTGCCGAGACCGCCAGACGAAGCGTCGTGCCGGCTTGGGCAGCCGTTTCGTCCATGTACCGGCGCGCGACGATCTCGCCGCCGCCGAATATCACGCCGAGACTGAGTGCGACGAAAACTAGGGACAGGATGGCGGTACGACGACGCAAGACAGCAGTTCCCCCGGACAACGACTTGTCATCATAGAGAATACCGCGCCGGTTTCCATACGCTTCGGCAGAGTCAACAAGCCATCCCGGTCGGGATCAAGGATCGCGGCGGCGCTTTCCGCTTGACTAATCTTGTGGTCGTGCTTGCATCACATGACCGCCTCGATGAGCATTAGAGACATCGTTCGAAGAAAGGCGCCTAATGATTTATCTGCTTGCATTGCTGATGGGTATGATCGCCGGATTGCGCGCCATGACCGCGCCTGCGGCGGCAAGCTGGGGAGCCTATTTCGGTTTCATAGGATTGACAGGCACCTGGATGGCCTTCCTGGGCTCGATCTGGGCTGCCTTGATCCTGACTATACTCGCCGTCGCCGAACTGGTGGCAGATCAGCTTCCCGCCACACCAAGCCGAACCGTTCCAATTCAGTTCGCAACCAGGGTCATCATGGGAGCCGTCGCTGGCGCGGCGATCGGCGCAGGCTTCGGGCAATGGACGGGCGGCCTTGCAGCCGGAGCAGTAGGCGCTGTCGCCGGAACATTGGGCGGCGCGGCCTTCCGGTCCGTAATGGCCAAGGCGTTCCGGCGCGATGCGCCCGCGGCATTCATCGAGGACGCGATTGCGATCGTCGGCGCTTGGTTGATCATCAACGCACTCACCGTGTTTGCAGCCTCATGAAGGATTTCGATGCCATCATCGTCGGCACCGGTCAGGCGGGCCCGCCGCTCGCGGGACGATTGACGGCGGCGGGAATGTCCGTTGCAATCATCGAACGCAAGCATGTGGGTGGCACATGCGTCAACACCGGCTGCATGCCGACCAAGGCGCTCGTTGCCAGCGCCTACGCTGCCCACCTGACGCGCCGCGCGTCCGATTTCGGCATTGAACTGGAAGGTGTGCCGACGGTGGACATGCCGAAGGTCATGGCGCGCTCTCACCAGGTGACGCTGAACGCGCGAAAGAACAATCGCGATTGGCTGCAATCGATGGAGAAATGCAGGCTGATCGAAGGCCATGCACGCTTCGAGTCCCGCCACGTCATACGGGTGGGCGAGGAGCTTCTGCGGGCGCCGCGGATATTCCTGAACGTCGGCGGCCGGGCCGCCATTCCCGATTTTCCCGGTGTCGATCAGGTGCCCTATCTGACCAACAGCAGCATCGTCCTGCTGGAGCGGGTGCCCCGCCACCTCGTCATCGTCGGCGGCAGCTATATTGGGCTGGAGTTTGCGCAGATGTACCGCCGGTTCGGCGCTGAGGTCACTGTGATCGAGAAAGGCGAGCGCCTCATCGGTCGGGAGGATCACGACGTCTCCGACGCTATACGCGAGATCCTGGAGGCGGAGGGCATCCAGGTACGGATCGGGGCCGAATGCATTCGACTGGAGCCTCATCCGGATGGCGTTGCCGTCGGCGTGGATTGCAGTGAAGGCGCACCGACCATCATCGGATCGGACGTGCTTATGGCGACGGGCCGGCGACCCAACACAGATGACCTCGGCCTCGACACGGCAGGGGTGGAAGTCGACGACCACGGCTATATCAAGATTGGCGACGACCTCGCAACGACGGCCGAAGGCATCTGGGCTCTGGGCGACTGCAACGGCAAAGGCGCCTTCACCCACACCGCCTACAACGACTTCGAAATCGTCGCTGCCAATCTCCTCGATGGGGAAGACCGGCGTGTCTCGGACCGTATCCTGGGTTATGCACTTTATATCGACCCGCCCCTGGGGCGCGTGGGGATGACCGAAGCTCAAGCATTGAAGGCGGGAAAGAAGGTCCTTGTTGGCAGGCGTCCGATGAGCCGCGTGGGGCGAGCGATCGAGAAGGGAGAGACGCAGGGCTTCATGAAGATTGTCGCTGACGCCGACACCAGGCAGATCCTTGGAGCCGCCATCCTTGGCACCGGCGGGGACGAAGCGATCCACGGCGTCCTGGACATCATGAACGCGGGAGCCACCGTCGATGCGCTTCGTTGGGCCGTACCAATCCATCCGACGGTATCCGAGCTCTGGCCGACGGTGATTTCGGAGATGTCACCGCCTTAAGCTTCCGTTCACCGTTTCCGCCTTTTGCAGATCATTCTTAACTCGGATTGCAGGCGTTTCCGCTAGGTTCTCGGCGCGAGAAGGTGGCCGGATATGTGCGGATTTGCAGGATTTATGGGTGAAACAACTCATCCCGGCGGAAAAGAACGCCTCCTTAACGGAATGGCGGAGGCGATTGCCCATCGCGGGCCTGACGGACGCGGTACCTTCACCGCAGACGGCGTGGGTCTTGCCCATGTGCGCCTTTCGATCGTCGGCCTTTCCGACGGAAGGCAGCCGATGAGCAACTCCACGGGGGACATCGTCATCACCTTCAACGGCGAGATCTTCAACTATGTCGAACTGCGGGACGAGTTGGTAGCAAAGGGTCATCGTTTCCGCACCCAAACCGATACCGAAGTTCTGCTGCAGCTCTACGAATCTGTCGGCGAGCAATGCCTCCAGCACCTGAACGGCGATTTCGCTTTCGCCATCTGGGACGGTCGACGTCGGCGTCTCCTTCTGGCCCGTGACAGGATGGGGGTCCGTCCCCTTTTCTACACCCGTTCCGGTGACACTCTCTACTTTGCCTCGGAGATCAAGGCGCTGCTGGAGGTCCCAGGCGTGGAGGCGGAACTCGATCCGTTCGCGCTGGACCAGATCTTCACGATGTGGGCGCCGATTGCGCCGCGCACCGCCTTCAAGGGGATCCTTGAGCTAGATCCCGGCCACGTCCTGATAGCGCAAGGCGGCCAGGTTACGGACAGGGCCTACTGGACGATGCAATTTCCGGACGTGCGGGATATCGATCCCGGCCGGATAGCTGATCGGCAGGAGGAACTGCAGGCACTCCTGACAGACTCGGTGCGACTGCGCATGCGCGCCGACGTGCCGGTGGGAGCCTATCTTTCCGGAGGCCTAGACTCCTCCCTCATCACTGCGCTCGCGGCTCCGATGGCTCCGAGCGGCCTCAACACATTTTCCGTAACCTTCGACAGCGCCGAGCATGACGAGAGCAGCTTCCAGCGGCTTGTTGCCGAAAGCCTGAACACGCACCATCGGTCTGTCCGCTGCGCCGGCTCGGAAATCGCCTCGTGTTTTCCAGACGCGGTGCGCCATGCGGAACGCCCGGTTCTAAGGACTGCCCCCGCGCCTCTCTACCGCCTCTCAGGCCTTGTCCGAGGCGAGGGGATGAAGGTGGTGCTGACCGGCGAGGGTGCCGACGAAGTGTTTGCCGGCTACGATATCTTTCGCGAGGCACGCGTCCGGCGCTTCTGCGGCCGCCAACCGCATTCCCGCATCCGGCCGCATCTGTTCCGCAAGCTCTACCCCTATCTGCCGGGGTTGAAGCAGCAATCACCCCAGTACCTGGCGGCCTACTTCGGCGCTGGCACCGACCGGCCCGACGACTTGCTTTTCTCACACCGGCCGCGCTTCCGCAGCACCACCGCCGCAAAGATCTTCTATTCGGATGAGCTCAAGGCAACCCTTGGCCGCTACGATGCTGCCGAAGACCTGGCGTCGCGCCTCCCACCGGACTTTCGCCGCTGGCATCCGCTCCACCAGGCTCAATATCTCGAGGCGCGTTTTCTCCTGCCGGGCTACATCCTCTCCAGCCAGGGCGACCGGATGGCGATGGCACACGGGGTTGAGGGCCGCTTCCCGTTCCTCGATCATCGGGTGGTGGAATTCGCTTGCCGGCTTTCGCCTGAGGCAAAGCTGAAGGGGCTCGAGGAAAAGCACATCCTGCGCCGCCTGGCGAAAGGCCTTGTCCCTGACACGATTATCCACCGGCCAAAGCAGCCCTACCGGGCGCCGGACAGCAGTTCCTTCCTCGACGGGCAGGCTCAAGCCTATGTCGGAGAGTGCCTGAGCGAGCAGGCGATCGCGGGCACCGGACTTTTCAATCCCCGCGCCGTCTCGCGCCTTCACGAGAAATCCCGTTCTCGCCCGCTGTCCGGCTTCCGCGACAACGCCGCCTTCGTCGGCATCCTCTCCACCCAATTGTGGCATCGGCAGTTCGTGCAAAACAACCGTCATGGCGTCGCCTCCGCCCGCGTCGCGGCGCCTGTTGCAGGGTGAGCGCAATGGGTGAGCACGCGTCGCGGATCCGCAACCTTCGCGCCCTCCTGCCGCACGCGGCAGCCTATGCCGCATCGGGCGGCAGCCTGATCGTCAGCTCGGCCGCGCAGCTCCTCACCTTCGCCATCCTCGCCCGCTTCCTCGGCGTCGATGAGTTCAGCCTTTTCGTTGCCATAACGGCTCTTTCCAACGTCGCCGTGCATCTCTGCGGACTAGGGGCGACGGAATGCCTCGTGCGCAGGGTCGCGCGGGACCAGGCAATCTACCCGACGTTCCTGGGTCACAATCTCATCCTGATCGCGACAACCGGGCTTCTTCTGCTTGTGATCGGCGCCGCCGCCCTGCCGTTCTTCTTCCAGGTCGCCGAGAGCCGGCTGGCAAACGTCCTGCTGATTACGACGATGCTGGCGACGAACATCGTCCTTGTCCGGGCCATCCTTTTCACCGAACAGGTCTTCATCGCCTTCTCCAACTTCGGGGCTGCAAACAAGGCTGTCATGGGCTTTGCGTTGATCCGCACGGCCGCAGCGGCGCTCGCGTGTATCGTCTTCGGGGTGTCGACCCTGCAGGGCTGGATCATCTGGCAGTTTGCGGCACACGCTCTGTTTCTGGCCGCATGTGTCGCCGCTCTGCGCCCTCTCGGCCCACCTCGGTTCCGCATAGTCCGGGAAGAGCTCAGGCTCGGCCTCTACTTCAGCATCCCGTTTATTCTGAAGGCGGCCAGGCAGAATGCCGATCTCGTCGTGCTGAGCCTCGTGACCAGCGCCGAGATCATGTCCAGCTACAGCGTTGCCCGACGGATCATCGAGAGCAGCTACCTCTCGGTGGATGCCCTCAACCGCATCCTTTATCCCGGAACCGCCCGGGCGAGCGCCGCCGGCTTGCACCATGCCTCGGCGCGGGTGGGACGGATCTTCCTCGTGGCGCTTGCGATCAGTGTTGCAGCGGCCGTGGCCGTTTTCCTGCTGGCACCGGTGCTGCCCTACCTGTTCGGGCACGAGTACACCTCGCTCGTGCAGTTCGTCCGCTACCTCTGCTGGGTGCTGATCCCGGTCTCCTGCTGGGCGATCGCGCTCGAGGCGCTGGGCGCGGCCGGACACCAGGGGTCCCGTGGCGCGGTTCTTGGCGGCGGCAGCCTGCTCGGGGCCGCACTCGCCGCCTGGGCGACCTGGTATGCCCCGCCGGCTGGTACGATCGTCTCCTACTATGTGATCGAGATCGCCATGACGATCGCGGCCTGGCTGGTCTATTTCCGCGTCCTCGCCAGATCCCGTAATGGTGACCTCTCCATTCGGTCCGGTGTTCCGGCCGAATGAACCACTCCGCCCCCGCCCTCCACGCTCCTTCACCTGTAGGGTCTTCGACGCCAGCCCCATCTCGCGGGGTGCAGCCAATGTCCTGGGGCGACCTTGAGGATGTTGGCCGCCTTTTCAACCAGGCTTTCCGTCAGGTGGCCAAGGCACCTTCCCGAGATCTGGTCGCCTACCTGGATCACCTCTTCCTTTCTTCGCCCAACTACACGGAAGAAGCTGGATCTCTCGTGCATCGAAACGCCGCCGGGCGGATTGACAGCGCGCTCCTGGCGCTACCCATGGCCTTCGAGATCGAGAACAGGAGGATCACCGCACGCCTCCTCTGCGCCTTCATGGCCGATGGCAGAGCAGGACTGGCGGGGGCGGCACGCATAGCCCGCGCCATCCGGGTCTCGAATCCGGAGTTCTGCTTCTCCGACAACGCTTCTCCCGTCAGTGCCGACCACTGGATGGCCGGAGGCGGCAGCATGCTTCCGGTCCAGAGCCTGGAATGGCGCCGGACATTCCGCCCAACAGGCGCGATGATGGAGCGGATACGGACGAAATTGCCGTGGTTGAACGAGCCGTTCCTCTCCATCGCCGCGTATCCCGTCGACCAAATGGCACGCCGCATGATGCCTTCGCTTGCCGCACGGCAGGAACCGCGGGGGCGTTGGGTCACTGCGGACGCCGACAGACTGCTGCACTGCTTCCAAACCATGACACGCCACTTTTCCCTGCGCCCTTCCTGGTCGAAGGATGAGTTTGTCTGGCTGCTCGAAAGCGCTGCCTCGAACCGGATGCAGGGCACGCTTACATCCAAGGTCCTGCTGGACCGAGAGGACAAGGAGATCGGAGCCTGCATCTACTTCCACAGCCCGCGCCGGACCGCTCATGTGCTGAACGTGCTGAGCGAACCGGGGCACGAGGTGGAAGTGGTCGAAGCCATGTTCGCCGAATTCGAGGCATCGGGGCATGTGGCGGCGCGCGGGATGGCGCAGCCCTTCCTGATGAACGCGCTGCTGCGGACCGGCAGGACGAGCTTTGCGAACCGCGGCTACTTCTGCATGACGACGGATCGCAAGGATGTGCGCAATGCCGTCGTGCATGATGATCTCTACGTCGGCGGCCTCGCCTCCGAAAGCTGGAGCCGGCTGCTGACGGACTTCCGCTGAACTGTCCGTCGTCGAATGATTTGAAACTTTTTGGGCGTGGGAAGATTGGAGTTTCCGGCTCGGTTTTCGGGTTGATTTAAGCCGCTTTGGCCTGGTGGTTCAAGCGGCGTTGTCTGATGGTGTCGCGTTTGATCCTTTCGCGTTCGAGGAGGATTGTTTGGCCGCGCCCGAAGTAGACGTCGGCCGGGGTGAGATTTTCGAGGCTCTCGTGGTATCGGCGATGATTGTAATGCTCCACGAAGGCCGCGATCTGCGCTTCGAGGTCTTCCTGGAAGAAGTAGTTTTCCAGCAGAATGCGGCTCTTCAACGTCTGGTGCCAGCGCTCGATCTTGCCCTGCGTTTGGGGGTGGCCGGGAGCCCCGTGAACCTGATCGATCTTGTATTTGTCCAGCCATTCGCCGAGATCTGAGGCGACGTAACACGGGCCGTTATCCGACAGCAGGCGCGGCCGGTGTTCGACCTTGACCTTGTCGCAGCCTGAGGCGGCCAGCGCCAGGTCGAGCGTGTCGGTGACATCCTCGACCTTCATGCTGGTGCACAGCTTCCAGGCGATGATGTAGCGGGAATAATCGTCGAGGATGGTCGACAGATAGAACCATCCCCAGCCGATGACCTTCAAGTAGGTGAAGTCAGTTTGCCACATCTCGTTCGGGCGCGTGGTCTTGTCCTTGAATTCGTCATTGGCCTTGATGACGATATAGGCTGGCGAGGTGATTAGGTCATGGGCCTTGAGCAGGCGGTAGACCGAAGCCTCTGAGACGAAATAGCTTTCCATGTCGGTGAACTTCACCGCCAGCTCGCGTGGCGACAGATCGGCATGATCGAGCGCGAGTGTGATGATGCGATCCCTGATATCGTCGGGGATACGGTTCCACACCCGTGACGGCGCGGATGTCCGGTCTTCCAGCCCCTCAACACCGTGGGTCTGGAAGCGATCATACCAGCGATAGAAGGTTGGTCTTGGAATGCCGAGCTTGTCGAGGGTTTGCCTGGCTGGCAGATGAGACCCCTCGACAAGCCGGATGATCTCGAGTTTTTCGGTGGCGGGATATCTCATTCTTCGTCGCCCCCATCCGCGATCATGCTTTTTTTAAGCAGGCGGTTTTCCAGGGTGAGGTCGGCCAGCGCCTCTTTCAGGTCGCGGCTTTCACGGCGTAGCGCCTTGACCTCATCGCTGGTGGCCGAGCGGGCAGTGTCACCGGCTAGCCGCTTCTTGCCCGCTTCGAGGAATTCCTTCGACCAGCTATAATACAGGCTCTCGGCGATCCCTTCGCGGCGGCAGATCGCGGCAATGCTGTCTTCACCGCGAAGGCCTTCCAGCACGATGCGGATTTTCTCCTCCGACGAATGGTGCTTGCGCGTGGCGCGACGGATATCCTTGATCGTCTTCTCGGCCGACGATGTCTGCGGCCCGGTTTTCTGTCTCATCTTCGCTTCCTTTGAATGAGCTACGATGAGCCGAAAATCCTCTCTTCTCAATTAAACCAGTTCTGTCTCATAGGCGTTGATGGCGGACACGCGGCTATAACCTCGCCCGTCTCCACTTCGTCGACGCCAGCCTGATGATGGGGCGCGACCGGGATTTCGACTTCGACCCTGAGACGCTGGACCGGATCCACTACCTGATGGCCGCGCTGAAGAAGGAGGGCATCTACTGGATGATCGATGGCCTCACATCCTGGAGTGGAGGCTATGGCGGTATCGAGCATCGCTGGGAACCCACTCCGGGATTGAAGCTCGAGATGCACTACGATGAACAAGCTTTTTCTCACTGGCGACGACTGGTCACCAGCCTTCTGGCCGGAGTGAACCCGTATACCGGTGTCGCTCCGATCCGTGACGAGGCTCTCGCACTGCTGATCCTAGCCAACGAAGGCGGAATGGTATTCGAGACAGTCGTCCATGAAAGGAATGGGAAGCCGCACTACCCGGACAGCTTGCGTAAGCCCTTCAACGAGTGGCTGCAGGGGCACTATTTGAATGATGCGGAGCTCCAGAAGGCCTGGGGTGACCTGCAGCCCGACGAAAGCCTGCAATCGAGCACGATCCGACTGCCTGCCGACCGATACAACGACACGGCTCGGATGCGGGATCTGCAGGCCTACTTCGTGAGCGCCGAACAAGCACTCCTGGAGAAGATGACGGAGGTGGTTCGCCGCCTCGGATATGACGGCCTCGTCAGCTCCTATAACAACTGGCCGACCAACCAGACCGCACTCACACGCTCACGACTACAGGCGGTCACCATGAATACCTACCACGACTGGGTGAGCGGGTATCAGTCCGGCGCGAAGATCACGGGTGAAAGTTCGATCGGCGATGGGGCAGCCTATCTGCGCATGGCGGCAGCCGCGCGCTGGCTGGGAAAGCCGTTCGTCATGAGCGAATACGACCACCTCTTCTGGAACCCCTACCGCTACGAGGCCGGACTTGCTGTTCCGTCCTACGCTGCCCTGCAGGGCTGGGATGCGCTTTGCCGCCATGGGCACGGCCCCATTGCCTTGCGCTATGGGGAGCCGTTCGCGCACAAGCGGGCAATGCTTCCCTACGCCATTGCACTCGATCCGGTGGCGCGGGCCGGGGAAACCCTTGCGGCCCTGTTGTTCAGGCGACAGGATGTTTCCCGGGCAAGGAACACCATTCCCTTCTCCGTCGAAGACGTTTCGGATCTGACGGGAGACATGCAGGCGGCGGAGCCGGATGGGCTGACGTTTCTGGCCGTGGTTTCTAGCATCGGTCTGCAGAAAAGCGAGGGCCTCAGAACGCCCTACACCATCGGGCAGCCGCGATCGGATGGTCAGGCCGAAAACCTCCTGCGCTCCATGAAAGATGCTGGCCTTCTGGCCTCTACGAACCGGACCGATCCTTCCATCGGGGTTTTCGAAAGCGACACGCGCGAGCTCCTGTTCGATGTCGCGAGAAAGACCCTCCAGGTGGTTACGCCGCGAACGGAAGCTGCGGCGTTTTCATCCGTCACAGCGCCCCTACCTCTTGGCTCCCTGCATATCATTCGCGCCGAGGGAGGAGGATTGTTGGCGGCCTCGGTCATCGATGGCGCCCCTTCCCTCGCGCAAAGCCGGCGTATTCTCATTATCTACGCGACTGATGCCCGCAACACCGGCATGCGGTTCCGGGATGCCGCAAACCGGGTGATCGACGACTTCGGAAAGCTTCCCGTACTTATCCGAAAGGGAAGTGTATCACTGTCCCTGCCTGAGAGATCCGGTTCCTGGCGCTTGTTGCCGGTCGGACTGGACGGCACCGTCCATCAGCCGGTCCTTCAACGCGCTGGTCCCGTGGATCTCACTCTCAGCAACGACACCCCCCTCGGCCCGACCACCTTCTTCCTGCTGGAATTCGACTGATCCCTTATCCGCCGGCGACGGGATCAAATCGCCACCGCTGTGGTTGGGTGATTGTGGCATGGGGCGCATTCATTTGCGCCGGCTGCCCAAACAGGAAGGAGAAATCGCAATGGCGAACGCGAGTTCAAAGCACATCGGATCCGGCGCGCACGGGAAGTCCTCTGGAACCGGAGCACTCACCGATGTGGACAAGGATCTTCTGCCGGACAACATGGTCCTGTCGAACCGTGACAAGGCACAGCATTCGCGAGAGCGCGGTCTAGACAGCAAGACTGTACAGACAGAACAGTTTCACGACCACCAGGACAATCACCTGGAGAGGTAGCCTGTAAAGTCTGCGTGAGAATTCAGACATCGGCCGTTCGTGAACGATTCTAACCTCCCACGGCGCTTGTATGTTGCCGTGGGAGGAGTAGGCTTTGCGTCATACCTTGGAAGCGCCGGGACCACATGGCGCCAGGACGTTGCTCCGGACCACGGAGGGCCACCAATGACTCAGCATATTCAGGGAAGTGCATTCGAGCCGCAGGATCTGGCCTGCATGCAGAGGCTGTTCAGCGCAGCCTGCGCCGCACGAGGCGTGGACGGCAAGGGGGAAGCGGCCAACCAGCTCGCCGCTCGCATCTTCAAACTCTATCAGCAGGGCCTGCGAGAAGAGAAGGATCTAGGTTCTCACCTGCAGGCATAAGTTGCCACAACTCATCGCTTGGCCTGGAGGTCTCGCTCGTCCCGGAGAAGGTAGAGACGTGTGGTGTCGTCCAGATTACCTTCAAGCCAATCGGCCATGGCAATCTCTTCCTGGAGGATTCGTTCGAAGACCGCTTTTGCTTCGACCTCGCCGAGTTCGTCAGCCGCAGCGATGAGAACACGATAGGCAGCGATTTCCATGTGCTCGAAAGCGTAACCCGCCATCGCTCCCCTCACAACCTCGTCGGATGTCAGGACACCCCCGAGCCCCTGAGCCGTTGCCGCCAGTCTCCCCGTCAGATCCCTGACCAGCGAAATCCCTCCGGATGGTAGGGTATCCAGCAATTCCTGGAGAAGACGCAGATGCTCCTGTGTCTCCAGAACATGCCTCTCGATCCGCGCCTTCAGTTCCGGATAACTCTGTATCCTATTGGCCTGCGCGGTCAGCATGGTCAGCGCCTGCTCCTCCATCGCGTGCGCGTCGCGAAGCCAGGCAATAAAGCGATCCTTCATGTGCATCTTGATCTCCTCAGGGACTCGAGCGCTTGCCCTCAACTCGACCTTTATCAGACCGGTTCCGACAAAAAACGGGAACTTAGGGCGGCATCTGCAGTTCATCGATTATAGCCATGAAGAACAAGGTCGCCTGATGCGGAAGTTGAACCACGCAGACGCGATGATAGGCGCGGCGGCGATCGAGAACTAGATCAGGTACGAAGGAGACGGACATCAACTCGCCAGATCCAAGAGAGCCCCACGAAACCCCGCCAGTCCCGGCACCGGATCTCAACCCTGTGCCGCCGATCGCCGAGCCTGAACCAGATCGGCTGCCGGACGAAGATCCAGTGCCCAATCCTGACGAGACGAGCGAACCGCCTGTCTACGCCTAGTACGCTGGCTGAACCTCATGGAACTAGAGTATCCTGCGCGCGTTCATCTACGATCGCTATCAAGGGGTGCGTAGGTGGACGTGACAACAACCGCTTTTCCGGCAGACCAGGAATCCCGTACAAATCCAATCATCAAGCCCGGACACAATGCGTGGCGCAGTTCCCGCGCTGAGAAAACTGCATTTCTGGTCGACGGAGCCGATTACTTCCGCCGCCTGGACCAGGTTTTGGAACATGCCCGGCGCTCGATCTTCATCATCGGCTGGGACTTCAATCCGGATATTCGACTGAGACCGGAAGATCCGGGGTGCCCAACGCTCGGCGAGCGGCTTCGGATCCTGGTCGAAAGCCGGCCGGACCTGGAGGTGCGGCTCATCGTCTGGGGCATGGGGCCGGTCTACTCCGGCAAGAGCCTGAAGATGTTCGGCAGGATGGATTGGAGCGACCACGAGCGGATCACCCTGAAATTCGACTTCGACCATCCTCTGCGCGCCAGCCATCACCAGAAGATCGTCGCCATCGACGATAAAACCGCGTTTCTCGGCGGCATCGACCTCACCGCCCGCAGATGGGATGATCGCGAGCATCGATCTGACAACCCTCTCCGGAAATCTCCCGACGGCACGGCCTATGGCCCGGTTCATGATGTCCAGAGTATTGTCACTGGGCCTGCAGCCGTACTGATAGGTGATGTCGCGCGGCGCCGGTGGCGCAAGCTGACAGGCGAGACGCTTCAGCCGCTACCCTCCCTGGAGGGACCCAACCCCTGGCCTGACGATCTCGACGCCACCTTGAGAGATTGCTCTGCGGCACTGGCCCTGACCGAAGCATGGAAATGGAAGGGTCGGCGCGGCCACAGGGAAGCCATCCGCCTGACCCATGACGCGTTACGCGCTGCGGAGCGCCACCTGTACATCGAGACGCAGTATCTCGCTTCCTTCGGTGTCGCCAGAACGATTGCGCGACGACTGAAGGAGCCGCGCGGGCCTGAGATCGTGGTCGTCGTGACGCGCGAATCCCACGGTTTCGTCGAGCAGTTGATGATGGGCAAGAACCGCAACCGCCTGATCCGCAGGCTTATGCGGGCAGATCGGTATAACCGGCTGCGTGTCTATTATGCGGTAACCCCCGACGCACAGGGCAATGACCGGGAGATCGTGGTTCATTCGAAGGTGATCATCGTCGATGATCGGTTCATCCGCGTCGGCTCCTCGAACCTCAATAACCGGTCCGAGGGATTGGACACCGAATGCGATATTGCCTTGGAGACATATACTGCTGAAGGACGCCAGGCGATCGAACGGGTGCGCGACGATCTCATTGCGGAACACCTGGACGCGTCACCCGAGCAGGTGTCCGAACAGATCCGCATCACAGGCTCCCTCATCGCAGCGATCGACGCACTCAACACATCCCCACGCGGGCTGCGTCAATTTCATGTCGGTCCCAAGGAGGGCGACACGGAATCCGTCGTGGGCACGGGTATCATCGATCCGAAGCAGCCCTTCTGGCCAATTCGCCCCATGCTGGCCTTCGTGAAGCGGAGCTTTTCCCGCTTAACCCGCCGGCTGCTTTGATATCCTCCGGCGCGGCTGGCGGCGAAAATAGGCTTCGCTCGCCACGAGCGTCGGCACGCCCAGCATCAGCGGAACGAAGAAGTACAGGATCCGGAAGACAACCAGCGCGCCGATCGACGCATCGACGGGAAGAACGCCGAGAATGGTGGCTTCCAGCACACCCAGCCCTCCGGGCACATGGCTGATCAGGGCAGCGATGTTCGCAGTGACGTAGGCAGTGGCCACGGTCAGGTAGTTGACCGCAGAAATGCCCAGTAGGAGTTGATGGATGCATGCGGCGACGCAGGCAAAGTTGAGCGTGCCGACCGCGATCTGGCCAAGGGCAAGCCAGACGGAGGGTGGCTGGAAGCTCCACCGGTACAGGATCAGGGGCCGTTCTACGCGCCAGCAGATCAGCAGGTACAACGTCGGCACCAGGAGGCAGATGCAGCCCAGAGTAACCGCCATCATCTCGTTGATGCCGAGCAGGTCGCCGCCCCGCCCCTGTGTTATGATCAGGGCTAGACCGGCAAGTGCGACCAGACCAAGACCGACGGTGACGCCGCAGAAGATGATGACCTTGGCAACCTGCTCGCCCGAAAGCCCCCAGCGAGAATAGAAGCGGTAGCGGACCGCACCGCTGCTTAGGGCAGCCATACCAACGTTGTGGCCGATGGAAAGGCTGCAAAAGGACGCAAGCGCCACCTGCCGATAGGGCAAGGCGCGACCTGCATAGCGCACGGCGAGCCAGTCGAAACCAGAGAGACACGTATAGGAGGCGATCACGAATGCGAAGGCGAAGAGCAACCTCTGCTGCGGGATGGAAGCTACCGATAGCCGGATCTCCTCCACACTATAGCGTCCGAGACTACGGTAGACGAGGAAGGCGGCGACCACGATCGCCAGCGCAACCAGAATTTTGAAAACGCGTCGCCTCGTGACCATCCGCTCCCTCCCTCAGTTCGTGGACGGGGAACGAAAACCGGACAAACGGGTTCCCCCGCTCATGTCAGCCACTCCGCAGCAACCACCAGCCAAGCCCGGCACCATCCTCAAGGTCCTCAGCTACAACGTCCACAGTTGCATCGGCACCGACCGAAAGCTCGATTGTGCGCGCATTGCCGAGGTCATCGCAAGCATTGCTCCCGATATCATCGGCCTGCAGGAACTGGATGTCGGGCGCCGACGGACCGGTGGCGCTGATCAGGCACATATCGTCGCGTCGCTCCTGCGCATGGAATTTCACTTCCATGCGGCACTTCACGTGGCCGAAGAACGCTATGGCGACGCTGTATTGACCGCGCTACCTATGCGATTCGTCAAAGGAGCCATGCTTCCATCCTCTGGCGAGCAGCGCGGGGCCTTGTGGACGGAAGTGACTGCCGGAGATCAGACCGTCCAGGTCTTCAATACTCACCTTGGCCTGCGCCGCAGGGATCGCCTCAGCCAGATGACGACACTGCTTGGTCCAGGCTGGCTCGGCAATCCGGATAATGCGGACAAACCGCGCATCCTCATCGGCGACCTGAATTCCATCGGCAGGTCCGCCTCCTATCGCCTTGTTACGAAGCATCTGAAGGATGTTCAACTGGAAGCGCCGCGCCGGCCGCAGCCCACCTTCCCATCCCGCTATCCGGTGATGCGCCTCGATCACATCTTCGTATCGGAGGGCATCGAAGTGCTGGACGCGGAAGTGATCTCCACCTCGCTGACCCGCAGGGCGTCGGACCACCTGCCGCTGCTGGCGACTATTCGCCTTTGAATGGCATACGCTAACCTTAATCGCCCCTGTTCCGCAGCGAGCTTTCAGTGCTTGTTGCGAGATACGAACTTGTTGAACCGGCTGGTCTTCCCGCTGGAGGTCTCCTCCTGATAGAGGAAGCACAGCTCGTTCGCGTCGAATATATCGAAGAAGTCATCCCACTCGATCGGCTCCAGCGACTCTTCCGGCTCGCCGAAATCCACCCGTAGGATGCCTCCTTCGCCAGAGTCTTTGACGCGCGCTGGGTGACCGCCGCGTTCCTCGATCCAGTTGCGGATTTCTTTATGGTCGGTGGTCTCTACCGATTTGCTCATCTTGACCTCCTTTCAACATCTCGCACCCGAACCTGAGCCGGATGCGATTGTTCCGGACCGAAACCTGTCTCGACAGCGGGAACCTTTCTGCTGCGTCCGCGGTTGATCACCCGTCGAAAGCTGTAGAATGCGGACGACAGCGTCATAGTACCCTCCCCAACTCGGCGCCTCCTTCGGGAGTGCGCCGTCTTTCTTCCGTCGGCTCTGCGTCAATCCGTCCGTATTGACCTCCCTGGCATTCAACCCATTTTTCAACCAGCGGACCCGTCGCTGCAGTTGTTAAGTGAGGATGGACGATGCTCGAAAACCTCGACGCCACACTCCTGGCCAGGGTTCAGTTTGCCTTCACTGTTTCTTTCCACATCATCTTTCCCGCCTTCTCGATCGGCCTCGCAAGTTATCTGGCGGTGCTTCAGGGCCTGTGGTTGTGGACGAAGCAGGAAGTCTATCTCGAGCTTTTCGACTTCTGGAAAACGATCTTCGCACTGGCCTTCGGGATGGGCGTGGTATCGGGCATCGTGATGTCCTACCAGTTCGGCACGAACTGGAGCGTATTCTCCGACAAGGCTGGGCCCATCATCGGTCCGCTGATGGGCTACGAGGTCCTTTCGGCCTTTTTCCTCGAAGCCGGTTTCCTCGGGGTCATGCTGTTCGGCAGGAAGCGCGTCGGCCCCGGCCTGCATTTCTTCGCCACGCTCATGGTTGCCTTCGGCACGCTGATGTCGGCGACATGGATCCTCGCTGTGAATTCCTGGATGCAGACGCCGGCCGGCTTCGCCATGAACGACGCAGGGCAGTTTGTGCCTGAAGACTGGTGGGCCATCATCTTCAACCCTTCCTTCCCATACCGGCTGGTGCACATGGTGCTGGCAGCATATCTGACCACTGCACTGGTTGTGGGGGCTGTCGGGGCCTACCACCTGTTGCGCCGCACATCGCCGCTTCGCGCGGGAACGATGTTTTCAATGGCCATGTGGATGCTGACGATCGTCGCACCCCTTCAGATCCTCGCAGGCGACATGCACGGCCTCAACACGCTTGAGCATCAGCCGGTCAAGGTCATGGCCATGGAGGGCCACTACGAAAGCCATCCCGATGGAGCCCCCTTGATCCTCTTTGGCCTCCCCAATCCTGAGGAGAAACGGGTCGACTACGCAGTGGAGATCCCGAAGCTCTCCAGTCTCATCCTGAAGCACGACCTGAATGCACCTCTGGATGGTCTCGACACAGTTCCCGAAGAACTGCATCCGCCGGTTCCGATCGTCTTCTGGTCCTTCCGCATTATGATCGCAATAGGCTTTGCGATGTTCGGCCTCGGCTTGTGGAGCCTCTACTGTCGCTGGCGCGGCTCGCTCTATGGCAGCGACTGGCTGCACCGCTCTGCGATTGTGATGGGACCTGCAGGATTTGTTGCAGTCCTGGCGGGATGGATCACCACCGAGGTGGGGCGACAGCCGTTCACCGTCTACGGTCATCTTCTGACGGCCGATTCCGTTTCGCCGATTGCGGCACCGGCGGTTGCCACCTCGCTGATCGCTTTCATCATTGTCTATTTCCTGATCTTCGGTGCGGGCACCTTCTATATTCTCCGGCTGATGTCCCGCCTGCCGCGCGATCCGATGGGCGACCTCGATGAAGGCCCGATCCGTACGGCGGGTATTACGCCTGCCCCTCAGGCAGCCAAACACGAGGAAGTGCGTCATGGAGCTTGATCTCGCCTTCATCTGGGCCGCCATCATTGCCTTCGCGGTCCTCGCCTACGTCATCCTCGACGGCTTCGATCTCGGCGTCGGCATTCTCTTCCCGTTCTTCCCGGAGAAGCATGAGAAGGACGTGATGATGAACAGCGTTGCGCCCGTCTGGGACGGCAACGAAACATGGCTGGTCCTCGGCGGCGGCGGGCTGCTTGCCGTCTTCCCCCTTGCCTACGCGACCATCCTTCCGGCGCTCTATGCTCCGATCATTGCCATGCTGCTCGGGCTGATCTTCCGCGGCGTCGCCTTCGAATACCGCTGGCGCACCAAGCGAGCGGAGCCGCTCTGGAACTGGGCCTTCACGGGCGGGTCGGTCGTCGCAGCCTTTGCCCAAGGCGTGGCGCTGGGGGCACTGGTGCAGGGAATTCCGGTTGAGAACCGGGCGTATACGGGCGGCTGGTGGGACTGGCTCACGCCCTTCTCCGTCGCCACCGGGCTGGCCGTCCTGATCGGTTATGCGCTGCTCGGGGCGACTTGGCTGATCATGAAGACGAGCGGAGAACTGGCCGAAAGGGCACGGCGCTATGCCTATGTGGCCGGGGTCGCCACGCTGGTGGCCATGGGTATCGTCAGCCTCTGGACGCCCTTCCTCGAGCCGCTCTATCTCCAGCGCTGGTTCAGCTGGCCGACCGCAGCTTTCAGCCTGATCGTCCCCGCTCTGGTCGCCGCCTGCTTCCTGGTGCTGGCCCACGGCCTGCGCACCCATCACGACAGCCGTCCCTTCATTGCGTCGCTTGGTCTCTTCGTGCTCGGCTATGCCGGGATCGGGATCAGCTTCTATCCCTATATTGTCCCCACCTCGGTAACGATCTGGGATGCTGCCGCTCCCGACGAGAGCCTAGCCTTCCTTCTGGTCGGTGCGCTGGTCCTCGTGCCGCTGATCCTCGCCTACACCGCCTATGCCTACTGGGTGTTCCGGGGCAAGGTGAATCCCGAGGAAGGCTACCACTAATGGCAGCGTCTGGGGCCCTCAGGCGGCTTGCGTGGTTCGTCGGCCTGTGGCTGGCGGGCGTCCTTGCAGTGACTGTCGTCGGGCTGGTCATCAAGCTCTGGCTCGGTACATAAGTCCATCTCTCGACGCCGTGCGCGCCGACACCACCTGCCACCAAGCGGGACGCAACGGCTGGACGCCACCGTCAAACAGGTTACAGTCGCCTGACGCTTGAGCGGACGCGGGATGCGGCGCATCGGCATGTAAGGAGGCGATGGGACTTGGCCGCAGAACCACTGGTGCAACGGGATAGCGAAGCGCGCCAACGCTGGACGACCCTTGCCCTTCTCTGCTGTGCGGTCGTCCTGTCCTTCTCGACCTGGTTTTCAGCGACCGCCATCGCTCCAGAGCTGACCCGCGCCTGGAACCTCTCGACCGCTGAAGCGACCTGGCTGACCAATGGGGTCCAGATCGGCTTCGTCACCGGCGCCTTGCTTGCGAGCCTCTTCAATCTGCCTGACCTGATCAGGATGAACCGCCTCATGGCCGGATCGGCTGCATTGGCCGTCATCGCCAATGCTGCCCTCTTACTCGAGCCGCCTCCCATCGTCGCGATCCTCTGCCGGATCATCACCGGTTTCGCGCTCGCCGGTGTCTATCCGCCGGCGCTCAAGCTCGTCTCCACGTGGTTCGTGGCCGGCCGCGGCCTTGCCTTCGCCGCCGTGATCGGAGCGATAACCGCCGGGTCAGCTCTTCCACATCTTTTCCGTGGCACGACCTCCGCAATCGCCTGGCAGCAGGTCGTCGTGCTGTCGACCATCGCAGCGCTTGCAAGCATGGTGCTCTTCCTGCTTTGCGTGAGAGAGGGTCCGTTTCCGTACGGCAAGGCTATGTTCGACCCACACCAGATCGGCCGTGTACTGCGCGACCGCCATGTTGCCCTCGTAAATATCGGATACCTCGGTCACATGTGGGAACTCTATGCCATGTGGGCATGGCTCTTGACCTACCTGACGGCGGCCTTCGAGGCCGGCGACTACGGCACGGCGCAGGATGCATCCCTCCTGACCTTTGCCACGGTGGCTCTCGGTGTGGTCGGTTGCTTCGCTGGCGGGGTGCTTTCGGATCGCGTCGGACGCACGGCGACGACGGCCGGCATGATGATCGCCTCGGGCCTCTGCGCGTTGACCGTTGGCTTCGCCTATGACGGACCGCTATGGCTCCTTGCCATCGTGGTCGTCGTCTGGGGGATCAGCATCATTGGCGATTCCGCACAGTTCTCGGCGGCGGTCACCGAACTTGCCGACCGCAATTACATCGGCACCGCTCTCTCCCTGCAGATGGGCATGGGTTTCGCGCTGACGATCGGCATGATCTGGGCGCTGCCCAGGTTGGCCGAATTGCTGGGCGGATGGCAATGGACTTTCTCCGTGCTTGCGATCGGACCCTTCGTCGGCGCTGCTGCCATGCTGTACCTGCGTCGGCTGCCTGCCGCGACCCGGCTCGCCAATGGACGCCGCTGACTTGGCGCTTGCAGGTTATTATCCAAACGTATAACAACAGCGGATACGGTGGACACGAAAGTGATATCACCGTGTCCCTATCTCGGATGTTCCCTTTCACTGGACCAAGGCTTGCATGAATACGCGCCGCAGTTATCACCGTGCCAGCGAAGGCGAGCGGCGAGAAGAGCTCATCGCAGCAACGCTCGACTGTATTGCAGAAGCTGGAATAGAGGGCGCAACGGTGCGCCAGATCGCGGCGCGCGCCGGTGTGACGCCCGGATTGATCCGTCACTACTTCATGACCAAGGACCAGATGCTGCAGGCTGCCTACCGGCAATTGATGAACGGCATCACGCAGACCACCACGGCAGCGGCTCAAGGACATGACCCACGCACCCGGCTGCGCCAGTTCATCGTCGCGAACGTCACGCCACCCGTGACCGACAGTCGTACGCTGTCCCTGTGGGCCGCCTTTATCAGCCACATCCCGCTCGATCCCGCATTCGCCGCCATTCATCGCGAGAGCTATTTGGCCTTCCTCGGAGAACTGGAAAAACTCCTCTCGGACTTCTTTGCAGATCGCAAGCGGACGGTGAGCGCCGCCGAGTGCCGCTCCTATGCGATTGCGCTGAACGGATTGATCGACGGCCTCTGGCTCGAAGGAACGCTCGCGCCGGATATGTTCGAAGACAACGAAATTGCCGGGACAGCCATCGTCTCGGTGGAGGCCCTGCTGAGGCTTCCACCGGGCGATCTGTCTTTGGCTTGAAGATGAATAGAGGACCTAAAATGCGCTACGCCTCCATAACAGACCGTCTTGCCGATCTCGGTTCCGGCCGCTGGGCGGTGCACACCGCTGCTCGCCAGATGAAGCAGGAGGGCGCCGATATCATCGAGCTCACTATTGGCGAACCGGATGTCGCGCCGGACAAGGCGCTCCTGGACGAGGCGACGAAATCCATGCATTCCGGACGCATACGTTACTCGAATGGACGCGGCGAGCCTTCGGTCCTGAAGGCACTGGTCGAGAAGTACGCGAAGCGCCGCACCGGGGTGACGGAGCAGAACTTCCTCTGCTTCCCCGGCACCCAGACAGCCCTCTACGCCGTGATGACGGGCCTGGTCGAAACCGGTGATGCTGTACTCGTCGGCGACCCGCTCTACGCAACCTATGAAGGGGTGATCGCGTCCACCGGCGCCCATCCGGTGATGGTTCCGCTTCGTCCGGAGAAGCGGTTCCACATGCAGGCCGAGGACCTCGAACGGGCGATCACGCCGAACTCACGCGTGGTGCTCCTCAATACACCGCACAATCCGACTGGCGCCGTACTGACGGCCCGTGAAATTTCCGCGATCGGGGAAATCTGCCGCAAGCACGACCTCTGGATCGTCTGCGATGAGGTCTATGAGCAACTGGTGTTCGATGACGTCCCGTTTGCATCGCCATTCGACATGCCGGAACTGGCAGAGCGGACCATCGTGGTCTCGTCGATCTCCAAGTCCCATGCGGCGCCGGGCTTCCGCAGCGGCTGGGCCGCAGGCCCTGCAGAGTTCTGCAACCGCTTGCTTCCCGTCTCCGAGACGATGCTCTTTGGTGTCCAGCCGTTCATTGCAGACATGACGGCGCTCGCGCTTTCGCAGGACTTCCACATGGCGCCGACCATGCGCGCGAACTACCGCCGGCGCGCGGAGATTGCAGCCCAGGCTTTCGCCGGCAACAATCTTGTGAGACCCATGCTGCCGGAAGGAGGAATGTTCATCCTTCTCGACATCTCCGCAACCGGCCTCACCGGGCTTCAATTTGCTTGGGAGCTTCTGCAGCAGGAAGGTGTCGCGATCATGCCCGGAGGATCGTTCGGCCGGCAGGCCAACGGCTTCCTGCGCATCTCTCTCACGGTTCCCGACGATACGCTGCTCATCGCCATGAAGCGCATCTCGGACCTCGCCGATCGCCTTATGGCGCCGGAAGGACGACGCGCGACCGCCTGAGCGGCGAAGGCAGGTCATTTCAGCCGTGAAATGACCTGCGCACCGAAGACATCGATGAACTGCAACTGATTGCGTCCGACATTGTGGACGTAGATCTGCTCAAAACCCATGCCCATGTCTTCCTCGAACCACGCAACGTGGCGAGAGGGATCGGCCGAGATGCGGACGAACTCGTCCATATCTTCGGGCCTGACCCGGGCGCAGGCAGCATCGAACTCCTCCGGCGTCCTGAGCGTCTCGGCGACTGCGGCGGGCAGCGTATTGCTCCGCCACTGATCGTATGCGTTCTCGCGGGCTTCTGCTTCAGTCGGGGCATAGGAAACGTGAACCTGAAGATAGGCCGGCTTCCCTTCTCCACCGCCACGACGGAAAGCCTCGATAATCTGGGACAGCTTGTCTCGCGGCTGGTTGATCGTGATCAGCCCGTCCGCCCATTTTCCCGCCCATTCGGCTGTGGCGATGGAAAGTGCGCCTGCAATAACCTTTGGAGCTTCTCGCGGAAAGGTGTGGAGCCTTGCCTCATCCACCCTGATGGGGCCCTCGCGACTGACGGTGTTGCCATCCCACAGCGACCGGATGATTTCGACCCCAGCCAGGAGCCGTTCATTCCTCTCGGGCTTGGACGGCCAGCGCTCCCCGACCACGTGCTCGCTGAGGGCCTGCCCGCTCCCGACCGCCATCCAGGGGAAGCGGCCAGGGAAGAGCTCTCCGAGGGTCGCCGCCGCCTGGGCGGTGATCACCGGATGATATCGCCAGCCCATCGGCACGGTAATCAGCCCAAAGGGAATCGTCTTCGTCGCCTGCATGGCGGCACCGAGGAAGGTCCAGACAAAACCTGACTGTCCCTGCCGCTCGCTCCAGGGCGCCAGATGATCGGAAGACATGACAGCTCCGAAGCCCGCATTTTCCGCCGCTTGGACGCAAGCGACGAGTTCGCTTGGGGAAAACTGCTCGTGGGAGGCGTGGTAACCGATGATCGTCATGGCACCTAGAAGGCCGAAACGCTCGCTTGGTTCCGTTGAAAACGTCAGCCTCGCTTCAAGCCGCGGGCTGCAAGTTCTTCTTCCCACCCGAAGATGCTGCGTCCGCCCAGGGCGGGAGAATCGCGAAATTCGCCAGCCACGATTTCCTTGAGATCCGGGCCAGTCGCATATTGCTCCAGGCGCCGCGCCTGATCGTCCAACCGTTTCAGCGCCTGCAGTTCCTCTTCTCGCCCCAACCTGCCCTTGCTGACCGCAGACTTCATTACCCGTATCGTCTCATCGTAGACCTTGAGCGGAACGGGAAACGGATGGCGGTCCTTCCCACCGTGAGCGAGCGAGAAACGCGCGGGATCGGAAAAGCGACAGGGGGCGCCGTGAACGACTTCCGCGACCATGGCAAGCGCCTTCACCGTGCGCGCGCCGACACCGGGCGTGAGCAGCAATTGCTGGAAGTCGGCGGGTCCACGGTCCGCCGCCGCTGCCAGCGTGCCGTGAAGACGCTTCATGTTGACATCCTTCTCGCGGACATCGTGATGGGCAGGCATGAAAAGATGCGGCAGCATCGGCTGCGCCGCATCGAGGGGCGTTTCGCGCCGCTCGAATGAAACGAGCTCGCTGACGATCCGGTCCGGCCCGAGGCTTGAAAGCATCTCCAGTTGCGACATGCGGGACGCATCCGCCCGCCGGTCGGCCAGGTTGACGATCCGGCCCTGCTCTCGCCCTTCGATCGCCGCATGGGGCGAGTCCAGAAAGCTCTCCAGCCCCTCCGACAGCCAGTGATAACGCCGGGCCTGTCGCCGGTCGCCGTTCATTCCCTGCTGCACCACCACCCATTTCCCGTCGTCCGTCACGATAAACCCGTGCAGGTAGAGATCGAAGCCATCTTGCACGGCCGCACTGTCGACCTTGGCGACGAGCCGGCTGGTGGTGGCGAGAGACGCTCCGTCGATCCCGACGCGATCGCCGATTGTCGTGAGTTCGTCCGGTGTCCTGCGCGAATGCTGTCCTCGTCCGCCGCAGACATGGATGCCGAGTTCTGCCGAAAGCGGCGTCAGCCCGCGCTTCAGCGCACCGATCACGCTCGTGGTGATGCCGGAGGAATGCCAGTCCATGCCCATAACGGCGCCGAAGGACTGGAACCAGAATGGATGCGCCATGCGGCGAAGGAATTCGTCGCGGCCGTAGTGGTGGACCACGGCCTCGGTGATCAGCGCGCCGAGGCGGGTCATGCGCTGCCCGAGCCATTGCGGAATGCGGCCGCCGTGAAGCGGAAGATCAGCGCTGCCTGCTCTCTGTGCCATGGCCGGTCCTTCTCCAGATCAAGCTTATATAGCTGGAATCCGAGAACGAAACAGGATCATTCTATTAGGCCGGCCGGAAATCCCCCAGCCGTTCTTCCAGCAGGGAGATCGTTTCGGCATCCGCATTTGCAAAGGCAAAACGGAGGTAGGCCTCCTGGCCCTCACCGAAATAGGCGCCGGGAATGCAGATCACCCCCGCCTCCCTCGCCAACCGCTCCGCCACCGCCGCAGATCTCGGCGCCGGGAAGGGATGACGAACGAAGGCGAAATAGGCGCCGAGCGAATCGACCCGCCACTCCGGCAGCTTCGCCATCGTTACCGTCAGCGCCTCGGCGCGGCGGACGATTTCCTGCCGGTTATCTTCCCGCCAGGCCGCCAGCATTGGCAGGGCCCGCGCGACCGCGGCCTGTGCCGACCTCGGCGCGCAGATCTGCAGATTGTCCATGACCTTGGCGATCTGCTCGACGGTCTTCGACCCGGCGGTGATTGCACCCAGTCGGTGGCCGGGAATGCAGAGAGACTTCGAGAAGCTGTAGAGACTGATCAGGCGCTCCTGCCAGTCATCCTGGCCGAAAAGACCGTGGGGTGCACGGCCTGCCTCGGGTAGGAAATCGCGGTAGGTCTCGTCGAGGATCAACCAGATATCCCTAGCGCGGCACAGCTCGAAGATCGCCAACAGCAGGTCGGGTGGATAGACGGCTCCTGTCGGATTGTTCGGCGAAACGAGCGCGAGAGCGCGCACCTCGGGCGTGATGGCAGCGGCGATCGTATCGGGCTTCGGAAGGAACCCGTCCTCCGGTCGGCAGGCAACGGTGCGCATCTTGACGCCCATCATCGCCAGCGTCGTGTCGTGATTGAAGTAGAAGGGATTGGTCATCAGCACGGTCTGACCGGGGCCGGCGACGGTCATTGCGGCACTGGCGAAGGCTTCATTGCATCCCGAAGTGACGTGGATGTTTTCAGGCGTCAGCGTCGCGCCATAGACCTGGCTAACGTGCTCCGCATAGGCTCGCCGCAGATCGGCATCACCCTCGATCGGGCCATAGCCGCAATAGGCGGTCGAAGAGGCCATGTCACCGAGCAGGGCCAGCATGTCGGGATGTGGCGGATAGCCCGGTACGGCTTGCGAGAGGTCGATCAATGGGCCGCGCGACCCGTCATATGCCCTGCCCCAGGCAAAGACCGATGGAACGGGCGGCGGGGCGAGCTTTTCGACGAGGGGATTGAAGGTAGGCATGGTAAATCCGAATAGAGGCGATTGCGGCAACTGGCATTGATTTGGCCTCCACATCTACCAGTTTATTGCCCCTGGCAAGGACGAGATCTCCACGGAAGGACATGTCATGGGCGACGAGCCTACCCAGCCCGAGGATAGCAAGCTGACGCGCAGCAAACGGGCATGGGCACACGAAGGCCGCTTCCTGACGGGAAGGACCGCGCGCCCCGAGACCGAACGGCTCCCGCCCGGACAGCACCTGGTGAAGAACTGGCCGGTCCTGGATCTCGGTGAGCAGCCGGAGGTATCGACGGCAGAATGGCGTCTTGACGTTGCAGGCCTCGTGGAGAACCCGCGCTCATTGGACTGGAATGCCCTGCTCGCCCTGCCTCAGACGGAGCGCCGCTCCGACATTCACTGCGTCACCACTTGGTCCCGCTACGACAATGACTGGAAGGGTGTCTCGACTCGTGACCTCATGGATATGGTCGCCCCTAGGGACGATGCAGCCGCCGTGATGCTTACGAGCTATGATGGCTACACGACCAACCTCCTGCTTGCCGACTTCGCGGCAGAGGATGCCATCCTTGCCCACAGTTGGCAGAACGAACCGCTGGCGACCGAACACGGAGGCCCTGTGCGGCTTGTGGTACCGCACCTGTATTTCTGGAAAAGCGCGAAGTGGTTGAAGCGGATCGAGTTCATCGGATCGGACCGCGCCGGCTTCTGGGAGCAGAAGGGCTACCACATGCGGGGCGACCCGTGGGCCGAGCAGCGCTACGCCGATGACTGAGCGGGCGAAGGGGCTTACTTTCCCTCCCGCAGGAAGTTGATCAGCCCGGAGAAATCATCGCCCCCGTGTCCCAGCGCGGCAAACCGTTCGTATAGATCCGCCGCATGGGCTCCCATTTCCGTTGTGGCGCCCGTCGCGCCCGCGGCGTCCTGCGACAGCTTCAGGTCCTTCAGCATCAGCGCCGCGGCAAATCCGGGCTTGTAGCCGTTGTTCGCCGGCGAGGTGGGCACCGGGCCCGGTACCGGGCAATAGGTGTTGATCGACCAGCATTGTCCTGACGAGGTCGAGGCGACATCGAACAGTGCCTGGTGGGACAGACCCAGCTTCTCGCCCAGTACGAACGCCTCGCAGACCCCCGCCATCGTGATGCCGAGGATCATGTTGTTGCAGATCTTAGCCGCCTGTCCCGCGCCCGCATCGCCGCAATGCACGATCCGCTTGCCCATCTTCTGGAGGACCGCCTCCCCCCGCGTGAAGGCTTCGTTCGCTCCGCCGACCATGAACGTCAACGTGCCGGCAGTCGCGCCACCAGTGCCGCCCGAGACCGGCGCGTCGAGCGAGAGGCAACTTGCGGTCTTCGCCAGGGAATGGGCCTGCCTGGCACTTTCGACGTCGATGGTTGAGCAGTCGATGAGGAGCGTGCCGGGCGCCACGGCGGCAATCAACTCCTCCCAGACCGACAGCACATGCTTGCCAGCCGGCAGCATTGTCACGACGACGCCTGCCTCTTTCACCGCCTCCACAGCACTTGCGGAGACAGAGATCCCATTCCCCGCGGCGGTCTCGCACGATTCCGGCGACAGATCGAAGCCCGTAACCTGGTACCCTGCCTTCACGAGATTGGCTGCCATCGGCCCGCCCATGTTTCCCAGCCCGATGAACGCAACGCGGTCTTCCATGTCTTTCCTCCCGTAAGCGGACGGCGCAGCGTGCCGCTGATTCACAACTCTCTTGCCCTGGCCTCTAAGATGCACGTCCGATCAAGGAGCGCGCAATGATCACGTTCATGATCTCGTTCGTCCCTTCGAGGATCTGGTGCACCCTCAGGTCACGCACGATCTTCTCGATCCCGTATTCAGCGAGGTAGCCATAGCCGCCATGCAGTTGAAGCGCGTTGTTGGCCACCTCGTAGCACCGGTCCGTGACCAGCCGTTTCGCCATGGCACAGAGGGTTGTCGCATCATGAGCCTTGGCATCCAGTGCAGCGGCGGCGCGCCAGAGGAAAGTTCGGCACATTTCCAGATTGCCGGCCATGTCCGCCAGGGAAAACTGCAGTGCCTGGAAAGCCGTCAGCGGTTGCCCGAAGGCACGTCGTTCGCCCATGTAGGCAAGCGCCTTGTCGAAGGCCGACTGCGCGCCCCCGAGCGAGGCCGCGG
Organism: Pseudorhizobium flavum; assembly: GCF_902502825.2. The sequence goes on from NZ_LR723670.1 coordinate 3,045,335, forward strand.
CAATGTTGAGGCGCCCGCCATCGAGGCCTGCCATCGCAATCTTGAACCCGTCTCCCTCTTCGCCCAGCCGATTAGCGACGGGAACGCGCGCGCCATCGAGAATGACCGCCCGCGTCGGCTGCGCATGCCAGCCCATCTTGCGCTCATCAGCGCCGAACGAAAGACCAGGCGTATCCGCCGGCACGACCAGGGTCGAGATGCCTTTCGAACCGTCATCTCCGGTCCGCACCATGACAACGTAGACATCCGAGGCGCCCGCACCCGAGATGAACTGCTTCTGGCCGGAGACCACATAATGATCACCTTCCCGAACCGCCCGTGTCTTGAGAGCCGCAGCGTCGGATCCGGACCCCGGCTCGGTGAGGCAATAGCTTGCCAGCCTCTCCATGGTTACGAGCCCGGGTAGCCATTGCTCCCGCTGCTGCTGGTTGCCGAACCGATCGATCATCCAGGCGCACATGTTGTGGATGGAGATATAGGATGCGACTGCCGGACAACCGGACGCAAGCGCCTCTATGATTAGGGCCGATTCGACACGTCCAAGCCCTGTGCCTCCAATATCGTCGCGAACATAGATGGCACCCATCCCAAGCGCACCCGCATTGCGGATCGTTTCTACGGGAAAATGCTTCTCCCGATCCCATTCCAGGGCGAACGGCGCAATTTCCTCACGGGTGAAGTCCTGAGCCATCTGCCGTATGGCAGCCTGCTCCTCGGTGAGCGTGAAATCCATGTCTGACCTCCCTTGGCCTCCCGCCAAGCTCAGGGGCGGATTTTGCACAAGCCGGCCGCGTGCGCCAGCACGGTCTTCCGTTCTCCAACCATTTGCCAACGCAAGGTCAGCGCGCGAGTGCGACCGACTTGACCACGGCATAGACCCGTCGGCCGGTCGAAAGGCCCAGCCGGTCACGGGAGAAGGCGGTGATCCGCGCGAAGATCCGCGCCTCACCAACGGCAATCGCGACGCGAACCGACGCGTCGGGATCGTCCTCGAACCCGGATATCGTCCCAGGGAGAATGTTCAATGCACTTATCCCGGCCGGCATTTCTGTTGCAATCATCACATCCCGTTCCGGGATATGCAGGCGCACCGATTGGCCTTCATGCAAGGCCGGATCGGAAACCGTGACCTCCACGGACCCGGCAGCTACGACGGCCAGTCCGTGACCGGCCTCTACCGAGCGGACAACCCCGCTCAGGACGGCACCTGCATCGCGACGCTCATGGGCGGATAGAAGCTGCCCCTTGAGAACCTCCGACGGCGACCCGATCGCGGCAACGCGTCCGTCTCGCATCATGACGACGCGATCGGCCAGCTGCCCCACCTCGGTGACGGAATGGCTGACATAGACGATCGGGATTCCTGCCTCGTCCCTGAGGCGGCCGAGATAGGGGAGGATCTCGGCCTTGCGGTCATCGTCAAGGGCAGCAAGCGGCTCGTCCATGAGCAGCAGCCGCGGGGAGGACAGCAAGGCGCGCCCGATCGAAACGCGCTGGCGTTCACCTCCGGAGAGGTGAGTTGGCGGCCGGTCAAGCAAGGATGCGATACCGAGGAGATCGACAACCCGCTCAAATGCACGCGCATCCTTCCTCGCGGACGCGAACCACTGGCCGAAGCCCAGATTACGCCGCACGCTCAGATGCGGGAAGAGCCTTGCCTCCTGAAACACATATCCGAACCGCCTGCGATGCGGCGGCACAAAGCGATCCTTCTCCGTGTCCAGCAGGATCTCCTCATCAAACAGCACTTTTCCCCACTGGGGTTTTGCGAGGCCGGAGATTGTCCGCACAAGGGAGGTCTTGCCGGAGCCCGATTGGCCGAACAACGCAGTCACGCCACCCTCCGCGGTGAAGGCCGCGTCCAGCTGGAAGTTCCCGAGAGCCTGCTTCACCTCAACGGTCAGTCTCATGACACGACAGCTTTCTGTCCCACCAGCCGCGCCACCCATTCGGACGCCATCAGCGCCGCGAAGGAAATGCCGATCGCGACCATCGTCAGCCGCATCGCCCCGGCTTCACCCCCCGGCACCTGCGTAAGGGTGTAGATCGCGGCCGACAGAGTCTGTGTCTCTCCGGGGATATTGGACACGAAAGTAATCGTCGCCCCGAACTCACCCATCGCCTTCGCAAAGGAAAGGATCATGCCGGCGATGATACCCGGGGCGGCGAGCGGCAGCGTGACTGTGAGAAATACCCAGGCAGGACGGGCGCCGAGCGTGCTTGCCGCCTCCTCCAGCTTCGTGTCAACAGCCTCCATGGACAGGCGGATCGACCGCACCATCAGTGGGAATCCCATAATCGCGCAGGCGAGCGCTGCTCCCGTCCACCGGAACGAGAAGCTGATGCCGAACCAGTCATAGAGGAAGGAGCCGACCGCACCTTGCCGGCCGAAGGTCACCAGGAGAAGAAATCCCGTGACCACGGGCGGGAGGACGAGCGGCAGATGAACGATCCCGTTTAGGAAGGACTTGCCCCAGAACCGGCCGCGTGCGAGCAGGAACGCTATGGCGATGCCAGCCGGCAGGCTGCATGCAACTGCTACCGTCGCAACCTTCACGCTCAGGCGGACGGCCGTCCATTCCTCCTCGCTCAGCGCCAGCCAGTCCACTTTCTTCCCCCGCTCATCAGCGACTGCTCCCCGGACACGCCCCCCTTAACGGATAAACGCGCGACAACCGAAAATCTACGCCGCAAAGCCCGCACCGGATCGGAACTTTTGCTGCGCACCACGGTTCGTGTCGCGGAACTTCAACCCATCTTGGAGAATGACATGGCTGACACCAGCGCGACCCGTGAGATCTTCGTGACCGGCCTGAAAAACGCTCACGCTATGGAAAACCAGGCTCTATCGATCATGAAGCCGCAGGTTTCGAGAATTGAGAACTACCCGGAAGTCGCCCGCCGCCTTGAGGAGCATATTCGCGAGACGGAAGGGCAGATGACGCGGCTCGAAGAACTGCTTCAGCAACTGGATGAAAGCCACTCCTCCATGAAGGACATGGCGCTGTCCTTCACCGGTGCGATGGCAGCAATGGGCCACACTATCGCGGGCGATGAGATTCTGAAGAACTCCTTCGCCAACTTCGCCTTCGAGAACTTCGAAATAGCTGCCTACAAGTCACTTTTGGCTGTAGCAGAACTCGGCGGCTTCCAATCCGCGACCTCCGCCCTCCAGGCGAACCTGCAGGAGGAGCAGAACATGGCGAAATGGATCGACGACAACCTGCGCACCGTGACGAACCGCTTCGTGGAACTCCGCGAGGCCGGCGAAAGCGCCAAGGTTTAAATCTGCACGATACACTTTCGAAAGAAGCGGCGCCGTCAGGCGCCGCTTCTTTCCTGAACGTCACGAAATCACTACTGATCGGTTTCGGCGATCGCGCCTCAGACCTGTTCCCGACGACCCGTCGCGGCCGACCGGAGCATTGCCTCGATCAGCCGATGGACCTTCAGTGCCTCCCGGCCGCTCACCTTGGGGGAGCGCCCATTCTCGACGGCATCCACGAAGTCCTCAATCACAGCCCGATGATGCATGTGCGAGAACGCCATGGGATCGGCACCCGCACCGCCGCCGACCGCGCCATCGTCCATCTCGATGTCGGACCCGTCGTGAAATTTTGCTATGAGAGTCGCGCCTTCTATCCTCGCCATCCCATTGGTGCCGATCACTTCGATCGCATCAGGCGTACCGGGATAGGCGCAGGTGGTTGCACCCACGGTACCTATCGCACCGTTCTCATAGCGGATTGCTCCGGCGACCAGATCCTCTGTCTCCATGCGATGCACCGGGGTGGTCACAGCATAGGCTATGGCTTCCACTGGAAGACCGGCAACCGATATCAGAAGGTCAAGCGTGTGAATCCCCTGCGTCAACAACACGCCGCCGCCATCCCTTGCCCTCGTCCCGCGACCGGGCTCGTCGTAGTAGCTCTGTGGCCTCCAATTGGACAGCCTAGCCGACGCACCCACGATGTGTCCCAATCGGCCGTCGGCGACGATCTGTGACATCGCGATGCTGACCGGACGGAACCGGTGCTGCAGCACGACCCCGAGCGTCACGCCAGCCTTCTCACAGGCGTTAACCAGTACCTCGGCGTTTTCCAGTGACACATCCAGCGGCTTCTCCAGCAGGACATGCTTGCCCCTGGCAGCGGCCTGCTCCACCAACTGGCGATGGGTATTCGGTGGGGTAAGGACGAGGACGGCTTCGATTCGTGGATTCTCAAAAATGCCGTCGAGGGTATCGGTGACGGGCATCCCCCACCGGCTCGCAAAGGTCTGGCGCCTTGCGGACGTCGGGCTGAAGGCCGCTACCACTTCAACACGATCCCGAAGATAGAGCAGGCTTTGGGCATGTGGTGCCGATGCCATACCCAGTCCGATCACCCCTATCCGCATATCGCCTCCTCCGCATAAAATGGTTGTCATACAAAATACCGATTTTTGTATGTTGACATACCACACCTGGCTGCTCTAGCCATTCTTATGCCGAAGGAGGAGCGGCAGTCTTGATGAATTCACTGGTACACGAGGACGTATTGTTGCCGCCGGAACCCGGCGTCCGCTCGATTGCCCGCGCTCTATATCGGACCGTGTCGAACCTGCCGATCATCAGTCCGCATGGCCATACGGACCCCCGGTGGTACGCGCTCGACGAGCCCTTCCCCGATCCCGCCCAGCTTCTGATCGTTCCGGACCACTACATCTTCCGCATGCTCTTCAGTCAAGGGATCGCACTGGAGGATCTGGGCGTAAGGCGGCTTGATGGAGCAGAGACCGAAACCGACGGCAGGCGGATCTGGAAGCTCTTCACCGAGAACTACCATCTCTTCCGTGGCACCCCGACCCGCCTCTGGATGGACTACGTCCTATCCTCCCTCTTCCACATCGAGGAACCTCTGGACGCGGGAACGGCAGACAGCAGCTATGACCGCATCGCCGAGAAGCTCCGCCAGCCCGAGTACCGGCCACGAGCTCTTTTCAAGCGGTTCAACATCGAGGCTATCGCCACCACGGAGGGAGCACTCGACGACCTGCGCTGGCACAGGATGATCCGCGAGAGCGGCTGGGATGGCCGTGTGGTGACGGCCTACCGTCCCGACGCGGTTGTCGATCCGGACTTCGAAGGCTTCTCCGCCAATCTGGATCTGTTGGGGGAGATCACCGGCGAGGATACCGGGACATGGGCGGGCTATCTTGCCGCCCACCGCAAGCGCCGCGACTATTTCAAATCCTTTGGCGCCACGTCCTCCGATCACGGTCATGCCACTGCGGACACGGCGAACCTCTCCGCAGCGGAGGCCGCCGCCCTTTTCGACAGGATCAGAAGCGGCAGGGGAGACGCCGGCGATCACCGCCAGTTCCGGGCGCAGATGCTGACGGAAATGGCGAAGATGAGCCTGGACGATGGGTTGGTCCTGCAGATCCATCCCGGTTCCTGGCGCAACCACTCGCCGTCAATGCTATCCCGCCATGGCCGCGACATGGGTTTTGATATCCCGACCCGGACCGACTATGTCGGCGCGCTGAAGCCGCTCCTCGACGCGGTTGGCCTTGAGCGTGACCTCACCGTCGTAGTGTTCACCCTGGACGAGACCTCCTATGCCCGCGAGCTTGCGCCGCTGGCGGGTGTCTATCCGGCGCTCAAACTCGGACCGGCCTGGTGGTTCCACGATAGCCCGGAGGGCATGCGCCGCTTCCGGGAGATGACGACCGAGACCGCCGGCTTCTACAACACCGTCGGCTTCAACGACGACACCCGCGCCTTCCCATCCATACCGGCGCGGCACGATATTGCGCGACGCGTGGACTGCGCCTTTCTGGCGCGCCTAGTCGCCGAGCACAGGTTGAGGGAGGAGGAAGCCTTCGATCTGGCGAGAGAGCTTGCCTATACGCTCGCGAAAAAAGCGTATCGGCTTTGAGTGGCGCGTGGCGCCGAGGAAACAGGGAGGAGAACATCATGTTGCATTTTGGAAAGGTCGCTGCTGCCTTCACGGTCGCAGCAACACTGTTTGCGAGCACGGCGCTCGCGCAGACAGTATTGAAGTCATCGGACACGCACCCCGACGGATATCCGACCGTTGAGGGCGTGAAATATTTCGGCGAACTGATCAAGGAACGAACCGAGGGCCGCTACGAGGTGGAAGTCTACCACTCCGCCCAACTCGGCGAGGAAAAGGACACGATCGAGCAGGTTCGTTCCGGCGTTCTCGAACTCAACCGCGTTTCCATGGCCCCGTTCAACGGCACGGTGAAGGAATCGATCGTTCCGGCCTTGCCCTACCTCTTCCGTTCGGAAGAACACATGCACAAGGTCATGGACGGTCCGATCGGCGATCAGATCAAGACGGCGTTCGAGGGAGCGGGCCTCGTGGTCCTGGCCTTCTACGACGCGGGTTCTCGCTCGTTCTACAACAGGACGAAGCCCATCAACAGCGTCGAGGACATGAAGGGCCTGAAGTTCCGCGTCATCCAGTCGGACATCTTCGTCGACATGGTCGCAGCACTTGGCGCAAATGCGACGCCTATGCCGTATGGCGAAGTTTATTCCTCCATCGAAACCGGCGTCATCGACGGTGCGGAGAACAACTTTCCGAGCTACGACACGGCCAAGCACTACGAAGTAGCCAAGCACTACTCGCTCGACGAGCATACCATCCTTCCGGAAGTCTTCGTGATGAACAAGGCGGCCTTCGATCAGCTGACGCCTGAGGATCAGGAGATCTTCCGCCAGGCGGGAAAAGACAGCGTCGCCAAGCAGCGCGAACTCTGGGCGGCGAAGGTAAGCGAGTCCCGTAAAATCGTGGAAGAAGCGGGCGCGCAAATCACCACACCCGATAAGCAGGGCTTCATCGATGCCATGGAACCGGTTTATGCCAAGCACGTGACCGACCCTGTGCTCCAGAAGATGGTGGATGACGTCAAGGCTGTCCAGTAACGCAAGATCGGGGCGGCTGGTCTCCAGCCGCCCCTTCTTCGGGTGGGCGTCGAACCTGAAACGATCTGCAACTGCCACAAGCGCAATCACGAGCACACCATGTCGGACCGACTCAAACTTACGGCTGGGCTTCTCGGCCGGCTCAATACACTGGCTCTGTGGAGCGCCGGCATCGGCCTGATCCTGATGACCGCCTTCGTAGCTTGGCAGGTCTTCTGCCGTTACGTGCTCAACGACTCCCCGAGTTGGACCGAGCCAGGCGCGGTCATGCTGATGAGCTGGTTCATCTTTCTTGGGTCAGCGGTTGGGGTGCGGGAGAACTATCATCTCGGCTTCGACGTCATCCTCTACGTGATCCCCCGTAGCGGCAAGAAATGGCTGCGCATGATCTCTGACGTCGTCGCGTTCGGCTTCGGCGTCGGCATGATCTGGTACGGCTGGGAGCTCATCCTGCTGACATGGAACACGACGCTGCCGTCGCTCGGAATTTCAGGCGCGTGGGATTACGTACCGCTGGTCGGCGGTGGGGTGCTGATCGTGCTATTCACCCTGGAGCGGATCGTTTTGAGGCTCTCAGGCGCTCCCATCGACGACATTCTGGATGAGACGCCGCCTGCGGAAGTGGCGGCCGAACTCGACACTGCCAACGTGAAGGCTTGATGCTCATGGAATACTGGATTCTTTTTGGCGTCTTCACCCTTCTGATGCTGATCGGCACGCCGATCGCTTTCTGTCTCGGCGTGGCCAGCTTTGCGACTGTAGCCTATATCGGGCTTCCCCCACTGGTCGTTTTCCAAAGATTGAACTCCGGGATGAGCGTCTTTTCAATGCTCGCCATCCCCTTCTTTATCTACGCCGGTGATCTTATGGTTCGTGGCGGTATCGCTCAGAAGATCGTGGCGTTCGCAGCGTCCCTCGTGGGCCACATCCGGGGCGGACTTGGTCAGGTCAATATCGTGACCGCGACCCTTTTCGGTGGCATTTCCGGCTCAGCAGTTGCCGAGGCAGCAGCCGTGGGCGGCTTGATGATACCGCAAATGAAGGAACGAGGTTACGGCGCAGACTACGCCGTGAACGTGACCTCGATGGCGGCGTTGATCGCCCTTCTCCTTCCGCCCTCCCATAACATGATCATTTATTCCATCGCTGCGGGCGGGAAGATCTCCATCGCTGATCTTTTCACCGCCGGCGTCATTCCCGGCCTCCTGTTCGCACTCGCATTGATGGTCACCGCATATTTCGTGGCTCGCAGCCGCGGCTACCCGGTTGAATCCTTCCCCGGCTTCCAGATCGCACTTCACCTGGGAGCAGTTGCCATCCCTGGCCTGCTTCTGATCGCCATCATCTTCGGCGGCGTCCGCTCCGGTATCTTCACGGCCACCGAGAGCTCGTGCATTGCCGTTCTATACGCCCTGCTCATCACGGTCTTCGTCTACCGGCAGATGACCTGGGAAGGCTTCGTTCATGCCACCATGGGTGCGGTGCGCACCACCGCAATGGTCCTGCTCATCATCGGCATGGCAGCCGCTTTCTCCTGGCTGATGGCCTTCCTCCGGGTGCCCGCAGCCCTGATCGCCTGGATGAACACCATCTCGGACAACCCGCTGATCATCTTGTTGCTCCTCAATATCCTGATGCTCTTCCTGGGCACGTTCATGGACATGGGCCCGACCATCATCATTGCCACGCCGATCTTCCTGCCGGTGGCGCAGGCCTATGGCGTCGACCCTGTCCATTTCGGAGTGATCATGATCCTGAACTTCGGCATTGGCCTGAACACGCCGCCGGTCGGTGCGGTACAGTTCGTCGCCTGTGCGGTTGGTAAGATCAGTGTCTGGCAGGCGATGCGCTCCATCTGGCCCTTCTATCTCGCCGGCGTTGCCGTCCTCGGCCTCGTCACTTACGTCCCCGCCATTTCGCTATGGCTGCCGGGCGTTTTCAAATAGGACGCGGATATGCCTGCAGATCTGACCGTCGCAACCAAGGTTGAACGCAAGCCGAAACTCTCGGCCCACGTCGCCGCGTCCCTGCGTTCCCAGATACTGGCGGGCGATATCGGCGTGGGACAGAAGCTTCCGACGGAGAGCCAGCTCACGGAGGCCTTCGGCGTCAGCCGCACCGTCATCCGGGAAGCGGTTGCGAATCTAGCCGCCGATGGGCTAGTCGAGTCTCGCCAGGGCGCGGGTATCTTTGTCTGCGAACGGCCTGCCATGGCCTTCTCGTCGATCACGCAGGACATCGGGATGAAGATCTCGCATGCCCTCAATGTCATCGAGGTCCGCATGGGGCTCGAGATCGAAAGCGCGGGTCTTGCGGCACAGCGCCGGAATGCTGCCCAGGAGGCTGCCATTCAGGAGGCCTTCTTCGAGTTCGACCGGCTGCTTGCCATGGGCGAGGCCACCGGGCGCAGTGATTTCATGTTTCATCGCGCCATCGCTGCAGCCACCAACAATCCATTCTACGTTGAAGTGCTGGATGCCCTGGGCATGCGGGCTATTCCCTGCGACATCACATCTCCCTGGGGCACCGACAGCCTCCTGACGAGGGAGTACCAGGTCATGCTCCAGCGGGAGCACCTAGCCATCCTGAAGGCTATCTCAGCCGGAGATGCCGAGGCGGCGCGTGCTGCAATGCGAGCGCACCTGACAGAAAGCCAGCGACGCTATCGAGATCGGCTGGCGGGTCAGCAGGCGGACTATCGTTTCGGTTCCGCCGCGACGCCCTGAACCACAATGACCATCACAGCGAGGACGCCATGACTGCAAACCATACAGACTATTCCATCCGCCAGGCCTTTGACCCGGCAACGGGGGCGCAGATGGGCAGCAGCGCACTTCGCGACAACTTCCACATCGGCAATCTCTTTGTCTCCGGTCGGGTGAACCTCACCTACACCCACTACGACCGGATGGTGATCGGCGGCGCAATGCCGACAAACACCGCGCTCGCGCTGGAAACAATCAAGCCGACGGGAACGCCAGGCTTCCTCGATCGCCGCGAACTGATCCTCGTCAATATCGGTGGCAAGGGATCGATCGAGGTCGATGGCGAGCGTCACGCCCTTGGAACCCGCGACATGCTCTATGTCGGGATGGGAAGCAGGGTGACGTTCGCATCGGACGACGCCTCCACCCCTGCGAAGTTCTACCTTCTCAGCGCCCCCGCTCACCAGAAGCACCCCACGCAGTTGATCCAGATCGGCGATGCAAAGCGTATCGACCTCGGCAGCAGAGAGACCTCGAACGAGCGCTCAATCTTCCAGTTCATCCACCCAGAAGGTGCAAGAACCTGCCAACTCGTCGTCGGGATGACGCAACTTGCTCCCGGCTCCGTATGGAACACCATGCCCTGCCACGTTCATGACCGGCGCATGGAAGCCTATCTCTATTTCGACCTGCCGGAGACGGCACGGGTCTTCCACTTCATGGGCGAGCCGACCGAGACACGCCACATCGTCATGGCAAACGAGGAGGCGGTGGTGTCTCCGCCGTGGTCCATCCACTCGGGCTGCGGAACGTCCAGCTATACATTCATCTGGGCAATGGCCGGAGACAATGTCGACTATACTGACGTCGACGCCGTGCCCATGGACATGCTCCGATAGCAGATCCCGGGCATCAGACCGATCAGACAAGGTAGACCGATATGAAGATCTTCACGCGCAAGGATGAAGGTGACTGGACAGACCTGGGCGGCGGCAATCGCCGCCGCATCCTGTTGCACACCGATGAGTTGATGATGGTGGAGTTTGCTTTCGAAGACGGCGGGGTCGGCGCACCCCACTCCCACCCGCATGTGCAGGCGAGCTATGTCGCCCAAGGCCGCTTCGAGGTTACCGTCGGGGACAGGACTGATGTCCTGTCGGCAGGCGACAGCTTCATCGTTCCATCGAATGTCGTGCATGGAGTGGTTGCGCTCGAAGCTGGTCGCCTCGTCGACTCGTTCACACCGCACCGGGCCGATTTCCTCGCGTGACAAGCCCAGCGACAGGGCCGATCAGCGGCGTCTTGGCTCTGCCAACTCCGCCGCCTCCACATCGAAATGATCGAGGATAATGCCGATATTGCGCTTGTGAGCCTTGAAGTAGACATCGAATGCGTCGCCCAGCAGCGGGACGCTTCCGACAGCCGCATCGACAGCAATATTGGTCAGCATTCGCGCCAGCTTGTCTGATGGCACTCCGAGCCTCCGGCCTTCGTTGACGATCGCCAGTCCGATGATCGCGCCGCTCGCATCACCGATCACCGGAAGCAATCCCAGAAGTGAATCGGCCCCGAAGCGGATGCCGGTTCCGGGCACGCGCACCGCTGTATCGAGAAGCCGAGCGAGATTGTTCAGCCGACGCAGTCGCCGAAGCAACTGGATCCGCTCCTCGTGAGACCGGCTGCCGACACCCCATCCTTCATCGTTCCCAGACATCATCTGCCAATCTCTTGATGCACCACCTCGTCGCCAGGACAGAATGAGGAAACTGGCTCCAGAGTTCCTTGCAAACCGGAACCACAGCCACGGCGACGAGTTGTTCTTGCACAATGATGGAGGAGACAATGGGCATCGAACAGGCACCGACCGAACAGGGCAAGGAATCCGCCCGCGGTTTGAAGGACAGCAGCAAGGCAGAAGAGCGGCACGTCGAAGCCGAGAAAGGCAGCGATCTCGCCAAGGGCGCTGACCGCTTCGAAGAACGTGCGCGCAGCTCCGACGGCCGAAGCGCGGGTGACAAGCAACACGACTGACGAAACCATGAGAGCCAGCTCCGCGGGAACAAGGGCTGGCTTTCGTTTTCTACCTCGTCCATGATGCCGTCGTTTCAATCGAAAGCGACACGAAAGACGGCGCATGTTTCTGACCCCCCGGCAGGAGGAAATCGTCCAACTGGCCAGACTGCATGGGCGAGTCCTGGTGGACGAGCTGTCCAATCGCTTTACCGTCTCGCCCCAAACCATCCGCAAGGATCTGAATGACCTTTGCGACCGCCAACTGCTCAATCGCATCCACGGCGGAGCGACCTTTCCCAGCAGTACCGAAAACATGCAGTACGAGGCGCGACGGCAGATTGCAGCCCAGGAAAAGCAGGCGATCGGGCTGGCGGCCGCCGCACTGATCCCCAACAACGCATCGCTGTTCATCAACATTGGCACGACGACGGAAGCTGTGGGCGAGGCATTGACCAAGCATCAGGAAATGATGGTCATCACCAATAACATCAATGTCGCCAACCGATTACGCCTGCTTCCCTCGATAGAGGTGATCATCGCGGGAGGCGTGGTCCGTGCTTCCGACGGCGGCATCGTCGGGGAAGCGGCGGTGGACTTCATCCGCCAGTTCAAAGTGGACTTCGCGGTGATCGGTGCGTCAGCCATCGACGCAGACGGCGCGCTTCTCGACTTCGACTTCCGTGAGGTGAAGGTTGCTCAGGCGATCATCGCCAATGCCAGGCATGTCATTCTCGTTTCCGACTCGACCAAGTTTGAGCGAACTGCGCCCGTCCGGATCGCGCAGATCACGCAAGTCCACACCTTCATAACGGATCACTGCCCCGTACCGTCGCTTCGAAGGATCTGCGCCGAAAGCGGCGTCGCGCTGATCGAAACGGACAGCATCCCCAAAACTTTCGTTTGACATTCGTTTTGAGCTCGTATGAACTGTCTCTGACTTTCGTTATTGTCGCCTGATGCGACTTCCGAAATCGTGGGGCGAGCGTGAACGGGCCGGAATTCGACATATTCGTGATTGGCGGCGGCATCAATGGATGCGGGATTGCGCGCGACGCCATCGGCCGCGGATACAGGGTCGCCCTTGCCGAAATGAACGATTTTGGTGCCGGCACGTCCTCCGGTTCCACGAAGCTGATCCACGGCGGCCTGCGTTACCTCGAGTATTACGAGTTTCGCCTGGTGCGAGAAGCACTGATGGAGCGCGAGGTCCTGTGGGCGATGGCGCCCCATATCATCTGGCCGCTGCGGTTCGTCCTGCCATTCCAGAAGGGCGGTGTGCGGCCCGCCTGGCTGATCCGCCTCGGCCTTTTCCTCTATGATCATCTGGGTGGCAGAAAGCTGCTGCCGCCCACAAGAAGCCTGGACATGCGAAGGGATCCGGCTGGGGGCCCGCTGAAGCCGCTGTTCACCAAGGCGTTTGAGTATTCCGACGGCTGGGTGGATGACGCAAGGCTGGTCGTACTCAATGCACGCGACGCGGCTGACAAGGGTGCGTTGATTCTCGCGCGGACGAAGGTGGTGTCGGCCCGGCGAAGAGACGGCTTCTGGAGCATCGAAATCGAAGACCAGGCGAGCGGGGCAAGGCGCGAGATTACGGCACGGATGCTGGTCAATGCCGCCGGTCCCTGGGTGGATCACGTGCTTTCCGGCGCAGTGGACGCGAATGCGCGTCGAAACGTGCGGCTGGTACAGGGCAGCCACATCGTCGTGAAGAAGAAGTTCGAAGGACCCCGTGCCTACTTCTTCCAGAACCCCGACAACCGCATTATCTTCGCCATTCCCTATGAACAGGACTTTACGCTGATCGGAACCACCGATCGCGACTTCGAAGGCGACCCGAAGGACGTGAAGATCAGCCAGGGCGAGATCGACTACCTCTGCTCGGCCGCAAGCGAGTATTTTTCGGAACCGGTGACGGCCCAGGATATCGTCTGGAGCTATTCCGCAGTACGCTCGCTCTACGACGACGGTGCCTCCAAGGCACAGGAGGCCACACGCGACTACGTGCTGAAGGTCGACGAGGCGAATGGCGCCCCCTTGTTGAATGTGTTCGGCGGAAAGCTGACCACCTATCGGCGCCTCGCCGAACATGCGCTTGAGAAGATCGGCGAGAAGATCGGTACCAAGGGATCTCCGTGGACCGCGGAAAGCCGCCTGCCGGGCGGAGACTTCCCTGTCTTAGGCTACGAGGAGCAGGTTCGGGCCTTAGCGGCGGCCTATCCGTTCCTGACTGACGCGCACACAAGGCGCCTCGTTCGCGCCTACGGCACGGCGGCAGCCTCGCTACTGGGAGATGCGCGGAGCCAACGGGACCTCGGTCACCATTTCGGCAGCGACCTCTATGCCCGCGAGGTGGACTGGCTGATGACGCGGGAATGGGCGTATCGAGCGGAAGACATTTTGTGGCGCAGGACCAAGCAGGGGCTGCGCCTGTCTCAGGAAGAAACGAATTTCTTGGAGGAATACATGGCGGCTTTGCCGGCGAGGTCCGTCGGCTAGCACGCATGTGGTTCCCCGCGGTGGAGGAGGCCCGGGAGCCGAATGCTGGAACTTCGAAATGCCGAGAAAGTGGTGGCGGATGAGTATCATATTCATCCGACCAGCCTCAGCCTTGAACGGGGCACGCTGAACGTCCTGCTTGGACCGACGCTCTCCGGCAAGACGTCGCTCATGCGGCTGATGGCTGGACTGGACGTCCCCACCAGCGGCACGATCCATTTCGACGGTGTCGACGTCACGGGCGTTCGCGTGCAGGACCGCAACGTCGCGATGGTTTACCAGCAGTTCATCAACTACCCGGCGATGACCGTCTACGAGAACATCGCCTCGCCCATGCGCATCGCCGGCAAGGACCGGAAGACCATTGATCGCGAGGTACACCGCGCAGCCGAACTGCTGAAGCTCACGCCCTATCTCCAAAGGACTCCGCTCAACCTGTCCGGCGGGCAACAGCAACGCACTGCTCTGGCGCGGGCGCTCGTGAAGAATGCCAGCCTCGTGCTGCTTGATGAGCCCCTGGCGAATCTGGACTACAAGCTGCGGGAGGAGTTGCGCGAGGAACTACCGAAGATCTTCGCAGAGTCTGGCGCCATATTCGTCTACGCGACGACGGAGCCTTCCGAAGCGCTTCTGCTCGGCGGTAATACGGCCACACTTGCCGAGGGCCGGGTGACGCAATTCGGCGAAACCATCAAGGTGTATCGGGAGCCGGCCGACCTGGTCTCGGCGAAGACCTTCGCGGATCCACCTCTGAATACCATCGACGTCGCCCGCTACGGTGACGATTTCCTCCTCGGTGAGCAGAAAATCCTCCCGGTCCCGATGCACCTGAGCGGCATCCCCGACGGACCGGTAACTATTGCCTTTCACCCGCATCACCTTTCACTGAAGCCGCGGCCGTCCAGCGTTCCTTTGACGGCGAGGACGCAGGTTTCGGAGATCGCAGGCTCCGAGAGCTTCATCCATCTGGAGTTTTCGGGAGCACGGTGGGTGCTGCTGACGCACGGCATTCATGACATCGACCCCGACCGGTCGATCGATTTCTTCCTGGACACCCGTCACCTGATGGCATTCGACCCCAGGAGCGGTCGCTCCTGGGCGGGTGCGGCACACGAAGAGATGTGAGGGAGCGGACATGGCACGCATCAATCTCGACCATATCCGCCACGCGTACGGCGCCAAGGCCAAGGCCGCGGGTGACTATGCGCTCAAGGAAGTCCATCACGAGTGGGACGACGGCGGCGCCTACGCACTGCTCGGGCCGTCCGGATGCGGCAAGACCACGCTTCTCAACATCATATCGGGCCTGATTCATCCGACCGAAGGGAAGATACTGTTCGACGGAGCAGACGTGACCCACCTCTCCACGCAGCAGCGCAACATCGCTCAGGTCTTCCAGTTCCCGGTGATCTACGACACGATGACCGTCTACGACAATCTGGCATTCCCGCTGCGAAACCGGCGTGTACCGGAGGCTGAGGTCAGGAAGCGGGTCGAGCATATCCTCGACATGACCGACCTCGCCGGCATGGCGACGCGCCCCGCGCGAGGGCTGACAGCGGACCAGAAGCAGAAGATCTCGCTCGGTCGAGGCCTCGTTCGCTCCGACGTCAATGCAATTCTCTTCGACGAACCCCTCACCGTGATCGACCCTCACATGAAGTGGGTGCTTCGGTCGCAATTGAAGCGACTGCACCGCCAGTCGGGCTTCACCATGGTCTATGTGACCCATGATCAGACCGAGGCGCTGACCTTTGCTGACAAGGTGGTGGTCATGCATGACGGTCAGATCGTCCAGATCGGCACGCCGGCAGAACTCTTCGAGCGTCCGAGCCACACCTTCGTCGGCTATTTCATCGGCTCGCCCGGAATGAATGTCATGCCGGTCTCGATCGAAGGTGCCAACGCGGTCGTCGGAGACCAGACGATCCCGCTCTCGGGCAGACCCATGATGCAGACGCCACAGAGGCTCGAGTTGGGTATCCGGCCGGAGTTCATACGGATCTCCCGCGACGGCATGCCGATCACAATCGCCAAGGTCGAGGATATCGGCCGGCAGAAGATCGTGCGGGCCAGCTTCTGCGGACAGCCGATTGCCGTGGTGGTGCCGGAGGATGAGGAGATCCCGTCCGAGCCAAGGGTTCACTTCGATCAAGCTGCAATCGGCATCTATGCCGATTCCTGGCGCGTCGAGCTTGGAGGCTGAGCATGGAAAAGACATGGAACAATAAGGCGTGGTTCCTGGTCCTCCCGGTCCTGCTGCTCGTAGCCTTCTCTGCAGTCGTGCCGCTGATGACCGTGGTGAACTACTCCGTCCAGGACACGTTCGGCAACAATGCCTTCTTCTGGGCCGGCACAGACTGGTTCGTTGACATCCTTGAATCGGACCGTTTCTGGGATGCGCTGCTACGCAACCTCATCTTCTCGCTGACGATCCTCGCCATCGAGATACCACTCGGAATATTCATCGCGCTGAATATGCCGAAGCACGGGATCGGCGTGCCGGTCTGCCTCGTCCTGATGGCCTTGCCACTGCTCATTCCTTGGAACGTCGTCGGCACGATCTGGCAGGTCTTCGGGCGCGTCGATATCGGCTTCCTTGGCCACTACCTCCGTGTCCTCGGGGTGGACTACAATTATACACAAGATCCGGTAGACGCCTGGGCGACCGTCATCATCATGGATGTCTGGCACTGGACGAGCCTCGTCGTTCTCCTGTGCTACGCAGGCTTGGTATCAATCCCGGACGCCTATTATCAGGCAGCCCAAATCGACGGCGCCTCCCGCTGGTCCGTCTTCCGATACATCCAGCTTCCGAAAATGAAGCGGGTGCTGCTGATCGCCGTCCTCCTGCGCTTCATGGACTCGTTCATGATCTACACCGAACCCTTCGTGGTGACGGGCGGCGGACCCGGCAACTCCACGACGTTCCTGTCGATCGACCTGGTGAAGATGGCGGTCGGTCAATTCGACCTCGGACCGGCAGCCGCCATGTCGATCATCTACTTCCTGATCATCCTGCTGCTGTCATGGGTCTTTTATACCGTCATGACCAGTCACGACACGCAGCGATAGGAGGTTTGCGATGAGCTCGAACATCAAGCCGCGCTGGTCCTGGATCGTCCCGACCGTCTATATCATCTTCCTCATCCTACCGATCTACTGGCTCGTCAACATGAGCTTCAAGACGAATGCCGAGATCCTCGGCCCCTTCTCCCTTTGGCCACAGGACCCGACACTCCGGAACTACTCGGTGATCTTCACTGACCCTTCCTGGTACAACGGCTACATCAATTCGATCATCTATGTGGTCCTGAACACCATCATTTCGGTCACTGTCGCACTTCCTGCGGCCTATGCCTTCTCGCGATACCGGTTTCTTGGCGACAAGCACCTGTTCTTCTGGCTCCTGACGAACCGGATGGCCCCGCCGGCGGTCTTCGCGCTGCCGTTCTTTCAGCTCTATTCCGCGTTCGGCCTAATCGACACCCATATCGCCGTCGCAATCGCCCACTGCCTGTTCAACGTGCCGCTGGCAGTCTGGATCCTCGAAGGCTTCATGTCGGGCGTTCCCAAGGAGATCGACGAGACCGCCTATATCGACGGTTACTCCTTCCCTCGCTTCTTCGTGAAGATCTTCATGCCGCTCATCGCAAGCGGCATCGGGGTCGCCGCATTCTTCTGCTTCATGTTCTCGTGGGTCGAACTGCTGATCGCCCGGACGCTGACGACGACGGACGCGAAGCCTATCGCGGCGACGATGACCCGTACTGTTTCGGCTTCAGGACTTGATTGGGGCGTTCTCGCCGCTGCCGGCGTGCTCACGATCATCCCCGGTGCCTTGGTCATCTATTTCGTTCGCAACTACATCGCCAAGGGCTTTGCCCTGGGGAGAGTTTGATGTCGAAAGCTCACGATCACTCAAGCCGCCGCTGGCCCGCCGCACTCGCTGCCGTTCTGGTCCTCTATGGGGTTGTCGCCGTGTCGCTGGCCATGTCGCTTCCGGTGAAGGACGGCGCGCGCGACTGGACGGCGCCGCTGATACCGGGCGGTTGGATGGCCTGGTCTTTTCCTACGGCGATGTTCTTCCTCACGATCTTCGCGTTGCTGGCCTGCATGGCGGTCTGGGAATATGCGCGACCTGGAGGACATCCACGAATTGGCATCCTGCGTTTCGAGACGACCCGGGGCGACCGGCTGTTCATCTCGCTGCTCGGCTCTGCCTTTATTCACCTCGCTTGGCTGGGTCTGTCCGACCTCAGCCTCTGGTGGGCTCTTGTCGTCAGCATTCTCTACGCGATGGTCGTGTTCAGAACCGTCTGACGCAAGCAATACGGAGGCGGTCGCCTGCCTCCGCATGAGTAAGTGCAATCGCAACCTTGGGAGGATGATATGCGAAGGCATCTGATGACAACAACGGCAGCGGTGCTGCTGGCAATGGCAGGGTCTGCATTTGCAGGCATGGAGGAAGCTAAACAGTTCCTGGACGCGGAAATCGGCGACATGTCGTCCCTTTCTCGCGAGGATCAGGAAAAGGAGATGCAGTGGTTCATCGACGCGGCTCAACCGTTCGCGGGAATGGACATCAAGGTCGTCTCCGAAACCATCACGACCCATGAATACGAGTCCAAGGTGCTGGCCCCTGCGTTCACGGCGATCACCGGCATCAAGATCACCCATGACCTGATCGGTGAGGGCGATGTTGTCGAAAAGCTGCAGACACAGATGCAGTCCGGCGAGAACGTCTATGACGCCTATGTCAACGACTCCGATCTGATCGGCACCCACTGGCGGTATCAGCAGGCCCGCTCGTTGACCGACTGGATGGCGAACGAAGGCAAGGACGTCACCAACCCCATGCTGGATCTGGATGACTTCATCGGCCTGAAATTCACCACGGCGCCAGATGGCGACCTCTACCAGCTGCCCGACCAGCAGTTCGCCAACCTCTACTGGTTCCGCTATGACTGGTTCAACGATGAGAAGAACAAGGCGGACTTCAAGGAGAAGTACGGCTACGATCTCGGCGTGCCGGTCAACTGGTCGGCTTATGAGGACATCGCCGAGTTCTTCACCGGACGCGAGATCGACGGGAAGAAGGTCTATGGTCACATGGACTACGGCAAGAAGGACCCGTCGCTTGGCTGGCGCTTCACCGACGCCTGGCTCTCCATGGCCGGTAACGGCGACAAGGGTCTGCCAAACGGTCTTCCGGTCGACGAATGGGGCATCAAGGTCGACGAGAATTCGCGCCCTGTCGGCTCCTGCGTTGCCCGCGGTGGTGATACCAACGGGCCGGCAGCCGTCTACTCCATCCAGAAGTATCTCGACTGGATGAAGGCCTATGCACCGGCTGCCGCACAGGGCATGACCTTCTCCGAATCCGGCCCGGTACCCGCTCAGGGCGAGATCGCGCAGCAGATGTTCATGTACACGGCGTTCACCGCCGACATGGTCAAGGACGGTCTGCCGGTGGTCAACGAGGACGGCACGCCGAAGTGGCGCTTTGCTCCCTCGCCCCACGGCGTCTATTGGAAGGAAGGCATGAAGCTGGGCTATCAGGACGTCGGTTCCTGGACGCTGCTGAAGTCGACACCGGACGATCGGGCGAAGGCGGCCTGGCTCTATGCTCAGTTCGTCACGTCCAAGACTGTCGATGTGAAGAAAAGTCACGTCGGGCTGACGCTCATTCGCGAAAGCACCATCCAGCATGAGAGCTTCACCGAGCGTGCGCCCAAGCTCGGCGGACTGATCGAGTTCTACCGTTCGCCGGCCCGCGTGCAGTGGTCGCCGACCGGGACAAACGTTCCGGATTACCCGAAGCTCGCCCAGCTCTGGTGGCAGGCGATCGGAGATGCTTCCTCCGGTGCAAAAACTCCTCAGGAAGCCATGGACTCACTTTGCGCCGAGCAGGAGAAGGTCATGGAGCGTCTTGAGCGTGCAGGCGTTCAGGGCGACATCGGGCCGAAGCTCGCTGAAGAGCACGATCTCGAATACTGGAACGCCGAAGCGGTGAAGGCCGGCAATCTCGCTCCTCAGTTGAAGATCGAGAACGAGAAGGAAAAGCCAGTTACCGTCAACTACGATGAGCTGGTCAAGAGCTGGCAGTAACGCGTGAATTCGGGGGCCGGCCAACCCGGCCCCCGATCAGCCTCGCCGACCGCTGCTACCAGAGCGGTACGTGACGGTTTACATCCTTGTAGAGAAGATAACGGAAGCGGCCAGGCCCGCCCGCATAGCAGGCCTGTGGGCAGAAGGCTCGCAGCCACATGAAGTCACCAGCCTCGACCTCCACCCAGTCCGCGTTGAGCCGGTACACGGCCTTCCCCTCGAGAACATAGAGCCCATGCTCCATCACATGGGTCTCCATGAAGGAGATCGTGCCGCCAGGTTCGAACGTGACAATATTAACGTGCATGTCGTAGCGGACGTCGGCAGGATCGATGAACCGGGTTGTCGCCCATTTACCCTCGGTGTCTGGCATGGCGACCATCTGCTGCTCGCCCTCATGCGTGAATATGGCCGGCGGGGGTGCAAGACCGTCCATCGCCTGAAATACCTTACGGATCCAATGGAACCGGACTGCCGATCCGGAATGGTTCCGCACGCTCCAGGAACTGCCTGCCGGCAGATAGGCAAATGAGCCGGTCCGAAGCTGGTGGGCTCCGCCATCCAGTTCGACAGTCATTTCGCCTTCAGTGACGAAAAGTGCGGCTTGAGCCCGGCTGTCGGGCTCGGGACGCAGGCTACCGCCTCCCGCTTCGACCTCCATCACGTATTGGGCAAAGGTCTCTGCAAAACCGGTCATTGGTCGGGCGATGATCCAGGCGCGGGTATTGTCCCAGTGGGGCAGGATGCTGGTGACGATGTCGGTCATGACCGACCGCGGGATGACAGCATATGCGGTCGTGAAGATGGCCTTGCTGGAGAGGAGTTCGGTCTGCCCGGGAAGACCGCCGAGCCGTGAATGGTAGGTGCTGTCGTTCATTGCCGATCCGTTTCGCGCTGACATCGCATCGCATCCTGCTTAAGCGGCAGGCCGAAATCATGCAATCCCACCGCAGGATGCCGTTCGCTAACCGGTCGCCAGCACCTGACGTCGATCGGAAAGATACATCAGAACATCTTCCGCCGGCATGGGCCTGCCGAGCAGGTAGCCCTGCCCGAGATCACAACCCTGACTTACGAAATGAGCCAGTTGGCGGTGGTCCTCGATACCTTCCACGGTCGTCTTGGCATGAAGGCTGCGGCTGAGGCCCAGCATCGCCCGAATAACCTTCTCCTGCCGCTCGTCGGTGCCGCAGGCGGCGACGAAGCTCTTGTCGATCTTGATCTTGTCAAATCGGAAGCGCGCCAGTTGCGAAAGATTAGAGTATCCGGTGCCGAAGTCGTCCAGGGCAATCTGCACGCCCCTGCTGCTCAGGCTGTCCATGATGTGAGCGGCCAGATCCGGGTCAGAGACCAGAGCATTTTCCGTGATCTCCAGTTCCAGCCGTTCGGGCGGAAAGCCTACTTCGTCCAGGATGCCGATGACACGGGTCGGCAGCATGCGGTCTTCCATCTGCACCGGTGAAAGGTTGAACGAAAGTCCCATTCCCTCGGGCCATGACCTGGCCGCCTCGCAAGCCTGGCGCAGAAGCTGCTGGAATAGAGGTGTGATGAGGCCCGCCTCTTCGGCCAGGGGGATGAAAACGTTCGGCGGTACGAATTCTCCATCCTCGTTCTTCCACCGGGCCAGCGCTTCGAAGCCGCACACGTCACCGCTGCGCAGGTCCACGAGCGGCTGATAGAAAGCCCCGATCGACCCCTTGTCGATCGCCCCGCGTAATTCACCTTCAAGCTTGGCACGGCGGCTGACCTTGGCCTGCATCTCTGGCTCGAAGAGAACGTGATTGTTGGGGCCCCGCCCCTTTGCCTCGTAAAGCGCGATATCGGCAACATGGGAGACCTCCGCTAGCGTGGCGCCATGTTCCGGCAGGCGGGCATAGCCGATGCTGGCGCCCACCTCCGCAGTAAGGCTGCCGATCCGAACCGGTCTCGTGATGGACTGGATCAACAGCTCCGCGAAGCGTTTCTCCTTGGCTTCCGAGAAGTGGCGACCAATGGCGATGAACTCGTCTCCGCCGAAACGAAAGACGCAATCCTGCTCCGCCAATGCGCAGATGCGACGCGCCACTTCCTTCAGCAGGACATCCCCGCCCTGATGCCCCATCAGGTCGTTGACCTTCTTGAAGCCATCCAGGTCTATGGCGTAGACGGTCGCGAACGGAGCATCGGTGGCGGGCTCCGAAGCGTCATCCAAACGCATGTTCGGTGCTAGTTCGCAGCGATCGAAGGCGTAGCGATTGGGCAGCTTGGTGAGATGATCGTGGGTGGCGATGTAGTCGGCCCGACGTTCTGCATCACGTCTGCGAAGCATCTCGTCCTTCATGTCGAGGATACGAAGCAACGAGTAGACGATGCTGACGCCCCCGGCGACGTTCGCCATGACCAGGGCAATTGCAACGCCCTTCCCATTGGCCGTGCCGAGATAGTCAACGATCTCGCGCATGAAAACCATCGCGAGGCCCCACAGCACGATGGCGGCAAGGCAGGTATAAAGGAACTGCGTACCCGCGCGGCTGTTGAGAAACTCACTCATACTAGAACTCCACCCGCTTCAGAGGGTATCAGCAATTGCTGAACGAGAAGTTCACGAATGAGGTGTGGCGATCAGGGCCGGAACCGATGGCAGGTTTCTGGGTTCTCCGAACTGGCAAAAGGAGACCCAAGAATGACCAATCACGACGATACAGCGAAGGTGTGGGACCTCATCGATAAGATCGGCTTCTGCATGCTCGCCACACAGGATGGCCGCGATATCCGCTCCCGGCCGATGTCCGCTTACACGAAGAGGCGGGATGGCGCCGTTTACTTTCTCACCGACGTCGCCAGCCACAAGGACGAGGAAATTTCCCGTTGGCCCAACGTGTGCCTCGCATTTGCTGACACCAAGGGCCAGAGCTACGTGTCGGTTTCCGGTGCTGCAGAGGTCTCCAACGATCGTGAGTTGATCCGGGAGATTTGGTCGACCCCGGCCAAGGCCTGGTGGGACAGTCCTGATGACCCGTCCATCCGCGTGCTCAAGGTGAATCCCTCATTCGCTGAGTTCTGGGACAGCCCCGGTACCGTCGTCAGCTATATCAAGATGGCTGCGGCTGCTGTCTCGAGCGCTCGTCCCGATATGGGCGAAAACGAGAAAGTGAAGCTATAGCATCCACAATATTGGCCAGCGGCGTCCGATGCTGCTGGCCGATATTTGCCGCAGATAATTTTCCTGGTGCCGCAACCTTTCCCCCAGACTCACGTTCATCAGCCCGCAATCTAGGGTACTGCAATGAACATGATGATCACGACCAGCGACGTCCGCTGGCTTTCCCCGGTCCGCGTCCGCATCGGCTATGGTTTTCCGGAAACCATCAGAGGCCCGCGAGAGGCCCTCGCCTACCTCGACTTTCGCTGGCCCGCGATCCATGGCCACTTCTATCGGCAGGCCAAGGAGGCATGCCTGGGCGCACTGAGCGACAGCCGCCAAACCCAGACTGCCCGCGACTGCTTTGTTGAGGCGTGCGTCGAGGCCCGGATGCTGGACGAGCATTCAGCCTGAACAGTACCAGCGAGCCGTCCCGACCGGTTTTCAGAAAACGAAAATGCCGCAACGACGAACGTTGCGGCACCCCGTAATCACGGAAGCAATCGATCAGGAGAACGAGAGAGGGCGCTCGCCCTCCTCGTCGCGGATCCAGGTCGGCAAGCCGATGTTGTTGAGGATGTTGAGGAAAGGCTTCGGCGGCAATTCCTCGACATTAGCCATCTTCTTCACGTCCCATTCTCCGGTGGCGACCAGCATGGCTGCCGCAACCGGCGGGACGCCGGCGGTATAGGAGATGCCCTGAGAACCGACCTCGTTATAGGCTTCCTTATGGTCGGCGACATTGTAGATGAACACCGTCCGTTCCTTGCCGTCCTTGATGCCCTTCACGAAGTCGCCGATGCAGGTCTTGCCCTCGTATTCCGGAGCAAGCGAAGCAGGGTCCGGAAGGCAGGCCTTGACGACCTTGAGCGGAACGACCTCCGAACCATCCGCGAGCTTCACTGGCTGCTCCGAAAGCAGGCCGATGTTCTTGAGGACGGTGAAGACGTTGATGTAGTGGTCGCCGAAGCCCATCCAGAAGCGCACATCGGCGCCATCCATGTTCTTGGCAAGCGAATGCACTTCGTCATGGCCGCAGAGATAGGCGCGGCGCGTTCCGACGACCGGCAGGTCGTAGTCCTTGCCGATCTCGAACATCTTGTTGGTCTGCCACTGGCCGTTCTGCCACGAGTAGACGACGCCGGTGAATTCGCGGAAGTTGATTTCCGGGTCAAAGTTCGTGGCGAAATACTTGCCGTGGCTGCCGGCATTGATGTCGACGATATCAACGTCAGTTACCTTGTCGAGGTAGTCGTCCTTGGCAAGACGGGCATAGGCATTGACGACGCCCGGATCGAAGCCGGCGCCGAGGATGGCGGTGATGCCCTTCTCCTCGCACTCAGCCGCACGCTTCCACTCGTAGTTTCCATACCATGGCGGCGTTTCGCAGATCTTGTTCGGCTCTTCATGGATTGCCGTGTCGATATAGGCAACACCCGTATCAATGCAGGCGCGCAGCACCGACATGTTGAGGAAGGCGGTGCCGACATTGATGACGATCTGGGAGTTGGTCTTCTTGATCAGCGCCTTAGTGGCTTCGATATCCAATGCGTCCAGTGCATGCCCTTCCAGCACGCCCGGCTGCTTCATCGCCTTCTTTTCATGAACGGAGGCGATGATGGCGTCGCACTTTGACTTAGTGCGGGAGGCGATATGGATATCGCCCAGCACATCGTTGTTCTGGGCGCATTTGTGCGCCACCACCTGGGCGACGCCGCCGGCGCCGATGATGAGGACGTTCTTTTTCATAATGGGGACTAACTCCTTCGTGTCCAATCGTCAGAAGCCTCAGGAGAGGCTTTGTTCGTAGTCCGCGTAGTCGAACTCGCGGACCGTCCTGATGCTGCCATCCAGTTCGCGGATGGCGATTGACGGCATTTTCACGCCGTTAAACCAGTTTTTCTTGACCATCGTGTAACCGGCCGCATCCTGGAACGAGATGCGGTCGCCGACCTTCAACTCGTGTTCGAAGTGGAACTCGCCGAAGATGTCACCGGCAAGACAGGATTTGCCGCAGATCATGTAGCGGTGCGGCCCGGCGTTCGGCGCCACCTTGGCGCTCTCCCGGTAGATGAGCAGATCGAGCATATGGGCCTCGATGGAGGAATCCACGATCGCGAGGTTCTTTCCGTTGAACAGCGTATCGAGAACGGTCACTTCGAGCGTCGTGGACTTGGTGATCGAGGCCTCGCCAGGTTCCAAATAGACCTGCACTCCGTATTCACCGGCAAAGCGCTTCAACCGCTCCGCAAACTGATCGATCGGATAATCATCACCGGTAAAATGGATGCCGCCCCCCAGGCTCACCCATTCCGCCTTGCGGAGCAAGGGCGCAAACCTCTCTTCGATCTGGCCGAGCATCCGGTCGAACAGCGAAAAGTCGCTGTTTTCGCAGTTGTTATGGATCATGAAACCGCTGATGCGGTCCATCACCGCTTCGACCTTCGAGAGATCCCACTCGCCCAGACGCGAAAAGGGTCGTGCGGGATCGGCGAGATCGAAGCTGGAGGAAGATACCTGCGGGTTCAGCCGCAAGCCGCGTACGATGCCTGCGGCGTTGTCCGCGTACCGCTCGAGCTGGCTGATGGAATTGAAGATGATCTTGTCGGCATGGCTGACGACTTCATCGATCTCGTAGTCGGCATAGGCCACGGAATAGGCATGTGTCTCCTTGCCGAACCGCTCATGGCCGAGGCGCACCTCATTCAACGAGGAGGAGGTCGTGCCGTCCATATAGTCGCGCATAAAGTCGAAGGCCGACCAGGTCGCGAAGCATTTGAGGGCGAGAAGCGCCTTGGCCCCCGAAGCCTCACGGACCCGCGCAATCCGCTCCATGTTGCGCAGCAGGAGGGACTTGTCGATCAGGTAATAGGGAGTCTGGATGACGTCGTTCACAACTGCCTCGGCACTTGGTCGCTAGAAAGGGGGGCGAATACCCCGGATCGTCGAGAGACTCAAGCAAAGCTTCCTGAGGCCGATCAACCTAGGGGCCGTGGACCAGCGTAGGTTCGTGGTGCGACATGAAAAAGGCCCTCGACTGGAGGGCCTTTCGATATTCCAGAGAGCTTTCGACGCTCAACTGACCGGCGTGAGGGTCATAGAAGTGCCCGTCGCAGCGATGTTCAGACCCAGCTGGCCGTGAACGCTGACCGTCTGCAGGTGGATAGAGCCGGACGTACCACCGACGAGGATGTTGGCACCGACGCCAGCACCAACGGTCGCCTCGGCCGTAGCGCCCTGGTACAGGCCGCCGAGCGAACCGGCATGGTAGCCCGCGGTGGGCGCAAAGACGGCCCAGACCAGCTTGCCGCGGGTCGTGAAGCCAAGATCGATCCCCATCTTGCGGATGTTGCCGACATACTCGTCCCGGCGGCTACCGTCGGTTGAGGTGAAAACGCAGCCCACTTCCTTGGCAGAGCCAAGGACATATCCCACTCCCCCTCCGATATCGCAGGTGAGGTAGCCGATCTTGACCCCGTTGCGGGCATCGTCGTGTATATAAGCCGGCGCCGGCTCAGAATAGCGCACCGCATCAGCAGCAATGGCTCCCGATACGCCTGAAGCTGCGACAGCGGCAGCGAGTACGGACGCAAAAATTCTTCTCATCATAGGTCTCCTTGGAAACGCCCCCGCAGGTGACCTGAAGGCCCCTGCACCGTTTTCAGGAGAGAGAACGAAAACGTCGCAAAAATGATCCACACCGCAAATGACGGTTTGTTACCCTTTGTTTCAGCCGCCATCGCCATGATTGGTGCGGGAATGCCAGTGCCAGGCGGAGCGGATGATCTCCTCGAGGCTAAACCGAGGCTGCCATCCAAGCACCTCCCTCGCCCTCGCATTGTCTGCGACGAGCGACGTGGAATCGCCGTCGCGACGGCCCACATATTCAACGGGAAAGGGTCGACCCGAAACGACGGAAATGGCCGCCAGCAACTCCTTCACCGTCGTTCCGGTCCCCGTCCCCAGGTTCAGCTCGACGGTCTCTCCCCCCTCGAGAAGATAATCGACGGCCCGGACATGTGCGTCCGCCAGGTCAAGGACATGGATATAATCGCGAACGCACGTGCCGTCGCGCGTGTCATAGTCGCTGCCGAAGACCTTGAAACCTTCTCGGCGGCCAAGTGCTGCTTCTATTGCCAACGGGATGGCGTGCGTCTCCGGGCTATGCCACTCGCCGATCCGTCCCTCGGGATCCGCCCCGGCGGCATTGAAATAGCGCAGCATGACGGAGCGCAGCCCCTTGTAGGTTCCGAAGTCCTTGAGGGCCTGCTCTATGATCCATTTGGTCCGGCCATAAGGATTGATGGGGACCTGCCGGTGGGTCTCGTCCATCGGCACCTGATCGGGGAGTCCGTACGTCGCACAGGTCGAGGAAAACACGAACGCGTCGACACCCGCCGACATGGCCGCCGACAACAGGGTCAGAGCGCCCACGACATTGTTTTCGTAGAAGGCGACCGGATCTTTGACGGACTCGCCTACTTCGATCAGTGCTGCGAAATGAAGAACCGCGTCAGGGCGATGGGTCGCAAAAACCTCGTCCAGTCGTTTCCGGTCGCGGATATCCCCCTCCTCGAGCGGCCCCCAGCGAACGAACTCCGAATGACCGTTGGAGAGGTTATCGAAGACGATGGGCTGGTAACCCCGCTCAGCCAGAACGAGGCAGGTGTGTGAGCCGATGTATCCCGCTCCCCCGACTACCAGGACTTTCTTCTGCGTCATACGCCCTCGCCACACCAACGATTGGAACGGCGGCAATATAGACGGCACTGAATAGATTGAAACAAGCGAGATATAGTAAGGTTACCGGCGTGGCGGGAAGGTAGTGCGGCTCCCTCGGAGCCTCGGCCGGACAATGTCGAAAAACAGCTCCTTCGACCTGGGAAGCGTACTCCTCGGGTTGTCTGACAGCTTGACCCTGCTATGGTTTTCGCGGATGGACGGACGGGAACCCTGCACATGCGGGTCTCGTAGTAGGAGGAACACTCATGAACATGTTTATCGGGCGCCTCGCCGCCCTTGGCCTTGCTGCATCCACTCTTTGGACCGGTTGCGCTTTTGCCCAGACTACCGAAGTCAAGATCGCTTACGCTCTGGCGCGAGAATCCCACTACGGCGCCGCTGCCGATGGTTGGGACAAATATGTTACCGAAACCAGCGGCGGCCGGTTCACCTTCACGCATTTCCCCTCCTCCGCCCAGGGCGGCGAGCGTGAAGTCATTGAAGGGCTGCAGCTCGGAACCGGCGTTCAAGCGGTTGTGGTCTCTTCCGGAGCTCTCTCCAACTTCGTGCCAGAGATCGGCGTCACCGACATCCCCTTCCTGTTCCGCGACCTCGGCCATGCGCGTGCAGTCCTTGACGGGCCGATCGGCCAGGATATCCTCTCGAAGTTCGCGGACCGGCAGCTGATCGCGCTCGCCTGGGGCGAACAGGGCTTCCGCCACATCACCAACAATCGCCAGCCGATCGAGAAGCCGGAAGATCTTGCCGGCCTGAAGATCCGCACGATGGAAAACCCGGTTCACATCACCGCCTTCGAGACGGCCGGTGCCGCTCCGACGCCTATGTCCTGGCCAGAAGTCATTCCCGCCCTGCAGCAGGGCGCCATCGACGGGCAGGAAAACCCTCTGTCGGTGATTGTCTCCGCCAAGCTGTGGGAAGTGCAGAAGTACCTGACCGTTTCCGGTCACGTCTACTCTCCCGCCATGCTGATCGTCTCGCCGACCTTCTGGGACAGCCTCTCGGACGAGGACAAGAAGATCTTCGCGGATGGCGCTCTCAAGGGCAAGGAAGCCATGCGCGCCTTCGTCGATGATTCGGAGAAGAACGGCGTTGAAACTGCCAAGCAGGCGGGAATGCAGGTCAACGAACTGAGCGACGAGCAGAAGGCGCAGTTCCAGCAGGCAATCCAGGCGGCCTACGAGCAGTACTACGAGACCTTCACCAAGGAACTGATCGACCAGATCATTGCAACGAAGTGAAATGACCTTGAAGCGTCCCGCCGAACGGCGGGGCGCCACTTCGACGGGGGCCTCTGAAATGCTGGCACGCAAGGCCGAAACTATCTTCATCGAAGCCAATAGATGGGCGCTGATCGCGATCCTCTCGCTGATGGCCGTTCTTGTCTTCACCAATGTCTGCCTTCGCTACTTCACCAACCACTCCATCACATGGTCGGACGAGGTCTCCCGCCATCTGATGATCTGGCTGACCTTCATCGGCGCCGGTCTGACACTCCGCCACGGCGGACTCGTCGCGATCGACAATCTGCAGGCGGTGCTGGCGGGGCGCCAGGCACGGGCGCTCCGCGCGTTGGTCGCAGCGATCATGATCATCTTCTTCCTGACGATGATCTGGGCCGGAAAGATCTACGTGGAGCGGACAATGTTTCAGACGACACCCTCAACGAGGATTCCGTTCGGCTACATCTACCTCGCCATGCCCATCGGCTTCGGCCTGCTCATCATCCACTTCCTGCTGGTCCTGAAGACTTATCTTGCGGGCGGAATGGGCGCTCTTCAACAGAGCGACGACGCCCCGCCGGTGGCAGGATAACGGTGACCGCCGCCCCTCACGATCCAGCCGAAAAATTCGAAACCCGATGATAATCATACTTTTTGCCTCGTTCTTCGTCCTGCTGGCTCTCGGCGTTCCTGTCGCCTTCACGCTCGCGATTGCGACCTGGCTGGCAGTCGTGCTGGGCAGCAGCTATCCGCAGATCGTGGTGATCAAGGAGATGTTCACGGGCGTGGACAGCTTTCCTCTCCTGGCAGTACCGTTCTTCATCCTGGCTGCAGAACTCATGACGGGCGGCGCGCTGACCCACCACCTGCTGCGGCTGGCATCCCAGTTCGTCGGCAGGGCGCGGGGTGGTTTGGGCTACGCAAGCATTATCTCGACCACGCTTTTCGCCGGGATTTCTGGCTCCGCGCTCGCCGCCGCCGCCGGCCCCGGAGCAATGTCGATCCGCATGATGGAAACGAGTGGTTACGACAAGCGATATGCCTCCGCGCTTGCGGCAGCGGTCGCCGTGGTCGACCCGATCATCCCTCCCTCCATCACCATGATCATCTATGCACTTCAGGATCAGCGGGTGTCGGTGGGCGGGCTTTTCCTGGCGGGCGTGGTGCCCGGCCTCGTCATCTCTGCGGCGATGTGCGTCGTGAACTTCTATGTCTCCCGCAAGCGGAACTATCGCTCGCTGGACATCAGGCCAAGCCTCAAGGAGATGGTGGCGAATACGCTCTACGCGGTACCCGCGCTAGCACTCATCGTCATCGTCGTCGGCGGTATCCGTTTCGGCTGGTTCACGCCCACCGAGGCTTCCGTGATTGCGGTCTTCTACGCGCTCTTCTGCGGTATGTTCATCTACCGTTCGCTGAAGGTGAAGGACCTTCCCGAGATCATCTTCCGCTCTGCCATGGTGACTGTCGGCATACTGCTGATCCTGGCCTCCGCGCGTGCCTTCGCCTGGGTGCTCATTATTGAAGGCGTTCCGCAGTTCCTGGCAGACACCATCATTGGCTGGGACCTCAGCCCGATCGTCTTCCTCCTCGCGGTCAACGTGCTGCTGCTGATCTTCGGCATGTTCATGGACCCGCTGCCCGGGGTGATGATCCTTGTCCCGATCCTCGCGCCGATTGCCTTCCAGCTTGGCGTAGACCCGATACAGTTCGCCATGATCGTGATCCTCAACCTCACGGTCGGCCTCATCACGCCGCCGGTGGGTGCCCTGCTCTTCGTGGTTTCGTCCGTCGTCAAGATCAAGGTCAGCGAGATCACCCGGGAAATCTCCCCCTTCCTCATCGCTTATGTGGTGGTGCTGCTCCTGGTGACGTTCGTACCGGCCCTTTCGACATGGCTGCCGAGGCTGGCCGGATTCTAGGGCAAGTCCGGGTTCCACTCCCGTGACCGCGAGCCGATCGGCAGGTGCAACTGGTCGATCGCTCGCGCGGCCAAATGTTCGACGATCTCGTCGACTGTGGTTGGCCGGTGGTAGAAGGCAGGAACCGGCGGCATGACGATGCCACCTATTTCCGTCACCGCGCACATGTTGCGGAGATGGCCGAGATGCAGCGGCGTCTCCCGCGTCAGCAGGACCAGCTTGCGCCGCTCCTTCAGGTGGACGTCAGCTGCACGCAGCAGGAGATTGTCTGAAACGCCTGTCGCAATAGCGGCGAGCGTCCGCATAGAACATGGGGCAATGATCATGCCGTCCGTGTGGAAGGAGCCGCTGGCGATGGCGGCCCCGATATCCTCGCGTCGATAGAAGCGTCCGGCAAGCTGCCGGACACGATCGAGAGCATCTGTACCAGCCTCATGCAGAAGCGTTCGCTCGGCTGCGGCCGAGATCACCACATGGCTCTCGACCACGCCACTTTCAGCCAGCAGGCGCAGGATCCTTAGCGGGATGAGAGCGCCAGACGCTCCCGAAATACCGACCACCACCCTGAGAGCAATCATCGCCACTGCTCCAGGCCAAGGCCTGCCCAGAGGGCATCGATCCGGGAAACAACATCCGGAGACATGGAAAGCACGCGCCCCCACTCGCGATCGGTCTCCGGGGGAAACTTGTTGGTTGCATCGAGCCCGAGCTTTGCGCCAAGCCCCGGCTGGGGCGACGCAAAGTCGAGATAGTCGATCGGCGTGTCGCGGATGAGCAGCAGGTCGCGTCCGGCATCAAACCGGGTGGATAGCGCCCACAGGACGTCGGCCCACTTACGGACATTGATGTCGGGATCGACGGTGATGATCAGCTTCGTATAGCTGAACTGCGGCAACATCGACCAGAGTCCCATCATGATCCGTCGCGCCTGTCCCGGATAGCGCTTGTCGATCGACACGACCATCCCGCGGTAGGAGCAGGCCTCCGGTGGCATCCACAGATCGGTGATCTCGGGGAACTGCCGCTTGGCGAGAGGCAGGAAGAGTTCTAGCATGGCCTCTCCCAGAACGGACGGCTCGTCCGGCGGTCGTCCGGTAAAGGTTGAGAGGTAGACGGGCTTTCGTCGGCTGGTGATCGCAGACAACCGCATGACCGGAAACGGCTCGACCGAGTTGTAGTAGCCGGTATGATCGCCATAGGGCCCTTCATTGGCAGTCTCGGTCGCCGAGACCGTGCCTTCCAGGACGATCTCTGCGTTTGCCGGCACTGGGAGCGGCACGGTAAGCGCCTGGGCGACAGCGGTTCGCCGCTTCCTAAGTACGCCAGAGAACGAAAGCTCGCTCATGCCCTCGGGCAGAGGCATGACAGCGGCAAGAAGCAGAGCAGGATCGGCGCCGATGACCACAGCCACCGGCATATCCTCCCCGCGTTTCTGCCACAGGCGATGGTGACCTGCACCTCCTCGATGTGCGAGCCAGCGCATAACCAACCGGTTCTTGCCGAGCACCTGCATCCGGTAGATGCCGACATTGATATCGCCCGGATCATCGGGACTGCGCGTAATCACCAGTGGCCAGCTCACGAGCGGCGCCGGCTCTCCCGGCCAGCACCACTGGATCGGGAGCCTTGAAAGATCCATCTCCTCGCCCCGCCAAACGACTTCCTGGCATGGTGGGTTGATGGTCCGGTTGGAGCGCATCGCAAGCGCAGCGGTCAGCAACGGCGCGCTCCTCATCACGTCGCGGATCGATCTCGGCAGCTCCGGGTGACGCAGCCTCGCAAGCAACTCCGCCAGTCCGCCAATCCCGCCTCCGGCAAGCCCCAGTCCCCATTCGATACGTTCCCGCGTCCCGAAGAGGTTTGCCAGCAGCGGAATGTTGGAGGGGCGCCCGTCTGCATGGACCGGGTTCTCGAACAGAAGGGCAGGCCCCCCGGCATTCAGGACCCGGCGGTGGATCTCGGTCACTTCATGGACGAGACTGACCGGTTGCGTGATCCGCGTCAGCCGTCCACGTCGTTCGAGCTCCCCCACGAAATGCTGAAGCGATTCATAGCTGCGCGGCGGCGTGCATGTGTCCATGCGCTGTCTGTCGCGGGCAAAAACCGAGCTGTCTTTGCTCTAGCGCAAGTCGGTCCGCCGAATCCGGACTAGGTTCCCCCATCTCTAGGATTCAAATGATGAAAATCCCTTCGTACCTGTCGCTCCCGATCCGTTATGTGCCGGTGCCCATCCTCGAAAGAGCGACGCAGATGGTCTTTCGGAAAGTCCTCGCCGAGCATCCGGACCTCTTCCATCGGCTTGGTGCCTATCGACAGAAACGGTTCGCCTTCCGGCCGACCGATCTGCCCGTCGCATTTATCGTCAACCCATCGCTCCCGTCCCTCTCCGTCATCCGGAAGACGGAGAATGCCACAGCCGACTGCACAATCGAAGCTACGATCGTCCACCTGCTAGCGCTCCTGGAGGGCCGGTGCGATGCCGATGCCCTGTTCTTCGCCCGCGAGATCACCGTCACGGGCGATATGGAAGCAATGCTCGCGCTTCGAAATGCGCTCGACGACAGCCTGATCGACCTGCCGACAGAGATCGGCAAGCTGGGGGGGCCTTTTGGCTCGCTGCTCAGATGGTCGGCCTCCGAGATACGCGAGCGAGTTCTTCCACGGGAGCAACAGAGATGGAACTGATTTGTCCGGCAGGCACCCCAGCCGCCTTTCGTGAGGCCGTGGATGCCCGTGCCGATGCCGTCTATTGCGGCTTTGCCGACGAGACCAACGCCCGCAACTTCCCCGGCTTGAACTTCAGTCGTGAGGAACTGGCGAGATCCATCTCCTACGCACGGCAGAAGGGCGTTCGAACCCTGGTGGCGCTCAATACCTTCATGCGCGCGGGAAGCGAAACGCTCTGGTACAAGAGAGCCGCCGACGCGGTCGCCGTCGGCGCGGACGCGTTGATCGTGGCTGATTTCGGCTTGATGGCGCATGTGGCAGAACATCATCCTGAGCAGCGCCTGCATGCATCCGTGCAGGCCTCCGCGTCGAATGTCGATGCCATCAACTTCCTGGTCACGGCATTCGGCGTGAAGCGGGTCGTCCTGCCGCGAACCCTGACCATCGCCGACATCGCCCGCATCGCCCGCAAGATCGACTGTGAGGTGGAGGTCTTTGTCTTCGGCGGGCTGTGCGTCATGGCTGAAGGCCGCTGCTCGCTCTCCTCCTATGCCACCGGCAAGTCGCCGAACATGAACGGTGTCTGCTCGCCCGCGACACATGTGCGATACCGTGAAGACAGGGGCGAGCTCGTCTCCGAACTCGGCGACTATACAATAAACCGGTTCCCACCCGGAGAGGCGGCAGGCTATCCGACCCTGTGCAAGGGCCGTTTCGAAGTCGCCGACAGTCATGGCTATGCCTTCGAGGACCCTGTGTCCCTGGACATCATGGATCACGTCGACGCCCTGCGGGAGGCAGGGGTCAGCGCGCTCAAGGTGGAAGGCCGCCAGCGCGGCAAAGCGTACGTTGCGGAGGTCGTCGGCACCTTGAGGCGCGCACTCGCGGCTCAGGGGGCCGAGCGCCAGGCGCTCCTCAGCCGCCTGCGCCATCTGAGCGAAGGACAGAAGACCACATCCGGCGCCTACGAGAAAAGATGGAGATGAAGTGCATGCCTGCGACCGCCAGCCTGACCCTCGGACCCGTGCTTTATCTCTGGGACGGCCCCAAATGGCGTGACTTCTATTTCCGCATTGCCGACGAGGCGGACGTCAGCCGCGTGGTGATTGGCGAGACCGTCTGTTCCAAGCGGCTACATTTCACCGAGCCCTACATCGCCGATGTCGTAGAAAGATTGGCGGCGGCGGGAAAAGAGATCGTGTTTTCCACGCTTGCGATGGTGACGCTGGAGCGGGAAAGCCAGCATGTACGCAACCTGATCGAGACGACGACGAACCTGGTGGAGGCAAGCGACCTGTCCGCCCTGGGTCTCCTGAACGGCAGAGAGCACGTGATCGGCCCCCTCATCAATGTCTACAACGCGGCGACGGCAAGGCTTCTGGCGTCTCGCGGTGCGCAGACAATATGCCTGCCGCCGGAACTACCGATGACGTCCATTGCGGCGATCGCTTCGGACGCAAGGGAAGTGGACTACGAAGTCTTCGCCTTCGGGCGGATGCCGCTCGCGATATCGGCCCGTTGCGCCCATGCGAGATCCAAGGGACACATCAAGGACAACTGCCAGTTCGTCTGCGGCGAAGAGCCAGATGGTCTTCCCGTCCGGACACTCGACCGACAATCCTTCCTGGTCCTGAACGGCGTCCAGACGGTGTCCCACACCTGCCAGATGCTTGCCGCGGAACTGCCGTCGTTGCGCGAGGCGGACGTTTCGCGCTTCCGGCTGTCGCCGCAGGACTGTGACATGGTGGCGATTGCGGAGGTGTTCGCTGATCTTCTGGCGGATCGTATCGCGGCTGAAGAGGCTGTGGCACGGGTCGGCCTCGTCTATCCGGAGGTTCCCCTCTCGAATGGCTTCCTTCACGCCCGCGAAGGTGCGGCCTGGGTAGCGCGAGGACGCAACACCGCCGCCCACGCCACACTCTAGCGGTCTCACACAAAGCTTCTGCTGCCTCTACCCAGACTGGGCGAGAGGGCCCAGTGGAAAGGCAGATCTGCTCTTTCCTTTCCAGCCTTTTGCTACAGGTACTTTCCATCCAGCCAATGGGAGGAGCCGCTTGAGTTTCAGCAGCGATAGGAATAGGTGTGCCACGACCAGGCCGGGCCCCTCTGGCAGCCATCGGCTGTGATGTCGGACTGGAAAAATTCGATCTGGGTGTCCCGGTTTTGATCAGATAGCGGCCGTCGACGATCTAGCTTGCTCCACACACCAACCGGTGCGGCGGACGACGGATCAATGACGCCATGTCCGGGCTCCCGCAGAAAAGGACAGGGTGCAAAATGGGCGAAATGTTTTCGCAGGAAGTGCTGACCGCCTTCATGCAGGTCATCATGATTGACCTAGTGCTGGCTGGGGACAATGCCATCGTTATCGGACTCGCCGCCGCCGGGCTTCCGAAGGAACAGCGTAACAAGGCGATCCTAATCGGCATCATTGCCGCCACGGTGCTTCGCATCGTTTTTGCCGCGGCGACGACGCAACTGCTGCAGATTGTCGGACTGCTGCTGGCAGGTGGCGTTCTGCTTCTATGGGTATGCTGGAAGATGTGGCGCGAACTGCGCACGACACATGCCGAGGAAACCGACGCGACGGAGGCGCTTGAGGATCAGGATCTCAATGCCGACGGCACGGTTGCGGGCACCGTACCCCGCAAGACATTTGCACAAGCCGCCTGGCAGATCGTCATTGCCGACGTCTCCATGTCGCTCGACAACGTTCTGGCTGTGGCCGGTGCCGCGCGCGAGCACCCGACGGTTCTGGTCTTCGGCCTGGCCCTGTCCATCGCGCTGATGGGCCTTGCCGCAAGCTTCATCGCTCGCCTGCTGCACAAGCACCGCTGGATTGCCTATGTCGGCCTCGCGGTGATCCTCTATGTCGCCCTGGAGATGATCTGGCGCGGCTTTAACGAGGTGTCGCCCTATGTAGGGCTCTGAGGGGAACTCGGTTCAATAGAAAACGGCGCAGCCATTGCTGCGCCGTTTTTCTTTGTGATCGGCTTAGACGCCTTAGATGGGATAATGAATATGCCCGTCTTGTACCGTCAGCCAGCGAAGCTCCGTGAACTCGGCAATACCGGCCTTGCCCCCAAATCGCCCGTAGCCGGAGTCTTTGACGCCGCCGAAGGGCATCTGCGCCTCGTCGTGCACCGTCGGCCCGTTGACATGGCAGATGCCGGATTCGATGCGGCGCGCCACACTCATGGCACGATTGACGTCGCGACCGAATACGGCCGCAGACAACCCGTATTCCGTGTCGTTGGCAATCCGGACCGCCTCGTCGATCGAGCCAACCCGCACGACCGAGGCGACGGGCCCGAAGCTCTCTTCCGAATAGATACGCATCGCCGGGGTAACTCGGTCGAGAAGCGTCGCGTCCATCAGCGTCCCTTCGCAGCCACCGCCGGCGGCGAGTACGGCGCCCTTGGAAACGGCATCCTTGACCAGGGCCTCCACACGCTGTGCGGCTTTCAGATCCACCAGCGAACCAAGCGGTGAATCGCTGCGACGCGGATCGCCGGCCTTAAGCGTACGAACCTTGGCGGCCATGGCTTCAACGAATTCGTCAGCGATCTTCTCGTCGACGACCAGGCGCTCCGTCGACATGCAGATCTGCCCCTGGTTCATGTAGGCGCCGAACGCGGCTGCGGCGACCGCCTCTCCGACGTCTGCATCGTCCAGAACCACGAGAGGCGCCTTTCCGCCGAGCTCCAGCAGGGCTGGCTTCAGGTGCCGCGCAGCGGTTTCGGCGATGATCTTCCCGACACGCGTGGAGCCGGTGAAATTGATCCTCCGGACTGCCGGATGCGCAATGAGCGCTTCCACGATCTTGCCCGCATCCTCCGGCGCGTTGGAAATGGCATTGAGCACACCTTCCGGAAGCCCCGCCTCATGAAGTGCATCGACAATCAGGCGGTGGGTGCGAGGGCAGATCTCAGAGGTTTTCATGACGACGGTGTTGCCACAGGCGAGCGGCATTGCGATCGACCGCACGCCGAGGATGACCGGCGCGTTCCAGGGTGCCATGGACAGGACGACGCCTGCCGGCTGTCGCACAGCCATTGCGAGGCTGCCCGGCCGGTTCGACGGAATCACCTCTCCGGCGATCTGCGTGGTCATCGATGCCGCTTCCCGCAGCATGTCGGCTGCAAGCCCGACGTTGAACATTGCCCAGCCTGCCGTGGCGCCGGTTTCCTCGGCCATTGCCGAGACGAATTCCTTCGCCTTCTCCTGCAGCCGGTCAGCCGCCGCCATGAGTAGCTTCCGGCGCTGACCCGGGCCGATCGCCGCCCAGGCGGGAAACGCCTTCGCGGCCGCATTGGCGGCCTGCCGAGCCTCGTCGATGGACGCTGCGGCCACCTTCGACGCCACCTCGCCTGTTATCGGGTTCATGCGCTCGAAATAGCGCCCATCGGCGGCTTCCATTTCGATGTTATCGATCTTCAGTCCCAGGATGCTCATGCAGTTCTCCACTATCCTCGCATTGTTGGGGTCGATCATGCGGCGCTACCAAGAAAGGCACGCTGCACAGCTAGGTCGTTCATCAGGTTTGCGGCCGTATCCTCGCCGGTGATCCGGCCAGCCTCCGCCAGATAGCCTCGGTCTGCGATCGAAAGGCTCATCTTGACGTTCTGTTCCACGATCAGAAGCGCCAGGCCCCGCTCGCGTATGCGTCCGAGGCTGCGGAACAGGTCGCCGACTACGACCGGTGCAAGTCCGAGGCTCGGCTCATCGAGCATCAGCAGTTCCGGCTTCGACATCAGCGCCCGTCCGATCGCCACCATCTGCTGTTCACCGCCGGACATGGTGTTTACATACTGGCGCCGGCGCTCCTGCAGCTTTGGAAAGAGTTCGTAGACGAAGGCACGATTCTCGTTCGCATGGGCTCGAGCCCGCTTGGCATAGGCTCCGAGCGCGAGGTTCTCCTCGACGGTGAGGTCGCCGAACACCCCTCTGCCCTCCGGCACCAAAGCTATGCCGGCCTCCAGGACCTCGTGCGCCGGAAGTGCATGGATCCGCCGACCTCCGAACACAATTGATGCTCCGCTGTCTGCCGGTGTCATACCGGCGATCGCCTTCAAGAGCGATGACTTGCCCGCGCCGTTCGCTCCCAGGATGACCACAGTCTCGCCCTTGCCAACCGAGATCGATATCCGGTCGAGCGCAAGGTGCTGGCCATAGTGCAAGGACAGGTCCCGTATCTCAAGCATGATCATCTCCCAGATAGGCGCGCACGACCTCCGGATCTCGCAATACTTCGTCGGTGGGCCCGTCAGCAATCTTGCGGCCGGCATTCATCACGACACAGCGTCCGCACAATGCCCGGATGGCATCCATGACATGTTCCACCAGCAAGATCGTCATGCCGCGCTGCTCGAGCGACTGGATCAAATCTATCCCGGTGCGCAATTCAGTCGGATTGAGGCCCGCTAACCACTCGTCGAGCAGGAGAAGGTCGGGCTCGGCAGCGAGCGCCCGCGCAAGCTCCATCCGTTTCTGGTCGATATAGGTCAGGTCGCTAGCCTTCTCACCGGCACGCTCGGCAAGCCCGACTTCCTCCAGATGGTGCAGGGCGCGCTCGCGGGCTTCCTCGCCCCACAGCCTCTGCTTGCCGAAGGCGAGCGCGGTCTGAACGTTTTCCGAAACGGTCAGCGATGGAAGGGCCCGGACCAGCTGGAACGTCCGGGCTACCCCCTTTGGCGCAATGCGATGGGGTGCAAGTCCCTGGATCGGCTCGCCCTTCAACGCGATCACCCCCTGCGTCGGGGCAAAGAAGCCGGAGATCATGTTCATCACGGTTGTCTTGCCGGAGCCGTTTGGTCCGAGCAGACCGACCACTTCGCCTGCCGCCAGCGAAAAGCTCAGCTCGTTGACGGCGGTCAGTCCGCCGAAGCGCTTGGTTATGCCGGACAGCGCCAGGATCTCGGTCATTGTACGGCCTCCACTCCAGCGGCGGATCCCTTGGCGGACGTCCGGCGGGAGGTCAGGTTCTCGACCGCCGCCAGCACACCCTTCGGCAGCACGAAGACGATGGCGATGAAGATCAGGCCGAGGATGATGGGGTAGTGGTTCGGGAAATTGGCCGAAAGCCATTCGAACAGCAGGAAGAGCGGGATTGCACCCAGCAACGGGCCCCAGAGCCGGTCCGCACCGCCGAGCAGGGCCATGATCAGCGTCAGGAACGACGTGGTCGGATTGAAGACGATGCTGGGCTCGATATAGGTCCAGCGCGGCGCCTGGATTGCACCAACAAGGGTGATGATGACGGCGCTGATGGAGAACAGCGCGAGCTTCACGCCGGCGATGTTGATGCCGCAATGGCTTGCCACCACCTCATCGTCGCCGATCACCTTGAGAGCCAACCCCAGCCGGCTGCGGCCGATCGCCCAGGAGAACAGGAGCGTTGCAGCAGCAAGCGCCAGCAATTGCCAATAGATGCCTTCGGGCGTGACCGGCAGGAAGATATAGCGGCCTAGCGTGCCGGTGATGTTGACCTCGTACCAGGTGACGAGCTGCCGAACGAGTTCTGCCAGGCCAAAGCTGAAGATGACGAAGTAGACGCCCGCGAGCCGGAGTGTCGCAAGCCCCACGACGAGCGCAACGGCCAGGCCCACAAGGCCGGCGGCCACGAGGACGAGGATATAGGGCAGCACTTCACTGAGCACGCTGACGGTATAGGCACCGATCCCGAAGAAGGCGACGGTGGCGAGCGACACGTAGCGCGTCGGACCTGAGAATAGGCCCCAGGCGGTGGCGAGCACCACGTAGCCAGTCATGCCAATCATCAGCGTGACGGCGTACTCGCCGGCAAAGAAAGGCACACTGGCAAGCGCGGCGAGCAGCGCCAGGAAGAAGACGGCGGAGGCGAGGGTCTTCAGGGTCATCGCGAGGATCTCCCGAACAGGCCGGCCGGACGCCAGAGCAGCACGGCCAGGAAGATGACGTAGGTGGCGGCAAGCGTCAGGCCAGGATCGAGGTAGGAGGCGACAAAAGTCTCGACCAGTCCGAGGATCAGCCCTGCAGAGAGCGCTCCGAGGATATTGCCGACGCCCCCCATGATCACCACCACCAGTGCCTTCATGGTGAAGACAACGCCGGCGGTGGCCGTGAAGGTCTGATAGGTGGAAACGACGACGCCACCTGCCGCCGCCAGGCTGCAGCCAATCGCAAAGGCGAAGCGTGCGGCTCGATTGACGTCTATGCCGACCAGCGGAGCCGATTTCGGCGCCACCGCGACAGCCCGCAACGCCGTGCCCCAGAGGGTGCGCGTGAGAAGCAGGTACAGCCCGCCGCCGATGACGATAGCGAGCGCGAGCGCAAGCAGCCTGTTGGCGGCAACCACGGCACCGAACACGTCGATGCCGACATTCAGATAATTGTAGCTGGTATAGTTGGAACCGAAGACGACCAGCATCACCCCCTGGATCACGAACAGCAGCCCAAAGGTGGCCAGGATGGAATCGATTTCGAGGCTCTCCCGACTAGCGGAGCGCAAGACGAGCGGTCTCAGCATCAGGCCGTAGATCACGTAGCCGAAGGCGAACCCGATCGGGACGGCGATCAGCAAGCCAAGGACGGGGTCGATCCCCCACTGTCCGTAGAGAACATAGGCCAGGAACGCGGCAGCGATGATCGTCTCGCCATAGGCAAGGTTCATGATCCTCGCGATGCCGTACTGGATCGTCAGTCCCATCGCGATCAGCGCGTAGGTCCCTCCAAGCACCAGTCCGGAGATAAGGGTCGTGGTGAGCACTGCCTGCTCCTTCTTATGGGCCAGATCCCGGCAAGTACGTGCCGTCGGATATCATCCCGGATGTCAGCAAAAGCGGGTGTCGAAATCTGTCCTCTCCCCGGAGGGGGAGAGGCTTTTCTGTAGACAGGCTTTGCGCCGTAGCGGCCTACTTCTTCCAGGCGGGCCGCGGGATCATCGGCTCTGCAGCACCCGGACGATCGGATGGCGCGATGGCGACGAACTGTCCGTCTTGCCACTGACCGGCCCACCACAGGTCACGAAGCTGGTTGTTTTCAAGCTTGGTCTCGCCGAGTACCGTCTCGAAGGTGCCGGAAGCGATTTCCTCGGCAACTGCCTCACGATCGAGGCCCTTGCGCTTGATGGCTTCCTGCAGGATTTCCAGCGAGGCATAGGTGATCACGCTCGCCCAGTAGTCGGGAGCCTTGCCTGTCGCAGCCTCGTGGCGCTTGCGGTAGTCCGCGATCTTCTCGCTGGTGCCGTCGATGCCACCGATCCCCATGATGCCGTTGATGGCATCGCCATTGTTCTTTTCATAGATAGGGAACGCGGTGCCGACACCAAAATAGAGGACCTTCGGGTTGAAGTCGGCGACCTGCGCCTGTTGCGTCAGGGCAAAGGTTTCCGGCGGGTAGGAGAAGGCCACGAAGGTGTCGGCGCCGCTCGCCTTCGCTTCGTTGATCATTGGCGTGAAGTCGGTCGTGCCGACCGGGTAGGTCTTGTCATAGACGACTTCGAGACCGGCCTCCTGGAACGAAGGACGAGCCGCATTGACCAGATCGATACCGAAGCCGTCGGCGATCGAGATCATCGCGACCTTCTTGTTGATCGTTCCGTTTTCGGCCGCATCGGTAAGGACTTTGGCCAGGGCGCTCGTGTAGTCGTGGCCGCCGCCGAGCATCCAGAAGCTCTTCTTCCAGCGTTCGGCGAATTCGGGTGCCTTGTCCGTCACCGAAGTGGCAGCCAGATGCGGATAGCCGTAGCGGTCAAGCAATGGTGCTGCCGCCAGATTGTAGCCAGTGCTCCACGGCGGCAGGATGAAGTCAACCTCGTCCTGGGTTGCAAGGCGCTGTAGCGCCCGCACGAGCTCCTCCGCAGAGGAACGGTCGTCGTATTCGACGACTTCGATCGGCAACCGCTTGCCGTCGGGCATTTCCAGCCCGCCTGCGTCGTTCACTTCCTTGACCCAGAGCTGGTAGTTGGGCAGCGTCGTGATGCCGGTACCGCCGGCGTTCGGCCCGGTCAGCGAAAGCGCGTAGCCGATCTTGACCGATGCGCGCTCCTGGGCGGTTGCGACCGCGCCCATACCAAATGCGAGCGTCGAGACGGCCAAAGCCGTCGTGCGCAGGATCTGCCTGCGTAGCAAATTCTTCATGGATTCCTCCCTCGGACCCGCTCCACCGGGCCATCATGATCAATCCGACCGCGGTTCTACGGGGTCGGCTCGACTTCCTGACGGTAACAGGCCTAACGAAGGACGGAATAGACTTTTACAGGAGATACTGGTACTTCTCACGGAAAGCAGGACCCCCGACTTGAGAGCTTCATCCACCGGATCCGTCGTGCCGAGACCGGCGGCCCCTTCCGATCCCATCGAAGCCCGTCTCTTCCAGGGTGGCTTGGCCGGCATGGAATGGACCTTTCGCGGCCGGCGGAGCCACGTCTTCGTTCTTCAAGCCGGCAGCGGTTCGCTGACATTCGCAGAGCAGGACGTGGTAGTCGCCGGACCCGCCATCGTCTGGATACCCGCCGACGCGAATGGATCGATCCTGTTCGAGGCCGGCGCTGAGGGTGGAACACTTGCCATTCCCGACGTGCTTCTCGGTTCGGCCATGCCCGTGGGAGCCATCTTCTCGCAGGTCCGCGATGCAATCACCCGCCCCATCCTCGGCGCGCGGTTGGCGACTGCGGACGCCAGGCAGCTGCTTTCCACGATCGCTGCGATCGATCAGGAACTGCGTCTGGATGTGCCGGGCGCGCAGGAAGCTGTCCGCCACCATCTGGCCCTTCTGCTCCTGCAGGTCTGGCGCCTCTCGAAGCCCTCCACGGAGCAGGCGCAGCCCTCGCCGCGCATGATCCTTCGCGGCTTCGTTCATCTTGTCGAACTTCACGCGCGTGAACACTGGTCGCTTGCTGAATATGCGAACACGTTGGGTGTCACGGCGGACCGTCTCAACACGGCCGTCCGTCGGGCAACCGGGCGGACGCCCATGGAGCTGATTCACAGCAGACTTGTAGCGGAGGCGGCGATGCTTCTGGACGGAAGCGCCATGCAGATCGCCGAAATCGCCAATGTGCTCGGCTTCAAGGACCCCGCCTATTTCAGTCGCTTCTTCAAGCGAGTGGCTGGACACTCTCCGAAAGCACACCGTCAGGATGCTGCCATGAAGCGAACGGCGCAGGAGACGAACTTCGCCGCCTGGCCTTGATAGGAAGGATGACCCGATCTTGACACGGATCAAGGTTAAG
This sequence comes from Pseudorhizobium flavum, assembly GCF_902502825.2. Next base: position 3,089,486 of record NZ_LR723670.1, read on the forward strand.
CGGCTGCCCTCAGACTAGCGTCTCCCTCATTGAAGGTGGCCGCACGCGGCCCGCACCGAAATTCCTGGAGGTCAGCAATGAGCGTTACCGAAGCTCCCGTGGTCTGGTTCGAGAAGCTCAGGAGGATCGACGTCGCCAAGGTTGGGGGCAAGAACTCGTCCCTTGGCGAGATGATCCAGACACTCGCGCAGAGAGGCGTGGATGTTCCGGCCGGTTTCGCCACCACCGCCGACGCCTACTGGAACTACGTCGACGAGAATGGGATCCGAGACGCAATGGCTGCGCTGATTGCTGATTGGACGACGGGCAAAGCCAGTCTTGCGGAAACAGGAGCGACAGTCCGCAAGCTATTCCTGCGTGGCGACTGGCCCAAGGAGACTGCGAAGGCCATCATCGACGCTTATCGCGAATTGTCGGAACGGGCAGGTCGTACCGACGCCAGTGTTGCCGTCCGATCGAGCGCGACAGCCGAGGACCTGCCCGACGCAAGCTTTGCCGGACAGCAGGAAACCTTTCTCAATGTCGCGGGCGAAAAGGCGCTGCTCGACGCGTGCCGACGCTGCTTCGCCTCGTTGTTTACCGACCGCGCCATCTCCTATCGCCAGGCCAAGGGCTTCGACCACATGAAGGTTGCTCTGTCGATCGGCGTCCAGCAGATGGTCCGTTCCGACATCGGTGGATCCGGGGTCATGTTCTCGATCGACACGGAAACGGGGTTCGACAAGGTGGTCCTTATCAACGCTGCCTGGGGTCTCGGCGAAAACGTCGTGCAGGGCGCGGTCGATCCGGATGAATACCAGGTCTTCAAGCCGCTCCTCGACCAGCCGTCGCTAACGCCGATCATCGCGAAGAAGAAGGGCGCAAAGGCCATCAAGATGATTTACGGCAACGCCGATCAGCCGACGCGCAACGTGCCGACGTCCAGGGCGGAGCGGGAGGCCTTCGTGCTCGCCGATGAGGAAATCCTGACGCTTGCCCGTTGGGCCGCTACCATCGAGCAGCATTATGGTTGCGCGATGGACATGGAATGGGCCCGCGACGGAGAGACCGGGCGCCTCTACATCGTCCAGGCCCGTCCAGAAACCGTACAGTCCAACCGGGAAGCCGCGGTCTTCAAGGCATATCACATCAAGAGCAAGGGAAAGCAGATTGTCAGCGGCCTCTCCATCGGCGATGCCATCGTCTCTGGTCAGGTCTGCCTGATCGAGACGGCCAAGGACATCGAGCAGTTCGTCGACGGCTCGATCCTCGTTACCTCCACGACCGACCCCGACTGGGTGCCAATCATGAAGCGTGCGGCAGCCATTGTCACAGACCACGGCGGACGCACCTCCCATGCCGCCATCGTGAGCCGGGAACTGGGACTTCCAGCTGTTGTGGGAACCGGAGATGCGACGCGTCTCCTGCACACTGGCCAGCAGATTACCGTCTCCTGCGCCGAGGGCGACGAAGGCATGATCTACGAAGGCGTCGCGGAGTACGATATCGAAACGCTCAACATGGGCGACGTTCCGACGACAGAGACGAAGGTCATGCTGAACCTCGCCAATCCCGGGGCTGCCTTCCGCTGGTGGAAGCTACCGGCGGACGGAGTTGGCCTTGCGCGCATGGAGTTCGTCATCAGCAACGCCATCCGCATCCATCCCATGGCGCTTGTCCACTTCGATCGCCTCAAGGATGAGGCCGCCAAAGAGGAAATCGCCGCGCTGACCGCCGCCTACGATGACAAGGCGGAGTATTTCGTCGACCAGTTGTCCGAGGGTCTGGCTCGAATTGCAGCGGCGCTCTACCCGAAGCCGGTGATCGTCAGGATGAGCGACTTCAAGACCAACGAATATGCAGGCCTTGTCGGTGGCGCGGAATTCGAGCCGAAGGAGGAAAATCCGATGATTGGCTTCCGTGGTGCATCCCGCTACTACTCGCCCCGCTATCGCGAGGGGTTCGCGCTGGAGTGCCGGGCAATCCGTAAGCTCCGCAACAAGCTCGGCTTCAAGAATGTCGTCGTCATGATCCCCTTCTGCCGTTCCGTCTCGGAGGCGGAGAAAGTACTGGAGGTGATGGCAGAAAACGGATTGAAACGGGGTGAGAACGGGCTGCAGGTCTACGTGATGTGCGAAATCCCCTCCAACGTCATCCTCGCAAAGCAGTTCGCGCAGCATTTCGACGGCTTCTCGATCGGTTCGAACGACCTCACCCAGCTCACCCTGGGGGTGGACAGGGACTCCGGCGAGCTTGCTGACCTGTTCGACGAGCAGGACGAGGCGGTGAAGTGGATGATCCGCAGCGTCATCACCGAGGCCGAAAAGGCTGGCGCCAAGATCGGCATCTGCGGGCAGGCACCGAGCGACCATCCGGAGTTCGCGAAGTTCCTGGTGGACTGCGGCATCGACAGCATCTCCGTCAGCCCGGACAGCTTCGTCGTTGTGAAGAAGAAGGTCGCAGAGGCGGAAGGGCGTCGCTCAGCAGCCGCCTGAGGCAGGGCGGTTCCGAAGTGCCCATTGGCTTGCGCATCTCACGATGAGGGCGCGGCTCCTGCTCAGGGCACCAGCACCGCCGCGCCGGACAGCCGCCCCGAGCGCAGGTCATCCAGCGCGGCGTTCGCCTCGGCCAGAGGGTAACGCACAGTGTGGGTTCTCACCCCTGCCGCCAGGGCAATCGGGAAGAATTCCTCCGCATCCTTTCGGGTAAGGTTCGCGACCGAGCAGATGCTTCGCTCCCCCCAAAGAAGCGAATAGGGCATGCTTGGAATGTCGCTCATGTGGATCCCCCCACAAACGACACGGCCGCCCTTCCTCACCACCTTCAGGGCCTCGGGCACCAGGTCCCCAACGGGCGCGAACAGGATTGCCGCATCAAGAAGCTCTGGTGGCTTGTCGCCGGAAGCACCGGCCCAGCTGACGCCGAGGCTTCTGGCGAAATCCTGCGCCTGCACGTCGCCTGGCTTGCTGAAGGCGGAGACTTCGCGTCCCTGCCAACGGCAGATCTGGGCGATGATATGCGCAGCTGCTCCGAACCCGTAGAGGCCGATCCGCCTCCCTTCACCGGCCTTCTTTAGAGATCGCCAGCCGATGAGGCCCGCACAGAGAAGCGGCGCGAGGGACACCGGATCCCCATCTTCGGCAAGTTCGAATGCATAATCCTGATCCGCGACCACATGGGTAGCGAAGCCTCCGTCGCGGGTATAGCCGGTGAACTGCGGCTCGTCGCAGAGGTTTTCCTGCCCGTTCGTGCAATAACTGCAGTGTCCGCAGGTGTGGCCAAGCCAGGGTACCCCGACACGACGGCCGATCCTTTCTTGGGAAACACCCTCACCGACCGCCTCGACGCGACCCACGATTTCATGTCCCGGAACGAGCGGCAACTTCGGACTGGACAAGTCGCCGTCCACGACATGGAGATCAGTGCGACAGACGGCACAGGCCTCGACCCGGACGAGAATCTCGCCTGCTCCCGGCAGCGGGTCTTGCCGTTCCAGAAGCACCAGCGGCTGCCCAATTTCGTGCAATACCATCGCGCGCATGATGCGGTCCTCCCTACTAGGTCGGAGTATAGCACCATGAAGAACGACAACGTCGACATGGCACGAGGCCGCTGAAGCGATCAGCGCCGATCGCGAACGATCCAGCGGCGCGTCACGAGGCGGACGACCGCAGATCCCACCGACAGCAACTAGCGCAGATCCCTCAGATAGGTATTCTCTGCGCGCGACTGGTCGAAGGCGGAGGTAACGATTTCGGCGAAGAAGAGCGCCTCCTCATCCGCAGGCGCCTCCGCCAGAAGGCTGCCGTCAGGCGCTGCGATATGGGATCGGCCCGCATAGGCGAAATTCCGGTCCGCACCGCAGTGGTTGATATAGGCGACGAAGACCTGGTTCTCGAAGGCCCTGACCCGGATCATGTGCTCGGCAATGAAGCTGCCCGACCAGCCGATGGGAAGAGCCGTCGGTACCACCACCAGATCGACACCCGCCTTCGCCAGCCGGCGGACGTTCTCTGGAAACTCGACGTCGTAGCAGATCAGCATGCCGACGCGCATGCCGTCGACATCGGCCAGGATGGTGCGAGGTTCTTCCACGGAGAACCAGCGCCGCTCATACGGACCGTAAAGGTGCGACTTGCGATAGACGGCGAACTCCCCGGAGCCGTCGGTGAGTACTGCGCTGTTGTAGATGGCATCACCATCGGACTCGGCAAAACCGGCAACGATCGTGAGCCCGGTGCGGGCTGCCATCTCCGACAGGCGCGCCATCGTTGGTGACTGGGCCGATACCGCGGTTTCGACAAGCGCCTCAGCAGCACCATATCCGTTGATCGCAAGTTCCGGCGCGATCAGCAGCCTCGCACCCTGTTCTGCGGCGCGTGCAGCAGCCTTGGCGATCTTGTCGAGATTGGCTTCGACGTCGCCCGTCATCGACTGCATCTGGTATCCGGCGATCTTCATCGGTCACTCGTCATTGCGCCGAGCAGCTTCGGAAGGTCGCCAAATCTGGCGATTGCACCGAAGACAAGCGCTGCGATCGCCAGGAAGAAGACGGTTACCGAGGCCATGGTGGGCGTATAGCCGTAGCGCAAGGCGTTGAAGATCTTGATGGGCAGGGTTTCCATAGTGAAGCCAACCGTCATGTAGGCGACGATATACTCGTTGAGCGATAGGACGAAGGCGAAGGCATAGCCGGACACCATATAGGGCAGGATCAGGGGAAAGATGACCGTGCGGAAGATTGCCCGGTCGTCTGCTCCCATGGTCGCGGCGGCCTCGACCAGGGACCGGTCGATCGCCGAAAAGCCGAGCGACAGTGTGACGAGCGGCAGTGTCACGAAGAAGATTGCGTGGCTGATGACGGCGGTCCACGGCTGGCCGTAGAACCCGCTGGTTGCCCAGAAGGTCAGGAGACCAAGTGCGGTTATGACGGGCGGCAGGGTGAATGGAGCAACCCCGAGCAGCTGGAAGATGTTGGCCCACGGCGCCACCCGACGCCACAGAAACCACGCAAGCGGCAGCGCTACGAGCAGCGCAAGTGCGGCTGAGGTGGCCGCGAGCGTCAGGGAGGCGAGAAGCGCGCTTCTCCACTCGTCATTTGCGAAGATCTCTCCATACCACGACAGGGAAAATCCCTGGGGCGGAAAGGCCAGGGTCTGCTTCTCATTGATCGAGACGCCTGCCACGACGATCAGTGGCAGTGCCAGAAACAGGCCGACGGCAAGGAAGAAGAAGCGTCGAAGGGCCGTCATCACGCCACCTCCTTTTGCCGTCCAGCGTAGAAGGCAAGACCGACCAGCGCGAGCGAGACGAGCACCAGGAAGACTGCCATGGCTGCGGCAAACGGCATGTTCGACTGGTAGATCGCCTGATCGGTAATGAGCACCGAAAGCGTCCAGTGCTGCGGCCTGCCGAGCAGTTGCGGCAGCAGGTAGGAACCGAGCGCGAAGATGAACACCATGATCAATGTCGCGAGGATGGTGTTGCGAAGCGCCGGCACCACGACGGAGAAGAAGGCCCTGACAGGCGAGGCTCCCAGGGTCCGGGCAGCTTCCGTGAGCGTCGGATCAAGCCTGACAAGGGCCGGGTAGAGGACGAGAACCGTATAGGGCAGCGCCTGGTAGGTCATCGCAGTCATCACCGCGCCGAAGCTTGGCGTGAGCGCCTGCGGGCCTTCCATGAGGCCGAGCATGACGAGCAGGTTGGTAAGCCCTGCCGTCCGGGACAGGAGCGTCGACCATGCAAAGCCGATCATCACCTCCGAGAGAGAAAGGATGGAGAGGAGAACCACGAGCCACAATATTTGCACGCGCCTCGAAGCGCAGGAGAGCAGATAGGTGAAGGGCACGCCAATGGCGACACATGCGGCCGCAACCGCCATGGCGAGGAAAAGCGAGAAACCGAGGACCTTGCCGAAAAACAGGCTGAGAAAGCGTCCGTAATTGTCGAAGACGAGGGCCGGTTCGTAGAAGCCGCCCTGCTGCCGTTCGAAGAAGGAGACAGCGATCATGGTGGCGAAGGGAATGACGAAGAAGACGATCAGCATCCCCGCCGGAAAGACGAGCGGTCCGTAGTCGGCCAGGCGCTGCGGTGCCTCCCGCCTCATCGCGCCAGCACCACGCTCGTCTCTGGATCGAAGCGCAGGCCGACCGTCTGCCCGACGGTGACATCGGGCCGCGAGCGGGGGGCGGATACGGCGACGATCTGCTGCCCGCCCGCCTCGATGAAGGTTTCGACGCTCCCGCCGAGGTCACGGACGAAGGTGACCTTTCCGGCCAGACTGCTTTCCGCTGACGGGACGATCTGCACATCCTCCGGCCGGACGGAGATGGTGCCGCTTCTCGTGGTGCCGAGAGTGAGGCCCGCGACGGAGGAACCGAAGATGGATGCCTCTCCCTTGCCGTCGGTGGTGAATGGAATGAGGTTCGTCGAGCCTATGAAGTCGGCGACGAAGGAATCGGCCGGCCGACGATAGATGTCGACAGGCGCTGCTGCCTGGCGGACTTCACCGCCGTTCATGACCACGACGGTATCGGCCATGGTCATCGCCTCGCGCTGGTCATGCGTCACGACGATCGTGGTGATGCCGAGACGCTGCTGCAACTGACGCAGTTCGACCTGCATGGCCTCGCGCAGTTTCGCGTCGAGCGCGGACAACGGCTCATCGAGCAGAAAGAGCTTTGGCGAGATGGCCAGGGCGCGCGCGATCGCAATCCGCTGACGCTGGCCGCCGGAGAGCTTGTTAACGGAGCGGTCGGAAAAACCGGGCAGATGGATCATCGACAGCAGCTCGTCGACCCGCTTCTTCTGCTCGTCCTTTGAAACGCCACGGATGCGCAGAGCGTAGGCGATGTTCTCACCAACTGTCAGGTGCGGGAACAGTGCGAGCGACTGGAAGACCATGCCGAGATTGCGCTTGTGGGTCGGAACGCGCGTGATGTCTTCGCCGCCCAAGGTGATCGAGCCTTCCGTCGGAAGGTCAAGGCCAGCGACCATCCGCATCAACGTGGTCTTGCCGCATCCGGATGGACCGAGGAGGCAGACAAAGGTCCCTTCCGGCACTGAAAGGCTGACATTGTTCACGGCTTTGAACGTGCCGAACTCTTTCGTCACATGGCTAAGGGTCAGTCCGGACATCTGCTCTACGCTCGGCTTTCAAGAAGCTTCTTGTCTTTGAAGGGAAGCCACCCTCCCTGATGGGGAGGGTGGCCGTCGCAGGATCAGCCTGCAATCATCTCCGTCCACTTCTGGTTCAGGAAGTCGGATTTCTGCTGGTACATCTCGTAACGCGGAATGATCGGATCGATGTCGGACGAGACTGCGTCGAATTCCTCGGTTGTCAGGTCAAGGAGATCGCGCTTTACCGTCGGAGACGTTCCGACCTTGCGCGACAGCGTTGCCTGGACGGCCGGCTGGCACATGTAATCGATGAAGATATGCGCCTCTTCGACCTTCTCGGAGGCGCGCGAGAGAGCCCAGCTTCCGGAATCGAGGATACCGCCCTCCTTCGGGAAGGTGGAACGCACGGGATGGCCGTCTGCAGCAGCAAGTCCTGTCACGTCATGATAGTACTGGCCCATCGGGATTTCGCCCGATTTCAGGGACTGCTCGAACTGCGCCTCGTCGCGATACCACAGCCGTACATTCGGCTTTACCTCTGCCAGCTTTTCGAAGGCCTGGAGGATCCCCTCCTCGGTTGCGAGGATATCGGTGCCGCCGAGATGCGTCTTCGCCGTCACCTCGAGCAGGAAGGAATTGGAGACGAGCGCAAGCAGGCCCAGCTTGTCGGCGTTTGCCGGATCCCACAGGGCAGCCCAGGAAGTGGGCGCTTCGGGATAGACGTCGGTATTGGTGACGAGCGTGATATACCAGGACACGGCACCGATGCCGGCGACGCGACCATCAGGGTACTTGTTGATGAAGGTGTCGATCAGGCCGGAAGCGTTCCCGATCTTCGCCATGTCGAGCGGAGCCCAGAGCTCGGTCGATTGCCCCTTCAACAGAGCCACCTGCGACATCATCGAGACGTCCGCCGGCGCCTGGCCAGCGCGCGCCGCCTGCTCCAGCTGCACCAGCCAGGCCTCGCCCGTCGGCTCGGCAATGGATTCTATCGCAATGCCGGTAGCCTTGGTGAATTCTGGAAAAATGTTCTTGTCGAAGGAGTCCTTGAAGTAGCCCCCGTAGACGCCGACCTTCAGGGAACGGTCCTGAGCGCGCAGAATGGACGGCATTGCCAGCATCGACGCACCTGCCAGGCCGGCGCCAAGTACCGCGCGGCGGGTCGGCTGCATGTTGAAGATCTTACCCATGTCTTTCTCCTTTGTTTGCCGGCAGGTTCTGTGCCTGCGCAGCCAGTTCCCACTCTTGTCTTTAGTCTACGTCAGGGCTTGCCCGTCACGGAAGGGCTGAACACCATCAGGCTGAGAATTTCAAACAGCATCTGCGCGCCGGCCTGGGCCGTGTTGCTGGTCGGATCATACTGCGGCGCGACCTCCACCACGTCGCCCCCGACAAGGTTCAACCCCTTCAGGCCGCGAATGAGTTCCAGGACTTCACGCGTCGTCAGGCCGCCGATCTCGGGGGTACCGGTTCCCGGAGCAAAACCCGGATCGAGGCTGTCGATGTCGAAGGACAGATAGGTCGGACCCTCGCCGACCACCGCCCGCGCCTTCTCGATGATAGCCGGGATCCCGAGTCCAGGCACCTCTTCTGCATGAATGACCGTCATGCCGGACGCATAGGAAAACTCCCAGATATATTCCGCTGCACCGCGAATGCCGATCTGGATCGTCCGAGTAGGATCCAGCACCCCGTCCAGCACCGCGTTTCTGAACGGGCCCGCATGATGGAACTTGCTATGGTCGAAGGGGCCGCTCGTGTCGCAATGGGCGTCGATATGGATCATTCCCACCGGCGCGCGTCGACCCACCGCCTTCAGGATGGACTGGCTGATGGAGTGATCGCCGCCAACCGCGAGCGGCACCACGCCCGCATCGACGATCTGGGTGAAGCGCTTCTCGATGTCCTGGTGGCACATTTCAAGGTCGTAGCGGCTGCGCAGCGGCACGTCGCCGATATCTGCAACGCGAAGATCGAACACCGGCGCCGTCTTCAGGACGTGATTATATGGGCCAATCCGCTCTATCGCCCGCAAGGCGCGCGGCCCGAAACGCGATCCGGGCCGGTTCGTTACGCCCAGATCCATCGGCACCCCGGTGATGGCCACCTGCAAGTCACTGAATTCGGGATTTTCCGCATCCACCTGCCTGAATGGAGCAGAAAGAAATGTCGGGACGCCGGCATAGGGGGCGATCCTGCTCCCGCTCTTCGAGAAGATCTTTTCCGCCACCTTGCGAAAATCCGGGTCATAGAGATCGCCCCCGTGCCCGCTCCCGTATTTCTCCCGCAGTTCCTTCAGCTTTTCGTCGTTCAGGGCCATAGATCCGACCGCTCCCCATGTGCCTATTTTTGGTTCCAGCGAACGTGTCGCCTCTGTTTTCATCATTATCGGCAAAGAGTAGCTGGAAATGCAATTGACAATGTTCTAGCAGAAGCTGTGAGAAAAATTCACACACAGGAGACAAAGATGAACGGCCGTCTGCCGCCGCTCAACCCGCTTCGCGCCTTCGAGGCAACGGCGCGCCTCGGCTCGGTATCGGCTGCCGCCCGGGAACTGCGGGTGACCCATGGCGCAGTGAGCCATCAGCTGAAAGCGCTGGAGGAGGCGCTGGCCACCGCTCTCTTCGAACGCGGCGGGAAGCGCATGAAGCTCACGGCCGCCGGCGCCCTCCTGTTGCCGGCCGTCACCCAGGCCTTCAGCGGGATTGCCGCGGCAACTGCCCAGATGCAGCGGCCGGCGACGAGGGGAAGCCTCTCCATCACCTGCGTCCCGGCTCTCCTGTCGTTCTGGATCGTCCCACGGCTGTCTTCGTTTACGGACCAGTATCCCGACCTGACCCTGAAGCTTGCGGCATCCAATGACCCCCGCCACCTCCATTCATCGGATGTGGATGTCTGCGTCCTATACGGCGACGGCAATTGGCCGGATGCCTGGACACGGCTCTGGAGCAATCTGCAGCTCTTTCCCGTGGCCAGCCCCACCCTGCTCAACAGCCGGCCGCTGCGGTCGATGAGAGACCTGGAAGACCATGTTCTTCTGCATGGCGATACCGACGGCCGGGAATGGAACACGTGGCTGGCTGCGGCCGACGGTGCGGACATTCCCCGACGCCGACAGCATTTCATGGGCGATGCACGCTTCTCCACTGAGGCAGCGCTCCAGGGACAGGGTGTCGCGCTGGGCGATACGATAACCGCGGCAAAACTCATCGCAGAAGGCGAACTCCTGGTCCCCTTCGATCTCAGCGTGCCCGCGAACGACGCATTCTATGTTGCCTGCCGCCACGAAATGCGCGCCGCCCCCATCGTCCGCGTCTTCATCGATTGGCTTTTTGCGTCGCTCGAAGCAGACCGGCTGCCGGAGCCGTCCACCCTCGGTCGAACTCTGCTGCGGAGCAAGGCGGGAGGTAGGACTTAAACGGGTGGCTATCATATTAGCCATTCGACGATGGCATTTGAGAAGCCGCCGTCGCGGGCGAGTCTGGCGGACCGACACTTGCCTCTCCTTTGATCACGTCGCGTACATAACCGAGGCATCCCGCCTATTACTTCATCAAGAAATAAAGATCAGAAATTCTACTTGCAAATATCCATCAGGTTGCGACAAATACTCCCAGGGAGTACTTCGTGGATACATTCGACGAGATGCGTCTGGGCAACCAGATCAGGCCACCTTACAACGCCTATGCCAGTTGGTTCGAGCGGCAGGATGCCGAACGACTGAGGATAAAATCAGAGGACGCCGAGAAAGTCTTCCGACGCACTGGCATCACCTTTGCCGTTTATGGTGATCCCGAAGCCGCGGAAAGGCTGATCCCATTCGACATCGTGCCACGTATCCTGTCCGGCAAAGAGTGGCGGCTTCTGGTGCAAGGCATTGAGCAGAGGGTTCGCGCGCTCAACGCATTCCTTTACGACATCTACCACCGGCAAGAAATACTGAAAGCGGGGCGCATTCCGACCGATCTGATCGCCAGGAACAAGGCCTTCGTGCCGGAAATGATCGGCGTGCGACCGCCGGGCGGCGTCTACACCCACATCATCGGGGTGGACATCGTCCGTACTGGCGAAGATGAATTCTACGTGCTTGAAGACAATGCACGCACCCCTTCGGGCGTCTCCTACATGCTGGAAAACCGGGAGACGATGATGCAGCTCTTTCCAGAGCTGTTCCAGAAGATCAGGGTCTTGCCCGTGGAAAACTACCCGCAGCTCCTGCGGGATTCACTTGCCGCCGCCAGGCCCGACGGGTGCAAGGGCAGCCCGACGCTTGCGGTGCTGACACCCGGCAGCTTCAATTCTGCCTATTTCGAGCATGCCTTCCTGGCCGACCAGATGGGCGTCGAACTCGTGGAGGGGCAGGATCTGCGTGTGGTCGACGGCCGCGTCGCTATGCGGACCACCCAGGGATACAAGACGATCGACGTGCTCTACCGTCGGCTCGATGATGACTACCTGGACCCACTGACATTCAAGCCGGATTCGATCCTCGGCGTTCCCGGCATCATGGATGTCTTCCGTGCCGGCAACGTGGCGATCGCCAATGCCCCCGGTACCAGCATTGCAGACGACAAGGCGATCTATTCCTACATGCCTGAAATCGTCGAGTTCTATACCGGCTGCAAGGCCATTCTCCGCAACGTCCCGACATGGCGCTGTGCGGACCCCGAGAGCCTCTCCTACGTCCTCGACAATCTCGAGGAACTCGTGGTCAAGGAGGTGCATGGATCGGGCGGCTACGGAATGCTCGTTGGCCCCGCCGCTTCGAAGGAGGAGCGAGAGGCCTTTGCCGCCAAGTTGAGAGCCTTCCCGTCCAACTACATCGCCCAGCCAACATTGGCGCTGTCTACCTGTCCTGTGCTGACTGAAAAGGGATTGGCACCGCGCCACGTCGACCTGCGGCCCTTCGTGCTGGTGTCGGACCAGATCAAGATCGTGCCTGGCGGGCTCACCCGAGTGGCCCTCAAGGAGGGGTCGCTCGTGGTCAACTCTTCTCAGGGAGGAGGAACCAAGGACACATGGGTGCTTGATGACTAGCTCTCCCAAGACGATGCGACGGGGCTGACCATGCTGCTGGGGCGCACCGCAAATGGTCTATACTGGATGAGCCGCTATATAGAGCGGGCAGAGAACATGGCCCGCCTGATCGACACCGGCCTCAGGCTCGCCTTGACGCAGACCTCTGCCGCCGCCGATGAATGGATGTCGGTGATGCGCAGCGCAGGCGTAAGCCAGGCATTCGATGAGAGCGTAGGATCTTATGACGCCGATGCGGTCATCGACTTCCTGTTGCGCGACCCGAGAAATCCCTCCAGCGTCATGACCTGCATGGAAAACGCCCGGCAGAACGGACGAATGGTCCGCACCGCACTTACCCGCGAGGTCTGGGAGAGTGTCAATGAAGCGTGGATGGCGCTTCGTCGCCTGTTGAGGCATCCGGTCGACGAGCGTGAACTGCCGCAGGTACTGGAGATCATCAAGCGCGAAACGGCGCTTATCCGGGGGTCGTTCCAAGGCACGATGCTGCGCAATGACATCTTCGACTTTGCTAGGCTTGGAACGATGATCGAAAGAGCTGACAACACGGCCCGCATTCTTGATGTGAAGTACTACGTCCTGCTTCCCTCGGTCCATTGGGTCGGGACGTCACTGGACAATCACCAGTGGCACGCGATCCTGCGGTCCGTTTCCGCACAGCGTTCCTTCCGCTGGAGCTACGGCGACTACACGGCTGCGAATATCGCCGACTATCTGATTTTGAACCGTCGACTGCCCCGATCGCTCGCCTACTGCTATCTCGGCATCAATGACGCGCTTGGCTTTCTCGCGGACGAGTACGACGTGCGGCATCGCTGCCATGATATTGCGCAGGCGCAGTCGAAGAAGCTGCGGGAGCTTTCGATCGCGGATATCTTCGAGACTGGGCTCCACGAGTTCCTATCGGACTTCATCAGGGCCAATGCGAGACTGGGCGACCAAATCATGACCGACTACCGCTTTCACTGAGGCCCGCCATGCTGCTCAGGATCACCCACAGCACCGAGTACCACTACGACGCGCCGCTGACCTATTCGCTTCAGCGCCTTCGGTTGGTACCGCGATCCTCTGCATTGCAGACCGTGATCGACTGGAATATTTCCATGGACGGCGCCAAGGTGGAAGTGACCTACGACGATTCTTTCGGCAATACGACCTCGCTTCTGAGCGTCGACGGGGAACCGCACCGGATCGCGATCCATGCCTCGGGAACCGTGGAGACCATCGACAACCACGGCATACTTGGCATCCACCGTGGACTGGCGCCGCTCTGGCTGTTCAGGCAACCGACGGACCTCTCCCGGCCGGGGCCAGCAACGGAGGCGGTCGTGGCTCTTGTCCCGGTCGGTAGCGATCTTGAGCGGCTTCACGAACTGATGCGACTGGTGGGGGAGCGGGTTGCTTATACGATCGGAGCTACTGACGCGGTGACCACGGCCGAAGAAGCACTCGCCAAGGGTCAGGGCGTCTGCCAGGACCATTCCCACGTCTTCATTGCAGCAGCGAGGCTCATGGGGTTCCCTGCTCGGTATGTCAGCGGCTACCTGAACCTTGACGCGATCGACGCGCAGACGGCCACCCATGCATGGGCTGAGGCGCATGTGGAAGGCTTGGGCTGGATCGGGTTTGACTGCTCCAACGGCATATCGCCGGATGAGCGGTATGTTCGCATCGCCTGTGGCCGCGACTATCGGGATGCAATGCCGGTGATGGGGATCAGACTGGGCCAGGCTGAAGAACATCTTGCGGTTCGGCTCACGGTCGAGCAGTAATCGTCCCGAAAGGCGAGTCACTCTCGCCGCCAGGAAGGCCAGCCTGATGACATATTGCGTGGGACTGAAGATAGGCAGCGGACTTGTTTTCATGTCCGATACCCGCACCAATGCGGGTGTGGACAATATCTCGACCTTCCGCAAGATGAAGGTCTGGGAGCGACCGGACGAACGCGTCATCGTGCTGTTATCGGCGGGCAACCTTGCCACCACCCAGGCGGTTGCAAGCCTCCTCGACGAACGCAGCAAGGCGCCGGAAGACCGCACGCCGTCTATTCTGGCCACCCCATCCATGTTTCAGACAGCCCGCCTCGTTGGCGATACGCTGAAGGAGGTGATCCGCCAGGCTGCAATCGGCGGCCAAAGCGCCGACGCCTTCGGCGCCAGCTTCATTCTCGGCGGCCAGATCCGCGGCGGCGAGCCGCGCCTCTTTCTCATCTATCCGGAAGGCAATTTCATCGAATCCGGGCCCGACACTCCGTTCTTCCAGATTGGCGAGACTAAATACGGCAAGCCTATCCTCATTCGCGCTCATGAGATGGACCTGAGCTTCGAGGAAACGGCCAAACTGCTTCTTGTCTCCTTCGATTCGACGGTGAAATCGAACCTCTCCGTCGGCCTGCCCCTCGACCTTCTCTGCTACCCCGCCGACAGCTTCAAGGTCGGGCATCAGAAACGCATCGAACAGGATGATCCTTGCTTTCGGGCAATCTCAGACGGATGGTCGCAAGCACTCAGATCAGCGTTCAAAAGCCTACCGGACTTCGAGTTCTAGGCACATCTGAAGGCAGCGCAGCCGGGAAAGGGCGCGGCTACGAAACGTCGTGCCCACCGGGAGCCCACGGAGCCACCTTCTTCTCCAGGAACGCCATGATGCCTGCCCGCGCCTCCGGCCCTTCCCAGGTGTCGGCCAGGCGCCGGATGGTATCGTCGATCACGGTTTCATCGATGCGAGGCCCAAGGCTGCGTACCAGTTTCTTAGCGGCCGCCACTGCACCGGGAGCGACCAGCAGATAGGGCTGGATCTCGGCTTCGACGGCATCATCAAGCTCGACGTTCGGCACGGCGCGGGCCACGATACCGAGTGCCGCGGCTTCATCAGCGTCGAAAAGCCGGGCCGACATGAAGACGCGACGCGCATTTCCCTCACCCATCCGCGCCACGACATAGGGACCTATGGTGGCCGGGATCAGCCCAAGCCGCGTCTCCGTCAGTCCGAACCGCGTGGCAGTTTCCGCAATCGCCACGTCGCAGACGCAGGTCAGGCCCACGCCGCCCCCGAACGCCCCACCATGGATGCGGCCGATCAGCGGCTTCGGCACGGTGTTCAGCGCGTTCAGCATGAGTGCTAGCTTGCGCGCCTCCCGTATGCGGGTTGCCCGGTCCGCTTCGATCTGCGCCTTCATCCAGGTCAAGTCACCGCCCGCGCAGAAGACCTCGCCCGCGCCGGAAAGGACAACGGCACGGACGGCTGGATCGGCGCCCAAGGTACCAGCCATCCGCGTCAGATCCTCGATCATCTGCTCCGACAGACTGTTGCGCTTGTCGGGCCGGTTGAGGCTGACATAGGCGACACCTCGGTCGTCAACCCGCACGTCCAGCGTTTTATAACTCATCCCACTTTCCTCAACTTGCGTGCGAACACAACTGCCTCGGCCAGGCGTTCCCGATCAATACCGGTGCCGAACCCCAGCGACTCCACCAGTTCAACCACCGCCTCGGTGGCAACATTACCCTTGGCACCCGGGGCGTAGGGGCATCCGCCGAGCCCGCCCGCTGACGCATCGAAGGTGCGAAGCCCGCGATCAAGGCTGACGCGGATATTGTCGAGGGCTCGTCCTCCGGTGTCATGATAGTGCCCCGCCAGCCGATTGGCGGGGACAGAAGTCAGAACCGTATCGAGCATGCGAGCGACCGTGTCCGGCGTCCCCGCCCCGATCGTATCCCCCAGACTGATTTCATGGCAGCCCATGGCGACCAGCTTCGCCGCAACCTCCGCCACCCTGCCCGGATCAGTCGGACCGTCGAAGGGGCAATCCGTGACGCAGGATATGTAACCACGGAGCGGTACCGCTGCCGCGCGTGCAGCTTCAGCCACGGGGCCGAAGCGCTCGAGGCTCTCTGCAACCGAACAGTTGATGTTGGCACGGCTGAAGCCTTCGGACGCCGAGGCGAAGATGGCAACCTCATCCGCACCGGCAGCCTCCGCCGCCTCGAAGCCGCGAAGGTTGGGCGTCAAGGCAGCATAGGAGACGCCCTTTCGGCGCTCGATGCGCGTCATCACATCGGCCGCATCCGCCATCTGCGGCACCCATTTCGCACTGACAAAGCTTGTCACCTCGATCCGGGTGAAGCCGCATGCGCTTAGCAGGTTTACGAGCCGGACCTTGTCGGCCGTCGCGATCATTGCCAGCTCGTTCTGCAGCCCGTCCCGCGGCGCCACCTCGAAGATCGTCACGTGATCACTCATCCTGCGGCTCCAGCGCCAGCAGCAACGTCCCGTTGGTAACCTGGTCGCCCTCTGCCGCGAGGACTTCCGAGACAACTCCGTCGCGCGGTGCAAACAGGGTGTGTTCCATCTTCATCGCCTCAAGGACAAGCAGGGCCTCGCCTTTGGTGACGGATGCACCCGGCCTTCCGTAAACTGCCCTGACAAGTCCGGGCATGGGTGCGGTGATCGTGTCACCTGCGGCCTGCCCCTCATCCACATCCGTAAGTGCATCAGCCAGGCCGAACGAGAAACTGCGCCCGCTGACAAACACCGAGACGCGATGGGTTTCACGCACGATATCGGCATTGAACTGGTGGCCATCCGTCTCCACCCGGACGGCGGGGCCGCCGAGAACCATCACGTTCAACATCGCGGTTTCCCCCATGACCGAGACAGTGAATCGTCCTTGGCCAAGGCTCGTCACCTGCGCCTCGATGCACCTGTCGCCGCCTTCCAGGTGCACGAACTGCCGCGCATCCGACCAGTGTCGCCAGCCTATGAGACTATCCCATGGATCGGAACCTTGCTCTGCACGCAGCAGGTTCAGGCCACCAAGCGCCGCCAGTGCCAGAACGTCGAGCGATGGCTCCGAGGCAGGCATCAGTTCGGCCATGTCGCGTGCGATGAGGCCGGTCTCGACCTCGCCCCGGCGGAATCCTTCGTGTCGCGAGAGCGCCGCCAGGAACTCGACATTCGTGACCGAGCCGACAATCCGGCAGCCTTCCAGCGCAGAGGAAAGCATGTTCAGCGCTGCCGAGCGCGTCGGTCCGTGGACGATGACCTTCGCGATCATCGGGTCGTACCATGGGCTGATTTCATCCCCTTGCCGCACACCGGAGTCGATGCGGACGGAACCTACTTCGAATGCGGTTGCCGCCGGGAAATGCAGATGGCGGAGTTCTCCGGTCGCAGGAAGGAACCCTTTGGGCACGTCTTCGGCATAGACCCGCGCTTCGAAGGCCCAGCCATTGATCGCCAGATCGTCCTGCCTTACCGGCAGCGGCTCACCCGCAGCGACCCGGAGCTGCAGCTCGACGAAATCAAGCCCGGTGATGGCTTCGGAGACGGGATGCTCCACCTGAAGCCTCGTGTTCATCTCCATGAACCAGAAACCGTCTCCCCGCAACGGGCCAGATCCGTCGACGATGAACTCCACAGTACCGGCGCCCGTGTAGCCGATTGCCGTGGCGGCCTCGACTGCGGCCCTGCCCATCGCCTCGCGAACGGCTGCAGGCATGCCCGGCGCCGGGGCCTCCTCGATCACCTTCTGGTGGCGGCGCTGGAGCGAACAGTCTCGTTCGAAGAGATGGATGACATTGCCGTGGCCGTCTCCAAAGACCTGGATCTCGATATGGCGGGGATGCGTGATGTATTTTTCGATCAGGCAGGTCGGGTCGCCGAAACTGGCCTGCCCTTCCCGCCGTGCGCCTGCCAGGGCTTCCATGAAGTGGGCGGGCTGCTCGACAAGGCGCATGCCCTTGCCGCCGCCGCCGGCGCGGGCCTTGATCAGCACCGGATAGCCGATCTTGCTCGCCTCCTCCGCAAGAAATTGCGGGTCCTGATTTTCACCGTGATAGCCCAGAACAACAGGAACCCCGGCCTCTGCCATCAGCGCCTTGGCCGCATCTTTAAGGCCCATGGCGCGGATCGCCGAGGCCGGAGGACCGATGAAAACGAGACCTGCCGCCTCGACTGCCTCGACGAAATCGGGATTCTCCGACAGGAAGCCGTAGCCGGGATGGATGGCCTGCGCCCCGGTACGAAGCGCCGCCTCGATGATCTTCTGGCCCTGGAGATAGCTTTCGGCAACCGCCGCCGGCCCGATGCGCACGGCCTCGTCGGCCATCGCCACATGCTTCGCCCGCACGTCGGCATCGGAATAGATGGCAACGGTCTTTATTCCCATGCGGGCAGCGGTTGTGATGACACGGCAAGCGATCTCGCCCCGGTTCGCGATCAGGATCTTCTGAAACATTGCCCTGCCCTCACATACGGAACACGCCGAAGCGTGTGTCTTCGATGGGTGCGTTCAGAGCCGCCGACAGCGACAGCGCGAGAACCTCCCGTGTCTTTCGCGGATCCACGATGCCGTCGTCCCAGAGCCTTGCCGCGGCATAGAGCGGATGCGACTGCCGCTCGAACATCTCGATCGTCGGCCGCTTGAACTCGGTCTCCTCCTCCGCCGACCAAGTCTTTCCCGATCGCTCCAGCGCTTGGCGCCTCACCGTCGCCAGAACACCTGCCGCCTGCTCGCCACCCATCACGGAAATGCGCGAGTTCGGCCAGGTCCACAGGAAGCGGGGACTGTAGGCGCGACCGCACATGCCGTAGTTGCCGGCTCCAAACGAGCCACCGACCAGCATGGTGATCTTGGGGACCTTCGTTGTCGCCACCGCCGTGACGAGCTTGGCCCCGTCCTTCGCAATCCCGCCCGCCTCGTAGTTGCGACCGACCATGAAGCCGGTGATGTTCTGCAGGAACACCAGCGGGATCTTCCGTTGCGAGCAAAGCTCGACGAAATGAGCGCCTTTCAGGGCGCTCTCGGAAAACAGTACGCCGTTATTGGCGACAATCCCCACCGGCATACCCATGACATGCGCAAATCCGCAGACCAGAGTGGTGCCGTAGCGGGCCTTGAACTCGTCGAAGCGGGAGCCGTCCACCACGCGGGCAATCACCTCTCGGATGTCGTACGGCGTGCGCAGGTCGGCGGGAACGATACCGAGGATTTCCTCCGGGTCATATAGAGGAGCCTCCACCGGTGCGAGATCCAGTTGCCGGGGCTTTGTCAGGTTGAGGTTGGCGACTGCCCGCCGCGCGAGAGCGAGTGCATGGCCATCGTCCCGGGCAAGGTAGTCAGCCACGCCCGACAGCCGGGTATGCACGTCGCCGCCGCCGAGATCCTCCGCCGATACGACCTCCCCCGTCGCAGCCTTGACCAGCGGCGGGCCCGCCAGGAAGATCGTGCCCTGCTCGCGGACGATGATGGTCACGTCCGACATAGCCGGCACATAGGCACCACCTGCCGTACAGGATCCCATCACAACCGCGATCTGCGCGATGCCCTTGGCCGACATGTTGGCCTGATTGAAGAAGATGCGGCCGAAATGGTCGCGATCCGGGAAAACCTCGTCCTGCTGGGGCAGGTTCGCCCCGCCTGAATCGACGAGGTATACGCAGGGCAGGCAGTTGGCCTCGGCGATCTCCTGGGCGCGAAGATGCTTCTTGACCGTCATCGGATAATAGGTGCCGCCTTTGACGGTAGCATCATTGCAGACGATCATCACCTCGCGGCCAGACACGCGGCCGACGCCGGCCACCAGCCCCGCCGACGGCGACGCGCCGTCGTAGAGACCATGTGCAGCGAACATTCCAATTTCCAGGAACGGCGATCCGGGATCGAGAAGCCTCGCCACACGATCCCGTGGCAGGATCTTGCCGCGCGCCACGTGACGCTCCCGCGACTGCTGACCGCCACCATCAACGGCAAGCGCTGCAGCCTGATGGACCGTTTCCATCGCGGCCTGATGAGCCTTGACATTCGCGGCGAATGTGTCGGAACGGGTCGAGAGTGACGAAATCAATACTGCCATTCCGGACGCGGCTCCCCTCGCTGGTGTCAAGACAGGCGCACGGGAAACGGCGCTGTGTCACGGTGAACTTATTCGCCGCCTCGATCCCAGTCCACAAATGATGGCCGGTATGGTCGCCTCGACGGAGGCCTGTTGCGACATTGTTATCTGAGGAATGAGCTCAGAAGAAGTGGGTGTCATAAGCTCGCTCATGAATGAGCCGAAACTCCGCGGATGTCTTATCCGACGCTTCCTATAGCCAAATAGCAATCCCTCCGTCGGCCATGCGGTGCCTCTTGGACCCGCGCGCGCGACAAGACTTAGGTCTTAGCGGCTGTACGACTGAAGCCTCAGGCGGGGAACAGGGTGCCGGAGTGGATGTTCCGTTTGCAGCTTTGGCGAATATCGACCGAAGCATGGTAAACCCAGGAGGAACCCCATGAAACTTGTGACCCCACTTGCACTTGCGACGGCGCTGCTCGCCGGGACCGCCCTTTCAGCCTACGCCCAAACCAGCAGCACCGTCGGCACCGGCGGCACCAGCGCGGGCGGCGGGACGTCCAGCAGTACTGTCGGCACAGGCGGCAGCTCCGCCGGAAGCACGGATTGCGCTCCTGGGGCTACCGATTGCGACGCTGGCTCTGCCTCCACTCTTGGAACCGGAGGATCGTCGGCAGGAGGTGGCACTTCCAGCAGCTCGGTTGGCACGGGCGGTTCTGCGGCAGGCTCTGGTGACGGCGCCGGATCGGCGTCCACCCTCGGCACAGGCGGCACCTCTGCGGGAGGCGGTACGTCCAGCAGTTCTGTCGGCACAGGCGGTTCCGCGGCCGGATCCGCTGAGGGCGCTGGCTCTGCCTCAACCCTTGGCACTGGTGGAACCTCTGCTGGCGACGGCCAGTCGAGCAGCTCCGTCGGGACCGGTGGATCCGCTGCCGGCTCAGCCAGCGGCGCCGGCTCGGCTTCGACCCTCGGGACAGGCGGCACCAGCGCTGGCGGCGGTACCTCCAGCAGTTCCGTTGGGACTGCCGGCAGTGCCGCTGGCGCAGCACAGGACGACGTCAGCAACAAGGACTGCCCTCCGGGCCAGGCCAAGAAGAACGACGGCACCTGCTAACGTGTCTCAGGTTGGCTCCGGTAGACGGAGCCAACAACCCAGGCGGAGGAGATCATGAAGCTTTTAAGCAGACTATCGAGTCAACCGTTTGCCCTGCCTCTCATCTTGTTCGGCGGCATTGCTGTCGCTGCGACGACGGAGCGGGTGACGCTGGAAGATGGAAGCACATGCACCATCATCCACAGCGATGACAGCGAGGCAAAGGCTACAAGTGGGTTATCCTCGTCCGTGACCGCGGGCGGCGGAAAGGTCACGTCATCGACAACCGTCAATGGGCAAACCAGCACGACTACATCAGGCACCGGATCATCGACATCCTCCGCTGCCGGGTCATCGTCTTCAAGCGGTGTGGCGGCATCGAGTTCCAGTTCTGCCGGCGGTCAGTCCTTATCCACTGCAAGTGTTGTCCAGCCGGACGGCACAGTTATCACCCGTCGGTCAGACGGGACATGCGACATTACGAAACCGGCAAAGTGAAAGGCATCCTCATGTTTCGCAAAATGCTTGTTACATCTGCAGCAGCAATGGCCATCTTCGCGAGTTCTCCAGCAAATGCGCAGGAGTGTGACGCGGCAGGAAGCGTTGGAACAGGTGGAAGCGCCGCGGCTGGCGGAGCCTCCGCAAGCACGCTCGGCACTGCCGGAGCCTGCGTCACCGATGACGGCACCACCGCCTCCATCGCATCAGGCGGCAGCGCTGCTGCTGCAGACGGAAAGGCGCAGAGCCGTACGCAGATCAATGAGAACCCGAACCAGCTGAAGGCGCAGTCCCGCGCTCAGGCGATGGACAAGGGCACCTTCAGCAAGTCCCAGACAAAGACGCGGGTGAGAGATGGTGAACTCGAAAGCAGAACGCGAACCATGTCCCATGTTCCGGGGCAAAAGCCAGTGATGGATCGCACTGAGACGAATGTGCTCCTTCCCGACTAACGGAGAGGCAAGGTCTTCACGTCTCACTTGCTTCAACCCGCTTCGGCGGGTTCCTTTTTTTGTCCTTCCACGAACCCTTGGGTGCCATCTACGCACCTTGGAGCAGGAGCCAAGCGGCGACATAACGCTTCCAGCTCCCACGTTCAAACTAGCGTGCCGTCGGCGGAGGACCCTCTCGATCTCGCGGAACGGCGTCAGGGGCCTTGGCTTCTGGTGCTGACGCGCTAGGAGGGGGATCAGTTCAGCCTGTCAGCATCGTCCTGTCTTCCATCTGATGGCGCTTCCGAGGGTCGCGTCTCTGAACTCTGAACATAGGACGGGCCCGCTGCGGCAGACGACGCCAATTGCGGGGATTAGGTTCATATCTTCGGCTGTAACTCGCAAGCAAGCAACTGCATTAGGGAACATTGATTGCGTTCCGCGTCAAGGCTTACGCCCATCTGGGCGTCAGCCTTAGGCCCAGAAGGCATCGGACCTTGGTCGGAAAGCCCGAAGGCAAAGGTCCATCCGACGCAGGGTGCCGGAACGGGTGAGCACCGCAACCCGTTGCAGCACCAACACAACGGCGCACGCGGAGATCATCATGGAAAACAGCGTCTTTCAGGCTCGATGGCTTCTCATCCCGATTGCCGGTCTCGCCCTGGGCTTCGTGTTCCTTGGCACGGCAGCCGCGTAACGAGATCAACCGATACCTGCGCTGCCCGTCCCTTCCTGCGCAGGCTCCTGCCCCGTCCGTTCCGCAACGGGCGGGGCTTTCTTTTGCCGCAGACGCTGTCTAGATGCTGGATGACCCCGGACGCTGGGACGACGCGGAGAGACGGCAGATGAGGACAAGAAGAGAACTATTGCTGTCTGCTGTGCTGACGTCAGCGGCGCTGCTTTCGCCCTACCGGGTGGCCTTCCTGAATCGTGGTCCGAGTTTCACGTCCAACGAGGCTGCCGCACAGGGTAACAGTGGCGGTAACGGCGGTGGGAATAGCGGCGGCAATGGCGGTGGGAACGGCGGTGGGAATAGCGGAGGTAGCGGTGGCGGGAACGGCAGCGGCAATGGCAACAGCGGTGGCAATGGCGGTGGGAACGGCGGAGGCAATAACGGTGGAAACAGCAGCGGCCGAAGCAGCGAGACGCGGGAAACAGGCCGTGGAACCGCGCCAGATCCATCCCGTCCAGGAAAGGGCGAAGTCGAGGTTCGCACCAACGGTTCCTCGATAACCGTACGCCACCCCAATGGCACCGTCGAGCGGATCGTCCGCAACCGCTACGAGATGCGCGATGCGCGCAACAGGCGGATCGTCAACCGGCGCGCAACCGCTTCAGATCGCGCGCGTCTGAGATCCTTCCGCTGAATCCGCTCGCGTGGCGTCACGCAGCGCGAGCGCCGCTTCCGTCCTGTTGGAGACGTTTAGCTTGGTGAAGATGCGCGTCATGTGATGCTTGATTGTCTTTTCGTGCAGATCGAGCGCAATGGCGATACGTTTGTTGCTGAGCCCGGATGCCACCAGCTTCAGCACTTCCATCTCACGATGAGTGAGGTCGCTAAAAGGATCATGCCTTGGTTCCGACGACCTTGAAAGCGTTTCTACGAGACGTGCCGAAAGACTGGGCGCGATATAGCTCTGGCCTGAGGCGACGGCTCTGACCACCTCCGCCAATCCTTGAGATCCGATGCCCTTCAAGACGTAGCCTTTCGCACCCATCCTGATGGCATTGGCAAGATCGTCGCCGGCTTCCGAGACGGTCAGCATCACGATCTTCGCGTTTGGCTGCGCCTCGAGCACCGCTTGGATCGCCTTGAGGCCGTTCCCGGGCATGGAGATGTCCATCAGCATCACATCCGGTGCGTCATTTTCGGCGATGGCGACCGCATCATGGCTCGATGCTCCCTCGGCCACGATTTCCAGCCCGGGGGATTCGCCCAGGCTACGAATAACGCCTTCTCTGAAAAGCGGATGATCGTCCACTACCGCGACACGGATGTTCGTCATTGTGTGAATTCTGCTCCCTCGGCTCTTAACGTCATGCAGACGGTTGTTCCGCTTGTCGAACTCTTAAGGCTGAAGCGACCGCCAATGCTCTCGATCCGTTCCCGTAGCCCCGCAAGCCCAAGACCCTGGGGCTTCACCTTTTCCACATCGAAGCCCGGACCTTCATCCTCTACTTCCACCGTGATCTCATTGTCACCCAGGGTTTGGCGCACTTTCTGTCCAGCCCCGCCTCCGTGGCGAAAGCCATTATTTAGGGCCTCTTGAACAAACCTGTAGATGGTGATCTTCGCGGATGGCGAGAGTTCGCACGCGACATCCGACAGTCGAAGCGCCACGGGGGAACCTGTTCGTTGAACGTGGGCGTTCACGGCGCGAGTGATCACCTCGTGAAGGTCCCCATTTTCTATGTCAGGAAGGATGAGCCCCCTGCAGATCGCGCGGATCTCTTCCATCGCCTCATTGAGACGGGCCTTGATCGCCGAAAGCTCGACCTCACGGACAGCGTCTGGTGTATCCGGTGTCACGAGGGTCTTGCTGTCGATCCGAAGTGCGGCATAGGCCACCAATTGCGCCGGACCGTCGTGCAGGTCAGCACCCAAGCGGCGCAGGTAACTCTCGTTCAGCGCAGTCGCTCTCTGAGATGCACGCTGGGCCCGCCTGTGAAGTTCGCGGTTTTGCTCCAGGAGGTTGGACAATTCGGCGACCCGCTCCGTCAGGGCAGCCTTTTGATCGTCAATGGTCCGGCTCCCCCGAACGACGATGGCGGAGAGAGAGAGAAAGAAAACTGCAACGACCGCAGCCACGGCTGCCCAACTCAGTAGCCTCGCCTCCCACAGGCTTTCCTCGAACCCCTCCGCCACCTCAGAAAATTCTGAAACGGCCACGACTTCGCCCGACCACGGTTGCAGGATGGGATTGTAGATCTCCAGGAGCGGGACGCCGGCAGCGCGTTCCGCGATACTCTCCTCCTCGTCCGGTCGCTCGAACTCGGCAATCAGCTTGCCCGAAAACGCCCGTTGGAGCTCCTCGTTCAGCCCAAAGCGTCGGCCGATCATGCTGGGATCCGTAGCATAGAGAACCGTGCCATCCGCCCGCCACAGACGAAAGGAAATGACGCGGTCTCCCAGCGCTCCCTGTCCGAAGGTCTCGTCCAGCGTGCGGCTTGTAATATCGTCCAGGACCTCGGTGGTCTGAAGATCGGGAAGCAGCGGAGCAATGATGCCGTCCACGTACATTGCCGTGGTGGCCGCCGAGTTTCTGGTAACGGCAGCCTCGATGAGAGTTGTCACCAAAGCGCCCACGACCAGTGCTGCTGCAATTGACACGACGCCGCCGGCCAAAAGAAACCGGCGCGCCAACGACTGCTGTCTCCACCGTTCGATTGTTCGGGACAATCTCTTCTCTCGCCACGATTACAATGCGCAGGAAGTATTGCAGCGCGTAGCGGCGTCAATGGCGGGCGCCTTGGAGGGCGAAAAAGCAGAAATGACGCGCCTATGAGCGCCCGGCGACCAAGTCCCACACGGAGAATCAGCGAGCCGGCCCCTCCGAGCAGGAACGACGCGCGGCGCAGGCCACCCACAACACCTTTTGTCAGAGCCCCCCAATCATCTGGCCGAGGCCACCGGCCACTCCTCATCGGCATCGACGACGACCGTCTCGTGCTTCTCCTGCCAGCTGTCGACGCCGCCGGGGAACCAGTGGACGCCGGTATAGCCGTTCGTCACCAAACGCTTGCCGGCATTCCAGCTGCCCCAGCATCGCGGCTGGCAGAAGACCACGATCTGCCTGGCGTGGTCGCCTTGGGTGAGTTCTTCCACGCGCCGGAAGAATGCCTCTTCCTGTGCCGCCTCAAGGGTTGCCGCTCCCGCGCCGGGGAGCCAAACGGCCTTCGGAATGGAACGATGAGTGGGCAACCAGAGCCGATCCTCCGAGAACCCCTCAGGTTTCTTGTCGGCAGGGCCAACATCCACCAGGAGCGGATCCCTTGGCAGCAGGGCCTCGAGACCGGCCAGATCAATCACCACGGCGCCCTGCAGGGTGCTGGGGGTCTCGCTCCGCATCGGCCCCGACCACAAACCTTCCGGCTCCATCACCTCTGCGAACACGCGGCCTCCACCGGAGGCAGCCAGAGCCACGGCGACGGCAAGTAAGAGGAAAAACCGTGAGCTTCCCCGCATGTCTTCGGATCCTAGTTGGTTGCCAGCGGGACGTCGAAGCTCTCCTCCCACTGTCCACCCTTGTTGTCGGACGCAACCACCCGGATCGGCGCCTGGTCTGCCGGCACAAAGCTGAAACCTATGGCTGGATTCGTGGAGAGGGAAATGTCCCCGGTCACTTCCATCACGGTTCGATCGCCCTGAGAGACAGTTACCTTCTCCACATAGCGCGGCGGCGTGTAGAGGCGGGTGAGCTGGTTCATCTGCATGCCGCTGAAGTTCGGGTGGCGGATCATCAGGGTCGCTTCCGTGGGCTTTCCCTGCTGGACATTCTCCGCGAACTTCATCCGCATCTCGCCCATGCCCTTCATCGCTTCGGCGTCACTCGGCCCTGACGGGGCTGAGCACCCACCGGACGCTTTCACGAAGACGGCGTTGGAGAACAGCTTTCCATCGGTCGTCTCGGCAACGGCGTGAACGCTGGTATAGGTGTCGACGCGCACGCGCAGGTGCAGCGCGCCGGCATCGGCGCCCGGGCCGAAGGTGACATGGGCGGCCAAGGGGACCGGGTTCTCGTCAATAACCAGATAGACCGACTTGATCTTGTCCTTCTCCGGCATCGTGAGGGTGATCGGCACGAGTGCCGCATCCTGCGCACGCTTCGGCGCATCGATCTTGATCAGCGAGTCCGTCGGAACGACCTCGCGGCCCTCGAAGATGTAGCCGGCGATCTGCTGCCATCGCTCCTCCCGCTCGGCGTCCGCATCAGAGGCATTCACACCGGGCGCCAAGCCGACACAGAATACCGCCAGCAGAGCGGTCGCAAAGGTTCGTCGCATCATCGGCATCATATTCTCCTCCCTGCGTTAGGTAAGACTATTCCCACTCAAGTTCCTTGTAGGCCTGGATGACGTTGCGCGCATGATAGTCGCTGAACAGCGCCCAACCGCCCCCTTCCCCGGCAGCGATCGTTCGACTGGCCTCGTCTATCGATAGCCCCTCCTTGATCGCCTTTCGGGTCTCCTCATGGAGAGCTGTCAGATAGCCTATCTGCCTGTCCATGGCCGCTTCAAAATCCACGATCGCCGGACCGTGGCCCGGCACGGCTCGAACCGCGCCGACCCCCCTCAACCGTTCCGCCTCCGCCAACCATCCCGACAGGCTGCCGTCGAGCGAAGGCAGACGATCGACGAAAAGCAGGTCGGCCGGAAAGAGCAGACCTGACGACAGGTCGAGCATCGACAGGTCGCAGTCGGTATGGGCCGTCGGATGTGCTGTGATCTGCAGGCGGCGGTCGCCGAGGTCGATCTCCGCCACGTCGTCGACCTCCCGCGTCGGATAGATGATGTCGCCGACATTCTCCGCTCCGATAACCTCCGCAAGGCGCTGCCGATAATAGCTTCCGCGCGCATCCAGGGCAGCCTTCAGGGCGTGATGGCCGACAAACTGAGGCTGCTCCTCGACAAAGGCTGCCGCCCCGAAGCAATGGTCGGGATGGACATGCGTCAGAACCACATGTCGGACAGGCTTGCTGGTTCGCTCCCTGATCCGCGCTTTGAGCCACTCCGCATCTGCCAGGCTGCCGCCGGGATCGGTGACCAGCACGCTGTCGCGTCCGACAATGAACCCGACGTTGGCAATACCGCCTTTGTTGGCTGGGGATATTTCCTCATGCGGCGCTTCCCGGATGAAGACACCGTTACCGAGTTCCTTCAATCCCCCAAATTGAGTGCCGAACCCGGTTCGGGGAAAACAGCACAGACAGAGACCCAGGGCCAAGGCTTCACGGCGTGTGAAGCGCCCGCCGGTAGCTGACTGTCCGGCACAGTCGACGGCATCATAGCTTTCGATCGACATGTTCTAGAATATCACGTTGATCGGCATTCCGGTAGCGCCCTTTGCCCTCTTCGCGCGCGGCAGTCTCGGCAAGACAGTCCGTCTGGAACTTTGCGGCTCAGGCGTCTCCGAGAAACGCCGCCACCTCTCCTGCCGCGTTCCTAGACGCTTCGGTTCGCGCCTCAGCGCTCCGCCGTTCCTTGCGTGGATCGACGGCAATGGCTGGAAACCGCGGTGATCACTGGCTGTCGGTCAGACGCTCGTGCGACAGCCAGTGTGCCGGTACTCAGGCTGCGAGCGCTCCGGACTTCTTTGCCACCCAGCTGGCGACGTAGTCCATCAACGCCGGCGAGAGGCAGTCATAGGGCTCCAGTCCCAACTCCCGCAGGCGCGCCCGGATCGCATCCATTTGACTGGGATCGACACCGGCCTCGATGATCGAGGACACGAAAGCCGCAAACTCCGGCGGAGCCCAGCCCGCTTCCTGGAAACGTTCCGGGTGCACGAAGTCGAGCCCCTGAAAGGCGTGCTCCCGCTCGACCGGGCCGTACATATGGACGCCGCATTCCCGACAGGCATGACGCTGGATCAGCGCCGAACTGTCGACGACCTGCAGCTTGTCTCCATTTTCAAGTACCGTCACCTTGTCGTGGGGCACGACGGCGACGACCGAGAAAACGACCCCTTTCGGTTTCCAGCACTTCGTGCAGCCACACACATGATTATGTGCGACCTGCCCCTCGATTGTCCGCCATCAACGCCTATGAGACAGAACTGGTTTAATTGAGAAGAGAGGATTTTCGGCTCATCGTAGCTCATTCAAAGGAAGCGAAGATGAGACAGAAAACCGGGCCGCAGACATCGTCGGCCGAGAAGACGATCAAGGATATCCGTCGCGCCACGCGCAAGCACCATTCGTCGGAGGAGAAAATCCGCATCGTGCTGGAAGGCCTTCGCGGTGAAGACAGCATTGCCGCGATCTGCCGCCGCGAAGGGATCGCCGAGAGCCTGTATTATAGCTGGTCGAAGGAATTCCTCGAAGCGGGCAAGAAGCGGCTAGCCGGTGACACTGCCCGCTCGGCCACCAGCGATGAGGTCAAGGCGCTACGCCGTGAAAGCCGCGACCTGAAAGAGGCGCTGGCCGACCTCACCCTGGAAAACCGCCTGCTTAAAAAAAGCATGATCGCGGATGGGGGCGACGAAGAATGAGATATCCCGCCACCGAAAAACTCGAGATCATCCGGCTTGTCGAGGGGTCTCATCTGCCAGCCAGGCAAACCCTCGACAAGCTCGGCATTCCAAGACCAACCTTCTATCGCTGGTATGATCGCTTCCAGACCCACGGTGTTGAGGGGCTGGAAGACCGGACATCCGCGCCGTCACGGGTGTGGAACCGTATCCCCGACGATATCAGGGATCGCATCATCACACTCGCGCTCGATCATGCCGATCTGTCGCCACGCGAGCTGGCGGTGAAGTTCACCGACATGGAAAGCTATTTCGTCTCAGAGGCTTCGGTCTACCGCCTGCTCAAGGCCCATGACCTAATCACCTCGCCAGCCTATATCGTCATCAAGGCCAATGACGAATTCAAGGACAAGACCACGCGCCCGAACGAGATGTGGCAAACTGACTTCACCTACTTGAAGGTCATCGGCTGGGGATGGTTCTATCTGTCGACCATCCTCGACGATTATTCCCGCTACATCATCGCCTGGAAGCTGTGCACCAGCATGAAGGTCGAGGATGTCACCGACACGCTCGACCTGGCGCTGGCCGCCTCAGGCTGCGACAAGGTCAAGGTCGAACACCGGCCGCGCCTGCTGTCGGATAACGGCCCGTGTTACGTCGCCTCAGATCTCGGCGAATGGCTGGACAAATACAAGATCGATCAGGTTCACGGGGCTCCCGGCCACCCCCAAACGCAGGGCAAGATCGAGCGCTGGCACCAGACGTTGAAGAGCCGCATTCTGCTGGAAAACTACTTCTTCCAGGAAGACCTCGAAGCGCAGATCGCGGCCTTCGTGGAGCATTACAATCATCGCCGATACCACGAGAGCCTCGAAAATCTCACCCCGGCCGACGTCTACTTCGGGCGCGGCCAAACAATCCTCCTCGAACGCGAAAGGATCAAACGCGACACCATCAGACAACGCCGCTTGAACCACCAGGCCAAAGCGGCTTAAATCAACCCGAAAACCGAGCCGGAAACTCCAATCTTCCCACGCCCAAAAAGTTTCAAATCATTCGACGACGGACACCCGGCGACGAGACCGAGAGCACCACCCCCGACCGCACCGATACTGGCTCCAGTCGTCGTGCTTTCGATGGGGTCGACATCGGTTGTGAGGTGTTCGCTCTGATTCGAGATGATACTGATATCGTCCTCAGGAACGCCGGAAGCAGAAAGCCTCGCCGCCGCATCCTGCGCGGTTTTAAGATCCTTGAACAGAGCAGCTACCGTCGGCATCAGATCCTCCATGATCAATCACATCCGCAAGCCACGACAATGCTGTTCGTTCAAGGCTCGATCGGCGAATCTTCGGCGTCGTCCAAGAGAACCCGGACGGCTGCGCCATCAAGATCTTCATATTGACCATCCTTCATTGACCATGACCTGAGACCCAACCTCCCTCCAGTTTTCGGGAGAGTCTTGGGTTTGTAATCTGGCCTCAAGCGGCCTGTTTTTCCATAGCCATTTTCATTGCGAACTCGCTGGGGGTGATATTGCCCAGCGATGAGTGGGGTCTGTTCCTGTTGTAATCCTCCTTCCATGCGGTGATGGCGGCGCGGGCCTGAGTGAGCGTCGAGAACAGGGTCTCGTTGAGGCACTCGTCACGGAAGCTGCCGTTGAAGCTTTCGACAAAGCCGTTCTGCATCGGCTTGCCGGGGGCGATGTAGTGCCATTCGACGCGGGTCTCCTGGCACCATTTGAGAATGGCCATGCTGGTCATCTCCGTGCCGTTGTCGGAGACGATCGTCCTCGGCCTTCCCCGTCTGGCGATGAGACTGTCCAGTTCGCGAGCGAACCGAGCGCCCGACAGCGATGTGTCTGCGACCAGGCACAGGCATTCGCGGGTAAAGTCATCGACAATGGCCAAGATACGGAACCGTCGCCCATCGGTGAAGGCATCGCTGACGAAGTCGAGGCTCCAGCGTTCATTGGGGCGTGACGGCAGAGCCAAGGGACGCCGCGTTCCCAAGGCTCGTTTCCGGCCGCCGCGCTTGCGCACCGTCAGCTTTTCCTCCCGATAGAGACGCCGGAGCTTCTTGAGGTTCATCACGATCCCCTGCCGGTCCAGCATGACGTGGATGCGGCGGTAGCCGAAGCGCCGCCGCTCGGACGCCACCTTCTTCATTGCCTCTCGAATGGCCGCATCGTCAGGCCGCAGGCTGCGGTATCGCATGCTCGACCGATCTACCGACAGAACCTCGCACGCCCGACGCTGGCTCACTCCGTGCTGCGCACAGACGTGAGCCACCGCATTCCGCTTCACATCGGGCGTCACCATTTTTTTGCAGCGACATCCTTCAGGATCGCGTTGTCCAGCATGGCTTCGGCGAGCAGCTTCTTCAGCTTGGCGTTCTCGTCCTCGAGCGCCTTCAGCTTGCGGACATCCGACACGTCCATGCCGCCATACTTCGCCTTGTATTTGTAGAAGGTTGCATCCGAGATGCCGTGCTTGCGGCAGACATCGGCCGTCTTCGCTCCTGCCTCCTGCTCCTTCAATATCCCGATGATCTGCTCTTCCGTAAACCGTGAACGCTTCATTCGTCCGTCTCCTCAGTGTGACGGACTCTACCAAAATTTGGAGGAAGTTCAGGGTCTCAGGTCAAGCAATTGGGCCGGCGCCATAATCCGCAGGAAACAGAGATTGCCATGCGGCACTTCATGCGGCTGGCGCGCAAGGGCACGGATGAAGATGCAAAGCGCGCGCTGATGCCGATCGTGCGCCAACTCGTTCAGAAAGTTGTCATCGGCAAGACGCCGGGCCATCAGCCGGCAAGCCTGCAGGTTCATGGCTTGATCGCCGCAATCCTCGCCCAGATGGACGTGATCGACTACATGAGCAGCCGCTTCATGTCGGAGATCCACGAGGATTTCATGGAACGCGTGGAAGCCGGCGATATCGACAGTGAAGAGAAGAAGGAGATGATGCTCGACATTTACCGCGAGGAATTTCTCGAGCGGCTTCCCGAATGGGAGAATTTGCAAATGTCGGTGGTTGCGGGGGCAGGATTTGAACCTGCGGCCTTCAGGTTATGAGCCTGACGAGCTACCGGGCTGCTCCACCCCGCGTCACCAAGAGTCCGGGTTTTGGGCCCGGGAGCGAAGTCAGGCGTAGCCTGATGAGGTGAGGCCGTCAAGATATCGATCCGGTGGATCGATATTAGGCCGAACGGGCTGCTCCACCCTGCGTCACCAAGGATACGGACTTTTTTGGTCCGGAAGTGATGCTTGTTTTTCGTGTTTTGAGAAGATTGTATTGTCCGCTTATGTTTTGCGGCATTGCCTTTAATAGACCTGGCAGCGACCTACTCTCCCGCGTCTTGAGACGAAGTACCATTGGCGCTGGGGCGTTTCACGGCCGTGTTCGGAATGGGAACGGGTGCGGCCGCCCCGCCATGACCACCAGGTCGATTAAGGGCAATGAACCAACATTTCTGTTGGCATGTGTTGAGAAGCTGGATTTTGGTTCATCGCCTGATCTTGTCCTGGCGGGCTGATCGCAGCCTGCCGGCTGCTGCCCTGCGGACGGCCCGCCAAATGCTTGGCGACGGCCTTTGGCCTGTATGGCTGCCCGGCGCTCTGTCGAGCAAGGGAGCCAGACAAACTGGCGATGGTCTTATGTGAACACGTCTGGCTGCATCTTCGCGTCTTGCGACGCGTGATGAGCATTATCAATGAGAACGATCAAGTCGATCGGGCTATTAGTAAGGCTAAGCTTCATGCATTGCTGCACGTCCACACGCCTCCTATCAACGTGGTCGTCTTCCACGGCCCTGATAGGGAATACTCGTTTTCAGGTGGGTTTCCCGCTTAGATGCCTTCAGCGGTTATCCCTTCCATATATAGCTACCCTGCTATGCCCTTGGCAGGACAACAGGTCCACCAGAGATATGTCCATCCCGGTCCTCTCGTACTAGGGACAGATCCTGTCAATATTCCTACACCCACGGCAGATAGGGACCGAACTGTCTCACGACGTTCTGAACCCAGCTCACGTACCGCTTTAATTGGCGAACAGCCAAACCCTTGGGACCTGCTCCAGCCCCAGGATGCGATGAGCCGACATCGAGGTGCCAAACAACCCCGTCGATATGGACTCTTGGGGGTCATCAGCCTGTTATCCCCGGCGTACCTTTTATCCGTTGAGCGATGGCCCTTCCACGCGGGACCACCGGATCACTATGACCGACTTTCGTCTCTGCTCGACTTGTCAGTCTCGCAGTCAGGCGGGCTTATGCCATTGCACTCGACGACCGATTTCCGACCGGTCTGAGCCCACCATCGCGCGCCTCCGTTACTCTTTCGGAGGCGACCGCCCCAGTCAAACTACCCACCATACACTGTCCCGGATCCGGATGACGGACCGCGGTTAGACATCCATGACGATAAGGGTGGTATTTCAAGGATGGCTCCACGAAGACTGGCGTCCCCGCTTCAAAGCCTACCACCTATCCTACACATGCCGACACGAATGCCAGTGTAAAGCTATAGTAAAGGTGCACGGGGTCTTTCCGTCTGACCGCAGGAACCCCGCATCTTCACGGGGAATTCAATTTCACTGAGTCTATGTTGGAGACAGCGGGGAAGTCGTTACGCCATTCGTGCAGGTCGGAACTTACCCGACAAGGAATTTCGCTACCTTAGGACCGTTATAGTTACGGCCGCCGTTTACTGGGGCTTCGATTCAAAGCTTGCACCTCTCCTCTTAACCTTCCAGCACCGGGCAGGCGTCAGACCCTATACGTCGTCTTTCGACTTCGCAGAGCCCTGTGTTTTTGATAAACAGTCGCTACCCCCTGGTCTGTGCCACCCCTTCCTGGTTGCCCAAAAAGGGGTCACGCTTCTTCCGAAGTTACGCGTGCAATTTGCCGAGTTCCTTCAACATAGTTCTCTCAAGCGCCTTGGTATACTCTACCTGACCACCTGTGTCGGTTTCGGGTACGGTCTATAATGATGGAGCTATTTCCTGGAACCTCTTCGCTGCACAACCAATCCAGTAAGGTTGAACAACACACGAGATCCGTCACTACCACCAGGCCCACGAATATTAACGTGGTTCCCATCGACTACGCATGTCTGCCTCGTCTTAGGGGCCGGCTAACCCTGCTCAGATTAACTTTAAGCAGGAACCCTTGGTCTTTCGGCGAGAGGGTCTCTCACCCTCTTTGTCGTTACTCATGTCAACATTCGCACTTCCGATACCTCCAGAGGCCCTCACGGGTCCTCCTTCACAGGCTTACGGAACGCTCCGCTACCACTTGCAGTAAACTGCAAATCCTCAGCTTCGGTGCATGGCTTTAGCCCCGTTACATTTTCGGCGCAAAGACCCTTATTTAGACCAGTGAGCTGTTACGCTTTCTTTAAATGATGGCTGCTTCTAAGCCAACATCCTGGTTGTTTTGGGATCCTCACATCCTTTCCCACTTAGCCATGACTTGGGGACCTTAGCTGGAGGTCAGGGTTGTTGCCCTCTTCACGACGGACGTTAGCACCCGCCGTGTGTCTGCCGACTAGTACTCCCCGGTATTCGGAGTTTGGTTAGGATCAGTAAGACGGTGAGTCCCCATAGCCCATCCAGTGCTCTACCCCCGGGGGTATTCGGTCGACGCTCTACCTAAATAGATTTCGCGGAGAACCAGCTATTTCCGAGTTTGATTGGCCTTTCACCCCTAGCCACAAGTCATCCCGATCTATTGCAACAGATATGGGTTCGGTCCTCCAGTTGGTGTTACCCAACCTTCAACCTGCTCATGGCTAGATCACTCGGTTTCGGGTCTAATGCAACATACTCAATCGCCCTGTTCAGACTCGCTTTCGCTGCGCCTACACCTACCGGCTTAAGCTTGCATGTTACACTAAGTCGTTGACCCATTATACAAAAGGTACGCCGTCACCCTTGCGGGCTCCGACTGTTTGTAGGCATCCGGTTTCAGGTTCTATTTCACTCCCCTCGTCGGGGTGCTTTTCACCTTTCCCTCACGGTACTTGTTCGCTATCGGTCATGCACGAGTACTTAGGCTTGGAGAGTGGTCTCCCCATGTTCAGGCAGGATTTCACGTGTCCCGCCCTACTCAAGGACAATCAGTGTTCTACGCCTACGGGGCTGTCACCCACTATAGCCAAGCTTTCCAACTTGTTCGGCTTTATTCCTGATTGCCACTGGCCTGGTCCGCGTTCGCTCGCCACTACTTGCGGAGTCTCGGTTGATGTCCTTTCCTGCAGGTACTTAGATGTTTCAGTTCCCTGCGTTCGCTTCTTATCCCTATGTATTCAGAATAAGATACCTTATCT